>NZ_OY781932.1:1237500-4084170 GCF_963677335.1 Halopseudomonas oceani | reverse complement strand
TGGTTGGCCCGGCACAGACCGCCGGAGTAGCTGTAGGCGTCGGGGTCGTTCTGCGGGAACTCTTCTAGCTTGCGGATATCGACCTTGCCGACCAGCGAGGAGATGTCCTGATTGTTTTCGTCGCCGGGTTCGGTCTTGGCGACGGCTATTTGCTGCAGCACCGAGGGATACAGCTTGACCACGCGAAACTGGGAAATATCGCCGTTGTATTCGTGCAGGCGTTTTACCGCCCAGGGCGAGATGATGCTGTTGAGGTAGCGCCGCGGGATGCCGAAGTCTTCCTCCAGAATGGCGCCGTCTTCGCTGGCGTTAAACAGCCCGAGCGGTGACTCAAACACCGGCGAGCCCTTGATCGCGTAGAAGGGCACCTGCTGCATCAGCTCTTTGAGTTTTTCGGCCAGCGATGACTTGCCGCCGCCGACCGGACCAAGCAGGTAGAGAATCTGCTTGCGTTCTTCCAGCCCCTGGGCAGCGTGCTTGAAGAAGGAGACGATGTGCTCGATGGCGTCTTCCATGCCGTGGAAGTCGGCGAAGGCCGGGTAACGCTTGATGACCTTGTTGGAAAAAATGCGTGACAGGCGTGGGTCGAGGGAGGTGTCGACCAATTCGGGCTTGCCGATGGCCATCAGCAGGCGCTCGGCGGCGGTCGCGTAGGCGGTAGGGTCAGTCTTGCAGAGTTCCAGGTATTCCTGAAGGCTGTACTCCTCTTGCCGGGTGGCTTCAAAGCGGTTCTGGAAATGGCTGAATATGCTCATGACACGACCTCGCTGTTACCAGATAAGAGGTCTGGCGCTTCCGGGCAGCAGCCCGCATGACGCGCTTTACCGGGCGACGGCATTTCCTGATGCGTGAATCCCCCAAGGCGCAACTGCGGGCATGGTCAGGAGTCTGTCGGAGGCGCCGGGCGGCCAATCGGTGACTGGCCGGACGGAGGATCCGGCAGGCTCCCGTGTTTATCGGAAGCCGGCAGACCGACGTTCTCTTTCTTGATTCGCCTGATTTCAGGATAGATGCAAATACGCAGTGCAACAGAAGATTTAGCAAGGAATTGTGTTGCAGGAGTGTGAGGCCGCGTCTGGCGTGGCTTGCGGGCGAGTTGTTTGTGTGGGTTGTGGAATGGGTTTTGGTTGCTGCGCACAAGTGCTGTTGTCATCGCGCGGTCCTGCAGTACGCAGGATCAGTGCTTCGTTGAGGATCGGGTGGGCGAGTGTGCACTGGGGTTCGTCCCGTTTACGCGGGCGAGTAGCGCAGGGCTGACGGGAAATGGGACGGCAGCATGTTTGAGGAGCGCAGCGACGAGTTCTGCCGGCCCCCGTTAGCCCGAGCAACGCAGCGAACCCGAAGGGCCGCGTAGCCGGGTGCCCCGGGGGATTGTTAAGGGGGGCAGGGCAAGCAGCCCCCCTTAACTCGCCGTAAAAGGCGAAAGGCGGAGTCGACAGCGGCGCGATGTTGAGACTAAAAGCAACGCGCTGAAACCTTACTCGCAGCTAACTCGCTCCGGATAAGTCTGCCGCCACAGATCAAAGCCGCCGTCCAGGCTGTAGGTGTCGGCAAAACCGATGCTGGCCAGATAGGCGGCGGCGCCCTGGCTGGAGTTGCCGTGGTAGCAGCAAACGATCAGGGGCGCCTGCTGGTCGGCGTTGGCGACGAAGTCGGCGAGGTTGTCGTTGTCCAGGCGCACTGCACCGGGAATGTGGCCGAAGTCGAAGCTTTGCGGATCGCGGATGTCGACCAGTTGGGCGCTGTTCGCGATCAGTTGGCTGGCGGCCTGTGGATCGATGCGTTTGAAATCGCTCATGCTGGTTCCTCTCAGGTCGTGCAGTCGCAGTGGTGCAGCTCTTGGGTTTCCAGGTTCATCAGGGTCATTCGGCCGCCCCAGACGCAGCCGGTGTCCAATGCGTGCACCCCCTGCACGCCGGTGCGGCCTTCGATCGCCGCCCAGTGGCCGAACACTACCTGGATATCCGGGTCATGGCGCGGGTAGCGGAACCAGGGCGCAAAACCCTTTGGCGTGGTATCCAGTCCCTCCTTGGATTTGAATTCCAGGGTGCCGTCCGGTTTGCAAAAGCGCATCCGGGTCAGGTAATTGGTGATCGCGCGCAGCCGGTCGATGCCCTTGAGACCCTGTTTCCAGCGTGCCGGTTCGTTGCCGTACATCTCGTCCAGGTAGTCCGGCAGGCGCTTGTCACAGCGCAGAATGGTCTCCACCTCGGCGGCCAGTTCCATGGTCTGCTGGACGGTCCAGATCGGCGGTATTCCGGCGTGGGTCATGACGTATCCCAACTCGGTATCGACGTGGGCAAGCGGTCGCTCGCGCAGCCAGTCGAGCAGGGCGACGCGGTCGTCGGCCTTGAGCAGGGGCTTGAGGGTGTCGGACTTGCGCAAGCGGCTGCCAGCGCGGCTGGCGGCCAGCAGGTGCAGGTCATGATTGCCCAGAACCGCAACACAGGCATTGTCCAGCTGCTTGAGAAAACGCAGTGTGCCGAGCGAGTCAGGGCCGCGGTTGACCATATCGCCAACGGACCAGAGCACGTCCTTGGACGGGTTGAAGCCTACCTCGCTGAGCAGGCATTGGAGCGGCTTGAGGCAGCCCTGGATGTCGCCGACGGCGTAGGTGGTCATGGGAGTACTAACCGATCAATTCAGTGCGTTGGGTTGTGCCAGGCGAAAGCGTGGAATGCTGGCGCTGAACGTGTGGCCATCGCTGGCGCGCATGTCATAACTGCCTTCCATGGTGCCAACCGGCGTCTCTAGCATGCAACCGCTGGTGTAGGTGTGCGCCTCGCCCGGCTCGACCAGGGGTTGTTCGCCAACCACGCCGGGGCCATCAACTCGCTGTTGCTTGTTGTTACCGTCGGTGATCAGCCAGTGGCGGTGCAGCAGCTGTGCCGCCACCGCGCCCCAATTGTGGATGCTGATAGTGTAGGCAAAGGCAAAGCGTTTCTTCTGCGGGTCGGATTGCTCCGGCAGGTAGCGGGTCTGCACCGTCACTTCGACGGCGTACTGCTGCTCGCCGCTCATGCGTTGCCTGCCCGCTTGCGAGTCAGGCGGTTAGCCAGGCGCACGAAACCGGCCAGGTCGACCTGCTCCGGACGGGTGCCCGGATCGATGCCTTCGGCTTCGATCTCTTCAGTGCTGAGCAGCGACTTGAGTGTGTTGCGCAGGGTCTTGCGGCGCTGGTTGAAGGCGTCGCGCACCAGGATCTCAAGCACTTCCACGTCATCGGCCGGGTGCGGCAGGGTGGCGTGCGGGATCAGCCGGACGATGGCCGAGTCGACCTTGGGTGCTGGATTGAAGGCACCGGGCCCGACATCAAACAGGTGCTCCACCCGGCAGTGATACTGCACCATGATGCCGAGGCGGCCGTAGTGGTTCATGCCGGCGGTTGCAGCCAGCCGTTGCACCACTTCCTTCTGCAGCATGAAGTGCATGTCTTCGACGCAGTCCGACTGCTCCAGCAGGTGGAACATCAGCGGCGTGGAGATGTTGTATGGCAGGTTGCCGACGATGCGCAGCTTCTCGCCGTCGGCGGCCAGTTCGCGGAAGTTGAACTTCAGCGCGTCGCCCTTGTGCAGGCGGAAGCGGTCGAGGAAACCGAACTGGCCCATCAGGATCGGGTGCAGATCCTTGTCCAGCTCGACCACATCAAGGCGCGCACCACTGGCCAGCAAGCCCGAGGTGATGGCGCCCTGGCCGGGGCCGATCTCGACCAGATGATCGGTTTCGCGCGGGCGGATCGAGCGAATGATGCGGTCGATGACACCGGCGTCGTGCAGGAAGTTCTGACCAAAGCGCTTGCGCGCCTTGTGTTGGGGAAACTGACTCATACAGCCCTCCGGGCGTTGATCATCTGGATGGCGGTATCGATGGCAACCTGCAGGCTGCCCGGGTTGGCCTGACCGGTTCCGGCCAGGTCGAGGGCGGTGCCGTGATCAACCGAGGTGCGAATGATCGGCATACCCAGAGTAATGTTGACGGCGTTGCCGAAGCCCTTGTGCTTGAGTACCGGGAGCCCCTGATCGTGGTACATGGCGAGCACCGCGTCGGCGTGATCAAGATGCTTGGGGGTGAACAGGGTGTCGGCCGGTAATGGTCCGATCAACTGGATGCCCTCGCTGCGCAGGCGCTCAAGTGCCGGAATGATGATATCCAGCTCCTCACGACCGAGGTGGCCATCTTCACCCGCGTGCGGATTGAGGCCGCAGACCAGAATACGCGGGTCGCTCAGACCAAACTTGTTGACTAGGTCGCTGTGCAGGATGCGCACGACGCGCTCGATCAACGGCCCGGTAATGGCATCAGCAACCTGCCGCAGTGGCAGGTGCGTGGTGGCCAGGGCGACGCGCAGGCCGGGACAGGCGAGCATCATTACCACCTGCTCGGTGGCTGTCTGCTCGGCGAAGAACTCGGTGTGACCGGAAAAGGGGACCCCCGCTTCGTTGATGATGCCCTTGTGTACCGGCGCGGTCACGATGGCGTCGAACCGGCCGTTTAGGGCGCCTTCGCCAGCAAGGCGCAGAGTCTCCAGCACGTAGGCAGCGTTGTCCGCATTCAACTGGCCGGGCAGGCAGGGCGCGCCAAGCGATACCGGCAGCACGCATAGCTGGCCGGCCGCCTGGGCAGTGGGCAGGGCGTCTGGATCAAACGGCAACAGCTCGACCGTCAGGCCGAGCTGTTGAGCACGCTCGCGCAGCATGTGCGGGTCGGCAATAACCACGCGCTCGCAGGGTGAGGGCTGCTGGGCAAGCATCAGGCACAGGTCGGGGCCAATGCCCGCCGGTTCTCCGGCGGTAATGGCCAGGCGTGCCGGATTCACCCGTTTTTGATCTCGACGTAAGCCTCGTCACGAATCTGCAGCAACCAGGTCTGCAGTTCTTCTTCGTACTTGCGGCTGCGAATCAGATTGATAGCCTGCTGCTCACGCATCTCGTCGGTCATGTCGACGTTGCGGGTGCCGAGCACTTCCAGAATGTGCCAGCCGTATTGGGTCTGGAACGGACGGGACAGGGTGTTTTCGGGGGTGGTGGTCATGACTTCGCCGAACTCGGGGGTCATGGCATCCGGGGTAACCCAGTCGAGGTCGCCGCCATTGAGTGCGGTGCCCGGATCTTCCGAATAGGCTTTTGCCAGAGCGGCAAAGGACTCGCCAGCCTTGATGCGATCATAGATGCGCTGGGTCAGCTGCGCTGCTTCGCCTTCGCTGCGGATTTCGCTCGGCTTGATCAGGATATGACGGACGTGGAATTCCTCGACCATCTGGCCTTCGCCACCACGGCGATCCAGCAGCTTGAGGATGTGAATACCGGCGGGCGAGCGCATCGGCTGGGTCACGCCACCAATATCCAGTGCATCAACGGCGCGGGCAAAGGGCGGCGGCAGCTGAGCAGCCTTGCGCCAGCCCAGTTCGCCGCCTTCCAGCGCGGTATCACCGGCGGAGCGGCTGGCTGCCAGCGTGTTGAAGTCGGCGCCACTCTGCAGCTGACGATAAATATCGGTGGCGGCACGGCCAACCTTCTCCACTTCGCTTGGGCTGGCGTTCTCGGCCAGCGGCAGCACGATCATCGCCAGGCGATAATCCGCCGAGGTCTGATACTTGCCAACCTCGGAATTGAGGAAGTTGCGCACTTCCTGATCGGTCACCTGAATGTTGTCCCGTACCCGGCGCTGACGCACCCGGTTGATGATCATCTCGCGGCGGATCTGCTCGCGTAACTGGCTGAAGTTGATGCCATCACGGGCCAGGGCGGCACGGAACTGCTCCGGAGTAACGCCGTTGCGGGCGGCGATCTGCTGTACCGCCTGATCAAGGGAAGCATCATCGATGGTGATGCCGGCGCGCTCGCCCATCTGCAGCTGGATGCTCTCCAGAATCAGGCGATCAAGTACCTGCGAGCGTAGCTCGCTGTCGGTCGGCGCGGGGGTATTGTTCTGGGCGAACTGCTGGCGCACGGAGGCCATGCGCTCATCGACCTGGCTAGCCATTACGACGTCGTTGTCGACGATCGCGGCGACGCGGTCCAGCGGCTCTACGGCGGCCTGGGCTGTGCTGCTGAGAAAAATGCCCGCACACAGGCTCAGGGCCGTCATCAACTTAAAATGCATTATCTTCACGCTCTCTGTAACCGGGGATACCATCGTCAAGGAGGCTTTCCACCTCATTGCCGCTCACGCTGCCGAGCCCTTTGAGGACAATCTGCAGGAAGATGCCGCGGTTCGCATCATCGGTGGCGACGGATTCGAACTCGTTGTAGTCAACCCAGTAGCGGTTGACGACACGCAGTTTCCAGCAGCAGCTGTCGTACTCAAGACCGCCAAAGGCTTCCAGGGTTCGATCCTCGGCAAAGTCATGCTGCCAGCGACCGATCAGGCTCCACTGCGGGTTGAGCGGCCACATGAACGACAGGTCGGACTGGTCGATACGGCTGTCCGGGTCGCGCTGGAAGGTGCCGGTCAGGGCGTTATAGGTGTTGATGTTGTTGCGGTAGCGGTAGCCCATGTTCAGCACCTTGCGGGGCTCGGGCTGATAGTGGGCAAATACGCTGCCGGCATCGCTGGTGCTGTCGTCCGGGTCCCAGATGACGTCGGCGTTCAGGCGCCAGGCATCACTGACCTGGTACATAGCTTCGGCCGCGTAGGCCGAGGACGAGGACTTCTCTGCGTCGCGTGCTACGCCGTCGGTATCCAGCAGTTGCACATTGCGGTCGCGGAAGTAGAACACCTGGCCGAAACTGGCGCGGGCGCGTTCGGTGCCATTGGCTTCCAGGGCGCGACTGGTCAGACCCAGAGACAGCTGATTGGCGTCGGCGACCCGGTCGTTGCCGCTGAAGCGGTTATCGCGGAACAGTGAGCTGTAGCTGAAGGTGTTCTGGTTGGTGTCGAACAGCGGCTGATCGTCCTGATCCTCGTCTGCGGCGTACAGGTAGAACGCGCGTGGTTCCAGGGTCTGGCGCAGGTTGCGGCCGAACCAGCTGGTGGCGCGATCAAAGTACAGACCGGTATCCAGGCTGGCGACCGGGATGGTGCTGGACGGGTTGTTGTTGGCGCCAGCGTAGTCGAAGCCGTCGGCACGCGAATCGAAGTTCAGATCGTAGTAGGTGCTCTGAGTGCGTACTTTCGGTGTGACAAAGGCCCAGCTGTTACGCCACGGATAGCTGATACTTGGGCTGACCACGACGCGGTGGCCGGTTGCCCGTTGCAGGCCGACTAGGTTTTCGTCTGCGGTCAGAATTGGCTGGCCAGCACTGTCGAACTGGATGCCGTCCTTGCCGGTCAGGAAGCCGTTGCTCAGGTTGCGATCAAAATAGGCGTACTCGGCGTTGTAGCCAAAGCGCAGGCCAGTGTCGCCCAGCCAGTTGGCACCGTCGAGGCGCAGTTGCGGCAGGCGTTCGTACGGGGTAACCGAGGTAATGGTTGCCAGCTCATAGCCGTGTACGGCTGCCTGGAAGCGCCAGCCGTCGCCACGATAGGTGATGCCTGCGCGCTGGTTGACATAGGTGCCGGAGCGGGCTTCGAGTGCGGTGTCGAGATCCTGGAAGTAGTATGGATCGCTGATGTCGGTGTAATCGACTTCGGTACTCCAGCGGCTTTTCAGGCCACCTTCATGCTGCCAGCCATACAACCAGCGGTTTTCGCCGTATTTGCTGTCATTCAGGAACGCGGCGGTCAGGGTGCCTTCGTCATCGTCGTGCAGATAGCGGAAATCCCCTTCCATCTGCAGCCCGCGTTCAGACAGATAACGCGGATACAGGGTGGCGTCATAGTTCGGGGCAATGTTGATGTAGTACGGCGTTTCAATTTCGGTGCCGTTGTCGGACGAATAGCTGAACGACGGGGTCAGCAGGCCGGTCTGCCGGCGGTCATCAATCGGGAAGTACATGTACGGGGTGTAGAACACCGGTACGTCCTTGACCCGCAAGGTGACGTGCTTGGCCTCGCCCCAGCCGGTTTCACGGTCCAGCTCGATGTCCTTGCCGTGCAGTGACCAGGTATTTTCACCCGGCTCGCAGGTGGTGTAGCTGCCGTCGCTGATGACGATGACGGCGTCGTCCCGCCGCCGCAGCGTTTCGGCTGTGCCGCGCGCGCGCGCGTCGTGGACGACGTATTCCACGCCGTCGATGCGGGTCTCGCCGTTGTCGATGCGCATGGATGCGCTGTCGCCCAAAACCAGCACGCCCTGATCGCGCAGGCGAACGTTGCCTTCGAGTACCGCCTGGGCGTTGGCCTGATCAAAACTGGCCTGGTCGGCGCGGGCCTGCAGGCGGCCCTGGCGCAGTAGCACGTCGCCCTGCAGTACGCCGGTCTGGTTACCCTGTTCGAAGCGGCTGGAGTCGGCAGAGGCATAGACCGGCAGTTGGTCAAAGGGCGTGGAGTCGTCGCGGCCACTGCGTTCCGGCTCGACGTAGGTGCCACCGCAGTAGGGCGCAATGGCTGCCTGTTGCTCGCTGCTCAACTGCTCGCGCGGAACCCAGTCCAGACGAGTAAAGTCGGTACTGGGCGTTGCCCGCCCGCCGCTGAGCGGCGCTGCCGTATCGGCACTCTTGACCACGCTGTCGGTCAAGGGCGCAGGGGCCGGTGCCGGTCGTGGTGGTCTGGGCGGCAATTCGCCCCGGGGTTGCAGCGGCTCGCAGGACCAGCTGTTGCCGGCCGGCCGGCACTGGACCTGATTGGCTGCTACCGAGCTCAGCGGCTGTATTAACAGCAGCGAACTGGCCAGCAACATCGGAAAGGAGGAGCGAAAGGGAGGAGTACGGTAGGCCATTATGTAATTGTCCGGGCTTCCAGTCGGTGCGTGCTCGCGACGCCTTGTGCGAGGAGAATGCAATCTGCATGCTGTGTCAGTCGAGCAAGATAACGGATAATAAAGCAACACGCGATGCCTGATCTAGGAATGTACCGAATTAATGCCACCGGGCCAGTGCCCGGGTAGATGCTGAAGTGGGAGAACGATGGATTCACGACTGCAACAGATGCAACCTTGGCTGGATCAGGCGCTACCGCGCGCTGCAGCTGCCCTCGGCTGGGCTGAGCTGCCTGCCGGTGAGCTGGTGCCCGCCAGCGCCGACGCCAGCTTTCGCCGCTACTTTCGCTGGCAGGCGGCTGGCCGCAGCCTGATCATCATGGATGCGCCACCCGAGCATGAAAATACCGAACCCTTTGTTCGCATTACCCGGTTGCTGCAGAACGCTGGCGTGCGGGTGCCGCAGTTGTTCGCCGAGGACCTGCAGCAGGGTTTTTTGCTGCTGGAGGACATGGGCGCCAAGACTTATTTGCAGACTATCGAGCAGGGCGTTGCGCCAGCAGAGCTTGAGCGAATGTTTGCCGCAGCGATCACTAGCCTGATTCGCTGGCAGCTCGCCAGCCGGCCCGGTGTATTGCCCGACTACGACGAGGCGGTGCTGCGCCGCGAACTGGCACTGTTTCCGGACTGGTACGTCAGCCGCGAGCTCGGTCGCAGCCTGTCAGCCGAGGAGCAAACGCTTTGGGACGAGGTGCAGGCGCTGCTGCTCGACAGCAACCTCGGCGAGTCCAAGGTATACGTTCACCGCGACTATATGCCGCGTAACCTGATGACCTCTGAAGGTGAGCCGGGTGTGCTCGACTTTCAGGACGCGCTTTACGGCCCGGTCAGTTACGACGCTACCTCGCTGTTCGCCGACGCCTTTTTCAGCTGGCCGGCCGCCGAGCGCACGCAATGGCTGACGCGCTACTGGCAGCAGGCGCGGGAGGCCGGGGTGCCGGTGCCGGATGAGCTGGATACCTTCCTTGCCCAGGCGCGGCTGATGGGTGTGCAGCGTCACCTGAAGGTGCTGGGTATCTTTGCCCGGATTTGCCATCGCGACGGCAAGCCGCATTACCTGCAGGATGCGCCGCGCTTTGTCCGCTACCTGCGTGATGCTTGTGCTGCCGACACTCGGCTGGCGCCGTTGAGCGCGTTGCTCGACAGTCTGGGATTAGCCGCATGATGAGGGCGATGGTACTGGCCGCCGGCAAGGGGGAGCGGATGCGACCGCTGACCTTGCACACGCCCAAGCCGCTGTTGCCGGTTGCGGACAAGCCGTTGTTGCAGTGGCATATCGAGGCGCTGGCCACGGCAGGGGTAGCCGAACTGGTGATCAATCATGCCTGGCTGGGCGAGCAGATTGAGCGTTATTTTGGGGATGGCTCGCGCTTCGGTCTGCGTATCCGCTGGTCCGCCGAGGGTGAGCCGCTGGAGACCGGCGGCGGTATTCGCAAGGCGCTGCCGCTGCTGGGCGATGCGCCTTTTATCTTGATCAATGGTGACGTCTGGACCCGGTATAACTTTGCGCAGTTGGCACTGCCGGAAGGCATGCTGGCGCATCTGGTGCTGATCGATAATCCTGTGCACAACCCTAATGGCGACTTTTTGCTCACCGATGGCCTAGTCGGCAACCCTGCGGCCGGGCAGGTAGGCCTGACGTATAGCGGCATTGCTGTACTGCACCCCGACTTGCTGGCGGAGCACCCGGAAGGGGCTTTTGCGCTGGCGCCACTGCTGCGCGCGGCAGCGGAGCAGGGGCGGGTCAGTGGCGAGCATTTTCGTGGCGCCTGGATCGATGTCGGTACGCCAGAGCGGCTGGCCGACGCTGACCGCGTGGCGAGGGGCTGACGGATGCTCTGGCCGGTAACCGTGTTGGGCGCCGTGGTGGGCGGGCTTGGCGGCGCCGTGCCTGGAGCCGTGCTGGGTGCGGTGGTAGGCCACGCGCTGGACCGCCACTGGCAACTGCGCCACTGGCGGGATCTGCCTGACCGGTTGGCCCAGTTGCGGAGTGCCGGCAACAGTTTCGAGCGCGTGCTGTTTCTCTGCTTGGGACGGTTGGCCAAGGCCAGTGGCCGGGTGACTCAGGCGCATCTGCAGTTGGCGCGGGATCTGATGCAGCAGTATCGACTCGAGGGGGATGCCCGGCTGCAGGCCATGCGTGACTTCAATGAAGGCAAACAGGGTGATGACTTGATCAAGGTGGTGCGTGCGTTCTGTCGGCGCGAGCCGGGGCGTGCTGCCGAGCTGATGGATGGCTGTTGGCGGATGGCTGTGCTGCCGGGGCGGCTGAGCGATGAGGTTCAAGGTCTGCTGGCAGGGTGGTCAAAAGTCGCCGGGCTAGGCCAGGCCGAGCAGCAGCGGATGCATCAGCGTCATCAACACAGCCGTCAGACGCGCGGCGGTCGCGCTGCGGTTGCGCAGGAGGATCGCCTTCAGCAGGCGGCCAACATACTCAAGGTCAGCCCCGCAGACTCGCCGGAAGTGATCAAACGGGCCTATCGCCGCCAGCTCAGCCTGCATCATCCGGACAAGCTGGCCGCTCGCGGTGTTAGTTCTGCCCAGCAGAGCAGCGCCGGTGAGCGTATCCGGCAGATTCAGCAAGCCTACGAAACGCTGCGCCGCCACCGCGGGTTCCGTTAAGGCGCTACGGCGCAGCCTCCGGTTCAGCCGGTTGCTGATGGCGGGTCAGCCAACCACGCAGCCGTTTGTCGAGCATCTCGTCTGCAAAGGCCGAGCGATCCATCGCTGCGAGATCCATTTGCTGGTAGCCCTGGTTGCCGGTCCGGCGGGCGATGCGAAGGTGGTCTGCGGCAAGTTGACTGTCAACGGTTACAGCCAGGTCGAGCAGCTCGAACACTGGGCGCTCGTTCTTCTCGAACAGGCTGTCCAGGCTTGGCTCTGGCGACGACGCAGGTTGTCTGGACTGATACAGAACGAGCGTCGCCGGTGGCTGGTCGGGTCCACTGGTGCTGGCGGCCAATAGCGCCCAGTAAGCAGACTCCCGCCGGGCAATGATGTGCACCTGCTGTGCGCCTTCGCTCTCCAGTACCTGTAAGCCGGCGCGGATCAGCGCCGTGGCCCGCTCGCTGTAGCGAGCCTCGGGCGGCGGCTCTGGCGCGGCGTCAACCTGGTCGCTTGCCGCCAGCAGTTCACCCTCCGGGACGATCTCGGGTGGCGCGGCATTGTCCGCAGCAGGTGGCTCCGCAGGCTCGGGAGGTACGTCGATCTGTGGAACAGAGGGGGCATCAGGCAAGCTGATGGCCAGGGTGTGCCAGCCGGCATCGCTGAGACTGATGCGGGCGGGGCCGATCAGCTCAGGCCAGTTGGCGTGCTCGCCTGGACCGGCAATCAGCAGAATGCCGCCGAGTGGTTCGGGGCGTGCTGCAGGTAGAAACAGCCCCAGCTGGGACTCACCGGCGAACTCGAGCTGCCGCTGTTCGCTGGTTGGCGCTTCGCGCTTGAGTGCTTGCTGATACTGGATATCACGGGACAGCGCTTGCGAGCGCTCGGCTGCTGCCGCGTCCAGTTTGGGCGCCGCTGGTTCCTGGGCCTGGGTGATACCGGCAAGGCAAAGCAGGGCTATGAGGGTTGGCGCGCGCATGGGGCTGTCTCGGTCCGAAGTCCTGATGAGTATAACCACGACGGATAGGGTAAACTGGCCGGCATTTCCGTGTCTGCCCCTGCCGAGGTTCTCCCATGCTCGATTACGCCATTGCGCCGTCTATTCTGTCCGCTGACTTTGCCCGCCTGGGTGAGGATGTTGATCGGGTGCTGGCCGCCGGCGCCGACATCGTCCATTTCGATGTCATGGACAATCACTACGTGCCGAACCTGACCATCGGCCCGATGGTTTGCTCGGCGCTGCGCAAGTACGGCGTCACCGCGCCCATCGATGTGCATCTGATGGTTAAGCCAGTGGACCGCATCATCGGCGATTTCCTTGAGGCCGGTGCCAGCTATATCACCTTCCACCCGGAAGCCTCCGAGCACATCGACCGTTCGCTGCAGCTGATCAAGGACGGCGGTGCCAAGGCGGGCCTGGTATTCAATCCGGCGACTTCGCTGGATGCGCTCAAGTACGTGATGGACAAGGTCGACATGGTGCTGCTGATGAGCGTCAACCCGGGCTTTGGTGGTCAGAAGTTCATCCCGGGCACGCTGGACAAGCTGCGGGAGGCGCGTGCGCTGATCGATGCCAGTGGTCGCGACATTCGCCTGGAGATCGACGGCGGCGTCAATGAACAGAACATCCGCGCCATCGCCGAAGCCGGTGCCGACACCTTTGTCGCCGGTTCGGCGATCTTCAACAAGCCGGATTACAAGGCGGTGATCGACAACATGCGTGCGGAGCTGGCACAGGCCAAGCGCTGATATGTCGTTGCTGCGCGAGCTGTTCGGTGGCGAGCTGCCGAACCTGGTTATGTTTGATCTGGATGGCACTCTGATTGACTCGGTGCCGGATCTGGCGGCGGCGGTGGATGTGATGCTGACTCAGCTGGGGCGTGAGGCGGCGGGTGTCGAGCAGGTTCGGCACTGGGTCGGCAACGGTGCGCGGGTACTGGTGCGTCGGGCGCTGGCCGGCGATATCGAACACTCGCACATCGGCGAGGCTGAGACCGAGCAGGCGCTGGCGCTGTTTCTCGAGGCTTACGCTGGAGATCACTCGCGCAGCACGGTTTACCCCGGAGTTCGCGCGTTGCTTGATCGGCTGCAAGGCGAGCAGGTGCCGCTGGCACTGATCACCAACAAGCCGAGTCGCTTTGTGCCGGAGCTGCTGGCGGACAAGCAGTTGGGCGGGTATTTCCGCTGGCTGGTTGGTGGCGACACCCTGCCGGTGCAGAAGCCCGACCCGGCGGCGCTTCATTGGGTCATGCAGCAGGCTGGTGTTGAGGCTGGGCAGGCGCTGTTTGTCGGCGATTCCCGTAGTGATGTGCTGGCGGCGAAGGCGGCCGGGGTGCCGGTGGTGGCGGTCAGCTACGGCTACAATCACGGGCGGCCGATTGCCTCGGAGAACCCGGATTTGCTGGTTGATTCGCTTGACGCGCTCATATAGGCTTGCTCGGGTGTCCCGACCAGTGATGGATCAGCCGTGTTTGTCAGCAATCGCAAACTGATGAGAGTTATCAAGGCGCTCGCCCGCTGGCGTTGGCGTACCTGAACTGTCCTCGCTCGCTCTCGAGTGCGAGCACCCTTGTTTGCGTATGACTTACCCTGCCTTTGAGGCTGATCATGACCCGAGACGAATTCCTTCGCCTGGCTGCCCAGGATTGCAACCGTGTACCCGTTGTACGCGAGGTGCTGGCAGACCTTGAAACCCCGCTGTCTACCTATCTGAAACTGGCCGACGGTGCCTACTCCTATTTGCTGGAGTCGGTACAGGGCGGCGAGAAGTGGGGGCGTTATTCCATTATCGGCCTGCCGGCTCGTACCGTGCTGCGCGTCGACGGCCATACCGCAACCGTGCTGGTGGACGGTGTCGAGCAGGAGCGCCACGAGTGTGCCGATCCGCTGGATTTCGTCGAAACCTTCAAGGCCCGTTATCGGGTGCCGAGCATTCCGGGTCTGCCGCGTTTCAATGGTGGACTGGTTGGCTACTTCGGCTACGACTGCGTGCGCTATGTTGAGCCGCGTCTTGCCGCGACGGTCAATCCGGATGTGCTGGGTACCCCGGACATCCTGCTGATGGTGTCCGATGAGGTTGTCGTATTCGATAACCTGGCCGGCAAGCTACACGCGATCGTGCTTGCCGACCCAAGCGCCGACGATGCCTTCGAACAGGCCAATGCCCGGCTCGATCAACTGCTTGAGCAGCTGCGCCTGCCGACCCCGGCGCGCAAGCTGATTGACCTGGCTGCGCCGGTCGATACCGACCTGGAATACCGCGCCAGCTTCACCCGTGAGGATTACGAGCGGGCGGTCGACACCATCAAGGAGTACATCCTTGCCGGTGACTGCATGCAGGTGGTGCCGTCCCAGCGCATGAGCATCGACTTCAAGGCCGAGCCGATTGATTTGTACCGGGCGCTGCGCAGCCAGAATCCGACGCCTTACATGTACTTCTTCAACTTCGGCGACTTCCATGTGGTTGGCAGCTCTCCCGAGGTGCTGGTACGTGTCGAAGAGGGCGAAGTAACGGTACGCCCGATTGCCGGTACCCGCCCGCGCGGCGCGACCGAAGAAGCCGATCTGGCGTTGGAGCAGGACCTGCTGTCCGACGCCAAGGAAATCGCCGAGCACCTGATGCTGATCGACCTGGGCCGTAACGATGTTGGTCGTGTGGCCGAGATCGGCAAGGTCAAGGTTACCGAGAAGATGGTTATCGAGCGTTATTCCAACGTCATGCACATCGTCTCCAACGTACAGGGCCAGCTGAAGCCGGAACTGACCGCAATGGATGCGCTGCGCGCCATCCTGCCGGCTGGCACCCTGTCCGGCGCGCCGAAAATTCGCGCGATGGAGATCATCGACGAGCTGGAGCCGGTCAAGCGCGGCGTCTACGGCGGTGCGGTCGGCTACTGGGCGTGGAACGGCAACATGGACACGGCCATCGCAATTCGTACCGCGGTGATCAAGGATGGTGAGCTGCATGTGCAGGCCGGTGGCGGCATTGTGGCCGACTCGGTGCCCGCGCTGGAGTGGGAAGAGACCATCAACAAGCGTCGCGCCATGTTCCGTGCGATTGCCCTCGCTGAACAATCGGCCCGGTAAAGGAGAAAAGCCATGCTGCTGATGATCGATAACTACGACTCCTTTACCTACAACGTGGTGCAGTACCTCGGCGAGCTGGGTGCCGACGTCAAGGTGGTGCGCAACGACGAACTGACCGTCGCCGAGATCGAAGCCCTCAACCCCGAGCGCATCGTCGTCTCGCCCGGTCCGTGCACGCCCAACGAAGCGGGTGTCTCGGTGCCGGTGCTCAAGCACTTTGCCGGCAAGCTGCCGATCCTCGGCATTTGCCTTGGCCACCAGAGTATCGGTCAGGCTTTCGGCGGTGATGTGGTGCGTGCCCGTCAGGTCATGCACGGCAAGACCAGCCCGGTGTATCACGAAGGCCTGGGCGTGTTTGCCGGCCTCAATAACCCGCTAACCGTGACCCGCTATCACTCGCTGGTAATCAGCCGCGATACGCTGCCCGACTGCCTGGAGCTGACCGCCTGGACCCAGCATGAAGACGGCAGCGTTGACGAAATCATGGGTGTACGCCACCGCGAATACATGATCGAGGGCGTGCAGTTCCACCCCGAGTCGATCCTGTCCGAGCAGGGGCATGAGATGCTCGCAAACTTCCTCAAGCAGCAGGGCGGCCTGCGCCGCTGACCAGCCAGGAGAGACGGTATGGATATCAAGACAGCCCTCGGCAAGGTGGTCGATCAACTGGATCTGTCCACCGAGGAAATGCAGGATGTCATGCGCCAGATCATGACCGGCCAGTGCACAGACGCACAGATCGGCGGCTTTCTGGTCGCCCTGCGCATGAAGAGCGAAACCCTCGACGAAATTACCGGCGCGGCCATGGTTATGCGCGAGCTGGCTTCCGGGGTGCAGATCAACGCTGAACGCCTGGTCGACACCTGCGGCACCGGCGGCGACGGCGCCAATATCTTCAATGTGTCGACCGCCGCCGCGCTGGTGGTGGCTGCTGCTGGCGGCAAGGTCGCCAAGCACGGCAACCGCGCGGTATCCGGCAAGAGCGGCAGCGCCGATCTGCTGGAAGCGGCGGGCGTAAACCTCAACCTGACGCCCGAGCAGGTTGCCCGCTGTGTTGAAAGCGTCGGTGTCGGCTTCATGTTTGCGCCGGCCCATCACGGCGCCATGAAGCACGCCATTGGCCCGCGCCGCGAACTGGGCATGCGCACCATCTTCAACATGCTTGGCCCGATGACCAATCCGGCCGGGGTCAAGCATCAGGTCATCGGTGTGTTCACCGAAGCGCTGTGCCGGCCGATTGCCGAGGTGCTCAAGCGTCTCGGCAGCGAGCACGTGCTGGTGGTGCACTCCAAGGATGGGCTGGACGAACTGAGTCTGGCGGCGACCAACCACATTGCCGAGCTGAAAGACGGCGAAGTGCGCGAGTACGACGTCAGCCCGGAAGAACTCGGCATCAAGAGCCGCTCGTTGATTGGTCTGACAGTCGATGACGCGGCGGCCTCGCTCAAGCTGATCCGCGATGCGCTCGGCAAGCGCGAAACCGAGGCCGGTGAAAAAGCGGCCGATATCATCATTCTCAACGCCGGTGCGGCGTTGTACGCGGCAGATCATGCGACCAGTCTGCTTGAAGGCGTCCAGCTCGCCTCTGATGCCCTTTACTCAGGGCTGGCGCGGGAAAAACTCAACGAACTTATCGCCTTCACCGAGGTGTTCCGGGAGGAAGCAGCACAATGAGCGTGCCGACCATCTTGCAAAACATCGTCGCGCGCAAGCACGAGGAAGTGGCAGAACGTCTCCAGCAGCGCAGCCTGGCCGAGCTGGAGCAGCTCGTAGCGGCCGCATCGCCCACCCGTGGCTTCGCCAAGGCCATTCAGGCCGCTGCTGCCGCGCGCCGCCCGGGGGTGATTGCCGAGATCAAGAAGGCGTCACCGAGCAAGGGCGTGCTGCGCGAGGACTTTCATCCAGCCGAAATTGCGGCCAGCTACGAGGCGGGCGGTGCGGTTTGCCTGTCGGTGCTGACCGATGTCGACTTCTTTCAGGGGCACGACGATTACCTGCAGCAGGCCCGTGCGGCCTGTTCACTGCCGGTGATCCGTAAGGACTTTATGGTTGACCCGTATCAGGTCGTCGAAGCCCGCGCCCTGGGGGCTGACTGCGTGCTGTTGATCGCGGCTTGCCTGGACGACGTGCAGATGGGCGAGTTGGCGGCGACCGCAAAGCAACACGGCCTGGATGTGCTGGTCGAGGTGCACGATGCCGCCGAGCTGGAACGCGGCCTCAAGCTGGATACCCCGCTGATCGGCATCAACAACCGTAACCTGCACACCTTCGAGGTGACGTTGGACACGACTCTTGAGCTGATTCCGCAGATTCCGCGTAACAAGACGCTGGTGACCGAGAGCGGCATTCTGCATCGTGCAGATGTGGAGTTGATGCTGGCCCATGACGTCTACGGGTTTCTGGTCGGCGAGGCTTTCATGCGTGGCAACGATCCGGGCCATGAACTCAAGCGACTGTTTTTCTAATTCGCGATATCAGCATTGAAAGAACCTCCTTCGGGAGGTTTTTTTGTGGTTTATCACCACGTAATTGGAGATGCATTTTTTGCGCTGGTACCAAGCCAGCTTTTCGCCTCCACGGCGAGCCAAGGGGGGGCTGCTTGCCCAGCCCCCCTTGGCGATCCCCCCCGGCACCCGGCTACGCGGCCCTTCGGGTTCGCTGCGTTGCTCGGCTTGGCAGGGGCCGGCAGAACTCGGCTCTTCGAGCCTCAAACAGGCTACCGTCCTTTTTCCTGCCAATCCTGCGCTACTCGCCCGCGTAAACGGGATGAACCCCGGGTGCACACTCCATTATCTGAGTACTCGGAACGCCCTTCACATAGTGTTCTTTCGCATTGCCCCTGATCTCCGCAGGGCACCTTTTCGTGGCGAAAACAAAGCATACTGCCAGGTTGAAATATCGAGAAATCTGTTTGGTGGGAACCAATTTTTGCGCTTTTTATCTTATTCAGTCGATGGGATTATGGCGCCCATCGCAGGTGAGGTGATTATGCAGTGGCGTAACAGCAAGGACAGATTCGGTTGGCTGGCAACGAGCCTGCACTGGGTAATGGCGGTGATGGTCGTAGGGCTTGCTGCTGTTGGTCTGTGGATGACCAGCCTTAACTATTACAGCCCCTGGTACACCAGCGCGCCGTTCTGGCACAAGAGCATAGGCCTGGTGTTTGCGGCTCTGTTGCTGGTTCGTCTGCTGTGGCGCTGGTTGTCTCCGGCGCCGGCAGCGTTGCCCACTCACTCGCGCGTCGAGCGTATGGCAGCAGGCACTGCGCAGTGGCTGATGTACGCCGCTATGCTGATCATTGTGATCAGCGGCTATCTGATCTCGACCGCCAAGGGCAGCGGTGTCAGCCTGTTTGGTTGGTTCGAGGTGCCGGCGCTGATCACCGGCTTGCCGGAACAGGCTGATCGGGCAGGTGCCGTGCACTATTGGCTCGCGCTTGGACTGCTGGGGCTCGCCGGGCTGCACGCGCTGGGGGCACTTAAGCATCACCTGATCGACAAGGACAATACTCTGCGGCGCATGCTCGGCATGCGGCTGCGCAACTCGACGGAGAATGGCAAATGAAGAAACTGATGGTTGCAGCCACCCTTGGTGGTTTGATGATGGCAGGTGGCCTGGCGCAGGCTGCGGACTACCAGATCGACAAGCAGGGGCAGCACGCCTCGGTCAACTTCAAGATCAGCCACCTGGGTTACAGCTGGATCTACGGCCGCTTCAACGACTTCGACGGCACCTTCAGCTGGGACGCTGCCAAGCCCGAGGCCAGCAGCGTCAACGTCACGCTGAACACCGCCAGCGTGGACACCAACCACGCCGAGCGCGACAAGCACATCCGCAGCGCCGACTTCCTGAACGTTGACGAGCACGGCGCTGCCACCTTTGCTTCCACCGGCATCGAGATGACCAGTGACGATACCGCCAAGGTGACCGGCGATCTGACCCTCAACGGCGTGACCAAGCCGGTGGTGCTGGATGCGCACTTTATCGGTGAAGGTGATGATCCCTGGGGTGGTTATCGCGCCGGCTTTGACGCGACCACTACGCTGAAGTTGGCCGATTTCGGTATCACTTACAACCTTGGGCCGGCGTCTGAAACCGTCGACCTGATCATTACTGTCGAAGGCGTTCGCCAGTAACCGCGTTAGCTAGTTCATGTGTGCTTCAGGGGCCTTCGGGCCCCTTTTTTTAGCCGCAAGCGGCAAGCCTGTAGGGCGAAGTAAGCGCAGCGTCTCCGCCAGTGTTTAAGCGCGGAGTGTGTTCACGGGCTACGGCGGGTTTGCTGCCGCCTCCGGTGGAGACGCCGTTGGCTTACTCCACCCTACCGCATCAGCGCAGAGCTCTATCGCAGGGGGGGGGGGCTTCTCGCTGAGAGAGCGGCTCGACGCTATGGAAACTCTCAGGAAGCCGCCGCCCAGGCGATCCTGCTTGCGGCTTACAGCTTGAGGCTTGCCGCTTCCTTAACCCAGGCCTGCGCCTGCTGCAGGATCCAGTCGCGAAACGCCAGTAACGCAGCAGACTCGGCCTTGCGCTCGGGGATGACCAGGTAATAGCCGTTGTCGGTTTCGAAACTGCGCGGGCACGGGCTGATCAGGCGGCCGTCGGCCAGCTCCTGGCGGATCAGAAATGGCGGGATCAGCGCGACACCCATGCCGTGCATCGCCGCTTGCGCGAGCATCGAGAACAGCTCTAGCCGGGTGCCGTTGAGGTCGTGCTCGACGCGCATATCGGCGGCGGCGAACCACTGGCGCCAGGCGTAGGGCCGGGTGGTCTGCTGCAGCAGTGGCAGTTGTGCGATGTCGTCGGGTGTCAACTCGTTGGCGGGTGCGATCAGCATCGGGCTGCAGACGGGGATAGGGGCCTCGGGCATCAGATAGTGCGTCTGGGTACCCGACCAGTCGCCGTCGCCGAAGTAGATAGCGGCGTCGAATTCGGTATCGGCAAACAGGAACGGCCGTGTGCGGTTAGTCAGGTTGACGGTAATCTGCGGATGCTGGCGCAGGAAGTGACTGAGCCGTGGCAGCAGCCACTGGGTGCCGAACGTGGGGACCAGGGCCAACTCCAGCGTGGCGGTGCCCTGGTTGCCCATGACTGACAGGGTGTCGCGCTCGACAGCATCCAGCCGGCTGGCGATGCGACGGCTGTAGATCTGCCCTGCGTCGGTCAGCTTGACCCCGCGACGGGTGCGGCGAAACAACTGGATGTCGAGAAAGGCCTCTAGGTTGGCGATCTGCCGGCACACAGCGCTTTGGGTCAATGACAGCTCTTCGGCGGCCTTGGTGAAGCTCTCGTGACGGGCAGAGGACTCAAAGCAGACCAGGGCCTGGGTTGGCGGTATTTTGCGACGCATGGGGCTCCTTCGGAGCGGCTATAAGCTATAAGTATCAAGCGGCAAGCTGTCCGTGCGCGGAGCTGGGGTGGCTTGCAGCTTGAAGCTTGCGGCTTATCGCTATGTTTTTCTGTCGGAGTTCCAATTTAGCACAAGTGACTGCATAAAAGGCGCTTGTTTGTGGTGTTCTCTGTGCGTAGAGTCGCTGATATCTTACGGTTCCCCTGTGGAACCCGATCACCAATAAAACGAATATCGGAGAGCTCATGGCCGCATCCAAGGCAAGTTTCAACTGGGAAGATCCGCTGCTGCTGGATCAGCAACTGACTGAAGAAGAGCGCATGGTGCGTGACAGTGCACGCCAGTACTGCCAGGACAAACTCATGCCGCGGGTGCTGAACTCGTTCCGCAACGAGCAGACCGACGTGGAAATCTTCCGTGAAATGGGCGAGCTGGGCCTGCTGGGTGCAACCATTCCGACCGAGTACGGCGGAAGCGGGCTGAACTATGTCTGCTACGGCCTGATCGCGCGTGAAGTTGAGCGCGTTGACTCCGGCTACCGCTCGATGATGAGCGTGCAGTCCTCGCTGGTGATGGTGCCGATCAACGAATTCGGTTCTGAGGAGCAGAAGCAGAAGTATCTGCCCAAGCTGGCCAGTGGTGAGTTTATCGGCTGCTTCGGTCTGACCGAGCCGAACCACGGCTCCGACCCGGGCTCCATGGTCACCCGTGCACGCAAGACCGAGGGCGGTTACCTGCTCAAGGGTGCCAAGATGTGGATCACCAACAGCCCCATCGCTGACGTGTTCGTGGTCTGGGCAAAAACCGACGACGACGTCATCCGTGGCTTCATTCTGGAAAAAGGCTGGAAAGGTCTGAGCGCGCCGGCGATCAAGGGCAAGGTTGGTCTGCGTACCTCCATCACCGGTGAAATCGTGATGGACGATGTGTTCGTTCCGGAAGAAAACATGCTGCCGCACGTGACCGGTCTGAAAGGTCCGTTCACCTGTCTGAACTCTGCCCGTTACGGTATCTCCTGGGGCGCGCTGGGTGCGGCCGAGTTCTGCTGGCACACCGCTCGTCAGTACACTCTGGATCGTCTGCAGTTTGGTCGTCCGCTGGCGCAGACTCAGCTGGTACAGAAGAAGCTGGCTGACATGCAGACCGAAATCACCCTGGCGCTGCAAGGCTGCCTGCGCCTAGGCCGCATGAAGGATGAGGGCACTGCTGCGGTGGAAATCACCTCGATCATGAAGCGCAACTCCTGCGGCAAGTCGCTGGACATCGCCCGCGTTGCTCGTGACATGCTGGGTGGTAACGGTATCTCCGACGAGTACGGTGTTATCCGTCACGTGGTCAACCTGGAAGTGGTTAACACCTATGAAGGTACCCACGACGTTCACGCGCTGATCCTCGGCCGTGCGCAGACCGGCCTTCAGGCGTTTTTCTAACGCCTTAAGGCAGCTGCAAGCTTTAAGCTGCAAGCGACAAGCCGTTCCGAGTTGGGTCGGCTTGTCGCGTTTTCCTCACGCTGCATTGGCGTACCGCTAGTCCCCTTATTTTCGTATTCCGCACGGCCAGCTTGTGGCTTGTAGCTTGCCGCTTGAAGCTTGGAGCTCACGACATGAGTGCATTATCCGGTTTGCGCGTTCTCGATCTCTCCCGTGTGCTGGCTGGCCCCTGGGCCGGGCAGATGCTGGCGGATCTGGGGGCGGATGTGGTCAAGGTCGAACGGCCGGGGGCGGGTGACGACACCCGTGCCTGGGGGCCGCCGTATCTGCGCGACGCGGATGGGCGTGACACCTCCGAGGCGGCGTACTTTCTGTCGGCCAACCGCAACAAACGCTCGATTACCATCGACTTTACCCAGCCCGAGGGGCAGCAGCAGGTGCGTGCGCTGGTGCAGCGCGCAGATGTGCTGATCGAGAACTTCAAGGTTGGCGGGCTGGCGGCCTATGGGCTGGATTGCCAGAGCCTGCAGGCGCTCAATCCGCGTTTGATCTACTGCTCGGTGACCGGTTTCGGTCAGCAGGGGCCGTATGCCAAACGCGCAGGCTATGACTTCATGATTCAGGCCATGGGTGGCCTGATGAGTATCACCGGCAAGGCCGATGAGGAAGAGGGCGCAGGGCCGGTCAAGGTCGGCGTAGCGCTGACCGATATCCTCACCGGGCTGTACGCCAGCAATGCCATTCTCGCCGCATTGGCTGAGCGCGAGCGCAGCGGCCAGGGCCAGTACATCGATCTGGCGCTGCTGGATGTGCAGATCGCCTGCCTCGGTAACCAGGCGCTGAACTATCTCACCACTGGCGTGCCGCCCAGGCGGCTGGGCAACGCTCATCCGAACATCGTCCCGTATCAGGATTTCCCGACCGCCGATGGCGACTTCATCCTGACGGTGGGTAACGACGGCCAGTTCCGCAAGTTCTGCGAAGTGGCGGGGCACCCGGAGTGGGCGACTGATCCGCGCTTTGTCAGCAACGCTGCTCGGGTTGCCAACCGCGCCGAGCTGATTCAGCTGATTCGCCAGGTGACGGTATTTCGCACGACTGCTGAGTGGATTGCGGCGCTGGAGCAGGCGGGCGTACCCAGCGGGCCGATCAATGATCTGGCGCAGGTGTTTGCCGATCCGCAGGTGCAGGCGCGGGGTACGCGTATCCGCATGGCCCATCCGCTGGCCGGTGAGGTGGATCTGGTCGCCAACCCGATCAGACTGTCGCGCACACCGGTTGACTACCGGCGCCCGCCGCCGCTGCTGGGCGAGCACAACAGCGAGGTGTTCGCTGACTGGCTCAGCGACTGATCGGCCGCTCGCGTCTTTGCGCGCGGGCCAGTCGTCTGCTTTCCTCTTCCCGCTCTTCTAGCACGTCCTGCACGTAGCTGATGTGCTCGCTGGCGATGCGTCTGGCATCGTCGGCGCGGCCCTGCATGATGGCGTCGAACAGCGCCTGATGCTGCGCTACCAGCATCCGCCGGGTTTCGCTGCGTAGCGCATACATGCCGCCGATATTGGTTACCACATTGCGTTTGAGCAGGTCGAACAGGCCGCGAATGGTGTGCAGCAGCACCAGGTTGTGGCTGGCTTCGGCAATGGCCAGGTGAAAGCGCGCGTCGGCGGCGCCTTCCTCGGCGCGTGACGCCTTGCCCTCGCGGGCGTAGCAGGCCTGCAGGGCGTCAAAGGCGCTCTGCAGGTGCCGGCGGTCCAGGTCGGTAGCGCGCAGCGCGGCGTAATAGGCGCAGTCGGCTTCCAGCGTGTGGCGGAACTCCAGCAGGTCTCGGTGCGCTTCCGGATGACCTTCGAGCAGGCTGAGCAGTGGATCGCTGAAGCTTGAACCGAGTGAATCGCTGACATAGTTGCCGCCGCCCTGGCGGCTGATCAGCAAGCCCTTGGCGACCAGTTTCTGTACTGCCTCGCGCAGCGACGGGCGGGATACGCCGAACTGTTCGGCCAGCGCGCGCTCAGCCGGCAGGCGCTGCCCTGGCTGCAGTGTGCCCTCAAGAATCATGGTTTCCAGTTGCTCAACGATATTGTCGGACAGTCTGCGCTGCCGAATCTGACCTACTTCCATTGTTGTTCCTTTGGTCTGACCAATCGCCTGAAGAGGGTAACCAGCATGACCTTTACAGGCAACCCGTAAGGACTGATCTATACCAAAGTATAGCGCTGCGGGTTTGACATGCCTCTGGTGCTTTTTTAATCTGGTCATCCATTTTTGTAAATTGGTATTACCAATTGGTGCTCGACCGCCAATAACAAGTACAGGAGCGCTCCATGTCTTCCGGTTTTCTTGCCTTCATGGCCTTTGCCCCGATCCTGCTAGCAGGCGTGCTGCTGATCGGTCTACGTTGGCCGGCGCGTCGCGCCATGCCGCTGGTGTATCTGCTCAGCGCCGGGATTGCGCTGTTTGTCTGGGATATGAGTTTTAACCGGGTGCTGGCGTCGACCCTGCAGGGTCTGGTTGTCACCGTGGGGGTGCTGTGGATCATTTTTGGCGCGATTCTGCTGCTGAACACCCTCAAGCATTCTGGTGGCATTACCGCGATTCGTGCCGGCTTTACCACCATCAGCCCTGACCGCCGCATTCAGGCAATCATCATCGCCTGGTTGTTTGGCTGCTTTATCGAAGGCGCCTCCGGCTTCGGTACGCCGGCAGCGATTGCCGCGCCGTTGCTAGTGGCGATCGGCTTCCCGGCGATGGCTGCGGTGCTGATGGGCATGCTGGTACAGAGCACGCCGGTGTCCTTTGGTGCGGTCGGTACGCCGATCATTGTCGGTGTGAACACCGGCCTGGATCACGCCGTGATTGGCGAGCAGTTGGCGGCCAGCGGCTCTAGCTGGGACGCCTACCTGCAGCTGATCACCAGCCAGGTAGCCATCGTGCATGCGCTGGTCGGTACGGTCATGCCGCTGGTTATGGTCATCATGCTGGTGCGCTTCTTCGGCAAGGACAAGAGCTGGCGCGCGGTATTCGAGGTGCTGCCGTTTGCCCTGTTTGCCGGCCTGTCGATGACTATCCCCTATCTCATCAGCGGTGTGCTGCTCGGCCCCGAGTTTCCGTCTTTGATCGGTGGTCTGGTCGGTCTGGCAGTGGTGACCACCGCCGCCCGTCTCGGTTTTCTGGTACCCAAGCGTCACTGGGACTTTGCGCCCCGCGACAGCTGGCCGGAGGCCTGGATGGGCACGGTCGAGATGAAGCTGGAAGAGTTGACTGCGCGCCCGATGAGCAGCTTCCGCGCCTGGCTGCCCTACCTGCTGGTCGGTGTGCTGCTGGTGATCAGTCGGGTGTTCCCTGAGGTCAGCGCCGCGTTCAAGTCGGTGGCGATCAACTTTACCGACATCCTGGGTGAGCCGGGCGTGAGTGGGGGTGTGCAGCCGCTGTATCTGCCGGGCGGCATTCTGGTCATGGTGGTGATCGCGACCTTCTTCCTGCATCGCATGAAAGTGCGCGAGCTGGGCAAGGCGCTTGGTGAGTCCGGTGGCGTGCTGCTGAGTGCCGGTTTCGTATTGCTGTTTACCGTGCCGATGGTGCGTATTCTGATCAACTCCGGTGTGAACGCGGCAGATCTGCCAAGCATGCCGATTCTGATGGCCCGTTATGTGGCCGACAGCGTCGGTGGCATCTACCCGTTGCTGGCGCCGACCATCGGTGCATTGGGCGCGTTCCTCGCGGGCTCCAATACCGTCTCGAACATGATGTTCAGCCAGTTTCAGTTTGGCGTGGCCAGCAACCTTGGCCTGTCGACCGCGTTGATCGTGGCGGTGCAGGCCGTGGGGGCTGCTGCCGGCAACATGGTGGCGATCCACAACGTGGTTGCCGCCTCGGCGACTGTGGGCCTGCTCGGCCGTGAGGGCACCACCCTGCGCCGGACTGTCTGGCCGACGCTGTACTATGTGCTGATGACTGGCCTGATTGCACTGTTTGCTGCCTATGTGCTGGGTGTCAGCGATCCGCTGATGGCTGGCTGATGTGTTGACTGCTCGCGCCCCGTCCCTGGCTGCCGGGGCGTTGCCCGTTGAAGAACCGATGAGAATTTGCTGATGATCATTTCTGCCTCGACCGATTACCGCGCCGCCGCCCAGCGCCGACTGCCTCCGTTCCTGTTTCACTATATCGACGGTGGGGCCTACGCCGAGCACACGTTGAAGAAGAACGTCGAGGATCTGGCCGGTATTGCCCTGCGGCAGCGGGTGCTGAAGAACATGTCGGAGCTGAGCCTGGAAACCCGTCTGTTCGATGAAACCCTGAGCATGCCGGTAGCGCTGTCACCGGTCGGCCTGACCGGCATGTACGCCCGTCGTGGTGAAGTGCAGGCGGCGTGCGCAGCGGCTGACAAGGGTATTCCCTTCACCCTGTCGACCGTCTCGGTCTGCCCGATTGAAGAAGTCGCACCGGCGATCAGCCGTCCCATGTGGTTCCAGCTCTACGTGTTGAAGGATCGCGGATTCATGAAGAATGCGCTGGAGCGCGCCAAGGCAGCGGGCGTCACCACTCTGGTGTTCACCGTCGACATGCCGGTGCCCGGTGCGCGCTATCGTGACGCGCACTCGGGTATGAGCGGTCCGAATGCGGCGATGCGTCGTTACCTGCAGGCGGTAATGCACCCGCGCTGGGCCTTTGATGTAGGCTTGCTCGGCAAGCCCCACGACCTGGGCAATATCTCCGCCTATCGCGGCAACCCAACCGGTCTGGAAGACTACATGGGCTGGCTGGGTGCCAACTTCGACGCCTCCATTTCCTGGAAGGACTTGCAGTGGATTCGTGATTTCTGGGACGGCCCGATGGTGATCAAGGGCATCCTCGACCCGGAAGACGCCCGCGATGCGGTCCGCTTCGGTGCTGACGGCATTATCGTCTCCAACCACGGCGGTCGTCAGTTGGACGGTGTGCTGTCCAGTGCCCGCGCGTTGCCGCCGATTGCCGATGCGGTGAAGGGCGATCTGAAGATTCTGGTCGACTCCGGCATCCGTACCGGTTTGGACGTGGTGCGCATGCTGGCGCTGGGCGCCGACTGCACCATGCTCGGCCGCGCCTTTATCTACGCGCTGGCGGCTGATGGGCAGGCTGGCGTGACCAACCTGCTGGAGCTGATTGAAAAAGAGATGCGGGTGGCAATGGTGCTGACTGGCGCCAAATCCATCAGCGAGATCAACGCCGATCTGCTGGTGCGTGAACTGCAGCATTTGAGCCAATAATACGGAGATAGCATGAGCCTGCCTGCCGACTTTCTGACCGGCGCCCGTCGCCTGATTCCGCCCGAGCGTCTGTTCGACGACCCGCTGTCGACCCTGGCGTTTGGCACCGACGCCAGCTTTTACCGACTGATTCCCAAGCTGGTGGTGCGGGTCGAGTCAGAGGCTGAGGTGGTGCGGCTGCTGCATCTGGCCGCGCGCTATCAGGTGCCGGTTACCTTCCGGGCGGCGGGAACGAGTCTGTCTGGGCAGGCGATCAGCGATTCGGTATTGGTTGTGCTGGGCGACTACTGGAACGGCCGCGAGATCCGCGATGGTGGCAACCAGATTCGCCTGCAGCCCGGCGTAATCGGCGCGCAGGCAAACGCCGTGCTGGCACCGTTGGGGCGCAAGATTGGCCCGGACCCGGCCTCGATCAACGCTTGCAAGATCGGCGGCATCGTCGCCAATAACGCCAGTGGGATGTGCTGCGGCACGGCTCAGAACAGCTACCAGACGCTGGCCGGTATGCGCCTGGTGCTGGCCGATGGCACCGTGCTGGACAGCGAAGACGAGCGTGGTGTGGCGGCGTTTCGCCAGAGTCATGCTGCGCTGCTTGAGCAGTTGGCCGAACTGGGGCGCGAAACCCGCGCCAACACGGCGCTGGCAGAGCGTATTCGTCACAAGTATCGGCTGAAGAACACCACGGGGCTGTCGCTCAACGCGCTGGTCGATTTCGATGATCCGCTGGATATCCTCACCCACCTGATGGTCGGCTCGGAGGGGACGCTCGGCTTTATCAGCTCGGTGACCTACAACACCGTGCCCGAATACCCGCACAAAGCCAGTGCGCTGATCGTGTTCCCGGACGTGGATACCTGCTGCCGTGCGGTACCGGTGCTCAAGCAGCAGCCGGTGGCTGCGGTGGAGCTGCTGGATCGCCGCAGTCTGCGCTCGGTGCAGAACCAGCCGGGCCTGCCGGACTGGGTCGCCGCGCTGTCGGACGGCGCCTGCGCGCTGTTGATCGAGTCGCGCGCCGCCAGTCAGTCGCTGCTGCACGAGCAACTGGCGCAGATCCGCACGGCGCTGGCCCCGTTCCCGGTCGAGCAGCAGGTTGACTTCACCGAAGATCCGGCGGTCTCCGGTCAGCTGTGGGCGATCCGCAAGGGCACCTTCCCGGCAGTCGGTGCGGTGCGCGCGACCGGAACCACGGTGATTATCGAAGACGTTACGTTCCCGGTGGAGCAATTGGCTGCGGGCGTGCACCGGCTGATCGCGCTGTTCGAGAAGCATGGTTACGACGAGGCGATCATCTTTGGCCACGCGCTGGAGGGCAACCTGCACTTTGTCTTTACCCAAGGGTTTGAGGACCCGGCGCAGGTCGCCCGTTATGAAGCCTTCATGGGCGATGTCGCCGAGCTGGTCGCGGTCGAATTCGGCGGCTCACTGAAGGCCGAGCATGGCACCGGCCGCAATATGGCGCCGTTCGTCGAGCAGGAATGGGGCAGTGATGCCTATCAGTTGATGTGGCGAATCAAGCGGCTGCTCGACCCGCAGGGCATTCTCAACCCGGACGTGGTGCTGTCCGATGACCCGCAGATTCACCTGAAAAACCTCAAGCCGCTGCCGGCAGCGAACGACATCGTCGACAAGTGCATCGAGTGCGGCTTTTGTGAACCGGTCTGCCCGAGCAACGGCCTGACCCTGACGCCGCGCCAGCGCATCGTCATCTGGCGCGATATTCAGGCCAAAAAACGCGCGGGTATCGATACCCGTGAGCTGGAAGCAGCCTACCAATACCAGGGCATCGACAGCTGCGCCGCGACCGGCTTGTGCGCCGAGCGCTGCCCGGTGGGCATTAACACCGGTGATCTGGTGCGAGAGCTGCGCGCCTCGCAAGCGGCATACCCGGATCGCGCCGCCTGGCTAGCCAAGCACTTTGCCGGCGCACTCAAGGGGGTGCGGTTTACCCTGCGCGCCGCAGATTTGGCCCACCGCCTGCTTGGTGCACCGCGTCTGCAGCGCTGGAGCGAGGGCGCTCGCAAGCTGTCTGGTGCGCGCCTGCCGAGCTGGACGCCGGCACTGCCGCAGCCGGTCAAACTGATTCCGCCGCCCGATCAATGGCAAAGCGGCAAGCCGCGGGTGGTCTACCTGCCGGCCTGTATCTCGCGCAGCATGGGGCCGGCGCGTAGCGACGGCGAGCAGATGCCGCTGATCGACAAGACTCGGGCACTGCTTGAGAAAGCAGGATATGAAGTGGTGCTGCCGGCGCAGCTCGACGGGTTGTGCTGCGGACAGCCGTTTGCCTCCAAGGGCTATCCCGAGCAGGCCGAGGCCAAGCGCAACGAGCTGCTTGCAGCGCTGCGCGAGGCTAGCCGCAACGGTCAGGATCCGATCTACTGCGACACCAGCCCATGTACGCTGAGTCTGGTCAATGGCGAGGCCGATGGGTTGGATATCTTTGATCCGGTGCGCTTTATCCGCACCCATCTGTTCCAGCGGCTGGAGTTCACTCCCCAGACCGGGGCGGTAGCGGTGCACGTAACCTGCAGTACCCAGCATCTGGGCGAGGGGCAGGCGCTGATCGAGATCGCCAGGCGCTGCAGCAGCAATGTAGTGGTGCCGGAAGGGATTCACTGCTGCGGCTTTGCTGGCGATAAGGGCTTCAACCTGCCCGAGCTGAATGATCATGCACTGCGCACGCTGAAGCCGGTGGTGCAGCATTGCAGCGAGGGGGTATCAACCAGCCGTACCTGCGAGATCGGGCTGTCCAGCCATAGCGGCGTGGACTATCACAGTCTGGTCTATCTGGTGGATCGGGTTACCAAGCCCGTCCTTCTCTAGCTGCTCACGGGTGGCAGGGCGGCGCGCCGCTGCCACCGTGGACGCGGCTTACTCATCCTCCCAGCGCGCATCCCGTTTGGTAATGCACTGTGCCAGCAGGGTTTCCAGCGAGGTTTGCAGGTCCTGCATGAAGGCGTTGCTGTCGTCGCCAGGCAGCAGTGCTTCACCAATCACCACATCGGCGTTGAACGGTACGATCATCGAGCCGCCCTTGGGCAGTGCGCGCCCGAGGCCGTGCATGGCGATGGGGACGACCTGAGTGCCGGCGTGGCTGCGGGCGAGGTGGTAGACACCCTTGCGTAGCGGCTGCAGCTGCTCGGGGTCGCCGCGGCTGCCCTCGGGGAACAGCAGCAGAATCTGACCGTCAGCCAGCGCCTGCTGGCACTGTTCGAAGACTTGATCCTTGTCGACCTGACCTTGTCGGTCGAGTGGGATGATGCCGATCAAATTCAGCGACAGCCAGCTGGTGAAGCGGTTACGCAGGAAGTAATCCGCTGCCGCCACCGGGCGTACCCGGTGCAGCTCGCCGAGCGGGTAGAGGGCCATCAGCACCAGGGTATCCAGGTGGCTGTTGTGGTTGGCCGCCAGGATCGCCGGGCCGTGGCTGGGCAGGCGTTGCTTGTTGTAGATGTTCAAGCCGAGCAGCAGGTACACCACTGGCTTGACGACCAGTAGAAAGAACAGCTGTTTGGGCAGGCGCTTGATGACGGACATGGCGGCCTCAGTAAGTGGTGTAGACGAGGAAATGGAAGAACAGCGGCGCGGTGTACATCAGGCTGTCGATGCGGTCGAGAATGCCGCCATGACCCGGGATCAGCTGGCTGGTGTCCTTGATCCGCAGGTCGCGCTTGACCGCCGATACGGTCAGGTCGCCGATGAAGCCGGCCAGACCGATCAGCAGGCCCGCAGCCAGGCCAAGGCCCCAGCCGAGTGGCGTCAGCCAGGGAGCCAGAACCGCGCCAAACAGGGTGGTGGTGGCAACCCCGCCAAGAAAGCCGGCCCAGGTCTTGTTCGGGCTGATCGCCGGGACAATCTTGCGGTTGCCGAACTTCTTGCCCCAGATGTACTGGGCCACATCGTTGAACTGGGTCAGGAATACCAGATAGATCACCAGCCCGACGCCACCGCCCGCCGGGTTTTCCTCCGCTGGTAGCATTAGCAGATAGGCGACATGGCTAATGGCGAAGACGGTGGTCATGGTTGCCCACTGATAGGAACCTACGGCGCGGATAAAGCCCTTGGTTTCACCCAGCATCAGCAGGCCGAAGGGAATCAGCAGGAACAGGTAGACGGGAATGAAGATGATGAACATCCCGTACCAGCCAAGCCCCACCCAGTAGTACTGCAGTGGTACCGCGAGATAGAGCGCGAGAATCAGCCGGCGGTCGGTCACGCGTACCGGCAGAATCGAGAAGAACTCGCGCAGGGCGATGAAGCTGAGGATGGTGAAGAAGACCAGTGAGGCGGTGGGGCCGATCATCAGTGCGGTAAATACCACGCCGACCATTACCCACCAGGAGTTGATGCGCTGCTTCAGTTCCAGGTAACCGTCGTCACTCAATCGCGGGCGCAACAGCACCTGCGTAATGCTGGCGATGACCAGCATCGCGACCACTACCAGCATGGCGGTCAGGGTGTTGGGTGTCAGGTCAAGCATGAAAGGCAGGCCGATATCCATTATTCAATCCCCCGGCGTTCCAGTCGCAGATAGGCGCCGATCAGCCGGCGCAGAACGGTCAAGCCACTGCCGATCGCAATGATGATCAGGCTGACCCAGAGAATCAGGCCCGGTTGCTGCCACAGTGGGTCAAATGCAGACAGTACGCAGGCACCAGTCAGCAAGGCCATGCGCTGCTGTTTGGCCATGGGGCCGCGAAAGTCGGCAGGCAAGCCGAGCGAGACGCCCAGTACGCGCACATAGGCGGTCATCACGGCCAGTAGCGCGCCGAGCCAGGCCAGCCATTGAGCCGACTCGAAGCCGGGCAGGGCGAAGCCGCAGGCGACGATCAGCAGCGGGTCGGCGATGCGGTCCGGGACATCATTGAACAGCTCGCCTGCCGGTGTCTGCTTGCCGCCTTCCATTGCCACCATGCCGTCGAACAGGTTGCACAACAGGCGCAGCTGAATGCACAGGGCGGCGACGATCAGCCAGATCGAGCGCTCGCCGCCCACCTGCTGGCCGGACCAGACCAGCGCGGCCGCGCCGGCCAGTGCGCAGATCACACTGAGTACGGAAATCTGATTGGGGGTAACGCTGCGCTGGCTGAGCCAGGCGGCGAAGCGGTTCATGATCCGCTGATCGCGGATCTTCAGTGGGCGGCGATTGCTGGTCATGGTGTCTCGTTGTTGAGGGTGAGTGCGCAGGCCTCGCGATGCAGGCGGACGCTGAGAAACAGGCAGTAGGCGAAGGCCATGCTGCTCGGAGGAATGATGGTCTGCCAGAGCGCGGGTGTCTGATGCCAGCTGTGCAGCAGGTAGAGCAGGGTGAAGCTCACGCTGACGATCAGCAGCGCCGGCAGCAGCATGCGCAGTGGATTATCCGGCAGGCGGCGAAACAGTGTGGTGACGGCCATGGCCATCAGCAGGGTGAGGATGCCGCTGAAGGTGCCTTGCAGCAGGCCGGCCATCAGTGCGTGGGTGGGGTCGCTGTGCCAGTTGGCCACCAGCGCCCAGCCGCCCCAGATCAGGAAGGCGAACACAACCGCGACCAGGCGGCCGCGGCAGCTGTTGGCACCATCTTGGTTGGCTGCAGGCATGTACGCTCCCTGTTGCTGCGCGGTCCCGGCGGGTGCCGGGCTGAGCAGAATACCGCGCGCAGAGCAGGCAGGCGAGTCTTGCGCTGTTTCGGTGTGAAACAGCGCAAGACTCGGTAGGGATCAGTAAGCCGGTGCGTCGCCGCAGTCGGCCGACTGCCAGCGGCTGACCTGCTGGTGAGTCAGGGTAACTTCACCGTCGCCGGCCTCAGCGCCCTGGCTGAGCAGCCCGGCCGGCAGAGCGTAGCTACCCTGGCCGTTGAAGGTAGAGCGCATCTCGGTGCTGGAGATCATTTCGATACTGCCGTTCAGGTCGCCGGTGAATCCGTCGGGATCGGCGCAGTGACCAGTAAACTTCAGGGCATCGTCAGCGGACTGGGCGATGGTCAGCTGGCAGCGGGGCATGTTTTCCTGAGCATCACGCAGCAGCGCTTCGGGGTCGGTCAGGGTTTGTGCGGTTTCGGCAGTGATGCATTGGCGCTCGCCAACCTGACCGTCAGTGCCAAGCATCTCTTCGGCCATGGCGCGCTGCTCGGGTGGCAGGCTTTTGAGCATGTTCTCGCGCATCTCGCGCATGCGGGCCTGCATATCCATACCGTTGATCATTGTGCTGCTCTCGCTGATCCACAGACCGGGTTCCGGTGTGGTGCTGAGAGGCTGTGCGTGCAGTGCGGTTGTGGCGAGGGTGAGGGTGCTGATTAGTGCGAGCCGCGGCAGAGTCATGAAACAGTCCTTGTGTAAGTGGTGCGTCTGAGGACTATAGCTCTTGGCGAAGCAGCTGTGCAGCGTGGATGACATGGGACGTGATCGACGCACAAAAAAACGGGGGCACATGGCCCCCGTTTCGTGTCCGCATCAGCGTGGGCCGAGCAGTGCCGGTTTTTCGCGCTGCGGGCGGCCACCCGGTTTGCCTTTGGCCGGTTTACGTTCTTCGACCTCCGGCTCAATACGGTTGCCGAGGGCCTGACGACGGCGTTCAATTGCAACCGGATCTTCCGGGGCATGAATGCCGGGCATCACACGCGGCTGGCCGGCAGCACGTGGGCGCTGCGGGCGTTGTTCGCCGCGCAGGCGTTCGTCACGACGCTGACCGCGTGGCTGGCCGTTACCTGCACTGCCACCCTTGCCGCCGTTGCCTGCATTGCCGGCGTTCGCACGCGCGCCCTGGCTCTGGCCCTGACCCTGAGGCTTGCTTTGGCCGTTGCGCTTGCTGCCTTGACTGCCCTGGCTGCGGTTGTTGCGCGCGCCGCTGTTGCTGTTCCGTGGGTTCTGGCCACGCGGGCGCTCGCCGCGCTCCGGACGTTCGGGACGGTCGCTGTTCAGCTCAGCCTGGGCAGGCGGCTCGAAGCCCTCAAGCGTGCCTTCCTCGATGCGTTGCTTGGTCATGCGCTCGATCGCGCGCAACAGCTTGTCTTCGTCCGGGCTGACCAGCGATACCGCTTCGCCGCTGCGACCAGCGCGGCCGGTGCGGCCAATACGGTGGACGTAGTCTTCCGACACGTTGGGCAGTTCGAAATTGATCACGTGGGGCAGCTGGTCGATGTCCAGGCCGCGGGCGGCGATATCGGTAGCAACCAGAATGCGCAGGGTGTTGGCCTTGAAGTCGGCTAGTGCCTTGGTGCGTGCGCTCTGGCTCTTGTTGCCATGAATCGCTGCAGCCGGCAGGCCGTTCTTGACCAGGTACTCGGCCAAGCGGTTGGCTCCGTGTTTGGTGCGGGTGAAGATCAGCACCTGCTCCCAGGCACCCTGAGTAATCAGGTGGGCGACCAATGCGCGCTTGTGGCCAGCGGCAACGCGGTAGACCTTTTGATTGATGCGCTCGACGGTGGTGTTCGGCGGCGTCACTTCGATGCGTGCCGGGTTGTCGAGTAGCTTGTTGGCCAGGTCGGTGATGTCTTTCGAGAAGGTCGCGGAGAACAGCAGGTTCTGGCGCTTGGCCGGCAGCTTGGCAATGACTTTCTTGACGTCATGGACGAAGCCCATGTCGAGCATGCGGTCGGCTTCGTCGAGCACCAGCACTTCTACCTTCGATAGATCGACAGCCTTCTGGCCAACCAGGTCGAGCAGGCGACCGGGGCAGGCAACCAGGATGTCGAGGCCGGGGGCGATGGCTTTCATCTGCGGGTTGGCACCAACGCCACCGAAGATGCAGGTGGACTTGAGCGGCAGCTCGGCAGCATAGGCACGGATACTGTCGTGCACCTGAGCGGCCAGCTCGCGGGTCGGGGTCAGCACCAGGACGCGGACTTGCTTGGCGCCGGGGCGCTTGCCGGCGGGCTCGCCAGCGGGGAACAGACGTTCAATGACTGGAAGTGCAAAACCGGCGGTCTTGCCAGTACCGGTTTGCGCCGCAACCATCAGGTCGCGGCCTTCGAGAACAGCCGGAATCGCTTGCAGCTGAACCGGGGTGGGCGTGGTGTAACCAGTGGCTGCCACGGCGCGTACCAACGCGTCCGACAGGCCCAAGGAGGCAAAGGACATTCAGAATAACCCTGTGATGGCCGATGCGAACGGGCAGAGGGCAGCGGGCATGGGTGCTTGGCACCTTGCGGCTGCCGCTTGTTCGTGCGGCCTGGAATGAAAGGAAGCAGTGCCTGACTTGCACGCGCGCTACGAGGGTTCAAAACCACTGCCGTTTAGTGCTGGTGAGCGGGGATACCCGGACATCAATGCAAAACAGCGGATATGTGGTTGAGCGCCCGCCCTGTCTGACCGTCGTTACAGGCCGCTCTCTGCGTGGCGGCTGTTTGACTGGTCTCGGCAGGCCTTCGAGTTTGCGCCTGTTGCGCAGTTGATCGGAAGGCCGGAGAGCATGCGGAGTTGTTCAGTGCTTCCTGAAGCGACGCGAGTATAACAGAAAGGGCCCTGACGCATATAGCCGAGCTTTACGCCGTGCAGGCTAGTTCAGTCCGTAGCGCGCCAGCAGGCTGCGATACTCGGCGGTCTGCTTGAATTGGCGCAGTGCTGAGCTGAATCGCTCTGCCAGCTGCGCCATCGCTGGCTGGCGCTGGAAGGCCAGATAGACATTGCCGCTGCTCAGCGGTTTGGGGTTATAGCTGATCTGCTCATCCAGATTGAGATTGTGCAGGGTGTAGAGCCCGGCCCGGCGGTTGACCACGGCCAGATCTACCCGGCCGTGCTGCAGCATCAGCAGGTTCGCTTCGATGGAAGGAGCCAGTTTGCGGCTGAAAAAGTCGGCCTGCATGAACTCGGGATTGCTGTAGCTGTAGCCCGCCGATACGCCGATACGCAGGCCGCGCAGGTCTTCGAGCGAGTTGAAAGGGTGGGGGTGGGTGTTGTGGTAGAACAGCACGGTTTCGCTCAGCGACAGCGGCTCATCCGGGAAATGGTATTGCTGCAGCCGCTCGGGGGTGATTGCAATGTCGAGAATGGCGTCGGCACTGCCATTGAGCACTTCGTACTGGGCACGCTTCCACGGCATCATGCGCCATTGCGGCTGGTAACCCAGCTCGCGCAGCAGGTGATCGCTCACCTCAAGGTCGGCGCCGCACGGGGCTCCGTTCTCGAGAAAAACATAGGGTGGCCAGGGCTCACTGACGATCTTCAGGGGGGTAGCCCCGAGCGGGGTGGTCAGCAACCCCAGCATTGCCGCGAGCAGGTAGGGAATCCATTTCATGGCCGCAGTCTAGCGCGCTTTGCGCGCGCTCGCATGACCGGGTTGCCGGGGGCGCCAGCAACCCTTTCGGCTTAGCGACCGCTGTGCAGGTTGCGTAGCACTGCGAGGCAGGGCTCGGCCTGGTTCAGCGTGTAGAAGTGCAGGCCGGGCGCGCCGCCGTCCAGCAGGCGTTCACACAGCTGGCTGATTACCTCGGTACCGAAGGCGCTGATGCTGTCACTGTCGTCCCCGTAGGCTTCCAGCTGCTTGCGGATCCAGCGTGGAATCTCGGCACCGCAGGCGTCGGAGAAACGTGCCAGCTTGGTGTAGTTGGTGATCGGCATGATGCCCGGAATGATCGGGATATCGAGCCCGGCCTGGCGTACCCGATCCACGAAGTGGAAGTAGCAGTCGGCGTTGAAGAAGTACTGGGTAATCGCGCTGTCGGCACCGGCGCGGGCCTTGCGGATAAAGTTCTGCAGATCGGTTTCGAAGTTCGGCGCCTGCGGGTGCGACTCCGGGTAGGCAGCGACTTCGATGGTGAAGTGGTCGCCGGTTTCGGCGCGGATGAACTCGACCAGCTCGTTGGCGTAGCGCAGCTCGCCGCTGGCGTGGCCCATACCGGAGGGCAGATCGCCGCGCAGGGCAACGATGCGCTTGATGCCGTTGGCGCGGTAGTCGTTGATCAGGGAGCGCAGATCGTCGCGCGAGTCGCCGACGCAGGACAGGTGCGGCGCGGTCGGGACGTTCACGTCGCCGTCCAGCTGCAGTACGGTGCGGCGGGTACCGTCGCGGGTGGAGCCGCCGGCACCGTAGGTGACGGAAAAGAATTCAGGGCTTGCCGCCGCCAGGGTCTGGGCGGTGGCGAGCAGTTTTTCGTGGCCGGCCTCGGTCTTGGTCGGGAAGAACTCGAAGCTGATGGGGGCGTTGGTCGTCATTATCTCTCTACTCTTGGAAGGGCGTCAGCTTCAAACCTCAAGCTACAAGCGGCAAGCAACCCCGGAAACCCGTGCCCGCCAGCGGCGCGGGCAGGGCTCTTGAGGCTTGCAGCTTGCGGCTGATAGCTATCAGTAGCGATAGCTGTCGGGCTTGAACGGGCCTTCGACGGTGACGCCGATGTAGTCGGCCTGGGTCTTGGTCAGCTGGGTGACGACGCCACCGAAGCCCTTGACCATTTCCAGCGCGACTTCTTCGTCCAGTTTCTTCGGCAGTACTTCCACGGTCAGTGCGGCGGCTTTGCCTTCGGCAGACTGATCGGCGAACTTGCGCTCGAACAGGTGGATCTGGGCCAGCACCTGGTTGGCGAAGGAGCCGTCCATGATGCGCGAGGGGTGGCCGGTTGCGTTACCCAGGTTCACCAGACGGCCTTCGGCCAGCAGGATCAGGTAGTCGTCGTTGGTCGCGTCGACGGTCTTGCCGGTGCGGTGGATCTTGTGCACCTGCGGCTTGACCTCTTCCCAGCCCCAGTTGGCGCGCATGAAGGCGGTGTCGATCTCGTTGTCGAAGTGACCGATGTTGCAGACCACGGCGCGCTTCTTCAGGGCCTTGAGCATGCCGGCGTCACAGACGTTGGCGTTGCCGGTGGTGGTGACGATCAGGTCGATCTTGCCGAGCAGTGCTGCGTCGATGCAGGCGTCGGTGCCGTCGTTCAGGCCGTTGAGGTACGGGGAGACGACTTCGAAACCGTCCATGCAGGCCTGCATGGCACAGATCGGGTCGATTTCCGAGATCTTGACGATCATGCCTTCCTGACGCAGCGACTGCGCAGAACCCTTGCCCACGTCACCGTAACCGATGACCAGTGCCTGCTTGCCAGACAGCAGGTGGTCGGTGCCGCGCTTGATGGCATCGTTCAGGCTGTGACGGCAGCCGTACTTGTTATCGTTCTTGCTCTTGGTGACCGAGTCGTTGACGTTGATTGCCGGGACTTTCAGGGTGCCGGCTTTCAGCATGTCGAGCAGGCGGTGTACGCCGGTGGTGGTTTCTTCGGTGATGCCGTGGATCTTGTCCAGCATCGCCGGGTATTTCTTGTGCAGGATTTCGGTCAGGTCGCCGCCGTCGTCCAGCACCATGTTGGCGTCCCACGGCTGGCCGTCCTTGAGGATGGTCTGCTCGATGCACCATTCGTACTCTTCTTCGGTCTCACCCTTCCAGGCGAATACCGGGATGCCGGCGGCAGCGATTGCAGCGGCGGCCTGATCCTGGGTGGAGAAGATATTGCAGGAAGACCAGCGTACTTCGGCGCCCAGGGCAGTCAGGGTTTCGATCAGCACGGCAGTCTGGATGGTCATGTGGATACAGCCCAGAATCTTGGCACCCTTGAGCGGCTGCTCGCCGGCGTACTTGCGGCGCAGACCCATCAGCGCCGGCATTTCCGACTCGGCGATGATGATCTCGCGGCGGCCCCAGTCGGCCAGGCTGATGTCGGCGACCTTGTAGTCGGTAACGGCGTTATTGATCACGGCACTCATCTGATTTCTCCATTCGTGGTTGCGAATGGGCGCGGTTAAATGTCGCACGCCCCGGACGAGCCTGGCAGCGGCTGGAGCCGCTGCTGCAGCGCCCCTCGTCCGGGGCTGAAGTTACCCGGTCAGGCTGTTCGCACAAGAACACGCCTTGGCCGGAATCGGTTCAGAGGCGATACTGTCGCCCCTCCTGTATGTCGTCTGGATGAAACATGATCGCTGTTCCATACCGAAAACTCGTTGTCGCCCTGTTGCTCGGCGCGGCCCTGGCTGGCTGCAACAATGAACCCGACCCCAACTCGCACGAAGGCAAGCGCCAGGCGCTGTTCAAGCAGATGCTGCGCCAGACTGAGCCGATGAGCGGCATGCTGACCGGTCGCGTCACCCCCAGCATGGGCGAGTTCATGAACAAGGCCGATACTCTGGCCCAGCTCGCCGACCAGCCCTGGGAGCACTTCCCGGTACCGGGCGATGACCCAGAGCCGAACCGCACCAAGGACACCGTCTGGTCCGATCCCGAAGGTTTCGCCCTGGCCATCGATGATTTCAAGGACAAGGTCGCCGCCCTGCATGCCGTTACCTCTGTTGGCATCAAATCCCTGGACCAGGCAGCCGATCAGCTGAGCGCGGTCCAGCAGTCCTGCAAAAGCTGTCATGACAGCTATCGCCGCTGAGCGGCGATAGCTTCAGCCGAAAGCTGCAAGCCTCAAGCTACAAGTAGAAGCACAGCTCTAGCCTGATTGCTTCTTGCCGCTTGCCGCTTGCCGCTTGCCGCTGCGCCTCAGGCGTCCGCGCGCAGCGCGTCGGCCTTGTCTGTTTTCTCCCACGGGAAGGCGGTGAAGGTGTCACCCTTGACGGTCATCTCGAACGGGTTGCGGCCGAAGTGGCCGTACGCGGCGGTTGCGCGGTACATCGGGTGCAGCAGGTCGAGCATGCGGGTGATCGCGTACGGGCGCAGGTCGAAGTGCTGACGGACCAGTTGGATGATCTTCTCGTCGCTGATCTTGCCGGTGCCGAAGGTATTGATCGATACCGAGGTCGGCTGGGCCACACCGATGGCGTAGGAAACCTGAATCTCGCACTTGTCGGCCAGGCCGGCAGCCACGATGTTCTTGGCGACGTATCGGCCGGCGTAGGCGGCGCTGCGGTCAACCTTGGACGGATCCTTGCCGGAGAACGCGCCGCCACCGTGGCGCGCCATGCCGCCGTAGGTGTCGACGATGATCTTGCGACCAGTCAGACCGCAGTCGCCCACCGGGCCACCGATGACGAACTTGCCGGTCGGGTTGATGTGGTACTGGGTGTCGGCGTGCAGCAGCTCGGCCGGGATCACCTGCTTGACGATCTCTTCCATCACCGCTTCGCGCAGATCCGCCTGGCTGATGTCCGGGTTGTGCTGAGTCGACAGGACGATGGCGTCGATACCGGTGACAATGCCGTTTTCGTAGCGGCAGGTAACCTGGGACTTGGCGTCCGGGCGCAGCCAAGCGAGGGTGCCGTCCTTGCGCGTTTCAGCCTGACGCTCGACCAGGCGGTGAGCGAAGGTGATCGGCGCCGGCATCAGCACGTCGGTTTCGTTGCTGGCGTAGCCGAACATCAGGCCCTGGTCGCCAGCGCCCTGATCTTCCGGTTTCTGGCGGTCAACGCCCTGGGCGATGTCCGGCGACTGCTTGCCGATGATGTTGATCACGCCGCAAGTGGCGCCGTCGTAGCCGACATCCGAGGAGGTGTAGCCGATGTCGCAGATCACGCCGCGTACCAGGTCTTCGAGGTCGACCCAGGCGCTGGTGGTGATTTCACCGCCGACGATGGCAACGCCGGTCTTGACCATGGTTTCACAGGCGACCCGGGCAAATTTGTCTTCGCTCAGGATGGCGTCCAGAACGGCGTCGGAAATCTGGTCAGCCAGTTTGTCCGGATGGCCTTCGGACACGGATTCGGAGGTGAAAATCGAGTAATCGCTCATGGGTCTTTCCTGTCCTCGGGAGAAGGGGATTCGGGTTTGGCCAGCTGCAGCAGTTGCAGCTGAAAGCCGTTACGCAGGCCGATGTACTGGCTGTTGCCCGGACGCAGTCCGGCAGCCTCGGCCCAGCGCGAAACATCATCCTGATCAAAGCCTAGCCAGAGATCGCCGCAGCTGTCGCGCACCCAGCTTTGATCGTGGCTGCACAGCTCGGTCAGCACCAGGCTGCCACCGGGTTTGAGTAGCGCGGCAAAGCGCTTGAGCGCTTCGGCGGGCGCCGGCATGTGGTGCAGCACCATGTTGCAGACCACGCAGTCGGCCAGCGGCAGTTGCTGCGGCAGCAAAGCGTCGGCGAGCAGGCAGTCGACGTTGGTCAAGCCCGCCTCGTGACACTGCTGGCGCGCGCGCTCAAGCATGGCCTCGGCGTTATCGAGTGCCACCACGTGCGCGAAGCGGCTGGCCAAGCTGGGCAGAAATCCGCCTTCGCCCGGGCCTATCTCAATGGCCAACTGCTGGCCGGGCAAGGGCAGGGCGTCGATCAAGGTCAGCAGCGGCTCGCGGTAACTGCCGAAGTGGGCAATCAGGTCCTGCTGCGCTGGTGTGCCATCGGCAAAGCGGGCGAAAAACTGGCGTGAAAGCTCTGCACGCTGGGCGTGGACGGCTGCAATCGCCTGCGCTAGCTGCGGGTCGTCCGGCTGGTTGTCGAGTTCGCTCAGCAGTTGGCTGTGCAGTCGATGCCAAGACTGTTCAGTCACCGGCAGGCTGCGGCGGTAGAAGATTGAGTTGCCTTCGCGGCGGGTGCTGACCAGCCCTGCGTTGGCCAGCACTTTGAGGTGATGGCTCATGCCGGACTGGCGCATGTCGAAGATCTGGGCCAGCTCCAGCACGCCGAATGAGTCGCTGCGTAGCACCCGCAAGATGTCCAGCCGCAGCGCGTCACCCGCGGCCTTGCAAAAGGCAGCGAGGTCGTCAGTCTGGCTGGGGGCAGCGGGAAGGCGCGCAATCTGGTTCATGCGGCGCAGTGTAGTTGTGATTGGACAGTGTCGCAACGGCTATATCAAAAAACTTTGATATAGATGCCTCCATTCGTCCGGCGAACGAACGATAACCGTACCCGCAATGGTGTTTTCATTGCCCGAGGCGGCCGTTTGCGCGAAAATGCCCGCCTTCTTTTCCCGGCCAGCCGCATGTTGCGGTAAAAGCCCCATGCCTTGCCAACCACAGGAGTTGTTCATGCCCAGTCGTCGTGACCGTGCCAATGCCATTCGTGCCCTCAGCATGGATGCCGTGCAGAAAGCCAACAGCGGCCACCCCGGTGCGCCCATGGGTATGGCGGATATCGCCGAAGTGCTGTGGCGCGATTACCTCAAGCACAACCCGGCCAACCCGAAGTTCGCTGACCGCGACCGTTTTGTGCTGTCCAACGGCCACGGCTCGATGCTGATCTACTCTCTGCTGCACCTGACCGGTTACGACGTCAGCATCGATGACATCAAAAATTTCCGTCAGCTGCACAGTAAGACCCCGGGTCACCCGGAATACGGTTACACCCCGGGCGTTGAAACCACCACCGGCCCGCTGGGTCAGGGCATCGCCAACGCTGTGGGCATGGCGATTGCCGAGAAGGTGCTGGCTGCTCAGTTCAACCGCGAAGGGCATCAGATCGTCGACCACAACACCTACGTGTTCCTTGGCGACGGTTGCATGATGGAGGGCATCTCCCACGAAGTGTCCTCGCTGGCCGGCACCCTGGGGTTGGGCAAGCTGGTTGCGTTCTATGACGACAACGGCATCTCCATCGACGGTGAAGTTGAAGGCTGGTTCACCGACGACACGCCCAAGCGTTTCGAGTCCTACGGCTGGCAGGTCATCCGCAATGTCGATGGCCACGATGCCGACGAAATCAAGACCGCCATTGAGACCGCACGCAAGAACACCGAGCAGCCGACCCTGATCTGCTGCAAGACCATCATCGGTTTCGGTTCGCCGAACAAGCAGGGCAAGGAAGAGTGCCACGGCGCTGCACTGGGCGAGGCGGAAATCGCTGCTACCCGTGAAGCGTTGAACTGGCCGCACGCCCCGTTTGAGATTCCGGCTGACATCAAGGCCGAGTGGGACGCCCACGAGGCCGGTGCCAAGGCCGAAGCGGCCTGGAATGACAAGTTTGCTGCCTATCAGGCTGCCTTCCCGGAACTGGCTGCCGAGCTGCAGCGTCGTTTGGCTGGCGATCTGCCGGCTGACTTCAGCGAGAAGGCCGATGCCTACATCGCCGAAGTAGTTGCCAAAGGTGAAACCATCGCCAGCCGCAAGGCCAGCCAGAACACCCTGAACGCCTTTGGCCCGCTGCTGCCGGAAATGCTCGGCGGCTCCGCCGACCTGGCCGGCTCCAACCTGACCCTGTGGAAGGGCTGCAAGGGCGTCGAGTCTGCAGACGCGTCCGGCAACTACCTGTTCTACGGTGTGCGCGAATTCGGCATGACTGCGATCATGAACGGTATCGCCCTGCACGGCGGCTTCGTGCCCTACGGCGCGACCTTCCTGATCTTCATGGAATACGCCCGCAACGCGGTGCGCATGTCGGCGCTGATGAAGCAGCGCGTGATCCACGTCTACACCCACGACTCCATCGGTCTGGGCGAAGACGGCCCGACCCACCAGCCGATCGAACAGCTGGCCAGCCTGCGCGGTACGCCGAATCTGGACACCTGGCGTCCGGCTGATGCGGTTGAGTCGGCGATTGCCTGGAAGTACGCGCTGGAGCGTGCCGATGGCCCGAGCGCATTGATCTTCTCGCGTCAGAATCTGCCGCACCAGGAGCGCGATGCCGAGCAACTGGCCAACGTTACCCGCGGTGGTTACGTGCTGAAGGACTGCGACGGCGAGCCTGAACTGATTCTGATCTCGACCGGTTCCGAAGTCGGTCTGGCGGTCAATGCCTGGACCGCCCTGACCGAACAGGGCCGCAAGGTTCGCGTGGTGTCCATGCCGTCCACCAGCGTGTTCGACCAGCAGGACGCGGCCTACAAGCAGTCGGTGCTGCCGCTGGAAGTGGGTGCACGTATCGCCATCGAAGCCTCCCACGCCGACTTCTGGTACAAGTACGTCGGCCTCGACGGCCGCATCATCGGCATGCAGAGCTTCGGCGAATCCGCTCCGGCTGCCGCGCTGTTCGAGGAGTTCGGTTTCACCCTCGATAACGTGCTGGCAGCGGCTGAAGAGCTGTTGGAAGACTAAACCAGCGGCAAGCCTCAAGCCTCAAGCTACAAGCGGCGCTTTGCCTGCTTGCAGCTTGCAGTTTGCAGCTTGCAGCCAGGCGGAGCCTGCTGTTATGTCCCACCCGCGTCCCTATAAAATTGCTCTGAACGGCTATGGTCGGATCGGTCGCTGCGTGCTGCGCGCGCTGCACGAGCGAGGGGACTTGGCGGTGCAGGTGGTGGCGCTGAACGATCTGGCCGACCGCGACAGCATTGAATACCTGACCCGCTTCGACTCCACGCACGGCCGCTTTCCGGGCGAGGTGCGGGTCAGCGGTGACTGCTTGCAGATCAACGGGCAGGCGATTCAGGTATTGCGCGAGGCGGAGCCGGAAGGGGTTGACTGGCGCGGGCTGGATATCGATCTGCTGCTGGAATGTTCCGGCCAGTACACCACCCGTGAACAGGGTTTGCGCTTTGTTCACGCCGGGGTGCCGCGGGTGCTGTTCTCGCAGCCGATGGCCAGCGAAGACGCGGTCGATGCCACGCTGGTCTATGGCGTCAATCACGGCAGCTTGCCGGTGGATGCGCGGCTGGTGTCCAACGCCTCCTGCACCACCAATTGCAGCGTGCCGTTGCTCAAGTTGCTGAATGAGGTGATCGGGCTGGAGTACGTTTCCATCACCACCATTCATTCGGCAATGAACGATCAGCCGGTGATCGACGCATACCATCACGCTGACCTGCGCCGCACCCGTTCGGCATTCCAGTCGGTGATTCCGGTTTCCACTGGTTTGGCACGCGGCATCGAGCGGCTGCTGCCGGAGCTGGCCGGGCGCATTCAGGCCAAGGCCATCCGGGTGCCGACAGTGAATGTGTCGGCGCTGGATATCACCCTGCAGACCGCGCGTGACACCAGCGCTGCTGAAGTCAATGCGCTGCTGCGGGCCGCCGCCGAAGGCGACTACGCTGGACTGCTCGATTACACCGAGCTGCCCCACGCCAGCTGCGACTTCAACCACGACCCGCACTCGGCGATTGTCGATGGCAGCCAAACCCGCGTCTCCGGCCCGCGGTTGGTGAACCTGCTGGTCTGGTTTGATAACGAATGGGGTTTTGCCAACCGCATGCTGGATGTTGCCCAGTACTGGCTGGCGCAACCTGTCGAATGACTTGAGCGCGGCCAACGGCGGCGCAACTGATTAACCCTTATTGAACGAAGGAGCGGGCTATGACCGTACTGACCATGAATGAGCTGGACCTGAACGGCCAGCGTGTACTGATTCGTGAAGACCTCAACGTGCCAGTCAAGAACGGCAAGGTCGCCAGCGACGCGCGTATCGTTGCCTCGCTGCCTACCATCAAGCTGGCGCTGGAAAAGGGCGCCGCGGTTATGGTTTGCTCACACCTGGGTCGTCCGGAAGAGGGCGTGTTCAGTGAAGAGAACAGCCTGGCACCGGTCGCCGCTTACCTGAGCGAAGCGCTGGGCCGTGAAGTGCCGCTGGTGCGCGACTATCTTGGGGGCGTCGAGGTCCAGCCGGGCGAGCTGGTGCTGCTGGAAAACGTCCGCTTCAACAAGGGCGAGAAGAAGAACACCGACGAGCTGGCTCAGCAGTACGCGGCGCTGTGCGATGTGTTCGTGATGGATGCCTTCGGCACCGCCCACCGCGCCCAGGGTTCGACCCACGGCGTTGCCAAGTTTGCCAAGGTCGCCTGCGCCGGTCCGCTGCTGGCCGCCGAGCTGGACGCGCTGGCCAAGGCGCTGGACAAGCCGGCCCGCCCGATGGTGGCGATAGTTGCCGGCTCCAAGGTTTCGACCAAGCTGGACGTACTGACCGCGCTGTCGGAAAAGTGCGATCAGCTGATCGTTGGTGGCGGTATTGCCAACACCTTCCTCGCGGCCGCCGGTTACAAGGTTGGCAAGTCGCTGTACGAAGCCGACCTCGTTGACACCGCCAAGTCCATTGCCGCCAAGGTCAGTGTGCCGCTGCCGGTTGACGTGGTGGTGGCCAAGGAATTTGCCGAGTCCGCCACTGCCACTGTCAAGGCCGTCGCTGACGTGGCTGACGACGACATGATTCTCGACATCGGTCCGCAGACTGCAGCGCAGTTTGGCGAGATGCTCAAAGCCTCCGGCACCATCCTCTGGAACGGCCCGGTTGGCGTATTCGAGTTCGACCAGTTCGGCGAAGGCACCAAGGCGCTGGCGCACGCCATCGCTGCCAGTGAGGGCTTCTCGATTGCCGGTGGTGGTGACACCCTGGCTGCCATCGACAAGTACGGTGTTGCCGAGCAGATTTCCTATATCTCCACCGGTGGTGGCGCCTTCCTCGAGTTCGTCGAGGGCAAGGTACTGCCGGCTGTCGAGATTCTGGAGCAGCGTGCGCGCTAAGCGCAGCTGCAAGCCTCAAGCTGCAAGCGGCAAGGGGTGACCAGCCTCAGGTCAGGCGGGTAGACTGTCGGAATCGCCCGGACAGCTTGCCGCTTGGGGCTTGTCGCTTGCCGCAACGACTTTTTTAACGGAGAGATTGATTATGGCTCTTATCAGCCTGCGCCAGATGCTCGACCACGCCGCCGAATACGGTTACGGCGTGCCCGCTTTCAACGTCAACAACCTGGAGCAGATGCGCGCCATTATGGAAGCGGCCGACAAGACCGATTCCCCGGTGATCGTGCAGGCCTCTGCCGGTGCCCGCAAGTACGCCGGTGCGCCCTTCCTGCGCCACCTGATCCTGGCCGCGATCGAAGAGTTTCCACACATTCCGGTGTGCATGCACCAGGATCACGGTACCAGCCCTGACGTATGCCAGCGCTCGATCCAGCTGGGTTTCAGCTCGGTGATGATGGACGGCTCGTTGAAGGAAGACGGCAAGACCCCGGCCGACTACGACTACAACGTCCGCGTGACCCAGCAGACTGTGGCGTTCGCCCACGCCTGCGGTGTGTCTGTAGAAGGCGAACTGGGCTGCCTGGGCAGCCTGGAAACGGGTATGGCGGGTGAAGAAGACGGCGTTGGTGCCGAAGGCGTGCTGGACCACAGCCAGCTGCTGACCGATCCGGAAGAAGCCGCGGCCTTCGTCAAGGCCACTCAGGTTGATGCGCTGGCGATTGCCATCGGCACCAGCCACGGCGCCTACAAGTTCACCAAGCCGCCGACGGGCGATGTGCTGTCAATCGAGCGCATCAAGGAAATCCACAAGCGTATTCCCAACACCCACCTGGTGATGCACGGCTCCTCCTCGGTTCCGCAGGAGTGGCTGAAGGTGATCAACGAGTTCGGCGGCGACATCAAGGAAACCTATGGCGTGCCGGTCGAAGAGATCGTCGAGGGCATCAAGCACGGCGTGCGCAAGGTCAACATCGATACCGACCTGCGTCTGGCGTCCACCGGTGCCATGCGCCGCATGATGGCCGAGCACCCGAGCGAGTTCGACCCGCGCAAGTTCTTCGCCAAGACCATCGACGCCATGCGCGACATCTGTATCGCCCGCTACGAAGCCTTCGGCACCGCCGGCAATGCCTCGAAGATCAAGCCGATCTCCCTGGAAGGCATGTTCCAGCGTTACGCCAGCGGCGAGCTGGAAGCCAAGGTTAACTGAGCACTGAAGGGGCGGCGCAAGCCGCCCTTTTTGCAACAGGACAGAGATATGAGCAATCAGGACGAACAGGACGACGAGTCCTTCGCCGAGGCCCGCCTGATCGAAGCGATCGAGAATCAGCTGGCGGCAGGCGAGCCGGCTGCTGCGCAGGCAACCATGAACAAGCTGACGCTGGTCGGCTATGCGCGCGAGGATATTCTCGACTTGATGGCGCAGGTTCTGGCCCACAGCATCAATCAGATGCTGGAGCAGGACAGTGCTTTTGATACTCCCGCCTACGAGCAGGCATTGCGCAATCTGCCGACCTTGCCCGATGGAACTGACGCGAGCTAAGCGCTCGCACTGTGTAACAGGATAACGACAATGAAATTGATGACCGTGCTGCGGATCGTCTTCCTCTATCTGCTGGCTGTGCTGGTGGCGACCCTGCTGGGCTCCCTGGTACAGACTCAGTTCAATCTGGCTGCGCTGCAGGCCATGGATGTGCCGGTTGATCTGGCCACCCGCATGCAGACCAGCCTGCAGGATCTGCTGTCCTTCACCCCGATTTTCGTCATCATGGTAGCGGCCACCCTGCTTCTGGCGCTGCCGCTGGCCGAGGCGCTCGGCCGCATCTTCAAGCCCTGGCGCTGGCTGCTGTATTTCCTCGCCGGTTTCGTCGGTATCTGGGCGGCCTTCAGTCTGGCCAATACCCTGCTGCCGATGCCGACCTTTATCGCCGCGACCCGTGAAGCGCCCGGTTTGCTGAGCATGATGGCCGCTGTTGGTCTGGGTTCGGCGCTGTTCGGCCGTTTGACAAAACCCAAGGCGCGGCGCGGATTGCGCGTGCTCGGTTGAGTCTGCAAGGAGACAGTTTATGAACAGACGTACTCTGATTGGCGCCGCTCTGGCGCTCTCTACCGGCTTCGCCAGCGCAGCGGATTACCGCATCGAGACCGTGGCCGACGGCTTGGCCAACCCGTGGTCGCTGGCGTTTCTGCCCGACGGCGGCATGCTGGTGACCGAGCGAGCCGGCCGCCTGCGCCTGATCGATGCTGATGGCGCGCTGCGCGCCGAGCCGGTTGCCGGTGTGCCCGAGGCCTTCGTCAACAGTCAGGCAGGCCTGATGGAGGTGGCGCTGGCACCTGATTTCGCTGAATCTGGCGAGCTGTTCCTCAGCTACAGCTGCGGCACGCTGGAAGCCAACCACACTTGCTTGGCGGCGGCGACCTTCAATGGCACGGCGCTGGAAAATGCCCACGAGATCTTCCGCGTGCAGCCAGCCAAACGGGGCAGCGCGCACTATGGTGGGCGCATCGCTTTTCTGCCAGACAATACCCTGCTGCTGACGCTTGGGGATGGCTTTGATTACCGCGAGCAGGCGCAGAACACCGGTAACCATCTGGGCAGCATCGTGCGCCTCAATCGCGATGGCTCGGCGCCGGCTGACAATCCCTTTGTGGTGCAGCAGGGCGCGTTGCCTGAGCTGTACAGCATCGGCCACCGCAATGTGCAGGGGATCCTGGTGGACGGCGAAGGTCGAGTGTTCAGCCACGAACACGGCCCGCGCGGTGGCGACGAGCTGAACCTGATTCAGGCTGGACATAACTACGGCTGGCCGAAGATCACCTACGGTGTCGATTACAACGGCGCGCAGATTTCGCCCTACACCGAATTGCCGGGGCTTGAGCAGCCGCTGACCTACTGGGTACCGTCAATTGCGCCCTCCGGTATGGCGCTGTATCAGGGGGATCTTTTCCCTGAATGGCAGGGCAACTTGCTGATCTCTGCCCTGGCGGGCAAGGAAGTCCGTCGAGTGGTGCTGGATGGCGAAAAGGTCAGCGCTCAGGAGTCGCTGTTTACCGAGCTGGGTCAGCGCTTTCGTGATGTGCGCAGCGGCCCGGATGGGGCCGTCTATCTGTTGACCGACAGCCCGGCTGGCAAGGTGCTGCGGGTACTACCGGCCAACTGAAGCTGCTAGCTGGTTGCCTGGCTGCGTTGCCGGTAGGCGCGCGGCGGGCAACCCAGCCAACGCCGGAAGGTGCGGCTGAAATTGCTGGTGTCCTGATAGCCGAGCCGCTCGGCAATCAACTCCACGCTCAACTCCGTATGCTCAAGCAGCCAGCACGCCTGATCGCTGCGAACCTCGTCCAGTAATTGCTGAAAGCGCACGCCTTCGTTGCCCAGGTGGCGAATCAGTGTGCGCGGGGTCATGTGCTCCAGCTCCGCCATTTGTGCCAAGGTAGGGTAGCGGTACTCACAGTTCAACAGACGTTTCTTGATCCGCTCACTCAGGTCGCCACCACGGCGCTGGTGCTGCAACTGGTGCTCGCAATCGCGCAGAGCCTGGCGGTGTACGTCCGGATCGGCGCCCAGGCATGCCTGTTCAAACAATCCTGCTGGCAGGTGCAAGCGCAGTGCATCGCTTCCGAATATCCATCTTCCGACATAACCGGCGACCTGACCTGCCCAGTCCGGCCGCGGCAGCGGCCACTCGAGGGTGACCTCCTGCTGCAGCGGCTGGCCGCTGACGGTCTCCAGCAGGCGCAACATGGCATTGGTGAAATGGCCGAGCACGTATTCGCGTAGCCGCAGCGGCATTTGCTCTTCGTCCAGCCGCAGAACGGGTGGCTCATGCTGCTCGATAACAAAATGGCCAAGGTGCTGGCGCAGGGTGGAGTACTGCTCAATGACCTCGACCGCGGCACCGATAGTCGGGGCGGTGACTGCGGCGTATCCACCGGGTCCGTGCGCAGAGACATCGGTGTGCATGCCAACGGCAAAGCCGAGACCGGGGTGGCCGGTCAGAGCGATTGCGCTGTCGAGTAGCTTGCTGAGCGTTTCCAGGCTGAGGAACTGGTTATCCTGTTGCAACGCATCCCAGTCGACGTCGCTGGCGGCGCGGATGGCATCAGCGGTGAAACCGAGGCGTCGGAGCTCAGCGTGTACCAGGCGCGTATAGACAGGGTGTGCAGCTGGACTCAGCCAGGACTGGTCGGGGGGCATGGTCGGCCTTGCTGTTATTGTTGGTTGAGGGGACGCGTCCACTGCCTGTCACAATATGACGGTTTATTGCCGCTTGCAACGGGTGGAGCTCTGCGGCTGCAAGCGCATGATGCGATCAGGCACTTATTGCTTGCGGGCGTACGAGCTGCAGGCAGTGCGTGTGCTGTATCCCTGAAAACACAACAAGAAGAGGGTGAAGGCATGACTTCTACCGCTGCAGCTCCGAGTGGCCTAGCTGGCTATGTCGACCGCAAGCGCCGGCTCTGGCTGTTCTCCCTGGGTGTCCCCATGCTGGCGCTGGTTGGGCCGCTACTTTATGTGCTGGTCTCGCCGCAGGTCATCTGGCTGTGGATTTCGACCATCTTTGCTTATGTCGTCATTCCGGCGCTGGACGGCGTGCTTGGCGAGGATCTGAGCAATCCGCCGGAAGAGGCGGTGCCTGCGTTGGAAGCTGACCCCTATTACCGTTACGTGACCTATGCGCTGGTGCCGATTCTCTGGATCAGCTTTTTGGTCAATATCATTTTCCTCGGTTATCACGATCTGCCCTGGTACGGCACCCTGGCGGTGATTATTTCGACCGGCGGCAGTCTGGGCTTCGGGCTTAACTTGGGCCATGAAATGGGCCACAAGAAGACCGAGCTGGAACGCTGGCTGGCCAAGATTACACTTGCCCTGGGCTTTTACGGACACTTCTTCGTCGAGCACAACCGTGGCCATCACCGTGACGTGGCGACGCCGGAAGATCCTGCCTCCTCCCGGATGGGGGAGAGCATTTACCGGTTCGTGTTCAGAGAAATGCCCGGTGCCTTTTTTCGTGCCTGGGATCTGGAGGCACAGCGGCTGGAGCGCTGCGGCAAGTCAGTCTGGAGTCTTGAAAACGAGGTGCTGCAACCGGCGCTGATCAGTGCGGTGCTGTATGGTGGCCTGATTGCCTGGCTGGGCATCGAGATCCTGCCGGTGATGATGCTGATTGCTTTCTGGGGGGCGTTCCAATTGACCCTGGCCAATTACATCGAGCATTACGGCCTGCTGCGGCGCAAGGAGCCAAGTGGGCGTTACGAGCGCTGCCAGCCGCACCATTCCTGGAACAGCAATCACCTGTTCTCCAACTGGGCACTGTTTCACCTGCAGCGTCACTCCGATCACCATGCTCATCCGACCCGACGCTATCAGTCGCTGCGCGACTTCCCGGACCTGCCGCGGCTGCCAAGCGGGTACTTCGGCATGTATCTGCTTACCTACTTCCCGCCGCTGTGGTTCAAGGTGATGGACAAGCGCCTGCTGGATGCGGTTGGGCATGACCCGTCGCGGATCAACTTTCTGCCGGCCAAGCGCGAGATGCTGATACGACGTTACGGACTGGACAATGGCGCAGCGCCGGAGGGTGCGGAGGTGGCCGCATGAGTCGCTATCAGTGCCCGGAATGTGGTTACGAGTATGACGAGGCGGCTGGTGATCCGCATCAAGGCTACCCGGCCGGCACCCGCTGGGAGGCGTTGCCGGACAGTTTTACCTGTCCGGATTGTGCGGTGCGTTACAAGGAAGACTTCAAGCCCGTTGAAGACTGACGCCGTGGCCGCTCACAGCGGCCATACCCACAGCAACATGGGAATGCCGATGGCGACCACCAGCAGTTCCATCGGCAGGCCCAGCCGCCAGTAATCGCCAAAGCGGAAACCGCCCGGGCCCAGAATCAGTGTGTTGTTCTGATGGCCAATCGGCGTCAGGAAGGCGCAGGAGGCGCCGATGGCGACGGCCATCAGAAAACTGTCCGGATTGACGCCCAGCTGACTGGCGATGCTCAGTGCAATCGGGCACATCACGGCGGCGGTCGCGGCGTTGTTCATGAAGTCGGACAGCGTCATGGTGACCACCAGCATCAGGGTCAGGGCGATCACCGGGTTGCCCTGGGCCACATGCTCCAGCAGCGTACGTGCCAATACGTCGGCGGCGCCGGTGTCGGCCATGGCTGCGGCCAGCGGCATCAGCGCCCCAAGCAGTATGATGATAGGCCAGTCGATCGCCTCGTAGATGCGCCGCAGCGGAATGACGCGAGTCAGCATGTAGCCCAGTACCCCGGCGGTAAAGGATACCGCCGCGGGCAGCACGCCGAAGGCAGCGAGGGCCACGGCGCCAATCATGATCGCGACTGCGGTGATCGCCCGGCGACGGTCCGGTATCAGGATCGAGCGGGCGGCCAGTGGCACGCACCCGTATTCAGTAGCAAAGCCGGCGATGGCTTCAGCGTCGCCCTGCATTAGCAGCACGTCGCCGGCCTCAATTTCAGTCCAGCGCAGCCGGCGAATGGAGCGGTGGCCCTGGCGCGAGATGGCCAGGAGGTTGATACCGAAACGGGTGCGCAGGGCAATGTCCGATGCACTGCGGCCGAGAATGGCAGCGCCGGGCTGGACAACCAGTTCCTGCAGGGCTATATCGTCGCTGTGACGGGCCGCCGGCTTTTCCTGCTCTTTTTCTTTTTCCGGGTTGGCTGCCGCAGCGGTATCTGTGCTGGCGTCTGCTTCGGACGCGTCTGCGTCGTCCTTGCTGTCCCTGTCCGGCTCGACCGCTTCTTCCAGTTTTAGCCCCAGACGGGTCAGTGAGGTCCCCAACGCGTCCGGTTCTGCCTCGATGACCAAAATATCGCCTGCATGTAGCCTGCGGCTGGGCAGCGGTGCGACGACGCGAAAGTCGTTGCGTACCATGCCGACGATCTGTGCATCGCTGTCTTCCAGCATCTGCTCTACTTCGCGCAGTCGTTTGCCGTCGGCCTTGCTGTCGGCATCAATGTGTACTTCTGTCAGGTAGGTGCCGGTATCGAAGTTGCTGGCGTCCGACTGGGGGCGGTGGGGCACCAGCCAGCGGCCGGCAATAACCGCCAGCAAAACGCCGCCGGCGGCGATGCCGAGACCGACCGGGGTGAAGTCAAACATGCCGTAGGCACCCAGTTCGGTCTGCGCGCGGAAGCCGGACACGATCAGGTTGGGCGGCGTGCCGATCAGTGTGGTCATGCCGCCAAGAATGGTGCCGAAGGCCAGCGGCATCAGCACCTTGCCGGGCGGGATGTCGTTGCGACTGGCGAGTTGCAGTGCAATCGGCATCAGCAGCGCCATGGCCCCGACGTTGTTCATGAAGGCGGAGAGCGTTGCGCCCAGCAGGGTCAGTACGCCGAGACCAAGCAGGATGCCGCCGCGCTGGGGTAGCGCTCGCTGTGCCAGCGCTTCGACCGCACCGGTGGTCTGCAGGCCCTTGCTGAGGATCAGTACCGCGGCCACGGTGATGACCGCCGGGTGACCGAAGCCGGCGAAGGCCTCCGCGGTCGGGGTCAGGCCACACACCACGCAGGCCATCAGCGCCGCCAGCGCGACCACGTCATGACGCCAGCGGCCCCAGAGGAACAGCCCGACGGTACAGGCAAGAATCAGCAGAATCAGTTGCTGGCTGGCGTCCATGCGTGGGCAGGCCTCCCGGGTTGGTTATTCAGATCAGTCGTACCTTGAAGCGGCGACCCTTGATCTTGCCCTCTTCCAGGCGCTGCAGCGCCAGTTTGGCCTGATCACGGCGGATGGCGACGAGGGCCTGGTAGTCGCTGATACTGATCTTGCCGATTGCGTCACCGCTTAGGCCCGCCTCGCCGGTCAGGGCGCCGAGCAGGTCGCCGGGGCGCAGCTTGTCCTTGCGGCCGCCGGCGACTGCCAGTGTGCGCATGGGGGCAATCAGCGGCCGGTCCGGGCGCTCCGGCAGGCGTTCGATATCCTGCCAGTTCAGCTCGCCGTAGGCTTCTTCGATCGGGCGCAGGCGCTTGAGTTCGCGCGGGGCGACCAGACTCAGCGCCAGGCCGGGCTGGCCAGCGCGGCCGCTGCGGCCTATGCGGTGGACGTGGGCCGCCGGGTCGGCAGCCAGCTCGACGTTGATGACTGCCGCGACGCCGGCGATGTCGATACCGCGGGCGGCGACGTCGGTGGCAGTCAGCACGCTGCAGCTCTGGTTGGCGAACAGCGCCAGTACCTGGTCGCGCTCGCGCTGTTCCATGTCACCGTGCAGCGCCTGCGCGCTGATACCTTCCTTGTTCAGATAGTCGGCCAGCTCCTGGCACTGCTGGCGGGTATGGCAGAAGGCAATGCAGGGTTGCGGACGGTTGGCTGCGAGCAGGCGCAGTACGGCGGCAAAGCGTTGCTCTGGCAGGATCTCGTAGAAGCGTTGCTCAATCGGGTTTTCCGGCGCGGACTGTTCAATCCGCACCTGCGCCGGATTACGCTGAAATTCGCCAGTTAGCTGTTCCAGACTTTCAGGGTAAGTGGCCGAAAACAGCAGGGTCTGGCGGCGGCTCGGTGTCTGCTGGATGATCTCGCGGATGGCGTCGACAAAGCCCATGTCGAGCATGCGGTCGGCTTCATCGAGCACCAGGCAGTTCAGCTTGTCGAGGTTCAGCGTGCCGCGCTTGAGGTGGTCCTGTACGCGTCCGGGCGTACCGACGATGACGTGAGCACCCTGTTCGAGTGAGGCAGCCTGCGGGCCGAAGGGGACACCACCGCTGAGAGTCACGATCTTGATATTGCCCATCCCGCGGGCTAGCTTGCGCAGCTCATCGGTGATCTGGCCCGCCAGTTCACGGGTCGGGCTGAGTACCAGTGCCTGACACCCGAAAAAGCGCGGGTTCAGCGGTGTCAGCAAGCCGATGCCGAACGCAGCAGTTTTGCCGCTGCCGGTGGGCGACTGGGCGATCAGGTCCTGACCGGCCAGAATCGGTGGCAGTGCCTGTGCCTGAATCGGCGTCATGCGTTGATAGCCAAGCTGGGTAAGCGTTGCCAGCATGCTTTGCGGCAGTGGCAGGGTATTGAACTGATCGGAAGTCACGGCAGGCGCCCTTAGGACCGGGCGCTGCAGTGTAGCAGAGAAGCGCTGTGCTCAGCGACGGATGCGGGTCTTACGAAAGCCACCATGACTGGCGAAGTGGCCGGTGTCGCCGGTTAGCCAGAAGCGGGTAGCCCGGTAGGCTGCCTGCAGTTTGCTGGTGTGGTAGCTGCGGGTTTTGCTGTAGGCCCAGCGCCAGCCACGCTTGCGAGCTTCCATGGTCGTAAGCCTTATCTCGACATAGTGTCACGGGATCGTCAAAAATCAGCCACAGTCGCGGCGTCATGCCGATTTTGTCTTGTTTTTGACGACTTTCAAAGGAGGCTGAGAGCATAGCGTCATTTTGACACTATTGGAACCGGTGATCGCTAGCGGCCGATTTTACTGGCCGCCATCCAGGGTTACCCGGTTTCGGCCTTGCTCCTTGGAGACATAGAGGGCTTTATCAGCGCGCTCCAGCAGAGCCTGATAACCGGGCATGTCATCGCCGATGGCGGCAACGCCGAGACTGACGGTAAAGGTCAGTGGCGAGCCTTGGTAGTCGAGGACCTTTTGTTCCACGGCGTGACGCAGCCGTTCGGCAAACTGGGCGGCTCCGTCCAAGGGAGTGCCTGGGAGTAGCACCACAAACTCCTCTCCGCCGTAGCGCCCGGCAAAGTCGGTTTCGCGTACCAGCTGAGAGGTGATTTCCGCGACGGTACGGATCACCTCGTCCCCAGTCTGATGACCGTAGGTATCGTTGACCCGTTTGAAATGGTCGATATCAAAGATGACCAGGCTCACCGGGTTGTCGTAGCGCTGGTGGCGGGCGAATTCCCGTTCCAGGCATGATTCCCAGTAGCGGCGGTTGAGCAGGCCGGTAAGACCGTCGCGCAACGCCAGCTCTTGCAGCTTGGTGTTGGCAGACTCGAGTTGCCGCTTGTTGACCGCTACACCGGTCACATCGTAGATGATCAGGCAGACGTGATCGGTTTTGCCGGTGGAACTGCGCAAGGGCAGGATGGTGACGTTCTGGTACATCTCGTCGGCTAGCCCGGTAATTGGCTGGTAGCTCTTGAAATGCACCAGGTTGGGGCGTTGCTCCCAGATCGTAAACGCGCGGGTGCCGAGCATCACGGCCGTTTCAACCTTGTGGGTGAACCAGCTTTGATCGATCTCCGGAAACAGCTCAAACAGAGACGTCCTTGACGCCCGCTCTGCGCTGATCCCGGAGTGGTTTTCCATGAAGCTGTTCCAGACTTCGACGTTGTAGTCGCGATCCAGGACCACGACACCGACATCGATGCTCTGCACGATGTCGAGAAGCCAGTGAAGTTCATTGATATCGATAGTGTCCGGCATGTGCTGTGCCTGCGCCCTTGATCAATCGATCATGTAGTCGAGCCGCTCCCGTAGCTTGGGTACCGAATCCTCGGTAAACAGCAGTAGCAGGTCGAAATGAATATCGAGATTTTCCAGACCGTAGCTGATCTCCACTGCCAGTGTACGCTTCCAGCGGCGCTGGTTGATGCGAATCAGGTCTTCGATCGGGCAGTGCTGACCGAGCACCAGCGGATGGCCTTGCGAGAGAGTAATGTTCAGTTGTTCGGACAGGCCGTTTAGGCAGGCGCCAATGATAATGCTCGCCAGATCAAGCAGCATCTCCAGTTGAGCGCCTTCGTCGCGCTGGGTATTCAGCAGCTTGGCAACGTCGTCGATTTCCGAGTCGTGGAAGATCAGCAGAGCTTCGCCGGCGATACCTCCGCCAATGTAACCCTGGCAGATGGCGGACAGGCGTGCGTCGCGCTGGGCATCGGCCAGTGCCATGTGCAGCTCCCCCACTTCAAGAATATTGACGTTGGGAATCGGCAGTTGGATAAAGACGCCAAGTACCCGACCAAGCAGTTCGGCCGCGCGCCCCATGGCAACGTTGGACACTTCCCGGAACGCATCGCGGAACGAGACGTTTGGCAGGGAACGGTAAACATCTTCTTCGGCTGCGTGCAGCGGTTCCATCGGCACGTCGACACCGAGGGTGTTGAGCGCTTCGGCCAGTTGTATCGGGTCTGCCGGTTTCTTGATGAAGGCGCGGGCACCGAGCGCCTTGGCGCGACGCACGGCTTCATCCTGAACGTCGCCGGAAACGACAATGACCTCTGGCGTAAGGCCTTCTTCGCGCAGCGCGGCCAGCACGCCAAAGCCGTCCAGTTCCGGCATGGTCAGGTCGAGCAGCACCACCTGACCATTGCCCTGGCGAATAGACTCCAGGCCTTCGACTCCGTTGCAAGCCTGGCTGATTCGGAATGGCCAGTTTGCCGGCAGGGCTCGGATTAGCTGCTTCCGAGCCATGTTCGAGTCGTCGCATACAAGCAAGGGGATGGCACTCACGGCATTATCCTTGTTGCTAATCTGTCCGGCAGGAGTTCAGTTGAGGGCGAGATGGCCGATAACAGCAGATGGCCATCAAATAACCTATCTGCCAAGCATGACAACTTATTGAACAGTTGAGAAGGGACTCGGGGAATATGCCAAGCGTTTTTCCGGGGAAATTCGGGTATTTTGCGACTCATGGCTGATTTAACGGCGGATAAACGGATGAATCAACACGACACGCTCGCCGTTCTGCCCGGCTTGCTGGTGGAGGGATACCGTGGCTGACAGGCTTGAACGGAATGTACAGCACCGGCGGACGGTGCTGAGGGCTTTGCTGTGGATTACCACCATCGCCGGCGTTGTTTTTGCCATCATTAACATACAGCGCGACGTTTATCTGTTGGCGGTGCTAGAGCTGATCTATGCTGGCTTTGCCGCCTGTCTGCTGCGGTTCGTCAACACGACTCCCCATCTTGGAGCCTGGACCACCGCTTTTCTGGTGCCGTTTTTCTGCATCATGGAGATCGCTCTGGTTCTGCCGCAAAGCTCGTTCACGGTATTCACCTGGATTCAGACCATCCCGATCATCTCCTATCTGCTGCTCGGCAAGCGCGGTGGTTTCTGGATGTCGTTGATCTTCATCAGTCTCGGTGTCGTGGCGTTCAATGTGCGGTATGTCACCGAGGCGAGCCTGCTCAATATGGTTGTCATGGCCAATATCGGCTTCAGTAGCCTGGCGGTGATGATCTTCTCGCACATTTATGAAAGCAGCCGGGATGACAACGAGCGTCGCCTGATTGAGCTGGCCGGCACTGACAGTTTGACCGGGCTGGCCAATCGCATGCGCCTAGCGGAGACCTTCAAGAGCATGCGCAACCAGGCAGAGCGCAATAACCTGCCGCTGTCGCTGGTCGTGCTGGACCTGGATAACTTCAAGCAGGTCAATGACCGCTATGGCCACGAGGTGGGCGACAGCGTGCTGCAGCGCGCGGCAGCACTGTTTCAGGATCGGCTGCGGGACTCGGATCTGGCCTGCCGGCTCGGTGGCGAGGAATTTGCCCTGCTGTTGCCAGGAGCCTCGCTTGAGCAGGCGGCGGATCTATCAGACGGGTTGCGCCAGCGACTGGCTGATACCCCGGTTGCCGCCGGCTATGACACCCTGAGGGTGACGTTCAGTGCCGGCGTGGCTTCTCTTGGGGAAGATGGCGACAGCCTGAGCGAACTGCTCAAGACCGCCGACCGGAGAATGTACGAGGCCAAGGGCAGCGGCCGAAACCAGGTGGTCGCGGCGGGGCAACGCTACGCGCTGAGTGCGGCCAGTACAGCGCCGGAAGAGCGTTCTGAATAAAGAACGATTCGTTCAAATTATTTGTCAATCATGGCGGCTCTTCTACACTGATCAGTAAGTCACTGAGCGGATTAGAGGAGGTAGCACGTCATGCGAATCGGCGTTCCCCGCGAGATAAAAAACCATGAGTATCGGGTAGGGCTGACACCTGCCTCGGTGCAGGAGCTGGTCGGGCACGGGCATGCGCTGCTGGTCGAGGCAGGGGCCGGTGAGGCGATCGGTTACCACGATGAACTCTATCGACAGGCCGGTGCTGAGTTGGTCGCTTGTGACCAGGTATTCAGCGACAGTGACCTTGTTATCAAGGTTAAGGAGCCGCAGGCCGAGGAACGTCTGCGCCTGCGACCGGGGCAGACCCTGTTTACCTATCTGCATCTGGCTCCGGACCCCGCGCAAACCCATGATTTGCTTGCATCCGGGGCCACCTGCATTGCCTATGAAACCGTAACGGATGCGGCTGGGCGCTTGCCGTTGCTGGCGCCGATGTCGGAGGTCGCTGGGCGGATGGCGATTCAGGCTGGTGCCAGCTGCCTGGAAAAGGCCCATGGCGGACGCGGCGTTCTGCTGGGTGGGGTGCCTGGAGTGCCGCAAGGACGGGTGGTCATCCTTGGCGGTGGTGTGGTCGGCAGCAATGCGCTGGCGATGGCCGTCGGACTGGGGGCGCAAGTTCAGGTGCTCGACAAGAGTGCCGACGTGCTACGTCGGCTTGACGCTCAGTATGGTAATCGGATTCAAACCCTGTATGCGACTAACAGTGCCGTAGAGGACGTACTGTTGCAGGCGGACCTGGTGGTGGGAGCCGTGCTGGTGCCGGGGGCCTCCGCACCCCGCCTGATCAGTGCCGAGATGGTCAGCCGAATGCCGTCGGGTAGCGTGCTGGTGGATGTTGCCATCGATCAGGGAGGGTGCGCCGAGACCTCACATGCAACGACCCACGACGATCCAACCTATATTGTCGATGGGGTGGTGCACTACTGTGTTGCCAACATGCCGGGGGCCGTCGCCCGTACCGCGACCCAGGCGCTGAACAACGCCACCTTGCCTTTTGTGCTGGCGCTGGCGAACCAAGGAGTGGCCGCGGCCTTGCGGGCTGATCCGCATTTGGCCAACGGACTGAATGTCAGCCGGGGCGCGCTATGCAACCGTGAAGTCGGGGCGTCACTGGACTTGCCGGTGCAGTCACTCGACGAAGCGCTATCAGCGATGGCATGAATGGTCGCAGGTGCGTCGATTTAAACGCAAGTAATCTGATGGGGGCAAACTATCGTGGACAACCAGACCGCCGCAGTGAATTTACGGACCCTGTACGACGAGTATGCACAGCGTCTGGATGCGCTGGAACGTGATCTGCGCAGCAGCCATTCAGCGGACTCTGCAGAGCAGGCGCAGGAGCGTGAAAACGACGATGTGATGCGGGCGCTCAGGCTGGAAGCAGAAGCTGGACTGCGTGACGTGGAGGCGGCGCTGCAACGGCTGCGCGAAGGGCATTATGGGCGTTGCCAGCGCTGCGGTGGCGAGATAGCTCCGGCGCGCCTGCGTGCCTTACCGGCGACGCCCTGGTGCGCGGGCTGCGCAGATCAGGCCTGATTGGCCTCGTCGCGCAACTGGTCGATACGCGCATCCTTGCGCAGCCAGAGATCAGAGACCCAGCGCTGGAAGCGTTCCCGGTAGTGCGGGTCGCCAGTATAGTCGCCCTGCAATAGCGCCTCGGGCAGCTCGCATTCGTGGATGTCGACGATCACGTGTGCGACCTGACCGCTGACCAGGGCCCAGAAGCCGGGAGGGCGTGCGCCGGGATACACTATGGTGACGTCCAGAACGGTCCGCATCTGTTTGCCAAGTGCGGCAAGAACAAAGGCAATGCCGCCGGATTTAGGTTTCAGCAGGTTGCGGTAGGGGGACTGCTGCTGTGCGTGCTTGGCCGGGGTAAAACGCGTGCCTTCCAGATAGTTGACCACTGTAACCGGCAGCCCCTGGAACTTCTCGCAGGCGCGCTGGGTGATCTCCAGATCCTTGCCTTGATCTTCGGGGTGTTTTGCCAGGTGCGCCTTGCTGTAGCGTTTCATAAAGGGGTAGTCGAGCGCCCAGAAGGCGAGTCCGAGAAACGGCACCCAGATCAGCTCGCGTTTGAGGAAAAACTTGAAGTAGGGCGTCTTGCGGTTGAACGCCTTGACCAGTGCCGGGATATCGACCCAGGACTGATGGTTGCTGATGACCAGATAGGAATGTTGCTGGCTGAGGTTGGCATCACAGCGGATATCCCAGTGGGTGGGCGTCAGCAGTGCGAAGATTGCCTTGTTGCCCTCTGCCCAGGTTTCCGCGATCCACATGACGGCGGCGGAGCAGAGCCGCTGTAGCGGCGGCCATGGCAGCAACTTGACGATGCCGATTAACAGCATCGGGCCGATGCCTATCAGCGTATTAAGCAGTATCAGCAGGCAGGTCAGGATGCCTGTCACCCAGTGCGGCATAGCGATTCCTTCGCGTAAAACAGAGGCTAGCATAGCGAGTTTTTTGCCCCCGCGGCCAGTCTGTGTTCACCCGTAAGGGTGATGTGCAGCCGGGTGGGGCGCTTCTATCGTCGGGACCTGACGGGTTCGCGTTGCAGCCTTTGGAGTGGGCATGGGTTCTGCCGGCAAGCTTGATATCTGTTTCCTCTATCGTCGTGCGGCGGGTTTGCCGATAGTGCGTCGGCGGGGGCAGCAATTGCTGCTGGCGTTGCTGTCCGGTGCGCTGCTGTGCCTGCCCTGGGTCGATGGCAGCCTTTACTGGACGGCCTGGTTTGGCTGGTTGCCGCTGCTCTTCGCGCTACAGGGCGTGTCGTTGGCCAGAGCGGCGCTGCTGGGGTGGCTGGCGGGGAGCGTGTTCTATCTGGGCACAGCCTACTGGATGGTCCACTTCGCGGTGTATCTCAAGGGGTTGTCGCTACCTGTCAGCGTTCTGCTGGCAGCGTTGTTCTGGCTCTATTGTGGTGCCGCTATCGGGCTCGGCTGCCTGGTTTATCGCTGGCTGGCCCGGCGTCTTCCCCAACTGGTATTACTCAGTTTTCCGCTGTCTATCGTGGGTGTCTGTGCCTTGTTCCCCGGGCTCTTCGATATTCGTTTCAGCGAGACGCAAGTGGCCTTCCTGATCGCGATTCAGGGCGCTGATATGGTTGGCGCCAAGGGGATGGATCTGCTGATCCTGCTGGTCAACGGGTTGATTTTTCAGTTGTTGGTGGGGCTGCGCGGGCGCGTGGCGTCAGCATTGGCCGGGGCTGGTGCAGTGCTGGTGCTGGGTTGGTTCGGCTACGGCTGGCTGGCGCTGGCGCATTGGGATGCGCAGGTCGCCGACTGGCAGCATATGCGGGTTGGTCTGGTGCAGCCCAACGATGCGCCTACCCGCCGTATTCCCGCTCCGCCTGAAGGCTACTCCAGGCAGTATCCCGAAGAGATGGAGGCCACCAGCCGCCTGGCGGCAGCCGGTGCGCGTTGGGTTGCCTGGCCTGAGGCTCGTTACAAGGGCTACTTCGATCATCAGAGTGTCCGTCAGGCCTACACCGATCAGGTTCTCGCGATGGGCACCGATCTGCTGTTCCATGATGTGGAAACCCGCAATCGCCATGCCGAGCCGATCAGTTACAACACGGTAGGCTGGCTGCGCCGCGATGGCGAGCTGGCAGGACAATACCGCAAGATGCAGCGCGTACCCTTTGGTGAGTATCTGCCGGCGTTCTGGCAACTGCCCGGCATCAGTGCCCTTGCACACGCCGTGCTGGGTGACTACCTTCGGCCGGTCGGGGCAGGGGATATGCACACCAGCTTTGCCATCGACGGGATGCAGGTGGTGCCGAAAATCTGCTATGAGACCGCCTTTCCTGCGTTTATTGCCGACGCGGTCGGGGAAAACGTCAATGGCAAGGTGCTGCTGTTTGTCTCCCAGGACAACTGGTTTGGTGAGACCTCGCAGCCCTTTCAGCACCGGGCCATCTCGATCATGCGTGCGGTGGAGAATCGGGTACCGATGCTTCATCTGATCAACAACGGCCCGTCGGTTGCGGCGGCGCCGAGTGGGCGTCCGCTGGCGGGTACGCCAGCCTTTTCGCGAGCCGAGTTGCTGGTTGATTTGCCCTACTCGGTCAGTGCGCAGCCCAGTTTTTATGGCCGTCATGCCGGTCTGCTAGGCCAGCTTTGGCTGGTAATGCTGGCGGCACTGATACTGCTGGCGTTGCTGACGCCCCGTCGGCAGGTGGGGCTTACCCCGTGCAATTGCGAGTCGTCGTAATTGAAGCCAATCAACAGGTTCATCTCGCGTGCCTCGGGGTGGGCAGCGAGGTGCTCACGCAGTGCCGTTTGCAAGTCGGCAATCGAGCTGCCCGGACCGTCGGGCGGTGGCAGGAGGTTGGCGGAGATGGCCTGCAAGCCAACCATGCTGAAGTGGCTGTGCGCATCGAAGAACGCAGGCAGCAACGCATGCCCCTGCAGGTCACGCATCGTGGTATGCGCCGCACGGTGGGTGCGTTCGATCTCGGCACGCGAGCCGACACCGATGATTCTGCCCGCGGCAATGGCAACCGCCTCGGCGCGCGCTTGTTGGTCATCCATGGTCAGGATTGGGCCGCCCAGGTAAATGCTGTCGGCTATTTGCCCGGTGGCAGCGGTTGCCGGGATGCTGGCGAAAAGCACCAGGGCCAGTAGTGTGCTGCGTACAGTCATGGCGCATCTTGCTCCGTTTGGCCAGCCGCCGGAATGGGGCGAAGCCGAGGCTCCTCAGCTGGAGTGTAGACGGCACTGCAGCAACGACACGGAAACCAACCGTCTTTGCTGTTGCTCGGTAGGTATTGCCCGACTCAGGCGAACTGGCCTGCGGTGTAGCCTGATGACCAGGCCCACTGGAAGTTGAAGCCGCCGAGATGGCCGCTGACGTCTAGCACTTCGCCGATGAAGAACAGGCCGGGACACTGTTTGGCTTCCATCGTCTTGGAGCTGACGTCGTCGGTGCTGACACCTCCCAGGGTAACCTCGGCGGTGCGGTAGCCTTCTGTGCCGGAGGGCTTGAGCTGCCAGCTGTTGAGCTTCGCCCCGATCTCGCGCAGCTGTCGATCCGGCATTTCGGCCAGCGCAGTATCGTCGTCGGCTGGCCACCAGAGCGCCTGCAATTCGGCTACCAGCGACTTGGCCAGATGGATGGCCAGGCGGGTTTTCAGTCGGCTGCGCGGTTGTTGCTGTTTTTCCTCCAACAGCCATGCGGTGGCATCGAGGCCGGGGAGCAGGTCGACGCTGAGGGCGTCGCCCGCCTGCCAGTAGTTGGATATCTGCAGCATGGCCGGGCCGCTCAGGCCCCGATGGGTAAACAGCATGGCCTCACTGAAGTGCTGGCCGTTGCAGCTGACCTCCACATCCAATGCCAGTCCGGCCAGCCGCTCGCAGATTGGCTTGAGCTGGTCGCTGAAGGTGAAGGGCACCAGCCCGGCGTGTCGCGGAACCAGTTTGAGGCCGAACTGCTCGGCCAACTGATAGCCAATGCCGCTACCGCCGAGCGTCGGGATCGACAAACCGCCGGCTGCCACCACCAGCGACTGGCAATACAGCGTGCCGGGGCGGCCCTGCTGTTCGACGCTGAGGACGAAGCCACCATTATCGGTCCGGGTAACGGTGCTCAACTCACAGTGGGTACGAATTTCCACGCCGGCCTGCAGGCATTCGTTCTCCAGCATGTCGAGAATCGGCTTGGCCGAGTCACGGCAGAACAACTGCTGGTGTTTGCGCTCTTCATAGTCGATGGCGTAGCGGCCGACCATGGAGATGAAGTCCCACTGGTTGTAGCGCTTGAGAGCCGACTTGCAGAAGTGCGGGTTGGCGGAGATGAAGTTGTCTGCCTCGACGCTGTAGTTGGTGAAATTGCAGCGCCCGCCACCAGACATCAGGATTTTCTTGCCGATACGGTTGGCGCGCTCGATCACTAGTACTCGGCGTCCGCGCTGGGCTCCGGTGGCAGCGCACATCAGGCCCGAGGCGCCGGCGCCGAGTACGATCACGTCAAAGTCGGAGGCGGGCTGGGGCACGTTGAACTATCCGCGAGTGGCAGGGTGGCTGGAAACGGCGAATTCTAGCATTTTTGGGGTGTCAGCGCGGGGCTGGCGTAGAATGGTGGTTTATCCCGTTATCGAGGCTTGTCGCATGTCTTCCACCGCTCCGCCGGACCACAGTAATGCTGATCCGCTGCACGGTATCACCCTCAAGGTGCTGCTGCAGTGGCTGGTTGATCGCTATGGCTGGGACGAGTTGGGGCGGCGGGTGCCGATCAACTGCTTTTTGCACGAGCCCAGTCTCAACTCCAGCCTGAAGTTTCTGCGTCGCACACCCTGGGCGAGGGTCAAGGTGGAAGCGCTGTATATTGCTAGTTTGCCAGCCAGCCGAGGGTGACTGCTGCCAACACCAGGTAACGTCCGCCCTTGGCTATCAGCACGATCAGGGTGAAGCGCCAGAGCGGTTCGCGCATGACGCCGGCGACGATGGTTAGCGGATCGCCGATGAACGGTGTCCAGCTCAGCAGCAGTGACCAGAAACCCCAGCGGTGATAGGCCTGCTGGGTGCGGTGCAGGCGTTCGGGCGTCAGCGGGAACCAGCGCCGTTGCTGGAAGTGTTCGATATAGCGGCCCAGCCACCAGTTGATCATGGCGCCCAGCAGATTGCCGGCGGTCGCCACCAGCAGCGTCAGAGTCAGGTCGTAGCGCTCCGTCAGCAGCATGCCGACCAGCACCACCTCGGACTGCAATGGCAGCAGGGTAGCGGCACCCAGTGCAGCGAAGAACAAACCGATATATCCAGCCAGCAAGGCGCTTATCACCCGATTACGGCCCCATCGCAGGTAATTGCATGAGCGGGGATGATAGCGCGACAGGCAGTGGATATCGCCTCGGGGATGTTACTAAAGAACAAATCATTCTTAATTTCCAGAAAAGTCGAAATACCGGTTCACCCCGCAGTCCAAAGCGTGAATAATGCCCCGCTCTTTTTCTTGCTGTGCTGGAGTGTCCATGCCGGAACTGTCCGCTGATCTCACCAAACTCGCTGCTTACTCCACCGGCCGGCGCCTGTCCTGGCTGATTCTGCTGGCGTTGGCTGTTGGCGGATTTGGTATTGGTACCGGTGAGTTTGTAATCATGGGGCTGATGCCGACCATGGCCGCAGACCTCGGCGTAAGTGAGCCGCAGGTGGGGCACGTCATCAGTGCCTATGCGCTGGGTGTGGTGGTTGGCGCGCCGGTTCTGGCGGTGTTTGGCGCTCGCCTGTATCGGCGTCACCTGCTTTTGCTGTTGATGGGGTTCTTTGCCCTTGGTAATGCAGCGACTGCTTTGGCACCCGGCTACCATTCACTGATGTTGGCGCGCTTTGTAACCGGCTTACCTCATGGTGCCTACTTCGGTGTGGCTGCTCTCGTCGCCGCGTCCATGGTACCTCCTCATCGACGCGCCGCTGCCGTCAGCCAGGTGATGCTCGGACTGACCATCGCCATTCTGATTGGCAACCCGCTGGCGACGCTGGTCGGCCAGTCTATGGACTGGCGCTACGCTTTTGTTGCGGTCTCTGTCATTGCGCTTGTGACCATTGGCCTGATCGCCTGGTTTCTGCCGCTGGATCGCAGTGAGCGTCGCAGCAACCCGTTGGCGGAGCTGCAGGCGTTTCGGCGTATTCAGGTCTGGTACGCGTTGGGTATTGGGGCAATCGGCTTTGCCGGCATGTTCTGCGTGTTCAGTTATCTTGCGGTAACCCTGCTGGAGGTCACGCGGGTGTCGCCGCTGGTGGTGCCGGTGGCGGTAGCGACGTTCGGTGCTGGCACTCTGGCCGGCAACCTGCTGGGCGGCTGGCTGTTCGAGCGCCTTCAGTTTGGCGCTGTAGGCGTGGTGCTGATCTGGAGTGTGCTGGTGCTGCTGTTCTTTCCGTTCGCCGTGCAGACCTTGTGGAGTGCGCTGCTGGCGGCCTTTTTGGTCGGCACCATGGTCGCCCTGTCGCCGCCCCTGCAGACCCGCTTGATGGATGTGGCCGCCGATGCCCAGACCCTGGCTGCAGCCTCGCATCATGCGGCGTTTAATGTAGCCAATGCGCTTGGTCCCTGGCTGGGCGGACTGGCGATCAGCGCCGGTCTGGGCTGGACGGTGACCGGTTATGTCGGTGCCGCCACGGCGGCGCTGGGCATGCTGCTGTTTCTGCTTGCCTGGCAGCACCAGCGGCAGCACCCGGAGGACCTGCGTCCCGGGCGCTGAACTCAGGCCTCAGCGATGTTCGCGTCGTTGAACGCGTTGGCACGCTCTGCCGCCGGGCGTTCGAAGGCGGCGGCAATATAGTCGGCAAAGCCGGGGCGTTCGGGCACGATGCCTTCCTGCATCGCCCAGCCCAGCTGGGACGACAGGTACAGGTCGGCAGCGGTGAAGTTGTCGCCACACAGCCAGGGGCCACCGAGCATCGCCTGTTGCAGGGTATCCAGGGTTTCGTCGAAGCTGCCGAAGCCAACCATGCGCGCGCGCTCCGGAGGCACTTCCCAACCCAGTTTGCGGGCGGTAATGGCTTGCTCCAGCGGGCCCGCGGCAAAAAAGAACCAGCGCAGGTAGGCAGCGCGGCGTGGGTCGTCGACTGGCGGTGCCAGTCGATGGCGCGGAAAGCGGTCGGCAAGATAGGCGCAAATGGCCGGGCACTCGGTAATCAGCAGGTCGCCGTGCATCAGTGCCGGCACCTTGCCCATCGGGTTGATCACGCGATAGGCGTCGCTTTTCATGTCGTCGCCGTAGCGAATCCAGATGGTTTCGTAGGAAACCTGCAGCTCCTCCAGCATCCAGTGCACCATCCGGCCGCGTGATTGCGGATTGCTGTACAGGGTGAGTCCATGCATGGGTGATTCTCCATTACTGCTCATTCAGTGTTAAGCAAGCATAGTCGTTGTTTACCGGGTCACCAGTCCAGCAGCACCTTGAGCAAGCCGATACTGCTGACGCTCAGCAGGGTGATTCCGAGCACACGAAAGAAGCGGCTGCTGTCACCTGCCAGCATGCGGTTGTGGAAGCGCAGGCCAATCAAATGTCCGACGGTAACACAGGGTAGCAGCCAGAGATGATGAATCAGTTGCAGGTCCACCCCGGCCCAGACGAAGGCCGCCATCTTGATGGCAACCAGTACGAACCAGAGCACGAACAGCGTGTCGCGCAGCTTTTCCTTGGCAATATGCTGTGCGGCGACGGCAATGATCAGGGGCGCGCCGATCAGCGATGTGCCGCTGATGTAGCCGCCCAGCATGAGAAACAGGGTGTCAACCAGCCGGCTGTTGCTGCGAAACGGCCGGTTGAGAATGTAGGAGACGGCGTAGCCCGAGACGATGACGAAAATGATCATGCTCATGACGTTGGCCGGCAGGGTCAGCAGGCCGAAGACGCCGATAAGTTTGGGTACTATCATCACCGCCAGCATATGGCCGAGATAGCGCCAGTCGACCGTCCCGCCATCAGCCGGACGCGATGCCGCACGGTTGTTGAGAAAGACTGTGAGCGATGAGAACAGCAGCAGGTGGGCGGCAATTAGCGGCAGGAACACCAGCGGGTCGTCGTGCACCAGCAGCAGAAAGGGCAAGGAAAGCACCGCGCCACCGAAGCCCAGTCCGGACCGGACAAAGCCACTCCAGACGAAGATCAGGCCGATCAGCAGATACCGCGTCAGGGTCAGGTCGGTCATGGTTCGCCTCCGGGCAACGTGGGGGCGACAGTGTACTGGAGCGGTCGGGGCGCGTCAGTGCTTCAGACGCTGCGGTCCAGTGCCAGCTCGGTATGGCTATAGAGGCGGAAACTGCGGCTGGTTTCGGCGTAGTCCCAGCGTTCTACTGAACAGCTGTGAAAGGGGCCGTCGGTGCTGTGTTCGATCAGGTTGATCGAATTGGGTACCTCCCCGCGTATGCGTGATGACAGTGCGGTCCCGGCTTGGGCGGTCCAGCCCTGGCGGCTGCCGCTGCCGCTCAATGGTCGTACGTAGGGCAGATGGATGTGCCCGGCCAGCAGCAGGTCCATGCCTGCATCGATCCAGCGCGGAACGACTTGCTCGTGACCCTTTAGCAAATTGGCCTGGTCCGACGCTTCAATCGCGGCAACCGGATGGTGCTGGATGACAATGCGCAGTTGCTGGCTGCGTGCGCTGTGCAGGAGACGACTGACGCGCTCGATCTGACGCTCACCCAGTTCACCGTTCTTGTGTCGCTGGGGTCGGGTGGAGTTAACTCCGATGATTAGTAGACGACTGGTTTGGTAAAGGGGCTCCAGGTCGTTGCTGATATGGCTGCGGTAGTTGCCGTAGGGGTTGAACAGCCGGCTGAACAGGTTGAATAGCGGCAGGTCGTGATTGCCCGGGACCGACAGCACCGGTGCTGGTAGCTGATCAACAAACGCCCGGGCGCGACGGAATTGGTCTGCCCGGGCGCGCTGGGTAATGTCGCCAGTGAGGACAGCCAGGTCGGGGCGCTGCTCTGCCGCGAAGGCGAGCAGTGCAGTCATTACCTCCGGTTGCTCGGTGCCAAAGTGCGGGTCGGAAAGATGCAGCAGGCGGGTCATGCGTCGTGCTCCCGCAGACTCTCGTCACGCGGCACCAAGAGTGGCAGGCATTGATCTGCAACCTGAAACAGCAGCGGTGAGTACATCCAGCTGATTTCGCCGTCCATCGCCACCTTGACCTTGCGGCCGCTCTTGCCCAGGCGCACGCGCATGCGCTGGAAGGCAAAGCTGCTGACCTGTTCGGCGTCGCCGAGTCGGCTGAGCAGGCCACGCAGTACCAGACCATACAGCGCAAGCGTGCCCATCGGTCTGGCCGTCATGGCGACCAGTTGCTTGCTTTGCAGGGCGTCGCGCTCAGCGATACCCAGGTGTTCAAGCTGCAGGGCATTATTGCCGACCACGATGGTCTGGGTGCGCAGGTGACGCAACTGGCCGCTGGTTTCCAGTTGTACCCTGAACTGCCGGTGGGCGCGAAACAAGGTGGCCAGCGCTGACCATAAGGCGACCAGTCGGCTGCGGCCGTAGCGTTGCTTCCAGGCTTCGCGGTCCTCGAGCAGCGTCGGATACAGACCAAGACTGGCGTTGACCAGAAACACCTTGCCGTTGAGCAGGCCGACCTGAACCGGCTCGATCACCGCGTCGAGCAGGCAGCGACAGGCGTGCTCGGTATCCTGCGGAATACCGTAACTGCGGCCGAAATAGTTGAAGGTGCCTTGCGGCAGGATGCCGAAAGGAACTCCGCTACCGAGGACCAGATTGCTGACTGCGTTGAGCGTGCCGTCGCCGCCTGCCGCGATAACGGCTCCATGCTGCTGGCGGGCCTGGGCCAACGCTGCACGTGCCTGATCAGGCAGCTCGCTGCCGTTGATGGCTTCAAAGATGGTGAATCGACGACCAGCGTCGCCGAGGACGCGCTCGATAGTTTGGCGGACCTCTCCACCTTCATGCCTGCCTGAGCTCGCATTCAGCACGATGAATAGAGGTGTTTCGGCGGGCAGTGGCTGTCGGGCGCTCTGGGTCATGCGGTACCTCGCTGCTGCGTGCCTCGAGCTTGCCGGCCCGGCGCGCAGATCCTGACTGGTTTGGGGTTTAGTCAGGGGGGAACTGCGGAAGGTTCAATTTGCAGTTACCCGATGGCGCGTTGGAAGGACTGTCTTAAGGATGGATTAAGACTCAGCGCTTAAGCTCTCTCCATTATCAACCCACGCTCAGGAAGACATTGCCATGCAGGCCTCGAACGAACGTTATCACTCCCTTAATGTGACGCTGCACTGGGTCATGCTGCTGCTGATTGCGGCGGTGTATGCCTGCATCGAGTTGCGTACCAGTTTCCCCCGCGGCAGCGACCCCCGCGAGTTGCTTAAGCACTGGCACTTTGCGCTGGGTATGGCGGTGTTTGTGCTGGTCTGGTTGAGATTGATCGGGCGCCTGCTGTTTCGTGCCCCAGCCATCACGCCGCAGCCGCCAAGCTGGCAGCGTGCTGCCGCCAGTGCCATGCATCTGGCTTTGTATGGCCTGATGATCAGTTTACCGTTGCTGGGCTGGTTGATCCTTAGTGCTGGCGACAAGACGCAGATATTCAGCTGGCTGACATTGCCATCGCTGGTTGCCCCTGATCGCCAGTTGGCTGGTCAGTTGAAAGAGATTCACGAGTGGCTTGGGGTCGCCGGGTACTGGTTAATTGGCTTGCATGCTGCGGCAGGTGTCGCTCATCACTATCTGCTGCGCGACAACACCCTGACGCGGATGCTGCCCGGCCGGTCAGGCAACTGACGGACGGGCCCTGGGCTGAGCACTCCGGTTCAGTCCAGGGCCTTGCACTATCTGCTGCCGGCCTGTGCGTGAGTTATGCCGCTTGTCGGCAGCCGGGCAACTGGCTCAGCAGCAGAGGCAGGGCAAAACCGGTAACCGCACCTGCCAACACGTCGCTGGGCCAGTGCACGCCAAGCGTCATCCGGGACAGGCCGATCAGGACAACCCAGATCAGCGCCGTTGACCACCAGGCAGACTGCCACCGGGGCATGCGCCGCGTCGCAACAATAGCCAGTGCGCCCGCGCAGGCTGCGGTGCCGAGGGTGTGCCCGCTGGGGAAGCTGTAGCTGCTCAGTTCTACGGTACTCCATAGTGCTGGCCTGGGACGGGCAATCAGCGCTTTGCTGACTGTCACCAGCAGGGCGCCGCCAAGCCCGGATAGCGCCAGCAGCAGGGCGTTTGAGATGTCCCTGCGCAGCAGCAGCCAGGTCACGCTGAGGCTAATCAGCAACGTCAGGAATACCGCCGACCCGCTATGTGTGAAGCCTCCCAGCAGAGCGCTCAACAGTGCGGGGGTATGCTGGCCTATCTGGCTGAGCAGAGTGTGGTCCAATGCCTGGCTGAGGCGTGGCACTACCAGCGCCGTAAGCCCTGCTGCGAGCACCAGCAGGCACGCCGGAAGGGTGAGACGACGCGGCGCTGGCCTCTGCCCCTTGCCGGGTGTCAGTGCCGCATACAGTAGCCCCGAGGCGACTGCCGCACTTAGCAGTAACAGGGGCAGGTTCTGCATGGGGCGTAGCTCAGAAGGTGTAGGTGCCGGGTTGAGGGTCCAGCGTGGGCGGCAGTGGCGGCTTGACGGCGGGCTCTGGTGTTGGTTCCGGCGCTGCCGGGGCGGTGGGCTCCGGTTCGCTGGCGGCGACGTGCTCGGCCAGCGTGGCCTTCCAGAGGGTCTCGAACTCGCCTACGAACTGCTTGAAGCTATTGCGCTCGGCCAACTGACGCGCGTTGTCGATGGCAGCCTCGGAGTTCCACATACTGGTGCGCTGTGACTCCCGGGCACTCGATTCGGCTGCGCCGTAAATGAATCCGGTACGTACATCCACCAGTAATGCAGAGGTGGTGGCGCTGACGAAGGCTTCCTTATTGGGCAGGAAGCCCAGGGTCACGGCAGACAGCGGGCCCAGCGACGTGCTCTCGACGTTGAAGCGGGTATCCAGCGTGTAGATCAGCAACAGATCGGCTTTCAGGCGGGCAGCACCGAGGCGCAGATCCCTGATGGTGTTCAGTTCCTGCGGCAGGATCAGGCGGGTAATGGGGGCAACCGCTGCAATGTCGTCCAGTGCCGCGATGCGCTTGAAGTCGTCTTCGCTTTCGACGTCCCGGGTGGTAACCACGCTGAAGCTGCCGGTGCCGTAGCTGTCGGCGGTCAGCGAGCGGTAGCCTGCCGACTGCACGCGAACCACGGCCAGACGGGCCGGAAATTGGGCTGCGGGTTCAAGGGACATCAGTTCAACAATGTCGTCATCACCCAGCGTTGCCATGTTCACCCCGGCGGCTGGGGTGGTGTAGGTGGCGCAGCCTTGCAAAATGGCAAGGCCGAGGGCAAGCAGGGACACAAGAATACGTCGATTCATCGGCGTAGCGGTTCCTCGGGAATGGGGTGGGCGAATCCGCAAGGCTGGTAGCAACGGCGGGTTCTGCGAACGGTAAATGGTATCGCGTTGAGCGCAGGGCAACAATCTGCGACAGAATCTTTCTTGGACTCACTGTGGTGTGCTGCGCGCTACCGGATGGAACACGTACACTGTCATCTTTGCCGACATTCAGGGTGGTAGTCCGTGAGCGAACTTTTCCGAATTGAACATCGTGACCCCGAAACGTTCAGGCGTCAGACCCGGCGCAGCTCTATGATCGTCGTGGCGACCTTCGCTTTGTTTGGCATGGCTATCCCTGCCCTGCTGGTTGGCCTGTTCGGCGGTGCGGGTGAGGGCGGCAACTTTGGCTTGAACCTTGTGGGCGTGCTGCTGGCTGCAGCGATCACCGCGATCCTGGTGCGGACTGTGTTTCTCAAGCAGAGCTGGATGGACGCAGCAGCCTATGGCTGGCGGCTGAAGCGGTCGCTGATGCGGGTTACCAATCAGATGCATCAGGTTAAGGATGGAGTAAAGGCCGGTGATGAGTCTGCCATGCTGCTGCTGCGCTTTTACCATCTTGGTCTGCAGGAGATGCACCACCTTGATGGCAACACCAGCGAGATGCTGGAGTTGGTAGCCGAGCGTGAGCAATTGCGTGAGGCGCTGGCGGCGCGTGGGGTGTCGGAGGAGCAGCTGGCGCTGCGAAGCGAATGGCTGGAGCATGTGGCGGGCAGCGGAAAAAATTAGCGCCCGAGGTCGTCGGGCTACTTTTTGGCTGGCGGCATGACAACCCATTCAGGCTCGTCGAACTCGCCGACAAAGCGGATCTCACAGCAGTGCGCCGCGCCGCGAATAATCTCCTCAACGGCCGGGTTGGGCGTGTCCTCCATCGCATCCCGCGCGGCCTTGCTGTCCCAATGGGCAATCGCGATTAGTTTGTCCGGATCGCGCAGGCTGCGATGCAGCTCGGTGCCGCGTGCGCCGGGAGCCTGCTGGATCAACGTGCTGGCTCGCACCCAGGCGTCGGCATAGTCCTCTGGCTGAAAGCCCGGTTTGATCGTTACCTCGAAGATATATTTCATTGCGAACTCACTGGTTCAGCGTCGCGTGCTTTCGATATCAACCAGGCGCCCGTCGATAAAACGCAGCTCGCGGACCATGCCGTTGCTCGGGCCGTAGATCCAGTGGTCAACGGTGACGCTGCCCTCTGCCGGGTAGCCATCGGGGTCGATATGACGAGGGGTGTGCTGGCGCGAGTCAGGTTCGCCACACTGCTCAAGCACCTCCGCCATAATGGCGCCAGTCGCAATGATGCCGTGGTCACAGCGCATGGTGGCAGCCTGAACCGCGCTGCATGCCACTAGACCAATCAGTGGCAGGGTGATTCGGTAGATATGGCGCATGCAGTTGATCTCCATCTGGTCAGGGGTGGCCCCACAGTGCTTGTTGCAGTGCCAGGGCCAAGGCCGCTTTGGCACTCAGGATCTGCTCTCCGTGATACCAGAATGTGGTCAAGACCGCTACAAAGGCAACGGCCAGCAGTCCCAGACTGAGGTAGCGCTGTGACGCGGTCATTGTCTGACTTGCCTTACCGAAGCGATTTTCGGTGCGTTGTCCCGGCCAGATTAGCAGATAGACGCCGAGCACTGGCCCCAGGGGCGTCAGGCTGATCAGGCTGAGCCAGCCGCTCCGGTTGAGGTCATGCAGGCGACGAATCATCAGGCTGAGGGCCAGCCAGCAGTGGAAAAACAGGATGGAGCCAGCACTCAGTAGCAGCGAGCGCAGCTCATGGCCGAATAGATACCATGCGGCCGCATAGAGCGGCATCGGCAACAGCAAATTGAGCACCGCGTGGTAGAGCCAGTACCACGACAGCGAAAGTCGGCCGTGCATAGCGATGAAGCTGGGTTGCGCAGGGCTCTTGCTGCGACTGCTGCGGTGGGCTGCTGGGCTGACGACCCGCTGGCTCGGTTCGGCGGTTAGCGACGTGTTTCCCAGAACGGGCTCGATGCGATTCATTGCGCTTCCTGCGTAGATATTATTGTTGTGGTGACCATCATGCCGCTTACCCTGGCAGGGGCCAAGATGGCAGGCACAAAAAAGCCCGGCGCGATGGCCGGGCTTTTTGCTGGCTGCGGGTCTTACAGGCCGAACTTGGCCTTGAACTCGCGGCGACGGCGGTGCAGGACCGGCTCGGTGTAGCCGTTCGGCTGCTTGGTACCTTCAACGCACAGTTCAACGGCGGCCTGGAAGGCAACGCTGTCGTCAAAGTTCGGCGCCATCGGCTTGTAGGCCGGGTCGCTTTCGTTCTGACGGTCAACCACTGCAGCCATGCGCTTCATGGTTTCCATGACCTGCTCTTCGGTGCAGATGCCGTGGCGCAGCCAGTTGGCGATGTGCTGGCTGGAGATACGCAGGGTCGCGCGGTCTTCCATCAGGCCAACGTCGTTGATGTCCGGTACCTTGGAGCAGCCGACGCCCTGGTCGATCCAGCGCACAACGTAGCCGAGGATGCCCTGGGCGTTGTTGTCCAGTTCCTGCTGGATTTCTTCGGCAGACCAGTTGGTGTTCGGTGCCAGCGGAATGGTCAGGATGTCGTCAACGGAGGCCGGAGTGCGCTTGGCCAGTTCGTCTTGACGCTCGGCAACGTTCACCTTGTGGTAATGCAGGGCGTGCAGGGTGGCGGCGGTCGGGGACGGAACCCAGGCGGTGTTGGCACCGGCCATCGGGTGACCGATCTTCTGCTCCAGCATGGCAGCCATCAGGTCGGGCATGGCCCACATGCCTTTACCGATTTGCGCACGACCTTTCAGGCCGGTGGCCAGGCCGATGTCGACGTTGTTGTTCTCGTAGGCACCGATCCAGACTGCGCCCTTGATTTCGCCCTTGCGGATGAACGCGCCGGCTTCCATGGAGGTGTGGATCTCGTCGCCGGTACGGTCAAGGAAGCCGGTGTTGATGAACACAACGCGCTCGCTGGCGGCCTTGATGCAGGCCTTCAGGTTGACGGTAGTACGACGCTCTTCGTCCATGATGCCGACTTTCAGGGTGTTGCGCGGCAGGCCCAGCATGTCTTCAACGCGGCCGAACAGTTCAGTGGTGAACGCCACTTCTTCCGGACCGTGCATCTTCGGCTTAACGATGTAGACCGAACCGGTGCGGGTGTTCTTGCGGCTGGTGTTGCCGTTCAGGTTGTGCATGGCGATCAGGCTGGTGACCGCTGCGTCCATGATGCCTTCCGGCACTTCGTTGCCGTCCTGGTCCAGGATCGCGTCGTTGGTCATCAGGTGGCCGACGTTGCGAACGAACAGCAGGGAGCGACCGTGCAGGGTCAGAGTGGTGCCGTCGGCCTTGGTGTATTCGCGGTCCGGGTTCATGGTGCGGGTGAAGCTGCTGCCGCCCTTGTTGACGGACTCAGCCAGGTCACCTTTCATCAGGCCAAGCCAGTTGGCGTAAACCACGGTCTTGTCGTCGGCATCAACGGCTGCGACGGAGTCTTCGCAGTCCATGATGGTGGTCAGCGCGGACTCCATCAGCACGTCTTTTACGCCGGCAGCGTCGGTCTGGCCGATGTTGCTGGTCGGGTCGATCTGGATTTCAAAGTGCAGACCGTTGTGCTTGAGCAGCACGCCAGCCGGTGCCGCAGCGTCGCCCTGAAAGGCGATGAACTGGGCGGCGTCTTTCAGGCCGGTGGTGCTGCCGTCTTTCAGGGCAACGCTCAGCTGGCCGTCCTTGATGGTGTAGCTGGTGGAGTCGACGTGGGAACCATTGGCCAGCGGGGCTGCCTGATCAAGGAAGGCGCGAGCGAAAGCGATAACCTTGTTGCCACGGATTTCGTTGTAACCGGGGCCCTTGGTGGCGCCGCCTTCCTCGGAAATCGCGTCGGTGCCGTACAGGGCATCGTACAGCGAGCCCCAGCGGGCGTTGGCAGCGTTCAGGGCGAAGCGGGCGTTCATGACCGGCACAACCAGCTGAGGGCCGGCCATGGTGGCGATTTCTTCGTCAACGTTCTGGGTGGTGGCCTGGAAGTCAGCGGGTTCGGGCAACAGGTAGCCGATTTCCTGCAGGAAGGCTTTGTATTCGGCGGCGTTGTGGGCTTGACCTGCACGCGCCTGGTGCCATGCATCGATCTGAGCCTGGAAGTCGTCACGCTTGGCCAGCAGGGCCTTGTTCTTGGGTGCCAGATCCTTGATCAGGGCTTCCACACCGCTCCAGAAGCTGGCGGCATCAACGCCGGTGCCGGGGATGGCACGCTCGTTGATGAAGTCGTGGAGAACTTTGGCTACTTGCAAACTGCCAACTTGGACGCGATCTGTCATGTTACACCCTCACTGTGCTGACAACCTGCGCGCTACGCGCATCAGGACGTGGAAATTGGAGACGCGGTATGTTACACGATGATCGGTTGCAAATCATGCCTGACGGGCGTAATTCTGTCGGGCCAGCCGTGGAACAGGGAGTGACCGGCGGGTCTGTTTCTCCTTCTCTCACTGGACACCGAATGGATCACGCTTTCTTTTCTTCTCTCGCTGAACGTCTCCCCGTGCTTGCCCCGGGGCTGGCGACGGATGAGGCTGCGCGCCGTTACGCTGGCTATTACGGTATTGATTTTCGCGATCGGGCCGAACAGCATCTGGGCCGTATTGAGGTCGATGGTTTCAGCGTCGCCACGCAGATCTGGAAACCGCCGGTGGCGCGCGGCACCTTGCTGATCCTGCACGGCTACTACGATCACATGGGGCTTTACCGCCACCTGATTCAGTGGGCGTTGGAGCAGCATTACGCGGTGCTGGCGTTTGATTTGCCCGGGCATGGCCTGTCCAGCGGCGAGCGGGCCAGCATTGACTGTTTTTTGCGTTACCAGAAAGTGCTTGATGGCGTACTGGAGCAGGCGCTGCGCTGGCAGCTGCCGGCCCCGTGGCACATGCTCGGGCAAAGTACCGGTGGGGCGATTCTGATCGACCGTCTGTTGCATGGCCCGTTGCCGGCGGAACTGGGGCAGACCGTGCTGATGGCGCCGCTGGTGCGGCCTAAACAGTGGGTCTTCTCGCAGATGGGGCTAAAGCTGCTGGGTGGCTTTGTTCAGCAGCTCAGCCGCCGGTTTACCGATAACTCCACTGATCAGGCGTTTCTCGACTTTATCCGCAGTCAGGATCCGCTGCAGCCGCAGGTGCTGCCGGTTGCCTGGGTACAGGCTTTGGAGCGCTGGATTCCGCGCATCGAGTCGGCCGCAGCAGTGGCGCATCGGCCGCTGATCATTCAGGGGCAGGAGGACGGTACCGTCGACTGGCAGCACAACATTCAGGTGCTTGAGAGCAAATTTTCCGGGCTCGACACCTTCTACCTGCCAACCGCCCGTCACCACCTTGCCAATGAGCACCAGACGCTGCGTCAGCAGTATCTCGACTGGCTTGCGCCGCGGTTGTTGTCCTGATTTTTGGGCGCGCTGGTCAACGCTGTCAGCGCGCTTGACCAGCCTGGCCTTATCGCGTGGAAGGCAGGCTGAGACGCAGGGTGCTGGGGTGTTCTGCGTCGAAGCAGACACTGCCGCCGAGGTTTTCCACTACCCGACGCACAATGGGCAACCCTAGACCGGTACCGGTGCTGTCCTGTCGTCCCTTGCGAAAGCGCTCGAACATCGCCTCCTGTTGGGCCTTGGGGACACCCTGGCCAGCATCGGCAATGCTGACTTCCACCATCTGCGCGCCGCGCCAGGCGCGCAGATGTACCGGACCCCGGCCGTGTAGCAGCGCATTCTCCAGCAGGTTGACCAGTGCCAAGCGCAGCTCCTCAGCCTGTCCCATGCTTTCCAGCCCATCCTCCACCTGTATCTCCAGTCGCCGCTGCTGTGCTTCGAACAGCGGCAGCAATGAGGCCGCCACTTCGCGCACTAGCCGTGACAGTGCCGTGCTGCTGCGCGGAGCGGCGACGCGCTGTCCATCCTCCTGACGCGCCAGCGCCAGCAGCTGTTCTGCCAGCCGGGTGAGCTGGCGCATTTCCTGTTCCAGTGCCACCCAATCCGGCTTGCCGCTGCGGCGAGCGTCCTGCAGTCGCAGGTCCAGCACCGTCAGCGGCGTACGCAGCTCGTGCGCGGCATCAGCGATGAAGCGCTGCGAGGCATCGTAAGCCCCGGCCAGTCGGTCCAGCGCCTGGTTTGCTGCATTGGCCAGCGGCTGCACTTCTTGCGGAAGGTCGGCCAGCGGAATCCGTTGGTCCGGCGCCTGGGGGCCAATATTGGCGGCCAGCGCGGTCGCGCGGCGTACCGGGCGCAGAGTCCAGTGCAGCAGGGCGAGGATAAGCGCGGTGCTCAGCAGGCCGAGGGGCACGATAAACAGCAGGCTGTGACGCAGCCGATCAAGCAGCAACTGGTTGAGCATGTCGCGCTCTGCCGCATCGTTGCGCGAGACCATCAGCACGGAGCCATCGGGCAGTGCAATGGGCACATTGATCACCTGCCCACCAAAGGGGCTCCAGTGCCACCAGCTGTCGTGATCATCCGGCGTGGGCAGACGCAGGCGACGCGGGCGCGGCATGTAATCGGCGAAGCTGTGAAGGCTGCCGTCTGGATTGTAGAGGGTGTACTCCATTTCGCTGCCGGCGTGGTAGCGCGGCAGTGTGCTGATGGGCTGATCAGCGCTGTAGTGCTCACTGACGGTACGGGCCTGTAGCTGCAGGATGCTGCGCCTCAGGTCGTCCCGCGTTCCATAGGTGAGCACGGCCGACAGGCTGGCGCCGAGGACAAATACCAGTAGCAGTGCAATCAGGATTCGCAGGCGCAGGCTGCGCCGCGATCTCGTCAGCTTGCCGTCAGCAAGCGCTGGCATAGTGTCGCTCGCTAATAATATTGAGAATATTTATCATTTGCATTAATGGTTTCAGGGGAGTCAGCACGCATGCCAGCACAAACCAAACATCTGCACAAGCGATTCAGTCCGGCGCTATTGGCGCTGTCCGTGGCGGCCTCGCCAGCGCTTGCTGAGGACGACGTCAACGGTGATGTTGTCGAACTCAAGGAAATTGTGGTGACGGCGGCCGGTTACGAGCAACAACTGATCGATGCCCCAGCCTCGATCACCGTGATCACTCAGGACGATCTGGAGGGCAAGTATTATCGTGATGTCACTGACGCCCTGCAGGATATTCCGGGTGTATCCATCGAAGGCGGTGCTGGCGGCAAGCTGGAAAGCACCAGCATCAATATTCGTGGCCTGGGTGAGAGCTACACCCTGTTTCTGATCAACGGCAAGCCGTTGGGCGCATCGACCGAGGCCTATTACAACGGCTTCGGCAGTGCCACGCAGGTAGGGTGGTTGCCACCGCTCAACGCCATTGAGCGGATCGAGGTAATTCGCGGCCCGATGTCGTCGCTCTACGGCTCCAGTGCGCTGGCGGGGGTAATCAATATCATCACCAAGGAAGTGGCGGACGAATGGGGTGGGCGCGTCAGCTACGATTACCTGCTGCAACAGGATAGCGATGCTGGTGCCGCGCGCCAGGCCAATTTCTATGTCAGTGGTCCACTGGTGGCTGATCGCCTTGGGCTGACTCTTTACGGCTCCAGCTACCAGCGTGACGAGGATGACATTCAGGGCGGTTACGCTGACAAGGAGCGGACGGACGGCACCGCGACGCTGAACCTGAAAATCAACGATGCCAACAGCCTCGAGCTGGAGGGGGGGCGGGCCGAGCACGACAATGAGCGAACCGGCAGGTCTGGCTCGCAGAGAGAGATGAACAATGTCCGCACGCATTATGGCCTGACCCACACGCTGCGTTGGGGCGAGCGCTTCGAGACCCGCAGTTTCCTGATCGATGAGAAAGTCGAAATCGAGAACGGCAGTGTCGAATCGGCCTACGCCAGCACGCTGGCCAACACCAAGACGGTGCTGCCGCTGGAAAACCAGACCCTGACCCTGGGCGCTGAGTACAAGTGGGAAACCACCGATCATGACGGCAGTCGCTTCTATGGTCGGGCCAACAACCTGTCGCTCGAACGTTGGCAGCGAGCGCTGTTTATCGAAGATGAATACTACCTGACCGAAGATCTGTCACTAACCGGAGGCCTGCGTTACGACGAGAATGAGCACTATGGTGAAGAGCTGATCCCGCGCTTGTATGCCGTTTATCGGATGACTGACGAGTGGGTGCTCAAAGGGGGCGTGAGCGGTGGCTACAAGGCACCAACGCTGAAACAGGCGGACCCGAACATTGTTGAGAACGCGGCGCGTAGCCGCGCCTTCGACATGGGTAACGCAGACCTCAAGCCGGAAAGCAGCGTCAACTATGAAGCCGGCGTGATGTGGGACGCGGCCAACGGTATCAACGCCGGCGCCACGGTCTACTACACCGAGTTTGAAGACCAGATTGGCCGCAAGGTGATCTGCGATACCCGCGACGGCTCGGATCCGATCTGCGAGGTTAACGGGGTGACGCGTGAATACATCAATCAGTACACCAACCACGACTCGGCCGAGCTGCGTGGCGTGGAACTGTTCTTCAATGTGCCGCTTGGTCCGGTTGACCTGAAGACCAACTACACCTACTCCGACAGCGAGATTACCGAGTCCAAGGACTCGCCGGAAAGTGTTGGTCAGCCGTTCAACAACCTGCCCAAGCATATGCTCAATCTGGGCGTGGACTGGGCGGCAACCGAGGCGCTGGGCGTCTGGGCCAAGGCTCGCTACAAGAGCAGCACAGTGGAAGACTCCTCCAGCCAGCTGCCGTCCTACACCCTGGTTGATGTCGGTGCGCTGTATCACCTGAGCGATAACTTTGATGTCTACGGCGGGCTCTACAACCTGTTCGACAAGGAAGTGACCGCTGAGGACTACGGCAAGAGGCTGGATGGTCGTCGCCTGAACCTGGGGCTGGCATTTAACTTCTAGTCCCTGTCGAGCGGGGGCTTCTGATCAGCGGCTCAGGCCGAAGCCTGGGTGAGCCGGTAGCCCAACCCACGCAGGGTTTCGATACTGGCGTCGGCACCCGCCGTCGCCAGCTTGCGACGCAGGCGTGACACCGCGGCTTCAATGGCGTTGGGCGTGACGGCCTCGTCCAGTGCGTACAGGCGCTCTTCCAGATGATCCTTGACGACCACCCGTGGCGCGCTACGCAGCAGCTCCTCGAGCAGGGCCAGCTCACGCTTGGGCAGTAGCAGCGGCCGGGCGTCGACCTCGACGTCGCGATGCTGTTCACAAAAGCTCAGGTTGCCCATTTGCAGGCGACTGCTCTGGCGAGGGCCGCAGCGGCGCAGTACGGCGCGCAGACGGGCCTCCAGTTCAGCCATGTCGAATGGCTTGAGCAGGTAGTCGTCGGCACCGGCATCGAGCCCGGCAATGCGGCTTTGTACGGCATCGCGGGCGGTCAGGATCAGGCAGGGCAATTGCGGGTTGCGGCTGCGGCTACGTTGGGTCAGCAGTTGCAGCCCATCCATATCGGGCAAACCCAGATCAAGGAGCATCGCGTCGTACTGGCTAAGGTCGAGCATGGCCAGAGCGGCCTGACCGTTCTGCGCGAGGTCAACCACAAACCCGCTGCGGCGCAGGTGTTTGCCCAGCAGTTCGCCTAGCGAGGGGTGATCTTCGACGATGAGTAGTTTCATGGCGCGGATGTCCTGCCGGTTGTCAGCATCTGGTCAGCCAAAATTGCGATAGTGATATGCATTCTTATTCAGCGCCTGTGCAGGGCGCAAGTCAGGGACCTTCCCAATGAGCAATCTTTCTCCGCCGACGCTCTGGCTGTCGGCATTGGCGCTGCGGCGCTTGGATGTAACTGTGCGCTGCCTTCTGGCCGTGCTGGGCGGTTATCTGTTGGCCGCGCTCTATACCGCCAGCCTGGCACGCCTGCTGCCCGGTGAGGCGGCACAGGCGGTGCTGGCGGCAACCCAGTTGTCCTTTCTGATCTACTGCGTGCTGGTGATCTGGGCGTTTTGCGCGAGCAGTGCTCTGCGTGCCTGGCTGGTCACTGTGTTGTTCTGCCTGCCACCGCTGGCACATCTGTTATGGGTGGGGGTGTTATGAACGGCATGGGCTTTCGGCAGAGCAACGCCTGGCTGCACACCTGGGTGGGGTTGCTGCTTGGCTGGTTGCTGTATGCGGTGTTTTTGACCGGGACTTTGAGCTTTTTCCAGGATGAGATCAGCTACTGGATGAAACCTGAGCTGCACGCCGCCACTCCGGGGCCGCAGAGCACCCAGTTGGCGCTGCAGCAGTTGCAACGCCGTGCGCCGGATGCGCAGCTCTGGCAGATCGATCTGCCGGACGAGCGCGATCCTGAGTTGCAGATTCAGTGGTTTGCGCCGGGTGAGCATATCGGCAAAAGGGGAGGCGAGCGGCTGACGTTGGACGCGGCAAGCGGTGAGCCTCTGCAGGTGCGTGAAACGCGGGGCGGGGGCTTTCTCTATCGCTTTCACTTTGAGTTGTACGCCATGCCGCGCCAGGCCGCGCGCTGGATCGTCGGCATTGCGACCTTTGTAATGCTGGTGGCCATCGTCAGCGGAGTGGTGACGCACAAGAAGATCTTCAAGGATTTCTTCACCTTCCGCCCGGCCAAGGGGCAGCGTTCCTGGCTGGACGCCCACAACGCCACTGCCGTGCTGGCATTGCCGTTTCACTTCATGATCACCTACAGCGGCTTGCTGCTGTTGATGTTCATGCTGATGCCATGGGGTGTGCAGAGCCAGTATCAGGGCAATATGCAGGCGTTCTTTGGCGAGCTGCGGAGTCGGGGTGAACCCGTGGCCGAGGTGGCTTCTGAGCCCGCTGCGCTGACCCCGTTGGCGCCACTGCTGGCTGAAGCCAATGCGCGCTGGGAGCGGGGTGTGGCAAGCATCCGCATTACTCGACCCAATACCACTGCAGCGCAGGTGGAGCTGCGCGAGCAGGGCGGCGACAGCTTGCTCCAGCGCGGTGGCGCCGAGCGGTTGCTGTTTGATGGCGTCAGCGGCGAGGCGCTGACACAGCCGGTGGAGCAGACACCAGCGGTGGCCAGCGCGGTTTATAACGTGTTTTCCAGTCTGCACCTGATTCGCTTTGCTGGCCCGCCGCTGCGCTGGTTGTTCTTTGTCAGCGGCCTGCTGGGTACCGCGATGATCGCTACCGGGCTGGTGCTCTGGGTGGTCAAGCGACTGCCGCAGCGTATCAAGGCGGGGCGCACGCCGCTTGGTCATCGGCTGGTTGAGGTGCTGAATGTCGGTACCATTGCCGGCTTGCCCTGCGCCATCGCCGCCTATTTTCTGGCCAACCGGCTGTTGCCGGCCCAGATGCCGGGCCGTCTGGACTGGGAAATCAACGTGTTCTTTCTGGTCTGGGCGCTCTGCCTGCTGCATCCGTTGTTGCGTACGGCGCGCCAAGCCTGGCTGGAGCAGCTGGCGCTGGGTGCGCTGCTGTTCGCCAGCCTGCCGTTGATCGGTCTGCTGTCGGCCCACAGTGGCCTGTTCAGCAGTCTGGGACGGGCTGACTGGCTGCTGGCGGGCATGGATCTGACCCTGCTGGCAACGGCAGCTGCACTGGCCTTCGCTGCCTGGAAGCTCGCCCGCCATCAGCCGCCGGTACGCGCTGCCCGCCCTCGGTCGGCGCCGCGTCGTCAGGAGGTCGCCCTGTGATTACGCTGACGCTGTTGCTGTGCCTGCTGGGCATGGTTTGTCTGTGCCTGGCGATGCCCAAACACTCTGAGGCCGCCGCTGGGCACAAGCCCTCCGCTGGTCAGGGGCGCGCCCTGCAGCTGATTGGTTGGGCGTTGTTACTACTGGCGCTGTGGCCGGCGGTGCGCACGGCGGGTCCGTCGGTGGGGCTCGCGCTGTGGGCCGCCGCACTGACGCCGGCAGCCGTGCTCAGTCTGTTGCTATTGAGCTATCGACCGCGCTGGCTGTCACCGGTGCTGTCGTTGGTCAGAGCGATCAGCCCGTCGACCAGAGCATCGCGCCAGCGTGGGTAGCCTTTGCTCTGCCGCACCTGATCCAGCGCGGGCTGCAGAGCATGCCGTCGGTGTTACCAGGGCACTACGGGTTGAGCGCGTCGCGTGCGGCGGCGCTGGCGGCCTGGAAGAAGGCGCGGCCGGTGTCGGACTCGCTCCAGTCGGCGTAGTCGCTCAGTTGCTGGTCGCTGAGGTCCCGGTAGACGTAGGCCAGGGTTTGCGGCAGGTTGGGCTCCATCTGCGCGCGCAGCGTTCCGCGGCCCTGTCCTGCCAGACCGTCCGGGATGGTCAGCAGTCCGCCCAGCATGTCATTCGCGCTCTGGGTCGCCAGACTCGCCAACGCCAGCGATACCTCTTCACCCATGTCCAGAGCCGGGAGTTGCTTGCCGAGGCGGCTCAATAGCGCTGTCCGCGCGGCGCTGGTGTTCTGTGCCGGTACCCCGTCCTGCATGCGGCTGACCTCGGCGGGCGAGGTGGCGCGGGTTTCGGCGGCGATGATCTGTTGGCCCAGGGTGCTGCGATAGAACTGCAGGGCGTCATTCAGTTGCTGGTCCGACAGGTTGATAGAGAGGCTGGCCATGGCGCGGGCTTCCATGCGATCCGGGGCGAAACGTTCGCTACTCTTGCGCATCAGGCTGTCGGCCAGTGCGGCCGGTAGCTGAGCGGCATAGCGGCTGCTTGCCTTGCTCAAGGCTTGCTGGAAGTGCTGTTGATGTGTCTGCATTCCGGAGGCCTGGTAGAGCTGGTGGGTATCGGCCTGAACGGCCAGGCCAAAGCTGACAAGACCGGCGAAGACTGTGCCTTGGGCGGCGCGGAGCAATGTCTGTGACATGATTCTCTCTGAATGTGGCAGTGCGGAAAATTGCTTGCCTGTTGGGGGCGATCACCTAAAATGAGGCATTCGTCGCTGCGCACGGTAGCAGATGTTCTTCTGTTGCTGTGCTCCAGCCCTCCGCCAGCAGCGATGAGTAGACGTCCTTCCCTTTGAGTAGTGTCATTATGTCCGAGTTCCCATTGGTACCGGCCAGCCGTTATGCGTGCGTGGTTGATGAGTTGGCCGAGCGCGGCTGGTCGGTGCAGGAGCAGTTTCTGCCCGAGGTGCTGGCGCAGGCGCTGGAGCGAGACTGCCGCAGCCTGTGGCAGCAGGACGATCTGACGCCCGCAGCGATTGGTCGTGGCGAGGGGCCGCTGGTGGTGCCGGAGATTCGCGGCGACTACACCCGCTGGTTGGACGAGTGCCCGCCGACTGCGGCCGGGAGAGCCTACATGACACTGATGGATGGCTTGCGTGAGGCGCTCAACCGCAGCCTGTTTCTTGGGCTCGACACCTTTGAAACCCACTACGCGCTGTATCCGCCCGGTGCCGGCTATCAGCGTCACCTGGACCGCTTTCAGGACAGCCCGCTGCGCACTATTTCGGTGGTAGCCTATTTGAACTCGGTCTGGCAGCCGGGCGACGGCGGCGAGCTGCGACTGTTTCTGCCGGGCGGTGAACGCGATGTCGCCCCGCGCGCGGGAACCGTGGTGATCTTTACCAGCGCTGATGTCGAGCATGAAGTGCTGGCTTCGCGCTTCGAGCGCGCCAGCCTGACTGGCTGGTTCCGCCGCCGGCCGGATAATCCTCTGCTGCGCTAAGCCCTCCACTGCGTAGCCATTTCAGGAGTGCGAATGGAGAAGATTTTGGTCAGCGCCTGCCTGCTTGGGCAGCGCGTTCGTTATGACGGTGGCGGCTTTGATCCGCTGCAGCAATTGCTCGACTGGCAGGCGCAGGGGCGTCTGGTGATCGTCTGTCCTGAAGTGGCGGGTGGATTGCCGACGCCGCGCGCGCCAGCGGAAATTCCGGGCGGTCAAGGTGCGCAGGTGCTGGCCGGACAGCTGCCGGTGCATACCGATCAGGGCGAAGATGTCACTGCGCCCTTTGTTCGTGGCGCCGAGCACGCGCTGGCGCTGGTACGCCAGCACAATATCCACTACGCGCTGTTTAAGGCGCGCAGCCCGTCCTGTGGCAATGTCGAAAATTACGATGGTAGCTTTTCTGGTGTGCGGGTCAGCGGCGAAGGGGTTACCGCTGCTGCGCTGCGGCAGGAGGGGGTGCGGGTTTTCAATGAAGAGCAGCTGGACGAGTTGAGTGCGTTGTTGGGAGGCTAGGTTTTAGGTTCGTTACAGCGAAACTATTTTTGGGCTCAATTTGGTTTGTTTTTCGCCTTCACTGCGAGCCACGGGGAGCTGCTTGCCCAGCACCTTTAGCGATCCCCCAGTGCACACTCCGTCGCCAAAATATCCGTGAACCTTCTTGGCGTATGCTGGAGTCGAGCTACCCAGAATGTCGCGATGAGACAAAAAAAGGGGCGCAACCATGGTGGTTGCGCCCCTTTTTGTATTGCGGCGAGCTGCTTAGAACAGCACGCGAACGCGGATGGTGCCTTTGACCTGCTGGATCTTCTCAAGAGCCAGATCGGAATACTCGGCGTCGACGTCGATGACGACGTAGCCGACTTTCTCGTTGGTCTGCAGGAACTGGCCGCAGATGTTGATGCCGTTGGCAGCAAACACCTGGTTGATCTCGCTCATGACACCAGGCACGTTCTCGTGAATGTGCAGCAGGCGGTGCTTGCCCGGGTGCGACGGCAGAGCGACTTCCGGGAAGTTGACCGAGGTGATGGAGGTGCCGTTGTCGCTGTAGCGAACCAGCTTCTCGGCGACTTCCAGACCGATGTTGGCTTGTGCTTCCATAGTCGAACCGCCGATGTGCGGCGTCAGGATGCAGTTCTGGAACTCGCGCAGCGGGCTGACGAACTCTTCACCGTTGGCGCGTGGCTCAACCGGGAACACGTCAATGGCGGCGCCGTTCAGGTGCTTGTCGCCCAGGGCAGCGGCCAGCGCGTCGATATCGACCACGGTGCCACGAGCGGCGTTGATCAGGATGCCGCCTTTCTTCATGGTGCGGATTTCCTTCTCGCCGATCATCCACTTGGTGGCGGCGGTTTCCGGCACGTGCAGGGTGACGATGTCGGCTTCGGCCAGCAGGTCGTTCAGCGAACCCACCTGAGTGGCGTTGCCCAGCGGCAGCTTGGTCACGACGTCATAGAACAGCACTTGCATGCCCAGGCTTTCGGCCAACACAGACAGCTGGGTGCCGATCGAGCCGTAGCCGATGATGCCGAGCTTCTTGCCGCGGATTTCAAAGGACCCGGTGGCGCTCTTGCTCCAGCCACCTTCGTGGCAGGATGCGTTCTTTTCCGGAATGCCGCGTAGCAGCAGGATAGCTTCAGCCAGCACCAGTTCGGCAACCGAGCGGGTGTTGGAGTAGGGCGCGTTGAATACCGCTACGCCCAGACGCATGGCGGCGTCGAGGTCGACCTGGTTGGTGCCGATGCAGAAGCAGCCGACCGCGACCAGCTTGTTGGCGTGACTGAAGACGTCTTCGGTCAGCTGGGTGCGTGAGCGGATGCCGATGAAATGCGCATCGGCGATGGATTCCTTGAGCTGCTCTTCCGGCAGGGAACCTGTGTGGTACTCGATGTTGGTGTAGCCAGCGGCGTTCAAAGTATCGACCGCAGTCTGGTGTACGCCCTCGAGGAGCAGAAACTTGATCTTGCTTTTGTCCAGCGAGGTTTTGGCCATGGTCATGGTGCAGTTACCCAAATGCTGATGTAAGGAAGGCCGACCGACCCGTCTGGCGCGGAATGCGACGGAGGGGTCCTGTTTCGGAAGTCGCGTATGCTAGCATAATCTGCCTTTTTTGATGCCCGTGAACGCATGAAATGTGTTCAGGCACTGCATGAATTCCCTTTGAGAGCTCGCCATGACCCCAGATGCTGTGATTGCAACCCTCAAGACGCTGGTTGACCCGGACAAGGTGCGGACTGACGCTGAATCCCTCGACAACTGGGGTAAGGACTGGACCAAACACTTTGCACCGGCGCCGTTGGCGATTGTGTTTCCGAAGACGGTCGAACAGGTGCAGGCGATTGTGCGTTTTGCCAACGAACAGAAGCTGGCGCTGGTGCCCTCCGGCGGGCGCACGGGGCTGTCCGCTGCCGCAGTGGCTGCCAATGGCGAGATTGTGGTGTCGTTTGACTATATGAATCAGATTGGCGAGTTCAACGCCTACGACCGTACTGTGGTGTGCCAGCCGGGCGTGGTGACGGCGCAGCTGCAGCAGTTCGCCGAGGAACAGGGACTGTATTACCCGGTGGACTTCGCTTCTGCCGGTTCCAGCCAAATTGGCGGCAATATCGGCACCAATGCCGGCGGCATCAAGGTGATTCGCTACGGCATGACCCGCAACTGGGTGGCCGGTCTGAAGGTGGTCACCGGCACCGGCGAGCTGTTGGAGCTGAACCGTGATCTGATCAAGAACGCCACTGGGTACGATTTACGTCAGTTGTTTATCGGCGCAGAAGGCACGCTGGGCTTCGTCGTCGAGGCGACCATGCGGCTTGAACGCGCACCGAAGAACCTGACCGCAATGGTACTGGGTACGCCGGATTTCGACTCGATCATGCCGGTACTGCATGCGTTTCAGGACAAGCTGGACCTGACCGCGTTCGAGTTCTTCTCCGACAAGGCTATGGCCAAGATCATGGGCCGTGGCGACGTGCCGGCGCCGTTCGAAACCGAATGCCCGTTCTACGCGCTGCTGGAGTTTGAAGCGGTCAGCGAGGACATTGCCAACGATGCTCTGGCGACCTTCGAACACTGCGTTGAACAGGGCTGGGTGCTGGACGGGGTGATGAGTCAGAGCCAGCAACAGCTGGAGAATCTGTGGAAGCTGCGCGAGTTCATCTCCGAGACCATCTCCCACTGGACGCCTTACAAGAACGACATTTCGGTCACCGTCGGCAAGGTGCCGGCTTTCTTGCACGATATCGACAGTATCGTTGGTGAGCACTATCCCGATTTCGAGATCGTCTGGTTCGGTCACATCGGCGACGGCAATCTGCATCTGAACATTCTCAAGCCTGAGAACCTGTCCAAGGATGACTTCTTTGCCAAGTGCGCCACCGTCAACAAGTGGGTGTTCGAGATCGTTGAGAAGTACAACGGTTCGATTTCCGCCGAGCACGGCGTCGGCATGACCAAGCGCGACTACCTGACTTACAGTCGTAGCCCGGAAGAAATCGCAGTGATGAAAGCGATCAAGGCTGTGTTTGATCCCAACGGCGTCATGAATCCCGGCAAGATATTTAACTGACAGCTTCAAGCTTCAAGCTTCAAGCTTCAAGCGGCAAGCAAAGGCAAAAGCGGGAGCAGGGTATATGACCTACCAGCATCAGTATGTGGACGGCAGTGTGATCGATCTGCCAATGGGCAAGGTGGTGTGTGTTGGCCGTAATTACGCCGAGCACGCCCGTGAGCTGAACAACCCGGTACCGACCGAGCCGTTGCTGTTTATCAAGCCGGCGACCTCGGTTGTGCCGATGACGCCGCCTATCGAGCTGGTTCAGGGCCGCGGTCCGGTGCATTACGAGACGGAGATTGCGTTGCTGATCGGTGCGCCGCTGACCGGCATGGTCAGCGAGGAGGACGCCGAAGCGGCGATTATCGGTGTCGGACTGGCGCTGGACCTGACCCTGCGTGAGCTGCAGGATCAGCTAAAGGCCAAGAGCCATCCGTGGGAGCGCGCCAAGGCGTTTGACGGCGCCTGCCCGCTGTCGCCCTTCGTGCCGAAGGCTGAGGCGGGTGATCTGCACGCGCTGGCGCTGCAGCTTGGCATCAATGGCGAGCGCCGGCAGCAGGGTAGCGCAGCGGAAATGATCACGCCGATTGTGGCGCTGGTGCGGCATATCGCGACCCAGTTCAGCCTGCAACCGGGCGACGTGGTGATCACCGGCACGCCGGCTGGCGTTGGTGTGCTCAACGCGGGTGACCAACTGAGTCTGTCCATTCCGGGCAAGCTGCAGGTGGAAACGCGCATCGCGGAGTGAACCTCAACTTCCGGCAGCGGTCTGAAGGGCTCTGCCCGGCTGCCGGAAGCCCCCATGAAGAAGTTGCTGCTAGCCGTCGTCCTGTTGCTGCTGGGTGCAGCCGCAGTGCTGCATTACCTGCATCTTGATGCCATCTGGTGGTACACCTGGCGCATGCATCAGGCGCCGCTCCACCACGACTCCCTTGCCCTCGATCATTACCGCGCTGACATCCAGGCGCAGCCCATCGATGGGTTGGACGACGACGTCTCTGCCCTGACATTCAACGCTGAAACCGGAACGCTGTTTGCGGTGCTCAATGGTGAGCCGTTGCTGGTCGAGCTGTCGGTCGACGGTAAGTTGTTGCGCAAGGTGCGGGTCAAGGGCGTGCAGGATATGGAAGGGCTGACCCATGTGGCCGGCCGCCGCTATGTGATTGCCGAGGAGCGTTCCCAGCGCCTGATTGAGGTTGAGGTGCCCGATGGTGCTGCGGAAGTCGATGTGGCGGGTGCGCCCAGCCTGACGATCGGTCTGGATCTGAACGGCAACAAGGGGTTCGAGGGGCTGTCCTGGGATGCGCGTCAGCGTCGCTTGCTGGTAGTCAAGGAGCGCGACCCCCTGCGGGTGCTTGCTGTCAGCGGCTTTGTCGGTGCGCAGCCCGACTCGCCGCTGGCGTTGCATATCCAAGAGCTGAAAACGCCGGATTCACCGTGGCTGTTCATGCGCGATCTGTCGTCGCTGAGTTTGCATGATGAGACCGGTCACCTGCTGCTGCTCAGTGATCAGTCCAACATGCTGGTGGAGTACGATGAGGACGGGCATCCGCGCAGTTTGCTTGGCCTTTGGCGCGGAATGGGCGGCTTGCAGCGAACGGTGCCGCAGGCCGAGGGGTTGGCGATGGATGGTCAGCGGCGGCTGTATCTGGTCAGTGAGCCAAATCTGTTCTATCGCTTTGTACCGGGCGAGTAGCGCAGCAGGTCAGCTGCGCTCGATGGTGCGTACGCCTTGCGGAGTGCCCAGCAGCAGCACATCGGCTGGGCGAGCGGCGAACAGGCCGTTGCAGACTACGCCGACGATGGCGTTAAGGTCCGCTTCCAGCTGCTTCGGATTGACGATCGACATGTTGTAGACATCGAGGATGACGTTGCCGTTGTCGGTCACGCAACTTTCGCGGTAGACCGGGTCGCCGCCGAGTTTGACAATTTCGCGGGCCACGTGGCTGCGCGCCATCGGGATGACTTCAACCGGCAGCGGAAAATCGCCTAGCACCGGTACCAGCTTGCTTTCGTCGGCAATGCAGATGAAGGTCCGGGCAACGGCGGCAACAATCTTCTCGCGGGTCAGGGCGGCACCACCACCTTTGATCAGTTCCAGGTTTTCATTGCTCTCGTCTGCGCCGTCAACGTAGAAGTCGAGTTGCGGTACGCTATTGAGGTCGTACACGGCAATGCCGTGGCTCTTGAGACGCTCGGCGGTGGCTTCGGAGCTGGCGACGGCGCCGTCAAAGGCCAGCTTGTGCTTGGCCAGCGCGTCGATGAAGCAGTTGGCGGTGGAGCCGGTACCCACTCCGACGATGCTGTTGGCATCCAGATGCGGCAGCAGGCGCTCAACGGCGGCTTGCCCTACCGCCTGTTTCATTTCGTCCTGGGTCATCTCGGCTCCTCGTTACGGACTGTAAAAAGCGCGATTATACGGTGCGACAGGGGGCGCGTGTAGTCGCGCGGGCTGTGATTCGCTAGACTGGCGCCTTTCTCATCTCCTGCGATCAGTTGACCTCACCCATGCTGGAAACCTACGTCAAGAAGATCCTCTGCTCCCCGGTTTACGATGTGGCGGTGGAAACCCCGGTGCATGCGGCACCCTTTCTCTCCGAGCGACTGGGTAATACCGTGCTGCTCAAGCGTGAAGACCTGCAGCCGGTGTTCTCGTTCAAGATTCGCGGCGCTTACAACAAGCTGGCCCAACTGACCGATGAGCAACGCGCCTGTGGCGTGGTGGCGGCTTCCGCCGGTAACCATGCTCAGGGTCTGGCGTATGCTGCACGCCACATGGGGGTGAAGGCGACCATCGTGATGCCGCGTACCACCCCCGAGATCAAGGTCAAGGCGGTGCGTGCACGCGGTGGCAAGGTAGTTTTGCACGGCGATGCCTTTGATGAGGCGCTGGCCTACTCGCAAAAACTGGTGAAGGAAAAAGGATTCGTCTATATCCACCCCTACGATGATCCGGACACCATTGCCGGTCAGGGCACGGTGGCGATGGAAATTTTGCGTCAGGTGCAGGGGCCGTTGAACGCGGTCTTTGTGCCGGTTGGAGGGGGTGGCCTGATTGCCGGTATCGCGGCCTACGTCAAATACCTGCGACCGGACATCAAGGTCATTGGCGTCGAACCGCAGGATTCAGCTTGTCTGCAGGCTGCCTTGGCGGCTGATGAGCGGGTGGTGCTCGGCCAGGTTGGGCTGTTTGCCGACGGCGTGGCGGTGGCGCAGATCGGTGAACACACCTTTGAGGTGTGTCGGCAGTATGTCGATGAGGTCATTACCGTCACCACCGACGAGATGTGTGCAGCGATTAAGGATATCTACGACGACACCCGCTCTATCTGCGAACCCGCAGGGTGTCTGGGCGTTGCCGGGATCAAGAAGTACGTCGAGCGCGAAGGGTGCAGCGGCCAGGTGCTGGTTGCCATCGACTCGGGAGCCAACATCAATTTCGACCGCCTGCGCCACGTTGCCGAGCGAGCGGAAATCGGCGAGAAGCGCGAAGCGCTGCTCGCGGTGACCATTCCGGAGAAGCCCGGCAGCTTCAAGCAGTTCTGCGAAGCCATCGGCAAGCGGGCAATCACCGAGTTCAACTACCGCTACCACACCGGTAGTGAGGCGCACATCTTCGTCGGGGTGCAGACCCATCCGGAATTGGACCCACGCGACAAGCTGGTCAGTCAGTTGGCTGCTGACGGCTTTCCAGTGCTGGATCTGACCGACAACGAGCTGGCCAAGCTGCATGTGCGTCATATGGTCGGCGGTCATGCCGGTCACGTGACCGATGAGCAGGTATTCCGCTTCGAGTTTCCGGAACGCCCGGGCGCGCTGTTCAACTTCCTCAACAAGTTGGGCGGGCGCTGGAATATTTCAATGTTCCATTACCGCAACCACGGCGCAGCCTATGGCCGCGTGGTTGCCGGCTTGCAGGTGCCCGAGCATGAACGGCATCTGCTGCCCGAAGCGCTGGATGGTATCGGGTACCCTTATTGGGATGAGACCGAAAACCCGGCCTATCGACTCTATCTCGGCTGAACCGCCGACAGTGCTACATGGTGGTGTTCGCGTCACCCAGCTTGGAGCGGTTGCGGCCTTCGGTTTTGGCTCGGTAAAGGGCGAGGTCTGCCTGGCGTATCAGGTCATGGGGGCTCCATTCCGGAGCGGGAACCAGGCTTGCTGCGCCGATACTGACCGTGAACAGGCCTGATTCAACGGATGTGTGCGGGTGGCGAATGCCCAGCTTGGCCACCGCATCGTGCACCCGGCGCGCGGCCTGCAGGCAGCGGTCTCCGTCAGCACCGGGCAGGATCACAGCAAACTCCTCGCCGCCATAACGACATACACAATCCCCTTCGCGCATCAGACAGCTGTTTAGTGCGGTTGCCAGTTGCTGCAAGGCGTCGTCGCCCGCCTGGTGTCCTAGCTCATCGTTGAAGCGCTTGAAGTAGTCAACGTCCAGCATCAGCAGGCCGAGCGGGATCTGCTCGCGGCGCAGGCGGCGCCACTCGCTGATCAGCGTCTTGTCGAAGTAGCGCCGGTTGAACAGCCCGGTCAGGCCGTCCTGATGGGACAGCTGCTGCAGGTGCGCTGCCATCTGCAACTGTGCGCTGTTATTGCGGCCAACGCAGATAAGGTAATCCCGGCCCATGCGTCGTAGGTGGCGAACGCTGACTTCCAGCGGCACGGTGTGCCCGTCATGATGGACAACCCGCTTCTGGAAAATGGCGTTACCCTGCTGGTGAAGCATGCTCCGCAGTTCGATCAGCCACTTGATGGCATCAGGCATGACCTCGCTCGGTGCAACCTGAATCAGTGCGCGCAGTTCTTGTTCGCTGTAGCCCAGCCCTTGCCAGCAAGTGCGATTGAGGTACACCACTTCCATAGGACGCAGGCCGATGATGAACAGGGCATCATGACTGTGATCCGTCATGTCGTTGATCAGCTTGAGGCGTGCCTGATTGTGTTTCAGGGTTTCTTCGGTTTCCTGACGTCGGCTGATTTCGGCGTGCAGCTGACGGTTGCTGTAGCTCAGTTGCCTGCTGCGCTGGGCGCCGCGAAAGGCCAGCCAGAGTGATGAGCACAGCAGCAGGGCGATCAGCGAACCAGCGGTGGTTACTACCATGGGAAGCTGGGTGGTCGCGTCATTGAGCAGGTGCCGAGTGGGGTAGATAGTGAGCCGGAAGTTGCTGTTGCCGCCCAGACTGACTTGACTGCTCACGCTCCAGTCGGCGGCCTGCAGCTCGGCCGCGCCTGCGCTGAACAGCACCTGGTTGTTTTCCATAAAGCGCAGGTTCAGATGGTTTGAGGGCAGGATATTGATCAGGTCGTTGAGCAGCACCTCGACCCGGAAGATGCCGAGCAGAAAACCGTCAAACTCGCCGTTTGCTAGGTACTGGGGGATGTAGTACACCAGACCCAGGCCGCCCTGTGCCAGTTGAAATGAGTTGCTCAGATGGGGCTGGCCGCTGGCTTTGGCCTCCAGGATGACCGGGTAATTCGGGTGGCTGGGCTGGTAGATGAACCCGGCCACTGCCTCGTTGCCTTTGAAGGGTTCGATCCATTGCATGCGGTAATGGCGATCAAGCCACTCTATCGCCTGAAAACTGTTGTAGTCGCGCAACAGCTGCTCTGTGTCGCTGTTCCACAGGTCGCGCTGCGCGTGGTGCAGCGGCCAGCGTCGGGCCAGTCGGATCAGGCTGTCGGTCTGGTGCTTGAAGTGGGTTTCAATCTGCTGAGCGAGGGCGTTGGACTCAAGCTGGAGTCGAGCGCGTGCCTGCTGTTGTTCAGCAAGATGAAGGGCGCGCCAGGTAGTGAAAAGCGCGATCGCCAGGGCGCAACAAAGAACGACGATCAGCGCGGGAAGCTTCTTTACGTAGCGTTCTATAGCGGGTGCTGGCATGGAGTTCCCCGAAGCATATGATAACTGATAGCACAATGCCGGCTGGCAGGCCAGCGGGGGATAGTTACATTGCCGCCAGTATTATTTGCCATTGCTGTGTGGTCACCGGCATCACCGACAGGCGGCTGCCACGTTGCAGTAATGCCAGTGCTTCCAGGCCGTTGAGTGACCGTAGGTCGGCCAGTGTCAGCAGGTGCGGGAACTTTCTTTGAAAGGCCACGTCCACTGCCGTCCATGGCAGTCTTTCAATACTGGCTTTTGGGTCGTGGTAGTGGCTATCGGGGTCGATGGCGGTGCGATCCGGATACGGCTCGCTGACAACGTGTCCGATTCCGGCCACGCCAGGCGGTTGGCAGCTGGAGTGATAGAACAGAAATTCGTCCCCCGGTTGCATCTCGCGCATGAAGTTGCGTGCTTGGTAGTTGCGTACGCCGTCCCAGGGTGCCTGGCCCAGGCGCTCCAGGTCAGAAATTGAAAAGGTATCGGGCTCGGATTTCATCAGCCAGTAGGCCATGACACTCTCCAGGATGAGTTGACACAATTTTTGCATAGGTGTAAGTAAACGTGTGGTACACGGGTACGGTCTGTCTCATCGGGGGATGGGAGAGGTGGATGCCCGGCTCACACACACTATTAGATTGCCGTATTAATAAGGAGGCAACGCGTGAGACGCAAACCGGATTTGCTGTGGGTGCTGGTTATTGTGTTTGGTCTGGGGGTGGTTACCACGGGGTATACCCAGAGTTACCTTGATCGCAATGCAGATCCTGCGGTTCAGCAGGAGCCTTGATCAGTAGCACCCGCGGTCTGTAATCACGCCGTCTAGCGGGACATCCCACCCTGCAAATGGCAGCTGCGGTACCTGTTGGCATTGGTGTGCCAGCCCTAGCAGGCGAGGGCGTACGGTGTGCCGCTGGCGGCGGCGATAGGCAAAGGCTCGATCGTAGAAGCCACCGCCCATGCCCAGACGATTGCCAGCAGAATCAAACCCGACCAGCGGCAGCAGTACCAACTGCAGACGCCAAGCCTTGACCTGGCGTCTGCGATCTGTGCGTGGCTCGCAAATGCCGAACCGATTGCGCTGCCAGCGCTGTCCCTTTATTAGTCTCTGAAACGCCATTCCGGTTGCCGGCCAGCGCTGAAGTACCGGCAGATAGCAGTGCTTGCGATAGCGGTTAGCCAACTGCAGTAGTCGTGCCGGGTCTATTTCACCGTCATTGGCCAGGTAGAACGCGATGTGGCGTGCACGCAGGAAGCGAATATCCTGCGCCAGCTGGCGCTTCAGTCGCTCTGCCGCTTTGTGCTGCTGAGCACGACTAAGTGCACGCCGCGCCTGGCGAAGCTGCTTGCGGAGGGCTGGGCGTGATGCGCTGGATGTCATGTAAGAGAGGGTCCCCAGAGTGCCGCTGCCGGGTTAGCCCTTGAACCCGAAAGTTCAAGGCGGAGATTACGGCGATACCTCAGGCTTTCCGTCATGCGGACATGCACACTGGTATCAGCGCGTAGCCTCCTGGTACAGGAGTATCGGCTCAGGGACATCTCCGGCTGGCCAACACCCCAGGGATGAGACTCACTATACAGAAAGTCGGTGTGAACTTCGATGCCTGAATGCACGGGATAGGAGGTTCAGGCCTTGTGGCTTTCCAGTGCCTGGTCGAGGCGTTTGACCAGTTCACTGATTTGCGCTTGCTGTGCACTCAGTGCGCTGTCCTGCTGGTGGCTGCCGGTCAGCATGTCGTGGGTGATGTTCAGCGCAGCCATGACAGCAATGCGTTCGACGCCAATGACTTTGCCGCTGTTGCGGATGTCGCGCATGGTGCTGTCGAGGTGACGGGCCGCCTGTTCGAGGTTGCTGCGTTCCTCTGGTGGGCAGGCGACACGGTATTCCTTGTCGAGGATGTGCAGAGTGACGGTCAGGGGTTGGCTCATGAGTCGTGCTCCAGAGATTTGAGTCGCAGAATCATGGCTTCGACCTTCTGACGGGCCAAATCGTTCTTTTCAATTAATTGAACACGTTCATCGCGCCACAGGCGTTCCTGTGCCTGGAGGTGCTGGTTCTGCAATTTCAGCTGGTCGCACAGGTCAATCAGCTGGCTGATGCGCTGGGTCAGTGCGTTGATATCGGATTGGTCCATTGCCGCCATTCTGTCGTCCCGAGGGGTTGAGCCACTATAGAGGCGGCCTGCAGGGCGGTCAAACTCGCGCGAATGGCCGGTCGAGCTGGCCGATTGCCGGTTCGGGCGCGGCCTCGGCGGTAGATTTAACCGGGCCCGGGCAGGCACAATAGTGCTCGTTGGGTTTACCCGCTGCGCAGGTCGCGTAGCCGGTGCAAGGATACCGGTATTTACGCCTTTGCGGCAGCTTTGTCAGACGTCTGGAGTGTGTTCATGGCCTTGATGCAGGCAGTGTTTGATTTTGATCGATATGCGCAGATCTGCAGCGATGTGGCTGCGGTGGGTCAACCGGCCGAGCTGCATGGTCACCTGGTCGGCCGGCTTAGCGCCGGTGCGCGGCTGGATCACACCACTTGGTTGAGTGTTGCCACCGAGTTGCTTGACGGCCGTGGCAGTCTCACCGAGGCGGGCAAGGTGGCGCTGATCCAGTTGTACGATGCCAGCCTCGCAGAACTGTCTGGTAGTGGCTTCGATTTGACGCTGGTACTGCCGGATGACAACGCCGCGATTGACCACCGGACCGCTGCTCTGGGGCAATGGTGTGAGGGTTTTCTGGCCGGCTTCGGTATGGTTGAGCGCAGTGCCCAGCTCAGTGAAGAGGCCGATGGGGTGCTGCGAGACTTCGCTGCCATCTCGCAGGTTCAGACCGACCTCGATGAATCCGAGGCCAACGAAGTGGATTTCATGGAAGTGATGGAATACGTGCGTATGGCAACGCTGATGCTGTTCAGCGAATGTCAGACCGCCGACCCGAAACAGGACACGCCCCCCGCCGCTCTGCATTGATGAGGTAAGCATGCGTATCACCAAGGCTGAATATGCCCGTCGCCGCAAGGCGCTTATGAGTCAGATGGAGCCGAACAGCATCGCCATTCTGCCGGCGGCGCAGGTTTTTATCCGTAATCGTGATGTTGAGCACAATTATCGCCAGGACAGCGATTTTCAATACCTGACCGGTTTCCCCGAGCCAGAGGCGGTTGCGGTGCTGGTGCCGGGACGCGAGCACGGCGAGTACGTGCTGTTCTGCCGTGAGCGCGACAAGGAACGCGAGCTGTGGGACGGCTATCGCGCCGGACAGGAAGGTGCGGTGGTCGAGTATGGTGCCAACGATGCCTTTCCGATCAATGATATCGACGACATCCTGCCGGGTCTGATTGAAGGGCGTGAGCGGGTGTACTACGCGATGGGCGCCAACGCCGACTTTGACCGTCGGCTGACCAACTGGATCAACCTGATTCGTAGCAAGGCCCGCCTCGGCGCCCAGCCGCCGAAGGAATTCCTGGCGCTCGATCATCTGTTGCACGATATGCGCCTGTACAAAAGTGCGGGCGAGCTGAAAGTCATGCAGGCAGCCGCCGATATTTCCTGTCAGGCCCATGTGCGTGCGATGCAGTTCTGCCGTCCCGGCGTCTACGAGTATCAGATTGAAGCCGAGCTGCAGCATTGTTTCATGCGCCATGGCAGCCGCTCGCCGGCTTACTCGTCGATCGTCGCGGCAGGCGTCAATGGCTGCATCCTGCATTACACCGAGAATACTGCTCAGGTCCGCGACGGTGACCTGGTGCTGATTGACGCCGGCTGCGAGCTGGACTGCTACGCCAGCGACATTACTCGCACCTTCCCGGCCAGCGGCAAGTTCAGCGCGGAACAGCGGGCGATTTACGACATCGTGTTGGCCGCGCAAGAAGCGGCGATGGCCGTTATCGGGCCGGGTTACAGCTGGAACGAGTCCCACGATGCCAGCGTTCGAGCGATTACCAGCGGCCTGGTCGAACTGGGACTGCTCAAGGGCGATGTGGATGAGCTGATTGCCAGCGAAGCCTATCGCCGCTTTTACATGCACCGGCTTGGTCACTGGCTGGGCATGGATGTGCACGATGTGGGCGAGTATCGCGTGGGTGGTGTCTGGCGTGAGCTGGAGCCGGGCATGGTGATGACCGTCGAGCCCGGTATCTATATTGCGCCGGATGACGACACCGTGCCACGTAAATGGCGCGGTATTGGCATCCGCATTGAGGACGATGTGGTCGTTACCAAGACCGGCTATCAGGTGCTGACCGGCAAGGTGCCGAAAGACCCGGACGAAATTGAGGCGCTGATGCAAGCCGCCCAGCGGGCCGAGGCAGAGCCAGCGTGAGCCGGCAGATCAGCATTGTCGGTGGCGGCATGGTCGGCGCCAGTCTGGCGCTGGCGTTGCAACCGCACGCGGCACGCTGCGGCTGGCGCATCAATTTGATCGAGGCGCAGCCGCCCGCCGACGGACATGCGCAGCCGAGCTTTGATGCCCGCTCGACCGCGTTGTCGCATGGCAGCCGGCTGCTGTTCGAGCAACTCGGTATCTGGCATGAGCTGGCCGGGCGGGTTGAGCCCATCCGTCAGATTCATGTGTCTGATCGCGGCCTCCCCGGGGTTACCCGGCTGTCCGCAGAGAAGGAGCGGGTGCCGGCGCTTGGCTATGTGGTCGAGAACGCGGTGCTTGGACAGGTGCTGCTGGCTGCGCTGGATCCGGCTGTGGTGCGCTGGCAGGCGCCGGCCCGGGTTGTCCGCGCTGAACCCGCTCGTAGCGGCTGGTTGATGCAGGTCGAGGAACACGGTCAGGTGCACGAGCAGGCCACGGACCTTTTGGTGGTAGCCGATGGCGGTCGCTCGGGTCTGCTTGAGCAGTTGGGTATTCATCGCCAGGTTCGACCCTATGGTCAGACGGCGATCATCGCCAATATCACCAGCTCGCAAGGTCATGACGGCGTTGCCTATGAACGCTTCACCCGCCGCGGGCCGCTGGCGTTGCTGCCGATGTCAGGTGGGCGCAGCGCGCTGGTCTGGACACAACCAGAGGCGCAGGCTGATGAGGTTATGGCCTGCTCTGACGCGGCCTTCCTTGAGGCGCTGCAGGATGCCTTTGGCTTTCGTATGGGCGCGCTCAAGCGCGTGGGTCAGCGCCACGCTTATCCGCTCAGCCTGATTGAAGCGGAAGAGCAGGTCCGCAGCGGTCTGGTGGTGCTCGGCAACGCCGCCCACAGCCTGCATCCGATTGCCGGGCAGGGTTTTAACCTGAGCCTGCGCGACGCCGTGGCGCTGGCCGACACGCTGATCGGCGCCGACGCGAATCAGTCCCCCGGCGACCTTGCCCTGCTGAACCGTTACTTCAGCAACCAGCGTCGGGACCAGCAGCAGACCATCGCGTTCAGCGACTGGCTGACCCGGTTGTTCAGCAACCGTCGTCCGGTACTGGCCGCAGGCCGCAACCTTGGGCTGCTCGGGATGGATATTGTTGCCCCGCTGAAGTCGGTTTTTGCCCGTCACGCGATGGGGTTGAAAGGATGATTCTGGAGCGTGCACATGCAGCAGCGTTATGACCTGATTGTGGTGGGGGCCGGCATGGTCGGCTCGGCGCTGGCTTGCGCGCTCGCTGATAGCGGGCTGCGTCTGGCGCTGTTGGATGCGCAGCCATTGCAGCCGCTGCCGGAGCCTGCGAGTGGCTCCGGTTACGATCCGCGCGTCAGTGCGCTGAGCGCGGCATCAGAGCAGATTTTGCGCGCACTGGGTGCCTGGCAACTGATTCCTGCTGCGCGCCGCTGCGCCTATCGTCATATGTGCGTCTGGGATGCCGAGGGCACTGGCGAGGTCCAATTTGATGCTCACGCATTGAGTGAGCCGCGACTCGGTCATATTGTTGAGAACTGGCAGGTGCAGAACGCGTTGTTGTCGGTGCTGCAAGGCAGTTCGATCGAGCTGCTGGGTGCAAGTCGCGTGCGCGGCCTGGTGCGAGAGGAGGATGGCTGGCGCCTCAATCTGGAGGACGGCCGCCAGTTGCATGCGCCGCTGGTGCTGGGGGCGGATGGTGCCCGTTCGCAGTTGCGTGAGCTGGCAGGTTTTACCATGCGCGAGTGGGATTACCTGCATCATGCGGTGGTCACCACGGTCGAACTGTCCGAGCCGCACCAGGATACCGCCTGGCAACGTTTTTTGCCCTCCGGCCCGCTGGCCTTTCTGCCATTGCCGTCGCGTGACGGCAAGCACTACTGTTCGATTGTCTGGTCGTTGCTGCCCGAAGCTGCGGAGCAGGTCATGGCGCTGGATGACAAGGCGTTCTGCACCGCGCTTGGCGAAGCGCTGGAATGCCGTCTGGGGCCGGTGCTGGCGGCGGACCGACGGGTCTGCATTCCGCTGCGCCAGCGCCACGCCAAGCGCTACGTGATGCCAGGGCTGGCGTTGCTGGGCGATGCCGCCCACAGTATTCATCCGCTGGCGGGGCAGGGCGTGAACCTTGGGTTCCTCGATGCGGCGCAATTGGCAGAGGTGCTGCTGGCGGCGCGCGAGCGCGGGGAGAATATCGCTGACCTCGCCGTGCTGGAGCGCTATGAGCGCGCGCGGATGGGGAACAACTTGGCGGTGATGGCGGCGATGGAAGGGTTTGAGCGGTTGTTCCATGCCGACGCCTTGCCGCTGCGCTGGTTACGCAACACCGGCATGCAGCTGTTTGAGCATGCGCCGCGGCTCAAGGCGGGCGTGATGCGCCAGGCCATGGGGTTGGGGGGCGAGCTGCCAAGCCTGGCGCGCAGCTGATTTGCAACATCTAGCTACGGAGTGGGGCAGCCGGTCGCATTGCCAGTGCAATGGGGAATGATTATCATCTCCTCTCATTTTTTCAACGGAGAGGCGTTTCCATGTCTGTGATCCGCAAACTGGCAGTCTTCGGTCTGGCCTTCAGTACCCTGAGCGGTGTTGCTCAGGCCAAGGAACTGGTTGTTTACTCGGCGCGTCAGGATCACCTGATCAAGCCGGTATTTGACCTCTACACCGAGAAGACCGGTACTACCTTCCAGTTCATCACCGACAGCGAAGCGCCGCTGCTGGCGCGCCTGAAAGCCGAAGGCGCCAACACCCCGGCCGACCTGTTGATCACTGTCGATGCCGGCAACCTCTGGCAGGCTGAGCAGCAGGGTGTGTTGCGCCCGGTCGAGTCCGAGGTCATCAGTGCCAATATTCCGGCCAAGTACCGTTCTGCCAACGGTTACTGGACTGGGCTGTCGCTGCGCGCCCGCACCATTGCCTACTCCACCGAGCGGGTTGATCCGGCCGAATTGAGCACCTATGAAGCGCTGGCGGATGAAGCCTGGGCCGGCCGCCTGTGTCTGCGCACTGCGAAGAAGGTGTACAACCAGTCGCTGACCGCCACCATGATGGAAACTATCGCTGTCGAGCGCACCACTGAAGTTCTGCAGGGCTGGGTCAACAACCTGGCGACACCGGTGTTCCCGGATGATACCGCGCTGCTGAACGCCATCGAGGCCGGGCAGTGCGATGTCGGTATCGTCAACAGCTACTACTTCGGTCGCCTGGAAGCCGCCAATCCTGACCTGCCGATCAAGCTGTTCTGGCCGAACCAATATGACCGTGGCGTTCACGTCAACATCTCTGGTGCCGGTGTTACCCACTACGCCAAGCATCGCCGCGGTGCGATTGCCTTCCTCGAGTGGCTGACCACTGAAGAAGCCCAGCGCGTGTTCGCTGATGTTAACCAGGAGTTTCCGGCTAACGAGTCGGTCGCGCCGTCCGAAGAAGTGGCCTCCTGGGGCTCATTCAAGCGTGATGACGTCAATGTGGAAGTAGCAGGACGCCGTCAGGCTGAAGCCATCATGTTGATGGATCGTGTTGGCTGGCACTGATCCAGCGCGATTTTGCCGATATACTGCACGCCCGGCCTCGCCGGGCGTTGTTGTTTTCGCTGGTTGAACTCGCAGGAGTCTGAGTGCCGTTTCCGTCCGTTGTTTCCAAGCCCCATTGGCGCGCCGTAGCCTACGTAGGCGCCGCGCTGGTTTTGATGCCGCTGCTGGTGTTGGCACTGAGCTGGAACAGCCTGGACACGACCATCTGGAACCACCTGCTGGAAACCCAGATGATGCGCTTGCTTGGCAACACTCTGGTGCTGACAGTCGGTGTTGCCTCAGGTGTGGTGCTGCTGGGCGTCAGTCTGGCCTGGCTGACCAGCCTGTGCGAGTTTCCGGGGCGACGTTGGCTCGATTGGGCATTGATGCTGCCGTTTGCGGTACCAGCCTATGTGTTGGCCTTCGTCATGATCGGTCTACTGGACTTTGCCGGCCCCCTGCAAACCTTCCTGCGCAGCTGGCTGGGCAACGACTTTCGGATGTTCTCTATCCGGTCCACCGGCGGTGTGATCTTTGTGCTGGTGCTGGTGTTCTATCCGTATGTTTATATGCTGGCTCGCGGCGCGTTTCTGGCACAGGGGCGCGGCTTGATGGAGGCAGCGCGTATTCTCGGTCACAGCCCCTGGGCGGCCTTCTGGCGGGTGGCGCTGCCGATGGCGCGTCCGGCGATTGGCGCTGGCGCGGCGCTGGCGGTGATGGAAACCCTGGCAGACTTCGGGGCGGTTTCGGTATTCAACTACGACACCTTTACTACTGCCATTTATAAGACCTGGTACGGCTTCTACAGCCTGCAGACCGCCACCCAGCTCGCCAGCCTGTTGCTGCTATTCGTGCTGCTGGCTCTCTACACCGAGCGCCGAGCACAGGGCAGCAGGCGCTTTCCCGGTGTCGACAAGCCGCGCCAGGGTGCACTGTTCCGCTTGCGGGGCGCGCGCGGCTGGCTGGCTACCGGTTATTGTCTGCTGGTCCTGGCGACGGCCTTTATCATTCCGCTGTTGCAGTTGTTCTACTGGCTGCTGACCAGCGATCGCAACGACTTTGATGACCGCTATTGGTCGCTGATTCGCAATACTCTCGCGCTCGGCGGAATCGCTGCGCTGATGACGGTTGGCGCCGCGCTGATGCTGGTGCTGGCGCGGCGGATGCAGCCTGTTCGACGTATCCGTTCGGCAGTGGCGCTGGCCAATCTGGGCTACGCGCTACCGGGCTCGGTGCTGGCGGTGGGCATCATGTTTGCGTTCAGCTTTGCCGATAATCAGCTGCTGGTGCCGCTGCAGGCCTGGCTTGGGCTCGAAGAACCAAGGCCCTGGTTGCTGGGTAGCCTGTTTGCGTTGCTGCTGGCGTATCTGATTCGCTTTATGGCGGTTGCCAGCGGACCGGTAGACACCTCGCTGGCACGGATTCGGCCCGCTCTGCCTGAGGCGGCGCACAGCCTCGGACATTCCGGTTTCAGCGTGTTCTGGCGCGTCTATTTGCCGCTGCTGGTGCCCGGGTTGCTCAGCGCCAGCCTGCTGGTGTTCGTTGATGTGCTCAAGGAAATGCCGGCAACGCTGCTGATGCGGCCCTTTGGCTGGGATACCCTGGCGGTGCGCATCCACAGCCTGACAGCCGAAGGCGACTGGCCCAGAGCCGCGTTACCGGCCATTACCCTGGTCGCGACCGGGCTTCTGCCGGTCATTGTATTGATCCGCCGCTCTGCCCAGTCGATTAGTCGCAGCAAGGTGCGCTGATCGACGGACTGCACAGAGGACGGGTTTGCGGCTACAATTCGGCCTTTGCAACCCCCGGACTGAAGGACGGCGCAATGGCCTTGCGGACCCCCCTGTATGATCAGCACCTTGCTGCTGGTGCCAAGATGGTCGATTTTGGCGGCTGGGATATGCCGATCAATTACGGCTCTCAACTCGAAGAACATCATCAGGTACGCCGCGCCGTCGGCATGTTTGATGTGTCCCACATGACTGTCGTCGATGTGGCTGGCAGCGAGGCCCAGGCCTACCTGCAATATCTCCTGGCCAACGACGTTGCCCGCCTGAAGGCGCCTGGCAAGGCGCTCTACAGCGGCATGCTGAACGAGCAGGGCGGCGTGATTGACGATCTGATCGTCTACCTGGCAAGCGACGGTTACCGGGTGGTGGTCAACGCCGCGACGCGCGAGAAAGACCTGGCCTGGATGAACCTGCAGGCCGAATCCTTTGCCGTCAAGCTGACTGAGCGTGCCGAACTGGCAATGATCGCGGTACAGGGCCCGCAGGCGCTGGAGCTGGTCAAATCGGTGGTCAACGATGACCGCGCAGCGCTGATCAGTGACCTGAAGCCCTTTCAGGGCCTGGCGTCTGGCGACTGGTTTATCGGTCGTACCGGTTACACCGGTGAAGACGGTCTGGAAATCATGCTGCCTGCCGAGCAGTCTGCCGATTTCTGGCAAACGCTGCTGGCCGCTGGCTGCAAGCCGTGTGGTCTGGGTGCGCGCGACACCCTGCGTCTGGAGGCCGGTATGAACCTGTACGGCGCCGACATGGACGAGAGTATTTCGCCACTGGCCGCCAATATGGCCTGGACCATTGCCTGGGAACCAGCCGAGCGCGATTTTATCGGCCGTCAGGCACTGGAAGCCCAGAAAGCCGCCGGCGACCAGCCCAAGCTGGTGGGCCTGGTGCTGGAGGAGCGCGCTGTGCTGCGTGGCCACCAGAAGGTCATCGTCGACGGTGTTGGCGAAGGCGAAATCACCAGCGGTACCTTTTCCCCGACCCTGGGTTACTCCATCGCGCTGGCCCGTGTGCCCCGTGCGACCGGCAGCCGCGCCAAGGTCGAAATTCGCGGCAAGCTGCTGGACGTGCGCGTGGTCAAGCCCTGCTTCGTACGCAACGGCCAGTCGGTCATCGAATAAGTATCACGTTAAACCCCCGAGGATATTCCCATGAGCAACATTCCCGCCGATCTGCGTTACGCCGCCAGCCACGAGTGGACCCGTCTGGAAGCCGATGGCACCGTGACCGTTGGTATCACCGACCATGCGCAGGACCTGCTGGGCGACGTGGTTTTTGTCGAGTGCCCCGAGGTAGGTCGTGAAGTCGCTGCCGGTGAAGAGTGCGCGGTGGTCGAGTCGGTCAAGGCCGCTTCCGACATCTACGCGCCGATCAGTGGCGAAATCATCGCCGTCAATGACGCCCTGGCCGACTCCCCCGAGCTGGTCAACAGCGCACCGTACGGTGAGGCCTGGTTCTTCAAGATCAAGCCGAGCGACAGTGCCGAACTGGACAAGCTGATGGACGCCGCAGCCTACGGCGCCTCCATCTGACCGGTTGTTTTTGCTGTAGTGCTGAAGCCCTGATTCGCGTCGGGGCTTTTTGCTTTCACACTTTGCACAGGTACACCCCATGAGCCACACCCCGAGCCTCGTCGAGCTGGAACAGACCGACGCTTTTATTCGTCGCCATATCGGCCCGGACGCCGCCGAACAGCAGGCCATGCTGTCGACCCTGGGCGCCGCGTCGCTGGAAACGCTGGTTGCCGAGACCGTGCCGCAGAGCATTCTGCGTACCGATCTGCTGGCGCTGGATGGTCCGCGCAGCGAGGCCGAGGTGCTGGACTATCTGAAGCAGGTTGCCGGCCGCAACCAGATCTTCACCTCCTGCATCGGCATGGGCTACCACGGCACGCTGACGCCGACCGTGATCCTGCGTAACGTGCTGGAAAACCCGGGCTGGTACACCGCTTACACCCCGTATCAGCCGGAGATTGCTCAGGGTCGCCTGGAGTCGCTGCTGAACTTCCAGCAGTTGACCATCGACCTGACCGGCATGGAGCTGGCCAGCGCCTCGCTGCTGGACGAAGCCACTGCCGCAGCCGAAGCCATGGCCCTGGCCAAGCGGGTTGCCAAGAGCAAGAGCAACCTGTTCTTCGTTGACCAGGATTGCCATCCGCAGACCATCTCTGTTGTGCTGACCCGCGCCGAGGCCTTTGGCTTCGATGTGGTAGTCGACGACGTCAGCACGCTGGGCGACTACGAGGTGTTCGGTGCGCTGTTCCAGTATCCGACCACCTGGGGTGAAATCCGCGACCTCAAGCCGCTGATCGAACAGGTTCAGGCGCAGAAAGGTCTGGCCTGCGTGGGCGCCGATCTGCTCGGGCTGACCCTGCTGACCCCGCCGGGTGAACTGGGCGCCGACGTGGTCTTCGGCTCGGCTCAGCGCTTCGGTGTGCCGATGGGCTACGGCGGGCCGCACGCGGCGTTCTTTGCCACCCGTGACGCTTACAAGCGCGCCATGCCGGGCCGCATCATCGGCGTGTCCGTTGATGCCCGCGGCAACCGCGCCCTGCGTATGGCGCTGCAGACCCGCGAGCAGCACATTCGCCGCGAGAAGGCCAACTCCAACATCTGTACCGCGCAGGTGCTACTGGCCAACATCGCCAGCTTCTACGCGGTCTACCACGGCCCGCAAGGCCTCAAGCAGATCGCCGAGCGGGTGCAGCGCTTTACCGCGATTCTGGCTGAAGGCCTGAGTGCGCAGGGTATCGAGCGTCGCAACGCGACCTTCTTCGACACTCTGACCCTGAAGGTGCCGGGCAAGGCCCGCGAGATTCTTGAACGCGCCCGCGCCGCACGTATCAACTTGCGGGTAATTGATGCCGATCACCTGGGCGTGAGCCTGGATGAAACCACTACACGCGCGACCATCGATCAGTTGCTGGCCGCCTTCGCCGGTGCCGCGCACGGTCAGGATGTCGCCACGCTGGATGCCAAGGTCAGCGCCACCGACATGGGCATTCCGGCGGCTCTGCGTCGCACGTCCGACTATCTGACCCATCCGGTGTTTAACAGCTACCACTCGGAAACCGAGATGCTGCGCTACATCAAGTCGCTGGAAAACAAGGATCTGGCGCTCAACCACTCGATGATCCCGCTCGGCTCGTGCACCATGAAGCTGAACGCCACCACCGAGATGATCCCGATCACCTGGCCGGAATTCGGTCAGCTGCACCCGTTTGCTCCGCTGGCGCAGGCCGAAGGCTACAAGCAGATGATCGACGAGCTGGAGGCCATGCTGCGCACCATCACCGGTTTCGACGCTATCTGCATGCAGCCGAACTCCGGCGCGCAGGGCGAGTACGCCGGTCTGCTGGCGATCCGCAAGTTCCATGAAAGCAACGACGAAGGTCACCGCAACGTTTGTCTGATCCCGACTTCGGCGCACGGTACTAACCCGGCCTCGGCGATGATGGCGAGCATGCGGGTGGTACTGGTCAACTGCGACGAGCAGGGCAACGTTGACGTAGCTGATCTGCGCCAAAAGGCCGCCGACAACGCCGACAACCTGTCCTGTCTGATGATCACCTACCCGTCGACCCACGGTGTCTATGAGGAAGGTATCCGCGAGATCTGCGAGATTATTCACCAGCACGGTGGTCAGGTGTACATGGATGGCGCCAACCTCAATGCGCAGGTAGGTCTGACCCGTCCGGCCGACATCGGTGCCGACGTGTCGCACATGAACCTGCACAAGACCTTCTGCATTCCGCACGGCGGCGGTGGCCCGGGCATGGGCCCGATCGGCGTCAAGGCGCACCTGGCGCCCTTCGTTGCCAACCACCCGGTGGTACCGCTGGATGGCCCGAATCCGGAAAACGGCGCGGTTAGTGCGGCGCCGTGGGGCAGCGCGAGCATCCTGCCGATCAGCTGGACCTACATCGCTCTGATGGGTGCCGTCGGTCTGCGTCAGGCCACCTCGGTTGCGATCCTCAACGCCAACTATCTGGCCAAGCGTCTGGGTGATGCCTATCCGGTGCTATATAGCGGCCGTAACGGCCGGGTGGCGCACGAGTGCATCATCGACATCCGTCCGCTCAAGGCTGCCTCGGGTATCAGTGAAGAGGATGTGGCCAAGCGTCTGATGGACTTCGGCTTCCACGCGCCGACCATGTCCTTCCCGGTAGCCGGAACCCTGATGATCGAGCCGACCGAAAGTGAGTCCAAGGCTGAGCTGGATCGCTTTATTGATGCGATGCTGACCATCCGTGCCGAGATCCACAAGGTCGAGCAGGGCGAGTGGACGGCAGAGGACAACCCGCTGCACAACGCGCCGCACACCTTGGCTGACATCACCGGCGACTGGCAGCGTGCCTACAGCCGCGAGGAAGCCGTGTTCCCGCAGCCCTGGGTCGCGGCCAACAAGTTCTGGCCGAGCGTCAACCGGATCGACAACGTGTACGGTGATCGCAACCTGTTCTGCGCCTGCCCGCCGATCGAAGCCTACGAAGGCTAAGATCGACCCCGTCAGGAGAGAGAGGTGCTGCCCTCTCTCTCCTGGTGGGTTCTGCTAAGCGTCAATTCCACTTCTACGCCGCCTTCCGCGCGGTTGTTCAGGCTCACCTGGCCGTGATGCAGTCTGGCGATTTCCCTGACAAAACTCAGCCCCAGACCGGTGCTCTTGCGCTGGCCGTCCGGCCGCGGCAGGGAATAGAAACGCTCAAACACCCGATCCAGGGCGTAGTCCGGCACCGCCGGGCCGTCGTTGCGCACGCGCAGGCTCAGCGCCGCCCCGCTGTTGCTGATCTGCAGGGCAACGGCGCCATCGGGCAAGCTGAACTCGATAGCGTTGTCGAGCAGATTGCTGATCGCCTGTTCAAGCAGGAAGCGATCCCCCATCAGTGTGCTGTCAGCGTCGCATTCCTGCGTGAGTGTCAGGCCTTTGCGCTCAGCCAGTGGACGTTTGGCTTCCAATTCGAGCGCGGCAATTTCTGCCAGATCAACTCGCTCGGTTTGCTCCAGCTGTTGACGCTTTTCGACGCCGGCCAGTGACAGCAGACGATCGACCAGCCGCTGCAGACGCAGCGACTCGCCGTCGATATTGGCCAAAAAGCGCGCGCGCATCGGCTCGGGGACATTCGCCTCCTGCAGCAGCTCGGCGGCGCCGCGGATGGCCGACAGCGGTGACTTCATCTCGTGGGTCAGGGTATGCACGTACTGCTCGACATAGGCCTTGCCGTCGATTTCGCGGCGCATCGCTTCGGTAGCGGCGGCCAGCCGGGCCAGCTCTTTGTCCGCCAGCTGCGGCGGGCTGACTCGCTCGCCGTGGCGCACTTGCTCGACATAGTCCACCAGCCGCCTGACCGAGCGATTCAGCCAGAACGCCATGCCGGCGCCAAGCAGCAGGGCGCCAAACAGAATCAGGCCGCCGCGCTGCCAGAAATAGCCGTGGGCTAGGGTGATGAACGGATGCAGACTGGCGTTGGGCTTACCGAGGGTGAGCACGCCGACGAGCTGACCGCCTTGATAGACCGGCGCGGCGATGTACATCAGGCTGCTGGTGTCGTCCTCGGGGTCGATCCGCGTGGTGCGCGCACCGTATTTCCCTTGCAGGGTCAGCGACACGTCCCGCCACAGTGAATAGTCTTCACCAACCTGCTGTGGGTCGGTGTGGTAGAGCACTGTGCCGTTAAAGTCGGTCAGGTAGATCACCAGTTCGGTGCCGGTCTTGTGCCGTGACCAGATCTGCGCATCCAGCTGGCGGGCCAGATAACGATTGATGGCGGTAGCAAACGGGCTGTCTGCAGCAAAGCCCTCTTGCCAGTGCTGCTCGGCGATCTCGGCCAGCAGATTGGCGCTGTCGACCATGACCTCTTCGCTGGCCTGGCGTACGGACGAGGGCACCTGATTGAGGATGCTGTTGAGAAACAGCACCGTGGCCAGTCCGGCGATAACAAACCATCCGAGCAACAGGCGGGTGCTGAGGCTCATGCGTCTGCACCTGGCAACTGCGGGTTAATGCTGTAGCCCAGTCCCCGGTGGGTAACGATGGGGTCGTGGCTGGGTAGGATGCGTTTGAGCTTGGTGCGGATGCCCTTGATGTGGGTGTCGATCACCCGGTCGAGACTGGCACCAGGATCGGCCCAGACGGCTTCCATCAACTGGTCACGGCTGAGAACGTGCTCGGGACGGCGCAGCAGGGTGCTGAGAATCAGATACTCGTAGCGGGTCAGTTCCAGCCACTGCTGGTGGTAGCGAATCCGTCGCCGCTCAGCATCGTGCAGAAATAGCTCGGCCGGCGCTGACTGCTCGCTGGCGACAGGCTCGGCCCGGGTGCGACGAAGAATCGCGCGCACCCGGGCGGAAATCTCCCGCGGGCTGAACGGTTTGACTACGTAGTCGTCGGCACCAATCTCCAGCCCGACGATGCGGTCGACTTCTTCCTTGCGCGCAGTCAGGAACATAATCGGCAGGGCGGAGAACTGGCGAATACGGCGACACAGCTCAAAGCCGCTTTCATCGGGCAGGCCAACGTCCAGCACCAGCAGGTCGACCGGGTTGTCGCGCAGCCATTGCATGCCCTCGCCCGCCAGGCCGCACCAGTGCACGTCGAAGCCTTCGGTGCTCAGGGCATACACCAGCGCATCGGCGATCGCGGGCTCGTCCTCGATAATTAGAATCCTGTCCGGCATGGTCTGCTCTGTCCGTGAATCGTCCGCCGATTGTCGCGGTTTCTCCGCAGCGAGCGCAATCACGAGGCGGGTTCCTCCAGCCAGGCGGTGACCACGTAGCGTAGCGGCCCGCCGCTGGTCAGGGCGCGGAACGGGTAGCAGGTGACCAGCCGCAGCTCCGCGCGTTCGTATTGCAGGATCATTGGCTCATTGCGACTGTCGACGATGCGCTGGGTCGCCACGCGGTAGCGGTACTCTTGGCCATTGGCAGCCTGCAGGGTGAGAACCTGCCCGGTTTTCAACTGCTCGACAAAGGCAAAGTGGCTGTCCTGGTGGCCGGCCAGCAGCAGGGTGCCGGTCTGCCCTGGCGCCACACCGTTGTCCAGTTGCCCCGGGCCGAAGGCCAGGGCCTGACCGCTGACGCTGTCGAGCACGTAGCGGGCCTCGCCGTCGGGCGTGGTCAGTTTGGCAACCGGCCAGGTATCGGCCCAGGGCCAGGGCTTGCTCGGCGTGCCCGCCTGCAGTTGCTCGGCCCAGGCGTCGGCAATCAACCATTGGGCAAGCCACGCCTTGGCTTGCAGCCAGCTGCCCTGGGCTGCGACAGCCACGGCACCCAGTAGCAGTACGATGGCAATCAGCTTACGCATGGCGCGGTTTCCAGTTCAGGACCAGCAGACCGGCCAGCAACAGCGCGAGTGCCAGCGCCCAAAGGCCATTGAGGCCGAGCGAGGTCTGCGGGTACAGGCGATGGTCGACCGGGTTCAGGTTTGGCACCAGTTGGCTGTCGAGCGGTTCGTCAGCGGCGCGTACCGGTTGCTCCTCGACGGCGACGAAGCTGGTGAAGCGGCTCATCAACTGGTGCTCCAGCGCCACCGGCAGGACCAGATCGCGCACTTCGTCCTCACCAGCACCCTCGTTCAGACGGTCCATGGCGGCTTCGATCTTGCGTCGTGCCCAGATTCTGGCAATGCCATTGCCTTGCTGCGGCTCGGGGATCTGCAGGTGCTGCTCCCACAGCTCCGGTTGACGGCCGTGCAGGGCCACTTTCTCTGGCAGTTGGTTCAGTTTCATGGCGATCAGCAATGGCTGGTCCGAGTACAGGTCGGGCAGCTTTTGCGGCCAGATTTCGGCATCGATGCCTTCCGGCAGTTCCAGCTGCAGGTGGGTCAGTACCGGTGACTCCAGTTTCTCGAACAGCCGCTCCATGGATTGTTCAATGCCGCTGCGATCATCAATCGAGGTGAACTGGCCGCGGCCGACTTCGGCTGCCTTGCGCAGCAAGAAACTGTTGGGCGAAGCGCCAATACCGACGGTGAAGATCCGCGCCTGACGAAGGCGCTGCTGGATCATTTTCAGCACTTCCCGTTCGTTGCTGACCGAACCGTCGGTGATGAAGATCAGCTGGCGCAGGTAGCCTGCCTCATTCGGTTGGGTCAGCGCTGCGCGCAGCACCGGCAGCATTTCGGTGCCGCCACCGGCTGGTAGCCCGGCTACCCAGCTGCGGGCCTCACTCAGGTTCTCTTCGTTGGCCGCGACCGGTTCACGGTAGAGCATGCTGTACTCGCTGTTGAATTCGAGCACATTGAAACGGTCTTCGGGCTGCAGGCGGCCCAGCGCGTGAATCAGGCTGTCACGTGCCTGGCGGATGCGTTCGCCCTGCATCGAGCCTGACGTGTCGAGAATCAGAAAGACCTCACGCGGCTGGCGCTGCTGACTGACCGGGGCAGCGGCGGGAGAGAGCATCATCAGTGCGTAGTGGTCCTCGCCTACCTGCTCGGTGAAGACCGCCACCTGATTGCCTGCTTCGCTCGGCAGTTGCCAGTTGAGAACAAAGTCGCGATCCATAACCACCGGATTTTCCAGCAGTTGAACGCGGTAGCGGCGGCCGTCAAAGTGGCTGCTGATGGCGTGGCTGGGGCTGCTCAGGCTGTGTAGTGCAAAGCCGCTATCGAGGGTGATCTGGATGTCGGCCTGATGGGATGGACCGTCGCGCCACAGGCTGCCAGCAATGGGGCCTTCCGGACTGGCAGAGCTGCCGCGTGGTGTGTGCTGTTGGCCATCGACCGGCTGCGGGCGGGCGTTGTAGCGCGGCGTCATGGTCAGCGGCAGACGCAGGCTGTAACGTCCGGCGTCCGGTTGCAGCAGTTCGGTGTAGCTGAGGATGACGCTGATGGTTTCGCCCGCGCCGATGTTGGCGACCGACGTACTGAACAGATTGGGGCGCTGCTGTTCGACCAGGCCGCTGCGTTGGCCGTTGTCACGCGCCTGCTGGTAGGTCTTGCGGGCTTGCTCGCGCTCCTGGATCTGGCCGTTGATCCGGCGCTCCCCGATTTCCAGCGTCATGGCGTGGATGGCGGCGCTTTCGCTGGTCGGCAGCACATAGCGGCCTTCGGCAAAGGCGCCACCGGGGTTGCTGAAGGATTGGCGAATCTGTACTTCGGCCACCGGGCCGCTGATCTGCACTTGCATGTCGGTGTTCAGCAGCAGCGCTGGCTGCCAGCTGCCGTCATCGGAGCGCAGCAGGAACATGCCTGTCTCAGGACTGTCTGTAGATGCTTGAACGGCGTTGCTTAACAGGCTGGCACACAGCAGCAGCCAGGCGATTGCGGTTTTCATGTCGGGTCTCCCTGATGGACTATGCCGGCAGTGTGGCGACCCTGTTTGTGCTGATTATGTGGTTTGTGTGTGGTTTGGGACGTCTCTCAACGGTACATTGTTCAACGAGTTCAACGTTGCTGGAGCATTCCTGCCTATGACTGACACTGACAGCCAGACCACCCGCACCGAGCTGGACGCCATTATCGAGGCGTTGCACCGGGACAAGCGCAAGCGGGTGCGCAAGCTGTTGCGTGGCATGCATGTGGGTAAGGTGGCCAGTCTCCTGGAGGCGCTTGATGGGCCGCAGCGTATGGCGCTCTGGCAACACATCGATGATGACCGTGAAGAGCAGGTGCTTAAGCATCTGACGCCGCTGTTGGGTGCTCAACTGCGCCGTGAGCCGGACACCTCCGACCTGACCGACGAGGAAGAGGAAGGCGAAGGCGCCACTACCCAGATTGCCCGGGTCCGTGATGCGCTGGAAGCGGGCAAGTTCAAACGCGTCGGCAAGGCCTTTCGGCAGATGCACCCGGCCAAGGCGGCGGGCCTGCTTGAGGCCCTGCCACCTGCCGAGCGGACTACGGTCTGGGAAATGCTCGATGCCGAGCGTGCAGGCAAGGTGCTGGTTCACCTGCATGACGAGGTCCGCGCCCGCCTGGCGCTGGAGATGGACGAGGACGAGCTGGTTGCTGCCGCCCGCAAGCTCGATCTTGATGACCTGGTTGACCTGATTCAGGCGCTGCCAAGTGACAGCGGTCGCCAGCTGCTGCAGGCGATGGACGTACGCAAGCGGCAGCAGTTGATGTCGATGCTGTCCTACCCGGAGGACTCTGCCGGCGGTCTGATGAACACCGACCAGATATCGGTGCGGGTCGATGTCCGGGTGGGCTCTGTGCTGCGCTACCTGCGGTTGCTCGAAGACCTGCCGGACCATACCGACAAGGTGATGGTGGTCGACCGTAAGAACCGCTATCAGGGGGTGCTGCGACTCAGTCGCCTGCTGACCAGCTCGCCAGAGGTGCTGGTCAGCGACGTGATGGATGGTGATTTCCAGCCGCTCGATGTGATGCTCCCCAGCCACGAAGTAGCGCGTCGCTTCGAGGATCTGGATATTCTGTCAGCCGCGGTGGTTGATGAAGACGGCCTGTTGCTTGGCCGCATCACCGTCGACGATGTGGTCGATCTGATTCGGGAAGACTCCGAACGCACCATGATGAGCATGGCCGGTCTTGACGACGAAGCCGACATGTTTGCGCCAGTGCTGACCAGCAGTCGGCGCCGGGCGGTGTGGCTGGGTATCAACCTGGTCACCGCTTTTCTGGCGGCCTGGGTTATCGGCCTGTTTCAGGGCACGCTGGAGCAACTGGTGGCGTTGGCGGTGCTCATGCCGATTGTCGCCAGCATGGGCGGTATTGCCGGTAGCCAGACCCTGACGCTGGTGGTGCGCGGCATGGCGCTCGGTCAGGTAGAGGGTGGTAACGCGCGGCTGCTGCTCAGCAAGGAGATCGGCATCGCCTGCCTCAATGGTGTGCTCTGGGCGCTGGTGGTGGCGGCGCTGGCGGTGGCCTGGTTCGGGAACTGGCAGCTCGGTGCGGTGATTGCGGCGGCGATCCTACTCAACCTGCTCTGTGCAGCGGTGTCGGGGCTGGCCATTCCGCTTTTGCTGCGTCGCTTTGGCGTCGATCCGGCGCTGGCCGGCAGCGTCATCCTGACCACGGTGACCGACGTGGTGGGCTTTCTGGCCTTCCTTGGTCTGGCGACGCTGTTTCTGCTCTGAGTCTGAGGTGGCGATCAGTCGATCGGGTTGCTGACGCTCTCGATCTCGCGTTTGACGTACATCGGATCGTCAATGTTGCGAAACTTCACATCGCTGATGCCACGGCCGGTCAGCTTGACCGTGCCGTAGCCGAACATCCGTCCCCAGACGCTTTGCTCAATTTCCACTGTCTCAATGGAGCTGAGCTTCATTTCCTCGGTGTGCCGGCTGATGATGCCGGTTTTCAAGATAACCCGCTTGTTAGTGACGCCCTGTTCAATGGAGCGCAGCCGGAAGTACTCATACAGCGCAATCAGCCAGGTCAGGCCCAGGCTGACTAAGCCCAGGACCAGCCAGCAGTACATGGGTACCTTGGCGAACCAGTGCAGCTGAAAGATCTTGTGAATGACCTCGCCGCTGGACAGCGACTCCTCAATGTATGACATGACCTCATTTCCTCTGAACGGTTGCAGCTGGGCACTCTAGCGAATTCGCTGCGGCTGGGACAGTGTTGCCCGATGCCCAGTTCCGGTTCGGTGTGCTGAATTGAATATGTAGCTTGCTAAATAAATCTATCGGAGTAGACTTTATGGTTAGCAGGCTAACTATATTCGAGGTTATCCATGAATCAGGATCAAGCGGCTTTGGCGTTGCACGAAACGTTGAAGCCTTCCATGGGCGCAGCGATGGGGCGAGTGCATCGGCTCTGGCGCGCCGCAATCAATCAGGCAGTCGGTGAGCTGGGTATTACCGAGGCGCGCTGGAGCGTGATGCTACACCTGGTCAAGGTGGGCGAGGGCTGCACCCAGCAGGTGCTGGCGGACGAACTGGCGATCGAGATGCCGTCGTTGACGCGGACGCTGAATCAGTTGCAGGAGCAGGGGCTGATAGAGCGGCGCCGCGACCCCAGTGACCGCCGCGTTCACGCTCTATGGTTTACCCCGGCTGGGCATCAGCGGGTCGCGGATATGCGAGTGCATGTGGAGCAAGTGCGCAAGAAAATCTACGCGGGCTTGAGCGACGCCCAGTTGGACGCCTTTGCTGAAGTGCTGCTGGGTATGGAAGCCAACGTCCGAGCCTTGCTCGCAGGCGAGCAGGAGGTGTCTGAATGACACCGGATCAGGTTTTTGCGCGTTGGGTGCGCGCGTCGCTATTGCTGTTTGCAGTGGTGTTTTGCTACTTCCTGGCGGCGGATCTGTGGATGCCGCTGACGCCCCAGTCGCGGGTCATTCATCCGGTTATCCGTGTGGCACCGCAGGTTTCAGGTCAGGTCGTCGATGTTGCCGTCGTGGACAACCAGCATGTCACTGCCGGTGATCTGCTCTTCAGGATTGATTCTCGCCCTTATGAACTCGCGCTTCAGCAAGCACAGCTGGCGCTGGAGGCTGCCGAGCGAGATAACGCCGGCATTGATGCTTCAATCGCCGCAGCGCGGGCGCAGGTACGTGCTGCCGAGGTACGCAGCGCCGAGTTGGGGCGTGAGCGCGACCGCATGCAGGCACTGCTCACCAGCCACAACGTCTCGCGGCAAAGTTACGATCAGATTCTCGCCAGCCAGCAGGCGGCTCAGGCAGAGGTGACGAGCCTGCGGGCGCAGGTGCAGCAGCTGGAAGTGCAGCGTGGTGATGGTGATCAGGACAACCTTCGTTTGCGTCAGGCACGCAATGCGCTTGAGCAGGCAAGGCTGAACCTCAGCTACACCGAGGTGCGGGCCGAGAGCGATGGTGTGGTATCCAACCTGCAGGTTCGTCCCGGCACCTACGCCGTTGCCGGTAACTCGCTGGCGGCGCTGGTTGCGGATGATGCCGATGTAGTGGCAGATTTCCGCGAGAAGTCGCTGGTGCATATGGATATCGGCGAGCCAGCGGCGGTGGTCTTCGATGCCATGCCGGGGCGGGTATTCCGCGCTCACCTTGCCGGCATCGCCGCAGGTACCCAGCAGGGCCAGCTGTTACCTGATGGTTCGCTGGCAGCGCCGGAAACCTCTGACCGCTGGGTACGTGACGCCCAGCGCCAGCGAGTTCATCTGACGCTGGACGAAGAGCCCGGACTGCTGTCGACATTCCCCACTGGCGCACGCGCCACGGTGCAGTTGTTCCCGGTGGGCGGGCCTGCTCACTGGCTGGGTAGCCTGCAGATTCGCCTGATCAGCCTGATGCACTACATCTACTGAGGCCGTCATGAAACCCATTCTGCTGACCAGCAAGCGGCACCTCGACAGTAACGACGTGCGCCAGTGTCTGCGTATTGCCTTTGGCGGCATGCTCGGTTTCTTGCTGTGCAAGCTGATGGGCTGGAACTACGGTGCGTTCTTCGTGGTGCAGCCAATTTTGCTGCTGGGATTGGTGCCGGTCATCAATGCGCATCTGTTGCGGCAGTTCATTGCCAATATGCTGGTTGTAACCTTGGCGGTATTGGTGGTGCAGGGGATGTTCGGTGACAAGCCGGTGCCGATGACGCTGTTGGTGATGGGCATGTTTGCAGCGTTGTTTGCTCAGATGAGCCGTGGTCCCAACTTCTTGTTTGGTGCCATGTCGGTCGTCAACATGTCGATGCAACTGCATTTTGCCAGTTATCCGCAGTCCGATATTGGCGACATTGTGGCCAGTAATATCGTATCGGTGTTCAGCACCCTGTTCATTGCCTTGTTGATGCAGGTGGTGTTTCCCGATGTTGACCCGCGCAAGCCCCGTCCGGCGTTGAACAAGTCGGCCAGCACCCGGCGCCATGAGGTCATTTTGGCCACCATAGTGGCGACCCTGTCGTATATCGTGTTTCAGGTATTCAACCTGCAGAGTGGACTGTCGGCGCAGGTGGCGAGCATTCTGGTGCTGTTTCCCTTGAACTGGCGCGGCGCCGGGCCGGCTGGCTGGAACCGGGCGCTGGGGACGCTGGTAGGCTGCAACCTGGGACTGGTCGTTCAACTGGTGTTGCTGGATCACTTCGACGTGCTGCCATTTGTGGCTGCGGGGCTCTGGGTCTGCCTGATGTTGTTCGCCCGTGTCCATATGCTGGAGGGCGGTTCCGGTGCGGGCTTTGCTGCACTGACCACTATGGCAATCCTGTTTGGTCAATACCTGACACCGCGGCAAGACTTGTTCTACAGTGATTTGTACCGGTTCTGGTCGCTGTCACTGTCAGTGCTGCTGTCATTATCGGCGATCTATCTGTTGCACCTGTTGCTCGACCGTTTTGCAGCTACCCGCTGGGCTCCGCCGACGCCGGTTTCGGTTTGACCGTAGTGTCTGGGCTGGTCGGCGGGTATCATGTGCCGACCTTCCTGGCTGGGGAATTCCTGCATGTTGCGGTTTTTGCGTCCGGTGCTGTTCGTTTGCGGCATCCTGGTACTGATCATGGCCGGTCTGATGCTCAGCGTCGCGGTTTTCGCCTGGTGGCGTCAGGACCCGGAAATGCAGGTTTTCCTGACGTCATTTGCCATTACGCTGGCCTGCGGTCTGTTGCTGGTGCTGGGGTGCCGTGATCGGGGGTTTCATCTGGTTTCGCGCCAGCTGTATCTGCTCACCAGTCTCAGTTGGGTGCTGCTTTCACTGTTCGGCGCACTGCCACTGTTCTTCAGCCACTTTCAGCTCAGTGCCGAAGACGCCGTGTTCGAAGCGGTGTCTGGCATTACCACCACCGGGTCTACCATCCTCAGCGGTATCGAGAACCTGGCACCGAGCTTGCTACTCTGGCGCTCGCTGCTGCAATGGATCGGCGGTTTGGGCGTGATCGGCATGGCGGTATCCATCCTGCCGTTTCTGCGTGTTGGTGGTATGCGCCTGTTCCATACCGAGTCTTCCGACTGGTCGGACAAGTCGATCCCGCGGGTGCAGTCGCTGGCCCGCATGCTGGTCGCGACCTACCTGGGGCTGACGATCAGTTGTGTGTTTAGCTATTGGCTGGCCGGCATGAATCTGTTCGACGCGGTCAACCATGCCATGGCGACCGTTTCCACTGGCGGCTTTGCTACCGATGACCGCTCCATGGGGCGGTTCCCGCTGGAGGTGCTGTGGGTGTCGATTCTGTTCATGACGCTCAGCGCGTTGCCGTTTACCTTGCTGATCGCCTTTTTTCGACGTCCCTCACTGCATGTGCTCAACAACCAGCAGGTGATCGGCTTTCTCTGCATCATCGGCGCGGTATCGCTGCTGCTGACTGCTGACCTGATTGATCTGCATGTCGCAGAGCCCTTCGTGGCCTTTACCCAGGCCACCTTCAACCTGGTGTCGGTGATTACCACCACCGGCTTTGCGTCGGCCGACTACACCCAGTGGGGGACCTTCAGTATTGCCCTGTTCTTTGTGGTGATGTTCATTGGCGGTTGCTCCGGTTCCACCAGTGGCGGCATGAAGGTGTTTCGTTTCCAGCTCAGCTACCTGTTCCTGCGGAGCCAGATCAACAAGCTGATCCACCCCAACGGGGTGTTTGTTACCCAGTACAACGGCAGACCGGTGCAGGATGACATTATCCTCTCGGCCGTGGCCTTCTCCTTTCTGTTTTTCATGACGCTGGCTGTGGTAACGCTGTTGCTGGCGCTGATGGGCCTGGACTTGCTGACCAGTCTGACTGCAGCAGCGACAGCGTTGACCAACGTAGGGCCGGGGCTGGGCGATATCATCGGGCCGGCCGGTAATTTTGCTACCCTGCCGGTGCCAGCGAAGTGGCTACTGTCGTTCGCGATGCTGATGGGGCGGCTGGAGCTGCTGACGTTGATGGTGCTCTTTACGCCGGTGTTCTGGCGTGGCTAACGTACGATTGAAAGGGGAAGGTGCATGATGCGCATCATCGTGCTGGGCGCCGGCCAGGTTGGTCGTAGTCTGGTGGAACAGTTGGTCGGCGAGAAAAACCACATTACGGTGGTGGACCGCGACCCTGAACGTTTGCAGCTTCTGCAGGAAATGCACGGCGCCCATGGGATAAAGACGATCTGCGCCCACGGAGCTCATCCGGTCACTCTGTCCAAGGCCGGCGCCGAGGATGCCGACATGCTGGTGGCAGTGACCAATAGTGATGAGGTCAACATGATCGCCTGTCAGGTCGCCCAGTCACTGTTCAATGTGCCGAACAAGATTGCCCGGGTCCGAGAGCAGGGATATCTAACTCAGAACCGGGCCTTGTTTGCCAAGAGTGCGGTGCCGGTCGACGTGCTGATCAACCCTGAGGCGCTGGTAACTCAGCACCTGAAAAAACTGATCCGCTACCCGGGGGCCCTGCAAGTAATCAATTTCGCCGACGGTCTGGCGCAGCTGGTAGCCGTGCGTGCCTCCAATGGTGGTGCGCTGGTGGGGCAGCGTATTTCCAAGCTGCGCGAGCGTTTGCCAGCGGTGGAAATCAGGGTGGCGGCGATCTTTCGCAAGAACCATGCGGTCATCCCCGATGGGGATACTCTGATTCAGGATGGGGATGAGGTTTTCTTCGTCGCCGCCAGGCCAGATATCCGGTTGGTCCTCAACGAGCTGCGGCGGCGGGAAAAACCCTACAAGCGGATCGTTATTGCCGGTGGTGGCAATATCGGTGCGCGGCTGGCCAGCGTGCTGGAAGATGACTATCGGGTGAAGATCATCGAGCAGGATATGGGGCGTTGCCAGTACCTGTCGCAAAACCTGCGCCGTGCAACTGTCCTCAATGGCAGCGCGTCAGATCGTGAGCTGTTGCTGGAGGAGAGCATTGAGTCGGCGGATGTCTATCTGGCGCTGACGAATGACGATGAAGCCAACATCATGTCGTCAATGCTGGCCAAGCGGATGGGCGCCCGCACGGTGATTACCCTGATCAGCAATCCGGCCTACGCCGACCTGGTGCAGGGTGGCAGTATCGATATCGCCATCTCGCCACAACAGGCCACCATCGGTGCTTTGCTGACCCATGTGCGGCGCGGTGACGTGGTTGCGGTACACTCGCTGCGTCGCGGTACGGCTGAGGCGATGGAAGCGATTGCCCATGGTGATCCACAGAGTTCGCAGGTAGTGGGCAAGCGGATAGACGAGTTGCCGTTGCCGCCAGGGGCTATGGTCGGGGCGCTGGTGCGCGGTGAGGATGTCATGATCGCCCACGATAGTACTCAGATTGAAGAAGGTGACCACGTTATTGTCATCGTGCCCGACAAGCACGATATGCAGGCGATTGAGCGGTTGTTTCAGGTCGGCCTTACTTTCCTGCTTTAGCCGATGTTGCACCTCAGCGGTCATCGCCCGCCAAACGGCAGGCGATGGGAGGCTAGCCTTGGCGCCTAGTCTGCGTCCCGCAGCTCGAGCATCAGGTCGTCGGTGAGGTTTTCCAGCGCATCGCGCAGCGCATCCAGATCGGTCTGCGGATAGACGCCGAGGCGGGCTTCGGCCTTGAACAGCAGATCGGCGCTCATCGGCGCAGGCGCGCACTCGGTTTCCAGTGACTCTACGTTGACGCCGTGAATGGCCAGTACGCGAGAGACTTCGTGCACAATCCCGGCACGGTCGTTGGCAACCAGACTCAGCTGCAGGGTGCGCTGTTGAGGCTCTTCTGCCTGCCCGCTGATGGCGACCTGGACATTGATGCCCTGAGCGCTGAGGCCTTCCAGGTCAATGCGCAGCGCTTCCAGCTGATCATTTGCCACGTCGACGCGCAAGATCCCGGCGAACTGTCCTGCCATGCGCGCCATCCGACTTTCCAGCCAGTTGCCGCCATGCCGATTGATGGTCTGCGCCAAGCTTTCTACCAGGCCGGGTTTGTCGGCGGAGATGACGGTGATTACGAGCGGGGTGGTCATGCGATGTCTCCTCAGGTCAGGCGGTGATCAGCCTTGATAATAGTTACCGCCGGTGGCGGTCATTTCCTGGCAGTTCGCTTCCAGGTTTTCGAAGTCGTATTCGGACAGGCCAACGTATTCGAGAATGGCTGAGCCGACGGTGTTCCACTCGTGGTCAACCGGATGATTGCCCAGCACACGGTAGGCCTGGCAGATATGCTCTGCCATTTTCAGGATGGCCAGCAGGTTCTTCTGTACCGGATCGTTGCCCAGCGGGGAAAGGAACACCTGCTCGGTGTTGTGGTGGCTGGCGATGGCGTCGCACAGGTGGCGCGGCAGCAGCCAGGATTTGGCGGTGTAGTAGCCGATCACCGCGTGGTTGGTGTTCATTCGATCGTTTTCCACATCGACCAGGCGTACCTGATCCTGTGCGTAGGATTCTTCCATCACTTCGATGTAGTAGGGGAAGCGACTGAGCATTAGCGGGATGCCGCAGTTGTGAAACAGGCCGAGGGCATAGGCCTCGTCCGGCTCGACACAGCCGATACGCTTGGCCAGCGTCATGCAGGTCATGGCTACGTCCTGCGCGCTGTCCCAGAAGCGGTTCAGGTTGACGATATTCTCATCGGTCAGCTCGCCACGAATGGACTGGGCGTTGACGATATTGACCACGCGGCTCACGCCGAGCAGGCTGACCGCTTGTTGAATCGAGCTGATACGGTTGGCCAGGCCAAAGAACGGGGAGTTGACTACTTTCAGCAAACTGCCCGAAAGCCCCGGATCCTGGCTGATCAATCTGGCGATGACCTTCGGATCCGGGTCTGGCATCAGTTGCTCCATCTGCAGGTCGACCATGATCTGCGGCTGCGGTGGTACGCTGATGCCTTGCAGGGCGTTACTGATCTGCTGGTCGGTGAGCTCCGATGTCATGGCCTGGGTCCACTGATGAGTTGAACTACCGAGTTTAGCCGGAGACTGGGGCGCTTGGCACCCTGTATAATGGCCCGCTGCCTACATTCTTTCCTTGCCTGCTTCAGGAGCCCCCTCATGTCTTTGCCCAGCCTGCGACTCAACGCCAATGCCGACCGGCGTATTCGGGGAGGCCACCTTTGGGTCTTCAGTAATGAGGTGGATACCGCGCTGACGCCGCTGACGGCCTTTGAGCCGGGGCAGCAGGCACAGCTGGAAGCTGCGGGTGGCAAACCCCTCGGGCTGGTCTGTGTCAGCCCCAACAACCTGATCTGTGCGCGCCTGTTCAGTCGCGACACCCGTCACCCGCTGGACAAGTCTCTGCTGGTGCATCGCTTCAAGGTGGCCCTGAGCCTGCGTGAGCGGCTGTTCGACAAGCCGTTCTATCGTCTGGTTTACGGCGAGTCGGATTTTCTGCCGGGGCTGGTGATCGACCGTTTTGGCGACTACTTCGTAGTGCAGATCGCCAACCCCGGTATGGAGCAGGTGCGCGGCGACATCGTTGATGCGCTGGTGCAGGTGTTCAAACCGCAGGCTGTGCTGTTCAAGAACGACAGTGGCGCGCGCAAGCTGGAAGGGCTGGAGTCCTACGTTGAGGATGCGTTCGGCGAGATGCCCGAACTGGTCGCCCTGGAAGAGAACGGCGTGCGTTTTGAAGCCCCGGTGCGCGAGGGGCAGAAAACCGGCTGGTTCTACGATCACCGCGCCAACCGCGCGCGTCTTGCGCCTTATGTCGCGGGCAAGCGGGTGCTGGATTTGTACAGCTATGTCGGCGGCTGGGGCGTTCAGGCAGCCGCCTTCGGAGCCAGTGAAGTCATGTGCGTTGACAGCTCTGCTCCGGCGCTGGACCGGGTGGAAGCTAACGCAGAGCTCAATGGCGTGGCGGAAAAGATGCTGGTGGTAGAGGGCGATGTGATGGCCGCGCTGAAGGAACTGAAGAGCGCCGGCGAGCGCTTCGACGTGGTGATTGCCGATCCGCCGGCCTTTATCAAGAAACGCAAGGATATTCGCAACGGCGAAGCCGCGTATCGTCGTCTCAACGAGCAGGCCATGCGGCTGCTGAACAAGGACGGGATTCTGGTTTCGGCATCCTGCTCCATGCACCTGGAAGAGGATCGTCTGCGTGATGCCCTGCTGGGTGCCAGCCGCCACCTGGACCGCAACCTGATCATCACCGAACGAGGCTTCCAGGGCGTGGACCATCCTCTGCACCCGGCGATTCCGGAGACCGGTTATATCAAGGCTTTGTTTTGTCGGGTGACGCCGGCCTGACGCCGGCTTCATACCGGCGAGCGGCAAGCCGCAAGCTTCAAGCTGCAAGCTGCAAGAAAAAACCGCGCGGAGTTGAATCGCGCGGTTTTTTTATGCTGACTTTAGCCGCAGCTCCTTATTTAAACCCTTGTGAATCTCGCTGCAGGTGCGAATCTGGTTTTGCTTCCAGCTGCTGCGCGTCAGCGCAGACTGATGACCGGCCAGCCCTGGGCTTCGGCGTGGGCGCGCAGGGTGTCATCCGGGTCTACCGCGACGGGATGGTCGACCATGCTCAGCAGCGGCAGGTCATTGTGCGAGTCGCTGTAGAAGTGACTGCCTTCCAGGGTGCGATTATTTTCCAGCAGCCAGCGCTCCAGTCGGGTGACCTTGCCGTCGCGGAAGCAGGGAATGTCGGCGGTGCGTCCTGTGTAGCGCCCGTCAGTCTTCTCGCACTCGGTCGCCAGCAGAATGTCGACGCCCAGGTGGCGGGCTATCGGGCCGGTGATGAAGCGGTTGGTGGCGGTGATGATCATCAAGGTGTCGCCGGCCTGACGGTGGCGCTCGATCAGTGTCTGCGCCTTGGGTAGCACGATGGGCAGGATCTTCTCTTGCATGAACTGCCGGTGCCACGCATCGAGCTGCTCTGTCGGGTGCTCGCCGAGTAGTTGCAGGCAGAAGTTCAGGTAAATCTGAATGTCCAGCCGTCCGGCCAGATAGTCGTTGAAGAACTGATCGTTGCGTGCCTTGTACTCGTCCGGATCGACGATCCGATGGGCAACGATGAACTCGCCCCAGGCGTGGTCGCTGTCCCCGCCAAGCAGGGTATTGTCGAGGTCAAAAATGGCGAGTGACACGGGTGTTCTCCTGAGTCGGTTGGCGGCCCGCTAGAATAATCGAGTCCGTCGGTAAATGCCCGTAATCACTGACATCAATCGGTGGCATATCCGTAATTGCTGCTACGCCGTGCTTTGTGGAACAATGCGGTGATAATTGAATAAGGGATAGTGGCTGTGATTGACCCCGATGGTTTCAGACCCAACGTCGGCATCATCCTGACCAATGAGTTGGGGCAGGTGCTTTGGGCAAGGCGCATCGGCCAGGATTCGTGGCAATTCCCGCAGGGCGGCATTCAGCGTCATGAAAGCCCCGAGCAGGCGCTTTACCGCGAGTTGCATGAAGAGGTTGGTCTGCTGCCTGATGATGTCGAAATTCTTGCCTGCACCCGTGGCTGGCTCCGCTATCGTTTGCCGCAACGCCTGATCCGCAGCCATTCGCAGCCGGTCTGTGTCGGGCAAAAACAGAAGTGGTTTTTGCTCAGACTAAAGGCCGAGGATCAGCGGGTTTGCATGACCTGTAGCGCAAAACCGGAATTCGACGGCTGGCGCTGGGTCAGTTACTGGTATCCTCTGGGTCAGGTTGTCCCATTCAAACGCGATGTCTATCGGCGTGCCATGAAGGAACTTGCGCCGAGACTGCTCTCTAGCCTGCCGGGTAGTTGAATATGCTCAATACGCTGCGCCGCATCGTTCAGGAGGTCAACTCTGCCAGAGATCTGGCAGCGGCTCTGGACATCATAGTGCAGCGTGTGCGCGAGGCTATGGGCACCGAGGTCTGCTCGGTATACCTGCTCAACCCCGATATCGGTCGCTACGTGCTGATGGCGACCGAGGGTCTCAACAAGGATGCCGTCGGCGCGGTCACGCTGGGCACCAGCGAGGGTTTGATCGGCTACGTTGGTACCCGAGAGGAACCGGTCAACCTCGAAGACGCGGCGTCTCACCCCCGTTTCCGTTACTTTGCCGAAACCGGTGAAGAGCGCTATGCCTCCTTCCTGGGTGTGCCGATCATCCACCATCGCCGGGTGATGGGGGTGCTGGTGGTGCAACAGAAGGAGCGTCGCCAGTTTGATGAGGGCGAAGAGGCCTTCCTGGTCACCATGAGTGCGCAACTGGCGGGCGTTATTGCCCACGCCGAGGCGACAGGCGCGATTGGCGGCCTCGGGTGGGGTGGTGAGGTGGTACAGGATACCCGGTTCGACGGGGTCGCTGGTGCGCCGGGTGTGGCCATCGGACATGCAGTGGTGATTTTGCCACCGGCAGACCTGAAATCGGTTCCCGACAAGCAAATCCAGGACGTTGAGGCGGAAATCGCCTTGTTCCGCCGCGCGAAACACAGCGTGCGGGTCGACATGCAGCAACTGTCGAGCAAGCTCTCGACCCAGCTGCGGCCGGAAGAGCTGGCGCTGTTTGATGTTTATCTGATGATGCTGAACGACACTGCGCTGGGCAACGAGGTGATCAACATCATCCGGACTGGGCAGTGGGCGCAGGGGGCTCTGCGCGAAGTCGTCAGTTCGCATGTCACCCGTTTCGAGTTGATGGATGACCCCTATCTGCGTGAGCGTGCAGCGGACGTCAAAGACATCGGTCGGCGCATTTTGGCCTATCTGCAGGAGGTTGGCCGACAGGAACTGGTGTTCCCGGATGACACCATTCTGGTCAGCGAAGAGCTGTCGCCGGTAATGCTTGGCCAGGTGCCGAAAGAGAAGCTGGTCGGGCTGGTGTCGGTGCTTGGCTCGGGTAGCTCGCACGTGGCCATCCTGGCTCGGGCGATGGGTATTCCGACCGTGATGGGTGCGCTTGACCTGCCCTATACCCGCATCGATGGCATGGAATTGATCATCGACGGTAACCGCGGTGAGGTCTATTCCAACCCGTCGCCGGAGCTGCATCGCCAGTACCTGGATCTGGTGCGCGAAGAGCGCGAGCTGGTGCAGGGGCTGGAGAAGCTGCGCGACGTGCCCTGCGTGACGCTCGACGGTCATCGGATGCCGCTGCTGGTGAATACCGGTCTGCAGGCAGATGTGGCCCGTTCGCTGGATCGCGGCGCCGAGGGGGTTGGGCTGTATCGTACTGAAGTGCCGTTCATGATCCAGGATCGCTTCCCCAGCGAGAAGGAGCAGCAGGCGATCTATCGCGAGCAGTTGGAGGCTTTCCATCCCCTGCCGGTCACCATGCGCTCGCTCGATATTGGTGGCGACAAGGCGCTGACCTATTTCCCGATCAAGGAAGACAACCCGTTCCTCGGCTGGCGCGGCATCCGCGTGACCCTTGACCACCCGGAGATTTTCCTGGTGCAGACGCGGGCCATGCTGAAAGCCAGTCAGGGCCTGAATAATTTGCGCATCATGCTGCCGATGGTGAGCAGCGTATTTGAGGTTGAAGAAGCTCAGCATCTGATCCATCGGGCCTACAGCGAGGTCCGGGATGAGGGGGTCGATGTGCCCATGCCGCCGGTCGGGGTGATGATCGAGGTGCCTGCGGCGGTTTACCAGGCGCGTGAACTGATTCAACTGGTCGACTTTTTGTCGGTCGGTACCAACGACCTGACCCAGTATCTGCTGGCGGTCGATCGCAACAACCCGCGTGTTGCGGACCTTTACCACTCGCTGCATCCAGCGGTGCTGCAGGCCTTGATCAAGGTCGCCACGGCCTGTCGCGAGGCCGGCAAGCCAATGAGTGTCTGTGGTGAAATGGCTGGCGACCCGGCCGCCGCGGTGCTGCTAATGGCGATGGGCTGTGACGCACTGTCAATGAACTCGACCAACTTGCCCAAGGTCAAGTGGCTGTTGCGTCAGATCAAACTGTCCGACGCCAAGGCTTTGCTGGATGAGGTGATCGAGCTGGACAACCCGCATCTGGTGCTCAGCACCCTGCATCTGGCGCTGCGCGGCATGGGCCTGGGCAAGGTGCTGTCGCAGCCACGCTGAGTTGTCAGCGCCATTCCCTGCTGGTTTCTCCCTGTGCTTCCCCGAGTGGTCCAAAACGGCGCTCCGTCAGCCGGATAACGCCGTCTGCCTGCAGCCGCAGTACGCTGCTGGCGCGAGTACCGTACTCCGGGATGCCGACGATGAAGGCCGCCGACAGCATTCGCTCCCACTCAAGGCTGATACCGGTGCTGGGCAGTTGCTCATCGGCGTAGAGCTGGTCATTGGCCAGCAGTGAAAATAGGGTTTGGTCATCTGCCTTCAGGTTCTGGGCCAGATCGTTGCGCAGGCATTGCGTTTTCGGCCATGGGCTGTCCAGGTCAGCATTGGAAAGGCCGTAGATACCGGGCTCGAGTTGGCGCGGCTGACCCTGCTGGCTATTGAGGAACCACAGTTGTTCGCGGTCACCAACCAGGAGGTTGAAGCCCGAGTACTGGTCCAGCGTGCTGTGCAGCTCGTGTAAAAACGCGGCTGGTGAGAGGTTGCCCAGCAGGTAATCCAATGGTAGCTGGCCGCGTGACCTTGGCGCTTTGGCGGCGCCCGGTGAGCGGATGTTGGTGACGGCCGCGAAGCGACCGTCGCGGGTAACCCCGAGCCAGGTGCCGCCGGCTTCCAGATCCTTGCCTGCCAGCAGGTCGGGATGCCCCTCTGCGTGCCAGTCTGTCAGCGCCCGAGTGGGGCGGTGATGGAATTCGTCGCGGTTACCGATCAGCAGCAGGGGTTGCTGCGGGGATTGCTGCCAGGCAAAGGCGATCAGACACATCAAGCTGCTCCTCGGGAAGATGGCAGCAGTGTAACCTGTGTGTCGGAGTGGCGCGATCCGCGATAGACTAACCGATTTGCGGCGATCCGCTTTCGGGGGGTGTTGTGGAGTTCGTGATCTATCTGGTGCTGGGCGGTTTTGCCGGTACGCTGGCTGGCCTGTTCGGCGTTGGCGGCGGCATGATCATCGTGCCGGTGCTGGTCTACAGCTTCGCCCTGCAGGGCTTTGCGCCCGATGTGCTGACCCATATGGCAGTCGGCACCTCACTGGCGACTATCGTCTTTACCTCGATCAATGCGATTCGCGCACATCACGCCAAGGGAGCCGTGCGCTGGCATCTGTTTGTCTGGCTGACGGTCGGCATTGTGCTCGGGACCGTGCTGGGCGCGCTGACTGCAGCGCAGATCAGCGGCCCCATGCTGCAGAAGATCATTGGTGTCTTTGCCATTCTGGTTGCGATTCAGATGGCCTTCAAGCTGCAGCCCAAAGCATCGTTGGCGGAGCCGGGCAAACCGGCGCTGGGTGTTGCTGGTGGTGTCATTGGCTGGGCATCCGCGATCTTTGGTATCGGTGGTGGGTCGCTGACGGTGCCGTTTTTGGTCTGGCGCAGTGTGCCGATGCAGCAGGCGGTGGCGACCTCGTCAGCCTGTGGTCTGCCAATTGCGCTGGCAGGCGCTGCGTCGTTCATTTTTACCGGCTGGGATGAAACCGGACTGCCTTCCTGGAGTCTGGGATATGTGTATTTGCCGGCGCTGATCGGTATTGCCGCGACCAGCATGCTGTTTGCGGGCTTCGGTGCGCGACTGGCGCACCGGTTGTCGCAGGACCTGCTCAAACGCCTGTTTGCCCTGCTGCTGCTTTGTGTTGGAATCAACTTTCTAGTCTAGGGATCTCGCATGTTGACCTACCCGCAGATTGACCCGGTAGCGCTGGCTATCGGTCCGCTGAAGATTCACTGGTACGGTTTGATGTACCTGATTGGTATCGGCGGCGCCTGGTGGCTCGCACGTCGACGCCTGGCTGCTTTTGATCCGACCTGGAGCAAGGAAACCCTGTCGGATCTGGTGTTTTGGGTCGCGCTCGGGGTGATCGCCGGTGGCCGGCTGGGTTATGTGCTGTTCTACGATCTGGCCGCTTACATTCGCGACCCGCTGCTGATACTGGAGATCTGGAAGGGTGGCATGTCCTTCCACGGTGGACTGCTCGGCGTGCTGATTGCCCTGCTGTGGTTTTCCCGCAAGCACAACAAGCGCTTCTTCGAATTGGTTGATTTTGTCGCGCCGCTGGTGCCGATTGGACTGGGGGCGGGCCGTATTGGCAACTTCATCAATGCCGAGCTGTGGGGCAAACCGACCGATCTGCCCTGGGCCATGATCTTTCCGACCGATCCGGACCAACTGGCGCGTCATCCGTCGCAGCTGTATCAGTTTGCGCTCGAAGGTGTCGCGCTTTTTACCATTCTCTGGTTCTATTCGCGCAAGCCGCGGCCGACCATGGCGGTCAGCGGCCTGTTTGCCATCTGTTATGGCTGCTTCCGCTTCGCCGTTGAATTTGTCCGCGTGCCGGACCAGCAGCTGGGCTACCTGGCTTTCGGTTGGCTGACCATGGGTCAGCTACTCTGTATTCCCATGATTCTACTGGGCGCCCTGCTGATGGGGCTGGCCTACCGGCGTGAGGGGCGCACCGCATGAAACAGTATCTTGACCTGATGCGCCATGTGCGCGAGAACGGCACCTTCAAGAGTGATCGTACCGGCACAGGCACCTACAGCGTGTTCGGCCACCAGATGCGTTTTGATCTGACCGAAGGGTTTCCGCTGGTCACGACCAAGAAGTGCCATCTCAAATCGATCGTCCACGAATTGCTGTGGTTCCTGCAGGGCGATACCAATATTCGCTACCTCAAGGAAAACGGCGTCTCGATTTGGGACGAGTGGGCGGACGAGAACGGCGACCTGGGGCCGGTTTACGGCTACCAGTGGCGCAGCTGGCCGGCACCGAATGGCGAGTCCATCGATCAGATCAGCAAGCTGATTGCTATGATCAAGAGCAATCCGGATTCGCGTCGGCTGATTGTCTCGGCATGGAATCCGGCGCTGGTGGATCAGATGGCGCTGCCGCCCTGTCATGCGCTGTTCCAGTTTTACGTTGCCGACGGCAAGCTGAGCTGTCAGCTCTATCAGCGTTCGGCCGATATCTTCCTCGGTGTGCCATTTAACATTGCCAGTTATGCGCTGCTGACGTTGATGGTGGCGCAGGTCTGTGACCTGCAGCCGGGCGAGTTCATCTGGACTGGCGGCGACTGCCACTTGTATGCCAACCATATCGAACAGACCGACCTGCAGCTGAGCCGTGAGCCTCTGCCGTTGCCGACCATGAAGCTCAACCCCGAGGTGACTGATCTGTTCGCCTTCCGCTTCGAAGACTTCGAGCTGGTGGGCTATCAGGCTCATCCGCACATCAAGGCGCCGGTGGCCGTATGAGTGACATCAAGGTCGCGCTGATCGCGGCAATGGCGCGCAACCGGGTGATCGGTCTTGATAACGGCATGCCCTGGCATTTGCCTGAGGACCTGCGCTATTTCAAGGCGACCACGCTGGGCAAACCGATCATCATGGGGCGCAAGACCTTTGAGTCGCTCGGTCGACCGTTACCGGGGCGCACCAATATTGTTGTCAGTCGTCAGGCGGGTCTGCAGCTGACTGGGGCCGAAGTGTTTGGTTCTATTGAAGCTGCGCTGGGTTTTGCCCGTCAGCAGGCGACTACTGTTGGTGTGGACGAGGTGATGGTGATTGGCGGCGAGACCCTGTATCGCCAGTGTATGCAGGGGGCAGATCGTCTGTATCTGACGCGCATCGATGCCACGCCCGAGGGCGATGCCTGGTTTCCGGAGTTTGATGATGCCGACTGGGTTCTGGTCAGCGAGCGCCAGGTTGCTGCGGGCGAAGGATATCCGGCGCACGTCTATCAGGTGCTTGAACGTCGCCCTTAAGGGTCAGTTCAGGGAGGTGTTCTCCAACTGCCCGATCAGCTCTTCCAGTGGTCGGGGCATGCCGATCCAGTAGCCTTGCAGCAGGTTACCGCCCCAGCCAGTGAGTCGCTCCGCCGTGCGGGCGTCCTCGACGTAATTGACGGCCACCTGCTTGTCCATGCCGCGGGACAGGGTAATCAGATTTTGCAGGTAGGCATCCTGTTCCGGGACCCCGGTTTCATTCAGCGACCGGCAGTCCACTTTCACGCCTTTGATCGGCAGGCGGCTCAGGTAGCCGAGCGCGCCGTATTCCGAGCCAAAATGGTCCAGCCAGATTTCCACGCCCAGCTCATGCAGTGCATTGCACAGTGCTGTCGCCTGGCTGGCATGTTTGAGCAACGCGTCTTCGCGTAGCTCAAGCTGGATCATATGCGGCGGAACCTTGCTGCGCAGCAGCAACTGGCGCAACTGATCGACGAAGCGTGGTTGCTTGAGCTCACGGTCGCTCAGGTTGATCGACAGGCGACACTGAATGCCGGCATCAAGCCACTGTTTTACTGCCCGCAGGGCTTGATCAATGACCCAATGACCCATAGGCAGGATCAGACCGCTGTGTTCTGCCAGCTTGAGGAACGCGTCCGGCGTCAGCAGGCCGAGCTGCGGATGCTGCCAGCGCAGCAGCGCTTCCCAGGCAACGGTGTCGCCGTGATTGGTGTCGACGATGGGTTGATAGTGCAGTCGAAATTGCCCTTCCAGCAGGCCATGCCGCAGGCCCTGCTCGATATCGAGGTTGTGTCGTGTTTCGGCGTCGTGCTGGGGATTAAAGAAGGCATAGCCGTTACGCCCGTTCGCTTTGGCGCGATAGAGCGCTTGGTCGGCGTGCTGAAGTAGCTCTGCGGCCGAGGCGCCGTGCTCTGGAAAGGTCGCAATGCCAACGCTGGCGGAGACCAGCAGGTGGTGGCCGCTGAGGGTGATGGGCTCACTCAGGGCATGAATGATTTTGCTGGCAATCAGGGCGGCATCGTTTGGATCGTGCAGGTCATTGAGCAGGGCAACGAATTCGTCACCACCGATCCGGGTAATCAGGTCGTCCTGGCGCATGGTGCGGCGCAGGCGGTTGGCAATCACCGCCAGTAACAGGTCTCCCAGGCCGTGGCCGAAGCTGTCATTGATCTGCTTGAAGTAGTCCAGGTCGATATAGAGCAGGGCGAAGCCGGTAGGGCTCCGTTGGCCGCGCAGGATCATACGGTCCAGCTCTGCCTCGAGCAGGGCGCGGTTGCCCAGCCCGGTCAGCGGGTCCTGCCGTGCCATCTGCTGCAGTTTTTCTCCGCTGCTACGCCGGCGCTCTGCGTTGATCAGAGCGCGCTTGAGAATGTCCGGATTAAGTGTGTCGCGTGGCAGGATATCGTCTGCGCCGTTGTCGATGGCGGTACCATCGCGCTCGGCACTGTCGTCGTCACTGATCAGCAGCAGCAACGTGTTGGCGCTGGCGCGGCGGGCGTCCTGCAACAGGTCTGGCTCATTAGGTAGCAGGCAGGCGTCATAGCTTTTTGAACCAAGACGGGTAGCGGTATCACGAAGACTGGTGCAGATATCGACATCGAGTGGGCCGGCCAAAGGCGCACGACAGAGTTCGAGCAGTTGCTCGCGCTTTGCCGCGTTGGTTTCAACCAACAATATTTTGCGTGCTGCGCGTTCCATGAGTGCGGGCCCAGTCAGCTGGCGTTATTCGTCCGTGCACGGTTTTATATAACCCGTATGTTAACGCCGTCACGCTTTGGGAGCCCATCCAAGAGTGGCAAACAGCGCAAAATCTCCGACGGGCGGTATGGCTAAATGCCTTCTATGCCGGGATGTCGTCTTTAATTGTTAGTCTTTGTTTGGTATGGCGGGAAGTTGGCGCGGGTTTTGGCCCGCGCGCTTCGGGAGATGTCAACCGTCGAGCAGCGCTTTGTTGCGTACACCGCCCTTGTCGGCGCTGGTCGCTAGCAGTGCGTAGGCCTTCAGCGCCGTGCTGACTTTACGGGGGCGAGGTGCGGCAGGCTTCCAGCCTTTGGCGTCCTGCGCGGCGCGGCGGCTTGCCAGCTCTTCGTCCGAGACCAGCAGGTTGATGCTGCGGTTGGGGATGTCGATCAGTACCTTGTCGCCATCCTGCACAAGGCCGATAGCACCGCCGGCGGCCGCTTCCGGTGAGGCGTGGCCGATGGACAGACCACTAGTGCCGCCAGAGAAGCGACCGTCGGTCAATAGCGCACAGTCCTTACCCAAGCCCTTGGACTTCAGGTAGCTGGTCGGGTAGAGCATTTCCTGCATGCCCGGGCCACCTTTCGGACCTTCGTAACGAATGATCACGATGTCACCAGCCTTGACCTCGTCGTTCAGAATGCCTTTGACGGCAGTGTCCTGACTTTCAAAGATCTTGGCGTTGCCCTCGAATACATGGATGGATTCGTCGACCCCGGCGGTCTTCACCACGCAGCCATCAAGTGCGATGTTGCCGTACAGCACGGCGAGGCCGCCTTCCTGCGAGTAGGCGTGCTCAACGCTGCGGATACAGCCTTCAGCGCGGTCATAATCCAGCGTGTCCCAGCGCGTGCTCTGGCTGAACGCGGTCTGGGTCGGGATGCCCGCCGGGCCAGCCCGGAAGAAGGTGCGGACTGCTTCATCGCTGGTCTGGGTGATGTCCCACTGAGCGATAGCATCAGCCATGCTGCGGCTGTGGACGGTGCTGACATCGGTATGCAGCAGGCCGCCGCGAGCCAGTTCGCCAAGAATGGAGAAGATGCCACCGGCGCGGTGCACGTCTTCCATATGGTATTTCTGGATATTCGGCGCGACTTTGCACAGCTGCGGCACCTTGCGGGAGAGGCGGTCAATGTCGCGCAAATCGAAGTCGATCTCCGCTTCCTGGGCCGCAGCCAACAGGTGCAGGATGGTGTTGGTCGAGCCGCCCATGGCGATGTCCAGCGTCATGGCGTTTTCGAACGCCTTGAAGTTGGCGACATTGCGCGGCAGAACAGATTCGTCGCCTTCGGCGTAGTAGCGCTGGCACAGCTCGACAGCCAGACGGCCAGCACGCAGGAACAGCTGCTCGCGGTCGCTGTGGGTTGCCAGCGTCGAGCCGTTGCCCGGCAGCGACAGGCCCAGCGCCTCAGTCAGGCAGTTCATCGAGTTGGCGGTGAACATGCCGGAGCAGCTGCCGCAGGTTGGGCAGGCGCTGCGCTCGTATTCCTCAACCTTCTCGTCTGAGCAGCTGTCGTCGGCGGCAACCACCATGGCATCGACCAGATCGAGGCCGTGGCTGGCCAGTTTGGTCTTGCCGGCTTCCATCGGGCCGCCGGAAACAAACACTACCGGGATATTCAGGCGCAGGGCCGCCATCAGCATGCCGGGGGTGATCTTGTCGCAGTTGGAGATACAGACGATGGCGTCGGCGCAGTGGGCGTTGACCATGTATTCAACCGAGTCGGCAATGATTTCGCGACTGGGCAGTGAATAGAGCATGCCGTCGTGGCCCATGGCGATGCCGTCGTCCACCGCGATGGTATTGAATTCCTTGGCTACGCCGCCGGCCTTCTCGATTTCGCGGGCGACCAGTTGGCCCAGGTCCTTCAGGTGAACGTGGCCCGGCACGAACTGGGTGAAGGAGTTGGCGATGGCGATGATCGGCTTCTTGAAGTCTTCGTCCTTCATGCCGGTAGCGCGCCACAGGGCGCGTGCGCCGGCCATGTTGCGGCCGAAGGTGGACGTTTTCGAGCGGTAATCAGGCATGACGGAAGTCTCGTGGTGTAGTGCAGTTGCGCAAGCATACCAATTCATTGGGCGGCATGCAGCCGTGTCACCGCCGCAGACCGGTAGTCTGGGTTAGTTACAGAGGATTTGAGCGCGATGTTGTATTGATATTGGTGCGCGTCGTTGCCGCCTGTTGCAGGTCATGACGCGGTAATAGACGAAGATTTACTCACAAGGTGATCGGCTTCAATAATGCTTACGCGGCTTTGATGACGGCGGTGGGTACCGATGGCGGCTTTGCCTGTAATGCCAGTGTGCAGGCGGCCTAGTGTTGTTAGGGATGCCAGCGGTGCGGCCGCTGTCTCGTTCGGTGTTCCGCGACCTGCATCGTTGTGATTACTGGACGCCAGAAGTCTAGCGTTACCTGCCGGCACCCGGACGGGTGTCGGCAGGCACGAACCTTCTCGAACTCCGGTCGCCAAGTGGGTCAGAGCTTTTTCTCAAACACCTTCGAGTTGCGCTGGAAGTTGTACAGCTCTGCCCGCTTGGCCGGCAACCGTTCGACACTGCTGGGTTCGAAACCGCGTTCGCGGAACCAGTGGGCAGTGCGAGTGGTGAGGACGAACAGGGTGTCGATTTTCAGACTGCGAGCCTGGGACTCAATGTGCTGCAACAGCTGGTCGCCGCGGCCACCCTGGCGATAGGCCGGGTCGATAGCGACGCAGGCCAGCTCCGCTGCGCTGGAGCCTTCCAGCGGGTAGAGCGCGGCGCAGCCGATGATGCGGCCGTCGCGCTCGATCAGCGTGAACTGGCTGATTTCGGTTTCCAGCACCTCCCGTGAGCGGCGTACCAGAATGCCGGCCTCTTCCAGCGGACGCAGCAGTTCCAGCAGTCCGCCGACGTCGTCGATGCCGGCGCCCCGAATTTGCTCGAATGCTTCCTGGCTGACCAGCGTGCCACCGCCGTCACGGGTAAACAGCTCGGTCAGCAGTGCGCCGTCTTCGGCAAAACTGACAATATGGCTGCGCCGCAGGCCTGCGTTGCAGGCCTTGCAGGCCGCCTGCAGCAGGGTGCCTGGCTGGCTGTTGCCGAGCTTTGCCAGCAGCGGTGCGGCGCGGGTAGGTTTGAGCTCGCGCAACAGCTCTCCGTGTTCGTCGCGGATGCCAGTGTCTTCGCCAAACAGGATCAGTTTGTCTGCACCCAGAGCGACGGCCACGCTGGTGGCAACATCCTCGCAGGCAAGATTGAAGGCTTCGCCGGTCGGTGAGTAGCCGAGGCTGGAGAGCAGCACGATGTCTTGCTCATCCAGGTGGCGGGTGATGGCCTTACGATCAACCCTGCGTACCTCGCCGGTGTGGTGAAAGTCGACGCCGTCTACGACGCCAATGGGTTTGGCGGTAACCAGGTTGCCACTGACAACCCGTAACCGGGTCCCCGATTGTTGGGCACACAGACGGGCTTCAATCGCAATGCGCAGACTGCCAACGGCGTCGATCACGCAGCCGAGGGTGTCGATATCGGTTACCCGTAGGTCGTTGTGGTACTGCGAATGTATGCCTCGACTGGCAAGCCGTTCCTCGATCTGCGGGCGTGAGCCGTGGACCAGCACCAGACGTACCCCCAGGCTGCTGAGCAGCATGATGTCATGGATGATGTTATTGAAGTTGGCGTTGACCATGGCCTCGCCAGGCAGCATCAGTACGAAGGTGCAATCCCGGTGCTGGTTGATGTATGGCGTCGAGTGGCGGAACCAGTTGACGTAGTCGAGCATGCGCGGTGTTCCAGAAAAAAGAGTTATTAAAGGGGGTTGCGGTCGGGGCTTCAAGCCGCCGTATTACTGCAGACAGAAACGTCGAATCAGCCCCTGCAGGACGTCGATGGTTGGTTGCAGTCGGTCCAGAGCGAGAAATTCGTCTGGCTGGTGCGCCTGATCGATATCGCCAGGCCCCAGAATCAGTGTCTGCATCCCGAGCTGGTTGAGGTATGGCCCCTCGGTGGCAAAGGCAACGGCCGCAGCGCTTTGCCCTGTCAGCTCTTCGCAGGCGCGCACAATCGGTGAGTCGGCTGGGGTCTCGAACGCGGGGACGCCCGGGAACAGTGGCTGGTAATCGATCTGCACCTGGTGTTCGGCGGCGATGGGCCGCAATCGTTCACGGATGGCGGCGCGCAGTTCGTCGCTGTTCATGCCGGGCAGTGGGCGGATGTCGAACTCCAGCGCACACTTGGCGCAGATCCGGTTCGGATTGTCGCCGCCGTGGATGCAGCCGAGATTCAGTGTCGGTGTCGGTACGCCGAACAGCGGATTGCTCCAGCGTTTTTGCCAGTCTCCGCGAAGCTGCAGCAGGTCGCCGATTACCGCGTGCATCGCCTCCATGGCATTGTGACCCAGGCTTGGATCGGACGAGTGTCCGGCCTGACCGATGATATCAATGCGCTCCATCATGATGCCCTTGTGCAGCCTGATCGGTCGCATGCCGGTGGGTTCGCCGATGATGGCATGACGGGCCTGGGTCAAGTCGGCCGCGACCAGTGCCCGCGCGCCGCTCATGGAGCTTTCTTCGTCAGCAGTAGCCAGAACGATCAGAGGCTGTTTGAACGGCTGGTCAAGATAGTTGCGCACGGCCTCGATGACTAGCGGGAAGAAGCCCTTCATGTCACAGCTGCCGAGACCATACCAGCGGTTGTCCGCTTCAGTCAGCGCGAAGGGATCGTGCTGCCAGCGCTCCGGGTTGCAGGGCACTGTATCGGTATGGCCTGCCATGACCAGGCCACCGGGGCCGCTGCCGAAACTGGCGATCAGGTTGGCCTTGCCGGGCTGGTCGGCAATCGGGAGGATTCGGCAATCAAAGCCGAGGTCGCTCAGCCAACTGGCCAGTAGCTCCACCACAGGTAGGTTGCTCTGGTCCAGGTTTGGCTGGGTGCAGCTGATAGAAGGGAGCCTCAGCAGGGCGTCGAACTGATCCTTCAGTGGCGGCAGGGGCATTGGCAACTCCGATTGAGGCGGGCGCTCTGCCTGTCAGAACCCCCGACGCACGTGTTTTTTCAGCTTACGCCGCCAGTGGCCGATAGTCAGCTGAAAATCCCGGAGAGAATAAAGAAATAGATGATCGAAAGGATGGCGCCTGCCGGCAGGGTGACGACCCAGGAGCTGAAGATGGTACCGATGACGCGCAGGTTCAGGGCTCCGATGCCACGTGCCAGACCAACCCCGAGTACCGCGCCGACCAGAGTGTGGGTGGTGGAGATTGGCAGGCCGATGCTGGAGGCGCCGACCACTGTGGTCGCAGTGGCCAGTTCGGCGGCAAAGCCGCGGCTCGGCGTTAGCTCGGTGATGTGTTTGCCGATAGTGGCAATCACGCGATAACCATAGGTGGCCAGGCCGACCACGATACCAATGGCACCCAGCAGCAGCACCCAGCCTGGGACCAGCGATTTGCTCGCCACTTCGCCGCCCGAGTGCAGCACACCGACGATGGCAGCCAGCGGGCCGATCGCGTTGGCGACGTCGTTAGAGCCGTGGGCAAAGGCCATGGCGCAGGCGGTGAAGATCATTAGCACCGCAAACACCTTCTCAACGCTGGCGAAGTGAAAGGTCTTGTCGGCTTTCGGGTCAGCCTTGATGCGGCTCAGCAGGGTAACGCCGAGGCTGGCCACCAGAATGCCTGCGATCAGCGACAGACCGAGGCTTTCCCAGCCGTTGAGGTTCAACCCGATATGCTTTAGCCCCTTGGTCAGGGTCAGAATGGTTACCACGAAGCCGACCGCGAACATGTAGAACGGGACGTAGCGTTTGGCGTTGGCAAACGGGTCTTCAGTGTCGAGGATCAGGCGATGAACGCTGATGAAAATCATGAAGGCAACGATGCCGGACAGCAGTGGTGAGATGATCCAGCTGGCGACGATCGGGGTGACGCCTTCCCAATGCACGGCTTCCATCGAGACGCCAACGGCGCCGAAACCAATGACGGCACCAATGATCGAGTGGGTGGTTGAGACCGGCCAGCCCTTGATCGAGGCAACCAGCAGCCAGGTGCCGGCGGCGAGCAGCGACGCCAGCATGCCAAACACCATCTGGTCAGGGCTGATTGCGTCGGCGTCGATGATGCCGCTACGAATGGTCTGGGTGACTGAGCCGCCGGCCAGATAGGCACCAAGAAACTCGAAAACGATGGCGATGATGATCGCTTGCTTGATGGTCAGGGCGCGGGAGCCGACCGAGGTGCCCATGGCATTGGCAACATCGTTGGCGCCGACACCCCAGGCCATGAAAAAGCCGAATAGGCAGGCAAGAATCAGCAGGATGGTGCCGTACTCTGCAATCAGGGTCATATCTCTAATACTCTAAAACGTGTGCATGGGCTGGCGGCTTTCTGCGTCGGCGGAAAGTCCGTCATGGTGCTGTTGGCCGTTCGGTCGCTTCCTAGCGAGCCATCAGCAGTTCCAGGCGGTTGCCGACGCGCTGTGCACGGTCGGCGACATCACCAATCCATTCAATGATCTGGTACAGGAACATCACATCGACCGGCGGCCAGTCCTTCTCCAGCTTGAACAGCTCGGAGCGCAGGCCAATCTGCATGTTGTCGGTATCGTGTTCGATGCGGTCCAGCTCTTCGATCAGGCGTTCGACCAGCGTGACCTCGCGGCCAGCGAAGCCGGTTTCAAGCAGCTCATCTAGCTCGTTCATAGCCTTCAGTGCTTGCGCCGCGGCGTCGATTGAACGCTGCACAAATTCGCGGAAGGCGGGGAACAGGGTGGGTGGGATAACCATGCGGCGGCCAAGCATCAGGCCCGCGATATCCTTGGCGCGGTTGGCAACTTTGTCCTGTACACTGAGCAGCTCCAGCAGGTCAGAGCGCGGCACCGGCAGGAATAGGCTTTTGGGCAAGTGAACGCGGACGTCTTTCTTCAGCTTGTCAGCTTCGCGTTCAAGCTGAGCAACCTGCTGCTGCAGGCGCTCTGCTTCGGTCCAGTCCTCGGCCTGCAGTGCGTCGATAAAAGGCAGCAACTGACTGGTGCATTCGTGCGCCTTGGCAATGTGCTGCTGCATGGGGCCGATCGGTGATCTACCGAACAGTGTGAGGAACGGATTGTTTGGCATGACGCCTCCCGCTGGAATTGAGGCCGCAAAGTATAGGTGCTGAGCCTGCGGTCGTCACCAAATTGAAAACAATTGAACACTTTTCACCGGTGGCTGCGGTTGCCGCCGGTGCTGTCGAGAATGTCACATGGTCAAAGAAACTGAAATCAAGCTGCGCGCCAGTGCCGAGGTGCTGAAAGTGCTGCGCGCCCATCCGTTGCTTAACGAGCGTCGGCAGGGTGAATGGCAGAGCGGTCCCCTTTATAACCAGTACTACGACACTGCCGATCGGGATCTGGCTGGCGCCCGGGTGGCGTTGCGACTGCGTCGTGATGGCGATACCTATATCCAGACGTTGAAAAGCCGCGGGCAGAGTGTTGCTGGCCTGTCGGAGCGCAACGAATGGGATTGGTATCTGAAGAGCGACGCACTGGATCTGTCGCTGCTGGATGACAATTGCTGGCCTGCGGAGCTGGCCGAACTCGACAAGCAGACCCTGCAGCCGGTCTTTACCACCGACTTTCAGCGCACCCGCGCATTGCTGCGCTGGGAGCGTGAGGGGGAAATTGTAGAAGTCGAGGCCGCGCTGGATGAGGGTGAGGTGCGTACCGACAGTGGTAGCGAGCCGATCAGCGAGCTCGAACTGGAAGTCCGCCAGGGGCCGGCAGTTGCGCTGTTGGAGTTGGCGCATACGCTGACACAGGAACTGCCGTTGATGCCGTGTGACATCAGCAAGGCCGAGCGTGGCTATCGATTGTTTGATGCGCGCAGCTTTAATCTGCGCCTGGATCAGCCACAGTGGCAAGCCGATACGCCGGTCGACGAGGTCATTGCCGAGCTGGTCAGTCAGTTGCTGGGCCGCGTACAGCGTTTGGCTGAACAGTATCGCTATGCCCATCAGTGGAAGCTGTTTCGCGAGCTGACCGGTGCGCTGGCGCAGCTGCGCTCCGCCTTCGCAGTGTTTGATCTGGCCTTGCCGCGCTCTGCTGCCAGCCCCTTCGTTGGGCCGTTGGACACCTTGCTGGCGGCTTTCCAGCCACTGGTGCTGGCGGGCTGGGCCGATGACGTCGAAGGTGAAGCCGCACGCCGCGCAGCGGAAGCTGAGTTTGATCGTCAGCTTGAGCAGCCGGGCTGGGGCGCATTGTTCGTCGAACTGGCGCTCTGGCTGCAGCAGCGGCGCTGGACGCAAAATCGTCCACCGCGCGGCGATCGGGTGGCCAACCTGACCCTGGAGCGCTGGTTGCTGGCCGCCACCGGCAAGGAAATTCAGGAATTGCGCGTGCCGCATAATAACGACTCCGAGCATATGGTCAGTGAGTGGCTGGATCAACTGCCCCGCCTGGGGCGGCTGCACATGCTGCTGGCCCAGTTTCGTCAGTGGCTTGAGGTGTCCGAACCGGATCGGTTGTTTGGTGAGTTGAACAAGCTGCAGGCGTTGCTGGAACAGTACCCGCAGATTGATGCTGAACAGCGCGAGCCGCTGTTGGCTGCGCTGCGCAAGCAGGGTGTGCGGGTGCGCCGGTTGAACGCCTGGCGTGAACTGAACAGCTGAGCAGATCGCAACGAGGCGGCTGCCGGATCGCAGCCGTGACACAAAAGAACGGATGGGGCAGGGGAGCAGGATATGAAAAGGTTGGCGGATCTGGCGATTCCGGGGAGTGATCGGCCGCTGGACCTGGGCGATTTTCTTACCACGCTGGTGGCACAGGGGCGTATCAGTCAGGACAGCGCCGACCACCTGGTTACGCTGCGGCGAGCGGCCGTAGGTGATACCGCCAAGTTGCATCCGCTGGAATTTATCGCCGGTCAGAACGTTGATGACCTGGGGCGACCCGGGAAAAAACTGGATCTGGACAGTCTCAGCCGCTGGCTGGCCAGCGAGAGCGACCAGCCCTGGTACCGGATCGACCCGTTGAAGATCAACGTCTCTGCGGTGACGCCACTGATGTCTTTTGCCTTTGCCCAGCGCCATCGAATTCTGGCTGTGGAGGTGAATGATCGCGAGGTGACGATCGCCAGCGCTCAACCCTTTGTTCAGGGCTGGGAAGATAACCTACGGCACGTGCTCAAGCGCGAGATCCGTCGGGTCATCGCCAATCCGGAGGATCTGCAGCGTTATTCGGTGGAGTTCTATCGGCTGGCACGCTCGGTATCCGGCGCCAACGCAACAGATCAAAAGGCCAGCGGCGTCGGCAACTTCGAGCAGCTACTTAACCTTGGTAGCATGAGTCAGGAGCCGGATGCCAATGATGCCCATGTGGTCAACATCGTCGACTGGCTGTTCCAGTACGCCTTCGAGCAGCGTGCCAGCGATATTCATATCGAGCCGCGGCGCGAGTCCGGCTGCGTGCGTCTGCGCATCGACGGCGTGCTGCACACCGTTTATCAATTTCCGATTCAGGTCACCATGGCGGTGGTTAGCCGGTTGAAAACCCTTGGCCGGATGAATGTGGCCGAGAAGCGCAAGCCGCAGGACGGCCGGATCAAGACCCGGGCGCCGAAGGGCAATGAAGTCGAGCTGCGGCTCTCGACCCTGCCGACCGCCTTTGGCGAAAAAATGGTGATGCGGATCTTTGACCCGGATGTGCTGCTGCGCAGCTTCGATCAGTTGGGGTTTTCCACTGAGGACCAGCGTCGTTGGCAGCAGATGGTCAGTCAACCCAACGGCATTGTGCTGGTCACCGGGCCAACCGGCTCCGGCAAGACCACTACGCTGTATACCACCCTCAAACAGCTGGCCACCCCGCAGGTGAATGTCTGCACTATCGAAGACCCAATCGAGATGGTTGAAGACAGCTTCAACCAGATGCAGGTGCAGCACAACATCGACCTCAACTTTGCCAGCGGTGTGCGCGCGCTGATGCGTCAGGACCCGGACATCATCATGGTTGGCGAGATTCGTGACCTGGAAACCGCCGAGATGGCGATTCAGGCCGCCCTCACCGGGCACCTGGTGTTGTCGACCCTGCATACCAACGATGCACCCAGCGCAGTCAGTCGGCTGATTGAGTTGGGCGTTGCGCCCTATCTGATCAAGGCTACGGTCCTGGGGGTGATGGCCCAGCGTCTGGTGCGGACTCTCTGTCCGCACTGCAAGGCACCGACGCAGGTGGACGAGGAGGCCTGGGTTGATCTGACTCGGCCGTGGAATGCGCCGTTGCCAACCCAGGCGCAGCATGCTGCGGGCTGCCTGGAATGCCGGGAAACCGGCTACCGCGGTCGTGCGGGTGTGTACGAGCTGATGATGCTGAGCGATGGCATCAAGGCGCTGATTCACAAGGATACCGACGTCGCGCAGCTGCGCCGTCAAGCCTACAAGGAAGGGATGCACAGCTTGCGCTTGTCGGGCGCGCAGAAGGTTGGCGCCGGGCTGACCACGATCGAAGAAGTTTTGCGAGTGACGCCGAACAGCCAGCAAGGGTGAGAGTGTCGCCCACTTTCAGGCTTGATCAGTCGACCGCCTCCTTGACCTCTGCAGGTCGCGTTGACGCTGACCCTCCGCTTGAATGGATCCTGTGCGCGACTGGTTGCTGCCGGGGAGCCCTTGCCGGCACCCCGCCGAGCGATGCCTGCTAGAATGCGCGCTTTCGCTCACGTATCTCCGCGGGACCGCCCATGAACTACCGCCACAGTTATCACGCCGGCAACCACGCCGATGTCCTCAAACATGCGCTGCTGCGTCGTCTGCTGGTGTTGATGCAGCGCAAGGACACGCCGCTGTGCTGCCTTGACAGTCACGCCGGCACTGCACTGTATGACCTACAGGGAGAGGCGGCGGGCAAGACCGGCGAGTATGTTGACGGCATTGGCCGGCTCTGGCAGCGGGACGATCTGCCGCTGTGGCTGGCCGACTACCGTGACGCGGTCGCCCGTCACAACCCGGACGGTGCGCTGCGCTGGTATCCGGGGTCGCCGCAGATCATGGCCGAATTGCTGCGCGAGCAGGACCGGATGATTGTCAGCGAGCTGCACCCGGAGGACGCTGAAACCCTGCGTGAACACTTTGCTGGTCAGCCGGATGTGGCGGTGCATCAGCGCAACGGGTACGAGCTGTCGAAGGCATTCTTGCCTGTGCCGGAGAAGCGTGCGCTCTGGTTGCTGGACCCGCCGTTTGAGAAAACCGACGACCTGGAGCGTTGCGTAGCCGGTGTCGCGCAGGCGATCAGCCGCATGCGCCAGACCGTGATTGCGATCTGGTATCCGATCAAGGATCAGCGTCTGCTCAAGGACTTTTATCAGGGCATCGCTGACAGCGGCGCGCCCAAGGCGTTGCGAGTTGAGCTGAATGTGCGTCCGGTCGACAACCAGTTGGGTCTGAACGGTTCCGGCATGATGCTGATCAATCCGCCGTGGCCGATCTGGGAGGAGCTGGAGCAGGTGCTGCCCTGGTTGAGTCAGGAGTTGGCCCAGTCGGGTAGCGGGAGCTGGCGGATGGATTGGCTCGCCGGGGCGCCCTGAGAGCAGCACGCACTGGGCCGATTTGGTGTAAGGGCGCGGCATACCGCGCCCGCCTGGAGTACCGCGTGATCAAGGCTCCAGCTTGAAGGTCAGGCCAGCGTGTTCCTGCAGGCGTTTGATCAGTTTGTCGCCCATCGCCGGCGCGGTGGTCCAGATACCGCCCTGGGTGTCGGTGGCGTCGCGCACCAGACAGATCGCGCTTTCGGCGATCATGCGCGAGGTTGAGCCGTAGCCCGGGTCACGCTTGCCGGCAACGCTGGCTTTCAGGCTCCGGCCGTCGGTAGCTTCGCCGATAAACAGCACATCGTAGAAGCCGGTTTCGCGCTCTTCCTTGCTCGGGCCTTCGCCCGGCTTTGGCGCATCATCGCTGGCCAGTGACTTGTCGCCGGCAACCGTGTTGGCGATGGCTTCGCCCTGTTCGCCGGGGCCGGTCAGCAGCATTTCGTCGTAGACGAAGTCTTCGCCGTAGGCGTGCCCCAGCAGCGCATTGGAGCGATGGACGTTACGGGTGTTGATAGCAGCCATGATGAACGGGGCTGCCCAGCTGCCCAGTGATTCGTCGTACTCGGGCTTCATAGCCGGGGGCTGCGCCGGGCCAGTGAAGCCGGGTGTCAGGGCAAACGGGTTGGCCAGCAGTTTGAATATCTCTGGGTTGGCCTTGGCCGCTGCCATGGTCGCCTTCAGGCTGGCTGCGGTGCCGCCGGAGAAGGTGCCCTTCATCTTGCGTACCCGACCCTTGACGCGCGGCAGCGCACAGCCGAGTTGCTCCTTCGCGGCCTGTTGCAGGAAGTAGACCCCCAGATCGAAGGGGATGGAGTCGAACCCGCAGGAGAAGACGATGCGTGCGCCGCTCTGTTTCGCGGTCTCACCGTGGGCGTCGATCATCTGCCGCATCCAGGCCGGCTCGCCGCACAGGTCCACGTAGTCGGTGCCGGTTTCGGCGCAGATGCGCACCAGTTCCGGGCCGTAGAGCTGGTAGGGGCCGACGGTGGTGAGAACGACTTTGGTACGCTCAACCATGGCCTGCAGGCTGGCGAGGTCGCTGGTATCGGCCACCACCAACGGAGTGCTGGCCGGGGCGCCGATTTCATCGCGTACGGCTTCCAGCTTGCTTTGGCTGCGGCCGGCCATGGCCCAGCGCAGCTGGCTGTCGTTGCCGTATTCCTGGCACAGGTATTCGGCTACCAGGCGACCGGTATAACCGGTAGCACCGTAAACGATGATGTCGAACTCGCGGGTGCTGCTCATAGGGTACTCCTCTTTGTTTGAAAGGCTGGGAGGCAGTCAGTCTGAACTTGCCCGCTCAGCGCAAGTCCCACTTCTGAGAGCGGGCGATGTCGATGGTGGCAGTCAGTCTGGCACAGATCGGTCGCTCGTCTAGCGCCGTTGGTGTTAAGCCTCGCCTGCGCGGCAAGTGGAGTAAATGCCCAGACGCGGGTTTCGGCGCAGCGAATGACGGCGAATAAATCTTGCCGATGACGCGCATGTCGTCGCCGCCTATAGTAGGTGGGTTAATTGGCATACCAGATAGATCAAGGAGATCAAGATGGCAGCAGAAAAGACCACAGGTAAAGAGGCGGAACTGGCCGCCAGCAAGGCAGCTGTCGGCGAAGCTTACGAGAAGCTGCTGGAGGCGCGGAACCATTTCACGGCGGCCGCGCAGGCGGCAGGTATGGATGTTAAGCACGACGCGCTGGAGCAACTGCTCAAGGGGCGCGAGAAGGCCGAGGCGTTGGGCGATCAGGCTTCAAGCTATATGCGTGAAAAGCCGTTGGCCACGTTGGGTGTTGCCTTCGCTGCAGGCTTTGTTCTGGCGCAGCTGTTTTCGCGCAAATGAGTGAGCAGGCAGAGCCCCTATCGTCAAAGTCCGAGGGGCGGTCGGCGGAGCCCGGAGCGGATACGCCCGAGGTCTCCGCCGACGCGATTAAAGCGGTCGAGGAGCTGATCGATCATACTGCGGCCTGGCTAAGGCAGATTCTGGCGGCTGGTGGTGAAGTGGCGACCATGTTGCGACTTGAGCTGCAGCTGACCTTGGGCGACGCACGCCGAATACTGCTGTTGGGGCTGTTGCTGGTGCCACTGATGCTGTTCGCTTGGGTGGTGTTCAGCCTGCTGGCTGGCTGGTTGATCTGGCAGGCTGCCGGCTCGGTCGCGGCAGCGCTGGGCGGGGTGCTGGTGTTGCATGGTGCCTGCATCGCTGTGCTGGTGCGGCAGCTGCGGGTCTATCAGCAGTCGCTGGGCTTTCGTCGCACCAAGGCGCACGTCAAACGTCTTATGCAGGGAGCAAATGATGAGTCGTCGTCAACTGATGGCAGAGATTGATCAGCTGGATCACCAGTTGAATCTACGAATCGAAATTGTGCAGCTGGGCGGCGCCCTGGTGCGGCATCAGCTCGCTCAATTGCCCCCCGTTGTTCTGGTTGGCAGCGGTGCACTCGCCGGTGCATTGACCCAGCGGCTTGGTGCGAGCCGGACCTGGGGAATGGGGCTGACCGGGGTGCGGCTGCTGCCACTGGTGCAAAATGTCTTTCAAGTGGCGCGCGGTCTGTGGAGTCCGCTGTGACTGAGGCGCCGGAGCAGACTGAGCAGGAGCGCATGCCCGCGGTGCGCCGCTCACCCACCCAGCAGGCGCTGGTCTGGCTGTTGGCATTAGCCTGTTTGTATACCCTCTATTTTGCCCAGACGCTGGTGTTGCCTGTTGTTGTCGCGGCATTGTTCGCGCTGTTGCTGAGCCCGCTGGTCGCGGTGTTCAAGCGCTTTCATGTACCTCGCACACTGTCGGCGTTGCTGTTGCTGACTGCTATCGGCGTGCCATTTACGCTGCTGGGCTCGCAGCTCGCCGAACCGGCGGAGAAGTGGGTGAAGCGCCTGCCTGAACTGTCTGCCCAGTTATCTAATGAGCTGGATGCCTTCGGCCGCAAGCTGAGCCCGGCAGATGCGTCGTCGAGTGTGGAGGCTGAGCCAGAGAAGGGCTTCAAGTTGTTTGGCTGGTTTCGTGAGGAAGCACCTGCACCGGCAATGGCGTCATCGGCGAGCAGTGATACGGGATTGTCGGACCGGGTGATGCAGGGCGGCATGGAAGTGATGGTCAAGGCGCTTGGGGCAACCCCGGCGGTGCTGGCGCAGTTTTTCACCTTTCTGGTGCTGGTGCTATTCATGCTGATCTTCGGCCCTTCGCTCTACAGCACCTTTATTCAGGTGTTTCCGCAGGTACGTGACAAGCAGGCAGCAACTGACCTGCTGGAGCAGGTGCAACGGGAGTTGTCGCGCTACATTCTGACTGTCAGCCTGATCAATACGCTGCTGGGCACCGTGACCGGTCTGGTTTTGCACCTGATGGGCGTGGAGGATGCGCTTCTTTGGGGGGTCATGGTCGGCTTGCTGAACTTCGCTCCCTACGTTGGTCCCATCATCGGCATGCTGGTGCTGTGTCTGGCGGGTATGGTGCAATACGGCCCCGTCATCGATGCGCTGCTGCCGGCGCTGGTGTTCTTTGGCATCAACCTGGTCGAGGCGCAGTTCGTTACTCCAACGGTACTGGGCCAGCGCATGCGGCTGCATCCGCTGGTACTGATGTTGTGGCTGATCCTGTGGGGCTGGTTATGGGGTGTGGTCGGTGTGCTGATAGCCGTGCCGTTGCTGGTTTGCCTGAAGCTGGCGGCTGATCGCATGCATTTGCTGCAGCATTGGGTGAAGCTGATCGAAAGTCCTATTTGACCCTCAGGCAGGTGTTGGTGCGCGGCGTACCATCAAGACTGCACTGATGATCAACAGCCCGCCGATCAGCATGCGCAGGGTCGGCTGTTCGGCGAACAGCCACCACGCAATCAGAATGCCGTAGACCGGCTCCAGTGCGAAGAATAGCGACGCAGTGCGAGCGTTCAGTACACGCAGGCTGGAGACGAACAGCACCTGCGCCAACCCGGTACAGAACACACCCAGCAAGCCAATCCACAGCCAGTCCAGAGCTGGCATCTGCACCAGTGCCAGTGTGCCGGTGGGGATCACCAGTAGCGATACCACCAGGTTCTGCCAGCAGGCAATCTGCACTGGATGCAGGTGGCCGCTGGTCAGGCGGTTGCCGACGGAAACGGCGGCAAAGCAGAAGCCGGACAGGACTGCCCACAGCAACCCTTCCGTGTTTTCGGCTTCGAGGCTGAATTGGGCGGGTATCAACAGCAGTCCTGCACATACCAGGCCGACTTTGATCAGGTCATGACGGCTCGGATGTTCGCGCCAGAACAGCGCTTCCAGCATCACCACAAAGGCGGGGAAGCTGGCGAATCCCAGCGTAGCAATGCCGACGCCGGAAATCTTGATGGCATGAAAGAACGTCAGCCAGTGTATCGCCAGAAAGGCGCCGCACATCAGCAGGCTGGCGAGGTGCCGGGGCGTGAGCTGGCGCAGTAGCGGATGGCTGCCGAGTCGGGCAAATACGACCAGCGCAACGACCGCAAACAGCGCTCGCCCCAGCACGATGGCATCGGGCGTGGTGCTGGCCAGCTTGCCGAAAATACCGGTCAGGCCGAACAGCAGGGCAGCAACATGCATGTAGAGCAGGGCGCGGTTGTGGGTCGGATTGGTCATACTGGTCTCGGAGGATAATGGCTGAGCAGGATGGTACTGCGCGGGCAGAACCTTTGCTGTTGTGCCACTGCTGAATATTGTCGCGATACTGCTGGGTTAGTCGCCGCCCTTGCGCAGAGCACTGGGCGACAGTTGCCAGCGTCGGCTGAAGGCTTGGGTAAACGCGCTTTGGCTGCTGTAGCCACAACGGACAGCGATCTCGCTGATTGGCAGGCAGCCATGCGCAAGCAGTTGCCGAGCTCTTTGCAGACGCCGCTGGCGCAGGTAGGCCAGCGGCGAACAGCCGAGTTCCCGCTGGCACCAGTAGTTGAAGCGCGACGCAGAGAGGCCGCAGACCCGAGCGAGGTCTTCAACCCCCAACGGACGTGCCATCTGGGTTTCGATAAATGTGTTGAGGCGGGCGAGCGGCAGCCGGCGCTCAGCAGTCGGCTGGCCAAGTAGGGAGTTGAGCAGCAGCGCGGCGCTGTTGTCGGCCAGCCAGGGTTGACTGCTGATCAGGCCGGCAAGGCTGCTGATCAGTTGCGTCTGGGCCGGATTAAGCGGCTGTAGCGAAGTATGGTCCAGCAGTCTCAGCTGGCTGTCGCGCTGCCCCTCAAGGCCCGGAAGCGGTGCATCGGGGGCGATATCCAGCACCAGACAATTGCCCTGGTCCCGGCTGAAAAAGGCATGCCGGTCGTTCGGGGCGATGATGGCAACACGTCCGGCCTGTACCTGGCCTCCGTCATCCTTGAATTCGAGCTCCAGAGTGCCGTGCAGTCCAAATACCAGCTGCGCCTGATGCGCATGTGCATGGGCGTTGGCTGCGTCCGAGTAGTGGTGAATATCAAGGCGGGTAGTCGGCATCGGGCTATTCTATGGAAGTCGCGCCGGGTTGCACAAACCGGGCTGACGAGGGGGCAGGGATGCTGCCAGGATTGATACTATATTGGTATCATTCGGCTCTGTTCCATCCACTGACCGGAATACTGATTTGAAGCACGAAACACATGGTCTGCGCTCCTGGTTGGAACGCCTGAATCGCGCCGAGCTGCCCGCCATGGCCGTGGTTGTGCACGACCTGTTGCGGTTGTCACAGTCGGAAACCGCGTCGGTTGCCCAACTGACAGAGGTGTTGATGCGTGATGCCGCGCTGGCCTCCAAGGTGCTGCGGGTCAGCAACAGCGTTTATTGCAACCCTGGTCGTGAGGTGATCAAGACCCTGTCGCGTGCGGTAGTGGTGGTGGGCTTTGATCAGGTACGGATGATCGGTCTGTCGGTCAGCCTGCTGGATGGCCTGTTGAAAAACTCCCCGCGCGAGCAGCTGCAAGCGCTGTTGGCGCGTTCCTTCCATGGCGCGGTGCAGGCACGCAACATGGCGCAGTATTTGAATCAACGCCAGCAGGAAGAGGTTTTCATCGCGACCTTGCTTAGCCATATCGGCGAGTTGGCGTTCTGGAGTCATGCCGGCTCGATGACTGATCGCCTGGTGACCGCTCTGAGCGAGCCGGGTGTCGATCCGGACAAGCTGCTGCGCCGAGAGCTTGGCGTCACCTTTGACCAGTTGACCGTGGGTTTGCTCAAGTCCTGGAACATGGGAGAGATCGGCCAGTTGATCCAGGCCAGTCGCAGTAGTGATGGCCCGGCCGCACGAGCGGTGGCCTTGGGCAGCGAGCTGGCCGAGCGGGTGGCGACCGACGGCTGGACACATGAGTCGGTGCAGGCGCTGATCGAACCGGTTGCGGAGCTGATTGGCACAGACGCCGAGCACGCTTGGCAGCAACTGGTTGGCAGTGGCCAGGAAGCAGTCCGCATCGCCGGTACCTGCTCCAATGCTGATTTGCAGCAGTGGATTCCGCGGGCGGATGATCTGCCGCTGGACCTCTCTGCGCTATTGCAGATGGAGGTGGTGCCGCAGGTGCCCTCTGCCGACGAACCATCCACAGAGAGCAAGTTAGAGGGTGAGGCCGAACCACTGCTGCAGCCGAACCGGGAAATGCTCAAGCTGTCGATTGATCACCTCAAGTTGATGGTACGTGCGCCGATGGATGTCGATACCATTCTTCACACAGTCATGCAGGGGCTGCATCGGGGGGCGGGTATCGAGCGGGTCGCGCTGATGGTGCTCGCTGAAAAGCAGACACAGTTCCGGGTACGCGCGGCAATCGGCAAGGGTACTCAGCGCTGGCGTGAGACCTTTTCACTGCCCTCCGCTGACAGCGCACCGCAGGTGTTCACTCATGCGCTTGAGCAGCGTGATTGTCTGTGGCTCGATAGCTCGAACAGTGGCGGCCTGCAGCAGTTGGTAACGCCAGCAGTCGTTGAATTGGTCGGCAGCGGCCCGTTTGCGGTCGCGCCAGTGGTCGCCGGCAGCCGGCGGGTGGGGGTGCTGTATGGTGACATGCGCTTGTCTGGTCGTGAGCTGAGCGCCAGTCAGCTGGCCACCTTTAAGCGCTTTGCCGAGTTGACCGGGCTCTGTCTGCAGCGGCTCAGTCAGCGCTGAGCCTGCAGCTCAGCCGGGCAGGCAGACGCCGGTGCCGCCCAGACCGCAGTAACCGCCGGGATTCTTGGCCAGGTATTGCTGGTGATAGTCCTCGGCGTAGTAAAAGGTCGGCGCAGGCAGGATTTCAGTGGTGATTTCTTCCAGACCTGCCTGCTGCAACGCGTCAGCGTAGTTGGCCTTGCTGGCCTCGGCGAGGGCACGCTGGGCCATGTCGCTGACATAGATGCCGGAGCGGTACTGGGTGCCCTGGTCGTTCCCCTGGCGCATGCCCTGGGTAGGATTGTGCGACTCCCAGAACACCTTCAGCAGTTGCTGCAGTGACACCGCGTCTGGATCGAACACCACCAGCACGACCTCGTTGTGGCCGGTCATACCTGAACAGACTTCCTCGTAGGTCGGGTTGGGCGTCAGGCCGCCGGCGTAGCCGACTGCGGTGCTGTAGACGCCCGGTACCTGCCAGAAGCGTCGCTCGGCGCCCCAGAAACAGCCAAGACCAACAATCAGCGTCTGCATCTGCTCGGGGAAGGGCCCATGCAGCGGCGTGCCGAGCACGCTATGGGTGGTTTGGCTGGCAGGGATCGGCGTGTCGCGGCCGGGCAGCGCCTCGTCGGCGGTTGGCAGGCGTAGCTTATGCTCAGGCATGCGTTGGAAGAACATGTTGCCTCCGTCAGCGTTGCAGTTCGCCGCGCTGCTCCAGTAAGTCGCGCACCAGATATAGAGCAGCCAGCGCGCGGCCTTCGGTGAAATTACTGCGGGCGGTCAGCTCGCTGAGTTCGTACAGGTCGATCTGGTCGACCCTGATTGGCTCCGGCTCATCGCCCGGCAGACGTTTTTCGTACAGGTTGCGGGCCAGCACCACCGCGATCTTCTGGCTCATGTAGCCCGGTGAGAGTGACAGGTGCGTGAGGAACTCCAGTTGTTCGGCACCAAAGCCGGCTTCTTCCATCAATTCGCGGTTGGCGGCTTCCAGCACATCCTCACCCGGCTCGACCAGACCCTTTGGCAACGACAGCTGGTAATCATCGGTGCCGCCGCAGTATTCCTCAATCAGCAGCGCCGTGCGCGCATCCTGCATAGCCACAACCATGACGGCGCCATAACCTTGACCCTTGTTGACCAGTCGCTCGTAGGTGCGTTCTACGCCGTTGCTGAAGCGCAGCTGAACCTGCTCAACAGTGAACAGACGACTCTTGGCGACAATTTTTGCTTCCAGCGTTTGCGGCTTCTGCGGCATGAGGGCTCCGTGTTGATCAACCTGTTGCGTGGCGAGCGCCGATTAAGAGCCAAATGCTATCTGGCGCTCAGGGCAGGCACTCAAGCATGCATCTGCCGCTTTGCGCCTCCTGCCAATAGCGCCCTATCAGCTGTGAACCGCGCCTTGTAGCTGCATGCCTGAGTACTCGCAGTGAGTCTGTGGAGTTAATCAGCGCTTCCCTTGGTATCATAGCCTCACCTCTAGCCCAAGCCCAACCGCCGATGCTCAACTGGAACACAATTGATACCGTGCTGCTCGATATGGACGGCACCCTGCTTGATCTGCACTTCGACAACCACTTCTGGCTGGAACATATGCCTGTCTGCTATGCCCGCCATCATGGTCAGTCGGTTGACTGGGCCAAAACGGAACTGTACGCCATGATGAATGCCATTCAGGGCCAGCTGGATTGGTACTGCTTGGACTACTGGACCCGCGAGCTGGGGCTGCCGATTGTCGAACTCAAGCGCGAAATCGCACACCTGATCAGTTTGCGTCCTGATGCCGATACCTTTCTGCAGGCACTGCAACGCAGCGGCCGGCAAGTAGTGCTGATCACCAATGCCCACCGCGATTCATTGTCGCTGAAGATGGAGCGGGTTGAGCTGCGCACTTGGTTCCAACGGCTGATCAGTTCCCACGATTACGGCTATCCCAAGGAGACGCAGGCGTTCTGGCATGCCCTGCAGGCTGATATGTCGTTCGACCCCGAGCGTACGCTGTTTATCGACGACAGCCTCAGTGTGCTGCGGTCGGCCCGTGAGTATGGTATCGCCCATCTGCTGGCGGTGCGGGAGCCCGACAGTCGTGGCGCGCGACGCGATACGGAGGAGTTTGAGGCGGTGGAGGATTACGCGGAGTTGGCTGCCGCCATCACCCGCGCGAACGCGGGCTGAGTCGGCAGCTCCAAGCCGCAAGCCGCAAGCCGCAAGCCGCAAGCCGCAAGCTGCAAGCTGCAAGCTGCAAGAAAACCCCGTGAGGTGTCCTGTCGCGCGGGTTTTCTTTTGGCTGCGCATCGCAGCAAATAGCGTTTGGAAACACGTGATAGCCTCGGCGCCGAATCCACCCTGATTACGCGTGCAGGGGGGGCGGCCATCCGCCTTGCAGCTTCTAGCGGCCGCTAGCCCTTCCCCTTGGTGCGGGTCTGGTTGGGTCGGGCGTTTTTCTCGATGTAGTCAATAATTAGGCCGGCGACGTCTTTGCCGGTGGTGCTTTCGATGCCTTCCAGACCTGGGGAAGAGTTCACTTCCATTACGACAGGGCCGTGGTTGGAGCGCAGGATGTCGACCCCGGCCACGCTCAGGCCCATGACTTTGGCGGCGCGCACTGCGGTCATGCGTTCCTCTGGCGTGATTTTGATCAGACTGGCGCTGCCGCCGCGGTGCAGGTTGGAGCGAAATTCGCCTGGCTTGGCCTGGCGTTTCATCGCCGCGATGACCTTGTCGCCAACCACCAGGCAGCGAATATCGGCACCCCCGGCCTCGCGGATGTACTCCTGCACCATGATGTTGGCCTTCAGGCCCATAAAGGCTTCGAGCACTGACTCTGCGGCCTTTTCGGTTTCACACAGCACCACACCGATACCCTGAGTACCTTCCAGCAGTTTGATCACCAGCGGAGCGCCGCCAACCATGCTGATCAGGTCCGGAATGTCGTCTGGGGAGTGGGCGAAGCCGGTGACCGGCAGGCCCACGCCCTTGCGGGCCAGCAATTGCAGCGAGCGTAGCTTGTCGCGCGAGCGGCTGATGGCAACTGACTCGTTGAGTGGGAACACGCCCATCATCTCGAACTGGCGAAGTACTGCAGTGCCGTAGAAGGTGATAGAGGCGCCGATACGCGGAATCACCGCGTCGAAGCCTTCCAGCTCCTCGCCCTTGTAGTGAATCGACGGCTTGTGGCTGGCGATGTTCATGTAGGCGCGCAGGGTGTCGATGACGCGCACCTCATGGCCACGTTCTGTCGCCGCCTCGATTAACCGGCGGGTGGAGTACAAATTGGCGTTACGCGACAGAATCGCAATTTTCATTCTGGGTCCCTTGACGCTGAAAGGCGCATTGATGGGGGGGTAAGGGTAGTGTGCTTAGCAGGGTGTTTCGAACAGGGGCTTTTCCTGAACGAAGCGCAGGCCCGGGTTGATCACCAGTTGTGCGTCCTGCATCGCCGTGCAGCCGATCAGCATGCGATAGCGCATGGCTTTGCGGCAGGTCAGGGTGAACTCCACATCCCAGCACTTGTCGCCCAGCAGCAGTGGCGTGCGGATGACGTGCCGTTCCTGCATCTGACCATTGGAACTCTTGATTCGTTTCAGGTCGATCAGTAGGGCTTCACAGGTCCGGGTGTGCTGACGGGTGCGGCTGCCGATATGCGCATCAAAGCGTACCCAGGTCTGGTTGTTGCGTGTGAAGGTGCTGATGTTGCTGGCATGCAGTGCCGAGGTCTTGGCCCCGCTGTCGATCTTGGCGATCATCTGGCTGATGCCGAGTTCGGGCAGCGCGACCCACTCTCGCAGGCCGATCACGCTCAGATGATCAAAGGTTTTCACAGCGGTATCTCCAGCCCCGGGGGCATTCGGCGCGCATCATGCTGCAAGTCTCGGGTTTCGACAAGCCTGTTATAGTGCGCCTGCGAGAGGAGTACAAACCTGATGCAGCAAGAAGGCAAAATTCGCCTGGATAAATGGCTCTGGGCGGCCCGTTTTTTCAAGACCCGTTCGTTGGCCAAGACCGCTATCGAAGGGGGTAAGGTGCAATGCGCCGGTGAGCGTTGCAAGGCCAGCAAGGAAATCCGTGTTGGCGATATATTGAGTATTCGCCAGGGGCTGGACCAGAAAGTGGTCGAGGTGCTGGTGTTGTCCGAGCAACGCCGTGGTGCTCCTGAAGCGCAGTTGCTCTATCGCGAAAGCGAACAGAGCATTGCTGCACGCGAGGCCGCCGCAGCGCAGCGCAAGGCGCTGGGTGCCGGCGGGCAGATCAGTGACGGTCGGCCGAGTAAGAAGCAGCGCCGTCAGATCTTTCGTTTTCGCGATGAACGTAATACACCGGCCGGGGACTGATTGCTATAATCGCGGCTTTTTGAAGGTGCATCATGGCCGCTCAGGACATTACCCAACGCTTTCTGTTTGAAAACGCCGACGTGCGCGGCGAGCTGGTGTCCGCCGATCAGAGCTACCGCGAAATCCTCGCCAAGCACCCCTATCCGCAGCCGGTACAGGCACTGCTGGGTGAAATGCTGGCAGCCGCGGTGCTGCTGTCGACCACCATCAAGTTTGATGGCCTGCTGATTCTCCAGGCCCGCTCCAGTGGCCCGCTCTCCACCTTGATGGTTGAGTGTTCCAGCAAGCAGGGCGTGCGCGGCATTGCCCGTTACGCCGACGATCTGAGCGGTGAAACACTGGCGGAGCTGATGCCTGACGGCGTGCTGGCAATCACCATCGACCCGGATAACGGTCAGCGCTATCAGGGCATTGTGTCGCTGGAAGGGGGCTCGTTGGCAGAGTCACTGGGCAGCTATTTTGCCAATTCCGAGCAGTTGCCGACCCAATTCCGCCTGCATGCAGATGGTCGTGTTGCCCGCGGTTTTCTGTTGCAGGCGCTGCCGGCCGACCGGCAAAAGGACGAGCAGGAGCGCGCCGATACCTGGTCTCATCTGAATGTGCTGGCTGACACCATTACCGCAGAAGAACTGATCGGTCTGGACAACGAAACCCTGCTGCATCGCCTCTATCACCAGGAAGAGGTGCGACTGTTTGACGCGCAGCCGGTGCACTTTGAATGCAGTTGTTCGGTCGAGCGTTCCGGCAACGCGTTGGTCAGCCTTGGGCAAGAGGATGTCCTTGCGCTGCTTGAGGAGCAGGGCGGTGAGATCACCGTGGACTGCCAGTTTTGCAATAGCCGTTATCGTTTTGACGAGCCTGCCGTGCATGCGCTTTTTGCTGCTGCGGCTGAGCATGCGAAGGGTTTGCACTAAACGAGAACGGTTCAGGCTTAGCGACTTTGTCTTTTTTTTGGCATAATGGCGCGCCTGCGCGCTGAGTCCGCGCTGAGTCACTGGACGAATACCAACCTGAACCCCCACGGACTTAGGCCGAATCGGTCGGTCTTTAGATAGATATATTCGGTCAAAGTCGAAGAGGACCCTGTTTAATGACGCAAGCTACCAATACCGTGTACACCGATCTGAGCGTGGCACACCTGATCGAGCTGGCCATTCAGCGCAATGAAGGTCAACTGGCAGATACTGGCGCTCTGGTAGTCAAGACCGGTGCACGTACCGGCCGCTCGCCGATGGACCGTTTTATCGTTGACGAGCCGTCCACCAGCTCTGCGATTGCCTGGGGTGCGGTAAACCGCCCGTTCCCGGCTGACAAGTTTGATGCCCTGTGGGCCCGTGTCGCCGACTACCTGGGAGCCAAGGAAAGTTTCGTCTCTCACGTTCACGTTGGTGCCGATCCGGCCCACTACCTGCCGGTAGTGATGGAAACCGAGACGGCATGGCACAACGTGTTCGGTCGCACCCTGTTTATCAATCCCGAAGTCTACAACCCGGCTTCGCGTGATACCTGGCAGATCATGAACGCCCCGTACTTCGTCTGTGAGCCTGAGCGTGATGGCACCAACAGCGAAGGCTGCGTGATCATCAACTTCGCCCAGCGCAAGGTCCTGCTGGCAGGCATGCATTACGCCGGTGAAATGAAGAAAGCCATGTTTTCCGTGCAGAACTTCCTGCTGCCGGCTAAGGACGTGCTGCCCATGCACTGTGCCGCCAACGTCGGCGACAATGGTGATACCACGCTGTTCTTCGGTCTGTCCGGTACCGGCAAGACCACCCTGTCTGCTGATGAGTCTCGTAACCTGATCGGTGACGATGAGCACGGCTGGGCAGAAGGTTCGGTGTTCAACATCGAAGGTGGTTGCTACGCCAAGTGCATCGACCTGTCGCAGAAGAACGAGCCGGTCATCTGGAATGCCATCAAGTTCGGCTCCATCGTCGAGAACGTGGTCATCGATCCGACCTCTCGCCACGCCGACTACGCTGATGTCAGCCTGACCCAGAACACCCGTGCCGCCTACCCGTTGGAGCACGTCGAGAAGCGCGTTGAGGCCAATTTGGCCGGTGAGCCGAATGCGATCATCTTCCTGACCTGCGACCTGACTGGTGTACTGCCGCCGGTGTCTATCCTGAACAACGAGCAGGCTGCCTATCACTTCCTGTCCGGCTACACCGCACTGGTCGGTTCCACCGAAATGGGGTCGGGTGGCGGCATCAAGTCGACTTTCTCCACCTGCTTCGGCGCGCCGTTCTTCCCGCGTCCGGCTGGCGAGTACGCTGAGCTGCTGATCAAGCGCATCAACGCCTTCGGCAGCAAGGTCTATCTGGTCAACACCGGCTGGACCGGTGGTGCCTACGGTACCGGTAGCCGTTTCAGCATCCCGACCACTCGCGCGATCATCGCTGCGATTCAGTCTGGCGCGCTGGTGGGTGTGGAGACCGAGCATCTGCCGGTTATCAATCTGGACGTCCCGGTTGCCGTTCCTGGCGTTGAAACCAAGCTGCTGAACCCGCGCAACACCTGGGCGAGCGGTGCGGATTACGACAAGGCGGCGCAGGACTTGGCCAAGCTGTTCGTCGATAACTTCACCAAGTTCGACGTCTCCGACGCCATCGTCGCAGCTGGTCCGCAACTGGGCTAAGTCGCAGGCATTGCGCGTTGACGGAACCCGCCTGATGGCGGGTTTCGTGTTTCCAGGGTTGACGTTTGGCGATGTGCGATGCTGGTTCGCTGGTGTCGCGTCTGCGTCCGGGCAGGTACCTTTGCGGCGCGAAAACATGGCAGATGTACACCCCTCCCGGTGCTGACCGTACGGAAGGGGGATCGATTGCTGCGGCTTTCGATAGAACATTGAAATAAAAGAGATAAAAAGGGTTGACACTCCAGCGCTGGTCGGTAAAATGGCGCGCCTCAGCAGGGGATATGTGTTACCAACCACTGCCCAGGTTGAGATGTTTGAACGTGATTCCGCGATAGCTCAGTTGGTAGAGCAAATGACTGTTAATCATTGGGTCCCAGGTTCGAGTCCTGGTCGCGGAGCCAATTCAAGCAAGTTCGGGGTATAGCGCAGCCTGGTAGCGCGCCTGCTTTGGGAGCAGGATGTCGAGAGTTCGAATCCCTCTACCCCGACCAGTTTTTTTTGAGCATGGGTCGTTAGCTCAGTTGGTAGAGCAGTTGGCTTTTAACCAATTGGTCGTAGGTTCGAATCCTACACGACCCACCACTCAAAACTTTCCTCGCAGTACCTTTCCTTATTTATCTGAATTAGTTCTTCTGGCCTGCCTTGTGCGGGTTTTTTGCGTTTGTGGCCGGTGTCTGGATATGCCATGGCTGCGTCTGTAGCCTCGTTTGTTAACAAGCGTGTGCCCCGGCAGCCACCTCGAGCGCGCCGTTTAAGCATGGAAAGACAAGTAGCGCGGTTAGTTCCTGCATTGCGCTTCCCTGAGTCCCCCCGGGCACCCGGCTGCGCGGCCCTTCGGGTTCGCTGCGTTGCTCGGGCCGACGGGGAGTCGCAGAACTCGGGGCTGCGCCCCTCAAACATGCTGCGACTCTTTTTCCCGCCAGCCCTGCGCTACTCACCCGCGTAAACGGGACGAACCCCGGTGCCGACTCCATCATTCGGCTATTTGGTTAACGGCTTTGGTCTCTTGCCTGTCGCGCCACCCAGTCGATAGTTCGCGACGCACCAAAACAAAACCCCGCACGCGGCGGGGTTTGTTAGCGGCCTGAGACGCGCTCAGTGCAGCTTCAAGCGCGGTTCGGTCGGTCGGCCGAACTGGTCGCTCAACATCAGCATCAACGTGCGTGGAACGCCGTACAGCGCCATCTGATGCATGCGATAGAGCGATACGTAGAACATCCTTGCCAGGCGCCCCTCCAGCATCACGTTGCCGGTCAGGTTGCCCATCAGGTTGCCGACCGCACTGAAGCTCGACAGCGAGATCAGCGAGCCGTAGTCGCGGTAGGTGTATTCGCTTTGCGGCTTGCCATCCAGCAGGCGACACAGATTCTTCGCGAGCAGGCTGGCTTGCTGGTGGGCGGCCTGCGCGCGAGGTGGCACAAACTTGCCCGGCTCGTCGGTCGGGCAGGCGGCGCAGTCGCCGAAGGCATAGATGCGTTCCTCACCGTTGACCTTCAGGGTCCGATCCACTTCCAACTGATTGATGCGATTGGTCGGCATGCCCAGCGTCGCTAGGAACGCCGGTGCACGGATGCCCGCGGCCCAGACCTTGAGGCTTGCGGGAATCTCCTCACCATTGCCCAAGATCAGTCTGTCGGCCTGGACTTCCTTGACCGGCGAGCCAGTGTGCAGGTGGACGCCAAGATCGCGGAGAATCTCGGTCACCGGGCCGCTAATGCGTTCAGGCAGTGCCGGTAGCAGGCGCGGGCTGGCTTCGATGATGTTGATGTTGAGGTCTTCCGGGTTGATCCGGTTGAAGCCATAGGCCCGCAGCATCTGGGCTGCGTGGTGTAGCTCTGCCGATAGTTCAACGCCAGTGGCGCCGGCACCGATGATTGCCACGTTGATGGGCTCTCGTGCCGCGCCGGCTTCGCCGGCTTGCGCCTTCATGTACTGATTCAGCAGCCGGCGATGGAAGCGCTCTGCCTGTGCGCGGGTATCGAGGAACAGGCAATGTTCAGCGGCGCCAGGGGTGTTGAAGTCATTAGTGGTGCTGCCGACCGCAATCACCAGGTAGTCGTAGTCGAGCTCGCGCGGCGCGATCAGCTCGTCACCGTTTTCGTCGTGGATGGAGGCCAGCTGGATAGTCTTGCGCTCGCGATCCAGGCTGGTCATGGCCCCCAGCTGAAAGCTGAAGTGGTTCCACTTGCCCTGGGCAACGTAGTTGAGTTCATCTTCGGTCGAGTTGAGCGAGCCGGCGGCGACTTCATGCAGCAGCGGTTTCCAGATATGCGTCATGTTGGCATCGACCAGGGTGATCCTGGCCTTGCCCTTGCGGCCGAGCTTGCGGCCCAGACGGGTGGCGAGCTCAAGGCCGCCAGCGCCACCGCCGACAACGACGATGCGGGGAGGTGTTGCAGAAGACGTGTTGGAGTCTGACATCTTGGTTTCTCACGGATAATGGAAACGGGCGTCAGTCAACGGCCTGGTTCAGGCACGACGGGTGTCAGGGCTGGAGTGGCAGGCAGTGATCGGTTGCCGGGTGATCAGGCAACCGCGAACTGGGCCAGCAGGCGTGACAGCAGGCCCAGACCGACAACCGACCCGACGACGATGGCGATCAGGATCCAGACGCGAAACGGTCGTCGCTCGACCCGGTGAACCGGGGAGGACAGATACTCTTCAACGCGTTTCTGGTCTTCGGGATACAGTCGACTGGGCATCTGGGCGGCCTTCTTGTGGTCGGTGCAGTACGTTGCTGCGGGCAGGCTTGACTGACTTTGCGGTCATTCTAGACCCTTGCCCAGCCGATTGCATTACTCCTTTGGGTCTGCCTGCTATCATCGCTGCCATCGGATCAGGAGGTCGCCATGTTGTCCGCCACACTACTGACACCACTGCAGTCGTTGCTTTGCCTGCTGGTTTATGGTGCCGCCACGTTTTGGGCGCTGACCCGGGTCAGCTGGGTTGAGCTGGTTGCCGATAGTCGTCGCCAGCACCTGTTCTACGGCAGCGCCTTTGCCCTGGGTGTGCTCTGGCTGGTGCGGCGGGAGTTCGACAGTGGGCTGACCATCCACTTCATTGGTGTCACCGCAGTTACGCTGATTCTCGATTGGCCACTGGCGCTGGCTGCCGGTGCGTTGGCCCAGCTTGCGCTGGTGGTGCTGGGGCAGGATGACGCAGCTGCGCTTGGCGCTAACGGCATTCTGCGATTGCTGGTGCCGGTGCTGATCACCATTGGTATGTCGCGCGCGCTGGAGGCGCGTCAGCCGCGTAACCTGTTCCTCTATATCTTTATTAGCGGCTTTTTTGCTGCCGGGTTCAGCGCTGTTGGCACTGTGCTGACGGGGATGGGCTTGCTGCACTGGTCAGGTCAGTTGCAGCCACCGGATAGTCTGGTGGAGCTGTTGGGCTATCTGTTGCTGGTCATGTTTCCCGAAGGGTTTGTAAATGGTACGGCAATCGCCGCGCTAATTGTCTTTCACCCGGACTGGGTTGAGACGTTCAATACAGATCGCTACCTGCAAGCGCCACTGGACGACGATAAATCCTGAGACAGATCAATGTCGTGTGGCGCTCCCGGTGTTCAAATGAACGTCCATAGAGGAGAGATCACATGTCTGCTTACAAGATTGCACAACAGGTGATGGCTGAAGCCATCGAGAAGGCTGCTGCCGCGGGTTATGACGAGCAGGCGCTGGCACGGGCGCTGATGAGTGAAGTAATTGCTGTCTACAAGAAGGGGCGCACCCAGCAGGATATTGCCAGTGAGCTTAACTTCCTCGCCAACAACCTGGATGACGATGAGGAATACGCCTTCATGCGCCCCTGAGCGGAGCGCACGAATGCGTGCGGGCAGACAGTGGAAGGCGGGGTGCGGTATGCGGTTCGCTTTCCCTTCGACTGCTAGTCGCGGACCTCAATGACGCCGTCCGCACTGACCGTAACATCGGACTGACCACCCTCGACCTGCGGGGCTCCACCGGCCATGTCGGCGGCCATCATGACCTTTTCGGCGCGGTAGCGCATTGGCTGCATGTACTGGGTGTTGAGGTTGAGGTTGACGATCTTGTAGTCGCTGCCGCCTAGGCTGCGAGTCGCGATATCGGCACGGGACTTGAACGCTTCGATTGCCTTGGCGATCAGTTGGTCTTCGGTCTGGCGGCGGCTGTCGGCGGACAGGCTGAACTGCATGCCGCTGAGGCTGAGCTCTCCGAGCATCTCGCCGGTCAGCGCTGAGATGGCGGCAAAGTCGCTACCTTCGATGCTGATTTCGCCGCGTTCACGCCAGGCAACGATGTTTTCACCTTTCTCGTCGTAGACCGGGTGGCTGCTGCGATTGCCACTGCTGACGCGGATACCGCTGGCCTTGCGGGCGGTCTCCAGGCCAGCGTTAAGGCGGCGGGTGACGGTTTCGGCCAGTTTGGCCGGGTCGCGGTCCTGGGCTTCGGTAAAGAAGGTGACCTGCATGGTGTCGTGGTTAACCGCCTGCTCGACCTGCGCACGCAACGAGATCTGGTTGTAGCGGATGTCATCAGCCTGGGCTGCGCTGGCGAGCAGCGAACCGGCTAGCAAAAGGCCTGTCATTGGCAGAAACAGTTTACGCATGATGTTCTCCTTGGTCATCGCACGTTCAGACCTGAATAACCGCGGCAGGTTCCCGATTCTCCCGCGCACGGGTTTGTGCGACCCTGTGTCACCTCGGTCCCGCTGGGCGGGCTGTCTATACTGGAGTTTTTGCGTGCCGCACCGATCCCTCATGAGCCCCAATACTCTGGCCCTATCCCCCTCCAGTCAGAACCTCTGGCGTCTGGTTCTGATCCGCCTGCTGGTACTGCTGGCCCAAAGTGTTTCGGTGATGGCGGCCTACCTGAGCGGCTGGTTCCCGCTGCCCTGGACGCCACTGCTGATTACGCTGAGTGTGTCGGCAGGGGTGAGTATCCTCACGTTGCTGCGATTGCGCAGCAATTGGCCGGTAACCAGTATCGAATATGCGCTGCAGCTGCTGTTCGACATGGCTGTTCACAGCGTACTGCTGTATTACTCGGGCGGCCCGACCAACCCCTTCGTGTCCTACTATCTGGTGCCGCTGACCATCGCTGCGGCCACCTTGCCCTGGTTTTTTACTGCGGTGCTGGCGATTGTTGCCGTCACCGCCTACAGCGCATTGCTGATCTGGTATATGCCGCTGAATGCGTTTGAAATACCCGCAGGTGGGGGCTTGGTGAATTTGCACGTGATTGGCATGTGGCTCAACTTTGCCATGAGTGCCGGGCTGATCAGTCTGTTCGTCGTGCGTATGGCCGATGCCTTGCGGCTGCACGCAGACCGGCTGGCCGAGCGCCGTGAGCAGAGCGTGCGTGATGCCCAGTTGCTGGGGATTGCCAGCGTGGCGGCGGGCGCTGCCCATGAGTTGTCGACCCCGCTGTCGACCATGAGTGTGTTGCTCAAGGAGATCAGTAAGGACTATTCAGATCCGCTGCTGCAGGAAGATCTCGCGGTGCTGCAGGAGCAGGTCAAACTATGTAAGGAGAGCCTGCAACACATGGTGCGCAGCGCCGAGGACAGCCGCCGTCAGCCGGAGAAAATGCAGCCCGGCGATGACTGGCTGCGGGCGCTCCTGGCGCGTTGGCAACTGATGCGGCCGGAGGCCTCGTGGCAGTTGCAACCACTGCCTGAGGGTGAGGCGCCGCTGCTGCGCGCGACGCCCGAGCTGGGACAGGGCATTCTGAATTTGCTCAACAATGCCGCCGATGCCTGCCCGGACAATATTCAGATCAGTCTGCACTGGGACAGTAGTCAGTTGACCCTGCGTATCCGTGATCATGGCCCGGGTGTGCCTTTGCACATCGCTGAACAGCTGGGCACCGCTTTTGTTACCACCAAGGGCAAGAAGGGTTTCGGGCTGGGTTTGTTCCTCAGCCAGGCGGCGGTGTCGCGGCTGGGCGGGAGTGTAAAGCTGTTTAATCAGGATGGCGGTGGTACCCTGACCGAAGTACGGTTGCCGGTGGTGACAGGAGAGCTTTGATGACTGAAGAAATGAACCAGGAAGACCTGCCGTTGTTGTTGATGGTTGATGACGACCCGACCTTCACCCGAGTAATGGCGCGGGCGTTGAGCCGCCGTGGTCTGCAGGTTGAAACCGCAGGTGGGGCTGAGGAAGCCATGCGCATTGCCCGTGAGCGCCGCCCCGATTACGCGGTGCTGGACCTGAAGATGGAAGGTGACTCTGGTCTGGTGTTGATGCCGAAACTGCTGGAGCTGTATCCGGATCTGCGTATCGTGATCCTGACTGGCTACTCAAGCATTGCCACCGCTGTGGAAGCGATCAAGCGCGGTGCCTGCAACTACCTGTGCAAGCCGGCTGACGCCGACGACGTGCTGACCGCGCTGTTGTCGGAGCAGGCCGATCCCGAGTCTCTGGTGCCCGAACACCCGATGTCGGTTGACCGGTTGCAGTGGGAACATATCCAGCGCGTACTGGCCGAGCATGACGGCAATATCTCCGCGACCGCCCGGGCGCTAGGTATGCACCGTCGTACCCTGCAGCGCAAACTGCAGAAGCGGCCGGTGCGACGCTAGCGCGTCGCGCCAGCTGCAAGCCGCTCATAATGTGTTCGCCTGCTAGGCCGTCAAATGTTTCCTAAAAGACTTTGACGCCATTACCCGCCTCAAGAAAAACCGCGCGATTAGCATCAGCGCGGTTTTTTCTTGTAGCTTGTAGCTTGCGGCTAAGCGCGCGCCAGGGGCGCGCTCAGCCGTTCTGCCGAATACCCGTGATAATCCACGGTTGATTGTCGCCATCGGCGCGCTCCAGCGCCCAGCTCTCATCAAACCATTGGCCGGCGTCGTCGGCGCTATCACGATCCAGACCGTTGAAGCTGACGGTCACCAGGGTGCGTCCGTTGCTCTGGCTGACACCGTCCAGACGGGCGGTCAGTTCGTCCACGAAGCCGTTGGCAGTCGGTGGCTGCTCTTCGCGGGCGGCCAGCAGCTGTTGCAACAGCTCGGGGCTCAGGTATTCCGCCATGCCGGCGCTGTCACCGTCACGCCAGTGACGTTGCAGGGTGTAGAAGTGCTCTTTGGCCCCGCGCAGGAATACCTCGGCGTCGAACCAGGATGGTGCGTCAATCGTCGCAGGTGCTGGCGCGGCAGGTTGCGCGACATGTGCGGGTTCCCAGTTCTGTACCGGCTCGCGTGGCATGGCGGCACCACCGGCCGGTTGCCATTGCGGTTGGCGCTGCTGGGCAGCCTGCGGGCGACGGCTGAACAGCTTGAACAGGACAAAGGCGATCAGGCCGAACAGCAGGATGTCGAACAGCTGCAGGCCCTCGAAGCCATCACCGAACAGCATGGACGCGAGCAGACCGCCCGCAGCGATACCGGCCAAGGGGCCAAGCCAGCGGCTGGCACCGGAAGTGGCGGCGCCAGCAGTCTGTTGCTGGCGGCCGGGCGCGGCCTGCTGATCGCGTGGAGTGGCCTGGCGTTGCGCCGGTTGACTCTGATGGGTTGGCGAGCTGCCGAAGCTCTTGCCACCACCCAGACGACGGGCTTCGGCATCAGGTGTGCTGACGACAACCATCAGCATCACAGTGAAAAAGGGGAGCAACCAGCGCATGTAAAACCTCCGAATACAGGGGACGCCAAGTTTGCCAAAGAGGCGCAGGCAAGGAATGGCTTTAGTGTGTATGGTTGTTTCAGACAACCGAAATAAGCGGGAGAGTGACCATGTTTACAGCGATGCGTGCCGAGCGAATGGAGGGCTTGCACTTCTTTTCCGACGAGACGACCGGGCTGGAAGCCATTGTTGCGATCCATAACACCCAGCTTGGTCCGGCGCTCGGTGGCTGCCGTTACCTGGCGTACAACAGCGTCGAGGATGCCATTGCCGACGCCATGCGGCTGGCCCGTGGCATGAGTTACAAGGCCGCTCTGGCTGGACTGGCGCAGGGTGGGGGCAAAGCGGTGATTCTGCGGCAGCCCCACGTGGCCAATCGAGCGGCACTGTTCGAGGCCTTTGGTCGCTGTATCGAGTCGTTGCGCGGTGGCTATATCACCGCGATGGACAGCGGTACCAGCAGCGCCGACATGGACTGCATTGCCCAGCACACTGCCCACGTGACCAGTACGTCCCATGCTGGTGACCCCTCACCGCATACCGCGCTGGGTGTGCTAGCGGGTATTCGCTCGGCGGTGCGGGCCCGGCTTGGGCAGGATTCGCTGAGCGGAGTGCGGGTTACCCTGCAGGGACTCGGTAATGTGGGGTATGCGCTGGCGCAACTGCTGCAGGCCGAGGGGGCTGAACTGCTGGTGGCTGATCTGGATCAGGGCAAGGTACGGCTGGCAGAAGAGGAGCTGGGTGCCCAACCGTTGGCCCTGGACGCGGTTTTTGAGGCGCCCTGTGACGTGTTCGCCCCTTGTGGTTTGGGTGGCTCAATCAATCAGCGCAGTGTTGCTCAGCTGCGTTGTGCCGTGGTCGCAGGCGCGGCGAACAATCAACTGGTTGATGCCGAGATGGCGGACCAACTGATGATGCGTGACATTCTTTATGCGCCGGACTACGTGATCAATGCTGGCGGCCTGCTGCATGTAGCGCTGACGCACCAGGGTGTTGGTGCCGGTGAAATCGCGGGCCGGGTCAAAAACATCGGCAGTCGGCTTGACTCGATCTTTGAGCAGAGCCGTGCCGACGGTCAGTCACCTGCCGTGGTGGCTGACCGGCAGGCGGAGCAGCTGCTTTACAGCGAGGGTAGGTTCTGATCACTCCAGCTTGAAGCGCTGACGCATCCGCTTGTCGAGGATCGAGGTGGGCAGCCAGCGCTTGAGGCGCACCATGCTGCGTGCGCCGGAGCCGATTAGTACGTTCTCAGGACGCACCGGGTTACGGATGTAGCCGAGCAGCTCGCGGGCAAAGTCCTTCGCACTGGTCGAACGGGCGTTCTGCGAGGCTTTGGCACGTGCCTGTACGGCCTTTTCCCAAGGTTTGAACCAGGAACTGTCGGCCATGGTAATCGCCGCGGTGGCGTTGTTGCCGAAGTCCGAGGCGATGGCGCCGGGCATGACTGTCATGACCTGAATGCCGAATGGGTGCAATTCCATGCGCAGTGCATCGGAAATCGCATGCAGCGCTGCTTTGGACGCGCAGTAGACCCCGGAGAACGGCGTGGTGGTAACGCCGGAAACACTGCCGATATTGACGATCAGACCCTTGGCGGCGCGCAGTAGCTCGGCGCTGTCGCGCACCAGCTGCAGCGGGGCAAAGACGTTGGTGTCGAACTGGCGCAGCAGGGTGTCGCGATCAGCATCCATGATCGGGCCCATGGCACCGTACCCGGCATTGTTGACCAGCAGGTTCAGACGCCCGGCCTGCTCGCGAATCTGCTCGACACACTGCTGACGCTGAGCTGCGTCATTCACATCGAGTTCGATGGCGATGGCGCCCTTGTCGGTGAGCGGGGTCAGGGTGTCGATGCGTCGCGCGGCGGCAAACACCTGATAGCCCGCGTCCAGGCAGGCCAAAGCGAGAGCCTGGCCAATGCCGGACGAACAGCCGGTGATCAGGGCGACGGGTTGGGTCATGGGTAGGGCTCCTTATTGTTCTTCGATAAAGTCGGCACGCACCGCGTCGGCGCGGTACTGCAGCTCTGATTCACGATATCCGCGACGGAGCCGCGGAAGACTGTAACAGACCAGGGTGTCGGCACCAGGCAGCAGATCGGGGCCCAGGGTGAAGCGCTGATCGCTGCTGGCAACGTCGACCAGATTGGAGTTGTAACCGGGCTGGTTGACCCATAGCTGCCAGCTTATATTGCGCGCGGTCAGTTCACCGCCGTTGTGGATGCGGACGGCCAATGGCTGACCGAACGGACAGTCAGCGGGCTGGTAGCTCAGATCGAAGGCGAGATGGTCGATGCGCTGGCTTTGCTGCCACTGCAGCACACCCATGATTGCACCGAGCAACAGGCCGAGGCCGGCGACTACCGCACTTACCGGCAGCATGACCCGCGGAAAACGCAGCAGCAGTACCAGCCAGATCAGAAACAGGGCTATGCCATAAGGCATGATTCGGTCCTCCTTGGAGCAAGCTACAACTCTAGCAAGCTGCAGGGGGCGGCGGCGACCACTGAAACAGCTCGCAACTGTTCTGCCAGCAGCGCACGCTGAATTGTTCAAGCGGTTCAGCGCGTAGCGTCGCCAGTTCGGCGGCGATCTGTGGGAGCAGGGCGGGGCTGTTGCGTTGCTGGGCCTGGAAAGCGGGAGCCATGTCGGGCGAGTCGGTTTCCAGCACCAGTTGATCGGCCGGCAGCTGTGCAATGGTCTGGCGCAGCCGGGTTGCCTGCGGCCAGGTGGCAGCGCCTCCAAGGCCGACTTTGAAGCCCAGCTTGTGGTACTCGCGGGCCTCCTCCGGGCTGCCGCTGAAAGCATGGATGATGCCGCCGCGCACGGGACGGTAGCGCTTGAGTATGGCGATCACATCGGCGTGGGCGCGGCGCACATGCAGCAGGCTGGGCAGACGGCAGTCGACCGCCAGTTGCAACTGGGCCTCGAACAGGTGCTTTTGGGCGGTACGGTCTGCATCCTTGTCCCAGTAATCCAGCCCGTATTCGCCAACGGCGCAGCAGCGCGGATCGTCCAGGCGGTCGGCCAGAGCCTGCTGCAGTGCTGTGATGTGCTCGGCACGGTGCTCGCTCATAAACATCGGGTGCAAGCCAAAGGCGGCGAACAGGTTGTCGTGCTGCCGACAGAGTTGCCAGACCCCGTCCCAGTTGGCACGGGTGACGCCCAGCACCACCAACCGCTCGACGCCAAGACGCGCGCAGTCGTTCAGCACCTGATCGCGATCGGAGTCGAAGGCAGCGAAGTCGAGATGGGTGTGGGTGTCGATGTAGCGCATGGGGGAACGCTACGCTCACGCGTAGCGAGCTGCAAGCCGCTTTGCGGCGCAGCTGCAAGCTACAAGCTACAAGCGAAAAGCGAGGATAGGCTGTGGGCCCTGTGGGATTGCGGTGGGGGTTATCGCGGTAGTTTGCAGTTGCAGTGCCCTCAAACCACCCGGGCAGCTGGTGACCGCACGGGTGTTACTTGCAGCTTGAGGCTTGTAGCTTGCAGCTGAGCCGCGTAGCGGCTCAGTGATGCTCTCGCGTAGCGCGGAAGTTGATTTCCGGCCAGCGCTCTTCGGTCAGGCTGAGGTTGACGCGGGTCGGCGCCAGGTAGGTCAGGTGACCGCCGCCATCGACCGCGAGGTTCTCGGTCGCCTTCTTGCTGAACTCGTCGAGCTTCTTGCTATCGCTAGACTCGACCCAGCGGGCGGACCAGACGTTGACCGGCTCGTACATGCACTCGACCTTGTACTCCTGCTTCAGGCGCTCGGCTACGACGTCGAACTGCAGCACACCCACCGCGCCGAGGATGATGTCGTTGTTGCGCTCGGGGAAGAACACCTGGGTGGCCCCTTCCTCGGCCAGCTCCTGCAGACCTTGACGCAGTTGCTTGGATTTCAGCGGGTCTTTCAGGCGCACGCGGCGGAACAGTTCCGGGGCGAAGTGCGGAATGCCGGTAAAACCGATCTTCTCGCCTTCGGTGAAGGTGTCGCCGATCTGGATGGTGCCGTGGTTGTGCAGACCGATGATATCGCCAGCCCAGGCTTCTTCCAGATGCTCACGCTCGGCAGCGAAGAAGGTCAGCGCGTCGGCGATGCGTACTTCCTTGCCGGTGCGCACGTGGTGCAGCTTCATGCCCTTTTCGTAGCGGCCGGAGCAGATACGGACGAAGGCGATGCGGTCGCGGTGCTTGGGATCCATGTTCGCCTGAATCTTGAACACGAAACCGGTGAACGGCGCTTCGGTCGGCTGTACTTCGCGCTCGTGGCTGGCACGCGGCTGTGGCCGCGGCGCCCAGTCAACAATGGCGTCCAGCACCTGATCCACACCGAAGTTGCCCAGGGCGGTACCGAAGAAGACCGGGGTCAGTTCGCCCTTGATAAAGGCGTCCTGATCGAACTCGTGGCAGGCACCCTGAACCAGCTCCAGCTCTTCAACAAAGTTGTCGTACAGATCGCCCAGATGGGCACGAGCTTCGTCCGAGTCCAGGCCATCGATCACTTGCTGCTCGGTGCGCTCGTGGCCGTGGCCCGGGACGTAGACGATGATCTTGTCTTCGGCCAGGTGGTAGACGCCCTTGAAGTCGCGGTAGCAGCCAATCGGCCAGGTGATCGGTGCGGCCTTGATGTTCAATACCGCCTCGATCTCGTCGAGCAGTTCGATCGGGTCGCGGATGTCGCGGTCGAGTTTGTTGACGAAGCTGACGATGGGCGTGTCGCGCAGGCGGCAGACGTCCATCAGCGCGATGGTACGTGGCTCTACACCCTTACCGCCGTCGAGCACCATCAGCGCTGAGTCGACCGCGGTCAGGGTACGGTAGGTGTCTTCCGAGAAGTCTTCGTGGCCGGGGGTGTCGAGCAAGTTGACCATCGCGTCGCGATAGGGGAACTGCATCACCGAGGTGGTCACCGAAATGCCCCGCTCCTTTTCCATTGCCATCCAGTCGGAGGTGGCATGGCGGTCGGATTTACGCGACTTGACCGTTCCGGCCACGCTGATCGCCTGGCCCATTAGCAACAGACGTTCGGTGATGGTGGTCTTACCCGCATCCGGGTGGGAGATGATGGCGAAGGTGCGCCGTTTGGCGACTTCTTTTTCGATGGCGTTGGACATGTCGGCTACTGAGTAGTGGCGGGACGCGGTCGCTGCGCTGTGCAGCCCGGGTCCGGACGAGGCTTGAAAAATAGCTGCGTATTGTCGCTGATCGGGCGGGGGATGACAAAGGCTAAAACGTGTACAGCGCCCGGTGTCGCCCGCCAGCAGTTTGAACTACCATTGCGGTCACGAGTGAGGGCGACCATGCACGACGATTTTGGCGACAACCTGCGGCTGCTGTGCAGCTACTACAAGTCCACCGCCGAGGTGTGTCGACGGCTGGGTATCAACCGCCCTCAGTTCAATCGCTATTTGAACGGCATCAATCGACCGTCCGACAGCACCATGCGGCGGCTGTGCGACTTTTTCGGCGTTGAAGTACACGAGATTTTGCTGCCGCACGGGCAGTTTCAGCGGTTGATCCAGGTCCGTCCGCAGCAGGGCGAGCGAGCGGCGTTGGTGCCGTTACCGCCCGACTCGCTGGAGCAGCAGTACCTGCAGCGGCTGAATAGTGTCGGCCAAAGCGGGTTAGACAAGTATCTGGGCTACTACTTCGAGTACTACCTGTCGATGGCCTATCCCGGCAGCATCCTGCGCACGCTGGTGTGTCTGGAAGAGCACGACGGCAAGACCTATTACCAGCGCACCGAGCGCATTCGCGAGCGGCCGGGCAGCAAGCCGTTTCATGGCGTGTATCGCGGCATGGTGCAGTTTCTGTCGGACCGTATCTTTCTCGCCGACTATGAAACCCTCACCAACTTCGAGATGACCCAGACCGTGCTCTATCCTTCGTTCCGCAACCGGGTGGATCGGCTGACGGGCCTGCGTATCGGTGTGTCCGGTAGCGGCGAGCGGGTGCCGTGCTGTACTCGGGTGCTGTACGAGTATCTCGGCCGGGAGGTGGATCGCCAGCGGGTACTGGCGCTGTGCGGGCTGTACGCCTGTGATGACCCGGCGCTGGATGCAGATATCCGGGCGGCGATCCGCAATGACATCGGCCCGGGAGAGTGGCACTTCCGGGCGCGGTTTTAGATCGACCGTTCGTCGCTCAGGTTGAGTGACCAGTCGCGGATCACGGCTGCCGCGTCGCGGCCACCCGCGAGCAGCCAGTGCAGTTTGCAGAACGCCGCTTCCGGCGTCATGTCACCGCCACTCAGCACACCCTGATCCACCAGACCTGCGCTCGCGGCATAGGCGCCGGGGCTGATGCCGCCCTGCAGGCATTGCGTCACGTTGACCACCACCTTGTTGCGGGCGCTGGCGCGTTTGATGAAGGCGGCGAACGCCGGATCGCGACTGGGTACGTTGCCGGCACCAAAGCTCTGCAGCACCACCGCTTTGCAGGCGTTGTCGGCCAGAATCGCGTCGTACAGGACTGCCGGCATCGAGGGATGCAGGCAGAGCATGGCAACTGCGCCCGGCTGGAAGTCGAGGGCGGCGGCTTCGCGCGGATGACGGCTGGCGATCTCTTCGCCAAGCAGTCGCTCGGCATGGAGCTGCGGGCGGATATTGAGTTCGGCCAGCGGCGCCGCATTGGGGGTGTCGAAGGCCTGAAACTGCTGGCTGCTGACCTTGCGCAGGCGGCTGCCGTTGAGCAGTCGGTTGTTGAACACCAGGCCGACATTGCGCAGCCGTGGCCCTGCCGCCAGTTGCAGCGCCGCTTGGAGGTGGGCCACCGCGTCGCTACGCGGCAGGCCAAGCGGCACTTGGGAGCCGGTAAACAGCACGTTGCGTTCGCTGGCGCCGAGCATGAACGACAGCGCCGCGGCGCTATAGGCCATGGTGTCTGTGCCGTGCAGAATGATGAAGCCGCGGTAACGATCCCAATGCTCGGCCAGCAGACCGGCCAGTTGTTGCCAGTGACCGGGCGTGAGGTCGGCGCTGTCGATCAGCGGGTCAATTTCCAGCAGGTCAAAGGCGGGCAGCTGTTGCAGGCTGCTGCCCAGTTGCTGTTCGATCCGCTGGCGCAAACCGGGGGCCGGTGCCAGCCCGTGTGGGCCGGGCACCATGCCGATAGTACCGCCGGTGTGCAGGATCAGCACCTCGCTGGTCATGAGACCGCCTTTTGCGGGGCCAGCATCGACTGCGGGCTCAGTAGAAAATTGAGTTCCGATTCGCTCATCAGGTTCTCGTCAATGATCAGGGCCTTGACCGTGCTGCCGGTCATCAGCGCGGTGTGGGCGATGCGCGAGGCGTTGCTGTAGCCGATGTGCGGTACCAGCGCGGTGATGATACCGATGCTGTTTTCGACGTGGGCGGCGCAGGCCTGCTCGTTGGCGATAATGCCACGAATGCAGCGATGTTCGAGCATCTGGCAGGCTTCCTTGAGCATCTTCAACGAGTTGAGCAGGTTGTAGATGATCATCGGTTCCATCGCGTTGAGCTGCAGCTGACCAGCCTCGGCGGCCAGTGTCACCGCCAGATCGGCGGCGATGACCTGATACGCGGTCTGGTTCATCGCCTCGGGAATTACCGGGTTGACCTTGCCCGGCATGATCGAGGAGCCCGGCTGCATCGGTGGCAGCTGAATCTCGCCCAGGCCGGTACGCGGGCCGCTGGAGAGCAGGCGTAGGTCGTTGCTCATCTTGCTCAGCTTGATCGCCAGACGCTTGAGGATGCCAGAGAAGAAAACGAAGGCGCCCATGTCGGAGGTCGCTTCGACCAGGTTGCAGGCCGGGACCAGCGGCTTGCCCGACACCTCGGCCAGCCGTGCGACCACTTTGGCCGAGTAGCCGTCCGGGGTGTTGATGCCGGTGCCAATGGCGGTGCCGCCGAGGTTGACCTCACACAGCAGCGCGCAGGCTTCGCGGATGCGGTCGATGTCTTCACCGAGGTTGACGGCAAAGGCGTCGAACTCCTGCCCCAGCGTCATCGGAACGGCGTCCTGCAGCTGGGTGCGCCCCATTTTCAGGATGTGCGCGAACTCGCGGCCCTTGTCTTCCAGTGCAGCCTTCAGCGAGGCCAGCGCGGGCACAAAGTTGTCGGCGGCAAACTGGATGCCGAGGCAGGCCGCGGTCGGGTAGGCGTCGTTGGTCGATTGCGAGCGGTTGACGTCGTCGTTCGGGTGCAGGTAGCGGTACTCGCCACGACCGTGCCCCAGCTTGGCCAGCGCGACGTTGGCGATCACCTCGTTGGCGTTCATGTTGGTCGAGGTGCCGGCACCGCCCTGTATGACGTCGACGATAAACTGATCGTGATACAGACCGCTGGCGATGTCTTCGCAGGCGGAGACGATGGCGTCGGTCTTCTCCTGACTGAGCAGGCCGAAGTCGCGGTTGGTCAGCGCCGAGGCCTGTTTCACCTGCGCCAGGGCCTGGATCAGCTCCGGGAAGTGGGAAATCGGCACCCCGGTGATGGCAAAGTTGGTTGCCGCACGCAGGGTCTGGATGCCGTACCAGGCATCTTCGGGTACATCGAGATCACCAAGTAGATCGTGTTCTGAACGGGTATTCATGGATGTGCTTCCAGAGGAAACGGAGCGCCGGGGGCCCGGCGCTCGGGGCAGGGGTCAGTGGTTGTCTTTGCGCTGGCTGGCCGGCCAGGACTCGTGGTCCAGATCCAGGTCGGCGTACTCTTCTGCGTGGAAGGTAGGCGTCTTGTTGCCGCTCTTGAGCTGGCGGTCGTAGTCCGCGAGCACGCGTTTGCCGGTCTTGAACAGCAGGGTCAGGGCAATCAGGTTGACCAGTGCCAGCAGGCCCATGGTCAGGTCGGCGAAGCCGAATACGGTGCCCAGATCCATGATCGCGCCCAGACAGCACAGGCAGATCACTACTACCCGGAAGCCGTTCATGACGAACTCGTTGCTGCGGCCGGAGGTCAGGTAGCTGACGCTGTTCTCGCCCAGATAGTAGTTGTAGAGCACGGTGCTGAAGCCGAACAGCAGCATGGCGATACTGACGAACACGCGGCCCCATTCGCCGATATGGGTTGCCAGCGAGGCCTGGGTCAAGGCCACGCCCTGACTGGCGTCGGCCAGCGCCGGGTCATACGCGGTGCCCATCAGAATGATCAGTGCGGTGCAGGTGCACAGCACGATGGTGTCGATGAACACCGAGAACGACTGCACCACGCCCTGATTGGCCGGGTGCGGGACGAAGGCTACCGCCGCCACGTTGGGCGCGCTGCCGAGGCCCGCTTCGTTGGAGAACAGGCCGCGCTTGACGCCCATCAGGATCGCCGCGCCGATGCCGCCGCCAACCACCGGGCCAATGCCGAAGGCGCTTTCCACGATCAGCTTGAGGGTCGCGGGAATCTCGCTGAAGTTCAGACCGAGTACCACCACGGCGATCAGCAGGTAGCCGCCAGCCATGATCGGCACCAGCACTTCCGCGACCTGGGCGATACGTTTAACGCCGCCGAAGATGATCAGGCCGACCACCAGCGCCAGACCGATGCCGCTGTAGTACAGCGGAATGCTGAAGGCATCCTGCAGCGAGGTGGCGACCGCGTAGGATTGCAGGGCGATAAAGCCGATACCGAAGGTCACCAGCAGCAGCACCGAGTACACCACCGCCAGCCACTTCCAGTTGTGACCCAGGCCGCGTTCGATGTAGTGGGCCGGGCCGCCACGGTAGGCGCCGTCCGGCTCGGCGGTTTTGTACAGCTGGGCGAGGGTACATTCGATAAAGCTGGTCGCCATGCCCATCAGGCCGACAACCCACATCCAGAAGATCGCGCCGGGGCCGCCGAGGGTGATGGCCACCGCTACGCCGGCGATATTGCCGCCGCCAACCCGGCCGGCAACCGACAGGATCAGCGCTTGAAAGGAACTGAGGTGGCGTCCATCCGCCTCGTGGTGCTTAGCCGTGAGGATGCCGAACATCTTGCCGAAGTAACGAAACTGAACGAAGCGGGTGGCGATGGTGAACCAGACTCCGATGCCGACCAGCATGGCAATCAGAATCTTGCTCCACAGCAGGTCGCTGAGGGCGGATAGCATGATCTACTCCTTTCGGTGAGCCGAATTTTATTGTCGGTTGGGGAGGCTCATTGAAACGCGCGAGTACGCGCTTGGGGAGTTTGTAAGCTGATACGAAAAGACGCTATCTGATGCTCATAAAGCATCAGATAGCGTCTGTTTTTTTACTGTGTCAGGCGATCTGTTCCAATGCCTCGTCGCGCAGCACCACTAGCGGCTGACCGGCCTGTACCCGCCCACCGGGCTGCTGCAGCACGTGGGTTACCACGCCATCGCACGGCGCCTGCAGCGGGATCTCCATCTTCATTGATTCCAGAATCAGCAGGGTTTGCCCGGCCTTGACGGTATCACCGACCTTGACCTCGGCCTGCCACAGACTGCCGGACACCGGGCTGTCGACGCCGACGCTGTCTTCCGGCCAGCTGACATCCTCGTCGCTGCTTTCCAGCTCTTCGCTCTCGAAGTTGAACTGGCCGTTGGCGTGCCACTGGCGCAGTTCTTCGGCGAACGCGGCGTTGCGCTGCTGCTTGAAGGCGTCGATGTCATCGGCGTTGTCGGCAATAAAGGCTTCGTGTTCGGCCAGGCTGAACTGGCTTTCCTCGATGCGCAGCGGATAGCGGCCCTGCGGGAAGTCGCGGCGAATCTGCTGCAGCTCCTCGTGGCTGACTTCATAAAAGCGGATCTGGTCAAAGAAGCGCAGCAGCCAGGGCTTGCTGAACTCGCGGGTCTGGCGGTAGCGGTTCCACATCTGCAGGGTACGACCGACGAACTGATAACCGCCGGGGCCTTCCATACCGTAGACGCAGAGGTAGGAGCCGCCGATGCCGACCGAGTTCTCGGCGGTCCAGGTGCGCGCCGGGTTGTACTTGGTGGTCACCAGACGGTGGCGCGGATCGGTCGGCGTGGCTACCGGCGCGCCGAGGTAAACATCGCCCAGGCCCATAACCAGGTAGGACGCCTCGAACAGCACCTTCTTGACGTCGTCGATGCTGTCCAGCCCGTTGATGCGGCGGATGAACTCCAGGTTGCTCGGGCACCAGGGCGCGTTCTTGCGCACCGACTGGGTGTATTTCTCGATCGCCAGCTGGCAGGCCTCGTCATCCCACGACAGCGGGATATGCACGATGCGCGAGGGCACCACCAGCTCGTTGAGGCGTTCCGACAGTGCCTGCTCGGCCTTGAGCAGGTGATCCAGTAGGGCGTCATGGCTCAATTGCTGGCTGTCGAAATGCACCTGCAGCGAGCGGATGCCCGGGGTCAGTTCACGCAGCCCCGTCACCGGGTTCTGCTGCAGCCACTGCATCAGTGCGTGGGCGCGGAAACGCAGGCGGATATCCAGCATCTGCTCGCCGTACTCGACCAGCAGGAAGTGGTCGCCGGCGGCGCGGTAGACGATCTCGTCGCCGAACTGCTCGGCGGGCAGGCGCTTGAGTATCGGTGTGTCTACCGCCACCGGTTGCCAGTCAACCGGCTTGGCGGCGAGTGCGTCGATCTCGCTGATCTGCGCCGCTTCCAGTGCGACCGCCCGTTCGATGCTGACCGGCACGAAGCGGACCTTGTCGCCAGCGCGCAGCTGGCCGAGCTTCCACAGGTCGGCGGTAATCACGGTCGCGGGGCAGACGAAGCCACCCAGTGACGGGCCGTCCGGGCCGAGGATCACCGGCATGTCGCCGGTAAAATCAACGGTGCCGAAGGCGTAGGCGTTATCGTGAATGTTGGACGGGTGCAGGCCGGCTTCGCCGCCGTCCTTGCGCGCCCACTCCGGTTTCGGGCCGATGAGACGGACCCCGGTGCGGCTGGAGTTGTAGTGGATTTCCCAGTCGGTGGCGAAGAAGCTATCGATGTCCTTGCCGGTAAAGAAGTCCGGCGCGCCATGCGGGCCGTAGATCACCCGCAGCTCCCACTGGTTGCTGATGGTCGGGCGCAGCTCGCTAGGTACTTCAGCAGGAGCAACCGCGCTGACACCTGCGCTCAGGTGCAGCACGTCACCGGTGCGCAGCGCGCGGCCGTTGTGGCCACCGAACTGGCCGAGGGTGAAGGTGGATTTGGAGCCGAGGTAGTCCGGGCATTGCAGGCCACCGAGCACCGCCAGATAGGCGCGGGCACCGGCGTCCTTGATGCGACCGAGGGTCAGGGTTTGACCCGCAGCGACGTCGACCACCTGCCAGGCGGGAATCGACTGGTCATCCAGTTTGGCGTCAATCGCCGCACCGCTCAGCACGATCTGGCTGGCGCTGGCAAAGCGCAGGGTCGGGCCCTGCAGGGTGATTTCCAGCCCGGCCGCGTCGGCCGGGTTGTTCAGCAGGCGGTTGCCGAGGCGGAAGGCGTAGCTGTCGAACGGACCGGACGGCGGCACGCCGACATCCCAGCTGCCGGTGCGGCCCGGAAAGTCCTGAATGGTGGTCTGGGTGCCGGCAGCCAGCACGTCGATACGCGCCGGCTGAAAGCGGAAGCTGTTGAGGTAACGGGTGGTGACCTCGCCAGCCAGCAGCGCCGGATCGCGGGTCAGCGCGCGCAGGTAGTCGAGGTTGGTTTCGCTGCCGTACAGGCGAGTCGCGTCCAGCGTGTTCTGCAGTTTGGTCAGCGCCGCAGCGCGGTCCTCAGCGTGGACAATAACCTTGGCCAGCATGGGGTCGAAGTAGGGCGGTACTTCTAGCCCGGATTCGATCCAATGATCGATGCGGATGCCGTTACCGGACGGGAAGGCCACTTCGCTGAGCAGGCCGGCGCAGGGCTGGAAGTCGCGAAACGGGTCTTCGGCGTACAGGCGTACCTGAATGGAATGGCCCTTGGGCGCGAGGCTGGCGCGGCGAGCGTTCAGGTCGAGTTCTTCGCCGGCGGCCAGGCGCACCATCCATTCAACCAGGTCGACGCCGTACACCTCTTCGGTGACGCCGTGCTCAACCTGCAGGCGGGTGTTCACCTCAAGAAAGTAGAACTGGTGGCTGTCGGCGTCGTAGATAAATTCGACAGTGCCGGCGTTGCGGTAGCTCACGCTGGACAGCAGTTTCTCGGCGGTAGCGTGCAGCTCGCTGCGCACCGCGTCGCTCAGATTCGGTGCAGGGCATTCCTCAACTACTTTCTGATTGCGGCGCTGGCTGGAGCAGTCGCGCTCTCCCAGCGCCAGTGCGCCGCCCTTGCCGTCGGCAAACACCTGCACCTCGATATGCCGGGCGCGGGCGATGAATTTTTCCAGGAACACGCCATCGTCGGCAAAGTTGCTGGCGCCAAGGCGCTTGACGCTGTCGAAGGCACCGGCCAGTTCGTCTTCGCTGTGGCACAGCTGCATGCCGATACCGCCGCCACCGGCGGTGCTCTTGAGCATGACCGGATAGCCGATACGCGCGGCTTCTGCTTTGGCGGAAGCCAGATCGGTCAGCAGGTCGGTGCCCGGCAGCAGTGGCACATTAGCCTGCTCGGCCAGCTCGCGAGCGCGGTGCTTGAGACCAAAGGCCAGCATCTGTTCGGGCGTCGGGCCGATGAAGGCGACACCTGCGGCCTCGCAGCGGCGCACGAAGTTGGCGTTCTCGCTGAGGAAGCCGTAACCGGGGTGGATGGCCTGGGCGCCGGTCTCGGCGGCGATGGCCAGCAGTTTGTCGACCTGCAGATAGGTGTCGGCGGCGGCGCCTTCGCCGAGGCTGTAGGCCTCGTCGGCCAGCCGCACGTGCAAGCTGTCGGCGTCGCATTCGGCGTAGACGGCAACGGAGCCGACGCCGAGCTTGCGCAGGGTGCGGATGATACGGGTGGCGATGGCGCCACGGTTGGCGATCAGAACCTTGTTGAACATGTCGCTAGCCTTTGCCGGGCCGTCCCAGGCTGCTTCTTACGACAGTGGTCGTCCACTGAAGATGTTGTGTCTCGTTGCGTCGCCGCTGCTTAGTTCCAGACGAGGAGTTCTACCGGCGTCGGGTTATACCCATTGCACGGGTTGTTCAGCTGCGGGCAGTTGGAAATCAGGATCACCACGTCCATCAGCGCGGTCAGCTCGACGTATTTGCCGGCGCCGGAGATGCCGTCTTCAAAGGTCAGGCCGCCTTCGGCGGTCACCGGGACGTTCATAAAGAAGTTGATGTTGTGGGTGATGTCCTGCTTGCGGATGCCGTATTCCGGGTGTTCGGCGACCGCCAGCATCCAGCTGTCACGGCAGGAATGCATGCAGCGCTTTTCCAGGTCGTAGCGCACGGTATTGCTTTCGCTGGAGCAGGCACCGCCGAGGGTGTCGTGGCGGCCGCAGGTATCGGCGACGATTTCCAGCATCGGGTTGTTTTCGTTCGAGCGAATCACCGAACCGGCGGTCAGGTAGACGTTGCCCTGTTCGCGGATGGTGTCGGTGGCGCTGTAGCGCTCGACCGGGTTGGCGGCGCTGAAGAACAGAGTGTCGGCGGCCTGATTGCCTTCCAGGTCCAGCAGGCGCAGGGTCTGACCGGCCTTGACGATGCCGATGTAGTAATCGCCAGCGCCGATGGTGGTGCGCGAGGCGGCGTTTTCGGGGAGCAGGGAGCTGTGCTTGATCATGGTGTCCTCGCTTACTTGCCCAGGTGGTACAGGGCGTTGTTCTGGAAGCCGCGCTGGTTTTCCGGGCGGAAGTTGCGGCAGAAGTCGTCATCGCTGACCGGTGCGGCCTGGCTCAGCTCGATGCGCACCGGCGTGTAGGGGTAGCTTTCAGCGCTGCTGAGCGGGTGCGGGCAGGTATGCAGCAGCACCAGCGTGTCCATCTCGAAACGCAGGGCCACCTGACTGCCCGCCTTGCTGTGGCCGCTGACCAGTTGCATGCGGCCTTCGTCGTCGGTGGCGACCTTGCTGAACAGGTTCAGGTTGGCGGCCATGTCGGCGCGGCCCAGGCCGTACTTGGCCAGCTCGACGAGGAAGGCGTCGTAGCCGTTCTGGTGCCATTCGTTACGGGCGTTCTGGTAGTCACGCGCGCCCCAGCGTTCGGCCACCTGAGCGGCGTTGCTGTTGCCGCAAACGCTTTCGTGCCAGCCCAGATCGTCTTCGACGATGGAGGCGAAGATGCGCCCCATGTCGGAGTACAGGCAGTTGCCGCGGGTCAGTTTGAAGGTGTGCTGGCCCTTCAGGGTGTCTGGCGCGTTGTAGCGCTCCAGCAGGTTTTCCGGGTTGTAGAACAGCATGCCGACGTTGGCGTTGCCGGCCAGGTCAGTCAGGCGCATCAGGGTGCCCTTGCGCACGCGCAGGGACCAGTGGCTGGCGCCGGGGATGTCGGTGGTGTAGGTATTTAGCGTCATCTGCCTTGTCTCCGTGGTTCGGTGGCTCAGCTGGCGGCTTCGGCCAGCAGCGGGGCAATGGTTTGTTCGGTGGTTTGCGGCGCCGGCTGCCGAGCGCTATGGTCGATCGGCAGGTCGTAGGTGATGGTGGCGCCAAAGGCTTGCGGTGCGTGCGGGTCGTGCCGCACCTTGTCGAACACCCACAGGCGGGTGCCAAGGTGAAAGCCTTCCTTGATGTCGTGGGTGACCATAAAGATGGTCAGCTTGTGTTCCTGCCACAGGCGCAGCACCAGTTCGTGCATGTCGGCGCGGATGCCGGGATCGAGTGCGCCGAAGGGTTCGTCCAGCAGCAGAATGCGCGGCTTGCCGAGCAGCGCCTGGGCAATCGCCAAACGCTGTTTCATGCCGCCGGACAGTTCGTGCGGGTACTTCTTCAGCGCGTGGCCAAGGCCTACCTCGGTGAGAATCGCTTCGGCGTCCTGCCGGGCCTGCTTGCGCTTGCTGCCGAACAGGTAGCCGGTGAGGCCGCGTTGGGCAAAACCGACCGCCGCCATGACGTTCTCCAGCACGGTCATGTGCGGGAACACCGAGTACTGCTGAAAGACGATGCCGCGATCTGGGCCGGGTTCGGAGGCAATCGGCTTGCCGTCGAGCAGCAACTCGCCGCTGGTCGGTGATTCGGTGCCCAGCAGCATTTTCAGAAAGGTGCTCTTGCCGCAGCCGGAGGCGCCGACCAGGGTGACGAACTCGCCTTCGGCGACGTTGACGTTGAGACGCTCCAGCACCGGGTTGCCGTCGTAGCTCTTGCCGACGTTCTTCACTTCAATCATCAGTGGGCTCCTTGGGCATTCCACGGGAACAGGCGGCGCGACAGGGTCGCCAGCAACCAGTCGAAGAGGAAGGCCAGCAGGGTGATCCAGGCGACATACGGCAGGATCACGTCCATCGACATGTAGCGGCGGACCAGGAAGATGCGGTAGCCCAGACCGTCGGTGGCGGCGATGGCCTCGGCGGCGATCAGGAACAGCCAGCCCGCGCCCAGCGACAGACGCACGGCGTCGATCAGCTTGGGCATCAGTTGCGGCAGCAGCACGCGGACCATGATCTGGCTGGTGTTGGCACCGAGGGTCTGCGCCTTGACCAGTTGCTCGCTGGGGATTTCCTGGGTGCGGCGCTGCAGGTCGCGGGCGATGAACGGGGTGATGCCGATGGCGATCAGGATCACCTTGGAGGCTTCACCCAGGCCGAACAGAATGAACAGCACCGGCAGAATCGCCAGCGGCGGTATCAGTGACACCACCGTCAGCAGCGGGCTGACCCCGGCGTGTACCAGCGGCAGGGCGCCGGTAAACAGGCCCAGCGCCAGACCAATGGCGGCGGCGATCAGCACGCCCAGCGCGAGGCGCTTGAGGCTGCTGGCGGTGTCCTGCCAGAACAGGTATTCGCCGGTGCGCTTGCTCGGCTCCAGTGCCATGCGGTCAATGGCGGCGCCCATCTGGCTGAAGGCGGGCAGCAGCTTGTCGTTGGCGTTCTCGGCTAGCCGCGCGTCCGAGGCCACTACGTAGAGCAGGAGCAGCAGGGCGAACGGCAGCAGGCCGAGGAACAGTTTGCTGGCTGGTGGCGGAGTGAGGTTGATCAGTCGCTTCATATGCATCCCGCTAGGGCGCGCAGCCGCGCCCGGTGTGTTTCAGGGCTCAGAGCGCGCCGTCGGCAGCCATCTGTATGTAGGTCGGGTCAAAGCGCAGCTTCAGGTTGCCACTGTTGCCGTAGTCGCCGGCAGGCATCTGCACGCCGATGAAGCCGGCGTCCGGTGCGCCGTCACCCAGCAGGCCGTGGTCGAAGGAGAACTCGGCAACGTACTGCATGGTTTGTTTGAGCTGCGCACTGTTGGTCAGCTCCAGTGCGGCGGCCGGGGTATAGAACATCTTGGTGGCGGCGAGCTGGGCTTCGTAACCGGCCAGATCGGTGCCGGAGGCTTCAGCCATGTAGCTGCGGGCGGCGACACCCTGCTCGCTGTCGCTGCTCATGGTCGCCATGATTTCGTACCAGGCGCCGGTCAGTGCCTTGCCCAGTTCAGGGTGTGCGCTGAGGGTATCGGTGTTGATGACCAGCAGGTCGATGATTTCGCCCGGAATCTGCGCCGAGTTGAACACCACGGTGCTGTTCGGTTGCTGGCTGATTTCGCTCAGCAGCGGGTTCCAGGTCGCGACCGAGGTGACATCGTCGGTGCCGTAGATAGCGACCATGTCGGCGTCCGAGGTGTTGACCACCTGCACATCGGCTTCACTTAGACCTACCGAGTCTAGTGCGCGGGCCAGCAGGTAGTGGGACACGCTCAGCTCGACCAGATTGACGTTCTGGCCCTTGATGGCGGCCAGCTCGCTTTCGCCCTTGAGGATGATGCCGTCGTTGCCGTTGGAGAAGTCGCCGACGATCAGTGCAGTGCTGTCGACGCCGCCGGCGGCCGGAATGGTCAGCGCATCCATGTTGGTCATGGTGCAGGCATCGAACTCGCCAGCGCTGTACTGGTTGATGGACTCGATGTAATCGTTGATCTGCACCACATCAATGTTGATGTCGTACTTGTCGGCCCATTTCTTGACGATGCCGCTTTCGGCGCCGTAGGCCCAGGGCATCCAGCCGGCATAGATCGACCAGCAGACCTTGAAGCTGTCCTGTGCCTGGGCGGCGGTCGACAGCAGCAGGGAGCTGAGTAGCAGGGCGGAGAATCTTTTCATCGGGAACCTCTCAGTCAATGTCACGTGGAGCACTCCTGGCAGTGGTGCCAATCGTCTCCCGGGCTTTTATCCCGCCGTGTAACCTTTGTCTGAAAGGTCGAGTGCTCTCGGACCAGGCACCGCTACAGCGGCCGGAACCCTAGCGCTCTATTTGCAAATTGTGAGTTGCGCAGTAGTACGGAGTGCGAACGCTGAGTACAAAGCAATATGCAGACCAGAATGGGCAATGCCCCGTAACACGCGGGATAGAGGCAGTGGCACCAGTGCGGTGCAATGAGGTTGTGCACGGTTGTGGTGCTGCGCTCGCTTTTGGTGCGTCATGCCGGTGCGGCTGGCGGGCGGGCTTATAGGCGGGCAAACCCGGCCGTATGGTCGAAGCGGGCAAAAGAGAGAGAGGTACGCACAGCCCCAGTGCGCTCTTTCTGATCGCTGCACCGTGCAAACGCATGCTCGATACAGGTTTAACCCGCTCGGTATTGGCTTTATTCCATTTAATCAGTGACTTGAGAATTCTGGCACAGGCCTTGCTGCCAACCCCCTGTGTCGGCCATCCCAATGGTGGGAGCGCTGACCACACAGAATTTTCGGGCAAAGGCGTCCACCAACATACCTGCATCAGCAGCTGTGTTTGTGGACGCCTTTTTTTGTGCGCGTTTTTTGGGGGCGTAACCATGGGGATGACACTGCGGGCAGGGGTAACCGGGGCATGGGTGATGGGAGCGATGCTGGCGATGGGCAGCAGCGTGGTGCTGGCTGAGGCAAATTCGATCAGCGAAGCGGTTACCGGCGGCAAGGCGGGGCTGGACCTGCGTTATCGCTACGAGTATGTGGATCAGGATGGCATCGACAAGAGTGCCGGTGCATCAACGCTGCGCACCCGCATCAACTTTGCTACTGCGCCCTATCGTGGCTTCGGCGCGTTTGTTGAGGCTGATGACGTCACCGTGATCGGCAGCGAGCGTTACAACAACGCTACCGGCCTGCCGAGTGCCAAGACCCAGTATCCGGTGGTCGCCGACCCTGACGGCACTGAAATCAATCAGGCCTGGCTGAGCTATGCCGGTCTGGACGCCACCACCCTGAAGTTTGGCCGTCAGCGCATCATCTATGACAACGCACGGTTTATCGGCAACGTCGGCTGGCGTCAGAACGAACAGACCTACGATGGCTTCAGCCTGAGCAACAGCAGCCTGGCCGACACCACCCTCAACTATGCCTACGTCTACAACGTGAATCGCATCTTCGGTGAGGACTCGCCGAAAGGTGATCTGGATACCAAGGCCCATTTCGTCAATCTGGCCTATGGCGGTTTTGATCTGGTCAAGGTCACCGGTTACGGCTACTTCCTCGATCTGGAAGACACGCCAGCCGCGTCCAACAAGACCCTTGGCCTGCGTCTGACCGGCGCCCCCAAACTGACCGAGCGCACCAGCCTGAGCTACGCGCTGGAGTACGCCCGCCAGAGCGACTACCAAGACGGCAGCAACATCGGCGCCGATTACTGGCTGGCGGAGTTGGGTGTGAACGTCGGTGGTCTGCAGCTGCTCGGTGGCTACGAGCTGCTGGGCGCGGACGACTCCGCTTTCAGCACCCCGCTGGCGACCGGTCATGCGTTCAATGGCTGGGCTGACAAGTTTCTCAATACTCCGGCCAACGGGCTGGAAGATCTCTACCTGCAACTCGGCGGCAGTCTCGCCGGGTTCAAGCTGCAGGCGGTCTACCACGACTTTTCCGCCGACAAGGGCGGCGCCGACTACGGCAGCGAACTGGATCTGCTGGCAGCGCGCAAGTTTGGCGACGTCACCCTAGTCGCCAAGTACGCCAGCTACAACGCCGATGAATTTGCCACCGACACCGACAAGCTCTGGCTGATGGCGCAGGTTGCCTTCTGAGCCGCGGGCCTTTCACTGATCACTGTTTAACGGAGCACAACCATGAACACGTTCAAGCGCAAGTCACTCGCTGCCACCCTGTCGCTCGCGGTTTCGCTGGGCCTCGGCAGTCTGCTCTCGACCTCGGTGCAGGCGGTCGAGGATCTGGAGAAGGAAGATCTCAAGTTCGGCTTCATCAAACTGACCGACATGGCACCGCTGGCGATTGCCTACGAGAAGGGCTTTTTCGAGGATGAGGGGCTGTATGTCACCCTTGAGGCTCAGGCCAACTGGAAGGTGCTGCTCGACCGGGTGATCGACGGCGAGCTGGACGGCGCGCACATGCTGGCGGGTCAGCCGCTCGGTGCGACTATCGGTTTTGGCACCCAGGCTGACGTCATTACTGCCTTCTCGATGGACCTCAACGGCAACGGCATCACCGTCTCCAACGACGTCTGGGATGAGATGAAAAAGCACATCCCGCTGGATGCCGACGGCCGGCCCCAGCACCCGATCAGCGCCGCCGCGCTCAAGCCGGTGATCGAGCAATACCGGGCGGCCGGCAAGCCATTCAACATGGGCATGGTGTTTCCGGTGTCCACCCATAACTACGAGCTGCGCTACTGGCTGGCGGCCGGCGGCATCAACCCCGGCTACTACGCGCCGGCGCGTGGCGATACCTCGGGTCAGATCAACGCCGACGCGCTGCTCTCGGTGACGCCGCCGCCGCAGATGCCGGCGACCATGGAAGCCGGCACCATCAATGGCTATTGCGTGGGTGAGCCGTGGAACCAGCAGGCGGTGTTCAAGGGCATTGGCGTGCCGGTGATCACTGACTATGAGATCTGGAGGAACAACCCGGAGAAGGTGTTTGGCGTCAGCCAGACCTGGGCCGACGAGAACCCCAACACCCACATCGCGGTGGTTAAGGCGCTGATCCGTGCTGCGGCCTGGCTGGATGCGGATAACAACGCCAACCGTGCTGAGGCTGTGCAGATTCTGTCCCAGCCGGCCTATGTGGGTGCCGACGCCGAAGTAATCGCCAACTCGATGACCGGCACCTTCGAATACGAGAAGGGCGACAAGCGGGAGGTCCCGGACTTCAACGTGTTCTTCCGCTACAACGCGACCTATCCGTTCTACTCCGACGCCATCTGGTATCTGACCCAGATGCGCCGCTGGGGCCAGATTGGCACCGCCCAGCCGGACAGCTGGTACATGGACGTGGCGAAGAAGGTCTACCGCCCGGACATCTACGCCCAGGCCGCGCAGGAGCTGATTGCCGAAGGCAAGTTGCCGGCTGATGCCTTCCCTAACTTTGCGACCGAAACCGGTTTCAAGGCACCGACCAGCGAGTTCATCGACGGCGTGACCTACGACGGCACCCAGCCCAATGCTTATCTGCAGCAGTTTGCAATTGGGCTCAAGGGCGACGAACAGCTGTAATCCGAGTGGCTCCGGCCAGCCGCCGGAGTCCCTTTACCCTGATGGCAGAGGTATGAGGCTATGAGTAACAAGCTGATCAACTATCTGGAAACCGCCGGGCTTAACTGGATGGTGCCCGTGGTTCGGCTGTGCCGCGGTGAAGATGCACGCGAGCAGGCAACCGAGCTGTTCAACAAGGCGGGGTTGCCGCTGATTGCGCTACTGGTGTTTCTGCTGGTGTGGTCGGTCGGCGCCTCACAGGTCAAGACCAGTCTCGGTGTACTGCCGGGACCGGCAGCCGTCTGGCAGCAGGCGGTCAATCTGGTCGACGAACATCAGATCGAGCGCGCCAAGGCTGATGCCTTTTATCAGCGCCAGGAGGTGCGTAACGCCGCCAAGCTGGAACGGGACCCGACTGCCGAAGTACGCATTCGTGACTATACCGGCAAGCCAACCTTTATTGATCAGATCGGTACCAGCCTGCTGACGGTATTTACCGGCTTTGTGCTGGCCAGCCTGATTGCCATTCCGGTCGGGGTGGCCTGTGGGTTGAGCCCGACCCTGTATGGCGCAATCAGCCCGCTGGTGCAAATATTCAAACCGGTGTCGCCGCTGGCCTGGCTGCCGATTGTCACCATGGTGGTGAGCGCGGTGTACATCTCCGACGACCCGCTGTTTCAGAAGTCGTTTATTACCTCTGCGGTGACGGTAACCCTGTGTTCGCTGTGGCCAACGCTGATCAATACGGCTGTGGCGGTTGCCTCGATTGACAAGGATTGGATCAACGTCGGTCGGGTGATTCGTCTGAGCTGGGTAACTCAGGTGTTTCGCATCGCCATCCCGGCGGCGCTGCCGATGATTTTCACCGGCCTGCGGCTGTCGCTCGGGGTGGGCTGGATGGTGCTGATTGCCGCCGAGATGCTGGCGCAGAACCCGGGGCTCGGCAAGTTCGTTTGGGATGAGTTCCAGAACGGCAGCTCCGATTCGCTTGGCCGCATCATGGTGGCAGTGATCACCATCGGCATCATCGGCTTTTTGCTCGACTGGCTGATGCAGACCCTGCAGGGCCTGCTGTCCCATCAAAAGCCCGCTGGCCACTGATCAAAAGGAGAATTCACCATGTCCGTTATTGCCATGCGTAAAGAGCAGATCGACAGCCAGGAGGAAATTGTCACTCCGGAGGTATCACGTGAACGAAGTTTCCTGGATCTGTCCGGCGTGTCGATTGACTTCCCGACCCGCAAGGGGCCGTTTCGCGCGCTGAACAACGTCAATCTGAGGATTGCCAAAGGCGAGTTTGTCTCGATCATCGGTCACTCCGGCTGCGGCAAGTCGACGGTGCTGAACATCGTCGCCGGCCTTTGCCGCGCCACCGAGGGCGGTGCGATCCTCAATGGTAAGGAGGTGACCGAGCCGGGGCCCGAGCGAGCAGTCGTGTTTCAGAACCACGCCTTGCTGCCCTGGCTGACCTGTTACCAGAACGTGGAGTTGGCGGTCAAAGCCGTGTTCAAGGGCCGCAAGAGCAAGCAGCAAATGCGCGAGTGGATCGAGCACAACCTCAAGCTGGTGCACATGGACCACGCGATTCACAAATACCCGGCGGAAATCTCCGGCGGCATGAAGCAACGGGTTGGAATAGCAAGGGCGTTGGCAATGGAGCCCTCAGTGCTGCTCATGGACGAGCCCTTCGGGGCACTGGACGCGCTGACTCGTGCCCACCTGCAGGATTCGGTCATGGAGATTCAGGCCGAGTTGAACAACACGGTGATCATGGTTACCCACGATGTGGACGAAGCGGTGCTGCTGTCGGACAAGATCGTGATGATGACCAACGGCCCGTCGGCGACGGTCGGCGAGGTGCTGACCGTCGATCTGCCGCGGCCCCGTGAGCGGCTGGCGCTGGCCAGTGACGAGCGCTACAACCAGTTCCGCTCGCAGGTGCTGAGCTTCCTGTACGAGCGGCAGCGGCGACCGGAAGGGGTTTGATCTCTGTTGTGGGGCACATGAGGGCACAGCACGCTGTGCCCGGGCGGCGCATTACATCAGCGCATCCGCGGTGATATCGGCAATGGTCGGCGTACCGGCTAGCGCCATGGTCACCTCCAGCTCCTCACGCAGCACTCGCAGCATGTGCGCCACCCCCAGCGGTCCGGCGACGGCCAGTGCGTAGAGTTGCGGGCGGCCGAGCAGCACGGCATTGGCACCGAGAGCGATGGCCTTAAAAACGTCAGTGCCGCGTTCAATGGCGCCGTCCAGCAGCAGGCAGAAGTCTGGGCCGACCGCCTGGCGGATACGCGGTAGCATTTCGATGGCGCTCGGCACGCAATCCAGCGTGCGGCCGCCGTGGTTGGAGATCACCGCTCCAGCCAGCCCCATGTCCTGTGCGCGTTTTACGTCCGCCGGGTGCAGTAAGCCCTTGAGGGTGATCGGCAGACGCGTCTGCTGCTGCAGCCAGGCAATGTCGTCCCAGCTCGGTACTTCACTCATCATGCCTTGAAAAACGATGCTCTGGCTGGGATCGAAGCTGGCGCTCGGCAGCGGTGGCCGGCCTGTCAGGTTGACGGCTTCGATACCGACGGGCAACTCATATCCGGCGCGCTGGGCGCGGTTACGAATACCGTGCAGCGGCGCGTCTACAGTAATCATCAATTGGCTGTAGCCGGCTACTTCGGCGCGACGCACCAGACTCAGGGTGAAGTCGCGGTTCTGCTGCATATAAAGCTGGAACCAGCGTGGGCTGTCCAGCCGGGCTGCGATGTCTTCCAGCGGCTGACAGGCCAGTGTGCTGACCACCATGCTGGTTTCCAGCACGCTGGCCGCGGTAGCGGTCGCCAGCTCGCCGTCCGGGTGCACCAGCCGCTGGAAGGCGACCGGCGCCAACAGTAACGGGTGGCGCAATGTCTCGCCCAGCACGCGGGTGTGGGTGCTGCCTGCGGTGCAGTCAACCAGCGGCCGCGGCAGAATCATTAACGCATCCAGCTGCTGACGGTTGCGCTTGAGCGTGATCTCGTCCGCGCCGCCGCCGGCGATGTACTCCAGTACCGGTGGGGCGATGAATTCGGGGGCATAGCGCGCGTAGTCGGCAACGCTGACCAGATCGCGTGGAATCTCGCTGAGTGGTGCACGCAGCGGGGAATGGTCTGGCATGCTCATCGGGGCTTCTCGCTCAGGTGTCCGCCCATTGGCGAATCAGGTTGTGATAGACGCCGGACAGGCGTACGACTTCGCTGTGGCTGGCGCCCAGCTCGGCGGTCAGCGCCTGAACGCTCTGGTCCAGCTCGAACAGGGTTTCGCGCTGCTGGTTGCTGCGTACCATGCTCTGCAGCCAGAACACCGCACAGGTCCGTGCGCCGCTACTGACTGGGGTCACGGTATGCAGACTGGTGGAGGGGTAGAGCGCCAGATCGCCAGCCTCCAGCTTGACACGCTGGCTGCCGAAGTTGTCTTCGATGACCAGTTCACCGCCTTCATACTCCTGCGGGCTGCAGAGGAACAGAGTGGCTGACAGGTCGGTACGGATCGGGGTCGGGCTGCCGGGCGCGTAGCGAATCGCGTTGTCCACGTGCAGGCCGTAGGTTTCGCCGGTGCGGTAACGATTGAACATCGGCGGGAAAATCTTCAGCGGCAATGCCGCAGATATAAACGTTGGGTGTTTGCCGAGTGTGGACAGGATGATCTCGCCCAACTGACGGGGCAGTTGGCTGTCGAGCGGCAGTTGCTGGTTCTGCTTGACCTGACGCGCCTGGGCTCCGGCGGTGGCGTTGCCATCCTGCCAGTCGGCGGCGTCCAGATGGCCGCGAATGCGTTCGACCTCGGTGGGGCTGAACGCCCCGGGAATGACGATGATCATGTCGGTATTCCTCGGAAACGGAACAGCGGCGAGGTTGCCCCCGCCGCTGTTGTCGTGCTCACTGTTGCCGCGTCAGAACTTGTAGCGGGCAGTCAGCTGAGCGTTGCGTGCGTCACCCTTGTACACGATGCTGCCGCCGCGGTACACCGCGGTGTAGTAGTCCTCGTTGAACAGGTTTTGCAGGTTGGCGCGCAGGTCCAGCTGTTCGTTGACCTTGTAGCTGGCGAACAGGTCGTAGACGGTGTAGCCGTCCAGCACGATGTTGCCGTTGGCGCCGGTGTCCGGCTGGCCACCAAAGATTTCGCTGGAGTAGGTCATGGTGCCGCCGAAGGCGAAGGCCTGCGTCAGTTGATAGCGCAGCTGGGCGTTGGCACTTTTCTCGGCGAAGTTGGCTTTGGGGCGACCTTCGTTGATTGGGTGAAATGACTCCAGGGTCTCGGAGTTCATCACGGCTGCACCGATCTGGCCGCTCAGGCGGTCGGTGATGTTGCCGGCCAGACCCAGCTCGATACCGTGCACGCGGTTTTTGCCGGTGTTCAGGCTACCGCCGCTCTGATAGGAGTTGTTGTCGCCTTCGATGACGTCTTCCTTGGTGGTCTGGAATACCGCTGCAGTCAGCAACAGACGGTGATCCAGCAGGTTCCACTTGGTGCCCAGCTCCCAGTTGGTGGACTGCTCCGGCTCGGCACTGGCGTAGTTGCCGGCGTCGTCGGTGCAGATGCCGCCGTAACCGCAGTTGGTGCCGGCATCCGCCTCACCGCCGTTGATGTTGGAGGAGGTGCTCCAGCTCACATAGACGTTACCGTGCTCCCATGGCGAGTAGACCACGCCCAGATGGCCGTTCCAGAAGCCATCGTTATACTTGTAGGTTGCTGCCGGGATGATCACGCCGCCACGTCCGGTCCGCTCGGCGGTGTCGAGATAGTAGTCAAAGCGGTCATAGCGCAGACCGGCAAACACTTCCCAGTCTTCGTTGAGGGTAACGGTATCCATCACATAGGCCGAGATGGTTTCCAGCTCCAGCTTGGTGACCGCATCACCGCGACTGGTGGTGCCGCTCCAGGCACTGTTGTCGGGGTTATAGGGGTTAACCGGCACGTTGCTAGGAGTGATGCTGTAGCCGCCGGCATCGGTCTGCTCGTTGGCAAACTCCATACCCGTAACCAGGGTGTGGCGAACCTCACCCCACATCTTGTCGATGGTCAGGTTGGTCTGGTTGCCCAGATAGTCGTTTTCCTGCCAGCCGGTGAAGCTACGCAGACCGCCGTTGCGCGGGATGGAGATGATGTAGCTGTTTTCGGTAGAGCCAACACGGCTCTTGTTTTCCAGCTTCAGGCCGTCGCCCAGTTCCCACTCAAAACCGAGGGTGAAAATGTCAGCGCCGGTGCGCTGGAAGTCCAGACCGCTTTGGCCGACGTACTCGATGTCGTCGTTGACCTTGCCGGTAGCGCGATCAATTGCGACACCCGGATCGGTACGGTCATCGCTGCGAGCGTAGTAGTAGTCGGCGAGGATTTTGAACTCGTCGAGCGGCTGGTAGATACCGGAGATCAGGGCGCCAGTGCGACGCTTCTCGGCCGGGCCGCGATCTGGCACTTCGGCTTCGGTGTACAGGCCGTTGAAGCGGATGGCCAGATCCTCGGTCAGGACGCGGTTGGCATCCAGGGTGTAACGCTCGTAGTCGTCGGTGCCGAGGCCACCTTCGATGGTGGTGAAGTCATCCCACAGGTTGGCCTTCTTGGTCACGCTGTTGACCGCGCCGCCAGTGGAGCCGCGGCCGGCAAAGGTGGAGCTCGGGCCCTTGGCGATTTCGATCTGCTCCAGCGCGAAGGTCTCTCGAGTAATCAGGCCCGGGTCGCGCAGACCGTCGGTGTAGATGTCGCTGCGGGCTTCGTAGCCGCGGATGATGTAGCGGTCGCCGAACGAGTTGCCGCCTTCGCCGGTACCCAGGGTGATGCCGGGCTGGGCGCTGAGGATGTCCTTGAGTTCGGTTTTGCCTGAGTCTTCGATGGCGCTGCGCGTGATGACAGTCATGGTCTGCGGCGTGTCTGCGATGTCGCGGGTGCGACGGCTGTCAGACAGGGTGCGGGCCTTGTACGGTGCAGCTTCTTCAGCGTAGGGGTTGGCGTCGGCCTGGATGCCGGTGTCTTCGACGTGCAGGGTGTCGAGGCTGACTTCCTCAGCATACAGTGGGTTGGCGATACCACCAGAGATTGCCAGTGCCAGTGAGGTGGCTACCAGACTGTGCGGGCCTGCAATCTTGCGCATGCTGAGTTCGCTACCCTGTGGGGGAGTAGCGTTGACGGTTTTGTTGCTCATGCTCTCTTTTTCCTGGATCTAATGGTTTCCATGTTGGCGACGGCGCGCTCTTCTCTGGAACGCGTCCGTGCGTCGGGAACGCCGTCGTTGATACCGCGTTACGGTTTTTCCTGTTAGGCACTGCTGTTGCGGGCGGGGCGTTTGCTCAGCGGCTGTTGACCACCTTGAAGTCGACCGGAATGCGCAGCGGCATCTGGTCTTCACTCATGTCGTCGCTGAATGGCGGAAACGGCGAAGCGTCTTCCAGCATCTTCATTACCGCCCGATCCAGGCGTGGGTAACCCGAGCTTTCGCGGATCTGCGCATCGGTGACTGAGCCATCGCGGTGAATCACAAAGCTGAGAATGGCGACCCCTTCCTCGCGCCGGCGGCGGGAGGCATGCGGGTAGCGTTTGTGCCGTGCCAGGCTCGCTGCGACCTTGGCCTTGTAGTCAGTGGACGCGCCGCCCATACCGCCAGAAGTGGCCGCGTTGCCGACACCGGTAGATTGCTTGAGCTGGGCCTGGCTGGCTTCGCTCTGACCTTGCTCGACCGGCGTTGCGGTGGGCGCAGGTTCGGGTGTCGGCTGGGGGGCTTCGACCTGTTCGCGTGGCGGCTCCGGACGTGGCTTGGGCTTGGTCTGGACCCGCGCCTGTGCCTGTTGACGCGGCGGCTCGGGTGTCGGCTCCGGTGGTGGCGGTGGCGGTGTTGGCTTGGGGGGTGCCACTTCCTTGGGTTGTTCGGTTTCCTGCGCTTCACCCAGGTCGCCCAGCATGCCCAGATCGATCTCAACGCCAAGCTGGCCTTGGGCCGCTGCCGTGCCCTGGGGCGGATTGAACACCAGCAGAATAAAGACGGCGATATGGGCTAAAGCGGCCAGCAGCAGGGCACCAATCCAATGATGTGCACGGATCATGGCAGGGCCTCACCAGGTTGGGTCAGCAAGGTGACGCGGCGGAACCCAGCTGCTTTGATGCGTTGGAGCAGGGCTTGCAGGTTCTCGACCGGAACATCGCCGTCTGCTTTGACGGCCAGCGTGAAGCCCTCCGGGTCTTCCACCTGCTCGAAGGCGGCGACCAGTGGAGCCTCAAGCTCGTCGAGGGTGATCTGTTGATCCTTGAGCCAGATGTTCAGCTCGGCGTCGATCAATATCTGCATTGCCTCATCGTCAATCGGTGCCTCGGCAATCGATTCAGGTGGCGATACAAAGGTGGCATCGGACTGGCTGATCTGGCCGGCGACCATGAAAAAGATCAGCATCAGGAACACGATGTTGATCAGCGGAATCAACTGGTCGTCGCCGTTGTCCTTGCGGGTGCTGTTTTCGGCAACCAGCTTCATGGCAGCACTCCGGTCATGGAGACTTTTTTCGCGCCGGCGCGGTGTAGCTGATCCAGCAGCGATACCAGCGTTTGGGTCTTGACGTCGGGCGCGGCTTCAACGGCAAAAACCGCCTCGGGATTGGCCGCCACCAAAGCACTCAGCGCGGTCAGATCCTGCAGCTGATAGCTTTTGCCTGCATGGGTGACACGGCCGGCGTCTGACTCCACACGCACCACTTCAATTTTGTCCGGCGTTTGCTCGGACTGCTCCGCTGAGGACAGGGTGATCTGCCGCCAGTGCATGAAGTTGGAGGAGAGCATGAAGAACAGCAGCAGGATGAACACCACATCAATCAGCGGTGTCAGGCTGATGCCGCGACGCTTCTTGCCCGGGAAGGCTTCAAGCTGCATTGGCGACTTTTCCGCTGCTGACCGACGACTTGGGCTGGTGGGTAAACACCTGAGTGACGGCATCGTTCAGGCTGGCGGCGATGCGCTCAACCCGGCGCTCCATCCAGCTGTGCACGGCAACCACTGGGATCGCGACCGCCAGGCCGACCGCGGTAGTCAACAACGCCTGCCAGATGCCTCCGGACAGCACAGACGGGTCAACCCGGCTACCTGCGGCTTCCATATTCTGGAAGGCCACAATCATGCCCAGAACGGTGCCGAGCAAGCCAAGTAGTGGCGCCAGGTTGGCAATAACTTCGAGTGGGCGCAGCAGCAGCTTGAGCTGGTTGAGACGGAAGCTGGCAACCCGCTCCAGCTCTTCGCGCAGCAGCTCTTGATTGGTGCCACTGCGCTTGCCGCGCATGGCCAGTAGTAGAACCGCGGGAACGGTCTGACGGGTATTGAGCTGGGCGATGGCTTCGTCGGCCTGGCCCTGGTGCCAAAGTGCCAGACTGCGGCGTACGGCGCGGGTTCCTTCCGGGGCGGGCATGTAGAACTGCCACAGTTTGATCAGCAGGATGCTGAGGGCAACAACCGACATGCCAAGCAGAATCCAGACCACCGGGCCGCCGACGATCAGCCACTCACGCAGCGTATCCAGCAGGGTGGTGGCTGTCTCAACATTGTCAACAGCAGCGTTCAGACTGGCGTCCAGGGAGGCGGCAGGCAACGTGGGATCGGCAGCGACGGTAGCCGCCGCTGCGTCGATGGCAGCATCAGGAACGGCGCTGCCGAGCGCGGTGGCTGCGGGTTCGATTGCGGTGGGCGTGGTGGCTTCTACTGTCACGGTCGGTCTCCGGAGAGAAAATTGAGGCGCAAATGATAGGTGTTCTCATTACTTCTTGCAACAACAAGGAATACAGAGATGCCGGCTTCGGGAGCGTCTCGGTAATGCCGTTGTCCCAGATAAATGGTTCCCCACTATTGACCGCCGGGTCGCTTGGTTTTAAGGTTCGCTCCGAACGTTGAGGCTGGCACGATCCATACGGCTCAAGTACTGACGACGAGACAGCAAGACTGCTGAATAGAGCGGGCTTATTGCTTTCGGCGCACGCCTTGGGAAGTAGGCGAACCAAAGTGGGGATACTGATCAGACGTTCGCACCCCCGGGTTGTGTGTTGGCTGAAAGCGTTCAGAGTCGCTTCCGTCGGAAGGCGTACCTCAGGCTCCTGCTCATTGAGCGGGGCGTGCGTGTGCACCTCTGCCCTGCATATCTGATCCTCTTTTCGTCCCCACGCGGTCCGTCACCCGAACTTAATGCTTTGGAGCCGACGCCATGTCCATCAAACTTGACGACTACTTCGATCGTGACACCTTCAGCCGTCTGAAGGCCGCCGCTGACCAGCGCGAAACCCCGTTCCTGGTCGTTGACCTGAAAACCATTGATCGTGCCTATGACGAGCTGGTCGACGGCTTTCCGTTTGCCAAGGTCTACTACGCCGTAAAAGCCAACCCCGCCAACGAAGTACTCTCGCTGCTGCGCGACAAGGGCTCCAACTTCGATATCGCCTCCATCTATGAGCTGGAGAAGGTGCTGGCGCTGGGCGTCAAGCCGGAGCAGATCAGCTTTGGCAACACCATCAAGAAAGCACGTCACATTCGCGCCTTCTATGAGAAGGGGGTGCGCCTGTATGCCACTGACTCCGAAGCGGACCTGCGTAACATTGCCAAGGCTGCGCCAGGCTCCAAGGTGTATGTGCGGATTCTGACCGAAGGCTCGACCACTGCCGACTGGCCGCTGTCACGCAAGTTCGGCTGCCAGACCGATATGGCCATGGACCTGCTGGTGCTGGCGCGAGAGTTGGGCCTGGAGCCCTACGGCATCTCCTTCCACGTTGGTTCGCAGCAACGCGACATCGGCGCGTGGGATGCCGCCATTGCCAAGGTCAAGGTGATCTTCGAGCGCCTGAAAGAAGAAGACGGCATCAACCTGAAGATGATCAACATGGGTGGCGGCTTTCCGGCCAACTACATTACCAAGACCAACACCCTGCAGACCTACGCGGAAGAAATCACCCGCTTCCTGCAGGAAGACTTCGGTGATGAACTGCCGGAGATCATTCTGGAGCCGGGTCGTTCGCTGATCGCCAACGCTGGTATTCTGGTCAGTGAAGTCGTACTGGTCTCGCGTAAGTCGCACACCGCGCTGGAGCGTTGGATTTACACCGACGTGGGCAAGTTCTCCGGCCTGATCGAAACCATGGACGAATCCATCAAGTTCCCGCTGTGGACCGAGAAGCAGGGCGAACTGGAAGAAGCCGTCATCGCCGGCCCGACCTGCGACAGCGCCGACATCATGTACGAGCACTACAAATACGGTCTGCCGCTGAACCTGGCCATCGGCGACCGTCTATATTGGTTGTCTACCGGTGCCTACACCACCAGTTACAGCGCTATCGAGTTCAACGGCTTCCCGCCGCTGGAAGCGATCTACGTCTGACGCTGAAAGCAGCGGCGCGCTCTAAGCCGCATGTTGCAAGAGAAAACCCCGCGTCGCTAACGGCGCGGGGTTTTTGTTTATGGGCATGGATCGCAGTTTCGATATGCCGCGGGCAAGAAGAGCCTGTAGCAGCTAACTGACGCAGCTGTTGGGTGGTACATTCCGCGCAGGGAAATAACTGCGTATAGGGATTAGTATGCTTGAGATTGCATTTTGTGGGCTGGTTGGGCTGCTGTTGATCGGACCGCTGTTCATGAATGCCATTGGCCCTTTCATCGTCTGGCGTACCCAGAAGATTCCTACCATTGTCCAGTTTGAGCCGCTCAGCGACGATGCTTTCTATGAGCATTGTTCAGCGTTGGTGCAGTTGTATGACCAGCAGCTCCGTGACGCGGGGTTCTTGGTCGTCGGCAACTCATCGATGCACGACAGTCAGACTGATAGCTACTTCCGGGTTTACTGGCACGATGCGTTGAAGCTAGCCGCTACGGCAGTGGACATTATTGGAGCCAACCAATCCACGCTGAGCTATTGCGAGTTATCGCAAAAATACACCGACGGATGCTGGCTGAATGTTTCCAATAGCAACCGCTCTGAGGCCTACCCGGAATTACCTATCAAACAGAGTTTTCAGTTTCCTGATACGCATGATGTTGACGTTCTGCTGGAACGGCATAAGCAACTGCGAAGCAAGTTGAAGGGCGATACGCCGTCGATCGACTACCGGGCGGAGCACGGTTTTGCCGAAATGGCTGCTTTCCTGCGCGAAGAGTCCGATACGTTGTTGGCCAAAGGCTTGGTGAAGCCGGAAATTGATGCAGACGGCAAGCGGCCGCTGACGCTTTATGGCGCTTTTGTCATGACTTGGCGTTCGGTGTGGCCGGGCAGGGTGGTTGCGGTAGCAGCCAAGCGACGTTTGGCTAGACGTTGGTTGCCGAGCGATTAAGCTGCTTGGTAGGTTCTATATAAGGATTTAGGGGCCTGAATCTTTAGCGCTGGGCTCCCTTACCTGGATGCAGTGTAGGCCTGATTTGAAACCCCCGCACTGGGTACAGTGCGGGGTTTTTGTTTTTGGGGCCGGTTTGCGTTGGCTGTAAGGCTGGGTTATCTCTACGGGTAAGCTACGTAAGTCAATTGCAAGAAACAGGGAGTTGTATGGCGCAAAGTCCATTCTATGTATATGCACTTAAAGATCCGAGGACGAAACCCGCCAGACCGTTTTACATCGGAAAGGGAACAGGTAATCGCGCTTGGGAGCATCAGGCAAAAGTTGATGACTCAGACAAGGGAAAGGTCATCGCCGAGATTCATAGCGCAGGGATGAATGTTTTGCACACGGTGATCTCAGATGGGCTGACGGAAGAGCAGGCGCTGAAAATTGAGGCCGAGTTGATATCGGCGTTTGGCATTCGTTCTCAGGGTGGTTTGCTGACGAATCGGGTTCGTCCTAATCCGGACAATATTTCGCGCAAGGTGAAGGTCAATATCCCGGATGGCTGCTACGAGAAGGCGCAAATGGGCTTAGAGCTATTGAAGGCCGCGGTGTTGGAGTTGGCCAAAGCGAACCCGGATGGCATTAAAAACTCGGATGCGGCGAAGTACTTGGGGTTGCAGTCAGATTATGGCGGTGGTTCGAAAGACTATCTGAGTTACAGTCTTTTGGGCTTGCTAATGAAAGAGGGGCGGGTGGGACGCAGTTCATCTGGAAAGCACGTTGCGCTCGTCGAGTAACGACACATGCACCGTTAATGTGAAAAGCCCGCCACCTGTTGCACAGGGGCGGGCTTTCTAACACTAGCTTCTAGCTTGAGGCTTAAAGCTTGCCGCTCCAGAAGTGGCCGTTAGGCAAACTTCTGGATATTGGCCATCAGCTCGCGCAGGGCTTCGATGTTGTCTTTCGGGTGGACGGCGCCTTCGAAGCTGCACAGCTGTTCGAAGTTGGCGGCGACGTCTTCCGGGGTGAAGCCTTCGTCGGGGTTGAAGCCGATACCCAGGGAGCGCTCCCAGCGTACCTTGCCCATCCAGCCACCACCGACTTCGAACAGGCTGCCGGTTTCCTTGCATTCTTCGGAGCACAGGTAGGCAACCAGCGGGCTGACCAGTTCAGGCTTCAGCTTGTCGAATGCGCCTTCCGGGAACAGACCTTCGGTCATGCGGGTGCCGCCAGTGGGGGCAATGGCGTTGACGAAGATGTTGTTCTTGCGGCCTTCGATCGCCAGGGTACGGGTGAAGCCGTACAGGCCCAGCTTGGCCATGCCGTAGTTGGCCTGACCGAAGTTGCCGTAGATGCCGGAGGTGGACGAGGTGAAGATAATGCGACCGAAGTTGTTGTTCTTCATGTGGTCCCAGGCGGCCTTGGTAGTCTTGTAGGCGCCTTCGACGTGGACTTTGTAGATCAGATCCCAGTCGGCATCGGTCATCTTGGCGAAGCTCTTGTCGCGCAGGATGCCGGCGTTGTTAACGACGACGTCGATGCGACCGAAGTTGTCCATCGCGCACTCAACGATGCGATCACCGTTGATGACGTTGTCCGGGTTGGCGATGGCGGTGCCGCCAGCGGCCTTGATCTCTTCGACAACCTTGAGCGCGGCTTCGCTGTTGGCGCCTTCGCCGTTGGTGCTGCCACCGAGGTCGTTGACGACGACTTTGGCGCCGTGTTTTGCGAACAGCAGGGCGTGGGCGCGGCCAATGCCGCCGCCGGCACCGGTTACGATGACGACTTTGTCGTCAAAACGGATATCGCTCATGGGTTGTCCCCTTGGTTTGTGCGGGTTGAAAAAGGCAGCCAGTGTCGAACACTTGTTTGAACAAGGCAATAGGCAGGCAAAGCTCTGAATATTGGCCTATAAACGAGGGTCGACCCGTTGGCCCGACTTAATCCTTGAAGTCGGCCTTGTCCAGACCATGGCGTTTCATCTTGTCGTACAGGGTTTTGCGCGCGAGCCCCAGTTGCATCATGACTTCCTTGATGCTGCCGTTGCAGGCCTTGAGCGCGCTGACCAGCAGGCTCTGCTCATAGGCATCGAGCATTTCGCTCAGGGTTTGCTGACCGCCGGCCGGCGGCAACTGACCGGTTTCCGGTCCGTTCAAGGCGCTGGTTCCCATCAGAACGTAGCGCTCGGCAAGGTTACGCAGCTCGCGCACATTGCCGGGCCAATCGTGCTGCATCAGCGCGGCGGCCTGGTTGGCGTCGAGTGGAATGATTTCCCGGTCGTAGCGGGACGCGGCGATCAGTGCGAAATGGTGAAACAGGAGCGGAACATCCTGCTTGCGCTCGCGCAGCGGCGGAATGTTGATCTGCACGACGTTGAGGCGGTAGTACAGGTCGGCGCGAAATTCGCCGGCGTCGCTCAAGGCCTTGAGGTCGGATTTTGTCGCGGCGACGATGCGCACATCAACGGTAATCGGCTGGTTGCTGCCCAGCCGCTCAACCTTGCGTTCTTCCAGAACCCGCAACAGCTTGACCTGCAGGTTCAGCGGCATGCTTTCCAGTTCATCGAGAAACAAGGTGCCCTGATTGGCGTGCTCGAATTTGCCGATGCGGCGTTTGTCGGCACCAGTGAAAGCGCCGGCTTCATGGCCGAATAGCTCACTTTCGATCAGGTTTTCCGGTACTGCGCCGCAGTTGATGGCGACGAAATTGTGATCGCTGCGGTTGCTGTTTTCGTGGATGTAACGCGCGATGGCGTCTTTGCCTGAGCCGGTTTCGCCATGCAGCAGGATATCGGCGCTGGTGTTGAGCAGCGGTTCGAGCAGGCTGATCACGGTCTGCATACTCTGGGAGTCACCCAGCAGTCGTGGGCCAGGGCGGGTGAGGCCGCGCACTTGGGCTTTGAGGTGGCGGTTCTCCAGCGCCAGACGGCGTTTGTCCAGCGCCCGTTTGATGATTTCGATCAGGCCGTCATGGTGGAAGGGTTTCTCGATGAAGTCGTAGGCGCCCTTGCGCATGGCAGCGACCGCGGTACTGATATCGCCCTGGCCGGTGAGGATGATCACCGGGATGCTGTCATCCAGCTGCTGTATCGCATCGAGTACCGCCAGCCCATCCATACCTGGCATGTGGTAGTCGCATAGCACGATGCCGGTGAAATCACGGCTCAGCCTGGCCAAAGCCTGGGAGCCTTCGGCGTAGCTCTGCACGCTCAGGTCTTCCAGCGCCAGGGTTTGGGTAATTGCCTGGCGAATATCTGCGTCGTCATCGATGAAGATGATGGCTGGCTCGGTCATACCGTCCTCTTGCTGGGTGCGCGTCAGGCGCGGGTCTGAAAACTGAGGACAAATTCGGCGCCGTGCTGATCTGCGCGATTATGGCCGACCAGGCTGCCTCCGAGTGCGTCCATGATTTGCCGGGAGATGGACAGCCCCAGTCCCAGGCCCTGCTTCATAGATTTGGTGGTGAAAAAAGGCTCGAAGATCTGCTCGGTATTGGCGGGCAAGCCCGGGCCGTTGTCCTGCACGCGGCATAGCAACTGCTGGCCCCGCGCTTCGATCTGTACGCTGATACGCGGTTCGGCTACCGCTTCGACCGCCTGAACTGCATTGCTCAGCAGGTTGACCATGACCTGCTCGATGCGGATCAGGTCACCATGCACCATGGCAGGTTCCGGCGGGCGCTGCCAGTCGATGGCGATGCGTTCCATGCCGTCTTGTGCATTGATGATCTTGATTGCCGCGTCGACCGGTTGGCGCAGATCGACCTGCGACGGCAGCCCTTCTGATTTACGGGCAAAGACTTTGAATTGGCGGGTCAGCTCGGCCATTTTGTCGCACAGGCTGATGATCTCGCCGAGGTTGCTGTCGACCGTCTGCTGGTCTCCGCGCTCAAGAAAGCGCCGGCTGTTGCGGGCGTAGGCCTGGATTGCTGTTAGCGGCTGATTCATTTCGTGGTTCAAGCCTGCTGACATTTGCCCGAGCACCGCCAGCTTGGCGGCTTGCACCAGCTCCTGCTGGATGGCTTTGAGTTCCTTCTCGGCGCGTTCGCGCTCGCGTACCTCGTCAATCAACTTTTGATTGGAGGCCTTCAGGTCGGCGGTGCGCTCATTGACGCGGCGTTCGAGTTGAATGCTGCGCTCGGCCAGCTCCGCTTCGCGGCGGTAGCGTTCGCGCAGATAAAGCCAGGCCAGTAGTGCGCCTGACAGCAGCAGAATACCGACCAGCAGAAAACGGACTTGTACCCAGAATACCGAGCGGGTGCCGATCAGCACGCGCAGAGACCATTGCTCGTTCGGCAGCGGGGTGGTGATGCCAAGAAACTCGCGATGTACACCTTGGTCGTTCAGCAGCAGGCGCTCGGTCGCGTTGCTGGTGCCAACCGGGGACGCTTTCACCGTGAAGTCGAGCGCGGTAATGCGCTGGTTGGCATAGCGTTGCTCCCTTGCCAGCTGATCGCGCTGGGCAATGTCGAGCGGGGCAATGGCGCGAAACAGCCAATCCGGGCGGCTGGCGAGAAAACTCACGCCTTGGGCATCAGTTACCAGCATTTCGGCGTCGTCGAGTGCGTCGGGTCGCTGCCACTGTTGCTCCAGTTCGGTGACCTGCACCTTCATGGCGATGACGCCGAGCGGCTGCGGATTGGCACCGGTGGTTTGAATGGCATGCGCGAAGTACAGTCCGCGTACTTCCGAGGTCGTGCCCAGAGCGAAATAGAACGCAGGGCTCCCCGGTTTTTCCAGCGCCCGCCGGAAGTAGGGGCGGTAGCTGAAGTTTTGACCGATGAAGCTGGCCGGTTGCTGATAATTGCTGGCCGCGATGGTGTGGCCGTGGCTGTCCATCAGATAGACATCGGAGCTGGCGACGATGGTGGCCATGGCGCGCATGATGTCGTTGGCGGCGGCAACCAGTTTCGGGTCCTGCGGGTGTTGCAGTGCCTGGTGGAGCACTGGGTGCTGGGCGGACAGGGTAACAATCGGGTTGTAGCGTTTGACTTCGTTGCTGATCAGCTGGCTGTAGCGAAAGGATTCGTCCCGGCCCTGGCGTTCCACCTGGCGATAACCCAGCACGGCGCCAGCCTGCCAGGCGGTGATGGCGACCAGGGTAAAGCTCAAGGCAATCCAGAGCGGGTGCTTCATGTTCAACAGCTCGCAAACAGAAGGCCTGAGCGTAGCTGGCTACGCCCAGGCAAACAACATCAGGACAAGCTGGGTGCTGCCTGCCGACCGAGCTTCTTCTGCAGGGCGACGGCGGCGACCGCAGTGGCGATGCCAACCAGATCGGTGAGCCCGCCCCCTTCGATCATCAGGAACGCGGCAACAGTCAGCAGGGCGCGGATGAACCAGGAGGCACGCAGGTTCATGAACCAGCCCTGAACGCCGGCCGACAGCAGATACACCCCGGCACTGGCGGTGATCAATGCCTGGATGATGGCAGGAATACTGTCGTTCATCAGCAGCGCGCCGTTATAGAAGAACATGAACGGCACAATGAAGGCGGCCAGACCGATCTTGAACGAGGCCATCGAGGTCTGCATCGGGTTGGCACCGGAGATGCCGGCAGCCGCGAAAGAGGCCAGGGCAACCGGTGGGGTGATCGCCGATACGACCGCGAAGTAGAACACGAAGAAGTGCGCGGTCAGCGGGTCGATGCCCAGCTGGATCAGGCCGGGTGCGACCACCGAGGCGGCGACGGCATAGGCGGCGGTGGTGGGCATGCCCATGCCCAGTACGATGGAGATCATCATTGCGAAGATCAGCGCGAGCAGTTGGCTGGCGTCGGCCAGACCCAGCAGCATCGAGGAGAAGCGCGCGCCGACACCGGTCAGCGCGATGACGCCAACGATCACGCCGGCGCAGGCGCACACCACAATGATTTGGATCGACATTATGCCCGCCAGCTCCAGCGCCTTGAGCATGCCGCGCAGGCCCATCTTGTTGGGTGACAGCCAGCTGACCACGGCGGCAGCGACAGTCGCCAGGGTGCCGGCACGGATCACCGAGTAACCGACAAACAGGGCGACCACCAGAATCAGGATGGGTACGAACAGGTAGACCTGGCGCAGCAGGGCCTTGAGCTGCGGCAGCTCTTCCTTGCGCATGCCACGCATGCCGGTCTTGGCCGCTTCCAGATCGACCATGAAGTACACCGAGGCGAAGTACAGAATCGCCGGGATGACCGCCGCAATGGCAATCTCGGTGTAGGGGATGCCGGTGATCTCGGCCATGATGAAGGCGCCTGCGCCCATAATCGGCGGCATGATTTGACCTCCGGTGGAGGCAGCCGCTTCCACCGCGCCAGCGGTTTTCTTGCTGTAGCCGACCTTCTTCATCAACGGAATGGTCAGCGAGCCGGTGGAGACCACGTTACCGGCGCTGGTACCGTTGATCATGCCCATCAGGCCGGAAGCGAAGATCGACACCTTGGCCGGGCCGCCGCGCGAACGGCCGGCGCAGGCAAAGGCGAAGTTGACGAAGTAGTCGCCGACCTTCGATGCCTGCAAGAAGGCGGCGAAGATGATGAACAGGATGATGTAGGTCGAGGACACGGCGGTGGTTGGGCCCAGTACGCCAATGTCGGTGTAGACCTGACTGAAGAAGCGCTGAATGCTCAGGCCGGGATAGCCGAGGAAGCTCGGCAGGTGCGGGCCGGCAAACACATAGGCGACGAACAGCAGGGCAATCACCACCAGCGCGAGACCGGCGACGCGGCGGGTCATCTCCATGATCAGCGCGGTGCCGGCAACGGCAGCGAAGCTCATGCCGATGGGCGCGAAGGGGGTGCCGGTGCTCATGCGCAGCGGTGAATTGAAAATCACCAGAAAATAGCCAGCCGTCGCCAGCGAACAGACGATCAGCACCAGGTCCGGCAGGTTGAAACCGTCGCGCTGCTGGCGCTGCAGCCAACTGAGCACAATGCCGAGCCCGGTAGCGGCCAGCAGTGGCCAGCCAAAATGCAGGGTTTCGATGTCGACCGGTACGCGCATGGCGCCGCCTTTGAGCAACTGGTACATCGAGACGGTTTGCCACAGGGCATTGGCTGCGGGCAGCAGCGCGGCAGTCGCCGCGACATTGAGCCAGCGGAGCATGGCGCTGGGGGCGTCGGCAAAGCCGCGACCGGAGAACAGCAGGTAACCCAGGATCAGCGCGCCGCAGACGTGAACGATGCGATAGCTCCAGGTCTCCATCGGCGACACGTTCAACACATAGAGATGGAAAGCCGAATAGGCGATGGCGAGCAACGCCATGCCATGCATGCGCCAGCCTTGATACAGGCGGCGGTTGCCCTCGACGGGTTCGTCATCCACGCCTTCTGCCATTACCGGGTCGGTGGGGGCGAGGGTGGCCTGCGGATCATCCGCATGGGAGTGAGTTAGCTGAGTCATGGTGCACCTGCAAGGGAGCGGGCCGCCCGGCGTGGGCCGGGCGGCGGTGGACAGGGAAAGAAGGGGTTACTTGACCAGTGCCGGGTCCAGCTCGTAGCCGTTCTCGGCAAACCAGCGCGCCGCGCCCGGGTGCCACGGAATGAAGGTGTTCTTGTCGCGATTTTCCGGAATGCTGGTCACCGCAGACTGGTGGATGGACACCATGCGCGGGTTGTTTTCCATGGTCAGGCGGGTGACTTCATAGACGAAGCTTTCCGGCAGGTCACAGTTGGCCACGGCGAAGTTCCACATGGCGACGGCGCGCACATCGTCCTTTACCGTGCTGTAGGTGCCAGCCGGGATGATGTACTCGGAAACCGGGTAGGCGGCGATCAGCTTGTCAGCTTCTTCCTGCGTGAAAGACAGCACGTTGACCGAGGTTTGTACCTCCAGCTGGCTGATGGTCGGGATCGGCACACCGGCGGCGAAGCCGACCATGTCGAGCAGGCCGTCCTGCATCTGACCACCCAGGTCGGCCCAGCTGCCGTTGCGTGGCTCGAACTGGACGCCGAGGGTGCGCAGCATGTTTGGGAAGTAGCTGTCAGAGGTTGAGCCGGATGGGCCGAAGCCGATGCGGGTGCCTGCCGGAATGCCGCTCACGCTGGTGATGCCGGAGCTGCCCAGAGCGGCCATGGAGAACGGCGTTTCGTACATTGGGAACATGGCGCAGGTGTTATCCAGCGGCATGCCCGGAGCCAGTGGGCTTTTGCCTTCGATCGCGTCGCGGGCCGGGCCCATGGTAGTGAAACCGAACGCCAGATCGCCGGTGTGAACCAGCGCCATGTTCTGTACCGGGCCGCCGGTCACTTCTGCGCCGCCGGAAACACCGGTCTGCTCGGCGATGAAGTTGGCCCAGCCCGAGCCGTAAGCGAAGTAGGTGCCGCCCTGGCTGGCGGTACCGACGGTGAAGCTGGAAGGCCAGCCGGCGCGATCCTGAGCAAAAGCAAACGAACTGGACAGCAGGGCAGTGGCAGACAGGCCGGCAACGGCCAGGGTGCGTAGGGTTTTCATGGCATAACTCCGGTTCTTGTGTTTGTTGTTGGCCCGAGGGGTGGGCTATCACACATAGACCAGAGCAAGCGTTGTGCCACAGGAAGGAAGTTGCTGTTTTTTAAGGGGTTTGTATTTTCTGGCAGGGTGTGTTGGGTGGATTCTCACCCCGATTTTCGATGGTGATGGGTGGGAAATGACCCATTGCCGCCGGGCGGCCCGGCGACAAAGGTAGAGGAGATCAGACGGTCAGATAGCGCTGGATCAGGTCGTCGTTCAGTTCATCCATCGGGCCGTTGGCGACCATGCGCCCGCGTTCCATGATGAAGAAGTTTTCCGCTGCCCGGCGGGCGAACGGCAGCTTTTGTTCGACCAGCAGCACGGTCAGCCCCAGCTCGGTGTTGAGCTTGCGGATGACATCGCTGATGTCGCGCACGATGTTGGGCTGAATGCCCTCGGTCGGCTCATCGAGAATCAGCAGCTTGGGGTCGAGCACCAGCGCCCGGCCAATCGCCAGTTGCTGCTGCTGACCGCCGGACAGATCGCCGCCGCGGCGGTGTTTCATTTCCTTGAGCACCGGGAACAGCTCATAGATGTGCGGCGGAATCTGCCGAGCGCGGTCGGGGCGCGCACCGAGCGAGATTTTCAGGTTCTCTTCCACCGTCAGCAGCGGAAAGATCTCCCGGCCCTGCGGCACGTAGCCGATCCCGGAGCGGGCGCGGTTTTCGGTCGAGAGCTTGGTGATGTCGCGGCCCATCAGGCTGATCTGTCCGCTTTTCACCGGCAGCAGGCCGGTGATGCATTTGAGCAGGGTGGTCTTGCCCACGCCGTTGCGGCCGAGCAGGCAGCTGCAGCTGCCTTCTTTCAGCTCGAGGTCGAGATCCCAGAGGATGTGGCTCTGGTTATAAAACTGGTTGATACCTTGAATGCTGAGCATGGTCATTCCCCCAAGTAGACTTCGACCACACGCGGGTCATTCTGCACCTGATCCATGGTGCCTTCGGCCAGCACCGAGCCCTGGTGCAGCACGGTGACCTTGCGGGCGATAGAGCGCACGAACGCCATGTCGTGCTCGACCACGATGACCGAGTGACGGCCGGCTAGCGAGGTCAGCAGCTCGGCGGTGTGTTCGACTTCTTCACCGGTCATGCCGGCGACCGGTTCGTCGACCAGCAGCACGCGCGGGTTCTGCATCAGCAACATACCGATCTCCAGCCATTGCTTCTGGCCGTGTGACAGGGCGCCGGCTTCCATGCGGAACTGTTCCTTCAGGCCGATCAGCTTGAGCACCTCGTCGATGCGGTCGAGCTGTTCGCCGGTCAGGTTCTTGTTCAGGGTGTACCAGACGTGCTTGTTGGAGGCGGTGGCCAGTTCCAGATTCTCGAACACCGAGAGCGCCTCGAAGATGGTCGGCTTCTGGAACTTGCGGCCGATGCCGCCGCGGGCGATCTCGTGCTCGGACAGCTTGAGCAGGTTCATGCGCTGGCCGAACCAGACGCTGCCGGTGTCCGGGCGGGTCTTGCCGGTGATGACGTCCATCATGGTGGTCTTGCCGGCACCGTTGGGGCCGATGATGCAGCGCAGCTCACCGTCATCGATGTACAGGTTCAGGTTGTTCAGCGCCTTGAAGCCGTCAAAGCTGACGCTGACGTCTTCCACGTAGAGGATCGGGCCGTGGGTGGTGTCGACCTTGGCGGAGAAGTCCGGCGCGGGCTGGACGAAGTCGAAGACCTGATCGCGGCGCCAGGTTTCGCGCAGTTGTTCAAGCGGGTTCATTGTTTGTCTCCCTTGCGGCTGAAGCGGTCGAACAGGCCCACGATGCCCTTGGGCAGCAGCAGGGTTACCAGTACGAACAGACCGCCGAGGATGAACAGCCAGGTTTCCGGTGAAAAGGTGGTGAAGAAGGTCTTGGCGTAGTTGACGCTGAACGCACCGACGATGGCGCCGAACAGGGTGCCACGGCCGCCGGTTGCGACCCAGACCACCATTTCGATGGAGTTGAGCGGAGAGAACTCGCCCGGGTTGATAATGCCGACCTGCGGCACATAGAGCGCGCCGGCTACTGCCGCCAGCATGGCGGAGAAGACGAACAGCCAGAGTTTGTAGCTTTCGACCTGATAGCCGCTGAAGCGGGTACGGCTTTCGGCATCGCGGATGGCGATGATCACCCGGCCCATGCGCGAGGTAACGATGTAGCGGCAGGCCATATAGCCGAGGATCAGGGCAATCGAGGACGCCACGAACAGCCCGACGCGGGTGCTCTTGGCCGCCAGATCAAAGCCGAGGATTTCCTTGAAATCGTTCAGGCCGTTGTTGCCGCCAAAGCCCATCTCGTTGCGGAAGAAGGCGAGCATCAGGGCGTAGGTCAGCGCCTGGGTGATGATGGCGAAGTAGACGCCGGTCACCCGCGAACGGAACGCCAGCCAGCCGAACACCATGGCCAGCAGGCCCGGCACCAGCAGCACCATCAGCATGGCGAACCAGAACATGTCGAAGCCCTGCCAGTACCAGGGCAGCTTGTCCCAGTTGAGCACCACCATAAAGTCCATCAGCTCGGGGTGGCCGTAGACGCCACGGTCGCCGATCTGGCGCATCAGGTACATGCCCATGGCGTAACCGCCCAGGCTGAAGAAGGCGCCGTGGCCGAGCGACAGGATGCCGGCGTAGCCCCAGATCAGATCGACCGACAGGGCCAGCAGGGCGAAGCAGAGAAACTTGCCGAGCAGCGCCACGGTGTAGTTGGAAATGTACAGCGGTGAGTCAGACGGCACCGCCAGGTTGAGAATCGGCACAATGATGGTGGTGAGCAGTACCAGGCCCAGCACCAGCATTCCGCCCCGATCACTGAGTAACAGTCGTTGGGTAAGCATACTTCCCTCGTTCAATTCGGTTGGAAAAGAAACAGCAGCGGCGATCAGTCAGCCGCGGCCCGTCCTTTCTGCGGGAAGAGTCCCTTGGGTTTCTTCTGGATAAACAGGATCAGCATGATCAGCACCAGCACCTTGGCGAGCATGGCGCCGGCCCAGGGCTCGAGGAAGTTGTTGATCAGACCCAGGCTCATGGCGCTGACCAGCGTGCCCCAGAGGTTACCCACGCCGCCGAATACCACCACCATGAACGAGTCGATGATGTAGGCCTGGCCGAGGTTGGGGCCGACGTTGGTGATCTGCGACAGCGCAACACCAGCCACCCCGGCGATACCGGAGCCCAGACCGAAGGTCAGGGCGTCGATCCAGTTGGAGCGCACACCCACAGCCCGGGCCATGGCGCGGTTCTGCGAGACGGCGCGGACCTTGAGGCCGAGGCTGGTGCGCTTCATGACCAGCATCAGGGCGAAGAACACCGCCAGCCCGAACAGCAGGATGTACAGACGGGTATAGGTGATCGACAGCACCGGGTTGATGCTCAGGGTGCCGCTGATCCATTCCGGCGAGGTGACCGAACGGTTGAGCGGGCTGAACAGGGTGCGCACGGCCTGCTGCAGGACCAGGCTGAGGCCGAAGGTGGCCAGCAGGGTTTCCAGCGGGCGGCCATAGAGGAAGCGGATGACCCCGCGTTCGATGGCGATGCCGACCAGTGCGGTGATCAGGAAGGCGGCCGGAATGGCAATCAGCAGACTCCACTCGATCAGATCCGGGAACAGCACCTGAATACCCCAGGTGGTGTAGGCGCCGATCATGATCAGTTCGCCGTGGGCCATGTTGATCACGCCCATGACGCCAAAGGTGATGGCCAGGCCGATAGCGGCCAGCAGCAGAATCGACCCCAGGCTGAGGCCAAAGAATACATTCTCGATAAAGCGGTAGAAGTCGATGCGGCCCTGAATGGATTCGATGGCCTTGGCTGCAGCAGCGCGCAGCTCTGCGTCGTCGTCATTCTCGGCGACGCTGCGCAGAGCGTTGCGGGCCTCCTGTTCAAGAGAACCGCTGAGGGTGTCAATGGCGGCCATGCGTTGATCGCGGTCACCGTTCTGCAAGTCAAACAGGGCCAGCGCTGCGTCGATTGCGTCGTTCACCCGGCCAGACTCTTCGGCCGGCTGGTGCTCGCGCAGCAGGGCGGCGGTCTCGGCATCCACGCCGTCACGGATAAAACGTTGCACAGCGTTGTAGCGCTTGTCGCTGTTGGGGTGAGTCAGGTTGAGCTGGGCAACCATCCCGCGCAACTGGGTACGCAGGCTGTTGTTCACCGGAATGCGGCGCAGACCAGCGGTGTCGGTCAGGTCGCTGCCATCCAGGGCGTCGGTCAACTGGTCGCCGCTGCGAATGGCGATGACCGGTGGTTTATCCTTGCTGGCCAGCAGGTCGCCGGCAACAAGGGCGTTGAAAATGTCGGCCAGACGGTCGTCCTGCTGGCTGGCGAGTTGGTCGACGGTGGCGGCGCGCTGGCGCAGGTTGCCGGTTGCCAGCTGGCGGACCAGTTCGTCAACGGTGGGTTGAGCAGAAGCGGGCGCCGCTCCTGTGTCCTGGGCGCTGGCGTGCAGAGGCAGACTGCACAGACACAGCAGCAGCAAACGGGTAAGCCATTGCTGCACGGCATGCCGGGGTGTCAGACGGCAAATGGGGTTCATGGCATCGTCCTGATTGAAGATCGAACTGAATGTGCAACCGGGGCGTGATGGTCGCCCCGGTTGCCGTGGCGGGCGCATGGCCCGCCGTCAGAGGGTGGCTGATTATTCGGCGGTGGCGCCGACGCAGCTCTTGGTCTGGGTGTTGTAGTTGCCGCAGCTGATCGGGGCAGTCCAGTCGGAGATCAGGTCCTTGCTGCCTTCCAGGTAGTCGGACCAGGCGTCGCCGGGCACCAGCTCTTCGGTGCTGGAAACGGTCAGGAACTGGCCGTCGTCCTGGATTTCACCGATCAGGACCGGCTTGGTGATGTGGTGGTTCGGCAGCATGGTGCTGACGCCGCCAGTCAGGTTCGGGACTTCCACGCCAACCATGGCATCGATGACCTTGTCGGTATCGGTGGTGCCGGCTGCTTCAACCGCTTTGACCCACATGTTGAAGCCGATGTAGTGGGCTTCCATCGGGTCATTGGTGACGCGCTTGGTGTCGCCGATGTAGTCGTGCCAGGCCTTGATGAAGGCTTCGTTTTCCGGCGTTTCTTCGCTCATGAAGTAGTTCCAGGCAGCCATGTGGCCGACCAGCGGAGCGGTGTCGATGCCGGACAGCTCTTCCTCACCAACGGAGAAGGCAACAACCGGGATGTCTTCTGCGGAAACACCCTGGTTACCCAGTTCGCGGTAGAAGGGCACGTTGGCGTCGCCGTTGATGGTGGAGACCACGGCAGTCTTCTTGCCGGCGCTGCCGAAGCGCTTGATTTCAGCAACGATGTTCTGCCAGTCAGCGTGGCCGAACGGGGTGTAGTTGATCATGATGTCTTCTTCAGCCACACCGTTGGCCTTCAGATAGGCTTCCAGGATGCGGTTGGTGGTGCGCGGGTAGACGTAGTCGGTACCGGCCAGAACCCAGCGTTCAACGCCGACTTCATCTTTCAGGTAGTCAACCGCCGGAATGGCTTGCTGGTTCGGCGCGGCGCCGGTGTAGAACACGTTGCGGGACGATTCTTCGCCTTCGTACTGAACCGGGTAGAACAGGATGCCGTTCAGCTCTTCAACCACCGGCAGAACGGATTTGCGGGAAACCGACGTCCAGCAGCCGAAAATGGCGTCCACGCCATGCTGCTCCAGCAGTTCACGGGTGCGTTCGGCGAACAGCGGCCAATTGGAGGCCGGGTCAACGACCACGGGTTCGAGCTGTTTGCCGAGCAGGCCACCTTTCTTGTTCTGCTCTTCGATCAGCATCAGCATGGTGTCTTTCAGGGTGGTTTCCGAGATAGCCATTGTGCCGGACAGCGAGTGCAGCACGCCGACCTTGATGGTTTCCTCGGCTTGGGCGCTGAGTGCGCCAATGGCCATGCTGCAGGCGACGCCCAGTGCGCCGACCTGTTTGACGATCTTCTTCAGAGTCATGTTCCTTTCCTTTCTCTGTTATTGGCAGGAGTCACGGCTGTTGCTCGATACTTGCTGGTCCGGTGTTGACGCCCCAGGACCGCGCAGACCGCCCCAGCAAGTCAGCCTGTGCCATGAACAGAGCAGAGACCGTGCCAGTTTTGACATTGGCTGACATTGTCAAAGTCGAAGCGCGCTGGCGTGGGGGTTGCAGCGGAGGCTGACTGAAATGTGAGCGGCTTGCGCGGTGTTTGGCGGCAGTGCTATGCGGTGGTGCGACGCACGAATATGGTGCGTTGCCGTGGTGCGTGGTCAGGATTTTGTGCGGAAAGGGGAAGGGACAAGTGAAAGCCCGGGCCGCGTTGCACGGCTCGGGCTCCGACGCATTACATCAGCTCGATGGCTACTGCGGTAGCTTCGCCGCCACCAATGCACAGCGAGGCCACGCCGCGCTTGCCGCCGGTCTGTTGCAAGGCATTGATCAGAGTGACGATCAGCCGCGAGCCGGTGGAGCCAACCGGGTGCCCCTGGGCACAGGCACCGCCGTAGATGTTGACCTTGGCGTGGTCCAGGCCGTGCTCACGCATGGCCAGCATGGTGACCATGGCGAAGGCTTCGTTGATCTCGAACAGGTCGACATCTGCGGCAGTCCAGCCGGTCTTGTTGAACAGGTTGGTCATGGCGCCGATCGGAGCGAGGGTGAACTCGCTCGGGTCCTGGCTCTGGGTGGCGTGGCCGACGATACGGGCCAGCGGCTTCAGACCACGGCGCTCGGCTTCGGCAGCGGTCATCAGCACCAGGGCGCTGGCGCCGTCGGAGATGGAGCTGGCGTTGGCGGCGGTGACGGTGCCGTCTTTCTTGAAGGCCGGTTTGAGGGTCGGGATCTTGTCCAGATTGGCGTTCAGCGGCTGTTCATCGTCCTTGACCACGACCTCGCCCTTGCGGGTCTTGACGGTGACCGGGACGACTTCGTTGGCCAGCACGCCGCTTTCAATGGCGGCCTGGGCGCGTTTGAGCGATTCGATGGCGTAGGCGTCCATGTCGTCGCGGGTCAAACCGTTCTGGTCTGCGGTGTCCTGGGCGAAGGAGCCCATCAGGCGACCAGTGTGTGCATCTTCCAGACCGTCGAGGAACATGTGGTCCTTGATTTCACCGTGGCCCATGCGCAGGCCGGTGCGGGCTTTCTCAATGATGTAGGGGGCGTTGGACATGCTTTCCATGCCGCCCGCTACCATGATGTTGTTGCTGCCGGCCTTGAGTGCGTCATGGGCCTGCATCACGGCTTTCATGCCGGAGCCGCACAGTTTGTTGATAGTCGTGCAGCCCGTCGCGGCTGGCAGACCGGCGTTCAGGCTGGCCTGGCGGGCCGGACCTTGCTTGAGGCCAGCGGGCAGTACGCAGCCCATGATGACCTCTTCTACCGCTTCGGCTGGGATGCCGGCTCGGCTGACGGCTTCGCGAATGCTGATGGCGCCCAGCTCAACTGCGCTAATGCTGGACAGGCTACCCTGAAAACCACCCATGGGGGTGCGAACGCCACTGACGATTACGATGCTTTGGTCCGACATACCGGCTCCTGACTTGATGTGTGGGTGCTTGTTGAGACTATGAAGCTAAGTTCAGTCACAAAACGACTTTGTTTACAATTATACGCATGATGGTCGCAAAGAAAATCCGTATGATAATTTCCGCTTGCGCTGGCTGGGCTACTCTGGAATCAATTGCATTTGCCCGGTTGCGTACGACGACCGTTCCATGTCCTGACAATCCCAAAAACAGTAGGCCATTCAATGCTCAATACTCGTATCCTCAAGCCGACCGACGAGGCGCGCTCCACTCCGTTGCTGATCAAGAACCTGTTACTGACAGGACAGCGCTACGAGCGCACGCAGGAGATCATCTATCGGGACCTTGTTCGTTACGACTATCGAACCTTCAATGAGCGCGTCTGCCGCCTGGCCAATGCGCTGACCAAGGCGGGCGTCAAGGCGGGTGACACCGTTGCCATGATGGACTGGGACAGTCACCGTTATCTTGAGTGTATGTTCGCTGTTCCCATGCTGGGCGCGGTGATGCACACCATCAACGTTCGTTTGTCGCATGACCAGATCCTGTACACCATGAACCACGCCGAAGACATCGTGGTGCTGATCAACAGTGAGTTTGTGCCGATCTACAAGGCCATCGAAGGCGAACTGACCACCGTTACAACGACCATTCTGCTTACCGACGAAGACGAGAAGACGGCTGACCTCCCGGGCCTAGTGGGTGAATACGAGCAACTGCTGGCGGCGGCAGAAGCGACTTACGAATTTGCTGACTTTGACGAGAACTCGGTTGCTACCACCTTCTATACCACCGGCACCACCGGTAATCCGAAAGGGGTGTACTTCACCCACCGTCAGTTGGTGCTGCACACGCTGGGGCAGGCTGCGTCACTGAGCGCGCTCGACAGCGTTCGTCAGCTCGGTAACCGCGACGTCTACATGCCGATTACCCCGATGTTCCACGTTCACGCCTGGGGCATCCCTTACACGGCGACCATGCTGGGTCTGAAGCAGGTTTATCCGGGCCGCTACGAACCCGAGCGTCTGGTGCAGATGATCAAGGACCACAAGGTCACCTTCTCCCACTGCGTACCGACCATCCTGCAGATGGTGCTGAACGCCGAGGGCGCCAAGGACTTCGATTTCAACGGCATGCGCGTGATCATTGGCGGTAGCGCCCTGAACCGGTCGCTGTATCTGGCGGCGAAGGCCAAAGGTATGCAGCTGGGGGCCGCCTACGGCATGTCCGAGACCTGCCCGATGATTTCTGCTGGCTACGTCAACCTGGAGCTGGAAGAGGCGTCTGAGGAAGTGCAGATCGCTCATCGGATCAAGGCCGGTGTGCCCGGTCCGCTGGTTGAAGCGCAGATCATGGCGCCGGATGGCTCGATGCTGCCGAATGACGGCGAAACCCAGGGCGAACTGGTGCTGCGCGCGCCCTGGCTGACCCAGGGTTATTTCCGTGAGCCGGAGAAGAGCCAGGAGCTGTGGGCTGGCGGCTGGATGCACACCGGTGACGTAGCAACTATCAGCCCGATGGGCTTTATCGAGATTCGCGACCGGATCAAGGACGTGATCAAGACTGGCGGTGAGTGGTTGTCTTCGCTGGAGCTGGAAGACCTGATTAGTCGTAGCCCGCTGGTGGCTGAAGTGGCTGTGGTCGGTGTGCCGGACCCGCGTTGGGATGAGCGTCCGTTTGCGCTGATCGTCCCGGCGGCCGGTCAGACGGTTACGGCTCAGTCTATCGCCGATCACCTGACGCCCTGTGTAGAGGAAGGCCACATCAACAAGTGGGCGATTCCACATCAGATTGCGGTGGTTGCCGAGATTCCGAAAACCAGCGTCGGCAAGCTCGACAAGAAGCGCATCCGCGCTGATATCGCCGGTTGGCTGGAAGCGGGCGCGGAGTGCATCTCCTCGCTGGCTTGATCGCCGGATGAAGTCCATGCCGCGCCGGTTTCCGGCGCGGCTTTTTTATGCCTGAGACAGTGGGCCATAACATGCTAGTTGTCTCATTGGCTTCTTTTGAATTGCTTTTATTTCTTGTTGTAGAGCTTGATTTAGAGCGGGTTTGTGTTTTTTTGTGCGATGGGTTCTGTGGTGTAAATGGGACGAATGGGCTTGATTAGCTCGCCTCCAGACAGTAGAGTCGTGGCCCTCTCAAGTCTTATAAAAATCCTAATAAATCCTCTTCGCTGCGTGACCCGGTGTCTATCATCAGGTAATGCGGGCGATGTTGTGCGTCTGAAGGTCTGACGGCAGGCACCGTGTGTGCTCCTTGAGGGAACAACACCGGTCATGGTCGTTGCAGCGAATGTGCTGGTGGCCGGTCACCCCAAACAACTCCAAGCAAAACAGGGCGAATGTATGAAACCCATCTCCATTGCTTCTTCGATTCTGGCAACCGCGCTGTTCGTGCCGTCTGTAATGGCTTCGGTCAGCGAGCAGGATGCGGCCAAACTGGGCTCCAGCCTCACACCGATTGGCGCCGAGGTTGCGGGCAACGCGGCCGGTACTATCCCTGAGTGGACCGGTGGCCTGGCGACTGACGCCGCTGCTGTTGATGCCAACGGATTCATGGCCGATCCCTACGCTGGTGAGCAGCCGGAGTTTGTCATTACCGCTGCCAACTATGAGCAATATGCAGACAATCTGGCGCCTGGTCAGATTGCCATGTTCAAGCGTTATCCCGACACCTTCAAGATGCGCGTGTTTGCCAGCCACCGTTCTGCCGCATTCCCCCAGGCTGTTTATGATGCCGCAGCGGCCAACGCGACCAAGACGACTCTGGTTCAGGGTGGCAACGGTCTGAACAACTACAGTCTGGCCTACGCTTTCCCGATCCCGGCAGATGGTCTGGAAGCGATCTGGAACCACATTACCCGCTACCGTGGCGAGGCATTCCAGCGTACCGTGGTGCAGGCCACGCCGCAGGTCAATGGCAACTACAACGTTGTGCGCTTCGTGGAAGAATATGCCGTACCGAGCGGGCTGGAAGATTACGACCCGAGCACAGCAGCGGACATGCTCTACTACTTCAAGCAGCAGGTGACCGACCCGGCACGCTTGGCCGGTAACGTGCTGCTGGTCCACGAGACTATCAACCAGGTCGCTTCCCCGCGCATGGCCTGGATCTACAACGCTGGCCAGCGTCGTGTTCGCCGTGCCCCGCAGGTGTCCTACGATGGTCCGGGTACCGCTGCTGACGGTATGCGCACCTCCGACAACTTGGACCTGTACAACGGTGCACCGGATCGTTACGACTGGGAGCTGGTTGGCAAGCGTGAGATGTTCATCTCGTACAACAACTTCGAGCTGGGTTCACCGCAGGTCAAGTATGACCAGATCTTCCAGGCTGGCCACATCAACCAGGACCTGACGCGCTACGAGCTGCACCGCGTCTGGGAAGTGGTTGCCAACGTCAAGCCGAGTGAGCGTCATATCTACGCCAAGCGTCACATCTTTATCGATGAGGACTCCTGGCAGGCTGCCCACATCGATCATTACGATGGTCGCGGTGAGCTGTGGCGTGTCGCTGAGGCCCATGCTGTCCAACGTTATGCCGACAAGGTTCTGGGCTACACCATGGAAACCCTGTATGACCTGGTCGCTGGCCGTTACCTGGTGATGGGTGCCAACAACGAAGAGCGCAGTAACTACAACTACGGTTACAAGACCTCCAGTGTCGAGTTCACGCCGACTGCCCTGCGTCAGTCTGGCGTGCGCTAAGCGCTCGTTGCAGTAACCAAAACGCCCGGCTTTGCCGGGCGTTTTGCGTTGCGGCGCAGATACCTTTTCAGCAGACCTGAGCTATCCAGTCGTTCAGGTTGTAGTAGTTGCTGATGCGCGCGACCTTGCCGTCTTTAACGTCGAAGAAGGCGCCCGCCGGCAGCACATACTTCTGGCCTTTGGCTGGTGGCAGGCCTTCGTCGTCGGCCAGATACTCACCATTGACGACAAATTCAGCGGCGGCTCGGCGGCCATCGGCGCTGACCATGATGACCAGATCGGTCAATTGCTCGCGGTAGCAGCGATTCATCTTGTCCATAAACTCGGCGAATACCGCCTTGCCGGTCTGGCGCTCGCCCTGATTGATGTCGTGCACGATGTCATCGCTGAGCAGGGCGAGAAAGGCGGGCATGTCTGCGGCGTTGAAGGCGTCGTAATAGGCTTGGATCAGATCGCGGGTGGTCACGTGGGGCGGGCTCCTGTTAGAGGTTGGGCTGCAGGCATGATAAGTTGCCCGCAGGTGCCGGTACAGAGCCCGGCGAGATCCATTTGCAGCGAGTTTCAGCATGGACATCCAACTGCTCCGCGGACAACAGATTGCGCCCTGGATTGATGTACTGGCGGATCTGCGCATTCGCGTGTTTCGCGAATTTCCCTATCTGTACGACGGCAGTCGAGAATACGAGGCCGAGTACCTGTCCACCTACCTGCGCAGTCCGGACAGCCTGTGCGTGCTGGTGCAGGACGAAGGTCAGGTGGTCGGTGCGTCTACCGCGCTGCCGCTGGCGGATGAGAGCGAGGCATTCAAGCGGCCATTTGTCCAGCAGGGCTGGAACTGCGAGCGGGTCTTCTACTGCGCCGAGTCCGTGGTGCTGCCTGCATGGCGGGGCAAGGGGTTGGGGGTGCGGTTCTTTGCCGAGCGCGAAGAGCATGCGCGCCGGCTTGGCCGGTTTGAATGGTCAGCGTTCTGCGCGGTGCAACGCCCCGTCGACCATCCGCGGCGCCCAGCGGATTATCAGCCGCTGGATGCCTTCTGGGCGCGCCGGGGCTATCAGCACCACCCGGAACTGGCGACGGTCTACCACTGGCGCGACCTGGATGAGGCTGAGGAATCAGCCAAACCCATGTCGTTCTGGCTGAAGGAGCTGGTCTGATGATTACCTTGGCTGCCTGCCAGTACCACATCGATCTGCTGGAGACCTGGGACGCCTATGCCCGGCACTTGACGACCCTTTGTGAGCAGGCGGTGGCGCAGGGGGCTCAGCTGCTGTTGTTGCCGGAGTACGCCGGGCTGGTGCTGAGCGGCCAGTTGCCCGCCGCCGAGCGCAGCGATCTGCATGCCTCCATCGCCGGCATCCAGCCGCTGGTGCTGCGCTGGCTGGAACTCTGCGAGCAGATTGCGCGGGACTGCGGCGTCTACCTGCAACCCGGCTCAATGCCGGTATTGGATGAGGATGGGCAATACCGTAACCGTGCCTGGCTGTTCGGCCCGCAGGGCTGCCTCGGCAGTCAGGACAAATTGATGATGACCCGCTTCGAGCTGGAGCAGTGGAATATCGCCGCCGGCAGTGAGTTGAACGTGTTCGACACCGACCTGGGCAAGCTCGGCATTCTGATCTGCTACGACAACGAGTTCCCTATGCTGGCGCGTGCGCTGGCCGAGCAGGGTGCTGATCTGATTCTGGCGCCGAGCTGCACCGACACGGCGGCCGGGTTTTACCGGGTGCGTATCGGCGCGCAGGCGCGGGCGCTGGAGAATCAGGTTGCTGTGCTGCAGTCGCCCACCGTTGGCATGGCTGCGTGGTCACCGGCGCTGGACGAAAATACCGGCCGCGCTGCGCTATATGTGCCCTCGGACTATGGTATGCCAGCCAACGGCATTGCTGCTGAAAGCCCGGAGCTGAGCCCGGCCCAGAGCCATTGGCTGATCTGCCAGCTGGATCTGGACGAGGTGCGCCGGGTGCGTGACAACGGCCAGGTATTTACCCGCCGGGACTGGCCAAAGCAGTTTGGCTGTGTCGGCTCCGCAAAGCATTAGCCGATAGCACCACATTCGGCCGCTTCGAGCACCGCTCTGACCTGGTAGAGCGCTGACTCAAGACGGGGGATATCCAATGAGCCCAGTGCCAGCCTGATCGCCTGCGGCGTGTGTTCACCCACCACGAAGGGTGCAGCGCTGGATACGGACACGTTGCGCTGCAGGAGTGCGGATACCACCTGCTCAGCGCGTACCGTCGCTGGCAGCCGCAACCAGAGAAAGTAGGCATTGGGATGGCCTTGCCAGGGGAGTCCGTGTAGCACTCGGCGAGCGAGCTGTTGCCGGGCTGCGGCATCGCTACGCTTTTGCTGTTCCAACTGCTGCACGGTGCCGTCGCTGATCCAGCTGCAGGTAATGCGGGTCAGCAGTGCCGGGGTATTCCAGGTTGTCGCTCTAATCGTGCGTTGCAGGCTGGCAACCCGGTTGATAGGGGCAACCAGATAGCCCACCCGTAGGCCGGTGGCGACGCTTTTGGAAAAGCCCGAGACGTAGAGGGTACGCTCCGGTGCGAAGTTGTAGAGAGGCGGCGGCGGGGCATCAGCAAGAAAGGCGTAAGCGGCGTCTTCGATCAGCAGCAGATCGTGCTGACGCGCCAGAGCTGCCAGTTTTTTTCGCTGCGCACGGGGCATGACCCAGCCGAGCGGGTTGTGCAGAGTGGGCATGCAGTACAGCGCACGTATCTTGCGGTGTTGGCATAGCGCGTCGAGCGCCATCAGGTCCGGCCCAGCCTTGCCCGCCGGGATTGCCAGCACCTCCAGGTGCAGTAATTGTGCGATGGCCTTGAATCCGGGGTAGGTCAGGGCATCCGCCGCAATCACATCACCAGCGCGCAGCGTACTCATCAGGGCTACCGCGAGACCATGCTGGGCGCCGCTGACCAGCATCAGTTGTTCTGCCGTTACCGCCAGCCCTCGCGCACTCAGGTGCTCGGCAACAATGGCCCGCTCGTGCGGCCGTCCGGCGTGCGGTTGATAGTGCAACAGCGCGTCCAGATCGCCTGACGCTGCAAGCTGGCGTAACGCGCTGCGCAGCAGCTCCGTTTGCTCCGGCAGTTCGGGATGGTTGAAATTGAGGTCGAGCATGTCCGGTGCTGTCGGGCTCTGATCGATACCCTGTCCTGGAGAAACACGGGTTTCGCGAACAAAGGTGCCGCGCCCGACCTCGGCGCTGATCAGTCCCATTGATTCCAGCTCTGCGTACACTCGTGACGAGGTAGCGAGTGCCAGATGCTCTTCTTTCGCCAGGGTGCGGTGGGTCGGCAAGCGTGTGCCCGGGGGCAGTGTGCCGGAGCGTATCTGTTCGGCGAAGCGGTCAACCAGTTGCTTGTAGCGCGGCGCTGGCATTGGTGTATCCATGACAATTTATTGATTGTCATGGTCTGCTATCTGATTCTGCCCGGCAACAGTGATTTGTTATCAGAGGGTTTAACGCCGTGCACATCAGTATTCTCACGTTCGAAGGGTTCAACGAACTCGACTCCTTTATTGCCTATGGCATTCTCAATCGTGTCCGTCTTGAGGGCTGGCGCGTGACTATTGCCAGCCCAAGCGAGCGCCCCTGTTCGATGAACGGGCTGGTTGTTGACCGCCAAGCCACTCTGGCCCAAGCGTGCAGTGCCGACGCGGTGCTGATTGGTAGTGGCCTGCAGACCCGCCAGATAGCCGAGAATGACGGGTTGATGGCGCAACTGGCGCTGGACCCGGCGCGCCAGTTGGTAGCGGCGCAGTGCTCCGGAGCACTGCTGTTGGCCAGGCTGGGTGTGCTGGAGGGTGCCCCTGCCTGCACTGATCTGACCACGCGCCCCTGGCTGGTCGATGCGGGCGTGGATGTGCTGGAGCAACCGTTCTATCAGCAGGGCAATATCGCAACGGCTGGCGGCTGCCTGGCGTCTGTGTATCTGGCGGCCTGGCTGGTCTGGCGGTTGGCCGGGCAGGCGGCAGTAGAGCAGGCAGTTCACTATGTAGCGCCGGTCGGAGAGAAGACGGATTTTGTTGAGCAGGTCCTTTGCCGGATTCAGTCTGTGGGTTGATACGCTTGCGCGGACTTCACCCTGGACGCAGGATGGCCAGCGAAGCCAGGCCGAAGCGGAGAAAGAACGATGACTACAGTGTTGGGAGGCTGCCTGTGTGGGGCGGTTCGTCTGCGGGCTGAAGGCCAGCCGTTGCGCGTTGGCATCTGCCATTGCCTGGATTGTCGCAAGCACCACGGTGCGTTGTTTCACGCTTCGGCGATCTTCGTGTTGGCGGCGGTCGAGATAGCGGGGCAGACCGCGGAATATGCCGGACGGCATTTCTGTCCGCTCTGTGGGTCGTCGGTCTATTCACGTAGCGGCGACGAGATGGAGGTGCATTTGGGTGCGCTGGATGAGCCGGATCAGTTTATCCCCAGCTACGAGCTGTGGAGCTGTCGCCGTGAGGCGTGGCTACCTCCCTTTGCCGTGCAGCAGCGTTTTCAGCGCGACGCCTGACGGAGCAAACCAACTGCATCTGGCCTTGCCCTGATAGCCATTTGGCGCCGGTGAATAAATCTTCCTGTATCCCATGCGGGCTTCTGTTGCTGCCGGTTTAACGACCGGTTGTTGTGTCGCGCTTGAAGCCCGCTGACAGGCCGCCTTCTGCTGCCGGGTGGGCGTTGCTGGTACTGGGAGTTTCCGGCAATTGACTGCCAAGCGGTAATGCCGCCTGGTCAATGTGGCGGTGGTCCAATGGCCGACAATCAGTGGCTTGCGGCGTTCAGCCCTGGTATGAGGGTGTGCACGGTGATGTCCGTTTTCGGTGAAGAATGCCGCGGCGAATGCTATATATCTTGAAACGTATCCCGGTGAGAACGCATTCTATCCAAAGGATGCGGTGTGCAGGCGCACAACTCAGGGAGCAGTTCAATGCAGTTATTCATGCTGTACTCAATGGCCGTCAATCTGTCAGTTGGCGCAGCGCTGCTTCTTGCCTGGCAGCGGGACAAGGGACAGCCTTTTACCCGCTGGATCGGCCTGTTCTTTATGACCGGTGCGCTCTGGGTACCCACTACTCTGCTCTATTACAGTGATACGCCGCTGCGCTGGTTGGGCGGCGTGGGCTGGTGTGCTCACATTGTGCTGAGCATGTTGTTTCTGATGTACGGTGCCTCGCTGATGCGGGGAGCAACCTATCCCCTGCGCTACTTTGTGCTGTCGGGCGTCATCATGTTTGTGGTGCTGATGCTGGCGCTGCTCTGGTCGCCGCGCATGGCGGTGTTCACCATCGCGTTAATGTTCTCGGTCACGGCGCTGTTTGTCGCCCAGCAGCTACGCAGTGGCCCCCCGGCAGAAAAGCTGGCCAGCGGGCTGCTGCTGCTCAATGCACTGTGCTGGTGGATTTCCCCGATCTGGGGCGTTGAGTCTCATCCGCTGCAGGCTCAGATCGTCGCCTTGATCCGTTTGCTGATGGGGCTGGCGTTGCTTTATGCCTGTGTTGATCGTTCGGCGCAGCAGGCCGAGCGTCTCAGTTCGCGCTTTATGCGCCTGACCGATAGTTCGCATCAGGGCGTTGTCGTCTTGCAGGGTGACCGCTTCGTCTACGCCAATCCCGCGGCCTTGCGTCTGTTCGGCTTGAAAACCTCCGCTGAGATTCCACCCAACTGGGAGCAGCTCGCGCTGAAGGACTTTGATCGTCAACTGTTCGCGGAGCGACTGGCCGAGCTGCGCAATGGCGACGCGGAAACGCTGTCCTGGGTGCAGACTGTCACCGGCCCCGCTGGCAGGATATTGCAACTGCGCATGACTGGCTGGCTGACCGAGTGGGACGGTCGCGTGGCGATTCAACTGGTGCTCTCTGACGAGACCGATATTCGCGAGGCCGAACAGCGCCTGATTCAACAGGCAACCCATGATCACCTGACCGGTACGCTTAACCGTTTTGGCATAGAGCAGCTCGCCAGTGTATCGCTGCGCGACGGACGCGGGCATGCCCTGATACTGATCAATATTGATCGCTTCTCCAGCATCAATGATGCCTTTGGCTACACCAAGGGAGATGAGTTGCTGAGCCAATTGGCTGCGCGCATGGCCGAGGTCAGCAACGGTAACCCCTCGCTGGCGCGTATCTCGCGCGACGAGTTTCTGCTTTTGCTGCCGCTGCAAGACGGGCCTGCCAGCGCCAGTGCGATTGCCTCTAGGTTGTTACAGCGCGCTGGCGAAGGCTATCAACTGGCAGGTATCGACCTGAATATCACGGTATCTATCGGCGTTGCGCTCTACCCGAGCAATGGTGACAGCTTTGAGCGCCTGCTCAAGCAGGCCAGTCTGGCAGTCAAGAGCGCCAAGGATGCGGGGCAGAACATGATTCGCTTCTTCGACAGCGACATGGATGGGCAGCTGCACGAGGAAATTCTGTTGACCAGTGAGCTGCATGGGGCGGTGCAACGCAACGAGTTTGTGTTGTATCTGCAGCCCATCCTGGACATGCAGAGCGGCAGGGTGGTGGGTGCTGAGGCGCTGATTCGCTGGTTGCATCCGGTACGTGGTTTTGTCTCGCCAGGTGTATTTATCCCGATTGCCGAGAAGGCGGGGCTGATTGTCGAGATTGGCGGCTGGGTGATTGATCAGGCTTGTGCGTTGCTTGCCGGCTGGGTTGGTCAACCAGTGCTTGGCGAGTTGACGCTGGCGATCAACGTTTCTGCCAAGCAGTTTGGGCGCGGCGACCTTGATCAGGTTCTTGCGCGCAGCCTCGCGGTCCATCAGGCACCGGCGAATCTGCTAGAGCTGGAGATCACCGAGTCGGCGCTGATCAACCAGCCTGAGCAGTTTGTCGACCTGCTGGCCCGCCTGCGCCGGCTGGGTGTGCGGCTGGCGATCGATGATTTTGGTACCGGTTATTCAAACCTGACCTATCTGCAGCGTTTTATGGTCGACAAGCTGAAGGTTGATCAGTCGTTTGTGCGGGATGTGGCACTCAACTCGCAGAACGCGGCCATCGTCCAGGCGGTGGTGCAGATGGCGTCCAGCCTGGGGCTGAAAACGACTGCTGAGGGGATTGAGGATAGCGAGACCTTCGATACCCTGCGCTCACTCGGGTGTGATCAGGCCCAGGGCTACCTGTTCTCGCCGCCGATGCCGGCGCCGGACTTTGACGGATGGGTGATGCGCAGGAGCGAAAATGGCCAGACAGGGGACTGCAGTTAGCCTAGGGTGATCCATCCGCGGCTGGCCTCCTGCGGCCTGCCTACCTATACTCTGGGTCTTGAACCCTAAGCTGGCACTGTCAGTGCAGCTTGGCCGATTTTTTGATGCTGGAAGCAAGATGACGCAAACACCCACCCTGATTCGCGAAACGTTCCCTGTTGGCCCATTGCAGTGTAACTGCACGCTGATTGGTGATCCGGTCAGCAAAAAGGCGATTGTGGTGGATCCGGGCGGGGACCATGAATTTATCGTCAAACGCCTCAATGAGCTTGGGCTCAAGCTGGTCAGCATCATTCATACCCATGCCCATCTGGACCACTTTCTGGCGTCCGGTGAACTGAAGAAGCTGACCGGTGCTACGCTGCACCTGCACAAGGAAGATCAGTTTCTCTGGGACGGTCTGGAGATGCAGTGCAAGATGTTCGGTATCCCCTACAAACCAGCCCCGGCGCCGGACCAGTGGTTGCAGGATGACGAGGAGCTGGCCTGCGGGTGTGGGGTTGCGTTGCACACGCCGGGTCATACGCCGGGTTCGATGAGTTTCTGGTTCCCCGAGGGCAAGCTGCTCATTGCTGGTGATACCCTGTTTCGCCGTGGTATCGGGCGCACCGATCTGTGGGGTGGGGACTATCGTCAGATTGAACGATCGATTCGCGAACGACTCTATACGCTTGATGAGGATGCGATTGTGGTGACCGGGCACGGGCCGGATACCCGCATCGGAGATGAGGTTCGCGAGAATCCATTTATTCGCGGCTGAGTGCCGCGTCTGGCTTGGCCTTGGGGTCGGGCGAGAGACAGAACCAACCAGAACAAGGGAATTACTATGAAAAGCCAAGGTTTGATTATTGCGGGTGCCTGTGCACTGATGATTGCCGGGTGTACCAACAACCCCTATACCGGCGAACAGCAGGCTGGCAAGTCTGCGGTTTACGGCGGGATTGGTGCACTGACTGGCGCGGCCATTGGCGCCGCCACCTCAAGCAGCGATGATCGTGCCAAGGGTGCGCTGATCGGTGCAGCCGTTGGCGGCGCAGCTGGTGGCGGTTATGGCTACTACGTCGACAAGCAGGAACAGCGCCTGCGCCAGGAGCTGACTGGCACTGGCGTGCAGGTCATCCGCAACGGCGATACCCTGCAGCTGGTCATGCCAGGCAACATTACCTTTGCATCAGGCTCGTCCGACATCTCCAGCAGCTTCTATCCGACGTTGAATTCGCTGGTCAAGGTGTTCAAGGAGTTCGACCAGAACGGCATCAACATCGTCGGTCATACCGACAGCACCGGTTCCATGGAGCTGAACATGCGCCTGTCGCGTGAGCGCGCAGCCAGTGTCGCGTCCTATCTTGCCGGCCAAGGCGTCAGTGGCGCACGCATCAGCAGCGCCGGTGTTGGCCCGAGCCAGCCGATCGCTAGCAACGAGACTGAAGCTGGTCGTGCGCAAAACCGCCGCGTCGAGATCACCCTGCGTCAGCTCTGATCACTGCAGGCGAGCCAAAAGGCCAACCGGGGTACCCGGTTGGCCTTTTTTGGTTTCTCATGGAGTCTCGCTGGGGCGGTGCGAGGTCGTTGCACCAAGAGCGTCTGCTGGATGTTCAGGACGTGGAGTGTGCACGTGTGGTTCGTCCCGTTTACGCGGGCGAGTAGCGCAGGGCTGGTGGGAAAAAGAGCGGCAGCATGTCTGAGGAGCGCAGTGACGAGTTCTGCCGCTCCCCGCCAGACCGAGCAACGCAGCGAACCCGCAGGGCCGCGTAGCCGGGTGCCCCTTGGCTCGCCGTGAAGGCGAAAGGCCTAGTGGAGACGATCACTGGAGTGGAGGCCATAGTCCGGTGACGGTGATGGAGTGTTTCTGCGCAAATTCTCGCGCAAGTGAAAGGGGCGAAAAGTTTCCTGGTTTATCGCTCCGTTGCCCGATCAGCCGGCGTCGGAAATTGCTGGTGCAGGCGCGCCAAGTGGGCATCCTTGTCGAGCCACAGCTGATTGACCCAAGCCTGGAACTCGCCGCGGAACGCTTCGTCCTCCTGGTAATTGCGGCCGAGGAATGCCGCCGGAATCGGCTTGAGTTCAAGATGCACGACCACGTGCCTGACCTTTCCGCACAGCAGGTCCCAGAAGCTCGGGTTGCCATCGGGATAGTGAATGGTGATATCCAGCAGTGAGCGCAGGTGCTCACCCATGGCATCCAGAACGAATGCGATGCCACCGGACTTGGGTTTGAGCAGGTACTTGAACGGTGACTGCTGTTGCTGGTGCTTGGCCGGCGTCAGGCGGGTGCCTTCGAGGAAGTTGAAGACCGCCACCGGGGTGGATTTGAACTTTTCGCAAGCCTTACGGGTGGTTGCCAGATCCTGTCCGGCTTTCTCCGGGTGCTTGGCCAGATAGGCCTTGCTGTAGCGTTTCATGAACGGGAAGTCGAGCGCCCACCAGCACAGGCCAATGACGGGTACCCAGATCAGCTCCTGCTTGAGGAAGAACTTGAGCATTGGCATGTGGCGGTTGAGTACGTGCTGCAGGGCCAGAATGTCGACCCAGCTCTGGTGGTTGCTGGTGACCAGGTACCAGCCGTTGTAGTCGAGCCGCTCCAGCCCCTCGATATCCCAGCGGGTGCGCCCACTGAGCGCCATCCAGCCGCTGTTACAGGTGATCCAGAATTCGGCGACGCGGATCATCACCCGGGTGCAGAAGGTGCGCAGCGCGGGTATCGGCAGCAGCTTGATCAGGGCGAAGACGAACAGAATCGGCGCGTGGATCAGGGTGTTCAGCACCAGCAGCAGGGTAGCAATGATACCGCGCACGGAAGCAGGCAGAAACGACAGCATGGGGTTGGCTCATCTAGGGGCCGCTCGCAGGCGGCCGTATTATTGGTTATTCGTTGTTGTAGGCCTGGATCGCGGTTAACGCAATGGTATAGACGATATCGTCGACCAGCGCGCCGCGTGACAGGTCGTTCACCGGTTTGCGCAGGCCTTGCAGCATAGGGCCGACGCTGACCACGTTGGCACTGCGTTGCACCGCCTTGTAGGTGGTGTTGCCGGTGTTCAGGTCAGGGAACACAAAGACCGTTGCCTGACCGGCCACCGGGCTGTCTGGCGCTTTCTGGCGACCGACGCTGGCGATGGCGGCCGCATCATACTGGAGCGGGCCGTCAAGCAACAGCCCGGGCTCGCGCTCGCGGGCCAGTCGGGTGGCTTCGCGAACCTTTTCCACCTCACTGCCACTGCCGGAGCGGCCGGTCGAGTAGCTGATCATTGCCACCCGCGCCGGGATGCCGAAGGCCTCTGCCGAGCGAGCACTCTGGATAGCGATCTCAGCCAGATCCTCAGCGCTGGGCTCCGGGTTGACTGCGCAGTCGCCGTAGACCAACACCTGCTCGGGCAGCAGCATGAAGAAGACCGACGACACCAGGTTGTAGCCGGGCGCGGTCTTGATCAACTGGAATGCCGGACGAATCGTATTGGCGGTGGTGTGGATGGCGCCGGAAACCAGTCCGTCCACTTCATCCAGTGCCAGCATCATGGTGCCGAGCACGACGTTGTCTTCCAACTGCTGCAGCGCCATCGGCTCGTTCAGGCCCTTGCCTTCGCGCAGTTTGACCATGGGCGCGACGTAACGCTCGCGCGCCTCGTCCGGGTCGATGATCTGCAGGCCTTCCGGCAGGCTGATGTGCTGGGCGCGGGCGACGGCTTCAACCGCCTCGCGCTTGGCGAGCAGGATGCAGTTGGCGATTCCGCGGCGTTGACAGATGGCGGCCGCCTGCACGGTGCGGGGCTCGTCGCCTTCGGGCAAGACGATGGTCTTGGCTGCGTGCTGGGCCTGGCGCACCAGTTCGTAGCGGAAGGCTGGCGGCGACATGCGCTTCTCACGCGGGGTATCACAGCGTTTGGCCAGCCACAGGTGGTCGATGTGGCTGGCAACAAAATCGGTCACCTTGTCGGCGCGCTCGCGGTCATCAATCGGGATCTCGCGGTTCATGCGGTCGAGTTGGGTCGCGGTGGCGAAGGTATCGGTCGGTACGCCCAGAATCGGCAGGCCCTGATCCAGCGCCGGTTGGCACAGCTGGATGACGCGCGGGTTGGGTTCAAAGCCACCGGTCAGCAGCAGGCCTGCCAGTGGCGTGCCAGACAGCGCCGCCAGTGAGCTGGCGATGATGATGTCGTCGCGGTCGCCGGGGGTGACGATCAGGGCGCCGGGGCGCAGCAGATGAATGATGTTGGGTACGGTGCGGGAGCATAGCGCCATCTCCATCACTCGGCGTTGCTGCATCTCGCCGGCGTGGAAAGTAGTGGCCTTGAGCAGGTCGGCGATGTCGGCAGTGCGTGGCGCGTTCAGTTCATCCTGCCAGGGCACACAGCCAATCAGGCGGAAGTCGTCGGTATCCAGTCGGCTGGAAGCATCGCGCAGGCTTTGGGCGAAGTCCTTCAGCGTGCTCTTCAGTGTAGGTCGATCTGGGATGTCCGCAGTCGTCTCTGGCGCCAGCGCCTTGACCTTGTTGATGATCACGCCAAGCACTTTCGGGTGTTTTGGGCCACCGAAGGTCTGGGCATTGATCTCGATACGGTCGGCCAGTGCGGTGAAGTCGTCGCCGTCGGGGGCCGTGACCAGAATGACGTCGGCGTCGAGGCTCTTAGCCAGTTGCTGATTGATCTGCGTGGCGTAGCTGCTTTGTCGGGTCGGCACCATGCCCTCGATCACGACCACATCGGCACCTTCGGCGGCCTGCTGATATCGACTGACTATTTCCTCCAGCACTTCATCGAACTCGCCCATGGCCAACTGGTGCTCGACCTGCGTCAACGAGATGGCGGGCGGCGGCGCGAGGCCGAGGGTGCGACTGATTAGCTCGGTCGAGCGCTCGGGGCCTTCGTCGCCCGGATGCGGCTGGGCAATAGGCTTGAGAAAGTGCACCTTCAGGCCGGTGCGCTCAAGCGCGCGAATCAGGCCCAGGCTGGTTGAGGTCAGGCCGACGCCGAAGCCGGTCGGGGCGACAAAAAAGGTATGCAGGCTCATGCCGTTTGGCTCCTTGGCTGTGTTTCCAGCAGGGCGAGGCTCTCGTCGGCGATCTGGCGCTCCTCATCGGTGGGGATCACCATTACTGCTGCAGAGCCTGCCGCCTCGATGCGGCCAGCTTCGCCGCGCGGCAGACTGCTGTTGCGATCCGGGTCGATCTGCAGGCCGAGAACAGCTAGGTGTTTGAGGGTCAGGGCGCGGGTCAGCGCGGAGTTCTCGCCAATGCCGCCGGTAAAGATCAGCCCGTCGATCCGCGGCAGAGCGACCGACAGGCCGGCCAGCGACCGTGCGAGGCGGTAGCAAAACACTTCGATCGCCAGCTGGGCGCCGCTGTGACCGTCGGCGCGCGCCTGCTCCAGTTCGCGCATGTCGTTCGACAGCCCGGACAGGCCCAGCAGTCCGCTCTCGCGGTTGAGCAACCGCTCAATGCGGCTCAGGTCCCAGCCGAGGGTACGGGCCAAGTGCGCGTGCAGATTGGGGTCAACGTCGCCGCTGCGGGTCCCCATGACCAGACCTTCAAGGGGGGTCAGGCCCATGCTCGTGTCCATGCTGCGTCCATCCAGCACAGCACAGCTGGAGCAGCCATTGCCGAGGTGAGCGGTCAGCCAGGCACCGTTGCCTTTGCCGAGACCGGTCAACAGACCGGCCTGATCACTGACATATTTGTGGCTGGTGCCGTGGAAGCCGTAACGGCGCACGCCATGCACGGCATACAGCTCATCGGGCAAGGCATAGCGGAAGGCATGCGGCGGCATGCTCTGATGAAACGCGGTATCAAATACGGCAACCTGCGGGGTCTGCGGCCGCAGTTGCATGGCGGCACGGATACCGGTCAGGTTGGCCGGGTTATGCAGCGGTGCCAGTGGGGCATTGGCTTCAATACCGGCGATAATCTCGTCATTCAGCAGCTGCGCAGAGGTGAAGCGCTCGCCGCCATGGACCACGCGGTGACCGATCGCGCTCAGGGGGTGGTCCAGGTGGCGCTCGAGCATTGGCAGTAGCGCGTTAAGGGCATCCAGGTGGGTTGCGTTTGGCAGCTCACCGCACTGACCGTCAGAGGTGGAATAGCAGGCCTGGGAGGTGTTCAGCCGCTCGGCGATGGCGTCGAACAGCGCGCCTGATGTGTTTTCACGGCGCAGTGCCAGTTTGATGGAGGAGCTGCCTCCATTGATGACCAGGACCAGTCGGTTTGTCATGGGATTGTGCGAGTTCCTTTCAGCCGGATGTCCTCTATGGACCGCCGGATATCGATTGCGTTCTGCTATCTTCCGGTGACCCACTGGTCGGGTCAAGCCGTGCGTTTCGTGGCTATAACGCGTACACTTGAGCCTCTTATACCCTCAATCACAGGAAAGAGATTATGCAGATTGCCGCCAACAAGGCCGTGTCCATCGACTACACCCTGACCAATGACGATGGCGAAGTGCTGGATTCGTCCGTCGGTGGCGCGCCGCTGGTCTACCTGCACGGTGCCGGCAATATCATTCCGGGTCTGGAAAAGGCGCTGGAAGGTAAAGCCGCTGGCGACGATGTCAAAGTGACTGTCGATCCGGAAGAAGCCTATGGCGAGTTCAACGCCGAGCTGATCGCCGTGCTGGGCCGCAACATGTTCGAAGGTGTCGATGAGCTGGAAGTGGGCATGCAGTTCCACGCCTCCGGCCCGGATGGCAGCATGCAGATTGTGACCATCAAGGCGCTGGAAGGTGATGAAGTCACCGTCGACGGCAACCACCCGCTGGCTGGCGAGCGCCTGACCTTCGACGTGAAGGTTGTTGCGGTACGTGACGCCAACGAAGAAGAAATCGCCCATGGTCATGTCCATGGCGAAGGCGGTCACGACCACTAAGTGGTTGGCAGCGCTGGAAGAACCGGGCCTTGGCCCGGTTTTTTTATGGCCTTTGCACTATTCGGCGGTGCGCGTCAGGGTAGCCGCAGTCGGTTCGGTTAGCTGAGATTGCCACCGGCCAGCCCCGGCGCTTGAGCGAGACCCACATCAGGTTGATAGCGAATACAGCCTGGCCGTATCCAGGCTCCCTTGAAAGGCAGAGAAGGCGAAACGTCGCGGCGCGGATCTGTTCGCGTCTGATCGGCCATTATCAGCATTATCTATAGTGGTGATTTTTGTCTATCAGGCAAAGTTGACCGGTCGTATAGTGCTCGCCATGAACACTATTCAAGACAAGCGCGCCCGTATTCTCGCCTCTGGCACCAGTGTGATGTTGCGTAAAGGCTATAACGGTACCGGCGTGCAGGAAATCACCCAGGGCGCTGGTGTACCCAAGGGGTCTTTCTATCACTACTTTGAGAGTAAGGAAGACTTTGCAATCCAGGCGCTGCACTACTACTACACCCCGCGCATTGAGCGCTTCGCCGATGCATTGAGCACGCCTCAGCTGTCGCCGCGCGAGCGGGTTTTGCGTTGCTACCGAGATCTGGTGGGGTATTTCGCCAATCAGGAGCAGCCAAGCCATCAGTGTTTCATTGGCAGCCTCTGTCATGAGATGGCGGAGGAAAGCCAGCCTATCGGCTACGCTGCCAGTGCCATTTTGCAGCGCTCGAACCAGGTTCTGGCCGACTGCCTGGCTGAAGCGCAGGCGGCGAGTGAGATTGCGTCTGATCAGAATCCGGCAGAACTGGCCGGATTTATCAGTGCCGCCTGGGAAGGTGCTCTGTTGCGCATGAAGGCGGATCGTCAGATCGGTCCCTTGCGCGTGTTCATTCAGCAGCTGGAGCGTTTGCTGCAGCCTTGAAAACCATTCAATAACGACAAGACGACTGGTCAGCTTGCAGGTTGGCAGTCGTTCTGGTCAGTCCCCGTTCAGGAGATTATGTATGTCCACAGCCGTAACCCCGCTGTTCAAGCCCTTCACGCTGGGCAACCTGGCACTGTCCAACCGCATCGTGATGGCGCCGATGACCCGTAACTTCTCGCCCAAGGGCGTGCCGAATCAGGCAGTGGTCGATTACTACCGTCGCCGTGCCGAATCCGGTGTGGGCCTGATCATTACCGAAGGCACCGTGGTTGATCACGTGGCGGCCAACGGCTATCCGAACGTGCCCCACTTCTATGGTGAAGACGCGTTGGCGGGTTGGAAGCAGGTTGTTGATGCAGTGCACGCCGCCGGTGGCAAGATTGCACCGCAGCTGTGGCACGTCGGCAACGTCCGTCGCCTCGGCACCGAGCCGAACGGTGATGTGCCCGGCTACGGCCCGATGGAAAAGCAGAAAGATGGCAAGGTGCTGGTCAAGGGTATGACTCAGCAGGATATCGATGACGTGGTTGCGGCCTTTGCGAAGGCAGCCAAGGATGCCAAGGACGTTGGCTTTGACGCCATTGAACTGCACGGTGCCCACGGTTATCTGATTGATCAGTTCTTCTGGGAAGGCACCAACCAGCGCGAAGATCAGTACGGCGGCAGCATGGAGAACCGTGGTCGCTTCGCTGTTGAGATCATCAAGGCCGTGCGTGCCGCTGTTGGTGCCGACTACCCGATCATCTTCCGCTTCTCCCAGTGGAAGCAGCAGGACTACACCGCACGTCTGGCGCCGACCCCTGAATTGCTGGAGCAGTTCCTGACACCGCTGTCTGACGCTGGCGTGGACATCTTCCATTGTTCACAGCGGCGCTTCTGGGAGCCGGAGTTCGAAAGCTCCGAGCTGAATCTGGCTGGCTGGACCCGCAAGATTACTGGCAAGCCCTGCATTACCGTTGGCAGCGTGGGCCTGGACGGCGAGTTCCTGCAATTCATGGTCAACACCGACAAGGTTGCTCAGACCGCCAACATCGACGGCCTGCTGGAGCGTCTGGATGCGGATGAGTTTGACCTGGTTGCTGTTGGCCGTGCGCTGCTGGTAGACCCGCAGTGGGCTGACAAGGTGCGCGAAGGTCGCTTTGAAGACATTGCCCCGTTCAGCCGCGACGCGCTCAAGACGCTGGTCTGAGTCGCTTAGGGTCAGGTGTCGCACTCGAAGCGGCACCTGATCCCGGGCGCCCGGCTACTTGCTCGGAACCGCTTGTACCAGCGCAGGCTGCCGTCCGGCGGCCTGCACCAGGTAACGCTCGAAACGCGCTACCACACTACTCCAGTCCAGCTGGCAGGCCCGATGACGGGCATGCAGACGAATGCTGCGGCGACCTTCCTGATCCGCCGTCAACCAGCGCAGGTTCTCGATAAACACCCGGTCGTGCGCGGGCGGCGCAAGGCTGCCGCTGTATCGGTCCTGAATATGCTGATGCGCCGCGGCAGTATCGAAGGCACATACCGCCAACCCCGATGCCATTGCCTCGGTGACGACATTGCCGAAGGTCTCGGTCAGGCTGGGGAAGACAAAAATATCGGCGCTGGCATAGGCGCGCGCCAGTGGGGCGCCAGTAAGTGGCCCGGTGAAAATGGCGTCGGGTAGCCGCTTGCGCAGGTCATCCTGGGCTGGGCCGTCACCGACAATGACCAGATGCAGCTGTGGTGAACCGCTGCTGGCCTTGAGCTGTTCCCAGGCCGCTACCAGCAGGTCCGGGTTCTTCTCAGGTGACAGTCGGCCAACGTGCAGCAGCACCAGATCATCCTTGCCCGCTCCCCATTCAGCGCGTAGCTCGCAGTCGCGGTGGGTTGGGTGAAAGCGCTCACAGTCCACCCCGCGACCGAGCAGGCCGAGGTTGTGCAAGCCAAGTCGGCTTAGCTCTCGCTGCTGGGTGGTGCTGGCTACCAGCGTTGTCAGCGTCTGATTGTGAAACCAGCGCAGGTAGCGCATGGCGGGCTCGTGCAACAGGCCGAGATGAAAGTGGTCGCTGTACTGCTGAAAGTTGGTGTGGAAGCCGCTGATAACGGGAATGCCCATGCGCCGGGCGGTGCGCAGAGCAGACCAGCCGAGCGGGCCCTCCGTCGCCAGATAGACCGCGTCCGGGCGCTCCTTGCGCCACAGACGAGCCAGCGCCCGGCCTGCGGGGAGCCCCCACTGCAGATTGCTATAACCTGGAATCGGCAGGCCGCGAACCCGGCGTTCGAGCAGGTTGTCCTGGTGGCTGCTGCCGGGTTGCTCGTCCCCCATCGCCGGGCGGATCAGTTGCAACTGGTGCTGGCGTGCCAGCAGGCCTCGGCACAGTTGGCCCAGGGTGTTGGCGACGCCGTTGATCTGTGGCGGGTAGGTTTCGGTGACCAGCGCGAAGCGGCGGCCAGGGGAAGGAAGAGTGATCATGTTCCGAGTATGGGGCTCGGGCATGATCGGCGTGTTACATCGTTGTGACGCTTTTGTTAACTGCGCTGCTGGCGTTCGCGCACCCACAGCAGGGTTGAGCCGGCAACCGCCGCCGGCATCACCAGCAGATTCAGCAGCGGTATCAGCATGCCGACGTAGACCGGCAGGCCGAAGCCTAGCGACAGGCTGCGGCGGCTCTGCATCCAGCGCAGCATGTCGCGGAAGCCAACCTTGTCATTGTCGGCCTGGTAGTCGACATACTGGACGGCCATCATCCAGACGCCAAAGGCGAGCAGCAGCGGCGATGCAACCAGGTTGACCACCGGGATCAGTGACAGTAGCAGCAATGCGGCCATGCGCGGCAGGTAATAGGCGAGTTTGCGCAGCTCGCGGCCGACACTGTGCGGAACGACAGCGATGATGTCCTTCCAGCCGGTCGATGGACTGACTTCACCGCGCTCCTGCTCAGCGACTTTCTCTGCCAGAAAGCCGTAGAACGGGGAGGCGATGATATTGGCCAGTACGCTGAAGCCGAAAAACAGGATCAGCAGCACCACCAGAGCGAACATCGGCCACAGCAACCACTCGACGAAGGCAGCCCAGTCGGGCAGCTGCGGCATGAGTCTTGCCATCAACAGGCTGAACTGCTGGATACCCCAGCCAATCAGCGCGGCGAACAGTAGCAGGTTGGCGATCAGCGGAATGACCACAAAGCGCCGCAGTCCTGGCCGCTTGATTGCCTGCCAGCCCTCCTTGAGGTAGTCGGGGCCGCGCAGTACATCCGTTACTTGCTTCATTGTTGCTGGTCCTGATGGAAGAGTTTCTTGCAGAAATGTGCAGTGCTTCGGCGGGTACTATAGAGGTAAACTATTTGGCTGATACAGTCTTTGCAATTTCCACTTGTTTCAGGTCGCTATAAGCTGCGGCCTGTATTGCTCTGGAGGGTTGGATGAGCGTTCTGGTCAATCGTTCCGCGCCGGATTTCGTTGCCCCGGCGGTATTGGCTGATGGCAGCATTGTTGATCACTTTGATTTCTCAACGCTGCGCGGCAAATACGTAGTGGTGTTTTTCTGGCCGCTGGATTTCACCTTCGTCTGCCCCTCGGAGATCATTGCCCATAATAATCGCATGGACAAGTTCCGGGCGCTGGGCGTCGAGGTTGTCGGCGTTTCGGTGGATTCGCAGTATACCCACTACGCTTGGCGCAACACGCCGGTTGAGAAGGGCGGGATTGGTCCCGTCGAGTTCACCATGGTGGCAGACGTCAAACACGAGATTACCCGGGCCTACGGCGTCGAGCACGATGAGGGTGTCGCACTGCGCGCCTCCTTCCTGATTGATCGCGATGGCGTTGTCCAGCATCAGGTGGTGAACAACCTGGCGCTAGGCCGCGAAGTTGATGAAATGATTCGTTTGATCGAAGCGCTGCAGTTCACCGAAGAGCACGGTGAAGTCTGCCCGGCGGGTTGGCGCAAGGGCCAGAAAGGCATGCAGGAAAGCGCCGAAGGTGTTGCCCGTTACCTGGCCGAGCACGCCGCCGAGCTTTGATCCGCTGACTGGTTTTGGGGCAGTCGCCGTTTTTCAGGGTTCCCCTTACCCTCGGCTGCCCGTTTTATTCTTGCCGCCAGCTTGCTGGCGAAACTGGAGGTTTACATGTCTGAAGTGCGTCACATTCGCCTGATCATCCTGGGCTCCGGCCCTGCGGGCTACAGCGCTGCCGTTTACGCTGCGCGCGCCAACCTCAACCCGGTGCTGATTACCGGTATGCAGATGGGCGGGCAACTGACCACCACGACAGAAGTGGACAACTGGCCGGGCGACGTTGCCGGGGTTCAGGGGCCGGAGCTGATGGAGCGTATGCGTCAGCATGCCGAGCGCTTTGAAACTGAGGTCGTGTTCGACCACATCAACAAGGTCGATCTAAGCCAGCGTCCGTTCACCCTCTGGGGCGACAGCGGAGAGTACAAGTGTGACGCGCTGATCATTGCCACTGGTGCCTCTGCCCGCTACATTGGTCTGCCTTCGGAAGAGGCCTTCATGGGCAAGGGTGTCTCCGCCTGTGCAACTTGTGACGGTTTCTTTTATCGTAATCAGGAAGTCGCCGTCATCGGTGGTGGCAATACCGCCGTTGAAGAAGCGCTGTATCTGGCTAACATCGCCAGCAAGGTGACCCTGGTACATCGCCGCGATACCTTCCGCGCCGAGAAAATCCTGATCGACAAGCTGATGGCCCGCGTTGCCGAGGGCAAGATCGAACTGAAGCTCAATGCCACGCTGGATGAAGTGTTGGGTGACGACAGCGGTGTGACCGGCATGCGCATCGCGCTGAACGCGGGCGGCACTGAAGATATCGCTCTGGCTGGTGTGTTTGTTGCTATCGGCCATACCCCGAACACCGGGCTGTTCGAAGGGCAGCTGGACATGAAAGATGGCTATCTGAAGATCAAGAGCGGCACCGAGGGTAATGCCACTCAAACCAACATTCCGGGCGTCTTTGCGGCGGGTGATGTGGCTGACCACATTTATCGTCAGGCCATCACCTCAGCCGGCGCTGGCTGTATGGCGGCGCTGGACGCAGAGCGCTTCCTCGACGAAATGTAACGACTCCGGCACTATGGAAACCCCGCTTCGGCGGGGTTTTTTATTGAGTGTCAGGTATCCGGCAGGGAGGCACGTTTGACAGATTGGCTGATGGTAATCGGGTTGACCTTGCTGGCTGGTATGGCAATGCCGGCAGGGGCGTTGCTGGCGGGGTTGGAGCGGGTGCGGCCCAACTGGCTGGATCGGGAGCTGCGTCACGGCATTATTGCCTTTGGTGGTGGCGCGCTGCTATCGGCAGTAGCGCTGGTGCTGGTGCCGGAGGGCATCGCGAAGGTGAATACCCTGGTCTCGGCCAGCTGTTTTGTCGCCGGCGGGCTCGCCTTTATGTGGTTGGATATCACCCTTTATCGCAACAAGACGCCAGCCAGCCAGATGGCAGCGATGCTCTCCGACTTTGTGCCTGAGTCCATTGCCTTGGGCGCGGCCTTTGCCGCTGGCGGTAATGGTGGGGTGCTGCTGGCCTGCCTGATGGCGCTGCAGAATCTGCCCGAAGGCTTCAATGCCAGCCGGGAGCTGCAGGCCAGTACTGACTACCGTACCCTGCGCATTGCCAAGGGCTTCGCTCTGGTGGCGTTGCTGGGGCCGTTATGTGGCCTGCTCGGTTTTGGCTGGCTGTCGGCTTATCCTGAAGCCGTGGCAGTGGTGATGCTGTTTGCCGCTGGAGGGATATGCTATTCGGTGTTTCAGGATATCGCCCCGCAGGCGAAGCTGGAACGCCGTTGGGGGCCGCCGATGGGCGCGGTGCTTGGGTTTGTATTGGGCATGATCGGGCACCAACTGACGATGGGTTAAGACCGACTACCAGTACCAGCCAAGGCCAATGCTCAGTTCCTCGCCGCGATTACGTGCGTAGCTTAAGCGCACATCCTGGGTTGCTGACAGTCGATTCCTCAGCTCCAGCCGTCCGGTGGTGTAATCTCCACTGCCGTTCACGAGGTATCGCTGTTCCAGTCGCAGCAGCGCTGAAAAGCTGGCGCGGTGGTAGGTGAATCTGCCAGCCAACCTGGCGAACGCGGGGCCTTCCCCTTGCACGCTTTCCTGCAGTGCGCCCCCTGCGTAAAAGGTGGCGGCGGTGTTATTGCCAAGCGGGAGGTTCAGGCCACGGTCGGCTTGCAGCCGTGTCGTCAGGCAGCTATTGCAGTCCAGTCGATTCTGTTCCCAGCCGAATTTCAGGTTCCACGCGACCCCCTTGTCTCCGGGTAAACCGGTGAGTCCGGGGCTGATGCTCTCAATGCTGATGGCGTCCAATTGTTGCAGCCGCACCTGTCCATTGCTTGCTGTGAGCTGCAAGTCGAACATGCTCAGTCCGCCACCGCGCACGTGGCCCGCTTCGTTATCCAGTGGGTCGTAGTAAGCGGGGCGAACGCGGATGCCTGCTTGGGCGTCCTGCTGGGTGCTGTGCTGCAGGCTCAACTGGAACCAGCCCGGTGGACGGCCTAGGTGGGGTGGGGTGTGGTCGGAGGGTTTGAACTCTGCGTTCCCGGGCGGCAATTGGTAGCGCATCGCCAGAGCCCGGCGATGCGCCGCGTTCGCCGGGTCTTCGGCGCCAGCTTCCGCATCACGAATGTACTGATAGTAGTCAAGGAGTGTGTCGAGGACGCGATGCTGGACATCAATCGGTTGGCCGGTAAACCGCGGGTCCTCAAGTGACACAGTCTCGACGGCGATGCGCTCGAACAGCTGCTGCTCGCTCGGGCTGAGCTGCTGATAGCGATCATACAAACGAGACTGCCGGGACGGCAGGTATCTGACGTCGGTGAGTACCGGCTGGCCATCGATTTCAGCCGTTGACAATGATTGCACCAGACTTTGCGGGATTGTCCAGGGACGCCACTGCTGCAGCAGCGGCGTGTCGCTGGATATGTCGACCAGCTCCGCCATCCTGAATGCGCAGTTTCGTCTGAAGAAGTAGTAGGTATAACGTTTTCCAAGCACTTCCCAGGCGTGCTTAACCACCATTTGGGTGGCATCCTCGGACAACGTCAGTTGGTACTCCCAGAGATCGCGAAGTTCGTTTTCGCCATAATTGTGGTTGTGGAAGTAGAAGTTGATGTGGCTGAAGCCACCATCGTAGCCGCCAAAGATGCCTTTGAATATGTAACTGACGGGATCGTCCCCGTCGCCGACGATGGCGCCGTAGTTGACGCTTTCATCCATCAGATCGCTGTGGGCTTCACTGTCTTTGAAGTTGAACTTGAGTAGCGTGTGGCCGTAGTAGGAGGCCGGGTTGGCCAGGTAACCGGTGGCGTAGATGATGCTTACCGACTCGACGGTATTATCGCGCGTCCATTGTTCCAGCGCCGGGCACTGTACCCCGGACGGTACGGTCAAGGCCGACCCAAGGCGCTGTTGTAGCCACCGAGTACGGGCCGGAAATCGACAGCTGGCATGTGTGTCAGGGCCCTTCGGCTGCATCTGCAGGGCGGTAACGGTGGCAGTCAGTTCGGCCAGTGGCGAGTCGTGGCCACTGGGCGACAGAAAAAACTCAGGGCTTTTTATTGCGCTGCGTGCGCTTGCTCCCGGCAGGTTGCCCGTTTCATAGTGAAGCAGCTTCAACCATTGGGGGTCGTTGGCCAGGCTCTGTAGCGAGGCGTTCCGGTCTTCGGTGCCGGCAAGAAGTTGCACACACCATCCAAGGCTCATGGCGATGAGCACTAGCCGCACTGATATCACGCGGACCTCGTTGAGGAAGCAGATTTCGGGGAGGGGGAAACAGGGTGCTGCCGTTCCTTTGGGGTTACGGCAGCAGGTGACTGGTGTTAGGCCGAGCAGCTCATGCTGACCGCGGAGTCCATTGCTTCGTAGAAGCCGGCGGCCTTCTCGGTGTGGCTGAGGGACTCGAAGCCCTCGGTGGCGACCTGGCCTGCCATGTTTGCACGGGTGCGTTGGATGGCGGCGGCCTGACGGCTGGAGTCGCACTCCATGATGCCCATCAGGGCTGTCAGGTGCTCACCTGAGCCCTTGGCGGTTTCTTCTGCCAGGGTTTCATAGGTGTCATTGATGAACAGCGCAGCTTTCATGTTCTTGCCTGAACAGGTTTCCGGGCTCATCGTTGCTGAGGTTACTGCTGTGGTACCAATATCCCAGATCACGTTGGAGGTGACGGCGGCCCAATGGGTTTCGGGGAATAGTGCAGCGCCAATGCCGCAGTCGACGAAGGGATTAGGGCCAGAACCCGGGGCTTTGTTTTGGGCCATGGACGGAGTGGTGGCGCCGCAGAGAGCCAGCAGGGCGATTGCAGCCAGAGCTTTTCTTTTCATTATCAAATCATCCTGATTTCAATTTTTATAGCGCGTGCGTATAAGCAGGCTGAATGAATATATTGAAATCACCTTGGCGGCGTAAAGCACTTTGATATCAGATCGCTAATATTTTGCTTTTGTCTAATAGGAGGGGAGGGGTCAGCCTGGCAGTGGGCTGAAGAAAAAGATGGTGCCCCGAGGGAGAATCGAACTCCCACTCTGTCACCAGAAACGGATTTTGAATCCGCCGCGTCTACCAATTCCGCCATCGGGGCAATGCAAGTGCGTACGAGCGTACGCTGGCTGGCGCGGAGTATACGGAGCACAGGTGGCCGAGGTCAATCCTGCAGACGGTTGTTGTGGATCGCGGCAGCGGCGGATTTCGGCTACTATAGCGGCCTTTCCCCTGCAACTCCGGACTTCCTTCCTGCATGCGTCTCAGTGATTTTCATTTTGAGCTGCCTGACGAGCTGATTGCGCGCCATCCGCTGGCGGAGCGTCGTGGCAGTCGTCTGCTTTGTCTTGATGGGCCGACCGGCCAACTGGCTCATCGCCAGTTCGTCGATCTGCTCGAGTACTTGCGCCCCGGCGATCTGATGGTATTCAACAATACCCGGGTTATTCCGGCGCGCCTGTTTGGCCGCAAGCAAACCGGCGGGGTGCTGGAGGTGCTGGTTGAGCGGGTGCTGGACGAGTATCGCGTGCTGGCACATATCCGCGCCAGCAAGTCGCCCAAGGCCGGCAGCCGGATTTTGATTGATGGCGGTGCCGAAGCCGAAATGGTCGCTCGCCATGATGCACTGTTTGAATTGCGCTTTGCCGAGCCTGTTTTGCCACTGTTGCAGCGGGTCGGCCATATGCCGCTGCCGCCTTATATTGACCGGCCGGACGATGAGGCCGACCGCGAGCGCTATCAGACCGTTTATGCCAAGCGCGAGGGGGCCGTTGCCGCACCGACCGCAGGGTTGCATTTTGATCGCGCGCTGCTGGATGCCATCGCTAAACTGGGTGTCGACACGGCGGAAGTTACCCTGCACGTTGGTGCCGGCACCTTCCAGCCAGTGCGGGTCGAGAAGATCGAAGAGCATGTCATGCATCAGGAGTGGCTGGAGGTCACGCCTGAGGTGGTGGCTGCCGTAGAGGCGTGCAAGGCGCGTGGTGAGCGGGTGATTGCGGTGGGTACTACCAGCGTGCGCTCGCTCGAATCGGCCGCTCGTGATGGTGTGCTCAAGCCGTTCAGCGGTGATACCGATATCTTTCTCTACCCGGGCAAGCCTTTCCACGTAGTCGACGCGTTGATCACCAACTTCCACCTGCCCGAATCAACCCTGCTGATGCTGGTGTCGGCCTTTGCCGGCTACCCGGAAACCATGGCGGCCTATCACGCCGCCGTGGCCGAAAAGTACCGTTTTTTCAGTTACGGTGATGCCATGTTCATCACCCGCAATCCGGCCCCAACCGGCCCTGAGGTATCGTCATGAGTCATATGTCCTTTGAACTGCTTGCCACCGACGGCAAGGCGCGTCGCGGGCGCCTGACTTTCCCGCGTGGGGTGGTCGAGACGCCTGCCTTTATGCCGGTCGGAACCTACGGCACGGTGAAGGGCATGTTGCCGCGTGATATCGAAGCCATCGGTGCCCAGATTATTCTCGGGAACACCTTCCACCTGTGGCTGCGTCCCGGTACCGAGGTCATTAGCAAGCACGGTGATCTGCACGACTTCATGCAATGGCAGGGGCCAATCCTGACCGACTCTGGCGGCTTCCAGGTTTTCAGTTTGGGGGCCATGCGCAAGATCAAGGAGGAGGGGGTCTACTTCTCTTCACCGGTCGATGGCGCCAAGGTGTTCATGGGGCCGGAAGAGTCCATGCAGGTGCAGCGCGCGCTGGGGTCGGATATCGTCATGATCTTTGACGAGTGCACGCCCTATCCGGCGGATCTGGATACCGCTCGCCGCTCGATGGAATTGTCGCTGCGTTGGGCCAAGCGCTCAAAACAGGCGCATGGCGACAACCCGGCGGCGCTGTTCGGGATTATTCAGGGCGGCATGCACGAGGAGCTGCGCCTGCGCTCACTGGAAGGGCTCAGTGAAATCGGCTTCGATGGTCTGGCCATCGGCGGCTTGTCGGTCGGTGAGCCGAAAGAGGAGATGATCCGTGTGCTGGATTTTCTGCCGGGTCACATGCCGCCGGAAAAACCCCGTTACCTGATGGGTGTAGGCAAGCCGGAAGATCTGGTGGAAGGTGTTCGCCGCGGCGTGGACATGTTCGATTGTGTGATGCCCAGCCGCAATGCGCGCAACGGCCATCTGTTTACCGAGACGGGCGTTATCAAGATCCGCAACGCGGTGCATCGTCACGACGAGTCACCGCTGGATCCGGCCTGTGACTGTTACACCTGTCAGCACTTTTCCCGCGCCTACCTGCATCATCTGGACAAGTGCGGCGAAATGCTTGGCAGTATGCTCAATACCATCCATAACCTGCGGCATTATCAGCGGCTTATGGCAGGTTTGCGCGGTGCCATCCAACAGGGTACATTGACCGCCTTTGTGGAAAACTTCTACGCCAAACTGGACCGGCCAGTACCGCCGCTAGAGGCCAGCTGACCGGTTTATTGATCGCTCTCGCTGGCTGTACAAGCAGAGGGCATGAAGTACTGATCGGCATGCCCCTTCAGTCTTGAACGATGGCCGAAGCGCCCCCATAACCGATTTTTCGCAGTTCAATAACAGGAGCGTCACATGAGCTTTTTCATTCCCGCCGCCATGGCACAGTCTGCAGGCGGAGCCGCACCGGCGGGTACCGGTTTTGAGTGGATCTTTCTGGTCGGGTTCGTGGTCATCTTCTATCTGATGATCTGGCGTCCGCAGGCCAAACGTGCCAAAGAGCACAAGAATCTGCTGGCGGGTCTGTCTACCGGTGATGAAGTGGTTACCGGCGGCGGCATTCTGGGCAAGGTCAAGAAAGTAACTGACGAGTTCGTTGTTCTGGAAGTTGGCGATAGCCAGGAGCTGAAATTCCAGAAAGGCTCTATCGTCGCAGTGCTGCCCAAGGGCACACTGAAAGCCATCTAAACTCCTCGCAGACCCCGTTCCGGGCGCCCATCAGGCGCCCGGACTGCTATCAGGCCCTGATATGCTCAATCGTTACCCCCTCTGGAAATACCTGCTGATCGTGACCGTGCTTGCACTGGGCCTGATCTATGCAATGCCTAACCTATACCCGGACGATCCTGCTATTCAGATCTCCGGCGCCAGTTCCACCCTGGTTATCGAACAGTCTGACCTTGATCGCATTGAACAGGCGCTGGCTGCGGCCAATCTGCCGACCAAGGGCACTGAGTTGGGCGCCAATGGTCGCTCTGGTCTGGTGCGTCTGGTTAATCGCAGCGATCAACTGAAGGCGCAGGATGTCGTCCGTGATGCGCTAGGTACGCGCTACGTTGTCGCGCAGAACCTGGCGCAGACCACACCGGACTGGCTGTCGGCTATTGGTGCTGGCCCCATGACGTTGGGTCTGGATCTGTCGGGCGGCGTGCACTTTCTGCTGCAGGTCGACATGGACAAGGCGATCGAGTCGCGCGTCAATGTCTACCAGAGTGAGCTTCGTGGCCTGATGCGCAGTGAGGGGATTCGTTATCGCAGTTTGCCGACGCAGGGCAATATGCTGCAGTTCGGCTTTGCTGACGAGGAGCAGCGCAGCGAAGCCCGTCGCCTGATCGTCGGCAAGTATAACCAGTTTGTGACTACCAACGCTGAGCTCAAGGATCAGGCCGTACTGCAACTGACACTGTCTGATGCCGAGATTGCGGCGATCCGTGACTATGCGGTACAGCAGAACCTGACCACGGTGCGTAACCGGGTCAATGAGCTGGGTGTTGCCGAGCCGCTGGTCCAGCGTCAGGGTGCCAATCGCATTGTGGTTGAGCTGCCGGGTGTGCAGGATACCGCAGAGGCCAAGCGGGTTTTGGGCAAGACTGCCAACCTTGAGTTCCGTCTGGCGGCAGAGCCGGACGCCCCGCGTGCGACCACAGAGACGTTCGCCTTCCGCAGTGCCGAAGGGCGCACCGCCGACGTCGAGCGCAGCATCATCATTACCGGTGACCAAGTCACCGACGCCCGTTCCAACTATGACGAGAACGGCCGCCCGCAGGTCAATATCAATCTCGACAGCCATGGCGGCGAGCTGATGAACCGTGCGACCCGCAGCAACATCGGTCGCGGTATGGCAGTGCTCTTTATCGAGCAGCGGCAGGTCAACCGCAAGGTTATGCAGGAAGTCGACGGTGTGATGCAGGAAGTCGAGATTCCGGCCTTTGTCGAAGAAAAGTCGATCATCAGTCTGGCTACCATCCAGAGTGCACTGGGCAACCAGTTCCGCATCACCGGTCTGGACTCGCCGGCTGAGGCTTCCGAGCTGGCGCTGCTGCTGCGCGCCGGTGGTCTGGCCGCGCCGATGCACTTCGTTGAAGAGCGCACCATCGGTCCGAGCCTGGGGGCAGAAAATATCGCCAAGGGTGTGACCGCGACTCAGGTCGGCTTTGCCCTGGTGCTGGTGTTTATGGTGCTGGTCTACCGTGCCTTTGGTGTCTTTGCCGGTATTGCTCTCAGCTTCAACCTGGTGCTGTTGCTGGCGCTGATGTCATTGCTGGGTGCGACGCTGACCCTGCCCGGCATCGCCGGTATTGTACTGACGCTCGGTATGGCGGTGGACGCCAATGTGCTGATTTTCTCCCGCATCAAGGAGGAGGTCGCCAATGGCATATCGCCCCAGCGCGCGGTGCACGAAGGTTTTGATAAGGCCTTCTCGGCGATCGTTGACGGTAACCTGACAACCTTGCTGGTGGGTGTGATTCTGTTTGCCATGGGTTCAGGCCCAATCAAGGGCTTCGCCGTCACGCTGTCGCTGGGGATTCTGACCTCCATGTTCAGTGCGATCATGGTGACTCGCGCAATGGTCAATTTGGCCGTTGGCGGTCGCGACATCAAAAAGCTGTGGCTGTGAGGAATCACCGATGAATATTCGTAAAACCATTAATTTCCTCCGCCTGCGCAAAATGTTCTTTGTTGTTGCTGTTGCGCTGATGCTGGCGTCGATCGGCAGTCTCGCGGTCAAGCAGTTGAACCTTGGTCTCGATTTCACCGGTGGTGCACTGGTGGAGCTGAACTACAGTGAGGCAGCTGATCTGGAGGCCATTCGCGCCACGCTGCGCGAGAACGGCTGGGGTGATGCGGTGGTGCAGAACTTCGGCGCCTCGACCGACGTGCTGATTCGCTTGCCCAGCGATGATCCGAACCTGGGTAACCAGGTTGCGCAGATGATCAAGACGGCCGATGGCAGCGATGTCTCGGTCAAGCGGGTTGAGTTTATCGGCCCGCAGGTCGGCGAAGAACTGCGCGATCAGGGCGGCCTGGGCATGCTGGTCGCCATTGGCGGCATCCTGCTCTACGTTTCGCTGCGGTTCCAGATGAAGTTTGCGGTGGCGGCGATCCTGGCGCTGGTGCACGACGTTATCTTTACGCTCGGGGTCTTCTCGTTCTTCAAGATTTCCTTCGATCTGACGGTGCTGGCGGCCGTGTTGGCGGTCATTGGCTACTCGTTGAACGACACCATCGTCGTGTTCGACCGGATTCGGGAGAACATGCGGCTGATGCGGCAGACTGAGCTGACCGACATCATCAACATTTCTACCACTCAGACGCTGGGCCGGACCCTCGCTACGTCGTTCTCGACCATTCTGGTGCTGCTGGCGCTGTTCTGGTTTGGGGGGGAGAACATTCACGGCTTTGCCACGGCGCTGCTGATCGGCGTCGGCGTGGGCACCTACTCTTCGATCTATATCGCGGGTGGTCTGCTGGTGACCATGAAGCTCACTCGGGATGACCTGATCCCGCCGCAGGTGGAAGAAGCGGTCGACGATCGGCCCTAGGCGTCGGCTTCGCCGGCGCAGCGGCAAGCCTCAAGAGGTAAGCTTCAAGCCGCAAGCTACAAGCTGCAAGAAAACCCGCGTCGGAACTGAATCCGGCGCGGGTTTTTTGGTTTTGGTTTTGGCTTGAAGCTTATGGCTTGTAGCTTGAAACGTAAAAAAAGAGGCCCACACCGGTCAGGATGTGGGCCTCTTTGGTTTGCCCTGCACGGCCAGCTTGCCGCTTGAGGCTTACAGCCTTGTCGCTTGCTGCTTACATCTTCATTGCGGGTGTCAAATGCGGCTGAATGGCAGTCAGTACGGCCTTGAAGCATTTCGGGTTGCCCGCGACGATATGGCCCTTGTCGAGGAAGTGGTGGCCGCCGCTGAAGTCGCTGACCAGGCCGCCGGCTTCCTGAATCAGTAGGGCGCCTGCCGCCATGTCCCATTCGGCCAGGCCGAACTCCCAGAAGGCATCGAAGCGGCCCGCGGCAACATAAGCCAGATCCAGGCTGGCTGCGCCGGCGCGGCGGATGCCTGCGGTCTGGCCGACCAGGCTGCGGAACATGCCCAGATAGTTGTCCAGTGAGTCGATCTGATTTGCCCGGAATGGGAAGCCGGTACCGAGCAGGGCGCCATCCAGCGACTTGCGGGTGCTGACGCGCAGGCGGCGGCCGTTCAGGGCTGCGCCACGGCCGCGGCTGGCGGTGAATTCTTCCTGGCGAATCGGGTCGAGGACGACGGCGTGCTCGATGCGTCCCTTGACGCGGCAGGCGATGCTGACTGCAAAGTGCGGCACACCACGAACGAAGTTGGTGGTGCCGTCCAGCGGGTCAATGATCCAGACGGTGTCGGCACCGTCGCCGTGGCCCGGCTGGAAGCCGCTTTCTTCGGCCTGGATGCTGTGATCGGGATAGGCCTTGCGCAGTTGGCTGATGATCGCCTGCTCGGCGGCGCGGTCGACTTCCGAAACATAATCGCGCGCGTCCTTTTCGTCCACGGCGAGCACATCGAGGCGTTCCATGGAACGGTAAATGAGCTCTCCTGCGCTGCGCGCGGCACGCAGGGCGATGTTCAGCATAGGCTGCATATGGGGTATGTCTCTGTCGGAAGATGAAAAGCCGGACATTGTAGCAGAGTTAAAAATGAACAGAAATGCATCATGGCTATCGCGTCTTAGCTTTTGTAAGATGCAGGGTCCCATTTTTGGCTTGAAGGTGTCGCTGTGTTGAAGAACGTGCGTGTGGTGTTGGTCAACACCAGTCATCCTGGCAACATCGGCGGCGCGGCGCGGGCCATGAAAAACATGGGGCTGACCCAGTTGGTGTTGGTCGACCCCGAGCGCTTCCCCGACCCGGATGCCGTCTCGCGCGCATCCGGTGCCGATGATGTGCTGACCGGCGCTCGAATTGTCGCGACCCTGGAAGAGGCTATCGCTGACTGCTCGCTGGTGCTCGGCACCAGCGCCCGGGATCGCCGTATTCCCTGGCCGGTGCTGGATCCGCGCGAGTCCGCTGACAAGGTGCTGGATCAACTGGCACAGCTGCCGGACGCGCAGGTCGCGCTGGTGTTCGGGCGCGAGGACTCGGGTCTGACCACCGACGAGCTGCAGCGCTGCCAGTATCACGTACACATCCCTTCTATGCCGGACTTCAGCTCGCTGAACCTGGCTGCTGCGGTGCAGGTGCTGGCCTATGAGCTGCGAATGCAAAGTCTGCAGCGCGAAGGTGCGCCGACCAAGATGCACAAGGTCGAAACCACGGCAGTGTTTAACGAGATTCCGGCGACGGCGGGGGAGCTGGAGCAGTTTTATCAGCATCTGGAGCAGGTGCTGGTTGAAATTGGCTTCCATGACCCTCAGAAACCACGGCAGTTGATGCCGCGTTTGCGTCGCCTTTACGGGCGGGTGCACCTCAACCGGATGGAAATGAACATCCTGCGCGGGATCCTGACCGAAACCCAGAAGGCCGTCGGCGTCAAAGCAGCCGGCGAGCGGAGAACCTAACCATGTTTGATCGCATGAAAGAAGATATCGCCAGTGTATTCCACCGTGATCCTGCCGCGCGCAACACGCGGGAAGTGCTGACCTGTTATCCCGGCTTGCATGCGGTCTGGTTGCATCGCGCTTCGCATGCGTTGTGGGTTCGGCGGGCTTTTCTGCTGGCCCGCATGTTGTCGCATTTTGCGCGCTGGCTGACGGGGATCGAGATTCACCCTGGTGCGAAGATTGGGCGTCGGTTCTTTATTGATCACGGTTTCGGTGTGGTGATTGGTGAAACCACCGAGATTGGCAACGACGTGACGCTGTATCAGGGCGTGACGCTGGGTGGTACCAGTTGGGATCAGGGTAAGCGCCATCCGACGCTGGAAGACGGCGTTGTGGTCGGTGCCGGCGCCAAGGTGCTGGGGCCGTTTACTGTGGGCGCCGGAGCAAAAATCGGCTCCAATGCTGTGGTGACCAAGGCAGTGCCTGCCGGCGCCACCGCGGTCGGTATTCCGGGGCGAATCATTCCGAAGGATCCGGAGCCGTCGGCTGAAAGCGAGCAGCAGGCTAACCGTCAGGCCATGGCGGAAAAACTCGGCTTTGATGCCTATGGTGTCAGCCGCGATATGCCGGACCCGGTGGCGCGTGCAATTGGGCAGATGCTGGACCACATGCACGCCGTGGATAGTCGTCTTGAGGGTATGTGCAAGGCGTTGAGCGAGTTGGGTAGTGACTATTGCGCCAAAGAGCTGCCCGCGCTCGGTGGTGAGGATTTTGAATTGCTCAAGGATGATGAAACTGACGCGGTGGCTACTGATGCTGCAGCTGAAAAGCCTTGATGGAGTTGTTGATGAATCAGCCGATTTACCTGGATTACGCCGCTACCACGCCGGTTGATCCGCAGGTCGCCGAAAAGATGGTTGCCTGTTTGACCATGGACGGCAACTTCGCCAACCCTGCTTCGCGCTCTCATGTTTACGGCTGGAAGGCGGAGGAGGCGGTTGAGCATGGCCGGCGTCAGGTGGCGGACCTGGTCGGTGCCGACCCGCGTGAGATTGTCTGGACTTCCGGCGCCACAGAATCGAACAACCTGGCGATCAAGGGAATGGCGCACGCCCTGCAAGATAAGGGGCGGCATCTGGTCACCTGCAAGATCGAGCACAAGGCGGTTATTGACTGCTTCAAGCAGCTCGAGCAAGAAGGGTTCGAGGTGACCTGGCTGGAGCCAGGTCCGGGCGGATTCATCGCGCCCGAGCAGTTGCAGGCGGCTTTGCGTGAAGACACCGTGCTGGTGTCGCTGATGCACGTCAATAACGAAATTGGCACGGTCAATGATATTCAGGCCCTGGGTGAGATTGCACATGCGGGCGGGGCGGTATTCCACGTTGACGCGGCCCAGTCGACAGGCAAGCTGGCAATTGACCTGAGGGTACTGCCGGTCGATCTGATGTCATTCAGCGCACACAAGACCTACGGCCCCAAGGGTGTTGGTGCACTGTTTGTGCGACGTACCCTGATGCCGAAGCCGCAGGCGCAGATGCATGGTGGTGGGCACGAGCGCGGCCTGCGTTCCGGCACCCTGGCGACTCACCAGATCGTTGGTATGGGTGAAGCCTTTGAGTTGGCTGGCAAGCTGATGAAAGGTGAGAATGCGCGGGTTTCCGCGTTGCGTGACGCGCTACTCAACGGCCTGGCCGGTCTGGACGGCGTCAGTCTCAATGGCAGTGCCGATCAGCGGGTACCGCACAACCTCAATCTGGCGTTCGCCGGTGTTGACGGCGAGCTGCTGTTGCTCGCGCTCAAGGATCTGGCGTTGTCGACGGGCTCCGCCTGCACCTCTGCCGCGGTCGAGCCCTCTTATGTGCTGCGCGGGATTGGCTTGAGCGACGAACTGGCACACAGCTCCATCCGTCTGTCGCTTGGCCGTTTTACCTCTGAACAGGATGTCCAGCGGGCGGCTGAGATCATCTGTCAGGTGGTAACCCGCCTGCGTGCTAGCTGACGGTATACCGTCAGCTACGCTGCTGTTATCTATTTGTCTTTAACCTGCGTATAATCCGCAGGTTAACCATCTTTTGTAATTTTATTCTGTAACTACCTCTCTGGAGAGTTTTATGGCCGTTGAACGTACCCTGTCCATCATCAAGCCCGATGCCGTTGCCAAAAATGTCATTGGTCAGATCCTGACCCGCTTCGAGCAGGCTGGTCTGCGCGTTGTTGCAGCCAAGATGGTTCAGCTGTCCCAGGCCGATGCCGAAGGTTTCTACGCCGAGCACAAAGAGCGTCCTTTCTTCAAGGATCTGGTTGGCTTCATGACCTCCGGCCCGGTTGTTGTTCAGGTTCTGGAAGGTGAAGGTGCGGTTCTGAAAAACCGTGAGCTGATGGGCGCTACCAACCCGAAAGAAGCCGATGCCGGTACTATCCGCGCAGACTTCGCCGAGTCCATCGATGCCAACGCTGTTCACGGCTCCGACTCCACCACTTCCGCTGCACGCGAAGTGGCTTACTTCTTCGCCGAAACCGAACTCTGCCCGCGCTAAGGCCGGGTCGGGTTTGCTCAACCTAGTGATGTGATCGCCATGACCGATACCACCAGCAAGACCAATCTGCTGGGTCTGACACAGCAGAAACTGGAAGCTTTCTTCGAAGGATTGGGAGAGAAGCGTTTTCGTGCCGGCCAGGTCATGAAATGGATGCATCACTATGGCGTGGACAACTTCGATGACATGACCAATATCGGCAAGGCCCTGCGCGAGAAGCTCAAGGCCACCGCCGAGATTCGTGGTCCCGAAGTAGTCAGCGAGGATATTTCCCGTGACGGCACACGCAAGTGGGTCGTCCGGGTTGCCTCGGGCAGTTGCGTTGAGACGGTGTACATTCCGCAGAACGGGCGCGGCACCCTGTGTGTCTCCTCTCAGGCGGGTTGTGCGCTGGACTGCAGCTTCTGTTCGACCGGCAAGCAGGGCTTCAACAGCGACCTGACCGTGGCCGAAATCATTGGCCAGGTGTGGATCGCCAGCAAGTCCTTTGGTTCTGTTCCTGCGACCGCCGATCGTGCCGTCACCAACGTGGTGATGATGGGCATGGGTGAGCCGCTGCTTAATTACGACAACGTTGTGGATGCCATGACGTTGATGATGGACGACCTGGGCTACGGCATTTCCAAACGCAAGGTGACCCTGTCCACCTCTGGCGTCGTGCCGATGATCAACAAGCTGGCGGAGCAGATGGATGTTGCCCTGGCACTATCGCTGCACGCGCCGAACAACGCGCTGCGCAATCAGTTGGTACCGCTGAACAAGAAGTACCCGCTGGAGGTGCTGTTGCCGGCCTGCAAGAACTACATCGCCGGCCTCGGCGAGAAACGCTCGCTGACGGTCGAGTACACCTTGCTCAAGGGCGTGAACGACCAGCCCGAGCATGCTGCCGAGATGATCGAGCTGCTGCGCGATATCCCGTGCAAAATCAACCTGATTCCGTTCAACCCGTTCCCGCACTCCGGTTACGAGCGGCCAAGCAATAACGCGATTCGCCGTTTTCAGGACATGTTGCATCAGGCAGGCTATAACGTCACGGTGCGAACGACACGCGGTGAAGATATTGACGCCGCCTGCGGGCAACTGGTCGGGCAGGTGATGGATCGCACCCGCCGCAGTGAACGCTATATCGCCGTACGCCAGCTCGCCGCTGACGCAACGGAAGCCGCTCCAGTATCAACGCGGCACAACGCAGGTTAACCACTCAGGCCGGAAAGGATGTTGACATGAGCAAGCCAAGCGCCGCGATTTTGATTCTTTGTCTGCTGCTGGCGGGCTGTGTCAGTACTGGCCAGACCGGCCGTAAAGTCGACCCCGAGGCCGCGCGCGACGCCTATGTTCAGTTGGCTATCGGCTACCTGCAAAAAGGTGAGACAGAGCGGGCCAAGCATCCGCTGAGTGAAGCACTGAAGCTGGATCCGCGCTCGGCGTCGGCGCATATGGTGCTGGCCCTGGTATTCCAGCAGGAAGGCGAGTTCTCCGCCGCCGAGCAGCACTTCCGCTCGGCGCTGTCCAGTGACCCGAACAACGCCAGGCTCCTTAACAACTACGGCGCTTTCCTGCTTGATCGTGAGCGTTATCAGGAGGCGCTGGAGTATTTCAACAAGGCTGCGGCCGATACGCTTTATAGCGAACGTTCCCGGGTGTTTGAAAACATGGGGATCGCGTATTTGCGGATGGGCAACACGGACGCCGCCCGGGAAAACCTGGAGCGGTCGCTGCGCCTGAATAACCGTCAGCCACGCGCCCTGCTTGAGCTGGCTCAGCTTGAGTTCAACAGTGGCGACTTCGTTCCAGCCTGGAATCACTTCCGCCGTTTTGATCAACTGTCAGAGCAGAATGCAACCAGTCTGTGGCTTGGTGTGCGGCTGGCACGCCGATTCGAAGATCACAGCAAGGCTGCCAGCTACGCGCTGCAGCTCAAACGTCTTTATCCCAACAGTCCTGAAGCCAAAGCGCTTATGGAGTCCGAAAAGTCATGAGTTCCGAGCGTCATGATGCTGCTGCAGACATGGCAGAACCCCGTGCCCTGCGTAATCCTGGTGAGTCCCTGCGTGAGGCGCGTGAAGCCCGCCAGCTGAGCACGGCTGAGGTGGGGTTGGAACTGAAGATATCGCGTCAAGCGGTAGAGCACATTGAGTCGGGCCAGTTTGACCGGCTGCCCGGTGACACCTTTACGCGCGGCTATATCCGGAGCTATGCGCGGCTGATGGGGCTCGACGCTAACCGGCTGGCGCTTGAGTTTGATCGCTATCGTGGTATCGAGGCGCGGGAGCGTCCGGTCAGTTCAATTGCGCGGGTGAATTTGCCGAGCGGGTCCGGCCGCTCCGTCATGCGCTGGTCCACGTTGCTGATGGTGGTAGCGTTGGTTGCTTCAGCGCTCTGGTGGTACGAGTCCAGCCGCCCGGAGTCTGAGCCGTTGACGCCGATGGAGGGCCTGGAGTCCGAACTGCTGCTTGATGACGTCGAGGTGGATGCCATGACGCTGCCAGAGGCCATTGCCGACCAGACTGACGGCATTCCGGCAGACCTGATGCCGCCGCAAGAGCAGGCGGACGCGGGCCCCGACGCAGACGCGGGTGAAGCCGACGTCGCAGCCGCCGACGCTGAGGCGCCGGCCGCAGCGCAGGCCGCTTCTGTTGTTGCTGAGCCCACTACTTCTGTCGGTGGCGGCCTGCAGTTGAGCGTTGCTGCGGACTGCTGGGTGCAGGTCAGTGCTGCTGGCGGTGGGGTGCTGCATAGCGGGCTACTGCGTGCAGGTCAGTCACTGGATATTCCCCATGAAGGCGCTTTGAGCCTGGTGATTGGCGACCGCAGCGCGGTGACGTCCATCCGATTTAAAGGCAATCCCGTAACACTGCCGCCGCAGAGCCAGTCAGGTGTCGTCCGACTGCGCCTGGGCGAGTAAGAGGTCAGACAGTTATGCAGCATGAGTCGCCGGTAAAACGTCGTGTCTCCCGGCAGATAAAGGTTGGTTCGGTACTGGTGGGTGGTGATGCCCCCATATCGGTACAGAGCATGACCAATACCGAAACCTGTGATGTTGCCGCTACCGTCGAGCAGATCCGTCGGCTGGAAGCGGTCGGAGCCGATATCGTGCGGGTCTCTGTGCCGAGCATGGAGGCTGCCGAGGCCTTCGGTGAAATCCGCAAGCAGGTTGGTATTGCACTGGTCGCCGATATTCACTTCGACTACAAGATTGCCCTGCGGGTTGCTGATCTTGGGGTCGACTGCCTACGCATCAACCCCGGCAATATTGGTCGTGAAGATCGTGTTAAAGCGGTGGTCGATGCAGCCCGCCACAATGGCATCCCGATTCGCATCGGGGTCAACGCCGGCTCGCTGGAAAAGGATCTGCAGAAGAAATACGGCGAGCCAACCCCGGCGGCGCTGGTCGAGTCGGCGCTGCGTCACGTTGAGCATCTTGACCGGCTCGACTTTCAGGATTTCAAGGTCAGCGTGAAGGCGTCCGACGTCTTCATGGCGGTTGACGCCTACCGGCTGCTGGCCAAGCAGATCGAGCAGCCGTTGCATCTGGGGATCACCGAGGCGGGCGGCCTGCGCTCGGGCACCGTCAAGTCGGCGGTAGGGCTTGGCATGTTGCTGGCCGAGGGCATTGGCGACACCATCCGTATCTCGCTGGCGGCTGACCCGGTCGAGGAGATTCGTGTCGGGTTCGATATTCTGAAGTCGCTGCGCCTGCGTTCGCGCGGTATCAACTTCATTGCCTGTCCGAGCTGCTCGCGCCAGAACTTCGATGTGGTCAAAACCATGAACGAGCTGGAGGCGCGCCTCGACGACGTGCTGACGCCGATGGATGTTGCGGTCATTGGCTGTGTCGTCAATGGACCGGGCGAAGCCAAGGAGGCCGATATCGGCCTGACGGGTGGTACGCCGAACAACCTGATCTATCAGGACGGCAAGCCGGATCAGAAAGTAGATAATGCCGAGCTGGTCGACCGACTGGAAAAAATGATTCGAGATAAAGTGGCTGCCAAACAAGCGCTGGATGCCAACACCATCGCCCGCGGTTGAGCGGCCAGGTAATAGGAAAGAGACTTTGAAGACCCTGCAAGCCGTTCGCGGCATGAACGACGTTCTGCCTGAAGACAGCGCCCTGTGGCAATACTTTGAACGCACCGTATCAGACCTGCTGACCAGCTACGGTTATCAGCAGGTGCGTATGCCGATTGTCGAACCGACCGAGCTGTTCAAACGCTCCATCGGTGAAGTGACCGACATCGTCGAAAAGGAAATGTACACCTTCGAGGATCGCAATGGTGACTCGCTTACCCTGCGTCCGGAAGGCACCGCAGGCTGCGTGCGCGCGATGCTGCAGCATGGCCTGCTCGGCGGCGGTGTTGCCCAAAAGGTCTGGTACAACGGCCCGATGTTCCGTCACGAGCGCCCGCAGAAGGGCCGCTACCGCCAATTTCATCAGATCGGCGTGGAAACCTTCAATCTTGCTGGCCCGGATATCGACGCTGAACTGATCGTACTGTCCTGGCGCCTCTGGCAGCGTCTGGGTATCAGCGATGCGGTCAAACTGGAGCTGAACAGCCTTGGCAGCTCGGAAGACCGTGCCCGCTATCGCGATGACCTGGTTGCCTATCTGCAGGCGCGCTTTGATCAGCTTGATGAAGACAGCCAGCGTCGCCTGGCCAGTAATCCGCTGCGTATCCTTGACAGTAAGGTGCCGGAGACGCAGGCGCTGCTGACGGACGCGCCGAAGCTGGCCGACTATCTGAACGACGAAGCGCGCGCTCACTTTGACGGGTTGCGTGCCTTGCTGGACGAAGTCGGCATTCCCTATGTAATCAATCCAAAGCTGGTGCGCGGGCTGGACTACTACGGCCTGACGGTGTTCGAATGGGTCACCGATCAGTTGGGTGCCCAGGGTACGGTCTGTGCCGGTGGCCGGTACGATGGGCTGGTTACCCAGCTTGGTGGTAAGCCTGCCCCGGCGGTTGGCTTTGCCATGGGCATTGAACGGCTATTGTTGCTGATCGAAACGCTCGAGCGCGTGCCCGCTGAACTGGCTCGTCAGGTGGATGTCTATCTGGTCACGCTGGGGGAGACGGCGGTAAAAGCCGGCTTGCGCTTGGCCGAGCAACTGCGTGACGCGCTGCCGTCGCTGCGGTTGGTCGTGCACGCCGGGGGTGGCAGCTTCAAGAGTCAGTTCAAGAAGGCTGACAAATCTGGTGCCCTTTACGCGCTGGTGTTGGGAGAAGACGAAGTGGCTGCGCAGCAGATTGGCTTCAAGCCGCTGCGCAGTGGCGAGGAACAGGAAACCTTGAGCTGGCAGGATGTGCCGGCTCGACTGGCAGAGATTATCTGAGCGGCACTGGCCGTCTCTGGTTTGGCTAAGGAGTGAAGGGTGGCTTACGAGACAGAAGAAGAACAGGTAGAGAAGCTGAAGGAACTCTGGCAGCGCCACGGTGTGCCGCTGCTGACCGGGGTGGCCATCGCTCTGGCAGGGGTATTCGGCTGGCAAGCCTGGCAGAACTACCAGCAGGGGCAGGCGCAGGGCGCCTCCACGCTCTATCAGACCATGCTGGAGTCGGTACTCGGTAGCGACTCCGAGGCTTCACGCGCACGCGCTGCGGAACTCGCAGCGCAGCTGCGCGAGGATTACCCCAGTTCCCGTTACGCCGACTATGCGGCGCTGATGCAAGCGCGGCTGGCCGTAGAGGCCCGCGATTATCCGGTTGCCGAAAAGAGTCTGCGAGAATTGGTTGATACCACCAAGGATGCGGCTCTGCAGGAAGTGGCGCGTCAGCGTCTGGCTCGCGTGTTGGCTCAGCAGGAGCGCGCCGAGGAAGGCTTGGCACTGTTTGCTGCGCCGGTTGAAGGTTCCGAGCTGAAGGCGAGCCGCGAAGAAGTGCGTGGTGATCTGTTACTTGGTCTGGGTCGCAAGTCCGAAGCCCGTGCTGCCTACCAGGCGGCGATCGAGGCGCTGGAGGATGCATCCTCACGCCCGCAGTTGCAATTGAAGTTGGACGATCTGGCGGAGGAAGCCTAGTGAAAGTGATGTCACGTTATCTGGTACTGGGGCTTACAGCCGCTCTGATGGTTGGTTGTGGCAGCTCCGGCAAGAAGGAACTGCCACCGGCCGAGCTGGAAAAATTCGACGCTGAAGTTCAACTGGACCGCGTCTGGAAGCGCAACATCGGTGTTGGTCAGGGCGAATTGTTCAACAACCTGACGCCCGCCCTTGATGGTCTTACGCTCTACGCGGCTGACGCCAAGGGGCGCGTTGTTGCGCTGAACCGCGAAGACGGCGACGAAAAGTGGGAAGTCAAACTGAAGGCGCCGCTTTCCGGTGCTGTTGGTGCCGGCGGTGGTCTGGTCATCGTCGGTACGCTCGACGGCCAGGTAATTGCGCTGGACGAGACTGACGGTAGCGAGAAGTGGCGCGCGCAGGCGTCCAGCGAAGTGCTGGCCCCGCCGCAGACCAATGGTGACGTCGTCGTCGTGCAGACGCAGGACGACAAGCTGGTTGCGCTGGACATCAGCAGCGGCGAACGCCGCTGGATTTACGAGTCGTCATTGCCGGTGTTGACCGTGCGTGGCCACAGCACTCCGATTGTCGATGTGCGTCAGGTGTTTGCTGGCCTGGCCAGCGGCAAGGTCGTTGCGCTGGCAGCCGATACCGGTATCCCGCTGTGGGAGCAGCGTATTGCTCAACCCAAGGGCCGCTCCGAACTTGAGCGCATGGTGGATATCGACGGTCAACTGGTGCTGGATGATGAGCGTCTTTACGTCGTCTCCTACCAGGGTAATGTCGCCGCACTGGACGCCCAGTCAGGTCGCCCGCTGTGGCAGCACCCGGCGTCCAGCTATGTTGGTCCGGGCGTTGGTTTCGGTAGCGTCTACGTCAGCGAGGCGGATGGCACCGTGCAGGCGCTGGACGCTGGCAGTGCCCGTGAGCTCTGGAGCAATGAGTCGCTGGCCCGCCGTCAGCTGACGGCGCCGGTAGCGTTCAGCAACTACGTTGCCGTCGGTGACTTCGCAGGTTACCTGCACCTGCTGGCTCAGACCGATGGCCGTATGGCCGGTCGCGTCAAGGTTGATGGCGACGGCTTGCGTGCCAGCCCGCTGGTGATTGGTGATCTGCTGTTCGTCTACGGTAACAGCGGCGATCTGGCAGCCTACAAGCTGAAGTAAGCCGAAAAGCGGTTATACTTTCCCGGCCGTTACACAGTCAGGTGTAACGGCCGTTTTGTTTTTTTGCACAGCATCTGTGCGCGGAGTAATCATGGTTCCTGTCATCGCTCTGGTGGGGCGGCCGAACGTCGGCAAATCCACCCTGTTCAATCGTCTGACCAAGAGTCGTGACGCCATCGTGGCCGATGTCTCCGGCCTGACCCGTGACCGTCAGTACGGTGAGGCGGTCTGGCAGGGCAAGCCTTATATTGTGGTCGATACCGGTGGTATCACCGGCGACGAGCAGGGTCTTGATCTGATGATGGCCGGTCAGTCATTGCAGGCCATCGAAGAGGCCGACGCCGTGCTGTTTCTGGTTGATGCGCGCGCTGGCCGTACCGCCGGTGATGAACAGATTGCCGAGCACCTGCGCAAACGCAACAAGCACACCTACCTGATCGCCAACAAGATCGACGGCGCTGACCCGGATGCGATCCTTGGCGAGTTTGCCACCTTGGGGCTCGGTCAGCCGCTGGGGATTGCCGCCGCGCACGGTCGTAATATCAACCCGATGCTGGATGCGGTGCTCAATGACGAGAGCCTGCAAGTCAGCGGCGAAGAAGGGCGCGTCGTTGAGCCAATCGGTACCAAGATTGCGATCATCGGTCGGCCGAACGTCGGCAAGTCGACGCTGGTCAACCGCATGCTCGGTGAAGACCGGGTGGTGGTATTTGATCAGGCCGGTACCACCCGCGACAGCATCTACATCCCCTACGAGCGTTTCGAAAAGCCCTACACGTTGATTGATACCGCCGGGGTGCGTCGCCGTGGCAAGGTGTTCGAGGCCATCGAGAAGTTCTCGGTGATCAAGACCCTGCAGGCAATCCAGGACGCCAACGTGGTGATCTTTGTCGTCGATGCCCGCGAGGGGATTGTCGAGCAGGATCTACACCTTTTGGGCTTCGTGCTGGAAGCCGGCCGTGCGCTGGTCATTGCTGTCAACAAGTGGGACGGCATGGCGCAGGAAGAGAAGGAATACGTCAAAACGGAACTGGAGCGCCGGTTGATTTTCGCCCAGTTCGCCGACATTCACTTTATTTCTGCGCTGCATGGCAGTGGCGTCGGTCTGCTCTACAAGTCAGTGGATCAGGCCTATCAGGCGGCGATGACCAAAATTCCGACCCGTCGGATGACCGAGATTCTGGAAGACGCGGTGAGCGAACACCAGCCGCCTATGGTCAATGGTCGCCGTATCAAGCTGCGCTATGCCCATCTCGGTGGGTCCAACCCGCCGATTATCGTGGTCCACGGCAATCAGGTCGATTCGGTGCCGCGCTCCTATACCCGTTATCTGGAGAACACCTTCCGCAAGGTGCTACGCCTGACCGGCACGCCGATCCGCGTTGAGTACAAGGGCAGTGATAACCCCTATGCCGATCGCAAGAACACGCTGACCGAGCGTCAGGTGAACAAGAAGCGTCGTCTGATGAGTCACAACAAGAAGATGAAGAAAAAGAGCAAGGACAAACGCTGATCCTGCTCAAACAAAAAAGCCGGCATCACGCCGGCTTTTTTGTGTCCGCTGCTCAGGCTTCCAATGCCGGGTAGTCGGTGTAGCCCTCGGCGCCGCCGCCGTACAGCGTGCGCGGGTTGACCTGATTGAGCGGCGCACCAGCCTGCAGCCGTGCGACCAGATCCGGGTTGGCGATATAGGGACGGCCGAATGCAGCAAACTGCGCCAGACCGCTCTCGAGCGCGCTGGAAGCGCTTTCGCCATCCAGACCGCCGGCGAGGATGAAGTCGCCTTTGTAGACCTTGCGCAGCGCGGCCAGCAGTTCGTCGAAGCCTTCGTAGCTGCCACCTGCCCAGTCCGGCTTGTTGACGTGAACATAGGCCAAACCACGGCTGTTCAGTTGCTCCAGCAGGTAGCTGAAGGTTTCCAGCGGGTTGGCGTCCTCAACACCGTTGAAGGTGCCGAGCGGAGAAATGCGGATGCCAACGATGCCGGCGTCGCCTGCCGCGGCGACCACTGCATCGACGACTTCGAGTACCAGGCGGGCGCGGTTTTCGACGCTGCCGCCATACGCATCGGTGCGCTGGTTGCTGTTGGAGCAGAGGAACTGGTCGAGCAGGTAGCCGTTGGCAGCGTGAATCTCTACGCCGTCAAAGCCGGCCTGCAGTGCGTTGCGGGTTGCCTGTGCGTAGGTTTCCACCACCTGCGGCAGCTCGGCGGTTTCCAGCGCGCGGGGGGTAGAGGCGGCTGCCTTGTGATGGCTGCCATCGGGTTCCTGCACGTAGACGTCCGCTTTGGCGGCAATGGCAGAGGGGGCGACCGGTGCCTGACCGTTGGGCTGAATCAGGGTGTGGGAGATGCGGCCGACGTGCCACAGCTGCAGGAAGATGCGGCCACCGGCGTTGTGCACAGACTCGGTGACAGCCTTCCAGCCTTCAATCTGTTCGGGGCTGTGAATGCCGGGCGTCCAGGCGTAGCCCTGTGCTTCGGGGCTGATTTGCACTCCTTCGCTGATGATCAGACCGGCGTTGGCGCGTTGGGTGTAGTACTCGACGTTCAGAGCGTGGGGTAGATTGCCGGGCTGAGCAGCGCGTTGGCGGGTCAGCGGGGCCATTACGACGCGGTTCGGCAGATCTAGGCTGCCGAGGCGAGCGGGTTGAAACAGGGTATCGCTGGACATGGGTGTCTCCCGGATTCAGTCATCGGTGAATTACCAATGCCGGTCATTATGGGGGTGGCATTCTTTTTCGCAAGTACGTACGATTTTGGCAGTCACTTACCAAAAGGTAATCATCAGATGACCGAAGAGCAGTTACGCATCGCCGAGAGCAAGCGATTGGTGCGCGGCGACAAGACCTACTCGACGCCCATCGAAGTCACGCTGGATGTGATCGGCGGCAAGTGGAAGGCTGTGTTGGCTTATCACATCATTCAGGGGCCGCAGCGGTTTTCGGAGTTAAAGCGTTTGGTGCCGGGTATTACCGAGAAGATGCTGACCCAGCAGTTGCGTGAGCTGGAGCGCGACGGAGTGGTGAGTCGCACGGTGTTTGCCGAGGTGCCGCCGCGGGTCGAGTACCGTATTACCGAGCACGGTGCGAGTTTGCAGCCGGTGCTGGCGGCGATGTGCAGTTGGGGCAGGGAGCACTGGCAGCAGAGCGCTGCCAGTGCAAATGACTAATCTGCGGGGCGGGCGCCCCGCAGGTCCTCAGGCGGCTTGCGCCTCGGCCTGACGCAGTGCTCGGTTGAGGGCGCTGAACAGGGCGCGGAAGCTGGCGGTAGTCAGGTTCTCGTCGATACCCAGACCGTGTACCGGGCGACCGCCGTCCAGGCGGACTTCAACGTAGGCTGCGGCCTTGGCATTGGTGCCGGAGCCGATGGCGTGCTCGTGGTAGTCCATGATTTCCAGACCCACTGGCAGGCCGGCTACCAGGGCTTCCAGCGGGCCTTTGCCCAGTCCGCGCCAATGCAGGGTGTTGCCCTGATTGAGCACTTCCACATCGACGGCGCTGGTGCCGTTCTCTTCCTGCAGGCGATGACGGATCAGCGCATACGGGCTGGTCGCCTGGAGGTATTCCTTCTCCAACAAGCCGTGAATCTGTGCAGCGGTCAGTTCCAGACCGAGGCGATCGGTTTCACCCTGAACCACCTGGCTGAACTCGATCTGCATGCGACGCGGCAGGCTGATGCCGTACTCCTGCTCCAGCAAATACGTAATGCCGCCCTTGCCTGACTGGCTGTTGACTCGGATGACCGCCTCGTAGCTACGGCCAATGTCCGCCGGGTCGATCGGCAGGTAGGGGACTTCCCAGATGCCGTTCGGATCTTGCTGGCTGAAACCCTTGCGGATTGCGTCCTGATGCGAACCGGAGAAGGCGGTATGGACCAGGTCGCCGACGTACGGGTGACGCGGATGCACCGGCAACTGGTTGCATTCTTCTACGACCTTGCGCACGGCGTCGATGTCGGAGAAGTCCAGCCCTGGATGCAGGCCCTGGGTGTACATATTCAGCGCCACGTTGACCAGGTCGACGTTACCAGTGCGCTCACCGTTGCCGAACAGGCAGCCTTCGACGCGGTCTGCACCAGCCATCAGGCCCAGCTCGGTCGCCGCGACGCCGGTGCCACGGTCGTTGTGAGTGTGCAGGCTGACCAGCACGCTGTCGCGGCGGCTGATATGGCGGCAGAACCACTCGATCTGGTCGGCATAAATGTTCGGGGTGGATACCTCTACGGTCGCCGGCAGATTGAGGATTACCTTGTTTTCAGGCGTCGGTTCCCAGACATCCAGCACCGCATCACAGACTTGCACCGCGAAGTCCAGCTCGGTGGAGGTGAAGATTTCCGGCGAGTACTGGAAGGTCCACTCGGTCTCGGGCTGCTTGGCAGCCAGCTCCTTGATCAGCTTGGCGGCGTTGACGGCAATGTCGGTCACGCCCTGCTTGTCTTGCTTGAAGACAATGCGACGGAAGCTCGGCGCGGTGGCGTTGTAGACGTGAATGATGGCCTTTTTGGCGCCTCGGACAGATTCGAAGGTGCGTTCGATCAGGTCGGCACGGGCCTGGGTCAGCACCTGAATGGTGACGTCATCCGGGATATGGCCATCCTCGATCAGCGTGCGCACGAAATCGAAATCAGTCTGGGAGGCAGAGGGGAAGGCCACCTCAATCTGCTTCAGGCCCACGGCGACCAGTGTCTTGAAGAAGCGCAGCTTGCGCGCCGGGTCCATTGGCTCGATCAGTGACTGGTTACCGTCGCGCAGATCAGAGCTGCACCAGACCGGTACTTCGGTGATGGTGCGGCTGGGCCACTGGCGATCAGGAATGTCGATCGGCTGGAATGCGCGGTACTTGCTTGACGGGTCTTTGAGCATGCTCATGGTGTTGATTTCCCTGGGCTGGCCGGCCTCTCGTGAAGGCCTGAGGCAGTAACAGATAAGAGTTCGTTGCAGTAAACGGTAATGGCTGCGATGTTGCGTTGCAACAAGTTGAAAAAAAATGGCAGGAATCACCTTTTTGGTGATAAATGTTGGGTTTTATTGCCCCTGCGGGGCGATTTCTGCCGAATGTTTGCGCAGCGGTTTCAGAGCGACATCAAGGTTGATAAGTGCCGATGAAAATCGCCGGGTCGACCCGGCTGCCATTCAGACTGACGTTCCAGTGCAGGTGAGGCCCAGTGGCGCGACCGGTCGACCCGACCTTGCCGAGCACGCCACCGCGAGGGATTTCCTGCCCCACGTCGACATCAATGGCAGAGAGGTGGCAGAACATGCTGATCAGCCCCTGGCCGTGGTCTACAAAAACGGTCTTGCCATTGAAGAAGTAGTCGCCTACCAGAATCACTTCGCCAGCGGCTGGGGCCTTGATCGGCGTGCCGGTGCTGGCGGCAAAGTCGAGTCCGGAGTGCGGGTTGCGTTCCTCGCCATTAAAGAACCGTCGCAGGCCGAAGGCACTGGACTGGCGACCGGGCACCGGGCGATCAAACAGCAGGTTGCTGGGCTGACGCGGGCTGAATCGGGCGTAGGCATCGGTTTGTTCTTGCAGTTCACGCTGGATGCGCGCCAGCTGCGCCGGATCCGGATTGACCTGGCTGCGGTTTTTCAGCGTGATGTGCTGCTGTGCGTACTCACGTGGGCCGACGGTGAAACCCAGTTGGCGTCCGTCTGCCAGTTCGATGTGCTGTTGGCCGGTTGGTACGTCCAGGCCAAGCCCGACGATGGCAATCCAGCGCTGACCGTCTTCGCGAATGGTCAGCAGCGGCTTGCCCTGAAAGGTTGCGCGCGGCGCGTCGGCTTGTTCTGGCAGGGCGACCACGGCAACGCCGCCGGGCACGGGTTTATTGAGCAGGCGGGTGATAAAACCGTCGGCCAGCGCCGGCAGGCTGAGTCCGGCCAGCAGCAGCGCTACCAGCGGGCGGCGTAGTTGATTCAGGAACATGGATCAATCCAGCAATGACAAGGTGTGGGGTTCGTCTTTCACTACTTCTACCGCCAGCGTGCCGTCGTGCAGTCGGGCGTTCAGGCGCTGGCCCGGGCGGGTATCGCTAGCACTGCGTACAGCCTTGCCCTGCTGGTCGAGCAGAATGCTGTAGCCGCGGCCAAGGGTGGCCAGCGGACTGACCAGATGCAGTGCCTGCACCTGCTGCTGCAGGCGCGTATGCGCGTGCTTAAGTTGTTGCTGCATGGCCCGCGGCAAGCGCTGGTCCAGCTGTTGCCATTGTTCGTGCAGGCGCTGCAATCGGCGGCCCGGGTGCTGGGTGTTGAGCCGCGTTTGCAGGTACTGCAGGCGATCGGCACGCTGACGAAGACGGTTGTCGACCGCGCGCCGCAGGCGCATTTCCAGTTCGTCCAGCCGCTGTGCCTGCTGGGCCAGACGTTCGCCAGGATGCCGCAGGCGTCGACGCAGCCCGTCCAGCTGCAGGCGTGCTCGGCTCAGGCGCTCGTTCAGCCGTTGTTGCAGGCGACGCTGCAGCTGCTCGATCTGGCGCAGCAGGGCCAGTCGATCCGGGCTGAGCAGTTCCGCCGCAGCAGACGGGGTGGGTGCGCGCACATTGGCAACAAAGTCGCTGATGGAAAAGTCGGTTTCGTGGCCGACCGCACTGATGGTTGGCGTCTGGCAGGCGGCGAGGGCGCGGGCGACGCTTTCCTCGTTGAACGGCCAGAGGTCTTCCAGTGACCCGCCGCCGCGGCTGAGGATGATGGCATCAAACCTGGCCCGGTCGGCGCGCTCCAGCGCCTTGACCAGTTGCGGTGCGGCTTCGCGCCCTTGTACCGCAGCCGGGACGATCACCAGTTCGATAAAAGGTGCTCGGCGGCCGAACACGCTGATGATGTCGCGCACGGCAGCACCACTCGGCGAGGTGATGACGCCAATGCGGGTGGGGTGGCCCGGCAGTGGGCGCTTGCGCTCGCTGTCGAACAGGCCCTCGGCCTGCAGCTTGGCTTTCAGCGCGTCGAATGCCTGACGCAGTGCGCCGTCACCGGCGGCCTCGACACTGTCGACGATCAACTGATAGTCGCCGCGGCCCTCGTACAGGCTGACCCGGCCACGGGCACGGACCTGCTGGCCGTCACGCATCGCCAATCGCACCCGGGCGGCGTTCTGACGGAACAGGGCACAGCGAATCTGTGCCCGGTCGTCCTTCAGGGTGAAGTACATGTGGCCGGAACTGGGGCGCGACAGATTGGATAGCTCGCCCTCGACCCAGATGCGTGGAAAAACGTCTTCCAACAGTTGCCGGGCGCGGGCATTGAGTTGGCTGACGCTGAGCACATCCGGCTCGGCGGTGAGCTTCTTAAATAGGTGATCGTCGTTCATGGGGGGCATTCTAGCAGGCTGTTGAACATCTAACTGCATTGCCATTGCTACCCTAAACGCAGTATCAGAATGCGCATTTACTTGATGGAGATTTTGCGTCGTCGTCTGCTTTTGCCTTGCATTGGCCGCTTCGCCTATGGTTTCCAGGCGTCTGCCAAGCCATCTGCCGGGCAGCGCGCCGCAGCTGATGTGTGCGGTGATTTAGCATGCTGAATCCAATTGAGTGTGACCGGGGGGATAGGTATAATGGCGCGCTTCCATTTTCCCGCTCGGGAGCCTGCTATGCTGCGTATTCGCCAAGAAGCACTTACCTTTGATGACGTTCTCCTGGTGCCCGGATACTCCGAGGTCCTGCCCAAGGACGTGAGTCTCAAGACCCGTCTGACCCGTCGTATCGAACTGAACATCCCGCTGCTGTCCGCCGCGATGGACACCGTCACCGAAGCCCGTCTGGCGATTGCCATGGCGCAGGAAGGTGGCATGGGCATCATTCACAAAAACATGACCGTCGAGCAGCAGGCCGCCGAAGTCCGCAAGGTCAAGAAGTTCGAGTCCGGCGTTGTCCGTGACCCGATCACCATCGATGCCAGCGCAACCGTTGCCGAGCTGATCGAGCTGACCCGTCAGAACAACATCTCCGGGGTGCCGGTGCTGTCCAATGGCGACCTCGTTGGTATCGTCACCGCCCGCGATATTCGCTTTGAAACCCGCATGAACGCGCTGGTCAGCGACGTGATGACGCCGAAGGAAAAGCTGGTAACTGTCAAAGAAGGCGTTGCTGCTACAGAAGTACGTCAGCTGCTGCATACTCACCGTATCGAGAAAGTGCTGATCGTGGATGATGCGTTCCGTCTGCAGGGCATGATGACCGTGAAGGACATCGAAAAGGCCCGGGCCTATCCGAACGCCGCCAAGGACGATCAGGGTCGTCTGCTGGTTGGCGCAGCTGTTGGCACCGGCCCCGAGACCCCGGCGCGGGTTGAGGCGCTCGCCGCTGCTGGCGTTGACGTGATCATTGTGGATACTGCACACGGCCACTCCAAGGGCGTGATTGATCGCGTGAGCTGGGTCAAACAGAACTTCCCGGATATTCAAGTGATCGGCGGTAACATCGCCACCGGCACAGCCGCCAAGGCACTGGCCGACGCGGGTGCGGATGCGGTCAAGGTGGGCATTGGCCCAGGGTCGATCTGCACTACCCGGATTGTTGCCGGTGTCGGTGTACCGCAAATGTCTGCGATTGCCGACGTAGCTGCCGCGCTGGAAGGCACCGGTGTACCGCTGATCGCGGACGGTGGTATCCGCTTCTCCGGTGACCTGGCCAAGGCCATTGCCGCTGGCGCATCGGTTGTGATGATGGGCTCCATGTTCGCCGGTACCGAAGAAGCGCCGGGCGAAGTCGAACTGTTCCAGGGCCGCTCCTACAAGGCCTACCGCGGCATGGGCTCGCTGGGTGCGATGGCCAACGCCGGTGGTGGTTCCGCCGACCGTTACTTCCAGGACTCCGCAGCGGGCGCCGAGAAGCTGGTGCCGGAAGGCATCGAAGGCCGCGTACCCTACAAGGGCGCGTTGTCAGCCATCATCCATCAATTGATGGGCGGCCTGCGAGCCTCGATGGGGTATACCGGTTCCAGCTCCATCGACGAGATGCGTACCCAGCCCGAGTTTGTTCGTATTACCGGTGCCGGCATGAGTGAATCGCACGTACACGATGTGCAGATCACCAAGGAAGCGCCGAACTATCGAGTGGGTTGAGCGTAGCTCAACCCATCAGCGGCAAGCTGAAAGCCTCAAGCTGCAAGCAGCACGGTGTGCGCTTGTCGCTTGCAGCTTCGGGTTTGCCGCTTACTTTCTCTGAGGAAATTCCATGTCCCTGCAAGATATCCATGCGCACCGCATCCTGATTCTGGACTTCGGTTCCCAGTACACCCAGCTCATCGCCCGTCGGGTACGTGAGATCGGTGTTTACTGCGAGATCCACCCCTGGGACATGAGTGCCGAGGACATCAACGCCTTTGCGCCGCGCGGTATCATCCTTGCCGGTGGTCCGGAGTCGGTTCACGCAGCTGACAGCCCGCGCGCGCCGCAGGCCGTATTCGACCTGAATGTCCCGCTGTTTGGCATCTGCTACGGCATGCAGACCATGTCCGAGCAGTTGGGCGGCAAGGTCGAAGGGTCGAATGTTCGCGAATTCGGTTATGCCCGTGTCGATGTGGTCGGCAAGGGTCGCCTGCTCGATGGTATTGAAGACCACGTCGACGCCGACGGTGTGTTTGGTCTGGATGTCTGGATGAGCCACGGCGACAAGGTCACCACGATTCCTGAAGGCTTCCACGTACTGGCCAGCACCCCGAGCTGCCCGATCGCTGCAATGGCCGACGACGAGCGCGGCTACTACGGTGTGCAGTTCCACCCGGAAGTGACCCACACCAAGCAGGGCGGCCGCATTCTGTCGCGCTTCGTGCTCGAGATCTGCGGCTGTGAAGCGCTGTGGACGCCGGCCAACATCGTTGAAGATGCCATCGCCACGGTGCGTGCACAGGTTGGCGACTCCAAGGTGCTACTGGGCCTGTCTGGCGGCGTTGATTCCTCAGTGGTTGCAGCACTGCTGCACAAGGCGATTGGTGATCAGCTGACCTGTGTCTTTGTCGACAACGGTCTGCTGCGCCATCAGGAAGGCGATCAGGTCATGGCCATGTTTGCCGAAAACATGGGCGTCAAGGTCATCCGTGTTGATGCCGAAGACCTGTTCCTCGGCCGTCTGGCCGGTGTCGCCGATCCGGAAGAGAAGCGTAAGATCATCGGCCGCACCTTTATCGAGGTTTTCGACACCGAAGCGACCAAGCTGCAGGATGTGAAGTTCCTCGCCCAGGGCACCATCTACCCGGACGTGATCGAGTCGGCTGGCGCCAAGACTGGCAAGGCCCACGTGATCAAGTCGCACCACAACGTCGGCGGCCTGCCGGACGACATGGCTTTTGAACTGGTCGAGCCGTTGCGCGAACTGTTCAAGGACGAGGTCCGCAAGATCGGTCTGGAACTGGGGCTGCCCTACGACATGGTCTACCGTCACCCGTTCCCGGGTCCGGGGCTGGGTGTGCGCATCCTCGGTGAAGTGAAGAAGGAGTACGCTGACCTGCTGCGTCTGGCGGATCACATCTTTATTCAGGAGCTGCACAACTTCGACTGGTACCACAAGACCAGCCAGGCCTTCGTCGTGTTCCAGCCGGTCAAGTCGGTTGGTGTGGTAGGTGATGGCCGTCGCTACGCCTGGGTGGTTGCCCTGCGTGCGGTAGAAACCATCGACTTCATGACCGCTCGCTGGGCTCACCTGCCGTACGAGCTGCTGGAGAAGGTCTCCAACCGCATCATCAACGAAATCGAAGGCATCTCCCGCGTCACCTACGACGTCTCAAGCAAGCCGCCGGCGACCATCGAGTGGGAGTGATTCCACCTCGCTCGTTGTCAGAAGAAGGTGCCCAATCGGGCGCCTTTTTTGTTTCAGCACATCTGTTGATGCGCGCTATTCCAGCGCCACAAGTCCCCCGTACAGCGCATGTTGGCGTGCTACAGGTCGGTAATCAGGGCTGAGAGTGCGAAAGATCGTGCAGCATTACGTTTTAATTGCAGCTAACAGTGATATCGCGAAGCAGGTCTCCTCGGGAAAGCTGGTTTTTGCGGCTTTCCTGCCACTTCGCGGGCCCGCCGGTGAAAAGCGGGCCAGTGCTAAAGAGGTGTCTGTTCGGGCAAGTCTCAGGCGCTGGACAAGCCGCGTGAGAAGCGCCGTTTGTGAGCGGTCATGGGGATGGCGTTGCATTACGTGAAAGCAGCTCTTTGGCCATCTCTATTGCCTGCTCATGTGATCTTGCAAGAATAAGTGGGTAGCCCCAGAACTTGGCAAATACGGTAGCAAAGGCCTTGAAACCAAGACGTTTTGCCGAGCTGGGTTCGACTAGAATCATGGCCAGAACCAGCCTGCGTAATTCAGCCTTGTGCTTTTTCATCCAGAGTGCAGTGCGCTTCTTGTCTTCCGGTGAGTGCTCGTGGTCTTCAGCGGGTGCGGTGTCGCTCAAGATGACGAAGGGCTCGCCGCGCCGCAAATTCGCCTCGAACTCTTCGAAGTCCTTCTGGTGATCATGTCCGGGTTCTTGCGTAAGATTCATCCAGACCAACGGGAAGTCAGAGCTGTTCATCGTCATGGTCGTTTCCTGTTTCTTTGATGTGACGCCAGGTGGCGGCAATGGCGAACACGCCCGGCAATGTAATGAAGAATACGGCCGAAAAGGCAACGTACCAGCCGTCACGCATTCCGTCGGAGATTCCCCCGAGGGTATTCAGCGCCACAAGCAGGCTGCCGAGAATGAACGTCGCCCAGTGAGACTTTTGGGTTCCGATCAGTGCGAGCAGCATAGTGACGATCCAGCACCCGTAGAACGCGGGAAAAACCCACAGTACTCCGGGGTCAAACGTAATCGCCGGTGTTGCTCCTTGTGCTCTCACATAATCGTTTATGTAAAAGAACAACTGGAAGGTGACAAACAGCACGGCACCTACGGCTGTCGTTAGCCAGAACAAGGCGACCTTGCTTGAGGTGTTCGTGGCCAGGTTTGGTGCTGGGGGCTGAAGGGGCATAAGCGCTTTCTCCATGGTTGATGGTTGTACGGCAGAGGTTTTCCCTGTGCTGAAATGTTCGCCTGAGAGCAAATCAATACCTGTAGTTCAGCGTCACCATCACATTGCGTGGTGCGCCGTAACCCACGGTGTCGTAATCGCCCTTCTGCAATGCGTACTCCTTGTCGAAAACGTTGTTGACGTTGACCGCCACGTTGGTCTGATCGGTGATCGCGTAACGCCCCATTAGTGACGCTATGGCATAAGAATCCTGTTCTCCGCCCAAGGTGCTAGTGCCTGTATTGGCGGCCTTGTAGAAGCGGCTTTGCCATTGGACGCCTGCGCCCAGCGTCAACTTGCTCCACTGTCCGGGCAACTGATAGGTGTTGAAAAGCTGAGCGGTGGTGCGCGGTAGCTGCGCGTTCAGACGGGCGCCATCGCCATCTTGTGCCGTGAAATGGGCGATACCGGCGTAGATATTCCAGCCGCGCGCCAGCTCACCCTGAACATCCAGCTCAATACCGCGCGATTTCGTCCCATCGGTGCCCTGGTAAGCCTGTGCACCGGCTGGTGTATAGGTTCCTGCAACCATCTGTGCTGCGTTGTCCAGCTCGGTCTCGAATAAGGCAACCGACGCATTCAGACGCCCTTCCATATAGGCCCCTTTGAGGCCAATTTCCGTGGTCTTTCCCTTTGTCGGTGTGAGCACGTTGCCGCTGCTGTCGCGATAGTCGGTTTGCGGATTGAATATCCTTGTGTAGCTCACGTAGAGCGAATAGATCCTGTCGATGTCGTAAACCAAGCCGGCATACGGGGTGAACTCACTGCTCTTTTTGTAGTGCAACGACGAGCTGCCGGCGACGTCGTCGATTTCGTAGCTGCTGACGCGGGCGCCGATTATGAGTTTCAGAGGCTCAGCCAGCGAGAATCGGGCTGCGCTATAGACTCCGTTTTGCTTGATTCGGGTGCTGGTTGGTATCGACGGCATGGCATCGAAGTTCGGGCGCGGAAACGCTGGGCTTAGTTCATAAACATTGATCGGCACAAGGCCTGCGTAGAACGGGGCGATATCCGCCTGGCTGGCCTTGCGGCGCGAACTTGTCGCCCCCACCACCAGTTCGTGCTGTCGACCCAGTAGCTTGAAGGGGCCGCTGGCCATGACGTCGAAGGTGTTTTGACGGCTGTGGCCCTCGGACGCCAGTGCGACCGGGTAGGCCCCGTTGGGATAGGTGCCCAGCCCGGTAGCGCGGTCGGGACGACCGACCAGACCGAGCAGTTCGGCATCGTATTCGGTACGGTACTGATTCGCCACGGCCCGAAGCTCCCAGCCATTGGCGAAACGGTGCTCAATCTCGGCAAACGCTGTCTTGAGGGTGTTGTCCCAATAGCTCCAGTCCTGTGCATAGTTCTTGGAGCGTGAATACTCTGCCTGTGTACCGTCGCTGAACCAGAGCGGCAAACCGCCCCAGGTGGAGCCCTTCGGTGTGATGTCCTGGTAGTCGTAGCCGAGGCTCACCGTTGTATCTGAGGTTAGGTCTGCTTCGATGATGCCGTAGAACGACTGCCTCTTGGGTTTGTAGCCGTCGAGATACGAGTGTCCATCCTGGTACGTGCCCACCAACCGCGCACGGATGCGGCCGTCATCGGTCAATGGCGTCGAGATGTCGCCCATGCTCCGGTAGTTGTCCCAACTCCCAGCACCAAGCGAAGCCGCTGCCGAGAAGTCACGGGTCGGCCGTTTGCGCACCAGATTGATAGCGGCTGAGGGATTACCGGTACCCGTCAGCAGGCCGGAGCCGCCGCGTACTACTTCGACACGGTCATAGAACGCCGTATCGAGAGAGCCGATTCCGCTCCCGTTGACGATGTTGCCGACTACGGTGGGGATGCCGTCGTACTGAATGTTGTTGATTAAGAAACCACGGGAATAGAAACTCGTGCGCTCGCTGTCGGACTGGTAGGACTCGACGCCCGTGGTGTTCTCCAGCACTTCCTGCACCGAATTCAACTGCTGATCATCCATGCGCTGGCGGGTGATCACCGTTACCGCCTGCGGGGTTTCCCGCAGGGACAGCGGCAGGTGCGTCGCAGCGGCCGTCTCGCCCGTGGTGTAGGAACCGGTATCTTCGGTGGTTGCTCTATCACTCTGGCCGGTTACGGCAATAGCCGGCAAGGCTATTTCTCCCTGAGCTGCCCCGGTTTTGGTTTGGATCTGCGTTGGCTCAGCGGCGTTTGCGCCCTGCGCGCCAATGAAAACTGCTGCCGCAATAGCTGAGCCGAGCAGGGTGCGGGGCGCGCTCCTGGTGGTTGTTAGTTTCGACATCAATAATACTCATTTGCATTTGAATGCCGTATTTAACAATGAAGGCAAAGAGGCGTCATGGCGAAATCAGGCCAGATTGTTATTCATTTAGGCCAATCGCAACGCTGTTCGCCGACGTGGCTGTAGTGAATAGGATGCTTGGAGAGTCTTGCTCGGCGGCTTTTTCTCAGCGTGAGCACACGCCGCCTAATGGTGGTTTGCTGCGCTCTGGCCAAGCGCTCCGTTAATGTTGGCAGTTGCAGGCTGCCGAGGCGGGCTTGGTTCCCGACGCGGAGTCGGCCTTTACCATCAACAGAGCTGTGCGACATGCCGGCGACATCGCCAGCCTAAGGAAAGATGATTAACGCCGGGAGGGGGACGACGTTTTCGAGCTAGCACTGCAAAGTGCGATCAGGGCGAGACGTCATCGGGGAGCATGATGCCGGGCACCGAAGCAAGCTCCGCGCCGCCCATACGATCCGAGAGATAGCGTGCCGGAGGCTTGCCCACCGCCTTGCGGAACATGGTGACGAACCCGCTGGCGTTTTCGTATCCCAGTTCCAAAGCTACCGTTTGCACGCTTTCACCCTTGGTCAAACGTTGAAGCGCAAGAATCACATGCAGCTGCCGACGCCAGCGCCCGAAGCTCATGCCTATCTCATGCAGCAGAAGCCGGCTCATGCTTCGCTCGCTCATGCCTATGCGGATAGCCCAATCGGCCTTGGCGGTCTTGTCCGAGGGATCGGCCAGCATCATTTCTACGAGGTTGCGCAGTCGTGGGTCGCGCGGCATGGGCAGATGCAGGTCTTCCACCGGCGCTGCCGCCAACTCATCGAGCAATGTGGCAATCAAACGGTCTTCCCGTCCGCCCAGTGCGTAAAGCTCAGGAAAGCCGGCCACTTTCACCAGCAACTCACGTAGCAGTGGCGATACCGAAATGGTGCAACAGGTTTTCGGAAGGTCTGGTGCGGCGTCTGGCTCGACGAACAGGCAATAACATTCCGTTTCACCTGCCCCTCGCGCCGCATGCGGTAAGTCTCCCGGTATCCATATGGCGCATTGCGGCGGCACGATCCAGACGCCGTCTTCAATTTCGCAATTGAGGATGCCGCGTAGGGAGTAGATCAACTGCGCCTTGCGGTGTTGGTGCTTCGCGTTTTCCCAGTCATTTGTTACCGATGTGGCACTCAGGGCCACCACCGGTCGCGAGACGCTGTCGATGTCCCTTGGCACCGTCACATCGGTGATTGCAATGCTCGACATGGTGTCTCGTAGCACCTCGGACGGAAGATGGGAGTTTGGCCTAAATGGAAAATAGTATGATCAACTTGTTCAATACCGTCTAGCCATACTGCCGTTGAGGTCGCTTGACCATGCTGGTCATTTTTGCGCTCGACGCTAGGGGTTTTCTTTTGCTCGCGCATAACGCCGTAGCCAGCAAGTTGAACGGGCCATGCCCGCCAGGAGCGCTGTTAGCTCCACGCCTCAGCTCATGACTGCCTGCAGCCAGGCGGCCAGTACCCCTGCGCCGACGGCGATGACCATGGGAATGGCCACCCTGAGTCCCAGGCTGCGGGTGCCGAATATCAGTGCCATCGCTGCCTTGATCAGGCTGTTACTGAGGGCCGCCAGCAGTATGGCGATGACCGCGGTTTCCTGATCCAGTGAACCCAGAGACAAGCGGGCGATGGCCAGGGTGATCGCGTCCACATCTACAAGGCCGGATACCACCGACAACATCAGTACGCCCTTGTCGCCCAGCCATTGCGTGAGTAGTTCGGCTAGCAGCAGAATCGCCGTCAATAGCGCGCCGAACATCAGCGCCGAACTGAGATCCAGCGGGTTCTTGTTAAGTGTGGGCTGCTCCGTGGTGAGTGTGTCTCGATGCTGATACCAGATCAGCAGGGCTGGGATATAAATAAACAGTACGGTGATCAGTACCGGCCCCAGCAGAACGGGCAGCAGTGCCTGATTCAGCAGCGTGCAATACACCAGAATGCGCGGGAACATGGTGCCACAGGCAATGAGAATGCCTGCAGCCAACTGCGGGCTCAGCTCGTCGGCCGAACGTGACGCCTTGGCATAGTGCAGGGTCAGCGCGGTGGAAGAGCTGAGTCCGGCAAACAGGCTGGTGAACAGAATACCTTTGGCAGTCCCTGCAACACGGACGGCAAAGTAGCCGATGAACGAGATCATGGCGATCAGCACCACCATGATCCAGATGTTGTACGGATTCAGCGCTTCGCCAGGCCCGAAGCCTCTGTTGGGCAGCAGTGGCAACATAACCACGGTAATCAGCAGCAGTTTCAGGCCGGCATCCAGCTCTTTTTCCTGCAGGCGGTTGAGCAGGCCGTGAATCTCCTCGCGATTGTCGAGAATGATTGCGGTGATGACGGCGGCGGCCGCCGCCAGCGCGGGTGAGATGGCAATCGTCACTGCGCCGTAACTGAAGGTCAGCAGCAGGCAAATCAGGTTGGTGATGCTGAAGGTGTTTTGCTGACGCGCCTGATGACTGAAGGCCACCAGGGTAATGGCAGTCAGTGACAGTATCGCTGCCGGCAGCACCCAGATGGTTATCTCCTCTGCCAGCAAGGCGCTGATGCCCCCAAACAGTCCCACCAGGGCAAAGGTGCGAACGCCGGCAATGCGCTCGCCCGCCTTTCTGTTGCGTGCCTGCCAGCCCCGCTGAATGCCGATCACGGCACCCAGCAGCAGGGCTATCCCCAAGTGCAGAGCCTGCTGATTACTCAGCAGAAAATCGTTTACGATCCCGTTCATCTCATCCCGTTGTCATGGCTAGCTGTCTAGCGACAGACTAATCCTTTCGGCAGCACGCAACTACCCGGTCGCTGCAGCTATTGCCCGGTTGCAGAGTGCGGCCCGCATGACGATGCCCGAGTAAGGGCTTTGAATCGCCTGGCATTGATCGTAACGGGCCTCGATCATATCCATTGGAAAATACTTTGAGCATGAGCCGATCCAGGCCAAGCGTAAGCGCTGTGAGCATGCTGCATGTCAGGAGCAGAATATCCAACCGCTGGCCCAGGCCGGCCATGACCAGGCCTAGTCCGAGGAGCACATAGTAGAGCATGCTCAGAATGGCACCTGCGGTGCCAAGCCGGTTGGCGTAGTTCCTCAACGCACCGGCAAGAATATTTGGGATGGCCATGGCGTAGCCCAGGGCAATAACGGCCATGCCGATCAGAAAGGCCGGGCTGAACGAAAGCACGTACGTGAGGACCGCGCCAATGGCCAGCAACAGAACGCCAAGGGTGATCAGTTGTCTGGCGCTGCTACCACGCCGCAACAGCAGCGAATTTGTGAATGCACCAAGAAGCGAGGCGGCAGCAAGAACAAGGCCGCTTTCTCCGAAGCCAAGCCAATGGCTGTCTAACTGCTCAAAAAGGAATGGGCCAAGTTGGTAGTAGCCAAACATGGCGAGGTTGAAGAGCGCGATCAGCGCAGCACTGCTCCAGATTGTCGGGTCTTTCAGCATGTCGCGCAGCGTTTGCTGAAAGTGTGCGGGCTGAACATTGTGCGGCCGGGTTTCGGGCCAGAAGACAGCGCTCAAGCTAACCAGGGCGATAGCCAGCAGAGCCAGGCCGGCGAACACGCCTTGAAGGCCCGCGTGAAACGCCAGCACCTGGCCGAGCAACATGCCGATGGCTGGACTGACCGCCAGTGCCATGCCGAGAAGGGAGAACACGCGGGCAAGACCAGCGCCACGATAGCTGTCGCGCAACGACGTCTGCGTGACGATTGAACCTGCCGCCGCCCCGAAAGCCGAGATGAATCGGGCGATCAGAAGCTGTGCAAAACTGTCGGCCAACATCGCCCACCCGCAACCAAGGGTGTAGCACACCAACCCGGCAAGCAGCGCGGGGCGGCGGCCGACAATATCGCAAAGTCGGCCCCAACTGACGACGCCGAAAGCGAAAGCAACAAACCAGAGTGAGAGGGGTTGCGCTGCCTCCTCGGGGGTGATGCGATAGCTGACTACAATCTGCGGCAGCGCCGGGCTGTAAATGGTTTCTACGACCTGAGGGAAGCTCAGCAGTAAAATGACGAGTACAAGAGGGGGACGACGAAGCATGATAGAGCCCGGATGCTGTGTGTGTCCGGTACTTTAGGGAGTAGACGGTGCGGGGATTACAAGGATAATGACAATAAATATTCAAAGTCGGACACGCTGGATAATCCATGGCCTGGTTGTTCCCCTCGGACCACTTCAATGCTGAGCAACAGGCTCAACCAGTCGTGGGCATCGCTTCACGTCTCGTACAACACGACTCGGGCTGGCATCGCCATGGACGCGGTCAGCTTCTGTTCGCCGTCGCCGGTTCGATCCGGATCAATCTGCCCAACGCAACCTCAATTCTGCCGCCGATCCGAGTTGCATGGATCCCGTCGGGTATCCCGCATCAGGTCACGATCCGCAGTGAGGTGGACTATCGCTCAATCTATCTCGACGAGACGCGGATCGCTTCGCCCCTCGACGGGGTAACCATCTTGGCGATGACGCCTCTGCTGCGAGAGGTGTTCGAGCGGATTAGCCTCCAGCCTTTCGATACGGACTGGTCACAGGGAGCTGCGCGCAATTTGCTGGCGGTTTGCCTTGATGAATTGGCGACGGCACGACATGAACCCATGTTGCTGAGGGTCCCATCCGACCCGCGTTTGGCACAGCTGGATAGTGAAGTGCTTCCACCCGAATTGGAGGCACTGTCACACAAGGTTGGTGCAACCGCGCGGACAATCTCCCGTATCTTTCGTCGTGAGACCGGCATGAGCTATCAGGTCTGGCGGCAAAATTGGCGCCTCTTGCGGGCAGTGGATCTGCTCGTTTCGGGCTTGAGTATCAGCCTTGTGGCATCTGAACTTGGCTTTGCCAGCGACAGCGCCTTTATCGCGTTCTTTCGGCAGATGACGGGTGAAACCCCGAGACGTTACCTGCTCAGGGAAGGGAGCAGCAGATGAGCGCCTGCAATGCAGCGTAAGCGTCCTTACAGCAACAGGTGCGCATGAATGGCCAAACAGGTTTGTAAGCGCTAGCCCAAGGCGCTGGCGCTTACAAACCACTATTCACAAGTCAGGCAAGGCAGACGGAGTGTGAGGGCTGGTTTTTTAAATACGCACAAAGAAACGGGCCGATCACGGATTTTGGTTCTGTCTGCAGACCTGCAGGTCCCCCCTGATAAATGATGTGGCCACCGTATTTCCCTGCGCCCGGCCCCATTTCAATGACATGGTCAGCGGCTGCGATCATATCCAGATTGTGTTCGACGATGATGAGTGTGATCCCTTGCTCGACGAGGGTGCCGAATAGCTGTATCAGGCGCTCTATGTCTTGGGTGTGAAGACCCGATGTGGGCTCATCAAATACGTATATCTGGCCACTGAGCCCCAGTTCCTTTGCCAGCTTCAGCCGCTGCCGCTCCCCCCCTGACAAGGTCGAAAGGCGCTGTCCTATCTGCAGGTATCCCAACCCCACCTGCTCCATTCGTGCCATCGTTTCCCTGATCTCTGGGTTGCCATCAAACAGCCGTCGAACATCGGGCGCACGCATGCGCATAACCTGATCGATGGGGTACCCTTTGGCCCGAATAGCACGGGCCTCAGCGTTATAACCCGAGCCGCCGCACACGTCGCACACCGATTCAACGGTGTCCAGAAAGGCCAGATCAGTGCGTACTACACCGCGACCTTTACAAGTCGGGCATGCCCCGGCAGCGTTGTTGCTAAACAAGCCAACAGGTTTGCCGCTCTGGCGGGCGAAGACGCGGCGAATCTCGCCTAGTGCGCCCAGGTAGCTGGCTGGCGTCGAGCGGGATGAACCACGAAGCTCCGTCTGGTCGATCACAACCACATCGGGGCGAAGCACCGGTAAAATTCGGTTTGTGAGCGTCGACTTGCCGGAACCCGCGACGCCAGCGACAACGGTTATGGCCCCCAGCGGGATGTCGGTAGACAGATCCTGTACGTTAAACATGGATTGGTGTCTGATGTTGATCCAGCCTGATGGGGTGCGGGGCGTCATATTGATCCGATGCTGCTTGCGAAAGCCCCGCCCAGTTGCTGTTTCTGCGTCTCGCAGCCCTGCCACCGTGCCTTGGTAGACAACTTCCCCGCCTGATTGGCCAGCCTGTGGCCCCATGTCGATCACCTGATCTACGATGCATATCAGGTCAGGGTCGTGCTCAACCAAAAGGACGCTGTTGCCTTTGTCCCGCAAGCGTATAAGCAGCTCCCCCAAGTGCTTAACGTCACGTGCGTGCAATCCGACACTGGGTTCATCGAAGATATAAGCGATCCCGGCCAGGCTGCTACCAAGGTGGCGCACCATCTTTATTCGCTGTGATTCGCCGCCTGACAAGCCCGAGGTTCCTCGGTCCAGGCTGAGATAATCGAGGCCGATATCGATCATGCTGGCCAGCTTCTCTGTCATCGACGACAGAACTGGCTGCATTTCCGGTTCGCTGATGCCACTTACAAAATCCAGTAAGTCGCTTGCCTCCATCGCGGCGCAGTCGGCGATGTTGTGCTCCCCGATCCGACAGGCAAGCACTGTCGGATTAAGGCGACCGCCCTTGCAGGCGGGGCAGGGGCCGCTTATTGTCACGCGCGCCAGTGCCTCGCGTTCTACCGTTGAAAGTTCGCTGTCTTCGCGTTCCAGAAATGAACGGCGCAGGCGGGGTAACACCCCCTCATACGTCGTTGTTTTTGGCCAACCCGGTTTAGGCGCTGTTACTGGCGTGCCTTCTTCAATGGTCAGGCGCTGCCATTGCTCATCGGTATAACGCTCAAGCGGCTTGGTCGTATCAAAGAAACCTGAGAGGGCATAGCGCTTCCAGCGCCACGAAGAGGGTTCGAATCCAGGGAAGCGAATCGCGCCGTCGTCCAGCGAGCGCGTGCGATCAAACAAGGCATTCTCGTCTATCGTTCGAACCGTTCCCAACCCCTGACACTGTGGACACATGCCATGGGGGGTGTTGAACGAGAACAGGCTGGATTCGCCGATGTGAGGTTTCCCTATGCGCGAAAAGAGCAGGCGCAGCAGCGCGTAAATTTCGGTCACAGTGCCGACGGTTGAACGGGCATTGCCACCCAGCCTGCGTTGGTCGATCACGATCGAAGCCGGTACGTTCTCGATACGATCAACATCCGGCTGGCCAAAGTGAGGAAGACGGTTGCGGACGAAGGTTGAATACGTTTCAGCCAGTTGCCGCTGGGATTCTGCGGCGATCGTATCGAACAGCAGCGAGGATTTGCCTGAGCCCGAGAGACCGGTAAAGGCGACAATCTGATGTGTCGGGATGTCGAGGGTCACATTCTTCAGGTTATTGGTTCTGGCTCGCACCACACGAATGGGCCGTTCAGTCATGCCCAATATCCTCCATTTGCAATCCGCTGACTGCTTTGCGGCAGAGTTCGGCGAAGATAGCCTGCTCTCCACTCGTCATGACTGAGGCGACCAACTGTGCCGCACCCTGCCGCTGCATGGCTGCCCGCTTCATGAAAGCTACTCCCTGCTCGCTTAACCGCGTCGCCTGGGCGCGACGGTCAGTGTCGTCTGCCATCTGCTCCACCAGTGCTAAATCCTTGAGCACACGCAGCGCCTTGGAGAGTTGGGTTCGAGAAATCCCGAGACGCTTGCTAATGACAGACGGACGTAACGCCCCGTTAACACGCAGTATTTCCAGAACATCATATTGAGCCCAGGTTATGGCTTCCGGTGTATAGCGGTTGCGGCGAGCGACCAGCTCGCATTGCAGAAGTGACAGGGCGCTTTCTATCTCTGAAGTTTTTTCAGGGTTCATGCTTGAGTTCTTTATGGTTTCCTTTTGGAAATCATATTTTGATTTTTTCCGCCAATCAACCCGGTTTATTGGGGGAAATGATTGCCGAAGTTGATATTTAGGCGCGCAATTGACTGTTCGCTGCAAGACTGCTTTTTTGGTTAGGGTTGTCGCCCCGTCTGGGCATTCCAGCCTCGTTGGCGTAGGCATCCTCATCTACTAGGCCGGGTTGCATCATAAGTCCGATGTACAAACGGCCGCGGGTTTCGCTAAGAGCATCGCAACAAGCGGCGGGTATGCTTCGCGCGGAATCACATTAACCGCAAGGCTATCGACTGGCTTGTCAGCCCTCGCGGCGATGGCCATGAAAGTGTGTGGGGATATGTGGGTAGTGGTCGAACCGTGTTTGGAGAAGAGGGGACCGCCTTTTTCTGCGCAATGGTTCTGCAATAACGGAGCGATTTGCGTCAGCAACAGGGGCCAACTGAGTTGTAAATGGTGCGCTGCGGTTGTGGCAACCAAGGGTATCGGCCCGTAATCGGGCCGATACCCTTGCCGTTTACTGTCCGGAGGCTGTCAGGCGCAGGGCATCGTCGTCGATACTGAGCAGGTAGTCAGCTTCACCCGGTGCACTCAACCGCCGTGGTTGAGGCGGCTGACTAACGACGGCCGACTGGACGTCATCGGTCTGGGCAAAGCCCAGCAGGCTGGCGATGACCTCGCTGGGGGCAATCAACCGATAGTTGCCTGCGTCAGCACCGGTCAGTGAGGCATCCACCAGCACGCGGTTCTCGCCCGGGGTGAGGCTGGCGAACAGACCGCTGAGCTGCAGCGCAACGTCATCACCGCTGATGGTGCCGTTGAGCACGCCTTCGAGGGTCGCCGCGAGCGAGCTGTCGAACAGCTTGTCCAGGGCGTGGACGTCGGCGGTGATGGTCTTGCGGTCGATGTTGGCCGTGGTGCTGCTGTTGGTGGTGAGCACATAGTTGCCGGCATCGCCGCCACCGAGCGAACCGCTGACGTCAACCTGTTTGCCATCGCCGGCGGTCTTGTTGGCAAAGGCGCCGGTGGTGTTGAACTGCAGATCATCGCCGCTGATTACGCCGTCCAGGGTGCCGTGGGTATTGGCGTAGGTGCTGCCGTCGTAGGTCTTGCCGTCGGCGCTGATGTTGCCGGTGATGCCCTTGCGCTCGATGGTCAGGGTGCCGTCGACAAAGGTCAGCTCGTAGTTGCCGTCGGTGCCACTGGCGGTCAGCGTGTAGCTGCCGGCGTTGGTGCCTTTACCACCGCTGGTGGTGACGCCGGTGAGTACGCTTTGATCTTCGCCGTTAACTAGGCCATCGACAGTAAAGCCGCTGACGCTTTGTTCAGTACCGTTGTAGGTCGTGGTACCGCTATTGGCGGTGACCCTGGCTTGCGCCTTATTGATGGTCAGTTTGCCGTCGACAAAGCTCAGCTCGTAATTGCCATCAGAGCCGCTTGCAGTCAGGGTGTAGCTACCCGCGTTGGTGCCTTTGCCACCGCTGGTGGTGACACCGCTGAGCACACTGGCATCCTCGCCGTTAACTAGGCCATCGGCGGTAAAGCCATCAACACTCTGCTCGGTACCGTTGTAGGTAGTAGTGCCGCTATTGGCGGTGACCGTGGCTTGGGCTTTGTTGATGGTCAGTGCGCCGTCGACAAAGGTCAGCTCGTAGTTGCCGTCGCTGCCGCTGGCAGTCAGCGTGTAGGTGCCGGCGTTGGTGCCCTTGCCGCCGCTGGTGGTCACGCCGGTGAGCACACTGGCATCCTCGCCGTTAACCAGCCCATCGACAGTAAAGCCGCTGACGCTTTGCTCGGTGCCGTTGTAGGTCGTGGTACCGCTGTTGGCAGTGACGGTGGCCTGGGCCTTGTTGATGGTGAGGGTGCCGTCGACAAAGGTCAGCTCGTAGTTGCCGTCGCTGCCGCTGGCAGTCAGCGTGTAGCTACCGGCGTTGGTGCCTTTACCGCCGCTGGTGGTGACGCCAGTGAGTACACTAGCCTCTTCGCCGTTGACCAATCCGTCGACAGTAAAGCCGCTGACGCTCTGCTCGGTGCCGTTATAGGTGGTACTGCCGCTGTTGGCGGTGACGGTGGCCTGGGCCTTGCTGATGGTCAGGGTGCCGTTGGTGGTGATCAGGTCGTAGCCCTGTTGATCGGAGTACAAACCGCTAATATCTACGGCATAGCTGCCCGCGTTGCGTCCACCGCCGCTGGCTTGGCCAAAGATGTGATCAGCATCGTACGCGCCGACGGCACTCCAGGTGCCGGACTGGTCAGTGCCGTTGTAGGTGGTGGCGCTGTCGCCGGTGACTTCAAGGGCGGTCAAAAAACGGCGCAGCAGCGGGGCGGTATAGCCTTCGTAGATACGCCAGATGGTGCCCGTGCCGCCTTGGACATCTATATCCCAGCCAGTAAAGCTGTCGGTATTCATCATCTGCGCGCTGGTCAGGCCGGTGGTGCCGGTGGAGATGCCGTTACTCACCGCGCTGGTTTGACCGCTGGTGTCGGTGTTCCAGTAGCTGTCAATGAAGCTGCCGGATATGTTGATTCCAGCCAGCCCGCCGACGTAACTACCGCCCTCAACGCTGCCGGTGGCATAGGCGTTGTTGATGTATCCGAAGTAGTTACTTCCGATCAGCCCGCCGACTTCTTGACTGCCCACAACGCTGCCGGTGGCATAGGCGTTGCTCATGGTTCCCGATTGGTTGAATCCGACCAGCCCGCCGACGTAACTACCGCCCTCAACGCTGCCGGTGGCATAGGCGTTGTTGATGTATCCGAAGTAGTTACTTCCGATCAGCCCGCCGACTTCTTGACTGCCCACAACGCTGCCGGTGGCATAGGCGTTGCTCATGGTTCCCGATTGGTTGAATCCGACCAGCCCGCCGACGTAACTACCGCCCTCAACGCTGCCGGTGGCATAGGCGTTGCTGATGTTTCCATAGTGGTATCCAGCCAGCCCGCCGACGTAACTACCGCCCACAACGCTGCCACCCACCAGACCAATATCGCGGATCACGCTGTCGCCGTCGGTGCGGCCGAACAAACCAATGTAGTCCTCACCACTGCGGTTGATGGTGAGGCCATTGATAACATGGCCCAGGCCGTCAAAGCTGCCGGTATAGCGGTTGGCTTTGTTTCCAATGGGTACAAACCCCGCGCCGCCATTCCAGCTTGGGGTAGCGGAGGCGTCGATATGATTGCCCAACAGGTAGTTAGCCGCGAGATTGTTGCGCATGGCCTGCAGCTGCTCGACGTTCTGGATCACGGTATAGTGCGCCGGGCGGTTGGTGGCGTCGATGGTGCCGGTGGGCAGGTCGTTTTTGTTGAATACCCGGTTGCCGGCCAGCGCGCGCAGGTAGGGGGTGGTCTGATTGTCGGCATTGGCCCAGGTGCCGGCAAAATCGAAACCGCTGAAGTTGGCGGCATCGAACATCTGCGCGGTGGTGAGGCCGGGGGTGCCGTCACCGCTGCCGTCACCTACCGCACTGGCCTGGCCGCTGGTTTCGGTGTTCCAGTAGCTGTTGGTGACGGTGCCGCCATCTTTATTGCTTCCAACCAGCCCTCCGACGTTGCCAAAGCCCTTAACGCTGCCGGTGGCATAAGCGTTGGTGATTGTTCCCGCTTCGTTGTCTCCGGCCAGCCCGCCGACTCTGTCACCGCCCTTAACACTGCCGGTGGCATAGACGTTGCTGATGGTTCCCGATTGGTTGAATCCGACCAGCCCGCCGATTCTTGCATAGCCCTCAACGCTGCCGGTGGCATAGGCGTTGTTAATGGTTCCCGATTGGTTGAATCCGACCAGCCCGCCGACTTGATTAATACTGCCCTTAACGCTGCCGGTGGCATAGGCGTTGCTGATGATGCCTGAGTTGACTCCCACCAGCCCGCCGACATGGGCACGGCCGGAGATGCTGCCACCCACTAGGCCAATATCGCGGATCACGCTGCCGCTGGCGGTAGCTCCGAACAAGCCAACAAAATCCGTACTACTGCGGTCGATGGTGAGGTTGCTTAGGGTGTGGCCCAGGCCGTTGAACGTGCCTGTGAATCGATCACTCCCACCCACTGGCTGCCAATTGCTGATACTGCCCAGGTCAATATTACTGCCCACAGCGTAGTTGGCAGCCAAGTCGCTGTTCATGGCTTGCAGCGCTGCAGCATCGTTGACCACGATGTAGTTGATTACACTGCCGGTCGAGCCTTTTTGGGTGGTGAAGTTGTTGCCGCTTTGCAGATTGATGGGGGCGTTGATGTGGTAGTCCGCCGTGCCGCCATCGGTAGTGGCTTGGCCGTATTGCAAGGCGACTTTGCCGTTTGCACCTTGGGCGGTGATGGCGGCGTTGATGTTGATGTCGTTATGAGCGTTCAGCGTCAGCGTGGTGTCGGCATTCCAGGTAACGGCGGCATCAACGTAGATATCGCCGTTTTCTGTACCGCCATCGACAGTCGCCAGTCTGATGTTGCTGTCTTCCAGATTGGCGCTGAGGGTAGCAGCACCAATGCCGCTGTCGGTCAGGGCGTCGCTGCCGGCGTTGATGGTGAAGTCGGTCGGGTCGATCAGCCATTCGCCGGTGCTGCCGTTGTTGGCCTTGGTAGTGACCTGGGTGCCACCGGCGATTTTGACGTGGGCGCCGGAGGTGTCGATAAAGCCGCCGTCGCCGCTGTCCGGGGCAGAGGCATCCAGCGTGCCGGCGACATTGACGGTGCCGCCGCTAAAACCACCCTTGAGCACAATGGTGCCGCTCTGGTTGTCCAGGGTTTGTGCTTCGACGATGCCGGTGTTGTTGACCACGGTTTGCAGCAGGGCGTTGGTGGCGTTGGCGGTCATGATGACTTGGCCGCCGTTGGCGCGAACCAGCTGGTGGTTCTCCACCAGTGCATTCAGGGTGCCTTCATCCACGGTCACGTTCAGCAGGCCATCACCGGCAAAGTCCAGGGTGATTTTGTCGCCAGCCGCCAGCGCCACCGTGCCCTGATTGGCTTGGATAATGCCGTGGTTACTGACTTGTCCACCCAGCAGGGCGACTGCGCCCTGCTCGGCATTGAGGCTGCCGTGGTTGATCACTGCGGCGTTGTTGCCGTCACCCTGAAACTGGTAATTGCCGTCGTTAAAGTCCTGGTCAGACAGGCTCAGGGTTGAGGCCACCAGCGCACCGACGTTGACCGCGGCACCCTCGCCGAACAGTACGCCGTTGGGGTTGACCAGAAAGACCTTGCCGTTGGCGTTGAGGTTGCCGTAGATCGCCGAGGCGTCTTCACCAATCACGCGATTCAGCGCTACCGAGTTGCTGCCCGGCTGGTAGAAGTTGACCGTATTACCCGCACCAATATCGAAGCTGTCCCAATTGGTGATCAGCTTGTCGCTGTTCTGCTGCACGTTCAGGCTGTTGCCATCCTGACTGATGCTGCCGGAGCCGCCGACGATATTGCCGCCGGTGGGTAGCTCTGCGGCGTGCAGACTGACCGAGATCAGGCTGATGGCGACCGCGAGGGCGGTGGGGGCAAAACGAGGTTGGTTGGCCGAACGGATCATGTGAAGCACCTTTGGTGTTTAACCGTCCGCTGCGAGGTGCAGCGGCGCTATTCAGTAAGTTATAAAAGTCAGGCAGGTTTAGCGGCTGGCCATTGGCAGATGCAGGGCATCGTCGTCGACTTCTTGCTGATATTCCTCATCGCCCGGTTCGTTCAACTGGGGTGGTTGTGGTCGCTGACTGTCCATGGCTGCCAGGTAATCAGCGCTCTGAACAAAGCCCAGCAGTCTGGCAATGACCTCGCTGGGGGCAATCAACCGGTAGTTGCCCGCGTCAGCGCCGGTCAGTGCCGCCTCAACCAGTACACGGTTCTCGCCCGGGGTGAGGCTGGTGAACAGGCCGCTTAGCTGCAGCGCAACGTCATCGCCGCTGATGGTGCCGTTCAACACGCCTTCGAGGGTTGCTGCGAAGGAGCCGTCGAACAGTTTGTCCAGAGCGCGGACGTCGGCGGTGATGGTCTTGCGGTCGATAGTCAGGGTGCCGTCGAAAAAGGTCAGCTCGTAGTTGCCGTCGCTGCCGCTGGCAGCCAGCGTGTAGCTACCGGCATTGGTGCCTTTACCGCCGCTGGTAGTGACACCGGTGAGCACACTGGCATCCTCGCCGTTGACCAACCCGTCGACAGTAAAGCCGCTGATGCTTTGCTCGGTACCGTTATAGGTGGTGGTACCGCTGTTGGCGGTGACGGTGGCCAGGGCCTTGTTGATGGTCAGTTTGCCGTCGACAAAGGTCAGCTCGTAGTTGCCATCGCTGCCGCTGGCGGTCAGCGTGTAGCTGCCCGCATTGGTGCCCTTGCCACCGTTGGTGGTCACCCCAGTCAGTACGCTTTGATTTTCACCATTAACCAGCCCCTCGACAGTAAAGCCGCTCACGCTCTGTTCGGTGCCGTTGTAGGTGGTGGTGCCGCTGTTGGCGGTGACGGTGGCCTGGGCTTTGTTGATAGTCAGGGTTCCGTCGACGAAGGTCAGTTCGTAGTTACCATCGGCGCCGCTGGCAGTCAGCGTGTAGCTACCGGCGTTGGTGCCCTTGCCGCCGCTGGTGGTGACGCCGGTGAGTACACTGGCATCTTCGTCGTTAACCAGCCCCTCGACGGTAAAACCGCTGACGCTTTGTTCGGTGCCGTTGTAGGTTGTGGTACCGCTATTGGCGGTGACGGTGGCCTGGGCCTTGTTGATGGTCAGTTTGCCGTCGACAAAGGTCAGCTCGTAGTTGCCGTCGGTGCCACTGGCGGTTAATTCGTAGCTGCCAGCGTTAGTGCCCTTGCCGCCGTTGGTGGTCACGCCGCTGAGCACACTGGCATCCTCGCCGTTGACCAGCCCCTCGACAGTAAAGCCACTGACGCTCTGCTCGTTACCGTTATAGGTAGTGGTACCGCTATTGGCGGTGACGGTGGCCTGGGCCTTATTGATGGTCAGTGCGCCGTCGACAAAGGTCAGCTCGTAGTTGCCGTCGCTGCCGCTGGCGGTCAGCGTGTAGCTACCGGCATTGGTGCCCTTGCCGCCGCTGGTGCTAACGCCACTGAGTACACTGGCATCTTCGCCGTTAACCAGCCCCTCGACGGTAAAACCGCTCACGCTCTGTTCGGTGCCGTTGTAGGTGGTGGTGCCGCTGTTGGCGGTGACGGTGGCCTGGGCTTTGTTGATGGTCAGGGTACCGTCGACAAAGCTCAGCTCGTAGTTGCCGTCGCTGCCGCTGGCGGTCAGCGTGTAGCTGCCGGCATTGGTGCCCTTGCCACCGTTGGTGGTCACCCCAGTCAGTACGCTTTGATTTTCACCATTAACCAGCCCCTCGACAGTAAAGCCGCTCACGCTCTGTTCGGTGCCGTTGTAGGTCGTGGTACCGCTATTGGCGGTGACGGTGGCCTGGGCTTTGTTGATAGTCAGGGTTCCGTCGACGAAGGTCAGCTCGTAGTTGCCATCGCTGCCGCTGGCGGTCAGCGTGTAGCTACCGGCATTGGTGCCTTTGCCGCCGCTGGTGGTGACGCCGGTGAGTACGCTTTGATCTTCTCCATTGACCAAGCCATCAACAGTAAAACCGCTAACGCTTTGCTCGCTACCGTTATAGGTGGTGGTGCCGCTGTTGGCGGTGACGGTGGCCTGGGCCTTGTTAATGGTCAGGGTGCCGTCGACGAAGGTCAGCTCGTAGTTGCCATCGCTGCCGCTGGCGGTCAGCGTATAGCTACCGGCATTGGTGCCTTTGCCACCGCTGGTAGTGACGTCGCTAAGTACGCTTTGATCTTCGCCGTTGACCAACCCATCCACGGTAAAGCCGCTGATGCTCTGCTCGGTGCCGTTATAGGTGGTGGTGTTGCTGTTGGCGGTGACAGTGGCTTGGGCCTTGTTGATGGTCAGGGTGCCGTCGACAAAGGTCAGCTCGTAGTTGCCGTCACTGCCGCTGGCGGTCAGCGTGTAGCTGCCGGCGTTGGTGCCCTTACCGCCGCTGGTAGTGACCCCGCTAAGTACGCTTTGATCTTCTCCGTTGACTAGCCCGTCAACAGTAAAGCCACTGACGCTCTGCTCGCTACCGTTATAGGTGGTGGTGCCGCTGTTGGCGGTGACGGTGGCCTGGGCCTTGTTGATGGTCAGGGTGCCGTCGACGAAGCTCAGTTCGTAGTTGCCATCGCTGCCGCTGGCGGTCAGCGTATAGCTACCGGCATTGGTGCCTTTGCCACCGCTGGTAGTGACGTCGCTAAGTACGCTTTGATCTTCGCCGTTGACCAACCCATCCACGGTAAAGCCGCTGATGCTCTGCTCGGTGCCGTTATAGGTGGTGGTGTTGCTGTTGGCGGTGACAGTGGCTTGGGCCTTGTTAATGGTCAGGGTGCCGCTACCTGTGGTGATCAGGTCGTAGCCCTGCTGACCGGAGTACAGACCGCTCAGGTCGAGAGCATAGGTGCCCGCGTTTTTACCGCCGGTGGGATTCCCTAGGACCAACGCGGCGTCATAGGGCGTATTGGCGCTCCAACTGCCACTTTGCTCGCTGCCGTTGTAGGTCACTGTGGTGTCTTGAGTACTGACTTCAAGGGCTGTCAGAAAACTGCGCAGCAGAGGTGCGGTATGCCCTTCATAGAGACGCCAGACGCTATCGGTGCCGCCCTCAGCATTAATATCCCAACCAGCAAAGGTGTCGAGCTGTTGAAGCTCGGCAGGTGTCTTCATGGCGCTATAGTCGTCCAGCCCAAGCAGAATACCCGAGGCCAGGTTAGTTTCGGCTTTGCCATTGATCAGGCCGCTGGCATAGCTTCGGCTGATGGTAGCGTTGACTTTGTTGTAACCCACCAGTCCGCCGATGAAACTATCACTCGTGACCGAGCCGGTGGCATAGCTTTGGGAAATGCTAATGTTGTACTCGTATGGACTGGATCTAGCGTTTACGCCTGCTAGGCCACCCACGTTTTTTTTGCCTATGACCATGCCGGTAGCATAGTTCTGGGAAGAGGTACCATCATTGAAGCCCACAAGCCCGCCGACGTTGTTTTCCCCTGTAACGGTGCCGGTAGCGTAGCTCTGAGTAATGTTGCCACCAACGTCTTTGATTTCTTCTATCTCGCTGGTGGTATTGTTAGTGAGGTCTCTCAGGTTGCTGTTGCCTCCCACTAGCCCACCTACGTCGTTCACGCCGGTGACCGCACCGGTAGCGTAGCTCTGGGAAATCTTGCTGGTGAAGCCTAGATAGCCCGCTAGGCCACCAACTTGGTCTATCCCGCTGACCATGCCGGTGGCATAGCTCTGGGCGACGGTGCCATTGGTGTAGCCCACTAGTCCGCCGACTTGGTTTTTTCCATTGACCATGCCAGTGGCGTAGCTTTGGCTGATTTTGTAAGTGTTGTAACCGACTAGCCCACCAACCAAGGATGCACCATTGACCGAGCTGGTGGCATGGCTTTGGGTGATGCTGCCATTGTTGATGCCCGCCAGCCCGCCGACGTTCATACCTGATAAGGCCGCTTGAATATTGTCGGCTGGCTGCCCGTCGGCTAGTACCGTGCCTGAGACCGTGCCAGAAACATAGCTCTGGATGATCTCACCTTTGTTTTGACCTACCAGCCCACCGACAGCAAAGGCTCCGGCTACATTGGCGTCGACTAGCCCAATGCTGCGGATAACACTGTCGCTGCCCGTAGTTCGAAACAGGCCAACCTGACTTTCATCAGCGCGGTTGATGGTCAGGTTGTTGATGGTATGGCCGAGGCCGTTCATCGTTCCGGTAAAAACGGGTTCCGATCCGGAAGGGGTGAAGGTGTCGTAGTACCCAATAGGGTTAAAGCCTTTGCCGCTGTTCCAGTTCCGGGTCTCACTGGCGTCAATGTTGGTTGCCAAAGCGTAATGGCCATCGAGCGCTGTGTTTATGTTCTGCAGTTGAGCGATGGAGTGGATCAGGGTGAAATTCTGGCCATTTACACTGAACGCGCCGCCGCTGCCGGCAGTAAAACTGATCGGCGCATTCATCTGATAATGACTGCCACCATAATTCAGGGCAACGCCGCCGCCACTGTTCTCCACGGTGATGGGCGCATTGATCAGGATATTGTTGTCAGCGCTCAGGCTTAGTGTGGTGTTCGCATTCCAGCTCACAGCGGCATCGACGTGTATATCGCCAGCGTCGGTTCCCGCTTCAATGGTCGCCAGCGTAATGTTGCTGTCTTCCAGATTGGCGCTGAGGGTGGCAGCACCAATGCCGCTGTCGGTTTGCGGGTCGCTGCTGTCAGTAATGTAAAAATCGGTCGGGTCGATCAGCCATTCGCCGGTGCTGCCGTTGTTGGCCTTGGTAGTGACCTGGGTGCCGCCAGCGATTTTGACGTGGGCGCCGGAGGTGTCGATAAAGCCGCCGTCGCCGCTGTCCGGCGCTGACGCATCCAGTGTGCCGGCGACATTGACCGTGCCGCCGTTAAAGCCGCCCTTGAGCACAATGGTGCCGCTCTGGTTGTCCAGGGTTTGTGCTTCGATGATGCCGGTGTTGTTGACCACGGTTTGCAGCAGCGCGTTGGTGGCGCTGGCGGTCATCACCACATGACCGCCGTTGGCACGAACCAGTTGGTGGTTCTCCACCAGTGCATTCAGGGTGCCTTCATCCACGGTAACGTTCAGCAGGCCGTCACCGGCAAAGTCCAGGGTGATTTTGTCGCCAGCCGCCAGCGCCACGGTGCCCTGATTCGCCTGGATAATGCCGTGGTTTCTGACTTGCCCACCCAGCAGGGCGACCGCGCCGCCGTCGGCAGTGATGCTGCCACGGTTGATCACGGCGGCGTTATTGCCGTCACCGCTGAACTGGTAATTGCCGTCGTTAAAGTCCTGATCAGACAAACTCAGGGTCGAGGCCACCAGCGCACCGACGTTGACCGCGGCACCCTCGCCAAACAACACACCGTTGGGGTTGACCAGAAAGACCTTGCCGTTGGCATTGAGGTTACCGTAGATCGCCGAGGCGTCTTCACCAATCACGCGATTCAGCGCCACCGAGTTGCTGCCCGGCTGGTAGAAGTTGACCGTATTACCCGCACCAATGTCGAAGCTGTCCCAATTGGTGATCAGCTTGTCGCTGTTCTGCTGCACGTTCAGGCTGTTGCCATCCTGACTGATGCTGCCGGAACCGCCGACGATGTTGCCGCCGGTGGGTAGATCAGCGGCGTGCAGGCTGACCGAGATCAGGCTGATGGCGACCGCGAGGGCGGTGGGGGCGAAGTTGGGGGTTCTGGCTGTGCGGTTCATATACGGTCCCTTAATTACTCAGTACGCCGTTGCGAAGGGCAGCGGCGTTTCAATCAAGCCATCTCAGCGGCTGGCCATGGGCAGATGCAGGGCATCGTCGTCGACGTCAAGCTGATAGCCCGTGTCGCCCGGCGCACTGAGTCCGCGCTGCTCTGGTGGCTGACTAACGAGGGCTGACTGGATGTCATCGGTCTGGGCAAAGCCCAGCAGGCTGGCAGTTACCGAGTCCGGGGCGACCAGTTGGTAGTTGCCTGCGTCAGCGCCGGTCAGTGAGGCATCCACCAGAACGCGGTTCTCGCCCGGCTTGAGGCTGGCGAACAGACCGCTGAGCTGCAGCGCAACGTCATCGCCGCTGATGGTGCCGTTGAGCACGCCTTCCAGCGTCGCGGCCAGGGAGCCGTCGAACAGCTTGTCCAGGGCGCGGATGTCGGCGGTGATGGTTTTGCGGTCGATGGTCAGGGCACCGTCGACAAAGGTCAGCTCGTAATTGCCGTCGCTGCCGCTGGCGGTCAATACGTAGGTGCCAGCGTTGGTGCCCGTGCCGCCGCTGGTGGTGACACCGGTGAGCACACTAGCCTCTTCGCCGTTGACCAACCCGTCGACAGTAAAGCCGCTGACGCTTTGCTCGGTGCCGTTGTAGGTCGTGGTACCGCTGTTGGCGGTGACGGTGGCCTGCGCTTTGTTGATGGTCAGAGTGCCGTCGACAAAGGTCAGCTCGTAGTTGCCGTCAGCGCCGCTGGCAGTCAGCGTGTAGGTGCCGGCGTTGGTGCCCTTGCCGCCGCTGGTGGTGACGCCGGTGAGCACACTAGCCTCTTCGCCGTTAACCAGCCCCTCGACGGTAAAACCGCTCACGCTCTGTTCGGTGCCGTTGTAGGTGGTGGTGCCGCTGTTGGCGGTGACGGTGGCCTGGGCCTTGTTGATGGTCAGTTTGCCGTCGACAAAGCTCAGCTCGTAATTGCCGTCGGTGCCGCGGGCGGTTAACACGTAGTTGCCGGCGTTGGTGCCTTTGCCGCCGCTGGTGGTGACGCCACTGAGTACACTGGCCTCTTCGCCGTTGACCAATCCGTCGACAGTAAAGCCGCTGACGCTCTGTTCGGTGCCGTTGTAGGTGGTGGTGCCGCTGTTGGCGGTGACGGTGGCCTGGGCTTTGTTGATGGTCAGGGTGCCGTCGACAAAGGTCAGCTCGTAGTTGCCGTCGGCGCCGCTGGCGGTCAGCGTATAGCTGCCGGCGTTGGTGCCTTTACCGCCGCTGGTGGTGATGCCGGTGAGTACACTGGCCTCTTCGCCGTTGACCAATCCGTCGACAGTAAAGCCGCTGACGCTCTGCTCGGTGCCGTTGTAGGTCGTGGTACTGCTGTTGGCGGTGACGGTGGCCTGGGCCTTGTTGATGGTCAGGGTGCCGTCGACAAAGGTCAGCTCGTAGTTATCGGCGCTGCCGCCACCGACCGTGAGCACATAACTACCGGCGTTGGTGCCCTTGCCACCACTGGTGGTCACGCCAGTCAGTACGCTTTCATTTTCACCGTTAACCAGCCCATCGACGGTAAAGCCGCTGACGCTTTGTTCGGTACCGTTATAGGTGGTGGTGCCGCTGTTGGCGGTGACGGTGGCTTGAGCCTTATTGATGGTCAGGGTGCCGTCGACATAGGTCAGCTCGTAGTTGTCGGCGCTGCCACCGCCGACCTTGAGCACATAGCTACCGGCGTTGGTGCCCTTGCCTCCACTGGTATTGACGCCGGTCACCACGCTTTGATCTTCGCCGTTGACCAGGCCGTCGACGGTAAAGCCACTGATGCTCTGCTCTGTGCCGTTATAGGTGGTGGTGCCGCTGTTGGCCGTCACGGTGGCTTGCGCCTTGTTGATGGTGAGGGCGCCGTCGACAAAGGTCAGCTCGTAGTTATCGGCATTGCCGCCACCGACCGTGAAGACATAGCTACCGGCGTTGGTGCCTTTGCCGCCGCTGGTGGTGACACCGGTCACCACGCTTTCATCTTCACCGTTAACCAGCCCATCAACAGTAAAGCCACTGACACTCTGCTCGGTGCCGTTATAGGTGGTGGTGCCGCTGTTGGCCGTCACGGTGGCTTGCGCCTTGTTGATGGCCAGGGTGCCGTCGACATAGGTCAGCTCGTAGTTATCGGCGCTGCCGCCGCTGACCGTGAGCACATAGCTACCGGCGTTGGTACCCTTGCCGCCGCTGGTGGTGACACCGGTCACCACGCTTTCATCTTCACCGTTGACTAGGCCGTCAACAGTAAAGCCACTGACGCTTTGCTCGGTGCCGTTATAGGTGGTGGTACCGCTGTTGGCGGTGACGGTGGCCTGCGCCTTGTTGATGGTCAGAGTGCCATTGCTGACAACCAGGTCATAGCCCTGCTGGCTGGAGTAAAGCCCCCCTAGATCCAGCTCATAGCTACCGACATTTTTCTTGCCAACGATCTCATTGCCCAAGAGCAGATCGGCGTCGTACTCGGCGCTGGCCGTCCACTGTCCGGTCTGCACCAACCCGTTGTAGGTGACCGTGGTATTGCCGCCGTCAATGGTAAGTGGTGTCAAAAAGCTGCGCAGCAGCGGGGTAGTGGAGCCATCGTAGATTCGCCATACGCTGCCGGTCCCGCCATCGGCGTCGATCGTTGAGCCCCAGGCGGTGCTGAAGCTGTCGAGATCCATCATTTGGGCAGTCGTCAGACTGGTCGTGCCGTCACTGGAGCCCGATCCGACGCCAGCCAATAGCGGGTTTTTGTCTTGATTGAAAAAGGATACGGTGATGGCCGCATCACTCTTGCCCACCAGAGCACCGACGTCGCTGGTGTTGGCCTGGACGGTGCCGGTGGCGTAGCCGGCATTGATGCTCAATGGATTAAAAAATCGCTCGCTATGTTGGCCGACCAGGCCCCCGACATAGGTGTCGCCGACTACATTCCCGGTCGCATAGATATTAGTGACCTTTAATGAGTTCCAGCCGATCAGGCCGCCAATCGAGTTACCAGAACCGACGACATCACCGGTGGCATAGGAGTTGGCGAGGTCATACTGACCGGGGTTGCCTCCAGAAAAACCACCAAGCAGCCCTCCTACGCCATTCCAGCCTGTCACCTTGCCGGCGGCATAGGTTCCGTAGATTTTAGAACCGGTTGTCCCTACCAGGCCGCCAACCCAATTTTGGCCTGTCACATCACCCAATGCGAATGAGTTTCTGATGTCACCAGCGTTAACTCGCCCTGCCAACCCGCCGACTTCACTGCCGGTGGCGCTAACGGTGACGTCGGCCCAAGAGTCACGGATGATTGGCGCAAACGCCGCTTGCCCAATCAGGCCACCGACGGTATCGCCTCGCCCGCTGACCGTGCCAGTTGCATAGGACTGGTAGAAGTCAGAGCCACTGTACCCAGCGAGAGCGCCGACAAGTGTTCGCCCGACTATGTTCACATCCACCAGTCCCACGCCATGGATGGCTGAGTCTTTATCGGTTACACCGAATAATCCTACGTGTGCCGAAGTGGGCCGAAAAATGTGGAGATCCCGAATGATGTGGCCCTGACCGGAGAAGTTGGCCGAGAATCTGTTGTATTGGCCACCTATTGGCACAAAGCCGGCACCGCCAGCCCAGTTGACTGTTCCACTCGCATCGATATCGTTAGCGAGAGTGAAGCTCTTGTCTATCAAAAGGCGAGATGTGACACCCTGTAGACCAAAAATATCGGTTAGCTGGTACGGATTGTTCTTGGAGCCGTCGCCGCCAATTGAGCGAAGAAAGTATGCTTTCCCCCGGTGTAAGTCGTCCGTTACGTCCATTTGGAAGTCACGTGCGTAAAACGCTGGCAGTGTTGCGCCCAACTGGCTCCAAGAACCGCTTTGCAGATTAAAGGTGCCGACGTTCACCGCGCCGTCAGCGCTGATATTGCCACCGGCGTTGAGGGTCAGGCCGCCGTTGCTGGAGGTGATGGCCTGGTTGATATGGATGTCGTTGTGGGCGTTCAGGCTGAGGGTGTGGTCGGCGTTCCAGCTCACTGCGCCGTTGACGTACATATCACCGGCTTCGGTGCCGTCGTCGACAGTCGCCAAGGTGACATTGCTGTCTTCCAGATTGGCGCTAAGGGTTGCAGCACCAATGCCGCTGTCGGTTTGTGGGTCACTGCTGTCAGTAATGTAAAAATCAGTGGGGTCGACCAGCCATTCGCCGGTGCTGCCGTTGTTGGCTTTGGTGGTGACCCGTGTGCCATCGGCAATCTTGACGTGGGCGCCGGAGGTGTCGATAAAGCCGCCGTCGCCGCTGTCCGGGGCTGAGGCATCCAGTGTGCCGGCTACATTCACCGTGCCGCCGTTAAAGCCGCCCTTGAGCACAATGGTGCCGCTCTGGTTGTCCAGGGTTTGCGCCTCAATCACCCCGGTGTTGTTGACCACCGTTTGCAGCAGGGCGTTGGTGGCGTTGGCGGTCATCACCACATGACCGCCGTTGGCACGAACCAGTTGGTGGTTCTCCACCAGTGCATTCAGGGTGCCTTCATCCACGGTAACGTTCAGCAGGCCATCGCCGGCAAAGTCCAGGGTGATTTTGTCGCCAGCCGCCAGCGCCACCGTGCCCTGATTGGCTTGGATAATGCCGTGGTTACTGACCTGCCCGCCGAGCAGGGCGACCGCGCCGCCGTCGGCAGTGATGCTGCCGCGGTTGATGACTGCGGCGTTGTTGCCGTCACCCTGAAACTGGTAATTGCCGTCGTTAAAGTCCTGGTCAGACAGGCTCAGGGTTGAGGCCACCAGCGCACCGACGTTGACCGCCGCACCCTCGCCGAACAGCACGCCGTTGGGGTTGACCAGAAAGACCTTGCCGTTGGCATTGAGGTTGCCGTAAATCGCCGAGGCGTCTTCACCAATCACCCGGTTCAACGCCACCGAGTTGCTGCCCGGCTGGTAGAAGTTGACCGTATTACCCGCACCAATATCGAAACTGTCCCAATTGGTGATCAGCTTGTCGCTGTTCTGCTGCACGTTCAGGCTGTTGCCATCCTGGCTGATGCTGCCGGAGCCGCCGACGATATTGCCGCCGGTCGGTAGGTCGGCGGCGTGCAGGTGGGCGGCGCTCAGGCTGATGGCGATGGCCAGGGCGGTGGGGGCGAAGTTGGGGCGTTTGGATGAACAGCTCATGTGAAATCCCTTTGGTGTTTAACCGGCCGCTGCGAGGCGCAGCGGCGCTTTCCGGTAAGGCTTGGACGTATCAGCTAGGTTTAGCGGCTGGCCATGGGCAGATGCAGGGCATCGTCGTCGACATCAAGCTGATAGCCCGTGTCGCCCGGCGCACTGAGTCCGCGCTGCTCTGGTGGCTGGCTAACGAGGGCTGACTGGATGTCATCGGTCTGGGCAAAGCCCAGCAGGCTGGCAGTTACCGAGTCCGGGGCGACCAGTTGGTAGTTGCCCGCGTCAGCGCCGGTCAGTGAGGCATCCACCAGCACACGGTTCTCGCCCGGCATGAGGCTGGCGAACAAACCGCTGAGCTGTAGCGCAACGTCATCGCCGCTGATGGTGCCGTTGAGCACGCCTTCCAGCGTCGCGGCCAGGGAGCCGTCGAACAGCTTGTCCAGGGCGCGGATGTCGGCGGTGATGGTTTTGCGGTCGATGGTCAGGGCACCGTCGACAAAGGTCAGCTCGTAATTGCCGTCGCTGCCGCTGGCGGTCAAGACGTAGGTGCCAGCGTTGGTGCCCTTGCCGCCGTTGGTGGTCACGCCGCTGAGCACACTGGCATCCTCGCCGTTGACCAACCCGTCGACAGTAAAGCCGCTGACGCTTTGCTCGGTGCCGTTGTAGGTCGTGGTACCGCTGTTGGCGGTGACGGTGGCCTGCGCTTTGTTGATGGTCAGAGTGCCGTCGACAAAGGTCAGCTCGTAGTTGCCGTCGCTGCCGCTGGCAGTCAGCGTGTAGGTGCCGGCGTTGGTGCCCTTGCCGCCGCTGGTGGTGACGCCGGTGAGCACACTAGCCTCTTCGCCGTTAACCAATCCGTCGACAGTAAAGCCGCTGACGCTCTGCTCGGTGCCGTTGTAGGTCGTGGTACCGCTGTTGGCGGTGACGGTGGCCTGCGCTTTGTTGATGGTCAGAGTGCCGTCGACAAAGGTCAGCTCGTAGTTGCCGTCAGCGCCGCTGGCAGTCAGCGTGTAGCTACCGGCATTGGTGCCTTTACCGCCGCTGGTGGTGACACCACTGAGCACACTGGCATCCTCGCCGTTAACCAGCCCGTCGACAGTAAAGCCGCTGACGCTCTGCTCGGTGCCGTTGTAGGTCGTGGTACCGCTGTTGGCGGTAACGGTGGCCTGGGCTTTGTTGATGGTCAGGGTGCCGTCGACAAAGGTCAGCTCGTAGTTGCCGTCAGCGCCGCTGGCAGTCAGCGTGTAGGTGCCGGCGTTGGTGCCCTTGCCGCCGCTGGTGGTCACGCCGGTGAGCACACTGGCATCCTCGCCGTTAACCAGCCCATCGACAGTAAAGCCGCTGACGCTTTGCTCGGTGCCGTTGTAGGTCGTGGTACCGCTGTTGGCAGTGACGGTGGCCTGGGCCTTGTTGATGGTGAGGGTGCCGTCGACAAAGCTCAGCTCGTAGTTGCCGTCGCTGCCACTGGCAGTCAGCGTGTAGCTACCGGCGTTGGTGCCCTTACCGCCGCTGGTGGTGACGCCGGTGAGTACGCTTTGATCTTCGCCGTTAACCAAACCATCGACAGTGAAGCCGCTGGCGCTCTGCTCGGTGCCGTTATAGGTAGTGGTACCGCTATTGGCGGTGACGGTGGCCTGCGCCTTGTTGATGGTCAGTGCGCCGTCGACAAAGGTCAGCTCGTAGTTGCCGTCGCTGCCGCTGGCGGTCAGCGTGTAGGTGCCGGCGTTGGTGCCCTTGCCGCCGCTGGTGGTGACACCGCTGAGTACACTGGCATCCTCGCCGTTGACCAGCCCCTCGACAGTAAAGCCACTGACGCTCTGCTCGGTGCCGTTATAGGTGGTGGTGCCGCTGTTGGCGGTGACGGTGGCCTGGGCCTTATTAATGGTCAGGGTGCCGTCGGTGGTGATCAGGTCATAGCCCTGTTGATCGGAGTGCAGGCCTCTCATATCGATGTTGTAGGTGCCGGCGTTACGCCCGCCGCCGCTGGCCTGGCCAAAGATACGGTCAGCATCGTACTCGCCCGTGGTGCTCCAGCCGCCGGTCTGCTCGGTACCGTTGTAGGTAGTCGTTGTGGTGTCGCCGGTGACTTCAAGGGCGGTCAAAAAGTGACGCAGCAGCGGGGCGGTATAACCTTCGTAGATACGCCAGACCGTGCCCGTGCCGCCCTGTGCATCAATATCCCAGCCAGCGAAGCTGTCGGCTTGCAGCATTTGTGCGGTGGTCAGGCCGGTGGCGCCAGTTACGCTTCTTTTATTACCGCCTACTGCGCTGGTTGCGCCGCTTGTCTCGGTGTTCCAATAGGTATTGACCAAAACACCGTACAAATCACCTATTAACCCCCCTGCTCCAAAGATTGAGGAGCCGCTGACTTGTCCTGTGGCGTAGCTCTCTTCAATTCTGCCGCTCTCACCCAGGTATCCGACCAGCCCGCCAACACTTGCAACACGACCGGTTACATTAGCCGAACTGTAGCTTTGTTTGACTGAACCATGTGAAAGGCCGACCAGACCGCCGACTAGCTGTCTTCCGCCGACCCGACCGGTGATATAGCTCTGCCTGATAGACCCGTTAAGGTAGCCGACAAGCCCGCCAACCCAATCGCGCCCGGTGATAGCGGCGTTAGTCAGCCCGACATTGCTGATCTGGCCACCAACGCTTCTCCCAAACAGGCCAACGTTATATGTATCGGGGCGGTTGATGTTCAGGCCGTTGATGCTATAGCCAAGGCCGTCGAAGTCGCCGGTGTAGTGGTTAGAGCCGTCCCCAACGGGCACAAACCCCGCTCCACCGTTCCAACTCGCGGTAGCGGAGGCGTCGATATGGTTGCCAAGCAGGTAGTTGGCCGTAACGTCGTCGCGCATGGCCTGCAGCTGCTCGACGTTCTGGATGACGGTATAGAGCGCCGGGCGGTTAGTGGCGTCGATGGTGCCGGTGGGCAGGTCGTTTTTATTGAACACCCGGTTGCCGGCCAGCGCTCGCAGGTAGGGTGTGGTCTGATTGTCGGCATTGGCCCAGACGCCGTCAAAATCAAAGCCTTCAAAGTTGCTGGCGTCGAACATCTGTGCGGTAGTCAGCCCAGTCGCGCCGCTGTTGACGCCAGCGCCACTGGCTGTGGCAGCGCTGTTGGTATCGCTGTTCCAGTAGCTATTGCTAATGTAATAGCCGTTATTTCTGCCAATCAACGCGCCCACGATGGCATCGCCTGTCACGTTGCCGGTTGCGTAGCTTCTGTTGATCCCGCCATAGCTGATTTGGCCGACGAGTCCGCCAACTGCTGTTGCTCCGCTGACATTGCCGGTGGCATAGCTGTCGTAGATCGAACCAAAGATACTGCCCACCAACCCGCCGGTGCTGTCAGTCCAGGGCCCAGAACTACTGACGTTGCCGGTAGCAAGGCTTGTGTAGATTGATCCGGTCATGCCTCCGACGAGTCCGCCAACGTAGGGGCCATCGCCGACGACGTCCGCCGTTGCGTAGCTGTTGTGGATGTTACCGGTAAGTGAACCGACCAGCCCGCCTTTGTACTCGCCGGCGGTGCCTGCGAGGGAGCCGGTGAAGTAGCTATCACGGATGGTGCCGCTGAAGTGACCAGCCAATCCGGCCACCCTCGTATAGCGGCCGGTCACGGTCCCGGTGACATAACTGTTGCTGATCTCGCCAGTCGCTGACAGCGGCGTCCCGCCGTTGTAGCCATAGCCGACTATCCCTGCGACGTAACCGTTGCCGTCGATGGAGACGTTGGTCAGCCCGATGTTGCTGATTGCACTGTTGGAAGTGGCACCGAATAGTCCGATGTTATTCGAGTAGCGTCGATAAATCGTGAGCCCGTCGATCACATGGTCTTGCCCATCCAGCGAGCCCGTGAAGTAGGTCCCCAGAGTGCCAATTGGCAAGTAGCCCGCTCCGGCATTCCAGTTCGCGGTGCCGCTGGCGTCAATATCGTTGACCAGCACAAGGTGGCTATCCAGTAGGGAATGGGAAGCGAAGCCCTGCACCCCGTAGATGTCCGTCAGTTGATACGGACTCGATGCTGTGCCGTCGCCGCCAAGCGCACGAATAAAGCTGGCGTTAGCTGTATTAAGGCGAAAGTCCCGAGCAGAAAAGTCAGCCAGCGTAGCGCCCAGCTGGGTCCAGTCACCGCTTTGCAGGTTAAAGGTGCCGACGTTGACCGCGCCGTCAGCGCTGATATTGCCACCGGCGTCGAGGGTCAGGCCGCCGTTGGTGGCGGTGATGGCTTCATTGATGTGAATGTCGTTGTGGGCGTTCAGGCTGAGGGTGTGGTCGGCGCTCCAGCTCACTGCGCCGTTGACGTACATATCGCCGGGCTCGGTGCCGTCGTCGACGGTGGCTAGAGTAACGTTGTTGTCTTCCAGATTGGCGCTGAGGGTGTCGGCACCAATGCCGCTGTCGGTCAGGGCGTCGCTGCCGGCGCTGATGGTGAAGTCGGTCGGGTCGATCAGCCATTCGCCAGTGCTGCCGTTGTTGGCCTTGCTAGTGACCTGGGTGCCGCCAGCGATTTTGACGTGGGCGCCGGAGGTGTCGATAAAACCACCGTCGCCGCTGTCCGGGGCAGAGGCGTCCAGCGTGCCGGCCACATTGACCGTGCCGCCGTTAAAACCGCCCTTGAGCACGATGGTGCCGCTCTGGTTGTCCAGGGTTTGCGCCTCAATCACCCCGGTGTTGTTGACCACCGTTTGCAGCAGGGCGTTGGTGGCGTTGGCGGTCATCACCACCTGGCCGCCGTTGGCGCGAACCAGTTGGTGGTTCTCGACCAGCGCGTCGATTGTGCCTTCATCGACGGTCACGTTGAGCAGGCCGTCACCGGCAAAGTCCAGGGTGATTTTGTCGCCAGCCGCCAGCGCCACCGTGCCCTGATTGGCTTGGATAATGCCGTGGTTACTGACCTGCCCGCCGAGCAGGGCGACCGCGCCGCCGTCGGCAGTGATGCTGCCGCGGTTGATCACTGCGGCGTTGTTGCCGTCACCCTGAAACTGGTAATTGCCGTCGTTAAAGTCCTGGTCAGACAGGCTCAGGGTTGAGGCCACCAGCGCACCGACGTTGACCGCCGCACCCTCGCCGAACAGCACGCCGTTGGGGTTGACCAGAAAGACCTTGCCGTTGGCATTGAGGTTGCCGTAAATCGCCGAGGCGTCTTCACCAATCACCCGGTTCAACGCCACCGAGTTGCTGCCCGGCTGGTAGAAGTTGACCGTATTACCCGCACCAATATCGAAGCTGTCCCAGTTGGTGATCAGCCTGTCACTGTTCTGCTGCACGTTCAGGCTGTTGCCATCCTGGCTGATGCTGCCGGAGCCGCCGACGATGTTACCGCCGGTGGGCAGGTCGGCGGCGTGCAGGTGGGCGGCGCTCAGGCTGATGGCGATGGCCAGGGCGGTGGGGGCGAAGTTGGGGCGTTTGGATGAACAGCTCATGTGAAATCCCTTTGGTGTTTAACCGGCCGCTGCGAGGCGCAGCGGCGCTATTCCGTAAGTCATAGAGGTCAGGCAGGTTTAGCGGCTGGCCATGGGCAGATGCAGGGCATCGTCGTCGACGTCGAGCTGATAGCCGGTGTCGTTCGGTGCACTGAGTCCGCGCTGCTCTTGTGGCTGACTAACGAGGGCTGACTGGATGTCATCGGTCTGCACAAAGCCCCGCATGTTGGCAGTTACCGAGTCCGGGGCGACCAGTTGGTAGTTGCCTGCGTCATCACCGGTCAGTGAGGCATCCACCAGAACGCGGTTCTCGCCCGGCTTGAGGCTGGCGAACAAACCGCTGAGCTGCAGCGCAACGTCATCACCACTGATGGTGCCGTTGAGCACGCCTTCGAGGGTTGCCGCGAGGGAGCCGTCGAACAGTTTGTCCAGGGCGCGGACATCGGCGGTGATGGTTTTGCGGTCGATGGTCAGGGCACCGTCGACAAAGGTCAGCTCGTAGTTGCCGTCAGCGCCGCTGGCAGTCAGCGTGTAGGTGCCGGTGTTGGTGCCTTTGCCACCGCTGGTGGTCACGCCAGTCAGTACGCTTTGGTCTTCGCCGTTAACCAGCCCATCAACAGTAAAGCCACTGACGCTTTGCTCGGTGCCGTTGTAGGTAGCGGTGCCGCTGTTGGCAGTGACGGTGGCCTGGGCCTTGTTGATGGTGAGGGTGCCGTCGACAAAGCTCAGCTCGTAGTTGCCATCGCTGCCGCTGGCGGTCAGCGTGTAGCTGCCGGCGTTGGTGCCCTTACCGCCGCTGGTGGTGACGCCGGTGAGTACGCTTTGATCTTCGCCGTTAACCAAACCATCGACAGTAAAGCCGCTGACGCTCTGCTCGGTGCCGTTATAGGTAGTCGTGCCGCTGTTGGCCGTCACGGTGGCCTGGGCCTTGTTGATGGTGAGGGTGCCATCGACAAAGGTCAGCTCGTAGTTGCCGTCGGTGCCACTGGCGGTCAGCGTGTAGCTACCGGCATTGGTGCCCTTGCCGCCGCTGGTGCTAACGCCACTGAGTACACTGGCATCTTCGCCGTTAACCAGCCCCTCGACGGTAAAACCGCTCACGCTCTGTTCGGTGCCGTTGTAGGTGGTGGTGCCGCTGTTGGCGGTAACGGTGGCCTGGGCTTTGTTGATGGTCAGGGTGCCGTCGACAAAGGTCAGCTCGTAGTTGCCGTCGGCGCCGCTGGCGGTCAGCGTATAGCTGCCGGCGTTGGTGCCTTTACCGCCGCTAGTGCTGACGCCACTGAGTACACTGGCATCCTCGCCGTTAACCAGCCCGTCGACGGTAAAGCCACTGACGCTCTGCTCGCTACCGTTATAGGTGGTGGTGCCGCTGTTGGCGGTAACGGTGGCCTGGGCTTTGTTGATGGTCAGGGTGCCGCCATCTGTGATGATCAGGTCGTAGCCTTGCTGGTCGGAGTACAGGCCGCTCATGTCGATGTTGTAGGTGCCAGCGTTACGCCCGCCGCCTACCTGACCAAAGATACGGTCAGTATCGTACGCGCCGGTGGCACTCCAAGTGCCGGCCTGCTCGGTACCGTTGTAGGTCGTCGTTGTGGTGTCGCCGGTGACCTCAAGGGCGGTCAAAAAGTGACGCAGCAGCGGGGCGGTATAACCTTCGTAGATACGCCAGACCGTGCCCGTGCCGCCCTGTGCATCAATATCCCAGCCAGCGAAACTGTCGGCTTGCAGCATTTGTGCGGTGGTGAGGCCGGTGATTCCAGCGCTGCTGCCTATACCCACCGCGTTGGCCTGGCCGCTTGTATCGGTGTTCCAGTAGGTATTACTGACTAGATAGTAACTTCCATTAGAACCGATTACCCCGCCAATCAGGTGTGTGGTGCCGCTGACTGATCCTGTGGCGTAGCTCTCTTTAACCTCGCCGAAAATGCCAAGGTTTCCGATCAGCCCGCCGATATACGAATCACTACCGGTTACATCAGCTGTACTGTAGCTTTGTCTGAGTGAACCTTCTAAGTAGCCGGCTAGACCACCAACATTCCGTCTTCCGCTGACCCGACCGGTTACATAGCTCTCCCTGATATATCCAGAATTGAAGTAGCCAGCCGGTCCGCCAACGTAGTCGCGCCCGATGATAACGGCGTTAGTCAGCCCAACATTGCTGATCTGGCCACCGAATATCGACCCAAATAGGCCGACGTAACTCGTACTTGGGCGGTTGATGGTAAGGCCGTTGATGCTATAGCTAAGGCCATCAAAGTTGCCGGTGTAATTGTTAGTCCCGTGCCCAACGGGCACAAACCCTGCGCCACCATTCCAACTGGCGGTAGCGGAGGCGTCGATATGGTTGCCGAGCAGATAATTCGCTGACAGGTTATTGCGCATGGCCTGCAGCTGCTCGACGTTTTGGATCACGGTATAGAGCGCCGGTCGGTTGGTGGTGTCGAGGGTGCCGGCGGGCAGGTCGTTTTTATTGAACACCCGGTTGCCGGCCAGATCGCGCAGGTATGGGGTGGTCTGATTGTCGGCATTGGCCCAGGTGCCAGCAAAGTCAAAGCCGGTGAAGTTGGCGGCATCGAACATCTGCGCGGTGGTGAGGCTGGTGGTGCCGTCACCGCTGCCGTCACCTACCGCACTGGCCTGGCCGCTGGTTTCGGTGTTCCAGTAGCTGTTGGTGACGGTGCCGCCATCTTTATTGCTTCCAACCAGCCCTCCGACGTTGCCACTGCCCTTAACGCTGCCGGTGGCATAGGCGTTGCTGATGGTTGCCAAATAGTTGTATCCGGCCAGCCCGCCGATGTCGTCACTGCCCTTAACGCTGCCGGTGGCATAGGCGTTGCTAATGGTTCCCGATTCGTTGAATCCGACCAGCCCGCCAACTGAGCTGGTACCCTCTACACTGCCGGTGGCATAGGCGTTGCTGATGGTTCCTTTGTTGACTCCGACCAGCCCGCCAACGATGAAAGAACTGCCCTTAACGCTGCCGGTGGCATAGGCGCTGCTGATGGTTCCCGCTTCGTTGATTCCGACCAGCCCGCCGACGAGTCTGGTGCTCTCAACGCTGCCGGTGGCATAAGCGTTGGTGATTGTTCCCGCTTCGTTGTCTCCGGCCAGCCCGCCGACTCTGTCACCACCCTTAACACTGCCGGTGGCATAGACGTTGCTGATGGTTCCCGATTGGTTGAATCCGACCAGCCCGCCGATTCTTGCATAGCCCTCAACGCTGCCGGTGGCATAGGCGTTGCTGATGATGCCTGAGTTGACTCCCACCAGCCCGCCGACATGGTCACGGCCGGAGACGCTGCCACCCACCAGCCCGATATCGCGGACCACGCTGGCGCTGGCGGTAGCGCCGAACAAGCCAACAAAATCCGTACTACTGCGGTCGATGGTGAGGTTACTGAGAGTGTGGCCCAGGCCGTTGAACGTGCCTGTGAATCGATCACTTCCACCCACTGGCTGCCAATTGCTGATACTGCCCAGGTCAATATTACTGCCCACAGCGTAGTTGGCAGCCAAGTCGCTGTTCATGGCTTGCAGCGCCGCAGCATCGTTGACCACGATGTAGTTGATTACACTGCCGGTCGAGCCTTTTTGGGTGGTGAAGTTGTTGCCGCTTTGCAGATTGATGGGGGCGTTGATGTGGTAGTCCGCCGTGCCGCCATCGGTAGTGGCTTGGCCGTATTGCAAGGCGACTTTGCCGTTTGCACCTTGGGCGGTGATGGCGGCGTTGATGTTGATGTCGTTATGAGCGTTCAGCGTCAGCGTGGTGTCGGCATTCCAGGTAACGGCGGCATCAACGTAGATATCGCCGTTTTCTGTACCGCCATCGACAGTCGCCAGTCTGATGTTGCTGTCTTCCAGATTGGCGCTGAGGGTAGCAGCACCAATGCCGCTGTCGGTCAGGGCGTCGCTGCCGGCGTTGATGGTGAAGTCGGTCGGGTCGATCAGCCATTCGCCGGTGCTGCCGTTGTTGGCCTTGGTAGTGACCTGGGTGCCACCGGCGATTTTGACGTGGGCGCCGGAGGTGTCGATAAAGCCGCCGTCGCCGCTGTCCGGGGCAGAGGCATCCAGCGTGCCGGCGACATTGACGGTGCCGCCGCTAAAACCACCCTTGAGCACAATGGTGCCGCTCTGGTTGTCCAGGGTTTGTGCTTCGACGATGCCGGTGTTGTTGACCACGGTTTGCAGCAGGGCGTTGGTGGCGTTGGCGGTCATGATGACTTGGCCGCCGTTGGCGCGAACCAGCTGGTGGTTCTCCACCAGTGCATTCAGGGTGCCTTCATCCACGGTCACGTTCAGCAGGCCATCACCGGCAAAGTCCAGGGTGATTTTGTCGCCAGCCGCCAGCGCCACCGTGCCCTGATTGGCTTGGATAATGCCGTGGTTACTGACTTGTCCACCCAGCAGGGCGACTGCGCCCTGCTCGGCATTGAGGCTGCCGTGGTTGATCACTGCGGCGTTGTTGCCGTCACCCTGAAACTGGTAATTGCCGTCGTTAAAGTCCTGGTCAGACAGGCTCAGGGTTGAGGCCACCAGCGCACCGACGTTGACCGCGGCACCCTCGCCGAACAGTACGCCGTTGGGGTTGACCAGAAAGACCTTGCCGTTGGCGTTGAGGTTGCCGTAGATCGCCGAGGCGTCTTCACCAATCACGCGATTCAGCGCTACCGAGTTGCTGCCCGGCTGGTAGAAGTTGACCGTATTACCCGCACCAATATCGAAGCTGTCCCAATTGGTGATCAGCTTGTCGCTGTTCTGCTGCACGTTCAGGCTGTTGCCATCCTGACTGATGCTGCCGGAGCCGCCGACGATATTGCCGCCGGTGGGTAGCTCTGCGGCGTGCAGACTGACCGAGATCAGGCTGATGGCGACCGCGAGGGCGGTGGGGGCAAAACGAGGTTGGTTGGCCGAACGGATCATGTGAAGCACCTTTGGTGTTTAACCGTCCGCTGCGAGGTGCAGCGGCGCTATTCAGTAAGTCATAAAGGTCATGCAGGTTTAGCGGCTGGCCATGGGCAGATGCAGGGCATCGTCGTCGACGTCTAGCTGATAGCCGGTGTCGTTCGGTGCACTGAGTCCGCGCTGCTCTTGTGGCTGACTGTCGATAGCGGACTGGTAATCAGCGCTCTGCACAAAGCCCCGCATGTTGGCAGTTACCGAGTCCGGGGCGACCAGTTGGTAGTTGCCTGCGTCAGCACCGGTCAGTGAGGCATCCACCAGAACGCGGTTCTCGCCCGGCTTGAGGCTGGCGAACACACCGCTGAGCTGCAGCGCAACGTCATCACCACTGATGGTGCCGTTGAGCACGCCTTCGAGGGTTGCCGCGAGGGAGCCGTCGAACAGTTTGTCCAGGGCGCGGACATCGGCGGTGATGGTCTTGCGGTCGATATTGGCCGTGGTGCTGCTGTTGGTGGTGAGCACATAGTTGCTCGCATCACCGCCACCGAGTGAGCCGCTGACGGTGACCTGCTTGCCGGTGCCGACGTGCTTGTCAGCGAAGGCGCCGGTGGTGTTGAACTGCAGATCATCGCCGCTGATTACGCCGTCCAGGGTGCCGTGGGTGTTGGCGTAGGTGCTGCCGTCGTAGGTCTTGCCGTCGGCGGTGATGCTGCCGGTGATAGCCTTGCGTTCGATGGTCAGGGTGCCGTCGACGAAGGTCAGCTCGTAGTTGCCGTCAGCGCCGCTGGCGGTCAGCGTGTAGCTGCCGGCATTGGTGCCCTTGCCGCCGCTGGTGGTCACGCCAGTCAGTACGCTTTGTTCTTCGCCGTTAACCAGCCCATCAACAGTAAAGCCACTAACGCTTTGCTCGGTGCCGTTGTAGGTAGTGGTACCGCTGTTGGCGGTGACGGTGGCTTGGGCCTTGTTAATGGTCAGGGTGCCGCCACCGTTGGTGATAAGGTCGTAGCCCTGTTGATCGGAGTACAGGTTGTCCATGTCGAGGGTGTAGGAACCGGCATTCTTGCCGCGGGCGGGTTGACCGTAAATGCGCTCAGCGTCGTACTCGCCAGTGGCGCTCCAGCTGCCGCTTTGCTCGGTGCCATCATAGGTAGTGACAGTGTCTTCGCCGGTTACTTCCAGAACCGTCAGGAAACGACGCAGCAACGGCCCGGTATGGCCTTCGTAGATACGCCAGATACTGCCGGTGCCGCCCTCGGCATCGATGTCGTTGCCCCAGGTGCTGAAGGTGTCCAGTTGGGTCATCTCGGCCCAGCTTCGGCCTCCATAGTTAAAACCAACGGCATCCAGCGAGGTGCCGTCGGGGTCGGTGTTGGCGTAATACACATCGGCGAGCACGCCTTGCGTCCAGCTGCCAATCAGCCCGGCTAAGGTGTCGTTGATGATGACTGTGCTGTAACTGTTGCGGATGGCCCCATCCAGCATACCCACCAGCCCGCCAGCGGACCCCGATGCGGGATCAACGGTGACCTTGATAGTGCCGGTGGCGTAGCTGTAGTCGACGCTGCTGGTGCCGCGTGTCTGACTGGCCGAGTCGTAGATGCCCGGGCCTTGCGAGCCGATCAGACCACCGGCGATGGAGAATGCTTCAATATCCGTTGCGGCGTAGCTTTCAGTAATCTTGCCCTGGCTTGAGCCGGCCAGGCCGCCAACCACAAAGTCACCACGCACGCGGCCGGTGGCAAAGACACCATCAAGGAGTCCAAGGCTTTTGCCAACCAGAGCGCCGACAAAAGACTGGCCCTGAATGTTGACGTTGCTCAGCCCAAGGTTACGGATCTGGCTGTCGGCTGTCGTGTAGCCAAACAGCCCCACTCCGAGCTGGTCCGCACGCTGAATGGTCAGCCCGTCGACGATGTATCCCATGCCGTCCAATTGACCGCTGAAGCTGTTATTCGATACGCCCAGCGGATCAAACCCCGCACCGTCATTCCAATTGACGGTTGCGCTGGCATCAATGTGGTTGCCCAGCAGGTAGTTGGCCGCGAGATTGTCGCGCATGGCCTGCAGCTGCTCGGCATTCTGGATCACGGTGTAGAGCGCCGGGCGGTTAGTGGCGTCGATGGTGCCGGTGGGCAGGTCGTTTTTATTGAACACCCGGTTGCCGGCCAGATCGCGCAGGTAGGGGGTGGTCTGATTGTCGGCATTGGCCCAGGTGCCAGCAAAATCGAAGCCGCTGAAGTTGGCGGCATCGAACATCTGCGCGGTGGTGAGGCCGGTTACTCCAGAAGGAGATGGCTCATTGCCGACCCCGGTTGTCGTACCTGAGGTGTGGGTAACCCAGTAGGAGTCAGTGAGCGTGCCAGAGGCGTGGTTATATCCTATCAGCCCCCCCACGTATTCAGGCCCATCTGATGACGCCGTCACGACACCGGTTGCGTAAGTGTTGCTGATTGTGCCGGCGTTTTCGTTGATTCCTACCAGGCCGCCGACATAGGTGGGGACTTCACGCCCCCCGCCCGCTGCTACATTTCCGGTTGCGTAGGTGTTTTGCAATATGCCGGCATTTTTCCCGACCAAGCCCCCTGCGACGGCTTCCCGATACTTATTTTCTCCGCTTGCCGTCACGTTACCGGTTGCATAAGCGTTGATGATCGCGCCGCTGTTGTATCCCGCAAGCCCCCCGGCATAGGAGGTGCCGTCGGTCCCAGCTTCGCCTTCTGTGTCTCCGGTTGCGTAAACGTTAGTGAGCGTGCCGCTGTTGTGTCCCACGAGGCCACCGACCCAGTGGGTCGCATAGATGCCGCCTGTGGTAGATGTCGTAGCACCAGTAGCATAGGCATTGGTGATTACACCAGAGTTGCTTCCCACGAGACCGCCCGCGAAACGACGATTATAATTGCCAGCATTTGTGCTGATCACTGCGCCGGCAGCATGAGCGTTAGTGATCGCCCCAGCGTTGCTTCCGACAAGACCGCCAATGTATGTTTGAATATTATCACCGCTCGCATTGGTCTTGGTGTGTCCAGTTGCATGGGCATTGGTAATGGTGCCTGTCGTGCCATTGGCTCCCACCAGACCGCCTAAGAAGAGCTTACTGTAACGGTTCGCATTTGTTGTCACTTCTCCGGTTGCATAGGCGTTGTTAATGCTACCGCTGTTGTATCCCACAAGGCCGCCTGCGTAAGCGCTGGCAGATCCGGTGCTTCGCGCCGAGACGTTTCCGGTAGCGTAGGCATTTGAAATGGTGCCGTAGTTGTACCCTGCCAGCGCCCCGGCATAGTAATAACTATTGTTGCCGCGGACCGTGACGCCTCCCCCCGCGAGCCCAATGTCCCGGATGGTTCCGCTATTGACCCCGAACAGCCCCCAGTGCTGGGTGGTCGTGGCAGTGTTGTTGATGGCAAGGCCATTGATAACATGACCCTGGCCATCAAAGCTGCCGGTGTAATTGTTAGTCCCGTTCCCAATAGGCACAAAGCCCGCACCACCATTCCAGTTGGTGGTGCCGCTGGCGTCGATATCGTTGCTCAGCGCGAAGTGGCTGCTTAACAGGCTGCGTGAGGCGATGCCCTGCAGGCCGTAGAGATCAACAATCTGGTAGGCGTTGCCCTCGCTACCGTCACCGCCGGTGGCGCGCAGGAAGCGGGCATTGGCGGTATTGAGACGGAAGTCCTTGGCTGTGAAATCCGCAAGATTGCTGCCCAACTGGCTCCAGGCACCGCGTTGCAGGTTAAAGGTGCCGACGTTCACCGCGCCGTCAGCGCTGATATTGCCACCGGCGTTGAGGGTCAGGCCGCCGTTGGTGGCGGTGATGGCTTCATTGATATGGATGTTGTTGTGGGCGTTCAGGCTGAGGGTGTGGTCGGCGTTCCAGCTCACTGCGCCGTTGACGTACATATCACCGGCTTCGGTGCCGCCGTCGACGGTGGCCAGGGTAACGTTGTTGTTTTCCAGATTGGCGCTGAGGGTAGCAGCACCAATGCCGCTGTCAGTCAGGGCGTCGCTGCCGGCGTTGATGGTGAAATCGGTCGGGTCGATCAGCCATTCGCCGGTGGTGCCGTTGTTGGCTTTGGTGGTGACCCGAGTGCCGTCGGCAATCTTGACGTGGGCGCCGGAGGTGTCTATAAAACCGCCGTCGCCGCTGTCCGGGGCTGAGGCATCCAGTGTGCCGGCTACGTTGACCGTGCCGCCGTTAAAGCCGCCCTTGAGCACAATGGTGCCGCTCTGGTTTTCCAGCGTTTGCGCTTCAATGATGCCGGTGTTGTTGACCACGGTTTGCAGCAGGGCATTGGTGGCGTCGGCAGTCATCACCACCTGGCCGCCGTTGGCGCGAACCAGTTGGTGGTTCTCTACCAGCGCATTCAGGGTGCCTTCATCGACGGTGACGTTCAGCAGGCCATCACCGGCAAAGTCCAGGGTGATCTGGTCGCCGGCGGCCAGCGCCACGGTGCCCTGATTGGCTTGGATAATGCCGTGGTTGCTGACCTGCCCGCCGAGCAGGGCGACCGCGCCGCCGTCGGCAGTGATGCGGCCGCGGTTGATCACGGCGGCGTTATTGCCGTCACCGCTGAACTGGTAATTGCCGTCGTTAAAGTCTTCATCACTGAGGCTGAGGGTTGAGGCCACCAGCGCCCCCACGTTGACAGCCGCACCCTGACCAAACAACACCCCGTTGGGGTTGACCAGAAAGACCTTGCCGTTGGCGTTGAGGTTGCCGTAGATCGCCGAGGCGTCTTCACCAATCACCCGGTTCAACGCCACCGAGTTGCTGCCCGGCTGGTAGAAGTTGACCGTATTACCCGCACCAATATCGAAGCTGTCCCAATTGGTGATCAGCTTGTCGCTGTTCTGCTGCACGTTCAGGCTGTTGCCATCCTGACTGATGCTGCCGGAGCCGCCGACGATGTTGCCGCCGGCGGGTAGGTCGGCGGCGTGCAGGTGGGCTGCACTCAGACTGACGGCGATGGCCAGGGCGGTGGGGGCGAAGTTGGGGCGTGTGCGGGTCATGGCGGATTCCTTTCTGGCGGCTGGTGTGTGCTGTTTACCGCGTGTTGGCAGGCAGTGGACCTAGAACATCCACTGCACCTGACCCCAGAGGTAAACGTCTTCCGGTTCATCACTGGCGGCCTCTTCGCCATCCAGCGAGGTGGCTGCGGTGGCGCTGATCTGCCATTGATGATGTGGCTGCCAGTAGGCAGAAACCCCTGCGCCCTTGAGGTTGCGGTGACGATCACCGATCGCTAGCGGGTCCTTGTTGTAGGTGATTTCACCTGCTTCCAGGAAGGCACCCAGTTGCCACTGGCTGCTAAGGGCGTAGCGCAGTTCGGTACTGGCCAGCCAGCCCTCGTCGCCGGAGGCTTCGCCTTGCGGGAAGGCACGGATGCCGTAGGCACCGCCGAGGCTCATCTTCTCAACGGAGTCGAGGTTGCCGTCGGCCAGTTGACCGCGGAAATTCATGTTCAGGGTGAAGCGCGGGCTGAGGCGCTGCTGACGCAGCACGGCCAGGTTGACCTTGTGGTAGCGGCCTTCGGTGCCGTAAAAGTCGGATGCGACAGCGTAGGGGCTGTCCATCGACAGCTCGCCGTGGGTCCAGCTCAGGCGATAGCTGTTGGCGCTGCCGCCCAGCAGGTCATCACGCCAGTAGCCGTTGACCAGATCAAGGGTGACGCTGCGCAGGGTTTTCTCGCTGGCGACACCAAGCTGCTCATCTTCCAGATCGCGGTAGCGCCATTCGATGCGGCTGGATACGCCCCAGCGCCGTTGCTGCCACCAGTTCTGGCTGGCAAACACGCTGCCGGTGGCTGCTTTGCCCTTGGCGTTGAGGCTGTCGAAGTCTTTGCCCAGTTCGTATTCCAGCCAGGACAGGCTGAGGCCGACGCGGGTGTTCCACGGGCCGACTGGCAGTTCGTACTGGGTGCTCAGGTATTTTTGGTCGCCGTCGGAGACCAGCGCCTGCAGTTGCAGGCTGTCACCCAGACCGAAGGGATTGGCGACGGTGAGGCCACCGGTCAGTCGGTATTCGCCGTTGTAGGTGTTGCCATAATTGTCGAGCGACAGTTGCCCGCTCAGTGCAGGCAGGTCGTTTACGTCAATGTCCAATGCGCTGGTACCGACTTGCTCACCGCGAGACAGGCGCGAGTTGACCTGGCTGGCGGGCAGCGCATCGAGGCTCATCAAGGCGTTTTCCAGTGCGCCGGCGCGCACGCCATCACCGGCTTTCAGGCCGCGGGTGGCGTTTTGCAAAAGGCGGTCCGGCAGCTCGCTCTGGTTGTTGAGTCGAACCTGGTCGTATTTGCCTTCAACGATCTGAATCGTCAGATAGCCGTCATCGATTTCCTGCGGTGGAAGGATGGCGCGGGCGAGCAACCAGTCATGCTGGCGATACCAGGCTGTGATGCGGTCGGCCGCCTGCTGCAACTGGCCGAGGGTGAGGCCCTGGCCGGACAGATCAAGTAGCACGGCAGCCAGTTGCTCATCGCTGAACGCGGTGTTGCCCGTGAAGCGAAAGCCCAGGATGTCGACGGCCTGGCCGCCGGTGCTCTGCTCAGTTGCCGGTGGCGGCGTCAGCGTGGGGGTATCGGTCGGTGGCTCAGGTGGCAGGCCCAGTGGGCGGGTTTCCAGGTCGCGCAGTGCGCCACCGGCGGTTTCGGCGGCCTGCAGCGGGGCTGCTACAAGGCAGGAAATCAGGCCAAGGGCCTGCAGACTGGATACGGCGGCCAGTTTGTTCACGGTGTCTCCCATCCCTAGTTACGCTTTGTGTTATTTGCAAAGGGGGGAGGGTAGCAATGGGCTATCGTGGCGGCTTCCACTCAGCGCCACAACATTGAATTGAAGAGGGCTTTAGCGGGGCTCTACGACAGGGTGTTGAGCCCTGGCGACTTCACGTACTTCGCTGGGTGCCAGGCCAAAGCGGCGCTTGAAGGCTCGGTAGAACCAGGATGGGTTATTGAAGCCGGCATCATAGACGATTTCTGCCACCTTTTTATGGGCATGGGCGGGGCTGCGCAGGCACTGAAATACCCGCTCCAGGCGCAGCTCCAGTACGTAGTCGGTAAAACTCTGACCGTCTTGTTCGAACATGGCGCGAATATAGCTGGGTGATACTCCGTGCCGCTTTGCCAGCCAGCTCAGGGAGGCGTCGCCGTGCCTTGCACTGATGCGCAGGTCTGCTTTCACCGCTCGCAGTCGGGCCTGCTTAAGACCGCGATGTCGTGCCGTGATTTCAATGTCACGCGGCGCGCCCACCGAGAGCGCAGCAAGATCCAGCAGTCGGTTGGTGTCGGCGAGGATGTTGTGATCTTCCTGCCCCGGTGCCTGAACCAGCTCGATCGCACACTGGGTCAGATGGGCAAACGTTTCCGGGGCAAGCCGTGGTGACTTGCTGGTACGTTCGATATCGCCAACCAGCGGGCCGAGCAGTGAGCGCGAGAAGCAGATATTCAACATGTAGGTTTGACTGCCCTGAAACTCGATGGTGCCGGGGCGATCATTAAAGCCAAAACAGCCCGCGCCTGGGCCACACTCCACCTCACCAACGCCTTCCAGCTCAGAGCGCCAGGCCGCTCGCCCGGCCGGGTTCAGCAGGAGGGCGAAGTCATCGTTGCCGTCCTGAATCTGCCGTGAGCGACGCTTGACGGTAAGGGGCGAAGTCTTCACCAGCGCGATAGAGATGCCGGGCAGCAGGCGAATGCGGGTCTCTATCTCTGGCGCTTTGCCGCGGGGCAGCGAGACATCAATATTGGCCATCGCCGCGTAGATATCCTGGGAGGCCTCAAGGCGCTCTGTCAGCGGATAATCTGCAGTAGAAAATGTGATGTAAGCCATGTTGCGAGTCGACCTCTTCCTGAGTCGCAGAGTAGCGCTTTTCCTGGTTGGAATTTAGTGTCAAACCCGCTTCTGCGACTAGGGACTGCTTTGTTTTTGTACGCACGGCTGTGTACGGATGATTACGCCTGCTGGGGGATTATAACCCTGGCGTGGCCGCTCGTGCGCGGGCTGTCTTGGTATCGATTTACAGTAACAATGCTACCGCTGCAATGACGCTGGTTCGCGCTTGAGGCAGCGATAGCGGCAGGCAGTCTGGCCTGCCGACCCGACTGCGCCGGGCGGCGTGGTTTTGATGCTGTTCGTCGTTAATAAAAATGATTATCATTGGCGCGTAGTCTGCGAATCGAGCTTGCCAGTGACCAGTTCCAATCTAGATCGCGTTTTTATCTGTCAGCGCGCACCGTTGCTGCGCACGCTGCTGAAGATGGTGAAAAATGCCAGCATCGCTGAGGAGCTGGTGCAGGAGACGTATATACGAGTGGCGCGCAGTCAGCGTGACCAACCTATCGAGTACCTTGAGCCCTTTCTCTTTCAAACCGGTCGTAACCTGGCGCTGGACCACCTGCGCCGTGAGCGTATGCAGTCGCGCACCATGCTGGATGATGTGCCTCATGAGGTGGTCGAGGCGGTACCTGCGCCGGCCTCTTCAAGCGAGGACAGTCTGCACGCGGTGCGGCTGTTGCAGCGGTTGGGGACGGCCGTTGAGCAACTGAGCGAACGCCAGCAGCGGATTTTCATTCTCAGTCGATTGCATGGCAAAGGCGCGGCGCAGATTGCCGATGAGCTTGGAGTGTCCGCCAGTACGGTGCAGAAAGAGCTGAAGCTGATCATGGCGATCTGCATCACGCTCATCGAACGTCTTTCTCCGCCGGAATGAGTGGCTTTCGCTTGAGGCCGTGTTCCGCCAGAATGAATGCCCGCCCAACCAGAGACTTGCCCGATGCCTGAGCCGCACGGCCCGCAGACAGACAATGACGCGCCGATGAGTGAGGCGCTGGATTGGCTGTTGGCGCTTGAGTCTGCCGATGAGGCGTGCCGTGCGCGGTTCCAGGCATGGCTCGCGGCCTCGCCTGAGCATGCCGCTGCGTTTGAGCGGGCGCAGCGCAGTTGGCAGTCGCCGTTACTGGGTGTGGCCGCGCAGCGGCTGGACACGGCAAGGCAGGCTGCGGTGGTGCGTCCCCGTCGGTTGCGGCGGTATCTGGCGGTCGCTGCCTCGGTGTTGCTGTTGCTGACGGTCACTGTGCAGAGTGACATGCTGCTGGATCTGCGCGCCGATCATGTTACGGCGGTTGGCCAGCGGCAGAGCCTCGACCTGCCTGACGGCTCGCGCGTCACGTTGAACACCGACAGTGCCTTTTCCAGCCAGATGGATGGCAAGCGTCGGGTTGCCAACCTGTTGCGTGGTGAAGCCTATTTTGACGTCACGCCGGACCACAGCAGACCTTTTGAGGTCAACGCCGGGCCAATTCAGGTGTCGGTACTGGGTACCGCTTTTGCCGTGCGCTATCAGGGGGATGAGGCCTGGGTGAGCGTCGAGCATGGTGCCGTTGAGGTCCATGCGCGGCGTGATGGTGCGCGGATTCAGCTGGAAGATGGCGACAGCATTCGCATCGGGCCTGATGGCATCGGCCAGCGCGAGCGCGGCGGTTCGGCAGATCGGTTTGCCTGGGTGCAGGGGAGGCTGGTGTTTGATGATCAGCCCCTAGGCGAGGTGCTGGCCGAGCTGCGGCGTTATTACCCAGGCTGGATCGTCAGTGCCGATCCACGGCTGAACGGGGTACGCGTGACCGGCAACTATCGGCTGAACGACCCGCTGAGCGTGGTGCGTTCGCTGGCGCAGGTAACCTCAGCCACCCTGCATGAGTATCCGGCTTTGCTGGTATTGAACTGAGCGGCTGGAGGCAAGAGACCGGGTTCATCAGGGATTTTCGGGGTGAACCGTCTCCTGCGGCCTACCGTTTCGTGCGTGCTCCGTTGTTGTTTCAGCCTTTCGCCTTGGCGGCGAGCCAAGGGGGAGCTGTCTTGGCGCAGCAGTCCGGCACGTCATCCCGGTATTCCACGAAGAAACAAAAATAGTTTTACGCGTTGCGGCAACTCGTTCGTCTCGTCTGAATGTAATGCAAACCATTCGCATTAATTGGCTATCCACATTCCAGCAAAGAGACTATCGATGACTGTTCATACCCGGCGCTCGCTGTCCCGGACCCTGTCTGCCACAGGTCTATCGCTTCTGGCTGTTTCCCTGTCCTGCACTCTGGCCCCGCAGGCCTTCGCCGCGGACGCCGTTGTTCTGGCGCGCGCGGAGCATCAGGCCAACTACCGCTTTGTCATTCCCTCACAGCCGCTGGTAGCAGCTCTTAACGCTTTTAGTGAGACCACCGGCTGGCAGGTTGGTCTGCAGGCGGAGCTGGCAGGGGCGTTGCAATCGCGGGGGATTACCGGGCGGATGTCGGCCCAGCGGGCGCTGGAGCGGATGCTGGAGGGTACTGGCCTGACTTACCAGAGCGTGGGTGAGCGCAGTGTGGTTTTGGTCAGTGCCGAGCAGACCAGTGAGCTGCAGCCGATCACGGTGACGGCAACGCGCCACGTTCGTGAACTTGATGACGTGCCTGTCGTGGTGAGCGTGCTGGACCGGGACCAGCTGGATCAGCGGAACGTCAACGATATCAAGGACCTGGTGCGCAACGAGCCGGGTGTGTCTGTGGGCGGCAGCGGTCAGCGGTCTGGGATCACCGGTTACAATATCCGCGGTATTGATGGTGATCGGGTGCTGACGCAGGTGGATGGCGTGGAAGTGCCCAACAGCTTTTTCAATGGCCCGTATGCCAATACGCAGCGCAACTACGTTGATCCGGAGATTGTGAAGCGGGTGGAAATTCTCCGCGGTCCGGCATCGGCGCTGTACGGCAGCAGCGCCATCGGTGGCGCCGTGAGTTACTTTACGCTCGACCCGGAAGACATCATCAAGCCCGGACGAGATACTGGCGCCCGGCTCAAGGCCGGTTACAGCTCGGCCGATGACAGTTGGCTGACCTCGGGAACCGTGGCAGCGCGCCAGGGTGACGTTGATGTGCTGCTGCACCTGTCCCAGCGCAATGGGCACGAGACCGAATCCTACGGCAACACTGGTGGCATCGGCCTCGACCGCACCGAAGCCAACCCCGAAGATGTGCGTACCACCAATATTCTGGCCAAGCTGGGCTGGGACTACAGCGACAATGGTCATCTGCAGTTCACTTACGAGCACTACAAGGATGACCGCGACACCAATCAATTGAGCGCGGTGGGTGGGCCCTACAACGCCGGCAGCGGTTTTGGCTACTATGAGTCGCGTGAAGGAAACGACACCATCAGCCGTGAGCGGTTCGGTCTGACTCACACGCTGATGCTCGACAGCCTACTGGCGGACAACCTGAAGTGGAGCCTGAACTACCAGCTGGCGAAGACCGACCAGAATACGGCTGAGCATTACGTGCCGAAGAACTTCATGACCGGTGCGCCGACGCGGGATGTGATGCGCTATCGCGACACGACCTACAAGGATCGCCAGTGGTTTCTGGACGGCCAGCTCGACAAGGCTTTCAGCGTCGGTCACAGCGAGCACCTGCTGACCTATGGCTTCTCAGCCAGGCATCAGGAAGTGACCGGCCTGCGCACCGGTTACGGCATTTGCCTGCAGGCGCTGAGCTCCAGCTGCGCGGCGGTCGGTGACATCAGCACCAGTTCCTCCGATACCTTGACGCCTCAAAGCGATTTTCCCGACCCGACCATTGAGGTCTACAGCCTGTTTCTGCAGGACGAAATTCGCTGGAACAACTGGACCTTCCTGCCGGGGCTTCGCTACGACCGCACCCAGCTGTCACCCGAGTTGACGGAGCAGTTTCTGGCCACTGTCGGTAGCGCTGGCGTGTCCGAGTTTAATGATCAGGATCGCGTCTGGCACCGGGTGTCACCGAAGTTGGGCGCAACGTATGCCTTCAACGACAGCTACAGCCTGTTTGCTCAGTACGCCGAGGGCTTCCGCACGCCGACGGCCAAAGCGCTCTTCGGTCGTTTCGAGAACCTGGCTGGCGGCTACACGGTAGAGCCAAACCCGGACCTGGAACCGGAAAAGAGCCGTGGGCTGGAAGTGGGGCTGCGTACCCGCTCCGCACTGGGTAGCTTTGATCTGGCGCTGTTCTACAACCGCTATCGCGACTTTATCGACGAGAATGCACTGACGCCCGGCTACACCAGCGACAGCTTCCAGAGCCAGAATATCGCCCACGCCAGTATCCGTGGTGCAGAGGTCAAGGGGCGACTGAATCTGGATCAGATTGGCGCCATGTCCGGTCTATACGCAGAGGGTTCTGTGGCCTATGCCCGCGGGCGCAACGACGATACCGGCGCGCCGCTGAACAGCATCAATCCGCTCACTGGCGTATTTTCCCTGGGGTATGAGCAGGAGCGCTTTGGCGGCGAGCTGAGCTGGACTCTGGTCAAGCGCAAGACGCGCATTGATGAGTCGAGCCTCAATGTCCCAGATGGTACAACCAGCCAGTTTGCTACCCCTGGTTTCGGCCTGCTTGATCTGACTGGCCACTACCGCATCACCGACGATCTGATGCTCAACGCCGGGCTCTATAACCTGACCGACAAGAAGTACTGGCTGTGGGATGACCTGCGTGGCTACGACAGCGTCGGGGAGGCCAGCGTTACCAGCCCGGCCAATCTGGATCGCCTGACTCAGCCCGGCCGTAACTTCGCTGTCAATCTGGTCTGGGATATCTGATCAGCCGCTGTGCGCTGGCGGGGCGGGGAGCGTTATGTGGCCTCGCCGTCAGCGCGGCGGTCTGTTTGCATATTGTAATGATAATAACTATCATTCTCCGCTTTGGCGCGGGCCCTGCCTGGGCTCGGTTCAACTGTGCATGATCTGCTGTGCTGAGGCAGACGCGCTAACGCGGTGAGTGCTTATGTCGTTTTCTTTCGTTTGGGGTGTGTTCGCATGACAGCCGTCTCCGCGCCTCATATTGTGTCCCGGGTGGTCGCTGCCATCTTTGGTTCCTACGCCTTTATCTGGGGCGTTATTTCCCTGGGTGTGGTGAGCTTGAGTGCCATCGGCGTCGACTTTCACAGTGCCGAGCTGAGCATGCTGCTGCTCGGAGTGCTGCTCTATATCGCGCTCTTTATCTGGGTGTTCTCAATCAAGAGCCTGCTGCGGATCTGGCTGGTGCTGGGGCTCGGTGCGGCTCTAATGTTATCGGCAGCCTGGTTGCTGCAGCCCTTGCTGCTTTGCCAGGAGGCCACATGCTGAACCACTTCCGTCTCTCCATGGCCTGGGTACACACCTGGTTCGGGCTGGTGCTTGGCTTTGTGCTGATGGTGGCTTTCTTCTTTGGTTCGCTGTCGGTGTTTGACCGCGAGATCGACCGCTGGGCGGTGCCAGCAACCCGTTTTGCGCCGCAGCCTATGCCTTCCTACGATCATCTGCTGGCCGATGTGTATGCCCGCCTCAAGCCGGATCCGGTCGATATGGCGGCGACGGCCAAACGGGTCGTCGGCGAGCTGCCAGCGGCCGATACCATGCCGTTGGTATCGTTGTTTGCCTACACCACGCACCGTGATCCGGTGCTGCTGATCGGCGGCGAGTTTGGCATTCCGAATCAGCCGAAGAATCCCGCCGACGATCATTTGCATGTGCATGGTCGGGCGACGGTGGATCCGCGCACCGGTGAGTTTCTGCCGGATGACGCTCTGAAGATCGGCAGTGACTGGTTTTACCCGCTGCATTACAGCCTGAATCTGAACTGGATGCGGCTGGGAATTTACGTGGTCGGTCTGGCGGGGCTGGCGATGCTGGTGGCGCTGGTCACCGGGGTAATAATGCATCGCAAGGTATTCCGCGAGTTTTTTACCTTCCGTCCGAACAAGCGCCTCCAGCGCAGCGCGTTGGATCTGCACAATATGACCGGTGTGGTTGCGCTGCCTTTTCACTTCTTTTTTGCCTTTACCGGGGTGCTGATCTTTGCCGGGTTTTACTATTTCCCGGTGACGCACACCTTGCTCAAGCCACTGCACGATCAGCATGAAGTGCTGGAGGCGGCGGATACCGGCCTGCCCCACGATGAGGCTGGCGTTCCCGCGCCGCTGGCGTCAGTGGACGCCATGGTGGCCGAGGCAAAACGCATCTGGGCCGAGCGCGACATGGCAGGAGAGGTCGGCTTTCTGACCATCAAGCATCTCGGTGACGCCAACGGGTATGTGAGCATTTACCGCGCTGGCAGCGACCGGGTCGCGCTGGTCGGCGAGGGCATTCATTTCAAGGCGAGTACCGGTGAACTGCTGCGTGAGGATCCGCCACGCAGCCCGGTGGAGAGCATTGCGCAGTTTCTGACCGGTCTGCATCTGCAGCACTTCGAGCATTGGGCCTTGCGCTGGCTGTATGTGTTGGGTGGCTTGCTGGGCTGTGTCTGTATCGCCACGGGGTTTGTGTTTTTTGTCGAGAAGCGCAAGCAGGATCACGCCCGTCGAGGGCTGCAGGGTAGCCGTATCGTTGACGCACTGGCGGTCACGACGGTGACGGGTATGGTGCTGGCAGCGGTCGCCATGCTGGTGGCAAACCGGGTGCTGCCGGAGGCAATGGCCGGCAAGGGCGAGTGGGAGAAAGCGGTGTTTTGGGGTGTGTGGGTGCTAGCCCTGTTGCATGCAAGCTGGCGCAGCTCACCGGTTGCCAGGGCTTGGCGCAATCCCGCCTGGGCTGAGCAATGCTGGTTGCTGGTGGCGCTGTCGGTTGCCGCGGTGCTGCTGAACTGGATCACAACGGGAGACCACCTGCTCAAGACTGTGCTGATCGAACCCTACTGGCCGGTTGCCGGCGTTGATCTCAGCTTGCTTGGCTGCGCGGCACTGGCGGCGTGCTGTGCGCGTAAACTGGCGAAGCCGAAAACGGTTTCGGCCGCGGCGCGGGGTGCGGAGGTGGTGTATGACTGACACGCTCTGGTTAGTCTGCGCGGCGCTGCTGATGCTGCTGGCAACCTGCTGGCTGGCGCTGTCGCTGCAAAGCCACTGGCGTCAGGTGTTTGCCCGGACTGATGCGACGCCTGCGACCAAACGCCTGCGCGTTGCTGGCTGGACTGCGCTGTTGCTGTCTGCACTGTGCTGCCTGAAGGCGGATCACCCGTCGATGGCTGTGCTGGTCTGGTTCACCCTCTTCTCTGCGGCAGCCATGACAACCAGCATGCTGCTTAGCTATCGCCCGCTCTGGCTGCGTCTGGTCTGCCTGCCATTGTTGCGCCTGTCCTGAACCACGGATAGCACCGGACATGTTTCAGGCAACGGCACTGAGGCTGTTCCGGTGTTTGGTCAGAAGTTGGTAAAAGTATGTAAATTCGCTACTTCCATGGGCTGATCTTCCCTACAGTCTGGCATTCGAAGCAGCGGTTTACGCTGTAGCTGTTCAGTTAACGGATTACACGCCCATGCCTCTCCCGCAATCGTCCCGTTCCCTTCGCAACCGGTTACTGCTGGCCGCAGCCATCCTTGCGGCCGGCACCCTCACCTGGTACCAGTTTGGCGGCGACGCCGACAGCGCCAAGCCCGACAATCTGCGGCGTATGGGCTGGGATGCGCCTGCTGTGGTTCGGGTCGAACCGGCGGAGCTGGGGCAGCTGGACGTGCGGATCAAGTCGATCGGGACCGTCACACCGCTCAATACTGTCATGGTGCAGAGCCGGGTTAGTGGTGTGTTGGACAAGGTGGTGTTCGAGGAGGGCGCACGGGTGGAGCAGGGTGACCTGCTGGCCGAGATCGACCCTTCGTCCTATCGCGCCCAGCTGGATCAGGCTGAAGGCCAGTTGCAGCAGGACATCGCCAAGCTGGAGAATGCCCGCGCTGATTTGGCGTTGTATGAGCAGCTCTGGGAACAGGACTCCATTGCTCGCCAGAAACTGAGCGCCCAGCGCGCGCTGGTGCAGGAATTGCTCGGCACGGTCCGTGCTGATCAGGCGCGGGTTGATGATGCTCGTCTGCAGCTATCCTGGACGCGGATCACCGCGCCGTTGTCTGGCCGGCTCGGTCTGCGCAAGGTTGATCAGGGCAATCTGGTGACCGGCAGCGAAGCCGAGGGGCTGGTCAGCATCACCCAGACTCAGCCGATTGCGGTCAACTTTACCGTGCCGGAGGTAGACGTACCGGCGCTGCGCGAGGCGCGTCGCGGTGAAGCGGCGTTGAAAGTTGAGGTACTTGATCGCACTGAACAACGGGTGCTGGCCACCGGCGAGCTGACCACCCTCGACAATCAGATTGATACCAGCACGGGCACGCTGCGGGTACGGGCCCAGTTCGCCAACGACGACGAGGCGCTGTTCCCCAACCAGTTCGTTAACGTGCATCTGCGGTTGAAGACGCTGGACGCGGTGGTGACCATTCCTTCCGATGCCGTGCAATTTGGGACTGAGCGCAGCTATGTCTATGTTGTACAGAACGACAAGGCCTATGTGCGCAATGTAGTGCTGGGCGCCGCCACGGACGGCCGCGTAGCGGTCACCGAGGGGCTGGAGCCGGGCGAATTGGTGGTGCTGGAAGGGCTGGATCGGCTGCGTGACGGCAAAGAGGTCAATATTCCCGATGGTGACGCTGGCTCATCGGTGAATGCCGAGCGCCGCAGCCCGCCGCCGGCCAACTGAGGCGGGGTGATGAAAGGTCTCTCGACTCCCTTCATTCTGCGCCCGGTAGCGACCTCGCTGCTGATGCTGGCGTTTCTAATCGCCGGCCTGGTTTCCTGGCGGTTGCTGCCGGTCGCTGCGCTGCCGCAGGTGGATTACCCGATCATTCAGGTGTTTACCTTTCAGCCGGGTGCCGGGCCGGAGGTAACGGCGCGCACCATCACCGCACCGCTGGAACGCTACCTCGGGCAGATTCCGGGCCTGAAGCAGATGTCCTCGACCAGCTCCGGCGGGGCGTCGGTGATTACCCTGCAGTTTGATCTTGGCGAAGATCTGGGCGTTGCCGAGCAGGAAGTGCAGGCGGCAATGAATACCGCCGACAGCCTGCTGCCGAATGATCTGCCGACGCCGCCGATCTACCGCAAGGTCAACCCGGCGGACGCGCCAATTCTGACCTTGGCGATTACCTCCGACAGCCTGCCGCTGCCAGAGGTGCACGACCTTGTCGACACCCGGATGGCGCAGAAACTGGCGCAGATTTCTGGTGTTGGTCTGGTTAGCCTGGCCGGTGGTCAGCGGCCAGCGGTGCGGGTGCTGGTCAACCCGATGGCGCTGGCGTCCTACGGGCTGAGTCTTGATCAGGTGCGCCAAAGCATTGCCGCCACCAACGTCAACCAGCCCAAGGGCAGTTTCGACGGCCCGACCCGCAACACCATGCTCGATGCCAACGATCAGATTCGCTCGGTCGAGGATTACCGCAAGCTGATCCTCACCTGGCAGGACGGTGCACCGCTGCGGCTCGGTGACGTTGCCACTATCATCGACGGTGCCGAAGACCGTTTTCTGGCTGCCTGGGCCAACGGCCAGCCGGCGGTGCTGCTGAATGTCCAGCGTCAGCCGGGCGCCAACGTGATCGAGGTCACCGACCGGGTGCGCGAGTTGCTGCCGCAGCTGGCCGGCACCTTGCCTTCGGCGGTGGATGTCACTGTGTTGACCGACCGCACCCACAGCATTCGCGCCTCGGTACGTGACACCCAGAAGGAACTGCTGTTTGCGGTCGCGCTGGTGGTATTGGTCACGTTCGTCTTCCTGCGCAGCATTCCGGCGACCATCATCCCCAGCATCGCGGTACCGCTGTCGCTGGTCGGCACCTTTGCCTTCATGTACCTGATGGACTTCTCGGTCAACAACCTGACCCTGATGGCGCTGACCATTGCCACCGGCTTTGTGGTGGATGACGCCATCGTCATGCTGGAGAACGTGGCACGGCACCGGGAGATGGGCGAAACGCCGATGCAGGCGGCGCTCAAGGGCGCGGGCGAGATCGGTTTTACCCTGATGTCGCTGACCTTCTCGTTGGTCGCGGTGCTGATTCCGCTGTTGTTCATGCCGGATGTGGTGGGGCGGCTGTTCCACGAGTTTGCCATCACGCTGGCGGTGGCCATCGTCATCTCGCTGGTGGTGTCGCTGACGCTGACGCCGATGATGTGCGCGCGCATGCTCAGCACGCCGCCGCAGGAGAAGTCCGACGGTTTGCTGCATGGGGTGATTGAGCGCTACGGCCGCGCGCTGGACTGGGTGCTCGACCGCCAGACGCCGGCGCTGCTGGTGATGCTCGGCACCATCGTTTTGACCGGGTTGCTTTACCTCGCCGTCGACAAGGACTTCTTTCCGGTGCAGGACAGCAACGTCATCCAGGTGGTGACCGAAGGCCCGCAGGACATTTCCTTCACCGCGATGGCCGAGCGTCAGCAGCAATTGGCGCAGGCCCTGTTGCAGGACCCGGGCATCGAGAGTCTGTCGTCATTCATCGGCGTGGACGGTGTCAACGTGACGGTTAACAGCGGGCGAATTCTGATCAACCTGCCGCCGCACGATCAGCGCGACGAGAGCCTGTTCGAGGTGATGGCGCGGCTGCGTGAGCGGGCGGCGAGCGTCGACGGTATCAGCGCCTGGTTCCAGCCGGTGCAGGAGCTGACCATCGAAGACCGGGTCAGCCGCACCCAGTACCAGTTCAGTCTGACCAGCCTCGACAGTGACGCGCTGCATGAGTGGGTGCCGCAGATGGTCGCCGCACTCAACGCCCGCCCGGAGCTGAGCGATGTGGCGGCGGATCTGCAACAGCGCGGTATGCAGGCTTATGTCGACATTGACCGTGACGCCGCAGCGCGGTTCGGGCTGGATGTGACCGACGTGGCCAACACCCTCTACAACGCCTTCGGCCAGCGCCAGATCGCGACCCTGTTCACCCAGTCCAACCAGTACCGGGTGATTATGGAGGTCGACCCGCAATTCGCTGGTGACCCGGACAGTCTGCGGCGGCTGTTCATCACCACGGCGGACGGTGACTCGATACCGCTGGCCAGCGTGGCGCGGGTGCAACAGCGTACGGCAGCACTGCTGATCAATCATCAGGGCCAGTTTCCGGCAACGACGGTGTCGTTCAACCTGGCGACCGGTGCCTCGCTGGGCGAAGCGGTTCAGGCGATTGAGCAGGTGCAGCAGGAACTGGGCTTGCCGGTGACCATCGAACTGCGTTTTCAGGGTGCGGCTGAAGCCTTCCGGGCATCGCTCGGCAACACCTTGTGGCTGATTCTGGCAGCGGTACTGACCATGTATATCGTGCTGGGTGTGCTCTATGAGAGCACTATCCACCCGGTCACCATTCTCTCTACGCTGCCGTCGGCGGCGGTTGGCGCGCTGCTGGCGCTGTTGCTCACCGGCCGGGCGCTGGACATGATCTCGGTGGTTGGCATCGTGCTGTTGATCGGTCTGGTAAAAAAGAACGGCATCATGATGGTCGATTTTGCGCTGGAGGCGCAGCGCAATCAGGGGATGACGCCGCGCGAGGCGATTCATCGGGCAGCACTGCTGCGTTTCCGGCCTATCTTGATGACCACGCTGGCAGCGCTGTTTGGCGCACTGCCGCTGATGCTGGCGAGCGGGTCGGGCGCCGAGTTGCGCCAGCCACTGGGTGTGGTGATGGTGGGTGGCCTGCTGGTCAGCCAGCTCCTGACCCTGTTTACCACGCCAGTGGTCTATCTGTTCTTCGACCGTCTGGCCGGCAAGCCGACGGCGCAGCCGGTTGAGGCGCTGGAGTGAACACGGGGTTTCTGCAGCGCCCGATCGGGCTGACGTTAGCCGCCGTGGCGCTGGTGCTGTCCGGTCTGCTGTGCTGGCGGCTGCTGCCGGTCGCGCCGTTGCCGCAGCTGGATGTGCCGGTGATCGTGGTGACAGCCAGCTTGCCCGGAGCCAGCCCGGAGAGCATGGCAACCACAGTAGCAACGCCGCTGGAGCGGGCGTTGGGCGCCATTTCCGGGGTAACCGGCATTTCCTCCAACAGCAGTCAGGGCGCGGCGCAGATTGCGCTGACATTCGAACTGGACCGTGACCTGAACGAAGCGGCCCGGGAGGTGCAGGCGGCAATCAATGCTGTGCGTGGCGACTTGCCTGCGGGTATGCCCGGCAATCCGCAGTACCTCAAGATTGACCCTTCGCAGGCGCCCATCATGGGGCTGGCGCTGAGCTCGCCGAACCTGTCGCCGAGCGCACTGTACGACATCGGCTCGACCATTCTGGCGCAGAAGCTGGCGCAGATTTCCGGGGTGGGCGAGGTCAGCGTGGATGGCGCGTCGCTGCCGGCAGTTCGCGTGCAGCTCGATGCCGGTGCACTGCTGCATTACGGTATTGCCCTGGACGAGGTACGCAGCGCCATCGCCAACAGCAATGCGTTGCGCCCGCTTGGGGTGATCGAGCAGGGCGAGCACCGCTGGCAGGTGCAGACCAGCGATTCGCTGCGCACCGCGGCGGCCTACCGTCAGCTGGTGATCCGCTACAAGGATGGCGCGGTGGTGCGCCTCGGTGATGTCGCCAGGGTCACCGACTCGGTGGAAGACCGCTACAGCAGCGGCTTTCATAATGAGCGCCAGGCGGTGGTGCTGAGTATCAGCCGGCAGAGCGGTGCCAATATCGTCGAGACCATCGACAACATCTATGCGCGGCTGCCGCAACTGATCAACCTGTTGCCCGAAGACGCGCAGCTGTCGGTGGTGATGGATCGCTCACCGGTGATTCGCGCCACCCTGCGTGAGGCGCAGATTTCCCTGCTGCTGGCGACACTGCTGGTGGTCGCCGTGGTCTGGTTGTTCCTTGGCAGCCTGCGGGCGGCGCTGATTCCGTCGGCGGCGATTCCGGTGTCACTGATTGGCAGCTTTGTGGTCATGTATTTCTTTGGCTTCTCGCTCAACAACCTGTCGCTGATGGCGCTGATCGTCGGTGCTGGCCTGGTGGTGGATGACGCCATTGTGGTGCTGGAGAACGTCCAGCGGCACATGGGCAACGGCCTGTCGCCGCTGGACGCCGCAGCGCGCAGTGCCCGTGAGCTGCGCTTTACCCTGATTGCCATGACGCTGGCACTGGCGGTGGTGTTTGCCTCGATCCTGTTGCTGGGTGGCTTGATCCGCCAGCTGTTCGAGGAATTTTCCATCACTCTGGTGGCGGCCATGCTGATCTCGCTGCTGGTATCGCTGACGCTGACGCCCAGCCTGTGCGCGCTGTGGCTGAAACCCACGCCGGCCGGGCACAAGCAGGATGATAGGGACTCCCTGTTTGCCAGACTGCGTCGCGGCTACGACCGTTCGCTGAACTGGACACTCAACCACCGACCGCTGGCGCTACTGGTGCTGCTGGCGGCGATCGGCAGCAGTGTCTGGCTGGCGGCAAACCTGCCGGAAGAAGCGCTGCCGCAGCAGGATTCGGGGCAGATTCGCGGCTTTCTGCGCGGTGATGATGGTATGTCGTTCCAGATTATGCAGCCAAAGATCGAAGCCTATCGGCAGTACATTCTGGCCGACCCGGCGGTCGCCGACCTGACTGGCACCAGCGGCGGCAGTGGTGGTCTGACTAACGCCCAGCTGACCATTCGGCTCAAACCGCTGGCCGAACGCAAGGTGTCCGCTCAGGCGGTGGTCGATCGCCTGCGCGCCAACGCACCCGCAGTGCCGGGTGTGTTGATGATGCTGATGGTCGATCAGGATCTGCATTTCCGCCCGCCGTATCGGCACAGCGAATACGAGGTACTGCTGCGCTCGGACTCGCTGGCGCAGCTGAAGGTGTGGTCGCGCAAGGTCGCCCAGGCGATGATGCAGAGCCCGCTGCTGGTGGATGTGGATTCGATGGACGGCGACGAGACCCGTCAGGTGGTGCTCGATATCGACCGCGAAGCCGCCCGACGTCTCGGCGTCGACATGCAGACCATCGCCTCGACCCTGAATAACTCCTTCTCTCAACGTCAGGTTGCCACCCTGTACGACGAGCTAAACCAGTATCGGGTGGTGATGGAGCTGGACTCGCGCTACACCGAGCGCCCTGAAGTTCTGGCCCAGCTCGAGGTCATGGGCTCGGATGGGCAGCGGGTGCCGCTCTCCAGCTTCGCCACCTGGGGCTATGGCATGGCCGAAGACCGCGTGCGCCACGAAGGGCAGTTTGCCTCAATGGGCGTGGGGTATGCGCTGGCGCCGGGCGTCACCGAGGCGCAGGCCAAGGAGGCCATCGCGCAGATTCTCAACGAGGTAATGCTGCCGAGCGATGTGCATGAGGCACCGCCGTCGGCCAACGATTTTGGCGCTGCGTTAGAGCCGTGGATCTTTGTTGCCGTGCTGCTGGCGGTGTATCTGGTGCTCGGTGTGCTTTACGAGAGTACGCTGCATCCGCTGACCATTCTCTCGACCCTGCCGCCGGCCGGGCTGGGCGCGCTGCTGGCGCTCAAGTTCGGCGGCCAGAGTCTGAGTCTGATCGCCATGCTTGGGCTGTTCCTGTTGATCGGTATCGTGATGAAGAACGCCATCATGATGATCGACTTCGCGCTGGAGCTGCAGCGCCGCGAAGGGCTCAATCCGCAGCAGAGCATTCACCGTGCCGCGCTGCTGCGCCTGCGACCGATTCTGATGACCAACCTCGCTGGTATGCTCGGCGCGGTGCCGTTGATCATGGGCTTTGGTGAGGGGGCGGAAATGCGCCGCCCGCTGGGGATCACCATTTTTGGTGGCTTGGCGCTGAGCCAATTGCTGACGCTGTACACCACGCCGGCGGTCTATCTGTATCTGGAAAACCTGCGTCAGCGCGTGTTGCGCCGTGGCGCAGCCGAACCTTCCTCACCTTCAACCTGATCGGGGCTGTTACCGATGAAGCTCTCCCTGCTGTCTACCTCTGTTGTTCTGGCCACTGCGCTGATTGGCGGCTGTACGCTCGGCCCGGATTACCGGGTGCCGACCACGGTCGAGCCCTCAGCGCTGCGCTATGACCAGGGCTGGCAGCCGATGCCGGCGCAGAGCTGGGCAGCCAGCGGCCGTTGGTGGGAGGTTTTCGGTGACGCCGAGCTGAATGCATTGATCGAGGAAGCCAATCAGCGCAACCAGACGCTGGCACAGGCCGAGGCGCGTTATCGCGCAGCATTGGCGCAGCGCAGGCTGAGCACCGGCGAATACAGCCCAACCCTGAGCGCGGCGCTGGATACCGCACGCAGCGGCGGCAGTGAAGTCAGCACCGGGACCCGCAGCAGCGCGCAGCTGGGTATCAGTTGGGAGCTGGATCTGTGGGGGCGGGTGCGCCGTCAGGTCGAATCCGATACCGCTGCGCTGGAAGCCAGTGCGGCGGATCTGGCCGCCGCCCGGCTGTCGATTCAGTCGGCCGTGATCAACAGCTACATCAATCTGCGCGCCCAAGACCTGCAGTATCGGCTGCTGGAGCAGACGCTGGCGTCCTCAGCCCGTTCGGCCCAGCTGACGCGCAACCAGTACGACGCCGGCATCGTCTCCCGCGCCGACGTGATTCAGGCCGAAACTCAGCTGCAGTCACTGCGCAGTGACCTGTACGACCTGCAGAATCAGCGGGCCTTGGAGCAAAACACCATTGCCGCGCTGCTGGGCCGTGCACCGATCGAATTGCAGCTGGAGGTGGTCGAGGCGCTGCCCGCGGTGCCGCCGATTCCGGCGCAACTGCCAGCGGAGCTGATTGCCCGCCGCCCGGATGTGGTCTCTGCCGAGCGCGGCGTCGCAGCAGCCAACGCCGATATCGGCGTCGCCATCACCGCCTGGTTGCCAACCCTGACGCTGGGCGGCAGCGCTGGTGTCAACGGCAGTTCGATCAGCGATCTGTGGGATGCGCCAGTGCGGGTCTGGTCGGTTGGACCGAGTCTGGCGCAAACCCTGTTTGACGGCGGCCGACGCAGTGCTGCCCGAGACGCTGCCCTGGCGCGTTACGACGAACAGGTCGCCGCCTACCGCCAGACCGTACTCGACGCGCTGGCCGATGTGGAAAATGCGCTGGCGACCACTGCAATTTTGCGCGAGAAAGCCGTGCAGCAGGATCGGCTGGTTGAGCTGGCCGAGGAGAACGAACGGGTAATCACCAATCGCTACCAGTCCGGTCTGGTTTCCTATCTGGAGGTGTCGATTGCCCAGAACACGACACTCAGCGCCAAACGTGGACGCATTAGTGTCACCAGCGCCCAGCTTTCCGCGGCTGCCGAGTTGGCCTCGGCCATCGGCGGCGGCTGGCAGGTGGGCGATGATGTGGGGGATGCAGGAGAACGGAAAGCGCCGTGAGGCGCAGTTTCTGGCTCTGAGCCGGGGGCCCTGGAAAGCAGTATTGAGCGACTGGCTCACCCTTTGGGGTGAAGACCGATGGCAGCGGGAACCGCATATTCCGCGCTGGTCTTTGCTCAATCCAAGGGAATGTCATGCTGTTTTCCAATGCACGATCTGTTTTTGCCCCAGTGGCTACCTTCCGGCTCTCTGTGCTGGCTTCATCCATCCTCGCTGCTTCCTGGTCGCTGTCAGCCGCTGCAGCTCCCAACTCCTGCGCCACGTCACCGGTGACGACTTCGGTTACTGGAACGTGCTATATCGACTCCGATAACGATTCGGTCACGGTCGACAGCGGCGGCTCAATCACCGCTAACGTTAGCGGCTTCGGCGTTCGGATCGAGGGCGGCAGCCCGGGTCTTATCAGCGGGGTTACGCTGACCAACTCTGGCGCCATTGAGGGGACTGGCTCCAATGGTTACGGTGTCTATGCGACCGCGCCGTTGGGCCTGAATATCGTCAACAACAACGGTGCCAGTATCACCAGCGCTCAGTCGTTCGGCCTCGTCATCGACAATAATTCTGGCGTCAACACCAGCGCATCTATCACCAACGACGGCCTGATTTCGGGGGTGCACGGGATTAGTGTCGATGGTAGTTCGGGGGCTCGGGCGCAGCTGTCGCTGACTAACTCGGGCACGGTCCAGGGCTCGGGCGGCTGGGGTATTCAGACCGGTTTCACGGACATCTCGCTGCTTTCCAATACTGGGGTAGTGACCTCAGACAGCACACTTGCAACGGTTCATCTCAGATTTCAGTCGACGTTGAGCAACTTCGCTAACGGTTCAGCAGGGCTGATTGAAAACACCGCATCCAATGGCCGGGCGTTTTGGTCCGAGGGCAGCGATGTCGGCAGTTTTGTCAACGACGGTACCCTGCGTAATTCGTCTTCCGTGATGCCGACCGTCCACATCGTTTCCGGGACATTAGGTGGTTTGACCAACAATGGTTTGATTCGGAACCAGGGTAACGCTGAAGCGCTTTATATTGCGCCAATGGTGGCGTCTGCCGGCAGTACGGTTGTGCGTAATAACGCAGGCGCCACTATCTCCAGCCAGCAACGTGCGGTAATGATTACCAACGCGGCGGACCTGGGCAATTTCATTAACGCAGGCAGTATCATCGGCAACTTCAGCGTCGGCACCAGCAACTCGCTCAGAACGCTGACCATTGGCGGTAACGAGTCTGCGCTGTTCAATGGCATGGTGGATCTGGTCAGCACCGGTGCGGCTGGCGTTGATGGTGGTGATCTGGCGTTCGCCACTGGCAGTCGCTATGCGATGCTCGGGGATCAGCATTTTCGGGTGCGTAACTTCAACCTGGATGGCGGGACCCTCATTCTGGACCCGCGCGCGTCCAATCGCACCGTGGGGACCGCTGCAACGGTTTCGCTACCGACCATCAGCGGCAACCTGATTGGTGCCGGCGGTCAGCTGGAAGTGGTTGTGGTCAACAACACCACCTATGGGCAGCTTGCGGTTGAAGGTGATGTGGATCTGACCGATAGCAACCTGGCCGTCAACGTTCAGGCCAACGGCTTGCTCAGCGCGGGTAACCTGTTCGCCGATGTGATCTCCTCTACGGGAGCCATCACCTACGGCAATTTCAGCATCAGCGATAACTCTGCGCTGTGGGACTTCGACACGATACGCAACGCCAGCGATCTGGACCTGCGCCTGACGGCCGACAGCCAGGGTGAATCCAGCAACGCGCCCGGCAACCCGGGTGGTCCGGGCTCTCCTGGAAACACGCCCCTGCCGAACAGCGGCAACGTTATCACCGCTGCGCAAGTCAGTGGCAATACCGTGGCTCAAGGGGCCGCTCCGGTGATTCAGAGCGTTGCCGACGACTACGCGGCAAACGGCTCCACTGGCAGCTCTGAACTCGACTCCATGATTCTGGCTTTGGGTAACTACAGCACGGCGGCCGGGCTGGCCGATGGCGTGGCGACCCTAGCGCCGGCCAGTGTGCATGCTGGCAGGGAGGCTGCTCAAGCGAATCGCCGGATGCGCGAGCTGATTGGTCGCCGTGATGCCTACCTGTATGCGCTGAACCCCGAAACAGCGACAGCCGAGCCAAGCAATGTGTGGGCTCAGCCCTATGGCTCGCGGGCGCGTCAGCAGCAGCGTTCCGGTGTCGAAGGCTACGACGTTGACAGCTATGGCGTGCTGCTCGGCATGGACGGCGGTCTCGATGAAGTGACCGAGTTGGGCGTCGCCTTCGGCATCGGGCGCAGCGATATCGGCAGCAACATGCCGGTGGGCAGTTATGAGAGTGAGTTGAACAGTTATCAACTGCTTGGCTATCTCAACCGTGAATTGGGTAATGATGTGGTGCTAGGGCTGACGGCCGGGGTTGGGTATGGCCAGTACGAAACAGACCGGGATCTGTTTAACGGCTTGACCGCCCGTTCCGAGTACGACGCCTGGACTGCCAGCGCAGGGGCTGAGCTGAAAAAGCACTACGCGGTCAACGAGCAGTTCGATGTGGCGGTTCAGGTGGGTCTGAATTACGACTACACCGATGTTGATGGATACGCCGAGTCCGGTGCTGGCGCACTCAACCTGGATGTCGATGGCTCCGATTACCAGAGCCTCAATGTCGAAGTCGGTACCGAGCTGGCGTACGATCTTGGCGAGGGCTGGATGCTGTTTGGTCAGGCCGGTGTGAGCTACGACACGTTGGCCGAGCAGGCGAAGCTTGATGCGGTGCTGGTGGGCACTGGCGATCGGTTCGCTACCCGCGGCATTGATGCCGATGCCTGGCGCTATGATGCCGGCCTGGGTGGCAAGTACGTGGTTGATAACGGAGCCGAGCTGGCAGCGTTGTATACCGTCTCCGGCCAGAGCGGGTTTGTTGAGCAGGCTGTTACGCTGAATGCACGCATGGCATTCTGAGTGACAGGGGCCGCTCCCCTTTGGGGGGCGGCCAATGGCGGCAAGGGAGAATGATGTAGTGGATTTGTTGATTGTTGATGATCACCGGCTGTTTGCCGATGCAATGCGGCATGTGTTCGCTGATCACCCGCAGATCGACGCCGTGCACCATGCTTCGGGCCATGACGAGGCGCTGCAGCAGATTGTGGCGCAAGCCGGAAACGAGCTGATCGTCCTGATGGACCTGAACCTGGGGGGCGAGTCAGGCGTCGATCTGAATAACCGCTTGCGTTCTCTCAATCCCTCCATACGTACTATTTTTTGTACAGGAGAGCAGCCAGCAAACCTCTGCCTTGATGAAGCACTGCTGCGCGCCAGTTCGTTTGTATTCAAAACCGATGCGCTGGCTGATATCCGTGCCTGCATGGACTGCGTACTGACTGGAGGACGTTATCAGTCCGCTAGCATCCGCGGTGTTCAGTCGGTCGTCGCCGAAACGCTCAAGCTGAGCGAGCGTGAGGGTGACGTGGCGAGATTATTGATGCAGGGGTTACGCAATGCCGAGATTGCAGCTCGGTTGGGGGTTACCGACAACACGGTAAAAACCCACCTCAAGAGCATTTACTCCAAGCTCGGCGCTCGCAACCGAGCCGATTGTCTGCTGCTACTGGAGAAGCTCCGCTTCCTGGACTGACTCCAGTATCCCCGGTGCATGGTGCAGCGGGATCAGTAGTGTGGTTTGCCAACTGCCTTTATCGCGGTACACCCTGAGCCGTGCACTGATGGCGCGACACATGTGTTCGATCATGATCAGTCCGTAGCCCTGCAAAGGGTGGTTCTGCCGGTTTTCGGCTCCCGTCTCTGCTGTCTCGCCCGCGCTGAAGTGCAGCTGGTAGTGATGCGTGTCTGTGCTTGTTGCGATGTGCAGGCCCTGGATTGGGGCATGGTGAACATAATTGTAGAGAATGTTCTCAATGATGCGGGCAAGCGCAAAGGCATCAGAGGTCAGTATCGCCGCCTGGTAGTTGGAGCTGATTGCCGTTTCGGGCTTGACCGTCCTGACGTCCTGTACAACCTTGGCAAGCAGGTCTGCCGGGTTGAATCGGGAGAGCCGCAGTACCTCGTCCTGTTCTTTTAGGCTCACCATGCTCAAGGCGTCGTGCAGGCCGTTCAGGGCAACCTCTGTCGCGTTCAGCGCATTGCGCGCAGCGCTGTTGTCCTGCTGCTTTTCGGCCAGCACCTCCAGATACAGCTTGGCGCTGGCCATCGGCTGACGCAGGTCGTGGCCAATGGCGGCGATCAGGTAGTCCTTTTCCAGGTTGGATGACTTCATCTTCTGAAACATGGTGCCAAGCTCAACTGACTTGATGATCAGCGCGACCTGATTTTTATGGGTTAGCAGGCTGAACATGCTGAGCGCAGCCCAGGCCATGCAGCATAGATACACCTGTGGATGCGCCAGTCCGGTCTGCAGTTGAATGTTGTATCCCAGTGACAGGAACACCGGGGTGAGAAAGGTGATGTAAATTTCCGGATAGCACCCCATGCTGATCGAGGGCATTGCGGAAATGATCACCAGCGCCAGCAATGCGATAGACAGCGTTTGCTGTGACGCGTCGGACAAAAAGACGAATGGCATGTAAGCCCAGAAGCAGCCCCAGAGAACTGACAGCAGCATGTTGACGCGATGCCATTGACGGATTGAAGGCAGCGATGTGTTGGTGGCGGTCTTGATCTTGCGTAGCGCCAGCCAGGAGCAAATGACGACGACCAGCAGGCTGGCAAACCACATGCCGCGCTGGCCGCTGCTGGCCGCGTTCTGGAAGAACAGTCCGAACAGAACAGCGGCAAGGGCCGAGGCGATCATCCTTGACCAGACTTCGTCGACGAACAGGGTGAAGCGTTGCTGCTCGATGATGTCGGCCTGGGGGTGATTATGAATAAGTCTGGACAGCATCAACAGGTGAACTCAGACGGGCGACCAGTCCATGTTAGAGCCTTGTTATAGCCCGTGCCAAGGCTTGTGGCCATCAGCTTGCCAGCGCTGTTAGCATTCTCACCGGGTCGATGAGGCAACCAGCTGACGCGGCGGACGCCAGAGTTTTATGCGGCATGCCTTGTTTAATCCCGCTGGGGGCATGCGCTCAAAGCCCCCCGTGGGTCAGTTTCGCCGGGTCCAGCAGGCGGGTCAGTTCGTCTCGACTGAGATCGGTGTTTTCCGCGGCGACATCAACAATCGGTCGACCTTCCTTGTAGGCTTGTTTGGCGATTTCGGCGGCTTTCTGGTAGCCGATGATCGGGTTCAGGGCGGTCACCAGTATCGGGTTGCGCGCCAGTGCCTGTTGCAGTCGGTCCTCGCGTACGGTGAAGCTGGCTATGGCCTTGTCGGCCAGCAGGCGAGTGACGTTGCTCAACAGGTGCAGGCTCTCCAGCAGGTTGCGGGCGACCAGTGGCAGCATGACGTTCAGCTCGAAATTGCCGGACTGGCCGGCGAGGGTGATGGTGGCGTCGTTGCCGATGACCTGGGCGGCGGCCATGGCGGCGGCTTCCGGTATCACCGGGTTGACCTTGCCCGGCATGATCGAGGAGCCGGGTTGCAGTGCCTCCAGTTCGATTTCGCCAAGCCCGGCCAGTGGCCCTGAGTTCATCCAGCGCAGGTCGTTGGCGATCTTGGTGATGCTGACGGCCAGGGTTTTCAGTTGCCCGGACAGGGCAACGGCGATGTCCTGCGAGCCGATGTGGGTGAAGAAATTGCCTGCCGGGGTAAAGGTTACGCCGGTGCTGGCGCTCAGTGCGCGGCAGAAGTGCTCGGCGAACGCGGGGTGGGCGTTGACGCCGGTGCCGACCGCGGTGCCGCCCTGGGCAAGACTGTGCAGCATCGGTTGCAGCTGCTCCAGGCGCTGGCGGTTACCTTCGATCTGATCGGCCCAGGTGTCGAGACTCTGGCTCAGGCGCACCGGCATGGCGTCCATCAGATGGGTGCGGCCGGTTTTGACATGGTGCTCAACGGTGCGAGCCTTGGCTCGGGTGACCTGCTCGAAATGCTGCAGTGCAGGCAGCAGGTCTTCATGCAGGGCCAATGCGGCGCTGATGTGGATGCTGGAGGGGATGGTGTCGTTGCTGCTTTGGCTGCAGTTGACGTGATCGTTCGGGTTGATGGTCTGGCCGCTGTGGCGGCTGGCCAGGGTGGCGAGCACTTCGTTGGCGTTCATGTTGGAACTGGTGCCGGAGCCGGTCTGAAACACATCGACCGGAAAGTGCTGCATGTAATCGTCGGTAGTCAGCAGGTCGTCAACGGCATGACAGATGGCTTTGGCCATCGGCGCGGGCAACTGGTCCAGTTCGGCGTTGGCATTGGCCGCTGCGCGCTTGGCCAGCAGCAGGGCGCGAATAAAGCGCTTGGGCATGGGTTGGCCGCTGACCGGGAAGTTGTTGACGGCGCGCTGGGTTTGGGCGGCATAGAGGGCGTCGCCCGGTACCTGCAACTCGCCCATGCTGTCTCGTTCAATACGGCTGGTGCTCATCTGCGCTACTCCCTGATCGGCTGAAACGGCTGTCTGCTTCCATGGTCAGACCACGGAAGCAGACAGGTGTTCAGCATAGCGCGTGTACGCAGCCGATGGCTGCGCGTCAGCTGGCGGCGCGCAGGGCCTGAGCCGCGGCGACCATGTTGCGCAGCGCCGGGGTCACTTCAGGCCACTGGCGGGTCTTGAGGCCGCAGTCCGGATTGACCCACAGGCGCTCGGCAGGCACGCGCTCGGCCGCCTTGCGCATCAGTTCGACCATCTGCGCCTGATCGGGAATGTTCGGCGAGTGGATGTCGTACACGCCGGGTCCGATCTCATTGGGGTACTGGAAGTGATCGAAAGCATCCAGTAGCTCCATGTCAGAGCGTGAGGTCTCGATGGTGATCACATCGGCATCCATGTTAGCGATGGCCTGAATGATGTCGTTGAACTCCGAGTAGCACATGTGGGTGTGGACCTGGGTTTCATCTGCGACGCCGTTGGCGGTGATGCGGAAGCTCTCCACCGCCCAGTCCAGATAGTCTTTCCACTCACTCTGGCGCAGCGGCAGACCTTCGCGTAGAGCGGCTTCGTCGATCTGAATGACGCTGATGCCGGCCTTCTCCAGGTCCAGTACCTCGCCGCGCATGGCCAGGGCAAGTTGCCGGCAGGAGTCGGCGCGGGGCTGGTCGTCGCGCACGAAGGACCAGTTGAGGATGGTCACCGGGCCGGTCAGCATGCCCTTCATCGGCTTGCTGGTCAGTGACTGGGCGTAGCGGCTCCACTCGACCGTGATGGGGGTGGGGCGGCTGATATCGCCGAACAGAATCGGTGGTTTGACGCAGCGCGAGCCGTACGACTGCACCCAGCCAAAGCGGCTGAAAGCATAGCCTTCGAGTTGCTCGCCAAAGTATTCGACCATGTCGTTGCGTTCGGGCTCGCCGTGCACCAGCACGTCCAGCTCCAGTGCTTCCTGCTCGCGCACGCAGTGGGCGATTTCGGCTTCCATCGCCTTGCGGTAGTCGACGGCACTCAGCTCACCTGCCTTGAACTGACGGCGCGCCTGGCGAATCTCGGCCGTCTGCGGAAAGGAGCCGATGGTGGTGGTCGGGTAGGCGGGCAATTGCAGGCGCGCCGCCTGCACTGCAGCGCGGGCGGCGTAGGGGCTGCGGCGCTCACCCAGCGCCGGCTTCAGCGCAGCGACGGCGTCACGCACCGCCGGGTTGTGCACCCGCGGCGAAGTGCGGCGGCTTTCGAGAGCCTGCCGGTTTTCAGCAAGCTCGGCTGTAACGCTGTCTCTGCCGCTGCGCAGTGCGCGGCCCAGCACACGGAGTTCGTCGAGCTTCTGCACGGCGAAGGCCAGCCAGCTGCGCACGTCAGCGTCGAGCTGATCCTCGCTGTTCAGGTCAACCGGAACATGCAGTAGCGAGCAGGAGGGTGCCAGCCACAGGCGATCACCCAGCTGCGCGGCCAGTGGCTCCAGCCAATCGAGCAACGCGGTCAGGTCGCTCTTCCAGATATTGCGGCCATTGATCACTCCGAGGGAAATGACCCGGTCTGACGGCAGGCGTTCGATCAGTTCAGCCACCTCGTTGCGGGCGTTGATGCAGTCCAGATGCACCCCGGCGACCGGCAAGCGGGCCACCAGTGGCAGGTTGTCCTGCAGTTGGCCGAAATAGCTGGTCAGCAGCAGTTTGACTTCGCTGTTTCGCAGGGTAGCGTAGCTGTATTCCAGCGCAGCCTGCTGGGTCTCGCTGAGGTCGGTCACCAGAATCGGCTCGTCGATCTGCACCCACTCCACGCCTTGTTGCGCCAGCGCTTCCAGCAGCTCGGCGTAAACCGGCAGCAGTTGCTCAAGCAGTGCCAGGGGGTTGCTGTCGTCCTTAACCTTGCCCAGGCTCAGGTAGGTGACCGGGCCGATGATCACCGGTTTGGCCTTGATGCCGGCGGTGCGGGCTTCACTCAACTGATCCAGCAAGCGCCGTGGGTTGAGGGTAAAGCAGGTGTCTGCGGTAAATTCCGGCACGATGTAGTGATAGTTGGTATCAAACCACTTGGTCATCTCGCCCGCAGCGACGCCGCCGCAGCATTCGGCGTGCGCCTGGGCGGAGCGGCCGCGGGCAACGCGGAAGTAGTTGTCCAGCTCGTCTCCGGCGAAGCCTTGCACCCGGGCTGGCAGATTGCCCAAGGTAAAGCTCATGTCGAGCATCTGGTCATAGAAGGAGAAATCGCCGACCGGAATCAGGTCGAGCCCTTGCTGGGCTTGCCAGTGGCGCTGGCGCAGTTCGGCGCCGGTTTGCAGCAGCTCGTCGCGGGAGCGCTCGCCTTTCCAGTATCCCTCCAGCGCGAATTTAAGCTCGCGGCGGGCGCCGATGCGCGGAAAGCCGAGATTGTGAATGCGTGTCATGGATTGCCTCTGTGTCTCTTCGAATGGGAACAGGGGCATGCTAGGCGGGATTTACTATTAGTGTAATTGTTGAATATTCAGGTTTGAATTAGGTTTATTCATTTTTGTTGCCTCCCTCGGATGACCGAGGGAGGCAAGGGCGCTCAGAAACGGTACTTGGCCGTCGCGGTAACGCTGCGCGGAGCGCCGTAGGTCATTGCGCCGTAGGCATCGAAGATATCGAAGTACTTCTCGTCGGTGACGTTGTTGGCGTTGAGCTGTGCCGACAGATTGTCGGTGATGTCATAGCGGGCCATGAGGTTGACCAGCGCGTAGGCATCCTGCTCGATTTTCTCCTGCTGATCGTCCGGGTTGGTTGCAGAAGTATAAATGCTGTCTTGCCAGTTGACGCCGCCGCCGATGGTCAGGCGGTTCCAGTCGCCCGAGAAGCGGTAGGTGGTGAAGGTGCGGAGTAATCTGGTGGGGTAGAGGGTGTTGGTGTCTTTGCCGTTGGCGTCCTCAATATCGAACTGGGTGTAGCCAGCTGAGACGTTCCAGCCGGGCAGCAGTTCGCCGGATAGCTCAAGTTCGAAGCCTTCGCTGACCGCTTCGCGCTCGACGTAGGCGAAACCAAGCGACGGTTCTGTTGGGTCGATACGAACACCGGAGTTAACACCGAGGTTCTCCTGCTTGATCTGGAAGATAGCGGCAGAGGCGTTCAATGCGCCATTGTAAAACTCTCCTTTTAGCCCTAGCTCGTAGCTTTCGCCAATAATTGGCTGAAGCTGCTGGTTGCTGGCGTCCTTTTCCGACTGGGGCTGAAAGATGTCGGTGTAGCTGGCGTACACGGACAACTGGTGATTCAGGTCGTAGATGATACCGGCATACGGCGTAACCTCACCGCTGACCTTCTGCTCCGAGCGGGTACGGCGAATGTAGTCCAGTTCTGTCTTCTCATAATCGCTGACCCGGGCACCGAGGATGACCTTGAGATCGTCGCGCAGATTCAGGCGGGTAACGCCGTAGTACCCTTTCTGGGTGGTTTCGCCCGCCCCATACGGGACCAGGCCTGACCAGCTTGGCGCCGGGAAGTGGCCGTCATAGTTGTCAAAGTCCGGTAGCGTGTCTGATCCGGCGAGCGCCGCCCGGGTATCGGCGTCGAAGTCCTGCTTGCTGTGAACGTAACCGAAAGCGAGTTCGTGTTCACGGTCGAACAGCGAGACAGGCCCGCTGACACGAATGCTGTAATCGTCCTGCACGGTTTTGACCTTGTAGGAACCGCCCATCGCTTTCATCGGTGCGCTGCCGTTGCGCCCGGGATTGTCGTAAAGATAGAGCAGGAAGGAGTCGGAATTGCGCTCGCCGCGGTTGTAACTCAGGTTGGCCTGCCAGCCGTTGGCGAATTGGTGATCCAGATTGACAAAGTAGGTTTCGTAGCGGGTATCCCACTTGCTCCAGTCGGCGGAGGTCGTTTTTGAACGGCTCCAGTCTGTGCGACTGCCATCGGCATACCAGACCGGCAGGCCACCCCACATAGGGGAGTCAGAGTTGTTTTCCTGACGACTAAGGCCGAACCACAAGGTGGTGTCGGGCGTCAGGTCGACATCCATGGTGCCGTACAGGGTTTCGACCTTATTGGCGTGCATGTCGATCCAGCTATCGCCGTCTTGGTACTCGCCGACCAGCCGGCCGCGCACTGTGCCGGCTTCGTTCAGTGCAAATGAAACATCGCCCAGGGTGCTGTAGGTATCCCACGTACCTGCACTTAGCTCTAGTGAACCGGTGAGGTCGCGGCTACTGGCGCGTTTCCGTGCCATATTGAGCGAGGCTGACGGGTCGCCAGACCCGCTCATCAGGCCGTTGGCTCCACGCACGATTTCGACCCGGTCATACATGGCAAGACTGCTGAAAATCTCCCCGGAGCTCCACGGCTGATCCCAGATGGTTGGTACTCCATCGATCATCAGTGCGTTGATCTCGAAGCCGCGAGCATTGAACTGGGCGCGGCTGGTCTCATAGCGGTTGACCGAAACGCCAGTCGCGTTGTTGACCACGTCAAGGATGTTCTGCAAGTCCTGGTCTTCAATTCGCTGACGAGTGACCACGCTGACCGACTGCGGTGTCTCCCTTGGCGAGAGGTTGAGCGGCGTAGCTGTGCGGGCGACGTCTGCAGTGTAGGACTGAGTGTCCTCGGTGGCGGCGCTGCGCTCACCCTGGCCGGTGACGCTGATCGGCGCAAGCAGCATCTCCTCTTCACTCGTGCTCTGGGCTGCAACCGGCAGGGCGGTGATGGCTGATCCGGCGGCTAGCAGATGGATGGCTAGCGTCAGTGGGCTGAGTCGACTGCGTGTCTGTTCCCCGGGCAGGGCTGTGATTGGCATGTAGAGTGCTCCAGGTTAATGCTTGTGATTATGAGAATCGTTCGCATTGTATTGATGTGGAGCAAGGAACGCAAAGGGTGATCGGGTGTATGGCTTTGCGGGCAGAGCAGAGGCAGTGGTTCGTCGCGGGCGCCGCCAGGGGCGCCCGCGCTCAGGGGATTACTGCGGTTGGCGCTGCTGCAGAACTGCGCGGCTCCAGTCGATCAACTGCCTGGCGAGCGTGTCGGCCGCTTCGCCCAGGCCGCTGACGACGCCGGGTACGGCGGTATCGGTCAGCGCCTGGCTGACCCGGAAGTGGCGGCTGGCAATTACCTGTCGGGAGCCCGGATCGACCAGTTTGGCGTCCAGCTCGATGACGGCGCTGGCGGTGCCGCCCTGATACAGGGTCTGGAACTGGCGCAGATCGCTGAAAAGCTGAACATCGGTCTGCAGCGCATGGACCTCGGTGCTAACACTGGCAAAGCTGCCATCCTGTTGAAATGCCTGCACCAGATGTTCACGCAGCAGTATCGGGTTAGGGTCGGTCCAGCGCGCGCCCTGGTAGTTGTTGATGGTGTTGCCCTCCGGCGTCACCATGATACGAGGTGTTTGCAGGGCATAGCTGGCCGCGGGTGTGATGATGCGCAGCGATAGTGCCAGCGGCGTCTCCGTGCTGGCGCTAAAGTGCGGGGCGGGCAACTGATAGGTCGTGACCGGCTCGGTCTTGGGCAGTACGCTGCAGGCGCTGAGCAGCGTCAGTCCGAGCAGCGCCGGGATCAGTCTGGTGCGGGTCATGGTGTGAACTCCTGTTGCGCTTCGCCACCGAGCAGGAAGCGGGCTGGGTCATCCTGCAGGCGGCGGCTGAGGCGACGCAGATCAGCCAGGGTGGTGCGCAGCTCGTTCAGCGCGGGATCAAGCTGGCCGAGCCCCTGCGCGCCGCTGCTCAGTGCGTAGCGGTTTTCGCTGAGCACCTGCTCCAACTGATCACTGGTTCTGGCAATCGAGGCCATGGCGGTGCGCGCGCTGTGAAGGGTGTCGGCACCATCATTGCTCATGAGCTGGTCGGCGCGGGCGATCATCTGGTTACTGCGCTCCAGCGTTTCGGTTGCGGCCTTGCTGGTGGCGCGCAGTTCTGCCAGCAGCTGCTGCACGTTGCCGTCGGGGTCGGCAATGCTGTGGGTCGCCTGATTGAGACCTTCAAGCGTCATGCTGAAGCTGTTGACGTTTTCCTCGGACAACACCTTGCGGGCACTGACAATCAACTTGTTGATGTTGGTCATCAGGTCTTCGCCGTTGGCGAGCAGCGCGGAAATTGGCGAAGGAATGGCCTGGATTACCGGGTCCTCACCTTTGGGGGCTGTCAATCGCGGACTGTCAGGATCGTTGTGTGTCAGCTCGATAACCGAGGTTCCGGTGATGCCGGTGAATGACAGTCGTGCCTTGGTTGCCTGGGTGATCGGGACAGTCGAGTCGATGCGGATGCGTGCGCGGACAATGCGTGGGTCCTCTGCATCGAGCCCCAGCTCGGTGATCTCGCCGATGCGGATACCGCTGAATTGCACTGCGCTACCGCGCGACAGACCCGTAACCGACTGCTTGAAGACGACGGTGTAATAACGTTGATCGTTTGCGGTACTGGTGCTGCTGAGCCAGATCGCAAAGACGATGGCTGCCAGTGCCGATAGCACGGTAAACAGGCCGATCAACACATGGTTGGCACGTGTTTCCATGGGTCTCTACTCTCCTGCTGCAGGGTGTTGGTACGCGGCGGCGCGCCCGCGCGGGCCGTGGAAATAGTCTTGTACCCAGGTATCGTCGGTTTGGGCAACGCGCTCCAGTGTGTCGGCGACCAGTACACGTTTCTGCGACAGCACGGCGACCCGGTCACATATGGCGTACAGGGTATCGAGGTCGTGGGTAACCAGAAACACACTCAGTCCCAGCGCGTCGCACAGGGTGCGAATCAACTGGTCAAACGCCGCTGCGCCAATCGGGTCGAGGCCGGCGGTGGGTTCGTCGAGAAACAGAATGTCCGGGTCCAATGCCAGTGCACGGGCCAATGCGGCGCGCTTTACCATGCCCCCGGACAGCATTGATGGGTACTTGTCCGCAGCTTCCGGCGGCAGACCGGTTAGCATCACTTTCATTCGGGCCAGGTGGTTGGCGTCGCGGCGGCTCAGGCCAATATGCTCAATCAGCGGCAGGGCGATGTTTTCTGCCACGGTCAGCGAAGAGAAGAGTGCGCCGGACTGAAACAGCACGCCGAAGCGGCGTTCCAGCAGTGAGCGTTCTTCCTCTGATAGTGTTTGCAGATCCTGACCAAATACTTTGACCGAACCGGCATTTGGACGGCGCAGACCGACGATCGACCGTAACAGTACCGACTTGCCGGTGCCGGAACCGCCCACCACGCCGAGCACTTCCCGCGGCATGATGTCGAGGTCGAGGTTGTCGTGTACGGTCTGTTTGCCGAAGCGATTGACCAGACCGCGCACCTCAACGATGGGCTTGGCTACGGTTGTGTTCACCATCCCATCTCCATGTAGAACAGGGCGGCCAGCGCATCGACCAGAATCACCACGAAGATGCACTGGACCACGCTGGAGGTGGTGTGTTCTCCGACCGATTCGGCGCTCCCCGAGACCTTGAAGCCCTCAAGACAGCCAATGATGGCTACCAGAAAGGCAAATACCGGTGCTTTGGCCATGCCCAGCAGGAAGTGCTGCACACCGACATCGTCGTGCAGCAGGTTGAGGAACATGACCGGTGATATATCCAGGCTGAAGGCGCAGACCATGGCACCGCCCAGCAGCCCCGAGAGCATGGCGATAAAGGTCAGCGCCGGCAGGGTAATCAGCAGGGCGATGACCCGCGGCAGCACCAGCAGCTCAAGCGGGTTGAGACCCAGGGCACGGATGGCGTCGATTTCTTCGTTCGACTTCATCGAGCCGATTTGTGCGGTGAACGCGCTGGCGGTGCGGCCGGCCATAAGAATGGCGGTCAACAGCACACCGAATTCACGCAGGAAGGAAAACGCAACCAGATCCACCGTGTAGATGCTGGCGCCGAAGGTTTGCAGCACGGTGGCACCGAGGAAGGCAATGACCGCCCCGACCATGAAGGTCAGCAGGGCGACAATCGGCACAGCGTTCAGGCCGGTCTGCTCGATCTGTGCGGCAATCGCTGTGGGGCGCCAGCTGCGTGGTCGGAACAGGCCGCTGACCAGGCCACTCAGGGTCAGGCCGATAAAGCCGAGCAGGTCGATCACATTGGCTGCGTGCTGAGCCATGCTGACGCCAATATGTTCCAGCTGGTCGCGGATCGGATTACCGGGCTGGGGCTCCGGATCTGGCCCTTGCTCGCAGGTGCTGGCTATGCGAGCAAGCAGGGTACGGCGTTCGTCAGGCAGGCCGCTGCTGCTGGCCAGTATCTGTTGTAGCCGCTCCGCCCCGAGCAGGTCATTGATTAACTGCCCGCCAGCGGTGTCGACACGGCTGAGCTGGCTGAGATCAATGTTGCTTACCTGTGCACTATCGGCCGGCAGGCTACTGATCAACTGGCGCAGCTCGGCGTAATTGTCGAGGGTCCAGTCACCCTGCAGAAGCAGCGTGTCCTGCTGTGCGTCGGGCAGGCGAAGGTAAGGAGAAGTATCGGGCATGGGGATCGCCTGCGCCGAGAAGCGGCGCAGGCTGCTGGATCAGGACTTGCGCTTGAGGCCGAAGTCCTCGGAAAGGGTGCCGGGGCCCGCGGCGTCTTTGGGAGCGTAGTCGCGCGGCGGCTCCAGCGAGTCGAATGCCGGCTCGGCCTGTTGGCGAGAGGAACTGTGCACGATGCCGGCATCCTGATCCAGTGCTGCGAGCAGGCGCTGGCGTGTCATGTCGTCCGGGGCCAACTCAACGGCGCCATGGGTCAGGTGTTCCTGAATGTCCTGATAGCTGCGGTTCAGGCGGCTGGCCAGGGTGGCGGTAGTCTTGAAGTGGGCGGCCACTTCCTGCTGATACTCTTCAAAGCGCAGCTGCAGACTCTCAAGCTGGGCTTGAGCGCTGGCATTGCTGCCTCCGCTGACGCGTCTGGATACCTGAGCCAGCACAATGCCGACAACGACGCCCACTGCCAATGCAATGGCTGCTGCAATCCACAGGTTTTCGCTTGCTTCCACCTTGGGTCCCTCATCTTTAGGTTGGTGCTATCAGTCCAGCGGGTGCTGCCTGTCCGAACCATGTAGTAACGGTAACGACATTTGCCGGCCAAGGCTAGGGCATTTGCACCTAATCGATGGTGGGGTGCGGGCAACTTGTCAGTGTCGTCAGGCAGGGTTCAGAATATGGCGTTTGAGTGTCGCAGCACCCTCTGGTTCCGCTGATGCGACGCCCCAACCCCAGCAGTAGTCACGGAGTCGGTCATGTCCAGAGCAGGTGAAGAGTCGATTGTCATTGAAGGCCCGAGCGGTGCCCTGGAGGCGGTGCTCACCCGTGGCGAGGTGCCCGGGTTGCTGGCGGTGATCTGTCATCCCAACCCGGTGCAGGGCGGCACCATGCAGAATAAGGTGGTGCACACCCTGATGCGTACGGCACGGGATCTGGGAGCCAGTACGCTGCGTTTTAACTTCCGCGGCGTGGGGGCGAGCGCCGGGCAGCATGATTATGGCGTTGGTGAGGTCGATGACTGCCTGGCGGTGATTGACTGGGCGTTGCAGCATGAAGGCACATCGCGTCTGTGGCTGATGGGCTTCTCCTTTGGCGGTTTTGTCGCGGCGGCTGCCGCGACGCGACTGGCGCAATGGCCCGAGCGGCTGGTGCTGGTTGCGCCGTCCGTAGAAAAACAGGATTTCGCGGCGCTCAAGCCGCTTGCAGGGCCTGTCAGCGTGATGATGGGGGAGGACGATGACGTTGTCGCCCCGGCCGCTGTTTACGCCGCGTTCGCCGACGAGCGCGCGGCCGAGGTTGTCCGCTTTGCCGACACCGGGCACTTCTTCCACGGCAAGCTGGTGCCGCTCAAAGCCGAGGTGGAGCGGGTTTTGACGGATCAGGCCTGATTGCCAAGGGAGGATGCTGGCGTTAGAGTATCGCTCCCTTCGATGTCCCTACTGGTATTGTGTGCATGTCTCCCCTTGAACGATACAAGGCCGATCTTCAGCGTCCTGACTTCTTTCATGATCCTGCGCAGGAACGCGCGGTTCAGCATCTGCAGCGGTTATTCGATGACCTGATTCGCAGTGAGGGCGAGCGCACGGGTTTTTTCGGGCGGTTTCGCAAGCGCAAGCCGGAGCCGGTCAAAGGCCTGTATTTTTGGGGTGGTGTAGGGCGCGGCAAGACCTATCTGGTCGATACCTTTTTTGAAGCTCTGCCCTTCGAGCGCAAGATGCGCACGCACTTTCACCGCTTTATGCAGCGCGTTCATCACGAACTGAAGGCGCTGAAAGGGGAGAAGAACCCGCTCAAGCTAATCGCAGCGCAGTTTGCCAGTGAGGCGCGAGTCATCTGTTTTGACGAGTTTTTTGTCTCTGATATTACCGATGCGATGATTCTGGGCAGCCTGATGGAAGAGTTGTTTGCGCAGGGGGTGACCCTGGTGGCGACTTCCAATATCGTGCCTGACGGGTTGTATAAGGATGGCCTGCAACGTGCGCGCTTCCTCCCGGCTATCGCATTGCTCAACAGCTGCACCGAGGTCGTCAACGTGGACAATGGCGTTGATTACCGATTGCGTGCCCTGGAGCAGGCCGAGCTGTACCACTGCCCACTCGATTGCGACGCCTATGCCAGTCTGAAGCGCAGCTTCGACAGTCTGGTTCCGGACCTTAACGAGGTTGTTGAGGGTGAGGAGCTGATCATCGAAAACCGTCCGATTCAGTCGGTACGGGTGTGTGAAGATGTTGCCTGGTTCGAGTTTCGTGCCCTGTGTGACGGCCCTCGCAGTCAGAACGACTACATCGAGCTGGGGCGCATCTTTCACGCGGTGCTGATTTCCAACGTCGAACAGATGAGTACCGCCAAGGATGATATGGCGCGTCGCTTCATCAATCTGGTCGACGAGTTCTATGACCGTAACGTCAAACTCATTCTCTCTGCCGAGGTGCCGCTCAAGGACCTCTACGCCGGTGGTCGGCTGGACTTCGAGTTTCAGCGCACGCTGAGCCGTTTGTTGGAAATGCAGTCACACGAATTTCTCGCGCGTCCGCACAAGCCCTGACTCAGGCTGTCGGTTCGCGGCTGCCTTGCAGGTAGGCGCGGCGATACTGGTTGGGCGACATGCCAGTATGCTGGCGGAACAGGCGCGCGAAGAAACTGGCGTCGTCGTAGCCTATCTCGTAGCTGATGGTTTTGATGCTCTGGTTGCTGGTTACCAGCAGCGTTTTGGCCATCTCGATCCGCAAGCGCTGCAGGTAGTGCAGCGGTTTGTCTCCGGTGGCCTGGTGGAAGCGGCGCATGAAGTTGCGAATGCTCATGCCGTGACGGCTGGCCACATCCTCAAAGCGAAATTTCTCTGCAAAGTGCTGCTCCAGCCACTGCTGAATCTGCAGAATTGGCAGGTCATGGTGCAACTTCTGGCCGCCAAAGCCGATGACGCCCGGCGTGTAGTTGCGCTGCACCTCGTAGTACGCGTCCCGGGCGAGTGTGCGGGACACTTCAGGGCTGCACAGGCGCTCGGCAAGGTGCACAAACAGGTCGCGCGCTGAGCTGATTCCGGCGGCGCAGAGCACCTGTCCTGCGTCGGTCAGGTGCTTGTCGCGCTGCAGCTCGACGGCGGGAAAGCGCTGGCGGTACTCGTCATGAAAGCGCCAGTAGGTGGTTGCTTCGCGGCCGTCCAGCAGACCCGCTGCGGCAGGCCAGAACGCGCCGAGGGCAACGGCGCCAATCAGGGCGCCACGCTGGCTCTGTTGCTGCAGCCAGGGACAGATTTGCGGGTACTGCGTCTGCAGCAAGTCAAAGTCGGCCCAGAAAGAGGGCAGGATGATCAGTTGTGGTTCTACATCGACAATGCTGGCTTCTGCGTGAATTGGGTCCTTGCTGAAGCCCGTTGCAGGTTGTCCGTCAGGTGTGACCGTCAGTACCTCAAAGCCGGGGGTCAGACCTTGACCAAGCTGGCGGCCAGTATTGAGGCTGGCCATATAGAAGACATCTCTGGCCTGAGACAGGGTAGAAGTGACCGTGAAGTCGGTCGCGAGAATTGCAACCTGCCTCAGCGGCTCTGCAGTTTGGTTGGGCATTTTTTATTGTCGTTATAGGTTGATTCGGACAGATATGGCAGAAATAGCCGTATGCAGTCAGTGTCTAACGACGGAGACAGTGGGGTCAAGAGGCGGCCGCCCGGGTGGGCGGCCGCTGGGATCAGGGTGCCGGGTTGGGCTGGCTCTGATGGATTTCGGAAATGGCCTGCAGCACGCTGTCGGTCAGGCCCATGTTGATGCTGCTCAGGTTGCGATTGAGCTGATCCATGTTGGTGGCGCCGATGATGTTGCTGGTGACGAACGGCTGACGGGTGACAAACGCCAGTGCCATCTGCGCCGGGTCCATACCATGGTCGCGGGCGAGCTGAACATAACGGGCGCAGGCCTTTTGGGCTTGCGGGTTGCTGTAGCGTACAAAGCGCTCGAACAGGGTGATTCGCGCCTTCTCCGGTCGCAGGCCGTTGAGGTACTTGCCGGTCAGCACACCAAAGGCCAGTGGCGAGTAGGCGAGCAGGCCGATCTGCTCACGCATCGACATCTCGGCGAGGCCGACTTCGTAGGTGCGGTTGAGCAAGTTGTAGGGGTTCTGGATCGAGACCATGCGCGGCCAGCCACGGGATTCGGCCAGGTGCAGAAAGCGACTGACGCCCCAGGGTGTTTCATTCGACAGGCCGACATGGCGGACTTTGCCAGCCTTGATCAGGTTGTCCAGGGCCTCAAGGGTGTCTTCGAACGAGGTCAGCTCGTCGTCCGGATTGTGGCGATAGCCGAGTTGGCCAAAGAAATTGGTTTGCCGGTCTGGCCAGTGGAGCTGATAGAGATCGATGTAGTCGGTCTGCAGGCGCTTGAGGCTGCCATCGATGGCCTGGTCGATATGGGCACGAGTGAAGCGAGTGCGGCCGTCGCGCAGGTAGCTTAGCCCGTTGCCCGGGCCGGCAATCTTGCTGGCAAGGATCCACTTGTCGCGCCCGCCGCGCTGCTGGAAGAAATTACCGATGATGGTCTCGGTTGCGCCGTAGGTATCTCCTTTGGGTGGCACCGGATACATTTCGGCGGTATCGATGAAGTTGACGCCGGCATCGCGCGCGCGGTCAATCTGTGCAAAGGCTTCCTGCTGGGTGTTTTGTTCGCCCCAGGTCATGGTGCCGAGACAAAGGGCGCTGACCTTGAGGTTGCTGCGGCCGAGAGGGCGGTATTGCATGGAGAGCTCCTTGGTTGCCGAAAGGACGGTTCATTATTGATCATCAGGGTAAATAAGGGTTGTATTTTTTTTGCTGATTGGCATAATGCCCGCCACTTTCGACAGGATGCCTAGCCTGTCGTTGTTGTTTACAGCACAGATGCCACCCAGACCCACGCAGCCCCCACTGAGTGTCTGTTCTAGGCTTTGTTGTCTTGTAAAAACACATTTCACTCTGTAAGATTTGCCGTCTTCTTTTGAAAGCGGCCTCTGAGGCTAGGATTAATGAAAACCTTCAGCGCAAAACCTGAAACCGTAAAACGTGATTGGTACGTCGTCGACGCCAGTGGTCTGACTCTGGGTCGTCTGGCAACCGAGGTTGCTTCACGTCTGCGCGGCAAGCACAAGCCCGAATACACCCCTCACGTTGATACCGGTGACTACATCGTCATCATCAATGCCGAGAAAGTACACGTAACCGGTAACAAGGTTCAGGACAAGATGTACTACAGCCACTCCGGTTTCCCGGGTGGTATCAAGTCCATCAACTTTGAAAAGCTGATCCAACGCGCTCCTGAGCGTGTTATCGAGTCTGCTGTCAAAGGCATGTTGCCTAAGAACCCCCTGGGTCGTGCAATGTACCGGAAGATGAAGGTCTATAAAGGCGCTTCTCATCCGCATGCTGCACAACAGCCCCAAGAACTGAAGATCTAAGGAGTTCACCATGTCGGCGACACAAAACTACGGCACTGGCCGTCGTAAAACTGCCACCGCTCGCGTATTCCTGCGTCCGGGTTCTGGCAATATCTCCATCAACAATCGCAGCCTGGAGAACTTCTTCGGTCGCGAAACTGCTCGCATGATTGTTCGTCAGCCGCTCGAGCTGACCGAGAGCACCGAGAAGTTTGACGTCTACGTGACTGTCAGTGGCGGTGGTATCTCCGGTCAAGCTGGCGCCATCCGTCACGGCATCACTCGTGCGCTGATGGAATACGACGAAACACTGCGCGGCGAGCTGCGCAAAGCGGGTTATGTTACCCGTGACGCTCGTGAAGTTGAGCGTAAGAAAGTGGGTCTGCGCAAAGCGCGTAAGCGTCCGCAGTACTCCAAGCGTTAATCTCGTATTGCGCTGCAAAACGCCCGGGCTCCGGAAGGAGTGCCGGGCGTTTTCGTATCTGCGGCAAGGTGTCGCGCCTGCTATGGTTAGATGCAAGTCCCTGATTGGGCGCGAATTCGGTATAGTGTCGAGCGTGCTGGGAGTGGATATCACCTTGTCAAAAAAGGGGTTTTTCATTACCATCGGTTTCATTTTGTGCAGGCTGTTCAACACTTCAAAAGGCCTTCTAAAAAGGTCCAGAAATTAGCTGATGGGAGACGACTGGATGAGTAATGACGGCGTGAATAATGGCCGGCGTCGCTTCCTGGTGGCCGCCACAAGTGTGGTAGGTGCCGCCGGAGCAGTAGGGGCCGCAGTCCCCTTTGTGGGGGCCTGGTTCCCGAGCGCTCGAGCCAAAGCGGCTGGTGCGCCGGTAAAGGTGAATATCAGCAAGATCGAGCTGGGACAGCAGATCGTTGTGGAATGGCGCGGGCAGCCCGTGTTTGTTTCGCATCGGACGGCTGAAGCCCTCGCGCTGCTGGATGAAACCGATTCCGAGGTGGCGGATCCGCATTCCGAGGCCTCCAATCAGCCGGCTTATGTTGATGGTAAAACCCGTGCGATCAAGCCGGAGTTGCTGGTGGTCATGGGTGTTTGTACTCACCTTGGCTGCTCTCCTCTGTTCAAGCCTGAAGTCGCTTCTGCTGACATGGGTGCGGATTGGAAGGGTGGTTATTTCTGCCCATGCCATGGTTCCCACTACGACATGTCCGGTCGTGTCTTCAAGGGCCAGCCCGCGCCCCTGAATCTTCCGGTACCACCCTATTCATATGAGTCTGATGACGTAATCGTGATCGGCGTGGATCAGGAGAGCGCCTGATGAATAAATTGATGCAATGGGTGAACGAGCGGATGTCCGTCACTCAGGTGATGGAAGATCACCTGACCAAGTACTACGCGCCCAAAAACTTCAACTTCTTCTACTTCTTTGGCTCTCTGGCCATGCTGGTGTTGGTAAACCAGCTGGTTACCGGTATCTGGCTGACCATGAGCTACGAGCCCTCTGCTCAGGGCGCGTTTGCCTCGGTCGAGTACATCATGCGCGATGTCGAGTACGGCTGGCTGCTGCGTTATCTGCACTCTACTGGCGCCTCTGCGTTCTTCGTAGTGGTCTATCTGCACATGCTGCGGGGTCTGATGTACGGCTCCTATCAGAAGCCGCGTGAGCTGATCTGGCTGTTCGGTATGCTGATCTATCTGGTGCTGATGGGTGAAGCCTTTATGGGTTACCTGCTGCCCTGGGGTCAGATGTCCTACTGGGGTGCCCAGGTGATCATCTCCCTGTTCGGTGCTATTCCGTTCATTGGTCCGGATCTGGCGCAATGGGTACGTGGTGACTTCCTGATCTCCGGTATCACCCTGAACCGCTTCTTCGCGCTGCACGTTATCGCACTGCCGATCGTGCTGCTGGGGCTGGTTGTGCTGCACATCATCGCGCTGCACGAAGTGGGCTCCAACAACCCGGATGGTATCGATATCAAGAAGTTCAAGGATGAGAATGGCAAGCCGCTGGACGGCATCGCCTTCCACCCGTACTACACCGTGAAGGATATCGTTGGTGTGGTGGTCTTCCTGTTCGTATTCTGCGCCATCGTGTTCTTCTTCCCGGAGATGGGTGGTTACTTCCTTGAGAAGCCGAACTTTGAAATCGCCAACCAGTTGAAAACGCCTGACCACATCGCTCCGGTCTGGTACTTCACTCCGTTCTACGCGATTCTCCGTGCTGTTCCGTCGATTGCCGGCTCTGCCTTCCCAGGCGTTCTGGCGATGGGTGCGGCGATCGCGGTGCTGTTTGTGCTGCCCTGGCTGGACCGTAGCCCGGTTCGCTCCATCCGCTATAAGGGCTGGATGAGCAAGTTGTGGCTGGTCATCTTCTGCGTGTGCTTCGTGATTCTCGGTGTATTGGGTGCTATCCCGTCCACTCCGGGTCGTACGTTGCTGTCGCAGGTGTGTACCGTTCTGTATTTCGCCTTCTTTATCCTGATGCCGTTCTACACCCGGATGGAGAAGACCAAACCGGTTCCGGAGAGGGTTACTGGCTAATGAAAAAACAACTGATTGCCCTGATGTTTGCTCTGGTTCCGACCGTCGCGTTTGCGGCGGGTGGTGCTGGCTATCACCTAGATGAAGCAAATGTTGATATCACTGACAAGGCCGCTCTGCAGGATGGCGCGCGCACCTTCGCCAACTATTGCATGGGGTGCCACTCTGCGCAGTACCAGCGTTATGAGCGTGTTGCGACTGACCTGGGTATCCCTGAGCAGTTGATGCTCGATAACCTGGTTTTCACCGAAGGCACTCTGATCGGTGATCACATGAAGAACGGCATGCGCAGTGCTGACGCCAAAAAGTGGTTTGGTGCGGCTCCGCCGGACCTGACCCTGGTTGCCCGTGTTCGCGGTACCGATTGGCTCTACACCTATCTGCGTACCTTCTATGAAGATCCGTCCCGTCCGCTGGGCGCCAACAACAAGGTATTCCCGAACGTGGGTATGCCAAATGTGCTGGCCGAGCTGCAGGGTCGTCAGGTTATCGGCTGCAAGGCCATGCCGGTCAAAGACGAAAGCGGTAAGATCATGCGTGACACTCTCAGTGGCGACGTGATGAAGCAGGAGCAGTGCGATGTCCTGACCGTGGTTCCGAACACAGGTACTCAGACCGAGGAAGAGTTTGATACTACGGTTCGCAACCTGGTTAGCTTCCTGGCTTACTCGGCTGATCCGGTCAAGCTGGAGCGTCATCGTATTGGTGTATACGTGCTGCTGTATCTGGCCTTCCTGTTTGTATTTGCGTATCTGCTGAAGCGTGAATACTGGCGAGATGTCCATTGATCTTCTGAGGTTCAGATGATCCGTGCGCGCCCCTTGAGGGCGCGCACTTGTTTCTGGGGTATAATGGCGCTCTGCGCGCGCGGCCCCGCTGCGCGCTTTGTGCTTTTAGGTGCCAGTCTGGCACCTGCCGCAGTCCGAATAAGGATGAGGGTTTACATATGGGCGTAACCGCCAACAAGCGTTCCTCCATGGCATTTTTCTCGGATCCCCGTGATCACTACTGTCACCGGGTCAGAATAGTGCTGGCAGAAAAGGGGGTTACCGTTGACGTGATTAACGTCGAACCTGGCGATCATCCGCAGGAGTTAGCCGAGAATAATCCCTACAACAGCGTTCCGACGCTGCTTGATCGTGATCTCGTTCTTTACGAGTCGAGCATCATGATGGAGTACCTCGACGAGCGTTTTCCGCATCCTCCGCTGTTGCCGGTATATCCGGTGGCGCGGGCCAACAGCCGTCTGCTGATGTATCGCGTGCAGCGTGACTGGTGCCGTCTGGTGGATGTTATCGTTGATCCCAAGAGCAGCTCTGCCGAAGTGACGCGTGCACGTAAGGAGCTGCGTGAGAGCCTGATTGGGGTTGCTCCGGTGTTTGCTGAGATGCCGTTCTTCATGAGTGAAGAGTTTAGTCTGGTGGATTGCTGTATCGCGCCGATCTTGTGGCGTCTGCCGGAACTGGGTGTGGAGCTGCCGAAGCAGGCCAAGCCGTTGCTGGACTATATGGAGCGAATCTTCCAGCGCGAAGGGTTTATCGCCAGTCTGTCGGCGGCTGAGCGGGATATGAAGGCAAACTGATTGGAGGAAGCGGATATGGCCGAGATGGGCTCCAGTCGCCCCTATCTGGTGCGTGCTCTTTACGAGTGGATTCTTGATAATCAGTGCACGCCTTATTTGCTGGTGAATGCCGAGCATCCGGACACAGCTGTTCCGATGGCCTTCGTCGAGGATGGGCAGATTGTTCTTAATCTTTCGCCAAGCGCGGTGCGTGATCTGCATATGGATAACGAGCAGATCAGCTTTGACGGCCGCTTCGGTGGCGTTGCCCAGCAGGTTTGGATCCCGCTGGGGGCGGTAATGGCCATTTATGCCCGCGAGAACGGTCAGGGTATGGTGTTTGAGCTGGAGCCTGTTGCGCCGCCGTCTGGTGATCCAGAAGGTGGTGATCAGCCGCCCCAGCCGCCACGTCCGGAAGGTGGCGGTCGTCCCGCATTGAAAGTCGTCAAGTAGACAATAAAAAGCCCCGCTCTGCGGGGCTTTTTATTGTCGCCAGTGCCGGTCCTCAATCGAGATACTCGAACAGTTTGACGATGCGTTGAACGCCTCCCACCTGCTGCGCTTGCGCCACAGCGAGGTCGGCTTCGTGGTGGGTGACAAGGCCCATGAGATAGACCACGCCAGCTTCGGTTACCACCTTGATGCGCGAGCCGGGTATGGTGCCGTCGGTGAGCAGGCGGGTTTTCAGGTTGGCGGTGATCAGGGCGTCCTGGTTGCGTGCGAGGAGCGACAGACGCGGGCCTGCGGTGAGCTCATTGTGAACCACCTTGACCTTCTGTACCTGCTTTGCCGCCTCGCCAGCGGGCGCAATCAGATCGCCACGTGGTACCTGGCCAGCCAGCAGGACGACGCCGTTGTAGCTGGTAGCAATGATTCGCCCTTCGGCTTCGATCGCGGCGTTGACCTTGTTGACGTTTACCGCGACCTTGGTCTCGATCAGTTGGTCGTCGATGCTGCTACCGATGGTGCGCGTGCCGTGGTTGTCTTCAATCGGGGTATCCCGAGTGGCAGTCAGTATCGAGCTGCAGCCCGCGAGCATCAGTGTCAGGGCGATGGCTGACAGTTTTCTCATTCCTCGCTCCCGAACAGTTGGCGGTCGATCAGGTCGCACAGGCAGTGAATCGCCAGCAGGTGCACTTCCTGGATGCGTGCCGTCGAGCGTGCGGGGACGCGGATTTCGACGTCTTCGGGCATCAGTAGTGAGGCCATGGCGCCGCCATCGCGGCCGGTCAGAGCAACAACGTGCATGTCCCGGTCGTGGGCTGCCTGGATGGCTTGCATGACGTTGGCAGAGTTGCCGCTGGTGGAGATGGCCAGCAGAACGTCGCCTGGCTGGCCGAGCGCCCGGATCTGCTTGGAAAAGACTTCTTCGTAGCTGTAGTCGTTAGCGATCGAGGTAATGGTCGAGGCGTCGGTGGTCAGTGCGATTGCCGGCAAGCTTGGGCGTTCACGCTCAAAGCGATTGAGCAGCTCGGAGGAGAAGTGTTGTGCGTCGCCGGCCGAGCCGCCATTGCCGCAGGTGAGAATCTTGCCCTCGCTGAGCAGCGCGTTGACCATCAGTTGGCTGCCCTGTTCAATGCTGGGGCCGAGCACATCCATCGCGCGGGTCTTGGTTTCAATGCTGTCGGTGAAAAGCTGTCTGATGCGGTGTTGCATGTCCATAGGGAAACTCGCTAGCAAGTGAATGCCTCTCTTATCCAGTTGTATGAGGCTGGATTTGAGGGGTCGCCTTCGGCGGCTATGACGTCAAAGCGACAGGGGCGGTTGGCCAGGCGGGGGTGGTGAAGCAGGTAATGCTGCGCAGCGAGAATCAGGCGTTGCTGCTTTGCCCGATTGACGCTCTCTGCTGCGCTCCCCCAATGGCTCTGCTGCCTGTAGCGCACTTCGACAAATACTACTGTATCGCCGTCGCGCATGACCAGATCAAGCTCGCCCTGTCTGCACCGGTAATTGCGTGCCACACAGGATAGACCTGCCTTGCGCATGATTTGTTCAGCCATGCGCTCGGCCTGGTTGCCCAGTTGTTGCCTGCTGGTCAGGCGTATCATCAAAGTGGGCTGCTGTCGCTCGGTGCGGCCGGTTGCAGGATGCCGTCCCGGATCTGGCCCCAAGAGAGGTTGCGCTGAATGCGCCCGCTGGCATCGAGACTCAGCTCGCCGGTGGCTCCTTCGATGCGCGTGTCCGGATACTGACGCATTTGCGGCAGGCGGGAGAAGATGCGCTGGGTGTCTACGCCCATGGCGTAAAGGCGCCCAATTGCGCCGCTGGCCTGGGGCCAGTTGCCGGTTACGTCGCTGTAAAGCGGGTCGCTGTGATCAAGCAGCCAGGGGATCTCTGCAATCAGCAGGCCGTCGAGGTCGGTGTTCTGCGCGCCCGTCGGGTCAATCTGGTAGGAGTGCGAGGTGGCATAGACCGGTAGCTCTGCGGCGTACTGGAATGCCAGTGTCGGCTTGATCTGCCGTGCCTGCAATGGGGTGGCAGCCAGGAACAGTGCGTCCAGGTCCTGGCGCGGCGTGGGTTGAGCCAGTACGTTACCAAGGAGTCTTTTGATGCGGTTGGCGCGGTTCTCGCTCTGCTTGATCTTGAGCAGGTCGCCCATCTGGTTGGCAACGGCGGCTGGCTGGTCAACCAGCTCCTGGCCGATGATGGTGCCGCCCAGGCGTTCCCATTCGCTGACAAAGGCGCGATTGGCGCGCTGGCTCCAGTCGTCGCGGGTGCTCAGAGTTGCCATTCGGCGCTTGCCGTCTTCCCAGGCACGGATAGCGGCCGAGCGCGCTTCGTCCTCGGGGGCGAGGCCAAACTGGTAGATGCTGCTGGCTGAGGTGGCCTGTTCCGCGTAGTTGAGAACCAGAGTTGGCAGCGGTAATTCGCCGACGCCAGCCAGTTGTGCGACCTTGTCCTTTTCCAGTGGGCCGATCATCCATTGCACGCCCTCTTGCTTCGCCTGATTCAGGGCGTCTAGGGCGCTGGCGTATTGAGTGCTGTCGTACAGGGTTACCTGGGGCTGGTCGATGCCCTGGCTCTGGGCCTGGTACTGCGCGGCCAAAAATCCGTCGCGCAGCGCTTGCGCGGCGCTGGCGAGTGGGCCGTTAAATGGCAGGAGCAACCCGATATGGGTGGGGCGACTTGCCTGCAGTGCTTCGATCTGCTGAATGGCGTCCGGTAGCGGGTTGGCTGCTGGATGATTTGGGTTGGCTTCCTTCCAGACCATTAGGGAGCGGATCTGCAGGTCAAGATTGCGCTGTTTGCGCGTAATCAGTGCCAGTTCGAGCCAGCCGGCGAATTCGCCGCTGGCATTGGCGCTGGCAGATTGCAGGCTTTGCGTGTCTGCTTTGCTCAGGCTTTCCCAGATTGCCTGGCTATTGGCAGCCTGACGGCTCGTGTCCAGCAGGTTGTGAATGTAAACCCGCTCCTGTGCGGCGTCGATGAACTTGCCATTGGCCTCCAGGATGTCTGCTCGCAGTTGCTGAATCCGCAGTTGCTCTGGCAGTGGGCGAATGTCCAGCTGGCGCATTGACGGGTGCTGAATCGCGCGCAGGGCTGCAGCGTTGTCGCCCAGAGCCAGTGCGCCCGTTGCCTGCAGTTCGTTGAAGCGAATCTGCTGGTCTGTCGGCAGGTCGCTCTGGGGAATCGTTTGCAAGATTCGGCCGGATTGCTCCGGATTGCCGTTGTTTAGTGCGGTTTGGGCGGCATGCAGGCGGAGCAGGTTGGCCTCGGCACCTTCGTAGCGGTCTGCGCTCTTAAGGATTTCCTCAACCGATGCATCGGGGGTGCGTGGCAGCTCGTCCAGGCTTTTCGGTGCGGAAGCACAGCCGGCCAGCACTGTGGTCAGTGTCAAGGCCAGAGTCGACAGGCGAAGGGAGCGGTGCATGCGGAGGTGTCCTTACGTGCGGGCGATGATGATGTGGTTACAAACCGGCGGGTTAAGTCGCGCATTGTACCCGCGCGCGCGCTCATTCTCCAAGGCGGACAGCGCCGAGAGGATGGCTGCTGTACAATGCGTCACAAATTGCACCCAGGAATCTCCATGACCACACTCGCTGGCACTCTTTTTGTGGTGGCTACGCCGATCGGTAATCTGCAGGACATGAGTCCGCGCGCGTTGCAGGTTCTGAAGGACGTGAAGCTGATAGCTGCCGAGGATACCCGTCACAGTGCAAGACTGATGCAGCACTTTGGTATCGGTACTCCAATGACGGCTTGTCATGATCACAATGAACGCGACAAGGGTGGGCGGTTGGTGGAGCGGCTGCTGGCAGGAGATGACATTGCGTTGATTTCCGATGCCGGCACACCGCTCATTTCGGACCCGGGCTACCATCTGGTGCGCCAGGCCCGGGAGGCGGGCGTCAAGGTATCGCCAGTACCTGGCGCCTGCGCGCTGATCGCGGCGCTCAGCGGTGCCGGGATGCCTTCGGATCGTTTTGCTTTTGAGGGATTTCTCCCGGCCAAGGCGCATGGCCGCCGTCAGCGCCTGCAGGCGCTGGCTGCGGAGGACCGAACCTGGATGGTGTACGAAGCCCCGCACCGCCTGCTGGAGTGTCTGCAGGATATGCAGCAGGAGCTGGGCGGCGAGCGTCGGGTGCTGCTGGCCCGTGAGCTGACCAAGACTTTCGAAACTCTGCATTCGGCACCGCTGGCAGAGCTGGTTGCCTGGGTGGCCAGTGACTCTGATCAACAGCGCGGCGAATGTGTGCTCGTGGTTGAAGGTGCGCCTGCGCCAGAGGGTGATGCGGTGGGCGATGACGCGCTGCGCGTGCTCGATCTGCTGTTGGCAGAATTGCCGCTCAAGCGCGCGGCTAAGCTGGCTTCGGAGATCACCGGGGTGCGTAAGAACCTGTTGTATCAGATTGCTCTGGAGCGCGGTAACGGCTAGTGCGCTTATCGGCAGTGGCCGCTTGCCTGCAGGGAATGCTTGCCCTGCGCGCCTGTGGTCGTTAATCTTGCCGCCAAGAGTTGGCCGGGCAGTCGCTGTGACGGTGCGCAAGCGTCGTTGTGGAGGAAAGTCCGGGCTCCAAAGGGCAAAGTGCCAGGTAACGCCTGGGAGGCGCGAGCCTACGGAAAGTGCAGCAGAAAGCAAACCGCCTAAGCGCGCAAGCGACGGTAAGGGTGAAAAGGTGCGGTAAGAGCGCACCGCGCAGCTGGTAACAGTCTGTGGCGTGGTAAACCCCACTTGGAGCAAGACCAAATAGGAATCCGTTGGTGTGGCCCGCACTGGATTCGGGTAGGTTGCTAGAGGTTGTCAGTGATGGCGATCCCAGAGGAATGACTGTCCTCGACAGAACCCGGCTTACAGGCCAACTCTTATTTTCCTTCCTGTGTGACTTACTTCTTCTTAGAGCAAAAAAATCTTACTCCTCACAATTCACTTTAAGTTCTGAGGCGATGTTTTTGCTTTATCTGTTTTTTACGCTCTCAACTACACCTCTTTTGCATCCATATTCCCGATAAAACGCGCTAAACCACTGCTGTGCAAGGTTTTTTTCCTATGTACGGCTCTTGACGCTGTATAGGTGCATTTCTATAGTGTCGCAAAGTGGTGATATGTGGGGCGGAGTGGGATTTTTTGGCTAGCTCCGGCCGGTAATCTAAGGGAAGGACAACGACGTGTTTCGTGGAGCCAATGCCATCAACCTCGACGCCAAAGGGCGACTCGCGATGCCTGCGCGCTATCGCGACCGTCTGGTGGAGTCCTGTGGTGGGCAATTGGTCGTCACTATCGCGTTGGAAGACCGTTGTCTTTGGATCTATCCCCTGCACGAATGGGAAGCCGTCGAAGCCAAGCTGCGTCAGGCGCCCAACATGAATCCTGCGGTTAAACGTCTGCAACGACTGCTGATCGGTAATGCCTTCGAGCTCGAGCTGGATGGCGCCGGTCGCTTTGTCGTGCCGCCGCTGCTGCGTGAATACGCCGGGCTGGACAAGAAGGTGATGCTGGTCGGTCAAATCGGTAAGTTCGAGCTCTGGAGTGAAGATGCCTGGACTGCCACCACGTCTGCCTATCTGGACGAGTCGCAGGAGGCTGGCGAGCTGCCGGCTGAACTGCACTCGCTGAGCCTGTGAGTACTGTGCCTAATTTTTCCCATATCAGCGTATTGCTGAACGAAGCGCTTGATGCGCTTGCCATCCAACCTGACGGCATCTATATCGACGGCACCTTCGGACGAGGGGGACATAGTCGAGCGCTGCTCGCACGCTTGGGGCCGGAGGGCAGGCTGATTGCCTTTGACAAAGATCCGGAAGCCATCCGGGCTGGCGAACAACTGGCGGCCGAAGACGGCCGCTTTGTCGTTGTACAGCGGTCCTTCGCGGAGATGGCCGAGGAGTTGCGTGCGCGCGGTCTGCACGGGCATGTCAGCGGTGTTTTGCTGGATCTGGGAGTGTCCTCGCCCCAGCTCGATGACCCGACCCGCGGCTTCAGCTTCCTGAATGACGGTCCGCTCGATATGCGCATGAATCCGGGTGCAGGGCAGAGTGCCGCGGACTGGGTCAACAGCGCCAGTGAGGCTGATATCGCCACCGTGCTCAAGGAGTACGGTGAAGAGCGTTTCGCCAAGCGCATGGCGCGGGCGGTGGTTGCTCGCCGTGCCCAGCAACCTTTTACCCGTACCGGCGATCTCGCTGCGGTAATCAAGGAAGCCAATCCCGCCTGGGAGAAAGGTAAGCATCCGGCCACCCGAGCGTTCCAGGGCATCCGTATCTTTATCAATCGCGAGCTGGACGATCTGGCCGACGGTCTGCGCGCTGCGTTGGATGTGTTGGCACCGGCAGGCCGCCTTGCGGTAATCAGCTTCCACTCGCTGGAAGATCGCATGGTCAAACAGTTCATGCGTCGCGAGGCCAAAGGCGCGCCGATTCCGCGTGACCTGCCGATTCGCGATATTGATATTCCAGTCTCGATCAATCTGGTGGGCAAGGCGATCAAGCCGACTGCCGCTGAGATTGATGCCAATCCCCGTGCCCGCAGCGCTGTGCTGCGTATTGCGGAGAAGCGTTGATGAACGCCCCTGCGCAGCTGCCCAAGCGTTCCGGCCTGCCAACCGGCAGCGGCTGGCTGACGCTGGTTTTCGTGCTGGGTGTCGCCAGTGCGCTGGCGGTGTCCTACAGCGCCCATTGGAGCCGCCAATTGCTTAATGAGCTGGCGACCGAGATGGATGTGCGTGAGAAAGCGCAGGCCGAATGGGGCCGGCTGGTGCTGGAACAGAGCACCTGGACGGCCTATAGCCGGATTGAACGTATCGCCACCGAGCAGCTCGGCATGCATGTGCCTGAGCCCAGCGATGTGATCCTGGTGAAACCATGAGAAAGTTCGCACTCAAGCCTAATGGCAGCCTCTATCCCTGGCGTTTTCGCCTGGTGATCGGGTTGCTGGGTCTGTGCTGCGTAGCCGTTGCCTGGCGAATCGCCGAGCTGCACGTTCTGGATGAAGGTTTTCTGCGCAGTCAGGGTGACAAGCGCAGTGTGCGCCACGTGCCGATTCCGGCTCACCGTGGGCAGATCACCGATCGGAACGGTGAGCCGTTGGCCGTCAGTACCCCGGTTCTCACCATCTGGGCCAATCCGTCTCAGTTGATTGACCAGCAGGCCCACTGGCCTGATCTGGCGCGTGCGCTGGGCACCGATCTGGCGACCTTCAGCGAGCGGCTTAAGGCCAATGCCGATAAAGAGTTCATTTACCTGCGTCGTCGCATGACGCCGGCTGACGGTGAAGCTGTCATGGCGCTCAAGGTACATGGCGTCTACAGCATCGAAGAATACCGCCGCTTCTATCCGGCAGGTGAAGTGGCTGCCCACCTGGTCGGCTTCACCAACGTTGATGAGCAGGGGCAGGAAGGGCTGGAACTGGCTTACGACCAGTGGCTGCAGGGTGTGCCGGGCAAGCGCCAGGTGCTGCAGGATCGCCGCGGCCGCCTGATCAAGGATGTGCAGGTGATCAGCAATGCACGCCCGGGCAATGATTTGCGCCTGTCCATCGATCTGCGCTTGCAGTATCTGGCGCATCGCCAGTTGCGTGAGGGTATGCAGGAATTCGGTGCGAAGGCTGGTTCGGTAGTGATGCTGGATGTGCGCACCGGTGAAGTGCTGGCGATGGTCAACCAGCCCTCCTATAACCCGAACAATCGGGCCAATCTGCAGCCGAGCATGATGCGCAATCGCGCGATGATCGATGTGTTCGAGCCGGGCTCGACCATGAAACCGATTTCCATGACTGCCGCGCTCGCTACCGGGCGCTGGAAGCCGAGCGACCAGGTCAATGTCTATCCGGGGACCCTGCGAATTGGTCGTTACACCATTCGCGACGTATCCCGCGCACCCGGCGGCGTGCTCGATCTGGCAGGCATTCTGCTCAAATCCAGTAACGTTGGTATGAGCAAGGTGGCACTGGATATCGGTGGCGAGACTGTCCACGACGCCATGGCGGCTGTCGGGCTGGGTGAGTACACCGGCGTCGGTTTTCCCGGTGAGAGCGTCGGCAGGCTGCCTACTTACCGTACCTGGCGTTCCGCCGAGACAGCGGCGTTGTCTTATGGCTACGGCCTTTCGGTCACCGCCGTTCAGCTGGCGCAGGCCTATGCGATTCTGGCCAACGACGGCCGCAAGGTGCCTATGTCACTGCTGCGGGTCGAGGGGCAGCCTGAGGCCCAGCAAGTATTGCCCGAAGACGCTACGCGTTTGGTGCAGGGCATGTTGCAGAACGTGATCGAGGCCGATGGCGGCACCTTCCGTGCTCGCGTTCCCGGCTATCACGTATCTGGCAAGAGTGGTACTGCACGCAAGGCGAGTACCTCCAGCAAGGGGTATCAAGAGGATTCCTATCGCTCACTGTTCGCCGGGTTTGGGCCCAGTTCCGACCCGCGGATTGCGATCGCTGTGGTGATCGACGAGCCAAGCAGCGATGACGGTTATTACGGCGGCCTGGTTGCCGCGCCGGTCTTTGGTGGCCTGATGTCCAATGCACTGCGGCTGATGAATGTCGCGCCAGATAATCTGGCGTCGCTTGATCAGGCCACTCTGCCGGCAGTTGCCGGCACGGGGGAGCAGAGATGAAACTTTCTCAGTTGTTCCCTGGCGTTGCTGCTACCGATGTCGACATTCATAGCCTGACGATGGACAGTCGTCGGGTAGCGCCCGGGGATCTGTTTCTTGCTTTTCCGGGCTTGCGATACGACGGACGGGACTTCATTGTCGAGGCCGTGGCGGCAGGGGCGTCTGCTGTCGCCTGTGAGCCCGGGCACGGCGCCGTTGAGGCCGTCAGCGTTCCAGTTGTTGAGGTGCCGAACCTGGCGCAGCAGGTATCCGCGCTGGGTGACATCTTTTATGGCCAACCCAGCGCGGGAATGCAGGTGATCGGTATCACTGGTACCAACGGCAAGACCAGCGTCAGCCAGATGCTGGCCCAGGCGCTGGATCGTCTGGGTAACCGCTGTGGTGTGATCGGGACCCTGGGCAGCGGCCTGGCCGGCGCGCTTGTCGAGCACGGTATGACCACGCCGAACGCCATTGCCGTTCAGGGCCAGCTAGGTGCCATGCGGGATGAGGGCGCAACTCATGTCGCGATGGAAGTGTCTTCCCATGCGCTGGATCAGCATCGTGTTGCAGCCGTGCGGTTCGCGGTTGCGGTGTTTACCAATCTCAGCCGCGATCATCTGGATTACCACGGCACTATGGCTGCCTACGGCGACGCCAAGGCCAAGCTGTTCCAGCGCGGCCTGCAGGCGGCGGTGATCAATCTGGATGACCCGTTTGGTCGCGAACTGGCAGCTCGCTGCGAGGCGCCGGTTATTGGCTTCAGTCTGAGCGATCCGGCTGCTGCGCTCTATTGCCGCGAGTTGGTGTGCGACAGCCTTGGGCTTGACGCGCAGTTGCAGGTTCAAGGTCGTGACTTTGCCCTGCGTAGTCCGCTGCTGGGCAGTTTCAATCTGAGCAACTTGCTGGCCGTGCTCGGCAGTCTGCTGGCCCTTGGTGTAGACGCCGAGACGGCGTTGCAGCAGGTTGCGCAGCTGCAGCCTCCGGCTGGTCGCATGCAGCGCCTGGGCGGCGGCAATCTGCCGCTGGTCGTCGTTGATTACGCGCACACCCCGGACGCGCTGGAAAAGGCACTGACCGCGTTGCACCAGCATGCCGCAGGGCGCGTTGTTTGCATTTTTGGGTGTGGTGGCGACCGTGACAACGGTAAGCGTCCGATGATGGCGCGGGTTGCCGAACAGTATGCCCAGGCAGTGGTCGTGACCGACGACAACCCGAGAACCGAATCTTCAGCACAGATTATCGAACAGATTTGCCGCGGTGCGGAACACCCGCAGGCGTTGACCGTCATACCCAACCGTGCGCAAGCCATCGCCGAGACGATTGCTGCGTCGCAGCCGGGTGATGTCATTCTGCTCGCCGGCAAGGGTCACGAGAATTATCAGGAGATTGACGGCGTGCGTCACCCCTTTAGCGATATCGAACAGGCCAGCCTTGCGCTGCAGCAGTGGGAGGTGGCTCATGCTTGAAGCGCTGCGCCTGTCCAACCTGCTCAAACCACTGGCCGCCACGCTCAACGGCGTGGATACCCATTTTGACAGTGTCAGCATTGATGCGCGCAAGGTTGCCAAGGGTGGGCTGTTCGTCGCGCTGCCCGGCAGCCGCAGCAACGGCCATGACTTTGTTGCCCAGGCCCGGGAAAATGGCGCTGCGGCAGCGATGGTGGAGTACCTCGTCGATGACGAATTGCCCCAGTTGCTGGTTCACGATTGCCAGCTGGCGCTGGGCCACCTGGGCGCGCTGGTGCGAGACCAGTTCAGCGGTACGGTAATCGGCATCACCGGTTCCAGCGGCAAGACCACCGTCAAGGAAATGCTCGCCGCCATCCTGCGTGAGTGCGGTCCGGTGCTGGCGACGCAGGGCAACCTGAACAACGAACTCGGCGTACCGCTGACCCTGCTGCAGCTCACTGCTGAACACCGCTATGCCGTGATTGAGATGGGGGCCGCCCAGATTGGCGACATTAACTACACCATGGGCCTGGTCAAGCCGCAGATCAGCGTGCTGACCAACGCCGGTATGGCGCATGTTGGTCGTTTTGGCAGCCCGGAAAGCATCGCCAAGGCCAAGGGCGAGATCGTCAGCGCGTTGCCCGATGGTGGTCAGGCGATCCTCAATCTGGACAGCCCCTGGTTTGAACAGTGGTATCAGCTGCTCGGCAGCCGTCGTACCGCCTGCTCCTTCAGCATGAAGAACCCGACCGCACAGCTGCGCGCAGAAGAGGTTGAGATCAACGCAGCAGGTTGCCCCAGTTTCAATCTGGTGACGCCGGCGGGCACGGTCTCCGCCAGCCTGCAGCTGCGCGGTGCGCACAACATTGCTAATGCCCTCGCTGCGGCGGGCGCAGCGCTGGCCGCAGGTGCGGACCTGGACGCAATCGCCCGTGGCCTAGCGTCCCTTGCGCCCGTTGATGGCCGTGGCAACTGGCTCAACGGTATTGGTGGCGCACTGATAATTGATGACGCCTATAACGCCAACCCGGCATCGGTTAAAGCCGCGATTGACGTGCTCGCCAGCCTGGACGGCCGGCGTCTGTTGGTGCTTGGTGACATGGGCGAGCTTGGCGAGTGGGCAGAGCAAAGCCACCGGGACGTCGGTGTGCATGCGCGAGAACAGGGGTTGGACGGTATGTATGCCACTGGTCGGCTGTCTGCGATGGCAGTGGAGGCGTTCGGCGCCAAGGGGCGTCTGTTCGACAGCCGCGAAGCGCTGATCGATGCCATCAAACAGGATTTGGATGCCAACACCCGGGTGTTGGTGAAGGGCTCGCGTAGTGCGGGCATGGATGTAGTGGTCGCCGGCCTTCTGGCCCCGGCTGACGCGCACGATAACGATAACGGGGCCAGCTGACATGTTGCTTTTACTCGCCGAATATCTACAGCAGTACTACTCCGGCTTTGCCGTCTTCCAGTATCTGACCCTGCGCGGCATCCTGGGTGTACTGACGGCGCTCGCAATGGCGCTGTTTCTGGGCCCCTGGATGATTCGCACCCTGCAGATCCGTCAGATCGGTCAGGCCGTTCGCAACGATGGTCCGCAATCGCACCTGTCCAAGAAGGGCACGCCGACCATGGGCGGTGCGCTGATTCTGGTTGCCATCGGTGTCAGCACTCTGTTGTGGGCAGACCTCAGCAATCTGTATGTCTGGGTGGTACTGGGCGTCACTATCAGCTTCGGCGCGGTTGGCTGGGTCGATGACTATCGCAAGGTGATCGAGAAGAACTCCCGCGGCCTGCCGTCGCGCTGGAAGTATTTCTGGCAGTCGGTGTTCGGTCTGGCGGCGGCGGTAGTTCTCTACATGGCAGCAAAGACGCCGGTCGAGACCACCCTGATTGTGCCGTTCTTCAAACAGGTCGAATTCCAGCTGGGTGTGCTGTTCGTTGTCCTGACCTACTTCGTCATCGTCGGCTCCAGCAATGCGGTCAACCTGACCGATGGCCTCGATGGTCTGGCGATCATGCCAACGGTCATGGTGGGCGGCGCGCTGGGCATCTTTGCCTATCTGTCGGGTAACGCCAAGTTTGCCGAGTACCTGTTGATTCCCTATGTGCCGGGTGCCGGTGAACTGATCATTTTCTGTGGCGCGCTGCTGGGCGCAGGTCTCGGGTTTCTCTGGTTCAACACCTACCCGGCTCAGGTCTTTATGGGTGACGTCGGCGCGCTGGCGCTGGGCGCCGCACTGGGTGTGATCGCTGTGATCGTGCGGCAGGAAATCGTGCTGTTCATCATGGGCGGCATTTTTGTGGTGGAGACGCTGTCGGTGATCGTGCAGGTAGCGTCGTTCAAGCTGACCGGCCGCCGGGTATTCCGCATGGCGCCGATTCACCACCACTTTGAACTCAAGGGCTGGCCGGAGCCGCGCGTGATCGTGCGCTTCTGGATCATCACCGTGGTACTGGTGCTGATCGGTCTAGCCACCCTGAAATTGCGTTGAGGAGCAGGGCGTGTCTCTGATTACCACGGACAAGCAACGGATCATCGTCGGGCTCGGTAGCAGCGGGCTCTCGGTCGCCCGTTATCTGGCAGGCCAGGGCCTGTCTTTTGCCGTGGCCGATACCCGCCAGAACCCGCCGGGGCTGGACAAGCTCAAGCGCTTTGCTCCCATGGCTGACCTGTATCTGGGCGAGCTGGATGAGACGCTGCTAAGCCGGGCCGACGAGCTGATCGTGAGCCCCGGCGTCGCGCTGGCTACGCCTGCGTTGCAGGCCGCTGCCAAGGCGGGCGTTTCCATTGTCGGTGATATCGAGTTGTTTGCGCGGGCCGCCAAGGCCCCCATCGTCGCGATTACCGGCTCCAACGCCAAGAGCACGGTTACCACGCTGGTTGGCGAAATGGCGCAAGCGGCGGGCGTGAAGGTGGCTGTTGGTGGCAACCTGGGCACCCCCGCGCTGGATCTGCTGGATCAGGATGCAGAGCTCTACGTGCTGGAGCTTTCCAGCTTCCAGTTGGAAACCACTGATCGGTTGAATGCGCTGGTGGCGACGGTGCTGAACGTCAGTGAAGATCATATGGATCGTTACAGCGGCCTGCCGGCCTATCACATGGCCAAGCACCGGATTTTCCGTGGGGCACAGCAGGTGGTGATCAACCGCGACGACGCGCTGTCGCGGCCGCTTATTGCCGATCAATTGCCGTGCCTGAGCTTCGGCCTGTCGCGTCCTGACTTCAAGGGCTTCGGTCTGATTGAGCAGGCTGGGCAGACGTGGTTGGCCTATGAGTTTTCTGCACTGATGCCGGTCAGTGAGTTGCTTATTCGCGGCTCGCACAACCAGTCCAATGCCCTGGCGGCGCTGGCTCTGGGGCAGGCGGCCGGTCTGCCGATAGAGGCCATGCTGCAGGCGTTGAAGGCCTTTCCGGGCCTGGCGCATCGCTGCCAGTGGGTGGGTAGCCACGCCGGTGTCGAGTACTTCGACGACTCCAAGGCCACCAATGTGGGCGCCGCGCTGGCTGCGATCAACGGTTTTGCTGCAGACATGCGCGGCAAGCTGGTGCTGATTGCCGGCGGTGACGGCAAGGGCGCGGACTTTTCGCCGTTGCGTGAGCCGGTGGCTGCCCATTGCCGCGCAGTGGTTCTACTTGGGCGTGATGCCGAGCTGATTGCCGCTGCCCTCGACCCGCAGACGCAGTTGGTCCGCGTTGGGTCTATTGAAGAAGCGGTTGAAGCCGCAGCGGCTCTGGCTAAAGCGGAGGACCTTGTTCTGCTCTCGCCAGCGTGTGCCAGTCTGGACATGTTCCGTAACTTCGAAGAGCGCGGCCGGCTGTTCGCGGAAGCGGTCGGGAGGTTGGGCGCATGAATCTGACCTTCAACCTGCGTGATGCCGCTGCGCCGCTGATTGGCGAACGTCGCTTCGACATGGATATGCCGCTGCTGGTCGGCGCGGTCGCGTTGCTGGCGCTGGGACTGGTCATGGTCACCTCTGCTTCGATGGAAGTGGCAGCAGGTCGGCTGGGCAGTCCGCTGTTCTATATGAACCGCCAGATCATCTATCTGGTAGTGAGCCTGCTGGCCCTGGCCGCGACGCTGTCGGTCCCGGTTGTTGTGTGGGAGCGCTTCCGCTTCATGCTGCTGTTCCTTGGCTTTGCTGGCCTGGTAGCGGTGCTGATTCCGGGTATTGGTCGTGAGGTCAACGGCAGCTGGCGCTGGATTGCGGTTGGCCCTATCAACGTTCAGCCGTCCGAATTAGCCAAGCTGTTTGCCGTGGTGTTTCTGTCCGGGTACCTGGTGCAGCGCAAGGACGAGGTGAAGGAAGAATGGTTCGGTTTCATCAAGCCCTTCATGGTGCTGGGGCCGATGGCCTGTCTGCTGATCGTCGAACCTGACTTTGGTGCGACCGTGGTCTTGATGGGCGCCGCTACCGGGATGTTGTTCCTCGGTGGGGTCGGCCTGTTCCGCTTCCTGCTGCTGTTTGGCTCGTTGGGTGCGTTGGCCGCGCTGGCCGTTTGGGCTGAGCCCTATCGTCTGCAGCGCCTGACCGGCTTCCTTGATCCATGGCAGGACCCGTATGGCACCGGTTACCAGCTGACTCAAGCGTTGATTGCCTTTGGTCGCGGTGAGTGGTTCGGCGTTGGGCTGGGTAACAGTATTCAGAAGCAGTTCTATCTGCCAGAGGCGCACACCGACTTCGTGTTTGCGGTGCTGGCCGAGGAGCTGGGTATGGTTGGCGCCCTTGCCGCCTTTGCGCTGCTCATTTTTGTTGCCATTCGTGGCTTGTATGTCGGTCTGGCCGCGGAGGCCAAGGGCATGTTGTTCCACGCCTATCTTGCCTACGGTCTGGCGATCATGTGGTGCGGCCAGATTCTGATCAATGTGGGGGTAAATATCGGCCTGTTGCCGACCAAAGGGCTGACCTTGCCGTTCCTCAGCTATGGCGGCAGCTCGCTGGTGGTGTGCTGCGTCTGTCTGGGCCTGCTGTTGCGGATCGACTGGGAGCGCCGTCAGGTCGGCAGGGAGGTGGCCAATGGGTAATAAGGTGTTGGTCATGGCTGGCGGCACCGGTGGGCACGTGTTCCCTGCGCTGGCCTGTGCTCGCATGTTGCGCGATCAGGGCTATGAGGTGCATTGGCTGGGCACGCGTCGCGGTATCGAGGTCGATCTGGTTCCGCAGGCCGGCTTCCCGATTCATTACATCGACATTCAAGGGCTGCGCGGTAAGGGCAAGCTGGATCTGCTGAAAGCGCCGTTCCGCATTCTGCGCGCGTTGGGTCAGTCGCTGCGCCTGCTGGCGGATCTCAAGCCCATCTGCGTGTTGGGCGCCGGTGGCTACGTGACCGGCCCAGGTGGCCTGGCTGCCTGGCTGCGCCGCATTCCGCTGGTTATCCACGAGCAGAATGCGGTGGTCGGCACTGCCAACCGGCTGCTGGCCCGACTGGCCAAGCGCCGCTGTGAAGGCTTTGCCGGCAGTTTCGCCGAGGGCGCGAACCGCCGCAGCACGGGTAATCCCGTGCGTGAAGACATATTTGCTACTCCGGCGCTGAGCTGGGACGGCGGTCGTCCGCTGCACCTGCTGGTGCTGGGTGGCAGCCTTGGGGCAATGCCACTGAATAACCTGCTGCCGAAGGCGCTGGCGCGCATTGAGCCGAATCAGCGTCCGCAGGTGGTGCACCAATGCGGTAAACAACATCTGCTGATGGCGCGTGAGGCTTATGAACAGGCTGGCGTGCGCGCTGACGTAGAGGCCTTTATTGCGGATATGGCTGGCGCCTACGCCTGGGCCGATCTAGTGATCTGCCGTGCTGGTGCGCTGACCATCTGTGAATTGGCTGCTGCCGGGCGCCCGTCGCTGCTGATCCCGTTACCGCATGCCATCGACGACCACCAGACTGCCAATGCCCGCTATCTGGCTGACCGTGGCGCGGCAGTGCTGATGCCGCAGGCACAGCTCGACGACGAGCAACTGGCCAATACCCTGATCAACTACATGAATAACCCGGAGCTGCTGCAACAGATGGCCGAACGAGCCCGTGAACAAGCCACCCCGAACGCGACCGCCGATGTGGTACGCGCCTGTCTGGAGGTAGCCCGTGAGCACTAACAAGCGCAGTCAGGCGACTTTTACGCTGCCCGAGATGCGGCGCATCCGCAATATTCACTTTGTCGGTATCGGCGGCGTGGGCATGTGCGGCATCGCAGAGGTGTTGCTCAACCTGGGCTATCAGGTGTCGGGCTCCGATCTCAAGCGCTCGGCGGTGACTCAGCGCCTGGAGTCCTTCGGTGCGCGCATCGACATTGGGCACCGTGCCGAGAATGTTCAGGAGGCGGACGTACTGGTCGTGTCCAGCGCGATCAATCCGCAGAATCCGGAAGTCGCCGGTGCCATCGAACGGCGCATTCCGGTGGTGCCGCGTGCGGAGATGTTGGCCGAGCTGATGCGTTATCGCCACGGTATTGCGGTTGCCGGCACACACGGCAAGACCACTACCACCAGTCTGATTGCCTCGGTGCTCGCTGCAGATGGTTTGAGTCCGACCTTCGTGATCGGCGGCAGATTGACTGCCGCCGGCACCAACGCTCAGTTGGGCGAGAGCCGCTATCTGGTTGCTGAAGCGGACGAGAGCGACGCGTCATTCCTGCACCTGCAGCCGATGGTCGCCATTGTTACCAATATCGACGCTGACCACATGGCGACCTATGAGGGCGACTTCAACAAGCTGAAGCGCACCTTCGTCGAATTTCTGCACAACCTGCCGTTCTACGGTCTGGCTGTGCTCTGCATTGATGACCCGGTAGTGCGTGAAATTCTCCCGCAGATCAATCGTCAGGTCGTGACCTACGGTCAGTCGGACGATGCTGACATCCGCGCAGTGGATATTCACCAGCAAGGGATGCAGACGTTTTTCACCGTGCTACGCGAAGATCGCGAGCCGCTCAAGGTCTCGGTCAACATGCCGGGCGTGCACAACGTACTGAACTCGCTGGCGACCATTGCCGTCGCCACCGACGAAGGCGTGTCTGACCGCGCCATCGTTGATGGGCTGGCTGGCTTTCAGGGCGTTGGTCGTCGCTTCCAGGTTCAGGGTAATTACCGCTGGGCAGACGGCGAAGTGATGCTGGTTGATGACTACGGTCACCACCCGCGCGAAGTTGCAGCGGTGATCAAGGCGGTACGTGCTGGCTGGCCCGAGCGACGTCTGGTCATGCTCTATCAACCGCACCGCTACAGCCGGACCCGCGACCTGTACGAAGACTTCGTCCAGGTGCTGGGCGACGCCAACGCGCTGTTGCTGATGGAGGTCTACCCGGCGGGCGAAGAGCCGATTCCGGGGGCAGACAGCAAGCAGCTGTGCCGCAGTATTCGTCAACGTGGTCAGCTGGACCCGATTTATGTCGAGCGTGATGCCGACGTCATGCCGCTACTGGAAGCGGTGTTGCAACCGGGCGACATTCTGCTGACCCAGGGCGCAGGGGATATTGGTGGGCTGTCGGTCCAGTTGGCCGAAGCTCTGAGCAATCGTGATACCGGAGGTGAAGCCTGATGGTCGATGTAGCTGACTTTGGGCGTGTGGCAGTGTTGTACGGCGGCAAGTCCGCCGAGCGTGCGGTATCGCTGAAATCGGGGGCTGCTGTCCTTGCGGCGCTGCAGGGCGCGGGCGTTGATGCCTATGGGATTGATGCTGACGAGACGCTGGCAGAGCAGTTGCTGAGTGCGCGGCCAGATCGGGTGTTTATCGCGTTGCATGGACGCGGTGGTGAAGATGGCAGTCTGCAGGGCCTGCTGGAGAGCCTGCAGATTCCCTACACCGGCAGCGGCGTGATGGCCTCGGCGGTCGGCATGGACAAGCTGCGTACCAAGCAGATTTGGCAGAGCATCGGCCTGCCGACACCGGCCTACGCAATGTTGCGCGGTGCTGCTCAGTGCGCCGAGATCGTCGAGCGGCTGGGTACGCCCCTGATCATCAAGCCGGTTCACGAAGGCTCAAGCATTGGCATGGCCAAGGCTGACAGCTTGCAGCAATTGCAGGATGCCTGGGAAAGCGCCCGCAGCTACGACGATGAGGCGCTGGTCGAGCAGTGGATACATGGCGCGGAATTTACCGTCGCGATTCTCGATGGCAAAGCCCTGCCGCCGATTCGGCTGCGTACGCCTCACACTTTTTATGACTACGACGCCAAGTACCAGGCCGATGACACCCAATATCTGTGCCCCTGCGGCTTGCCCGCAGAGCAGGAAGCGCAGCTCAAGGCGCTGAGCCTGCAGGCGTTCGAGGCAGTGGGCTGCAAGGGTTGGGGGCGCGTTGACGTGATGCAGGACGAACAGGGCCGTTTCTACCTGCTGGAAGTGAATACGGTGCCGGGGATGACTGACCACAGTCTGGTGCCAATGGCGGCCAAGGCCACCGGGATGGATTTTGCTGCGCTGGTGCTGGCCATTCTGGCTGGCACGCTGAGTTAACGGATAACAGGATGCAGGCAGTTCGCGATAACCGCAGCGCTACACCGCTTTCCCGCCGCAAGGCCGGTGGGCGAGGTGCCGTGCGCGTTCCGCCTGCACAACCGCGGCAGCTGCCACGGCTGCGTCTGCCACGTCCGAATCTGCGTGGTCTGGGTGGGCGGCTGCAGCATTTGCTGTGGCCGTTGCTGCTGGTTGCTCTTGGTATGGGATTGTACGAGCTGGGTAGCCGGTTGATGCCGCTGGCTGACCGGCCGATTGCGCTGATCAGTGTCGAGGGCGAGCTTGAGTACATCGACCGTGAAGCGGTTCAGCAGGTCATTCAGCCCTACCTGAATGACAGCTTTCTGGGTATCGATCTGGATGGTCTGCGCAGCGACCTGCTGGCGATGCCCTGGGTCGCGCAGGCGTCGGTTCGTCGGGTTTGGCCCGACAAATTGGTGATAGCGCTGGATGAGCAACTGCCGGTGGCCCGTTGGGGGGACAAGGCGCTGTTGAATAACGAGGGCAAGGCGTTCGAGCCGCAGGATATCGCGCGTTTCAGCGAGTTGCCGCAGCTCAATGGCCCGGAGCGCTCCAAACGTCGGGTAATGCGTCAGTACCAGCAGTTCAGCAGCCTGCTGCGCCCGCAGGGCATGGTGGTCAGCAAGCTGGAGTTGCGAGATCGCGGCAGTTGGTTCCTGACCACGGATGACGGTATGGAGCTGTTGCTAGGGCGGGACAATCTGGTGGACAAGATGCAGCGGTTCATGACCATCGAGCAACTGATGCTGAGTGACCGTCGAGAACTGATCGCGCGCGTGGATCTGCGCTACAGCAATGGTATGGCCGTCGCCTGGCGTGATGCAGGCGACGCCGAAAAAGTGTCGGAGTAACGGGAAGATTATGGCAAGCAAGCAGGGCAGCAGAATGATTGTGGGCCTGGATATCGGCACCTCCAAGGTCGTGGCACTGGTCGGCGAGATCGGGGCGGACGGCGAGCTGGAAATTGTCGGCATTGGCTCGCATCCCTCGCGCGGGCTGAAGAAGGGCGTGGTGGTGAACATCGAATCGACGGTGCAGTCCATTCAGCGCGCGATTGAAGAAGCGGAGCTGATGGCTGGCTGCCAGATTCATTCTGTCTACGCCGGGATTGCGGGTAATCACATTCGCAGTCTGAATTCCAACGGCATCGTCGCTATTCGCGACCGTGAGGTGGTACAGGCAGACATCGAGCGGGTGCTGGATGCCGGTCAGGCGGTAGCCATTCCGGCGGACCAGAAGGTGCTGCATATCCTGCCGCAGGAATATGTGATTGATAACCAGGAGGGCGTGCGCGAGCCGCTCGGCATGTCTGGTGTGCGTCTGGAGGCGAAGGTCCATCTGGTGACCTGCGCGCTTAACGCGGTGCAGAACATAGAAAAGTGCATTCGTCGCTGCGGCTTGGAAGTGGAAGATGTGATTCTCGAGCAACTGGCCTCCAGTTATGCCGTGCTGACCGAAGACGAGAAAGAGCTCGGTGTATGCCTGGTTGATATCGGTGGCGGCACGACCGATATCGCCATCTTTACCGAGGGGGCGATTCGCCATACCGCGGTGATTCCGATTGCCGGCGATCAGGTTACCAACGACATCGCCATGGCGCTGCGTACGCCAACCCAGTACGCCGAGGAAATCAAGATTCGCTACGCCTGTGCACTGGCCAAGCTGGCTGGTCCGGAGGAAACCATCAAGGTGCCGAGTGTTGGTGAGCGGCCGCCGCGTGACCTGTCTCGTCAGGCATTAGCAGAGGTAGTTGAGCCGCGTTACGACGAGTTGTTCACCCTGATCCAGGCTGAACTGCGCCGGTCCGGTTTCGAAGACATGATTCCGGCGGGCATCGTCATGACCGGCGGTACCGCCAAGATGGAAGGCGCCATTGAGCTGGCCGAGGAGATTTTTCACATGCCGGTTCGCCTCGGCATGCCGCAGGAATTCAAGGGGCTCACCGACGTTGTGCGCAATCCGATCTACGCCACCGGCGTGGGGTTGCTGCACTACGGCATGAAGCACCACGGTGACCATAGCTCCCAGCCGAGCGATAGCAACAAGACGCCAGTGCTGGAGCGTGTGAAGAAATGGTTCCAGGGCAATTTCTGATTGCTCTGAACCGATGCAACAGACCCGCCTAAGCGGGCAGCAGTAACGAAACGAAACGAAAACGATACGAGTAGCTATTCAAGGAGAAAGGCCATGTTCGAACTGATCGATAACGTTCCGCAGAACGCAGTAATCAAGGTCGTCGGTGTAGGCGGTGGCGGCGGTAACGCCCTGCAACACATGGTGGTCAACAATGTTGAAGGGGTGGATTTCATCTGCGCCAACACCGATGCTCAGGCACTGAAAAACGTCAGCGCGCGCACTGTGCTGCAGCTGGGCTCAGGCGTCACCAAAGGGTTGGGCGCCGGAGCCAACCCGCTGATCGGCCGTGAGGCCGCGATTGAAGACCGCGAGCGCATTGCTGAAGTGCTGCAAGGTTCAGACATGGTGTTCATCACCGCCGGTATGGGTGGTGGTACCGGTACCGGTGCTGCGCCGATTGTTGCTGAGGTAGCTCGTGAAATGGGCATCCTGACCGTTGCCGTCGTGACCAAGCCGTTCCCGTTTGAGGGTCGCAAGCGTCTGCAGGTGGCGGAAGAGGGTATCCGTGAGCTGAGCCAGCATGTCGACTCGCTGATCACTATCCCGAACGAGAAACTGCTGACTGTGCTCGGCAAAGACGCCAGCCTGCTGGCTGCCTTTAGCAAGGCCAACGACGTTCTGCTGGGTGCCGTGCAGGGTATCGCGGACCTGATTATGCGTCCCGGTATGATCAACGTTGACTTCGCCGACGTTAAAACCGTCATGAGCGAAATGGGTATGGCAATGATGGGAACCGGTCACGCCAGTGGTCCAAACCGTGCTCGCGAAGCGGCTGAAGCGGCCATCCGCAGCCCGCTGCTGGAGGATGTCAACCTGATGGGTGCCCGCGGTATTCTGGTCAACATCACGGCTGGCCCTGACCTGTCGCTGGGTGAGTTCTCCGAAGTCGGTAGCACTGTTGAAGAGTTTGCCTCTGAAACGGCCACCGTGGTTGTCGGTACCGTTATTGATCCGGAACTGCGCGACGAGCTGCGTGTGACTGTGGTTGCTACTGGTCTGGGCGCACGTGAGAAGCCGGTTAAGGTCGTGGACAACACCGCTGCTGCGCCGGCTCAGGCCGCTCGTCAGCCGGAAGCTGGTGCGCCGAACTATCGCGATCTGGATCGTCCGACCGTCATGCGCAATCAGGCTCCTTCCGGTAGCGCTGCCGCTCGCTTGAGCCAGCCGGCTGAAGACCTGGATTACCTGGATATTCCGGCATTCCTGCGTCGTCAGGCTGATTGAGCTGATCAATTGAAGGCATTGGGGTAATTGGTATTCATCAAAAGCTGACTTTGCTATGATGCACGCCAGTTTACTGAGAGTTTTTCGCAATCAGAGCGGAAGCAGGCAAGCATGATCAGACAACGCACATTGAAAAACGTCATCCGGGCCACAGGTGTTGGTCTGCATTCGGGTGAGAAGGTATACCTCACACTGAAGCCGGCACCGGTGGATACGGGGATCGTGTTCCGGCGCGTGGATCTTGACCCGGTGGTCGAGATCCCGGCGCGTGCCGAGTGTGTAGGGGAGACGACTATGTCGACGACCCTGATCAAGGACGGCGCTAAGGTCGACACGGTTGAGCATCTGTTGTCGGCGATGGCGGGTCTGGGTATCGATAATGCTTATGTCGAGCTGAGCGCGGCGGAAGTGCCGATCATGGATGGCAGCGCTGGGCCCTTTGTCTTTTTGATTCAGTCGGCGGGCATTGCCGAACAGGATGCCGCCAAGCAATTTATTCGTATCAAGCGGGAAGTCACGGTAGAAGAAGACGGCAAGACCGCCACTTTTGTGCCCTTTGAAGGGTTCAAGGTGTCGTTCGGTATCGACTTCGATCACCCTGTATTCCGCGGCCGCAGCCAGGAAGCCTGTGTCGACTTTTCCAGTACATCCTTTGTGAAGGAAGTCAGTCGCGCACGCACGTTCGGCTTCATGCGTGACATCGAGTACCTGCGTTCCCAGAACCTGGCACTTGGTGGCAGTGTCGACAACGCCATTGTGGTGGATGAGTATCGGGTGTTGAACGAGGATGGTCTTCGTTATGAAGACGAGTTCGTCAAACACAAGATTCTGGACGCCATCGGGGATCTTTATCTGCTGGGCAAGAGTCTGGTAGGCGAGTTCCGTGGCTACAAGTCGGGGCATGCACTGAACAACAAACTGCTGCGTGCTCTGCTGGCAAACAAGGATGCATGGGAACTGGTTACCTTCGATGATGCGGGTACCGCTCCGATCTCCTACATGCGTCCCGCTGCGGCCGTCTGATCTCAGACGTCTGACAGCCTACTCGTTTCGTTTCTTGTTTCGGCCGCCTTCGGGCGGCCGTTTTTATTTTCTGGGGTTGTCTGTTTGCGCCGAATCAATGGCCTTCCGGCTCGCCATGATGGCGCGCAAGCCTGCTCAAGGCAGCCTTGAGTTCAGGGTCGCAGACGTGTTCGGCGGTTTCCTGCAACGTGCTGCTAGCCACCTTTGAACGCTTGATAGTGCGAACGGGTGGTGCTTTTTTGATCAATGGTGGTTGTACCTTGCAATGAATTTTCGTTAAGGTGGCGAATTCGTTGAAGGTCTGCAGGTCCCGAATCAGCCTTTTCTGCTGATACCGCATGCGCGTAGCCCACTGACTGCTGGTGACTACCAGTCGCAGTACGCCGGTCTCGAATGAGGCAACCCGGCACTGTTCGCGTGCTGCCGGTTCGAGACGCGACTCAAACAGGGCCTGCAGGCGCTCAAGTTGACGGGACTTTTCCAGCAGTGCGCGGAGTGTGCTACTGGTTCTTAAAAGGTCGGTTGGTCGACGTGCGTCCAGCGGATGGAATGCCATAGGTTCGCTGCCAGCCAGGAGTGATGGAGCGGTCATCCTATCAGAACCGCCGTCAAGAATGTTTGGGGTTGCTATTTGAATATCATTATTCTCACCGGGCGCAATGGCGCATCGCGAACACTGACGCTGGGAGCGCCGTGGGTTGCTGCCGGCGTTTGCCTGCTGCTGGCGCTACCGCTGGTCGCGTCTCTGGTCACCTGGCAACTGATGGCCGGCAGTTCTACGGAGCTGGCGGCAGGTGACTCCAGTGTCCCGCAGTGGCAGCAGGTGCTGCAGGACTACGATGTCGACCCGCTGGTCGAAGATGATGGTACCCAGGCACAGATTGAGCGCATGAGTCAGCAGCTAGCCCGCCTGCAAATGCGGCTGACCCGTCTGGATGCGTTGGGCGAGCGACTGACCGAATTGGGCGATTTCAACGACGGTGAATTCGATTTCGGTTCAAATTCTGATTTTGACTTTGGTATTGATCTGGAATCGGGCATGGGCGGTCCAGAGCTGCGCGATGATGACCTTACCTTCGAAGCGCCTTCAGATCTGCAGGGCTTGATTGAGCAGCTGTCCGCGCGGGTTGATAACCGCACGCAGCAACTTCAGCTGCTGGAAGATCTTATGGTCAACCGGCAAACCGACGTTGATGCGATGCTGGATTTCGTTCCGGTCAGCGTCGGCCATCTGTCATCTACCTTTGGCCGTCGTACCGACCCGATAACCGGACGCATATCGATGCACAATGGGTTGGATTTCGCGGCGCCGCGCGGTACACCGATTCACGCAGTTGGTGCGGGGGTGGTTATCTTCGCTGGCCGTCATGGTGCGTATGGCAACATGATCGAAATTAATCACGGCGGCGGTCTCAAGACCCGTTACGCGCATGCTTCGGTGCTTAAGGTCAACAAAGGTGACCTGGTGCAGAAGGGTCAGGAGATCGCTGCAGTTGGCACTACCGGTCGTTCCACAGGCCCCCACCTTCATCTCGAAGTCTACCGCAACGGCATGGCGGTCAACCCCGCTCGCTTCCTGGCGTTGAAATAACCTCCAGTGATCCTCATATAGGTTGTCGGTCGATGCACTTGTCGGCAGGCGGCCCTGCCCTCTGCGCGGTTTAATGTGCGGCAGAAATCAGAGTAGAATGCCGTTTTCGGGCTGGTCCGGCAGCATGGGACTGGACACGCCACTCATCACATGGATATCTAAGTCGATTATGTTTGCGCCGTTAATGAGAAAGCTGTTTGGAAGCAAGAACGACCGTGAATTGAAGCGAATGGGTAAGGTTGTCGCTGCGATCAACGCCCTTGAAGAAAGCTTGAATGCACTGAGTGATGAACAGCTGAAGGCGAAAACAGACGAATTCAAGCAACGCCTTGCCAGCGGTGAGACCCTGGATGCGCTGCTTCCCGAAGCCTTTGCTGTCGTGCGTGAGGCGGGTAAGCGCGTGATGGGGATGCGCCACTTTGATGTCCAGCTAGTCGGCGGTATGGCGTTGCACGAAGGCAAAATCGCTGAGATGAAGACTGGTGAGGGTAAGACACTGGTCGGTACGCTACCGGTATACCTCAATGCGCTGGCCGGTAAAGGTGTTCACGTGGTCACCGTGAACGACTACTTAGCCAATCGCGACGCCAACACGATGCGCCCGCTGTACGAGTTCCTCGGAATGACTGTTGGCGTCGTTGTGCCGATGCAGGACCCGGAGCAGAAGCGCGCGGCCTACCAGTGCGATATTACCTACAGCACCAACAACGAGCTTGGCTTTGACTACCTGCGCGACAACATGGCCTTCCGGCTGGAAGACAAGTTCCAGCGTGAGCCGTTCTTTGCCGTCGTTGACGAGGTTGACTCGATCCTGATTGACGAGGCGCGAACCCCGCTGATCATCTCCGGTCCCGCGGAAGACAGTTCCCGGCTGTATACCACCATCAACAAGCTGATTCCCCTGCTCAAGCGCGGCCAGCTCGCTGAAGAGGGTGAAGAAGGTGTCGAAGGCCACTACCTGATTGACGAGAAGGCCCGTCAGGTCGAGCTAACCGAAGAAGGTCACCAGTTCGTTGAAGAGCTGCTGGCGCGCGAGGGTATGCTCAATGAGGGTGACAGCCTGTACGCTGCGCAGAACCTTGGCCTGTTGCACCACGTCCATTCCGGTCTGCGTGCGCACACCTTGTTCCATCGCAATGTCGAGTACATCGTGCAGAACAATCAGGTGCTGCTGGTAGATGAGCACACCGGTCGCACCATGCCCGGCCGCCGCCTGTCCGAGGGCCTGCATCAGGCTATCGAGGCAAAGGAGGGGTTGCAGATTCAGGCCGAGAGCCAGACGCTGGCCTCTACTACCTTCCAGAATTACTTCCGTCTGTACCCGAAACTGTCCGGCATGACCGGTACTGCCGACACCGAGGCGTTCGAGTTTCGTCAGATCTATGGTCTGGATGTCCTCGTTATCCCGACCAACAAGCCGATGGTACGCAAGGACTACAACGACCTTGTTTATCTCAGCATCGAAGAAAAGTTCGCCGCTATCGTTGCCGACATCAAGCATTGCATGGAGCAGGGTCGCCCGGTGCTGGTCGGTACGGCGTCCATTGAGTCGTCCGAGGTTGTAGCCAATCTGCTGACCCGTGAGAAGGTGCCGCACAAGGTCCTGAATGCCAAGTTCCACGAGAAGGAAGCGGAAATTGTAGCGCAGGCCGGTCGCCCTGGTGCGGTGACCATCGCCACCAACATGGCTGGCCGGGGTACCGACATCATTCTGGGTGGTAACTGGGAAGCCGAAGTTGCCGCGCTGGAGAACCCGACCGAGCAGCAGATCGCCCAGGTCAAGGACGAGTGGCAGCTGCGTCATCAGCAAGTACTCGAGGCGGGCGGCCTGCATATTATTGCTTGTGAGCGCCACGAATCACGCCGTATCGACAACCAGCTGCGCGGTCGTGCGGGTCGTCAGGGTGACCCGGGTTCCAGCCGTTTCTACCTGTCGCTGGAAGACAACCTGATGCGTATCTTCGCCTCTGACCGGGTGAAGAACTTTATGAAAGCGTTGGGCATGGAGAAAGGTGAGGCCATTGAACACCGGATGGTGACCAACGCCATTGAGAAGGCACAGCGGAAAGTCGAAGGACGCAACTTCGATATTCGTAAACAGTTGCTGGAATATGACGATGTTGCCAACGAGCAGCGTAAGGTTATCTATGGTCAGCGCAACTCGATTCTGGCCAGCGAGAACGTTGAAGAAACAATTAACGCGATTCGTCAGGATGTAGTGAATGATCTGGTGGCGATGCATATGCCGACCGGCAGCCTGCCGGAGCAGTGGGATGTCGCTGGGCTGGAGCACAGTATTGCCTCCGAACTGGGTTTGCATCTGACTATCCAGCAGTGGCTGGACGAGGATGAGCGTCTGAGCGAGCAGGGTGTGGCCGAGCGCGTGCTGGAAGCGCTGGTTGCGGCCTACCGCGAGAAGGAGGAGCTGGCTGGAGCCGAAGCCCTGCGCACCTTCGAGAAACAGATGTTGCTGCGTGTGCTGGACGATCTGTGGAAAGAGCACCTGGCAACCATGGATCATCTGCGTCAGGGTATTCATCTGCGTGGCTACGCGCAGAAGAACCCCAAGCAGGAATACAAACGCGAAGCCTTCAACCTGTTCCAGGAAATGCTGGAAACCCTCAAACGTGACACTATTCGCGTCCTCAGTCACGTCCAGGTGCGTCGCGAAGACCCGGCCGAGGAAGAGGCGCGGCTGCGTCGCCAGGCCGAAGAGCTGCAACGCCGCCTGCAATTCAAGCACGAAGAAGTGAATGCCGTCGCTGATGTTGCAGGTGATGAGCCGGCTGAGCCGGAGCAGGCGGGTAACGCCGCACCGGTCACCCGTGAAGGCCCCAAGGTCGGCCGTAATGACCCCTGCCCATGCGGGTCTGGCAAGAAGTACAAACATTGCCATGGACAAATTAGCTGAGCCCGGTGAAAGCAGCCGCAAGCTCCAAGCCTTAAGCGGCAAGCAAAACCCGCGCGTTATCGAGCCGCGCGGTGTTTAAACCAATTAATAGCGGCACAGTTTGCAACAGCGCTTGACGGCTGCGCCGCCCAGCTTACCATTGCCCACAGCTTGTGGGGGCGGCCATCCGCCTTGCGGCTTACCTTTCCCTTTTAATCTTGGAGTTGTTGATCATGCCTGTCGGTCTTGGCCCTTTGCCTGTGCTGCACCCTGTACCCGGTTTTCGTCTTGGTATTGCTTCTGCCGGGATCAAGCGAGTCGGTCGCAAGGATGTCGTGGTCATGGAAGCGGCGGAAGGCTCGACGATTGCGGGCGTATTCACGCAGAACGCATTCTGCGCCGCACCGGTTACCCTGTGCCGCCAACGCATGGGCAGCGCCCCGCGTTATCTGCTGGTTAATACAGGTAACGCCAACGCCGGGACCGGCAAACCAGGCATGGCGGCAGCCGAGCGGACCTGTGAGGCGCTAGCCGAGCTGGTTGGAGTCAAGTCGGAACAGATTTTGCCATTCAGCACGGGTGTTATTGGTGAGTTGTTGCCTGCTGACAAGATTATTCCGGTGCTGCCTGCAGCCCTTGAAAACCTGTCCGAAGATAACTGGGCGGTTGCCGCCGAAGGGATCATGACAACCGATACCCAGCCAAAAGGCTGCAGCCGGCAGATTCAGATTGCCGGTCAGACCGTGACCATCACCGGTACCTCCAAAGGTGCCGGGATGATTCGTCCGAACATGGCCACCATGCTGGGTTACGTTGCCACCGATGCGCCGGTTGCCCAGCCGGTGCTGCAGGCGCTGCTGCGTGAAGCCGCAGACCTGTCGTTCAACCGTATTACCATCGACGGCGATACCAGCACCAACGACTCCTGCATGCTGGTTGCGACCGGCAAGGCCGCCATCGCTCCGATCGACAGCACCGAGGCAGCGGGCTACGCCGAGCTGGCCGCAGCGATCAAGGAAGTGCTGCTGGTGCTGGCCCAGGCCATCGTTCGTGATGGTGAGGGCGCAACCAAGTTTGTCACTGTTCAGGTCAACGGCGGCGGCAACCGCAACGAGTGTCTGGATGTCGCCTACGCCGTGGCGCACTCGCCGCTGATTAAGACGGCGCTATTTGCTTCTGATCCGAATTGGGGGCGTATTCTGGCCGCTGTCGGCTATGCTGGGGTGCCGAATCTGGATGTCGAGAAAATTGACGTCTACCTCGATGATGTCTGCATTACCCGTCAAGGCGGTCGAGCCCCTGAGTATGTTGAGGAGCAAGGCGCGCGGGTGATGGCCCAGGAAGAAATCACTATTCGCATTGAGCTGGGGCGCGGCGCCTGCTCTGAAACGCTCTGGACTACCGACCTGTCCCATGAGTATGTGCGGATCAACGCCGAGTACCGTACCTGAGTCATTACCTCTGACTGCAGATGTCGGCAGCCAGCACTGCCGACTCGCTGCGTAACCGTCCCACCCGGTTGATGATCAGTCGCCGGCCGGGATGTTCGGGATGCACCGGACACAGTCGAAGGGTTCCGGCAAGAAATCCGCCGTCCAGACGTTCAGACTCGCCCAGCGGGTTGTAGCGCAAATAGCGAGCCAGCTCCCCGGTCGCGCTGATCGTGGTGATGTTGGTCGCTTGATCCTCCTGCAGCAAGATATCGTCAGCATCCAGCTGCCCATTCTGGTTGTTGTCGACGAAAACCCGCCATCCCCCATTCCAGTTGCCGGCCAGCGGCGCCATGACGACTGCCTGATTGCGCGTGATAGCTGTCTCTCGCGTCAGGCGAATACTGTTGGTGAGTCGGTCTCCAGCGTTATCGAGCCGTTGCTGGTCAAGTGTGCGGGCCAAGGATGGCACGCCAAGCGTAACGGCCAAGCTCAGTAGGGTGATCGCCACTAGCAATTCGATCAGGCTGATGCCGCCGTCGTGCCGATTGGGTTGTCGATTTGATGCGCCCATCCTTGCTCCTGATACCTGTCATCCTGTTGATCTGACCGGTCATCGCGCCCCAGGCGACGTTGACCTCGGGTCTTTTTATAGTGCAGGTCGTACTAGGAGGGTTCTTTGGATGAAATATGTGAAGGGTTTCACTTTGATCGAGCTAATGATCGCGCTGGTGGTTGCGGGCGTGATTCTCGGTCTGGCCGTGCCAAGCATGAGAACCATGATGGCCAACAGCTCGCTCAGGTCGACCACTGCTGACCTGGCTTCAGCACTAGGAGCCGCAAGAATGCAAGCGCTCAGCATGCGTACGGATGTTGCCGTTGTTCCCGCGGCCGGCGGCTGGGATGACGGCTGGACAATCGATTACCCCGCTTCATCCAGTGAGCAGGACAAAACCTATACGCCTGAGGGTGGCGTTACGGTCAGTCGCGAGGACGCGCCCGGTGGGCTGACCTTCGTGGCCCAAGGTGGCGTGACCGGTGGCGGTGCGGAGTTTTCCGTTTGCTCAGCGGAGGCAAGCCCTGTCCGTGGTTATACCCTCCAATTGTCCTTTCTGGGCAAGGTTACACAGTCTGACAAAGGGGATTGTCCATGAGTTTGCTCCAGACCGATCGGCGACGTCAGGCGGGTGTTGGGTTGTTGGAAGTGTTGATTGCGTTGTTGATTATTGCAATTGGTGCTCTTGGCTACGCGGGGTTGCAGTTGACTGCTCTGCGTAATTCTGGCGATGCCGCCGACCGGGCCCATGCTGCCATGATCGCTCAGGACGCAATTGAGCGGATTAAGTCAAATCCGGCGATGAGTGATTACTACGCTGATCCGGATAACTGGCCGGCGTCGGCAAATGGCTCGGCTGGCAGCCCTGAGGACTGGAAGGTCTGCCGCGATGCTGTGTGCACTGCCGAGGAAATGGCTGACTGGGATATCAAACAGCTGGTTTGGGCCGCTTCTACCAGTTTGCTTGGCGGTAGAGTGATGGCCACTGACTGTGACTTCGGGTCTTTGGGCTGTGTTGTGGTCAGCTGGGACGAGCAGGCCCCTGCCTTGTGCTTGAGTGAGGATGGCATAAACACGGCAGACGACAGCCAGTGCCTGGTTATGGAGATTCAGCGATGATGGATAGAGAGCGAGGATTTGGCCTGATAGAGCTGATGGTGGCACTGGTACTGGGGCTCTTGGCCAGCGGTGTGGCCTTGCAGTTGCTACTGGTCAATAACCAGACTTTCTCGTTGCAGCGTACCTCCGCTACGTTGGAGCAGGATGGTCAGATGCTGTTGCGCTATATGATGGCCGATATTCGTCAGGCTGGTCGTGGTACGGCTACTGACGGAACCATCGACCCTGTTGTGTTTGATACAACACAGACCGCGTTTGCTCAGGATGGTGTCAACGGTGGCAATGATCAGTTGGTGATCAACTATTTTGGCCTGAGGGACTGCCAGGGTGGTGGTAACGGGACTGAACAGGAAATCATCAATCGCTATTTCGTCGACAATCAGGGCGTTCTGTCGTGTTCAGGCAATCTAAGCGGTGGGGTCGCCGAGCTGATGGAGGGGGTGGAAAGCTTTCAGGTGCAGTATGGTATTGACACCGAGCTCAATGGTCAGGCGGGGGTTACCCGTTATGTCAACGCTGGAGCACAGGGCGCCAGTCCGGTTGTGACTATACGTTTCGATATCCTGCTGCGGAGTGAGGGTGAGGTGCAAACCCCCGCTGTTGCGACTGCTTATTATCTTGGGGATCAGTTGGTTAACGTCGCAGCTGATCGACGCCTGCGCAAGGTGTTCAGATCCACTGTAATGATCCGTAACTTCGACTGGGATGGTGTTTGATGAAGCGTTCAATGATGCAAGCGCCTGCACAGCAGGGGATCGCTCTGGTCGTTGCTCTGGTCGTGTTGTTGATGGTCTCGGTTCTGGGTTTGTCAGCGATGCGTGCGAGTGTGTTTTCTGCGAAGGTCGCCACCGGCGTACAGTCCGATGTGATGACGTTTGAAGCAGCAGAGACCGCGATTGTGAGCACCTACGAAGAGCTGTCTGGGCTGAGCAATGAGCAGTTATATGCAGCGGTGGACGGTCAGGCTTCTCAGTTTTGTATAACGGAGAATGGTGCCGTTGACGGTGCCTGTGGCAGTACTAACTTCATGGATGTAAGGGGGCTATTGCAGGCTGAATCCCTCAGCTATTTGGATGGCTTCAGCCCAATCAGCGGATCCCAGGTCAGCTCCAGTGGTGGCGCTGGCGTATTTGTGGATTACCGGATCAATATTCTTGGTGAAAGCGAAATGCCGAACTACAGCATTGAGAACCATCACCTGCAGGAAACGCTCAAGCGTGGCATCAAGCCCGGCGCTGAGATCAATTAGGGAGAGCGTGCACATGATCAATCTGAAAACAGTATTGCGCACCCGATTGCTGGCCTGTTGCCTTGGTCTGGTAATCCCGGTATTCGCTAATGCGGACGACACTGAGATTTATTTCGCCCGAGCAAATGCGGCGAATGAACAGAATACGCCGAAAGCCAACGTGCTGATTATGCTGGACACGTCTGGCTCGATGCGTAATTGCCGCGCTGGTTCGGGAAGCAGCTGGTGTACTGATATAGAAAATCGACGTATCACGCTGTTGCACGAAGCGATGAAGCAGATTATCGCTGACGCGCCAAACACCGTGGAAATTGGCTTCGGTCGTTTGCGTGGTAGTTCCGGTGGGCAAATCCTATTGCCGGTAATGCCGGTTAACGATTTGACCAGACCTTACTTCCTAAATGCGCTGAATTCGATTAACGGCGGCCAGAATAGCGCTTATCCCAGTCGTAACGCGCAGCCATCAGGCAGTACGCCCACAGCGCTTGCTTTTGACGATATGGCAGACTACATGCTGGGTCGCAGAAACAGGACAGGCGTTTCCTACTCCAACTCTGGCAAGGTGTGTGTAAGTAATGCGCCAGATGAGGAGGTCTGTAGAGACGTTGTCCAAACAGATATCGTTCAGGTTGACTCTTGTGACACCTCCGATCCGGCCTGCAACGCCAGTTATGTTTGGAATACGGTGCCTTCCTGTAACCTCAATGAGTCGACCTGTCGACTGACCAGCTATCGTAGAGTCGACTGGTGCGATACTGATTTACCAAACTGTTATCGAGAGCGTTATTGGTGGTCTTGGCGTTATTACGAAGCGGATTATCAGCAGCGGAGTACCATTTATGAGCTAACCGTCCAAACCACGGTGCAGGTATGTGAAACGGTTGAGGGTGGCTGCGACGAGGAGCGAGCCGTGGTTAACGGTAGTAACTTTGTATCACCCGTTAACACTGCTAATCAGTGCGAGTCGAACCACATTATTCTGTTTACCGACGGTAGCCCCTCTGGCGATGACCCTGAGGATGTTGGACTCGTCCATTGTGGCAGGAACTCTTATGAGTGTCAGGTGCGAATTGCATCTGAGCTGAACTCAAACGGCAACAGCCTGAATACGCCCATCAAGACCCATAATATTGGTTTGTATATGGGGGACAGTACGCTGGCCAATATGAAAACCGTGTCAGCTGCCGGCGGCGGTGAGACCTACGACTCTGACAGCGCAGAAACCCTGCTAGAAGCCTTCCAGGAAACTCTGGACCTGATCGACGAAGACGCGCGCTCCATCTCGGCGCCGGGCGTGGCTGTGAACGCCATGAACCGCTTCCAGCATCTGGATCAGCTGTACTATTCCGTGTTCCAGCCGTTCGAAAGCAGCTACTGGAATGGCAATCTTAAACGCTATCAAGTGGTGGACGGCGAAATCCATGGTCAGAACGGCTACGCGGTTGATCCGGCAACCGGGTATTTTCGTACCGGCTCCCAGAGCATGTGGAGCTCAATGATCGACGGCCCGGATGTTACCAAGGGCGGTGCCCGTGAGCAGGTGGGTACCCGTAATCTGTTTTACACCACTGCGGCTGGTGGCGCGCTGCAGAAGCTCAATTGGGCAAGTTCCAGCGTGCCCAGCAATGCTCAACTTGGCCTCGGGGGCTCTGCTACCTCAGCCCAACGCACTGCGCTGCTGAACGAGCTCGAGAGTATGTGGGGGGATCCGCTGCACAGCGTGCCTGTCATGGTCAACTACGGTGAGGATGCCGAAAACAACTATGTTTTCGTTTCCACCAATGGCGGCATGCTACACGCAATCAAGACCGAAGATGGTTCGGAAGCTTTCGCCTTCATGCCTAACGAAATTCTGCAGAAGGCGAATCTCTATACCACCAGCCGGCCTGCTTTGAGGGTAGACAATACCCGCCAGACCTATGGACTGGACGGCAGCTGGGTCGCCTGGCGTAAAGGGGGCAACAATTCGCTGTCCGCGCCTGAAGCCGTTTACCTCTATGGCGGTATGCGTCGCGGGGGGCGTAGTTATTACGCGCTGAACGTTACGGATCCGACAGCTCCTTCGATGTTGTGGCAGGTGAACAATGGCTCCACTGGCATGTCCGGCTTGGGCCAGACATGGTCAACGCCTACCCTGACCAGCGTACCTGACGGCTCTGGCAGCAAGGTGCCGATCCTGGTTGTTGGGGGAGGGTATAGTCCGACCGACCATGACGATTCTGCCTCCCTGTCGGCGGCTGACCAGATGGGCAATATGGTCTACTTCCTGAATGCGGAAACCGGTGAGGTGCTTTGGTCGGCAGGTGGGCGCAATGAGGCTACGGAAAACGTTGCCAATATGAAGTGGGCCGTGCCCAGCAGTATTGCTGTTGTTGACATCGACTTTGACGGTGTGGCGGACCACATGTACTTCGGCGATCTAGCCGGCCAGGTGTTCCGTATCACCATCAAGGATAATGGTGAGCACGTGGTTGATCGCATAGCTAACCTGGGGGGCAGTGGTAGTGCGCGTCGTCGCTTCTATGAGGCACCGGCGGTTGGCCTGGTCAAAGCCAGTACAGGCAATGAACTGTATGTGGTCATAGGCTCCGGGTATCGGGCGCACCCATTGGATGAAACTGTCACTGATGGGGTGTTTGTTATTCGAGATCGCACGGCGCTTCGTGGGTCCGGCTCGCAAACGCTGGCTACCACTGTCAATATGACTAATGTCACTTCCGGTGGTCAGCCGCTTTCAACCAGTCGCGGCTGGTACTACACATTTGGTGAGACGGGGGAGAAGGCGCTGGCTTCGCCGGTAATCTTCAACGGTCGGATTTTGTTTACGACCTATGCGCCAACGGTGGATCAGGAGTATGACAATCCGTGCGCAGTCCGTTATGGTCGCGCCTACCTGCATACGGTTAACCTGGTAACGGCACTTCCGGCTGCGTTGTCGGATGATTTGCCAGCACCTGCCAGTCGCAGTCAGGCGCTTGAGCAGTCAACTCCGGCACCAACGCCGACGTTGCTGGTCGACGACGAAGGCCGAGTCATTACGATCGTGGGTACCGAGGTCGTTGGGGAGGGCTCATTGGGAGACCCCCGTTTGCGTAAGCGCCGTTGGATGCAGCTGCCTCCGGACGAGGCAAATGTAATTCGGCAGACGCAGGTGAGCTCAGATTCTGAAGGTGAGGGAGAAAGCCAAGGTGAAACTGATGGTCAGTAGATCGAAGGGGTTTACCCTGATCGAAGTGATGATAGTGGTGGCCATTATTGGTCTGCTGGCAGCGATCGCCTATCCCGCGTACACCTCGTACGTTGAGCGTGGGCTGCAGCGCGAGGCGCAAGGGCAGATTATGGAGCTGGCAACCGCTCTTGAAGGATACCGGACGAAGAACTTCACCTACACAGGAGCCACGGTTGCGGCGCTTGCGCCGGAGTTGAACGCCAATGTTAACTACGGCGTGCAGCTGAATGTTGCTGCGACTGGACTTACTTATCGGATAGTTGCGACGCCGAGAGGGCGAATGGCTGGTTCGGATACCCTAACTTGGGCTAGCGATGGGACCGCATCCTGGGAGTAGGCGGCTGGTGGCGCTGCTGGCGCGCCTAGCGGCGCTCCAGCAGGACCCCTGACTCCATGTGATGGGTATAGGGGAATTGATCGAACAGGGCGCACCGCACTACGCGGTGCGTTTTTGTAAGTTCCTGCAGGTTTTCTGCCAGCGTTTCCGGGTTGCAGGAAATGTACAGAATGCGGCGGTAGCCTTTGACCAGCTCCAGCGTGGCTGGGTCCAGACCTGCACGTGGCGGGTCAACAAACACGGTGCCGAACTCGAAGCCAGTCAGGTCGATGCCTTGCAGGCGTCGGAAGAGGCGTACGCCGGTCAGTGCCTGGGTGACCTCTTCGCTGGCGAGTCGAACCAGCGTTACGTTTTCCACGCCATTGATCCGCAGGTTTTCCTGCGCCGCCCGCACTGAGCTTTTCGCCAGCTCGGTGGCAAGGACGCGGCGGAAGCGGGTGGACAGCGGCAGGGTGAAGTTGCCGTTACCGCAGTACAACTCCAGCAGGTCGTCATTATTTTCACCAGCAGCATCCAGGGCCCAGCCCAGCATATGCTGATTTACTTCGCCGTTCGGCTGGGTGAAGCCGCCTTCGATTTGCTGGTAGTGCCACTGGCGGCCCGCAACTTGGAGGGTTTCCACCACATGATCCGTCTGCAGCACGCGCTTCTGGCCGCGGCTGCGGCCAATTAGCTGAACACCCAGTTGCTCGGCCAGCGCCTTGGCCGGTGCGTCCCAGCTGTCATCGAGCGGGCGGTGGTAGCACAGGGTGATCAGTGCCTGGCCGGACAGCGTGGTCAGAAACTCGACCTGAAACAGCTTGCGACCCAGGATCGGATCGGCCTTGCAGGCCTCCAGCAGTGGCATCATTAATGCGTTGATCTGACGGCTGGCAATTGGCAGCTGTTCGATCAGGATCGGGCTGCGCTTGTCGCCCTGTTCGAACATGGCGTAGTAGGGGGTGCCAGCTTCGTACCAGAGGCGAAACTCAGCACGCAGGCGAAAGTGCTCGCGGGCCGACTCGAACAGCTCGGGGGGCGGAGCATCAAACGGCGCGAGCAATGCTTGCAGGCGCTCACGCTTTTCGTTCAGCTGCGTATCGTATTGTGCGGGATGGAATGCGGTACTCATCAGCTGAACAGCGCCAGTTTGATAACGAACAGCCCGGCCAGAATGTATAAGCTGGGATTGAGCTCACGCCAGCGCCCCGCCAGCAGTTTGATCACAGTCCAACTGATAAAGCCGAGGGCGATGCCATTGGCAATCGAGAAAGTCAGCGGCATCGCCAGTGCGGTAACGACCACGGGTGCTGCTTCGGTCAGGTCGTCCCAGTTGATCTGTACCAGGCCGTGGGTCATGAGTACGGCGACGAACAGCAATGCAGGTGCGGTCGCGTAGCCGGGCACGGCGGTGGCCAGCGGCGAGAAGAACATGCTGAGCAGAAACAGCAGTGCGACTACGCATGCGGTCAGGCCGGTGCGGCCGCCAGCGCTGATACCGGCAGTAGATTCGATGTAGCTGGTGGTGGTGGAGGTGCCAAGCGCTGCGCCAGCCATGGTGGCGGTGCTATCCGCCATCAGAGCGCGACCGAGGCGTGGCATCTTGCCGTCTGCTTCGACCAGATTGGCTTTTTGGGCGACGCCGATCAGGGTGCCAGACGTGTCGAACAGATCTACGAATAGGAATGCGAAGACGACACTCAGCAGGCCAACTTCAAGGGCTCCCTTGATATCCAGCTCCAGGAATGTGGGCTGCAGGCTGGGCGGGCTTGAAATCAGGCCGTCGAGGTGGCTGAGGCCGAGCGCGAAGCTGGCGGCGGTAACCAGTAGAATGCCGATCATGACGGCACCGGTGATCTTGCGGTAGGAGAGGGCAACGATAATCGCGAAGCCGGCGGCCGCGAGCAGTGGTTCAGGCTTGCTCAGGTTGCCCATGGTCACGAGAGTGACGGGGTGATCGACCACCAAACCAGCACTTTTCAGTGCGATCAGTGCAAGGAACAATCCGATGCCGGCCGCGATTGCGGAGCGGAGTGGCAGGGGGATGCTGTCGATGATCCATTCGCGAATCCGGAACAGGCTGAGCAGGAAGAACAGGAAACCGGACAGGAATACCGCGCCAAGCGCGACCTGCCAGGTGTACCCCATGGATCCGACCACCGTGTAGCTGAAAAACGCATTCAGGCCCATGCCGGGGGCCAGCGCAATCGGGTAGTTGGCCCAGAGCCCCATGACCAGGGAGCCGATGGCTGCAGCCAGGCAGGTCGCCACAAAGGCAGCACCGGGGTCAATGCCGGCGTCGGCCATCATCATCGGATTGACGAAGATGATGTAAGCCATGGTCAGGAAGGTAGTGACGCCGGCAAGTACTTCGGTGCGTACGTTGCTACCGTGTTCGCGCAGTTTGAACAGTTTTTCCAGCATGTGGGCGGCTTTCCGGGCAGGGGGGGCAGAAAGCGACGCATTGTAGCGGATTCGCAGCACTGGGTGAATTTTTGCCGACAGTGTGTCAGGCTTGTCGGCCAATTTTTCATCCGGAGGCTCGCCATGAGCAACATTATCGATACCGACGAGAAGCGCGTCAGCTACGGCATTGGCCGTCAGATGGGCGAGCAGCTGCTGGCCAGCAACATCCCTGACCTGGCGCTGGAGCTGGTGGCTGCAGGCCTGAAAGATGCTTTCCAGCAGCAGGCTAGCCAGGTGCCTGAAGCGGAGCTGCAGGCTGCGTTCCAGGTGCTGCAGGGCAAGATGCAGGCGGCTGCCGAAGCGGCGGCTGCAGAGGCCGCACAGGCCGGCGTTGATTTTCTGGCTGAGAATGCCAAGCGCGAGGGCGTCATCACCCTGGAGTCGGGTCTGCAGTACGAAGTCGTTACGGCTGGTACAGGCGCAACGCCGGAAGCGGGTTCCACCGTTCGTACGCACTACGAAGGCACTCTGATCTCTGGTGAGGTTTTCGACAGCTCCTACAAGCGCGGCCAGCCGGCCGAGTTCCCGGTGGGTGGCGTTATTGCTGGCTGGACTGAAGCGCTGCAACTGATGCAGGAAGGCGCCAAGTGGCGTCTGTACATCCCGTCCGAGCTGGCCTACGGGGCTCGTGGCGCGGGTAACAGCATTCCGCCGCACAGTGCCCTGGTTTTCGATATCGAGCTGATCAAGGTTCTTTGATAGGTCTGGACGCGGTTCCGCGTCCAACCCGTCGCCGGGCGTGCGCCTAACCCCGGTCCCTGCGTAGGGTCACGGCATGCCGTCACCGTGCGGCCTGAGGGGTATCCATCGGCGGGTGTTGTGTCGTGCAATCTTGACCCCGGGCACGGCATGCCGTGCCCCTACGGGTGTGCGCTTGGCTCCGATCCTTGTGTAGGGTCACGGCACGGCGCGACCGGGCCAACCCGCAGGGTTTCAGGTGTGGCGCCCTCTGCACGGCGAGGGCCTGCAATCGCTTAGAAGCTGCGTTTTACTGCAAAGCGCGCCAGCTGCTCCAGTGACTCGCGATAAGCCGACGGCGGCAGGGCTGCCAGCAGTGCGACGGCACGGTCGGCGTGCTCGTTTGCCAGGCGCGCAGTGTAATCCAGCGCGCCGCTGTCGGTGACGGCCGCGCGGATAGGCGCGATATCGTCCGTGCCGCCCTTTTGGATGGCGCTTCGTACCAGTGCGTCCTGTTCGGCGGTGCCATTGCGCATGGTGTAGATCAAGGGCAGCGTGGGTTTGCCTTCAGCCAGATCGTCGCCAACGTTTTTGCCCATCTCGGCAGCGTCGCCGCTGTAGTCCAGTAGGTCGTCCATCAGTTGGAATGCGATACCAAGGGCGTCTCCATACTGGCGTAGTGCTTCGGTCTGTTCGCTGCTGGCCTTGCTGAGAATGGCGGCGCTGTGGCACGCGGCTTCGAATAGCATGGCGGTTTTGCTGCGAATAACTTCCATGTAGGTGGCTTCGTCGGTATTGGCGTCGCGCACCTTGGACAGCTGCAGCACCTCGCCTTCGGCAATCACGTTGGTGGCGTTGGCAAGGATGCGCATGACGTCCAGTTCGCCGAGGGCAACCATCATCTCGAAGGCGCGGGAATAGAGGAAGTCGCCTACCAGTACGCTCGGCGCATTGCCCCAGAGGGCGTTGGCGGTAGAGCGTCCGCGGCGCATGTCGGAGGTGTCCACCACGTCGTCATGCAGCAGGGTAGCAGTGTGCAGGAATTCAATGATGGCAGCCAGCTTGTGCTGGTCCGGGCTATCGGCATTGCAGGCTCTGGCGCTGAGCAGCACCACCAGCGGGCGCAGGCGTTTGCCGCCGGCGCTGATGATGTAATGGCCGATCTTTTCCACGAGGGGTACCCGGGAGTGCAGTTGGTCCAGGATCAGCTGGTTGACCGCAGCAAAGTCTCCGGCGACCGGCTCGTAGAAAGGCAACGTGCTCATTGATTGCAGAATTCCAGAAAAGGTTCCGCGGCATGCTAGGTTGCGGGCCTCGGACTGTCAAGGAACGCGGGTTTGACGCACATTGCGGTGCTTGCTTATTGTCGGGCGGTTGAGTAAAATCCGCGCCCTGAGATAAGGCATCCCTGTTTTGACAATGGCAAGGTCGATTTCGATAGGCGAAGTCACTTGCAGCCATGCCAGCCAATAACCATTCCTCTAAAGCGCTGGGTGAGCAGGATTACGGAGAAAGCAACATGTACGCAGTCATTGTTACCGGCGGCAAGCAATACAAGGTCGCTGAAGGCGAGTTCCTGAAAGTAGAGAAACTGGACGTTGAAACCGGCGCCAGCATTGAGTTTGACAAGGTGCTGCTGGTTGCAGACGGCGACGACGTCAAGATCGGTGCTCCGGTGGTTGAAGGTGCCAAGGTGACTGCAGAAGTCAGCGCGCACGGTCGTGGTGATAAAGTTCGCATCATCAAGTTCCGTCGCCGCAAGCACCACATGAAACGTCAGGGCCACCGTCAGTGGTACACCGAAATCAAGATCACCGGCATCTCTGCCTAAGCTGATTCAGGAGAGTAAAGACTCATGGCACACAAAAAAGCAGGCGGTTCCACACGTAACGGCCGCGATTCAGAATCCAAACGACTTGGTGTGAAAATGTACGGTGGTCAGGCCATCGTTCCGGGCAACATCATCGTTCGCCAGCGCGGCACCGAGTTCCATCCCGGCAAGAACGTTGGCATGGGCAAGGATCACACTCTGTTCGCCAAGGTTGAAGGTGTGGTCAAGTTTGAAGTCAAAGGTAAATTCGGTCGTCGTTACGTTAGTGTCGTAACTGCCTGATAAGCCCCAGCTTCTGAAAAGCCCTGTCTTGCGACGGGGCTTTTTTGTTTGTAGCGTATCTTTTCCAATAGCCCGTCCCGCCTGGGAAGGGGAGATAAATGAAATTTGTTGATGAGGTAGCCATTACGGTCAAGGCCGGTGATGGTGGTAATGGCTGTATGAGCTTCCGTCGCGAGAAGTTCATTCCCAAGGGTGGTCCGGATGGTGGTGACGGCGGTGACGGCGGCTCCATCTATCTTGAGGCTGATCCCAATCTGAACACGCTGGTTGACTACCGCTATACGCGTCGCTTCAATGCGCAGCGTGGCGAGAATGGTCGTGGCAGTGACTGTACTGGTGCCAAGGGTGAGGATATGGTGCTTCCGGTGCCGGTCGGCACTACGATCATCGATGCCGGCACCCAAGAGATCATTGGCGATCTGACCGAGGCTGGTCAGCGTCTGCTGGTGGCCCAGGGTGGTTTTCACGGTCTGGGCAACACCCGTTTCAAGTCCAGTGTGAACCGGGCGCCGCGCCAGACCACGCAGGGTTCGCTGGGCGAGCTGCGTGACCTGAAACTGGAGCTGAAGGTGCTCGCCGATGTGGGGCTGCTGGGCTTGCCGAATGCGGGTAAGAGTACCTTTATCCGCTCAGTCTCTGCGGCCAAGCCGAAGGTGGCTGATTATCCGTTCACTACCATGGTGCCGAACCTGGGAGTAGTTGATGTCGGGCAGTTACGCAGCTTTGTGATTGCGGATATCCCGGGCGTTATTGCCGGTGCTGCTGACGGTGCTGGTCTTGGTACGCGCTTCCTCAAGCACCTGTCGCGCACCCGCCTGTTGCTGCACCTGGTTGACATGGCGCCGCTGGATCAGTCCGATCCGGTGGAAGCGGTTGAAACCATCATCCATGAGCTGGGCAAGTTCAGTCCTTCGCTGACGCTGCGTGAGCGCTGGCTGGTGTTGAACAAGTGCGACCAGCTGCTGGAGGATGAGCAGCAAGCGATTCTGGATGATGTGGTCGAGCGTCTGGAGTGGGAAGGTCCGGTGTATGTCATTTCCGCCTCTGAGCGCATGGGTACCGCGGAGCTTGCCAAGGATGTGATGAACTGGCTGGATGAGCGTGAGCATCGCCTGGTTGAGGATGAAGAGTACGCCGAAGAGATGGCCGAGCTGGATCAGCGTATCGAGGACGAGGCGCGCGCGCATATTCAGGCGCTGGATGACCGTCGTGCGCTGCGCAAGCAGGGTATTTCGGCGGATGATCTGGATGATGACGACGACGAGGATGATGAGGACGGTCCGGAGATCTTCTACGTCCACTGATTGCTCTGCGTTGGCAGGTGATGAACTCCGCGGTGGCCGCCGCTGCCGCCGCGGTTTGTCTTTAGCATTTTGTTGATGGGATCAGCATGCGTGAAAAGGTAACCGGGGCCCGTCGCTGGGTGGTCAAGATTGGCAGTGCGCTGCTGACTGGCGACGGACGTGGTCTCGATCAGGCGGCGATGGCGGTATGGGTAGAGCAGTTGGCGGCATTGCGTGCTTCTGGTGCTCAGGTGGTGCTGGTGTCGTCCGGTGCGGTCGCGGCGGGTATGAGTCGGCTGGGTTGGCGCGAGCGGCCAAAGACGACGCATGATCTGCAGGCAGCGGCAGCCATTGGTCAGATGGGGCTGGTGCAGGCGTGGGAATCGAGCTTCCAGCGTCATGGTTTGTCTACTGCCCAGATTCTGCTTACCCATGACGACCTCTCTGATCGCAAGCGTTACCTCAATGCACGCAGCACCTTGCGCGCGCTGCTGGACCTGGGTGTTATTCCGGTTATCAATGAAAACGATACGGTGATCACGGATGAGATCCGCTTTGGTGATAACGACACGCTGGGTGCGCTGGTAACCAATCTGGTCGAGGCTGATCTGCTGGTTATTCTGACGGATCGTGATGGCTTGTTTACTGCTGATCCGCGCAGCAATCCGGGCGCCGAGCTGGTTTCGTCGGCGATGGCTGACGACCCGGCGCTGGATGCGATGGCGGGTGGCAGCTCTGGGGCGCTCGGTCGGGGTGGTATGGCAACCAAGCTGCGAGCGGCACGCCTGGCGGCCCGTTCCGGCGCTGCAACCGTTATTGTGGGTGGTCGTCTGGATCGGGTGATTGACCGCCTGCATGCTGGTGAGTCGCTGGGTACGTTGCTGTTGTCGGAAAAGGGTATGCTGGTGGCGCGCAAGCAGTGGTTGGCGGGGCATCTGCAGACGCGTGGCCGCTTGCTGCTGGACGCGGGTGCGGTTCGGGCTTTACGTTCGGGTAGAACCAGTTTGTTGCCTGTCGGTGTGACCGCCGTTGAGGGTGGTTTTCGGCGTGGCGAGATGGTGGTCTGCGTGGGGCCTGACGGGCGAGAGGTTGCGCGCGGGCTTGCCAACTACGCGGCGCAGGATGCGTCACGCATTGCTGGTAAATCGACTGATGAGATTGCTGGTATTCTCGGCTATATCGACGACCCGGAGATGGTGCACAAGGATAATCTCGTTCTGGTGTGATCTGTGCGGCCACGGCATGCCGTGGCCCCGCAAGGGTCAGGTCGTGTTGGTGTTTGATATGGCGCGGCTTGATGCGTAACCCATGTGTCCGGCTAGTACCCGCCACCCCGTCATTTCCGCGCAGGCGGGAATCCAGTGATGCGTTGGAGTACGTATGGATCCTCGCCTGCGCGAGGATGACCGTGGTGGCGGGGGTGTTTGTTGGTCACTTGTAGGGACGCGACATGTTGCGTCCGCAATATTGCATATTTTCTGCAGGCACAAAAAAAACCGGCCAAGGCCGGTTTTTTTATTCAGCAAGAACAGCGAATCAGGCGGCTTCAGCCATTGCCTTGATGTGCGCGTTCAGGCGGCTCTTGTGGCGAGCAGCCTTGTTCTTGTTGATGATGCCTTTGTCAGCCATACGGTCAATGACCGGAACAGCAGCGGTGTAGGCTGCCTTGGCTTTGTCGAGGTCCTTGGCGTCGATCGCCTTGACTACGTTTTTGATGTAGGTACGGACCATGGAGCGCAGGCTTGCATTGTGGTTGCGGCGCTTCTCGGCCTGCTTGGCGCGTTTCTTGGCTTGAGGTGAGTTGGCCACCGTCTTGCTCCTCAGAAAATCTGGATGAATTAGGTACAAACAAGGCCGCGTACTATGCCGCCGGTCTTGCGGATTGTCAAGCATGTGTGAGCTTGCTTGAACGGCTCTGTTGACCGGTGGTCACAGTGGCCGAAGTGGCGGCATTTTACACACGTGCAGCCTGACAAGGGCAAGTGCTCGCCGCTATCATGGCGCTTTTATTTTGGTGCGATATTACATGTCTCAACCTGCTGTCCCTGAACCTGCTGCACCAAAGGCCCCAAGTCTGCTTAGATCCGGCTTGGTTGTCAGTGTCATGACGCTGTTGTCGCGGGTGCTGGGCATGGTGCGAGATATTGTTGTCGCTGCCTATTTCGGCTCGCAGTCTGAAGCAGATGCCTTCTTCATCGCCTTCAAGATTCCCAACTTTCTGCGTCGATTGTTTGCCGAAGGTGCCTTTGCCCAGGCCTTTGTGCCGGTGTTGTCGGAGTATCGCACCAAGTGCACGCTGGCGGAGGTCAGGCAGCTGGTTGATCGAGTGACCGGTACGCTTGGGCTGACGCTGGCCGGGATCACCGCGCTTGGCGTCGCCGGCGCGCCCGTCATCATCACCCTGTTTGCTCCGGGCTTTCATGGGGATGACGCCAAGCTGGCGCTGGCGACCGACATGCTGCGCATCACCTTTCCCTATCTGTTTCTGATTTCGTTGACAGCACTGTGCGGGTCGATCCTCAACAGCTATGGCCGTTTTGCAGTGCCAGCCTTCACGCCGGTGCTGCTGAACGTCTGCATGATCGGTGCGACCCTGTTCCTGACACCCTATTTCGCACAACCGATTATGGCGCTGGCCTGGGGCGTGTTTATCGCGGGTGTTGCCCAGCTGCTGTTTCAGTTGCCGTTTCTGGCGCAGATCAAGTTGCTGCCGGTGCCGCGGCCCAATCGCCGTGATCCTGGCGTAAAGCGCATCATGACGCTGATGGTGCCGGCGCTGTTCGGCGTGTCGGTCAGCCAGATCAACCTGTTGCTCGATACTGTGCTGGCGTCCTTTCTGCAGACCGGCAGCATTTCCTGGCTGTATTACGCCGATCGGCTGTCGGAGCTGCCGCTGGGTGCATTCGGTATTGCCATCGGTACGGTCATTCTGCCGGCGCTGTCGCGCCAGCATGCCGGTGAGGACCTCAAGGCATTCGGTCGCACACTGGACTGGGCGGTGCGCATGGTGCTGCTGGTGGGCGTGCCGGCTGCGCTGGCGCTGCTGTTGCTGGCCGAGCCGCTGATTGCCACGCTGTTTCACTATGGCGCGATGACCGGCGATGACGTCAGCCAGTCAGCCGCTGCACTGCGAGCTTACTCCGTTGGTGTGATGACCTTCATGCTGATCAAGGTGCTGGCCCCCGGCTACTTTGCCCGCCAGGACACCAAAACACCGGTGCGTATCGCCATTATCTGCATGGTCTCCAATATGGGGCTCAACCTGCTGCTGATCTGGCCGCTGCAGCACGTGGGGCTGGCCTTGGCTACCTCGCTGTCAGCCCTGCTCAATGCCGGGTTGCTGTGGTGGGGGTTGCGCCGTGACGGTGTCTATCATGCGCAGCCAGGGTGGCCGCGATTTGCGTTGCGCCTGCTTGCCGCGACTGTCGCGATGGCTGCGCTGCTGTTGTGGCTGGTGCCAGCAACAGCAGATTGGCTGGCTTGGGGCTGGCAGCGCAAGGCCTGGGAGATGGCATTGCTGGTGGTCGGGGGGATGGTGGTCTACCTTGGCGTACTGTTTGCGCTGGGGTTGCGTCTGCGCGATCTGCGCGGCGCACGGGGTTGAACGGCATGACGAGCAACCCCGCAAGCCTGTATACTGCGGCGTTTCGATTTACCCACCACTGACGAGCATTATGGAACTGGTCCGCGGTTTACATAACCTGCGGCCCCGGCACCGGGGCTGCGTCGCCACTATCGGCAACTTTGATGGTGTACATGTTGGACATCAGGCTATTCTTTCGCGCCTGCGAGCGCATTCAGAACGTCTAGGTCTGCCCGGCTGCGTGGTGATCTTTGAACCGCAACCCCGCGAGTTCTTCGCACCCGATGCTGCGCCGCCCAGGCTGACCCGCTTGCGCGAGAAGCTGACGCTGCTGCAACAGAACGGGGTGGACCGGGTATTGTGCCTGGCGTTCAATCGCAGGCTGCGCGAGCTCAGCGCCGAGCAGTTTGTGCAGCAGGTGTTGATTGATGGCCTGGGTGTGCGTCACCTCGAGGTGGGTGACGACTTCCGCTTTGGCTGTGATCGTTCCGGCGATTTTGCCTTCTTGCAACAAAGTGGTCGCGCTCATGGCTTTACGGTCGAGGCGGCCAACACGGTTGCAGAGAGCGGCGAGCGGATCAGTAGCAGCCGCCTGCGCCAGGTGCTGGCCGACGGCGATTTTATTCTTGCCTCGCTGTTGCTTGGTCGCCCGTTCAGCATCACCGGGCGGGTGGTTTATGGGCAACAGCTGGGACGCACCATCGGTGCGCCGACCGCCAATATTCAGCTCAAGCGGGTGAATCCGCCGCTGCATGGCGTGTACCGCGTCAGCGTTGAGCTGGACGGCGTGGTGCGCAAGGGCGTGGCCAATATCGGCAAGCGCCCCTCGGTCAGTGGGGATGGCAAGGCGCACCTGGAGGTGCATCTGTTTGATTTTTCCGGCGATCTGTATGGTCGCCGGCTGACCGTCGTTTTTCACCAGAAGTTGCGGGACGAAAAGCGTTTCGACTCGCTGGACGCATTGCAGGCGGCGATCAAGGCCGATTTTGCTGCCGCCAGGGCCCAGTGGGGTCTGTAAATTTTTCGAGAGCCTGATAGAAAATGACCGACTACAAAGCGACATTGAATCTGCCCGCCACGGATTTCCCGATGAAGGCCGGGCTGCCGAACCGCGAACCGCAGACGCTCAAGCGTCTGGACGGCCTGTACCAGCGGATTCGGGAAGTCAGCCAGGGGCGGCCGCAGTTTGTCCTGCACGATGGCCCCCCGTACGCCAACGGCGTTATTCATATCGGTCATGCGCTCAACAAGATCATCAAGGACATGATCGTCCGCTCCAAGACCCTGTCGGGTTTTGATGCCCCCTATGTGCCGGGTTGGGACTGCCACGGTCTGCCGATTGAGCACAAGGTGGAAACGACCCACGGCAAGCATCTGCCGGCCGATCAGGTCCGCGCGCTCTGCCGCGAGTACGCGGGCGAGCAGGTTGCGCTGCAGAAGGCCGACTTCATTCGCTTGGGCGTGCTGGGTGACTGGGACAATCCCTATCTGACCATGAACTATGCCAACGAGGCGGGCGAGATTCGCGCGCTGGGCCGTATGGTCGAACAGGGCGTGGTGTTCAAGGGCCTCAAACCGGTCAACTGGTGCTTTGACTGTGGCTCGGCGCTGGCCGAGGCCGAGGTCGAGTATCAGGACAAGAAGTCCGACGCCATTGATGTTGCCTTCCCGGTCGAGGATGCCGACAAGCTGGCGGCAGCCTTCGGTCTGGATACGCTGCCCAAGCCGGCAGCCATGGTTATCTGGACCACAACTCCCTGGACCATTCCCGCCAACCAGGCGCTGAATGCCCATCCGGAATTCAATTACGCGCTGGTTGATACCGGTGAGCGCCTGCTGGTGCTGGCCGAGGATCTGGTTGCCGACTGTCTGGCGCGTTATGGCCTGGAAGGCGAGGTGATCGCCACTACCACCGGTGCGACGCTGGAGTTGATCAACTTCCGTCACCCGCTGTATGACCGTCTGTCGCCGGTTTACCTGGCTGACTATGTCGAGCTTGATGCCGGCACCGGTATCGTTCACTCCGCTCCGGCCTATGGTGAAGAGGACTTCCGTACCTGCAAGCAGTACGGCATGCACAACGATGACATTCTCAGCCCGGTGCAGAGCAACGGTGTCTACGTTCAGGACCTGCCGTTCTTCGGCGGCCAGTTTATCTGGAAGGCCAACCCGGCCATCGTTGCCAAGCTGGAGGAGGTGGGCGCGCTGCTCAAGCATCAGAGCATTCAGCACAGTTACATGCATTGCTGGCGCCACAAGACGCCGCTGATCTACCGCGCTACCGCCCAGTGGTTTGTCGGCATGGACGTGCCAGTCGCCGGTGGCGAGACTTTGCGCAAGCGCTCGCTCAAGGCCATTGAAGAGACTGACTTTGTCCCCGCTTGGGGCAAGCAGCGCCTGCACAACATGATCGCCGGTCGCCCGGACTGGTGTATCTCCCGTCAGCGTAACTGGGGCGTACCGATTCCGTTCTTCCTGCATCGCGAGTCGGGCGAACTGCATCCGCGCACCGTTGCGCTTATCGAGCAGGTTGCCCAGCGCGTAGAGCAGCAGGGTATCGATGCCTGGTTCAACCTGGATGCGGCCGAACTGCTGGGCGACGAAGCCGCCCAGTATGAAAAGATCAGCGATACCCTGGACGTCTGGTTCGACTCCGGCACCACCCACTGGCACGTGATGCGCGGCTCGCACCCGATGGGCCACGATCAGGGGCCACGCGCTGATCTGTACTTGGAAGGCTCTGACCAGCACCGCGGCTGGTTCCACTCGTCGCTGCTGACCGGTTGTGCGATCGACGGTCATGCACCTTATCGTGGCCTGCTGACCCATGGTTTCACGGTCGACGAGAAAGGCCGCAAGATGTCCAAGTCGCTGGGTAACACCATCGCGCCGCAGAAGGTCAACGATACCCTGGGTGCCGACATTCTGCGTCTGTGGGTGTCTTCGACCGATTACACCGCCGAGATTGCCGTCTCCGATCAGATCCTGCAGCGCAGCGCCGATGCCTATCGCCGTATCCGCAATACCGCGCGCTTCCTGCTGTCCAACCTAAGCGGCTTCGACCCGGCGACCGACGCGCTGCCGGCTGAGCAGATGCTGGATCTGGACCGTTGGGCAGTTGACCGTGCTCTGCTGCTGCAGCAGGAGATCGTCGAGGCCTACGAGACCTATCGCTTCTGGAACGTTTATCAGAAGGTACATAACTTCTGCGTGCAGGAGCTGGGTGGCTTCTATCTCGATATCATCAAGGACCGCCAGTACACCACACAGGCCAATAGCGTGGCGCGTCGTTCCTGCCAGACTGCGCTGTATCACATTGCCGAGGCGCTGGTACGCTGGGTTGCTCCGATCCTGTGCTTCACTGCTGAAGAGCTGTGGCAGTACCTACCGGGTGAGCGCAGTGACTCGGTCATGCTCAACACCTGGTACGAAGGGCTTGAGGCGCTTCCGGAAGGGCAGGCCCTGGGCCGTGAGTTCTGGGCTCAGGTAATGGGTGTGAAAGAAGCGGTCAACAAGGAAATGGAAAATCTGCGCAATGCCAAGGTGCTGCGCGGTAACTTGGAAGCCGAAGTTACCCTCTACGCCGACGACAGCTTGCGCGCTGCGCTGGCCCAGCTGGGCGACGAGCTACGCTTCGTGCTGATCACGTCGCAGGCCACTTTGGCACCGCTGGCCGAGGCGGGCGAGCAGGCGGTAGAGACCGACGTGGCTGGGCTGAAGCTGCAGATCGTCAAGTCTGGCGCTGCCAAGTGCGCGCGCTGCTGGCACCTGCGCGCCGACGTCGGTAGCCACGCCGCTCACCCGGATATCTGTGGTCGCTGCGTCGAGAATATCGAAGGCGCCGGTGAGGTACGCAAGCATGCCTGATGTCCGCAAGGGCAGTTTGATCTGGCTGGTGCTGTCGGTACTGGTCATCGTGCTCGACCAGCTGACCAAATGGGTGGCTGTGTCGGAGCTGCAGCTGTATCAGCAGGTGCCGATCATCGATGACCTGTTCAGCTTTACGCTGGCCTACAACACCGGTGCTGCATTCAGCTTTCTGGCTGACGCCAGTGGCTGGCAGCGCTGGCTGTTTGCCGTCATCGCAGTCGTTGTGAGCGTAGTGCTGTGTGTCTGGCTTGCGCGGCTGGATCGCAGCAAAAAGCTAGAAGCCATCGCGTTGGCACTGATTTTGGGTGGCGCCATCGGTAATCTGTATGACCGGGTGATTCACGGCAAGGTCACTGACTTCATTCTGGTGCACTGGCAGCAGAGCTGGTTCTTTCCGGCCTTCAATATTGCCGACAGCGCCATTACCGTTGGTGCGGCATTGCTGCTGTTCGACATGTTTTTCGGCAGGAAGCCGGAGCAAAATTGACCGTTGGTCCGCTTAAGCGGGCCCGGCTTTCCAGGCGAGATTCCCATGACAGAAACGCGTATTGGTCACGAGTCCGAAGTAACCCTGCACTTTACCCTCAAGCTGCCTAATGGCGACGTGGTCGACACCACAACCGACAAGCAGCCAGCGACATTCAAGGTCGGCGACGGTAGCCTGCTGCCTGGTTTCGAACAGGTGCTGTTCGGTCTCAAGGCCGGCGACTGCCGCAGTTTCGACATCGAGCCCGAGCGCGGCTTCGGGCCGGGCAACGAGCAGAACATCCAGGCCATTGCCCGCGATCAGTTTGACGAAATAGAGCTGGAGCCGGGTCTGCTGGTGATCTTTGCCGACGCCGCCGGCGGTGAGTTGCCCGGCGTGGTCAAGCAGGTGCATGATTCGGTAGTCGAGGTTGACTTCAATCATCCGCTGGCCGGCAAGGTCATCACCTTTGACGTCGAGATCGTCGACGTTCGCTGATCGCGCTACCGGTCAGTCCATTCTTTTGATACTCCAGCGAGGCTTTTCATGCAGATCAAACTGGCCAACCCCCGCGGCTTTTGCGCTGGCGTCGATCGAGCCATCGAGATCGTCAATCGCGCGCTGGAAGTGTTCGGTCCACCAATCTACGTGCGGCACGAGGTCGTCCATAACAAGTTTGTGGTCGAGGATCTGCGCAATCGCGGCGCGGTGTTTGTTGAAGAGATCGATCAGGTACCGGATGATGTGATCGTCATTTTCAGCGCCCATGGTGTATCCCAGGTGGTGCGCCAGGAGGCAGCGGATCGCGGCCTCAAAGTGTTCGATGCCACCTGTCCTCTGGTGACCAAGGTGCATATGGAAGTGAGCCGCTACAGCCGTGACGGACGCGAATGCATCCTCATCGGTCACGCTGGTCACCCTGAAGTTGAAGGCACCATGGGGCAGTACGACGCCAGCAACGGCGGCGCAATCTATCTGGTTGAGGATGAGGCAGATGTCGCGCGACTGGACGTCAAGGACCCGGAGCGTCTGGCCTTCGTAACCCAAACCACCTTGTCGATGGACGATACAGCGCGGGTGATTGACGCCCTTCGGGCGCGCTTCCCTGCGATTGACGGGCCGCGCAAGGATGACATCTGCTATGCCACTCAGAATCGTCAGGATGCGGTCAAGCAGTTGGCGAGTTCCTGTGATGTGGTGCTGGTGGTGGGTAGCCCAAACAGTTCCAACTCCAATCGTCTGCGTGAGCTTTCCGAGCGCATGGGTACGCCCGCCTATTTGATTGATGGTGCTGAAGAGATTCAGGCGAGCTGGCTTGAAGGTGTGCAAAATGTCGGCGTCACCGCTGGTGCATCAGCGCCTGATGTGTTGGTACGTCAGGTCATCGCGCACTTGCATGCACAGGGGGCTACGGGGGCTGAAGAGCTGGCCGGCAAGGAAGAGAACATCGTTTTCAGTATGCCGAAAGAGCTGCGGGTGGTACAGCTATAGGGGCGCGGCATGCCGCGCCCGCAGGCGTTGCACTGTCGTTGACTGAACGCTTACTGGCTGCTCGGCCACAGCCCCCTGATACCGGCAATGCCCTGTGCGCCAGCGTGGTGGGCGGTATTCAGCTCGGCCAGCGTCAGCCCACCCATCAGGTAGGTTGGTAGGCGGCAGCGCCTTAGCATGGCATGGGCGCTTTCCCAGCCGAGGGGTAGGGCGTCGGGATGAGTCTTCGTGGGTAAAACCGGCGACAGCGTTACAAAATCCACCTCCAGCATTTCCGCCATCTGCAGCTCTTCTGCATTGTGGCAGGAAGCCGCTAACCAGCGACCCTTTGGCAGCGGACGAACTGGTGTTGGCTGCTGGACAAGCTCGCGAAGCTGGGCGGCGGTCAGGTGCCAGCCAGTTTTGCTCTCGGTAGGGGGGCTTTCGCCTTTGAGCATGAAGGTCGCCTGCTCTCCCCAGCGTGCAAGCACCTGCTTGCTGAGTTCGTTGTACTGGTCAGCGTTGAGCTGGGTTTGACGCAGTTGAATTAGTTGAATGCCCGAGTCGATTGCACGTTCAATGCCACTGAATAGCTCGTGCTCGTTGCAGTCCGGGGTGATCAGATAGCGATCAGGCAGCTGTGCAGCCGTGACGATCGGCTGATTGGCAGCGGGAAAGCTGAATTGGGGCAGTTGGGATTCGCTCACCCACAGCACTGGCTGACCCTCGGCGCCGTGTGCCGAGCCCCTGAATGAGCTGACTTCCCATACATCCAGCTGAATATGCTTGTCGGGGTAGTCGTGATGCAGGTCGATCAGTGGGCGGGCGTCGTCAATTTCAATGCCCAGTTCTTCGCGCAGCTCACGCCGAAGCGCCTCATGACGTGATTCGCCCTTTTCAAGTTTGCCGCCGGGGAACTCCCATAGGCCGCCTTGATGCGCACTGTCCGGGCGCTTGGCAATTAGAATTCGGCGATCTGCGTCGCGAATGACTGCTGCCATGACGTGAATGCGGCGCATGCTCAGCGCTCCGGCAAGTCTTCGGAAAAGACGTCCTGCTCGTCGTCGGCGCGACCCTCGATGACGTGCTCCTCTGCCGCCCAGGCTCCAAGGTCGATCAATCGGCACCGGTGGCTGCAGAAAGGCCGCTCCGGGAAACTGTCGTCCCAGGTTACCGGCGCCTTGCAAGTGGGGCAGTTGACGGTGAGTGTCATGATTGTGTCTCCAGCAATTGAAGGTAACGCTGGTGAAGCGCGTCTACCTGCGCATGCAAGGCTGCCAGGTCGCTGCCGTTGGTCAGTACGTCGTGAGCGTGACGGAGGCGCTCCTCACGCTGTGCCTGAGCCTGCATGATGGCGCGTACCTGGGCTTCCGGCACGGCGTCGCGTTGTACCGTGCGACTCAGTTGCATGGTCTCGGGCACGTCGACGACGATTACGCGCTTGGTCAGTGCGTTCTGCCCCGATTCAACCAGCAACGGCGACACCAGTAGCGCGTATGGCGAGCTGGCGGACTTCAGATCGGTGATGATCTCGTCTCGAATCAGCGGATGGAGAAGTTGTTCCAGCCACTGGCGCTCCGCGGGCGCGGCAAAAACCTGTTCGCGCAGCGCTGCGCGGTTGAGGCTGCCGTCCTCCAGCAGAATGGCGTCACCGAAACGATCAACAATGTGTTGCAGAGCTGGCTTGCCGGGTTGAACTACGACGCGGGATTTTTCGTCAGCGTCGACGACGTGGATGCCGTGTGCGGTGGCAAAGCGATTAGCGGCAGCGGTTTTGCCGCTGCCGATACCGCCAGTCAGGCCAATGATCATCGGGTACTGCTCCTCGGGTTTGCTGCGCGGCCGGGTTAGAAGCTGAAGATGGGGATTGTCTCACCCCAGATCAGTGCTATCCAGCCGGCAATCGCCAGATAGGGCCCGAAGGGCAGAGGCGTGCTGTTGTCTGCTCCCCGTGTCTTGAGGATGATAATGCCGAGGATGGCGCCAACCAGTGAAGACAGCAGAATCGTCAGTGGCAAAATTTGCCAGCCGCCCCAGGCGCCCAGCATGGCGAGCAGCTTGAAGTCGCCATAGCCCATGCCTTCCTTGCCGGTAATCAGCTTGAATACCCAATAAACTGACCAGAGACTCAGATAACCTGCGATGGCTCCCCACAAAGCCGTATTGAGATCCGTGTAGAGCCCAAAGCTATTGGCAATCAGGCCGAGCCAGAGCAAGGGGAGTACCAGTGCATCCGGCAGTAGCTGGGTGTCGGCGTCGATCATGCTGAGGCTGATCAAGCCCCAGGTCAGCAGGATCATGCCACCTGCAGCCCAGTTGAAGCCGTACTGCCACGCAACCACCATTGAGAGGGCGGCGGTCAAGGCTTCCACCAGCGGGTAGCGGGCGCTGATCGGATGGCGGCACTGGCCGCAGCGGCCGCGGAGAATCAGGTAGCTGATGATTGGCAGGTTTTGCCAGGCCTTGATCTCGGTTTTGCAGTGCGGGCAGTGTGAGTGCGGCAACAGCAGATTATAGGTTTCCGCCGCAGGGTGTTCTGTGTCGGGTTCGAGTAGTTCGAGGGCCTGTTGACGCCATTCCCGCTCCATCATATGTGGCAGGCGGTGAATGACGACGTTGAGGAAGCTGCCGACAATCAGGCCCAGCAGGCCTGCGAGCAAAACAAAGGCCAGCGCATGGCTGGCCAGATAGTCAATGAGCGGCATGTGCTAAACGACGTTACCCAGCTGGAAGATCGGCAGGTACATGGCGACAATCAGGCCGCCGACGAGAATACCCAGCACCGACATGATCATCGGCTCCAGCAGAGTGGTCAGGTTGTCTACCTTGTTGTCTACCTCTGCCTCATAATAGTCGGCGACTTTTTCCAGCATGCCGTCCAGGTTACCGGACTCTTCGCCAATCCCGGTCATCTGGGTCGCCAGAGAGGGGAAAACTTTGGTGGCGCGCATGGAGAAGTTGAGCTGTGAGCCAGCTGACACGTCTTCTTTGATCTTCATTACCGCGTTGTAGAACACCACGTTACCGGAAGCACCGGCGACCGAATCCAGTGCATCCACCAGCGGTACACCCGCAGCAAAGGTCGTGGACAGGGTGCGTGCGTAACGGGCCACGGCAGCCTGATAAACGATATCGCCAACGATTGGTGCTTTTAAAAGTGTGCGGTCTTCGAAGTCCCGGAAGGGTTTTGATCGAAGGTGGGCTTGTGAGTAGATGTACCCAGTCGCGATTATTATTGCGAGCAATATGAACCACCATGACTGCAACCACTCAGATAGGCCGATCACAAATAACGTGAAAGCGGGTAACTCGGCGCCGAAGTTGGCAAAAACTTCCTGAAAGCTGGGTACTACTTTCAGCAACATGATGGCCGTCACGATGATCGCAACCACAACTACCGCGATCGGGTAGGTCATTGCCTTCTTGATTTTTGCTTTGAGAGCTTCTGTTTTCTCTTTGTAGGTCGCGATCCGGTCCAGCAGCGACTCCAGTCGACCAGATTGCTCGCCGGACTCAACCAGGTTGCAGAACAGATCGTCGAAGTATTTAGGGTGCTGTCGCAAAGAGTCCGCCAAGGTGTTACCGGCAGCAACATCGGTCTTGATCTCGGTGACCAGCTTGCCGACGCTCGGGTTTTCTGCGCCTTCGGCGATAATTTCGAAGGACTGGATAATGGGGACGCCGGATTCCATCATGGTCGCCAACTGGCGAGTGAAGAAAGCGATGTCCAGCGGTTTGATCGGCTTGGGGCGTTTTCCGAACAGCGCCGACTCGCGCTTGATTTTGGTAACCAGGATGCCCTGTTTGCGCAGCTGGGTCTTCACCAGCGCGGCATTTTCACCCTGCAGGACGCCATCGATTCTGGTGCCCTTGCGATCCTTGCCCTCCCATTTGAAGGGATACAATTTCTCTTCTTTTTTCTTTGCCTTCCTGGCGGGATTCTTCTTCAATGCGGCTTGTTGCGCCATGACTTAATCCTTGGTCACTCGGTTGACTTCCGCCAGGCTGGTGACACCCTCTGTTACTTTCATAAGGGCGGACTGGCGCAGGTTTCTGAAACCTTCACTCTGGGCTACGTCAGAGATCTGAATAGAGTTGCCGTCTTCCATGATGATGCGCTGCATCGCCGGGGTGATCTTGACGACCTCATAGATACCAACACGTCCTTTATAACCGTCTTTGCAGTTTTCGCAACCCACGGGCCCGTAAATTGTTAGGCCTGCATCAATTTTTTCTGGAGTGAAGCCCTCTTCAAGCAGTACTTCGCGAGGGACATCCATCTTGGTCTTACAGGTCTTGCACAGGCGACGCGCCAACCGCTGGGCGATGATCAGGTTTACGGAGGTGGCAATATTGAACGATGGTACGCCCATATTGCGCATGCGCGTCAGGGTTTCGGCTGCGCTGTTGGTGTGCAGCGTCGACATAACCATGTGGCCGGTCTGGGCGGCTTTGATTGCAATCTCGGCGGTTTCCAGGTCGCGGATCTCGCCCACCATGATGATATCGGGGTCCTGGCGCAGGAAGGCGCGCAGCGCCTGGGCAAAATCTAGGCCCTGCTTGGGGTTGACGTTGACTTGGTTAATGCCTTCAAGGTTGATTTCAACCGGATCCTCGGCGGTGGAGATATTTCGCTCCATGGTGTTGAGGATGTTCAGGCCGGTATACAGCGACACGGTTTTGCCTGAGCCGGTCGGGCCGGTCACCAGAATCATGCCCTGCGGTCTGGCCAAGGCTGCCAGATACATCTGCTTCTGGTCCTCCTCGTAACCCAAGGCGTCGATGCCCATCTTGGCGCTTTCCGAGTCGAGGATACGTAGCACCACTTTTTCACCCCATAGGGTTGGCAGCGTGTTAACCCGGAAGTCGATTGCCTTGTTCTTGGATATTTTCAGCTTGATGCGGCCATCCTGTGGCTTGCGTCGCTCGGCGAGGTCCATGGACGACATAACCTTCAGGCGCGCTGCAATCCGGACGCCTAGCTGTACCGGCGGTTTTGCGACTTCGTGCAACACCCCGTCAGTGCGGAACCGGACTCGATATGTCTTCTCATAGGGTTCGAAGTGCAAGTCAGATGAGCCCATGCGGACGGCGTCGAGCAGCATTTTGTTGACGAAGCGCACAATGGGGGCGTCGTCTGCCTCGGAGCCGCCGTCTGACTGGTTGTCGTCCTTAACCGCTTGTACATCTAGGTCATCAAGGTCTGCATCGGCCATGTCACCCAATCCACCGGTCGGGCTGTCCAGATACTTCTCTATGGCGTTGAGCAGTTTGTCATCTTCGACAATGACGGCATCGGTCATCAGGCCTGTGTGAAACTGAACGTCACTCAGTGCCTGCTGGTTGGTCGGGTCTGATATACCGAGGTACAGGCGCGATCCGCGCTTGAATAGCGGTAGAACGTTGTGCTGACGGACCAGCTTTTCACTGACCAACTCTTTGGGCTGGGCCTCTTTGTCCAGAGCACCCAGGTCGAAATAGGGGTAGCCGAACTCCTCGGCGCAGGTCATGGCGAGGGATTTGGCGTCGGCTAGCTTTTTCTGTACTAGGTGCGTGATGAGCGGAATTTTGTCCTGGTTTGCCTGCTGGCATGCCTTGGCAGCCACGTCAGCCTCGATGAGGCCTTCCTGCACGATTCGTCGTGCGAGCCCTGAAAGAGCGGGGGTTTCCATGTGGCGATAGTCCCAATCTGCAAAAACGTCAATGCTGCAGACTATAGTACAGACGACGCAGGGATTGAACTGTCCGCATCAGCCAGCTGTGCGCGGGTTGCCAGTATTTGCCCTGATTACCGGTATAAGTGCTAGGGGTGACAAAAAATGTCACTTTTTGTCGTACACCGTTCAGTTCGCGCGCCGGTCTGGCGACTGAGAGCCAGTGCACAGGCTGTAAAACAGTTCTTTGCATGTTGGTCTGATATTTGCTTTGATCCTGTCAGCCGCACGGCTATTACACTTAAAGGAGTACATCATGAAAGCTCAAAAGGGTTTTACCTTGATCGAACTGATGATCGTTGTTGCGATCATCGGTATTCTGGCTGCTATCGCACTGCCGGCTTATCAGGACTACACCAACCGCGCCAAGGTTTCTGAAATCGTTCTGGCTGCCAGCTCTGCTCGCACCTGCGTAACTGAAATCGTGCAGTCTGACGGCTTCTCCAGCCTGGATAGCTGCTCCACTGGCTTCGTTGCTACCCAGTACGTTTCTGCTATGACCGTTGCCGCAAATACTGGTGTTGTTACTGCAAATGGGGCTGGTTTTGGCGAGGCCGTAACTGTCACTCTTAAACCGTCTGACACCGGTCCCAACCGTATTGGCGAGTGGGTTTGCTCTGGTACTCCGGTCAAGTGGATGCCGGGCTCTTGCCGTTGATACTTGCTTAATAAAAAACCCCGGCGTGTCCCGCCGGGGTTTTTTGTTTTCAGCCAATACCAATAAGGATGTTTTTGTCGGTGAGAATCTCGATCAGACTGGCGTTGGTGCTGTTGTGCGCCGCTGCCGTGTTTTTACTGTATCTGCCGGCTACCTCCGGTGCGCTCTATTATGATGATTACTCCAACCTGCGAGGGTTGGATCAGATAACCGATTGGCACTCGGCTTGGCAGTTTATCTCTGGCGGGCAAGCCGGTCCTTTGGGCAGGCCGCTGGCGTTATTGAGCTTTTTACCCTTCAGCGCCGGATGGCCGGAGAACGCGCAAGCGATTTTGACGGCTAACGTTCTCCTGCATTGCGGCAACTTCATTCTCCTGCTGATTCTCGGGCATTCCATACTTGCACGGTGCCCTTCAGTGGACGCCAATCTACGGTTCAGGATTGCGCTAGGGGCGGCGTTGGTCTGGGCCGTGATGCCGTTGCTGGCATCTACCTCACTGATTGCTATTCAGCGCATGACCGGACTTGCCACCTTTTTTGGTCTGTTGGGCCTTATCGGCTTTGTGCGTGGTTACGCCTTAGCTGAGCAGCGCCCGTTGCTGGGTTACGTCTGGCAGATGGCGGCGCTGGGCGCTGGGACCCTGCTTTCGATTTTTTCCAAGGAAAGCGGTGCTCTATTCCCGGTGTTTGCGCTTATTATCGATTTCCTCCTACGCCCCGCAGTTGGGGGTGGGTATTCAGGCAAGGTGGCGCTGTTGCGTCGCGTAACGCTACTTTTGCCGTTGTTGTTTGTGATTGTTTATATCTCGCCACTGCGCATGGACTGGTTCCGGTTTAATGATTACCGGGGGTTAACGCCGTTTAACCGGTTCATGACCGAGCAGGTGGTGTTGTGGGAGTATTTACAGCGTGCCTTTTTGCCGCAGTCACCGACGGCCTTCGGCCCGTTCCACGATTATTACGCGGCCAAGCCGGTTGGTCTGCAAACCATTGCTGCAGCACTGGCCTGGTTGCTCGTGTTGGGCTTGGCCTTTGCCTGGAGGCACCGCTACAAATGGTTCGCGCTGGCTGTTTTTTGGTTTCTTGCCGGGCATTTGATCGAGTCTACGAGCGTTTTGCTGGAGCTGTATTTCGAGCACCGCAATTACATTGCCGTTTACGGTATCTGCCTCTTTCTTAGTGTCGGGGCTTTCACGGCCAAGGGGCGTTTGGCGGCGGTCGCACCCTATTTGCTGGGTGGTTACATCGTTCTGTTGTCGACAGTTCTGTTGGCCATGACTGTGCTCTGGGGGCAGCCGGGTAAGGCCGCAGAAAGCTGGAATGCTCGCCATCCAGGCTCCGCACGTGCCGCTTTACATGCGGTGTTTGTGGAGATGAATAGCGACTTCAAAGGGCTTGAAGAGTCGAACAACGAGTATATAAGTCGCGAGCGTCAGGCCTTCGCGATGAAAGTGCTGGACAGAACGAAGGCTGCCTGCCCTGATTGTCTGGACGTGCGAGTGCAGGCGCTTATGTACTCATGCTCGTTGACACCGCCTGAGGATACGCGAGCCCGGATGGTGGAGGTTCTGAACGTCGCGCGTCTAGGCAGAATCAACGTAGCCGTTGTCGATCAGTTGTTCAATCTGCAGGAGCTGATCAAGTCAAATGCGTGTGCGCCGTTGAATTACTCCGATTTGCTGGCGCTTATCGACGGTATGCGCGATAGCAGCAAAATGAATGTGCAGGTGTACGGTGCAAAAATCTATTTTGTCCGAGCTATTGCTGCGCAGGAGTTGGGTGACGTTCAGGAGGTTTGGGCCTCGCTGGCGGCGGCTGAAAAGATTGCCCCCGAGGCGCTGCCGGTGCTGCAATACCAAGTCTATTATGGGCTCGAGCAGGGTGACGTCGAGCGAGCGGCTCAGGCTTTGGCGCGCCGAGAAAAGCTTCCAGACGTCATTAGGCAGCTGCCCGAAGAACAACTATCTGCGATGCGCGAAGCGGTCGCCACCGCGATGAAGGAGACCCAGCAGTGAAAGCCAGTGTGGTCATGCCTGCCAAGAACGAGGCTGCGACAGTTGCAACGGTGGTCAGTGCCATTAGGGCGCGCTATCCAGACTTTGAAGTCATTGTGGTGGACGATGGATCCGCCGACCGCACTGCGGAGTTGGCTAGAGAAGCGGGAGCGAAGGTTGTGTCGCATCCCTATAGCAAGGGGAATGGTGCGGCAATTAAGTCAGGCGCTCGCGCCGCAGCCGGTGATGTGATCGTTTTCATGGATGCCGATGGGCAACACGACCCTGAGGATATTGCGCGCCTGCTTGCTCGCATTGGTGAGGGATACGACCTTGTTGTCGGTGCCCGGCAGCAAGGCTCTCAAGCCAGCGTTGGGCGAGGGTTGGCAAACGGTTTCTACAACAGATTGGCGACCTATATGACAGGTCACGAAGTCGAGGACCTGACCTCAGGCTTTCGCGCTGTGCGGGCCGATAAGTTCCGGGAGTTCCTGTACCTGCTACCTAACGGATTTTCCTACCCGACTACGTCAACTATGGCGTTTTTTCGAGCTGGTTATTCAGTCGCATACGAGCCGATCCACGCCGCTCAGCGTGTTGGTAAAAGCCATATCAAGCCATTGAAGGATGGTGTGCGATTTCTGTTGATTATATTCAAGATTGGTACCTTGTATTCACCGTTGAAGTTGTTTGCACCAGTATCTATGTTGGCATTTTTCATCGCTACACTCTGGTATGGCTACACTCTGGTTATGGAAGGGCGGTTCACGAATATGAGTGCACTTCTTTACACTGGTAGCGTGATGGTCTTTTTGATGGGGCTTATTTCTGAGCAGATCACCGCGTTAATGTATAAAGAAAGTCGTTGACGTTTCGCGTGCTGAAGGGAACGATAGCTCGTTCAACTATTCGTACGGCGATAGTGCTGGGAGGGCGCTTGTTTGTGCAAGCCGCCACTTTGCTGTTGCTTGTATCTGTTCTCGGTCCTGAAGAATTTGGTCTATATGCTGGCGTTGGTGCTACAGCAGTTTTGGTGGGCACTCTCGCGACTTTTGGTACCCATTTGACGTTGTTGCGTGATGTTTCACGCAACTTATCTGCTGATTCATTGCTATCCAGGACCTTAGGCACCACTTTATTCTGTTCCCTAGCTCTTTTTGCTGTATACGTGCCACTGGTTCATCTTTATTTGCCGGCGTTAAGTGATATAGGTTGGCTGGTATTGGGTTTTGGTATTTCAGAAATATTATTGCAGCCATTTATCTTGGTTGCTGCGATGGAGTTACATGGGCGAGGTAAGGTCGCCAGCTCTCAGCTCTTACTGATGCAGCCGTTGTTTATCCGTCTTTTGTCAATTTTTATCATATGGAATTTACAGCTTGATAATGGCTTGGCTTGGTATTTGCCGTGCCATATCTTGGCCACATTGTTTCCGTTGGCGTTTGTTGTTGCTTTAGCTTCGGCCCCCCAGTGGCGAACACCTTGGAATTGGACTCTGGTAAAGCGACCGGAGTGGCGACAACTCAGTGGCTATGCATTGATGAGCACTAGCGCGAATGGGTTGGCTGAGTTGGATAAGGTGGCTGCAACGCGTTTTCTTTCCAGTGAGGCTGCAGGAATTTACTCTGCTGGTTCAAGAATTGTTGGATCGCTTGTAATCCCGGTTATTGCATTAGTCTTGGCTGCAATGCCCAGGTTGTTTAGGGCAGAGGCCCAATCAGTGCGAAAGTTGCATTTTTGGCTTTTCATATCTGCAGGGTTGTACGGTCTGACTGCTGCAGTAGGTATAGCAGTTATTTCCCCGTGGATAGAGTCTCTGCTAGGAGACGCGTACAAGGGGATCGGGGGGGTTGTGTACCTGCTCTCATTTTCTGTACCTGCAGTGAGTTTGCGTGCCACGGCTATGAATGTACTCACTACCCTCGAGAGGCCATGGTTACGAATTACGCTCGAAATTGTCGGGTGGTGTTGTATCTTTGTGTTCGCATTTTTTCTTTTTCAACAAGGTGTAAGTTCGGGGATGGCTATTGCCATCGTGGTAACAGAGTGGTTGCTGGCCGCGGTAGCTGTTTTTTCTGTCATAACTATCTCTACGTGCTCATCAGAACTATACGGGGCGGATATAAATGAATAGGTCTCCACTGCCGCGGCAGGCTCATCTAGATTTTCTTGATAAGGTTCGAGTGTTTGAGCTGCATAAGGCAATGAAGTTCTTTCCTTCAGTTGGTTTGGGTGAGAAAGTTTACCAGATCATGGAGTTGGGTTCAGGTACTGGTAAGCAAGCGAAAATCCTATCTGATGCTGGTTATGAAGTAGTTGCTCTGGATGTGGATAGTAGTAGTTATCGTTCTGTTAGGTGCTTTGATGTTGTTGAATATGATGGTAAAAGCATTCCTTTACCTTCGCTATCTCAAGATGTGGTTTTTAGCTCTAATGTACTCGAGCATGTTGTTGATCTTGATGACGTGTTGAGTGAAACTTGTCGAGTGTTGAGGGATGGTGGTGTTTGTGTTCACCTTATTCCAACGCCTTCCTGCCGATTTTGGACATTATTCGCTCACTATCTTTGGTTTGCTCGGCGTATTCTTCAACGTGTTATTCTTTCAAAAGGCAATGCTAATGCTCTTGATTTTCCTCGTGCACCAACTACTTTTAAAAGCTTGATATGGACGTTGTTTCCGCCAAAGCATGGGGAGCGGGGTAATACGATATCCGAGATGTACTACTATTCAACTCGGTTTTGGGTTGGAAAGTTTGAGTCCTCAGGGTTTGAAGTTGATGTGCTCGAATCAAATGATCTTTTTTACACAATGGCTAATTCCCTAGGGTCTTATCTAAGTATTTCATCGCGACAGTTTTTATCTAGGCTATTCGGTAGTGCGTGTCGTGTTTATGTTCTTAAGAAAAAGGCTCGAATTGATGGCTGAGAATCTATTTTTGCACTTTCTCAAATTTTTGCGCAATTCGGGAAGTTTATTATCTCTAGGAGGGCGTTTTACCTTGCCGCAGTCTTTGCTTAGAAGGCTGTTTCGTTACTCAACTGCTAATGTCTGTGTTGATGATTTTGATGGTGGGTTGAAGGTTTGGCTTAGTCTTTCCGAGCACATGCAGCGCCGAATTTTTTGGATGGGTTACTATAGTAATGACATCATTAGGCTGTTGGACTGCATATTGAAGCCAGGTATGGTTGTCGTCGATGTAGGAGCAAATATTGGCGAGATATCAATGGTGGCCGCTCGCCGGGTAGGCGTTTCCGGTAAGGTTGTTTCTTTTGAGCCGGTGACAGCTATAGCCAATCAGCTAACTGATCATGTAAACATCAATAATCTTTCTCAGATAATAGTTGTGAGAAAGGCTTTAGGGCATTTTGCTCGCGAACATATTCCGATTTATGCATCCTGCGGACAAAACGTGTCTGATGAGAATCATGGCCTCGCAAGCTTGTACGGTGAAGGTCAAGGCTCCTCTGTAATCGACTATGTGACGATGACGACATTAGACAGTACTCTGTCAGAGCTTACGATTGATCGTATTGATCTGTTGAAAATCGATATTGAAGGAGGGGAGTTACCTTGCCTCAAAGGTGCTGAACAGCTTTTGCGCCGTTGTCACCCGATGATTATTGTCGAGGTTCAGGGGTTCTCCGCTAAGAAGGCCGGTTGGAGTGTAGATGAGTTGTTCTCCTATCTTGAAGGATTCGGTTATGAGTTTTTTACTATTGGTAAAAAAGGAAGGTTGGCGCGACTTAGTCCTACAGCAGTGACTGAGTTTCAGAACGTATTTTGCCGTATTCCAAGGCAGCAAGTTGAATAGGGTTTCGGTCTATTGTATCTTGCCCCGTTTCGAAGTTGGGGGGCTTGAGCGCGTTCATATGAGTATCCTGCCAAATTTAAGCGAGGCTGGTTATACTTCCTATATCGTTTCGAGAACTTTAGATCCAAATGCGCGTTCGTTAATTGATGAAAGAATAAAGTTTTGTTTGCTAGGTGGAGGGCGATTGGCTTTCCTCTTCAAGCTATTTTTTCTTCTCCGGAAAGAGCAATGCGATGTAATTATTTCCAGCGCCAATGATATCGGATGCTTTGCTCTTCTTCTTCGTGGATTGTTTTTTTCTAGCTCTAAGGTTGTCTGGTCTCAGCATCTTTCTATCTCTGGTCCCTTGAAAGCGTCGCGGGGATTTAAACGAGCACGACTTGTCTTGGAACGATGGCTGATGCGCCGGCTTCTTTTAAGAGCGGATGCTGTAATTGCGGTATCCGCAGCTGTAGCTGAAGATATTAGCCATTCTGTAGTTGCTCATCCCAACCTTCAGGTAATTCACAACCCGGTGGTCTCCGATGGTTTTGCTGAACGCTGTGGCGCCGAGGTTGAGTGGCCTTGGCCGGATTACTCTGTACCTACGGTGATCTTTGTCGGACGTTTGGCGCCAGTTAAACGGGTTGATTTGCTGATAGAGGCGTTTTCCAAGGTTAAGAGTTCAATGGCTGCGCGTCTGCTTATACTGGGCGAGGGGCCGGAGGCGAGCAAGCTGAAACTACTCGCTCGTGAACATGGCCTGACCGGAGTCTGCTCCTTTGTCGGTCATCAGGATGACGCGTTGCCCTGGATCCAGCGATCAGATCTGCTGGTGTTGTGCTCCGAGTCTGAGGGATTTGGTTTGGTATTGGTTGAGGCGATGGCTTGTGGGGTGCAGGTGGTATCAACTGATTGTCCTGATGGCCCATCCGAAGTTCTTGCCGGGGGGCGCTTCGGTCGTTTGGTACCTACAAACGATGTTGGTTCGTTGGCTCAAGCTATAGAGCAAAGTTTGAACGCGCCATTAGTGGATAGGGAGGAATTGCAGACACGTGCTGCTGACTTCAGTGTCGAGCGTGCGGTTTCCCAGTACCTTGAGGTACTGGAAGCGGTGGTGAGGCAGTGACGTGAATATTCTGTTCGTATGCAAGCGTTATTACACCGGAAAGGACGTTATTCGTGACCAATTCGGTCGCTTGTACGAGATCCCCAGACAGCTCTCGGCGCTAGGCCATCAGGTAACAGTCCTCTGTCTTGATTACCGCGGCAATAAGCCTGTAGAGAGCGTTGGCCAAACGTTGGGCGGGCATGGCGTTCGGTGGCTCGTTGTGTCCTTACGCGATGTATTGCGTATGAGGGTTCAGGCTATACACAAACAGCTGAAAGGCCTTGGGCTGGATGTTGTGGTTGGCTCATCGGATATCCCCTGCCTATGGCTGTCGCGACTGCTTGCCCGTCGTGAGCGTATGCCCTATGTCATTGATCTTTATGATAACTACGAGAGTTTTGGGCAGGCACGTATTCCCGGGTTTCGCTATGCCTTGAGGCTAAGTATCAGAGATGCAAGCGGTGTACTCGCCGTCAGTGGGCCATTGAAAGAAAAGGTCGTGATGGATTTTGCGCCCAAGGCTCCTGTGGTGGTCTTGAATAACGGTATATCGAGGTCTGTTTTTTGTGAGGGCGACCGCCTGAAGGCGCGAAATGCGTTTGGGTTGCCTTTGGGAGCTCGCTTGATCGGAACTGCGGGCAATCTGTCAGCGATGAAGGGGCTCGATACGCTTTATGCAGCCTGGCCCGCGCTGGAGTCCGTTGCTGATGATTTGTATCTGGTGCTCGCCGGAAAGGTAGACCGTCAGCTACCGGTCCCTTCCAGCGCGCGAGTGATTTATCTCGGCGAACTCGCAGAGCATCAGGTCGCAGAGCTGTTCAGGGCTTTGGATCTTGGGATCATCCTTGCGCACGACTCAGAGTTCGGACGCTATTGCTTTCCCCAAAAGTTGTTTGAAATGGTGGGGTGTGGTTTGCCTGTGGTTGCGGCCAGAGTGGGCGCGATTGCCGAGACGCTGCAGGCCTTTCCCGAGCTTCTCTTTACTCCGGGGGATGCGGATAGCCTGCGTTTGGCTGTGACGTCCCAACTAGCGGGGGAGCATCATGTTCCTGTCGCAGTTGATGAATGGCCTGACCTTGTGAAGCGCATTGATCAACTGATTTCGCAAGTGGTGTAGCCAGGGGGCATTGACTAATCCAGGCTCAGTCCTCGTTTAAGGACAGGAGAGTTTGTTCCCTTACCTGTCGGTTTTTAATGACCTGTGGACGCCCGCCCCGAAATGCCCCCAGGCAAAGCCGGCTGCAAAGTCGGCAATCGCTTGGCGCTGCTGGTCCTGCTGCAAAAGCTGCACGGTGTGTTGTGTTAATTCCTCATAACGCAAACTTTCGGCTAAAAGACCAGACTTTCCGTGCTGCACCGCATCAATGATCCCTCCCGTAGCGAACGCGGCCGTCGGCAACCCATGCGCAGCCGCTTCAATAGCTACCATCCCAAAGCCCTCAGGATCATCCGGAATGTGGCGGACAGGGAATACATGCACGTCAGCTGCTTCATAGGCCGTGGCCAGTTCAGTCGGATCGGTAATAACGCCAAGGAAGATGACATTTGCACTAACACCAGCCTTTGCTGCGGTCGCCTGGATGCTTTCGACGGTCTGAATGCCCGCACCGAGGGAGTTTCTGGGCGTTTCCCCGACCACCACCAGCATTGCATCGGGTTCTGCGTTTACAACTGCGGGTAGGCCCAAATCAACAAATTCGCGCAGCCCTTTTCTGGTAGTAAGGCGGCCAACAGAGAGCAGGATTTTTTTCCCCGTTAGGCGGTGTTTTTCCCTGAATGCGGCGATGCGCTCGGCGGGCTGCGGCGCTACAGGGATGCTGACGCCTGGGAACACGATACTGAGTTGCGCCTCGTTCACGCCTGCCGCCAACGCCAGCTGTTTTGTGGGGGTGCTATTGACGATGACGTGATCCAGCCGCTTGAACGTGGGGCGCCATAGTCTGCGATAGAAAGCATGGTCCACGGTGATGTCGAAGCCATGCAGGTAAGCGGCAGACTTGGCTCCGGCGAGCTTGCCAAGGATCCATGCTATGGGCGCGGTTAGCCCACTGCCGGCAAGAATGGCGTCGGGCCGCCACCGAAGGGTAGCCCACAGGCCTTTGATAAACGCAACTATTAGAAACAGCGGCAGAGGCTTAAGTGGCGCTTCAGTAATCTGGACGTTGTCGGGCTTTTGGGCGGCCGAGCCGCGTGGCCCAACGACTCGCACCTCTGCGTATTTGGACAACTCATCCGCCATGTGCCAGTTCAGCCGCTCCATTCCGCCCACCAGGGGGGGGAGGTTGCGGGTGATGATGAGTATTCGGCGTCGCGGAGTATCCAAGTGTGGTGTCGCTCTGTAGTCGTGTTAGGCCAGGGGGCTGATGCTGTGCATTGAGCGCTACGGCACGCCCAGTGCGTCTCTCATGTTGTCTGCCAAGCTCAATGCAAAACTGGCCGTGAGGTGCTGATTGTCTCTGAAGACGATTAGGTCGCCGCTAATCGCATTGCATCGCTGGCCCGGGCAAACCGCGTCGTTTAGGTCAACCAAGGCTGTATTGAGTAATGAGTCGACTGCTCGCTGCAAGCCCTTTATGGCACTCGATCGCCGTTTATCGTCGGCAGGACTGCTGCATGTATCTTTGCTAGACGCCTGGACCCGAGCTACGCCGCCATGCTCCATCAAGCAGGTTACGCCATTGAAGCCAAGCGCGTAGGTTGGTGCAATTATTGCGATCCGTTTTGCTGACGTGATCTGTTCTTCAACTATTCGTGTGGTTCCCTCTGTCCATTGTTCCTCGGTCAGGTCATAGGTACCTGCAGACCCAATCAACAACAGGTCAGGTTCGAGCTTGTTCAGGTAGGCGGCAGCGGTCTTTTTCCACTCGCTGCACTCACTGTAAATACGGCCAATGCGTCGGTAAAAAATGGGTTGATCAACGATCGGGCAGCCAGATTTTGTGATGACTTCTAGGCGCCATTCGCCACTGTCCAAGTGTAATGCCTGTTTGATTGCAGGAAGCCACTGTAGCCCAATACTGTCGCCCCACACTGCTGCAACTTTAGGGGCACCTCTTGATCCAGCATGGCAGGCTTTCAGGTCCGCCGATTTGTACCAGTCATCACAGCCAAGGCGATATATCCCAGGCTTGTCTGTGCGTGCAGCGATTAGCTCAGGCGATGTCTCGGCTACGATTCTGTCTGACGCTGTGCTATGCCAATTCATTAGCTGCACATTGATCAGTACGATAACAACAAGGCTGGCAACAATTTGCCACTTGGGGCTGATTCTTGCGTTTTGATATTGCCGAATGGGGTTTTCAACCAGTCGGTAAGATAGATGGGCAAGAAGGAGCGCAGTTAATACGAGAGCTGCCTGGGTATAGAGTGTCTTCTCTGTCAGCAGGTGCTGGCCGATAACGAGTACAGGCCAGTGCCACAGGTAGAGTGAATACGATATGTCGCCAATGTACTTTAGTGGGCCGCGCGCGAGCGGCGTTGCTGCCATGCACTGGGAGCCCGGTGATACCGCAAGCAGGCAGAGCGATGTTGCCAGGGTGGGTATAAGGCTGATCCAGTCTGGATAACGTGTGTTTTCACCGATTAACACCGCGCTGACGAGAATGGCGGCAAGCCCTATGACAAGCTGTATCGTAGTGGCGACGGACGAGGGCGATACTAACCGTCTTGCCAGCAGCCAAGTGATTGCGCCTAAACCAAATTGCCAGATGCGTGCAGGCATTAGATAGAAAGCTTGGACCGGGTTGCTGTGGGCAAGCCACATGCATAGGACCAAGCTTAGCAGGGTTATGGCCAGCAGCAGAGGCAGGCGGTATTTACTCGCAAGGCTGCAGACCAGCATGACCATCAGGGGCCAAAGCAGATAGAACTGTTCTTCCACTCCGAGCGACCAGGTGTGGAGAAAGGCATTCGCCAGAGAAGTACTCTCGAAATAGTTCTGTTCGGCAAAGATGAAGTAAAAATTACTGACCCAGGCTGCGGCGCTTGCTGCGGCGGATGCTTGGGCGGGGTGTTCGGTGACGGGCGTTAAGGCAAATATCGCCGCTGCCGAGACGATCAGCATGAGCATCAGTGCGGGCATCAGCCGTTTTAGTCGGCGGGCATAAAAGCGTGATAACGACAGTCCTCCTTCCTTCTCAATTTCAGTGATCAGCAGGCCCGTGATCAGATATCCGGAGATGACAAAAAAGACGTCCACTCCGATAAACCCGCCGTACAGGAAGGGGACTCCGGTGTGCGCAGCCAAAACCAGCAGAATGGCGACAGCTCTGAGGCCCTGGATGCTTGGGTTATACGGCAGTTGCTTGATTTGCTGACTCAAGGTGCGTCCTTGCAGCTGGGTTGGCTGATATTCGGTTTGGCGTGAAAGACCCGTTCAATAATTTCATGTTGCCGTTGGTGTCTACCGTTCGCGTTCAGGCATTAACCACATTCTCCCCGTGCAGGCGGCCGCGAGTGTCGACGATCACGGCGGCATGCTGTTGCAGGGCGTTGTAGTCGAAGGCGTCGTGGTCGGTGGCGAGGACGAGACAGTCGTAGTCGGCCATGGTTTCGGCGGTCAGGGTGACTGATTTCAGGTCGAAATGGTAATCCCGTTTGTGCGGGAAGCTGGGTACGTGTGGATCTGCATAGGCGACGATGGCGCCTTTGTCCTGCAGCAGTGACATGATTTCCACTGCGGGTGATTCCCGGGTGTCGTCGATGTTCTTTTTGTAGGCGAGGCCCAGCACGAGGATGCGGCTGCCGTTGATGGCTTTGCTTTTGCTGTTGAGGGCGTCAGCGACTTTCTGCACTACCCAGTGCGGCATGTAGTGGTTTATCTCGCCTGCCAGCTCGATAAACCGAGTGTTGACGCCGTATTCCTTGGCCTTCCAGGTCAGGTAGAACGGGTCAATCGGGATGCAGTGGCCGCCGAGGCCCGGGCCAGGGGTATAGGGCACGAAGCCGAACGGTTTGGTGGCGGCGGCCTTGATGACTTCGTGGATGTCGATGCCCATGCGGTCGGCGACAATTTTCATTTCATTGACCAGGCCGATGTTGACGGCGCGGTGGATATTTTCCAGCAGCTTGGTCATTTCGGCTGCGCGTGTGGTGCTGACGGGCACGAGGCGATCGATGGCTTTTGCATAGAGGGCAGTGCCGAGTTCAAGGCATTGTGGTGTCATGCCGCCAATAACCTTGGGAATCTGCGCGGTGGTGAAGTGCGCGTTGCCCGGGTCTTCACGTTCGGGGGAGTAGACCAGCGCGCAGTCGAGGCCGGGGGTGAAGCCGCCTTCTGCGAGTCGGGGCGCGAGAAGTTCGTCGGTGGTGCCCGGCCAGGTGGTGCTCTCCAGGCTCATCAGTTGCCCCGCCTTGAAGTAGGGCAGTATGGCGTCGACGGTATTGGTGACGTAGCTGAGGTCGGGCTGATGGTGGCTGTCCAGCGGGGTCGGGACGCAGATGATCTGGGCGTCGACCTCGCGGGTGAGGGCAAAGTCGGTAGTGGCGACGAATCCAGCGGCCCTGGCGCGCTCGATTTCGCTGGCCGTTATGCGCTCGATGTAACTTTGGCCGCTATTGAGACTGGTGACCTTGGCAGGGTCGATATCAAAGCCGATGACCCGAATGCCAACCTCGGCAAAGCGCAGGGCCAGTGGCAGGCCGACGTAGCCCAGCCCGTAGATGCCAACGACGCACTGGCCTGACTGAATGCGGCTGAGTAGGCCGTCCATTGCGCTACTGGTTTGGGGGGAGGTGGGCATTCTGTGAGCGGTCCCTGTTCTCGGATATTAGGTGGCGATGATTGCAAATGCCCGAAGTGCGGGCAAGGCTGATGTGCGGCGCTGTGCTGTCGGTCACTGGCCGGTTGGCAGCAAGCCCCGCAGCACTATCTCCCCTTTTTGCCACAACATCCATTCACCCGACTGATATGCCTCCCATTGCTCATTGCTGGTCAGGGGTTCGGTGGCGATGACGGTGACGATGTCGTTGGCGGTGGTGTGCTGCTTGAAGTCGACCTCCAGTTCCAGGTCGCTGAGCTGTGCCGGGCCGAAGGGCGCGCGGCGGGTGATCCAGTGGAGTTTACTGGTGCAGAGGGTGAACAGCCATTCGCCGTTGCTGAGCATCAGGTTGCACACCCCGAGCGGCAGGAGTGGGGCGCAGCATTCGCTTAGGGTTTGAGTCAGTTCATCCAGTCTGGGCGGGGCGCTGTAGCGGCTTGCCAGGGTGTTGAGCAGGTGGCAGAAGATACGCTCGCTGTCGGTATCGCCTACGGCGCTATAGGGGCCGGCGGCGGGATGAAAACCGGCAAGCTGGCCGTTGTGGGCGAAGGCCCAGTAGTGGCCCCATAGTTCGCGGGTGAATGGGTGGGTATTGGCGAGGCTGACGCCACCGACGTTGGCCTGCCGGATGTGGCAGATGACGTTTTCGGACTTGATCGGGTATTGCTCAATCAGTCGGGCAATGGCAGAGCTGTGACAGGGGGAGGCGTCGTGGAAGCAGCGCAGGCCCTTGCCTTCGTAGAAGGCAACGCCCCAGCCGTCCTTGTGCGGCCCGATTTCACCACCGCGGCGCATCAGGCCGGCAAAGCTGAAGCAGATGTCGGTGGGTACATTGGCGCTCATGCCGAGCAGCTCACACATATGCTGGCTCCTGATGGTGTTGGTAGGTGGTGATGATAGCGCGGGGCGGATGTGAAACGAAAACGATCGGCGCGCGGCTGGTGATGCTTGCCGAATCCAGCAGTTCCTGTGAGCCTACGCTGGGCGTTGCCTGGCAGGCAACGAAGTCTGCTGCCGTTAAGTCCAACCCGCTGGGGCAATAATCAGGCGGGCGTCGTTATTTGAGGGGCACAGCTGGGTGACGGGGTTTCGCTTGATGGCTTTCGAACGATTCCAGCATGGCGGCCGCCAAGAGGCTGTTTGCCGCCGCGAGTTTAACCCTGGTTTTGCAGCGAGATGAGCATCAATGTCGGGACGGTGCCTACATTCTTGGTGTGGTAAGGCTGGCAAGGGAATGGGGCTGCCTTCCAAGCGGCCCCAGACAGGACGCTATTTGCCTTGTGTTTTCATGATCATCCCTGTTTCCGGCCTGATTAGCCCGTTCAGGGTATCCAGGTAGGCCTGCTTCATTGCCTCGCCGCCTTCGACGGTTCTTATCTCCATCCAGCTCCCGACTGACGCAGCCAAGGGTGACCAAAGCGTGGCAAAGCGGCCCATCAACTGGACTGTGCCGATGTCCTTGCTGCGCTGCGCCCAGTAGCCGGGGGCGAAAAACACCTCCGGTCTGGCACCGGGAAGGTTTTTCTCGCTCTGCCGCTGATCCCAATGCGCAGCGCCTACCAATGCACTGTATTTCAGTTTCTCTTGCAGCCGCTGATGGACCGCAGCGAGCACTGCGCCGTTGCCAGCAAAGTCGATCAGCACGCTTGGAGTGTCGGCGTTCAGCTCATCCAGTTGGTCATAGGTGATGGTTTGGTCATAGTAGCCAAGGCCAGTGACGAAGCCAGCGTTGGCTGCCGAGGTCAGCGCAACGATCTGCAGCGGTTTGCCGCCTCGGCTTGAGCGCTGGTGGTTGAGCATGAAGGCCAGGCCAAGGGCGGTCTTGCTGGAGGCGCTGGTAAGAATGATCTGCCGGGCGCCGAAATAGTCGTTTTCGTTAAGAAAGTCATCCAGCAGAAATGACGTTAGCAACAACGGCCGCAGCAGCATCTGCAGCGCTTCCAGTTCCGGGCGATAGGCAGGGTCGGCGGCGGTGAACTGATACTGGTTGTAGGCCAGAGCAAGGTGGCTGCGATGGCTGGCGATGTCGGTGAAGCTGCTGGCGGTAATGTCGCCCGGTTGTACACGCAGTTGCTCGGCCATCGGCAGGTAGCCGTACACCCGGGCGCCTTCCTTGATAGCGGGGTGGCGGCTGGCGCTGACATCGGCGAAGCCCCAGACCGGTACCTGGCCCCAGAAGGCCTCGGCCGGGAAGAAGTCCCAGTAGCCGAATCGGTCGCCCAGCGTTGCGTAGGTAATGTTGTTTGCAGTGAACGCGAAGTGGTCAATGTCCAGCAGCACCTCGCCGTCCTGCAGGTCCTGCTCTTGCAGTCTGGGCACCTCCTGCAGCGTGCACTCGTGGATGTTGCCTTTGTTAACCAGCAGGCGGGTGCAAGTGGTGGTCATGGTCTGGTCCCCAGGCTGTGATGTCAGAGGCTAGCTTGCCGTGATTGCACCGCGCTGTCAGCGTTCAATCATTGTTCAAATGCCGCCTGATAAGAGGGCACGATTGGAGTGGTTGCCGATGTCCTGCACTGCAATGAACACTTTTGTGTTTTGCCTCATTCCTTATTTTTTCTTGCTTCCCTTTTGAATGGATGCGTCTGGCGCGCGGGTCTCAAGATTATTGGGATATGACGGCAGGGAAATGGCTGTATTTTCCTGTGACTTATTGGTCATAAAATTGCATTATCCTGTTTTGAATCAATTAAAATCGCTTTCTTTTTGCATATAAAATCGGGGCGATTTTACTTTTTGATTCGTCTGTTGGTGCTCCGGATCAAGGCCTGACTTGTGAAGTACGTGGCGCATACACCCAATCGGTATGAGGACCTCTACCATGAAACAGCTGACCCCGATGGACTCCCACTTCTTCTATTTCGAGGCGCCGAACCAGCCGATGATGATCGGTAGCCTCTGGCTGTGTGATCAGAGCACGGCGCCGGGTGGATTGGTGCGGCACAAGGATATTCTTCAGTACGTTTCGGATCGCTTGAATACAACGTCTTACTTTCGTCGCCGACTGGAAACCGCTCCTTTCCAGCTTGACGACCCTTACTGGCTGGATGACGAGAACTTCGATCTGGAGTATCACGTGCGTCATGTTGGTCTGCCGCAGCCTGGCGACTGGCGGCAACTCTGCATCTTCACCGCACGGACCATGTCGCGCAGTGTCGATATGGAACGCGCGCCGTGGGAGATCTACATTATTGAAGGCGTGAACAACGTACCGGGCATTCCTCCGAACAGCTTTGCGGTGCTGATTCGATTCCACCACGCCTACGTTGATGGCAAGGCCAGTCTTGAGCTGACCACCGCGATGATGGAAGAGACAGCCGACCACGAATATGGGCGGCGTGATCGGGTTGAAGTGGCCGAGCGTGCGCCGACCCGGCTGGAAATGTGGTCGCGCACCACACCGCGGATGATGGGGCAGGCCTGGCGCAGCATGCGCGCCGGGCTGACCGCCGGGCGAAAAGGGGTGGAGCTGGTCAGACGTCTGCGTGCCGAGGCCAAGCCGGAGCAGCGCCGGGTACCGCGCACCATCTTCAATGTGCAGATCTCACCACATCGTTCGTACGGTGCGCTGACCTGGAACATTCCTGAACTCAAGCGTATGCGTCAGCTATGCCCAGGGGCCACGCTGAACGACGTGGTTATTGCCATCATTGCCGGAGGCATGCGCCGCTATCTATCGCACCACAACCAACTGCCTGCCAACGAATCGCTGGTATCGATGTGCCCGGTGTCGGTCCGGCCTAACGAAGCGGTGAAGGATTGTGGCAATCTGATTTCGGCGATGTTTATCGGCATCGGAACCGATATTGACGATGCCCACGAGCGTCTCTCGGCGGTGCGTCGCCGAACCGCGCGGGGCGTGCCGCTGGCCCGCGACGTTCTGTGTGATCTCAACAACGCGGTCGGAGATATGGTGCCGCCTTACGTTCGTGCGCTGGGCGCGTGGATTCAGAACAAGTCCAAACTGGTTAGTGCGGTGCCGTTGGTGAACACTCTGATTACCAATGTGCCCGGGATTCCCGGTCTGCTGCCCCGCTATTTTGCCGGGGCCCGCATCGTCAATGTGTTTCCGCTGGCGCCGGTCAGCGACGGGATGGCTATCAGCCACTGCCTGACCGGTATCTACGATGATCTCAATGTCGGTGTACTGGCGGACCGCAACATTGTCTCCGACATGGACTTCTACATCAGCTGCATTCAGGCCTCCACCGAAGAATACCGCGCGTTGTTGGCCGACCTGGAAAAAACTGCAGCCGCTGCGGCTCCCGGGCGCATCGAGGCACCGCGGCCGGCGACCAACGATGAGGCAACGACAGAAAAAACGGCCGAAAAGGCTGCGCCAGTGGCAGCCGGTGCGCGGAAGAAGGCCGCAGCCAAGACAGCTGAACCCGCCGCTGCTGAAGGGAAGCAAGCCAAGTCCGCTGGCGCTGCCTGACGCTGCAACGTAACTATTGGTAAGGCGCCTGTGGGCGCCATGGGAGTTGAATATGGTAGCCAATCTCTTTCAGCGTGGCAGAAGCAAGGCGCTGCTGCAGTCGATGGAAAAGGCAGAAAGCTACGAGCAGTGGAGCGAGCTGGCTGCAGCCTGGGATCACGAGGAAGGGCTGGACGAGTGGAAGCAGGATGACGCCTGCGAAAGCTACGACTACCGTTCAATTCGTCAGCGCCTGGACGTGTTGCGGGATTTGCGCTTTCGCAAGGATTATCATCAGTTGCTGTTCGTACTCAACGAGGGTGTTCATGGCAACCTGGGCGGCATGGGCAAGCCGTCGCTATATAACAAGGCGCGGCTGGGAACGAAAAACCTCATCACCCGTTATATCGATGAGTTGTGTGGTGCACTGAACGACCTGAACGAGGTGGACGACAACGTCATTTCGCTGGCCGAGAAGCAGGATTTCTTTCTGCGTGCCAGCCATTGCAATGGTCGGACCGCCTTGATGCTGAGTGGTGGCGCGGTGCTCGGCTTCTTCCACGCCGGGGTTTTGAAGGCGCTGTTCGAGCAGGGTTTGCTGCCGGAGATCATTTCGGGCAGCAGCGCGGGTTCGATTCTCGCTGCAACGGCGTGCACCCACGTTGATGAGGAGTTGCGCGAGCGTCTTGCCATCGACAATCTGCATCACGAGATCGAAGAAACCAGTGCCATTCGCCCGTCGCTCAGCCTGTTCGGTGGCGGTCGGGCGATGGATGCTGACAACCTGCGTGATTACCTCAGCAAGATCATCCCGGATTTGACCTTCCAGGAGGCCTTTGAGCTGACCGGCCGCAAGCTCAATATTACGGTCACCGGGCTCTCTACCCAGCAGGCGCCGCGGCTGCTCAATGCTATTACTTCACCCAACGTGCTGATTCGCACCGCCGTCATGGCGTCGTGTGCGATCTACGGTGTCTACCCGCCGGTGACGCTGATGTGTCGCAACGCGGCAGGCGAGACGGTGCCTTATCTGCCCGGCATGAAGTGGATCGACGGTTCATTCGCCGATGACCTGCCGGCCAAGCGCCTGGCGCGGCTGTATGGCGTCAACCATTTCATTTCCAGCATGACCAATCCGGCGGCGCTGGCCATTACCCCGGACCCTGATGCGCCGCGCAGTCGTTTGCGTAATCTGGCGCACTTCCAGGCGCGCTTCCTCAAACTGGGCGCAGCCGAGGCCATGCGTTTCAGTCGCGACAATATCCGTATCAAGTCTCCGGTAATCAGTTTGATGCAGCATCTGACCTATGGGGTATTGGCACAGGAATACACCGCGGACATCAACATCTTCCTGCGTAACCGCTGGGATCATCCGCTGCGCTTGCTGGCGCCGCCGAGCCGCGAGGCTATGCACCGGCTGATTCATGAGGGCGAACGCTCGACCTGGGAGAAGATCGAGATGGTGCGCAACTGCACGGCAGTCAGCCGTACGCTGGACCATATCCTGCACACCCGTGAATGGGAGAAGTAGCGGCTGCAGGTTTCAGAAACGAAGTCTGATCCGGTCGGGTGTGTGAAGGAGGGGGCAGACGAGCAGCTCATTGCCCCTTCCGTGTTGCGCGTCGGGCAGTGGGCCCCTGCCTGCGCCATGGCCTCGGTGCCTTTTCATTCGCCCTGGCAATGCGCACAATGCTCACATTGCCCAGCCACGAATTGAAACACCATGACACCTGACGAAATGCCGCTGACTGGCCGCCGTATTGCCCTGCCGGAGAGCCGCGAACTCGACTTGTTTGCCGATATGCTGACCAAGCGCGGGGCTGAGGTAGTGCGCTGCCCGCTGGTCTCAATCCACGATGCGCCGGATCCGCAGCCGGTGCTGGCCTGGATGCGCGAGCTGATTGCCAATCCCTTTGATCAATTGATCTTGCTGACCGGCGAAGGGTTGCGTCGGATGCTGGCGCTGGCTGCGCGTCAGGGCGGTAGCCTGCATGATGAATTTGTTGCAGCGCTGGGGGCGACCCCCAAACTGACCCGCGGGCCAAAGCCGGGGGCTGCGCTGCGCAAGGCAGGCTTGCGCCCGGATCGGGTTGCGGTTGCGCCGACCACTGAAGGCGTGATCGAAACGCTGAAAGGCCAGAACTTGAAGGGTCTGCGCATTGGCGTTCAACTTTACGGAACTGATCCGAATCGGCGACTGGTCGACTTTTTGACCGATGCGGGCGCCAGCGTCAGCACGGTTGCGCCTTATATCTATGCGGACGATGTCGAGGATGCGCAGGTTGATCAACTGATTGACACCCTGCTGGCGATCGACGTCGATGCGATTGCCTTTACCAGTGCTACCCAGGTACGGCGCCTGCTGCAGATTGCCCGGCGGCGGGAACAGGGCGAACCCGCACTGTTGGCCGCGCTGGCGCAGATCAAGGTGGCGGCGGTCGGCCCGGTGGTCGCTGATGAGCTGCGTGCTCGCGGTATCCAGGTCGACCTGATGCCGGAAAGCAGCTTCTTTATGAAGCCACTGGTGCGTGAGCTGGTGAAGGTGCTGGGCTGACCGCGCCGGCCATGGCGGGCCAATGGTCTTTCCACGGCTGTGCCGTTTCCAGCTGGGTAGCCAACTGCAGTAACAGTGCTTCACCGCCGCTGGGGGCACAGAATTGAACGCCGAGGGGCAGGCCGTCGGCGGTCCAGTGCAGCGGCACACTCATGGCGGGTGTGCCGGTCAGGTTGGCCAACTGGGTGAAGGGCACGTAGGTCAGGTTATCTAGCGCCATGCCTTCAATCATCGTGTCCAGCCAGCCGCGTCTGGCCATGAATGACAGCAGTCCGCTGTCGAGCATCAGGCGCAGAATTTGCTGTTGTCTGCTTGGTAGTTCGGCCTGTTCGTGACGGATTGGCGGGTGCGCCAGCGTCGGTGTCAGATACAGGTCGTAGCGCTGGTAGAAGGTGCCCAGCGCTTGGCCGAACTGGTTCCAGTCGCGATGACGACTGACGTATTCGCCGCTGCTCTGGGCTCGACCGAGCGCCGCAAGGATTCGGGTCAGCAGCTCAAACTCACCCTCGCTTGCACCCATATCCCGAGCTTGCTGCAGGGTGGCGGCTACCTGACCGAAATACAGACTGAGGTAGCTGCGAGCGAGTGCATGGCCATCGTACTCGGGCTGAGCTTCCTCTACGTCGTGGCCCAGTGAGTGCAGCAGTGCGATAGTACGTTGCACTGCTTCGATGGCCTCGGGGTGAACGGGCCGGTCTACCGGAGAGCGGGTGCTAAAACCGATGCGCAGCCTGCCCGGCTCACGTTTGGCCAAGGTGCGGAAGTCCTGCTCCGGGGCCGCAATGATAAATGGATCGCCCGGGTTGCCGCCGGCCATCAGGTCCAACGAAAGTGCGGCGTCACGCACGCTGCGTGAGAGCACCAGATCGCTTGAGGCACCTTCCCATATCTCGGCATAGGCAGGCCCTGGAGAGACGCGACCGCGACTTGGGCGCAGACCGAACAGGCCGCAGCAGGCAGCGGGGATGCGGATCGAACCGCCGCCGTCGTTGGCACCGGCCAGCGGTACCAGACCTGCTGCCACTGCGGCTGCCGAGCCGCCGCTGGAGCCGCCCGGAGTGTGTTCGGGGTTCCACGGGTTGCGAGTCAGGCCGAACGCCTTGGGGTCGGTGACCCCTTTTAGGGCGAGTTCCGGGGTGTTGGTCTTGCCGATAATCACGGCACCGGCATCAAGCAGGCGGCGGACAATGTGGGAGTGCTGGGTGGCCGGTAGCCGATTGAACGCCTGATTACCGTTGCTGGTAGGCAGTCCGGCGTAGTCCTGTACCGCGTCCTTGATAAGAATGGGGACGCCGGCCAGCGGGCCACTCAGCGGCTGTTTGATGCGTTCGCGGGCGATGTCGTACATCGGCCGACAGATGGCGTTGATCGACGGATTGAGTTGCTCGCAGCGACTGATAGCGATATCCAACAACTCTGTTGCGCTGGTGTCGCCCTGACTGACCATGTTAGCCAGGCCGGTGGCGTCGTTGTTGAGGTACTGCTGCTGATCGATCGGCATCGCACGTCCCTGTTCTTGTTGTTTTGAGCTTTTGCTCTATTTAAGCCCGAAGCCGGCGACTGGCGTCAAGTCGGGGCACCTCGACACTTGTCAGCAGATGTTGGCGGGGCAACAATGCAGCCTTGTCTGAATCCGCGAGCCCAAGGAAGCTGGATGACCAACGAATCCGCAGCGCTACGTCTTACCCCGGACCAACTCACCGCCCCCATCGATCTCGACAGTCTTGGCTTTACCACCACCGATGACCTTGAACCTTTCCGCGGCATTCTTGGCCAGGAACGCGCCGTAGAGGCACTGCAATTCGGCGTGGCAATGCATCGCCCAGGGTATAACGTGTTTGTCATGGGCGATCCCGGAACCGGCCGCTTCTCCTACGTGCAGCGCTATCTGCGTACCGAGGCCAAGCGCCAGATCACGCCGCAGGACTATGTCTACGTCAACAATTTCGATGATCCGCGAGAGCCCTGGGTGATCAGCCTGACGCCGGGCTCGGCGGGTGAGCTGATCGAAACCATCGACCGCTTTATCGACAACCTGCTGGCGACCTTTCCGGCGGTCTTTGAGCATCCCGCCTATCAGCAGAAAAAGAGCGCCATTGATCGCGCCTTCAACCAGCGTTATGACCGCGCGCTGGATTCGGTTGAGCGCCGAGCCCACGATAAGAGCATTGCTCTGTACCGTGATTCACAGAACATCGCCTTTACGCCAATGAAAGAGGGTAAGGCGCTGGACGAGGCCGATTTCGCCCAGTTGCCGGAGGAAGAGCGCGAACGCTTCCACAGCGATATCTCGGAGCTGGAAGAGGTGCTCAATCAGGAACTGGCGAGTTTGCCGCAGTGGAAGCGCGAGTCCAGCAACCAGTTGCGCGAGCTTAATGAGGAAACCATCACCGAGGCACTGCAGCCGTTGTTGGAACCGCTGCTGGAGCAGTACAGCGGGAATCAGGCGATCTGCGACTATCTGCAGGCGATGCGTCAGAATCTGTTGAAAACCGTGATCGATCAGTTGGTTGAGGAGCGTCAGCTGGAGGCGCGACCGGACGCTTTCAAGAAGCAGCTATTGATAGAGCAGTACAGTCCAAGTCTGGTCGTTGGTCACCATACAAATGGCGGCGCGCCGGTGGTGCACGAACCGCACCCGTCTTATGACAACCTGTTCGGCCGGATCGAGTATACGCCGGAGCAGGGCGCCTTGATCACCAGCTACCGGCATATCCGCTCAGGCGCCTTGCATCGTGCCAACGGCGGCTTTCTGCTGCTGGAAGCAGAAAAACTGCTGGGTGAGCCCTTCGTCTGGGATGCACTCAAGCGTGCGCTGCACTCGCGTCAGCTGAAGATGGAATCACCCTGGGCCGATATGGGCCGGCTGGCAACGGTCAGCCTGACGCCGCAGGTCATTCCGCTGGATGTGAAGGTGGTGATCATCGGCTCACGCCAAGTTTATTATGCGCTGCAGGATCTGGATCCGGACTTTCAGGAGATGTTCCGCGTACTGGTCGACTTTGATGAAGACCTCGCGCGCACGCCAGAAAGCATTGAGGGAATGGCGCAGTTGTTGAAGACCCGGACCTCGGAAGAAGGGCTGGCGCCGCTCACGGCAGCTGCTGTCGCCCGGGTGCTGACCTACAGTACCCGATTGGCCGAGCACCAGAAGCGCTTGTCGGCGCGCATCAGCGACATCTTCCAGTTGGTCGCTGAAGCAGATTTTACCCGCCAGCTGGCCGGCGACCCGGTTACGGATACGGCGCATATTGAACGCGCGCTGCGCGCCAAGGAAACTCGCACAGGGCGAGTCAGTGCGCGTATTCACGAAGATATGCTGTCGGGCGTGATTCTGATCGACACCGATGGCGCTGCGGTGGGCAAGTGTAACGGTCTGACCGTGCTGGAAGTTGGTGACTCGGTGTTTGGTCTGCCGGCGCGAATCAGCGCCACCGTCTACCCTGGCGGCAGTGGCATTGTCGATATCGAACGTGAGGTAAACCTCGGCCAACCGATCCACTCCAAGGGCGTGATGATTCTGACGGGTTTCCTGGGCAGCCGATATGCTCAGAAGCATCCGCTGGAGATCTCGGCCAGTATCGCGCTGGAGCAGTCCTACGGCTATGTCGATGGTGACAGTGCCTCGCTCGGCGAGGTCTGTACGCTGATTTCCGCATTGTCACGCACACCACTCAAGCAGTGCTTTGCGATTACCGGTTCGATCAACCAGTTTGGTGAAGTGCAGGCGGTCGGCGGGGTCAATGAGAAGATCGAAGGATTCTTCCGCCTGTGCCAGGCCCGTGGTCTGACCGGAGCGCAGGGGGTTATCATTCCGCGCTCCAATGTGCCGAACCTGATGCTTGGTGAAGAAGTGTTGCAGGCCGTGCGGGCAGGCCAGTTCTCGGTCTACGGCGTATCGCGAGTTGATGAGGCGCTGGCGCTGCTCGCCGGAGAGCCGGCGGGCGATATGAATGACGAGGGCGACTTCGCCGAAGGCAGCATCAACGCGCGGGTGGTCGCACGGTTGGCCGAGATTGCCGAGCGTGACCGCGAAGAAGAGGAGGCCGACACCGAGTCGGCTGACGACGCCCAAGGCTGAGCCGTGCGCCATTCCCGTTGGCGCCTTGAAACATAAGCGCCAACGGCATCTGTCTACAGGGTTATCCACAGGTCTTGCTGCGACACACTGTCGCAAATAGGCGGTGGATAACACAATAAGGTCTTGACTGTAGCCGCTGTATCTGACCTTTCAGCAATCTTGCCTGCTTCTGGAAGGTGCATGGTTGCTGGTCTGCAGGCGAAGTGATGGCACATCGTAAGCAATCTTGGCAACTGAGCAAAATTTGTGCGGAGCGCATGAGCGCCCGTGCTGACAGGGTCGCAGTGAGTTATCAGTTCACTGCTCACAGAGTTATCCACAGTTACTGTGAACAATCGCTGTGCCCCAAAACTGAGTCTATGTAAATTGAGGTAATGCGCTTCATGGAACGCCTTCTGGAAAACATGATGTATTCGGCGCGCTGGATTCTGGCGCCCATTTATTTCGGTCTGTCTCTGGCGCTGCTGGCGCTGGCGGTGAAGTTCTTTCAGGAGCTGATTCATCTGGCGCCGCACTTGCTTGAGACCAAGGAAGCTGACTTGATTCTGGTCGTGCTGTCGCTGGTCGACATGGCGCTGGTAGGCGGGCTGCTGGTGATGGTGATGATTTCGGGCTACGAGAACTTCGTGTCTCAGCTCGATATCGACGAGGGCAAGGAAAAGCTCAGCTGGCTGGGCAAGATGGACTCGGGCTCGCTGAAGATGAAGGTGGCCGCTTCTATTGTGGCGATCTCATCTATTCACCTGCTCAAGGTGTTTATGAATGCGGTCAATATCGATAACGACAAGCTCATGTGGTACGTGCTGATCCACCTGACCTTCGTTGTCTCGGCCTTCGCCATGGGACTGCTGGACAAGCTCGCCAAGGACAAGCGCCACGCTGATTGACAGCGTTGTACATTTCGGTTGGATTTTGCGTTGTGATGTATAGTCTCTGTATAAGTTTTTGGAGGCGTACGCATGACTCTGGAACAATTGCAGTTGGCCGCAGAGCAGGGACGTCTGCAGCGCCTGGCGCTACTTTCGCACGAAGGCAGTCTCTATCTGGTTGAGATCCAGGTGGATGGTCAGCGTGCGTTGCTGCACGGCGATGGTCTACCAGTACCCCGGCACTTTCGCTCTCTTGAGGACGTGCGCCGGGCTCTGGCCGATGTGCCCTGGCCGACGATTGAGCTGGTTCATCTGAATGTGGCTGATGAGGCTGGTGCCACCGGCCCGGTAGCCGGGTCGGCGGATGCGGCCGCTATGCGCCTTACTGTGCCATTGCACCCATGAGTGTGCGCAACCTGATTCTGCTGCTGGGTGATCAGCTCGACCCCGCGATCAGCAGTCTCGCTGGTGCTGATCCGGTCAGCGACCACATTCTCCTGATCGAAGCGGATGAAGAGGGACGCTACGTGCCCCACCATCCGCAGAAGATTGTCTTCATTCTTTCTGCCATGCGGCATTTCGCCGAGAACCTGCGTTCAAGGGGATTCTCTGTTGTCTACATTCGCCTGGACGACCCGGCCAATACGGGTTCGCTGGACGGCGAATTGGCGCGCGCACGCGCTCGGTTGGCCCCTGAGCGCATTCTGCTGACCGAGCCGGGTGAATGGCGGTTGCTTGAGCGCTTTCGTCAGCGTCAGGACGACTGGCCCGAGCTGGAGCTATGTCCGGATACGCGTTTTTTCTGCAGCAGTGAACGCTTCGCTCGCTGGGCAGAGGGGCGCAAGCAGTTGCGCATGGAGTATTTCTATCGAGAAATGCGCCGGGAAAGCGGGCTGCTGATGACGGCTGAGGGACAGCCTGAAGGGGGGAGCTGGAACTACGATGAGGACAATCGCAAACCGCTGCCAACGGGGCATGCGGTACCGGACCAACCGCATTTCCCTGCGGACGCGATTACCCAGGCGGTGTGTGCATTGGTGGCAACGCGCTTTACCGACCACTACGGCGCTCTCGACGGTTTTGACTACCCGGTAACCCATGCCGAAGCAGAGCAACTCTGGCAGTGCTTTCGCCGTCAGGCGCTGGCACAGTTTGGTGATTTTCAGGACGCCATGGCGGTCGACCAGCGCTGGCTGTTTCATGCGCGCATTGCCGCGGCGCTGAATATCGGCCTGCTGGACCCGCGCCGGGTCTGCCTGGATGTGCAGGCAGACTGGCAGGCCGGGGTGATTCCATTGAATGCCGCCGAGGGGTTTATTCGCCAGATACTCGGCTGGCGTGAGTATGTGCGCGGCATCTACTGGCTGATGATGCCGGACTATGCCGAGCGCAACACGTTCGGCAATCAACGTGCGTTACCCGAGTTCTACTGGACTGGTCAGACCCGCATGCGCTGCATGCAGCAGGCCATTGGTCAGACCCTTGAGCATGCCTATGCACACCACATCCAGCGGCTGATGGTGACGGGCAACTTCGCCTTGTTGGCGGGCATTGAACCAAAGCAGATCTGCGACTGGTATCTGGCGGTGTATATGGATGCCTTTGACTGGGTCGAGCTGCCCAATACGTTGGGCATGGTGATGCATGCCGATGGCGGCTTTCTTGGCTCCAAGCCCTATTGTGCCAGTGGTCAGTACATCAAGCGAATGTCCAACTATTGCAGCGGGTGTAGCTACAAGGTGAGCGAGCAGACGGGCGCTAGGGCGTGCCCGTTCAATGCACTGTATTGGCATTTCATCATGCGTCATCGCGATCAGCTCAGCAGCAACCCGCGCATGGGGCTGGTGTACCGCAATCTGCAGCGCATGCCGGAGGCGAAGCAGCAGGCGCTTTGGGACTGGGGTGAGCATCTGTTGGTTCGGTTGGACGCTGGCGAGGCGTTATGAGGCGCAAGGGCGATTTGCCGCAGAAGGTCTGCGCGGTCTGTGGTCGCCCCTTCAGCTGGCGGCGCAAATGGGCCGCATGCTGGGATGAGGTGCGTTACTGCTCGGAACGCTGCCGACGAACGCGCCGCAACTGATGCTCAGCTGGCGGCTAGCACCACGAACTTGGGCGCCGCGGCCACTTGCTCAACCGTGCCAACGTAGCGCTTCAGCGTCTGGGGATAGCCCAGATGGCGATTGCCGACGATCAGCAGCTGGCCGCCCGGCGCCAGTGCGTGGCGGCTCTGGCGAAACAGCCGTCGGGCGATCTGGTCGCCGACCACCTGTTGCTGGTGGAACGGCGGGTTGCAGAGGATCAGGTCTGCGCAGCCAGCTTCGGCCTCGCTCAGCCCGTCGCTGACGATAAAGCACGCGCTGCGTCCGGGGAAGGCGGCGCGGAAGTTGTTTTGTGCCGACGCCACCGCCGCCCATGACTCGTCGACGAAGGTCAGTTGCACATCTGGATTGCGCTGGGCAGCCATCAAGCCGAGCGCGCCATTGCCACAGCCCAGGTCGATCACGCGAGCGTTGCCTTGGTCGGCCGGAATGCAGGGCAGTAGCACGCGGGTGCCGATATCCAGTTTCTCGCGGGAGAATACGCCGGGGCGGTTGCTCAGCTGCAGCGAAGTCCCTTCCAGTGGGTAGCTGCTGGTCAGGTCGGCAATTCGTGGTTGCAGCGCTGGATCATGCCGGCACTGCAACAGGCGCGCCTTTTTCCAGCCAAGCGAGGCCTGATATGGGCCGATGTGTGCTGCCAGCAGGTCACCAGCGCTGGGTGGCAGATGTTTGATCATGCTGCCGCCCAGCAGCAATGCATTGTCCGCGAGTTGCGGACGCAGGCGCTGCAGTTGGTCTTGCAGCAGGCTGAGACTCTTCGGAATGCGCAGCAGCACCTGTTGGTACTGGCCGTCTGGGGTTTGCGTGCTGTTAAAGAAGCGCACGTTGGCTGGGTCGAGGCCGTTTACAGCGAGGTTGTCCTGCAGGGCACGCCAGCTCATCCACGAATCACCCCAGCTGTGCACCTCAATATTTGCCGATGCCAGCGCGGTGGCGAGGGTGCCGAAGCTGTCGTTGATGATCAACACCGGCTGGTTGCTCGCGGGTTCCTCCTGAAGGCGTTGCAGCAGGTACAGGTCGGCCGCGTCGAAGGCCTGCAGGGAGGCATCGCGGGAAGCGGGGTAGCGCTGTAATTGCAGCGTGCCGTAGGACGTATCGCAGGAAAGCATGGTGGGCCAGAGCGGTTGAAAGTGCCGCGCAGTATAGCATCGCGCGGTACTGTGACAGCGAGGTGCCGCGCGATTTAGAGTAGGGCTCAGCCTTGCTTCTGCTCCTTGAGCAGGTCACGGATCTCGCCGAGCAGGACTTCTTCTTTCGAGGGGGCAGGTGGAGCCGCAGGCGCAGCGTCTTCTTTCTTCTTCATGCTGTTCATGACTTTTACGGCAATGAAAACTGCGTTGGCGATGATCATGAAGTCGACCACGCTCTGAATAAACAGGCCGTAACTAGTGGCCACTTCAGTCGCCTCACCTTCAGCTTCCTTCAGCACAATAGACAGGTCGGTACAGTTCACGCCTCTAATCAACACACCCAACGGTGGCATGACCACATTTATTGACGAAGGAGGAAACGACCTTGCCGAAAGCGGCGCCAATAATGCTACCCACGGCCATGTCGACAACATTACCGCGCATGGCAAAAGCCTTGAATTCATCCAGTAATTTCATTGCGTATTTACCGAATGGCGCCGACATGGCGTGAGCTGGTCATAGCGCCGCGTTCATGCCAGACCAACTATTTCAACTCTTCATCCAGTGCTTCACAGAGAATACGCAGGGCCTGGATTCGGGCATGCCGTTTGTCCTCTGCGGGAATAAGATGCCAGGGGGCCGAACGGGTAGAGGTGTGCTCGACCATGTCGTTCATTGCCTGAACGTAGGCGGGCCAGCGCTTGCGGTTGCGCCAATCCTCGTCCGTCAGTTTGTAGCGCTTGACCGGGGATTGCTCGCGGTCCTTGAAACGCTTGAGCTGCTCCTCTTCGGTGATAGCCAGCCAGAACTTGATTAACAGGGTGCCGCTGTCAGTCAGTTGCTGTTCGAAGTCGTTGATTTCGGCGTATGCGCGCTGCCATTCGGCGTCGGCGGCGAAGCCTTCGACACGTTCTACCAGCACCCGGCCGTAGTAACTGCGATCAAACACAACGACGTTGCCCGGCGCGGGAATGCGGCGCCAGAAGCGCCACAGATAGGGCATGCGCCGTTCTTCATCGCTGGGTGCTCTGGTGCCGTGTACGCGCAGGATACGCGGGTCAAGGCACTGGGTGATGCGACGGATGGTGCCACCCTTGCCAGCGGCATCGCTACCTTCAAAGACCAGCATCAGGCTGCGTCGGGCAAAGCGCGGGTGCTGTATCAAATCGCGCAGGCGGTTTTGCCAGTGTTCCAACTGCTGCTGGTAATCGTCTTTGGACAGTTGCAGGCTGTAATCCAGCTGGGCGAGGTAGTCGCGCTGGGCCGGTTGCCAGCCGTAGATCGGTCGCGGTTTGGGTGTATTTTTGAGGCGTTCGCGCATGGCTTCCAGCACGATCTGACCAATGCGCTGATCGCGTTCATGCGGGTCCGCTGCCGGAACCCGTATCCAGGGCGACTCGTTGCTGGAGGTTAGCTCGGTCATCAGGCGGGCGCTCTCGCGGACCTTCTCGTAGTCTGCCGCACTGAAGTCGCCCCACTCGCGCATCGCCACCGTTTGCCTGAGCAGGCTTGGGTCAATGCGCTGGCGTGCGCCGCGTTCGTCATCGGTCAGATGCAGCCAGACTTTCACCAAGATGATGCCCTCGTCGTTGAGCATCCGTTCGAAATGCAGGATTTCCTGCATCTGTGCGGTAAAACGGTTGATGCTGATCTGCCCGCGGCTCAGTTTCATCAGTGGCTGGTGATACCAGGAACCTAGATAAAATCCCAGCTCGCCGGTGGGTGGTAGGGTGCGCCAGTAACGCCACATGCGTGGCATGCGCTTGTCGACCCCTTTTGGCAGGCCAAAGGCCCGGGTGTTGAGATAGCGGTTATCGAGCCATTCATAGAAGCTGTGAATGACCTCGGCCTTGCCGGCGAAGTCATTCCCGCTGATCAGTACCAGCACCGAGCCGCGTTCAAGGGTGCGGAGTTCAAACTGGGTTTCAAGCAGCTCTTCGCGCAGCGCTTCACGTTCGGCTTTGCGTTTCTTGTTTGTATCCTTGCTGTTACTCATCGGCGATGGCGGTCCAGTTGATATCGGGTACATGCTCAAAGGCGGGGCGGGCCAACAGGTAGCCCTGGATCAGATAGATGCCGATAGAGCGCAGGAAGGCTAGCTCCTCGGAGGTTTCTACTCCTTCGGCGATGACCTCGATGTTCAGGGTTTGGCAGACGCCCAGAATGCCACGCACGATGGCCTGGCGCACCGGGTCGCGATCAATGTTACGCAGTAGCGCCATATCCAGCTTGATGATGTCTGGCTGAAATTCCGCCAACAGGTTCAGCCCGGAGTAGCCTGCACCAAAGTCATCAATTGCTGTCTTGAACCCCCGGCGGGTGTATTCGCCGAGAATGCTCTTGAGGTGAGCGTGGTCGGTAACCTGTTCCCCTTCTGTCACCTCGAACAGCAGCCGCTCCGGCGGAAAATTGTGGCGCTTGGCTGCTTCCAGGGTGGCCCTGATACAGGTTGCCGGCTCGTAGACGGCGTTGGGCAGGAAATTGATGCTGACATAGCCGGGTATGTCCAGGCGCGCTGCCAGCTCAACCGCCTTGACCCGACAGGCCTGATCAAATTGATACCGGTTCTCGTCTGTCACCTGTGCCAGAATGGCGGCCGCGCCACTGCCGTCAGTACCTCGCACCAGCGCCTCGCAGGCGAAGATCTCGCGACTGCGCACGTCGATGATGGGCTGAAACGCCATGCTGAACTCAAAATCGAGCGGGGGGCGGTCGGTGCAGGCCCGGCAGGGCGGCGGTGTTTGTGGCTCGGTGGTCATTTTTTGGATCCTTGCGCCTCTGGACCGCCAGTATAGAAGATAATGTTCTCCTGATATCAAGCGGCATGCACGGTGCCGCTCCCTGAGGTTGATTGAACGCATATGGCTAAACAGAAGCGCGTATACGGCTGCACCGAGTGTGGCGCCACCTTTTCCAAATGGGCCGGGCAGTGCCCGGAGTGCCAGGCCTGGAACAGCATGGTTGAGACCGTGGTGGACACCACGCCTACCGGTGGCAGCCCGTCGCGTACGAGCAACTGGACCGGCCAGCAAGCCGCGGTGAAGACGCTGGCTGAGGTCACCACTGAGGAGATGCCCCGCCAACCCAGTGGTTCTTCCGAACTGGATCGGGTATTGGGCGGCGGCCTGGTCGCCGGCTCTGTCGTGCTGATCGGCGGTGATCCCGGGATTGGCAAGTCGACTATTCTGCTGCAGACCCTGTGCCGCCTGGCGCAGGGCATGCCCGCGCTTTATGTGACCGGTGAGGAGTCGCAGCAGCAGGTAGCGATGCGCGCGCGCCGGCTCGGCTTGCCGGAAGATCAGCTAAAGGTGATGACCGAGACCTGCATTGAGAGCATCGTCGCCACTGCACGGCAGGAACAGCCGAGGGTCATGGTGGTCGACTCGATCCAGACCATTTTTACCGAACAACTGCAGTCGGCTCCCGGCGGCGTTGCCCAGGTGCGCGAAAGTGCAGCCTTGCTGGTGCGTTACGCCAAGCAGAGTGGAGCGGCAATCTTTCTGGTCGGTCACGTGACCAAGGAAGGGTCGCTGGCCGGGCCGCGGGTGCTTGAGCACATGGTTGATACGGTGCTGTATTTCGAGGGTGAGGCCGACGGCCGTTACCGTATGCTGCGGGCGGTCAAGAACCGTTTTGGCGCGGTCAACGAGCTAGGGGTGTTCGCCATGACCGACAAGGGCCTGAAGGAAGTGGCCAACCCGTCCGCGATTTTCCTCTCCCGTTACGACGCGCCGATCCCCGGCAGTGTGGTGATGGCCACCTGGGAGGGCTCGCGGCCGATGCTGGTGGAAGTGCAGGCGCTGGTCGACACCAGTCATCTGGGTAACCCGCGGCGGGTGACGTTGGGTCTGGATCAGAACCGGTTGGCGATGCTGCTGGCCGTACTGCACCGCCACGGCGGCGTTGCTACCTATGACCAGGATGTCTTTGTCAACGTGGTCGGTGGCGTCAAGGTGCTGGAGACGGCAGCCGATCTGGCGCTGCTGGCCGCAGTCATGTCGAGCCTGCGCAACCGGCCGCTGCCGATGGATCTGATGGTATTTGGTGAGTTGGGGCTGTCGGGTGAAATTCGCCCGGTGCCAAGCGGACAGGAACGCTTGAAAGAAGCCGCCAAACACGGCTTTACCCGCGCCATCGTGCCTAAGGCCAATGCGCCCAAGGAAGCACCTAAAGGAATGCAGGTGATTGCCGTGACCCGGCTGGATCAGGCGCTGGCGGCGATATTTGAGTAGCAGCGGCAGAGCCGCTGTACAGCTGCAAGCTGCAAGCGAAAAGCAAAACCTCCGGGGCTAGTCGCTGGGGGGGAGTTGGGAGGCACTCTCAGCTTGAAGCTTGCCGCTGCGGCGCGTGGCGCCGCCTAAAGCAAAGCCGCCAGCTCCCGCTCCAGCATCGTCTCGTCACCCAGATTTAGGGCAACCAGCCGACGCAGGTGGCTGATTGAGTCCAGATCAATGTGTTCGCACTGAAAGCCGAGCAGGTTTTCCTCGGCGTGAGCGAGGGTGACTTCCATGCGAATCTGACTGCCTTCGGACAGTTCGATAATCGCAATAAAAGGCGTCTGCGCGCGCGCCGGGTCCCAGCTTTCGGGCTGCATGACCAGCAGGCCACGCAGGGATATGTCGATCAATTGTGCTGCGACGCACCAGCCGTCCTGTTGCAGCATGGTCTGGGCATCGAACGGAATGCGGCTGAAGCGCCGTCTGTCATCGTGCATCCGATGGCTCCCGGGTGTCGTGGTCATCGATGCCCTCACTATAGCGCTTTTTGTTGCTTACACCACGCCCTGGGCTAGCATTGCGTCGGCTACTTTGACGAAGCCGGCGATGTTGGCGCCCTTGACGTAGTTGATGTGGCCGTCTTCTTCCTTGCCGTAGTATTCGCAGGCTGAGTGGATCGATTGCATGATGCAGTGCAGTTTTTCGTCCACTTCGCCGGCGCTCCAGTGTAGGCGCATGGCGTTCTGGCTCATTTCCAGACCGCTCACGGCAACACCACCCGCGTTGGCGGCTTTGCCCGGCGCAAACAGAATCCGATGCTCCTGAAACAGGTCGACCGCCTCCAGGGTGCACGGCATGTTGGCGCCCTCGGCGATGGCAATGCAGCCGTTCTCGATCAGGTGGCGAGCGTCCTCGGCGTCCAACTCGTTCTGGGTTGCGCAGGGCAGGGCAATGTCGCAGGACAAATGCCAAGGGCGCTGACCGACGATGAATTCGCAGCCATCACCATGCAGCGATTCCAGGCGTCCACGCTGCTCGTTTTTCAGCGTCATCAGTGCGTCCCACTGGGCCTGCGTCATGCCGTCTGGATAGTACAGGGTGCCACCGGAGTCTGAGACAGAGATAACCCGTCCGCCCAGCTCCAGAACTTTCTGTGCGGCGTACTGAGCGACGTTCCCGGAGCCGGAAATGGCCACCCGCTTGCCGTCAATTTGTTGGTCACGCTGCTTGAGCATCTGTTCAGCAAAGTACACGCAGCCATACCCGGTGGCTTCGGGGCGGATCAGGCTGCCGCCATAACTGATGCCCTTGCCGGTCAGGACCGAGGTGAACTCATTGCGCAAGCGCTTGTACTGGCCATACATGAAACCGATCTCGCGGGCACCGACGCCGATGTCGCCGGCAGGGATATCCAGGTCGGCACCGATATGCCGTGACAGCTCGGTCATGAACGACTGGCAGAAACGCATGATCTCGCCGTTGCTCTTGCCTTTGGGGTCGAAGTCGGCGCCGCCCTTGCCGCCGCCCATTGGCAGTGAGGTCAGAGCGTTCTTGAATACCTGCTCGAACGCCAGGAATTTGAGTACGCCAAGGTTGACCGATGGATGAAACCGCAGGCCGCCCTTGTAAGGGCCAATTGCACTGTTCATCTGGATTCGGTAGCCACGATTGACGCGTACCTGGCCGTGATCGTCGACCCAAGGTACGCGGAACATGATGACGCGCTCAGGCTCAATCAGTCGCTCGATGATGCCGTTGTTCAGGTATTTGGGGTTGGCCTCAAGGAAGGGCCATAGACTGCCAAGTACCTCTTCGGCAGCTTGATGGAATTCCGGCTGGTCCGGATCGCGGCGCTTGAGGTGGGCGAGGCAACTGTCGAGGGTATCGGTCATCGGTGCGGGCTATCCTTGAAATCGAGCGAAAGGCGTCGAATCTAGCAAAGCGCGCTTTGCACATAAATGATGCATTGCGTCATTTTGGTGCAATATGTAACAAGGCGTAAAAAATAGGCGCAAAAAAGCGGCCCGAGGGCCGCCTTTTCAACTGCCTAGTATCAGGCGAGCTTCTTGTAGCGTACGCGGTGCGGCTGGGCTGCAGCGTCACCCAGACGTTTCTTACGATCAGCTTCGTACTCGGTGTAGTTGCCTTCGAAGAAGGTCACCTGCGAATCGTCTTCATACGCCAGGATGTGGGTAGCGATGCGGTCGAGGAACCAGCGATCGTGGGAGATCACGATGGCGGAGCCGGGGAAGTCCAGCAGCGCCTCTTCCAGTGCACGCAGGGTCTCGACGTCAAGGTCGTTGGACGGTTCGTCGAGCAGCAGCACGTTGGCGCCCTGTTTGAGTGTCAGGGCCAGATGCAGGCGGCCACGCTCACCACCGGAGAGATCCTTGACGAACTTCTGCTGGTCGGAGCCCTTGAAGTTGAAACGGCCGACGTAACCGCGAGAAGGCATTTCGTAGTTGCCGACCTTGATCAGGTCGAAGCCATCGGAAACCTGCTCCCAGACGGTTTTGTTGCCGTCCAGATCATCGCGGCTCTGGTCGACACTGGCGATCTGAACGGTGTCGCCGATATCGATGCTGCCGCTGTCCGGTTGTTCCTTGCCGGTGATCATGCGGAACAAGGTTGATTTACCTGCGCCGTTACCACCGATCACGCCGATAATAGCGCCCTTGGGCACGGCAAATGACAGGTTGTCGATCAGTACACGGTCACCAAATCCTTTGCTTACACCGTTGAACTCGATGACCTTGTCGCCCAGGCGCGGGCCCGCCGGGATGTAGATCTCGTTGGTCTCGCTGCGCTTCTGGAATTCCTGCGATTGCAGTTCCTCAAAGCGCTGCAGGCGAGCCTTGGATTTGGCCTGCCGGCCTTTGGCGCCCTGGCGAACCCACTCCAGCTCTGCCTTCATGGCCTTGGCGTGGGAGGCCTCCTGCTTGGCTTCAGTTGCCAGGCGAGCCGCCTTGGATTCCAGCCACTGGGAGTAGTTGCCTTCGAACGGAATGCCCTGACCGCGGTCCAGTTCGAGGATCCAGCCAGCGACGTTGTCGAGGAAGTAGCGGTCGTGGGTAATCGCTACCACGGTCCCGGGGAAATCGTGCAGGAACTGCTCCAGCCAGGCGACGGAGTCGGCGTCCAGATGGTTGGTCGGTTCGTCTAGCAGCAGCATGTCGGGAGCGGACAGCAGCAGGCGGCAGAGTGCCACACGGCGCTTCTCGCCGCCGGACAGGTGTTCAATCTTGGCGTCCCACGCTGGCAGACGCAGGGCATCGGCGGCCACTTCCAACTGACGCTCGAGATTGTGGCCGTCGGCGGCCTGCAGGATGGCTTCGAGCTTGCCTTGCTCGGCGGCCAGCGCATCGAAGTCGGCGTCGGGCTCGGCGTAGGCGGCGTAGACTTCGTCCAACCGGGCTTGGGCATCCTTGATTTCGCTGACTGCTTCTTCAACGATGTCACGTACGGTTTTGCTGTTATCAAGTTCCGGTTCTTGCGGCAGATAACCTACTTTGATACCCGGCATCGGCCGGGCTTCACCTTCGATCTCGGTGTCTACGCCGGCCATGATGCGCAGCAGGGTGGATTTACCGGCCCCGTTGAGACCCAGTACACCAATTTTGGCGCCGGGGAAGAAAGACAGGGAGATATCCTTGAGAATTTGGCGCTTCGGGGGGACGACTTTCCCGACCCGATGCATGCTATAAACATATTGAGCCATGGTGGCAGAACCTGTTGAATGGGAGTGTGCGAAAAGGGCTTCGCCAGAGGGGCGAAATGTGGTGGCAAGGCTAGCCCAACTGACCTGCGAGGGCAAACCGTTTGCGTAGTGCCCGACGCCTGCTGCCACTGCGCCAGATGGTATTTTTGCTGACCGCAAACCGACAAGTGATACGCCTTGAAGAAGAATAAAAACGAATCTACGCCCGAGCAGCAAGCGCCTGCCGCAGTACCGGTCACCCTGCAACCTGCGGTCAATCGCCTGGGTATTGCGATGTTTGCGGTAGCCAGCGGTTTGCTTATGGCGCTGCTTGGCTGGCAGACCTATCTCGACTTTCACATGCTTAAACGGCAGCACCAGACGCTGGTGGAAGAGGCGGTCTGGCTTACTGCTGACCAGATGGAACTCAATCTGGCAACCACTTCTCTTGCCTTGACGGCGCTACTCGACAGCCTGGAAGACCAGCCCGCAAACACGGTTGCGATGGCGGCGCAGGCGCTGTTGCCCGGCGTCTACGATGTTCATCGTGTGGACCCGGGGCAGCCGCCGACAAGCAGTCGGGAGCCCTGGGCGCAAAGTGTGCGCCGCCTGCAGATCAGTGGGGAAGCTTTTGCCCTGGTATCGGATACCGAGCGTAACCTGTTGTTCTGGACATTGAGCAGTCAGCAAGACGGTCGTTATTGGGTTCTCCGCCTGGATGAACGCGTGTTGTCGGCACTGGTATCGGCCCGCCGTGGGCGCGGCTATCTCTGGTTGCTGGAAGACACCGGGCAAGGGCGGGTACTGGCACGCCAGCAGCAGGATAGACTGGCATTTCTGGGTGGTGCCGCGATGACCACCGGGGAGCGTGAGCGCGTGGTGGTGAGTGCGCCTGTCTCTGGCACGCTTTGGCAGGTGCGAGGGCTGGTTGAGCCGCATTACTACGGCCGTCAGTTGGCACCGCTGTTGCTGCGTAAGGTGCTGCTCTTTTGCGGCTGCCTGCTGATCCTGCTGGCGGCGCTCTGGTTCATGGGGCGGCAGGCTCGGGTCAATCGCTTGATGCAGGTGGATCAGGATCGCTCGACTCGCAGTCTGCTGGATACCGAGCGGCGTTACCGGGATATTTTCCAGGGCGTGGACATGGCGCTTTGCCTGGTTGATTTGGTCGACATCAAGCAGGCTCTGATGCGTGAGGGGATCTTTAACGCAGAACAGCTGGACCGCTGGTTGCTGGACAACCCGCAGCGGCACGCTGAGCTGCTGAAGACAATCCGTATCCTGGAAGCCAATCAGGTTGCGCTGGAGTTGCTGGGACTGCCAGATGTGGCGTCGCTTGAACGGGTGCTGCAGGGCGACAGGCATCTGCGCCCCGGCGGTGGGCGTTACCGGCTGTTGAGGGCGCTGGTCAATGGGGAAGAGCGCTTTGAGCTGGAAACGCCACTGCGCCGCGCCGACGGCAGCACCATCTACGTCTGGGTCGTCATGCGCTTACCGAATAGCACGGACGCGCTGCATGCGGTGCCCATGAGCATCACCGATCTCAGCCAGCGTCGGGCGACGGAGCTGACCCTGCGCCAGAGCCGCGAGTTCTGGGCGGAGGTGGTCCGCTCGGTGCCTGATCTGATTTATATCCGCGATGGCAAGTGGATGGGCGCAGGTGACTTTCTGTTCAGCAACCGAACGCTGGCTGAGCTGCTCGGCTATAGCGCGGAAGAAGAGTCGAGCATGGGCGCCGATTACCGGACCCGGCTGTTGCACCCGGATGATCTTGAATACATGCAGACCAACCGTCGGTTGCAACTGACTCTGGGCGACGATCAGGTTCTGGAGTGGCGGATTCGCTGGCATCACCGAACCGATGGTTGGCGCTGGTTCAGCGTGCGCTCCAAGGTGTTCAAGCGCTCGCCCGATGGCCGGGTGTCTCAGGTGATCGGCTTTGTCCGTGATATTCATGAACAGACACTGGCGAATGAGCTGATCCAGCGCTCCGAGGCGCGTTACCGGCAGTTGACAGAAAGCATCAGTGACATCGTCTGGTCTACGGACAGTGATTTTAGAACCGACTACATAAGCCCCTCGGTTCAGCGCCTGCTTGGCTACAGCCCGGAATTCATGCTCAGCAAGGCGTATGTTGAAACGCTGGCGGACGAGCGTTTTCTTGAGTTCATGGAGCGCATTCGCGAGGAGTTGCGCGATCAGGTTCATGTGCCCGAGCGTGCGGCAGCCCTGCGTGAGCATGGCTATCAGCGGCAGGTGACCTTTGATGGTATTAAGGCAGATGGGCGCAAGTGTCCGCTGGAGGTGCGTATCACCCTGATGTGGTCAGCGCAGGGACGCTTCCTCGGGTTGCTTGGGCTGGCCCGTGACATCAGCGAGCAGCGGCGGACGGAAAACCGGCTGCGCATGGCGGCCACGGTGTTCGAAAACACCACAGGCGGTATTCTGGTCACCGATCCGGCTGGATACATAGTGCAGGTCAACGAGAACTTCTCGCGGATTACCGGCTATCTGCCGGAGCAGGTGATCGATCAGACCCCCTCCATGTTGGTGTCGCAGGGGTATGAGTCGCAATTTTCCAGCTCTGTTCTGACAACATTGCAGGCTCAGGGGCACTGGGAAGGGGAGGTATGGCAACGCCGCGCTTCAGGTGAGGTATTTCCCAGTTGGGCGGGGATTACCGCAGTGCATGACAACGATGGTGATCTGGTCAGCTATGTTTGCTTTTTTGTCGACATCAGCGAGCGCAAGGCCTCGGAGGAGCGGATTCAAAGCCTGGCCTATTACGATGTGCTGACCGGTCTGGCCAATCGAACGTTGTTTCAGGACCGGTTGCAGGCTTCCCTGCAGCTGGCTGCCCGCAAGGGAGAGTGGGTTGCGGTGCTCTTCCTTGATCTGGACCGCTTCAAGCCGATCAACGATAGCCTGGGTCACGCGGCTGGTGATCAGGTGCTCAAGGAGGTGGCGCAGCGTCTGCGCGCCTGCGTGCGCGAGAGCGACACGGTTGCGCGCATGGGCGGGGATGAGTTCACCATGCTGTTGACCGGGTTGGCCAATCGGGAGGTTGCGCTCTCAACTGCCATGCATGTGGCTGAAAAGGTACTGAATGCGCTGGCGGGTGCCTTCGTGCTGCAGGGCCGCGATTTCTTTGTTACCGCAAGCCTTGGTGTTGCGCTTTATCCCCAGGACGGCGCTGAAAGCAGCATTCTGCTGAAAAATGCCGATACTGCGATGTATCACGCCAAGGGGGCAGGCAAGGCCACTTTCCAGTTTTACCAGCGTGACATGAATGCCAAGGCGCTTGAGCGGCTGGCACTGGAGAACGATTTGCGCCGCGCGGTACAGGATCAGGCTTTTGAACTGGTTTATCAGCCGCAGTTCAGTTGCCGTGACGGCCAGTTGACCGGGGCCGAGGCGTTGTTGCGTTGGCGCGATCCGGAGCGCGGTACGGTGTCGCCTGCAGAGTTTATTCCCATTGCTGAGGAGTTGGGACTGATCCGCGGGCTGGGTGAGTGGGTACTGGATGAGGCTTGCCGACAGGTTTCCAGCTGGCGGGCCAAGGGGCTGCAGTTACCGCGTCTTGCGGTCAACCTGTCGGCTATGCAATTTGAAGACGGTACGCTGGCGGTGCAGATTGCTGCTGTACTGGAGCGGCACGGCCTAGCGCCAGAGGCGCTGGAGCTTGAGCTGACCGAGAGCATCCTGCTGCGCAACATTGATGAGACCATGCGCACGCTGGAAGAGCTGAAGCAGCGCGGCATGCAGATCGCCATTGACGATTTTGGTACGGGGTACTCTGCGTTGAATTACCTGCGCGATTTCCCGATTGATACGCTGAAGATTGACCGCGGCTTCATTCAGACCATGCTGCCCGGTAGTCGCGATGCGCTGCTGGCTCAGGCGATCGTGGCGATGGGGCGCAGTTTGCAGTTGCGGGTAATCGCCGAGGGTATCGAAACCGAAGAGCAGTACCAGTTGGTCAGCAGTTTTGGGTGTGACGAGGTGCAGGGTTACCACCTCGGGCGGCCGGTCGCTGCGGAGGAGTTCGAGCGGCGCTGGCTGTGGCGAACTGAATGAATGCTTTTTGTCGCTTCCTGAACGCTTTTCAAGTGCCAGTCTGTGACGCTTGCGTTAAAATGCGTCCTCTTTTTTCATCAGAACGACCTAGCAGGGGGCCGTTACATGTTTAGCCGTTCCAACGATATTGCCACATTCGATGCCGATCTGTGGGCTGCCATGGAGCAGGAAGCCGTGCGTCAGGAAGAGCACATCGAACTGATTGCCTCGGAGAACTACACCAGCCCGGCAGTCATGCAGGCGCAGGGCTCCGTACTGACCAACAAGTACGCTGAAGGCTATCCGGGCAAGCGCTACTACGGTGGTTGCGAGTACGTTGATGTTGTGGAACAGCTGGCCATTGATCGTGCCAAGGAACTGTTCGGTGCCGACTATGCCAACGTTCAGCCGCACGCAGGCTCGCAAGCCAACTCCGCCGTGTATCTGGCGCTGTTGCAGGCTGGCGACACCATTCTGGGCATGAGCCTGGCGCACGGCGGTCACCTGACCCACGGCGCGTCGGTTTCGTCCTCCGGCAAGCTGTACAACGCGGTTCAGTACGGCATCAACGATCAGGGCCTGATCGACTATGACGAGGTTGAGCGTCTGGCGGTTGAGCACAAGCCGAAGATGATCGTGGCCGGTTTCAGTGCCTATTCTCAGGTGCTGGATTTTGCCCGCTTCCGCGCTATCGCCGATAAGGTCGGCGCCTATCTGTTTGTTGATATGGCCCACGTTGCCGGTCTGGTTGCTGCGGGTGTCTACCCGAACCCGGTGCCGTTCGCTGATGTGGTTACCACCACCACCCACAAGACCCTGCGCGGCCCGCGTGGCGGCCTGATCCTGGCTCGTGCCAACGAAGAGATCGAGAAAAAGCTGAACTCGGCGGTTTTCCCTGGAGCCCAGGGCGGCCCGCTGGAGCACGTCATCGCGGCCAAAGCGATCTGCTTCAAGGAAGCATTGCAGCCTGAGTTCAAGGCTTATCAGCAGCAGGTTGTGAAGAACGCCCAGGCGATGGCCAAGGTGTTCATCGAGCGTGGTTTCGATGTGGTATCCGGTGGTACCCAGAACCATCTGTTCTTGCTGTCACTGATCAAGCAGGATATTACCGGCAAGGACGCTGACGCTGCTCTGGGGCGCGCGTTTATCACCGTGAACAAAAACAGTGTGCCGAATGACCCGCGTTCTCCATTTGTGACCTCTGGTCTGCGCATTGGTACGCCGGCGGTCACTACCCGTGGTTTTGTTGAAGCGGACTGCGAAGCGCTGGCTGGCTGGATCTGCGACATTCTCGACAACATGGGTGATGAATCCGTGATTGATCGGGTACGTGAGCAGGTCAAGGCCATCTGCGCGCGGCTGCCGGTATACGGCGCCTGATAGCAGTAAGTACTAAAAAAAGCCCACGACCGCTGTCGTGGGTTTTTTTTTGTCCGTAGTACGTGGCATTCTGGTGACAAGAGTAGCCGCAGTTGGTGTCCGGCATGGCTGCGCGGGCAGCAGAGGGTGATGTGCATAGAATAAGAATAACGACCAGAGTGTTTCTGCGATCGCTGTGGCTGCTGGTGCTGCTGGCGTCATCCGACATCAGTGCGCAGCAGCTGCCACCGCTGAAAGTCGTGCTGCTTGCTTACCCGGGTTACGCGGAATACGACGCCCAGGGACAGGTTGTTGGTCGGACGGTGGATCTGCTGGATCGGCTGTTCGAGCGCGCCGAGTTGGATTATGAGATTGAGCTGTTACCTATTGCCCGTGTCCGGCGCGGACTGGTCTCGGGGGACGTCGACCTCTGGCTTGGGCTCAATAACCAGGTCGGGCTGGAGGCATACGCCATTCAGAGTCTTTCCAGCTTCGGGTCTGTGCCCATTCACCTTTATTACCGTCCTGGCGAACCCGCGCCTACCTGGCCTGACAGTCTTCAGGGCAAGGCGTTGATCCTGATTACCAACTACAACTACAGCTTGCCGGTGTCGCGTGTGCTGCAGGACCCGCGGCTGGCCATTGAACTGCGTTCGAGCAGTTCTCACGTTGGCGCAATACGGATGTTGATGCGCAACCGCGGGGACTATCTGCTCGACTATCGGGGGCAGACGGCATCGGCCATGGCTGAGCTGAACCTGGATCAACTGCCTTACATCGTCGTTGATGATCCGCCGATGCGCTTGTTTGCGTCACGCAGCAGGCCGGATGCGGCGGTGCTTATCAATAGGCTCGACGGCGCTTTCGACTCGCTGGTTGCTGAAGGGGTCAACATGACTATCTCGCGGCAGTAGGTCGCAGGGCGGAAAGCGAGCACTTGCGCTGGCTGCTGGCAGTTGCTTGAATAGCGCCGACACTTGGTGGCTGAAGCTGAGTCTGGGCGAGCCGCCAGGGAATCATGTAGACAGGGACGGCAGTGATATGCGTGAGTTGTTCAAGGTGGTTTTCAGGGGGCAGCAGACCGGCGAGTTTGAGGGGACGCAGCTCAAGCAGAACCTGTTGCAGCTGGGCTTTGGCAGCAAACAGGTCGAGACGCTGCTGGCGGGGCGGTCGGTAACCATCAAGTCAGGATTGACCGCAGCGCTGGCCGAGCGGTACCGCCAGCGTTTGCATGATGCTGGCCTGGTGACGGAAATCCTCCCGGATGGCTCCGCGGTTAAAGCGACCACGCCACAACCTTCGCCTGCATCGCCGGGTCAGCAGGCGGAGGACAACGGAGGCGAGCCGGCAAGCGGCGGCATCGACACAACCCATCCCGCACCTCCGTCTCCGGCTCCCGAGCGGCGCCTGTCGCAGTTGCAGTTTACCGGTACCGGTAGCGAGTACTTTGGCATCTGGATCGTCAACATCCTGCTGTTGGTGGTAACCTTTGGTTTCTATGCGCCTTGGGCCAAGGTACGCAATCTGCAGTATTTTTATGGGCACACCGTGCTCGAAGCAGGCAGCTTTCAGTACCTTGCCGATCCCTGGGTGATATTTCGTGGTCGCTTGGTGGCGCTGGTGGCGGTGATCATCTGGTCGGTGGCGTCCAGTTTCTTTCCGCTGGTCGCCAGCGTGCTGGTGCTACTCTTCCTGCCGCTGATACCCTGGATCATCACGCGTTCGCTGAAGTTTCACGCGATTAACAGCGCCTATCGCAATATCCGTTTTGACTTTGCGGGCTCATATTGGCAAGCCTTTCAGGTGGTCTATCTGTGGCCGCTGGTGGGGATTCTGAGTCTCGGTCTGTTGCTGCCGCTTGCCGCCCAGCGCTGGTATAGCTTCCTGGTCAACAATACCCGCTTCGGCACCAGTGCGTTTCAGCTGTCGTTGACGGTGGGACAGGTCTACCTGTTCTTCCTGCGCATGATCCTGGTGTTTGTCGGCTTTGCCTTGCTCGGCGGTCTGGCCTCGATGCTCCACTCGGCGCTCGGCATGATTGGGGTGGTCCTGGCGTATCTGGCCCTGTTTGGTTACATGATGGCTGGCGTTACCAACCTGGTGACCAATGCGACTCGGCTCGATCAACATGGGTTTGTCTCTACCCTCGGCAAGCGCCGCATGGTCTGGATCTTTGTGACCAACTCCATACTGATTGCCCTGACCATGGGCTTCTATACGGCCTGGGCCAAGGTGCGCATGGCACGTTATCGAGCCAGCTGTACGCAGATGGAGATCGCTGGCGACCTGGACGGTTTTGTTGCAGGTGAAGCCCAACGCGCCGGTGCTGTCGGCATGGAGTTGGGGGATGCCTTTGATGTCGGTTTCTCCTTCGGCTGACCCTGTGGTGCGCGGGCGCTTCTTCGACGGTGAGTCGAGTGGCGCCCTGGCCGCTTCTGCCCGCGTGCGGGAGGGTGAGCTGAGGCTTGAGCTCGCTGACGGTCGTGTTGAGTGCTTTGCCGGCAAGGACGTGCGCCTGGGGCTGCAGGTGGGGAGTGCCCACAGCTATCTGCATCTGGGGGAGCGGGCTGCGCTGGAATCGGCCGACGTAGCCGGGCTGCAGGCCATTGCCGCCAGTCTCAAGGCAGCCGACGGCGGCACGGTCTGGTTGCGGCGGCTGGAGCTGAATATTCCGCTGGTGCTGGTATCGCTGGTCGTTGTCCTGGCAATGCTGCTGGGCGGTGTGGTCTGGGGTGTGCCGTGGCTGTCAGAGCGGGTGGCGTACCTGGTCCCGGTGACGCTGGAGGAGCGTGCTGGCGATGAGGGCATGAGTACCCTGGATCAGTTCTGGACTGCGCCCAGTGCCCTCAGCGAAGAGCGTCAGCAGGCGTTGCTGGGGATGATGCAGCCCTATTTAGTAGCGCTGGAGGAGCGTTATCCGGAGCACCGCTTGAAAGTGCACTTTCGTGCCAGCGAGTCGCTGGGCGCCAACGCTTTTGCGTTGCCTGGTGGCAATCTGGTGTTTACCGACAAGATGATTGCGTTGGCTCAACATGACGAGGAGCTGATCGCCGTGCTGGCCCATGAAGTGGGGCACGCGGTGCATCGCCACAGTATGCGTAACCTTGTGCAGGGGTCGTTGCTGGTGTTCGTTATGGTGTCGTTGACGGGGGATGTGTCGGCGGCGTCGGACCTGGTCACAGGCGTACCGGCTTTGCTGGCGACCTTGAGTTATCAGCGGGGGATGGAGCAGGAAGCGGACGACTTTGCGCTGGCATTTATGCAGGAGCAGAAAATTTCACCGCAACGCTTTGCCGATATCATGCTCAGGCTGGACCCGCCCTCCGAGGAAGAGGGCGAGCTGGATGAGCTGAGTGGTTTTCTCTCAACCCATCCACCCACACCAGAGCGAATCGAGCGCTTTCAAACCGGTTACTAGACCAGTTGGAGGGTGCTCAGTGTGCGCTGACGTACCTGCTTGAGCAGTTCGGCATCCTTGACCAGAGACTGTCCATAGGATGGAACCAGGGTCTTCATGCGTGCTTGCCACTCGGGGCTGGCGATGCGGTCTTTAAAGCAGCGCTCAAGCACGTCGATCATGGCCTGTACCGCCGTTGAAGCGCCTGGCGAGGCGCCGAGCAGCGCTGCCAGTGTGCCGTCTTTGGCGGCGACGATCTCGGTACCGAATTCCAGCTTGCCGTGACCCTTGGCGTCCTTCTTGATGATCTGTACGCGCATGCCGGCATTCTGCAGTTTCCAGTTCTTCTCTTGGGCATCCGGGAAGAAGTTGCGCAATGACGCAACGCGATCCTTGTGGGACTGGAACGACTCGGCGATCAGGTACTTGGTCAGGTCCATGTTGTCCCGGCCGACCGCCATCATCGGTGCGACGTTGTACGGTTTGACCGAGGAGAACAGATCAAATATCGAGCCTTTTTTCAGGAACTTGGTGGTGAAGCCGGCGAACGGGCCAAACAGCAGTGCAGGTTGGCCATTGATGATACGGGTATCCAGATGAGGAACCGACATGGGTGGGGCGCCGACCGGAGCCTTGCCGTAGACCTTGGAGCTGTGGCGCTTGACCACCTCCTGATCCTGGCAGACCAGCCATTGGCCGCTGACCGGGAAGCCGCCGTAGCCTTGGCTTTCGTCGATGTTTGATTTCTGCAGTAGCGGCAACGAACCACCACCGGCGCCGAGGAAAACAAACTTGGCGCAGAGTTCTGCCTCCTTGCCAGTTTTTTCATCTTCAACTATGACACGCCAGTGGCCTCGTTTGCTCTTGCGCAGGCTTTTGACCGAGTGACTCAGGCGCAGATCAAACCCATCCTGCTGTTCCAGATGAGCAATCATGCGACGGGTGAGTGAGCCAAAGTCCACGTCCGAACCGTGATCAATGCGGGTAGCGGCAATCGGCTGACTGGTGTCGCGACTGGACATGATCAGCGGCATCCATTCGCGTAGCTGATCCGGCGACTCGCTGTACTGCATCTCGGCGAACAGGTGGTGCTGGCTCAGCAGTTCATGCCGCTTGCGCAGGAACGCAACGTCTTTCTCTCCCCAGACGAAGCTCTGGTGGGGGGTGGCGTTGATGAAGTCAGAGGGGTTCTGGATGATGCCCTGTTCTACCAGGTAGCTCCAGAACTGCAGGGTTACTTCGAAAGATGCATTGATGGCTAGGGCGCGTTCGATCGCGACATTGCCATTCTGGTCTTCGGGAGTGTAGTTCAGCTCACAGTAGCCGGCGTGTCCGGTACCAGCGTTATTCCAGCCGTCGGTGCTTTCGTGAGCCACGTGGTCCAGACGCTCGACCAGGGTAATGGTCATGGCGGGATCCAACTGTTTGAGCAACATTCCCAGCGTAGCGCTCATGACACCACCACCGACCAGCAATACATCTACGTTCGTTGCTGTCATTTACATGTCGCCTCTTTGGTAAAAATCAAGGAGCCTCTTGAGCTCTCCAGTGATCATACTGGCCAATGTCGGGGCGGCTAGCAAACGGGCTTGATCCCGACTGTCGCTTTTGGCTGTGTCGAGAGCGCGGCAAGCAATGTGTGCTGTCTGCTCCGAACGCCCCGGCACGTGGGTATCAGTTGTTGGCTGATGAGAAAGCGGCGGCACTTCGTGTGGAACTGCCTGCCGGGGCTCAATGGTCTGACGGTGATCGGCCATTGGAGTAGTTCAGAGAGGGGGTATCATACCGGTTTCTGCAGGGCGGGGACAGAAGCATAATTCGGCTTATGCTGCCTTTGTAGCGGCTTTTTTGGCCGACTTTGGTCTAAATCAGGCCAATTGTGCGGTAGTCTTTTGCGCGCCGCGACGACGGCGGTTGCTGTATGCCGTTTTAATCAGAAACGACCTGATATCAGGTCGGCGAGGGGACGAGTGGATGCATGATGTAGTGCTGGTTGGGGGCGGGGTAATGGGGTGTCTGAGTGCGCTTGAGCTGCTGCATGCGGGCTGCCGGGTAACGCTGCTGGAGCGTGGCGAGCTGGGGCGCGAGGCATCCTGGGCTGGCGGCGGTATTGTTTCTCCTCTCTATCCCTGGCGCTATTGCGAAGCGGTCAGCGCGCTTGCTGACTGGTCTCAGGGCTATTATCCCCCCCTGGCTGACACCTTGCTGGCGCAGACCGGACTGGATCCGGAGGTACATGACTGCGGACTGCTGTGGCTGGATCACGACGAGCAGGATCAGGCACTGGGGTGGGCTGCAGCCCATGACAAGCCGCTGCAGCGGGTTGATACCGATTTTATCTACCGGCAGGTGCCGCAGTTGGCCAGCGGTTACAGCGGTGCGCTTTGGCAAGCCGGTCTTGCCAATGTTCGTAACCCGCGACTGATGCAGTCCTTGCGTGCACGCTTGAGCCAGTTTGAACACTTTGTACTGCATGAGCACTGTGCGGTCGACTCGCTGTTGCAAGAGGGTGATGCGGTGGTTGGTGTGCAGTGCCCTGCCGGACGCATCGAAGCTGATGCGGTTGTGCTTTGTGCTGGTGCCTGGAGTGGTGACTGGTTGGGGCAGGCTGGGCTTTCCCTGCCGGTCGAGCCGGTCAAGGGGCAGATGCTGTTGTACAAGATGGCGCCGGGCTGGCTGCCGTCGATGGTCATGGCGCAGGGGCGTTACGCCATTCCCCGACGTGATGGTCATATCCTGATCGGTAGCACGTTGGAGTACGAAGGCTACGACAAGCGCACTACCGAGCAGGCGCTGGCGTCGCTGCAGGCAAGCGCAGAGGCTCTGCTGCCGGACCTGGCGCGGCAGTCACCGGTTGCTCAATGGGCAGGTTTGCGCCCTGGGTCGCCGGACGGTGTGCCCTATATCGGCCCGGTGTCCTCTCTGCCAGGCTTGTGGCTGAACGCCGGGCATTTCCGCAACGGTCTTGTGCTGGCGCCGGCGTCCTGCCGGCTGTTGGTCGATCTGATGCTGGACAGAACGCCGGAGATCGACCCTGCGCCCTATCTGCCGGACGCGCGCCTGCGTTAGCAGGCGCTCCAGGGCTCAGTCGTCGAGGCCGAGCTTTTTCAAGCGGTAGCGCAGTGAGCGGAAGGTGAGACCCAGGCGCTTGGCTGCTGCGGTCTTGTTCCAGCGGGTTTCTTCCAGCGCCTGGGTAATCGCCTGGCGTTCGATGTTGTCCAGGTAGTCCTCCAGATGGTCGATCTGGCTAAAGTCGGGCGCATCGTCCTGGGAAGCACTCGGGCACGCGCTTAGCCACAGGTCGTGAGCATCAATCTGCTGGCCTTCGCAAAGGGTGAAGGCGCGCTCAAGTGCGTTTTCCAGTTCGCGCACGTTGCCTGGGAAACGGTAGTTGAGCAAGCGCTCCATCCCGGCCTCGGTGACCTCTGGTACAGGCTGGTTGGCGCGTTCGGCCAGTCTGCCAAGGATACTTTGGACCAGTAGCGGCAGGTCCTCGCGACGGGCCCTGAGTGGCGGTACCTGCAGTTCGATGACGTTGATCCGGTAGAACAGATCCTGGCGGAAGCGGCCCTGAGCTACTTCGTTGGCGAGATCCTTGTGGGTGGCGCACAGCAGGCGCACGTCGACGGCTTCTTCGCGCTGGCTGCCGACGGCGCGGATGGCTTTCTCCTGAATGGCACGCAGCAACTTGACCTGCATGGCCATTGGCAGGTCGGCTACCTCGTCAAGAAACAGCGTACCGTGGTTGGCGGCCTGGAACAGACCGGGTTTGTCTGCCACTGCGCCAGAGAAGCTGCCCTTGCGGTGACCGAAGAACTCACTTTCCATCAGCTCGGAGGGAATGGCACCACAGTTGACCGGCACAAACGGCTGTTCGGCGCGGGGGCTGAGTGCATGGATACGGCGGGCGACCAGTTCCTTGCCGCTGCCGGATTCGCCGCTGATATACAAAGGCGCCTGGCTGCGAGCGAGTTTGCTGATCTGGTTGCGCAGCCGCTCGATCGGTGGTGATATCCCCAATATAGGGTCCCGGTCCCGTGGATCGGCGTCAGCTTGCGCGGTGTTGAGGCGCAGTGCGGTTGAAACCAGCTCTCGCAAGCGGGTCAGGTCCACCGGCTTGGTCAAAAAGTCGAACGCGCCAGCTTTGAGCGCGTTGATTGCCGTATCCAGGCTGCCATAGGCGGTGATCATCGCCACCGGCGTGCTGGTGAAATGCTGCTGAATATGGCGCACGATGCTCATGCCGTCGCCGTCCGGCAGTCGCATGTCCGTCAGGCACAAGTCAAAGTGCTGGGACTGCAGCAGTGTCATGGCCTCGCGCAGCGTGCTGGCGCTGCGCGTCTGTAATGACATGCGGCCAAGCGTCAGCTCCAGCAGTTCGAGAATATCCGGCTCGTCGTCGATGATCAGCACGGTGGGTTGCGTCATGGCTTGCTGCTTGACTCCTGTCCTTCAGTTCCGGGCATCATACCAGTCGTTTCGGGTGTGCAAAGGTAATGCGCATGCAGCAGCCGTGAGGCTGCACGCGTTCGCATTCCAGTCTGGCCTGGTTGCTCTCGCAGAGTTCGCGGGAAATATACAGGCCCAATCCGGTCCCGGTCGCTTCGGTGGTGTAGAAGGGTTCGAAAATGTGACCCAGGTGTTCTTCTGCCACTCCCGGGCCGTAATCGATCACTTCAAGTACCGGCAATTGGGTGTCTGCGCGGACGTAGAGCTTCAGTTCGATGGTGCGTGGGCGGCCGGCTTCTCCGCTGTAACGCAGGGCGTTATTGCACAGGTTGTTGAGCACCTGGGTCATCTGATTCGGATCCATCCGGGTCAGGATGCCCTCTTTCTCTATTTCACAGTCGATGGTATCGGTGGCCGGGTGGGATGCTCGGAAGTCGGTCATAAAACTCGATACCCACAGGGCCAGGTCCACCAGCTGGGGTTCGCTTGGGCGGCGTCTGGACAGTTCCAGCACGGTTTCAATCACCCGGTTCATGCGCTGCGAGTGTTGCTGGATGATTTCGGTCAGGCGCAGATCCTGGCGGGTCAGCTGGTCGGACTCGGCTAGCAGCTGGGCCGCATGACTGATGGCGCCGAGCGGGTTACGTATTTCATGGGCAATACTCGCGGTCAGTCGTCCCAGTGACGCCAGTTTCAGCTGTTGCGCTTGCTGGGCGACCTGGGTGTTGTCGTCGAGGAAGACCAGGATGTTGTCCTGCGCCTTGCTGCCCAGCGGTTTGAAGTTGGCCATCAGTTCGGTGCTACCACTGAAGCTGTGGAACGAGGTGGCGCGCAGCGAGGGGTTGCGCTGCCATTGGCGCAGGCGCTGGTCCAGCTCGGGAGCGACCCGGTCTAGCAGCTCATCCGGTGGGACGTCTCGGTTGAGCATTTGCGCACACGCCTCGTTGCTGGTCAGGATCCGGTTGTCTGCGCTGACCACCATGATGCCGGTACGCATGCGCTGAATGATCAACTGGTTCAGTTGCTCCAGCCGGGCCAGGCTGGCGGCCTGCTGCTTGGCCAAAATCTCTGACAGGTAGAGGCGGCGACTGACGCGCTGAACGAACAGGGCAACAGCAAAATAGATAGCCCCCAGTACCCCGGCCTGCAGGTAGTTCTGCCCGATGTACGGATGGGTCAGGCTGAGGAAAAACGTCAGGTAGATCAATACCAGGCTGGACAATGCCGGCAACACCAGGCCAATGCGCCCGTGCAGCAGGACGTTGCCGATGGCAACCGGGATGATCAGCAGGTTGCCAAAGCCGCTGCCGATACCGCCGGCGGCGTAGAAGATGATGCCAAGCAGGGAAATGTCGAGAATGGCCAGCACAAACAGGTGGATGTCGCGCCGTCCCTTGTGCAGCGACAGCGCAATCAGCACATTGATGAAGAGATAGATCCAGCTGGCCTTGGCATAGACATCGGGGTTGCTCAGCGAAAGCACACCCTCGCGCAGGTCTGAGCTGGTGAGCAGGGTCAGGCCGAACCCGAGAATCACTCGATACAGATTGTACAGCCGCAGGATCCGCGGACGTTGTGAATCGATTCGCTCAGCTGTTGCCGTGTTCATCTCGGTGTTCCGCGCAGCAGTACCATTGATCGCCGGCGCGCAGGGCGCGTGACTGGGGCAGGTGAACCTGACATTGCGCACAGCGAACCATGACCGGAGCATCGGTTTGTGGCTGCTGTGAGGAGTGTTGCGGTGTCCGTTGCTGTTGCAGAGCGCGCCAGAAACGCAGGGCTGCCCATACCAGGGCAGCCAGAATTATCAGTTTGATCAGTCCCATGGTATCGCTGTGTTCCGTGCAGGGGGTTCCAGTGTAGCCCAAGGCCGTAGTGCACCAAAGCATGTTGCGATTGCGAGGCACAGGCGCTTGCCGGACAATAGGCGCATCTTGAGTCAGGAGAAGCGACATGACGGCAACCTTGCGCATCGTGATGGCCCAGCTGAATATGCGGGTGGGCGACATCCCGGGCAATCTGGAGCGGATCATCGAGGCATCCAGGCACGCCCGCGACGAGCTGGGTGCCCGGGTTATCGTATTTCCGGAACTGTCGCTGTGCGGCTATCCACCAGAGGACCTGCTGCTACGCTCCAGCATGCAGGCACGCATCAGCCGGGCACTGGACAGGCTCTGCGCCGAGGTGCACGGCATCTACGTCGTGGTGGGGTATCCGTGGCAGGACGGTGCGCTCTGCTACAACATGGCGGCTGTTATCGCCGACGGCCGCATTCTGGCTTCCTACGCCAAACAGCAGTTACCCAATTACCGGGTATTTGACGAGAAACGTTATTTCACCGAAGGGCAGGATGCCTGCTGCCTGGAAATCGATGGTCTGTCTGTGGCGATCACCGTCTGTGAAGATATTTGGCATCCGCAGCCGATGGCGCAGGCGCGTGACGCAGGGGCCCGGCTGATGCTGAACCTGAACGCTTCGCCATTTCACATGGACAAGCAGCGTGAGCGCGAAGCCATGCTGGCCGAGCGCGCCGCCGAGGGGGCTATGCCGATCATCTATGTCAACCAGGTCGGTGGGCAGGATGAGCTGGTGTTTGATGGCGGTTCGGTTGCGGTTGATACGGACGGCCAGATTGCCTGTCGGGTGGCGCCCTTCTGCGAGGGGCTATACCCGGTTGATGTGCAGTTTGACGCTGCGCAGGTTCGCCTGCGTCAGGGCGCGCTGGCGGCAATGCCTGAGGTCGAAGCCAGTGTCTATCAGGCGCTGGTTACCGGGGTGCGTGACTACGTCAACAAGAACCGCTTCAAGGGTGTGGTTCTTGGCCTGTCTGGCGGTATCGATTCGGCTCTGACGCTGGCGGTTGCTGTCGACGCGCTCGGTGCCGAGCGGGTGGAGGCGGTAATGATGCCGTATCACTACACCTCCGGCATGAGTCTGGAAGATGCCGAGGCTCAGGCGCGCACCATGCATGTGACCTACCGGGTGCTGCCGATCGCGCCGATGGTCGAAGCGTTTATGCAGACGCTGGAGCCGGTGTTTGAAGGGTTGCCGCGCGACACCACCGAAGAGAACCTACAGGCACGCTGTCGCGGCACGCTGCTGATGGCGCTGTCGAACAAGACTGGCTCGTTGGTACTGACTACTGGCAACAAAAGTGAGATGGCGGTGGGTTATGCCACGCTGTATGGCGATATGGCGGGTGGTTTTGATGTGCTCAAGGATGTACCCAAGACCCTGGTGTTCCGTCTGGCCGAATACCGCAACACGCTGGGCGCGGTTATTCCGCAGCGGGTAATCGACCGTCCGCCGTCCGCCGAACTAGCGCCTGATCAGAAAGACGAAGACTCGCTGCCGCCGTATCCGGTGCTGGACGAGATTCTGCGTCTGTATATCGAACACGACCTGTCGGCCAGCGCTATCATTGCCGCCGGCTTTGACGAGGACCAGGTCAAGCGCGTGGTGCGACTGGTGGATTTGAACGAATACAAACGCCGTCAGGCTGCGGTAGGGGCGCGAGTAACCCAGCGTGGCTTCGGTCGTGATCGTCGTTACCCTATTACTTCAGGGTGGGCGATGGAGGACTAGCCGGCCTTGGGCCGGCAGCGGCAAGCTTCAAGCTGCAAGCGTAAACCGGCGGGAGGTTTGGTCGGCTGAGAGGGTAATCAGACGTTGTCGCTACACCCCCCCCGCCTGAACTAGAGCACGTAGGCCGATTTGGCGCGGGTTTTACTTGCAGCTTGTGGCTTGAAGCTTGCGGCTCGCCCACAAAAAAGCCCGCCATGGTGAATGCCGTGGCGGGCTTTTTTGTGGGGCGAAGCTCAGTCGAGCAGGCCGAAGGTGATGCGGCTCCAGAAACTGCGGTGTGGCTCGCCAGTGGTGTTGGCGCGAATCTCGCGTGGCAGCGCAGCCACAGCGTCTTGATACTGACGCTCCATCTCGCGCTCCATCTGGGTCTGTGCCATCCGCGGCGGCGGAGCGGTAACAGCGTCGATGACGCCGACGGACGCAGCTTCCAGCCAGTCCATGTCGGCCACAGCGGGCTCGACGTGATGCTTGAACTTACCGTCGACCAGTGCTGGGTGTTCGGGGTAGTTGAGCTTCAGGGTTTCCAGCGCGCTGTCGGCCAGGTCGTGCATGGCAAGGCGGCTGTAACCCGCGACCATGAGGGCCAGGCCGTCTCCCACCGAGGGGGTCTGCTGGTAGTTTTCCACCACATAGCGGCCGCGGTTGGCGGCGGCTAGATAGGCGCCACGCCTGAGATAGTAATGGCCAACGTGCACGTCGTAGGCAGCCAGCAAATTACGCAGATAGATCATGCGTGCGCGGGCATCAGGGGCGTACTGGCTGTTCGGGTAGCGGTTGATCAACTGGGCGAAGTCGTTGAACGAGTCACGTGCTGCACCCGGATCGCGACGGGTCATGTCGAGCGGCAGGAAACGCTCAAGAATGCCCTGGTCACGGGTAAAGGATGCGAGGCCGCGAATGTAGTAGGCATAGTCAACGTTCGGGTGGGTCGGGTGCAGACGGATGAAACGGTCGGCGGACGCCGTGGCAGCCTCCGGCTCGTAATTCTGATAGTAGGCGTAGATCAGTTCCAGCTGAGCCTGCTCGGCGTAGCGGCCGAACGGATAGCGGGCCTCAAGGGCGCGCAGGGTTTCGACTGCGGAACCGAAGTTTTCTGCGTCCAGATCGGTCTGGGCCTTGCGATACAGCTCCGACTCGCTGAGCGACTCGTCAATCACCGGTGCGTTAGAAGAGCACGCGGCCAGCAGTGCCAGTACTCCGACCAGCAGCAGATGTTTCATCGACATATCATGACATCCGAATGGTTGGCGTGCGCTGTTTCCAGTGCGGCCGTCCTGTTATAGTTTGGGCCTTTGCAGCCTTGTCCGGACTTCCCGGACCAGCCGTATTTAACCACAGCGTCCGGTCGATTCCAAAAGGGATTGCGGCCGGTTCCGGCGCACGACGCCTTCCAGTGAGTTCCCCATGTCAGATCGTATTCGTTTGTCCGCACAGGTCAGCCCGGAGTCGGGTGGTCAACGCCTAGACCAGGTGGCCGCCCAATTGTTCCCAGACTACTCCCGCTCTCGCCTGCAGGGCTGGATCAAGGATGGCAGCCTGCTGGTCGATGGTGAGCGCAAGCGCACCCGCGACATACTGCTGGGCGGCGAACAGCTGGAACTGGATGCTGAGCGTGAAGTGCAGGGCGAGTGGCAGGCCGAAGCCATCGATCTGGATATCATTTATGAAGACGACGCGCTGCTGGTAATCAACAAGCCCGCCGGTCTGGTTGTGCATCCAGCTGCCGGCCATCAAGACGGCACCCTGCTAAATGCCTTGCTGCATCATGCACCTGAGCTGTCCAAGGTGCCGCGTGCCGGCATCGTCCACCGGCTCGATAAGGACACAACCGGTTTGATGGTGGTTGCCAAGACCATTGAGGCACAGACCGATCTGGTTGCCCAGCTGCAGGCGCGTACGGTCAGCCGTGAATACGAATGCGTGGTGGTGGGCGTGATGACCTCCGGCGGCAAGGTTGACCAGCCGATTGCTCGACACGGCACCCAGCGGCAGAAAATGGCGGTGGTCGCCGGCGGCAAGACGGCCATCAGTCATTACCGGGTGATCAATCGTTTCCGTGCGCACACTCACGTCAAGGTCAAGCTGGAGACGGGTCGCACGCACCAGATCCGGGTGCACATGAGCTACATCCACTTTCCGCTGGTCGGTGATCCGGTCTACGGCGGCCGTCTGCGTATTCCGCCGGGGGCCAGCCCGGAATTGATCAAGGAGCTGCGCGAGTTTCCGCGTCAGGCGCTGCATGCGCGCCGGCTTGAGCTGGAGCATCCGGCCGACGGCCGGCATATGAGCTGGCAAGTGCCCCTGCCGGAAGACATGCAGCATTTGCTGGCGCTACTGCGTGAGGACGGTGAGATCGGCGAATGAGCACCCTCTGGTTGACCGCCGACTGGCCCGCGCCAGTCAATGTCCGCACCTGCATCACCACGCGTCTGGGTGGTTGCAGCCAGGGCGTATGGAAGGGATTCAACCTTGGCGATCATGTGGGGGACGACCCGGTCCATGTTGCGGCCAATCGCGCCGAGCTGGAACGCGTTCTGTGCTGCCGCCCGGCCTGGTTGACTCAGGTGCATGGCACCGAGGTGTGTAAGGCCAACCCTGCCCAAGTGCTGGAGGCCGACGCCAGTTGGACGGATCAGCCGGGCATCGCCTGCACTATCATGACCGCCGACTGTCTACCCGCGTTGTTCTGCACCCGTGACGGGCAGCGCGTAGCGGCCGCGCACGCGGGTTGGCGCGGCCTGCTCGACGGAGTGCTGGAACAGACGGTCGCGACACTTGGCGGCTCGCCTGCTGACGTGCTGGTCTGGCTTGGTCCGGCCATCGGTCCGGCGGCGTTCGAAGTGGGCGCCGAGGTGCGCGATGCGTTCATCAAGGTTGATCCGCAGGCTGCTGCTGCGTTTGTGCCGTCCGAACGCGATGGCCACTGGTTGGCGGATATCTATCAACTGGCGCGCCAGCGCCTTGCAGCGTCAGATGTTACGTCGGTTTATGGTGGTGGCGAATGCACCTTTTCCGATGCCGAGCGCTTCTATTCCTACCGTCGTGACGGGCAGACGGGGCGGCTTGCGTCCTTGATTTGGCTTACTGAGTGACAAAAAATTGACCCCAATCATCATGGGGTCACTTGAAAGCGCAATAATCGACCTCATAACTGTGTCATCGCAGATGAATACGCCCGCTTCGAACTGTTCGGCCGGGCTCAGACTAGAGGACTTTTATTCATGCGCATTGACCGTATGACCAGCAAGCTTCAGGTCGCCCTGTCCGACGCACAATCCATGGCCGTCGGCCGCGACCATTCCCAGATCGACCCGCTGCACCTGGTGCTGGCATTGATCGAGCAGCAGCATGGCTCAATCAAGCCGCTGCTGATGCAGGTCGGCTTCGATATTGCCGCCCTGCGCGCAGCCCTTAGCGAGGCCATCGATAAACTGGCGACCGTCAGCAATCCGACCGGTGACGTCAGCCTGTCCACCGAGCTGGCGCGGCTGCTCAACCAGGCTGACCGGCTGGCGCAGAAGCAGGGCGACCAATTCATCTCCAGCGAACTCGTGCTGCTGGCGGCGATGGACGACAACACCACTGCAGGCAAAATTCTGCTGGGGCAGGGCGTGTCCAAGAAGGCGCTGGAAAACGCCATCAACAACCTGCGCGGCGGCGAGTCGGTCAACGACCCGAATGCCGAAGAGTCACGTCAGGCGCTGGACAAGTACACCGTCGACCTGACCAAGCGGGCCGAAGAGGGCAAGCTGGACCCGGTGATCGGCCGTGACGACGAGATTCGCCGTACCGTGCAGGTGCTGCAGCGTCGTACCAAGAACAACCCGGTGCTGATCGGCGAGCCCGGCGTGGGCAAGACCGCCATTGTTGAGGGACTGGCCCAACGCATCGTCAACGGTGAAGTGCCGGATGGCCTGAAAGACAAGCGCCTGCTGTCACTCGATATGGGGGCGCTGATCGCCGGTGCCAAGTTCCGTGGCGAGTTTGAAGAGCGCCTGAAGGCGGTGCTGAACGAGCTCTCCAAGCAGGAAGGTCGCGTCATTCTGTTTATCGACGAGCTACACACCATGGTTGGCGCTGGCAAGGCCGAAGGCTCCATGGATGCGGGCAACATGCTCAAGCCGGCGCTAGCGCGCGGCGAGCTACACTGCGTCGGCGCAACCACGCTGGACGAATACCGCCAGTACATCGAAAAGGATGCCGCACTGGAGCGCCGCTTCCAGAAAGTGCTGGTTGATGAGCCGTCGGAAGAGGACACCATCGCGATTCTGCGGGGCCTGAAGGAGCGCTACGAGCTGCACCACAAGATCACCATCACCGATGGCGCGATCATTGCCGCAGCCAAGCTGTCGCACCGCTACATCACCGACCGTCAGCTGCCGGACAAGGCCATCGACCTGATTGACGAAGCGGCCAGCCGTATTCGCATGGAGATCGACTCCAAGCCGGAAGCACTGGACCGTCTGGAGCGTCGCCTGATTCAGCTCAAGGTGGAACGCGAGGCGCTGAAGAAGGAAGACGACGACGCGGCGCTCAAGCGGCTGGAGAAGTTGAAGGAAGACATCGCCAAGCTCGAGCGCGAGTACGCTGATCTGGAAGAAATCTGGAAGGCTGAGAAGGCTGATGTGCAGGGTTCTGCGCAGATTCAGGAGAAGATCGAGCAGGCCAAGGCCGAGCTGGATCAGGCCCGTCGCAAGGGCGATCTGAACCGCATGGCCGAGCTGCAGTACGGCGTGATCCCGGATCTGGAGCGCAGCCAGCAGATGGCCGAGCAGCACACCAAGCCGGAAAACCAGTTGCTGCGCAACAAGGTAACCGACGAGGAGATTGCCGAGGTCGTCTCCAAGTGGACCGGGATTCCGGTGGCCAAGATGCTCGAAGGCGAGCGTGACAAGCTGCTGCGTATGGAAGAAGCCCTGCATAAGCGGGTTATCGGCCAGAACGAAGCGGTGGTGGCGGTTTCCAACGCGGTGCGCCGTTCGCGGGCCGGTCTGGCCGACCCGAACCGTCCCAGTGGCTCGTTCATGTTCCTTGGCCCGACCGGTGTCGGTAAAACCGAGCTGTGCAAGGCGCTGGCCGAGTTTCTGTTCGATACCGAAGACGCCATGGTGCGGATCGACATGTCCGAGTTCATGGAGAAGCATTCGGTGGCTCGTCTGATCGGTGCGCCTCCGGGCTATGTCGGCTATGAAGAAGGCGGTTATCTGACCGAAGCGGTACGTCGCAAGCCGTACTCGGTGATCCTGATGGATGAGGTCGAAAAGGCGCATCCGGATGTGTTCAACGTGCTGCTGCAGGTGCTGGAAGACGGTCGTCTGACCGACAGCCAGGGCCGCACCGTCGACTTCCGCAACACCGTGGTGGTGATGACCTCCAACCTGGGTTCCGCGCAGATTCAGGAGCTGGTGGGTGATCGCGAGGCGCAGCATGCGGCGGTGATGGACGCCCTGACCCAGCACTTCCGGCCGGAGTTTATCAACCGGGTTGACGAGGTGGTTGTGTTCGAGCCGCTCGGCAAGGATCAGATCGCCGGTATCGCTGATATCCAGCTCAGCCGTTTGCGTCAGCGTCTGGCCGAACGCGAACTGGATCTGCAGCTCAGCGATGAGGCTCTGGAGAAGCTGATCTCGGTTGGCTACGACCCGGTGTATGGCGCGCGGCCGCTCAAGCGCGCGATCCAGCGCTGGATCGAAAACCCGCTGGCCCAGCGTATCCTGGCTGGCGACTTTGCCCCGGGCGTGACTATTCACGCCAAGGTCGAAGGCGACGAGTTTGTGTTTACGGCCTGATTGATGTTGTGGCGATGAAAAACCCCGCACGGGAAACCGTGCGGGGTTTTTGTTTGTGTGTTGATTTGTTTGGTGCCCTGCATTGTTCAAGTCTGCTTTTCGCCTCTACGGCGAGCAGGGGGAAATGCTTGGCCATTTCCCCCTGCACCCCCTAGGCCACCCCGGCTACGCGGCCCTTCGGGTTCGCTGCGTTGCTCGGCCTGACGGGGAGGCCTCGCCGGCCACCCGAAAACTCGGGGCTACGCCCCTCAGACATCCTACGGCTCTTTTTCCCGCCAGCCCTGCGCTACTCGCCCGCGTAAACGGGGATCCGGGTCCGCGCCGAATTCGCCGTCCAGTGGCAGAATCTGCAGCTTCCTTGTTAGTGAACAGAAAAAAGCCCCGGGAATATCCGAGGCCTTTTCTTACCGCTCGATCCAACGCTTACAGCAACATCGTGCGAATATCCCCCAACAACTCACCCAGACGTCTGGTGAACTGCGCGGCCGCTGCGCCGTTGATGGCGCGGTGGTCGTAGGAGAGGGACAGTGGCAGCATCAACTGCGGCTGGAAGCTGGCGCCATCCCAGACCGGCTGCATGGTCGCCTTGGAGACGCCAAGAATCGCCACTTCCGGGCTGTTGACGATCGGCGTGAAGTAGGTGCCGCCGATGTGGCCCAGGCTGGAGATGGTGAAGCAGGCGCCCTGCATGGCGTCGGCTCCGAGCTTTTTGTTGCGCGCCTTGTCGGCGAGCTCGGCCGCTTCGGCAGCCAGCTGCAGCAGACTCTTTTTGTCGACATCACGGATAACCGGCACCAGCAGGCCGTCCGGGGTGTCGACGGCGAAGCCGATGTGCACGTACTTCTTCTGAATCAGCTGCTTGCCATTGGCCGCCAACGAGACATTGAAGTTCGGCTGCTCACGCAGCAGATGGGCACAGGCCTTGAGCAGGAACGGCAGTACGGTCAGCTTGACGCCGGCCTTTTCGGCTGCCGCTTTTTGCTCCTTGCGGAAGGCTTCCAGCGCGCTGATATCGGCCAGGTCGAACTGGGTGACATGCGGCACGTTGAGCCAGCTGCGGTGCAGGTTGCTGGCGCCGACCTGCTGCAGGCGGGTCATGTCGACGGTTTCGATCTCGCCAAAACGGGAGAAGTCGACTTCCGGTACCGCAGGGATACCGCTGCCGCCAGCCGCGCCGGCTGGTGCTGCCTTGCGCTGTTGCATGACCGCCTGCACGTGCTTCTGCACATCTTCCTTGAGGATGCGCTCGCGCGGGCCAGTCGGCTTGACCTCGGTCAGATCAATACCGAACTCGCGGGCCAGCATGCGTACGGCCGGACCGGCATGGACCTTGGCGCCTTCGCGGCTGGGGCCACCGACGGGCGGCGGGCTGGCTGGCTTGGAATCGGCCTTGCTGGCTGCGGAGGCTTGCTGCTTGTCTTCGCGTTGCTCACTCTGCTGCGCGGCGGGCTGTGCCTCTTCGCTGGCCGAGCTATCGCCGCCCTTGACCTGCATGTACATGATCACGTCGCCGGTCTTGACGTCCTGTTCCAGCTTGACGTCGATCGACTCGATCACGCCAGAGAGGGGCGCGGGCAGCTCCATGCTGGCCTTGTCCGACTCCAGCACCAGCAGCGACTGGTCGGCTTCGACCTGATCGCCCTTGCTGACCAGAATTTCGATGACGCGGGCGCTGTCGGTGCCCAGATCCGGCACCTTGACGGCTTCGCTGCGGCTGCTGGCGCTGGCGGCAGGCTTGCTGTCTTCGGTTTTCGGCTCTTGCTTCTGCGCAGCCTCGGGCTCGGTTTTGGCGGGCTTTTCGTCGCTGTTGGCCTGCTTGGGTTGTTCGTCGCCCTCGACCTCCAGTTCGATCAGCGGGTCGCCTTCTTTCAGGCTGTCGCCCAGCTTGAACTTGATGGCTTTGACCTTGCCAGCCTTGGGCGAGGGGATTTCCATGCTTGCCTTGTCGGACTCGACAACGGCCAGCGATTGTTCGGCTTCTACCTGATCACCTTCCTTGATCAGAATTTCAATGACCTCGCCTTCACCACCGAGGTCGGGCACCTTGATGAGTTCACTCATGGCGTCGCTCCTCAGCAGTCCAGCGGGTTGGTTTTGTCAGCGTCCAGGCCAAAGGCCTTGAGCGCATCAGTCAGCACCTTGGGCTTGAGCTTGCCCTGTTCGACTAGCGCACTGAGAGCGGTGTAGGCCACCCAGTAGCGATCCACTTCAAAGAAATAGCGCAGCTTGCGGCGGCTGTCACTGCGGCCGAAGCCGTCGGTGCCGAGCACCTTGTAGGGTGCAGGAACCCACTGGCGAATCTGGTCGGCGTACAGCTTCATGTAGTCGGTAGCAGCGATGACCGGGCCTTGACGCTTGTCCAGACACTGCTCAACGAAGCTGGTCTTGGCCTTGCGGGTCGGGTGCAGACGGTTGTCGCGTTCGACCGCCAGGCCGTCTCGGCGCAGCTCGTTGAAGCTGGTGACGCTCCAGATGTCGGCGCTGACGCCGAAGTCTTCCTTGAGGATAGCGGCGGCTTCGCGTACTTCGCGCAAAATGGTGCCGGAGCCCATCAGTTGCACGTGCAGGTCACCCGGCTTGCCGGTGGAGTCGAGCAGGTACATGCCGCGCATGATGCCGTCTTCGACCCCTTTGCCCTTGGGCATGGCCGGTTGGGCGTAGGCTTCGTTCATGACAGTGAGGTAGTAGTAGACGTTCTCCTGCTCGTCCATCATGCGGCGCGCGCCTTCGCGGATGATCACCGCCAGCTCGTAGCCGTAGGTCGGGTCGTAGCTGCGGCAGTTGGGGATGGTTGACGCCAGCAAGTGGCTGTGACCGTCCTCGTGCTGCAGGCCCTCACCGTTTAGGGTGGTGCGGCCGGCGGTGCCGCCGATCAAGAAGCCCTTGGCGCGGCTGTCGCCGGCGGCCCAGGCCAGATCGCCGATACGCTGGAAGCCGAACATCGAATAGAAGATGTAGAACGGCAGCATTGGTTGGTTATGGGTGCTGTAAGCGGTACCGGCTGCAATCCAGCTGGACATGGCGCCAGCCTCGTTGATGCCTTCCTCGAGGATCTGGCCTTTCTTGTCCTCGCGGTAGAACATCACCTGATCCTTGTCGACCGGCTCATACAGCTGGCCGACTGAGGAGTAGATGCCGAGCTGGCGGAACATGCCTTCCATGCCGAAGGTGCGGGCTTCGTCCGGCACGATCGGCACGATGCGCGGGCCGAGTTCCTTGTCCTTGACCAGTTGTGACAGGATGCGCACGAAGGCCATGGTGGTCGAAATTTCGCGGTCGCCGGTGCCGTCCAGGATTGCTTTCAGGGTGTCTAGCGGCGGAACAGGAATGCGCTTGCTCTCGACGCGGCGCTGGGGCATGTAGCCGCCCAGGGCTTCGCGGCGGGCGTGCAGGTACTTGTATTCGGCGCTGCCTTCCTCGGGGCGGAAGAACGGCAGTTTCTCCAGTTCATCGTCGTTGACCGGGATGTCGAAGCGGTCGCGGAATTTCTTCAGACTCTCGATATCGACTTTCTTGGTGTTGTGCGCAGTGTTCTGGCCCTGGCCGGCGCCAGTGCCGTAGCCCTTGATGGTCTTGGCCAGAATGACCGATGGCTGGCCTTCATGGTTGACTGCGTCATGGTAGGCTGCATAGACCTTGTACGGGTCGTGGCCGCCACGGTTGAGCTTCCAGATTTCCTCGTCGGAGAGGTCCTTGACCATCTCCTGGAGTTCGGGGCGGGTGCCGAAGAAGTGCTCGCGCACGAACGCCCCGTCCTTGGCCTTGTAGTTCTGGTAGTCGCCGTCGACGGCTTCTTCCATGCGCTGCTGCAGCAGGCCGTTGTCGTCCTTGGCGAACAGCGGGTCCCACATGCGGCCCCAGATGACCTTGATGACGTTCCAGTCGGCCCCGCGGAAACTGCCTTCGAGTTCCTGGATGATCTTGCCGTTGCCGCGCACCGGGCCGTCCAGACGCTGCAGGTTACAGTTGATTACGAAGATCAGGTTGTCGAGCTTTTCGCGGCCGGCCAGGGAGATGGCGCCCAAGGTTTCCGGCTCATCGGTCTCACCGTCACCAACAAAGCACCAGACCTTCTGTTTGCCGGGTTCGATGTAGCCGCGGTGCTCCAGATACTTCATGAAGCGGGCCTGGTAGATGGCCTGAATCGGACCCAGGCCCATGGATACGGTCGGGAACTGCCAGAAGTCAGGCATCAGCCACGGGTGCGGGTAGGAGGACAAGCCTTTGCCGTCGACCTCCTGGCGGAAATTTTCCATCTGCTCTTCGCTGATGCGGCCTTCCATGAAGGCGCGGGCGTAGATGCCGGGGGAGGCGTGACCCTGGAAGAACACCAGGTCGCCGCCGTGCTCCTCGGTTGGCGCCTTGAAGAAGTAGTTGAAGCCGATGTCGTACAGTGTCGCGCTGGAGGCGAAGGTGGAAATGTGGCCACCCAGGTCCGGGTCCTGCTGGTTGGTACGCATGACCATGGCCAGCGCATTCCAGCGTACCAGCGAGCGAATGCGACGTTCCATGAACAGGTCGCCGGGCATGCGTGCTTCGTGGGTCACCGGAATGGTGTTGCGATACGGCGTGGTAATGGCGTAGGGCAGTGGTGTGCCAGTTCGACTGGCTAGCTCGCTGAGACGCGTCATCAGATAGTGCGCGCGGTCTTCACCCTCGTTGTCGAGGACGGACTCCAGCGCATCGAGCCATTCCTGGGTTTCGAGCGGATCAATATCGTCGTGCTTCATTATGGTCTCCAGACCTTGTGGGCCTTGCAAGTGCCGGAAGCGGTCGTCAGCCTGCCGATCAACGCGGTTGCGACCAAAGCTTGCCAAACACCTGTGGGTGTTGTGACAGGGTGGGGTGGAATTGGTTCTGTAGTTTTACTACATAAAGTCGGCTTTATCCAGTCGTTTAATAGTCTAATTTGTAGTCGAACTACATTTAGACTATATGGTCATTCGCCACCGCTTCCCCGTCGGCAGCCGTCATGGCAAGCTGCTGTTTCGGTTCATGAACAGGATAGACCATGCCCTCCACACTGCCCTCGCTGCCATCCTCTCTTCAGGCACTCCGTGATCACCATTTGGCGCAGTGGCTTGCTGCTCTGGAGCAGGCCGGCCTTGCCGAGCGCAGGGCGGAGCTCGGTGAGGTTTTTGAAGCAGAGCTGGCGCAGGTGCTGGCGGCCAGTGACTTCGTGGCAGAACAGCTGCGCCGTGATCCTGCGCTGGCCTGGCGGCTGATCGAAGACGGGCGTTTGACCCGGTCTTTGGCAGCGGGTGAGCTGCGGACGCTGTTGCAGCAGGCGCTAGTCGATACTGGCAGCGAGGAGCAACTGGCACAGCGTCTGCGTCGTTTCCGCCAGTGGCAGCAGGTGCGCATTATCTGGCGTGACCTGACCCGCCGGGCCGCATTGCAGGAAACCACCCGGGACCTCTCGGATATGGCCGATGCCTGCATAGACGAGGCGTATCGGTGGTTGTATCAGCTGTGCTGTACCAGCTTCGGTGAGCCGGTCAACGCCGAAGGTGTGCCACAGCACATGGTGGTGCTGGGGATGGGCAAGCTGGGCGCGGTCGAGCTTAACCTGTCGTCCGATATCGATCTGATCTTTGCCTATCCCGAGGCAGGGGAGACCCGCGGCGGACGTCGCAGCCTGTCGAATCAGGAGTTCTTTATTCGCCTTGGTCAGAAATTGATCAAGGCGCTGGATGCGCCGACGGTCGATGGCTTCGTGTTTCGCGTCGACATGCGCCTGCGCCCCTACGGAGACAGCGGTGCGCTGGTGTTCAGCTTTGATGCGCTAGAACAGTATTACCAGAGCCAGGGGCGCGACTGGGAACGCTACGCCATGATCAAGGCGCGGGTCGTGGCCGGTGACCAGGCGGCTGGTGCCGAGCTGCTGGCGATGCTGCGGCCGTTTGTCTATCGCCGTTATCTCGACTTTGCTGCCATTGATGCCCTGCGTTCCCTTAAGCAGATGATTCAGCGTGAGGTGCAGCGCAAGGGGCTGCAGGACAACGTCAAGCTTGGCTCCGGTGGTATTCGCGAGGTGGAGTTTATTGGTCAGGCGTTCCAGCTGATCCATGGTGGCCGCGATCGCAGCCTGCAACAGCGGCCGATTCTCGGTGTGCTGCAGACCTTGGCTGATAACAACTATCTGCCCGCCGAGGCGGTGCAGGAGCTGACGGATGCCTACTGCTTTCTGCGTGACACCGAACACGCCCTGCAGGCCATTGATGATCGGCAGACGCAGATGCTGCCGACCGACCCTCAGGGCCAGGCGCGCATCGCCTGGATGCTGGGTTTTGCCGACTGGGAAGCTTTTCGGCAGCGGCTGGATGCTGAACGCGGGCGAGTCGCTCGGCACTTTGCTGGAGTAATTGCGGATCCCGATGAGGATGAGGAAGAGCCGCTATCGGCGCAGAGCGACTGGGTGCCGGTGTGGGATGGCACGCTGGACGAGCCGCAGGTGCTGGAGCAACTGATCGCCGCCGGGTACGCCGATGCACCTGGCGCCTGGAAGCGGTTGCAGGATCTGCAGGGCTCGGCGCGGGTCCGCGCTATGCAGCGCGCTGGTCGCGAACGGCTGGACATTTTCATGCCGCGACTGCTGTCGATGGCCTGCGAACAGGACAATCCCGACCTGGCGTTGCAACGGGTGCTGCCCTTGGTCGAGGCGGTTGCACGTCGCTCCGCCTACCTGGTCTTGCTGACCGAAAATCCGGGTGCTCTGCGCGAACTGTTGGTGCTGTGCGCCGCCAGCCCCTGGATCGCCGAACAGATTGCCCGCTACCCGGTAGTGCTGGATGAGCTGCTGAACGCCGGGCGACTGTACCGGCCGCCGGTCGCAGAGGAACTGGCCGACGAGCTGCGTCAGCAGTTGCTGCGTATCCCCGAGGACGACCTTGAGCAGCAGATGGAAACCCTGCGTTACTTCAAGCGTGCGCATGTGTTGCGCATTGCTGCCTCGGAAATCGCGGGCACCTTGCCGCTGATGAAGGTAAGTGATTACCTGACCTGGATGGCGGAGGCGATTCTGCAGCAGGTGCTGGTGTTGGCCTGGCGCGAGATGGTTGCCCGTCACGGCCGCCCGGCGCGAGCCGATGGTTCGCGCTGCGATCTGGATTTCATCATCGTTGGCTACGGCAAGGTCGGCGGCATCGAGCTTGGACACGGCTCCGATCTGGATCTGGTGTTTATCCACGACGGTGATCCGCAGGCCGATACCGACGGCGAGCGGCCTATCGAGGGCAGCAAGTTCTTTACCCGGCTGGGGCAGCGGGTGATTCACATGCTCAACACCCAGACCGTTTCCGGTGCATTGTACGAAGTGGACATGCGGCTGCGGCCGTCCGGCGATTCGGGGCTGCTGGTCAGCTCTCTGGCGTCGTTTTCGCGTTATCAGTTGGAAGAGGCCTGGACTTGGGAGCATCAGGCGCTGGTGCGAGCGCGCGCACTGGTCGGCTGTGAACGACTCACCGAGCGCTTCCAGGTGTTGCGAGCACAGGTGTTGGGGCGTCAGCGCGACGAGCGACAACTGCTGCGCGAGGTCAGCGATATGCGCCAGAAGATGCGCGACAACCTCGGTACCAAGGCAACAAGGGCCGGTACAACCGAGGACGCCTTCACCGCGGCGCAATTGTTTGATCTCAAGCAGGACGCAGGTGGTATCGTTGACATCGAATTTATGGTGCAATATGCGGTTCTTGCCTGGTCGTGCCGGTACCCCGAATTACTGCGCTACACCGACAACATCAGGATTCTTGATGAGCTGCAAAACGCCGGTCTGATCGCCGGTGAGGATGTCACCAGCCTGCAGGAGGCTTACAAAGCCTACCGGGCTGCAGCTCATCGCCTGGCTCTACAGAATCAGCCGGGCAAAGTAAGCGGCGACCAGTTTCATGATTTCCGACACGGGGTCATCAAGCTCTGGCAGCAGGTGCTGCCTCCCCAGGAGCCGATCCCCGATACGCGGTTATGATCGGCTAGGGCGCGCTCAGGCAGAAACCAAGAACGCAAGACTGATTGAATAGATACGTATGGAGCTGGCTGCTATGTCGATGGCCGATCGTGATGGTCTAATCTGGTTTGATGGTGAAATGATTCCCTGGCGTGAAGCCAATGTTCACGTGCTCACGCACTCGCTGCACTACGGCATGGGTGTTTTCGAAGGCGTCCGCGCCTACAAGACGCCGGATGGCACCGCCATCTTCCGTCTGGATGCGCACACTGATCGCTTGTTCGATTCTGCCCACATCATGGGTATGAAGATTCCCTTTACCAAGGAACAGCTGAACGAGGCGCAGCGCGCCGTGGTTCGCGAGAACAACCTGGAAACCGCCTATATTCGTCCGCTGGTATTTTACGGATCCGAAGGCATGGGCATCCGCGCTGACAACCTGAAGGTACATGTTGTCATCGCTGCGTGGCACTGGGGCGCCTATATGGGCGAAGAAGCGCTGGAACGCGGCATCAAGATCCGCACCAGTTCCTTTACCCGTCACCACGTCAACATCACCATGACGCGTGCCAAGGCCAGCGGTGCCTACATGAACTCCATGCTGGCGCTGCAGGAAGCGGTCTCCGCTGGTGCTGACGAAGCACTGTTGCTGGATCCGGAAGGCTATGTTGCCGAAGGTTCGGGTGAGAACGTGTTCATCGTCAAGAACGGCACTATCTACACCCCGGAAGTGACTGCCTGTCTGAACGGTATCACCCGCGCAACCGTGCTGGCGCTGGCGTCGAAGTTCAATATCCCGGTTGTCGAGAAGCGCATCACCCGTGACGAGGTCTACATCGCTGATGAAGCCTTCTTCACCGGCACCGCCGCTGAAGTCACGCCGATTCGCGAGCTGGACGGTCGTCAGATCGGTGCTGGTCGTCGCGGTCCGATCACTGAAAAACTGCAAAAGGCGTACTTCGATCTGGTCACTGGCCAGACCGCAGAGCACGCCGAATGGCGGACGCTGGTCGGTTGATAGCCGCAAGCGGCAAGCCTCACGCGGCAAGCAGTCATGCGCCGTTCGGGGTTTGTCGCTTGAAGCTTGACGCGTGAAGCTTATGAATATCCTGATTATCGGTCCCAGCTGGGTCGGCGACATGGTGATGGCGCAGACGCTGTTCACCTGTCTGAAGCAACGCCACGGCGACGACTGCATGATCGATGTGCTAGCGCCCGACTGGAGCCGGCCAATTCTCGAACGTATGCCGGAAGTCCGCAGCGCGCTGAGCTTTCCGCTCGGTCATGGCGCGCTGGAACTCGCTACCCGGCGGCGTATTGGTCGCAGCCTAGCTGGTCAGTATGACCAAGCCATCCTGCTGCCCAATTCCCTCAAGTCAGCGCTGGTTCCGTTCTTTGCCCAGATTCCGCTGCGCACCGGTTGGCGTGGCGAAATGCGCTATGGCCTGCTCAACGACGTGCGCAAGCTGAACAAGGACGCCTACCCGCTGATGATCGAGCGCTTTATGGCGCTGGCCTATGAGCCGGGTGCCGAGCTGCCGAAACCCTACCCACGCCCGTCGCTGCAAATTGATCCGGCATCGCGCGATGCGGCATTGGCGCATTTTGGCCTAGAACGTGATCGTCCGGTGCTGGCGCTGTGCCCGGGTGCCGAATTTGGCGAGGCCAAGCGCTGGCCGTCGGAGCACTATGCTGCCGTGGCCGAAGCGCGCATTCGGCAGGGCTGGCAGGTCTGGTTGTTTGGTTCGAAAAACGACCACGCCGTCGCGGAACAGATCCGTGGCCGGCTGATTCCGGGGCTGCGTGAAGAGTCGACCAACCTGTGTGGCGATACCAGTCTGGCCCAGGCGATTGACCTGCTGTCGTGCGCTGACGCGGTGGTCAGTAATGACTCGGGGCTGATGCATGTGGCTGCGGCGCTGAATCGGCCGTTGGTGGCTGTCTACGGCTCGACCTCACCTGGTTTTACGCCGCCGCTGGCTGACCAGGTAGAAATGGTGCAGCTGGGGCTGGATTGCAGCCCCTGCTTTGATCGGACTTGCCGGTTTGGTCATTACAACTGCCTGCGTGATCTGGCTCCTGCCCAGGTGGACGCAGCGCTGGATCGGCTGGTAGGCGATCTGCTGCCCGACCCGCAGGACAATTGATCCTGATGCGGGTACTGCTGATCAAGACGTCCTCGCTCGGGGACGTCATTCATACTCTCCCGGCATTGACCGATGCTGCGCGCGCTATCCCAGGCATCCGTTTTGACTGGGTGGTGGAAGAGGGCTTTGCCGAAATTCCGTCCTGGCATCCGGCCGTGGAGAGTGTAATTCCGGTGGCCATTCGTCGTTGGCGCAAGAAGCCGTTTCAGGCAGTGCGCAGCGGTGAGTGGGGCAACTTCAAGCGCCGCCTGCGCGAGACCGACTATGATTTGGTGATCGATGCTCAGGGTCTGCTCAAGAGCGCCTGGCTGACCCGCTATGCCAGCGCCGAGGTGGTAGGGCTGGATCGGGATTCGGCCCGTGAGCCGCTGGCCGCACGCTTCTATCAACGTCGGCTGCCGGTACCCTGGGGGCAGCATGCGGTGGAGCGGACGCGTCAGCTGTTTGCCCAGGCGCTTGGCTACACGCTGGAGGAAGGGCTGGGGGATTACGGCCTGGACCGCGCGGCATTGGGCGCTGAATTGGCCAGCACGCCTTATGTGGTGCTGTTGCATGGCACCACCTGGGTGACTAAGCACTGGCCGGAGCTGTATTGGCGGCAACTGGCCGAGCGGCTGGTTGCCAGCGGGGTTGATGTGCGCCTGCCGTGGGGTAGTCTGGACGAACAGGCCCGTGCGCTGCGCATCGCCGAAGGGCTGGAAGGCGCGCTGGTATTGCCCCGTTTGCCCCTGCGTGATGTCGCCCGTCAGTTGGCCGGGGCTAGTGCCTGCGTGGCGGTGGATACCGGGCTTGGGCATCTGGCCGCGGCGCTGGATGTACCGACCCTGTCGCTGTTCGGACCAACCAATCCGGGCTTTACCGGCGCCTACGGTCGCGCGCAGCAGCATCTGGCCAGCGACTTCGCCTGTGCGCCCTGTCTGCGCAAGCAATGTACCTATAAGCCGACCCCTGAGGATGCTCGCCGGTTCGACCTGACCCGCGAGCAACCACTGTGCTTTACTCGACTTGACCCCGACAGGGTCATGCAGCACCTGCGACCGCTGCTGTCCAACAAGAGAATCGTCTGATGCAGCTGGCTTTTGTGCTTTACAAGTATTTTCCCTTTGGCGGCTTGCAGCGCGACTTCATGCGCATCGCCAGGGTTTGTCAGGAGCGCGGACACAGCATTCGTGTCTATACCCTGATCTGGGAAGGCGATATTCCCGAGGGGTTTGAAGTGTTGGTGGCCCCCGTCAAAGCCCTGAGTAATCATCGCCGTAACGAGAAATTCACCGCGTGGGTCGAGGCCGATCTGGCCAGGCGCCCGGTCGATCGGGTGGTTGGCTTCAACAAGATGCCGGGGCTGGACGTTTACTATGCCGCCGATCCCTGCTTCGAAGACAAGGCGCAGACCCTGCGTAACCCGCTGTATCGCATCTCCAGCCGTTACCGCCACTTTGCCGAGTACGAGCGGGCGGTATTCTCGCCTGCTGGCAAGACGCAGATTCTGATGATCTCCGAGGTACAGCAGCCGCTGTTCACCAAACACTATAAAACCCCGCTGGATCGCTTCCATCTACTCCCGCCGGGCATCGCGCCAGATCGTCGGGCACCGGCCAACGCGGCTGAGATTCGCGCCGAGTTTCGCGCTGAGTTCGGTCTGGCAGACGATGACCTGCTGCTGGTGCAGATCGGCTCCGGGTTTATTACCAAGGGTGTCGACCGCTCCATTCGCGCGCTGGCGGCGCTGCCTGTCGAATTGCGTAAGCGCACCCGGCTGATGGTCATCGGCCAGGATGATCCGAGTACCTTCCAGCGCATTGCGCGCTCGCTGGCGGTGGAGGATCAGGTGGTCTTTATGAAGGGCCGTAGCGATATTCCCCGTTTCCTGCTGGGGGCCGACCTGTTGATTCATCCCGCCTACAACGAGAACACCGGCACCGTGCTGCTGGAAGCGCTGGTGGCCGGTTTGCCGGTGCTGGTGACCGATGTCTGCGGTTATGCCCACTACATCAGCGAGGCGGACTGTGGCCTGGTTGTGCCGTCACCGTTCAGGCAGGGCGAACTGGATCGGATGCTGGCCGACATGCTGCGTAATCCGGTTCAGCGCCGGGAATGGCATGCCAACGCGCTGCGGTATGCCGATCAGGCCGACCTATACAGCCTGCCGGAGCGGGCTGCCGATGTGATCCTGGGAGCTGGCGCGTGAGCAATACCCTGATTCTGCGCGAGCCGTTCCTTAGCCTGTGGGCCAATACAGATGCCTTCGATGCGGTCGAAGCGCTGCAAGGCGAGGTGTTTCGTGAGCTGGAAGCGCGCCGTACCCTGCGTACCGAAGTCGACGGCAAGGGCTATTTCGTCAAGATTCATCGTGGCGTCGGTTGGGGCGAGATTTTCAAGAACTGGTCCACCCTCAAACGCCCGGTGCTGGGCGCAGGTCAGGAGTGGCAGGCGATTCAAGCACTGACCGCTGCCGGCATTAATACCATGACCGCGGTGGCCTTTGGTGAGCGTGGCAGTAACCCTGCCGCACAGCACTCGTTCATCATTACCGAAGAATTGGCGCCGACCATCAGCCTGGAAGATTATAGCCGTGACTGGCTGGATAAACCGCCGGCTCCGGGCATCAAGTGGGCGCTGATCCGTCGGGTGGCCGAGATGGCCGCCGCCATGCACCGGGCTGGCGTCAATCATCGTGACTGCTATATCTGTCACTTCCTGCTGCATACCGACAAGCCGATGAGCGCACATGACTTCAAATTGTCGATCATTGATCTGCATCGTGCTCAGATTCGACCGACTGTGCCTCGGCGCTGGCGCGACAAGGACCTAGCCGGGCTGTACTTCTCGGCACTCGAGATCGGTCTTACCCAACGTGACAAGCTGCGCTTTCTGCGCGCCTATTTTGCGACTCCGCTGCGTGACACCTTGCGGCTAGAGGCGCCGCTGCTGGCGCTGCTTGAGCGCAAGGCGCAGAAGCTGCAGGCCCGTTTTGAGCGCAAGTACGCGCCGGGGGCTGATGAATGAAGCGTTGGACCCTGAACCCCGAGTACGCCACCGGGGAGAGTGGTCGGCTGTTTGCCGATCTGGATACGGTGTTTGCGCTGGAGGGTGAAAAGATCACCCAGGACCCGCTCAGTACCGTGCATCGGATCTGGGTTGCTGACCGCTATTACTACGTTAAGCGCTACACCGGCGCGGGCAAGAACCTCCGCCGCTACCTTGGTCGACCGCGAATTCAGGCAGAGTGGGAAAATTTGCTGAACTTTCATGCCTGGGGCATCCCGTCGGCAACAGTCGTCGGGTTCGGGCAGGAGCGGCTTAATGGTGCATTCGTGCGCGGCGCGCTGATCACCGAGGAGTTGCCCGATACCTGTGATCTGGCGCGTATTGCTGCGCAGCGTGACGCACGCTTGCAGGATCGGGCATGGGTGGCGCATGTCTCACGCCAGGTCGCGTGGGCGACTCGGATGATGCATGATCAGGGCTTCACCCATAATGATCTGAAGTGGCGAAACCTGCTCGTCGACAATCAAGCGCTTGGAAATGTGTACTTTATCGACTGTCCTGGCGGCAGCTTCTGGTGGGGCCCCATGCTGAGCTACCGGATCATCAAGGATCTGGCCTGCCTCGACAAAATTGCCAAACACCACCTCAGCCGCAGCCAGCGGATGGCGTTCTTCAAGCTGTACCTTGGCAAGCAGCAGCTTGACAGCGCGGACCGCAAGCAGGCGCGCGCGATACTGAATTTCTTCAAGGGTCGAGAATGACACGTAACCCCTTTATTGCAGTCAACGCACGGGATGTGTTGTCCCGCCACGGGCTTGATAGCTTCGAAGCGCTCTGGGCGCTGAAGGTCGATGCTGTTGATGCACCAAATACTGGGCGTGGAGGGTGGAGTAGCGTTTACCGTCTGGAGCTGGAAGACGCTAATGGTCAGCAGCAGTGTTTCTTTCTGAAGCGGCAAGACAATCACCGCACCCGCACGCTGCATAGCCCCTTCGGCGAGCCTACCTTTGCTCGTGAATTTCGTGCGATTCAGGTCTATGCAAGACAAGGCATTCCGGCGCTGGAAGCGGCATTTTTTGGTCAGCGTAACGAGCGCGGTCACGCCCAGGCGGTGCTGCTGACGCGGGCCCTGGATGACTATGCGCCACTGGACGAGTGGTTTGAGCGCTGGAATCAGTTGTCTGCCAGTGAAATCCGTACGTTGATTCAGTCGGCTGCTGCGCTGGTGCGTGCGCTGCATAATGCCGACCGTATTCACAACTGTCTGTATCCGAAGCACGTATTTATCAAACTGCATGGCGACGGTGCCGGGGCGCGTTTTATCGATCTGGAGAAAACCCGGCGGGCTATTTTTGGCCGGCGTGATCTGATCCGTGATTTGGAAACCCTGCATCGACGAAGCAAGGAGCCGACGCGCAGCCAGCGCTTGCGCTTCGTGTTGGCGTATATGGGCAAGAGTCGGGTTGATACCGAGGCTCGTACCTTTATCAGCGAATTGCTGCGCCGTACTGCGGGCAAGGGCAAAGGGCGATGAGTCTCAGCGCCGAGCTACGTAGTGCCGGGCGCGAGCCACCACTGCCGTTGATCCTGCCACTGGAGCAGGGTGAGACCCGGGTGGTGCGCTGGCTGCGAGTGTTGCCGGGCAAGCGGCTGGTGGGGCAGGTCGAAGCCGGTGGCCAGCAGCAGTTGCTTAAGCTGTTTATCGCATCGGGCGCTGACCGTCACTGTGAGCGTGAGGCGTCAGGTATTCGTGCCCTGCAAACGCAGGGCATTGCCACGCCAGAGCTGCTGGGCGAGGGCGAGATAGAGGGAGGCGGTCGTTATTTGCTGAGTGCCTACCTCAGCGACGCCGAGACCCTGCAGCAGCGCTGGGAGGCACTGCCCAGTTGGCAGCCCGGCGAGGCCGAGGCGCTCACTCTGCTTGGCCAAGCCCTCAGCCTGATTGGCACCATGCACCAACGTGGTCTGGTACAGACCGATTTGCATCTGGGCAACTTCCTGCTTCACGAAGCGCAGCTTTACGTCATTGATGGCGATGCGGTTGAGGCCTTGAGTCCTGGCGCTCCGGTTACTCCTGCACAAGCTGAAGACAACCTGGCGATCTTCTTTGCCCAGCTTGATCCCGAGTGGGATGAACTCTGCGAGCTGCTGCTGATCGGCTACCTGCAGCACAATCCGTTGGCGCTCAACCCTGATCGGCTGGCCGCGCAGATTAAGCGCGTTCGTCAGCGCAGGCTGGATGACTTTCTCGGCAAGACTCTGCGTGATTGCACCCAGTTCTCTGTCAGACGCAGCTGGACGCGGTTTACTGCTGTCGTGCGCAGCGAGTGCCAGCGGTTGGCATCGCTGCTTGCTGCGCCTGACGAGGCTTTGGCCGCAGAGCCGCTGTTCAAGGACGGTGGTAGCAGCACGGTCGGTTGTGCTGTCGTTGATGGCAACACGGTGGTCATCAAACGCTACAACATTAAAGGCTTTGGCCACTGGCTAAAGCGCTTTTGGCGCCCGAGCAGAGCCTGGCACTCCTGGCTCGCCGCGCATCGGCTGCAGTTTCTCGGCATCCCCACTCCGGCACCGCTGGCCATGATTGAGCAGCGTTTCGGTCCGTTGCGGCGGCGGGCTTGGCTGGTCACTGAATACTGTTCCGGGGTCGACCTGCTGCGCCATCTCGGCGAAGATGGTCAAAGACTGCCGGACGATGCTACCGCCGCAGCGTTGCTCAGGCTGTTTACCCAACTTGTTCGGGCCAGAATAAGCCACGGTGACTTCAAGGCAACGAATCTGCTGTGGCTGGATGGGCGGGTTATTCTTATCGATCTGGACGCGATGCAGGCGCACACAGGTAATGCTGGCTGGCAGCGTGCCTGGCAGAAGGATCGACAACGGTTCATCCGTAACTGGCCAGCGGGAAGTCCGCTTGCTGGCTGGTTGGAAGAGCGCTTGCCGCGCTTGTAAATTTACTTTGATTTCAGAAAAGAGGACTACCGTGGGACTTACAGTACTTGGCCTTTCTGGCGCCTTGAGTCACGACCCATCTGCCGCCTTGTATGTTGACGGTAAACTGATTGCTGCCGTCGAAGAAGAGCGTTTTGTGCGTGACAAGCACGCCAAGAACCGTATGCCCTACGAGTCGGCCAAGTTCTGCCTGGAGCAGGCGGGTATCACACCGGCTGATGTCGATGTTGTCTGTATTCCGTTCGCACCGATCAGCCTGTTTGGTAGTAAGGCCCGTTGGCACTACGCCAAGCGTTACTGGTACGCCCCTGATCGTTCCCTGGATGCGTTGCTGACTGGCAACCGCCGCTTCAAACGCTATCGCAAGAAGATTCTCTGGTGCCTGGAGCAGCTCGGCTTTGATGCCAAGAAGGTCCGTTTGGAACCAGTGGAACATCACCTGGCGCATGCATCCAGTGCCTATCACTGCTCGGGCTTTAGCGAGAAGACCGCGATTCTCGGCATCGACGGCAAGGGCGAATACGCTACAACATTCTTCGGCTGGGGCGAAAACGGCAAGATCCACAAAATCAAGGAATTCTACGATCCGGATTCGCTGGGCGGTCTGTACGGTGCAATTACCGAATACCTCGGCTTCGAGATGCTCGACGGCGAGTTCAAGGTCATGGGTATGGCTCCCTATGGTGACGCCGCCAAGTACGACTTCTCCCGGCTGGCCAAGTTTGAAAATGGCGAGCTGATCATCAACACCGACTATGCCAACGTTATCGGCTTCCGTCGCTACAAGGAAAAGGGCAAGGGCTACTACTTCTCGCCCAAGCTGATCGAATGGCTGGGGCCGAAGCGTGAAGGCGACATCGCCGATGACCCCTACATTCATTACGCAGCGGCGATGCAGGCGCTGTTTGAAAAGCTGGCGCTGGAGATGATCGACTACTATCTCGGCGATATCCTGAAAGAAACCGGTCGGCTTGCCTTTGCTGGCGGTTGTGCGCTGAACGTGAAGCTCAACCAGCGCATCATCGCGCGTCCGGACGTTAAGGAGCTGTTTGTGCAGCCGGCTTCCGGTGACGCTGGCACCGCTGTGGGGGCCGCTGCCTTTATATCGGTCAAGAACGGCGTGCCGATCGAAAAGATGGAGCACGTTTACCTCGGCCCGTCCTACAGCAATGAAGACATCATTGCCGCCTGTGCTCGACACCCGAATAAGCCTCAATGGCAAAAGATCGACGACGTGCCGCAAGAAATCGCCAAGGTGCTGGTTGAAGGCAATCCGGTTGCCTGGTTCCAGGGGCGCATGGAGTTTGGCCCCCGTGCACTGGGTGGTCGCTCAATCATCGGTTGTCCGAGTGTTGACGGTGTAGCTGACCGCATCAATGAACAGATCAAGTTCCGCGAGCGCTGGCGCCCGTTCTGTCCGTCTATGCTCGATACCGTAGCCCCGCAGATGCTGAGCGTTGATCACCCGTCGCCCTTCATGACGTTCACCTTCGATGTTAAGGAAGGCTGGGCCGAGCGTGTGCCCGAGGTCGTGCACGAGGACGGTACCGCGCGTGCCCAGGTGCTCAAGCGCGACTACAACCCGCGTTACTACGATCTGATGAAAGAACTGGAGGCCATGACGGGTAATGGTGTGGTGCTCAATACCTCGCTGAACCGCCGTGGTGAGCCGATGGTTTGCTCACCGACCGATGCGCTGAACATGTTTTATGGGTCTGATCTGCAGTTCTTGATCATGGAAGATATTTTGGTTGTGAAAAATAAGGCTGATGCTCGCTGATGACAAATCAGGATGTCGTCTATTTCTCCAAAATGTTCCAGGCTGTTCCTGCGTTGGCGCAGGTTGAAAGGGTGCTTCCTGGAACATTTGTAAGTAATCGCCGCTCCACTCTCCGTGCGGCAAAGCGCATTTATCCCGATTTGGAGACAGCACGATATTCGAAATATCTCGGGCGGTTTTCCCGAGGGAATCGGATGCTGCAAGACGCGGGTGTGATCGTTACCGGTTCGCCCTATAAAGGGTTTCTCGCTCCGTATGCTGCGAAGAAATGTACTGTATTTCATGGGACATATACGCTGCTGAGTCGAGAGGCACTGGAGCGCAATAGCCACTTTGATTTGCTTTGCATCATAGGGCCACGTATGCGTAGCATGATTGAGCGCTATGCTGGAGATATAGACTTGAACACGGTAGAAACTGGCTTTCTACCGTTTTGTGAGTTTCCGGACCGAACGGAGTCGTTTCGCTTAGAGATGCTGGGGCGCTTGGGCCTGAATAAGCAGTATAAAACGCTACTTTACACCCCAAGTAGGAGGGGGTACGGGTCCTGGGATAGCGTTGCGGAGCAGATTTTGATGACGGCACCGCGGGAGATGAATCTGATATTGCGGCCACACCCCAGCCAAGGGCTGACGCCGCGGCGAGCAGACAAACAATCCATACAGCGATTGTCATCCATTGCGAGAAAGCGCGGAAACGCGCTTATTGATTTGTCTGATTGGCCACTGTCATCGTATCTCGCGATTGCGGATGTGCTCGTGTCTGACGCGAACTCCCCTGCAGAAGAATCAATGTTTTATGATATTCCTTTGATCTTTACAGAGACAGAAGCCTTGGGCCGTAAGGCCGTTGTTGAAAATGGCAGAAAGGCGAAGCTAGATCAAGATCACATAGATATGCGCCTGTCACTTTTTGAGTCTGGAGTTTGTGTGGATGCAGCATCAGCACTTGATTTCACCAGTCTCGTAAGCGATGCACTGACGTCGTGTGATGTGTTTGCGAAAAAAAGGGATAACTATGCCAAGTGGGTTTTTGGTCATAGGGATCGACTTGCTAATGTCCGAGTTGTCGAGGCGATAAAGTCGTCATTTTTTAATTAGGTGCTATTGATATGTTTAACAACAAAACTATTCTGGTTACTGGTGGTACCGGTTCTTTCGGAAATACTTTTGTGCCGATGACGCTCGCAAAATATAATCCTAAGAAGATTATTATATTTTCAAGGGATGAGATGAAGCAGTGGGATATGGCCAAGAAGTTTGAAGATGATCCCCGTATCCGTTTTTTTATTGGTGATGTTCGTGATAAAGAGCGCCTCTATAGAGCGCTGGACGGTGTTGACTACGTGGTTCATGCGGCAGCCACCAAAATTGTACCTACCGCAGAGTACAATCCGTTTGAATGTGTAAAGACCAATATCAATGGTGCCATGAATCTTATTGATGCATGTATCGATAAGGGCGTAAAAGGCGTCGTCGCGCTTTCCACCGATAAGGCGAGTAGCCCGATTAATTTGTATGGGGCGACAAAGTTAGCGTCGGATAAGCTTTTTGTTTCAGGTAATTCGTATTCGGGGGAGCATGGCACCCGGTTCTCAGTCGTTCGGTACGGCAATGTCATGGGGTCGCGAGGATCTGTTATTCCGTTCTTTATGTCCATCAAGGACAAAGGGGTTCTTCCGATCACGGACGAGCGTATGACGCGCTTCATGATCTCTCTGGAGGAGGGGGTGGAGCTTGTCTGGCACGCATTCCAAGATATGGAAGGCGGCGAGATATACGTCAAAAAGATCCCCTCAATGAAAGTTGTAGACCTGGCGAGAGTCGTCGCACCTGACGCGAAACAAGAGGTGGTCGGTATTCGTCCTGGCGAAAAGCTACACGAGCAAATGATCAGCGCTGAGGACTCTTACTATACGTATGAGTACGACGAGCACTTCAAAATTCTTCCGAGTATCCACCAGTGGGCGGCGTGTCCCCAGCGCATAAAGGACGGCAAGCTCGTTCCAGAAGGGTTTGTGTATTCAAGCGATAATAATTCGGAATGGATGTCCGACGCGGATTTGAAAAGCTGGATCGCTTTGAATGAAAGCAAAATCGGAAAGATATGATGATCCCATATGGACGGCAGGATATTCGACCCGCTGACATTGATGCTGTTGTCGAGGTTTTGAATTCTGATTATCTAACTCAAGGGCCGGCTGTTCCGCGTTTTGAACAGGCTATGGCAGAACGTGTTGGCGTGAGCCATGCGGTGGCTGTTAATAGTGCTACCTCGGCTCTGCATATTGCCTGTCTCGCATTGGGGTTGGGCAATGGCGATCTTATGTGGACTAGCCCGATAACGTTTGTTGCTTCCGCCAACTGTGGCCTTTATTGCGGCGCTGAAATCGACTTTGTCGATATTGACCCGGTCAGCTATAACTTGGACCCCGTTGCTCTCGAAGAAAAGCTGAGGGCTGCCAAAGTGGCAGGGAGGCTCCCAAAGGTAGTTGTTGTCGTCCACCTTTGTGGACAGTCGGCAGACATGAAATCCATCAAAGCATTATCCGACGCATACGGGTTTCATCTCATCGAAGATGCATCTCACGCGGTCGGAGGAAAGTACGATGGCGGCTATGTCGGTAACTGCAGGTACAGCGATGTAACCGTTTTTAGCTTCCACCCGGTGAAGATTATTACTACTGGTGAAGGGGGGATGGCGTTGAGTAATGACAACGCCGTCGCCGAGCGGATGAGGCTTTTTGCCAGTCATGGCGTGACACGTAACACCGAGCAAATGACCAAGGAACCTGATGGGCCTTGGTATTATCAGCAAGTTGCGCTCGGCTTCAATTACCGTATGACAGACCTACAGGCGGCGCTCGGCTGTTCGCAGTTAAGTCGGCTAGACGAGTATATTGTACGCCGACAATACCTTGCCGACAGGTACGATCACCTCTTGGGCGACACTCCTGTGGTGACGCCTGTGCGGTCTGTAGATGCTTCCTCGAGTTTTCACCTGTACGTCATTCGAGTCGCCCCTTCTCATCGCCAAGCGTTGTTTGAGCATCTTCGAGGGAAAGACATCGGAGTCAATGTCCACTATATTCCAGTCCACACTCAGCCCTACTATGAGGCTTTGGGATTCAAAAGTGGTGATTTTCCGGAAGCTGAGCGTTATTACCAAGAGGCTATTTCACTGCCTTTGTACCCTGGGCTTTCGGAGTCCGATCAGGACTACGTGGTTGCGACTCTGAAGGAGTTCTTTTCGTCATGAGGTTGGCGGTAATACCCGCTAGAGGCGGTAGCAAGCGCATTCCGCGGAAGAACTGCCGTCTGTTTTTTGGTAAGCCGATGATCGCTTGGAGTATTGAGGCGGCGCTGCAGTCTGGCTTGTTCGATCATGTTGTTGTGTCGACTGATGACGAGGAGATCGCGAGCATAGCGCGAGATTTTGGTGCTGATGTTCCGTTTTTTAGGTCGCCCGACTTATCAGGTGACCTTGTTGCTACCAGACCGGTTGTCAACGACGCCATACATCGTATTGGAGCGCTGTACGGTCCCCCCTCACAGGTCTGCTGTCTTTACGCAACGGCTCCATTTGTCACGCCTGAGGACTTGGTTGCGGCACATGCAATGATGGCGCAGGGTGGGGTCGAGTTCGTTTTTTCGGTCGCCAAGTATTCGTACCACATTCAGCGTGCTTTGAGGGTCAACTCGAAAGGGTTTGTTGAGATGTGCGAGCCTGACTACGCGGCCAGCCGTTCACAAGATCTGGAGGATAGATTCCACGACGCTGGCCAGTTCTATTGGGGGCGCGCAGATGCGTTTCTTTCCAACAAGAGTGCGTTGCAAGCCGCATCTTTGCCATATGTGATGCCTCGCGAGCGGGTGCAGGATATCGACACTCCCGAAGACTGGAGGTTTGCAGAACTGTTGTTTCGACTGCTCCATGAGCAGCATGATTAGTCCGCGGGTTGTGTTTCGGTGTGATGCCAGCTCCCAAATAGGGATGGGGCACATGATGAGGTGTAGGGGCTTAGCCGAGGCTTTGGTTGATCTCGGTGTCCGTGTGCTGATGTGTGGGCCCTCATTGGAAATGAAGAGCTCGTTAGATGACGTTCTGTTTGAGGAGTGGCTGCCTCGCCGGTGGCATTCAGAGCAGGAAGAAGCACGATTCCTGTCGCAGTTGCCTGCAGTAAAATCTGGCGCTTGGGTAGTGGTGGATGACTACAGGGCTGGTGCCGATTTTCAGCGACATCTGTACGCTCGTGGCGTCAAGCAATGCCATTTTGTTCCGCCAAGTGTCGAAGGTGTTCTTGCAGAGGTGGCAATTTGTACCAACCCTGCCGTTCTCGCCCTTGATTACTCGCGTTTGCTCACTGTGCCCGGCGGGGTGTTTTTGGCAGGCGCTGACTATGCGGTTCTGAGGCAGTCGTTCCAAAAGGTGGGGCCCGCGCGTCAGCGAAGGGAGCTGAATTGCTTACTGATGACGTTTGGCGGCGGCGATGATCGAGGTGCGGTTAAGCTTGCTGCTTCTGCTTTGGATGTGCCGTTCATGTCATCGCTCAATGTGATCATTGTTTCCGGGCAAGGTAACCCGCGAAACTCAAGTAATGCTGGGTTGCTTCGACGGCTACAGTACTTGAATGCTGAGTACGTCGTTCAGCCGGAAAATTTCGTCGACTTGTTAGCTAAGGCTGACTTGGCGGTAATGGCCGCAGGCACGACCTGTTACGAGGCGGCTAGGATGGGATTGCCGATGTTGTTGTGCAGCATCGCGGATAATCAGGTAAGTCAAGGTGCGGCTTTCGAACGGCTGGGATGCGCCAAGTACTTGGGAGAGTTTGAACAGCTTGCTCCACAGGCGTTACAGGAAACTGTTATGCATCTCATGTCGGATCCGAGTCAGCTCGCAAGTATGAGTCTCTCCGCCAGTCGAGTGGTAGATGGTAACGGTGCTAAGCGCATAGCTGCTGTAATTTCGCAGCAGATGAGGTCAAGTTTATGAAGCGAGTAGTGATTCTTGGTGGGAATGGCGATGGCCTGGTCGCGGCAGAGGTGATACGAGACCTTGCCTTGGCAGGAGAGGCTGTTGAACTGTACGGTTTTTTGAATGACCACCAAGACGTTGGCAGTTTTATCGAGGGGTGGCCGGTTTTAGGTAGGACTTCTGACTGGCAATCGCTGGATGATGATGTGCTTTTTCATTTTTCATTGCTCAGTGTCGGGAAAATGAAAGAACGGTCCGAACTGATATCGAGTTTTGCCATCCCGCGAGAGCGAGTGATTAGCTTGATACATCCAACCGCGAAGGTCTCCTCTAGCTGTGAGGTGTCGGCCGGCGTGTTGATTACTGCGTATGCTGTGCTTCAGCCAGGTACGAAAGTGGGGTTCGGCTGCAGTATTCGATCCGGCGCCAATCTTGGGCACGATGTCGATGTTGGTGAGTTCTGCTATGTTGGCCCAAACGCCACACTATGTGGTTACGCCAAGCTTGGGAGCGGCTCTTACATCGCACCCAACGCGGTGGTGAGAGATAGAACCGAGGTGGGGGATTTTGCCGTTTTGGCAGCAGGCTCTGTGGCCTACAAACCGCTGCCTGAAGGCTCAACATGGATCGGAAATCCTGCCAGAAGGGCTGTCTAGAATGAGTTTTATAGAGAGTTTGGTACTAAAATTCAAAGGTGAAAGAGCCTATTTACACGGCACTGATATTTATCAGGCACTGTCCTCTGTTGCTGAGAAACAGGGCTGCGGACATGTAAAGAGAGTGGTGTTCAGGCGCGCTGCGATCAGGCAATTGGATGTTGTCGATCAGGCCCCAGTTGATCCTGCAGTTGTTGTGGCTCAGGCCGATATCGGTGGCTTCGAGAGCTGTTCTGCGTCTCGTAAGCTTTGGTTGATTGAGCGCGACGATGAAGTGTCTGAGCGCTACGGGTATCCTGAAGACCAGGTAGTTGCTGGTAGCGTCGTCAGCGAGCAAAAGAAAAGTATAACGAAGCACAGAAATAAAGAGTTTCTGCTTATCGAGGAAGTGGTTGCAATGCATAAAAAGCTTTGCAATGCGCTTTTTGGTTCCGGTAACTGGTTATTCTCTCAGCTTGACGTAGCTGATCGGCTCGTCGATGGGGCAGAAGAAATCCTGCTTGTGAATAAGAGCTGTCTTTCTGGTCGCTTGGTTGTTAGTGAGGTTTTTCTTGACCAAGAAAAGGTCGCTACCATACGTTTTGTCAGGAGTTGACATGATTGGAGTCAAGGCGGTTGCGTCCTACATTCCTGAGGCCTGCATCGACAACTTCGAACAGGCTTCACGGTTCGGTGAGCCAGAAAGTTTTGTTTCAAACAAGATAGGGGCTGAAAAGCTTCCGATTAAGTCTGATATGGAAGAAACGTCTGACTTGTGTGTTGGTGCGGTGCGTGCTTTGCAGAAGAAAGTACCGGGGTTTGATCTGAGCGCTATTGATGCTCTTGTTGTTGTCACGCAGAACGGTGATGGTGAGGGGCTCCCTCACACATCTGCCATCGTGCACGCTAAGCTCGGCCTCGGCCCGAGTGTCGCCGCCTTTGATATATCTCTTGGTTGCTCTGGCTATGTGTATGGGCTTCATGTGTTGAAGGCGTTCATGGAGGGTATCGGGCTCGAAAACGGCTTGCTTTTGACTGCCGATCCTTACTCGAAAATTGTCGATAAGGATGATCGTAATACCGCGATGTTGTTTGGTGATGCTGCAACAGCAACGTGGATGGCACATGAGCCGGAGTGGTTATTGGGTAAGGCTGATTTCGGTACCGATGGCGCTGGAGCAGAGTTTTTGCGAACGGAAAAGGGCCGGCTGCATATGAATGGCCGGCAAATATTTAATTTTGCTTCCATGAATGTTCCACGCCAGTTAAAGAAGGTTCTGGTGGAGTCGGGTTACACCAGCGCTGACGTTGATGCTTATCTACTTCATCAGGGTAGCGCAGCGATTATCGAGTCGATTTCGCGGCGTTTTGGTGAGGATGCATCAAAGTTTGTCTTGGATATGGGCTCTACGGGGAATACCGTGTCATCCTCTGTCCCGCTGCTTCTTGAAAAAAACTGGGATAGGCCATGGCATCGCTTGGTGCTTTGTGGCTTTGGGGTTGGGTTGTCTTGGGCTACTACTCTACTAGAGCGGGCTGACGGATAACTGCTGGTGGTCGTGAAATTTTTGGAGTTTTTATGATTGATATCTCTACTATCGACGCAGCAATGAAGGCCGCTGCGATTGAAGGGTCGGCTTTTGATTTGAATCCGGAGGTGAGCCTTGCAGAGCAAGGCCTGGATAGCCTCGACTCGTTCAATTTGTTGTTGGAACTGCAGGACCTCACTGGTGTTTCTGTTTCCGATGACGAGGTCGAAAAGCTTTCGACGCTTTCTCGTATTATTGAGTTCTTCAACGCCGCGTCAGGTTCATAATGGAAATAGGTGACTCTATGTTTTCCGCTGCGCGCCCACCCTTTATCATTGCGGAGATGTCGGGCAATCACAACCAGTCGCTTGAGCGCGCATTTGAGATTGTCGATGCTGCTGCGGAGGCGGGTGCACATGCGATCAAGCTGCAGACATTTACAGCGGAGACCATGACGCTGGACGTTAAGGAGGGTGAGTTTAATATCTCTGATCCTAACTCCTTATGGGCTGGGCAAAATTTGTATGCTCTGTATCAGAAGGCGTGTACGCCTTGGGAATGGCACAAGCCGATCATGGATCGCGCAGCTGAGCGGGGAATGGTGTGCTTCAGCTCTCCTTTTGATGAAAGCGCGGTCGATTTTCTCGAGTCGCTTGATGTGCCGTGTTACAAGATAGCGTCGTTTGAGTGCATTGACTTGCCCTTGATCAAACGCGTGGCAGCCACAGGGAAGCCGGTAATCATCTCGACAGGCATGGCCAGTCTTTCCGAGATTAATGACGCGGTTGAGGCCGCTCGCTCTGCTGGTTGCCAAGAGCTGGTTTTACTCAAGTGTACCAGTACTTATCCTGCCTCTCCCTCGAATACCAACCTCAGAACAATCGCGCATATGCGCGACTTGTTTGGCTGTAATATCGGGCTTTCAGATCACACGATGGGTGTGGGCGCAGCTATCGCAGCCGTTGCCATGGGAGCGACTGTCATAGAGAAGCACTTTACTTTGAGTCGTGCTGACGGAGGTGTTGACTCTGCCTTTTCACTTGAGCCGGCGGAGTTGAAGACGCTTGTAGAAGAAACGGCTCGCGCATGGGAAGCCTTGGGGAGCATTAAATACGGACCGACAGATGCAGAGAAAGTTGCTGTTACACGGCGGCGTTCGCTGTACATCGGTGAGGATATGAAAGCTGGGGACGTGTTTACCGCAGATAACTTGCGACGAATTCGACCGGGGCATGGTCTGCCGCCGAAGTACTACGAAACGCTGCTGGGTCGGCGAATATCGAAAGACGCCGCGAAAGGAACTCCTGTTGAGTGGTCTCTTCTGCTGTAATGTATCTGAAAGGCGCTTGGCCTGGGCAATATAACACCTAGGCCAGGTGCAGGCTTATCACTTGGGCCGAATGCTGTTCTCTTTGTGGGTGATGTAAACGCTGTTATCTGGAATATCTTTGTTTACGAAGCTCATGGCGCCAATATTGACGTTATTGCCTATTCGTAGGCCGTCTCCGATGATGCAGCTGTTAGCGCCGATGGAAACGCTGTCGCCGATGCTGATCCCTTTACTCCCGGGCCTTGAGCTGCCAATGGTTGTGCATTAGCGTATTGAGCAGTTCTTCCCCATTCTCAAGCCGGAGAACACGACAATGGCCGTCGGGTGTCCGAGCCAGAGTCCCTTGTCGATTTCGGCGCCGAGAGTGATTTCGACGCCGAACTTTCTCACGAGGGACTTGTTGATTCGCTTTCCCTAGGATTTCACTGTCCGGTTTTTCTTGTTGTATAGGTATTGGGAAAGGCGCAGCCAAAAGAGACAGTTGTGCGGATTGCTGCGATTCACCCGGCGAAGGATCTTTAGCCAGGAAATCTTCTTGTCTTCGCCAAGCAATTCAGCATGTCAAAATTCTTTAAGTTCAGCGAAATTGTTAAGCATGAGCTTCTATCTCGTTCAGTGGTGTTCGCGTAGCAAGTCTCGAGCTGCGGGGATGGCCAAGGAAAAGTCACTGTCATACCGTAACAGGTGGCGATAATTGCGTTTGCGCATGTTGCGGTTGAGCGACTTGCCCAAGCAACGCAGGTCTGAGATGTCGATCAGACCGAGCTGGCCATCAGGTGTGAGCACGATATTGCCGAGGTGTAAGGAGCGAAAATAGACACCCTTGTCGTGCAGTGAGGTTATAAAGGAAGCCAGTTGCGCGAATAGGTGTTGCTGATCCAGCGAGGGGTCAGTCTTGAGCAGGCTACGCAGAGTTTCGCCAGCAAGAGGGTGGTAGTGAACCACGCTTCGGTAGGGGGTCAGCAGCTTGTAGGTGGAAATTACCTGCGGGCAGGGGACGTCAAGCTTGCGCAGCGCAGCAGCGTTAGCTGCAAAGCGTTCGGCAGGCGGGAAGAACAGCGTCTTCGAGAACCAGCTCTTGCGGCGAAAAAGCTTGAGCATGGTGCCGTCGCTCAGTAGCAGCACCTTTTCTCCGTAGCGATCCTTTTCAAGAACGCGTGCATCCAGGCGCCACGACTCAAACTGCTCTTCACTTAGTAGCTGCATCATGCTTTTCCAGCTGAAAAACCCGAATTCTATCGTACTTTCAGCTCGCAAGCTTTGCTTCTCGGAGCTTGTGGTAGACTGCAGCGCACTCGTTTTACCTACTGAAGGTCACATGACTGACGCTGCCAAAGAAAGCTTTGCCCGCTCGAGCGTGCGCATATACGCGCGCCTGCTTGGCTACGTAAAACCCTATTGGAAGGCCTTTGCCTTGAGCATCATTGGCTTCGCGGTCTTTGCCTCCGCTCAGCCGGCGATGGCCTGGATGCTGAAGTATTTTGTCGATGGACTGCAGAGCGGTGAGAACGCGATGTTCCTCGGTGTACCGCTGATCTGGGGGTTTCCTGCGTTCATTGTGGGGATTGCCTTCTATCAGGGGGTCGGCTCCTATCTGGGTAATTACTTCATCGCCAAGGTCTCGCTGGGTGTGGTACACGACCTGCGCATCGCGTTGTTCAACAATCTGCTGACGCTGCCCAATCGTTACTTTGATCAGCACAACTCGGGCCATCTTGTTTCCCGCATTACCTTCAATGTCACCATGGTGACAGGCGCGGCTACTGACGCAATCAAGGTGGTGTTTCGGGAAGGGATGACGGTGATCTTTCTGTTCGCCTATCTGTTGTGGATGAACTGGATGTTGACGCTGGTTCTGATCGCAATTCTTCCGGTTATCGGCTTGATGGTCACCAGCGCAAGCAAGAAATTTCGCAAGCAAAGCAAGAAGATCCAGACCGCGATGGGGGATGTGACCCACGTGACGTCCGAAACGATCTCCGGCTTCCGGGTGGTGCGCAGCTTCGGTGGCGAGCGTTATGAGTCTGACCGATTTCTCAAGGCCAGCACTGAAAACCGACAGCGCGGCCTGAAGATGGTGCGCACGGGGGCGGTGTTCACGCCGTCACTGCAACTGGTGACTTACAGTGCGATGGCCACCGTGATGTTCCTCGTGCTGTTTCTGCGTGGCGATGCAACGGCGGGTGACCTGGTTGCCTACATTACGGCGGCTGGCCTGTTGCCAAAGCCGATCCGTCAGCTGTCCGAAGTTAGTGCCAACATTCAGAAGGGGATTGCGGCCGCCGAGAGCGTGTTCGAGCAACTGGACGAAGACCCTGAAGTGGATACCGGCCACCAGGATATCGGGCGGACACAGGGGCGTATTGAAGTGCGCAATCTGTCATTCAGTTATCCGGATACTGATAAACCGGTGCTCAGGGATATCAGCTTCAGTGTCGAGCCCGGTCAGATGGTCGCGCTGGTTGGCCGCTCAGGCAGCGGCAAGTCGACGCTGGCTAACCTGATCCCGCGTTTCTACCATCACTCGGAGGGGGACATCCTGCTTGATGGTACGCCCATTCAGGATATTACCCTGCGCAGCCTGCGTCGCCAGATTGCTCTGGTGAGCCAGAATGTCACCCTGTTCAATGACACCGTCGCCAACAATATTGCCTATGGTGATCTAGCAGACGCTCCGCGTGAGGCAGTGGTTTCCGCCGCGCAAGCAGCGTATGCCAAGGAGTTTATCGAAGTAATGCCTCAGGGATTTGACACCCTGGTGGGCGAGAACGGCGTGCTGCTGTCCGGTGGGCAGCGTCAGCGCCTGGCGATTGCCCGTGCCCTGCTCAAGGATGCGCCGGTGCTGATTCTCGATGAGGCGACCTCGGCGCTAGACACCGAGTCCGAGCGCCATATTCAGGGCGCACTGGATCATGTGATGGAGGGGCGGACTACGCTGGTGATCGCGCACCGTCTTTCGACCATCGAAAAGGCGGATGTCATCATGGTCATGGATCAGGGCCAGATCGTTGAACGCGGAACCCACAGCGAGCTGCTGGCGCTCAACGGTTATTACGCTCGGCTGCACAGTATGCAGTTCGAGGAAGAGAGTGACGAACAACACTAATTTCTGCGTGCGCTTCGGCGCGCGTTGCTGAAACAGGTAGGCGAAACAATGAAACTGAGCATGCCCCGATTTGATTCTGCGCCGGTCCTAGTGGTGGGGGACGTCATGCTGGATCGCTACTGGCATGGGCCGACCAATCGCATTTCGCCGGAGGCACCGGTACCGGTAGTCAAGGTCGACCAGATTGAAGACCGCCCCGGTGGGGCGGGTAACGTGGCGCTGAATATCGCCGCGTTGGGCGCGCCGGCCTGGCTGGTTGGTGTCACCGGCAAGGATGAAGCTGCCCACAGTTTGCAGCAACGTCTCAATGCCGCAGGTGTTTACTGCGATTTCCAGCAGCACGAGACGCTGCCAACCATTACCAAGCTACGGGTCATGAGCCGTCATCAGCAGCTCATTCGTCTGGATTTTGAAGAGCGTTTCGAGACTGACGCCGACGCCTTGCTGGCATCGGTCAGCGGCCTGCTGGATCGGGTTCGCGTGATGATTTTGTCAGACTACGGCAAGGGCGCGCTGGTTAACCATCAGGCGCTGATCGCTGCGGCACGTGAGCGTGGTGTCCCGGTGCTGGCTGACCCCAAAGGTAGCGATTTTTCGATCTACCGGGGAGCAAGCCTGATCACTCCGAACCTATCCGAGTTTGAGGCGGTCGTTGGTCATTGCGCCAGCGAACAGGAACTGGTTGAAAAAGGTCTGGCTCTGATAGATGAGCTGGAACTGGAAGCGCTGCTGGTCACCCGTAGCGAGCAAGGTATGACCCTGCTGCGTAAGGGGGAAGGCGCACTGCATCTGCCGGCGCGCGCGCGCGAAGTGTTTGACGTGACCGGGGCTGGCGATACGGTGATTTCTACTCTGGCCGCAGGCCTTGCGGCGGGCGAGGACTTGCCGCTGGCGGTGGCGCTGGCGAACCTGGCTGCAGGTATCGTGGTCGGCAAGCTGGGGACCGCTGCGATCAGTGCCCCAGAGCTGCGCCGTGCGGTGCAGCAGGAGCAGGGCAGTGGTCGCGGTGTGCTGGGTGTCGAACAACTGTTGCAGGCGCTTGAAGATGCCCGCGCCCACGGCGAAAAGGTCGTCTTTACCAATGGTTGCTTCGACATCATCCACGCGGGACACGTCGGCTATCTGGAAGAAGCACGCTCACTGGGAGACCGGTTGATTGTGGCGATCAACGATGATGCTTCGGTTACTCGTCTGAAGGGGCCAGGGCGCCCGATTAACAGCGTTGAGCGGCGGATGACAGTACTGGCCGGTCTCGGTGCCGTTGACTGGGTGATCAGCTTCAGCGAAGACACACCCGAGCGTCTGCTGGAACAGGTCAAACCGGATGTGCTGGTCAAGGGCGGTGACTACAGCGTTGATCAGGTGGTCGGCGGACAGATCGTGCAGGCCTACGGTGGTGAAGTGAAGGTGCTCAACTTCGTCGAGAGCTGCTCGACCACTGCCATTGTTGAGAAAATCCGCGAGCGCGGGGAAGGTTAAGCCTCCCGCGCCTGGATTGGGCGCTGTCAGTCTCGTGCCAGGCCTTGTTGCAGCGGGCAATTGGCTGCGGCCACCAGCCAGCCCTGCTGCGGCGCAAAGGCCTCACTGAGTAGCAGTCCGGCAGCCGGTTGTGCAACCAGCTCTCCGCGCTGCAGGTGATACAGCTCGCCCGTCGGCTCGGCATCCCGGTATTCAGCAAGGAACAGTTCAGGGCGCTGATGATCCATGCGGGCGATTAACTCGCCGCTGTCCTGATCGAGAAATTCGTCGGCGTGCAGCAGCGACGGGCTTTCAATGTCCTCCGGCAGGGTCAGTTCCATCCGGTAGACCAGTTGCAGCGAGCTGGTAGGCAAATGCACATACGCACGTGGCCGCTCCAGCAGGTTCAGTTCTCGACACAGCACTGGCCGCGCGTTGCCGGACCGGGTGGTCAGTGTAAAGTGGCGTTCCTCGTCCCGTATCAGGCTATCGGCGTAGGGCTCGGGCAGCCAGGTGTCCTGATAACGACCTTGCAGCCAGCCAGCGCTGCCCTCTATCAGCAGCTCTTCGGCAATTTCGGTCATTACGGTCAGCAGGGGGACGCGCAGTTCGTGTGAGGGTACGTAGCCGGACAGTAGCTTGAGCACTTGGTCGCCGTGGTCCGGGCGATCCTGGCGCACCAGCAAGCGGAAGTCGCGTTGTTGCCAGTGCAGACGGATGTCGACGGAAACGCCGAGGTTGGCCAGGGTAGTCTGAAATTGATGCGGGTCCTCCAGCTGCAGTGGTTTTCGCAACTGTTGCATCTGGTCAAAGCTCAGCGGGCTGCCGACCGGCTCGTAGCGCAGGACCTCGGGGCTGGCGGTAACCGCAATGGCCTGGGTCTTGAATGCAACGGGATTCTTCCGAGCGACAATCTGAGTCATGCCTTACTCCATGCTGGACAGTACCGACAGTGCTGCGCTGACATTCTGCGCAAGGTGTTTGGGTGTAATGGTGCCGATAATGGCGCTGGTGACCCCGGGGTGGCCGAGCACCAGTTCCAGGCTCTTGCGCACCGGGTCCTCGCCATCGAGGCAGAGGTGCCCGCTGGCCAGCGCCTTTTTGATCAGGATGCCCTTGTTGTGTTGCAGGGCGAAGTCGAGCACTGCGCGTTCGGTCTGCTCGCGCAGATTGTAGGTCACCATGGCGCAGTCACCTTGCTGCAGGGCGCGCAGGCCGCCTTCAACGGTCTTGCCGGAGAAGCCGTAAGCGAGAATCAGGCCTTCGCGCTTGAGCTGGTCCAGTGTCGGGTAGACGTCCTGTTCCAGTACCTCGAGATCGTTACCGTCGGAATGCACTAGCACCAGTTCCAGCCGATCGGTGTCCAGCCGCCGCAATGAGCGCTCGACGGACTGGCGGGTGTGCCTCGCCGAGAAGTCGAAGCGAGACTCACCGTTCTCAAACTCTTCACCCACCTTGCTGCAGATGACCCAGTTGTCGCGCTGGCCTTTCAGCAGCGGGCCGAGGCGTTCTTCGCTGGTCCCATAGGCCGGGGCGGTATCGAGCAGGTTGATTCCCAGATCGCGAGCCTGCGCGAGGAGATTCTGGACGGCAGCATCGTCGGGCAGCTCGAAACCACTGGGGTATTTGACCCCCTGATTGCGACCGATCTTGACTGTGCCGAGCCCCAGCGGCGAAAGGCGCAGTCCGGTATCGCCCAGTGAGCGGTAGTAGGGTTGCAGATTGTTCATCGGAAACAGACATCCCAAAGCGGTTCGGCTACTCGCGGACGGGGCAGGTCTGCGGTGGTTGCCTGACTCAATGCCGGTGCAACCTGCTGGCGTTCCAGCTCCTGAATCATCAGGTCGCTCAGGTTGGGTGCCAGTGCCAGCTTGGTAGGCCAACTGATCAGCGCGTTGCGTACCGGCTGAACGTAGGCGTTATCAGGCCGTACCAAGCCGCTCTGGGCAGGTTCGGCGCGGTTGACCGGTAAGGTGGTCCACTGACATTCGCTCAGGTCGATCCACGGCAGCAACTCACCGAGTTCGCGGCGGGCCTGTTCAATCAGTTGATCCGGTGCCTGATTGACTCCCTGCTCGGCCAGCTCGCCGCCCAGATACCAGCACCACTGGCCATCTTCGCAGGGATGGGTGGTGACCGTCAGGCGGGGTTTCGGGCTGGCACCCAGGCAGTGTGCATAGAGCGGAGGCAGGTCTGGGCCCTTGACCAGGACCATCTGCAGTGGGCGGCGCTGCATGGCTGGTTCTTTGACGCCCCAGTCCTGCAGCAGCGCTTCGGTACCCTCACCGGCTGTCAGCACGTAACGGCGGGCCTGAATGCGGGTATTGGCCAGTTGCACGCCGGCGATGTCGCCATTGTCGTCACGCAGGATGTGCGGGTTGTTGTCACTGAGCAGGCTGTCGCCAGCCAGCTCGGCCAGGCGCCGGATGACGTCAGGCACATCCAGCACCAGCTCGCCAAGTTGATAGACCTTGCCCTTGAAGCCGGGATCGTTGAAAACGGTGGGTAACGCCTTGCCCTTGAGCTGATCAACCCGGCCGCGCAGCGCCTTGCTGGCGAAAAAACCGGCCAAATTACTGATCAGGCTGCCCGGCGACCACAGATAGTGATGCTGTGAGAGAACGCGCACGCCGCTGAGGTCGAGCTCGCCGGTGCCGGCGAGACAGTCGCGCCAGCGGGAAGGCATATCGGCAATCGCTTCAGTTGCTGCATTGAGCTTGCCGCCCAGCGCGTACTTGATGCCACCATGAATGATGCCCTGGGATTTGACACTTTGGCCGCCGCCTAGGGCGCCGCGCTCTACCAGTAAGGTCGAGTAACCAGCCTTGCGCAGGCGGGCGTTGAGCCATAGCCCGGCGATGCCGCCGCCAATGATGCAGATATCGGTGTCCAGGGTTGTACTCATGTTCTCCCACAGCTCAGGTCAAAAAGGGCCTCTAGTATAGTCATTGCCGGCGCTGCGGGTCACATCTGTTACCCTATGGAAGTGCTGATGAACCCTACACGTACTCTGCGAGTGCTCAAGCGTGGAGATGCACGGCGCGCTGTTTGCCAATAGTGGTTCTATTGGCAAACAGCGCAACGCAGTCAGATGTATGCTTGAGCGCTAGCCCAGCGCTGCCTCAGTGCAGTCCCTACCGGACGCCTTGCTGCTACAGGATGCTTTCATGGCCCGTCGTCTCTATACCCTGTTTTTCTTCTTCTGCCTGCCGCTGATTCTGTTGCGTCTGTTGTACCGGGCGATCAAGGCCCCAGCGTACGCACGGCGCTGGGCCGAGCGCTTTGCGCTGGGTGGTGATGTTCGCCGCGGCGGCATCTGGGTGCACGCGGTGTCAGTCGGCGAGAGTATTGCCGCCGCGCCGATGGTACGAGAGCTGCTAGAGCGCTACCCGCAACTGCCGATTACCATCACCTGCATGACGCCCACCGGCTCAGAGCAGATTCGCAAGCTGTTTGGCGGGCAGGTGGGACATGCTTACCTGCCATACGATCTGCCTTGGTTGCAACGCCGGCTGCTGCGCCGTTTACAGCCAAAGGTGGGCATCATTATGGAGACGGAGCTGTGGCCAAATCTGGTAGCCGAAGCCAAACGGGCCCATGTGCCTTTGGTGCTGGCCAATGCTCGGCTGTCTGCGCGCTCGGCGCGCGGTTATCAGCGTGTTGGCGCGCTGGTGCGGCCGATGTTTTCTGCGCTGGACTGGGTGGCGGTGCAGAGTCAGGCAGAGGCCCTGCGCTTTGTTGAGCTGGGTGTCGCTCGCGAGCACATGCAGGTCACCGGAAGCATTAAGTTCGATTTCCGTCCGGACCCCGCACAGGTGCAGCAGGCTCGGGAGTTGCGCGCGCGCTGGGGCAGTGAGCGTCCTGTCTGGATTGCGGCCAGCACCCATGCGGGCGAGGATGAACAGGTACTGCGAGCGCATCGCCGGGTGCTGGAAGCCCTGCCTGATGCGTTGCTGATTCTGGTGCCGCGCCACCCCGAGCGTTTCGATTCGGTCGCCCGTCAGGTCAGTGAGGCTGGTTTCGGTATGGTGCGGCGTAGCAGTGGGGCGTTACCCGCAGCGGATCAGCAGGTGTTGGTCGGCGACACCATGGGCGAGCTGGTGTTTCTCTACGCCTGTGCTGACTTGGCTTTTGTTGGTGGTTCGCTGGTGCCGAACGGCGGGCACAATTATCTGGAGCCAGCCGCGTTGGGGCTGCCGGTACTGTCTGGGCCGCATCGTTTCAACTTTACCGAAATCAGCGAATTGCTGGAGGGGGCTGGTGCGTTGCAGGTGGTCGATGACGAAACCGCGTTGGCGGTTGCGGTGCAGGATTGGCTGCAGCAGGATACTGCTCGCCAACGTGCCGGTCAGGCTGGACAGGCTGTGGTGGCTGATAATCAGGGCGCTTTGGAGCGGCTGCTTGAGGGGATTGCGCGGCTGTTGAGCTGATCTGGCAACACAAACAAGAACAGCGCCCTTGGGCGCTGTTCTTGTTTGTGCACGATGGACCTAGAACGTGCTGCTGTCGCCGTTCGCCGGTGCGGACGGCTGCTGTGGCCGGCCGCCCATCGACATCTGCCGGGCTTCTTCTTCGGTAGCCTCGGGGATGAAGTCACGATCCGGATCGTAGTTCGGGTTCAACCACTGGGACAGGTCCTGCAGGTCTTGCGGGCTCAGGGTGCCTGCGGCTTGTTTCAGGCTCAGGTTGTTGATGATGTAGTTGTAGCGCAGGTTGTTGTAGTCGCGCACGGTGCGGAACAGGTTGCGCTGGGCTTCCAGTACGTCAACCACATTGCGGGTTCCTACTTCATAGCCGGTCTGGGTCGCATCAAGCGCTGCCTTGGCTGAGACAATAGCCTGGCGGCGTGCGGCCACCTCGTCGACGCTGGAGGTAACCGTGCGATACAGATTGCGGGTACTTTCAACCACGCGGCGGCGCTGTGACTCGCTGCTCTGCTCAGCTTGGGTCAGGCGGTAGGTCGACTCACGAACCCGTGAGGTCGTCAGGCCGCCAGTGAACAGTGGCATGCTGAGTTCAACGCCAAAGCTGGTCAGCTCGCTATCGGTGCTGTTCTGACCCGCTGCTGCGATGGAAGCACCGCCGTTGTCGTTGCTGTAGCGCACGAACGCGTCGACTACTGGGGCGTAGCCGGCTTTGCTGCTGCGCAGAGTATCTTCGGCGCTATCGATGGCGTAACGACTGGCCTGCAGGGTCAGGTTCTGCTCGGCAGCCGTTTCGACCCACTGCTGCATGCTGGCCGGTGTCGGTGGCAGGATCGGCAGCTCGTGGCTGATGCCGAACAGGCTGTCATAATCCTGATTAGTCAGGCGGGTCAGCGCCTGATAGCTGACGTCCAGATTGGTTTGCGCGGTCAATCTCGCGGCGCGCGCACTGTCGTAGCCTGCCTGTGCTTCCAGCACGTCGGTACGGGCTGACAAGCCGACTTCAAAGCGCTCCTGCGCTTGCTCAAGCTGACGGGAGAAGGCTTTCTCTTCCGCTTTGGCGGTTGCCAGATTGTCGGAGGCCCGCAGGACGTTGAAGTAGGCCTGCGACACCTCAAGGATAAGGTTCTGCTGGGTAGCAGAGAACTCCAGTTGGGCCTGCTGGCTGACGGCCTTGGCTGCCTGGTAAGTGAACCAGCGGTCAGCGCGGAACAACGGCTGGGTCAGGCTGGCCTGATAGTAGTGGGTGGAGTACTCGTCGCCACCAACCTTGTCTATCTCCAGATCCTGGCGAGAGGCGCCAGCGGCTACTCCAATGTTTGGCAGCAGTTGGGAGCGCGCCTGTGGCAACGCTTCCTGTCGGGCCATTGCGTCTGCTTCGGCAGCGGCCAGGTCAGCGCTGTTCAGCACAGCTTGCTGGTAGATGGTCATCAGATCGGTATTGGCGGCAGCCTGGGCGGACACACCGGCCAGCAGCAGTGCAACGGTAAGCGGGCGCAACATGCACAAATCCTTCGCATGAGAGGGGGTCAGGCAAGGCTAAAAGGCTCGGGGGCCGGGGTCAAGCTGCTTTGGGTGACACAATTGGGAACAATCTGTTGTAGCGACTTTTGCTGACGTTTTCGCGGATTTTGTCAGCCATCACGGGGAGCTTTGTTCTGAGTGTTGGAAAGGGATATCTGTCGTGGGCTTGAGACGGCAGCAGCATATCTCTAGACTGTGCGGACATCTTGACGGGGTGCCACCTGCTTGCAGGGGGCTGAGATGATACCCGTTGAACCTGAACCGGCTAGCACCGGCGTAGGAATCGAGATAGACGGCCAGCGTGAGTCCGCAAGGACTGGCGCAGCCGTGGCTTTTCGGTTCCCTGCGCGTCCCAACGCAGTGGAGCACAACAATGAACAGCAAGTTGCCTGATACCGCCATCGCCACCTCCGGTGCCGATAGCGCTGCCACCCAACCCTTCCCCAATTCTCGCAAAATCTATGTGACCGGGTCGCGCCCGGATATCCGTGTGCCCATGCGCGAGATCAGCCTGGCCGATACACCGACCGATTTCGGCGGTGAGAGCAATGCACCCGTGCTGGTGTATGACACCTCTGGCCCCTATACCGATCCGCAGGCGAGCATTGACCTGCGTGCCGGTCTCGCCGACGTGCGTGGTGTTTGGATCGACGAGCGCGGTGATACCGAGGTATTGCCAGGCCTTACTTCCGATTTTGGTGCCTCACGCCTAGCCGACAGTTCTCTTGATCACATGCGTTTTGCTCACGTGCGTACCCCGCGCCGCGCCAAGGCCGGCTGCAACGTGACGCAGATGCACTACGCGCGCCGTGGCATCATCACGCCGGAGATGGAGTACGTCGCGATTCGCGAGAACATGAAGCTGCAGGAAGCGCGCGAGGCGGGGCTGCTCCAGGAGCAACATGCCGGCCACAGTTTCGGCGCAGGCATTCCCCAGCAGATCACCCCCGAGTTCGTGCGCGAAGAGATCGCTCGCGGGCGGGCGATCATTCCGGCCAACATCAATCACCCAGAGCTGGAGCCGATGATTATCGGCCGCAACTTCCTGGTGAAGATCAACGGCAACATCGGTAACTCGGCGCTAGGCTCCTCCATTGAAGAAGAAGTCGAGAAGATGACCTGGGGGATTCGCTGGGGCTCCGACACGGTTATGGACCTGTCGACCGGCAAGAATATTCATGAAACCCGTGAATGGATCATCCGTAACTCGCCGGTACCGATCGGCACCGTGCCGATCTATCAGGCGCTGGAGAAGGTGGGCGGTGTCGCCGAGGATCTGACCTGGGAGATTTTCCGTGACACCCTGATCGAGCAGGCAGAGCAGGGCGTGGACTACTTCACTATCCACGCGGGTGTGTTGCTGCGCTACGTGCCGATGACCGCCAAGCGGGTTACCGGCATCGTATCGCGTGGCGGCTCGATCATGGCTAAGTGGTGTCTGGCGCACCATCAGGAGAATTTCCTCTACACCCATTTCGAGGACATCTGCGAAATCATGAAGGCCTACGACGTCAGCTTCTCGCTTGGCGATGGCCTGCGTCCCGGCTCCATTGCCGATGCCAATGACGAAGCCCAGTTCGGTGAGCTGGAAACCCTCGGAGAGCTGACCAAAGTTGCCTGGAAACACGATGTGCAGGTGATGATCGAGGGCCCGGGTCACGTGCCGATGCAGCTGATCAAGGAGAACATGGACAAGCAGCTGGAATGCTGCGACGAAGCACCGTTCTATACCCTTGGCCCGCTGACCACTGACATCGCGCCCGGTTATGACCACATCACCAGTGGCATCGGTGCTGCCATGATCGGCTGGTTCGGCTGCGCCATGCTCTGCTACGTCACGCCCAAGGAGCATCTCGGGCTGCCGAACCGGGATGATGTCAAGACCGGCATTATTACCTACAAGATCGCCGCCCACGCGGCCGATCTGGCCAAGGGGCACCCGGGCGCGCAGATTCGCGATAACGCCCTGAGCAAGGCGCGCTTCGAGTTTCGCTGGGAAGATCAGTTCAATCTGGGGCTCGACCCGGATACCGCACGGGCCTACCACGACGAAACGCTGCCGAAGGAGTCGGCCAAGGTGGCGCACTTCTGTTCGATGTGCGGTCCCAAGTTCTGCTCGATGAAAATTACCCAGGAAGTTCGTGAGTACGCCGCCGAGCAGCGCATTGCCGCGGTAGATCTGGCGGTTGAAGAGGGTATGAAGGCCAAGTCGGAGGAGTTCCGCACTACCGGCTCCCAGCTGTACCACAAGCTTTAAGGAAGCACTGATCCGTTTCGCGCGCGTCTTTCGGCTGCGGGTCTGGCACGTCCGGACCCTTGCCGTCTGCCGGTCAGATATGCGAGCTTAAGCGACTGACTCTTATTCGCTCTGTCCTGTGCCTGCGCAGCAGAGCGGATTTATGCTTTGCTTGTAGCCTGCAGGGGCAGCCATGCGCCTTGCCCTCTGCAGCTGACTGATCTGGGGAGTGTGCTTTTGTCCTTTACGCGCGATGACGTGGACATCATCAGCCGGGAAACCGGCTTCAAGGGGTTCTATCGCCTCGACGTCCTCAATTTGCGTCACCGGCTGTTCAACGGTGGCTGGGGACCCGTGCTACGGCGCGAGCTGTTCGTGCGCCACGATGCCGTGTGCGTTCTGCCTTACGACCCCTGGCTGGATCAGGTTGTGCTAATCGAGCAGGTGCGTGTCGGCGCGCTGGAGAAAAGTGACAATCCCTGGATGCTGGAGCTGGTTGCCGGACTGATCGATACCGATGAAACCCCGGAAGAGGTTGCCCATCGCGAGGCTGACGAGGAAGCTGGCCTGACCCTGCGCTCGCTGCACCCCATTATCCGTTATTACCCGTCACCCGGCGGCAGCGACGAGTTTGTGCATCTGTACTGTGCGCTGGTCGACAGCCGCGGCGTTGGCGGTATTCACGGTCTTGCCGAGGAAGGCGAGGATATCCGCGTCAGCCTGTGGCCGCGCGTCGAGGCCGTTGCGGCGCTCGAAACTGGTCGAATCGACAATGCTGCCAGCATCATCGCGTTGCAGTGGCTGCAGTTGCATGCGGAACGCTTGCGTGCCGAAGCGGACCCACAGCCATGATGACTTTGCGCAAGCCTCGATATCACGTTGATCTGGTCGGTCTGCAGGCGCTGTGTGAGAGCAATTATTGGAAATTGCTCAAGCTGATGTCATCAATGAATGAAGAAAATGAGCGCCGCATTGTTGTCGATGCTGGTGACGGCGCTGTGCAGGCGTTGGTTATCCGCGTGCTGGAGCGTTGCCCCTATACTTCAACGCTGCAGCTGGCGCATGAGCGTCAGCAGGACTGGGTAACGCCGCCCAGCATGGAGGTGCGTCTGTATCACGATGCTGGGCTCGCTGAGGTGGTTGCAGCGTACAATAGACGGCGCTTTCGTGGTGTATACCCCTATCCGAATGAGCAGATGCTGCAGCCGGATGAGAAATTTCAGCTGAACCAGTTCCTCGGCGAATGGTTGGGCTATTGCCAGCGCTATGGACAAAGCGCGCAGCCGTTGTCATTTGCCGGTCAGGGTCTGTGACCGAATCGCTGGATTCCTGCTGCAGCAACGGCCAAGATTACACCAGAACAAGGGAGCAATGAGTGGGGGCACAATGTCGTTAGGGTCGGATTTCGTCTGCGTGGTGCAGTTGACGGACAGTCATCTGTTTGCCGAGGTGGGCGGTGATCTGCTCGGACTCGATACGCAGGCCAGTCTGGACGCCGTAATCGATATGGTGCTCGAGCAGACGCCGGAAATGGACCTGGTGCTGGCCACCGGTGACATTACCCAAGACGGCAGTGAGGCGGCCTACCGTCGCTTTATCACCGCCAGCCAGCGTCTGCCAGCGCCCTGCTGCTGGATTCCCGGTAATCATGATGACGCTGAGCTGATGAGCCATATCGGCGATCCGCTGGGTCTGAATCGGCCGTGGGTCGATTTGGGGAATTGGCGGATTGTCATGCTTGACACCAGTATCCTTGGTGCCGTGCCCGGCCGTCTGGAGCCCTCCCAGCTGGCCATCGTTGATGACGCATTGAGTTCGGTAGGCGAGCGCCATGTCATGGTCTGCCTGCACCATCAACCGGTTGACATTGGCAGCGACTGGATGGCGCCGATCGGACTGCTTAATCCTCAGGATCTGCTTGAGCGTATTCGGAATCGATCAGAAGTAAAGGTCGTGCTCTGGGGTCATATTCATCAGCACTTCGACCAGCAGCTGGGTCACCTGCGACTGTTGGCCACGCCTTCTACCTGCGTCCAGTTTGCTGCCGGCAGCAGCGATTTTGCTGCCGATACGCTGGCACCCGGCTACCGCTGGATGCGTCTGTATGACAACGGTCGCATCGAAACGGCCGTTTCCCGTCTTCCCGAAGGGGTGTTTTTGCCCGAGCCGGGAGCGGTGGGCTATTGAGTTGCTGCCGCACTGACGGTGGCAGGCAGTCCGCCCGCCGGATACTATGTGACCCCATGCAAGCTCACTCCGATGGCCGGCGTCAGTCAGTCAGGCAGGCGGGTGGGCGTTGAAGCAATTCAAGAAGGATACCTGCTCACACCATGTCTGATTCGACCTATAACGCGGATGCGCTTGAAGTACTCAGCGGCCTCGATCCGGTGCGCCGTCGCCCCGGCATGTACACCGATACAGCGCGTCCCAACCATCTGGCGCAGGAAGTCATTGATAACAGTGTCGACGAAGCGCTTGCCGGGCATGCCCGCACCATCAGTGTGGTATTGCATCAGGACAACGCCCTGGAGGTCAGTGATGACGGCCGCGGGATGCCGGTGGACATTCACCCGGAAGAGGGAGTCTCTGGCGTTGAGCTGATCTTTACCAGGCTGCACGCCGGCGGCAAGTTCTCGAACAAAAATTACCAGTTCTCCGGCGGTCTGCATGGGGTTGGTATTTCTGTGGTCAACGCGCTCTCGTTGCGAGTCGAGGTGAAGGTCAAGCGCGACGGGCAGGAATATGCCATGGCCTTCGAGCACGGTGACAAGGTTCGTGAGCTGGAGGTGATCGGCACCGTCGGCAAGCGCAATACCGGCACAAGTGTGATTTTCTGGCCGGATGGCAAATACTTCGATTCACCCAAATTCAGCGTCAGTCGTCTCAAACACCTGCTCAAGGCCAAGGCCGTGCTGTGCCCGGGGTTGCGAGTTGATTTTGATGATCGCCAGTCCGGCGAGAAGATCAGCTGGCATTACGAGGATGGTCTGCGCGACTACCTGGTCGATGCCTGTGCCGAGTGGCCAAAGTTGCCGGAAGAGCCCTTTGCTGGCAGCTTCAGCGCCAAACAGGAAGCAGTTGACTGGGCTGTTTTCTGGCTGCCGGAGGGTGGCGAGCTGGTGCAGGAAAGCTACGTCAACCTGATCCCGACCGCACAGGGCGGTACTCATGTTAATGGCTTGCGCGCCGGGCTGCTGGAAGCTATCCGTGAGTTCTGCGAGTTCCGAAACCTGCTGCCGCGTGGCCTTAAGCTGGCTCCGGAGGACATCTGGGAACGCGTTAGCTACGTTTTGTCGCTGAAGATGGCCGAGGCGCAGTTTTCCGGTCAGACCAAAGAGCGGCTGTCGTCCCGTGAGTCGGCTGCTTTTGTGTCCGGTGTGGTCAAGGATGCCTTCAGTCTGTGGCTCAACCAGCACGCCGAGATCGGCCAGCTGATTGCCGAAATGGCGATCAGTCACGCTGGTCGCCGTCTCAAGGCGGGCAAGAAGATCGAGCGCAAGCGCATCACCCAGGGGCCTGCACTGCCCGGCAAGCTGGCCGATTGTGTCGGCCAGGACAGTAAGCGCTCCGAGCTGTTTCTGGTGGAGGGTGACTCGGCTGGTGGCAGCGCCAAGCAGGCCCGCGACAAGGAGTTTCAGGCCATCATGCCGCTACGCGGTAAGATCCTGAATACTTGGGAAGTTGAATCCAATCAGGTCCTGGGCTCGCAGGAAGTACATGATATTGCCGTTGCCATCGGAGTGGATCCGGGCGCAGCCAGCCTCGACCAGCTGCGTTACGGCAAGATATGCATTTTGGCTGATGCGGACTCGGATGGGCTACATATCGCGACGCTACTGTGTGCGCTGTTCGTTCGTCATTTCCGCCCGCTGGTCGAGGCTGGCCATGTCTTTGTTGCCATGCCGCCGCTCTACCGAATCGACATCGGCAAGGACGTCTACTACGCGCTGGATGATGCCGAGAAGCAAGGTATCCTCGACCGCATTGAGGCTGAAGGCAAGCGCGGCAAGATTCAGGTTACCCGCTTCAAGGGTCTGGGCGAGATGAACCCGCTGCAGCTACGTGAGACCACCATGGCGCCGGAGACTCGCCGGCTGGTGCAGCTCACCGTTGATCAGACGCAGGACACCGAGCAGTTGATGGATATGCTGCTGGCGAAGAAGCGTTCTTCCGATCGCAAGGTCTGGCTGGAAAGCAAGGGCAACCTTGCCGAGGTGCTGCTTTGATGAGTGGCTCCCGTCTGCTGGCGGCAGCGCTGATGGTTTTCAGCACTGCAGCGCTGGCATTTGAACGTGCTCCTGAGCTGCAGCTAGAGCGTGCTTTGCCGGTGGATGGCATGCCGCGCGGCAATCTCTCCGCTCTGCAGCACTGTGATGGGCGCCTGCTGGCGGTGTCCGACCGGGAAGATACCAGTCTGTTTGTGTTGCAGCGTACTGAAGACAGTTATCAGGCGGAGATTGAGCCGTTCTTGCTGCCAGCAGAAACACCGTCGAGTTTGCCAATGCAATTGCTGGCGGGGGCCTGGTTACGCGGGCTAAGCGGGCCGGCACTGGATTTTGAAGGCCTGGCCTGCGATGGTGATGGCAATCGCTATCTGGTCAGCGAAAGTCAACTTGGCGTGTTGCGGTTGCCACCCTCGGCCGACGAGCCAGTGGCGGGTGAATGGCTCAAGCTGGATTCGGCGCTGTACACCGAAGGCGAGTCGCGTGGCCTGTGGCAGCAAATCAACGCGTTGGCTGAAGGCATTGCGATCGACGCGGAAGCGGGCACGCTCTGGCTTGCAGCGGAGCGTCAGGCACGCGGGCTGCTCAAGCTGCAACGTCAGGGGGATGAGTGGAAATGCCCGCTTGCCGGCTGTGTGCTGCTGGCTGAGCGGCGGTTCCTGCCGACCGAGCCGTTCGGGCCCGGTATTCTCAACCGTGAAGTGATGCCGGTGGATTTCTCTGACGTCGTGTACTGGCAAGGGCGGCTGTGGACGCTGGAGCGCAATGCTCATCAGGTTTGTCGCCGTAGCCCACTTTCCGGGCAGCGCGAGCGTTGCTGGTCTTTTGCGCAAAGCGTGCTGGTCGAACCCTATTTTTACCCGGATGCTCCGTTCGGCCTGGCTGAAGCGCTGATGATTGGCGATGACGGCATCGTTATCGGACTGGACAACAATGACCGCGGCCGCCCGGATGGGGACACGCGTCCCTGGGTGTTTCACTTTGTCTTGCCGGATGACTGGCGCGAGGGATATCAGCCGTGAACGAGCCTCTGCCTCCTTCACAGCGCAAGCTGGGCACCGGGATGATGATCCTGGCCTGGGTGGCAGGGCTGCTGCTGGCCGCCTATTGGTTCAGTGGGGTAGAGGAGCGTCAGCGCAATCCCAACCAGCAGCCGACCTCCAGCCAGCTGGGCGGCGCGGTTGAAGTACGGCTGGAACCGAACAGACAGGGCCATTACCTGTTGCGCGGCCAGATCAATCGCAAGGCGGTAACGCTGCTGGTGGACACCGGTGCCAGCTTTGTTGCGGTTCCTGCTGCGTTGGCCGATGAGCTGGGGCTGTCGCGCGGTCGACAGTTTATGGTTGATACCGCCAACGGCACAGCCGAGGGCTATGCCACGCGCCTGCAGACTCTGCAACTGGGCGACATTCTGTTGCACGACGTTGATGCGGGCATTGTGCCCGGTATGGCGGGTGACGAGGTGTTGCTGGGCATGAGTGCGCTCAGGCAACTGGATTTTCGTTCGCAGGGCGGTGATTTGCTGCTGCGACAGTACCAATGAGTTATCCGGCGGGCTGCGCATGGCGCGCAGCCGCCCGAGTGGAGAAGAAGCATGAGTGATGGACTGGACCTGAGCCTCGATGGCGTCGAGCGACGTTCGCTGGCGTCCTTTACCGAGGAGGCCTATCTCAACTATTCCATGTACGTCATCATGGATCGGGCGTTGCCGCATATCGGCGATGGCCTGAAGCCGGTACAGCGTCGTATCGTTTATGCAATGAGTGAGCTGGGCCTTTCGGCCAGCTCCAAGCACAAGAAGTCGGCCCGTACCGTCGGTGACGTGCTGGGTAAGTATCACCCCCACGGCGACTCGGCCTGCTACGAGGCCATGGTGCTGATGGCCCAGCCATTCTCCTATCGCTATCCGCTGGTGGACGGGCAGGGTAACTGGGGCGCGCCGGACGATCCCAAGTCGTTCGCGGCCATGCGTTACACCGAGGCTCGCCTGGCGCGTTACAGCGAGGTGCTGCTATCCGAGTTGGGACAAGGCACGGTCGATTGGCAGCCGAACTTCGACGGTACCATGGAAGAACCCATGGTTTTGCCGGCGCGCCTGCCCAATCTGCTGCTTAACGGAACGACTGGTATTGCGGTCGGTATGGCGACCGATATCCCGCCGCATAACCTGAAAGAAGTGGCGGCGGCCTGTATTCGTCTGCTGGACGATCCGGGTGCCGGACTGGACGATATTCTGGAGCATATTCAGGGGCCGGACTTCCCCACTGAAGCCGAGATCATCACCCCGCGGGAAGACCTGTTGAAGATGTACGCCAGCGGCCGCGGCTCGGTGCGCTGTCGTGCGGTGTGGAGCAAGGAAGACGGTGAGATCGTGATTACTGCGCTGCCGCATCAGGTGTCTGGCGCCAAGGTGCTGGAGCAGATTGCCGCGCAGATGCAGAACAAGAAGCTGCCGATGGTGGCCGATCTGCGCGACGAATCCGATCACGAAAACCCGACGCGTATCGTCATTGTTCCGCGCTCCAACCGGATCGATCTGGACGATCTGATGCAGCATCTGTTTGCGACCACCGACCTGGAGCACAGCTACCGGGTCAATATGAACGTCATCGGTACTGACGGCAAGCCTGCGGTGAAGGATCTCTGGGGCATGCTGAGTGAGTGGCTGGGGTTCCGTGTTGCCACGGTGCGTCGCCGCTTGCAGTACCGCCTGGATAAGGTCTTGGCCCGTCTGCACCTGTTGGACGGTTTGCTGGTCGCCTTCCTCAATCTGGATGAAGTCATCCATATCATCCGTACCGAAGAGCATCCCAAGGCGGAGCTGATCGCGCGGTTCGACCTCAGCGATCTGCAGGCTGACTACATTCTCGATACCCGTTTGCGGCAGCTGGCGCGACTGGAAGAAATGAAGATCCGGGCCGAGCAGGATGCATTGCGCGACGAGCGTGATGAGCTGCAGGGGATCCTCGGAGATGAGCGCAAACTGCGTACTCTGGTACGTGACGAGTTGGCTGCTGATGCTGAGACCTATGGTGATGAGCGCCGTTCGCCGCTGGTCGAGCGCAAGGAAGCGCGGGCCCTGTCGGAAACCGAGCTGGTGCCATCCGAGCCGGTTACGGTCGTGATCTCAGAAAAGGGCTGGGTGCGCTGCGCCAAGGGGCACGATGTCGATGGTACGGGGCTCAGCTACAAAGCGGGGGACGGTTATCTTGCACAGGCGAGCGGGCGTTCCAATCAACAGGCAGTCTTTATCGACAGTACCGGCCGCAGCTATTCATTGTCTGCTCACACCCTGCCGTCCGCCCGTGGCCAGGGCGAGCCGCTTACCGGTCGCTTCAGTCCGCCGGCGGGGGCCGGGTTTGATGCGGTACTGATGCCTGATGAGCAGGGCCTGTATCTGTTGGCGTCGGATGCCGGTTACGGCTTTCTGGTCAAGGGTGAGGACATGCTCGCCAAGAACAAGAACGGCAAGGCGCTGCTGAATATTCCGGACGGCGGACGAATCCTTTCGCCACAGCCGGTCCGCTATCCGCAGAGCAGTCATCTGGCGGCGGTTTCCAACGAAGGTCGTCTGCTGGTATTCCCACTCAAGGATCTGCCTCAGCTTGCCAAGGGCAAGGGCAACAAGATCATTTCCCTGCCTTCTGGTCGGGTGAAGATGCGCGAGGAGTTTGTCGCTGGTCTAGCCGTTCTGCCGCCGGGTGCGCAGTTGGTGTTGACTGCCGGCAAGCGCACCTTGACGCTGAAGTCAGCCGACCTTGAGCATTACAGTGGCGAGCGCGGTCGACGTGGCAACAAGCTGCCACGCGGCTTCCAGAAAGTTGACTCGGTGGCAGTGGAGCTGACGTCAGCGGCAGCTGCCGAGCCGGCTGCCGATTAGGGGGGAGCGGCGCCAGTCTCAGGACTGGCGTTGGTTGTACAGTGAGCTGAGCTGCCGCTCCAGCAGGGACTGATAGGGTTCCAGCAGGCGCTCGATGCAGAAGGTGCCGGGCTGGCTTGCCAGGCGGCGTGTTGAAGCGCAGTGGGAAAGTGCTTCGCTGGCTGCCAGCTCGGCGTCCACCAGCAGCAGGTTGCGGCTGTGCTGCAGGTGCTCTATAACGCGCTGACAGGCTTCATGCTGCCCCAGCGTCTCATCGTCCAGGCCATCCAGTCCGCTGGCGTGGCCGAGCGCCAGCTGCATGTGCAGCGCGATACCCGTGTCGGCAATCTCAATCTGCAGATCGTGGCCGAGCACACGCAGCAACTCCCCGCAGCACAGGCCATGCTTTAGCTCCGAACCGTCACCGGTACTGTCCCTGAACAGCGCGATGCTGGTGCCGTCGTGCAGCGTGTGTTGCTCGCCGCCGTACAGCTGGCAAGCATGCTGAACTTGCTGACGATAGCGCTCGAGCAGTTGCATCAGGCGCTCACGCGGCAATCGGCGCAGCGCGTCGTGGTTACCGAGGCGTACCGCCAGCATGGCCTGCTTCTGGACGCGCTCCTCCGCGGGGTTACTATCCTGCGGCTCAGTTGCTGCCGTCTCGTCCAGCGATTCGGTTGTGTCGCTGGACGAGTCGGCCGCTACGTCTACTGCTTCTTGCTGGGCCGGCTCATCCTGGGGGGGCTCGTCAGCACCGATTTGCTGTTCTGGCTGGAGCACCGGGATGGCGTCAGTCTCGAAACTGGGAACCTCCGGCATCGGCGTCGTTACGTCCTCCGGTTCAGGCTCAGGCTCGGGTTCCGGTGGCGTCAGGCCGCGGTTGCTGAGCAGAGCCCGTGACAGCGCGCCGAGTTCATCGCTGCGGGTGCAAGCTGGTGCCGGATAGCTGGGCGTGGCGTCCCAAAGGGCGAGTGCTTCCAGTTGGCGTGACAGCTCACGCCCGCGGTGCCATGCAAGCAGGCCCGCGCCGCAACCGACCAGTAATAGCCCCCAGATCATGCGTTCCAGCAGCAGATTAGCGGGCAGGATGAATGGCGTGGCGGCCAACGTCAGCTGCACTTGACCAGTAAGCTGGTCCTGCAGGTGAACTGCTGCAATGTAGTTGCCCTGGCCCGGTGCCCGCTGCTGCCGCGGCGGTTCACTGCCGGCCTCGGCGATCAGCCGGTTACCCGGTGAGTAAAGGCTGACGTGGGCAATCATCGGGTTCTGGTTCCACTGGGCCAGCAGAATGTTCAGGCTCAGTCGGTCTTCGGCTGCCAGTGGTTCCGCAGCGCTTGCTGCAATCTGGCGTGCCAGTGCGCTACCGACGCGGTCGGCCTGCTGCGCAACATCCTGCTGCAGCTGCACCTTGCCCAGCCAGAGAACCAGAATCAGCATGAGCAGCAGCGGGGCAATCACCATCAGCGGCATCGCCCCGGCCAGAGTCAGCGAGCGACGGCGTAGGTTGGCATAGCAGCGCAGGAATAGATTGTCGTGGTTCGGCGTTTGGCGGCTCAAAGCGTGACTCGATGGTTGCGGAGGTTTGAATCTCGGGGGAATCGGGGAATAGCAATGTGGCGAGTATAGCTATTCCCCAAATGCGGCAAAAGGCTGATATGTGAGGCGTTGGGCAAATGCAGGTAGAATAGGTTCCTCACTTTTAACTGGGAGCGAGCGTCTTGAAGGAAATCGTTCTGATCAACATCACCGGTCCTGATCGCCCGGGTCTTACTGCGGCTATCACCGGGCTGCTCGCCAGGGCGCGGGTCAATATTCTCGATATTGGTCAGGCGGTCATTCATGACACGCTGTCCTTCGGTATTCTGGTCGAAATGCCGGCTGATCAGGGTAGCTCCGATGTGCTCAAGGAAGTTCTGTTCCGGGGCTATGAGTTGGACCAGCAGGTGCGCTTCACGCCTGTCAGTGCGGACGAGTACAGTCGCTGGGTCACAGGGCAGGGCAAGCCGCGCCATATCGTAACCTTGCTCGCCCGCCGGGTGACTGCCGAGCACATCGCCCGGGTCAGTGAGATTACCGCGCGTTACGGTCTTAATATTGATCATATTGATCGTCTGTCGGGGCGGATTCCTGAGGGGTTGCCGGAGGATCAGGGCAAGGGTTGCATCGAATTCTCCGTACGCGGTGAGCCGGAAGATCCGGCCGCTCTGCGCGCGGAATTTCTGGCTATTGCTCAGGAGTTGAGCGTCGACATTGCTTTCCAGCAGGACAGTATCTTCCGCCGTAACCGTCGCCTGGTTGTATTCGATATGGACTCGACGCTGATTGACGCCGAGGTTATCGACGAGTTGGCCAAGGCCGCCGGTGTTGGTGATGCGGTGGCGGAAATCACCGAACGGGCAATGCGGGGCGAGCTGGATTTTCGCGCCAGCTTCCGTGAGCGGATGGCGTTGCTCAAGGGGTTGCCGGTGTCGACTCTGGACAGCATCGCTGAGTCGCTGCGGTTGACGGAAGGGGCAGAGACGCTGATCGCGCAATTGCGCCGACTGGGCTACAAGACCGCGATTCTCTCTGGCGGTTTTACCTACTTTGCCGAACGCCTGCAGCAGCGCCTGGGCATTGACTATGTGTATGCCAACTCACTTCCGGTCGAAGATGGTTTGGTGACTGGGGAGGTGCTGGAGCCGATTGTTGATGGTCAGCGCAAGGCTGAGCTGCTGCGTCAACTGGCTAGCCAGGAAGGGATCAGTCTGGAGCAGACCATCGCCGTCGGCGATGGTGCAAATGACCTGCCAATGCTCTCTATCGCGGGGCTCGGTGTAGCCTTTCGGGCGAAGCCGCTGGTCAAACAGTCTGCCAAACAGGCTATTTCAACACTGGGGCTGGACGGCATTTTGTATCTGCTGGGATTTCGCGATCGGGAAGGTATGTAGTGCACTGTGGGCGTTGCATGCGCTGCAACGCCCACACGCTGTCAGTCGGCTGAGAAATCGTAGTTCATGCTGTCGCTGGGTGCCTGCAGGTAGTGGCCCTGAATGTAGTTGGCGCCAGCCTGCCAAAGTGTTGGCATCATGGCCGCGCTATCAACGTACGGCACAATGGTGAGCTTGCCCTGGCTGTGCAGCGAACTGATGATTTCCTTCAGGGTTGCTACCGCTTTCTCGTCAGACAGGTCGCGGGTGAATGAGCCGTCTATCTTGATGTAGTCGGCGTGCACATGTTTGAGCGCAGCGTAGGGGTTCAGCGCACCGCCAAAGTGGCTGATTGAGACCTTGCAGTGCATTTGGTGCAGGGCCTCGGTGTGCATCTTGGCCTGCTTGAGGTAGGTGTTCACATCCGCGTCGTGGAACTGGAAGATGATGGCGTCAGCCGGCAGCCTGGCCTCTTTCAGTTTGGCGGCAATCCATTCGACCATGTCTGCTTCCTGCAGGCTCGCCGCGCTCAGGTTGAGCAGCAGATGGGTGTCTGCGCCGCGACCGCGGTGATTGCTCAGTAGCTTGACGGCCTGAGTGATCACCCAGCGATCAATCTCCAAGGCCAGGCTAGCTTCCTGCGCCGCCGGCAAAAAGTCTGCGGCTGGCACTTCCTCGCCCTCATGGTTCAGCAAGCGGAGGAAGGTCTCGTAATTCTCTGCCTCGTCACCACGCAAGCTGATGATAGGCTGGAACAACAGGCGGAAGCCGTTGGTTTCCAGCGTGTGCTGGATCAGTGCGATCAGGTTGCCGCGGTTGGCTTGCAGTGCCAGCTCTTCCAGCGGGTTGAATACCTTGATGCCATTACCACCGTTGTTGCTCAGTTGATCGGCAAGGCGGTGGGCCCGGTCTATGGCTTCGACCGGGTCAGCTTCGGTTTCGCTGATCGAGGCTACGCCCATGCTGACCGTAATGCGCACGGTGCGGCCGTTGGTTTCGAACAGGTGCGCTTCAATCTTGGCGCGCAGGGCCTCCAGTTGCTCGGTAGCGGTGGCAGGCTCCTGACCTTCGATCAGGATGCTGCAGGCATCGTCGGCGAAGCGTGCCATGAGGGTGTCTTCGCTAAAGTGTCCACGCAGCATTTGCGCTAGGTCGGTCAGCAACAGGTCAGCCGCGCCGATGCCGATGTCGGCTTGCAAGCTGCTGAAACCGTCGATGCTGAGGTAGACCAGCGTGCTTGGTTGGCCCTGGCGCACAGCCTGGTCACGAACGGTTTCCAGCTGCTCCTGAAAGTACGCTCGATTGAACATGCCGGTAACCAGATCGCGGCTGGCCATGACCTTGAGCTTTTCTTCGAACTCGCTGCTCGCTGTTTCGGCGCGGATAACAACCTGGGTGCAGGGTTCGCCGTCGTAACTCGCCGGCGAAAAGCTCAGCACAATAGGGAAGCGTTTACCACTGCTGTCCAAGGCCTTGCAGCGCATTTCGTTCTGACCGGCCGGACTGCTGTAGTTGCGCAGGAAGTCTTTGAACCGCCCCTGATCTTCCGCATCAATCAGGCCGACCATCGGCTCTGCGGCGAGGTCATCCGGATCATCGTAGCCAAACATCTCGCCATAGGCGCGGTTGGTGTAGATGTGCATTCCGTCGAGTACGTAGGCGATCGCGTCCACGGAGCTATCTAGCAGCAGCTGGCAGCGTTTTTCGGCTTCTCGCAGGGTCTGTTCGATGATGCGGCGCTGACGGCGTGCTTCGAGGTTTGCCAGCTCGCGGTCTACCACCAGGGTCATCAGGACGTCGGCATCTTGTGGCAGGGCGTCGGCCATGCCGGCACGCAAGGCGTCGACACGCATGTCCAGGTCCACTTCTGGTTTGAGCAGAATGAACGGAATGTCGCGGGCCTGCCGCTTGATCAGAGTGATGGCGTCGTCGGCACTCAGATAGCTTGTCTCGGCTTGCGCGAGACAGATGTCCCAGGTTTGTTGCAGGCATTCCTGCAAGTCTTCAATCGAGGTGACACGATGGGCGCGAGTGGCATGGCCTGCATTACGAAGCAGGCTGACCAGACGCTCTGCGTTATTCTGAGAGTCGTCGAGAATCAGCAGCTTGATGGCTTGTTTTTCGTTGGCCATGGTCTTCCGGGGGATGTCGGGCTGGACTCGCCAGCCCCTTGCAAATCAGGAAGCTTGAATCTACAGAGACTTCCAGAGTGAGTCAAAGTCATCTTCTGGGCCAGTGACCAAAGATGCGCTGCTTGTCTCAGATTGGCTGCTCTCTGCCACTGTCTGATCAATCAGATGGTATTCGAACTGGCTGAAGCTTCCGGTCGCTGTCACCCTGCCGCTAAGGTTGGCCTTTTCGGTCTTGCCGCTGTGCAGGATGTTGATTTTGCTGTGAACCTGGAACGGCAGGCGCGGGGTAATAATGGTTGGCGGGCGGTCGATAGCGGTCACCGCGGGGAGCAGCAGGGCGCGCAGATACTGGCTCGGCTCGCCGGTCTTGCGGATCAGCTTGGCCGCGCAGGGGGTACAGTGTGGCGCAATCAGCTCAATACCCATCTGGGTGCCACCGCCGCGAACCTGACGAATCCAGCGCACGACCGCCAGACTCCAGTCCTGTTCGTTGGCTTCCTGAATGCCGAGCAGTTCGCCAGCCTGCAACTGCTTTGGAACTTCCTTCGGCCAGGTCAGGCAGAAGCCGCCCGGGCTGTGGTTGACGATGGGCAGGGTGTGGATCGGATATTGTTCATCGCCTTCGTCCTGGTCTCCCAGGCTGTTGCCATAATCAATCAGCTCCACGCCAGCCGAGTGCCACTCGACTGAGCCACCGCTGCCAGCACCGCCACTGCCACCGTCGAAGGCGTTGCTCCAGCCACCCTCGCGGGCGCGTTGGGCTGCGTCCGAGAAGGGGTTCAGTTCGGCTTCACTGGCGTCGATCATACGCGCAAAGCTTTTGCCGGAAATCCGGTAGTGAGTCGCGCTCATGCCGATGCTGACGCGCAGATGACCCTGGCTCGGAATTCGGTTGAAGGTACGCTCTGCCAAGTCGCCCCAGGACTGGCTGACATGCTGCAACAGCTCAATGCCCAGCGCATTGGGGATGTGCAGGTCACCGTGATATTCACTGCCAGCGGTCATGAATTCTTTGATGCCATTGACCAGCCTGCGGGTATCCAGTCCTAGGCTGTTGTCGAGGCTTTCACCACGAATCAGGGACTTGTAGCGCGGCGGGCAGTCCATATCAGGGTTGATGATGAACAGTGCCTTGCTGTCTTCCGGGGATACCAGGCGAGCGTGTCGGCTCCAGTCTTCTAGGGTGGCAAACAGGCGGCCCATTGCGCTCTGGCGCATTTGGTTCGGACGGCTTGCACCCATCAGCAGGGCAACCAGATAGCATTGTTCAATGCTAAGGGGCTGGCGGTCAGCGCTTTCGCTGTCGGGGACAGGTGTCTGGTGAAAGCCGCGTTTGCGTGCCAGTTGATAAAGCTGGTGTAGCTCCAGCCAGACGCCATCGGCAACCGGGCAGTAGAGTTGAAAGGCGCGTAACAACGGCCCGCAAAGCCCGCGGATTGAGCGTTGGAGGGCCAGCGTCATCAGGTTGGCGTGGTCACGTGACTTGATGCTGCGTTCCTGGGCAACGATTATCTTGTAGCCGTTGGCGAGGTGGTTTTGCAGTGACTGCGACAGGTTGGCAACCTTGCGTGGCTTGTCTTCAAGCACGATTGACTGGCCAAGGTAGTAGCGTGACAGCGCTGTGCAGACGTAGTGCACTTCCGGTCGGATGCGTTCCAGCATCGCCAGGCGCTTGTCGGCAGGTACGTTGTACTGGTTGAGCTCTATCAATCCTTGATACAGCTGTCGCGCGGTCTCGCCAATGTTGGCTTTTGGCAGATTAGCCAGCCACTGGGCTATGCCTTTCTCGGACCCCTCGGCGAAGCTCAGGTTGCTGAGGGTCTGCTGAGGTATCCGCAAATGCATTTTCTGCGTTGTGCTATCCATAACTGTTGTATCCAGTACAAACGTCTACGGCCTGATTTCGGCTTGCATCTCGTGCCGCTCGTCCGTGGCTCAGTGGGGGAAACTGCCTTCTGAGAAGACACTCTAGCAGCTTAGACATCAACTGGCTAAGCATGCTGTTCCGTGCGTGATATGGCCTTGGGATCACGCCTGATTCGGTTTTGAGGATGCGTCGTGCATCAGCTCAACACTGACGGGTACTTTTCCGGGCTCGCCGGCAACTTCTCGCACCAGTCTGGGTACCAGATAGCCCGGCATGCAAGTCAGCAGCGCACCGACAAGTTCCCGTGCTTCGTCGTCCGGAACCATAAAGTGGCTGGCACCACGTACGCGGTCAAGCAAGTGGAGATAATAGGGCAATATGCCTGCATCGCCTAGTGCCTCTCCGAGCGCCTGCTGTGCCTCCACACTGTCATTGACGCCGCGCAACAGGACCGCCTGGTTGAGCAGTATGACCCCTGCCTGGCGCAGTCGGGCGGCGGCGTCCCCGGTCAGGGTATCCAGTTCGGCGGCATGGTTGCAGTGCCAGACCATGGTGACCGGCAGGCGTGTGCCGCACAGGGCATCAATCAGCTCGGGTGTGATGCGCTGCGGGATGACGATGGGGAGCCGGGTATGCACACGCAGTCGCCGGACATGGGGGATTGCCGCAATGGCGCGGGTCAGCCACGCCAGGCGACGGTCATTGGCCGCGAGCGGATCGCCACCACTGTAGATGACCTCGCTGATGCTGGTGTCGCTGCGAATATAGTCGAGGGCGTCATCCCACTCGCTGGTGCTGAGATTGTTGTCGTCGTAAGGGAAATGACGGCGAAAGCAGTAGCGGCAGTTGACGGCGCAGCCACTGCTGACGACCAGCAGCAGGCGACCATGGTACTTGTGAATGATCCCGGGCCGTGCGTTGGTATGCTGTTCACCCAGTGGATCCAGTACATACCCTGGCTGTTCTGTCAGCTCTTCGCCAATGGGCAGGACCTGGCGCAGCAACGGATCATGGATATCGCCCGGGCGCATGCGGTTGAGGTAAGGCTCAGGTACTCGCAGCGGGAAGCTGCCGGCCGCCGCCAAGGCTGCGGGCAGCAGTGAACTTTCCAGTTGCAGGCGATGGAGCAGTTCGGCCGGGCTGGTGACGCTGTTGGCGAGGATGTTTTGCCAGTTGGCAGACTCAACACGAACTGCAGAACCATGTATCATTGGCGTTTTTCCGCGCATGGGTGTCAGGGTGTCCGACTGACTGCCTCGCACACTGATGGTGTGGCGCGAGTCGGATCATCCATTCAATTGAAAGTGGGAACTTGTATGGCCAACTATTCTACCAACGAATTCAAACCGGGTCTTAAGGTGATGCTGGACGGTGATCCGTGCTCGATCCTCGAGAACGAATACGTCAAGCCGGGCAAAGGCCAGGCGTTTAACCGCGTCAAGGTCCGTAACCTGAAAACCGGCCGCGTCAACGAGCGTACCTTCAAGTCGGGCGACAGCCTGGAAGGCGCTGACGTGATGGATCGCGAAATGGAATATCTGTACGCCGACGGCGAATTCTGGCACTTCATGGCGACCGACGGCTCCTTCGAGCAGTACGGCGCTGACGAGAAAGCCGTTGGTGACTGTATTAACTGGATGAAAGAGCAGGTGGTTTACACCGTGACCCTGTTCAATGGTGCGCCGATTGCGGTGACTCCGCCGAACTTTGTCGAACTGGAAGTCGTTGAAACCGACCCGGGCGTGCGTGGTGATACCTCCGGTGGTGGCAACAAGCCGGCCAAGCTGGTAACCGGCGCTGTGGTCAAGGTGCCGCTGTTCATCAACACCGGCGACGTGCTGAAGGTCGATACCCGTTCCAGCGAGTATGTTGGTCGCGCCTGATAGCGTCGGCAGTTGACGAAACCGGGGCTAAGCCCCGGTTTTTTGTGTCTGTAATTCGAGGTGTCCAGCATGACTAGAGAGTGGCGGCCCAGTGCGTCTATTGAGGCGTTGCGTCAACGCGCGGATATCATCAATCGCATTCGTCGCTTCTTTGCCGAGCGGCAGGTGCTGGAGGTGGATACCCCCAGCCTGTCGCATGCTGCGGTTAGTGATCCGTTTCTGCACCCCTTTTCCGCCGATTACATCCCGGAGGGCGGCGGTCAGCCGGCGACACTGTACCTGCATACGTCACCTGAATATCCGATGAAGCGCTTGCTCGCGGCCGGCAGCGGGCCGATCTGGCAGTTGTGCAAGGTCTATCGCAACGGCGAGATGGGGCGTCGGCATAATCCGGAGTTCAGCATGCTGGAGTGGTATCGCCCCGGGTTCGATCACCACCAGTTAATGGATGAGGTGGATGCGCTGGTTCGCGAGGTGCTTGTATGTGAGCCGGCGCGGCGGGTCAGTTACGCTGCCGTGTTTGCCGAGCATACCGGCCTGGATATTCACCGGTGCGGTGATGCCGACCTGCAACAGCTGGCCGCCGCCCGATGCGGCTTTCAGGGTGAGCTGTCGCGCGATGGTTATCTGAATCTGCTGTTTTCCGATTGCGTCGAGCCACAGTTGCAGGCGCCGACCATGGTTTATGCGTTTCCGGCGTCGCAGGCGGCGCTGGCGCAAGTTGTTGAGGGCGATGATGTGGTGCCCAGCGCCGCGCGCTTCGAGATGTTCGTGCAGGGGATGGAGCTGGCCAACGGTTACTTTGAGCTGACCGATGCCAATGAGCAGTTGCGGCGTTTTCAGGTGGATCAGCAGCAGCGGGAGGCGTTGGGGCTGTCAGTCTTGCCGATCGACATGCCTTTGGTTGATGCGCTGGAGGCGGGTATGCCGTCATGTGCTGGCGTGGCACTGGGGGTTGACCGGTTGGTGATGCTGGCGCTGGGCGCCAGCACGATCGCCGAGGTTATTGCGTTCGATACGCAGCGTGCCTGAAAATCAGGCGACGCTGCCCATGAGTTGCCCCATCTGGACGCTGTCGCCGGCCTTGAGTGATTCACTCCAGCGCATTGCATCAGGGCCAAACAGGACGATAGCGGTTGAGCCCAGTTTGAAGCGGCCCATCTCGTCACCTTTTTCCAGGCTCGGTGCAGCCTGGCCGTAGGCGGTGCTGCGCAGCTCGCGGCTGGGCGGGGCAACCAGGCCGGCCCATACGGTTTCAACCGACGCAACGATCATCGCGCCGACCAGAACGACGGCCATTGGACCGGCTTCGGTATCGAACAGGCACACCACCCGTTCATTCCGGGCGAACAGCTCTGGTACGTTCTCAGCGGTGGTCTGGTTGACCGAGAAAAGTTTGCCCGGAACGTAGATCATTTCCTTCAGGGTACCGCCCAATGGCATGTGTACGCGGTGGTAGTCCCGAGGCGACAGGTAAACAGTCGCGAACTCGCCGCCCTGGAAGGGGGCTGCTAGTTCGGCGTTGCCGCCGAGCAGTTCCTGTACGCTGAAGCTGTGTCCCTTGGCCTGGAATATACGGCCGTGTTCAATCTTGCCGAGCTGGCTGATGGCGCCATCGGCGGGGCAGAGGATGCTGCCTGAGGTCTGGTCCAGTGGGCGCGCATCGGGTTTAAGGGCGCGGGTAAAAAAGTCGTTGAAGCTGCTGTAAGCCGTTGGGTTCTCTTCCAGCGCCTGGCTCATATCAACCTGATAGCGCTTGACGAACCAGGTAATGAAGGGGTTCTTGACCCAGCTCCAGGTGCAATTGGCCAGGCAGCCAGCCAGGCGTGACAGCAGGTGGTGCGGCAGAAGGTACTGAAACAGGATGAAAAGGCGATCAGGCATGGGACTTCCTTAGAGTTCTACTTCGGTGTCAGGGTGGTTGCCCCACTCGGACCATGAGCCAGCATAGGCCTTGACGCGAGGGTAGCCCAGCAGCTTGGCTGCCAGATAGGTAAAGCCGGAGCGGTGGTGCGTCTGGCAGTGGGTGACAACTTCCTTGTCCGGGGTGATGCCCCGTTGTTGCAGCTGCTCGGCCATGTCTGCACGTATGCGCAGGCCACGCTCTGGGTCCATCCCGGCTGTCCATTCAAAGTTGACCGCGCCGGGTATATGTCCGCCCTTGCTGGCAACGACTTTCTCGCCGCGGTATTCCTGTGGCGAGCGTGCATCCCAGATAACGCGATCGGGGTTATGCAGGTCTGCCATCAGCGCTGCCAGAGTGACAGTGTGATGGTCATTTGGTGTGATCGTCGGTGTCGTAGGCGTGGCTTGCTGCGGCGCACTCTCTAGCGGCAACCCGTCTGCAATCCATGCTTTAAGGCCGCCATTGAGGTAGCTGTAGTGCGTATGGCCGATGCAGTCGAGCATCCAGATGAAGCGTCCGGCCCAGCCACCCCCTTCATCGTCATACACAACGTAGTGGAGATCGTCCCGGTGGCCCAGTTCGGCGAAAATAGCCTGCAATTCGGGCAGGCCCGGCAGTGGCCCTGGGCGGGGGGCTGACGAAGCTGTGCGTGCCGTAGCCAGGTGCACTGCCCCCGGGATGTGCCCGGTTTGATATTGCTCTGTGCTACTGAGGTCGACGAGGCGAATATGCTCGGCGTCCAGCGGCAGCGACAGGTCGGCCGGCTCAATGAGTAGTGGTAACGTGGAGGGCGCCATGGGCAAGGTCTCCCGGGTTGGAACGCTCAGGCGATCCGTCGAAAAGGTGAATGCTTGGGACTGTTGACGCTCATCTTGACTGCGCCAGCCCTATTTTGGCGTAGGGCAGGGCGCGAGTCACGAGGTTTGGTTGTTGCTGGCCTGTGGCGCGTGACACTGTGCTCTTTCTGGTACCGGCTGCCTTTGGCAGCGACCTCATATCGGTCCCCGGTTACTGGTGGCGTTGCTTGAAGTGCAGCAGCGCCTTGTGCAGGCATTGAGTGGTCTTTACTACTGCCTGCAGGTGTTTGGGGGCGAGCAATTGGTCGTTGCCGGTGCTGACGAAGACCAGACCGATCAGTTGCTGGTTGTGCACCAGTGGTGTCAGGTGAAATGCGTTTCCTGCGCTTAGCTGTAACACCTTGTCGGGCAGTGTGGCGGCGTGTGTTGCGCGTTGCCGTTGGTCAATATCATGGCTGTTGGCGCTGAGCAGCCACGTTGGCCAGCTGCCTTCGCGGCTGCTGCCGATGGCGGCGCCGGCGACCGGCTGCTCGTTGTTGAAGCCACTTGCAACCGCGATCACCAACTGGTGGGTGCGGGCGCTGGACAGTGCGATCCAGCTGGCAGGCAAGCCGAGCCCGTTAATCAGGGCATTTTGAGCGCACTCCAATAGCTGCGTCAGGTTGTTGAACGATTCCGGTTGCTTGCTCAGTTTTAAACATAGCGATCGCCACAATTCCGGGTTGGCGGCGGAGCGGTTGTTGCTGGCACCACTGGAGTTGGTGGCTGTTGCGCTGACCGGTTCTGGCACCTTGTTGGTCGCGCCGGTGAGCGTCACCGGGTGCAGCAGGCGAGTGGCTGGGAGCAAGAGGTCACTGCCGTTGCGTGCGAACTGCTCGTGGGCACTGTTGACGGCATTCTCATGAGTCAACCGCTGGGCGTCAGCGACGTCGCAGTTCAGGTAAAGGGCGGTCAGCTTCTGCCAGCGCAGGGTGTGTCGTTTGTACCAGCTGTCGTGGCTGCTCAATGCGATGCCGTTGGAGATCAGCGCGCTGTTGGCGGGCTGGGTCAGCCAGCGATACAGTTCGCGGTCACTGTCCAGCTGGGCCTGCTGGTCCTGCGGATGTGCGCTGTCGCGTGCAACGTGCAGTGCCTTGACCATCGTTCGCCGATTATCGTTCAGTGACCGGTAGCCCTGCAGTATCCATGGCGGTAGCCACCAGTCTTGAGCCACCAACTGGACGAGCTTGAAGCCGCTTGCGGTGGTTTCGGCAACCTGGCGACGGGTGACGCCGTCAGGCAGAACGCCGTTGTTCAGGCCTTCCCAGTGCTGGAACAAGTGCGGCTTGAGGTAGGCAAGAGTCCATAAAGGAGAGAGAAACAGCAGGGTCGCTAGTGACATCTCGTGCCAGAGTCTGGCGATGCGGTGGGCGAATAGCCCTTGCGCCTGACTGACCGCGTGTTCACTGATACTCAGCAACTGGCGGTAGGCCCAGGGCAATTGTTGCGGGTCGACTACCGGAAGGTCCTTCAGCAGTTGTGCAATGCGTTGAGTGCCGAGCAGCGAGCAGGCCTGCTCCAGTGTCAGCACATCAACATCACGTTTGCGCGCCGCTGCGCCGGCGGCACGACAGATGTGGAGCGCGGCGACCGGCGAGCGCATGATCTCCTGGGTCAGCTCAGTGATGCTGAGCAGATCACTCTCCAGATGCTCGACCAGAGACTGTTGGTCGGCGGGGCTGATAGGCAGCACGCAGTCGCTCAGCTTCTGCCGCAATTCGCCGATAACCTCTCTGTTACCGTTGTTGGGGTGTGTGCTCATGCGCCTCACAGCTTTATACTAGTCTTCTGCACGACTATAACCTGAAAGGCAGTACTTTGCTGCCCTGCGCGGCGACGCGCGCCGGCTCGTTCTGGATACCTCGAATCTATGTTGAAAATTGGTGGTTTTGTTGTTGTTATCGGCAGTGTGTTGGGAGGCTTCCTGTTGTCGGGTGGCCACATCGCAGCGCTCTGGCATCCTTTCGAGATCCTGATCATTGGCGGTGCTGCCTTTGGCGCCTTTTTGGTGGCCAACAGCAGCGCCATAGTAAAAAAGTGCCTGCGTGCCGGGCCAGCCATCATTTTTGGTCATCGCTTTTCCAAACCGTTCTACCTGGATGTACTGGGTTTGCTCTACGAGGTGCTCAACAAAAGCCGGCGCGAGGGGATGATGGCCATCGAGCAGGATATCGAGGAGCCGAGCGAAAGCCCGATCTTCAGTAAATATCCCGCAATCCTCAACGATAAGATGATGACGGAGTTCATCTGTGACTATCTGCGCATCATGTCGACCGGCAACATGGCCCCGCATGAGCTGGAAGCGCTGTTTGATGTCGAGATTTCCGCGCTGACCGAGGAGCTGCTGGAGCCCTCGCACGCGGTCACCCGCGTCGCGGACGCGTTGCCCGGCTTCGGTATCGTCGCTGCCGTTCTGGGGATCGTGATAACCATGGGGATCCTCGGTGATGCTGAGCAGTCGGAAATTGGTGAGAAGGTAGCCACGGCGCTGGTGGGTACGTTCCTGGGTATTCTCGCCGCCTACGGTTTTGTTGGTCCGTTTTCCAGTGCGATGGGACACACCGCGCACGAGGAGGCCAATACCTATGAAGCGATCAAGATGACGCTCGTTGCCAGTGCGCAGGGGCTGCCGCCAGCGTTGGCGGTGGAGTTTGGTCGCAAGTCGCTGTTGCCCGAGCACCGTCCCAGCTTCACCGAGCTGGAAGATTCGGTTAAGGGACGCTAAGCGGTGGACAACAATCAGCCGATTATCGTTAAGCGTGTGACCCGCAAGGAGGCCGGCCATCACGGTGGCTCTTGGAAGATTGCCTTTGCCGACTTCGCAGTGGCGATGATGGCGTTCTTCCTGGTGATGTGGTTGCTGACAGTTGCGACACCGGAGCAGTTGCGCAGTGTGTCCGGCTACTTCAATGACCCGGTGGGCTTCAGTGAAGGGGGGAGCCCATTTGCCATTGATCTTGGCGGATCGCCAGAGGTTGCTCCGGAGCGCACGCTGAACAAGACTGAAGATCCCGAGGATCAGCAAATGATCGATGAGGACTCTGCCAGGCAGCTTGCGGATCAGGTTGAGCGCCGGGACATGGAGCAGTTGCTGCAGGAGCTGCAGAATCAGATCGACAGTGAGCCGGTACTGCAGCGGTTCAAGGATCAGATTCTGGTCGAGATTACCCAGGACGGCTTGCGTATCCAGATCGTCGATGCGGAGAATCGGCCGATGTTCGCCAGCGGTAGCGCCCAGCTGCAGCCTTACTTCGAAGATATCCTGCTGTCGCTGAGCGACACCATTGCCAAGGTCAACAAGAAAATCAGTATCAGTGGGCACACTGATGCCCAGCCCTATGTCGGGCGCAGTGGCTATGGCAACTGGGAGCTGTCGAGCGATCGGGCCAATGCCGCGCGCCGTACTCTGCTGGCGGCGGGCTACCCCGAGCAGCAGGTGGCGCGGGTGGTCGGTTATGCCGATTCGGCGTTGTTCGATCGCGAAAATCCGATGAGCCCGACCAATCGGCGCATCGATATCGTCGTGCTGAATAAACATGCGGAAGAGCAACTGCTGGATGGCACCGATGCGGCTGAGGCGCCGGCGTCAGCCCCGACTGCGTCTGCCCCGCTGGAGCCTGAGTCGCCGCCCCAGCCGGTTGAACCGTCAGCGGAACCCGTCGCGCCGGAGGAGAGTGCGCCTGTCGCAGAGCCTGCAGCAGCAGAGCCGGCAAACGAACGACGCCTTAATCTGTTTGATAGTGCCGAACCGATCAGACGCCTGCAGCAGTAAGGATGTCTCAGTTGGCAAGGGTTGAGAGGATGTGGCGATAGCTGCTCATGCGGATCGCTGAGATCTCACCTGCTTCAACCGCTTGAAGCAACGCGCAACCCGGTTCGTGCAGGTGCTGGCAGTCGCGGAAGCGGCAATGGCCCAGGAATGGCCGAAATTCGATAAAGCCTTCGAGCAGTTCATCGTGTGAGATGTGTGTCAGGCCGAATTCACGGATGCCGGGCGAGTCGATCAGGTCGCCGCCCGCCGGGAAATGAAACAGCTTCGCGGTGGTGGTGGTGTGGGTGCCCTTGCCAGTACTTTCCGACAGAGCGCCGACGCGCAGGTCCTGACCGGGTAGTAGCGCGTTGATTAATGACGACTTGCCAACCCCGGACTGGCCAACGAACACGCTGGTATGGTCCTTCAGTTCTGCTCGCAGGTTGTCCAGACCGTCCCCTTCGCCCGCCGACAGTAGCAGCGTGCGGTACCCCAGTCGGCTGTAGTCATCCAGCCATTGCAGCAGTTCCGGGTTGGGGCTGGTTTTCAGCAGGTCCGATTTGTTCATTACCAGCAGTGGTTCAATGTCAGCCTGCTCGGCTGCGACCAGATAGCGGTCAATCAGGTTGGTGTACGGCGTGGGCAGTGGCGCAAAGACGATGATCAGTCGGTCAACATTGGCGGCAACCGGCTTCAACTGGCCGCGCTGGTCCGGGCGGCAAAGCTCGGTCTGGCGCTCCTGCTGGGCGACAATGACACCGCCTTGCTGGTTGTCTGGGCGCCAGACGACTCGGTCGCCAGTAACCAGTGTGGGTAGATTGGCGCGGCGATAGCAACGGCGAATCTGGCCTGCCAGCTCGCCGCTGGTGGCCTCGACGTCAACCTGTACGCCAAAGTGTGCAATCACCAGACCCGGCTGCTCGCTGCCAAGGTCGCCACCGACCAGGCTTTCCTCTGCTCGTTCGGCGCGGCGGTCGGCGCGCGCGGCGCGCTCGTCCTGGATCTTCTGGATGCGCCAGTTTTGGCGGCGACTAAGGTTTCGTTTGGCCATGGACTCGGAGTCTGAATAATCGGCGGCAGTTTAGCAGTTATACTGCAGACATTGCGCGTTTCGCGCGTCCCACACCCATGCAGGAGCTCCCATGCAACACCCCGACAACCTGATCTGGATCGACCTGGAAATGACTGGCCTGGATCCTGATAACGACGTGATCATCGAAATTGCCACGATTGTGACCGACGCCGAGCTCAATGTACTGGCCGAGGGCCCCTCGTTGGCCATCAAGCAGCCGGACGCTTTGCTTGATGGCATGGACGAGTGGAATACCCGTCAGCATGGGCAGTCTGGCCTGACCCAGCGGGTGCGGGACAGCAAGATCAGCCTGGCTGATGCTGAGCAGCAGACCATTGAGTTTCTGTCCAGCTGGGTGCCCGCGGGTAAATCACCGATGTGCGGCAACAGTATCTGCCAGGACCGCCGCTTCCTTTATCGCGGCATGCCGGCGCTGGAAAAGTTCTTTCATTACCGCAATCTGGATGTCTCAACCCTTAAGGAGTTGGCGGCGCGCTGGGCTCCAGAGGTAAAGAACGGCTTCAAGAAGCAGAGCAGTCATCTGGCTATGGACGATATTCGTGATTCCATTGCCGAGTTGCAGCACTACCGCGAGCATTTCATCCGGTTCTGAGGGATCAGGCAACGCCGTGTTGCCGCAGTGCCCAGGCTACATGTTCGCGTACCAGCTCTGACGGATCGTTGCGACGCCGCTTGAGGGTCTCGATCACGGGAATACTGGTGGTGGCGTTACCGAGGCCTACCGCCAGGTTGCGCAACCAGCGCTCGTGACCGATCCGGCGAATCGGGGAGCCTTCGGTGCGCTGCAGGAAGGTGTCCTCGTCCCAGCTGAACAGCTCAACCAGATCGGCCTGATCCAGCTGGTGGCGAGGGCTGAAGTCCGATTCCGTCGTCGCCTTGGCAAAACGGTTCCAGGGGCAGACCAGTTGGCAGTCATCGCATCCGAACACCCGGTTTCCCATGAGGGGGCGCAGTTGCTCGGGAATCGCGCCTTTCAGCTCGATTGTCAGGTATGAGATGCAGCGTCGAGCGTCCAGCAGATGCGGTCCGACGAACGCGTCGGTAGGGCAGCGTTCAAGGCAGGCCGTGCATTTGCCGCAATGTTCGGTCTGCTGAGGCTTATCAAGCGGTAGCGGCAGATCGGTGTACAGCTCGCCGAGGAAAAAGTAGCTACCGGCCTTGCGGTTGATCAGCATGGTGTTCTTGCCAATCCAGCCCAGACCGGAGCGCGTGGCTAGGGCGCGTTCCATGACTGGCGCACTGTCGACAAAGGCGCGGTAGCCGAACGGCCCAATCAGGTTTTGGATGCGGTCAGCCAGTTGTTGCAGTCGTCGACGAATCAGTTTGTGGTAGTCGCGTCCCAGCGCATAGCGGGATATATAAGCACTATCGCGGTTGGCCAGACGCTTGGTCATAGCGCTGTCTGCCGGCAGATAGTCCATGCGCACTGAAATGACCCGTTGAGTGCCGGGAACCAGCTCTGCCGGCCTGGTGCGCTTGGTGCCGTGGCTGGCCATCCATTCCATCTCACCGTGATATCCGGCCGCCAGCCAGCGCTGGAGCCATTCTTCGTGATCACCGATATCGGGAGCGGCGATACCCAGCTGTTGGAACCCCAGCTCGCCGGCAAGGGCGCGAATCTGGTCGGCGATGGCTTGGTAGTCTGCGGTATCGGGCATGTGGTTGCTGGGGCTGGGTGGCAGGATTCCCGTATAATTGTGCCAGACAACCCGTGCAGGAGCCTATCGATGTCCGATCCGATGCCATTCTGGGTCCATTCCCGTCAGCAGACCCGACAGATGGACGCTGCCCTGATTTCCTCGGGGATTGCCGGAATTGAGCTAATGGAGCGTGCTGCGCAGGCGGCCTGGCAGGCACTGCTGGCCCGTTGGCCCGATGTCGGATGTGTCACGGTCTTGTGTGGCGCGGGCAACAACGCGGGTGACGGCTACCTGCTGGCCCGCCTTGCCCTTGCTGAGGGCTGGCGTGTGCACGTGTGGACGCTGTCGCCGCCAGAGCGACTAACTGGTGATGCTGCTATCGCCTGGCAGCAGGCGCAACAGGTAGGTGTTTCGGTTCTGGCATGGACGCCGGATGTGGTTCTTGATGGCGTGGTAGTGGATGCGCTGCTAGGCACCGGGCTGACCGGGGCGGTGCGCGCGCACTTCGCTGAGGCGATAGCCGCGATAAACAACACGGCGTGTCCGGTGCTTGCCATTGACGTGCCCAGCGGGCTGGATGCGGATCGTGGCCTCCCTTTGGGCGCCGCGGTTCAGGCTGATGCTACGGTTACTTTTATTACCCTGAAGCTGGGTTTGTTGACCGCGCTGGGGCCGGATTTTTGTGGCGAACTGATTTACGCGGCGTTAGCCGAGCCGCTGCCAGAAGAGGTGCCGGGGTCGCTGGAATTGTTGCAGTTGGAGCGCTGGCGAGGGTGCTTGCCGGCGCGGACACGGTCGGCGCACAAGGGGAGCTTCGGTCATCTGCTGCTGGTCGGTGGTGGGCCGGGCATGGGTGGTGCAATCATGCTGGCGGCGGAAGCGGCGCTATGCAGCGGCGCCGGCAAGGTTAGCGTGGCGACCTGCGCTGAGCACGTTGCGCCGTTGTTGGCGCGGAGCCCTGAAGTGATGGTGAGGGCCGTCGCGAGCGTTAAGGAGCTGGCGCCACTGCTGGCCACGGCGGATGCGCTGGTGGTGGGGCCTGGGTTGGGGCGCACTGGCTGGGCGGAGGAAATGCTGTCAGCGTGCCTGGAAGCAGCGTTGCCCCGGGTACTGGATGCCGATGCGCTGAATCTGCTGGCTCAATGCTCAGGGCCGCTCACTCTGGGTGCAAACACCGTCATTACGCCGCATCCGGCTGAAGCTGCGCGTTTGCTGGGTTGCTCAACTGGCGCGGTGCAGAGCGATCGCCTCGACGCGGTGCAGCGTTTGATCGAACCTCTCGGCTGTCATGCGGTTCTAAAGGGGGCGGGCTCGCTGGTTGCCAGTCCGGTGGCGATGGAGCAGTTGCCCGCGGTCTGTGGGGCGGGCAATCCGGGTATGGCAGTCGGAGGTATGGGTGATGTGCTCTCCGGGTTGCTGGGGGCGCTGCTGGCCCAGCGCGTTCCCGCCGAGCAGGCGGCGAGGTATGCTGTGCTGGTTCACGCGCTGGCAGGCGACATGTTGGCCTTGAGCTGCGGCGAGGTGGGTATCAGGGCTGGCGACATGATGCCTGCCATTCGCAGGGTATTGAATCAGCGGGGAGTCGAATGAGGCTGGAGTTGCATGCAGTTGGCGAAGAGGCGATGACAGCGTTGGGTGGTGATATTGCCAGCGCCTTGCAGGGGCATGGTGTTGTCTACCTGGATGGCAATCTGGGGATGGGCAAGACCACGCTGAGTCGCGGTATCATTCGCTCACTTGGCCAGCAGGGACCGGTAAAAAGCCCCACGTATACTTTGGTGGAGCCCTACGAGCTTGCCTGTGCCAACGTCTATCACTTTGATTTATATCGTCTTGCCAGTCCTGAGGAGCTGGAGTTTCTCGGCGTTCGCGACTATTTTGACGGGGAAAACCTCTGCCTTATTGAATGGCCGGAGAAGGGGCGGGGAGTTTTGCCAAGACCGGACCTGACGATTACCATTGATGCCGTGGGCGACGGGCGGCGTCTGACATTGACCGGTGAGACTTCACACGGGGAAATGACGTGTCAACGGATTCAACAGATGCGGAGTGAAGGCTAGCGTGATACGCACAAGCGTGAGGAAGGGGCGTCTTGCCCGGCTGGGCGCAGTGGCTGCGCTGCTGGGGCTGCTGTCGTCCTTTGTGCAGGCTGCGGACATCAAAAGTGTCCGTCTCTGGCGGGCACCCGACAATACTCGGTTGGTGTTTGATTTAAGTGGGCCTGCCGAGCACACCCTGTTCACTCTGTCCAATCCCGAACGCATCGTCATCGACATCAGCAACGCACGTCTGGTGGCCGATACCAGTGCGCTGCCGCTGGAGAACACGCCGCTGCGGGGCTTGCGGGCTGCCCCCCGTGACGGCGACGGACTGCGTGTGGTGCTTGATCTTTCCGAGCAGGTCAACCCCAAAAGCTTTGTGTTGCCGCCCAACCAGCAGTATGGGGATCGTCTGGTGGTTGATCTGTACGACCAGACGCGGCCATCGGCTTCCTTGCCGCAACCAGCTGCCCCTTCTGCAACACCGTTGCCGCAGACGTCGACTCGCTCGGCAGCAGAGGCTGGCAGCCGAGATATTGTGGTGGCAATTGATGCCGGTCACGGTGGTGAGGACCCGGGCGCCATTGGCTATGGCGGAGCGCGTGAGAAGGAAGTCGTGCTGGCTATTGCCCGTGATCTCAAGCGCCTGATTGACGCCGAGCCGGGTTTCCGGGGAGAGCTGGTGCGGACCGGGGATTACTTCATCCCCCTGCGCCGGCGCACGGAGATCGCTCGTCAGCACAACGCAGATATGTTTGTCTCGATCCATGCCGATGCCTTTACCCGGGCGAGTGCCAACGGTGCATCCGTGTTCGCCCTGTCTGATCGTGGGGCAACCTCGGAGACGGCACGCCTGCTGGCTGATCGGGAAAACCGTTCCGACTTGATCGGCGGTGTCGGTGGGGTGAGCCTCGATAACAAGGATCAGGTGCTTGCCAGTGTGCTGCTTGATTTGTCGATGACGGCAACCCTGTCGGCGAGCCTGGATGCGGGGCAGCAAGTGCTTTCGTCTGTCGGTCAGGTAAATCGTCTGCACAAGTCACGTGTGGAACAGGCCGGTTTCATGGTGCTGAAATCACCGGATATCCCATCGATTCTGGTTGAGACCGGCTTTATTTCGAATCCTGGCGAGGCGCGCAAGCTGGTGACTCGCAGTCATCAGCAGGCCATGGCGCGGGCCATCTATACCGGGCTTAGAGGCTATTTCCATCGCAACCCACCGCCGGGAACTCGTATTGCTGCACTCAAAGCGAGTGGTCAGCTGGCGCAGGGCCCCCGTGAGCATACGGTACGCCGCGGTGACAGCCTTTCGATGATCGCCAACATCTATCAGGTCTCGCTGGCAAGTCTGCGCGCGGCCAATGACCTTTCTACTGATCAGATCCGGGTTGGCCAGGTGCTCAAGGTGCCGGCCAGCAGCATGCTGGTCCAGAACGAACGCTGATATGTCCCGAATTCAATTATTGAGCCCGCGTCTGGCTAACCAGATCGCGGCTGGTGAAGTTGTTGAGCGTCCTGCCTCGGTTATCAAGGAATTGCTTGAAAACAGCCTTGATGCCGGCGCCACGCGCGTGGATATCGACGTCGAGCAAGCGGGCGTCAAGCTGCTGCGCGTACGCGATGATGGTTCAGGAATTGAGCAGGATGACTTGCCGCTGGCACTGTCCCGTCATGCCACCAGCAAGATCCGTGACCTGGACGATCTGGAAAAGGTTGCAACTCTGGGGTTTCGCGGCGAAGCGCTGGCCTCGGTCAGTTCGGTCTCCCGGTTGACGCTGACTTCGTGTCCTGCCGGGGCAGACCAGGCCTGGCAGGTTGAAACCGAGGGGCGCGACATGGCCCCGAACATCCGGCCTGCAGCGCACCCTCAGGGCACGACCGTTGAAGTGCGTGACCTGTTTTTCAATACGCCGGCCCGGCGCAAGTTTCTGCGCACCGAAAAGACCGAGTTTTCCCATCTCGAGGAGGTGGTAAAGCGGCTGGCGTTGTCACGTTTTGATGTCGGTTTCAATCTGCGTCATAACGGTCGGCCGGTGTTCAGTCTGCCGCCCGCCCGCACCGAGCAGGAAGCGCGTCGTCGCGTTGCGACGGTTTGTGGTCCGGCGTTCGTCGAGCAATCACGATTCATCGACCATGAGCGCAGTGGCTTGCGGTTATGGGGCTGGGTTGGGTTGCCGACGTTTTCGCGCAGCCAGGCTGATCTGCAGTATTTCTTCGTTAACGGCAGGATGATTCGCGACAAGCTGGTAGTGCACGCTGTGCGTCAGGCTTATCGCGATGTGCTGTTCAACGGTCGTCATCCGACCTTTGTTCTGTTTATGGAGCTGGACCCCGCTGTGGTGGATGTGAATGTGCATCCGACCAAGCATGAGGTTCGCTTCCGTGATGGACGGATGGTGCATGACTTTCTGTTCAGCACCTTGTACCGCGCGCTGGCGGATCAGCGTCCGGGCGATCAGGTGGATGGGGAAGATGGCGAGGCCGCTGTTGCTCCGGCGTTGAATCCGGTGCAGGCGCAGCCTGCCGCAAGTGGGATCGATGCCGGTGTGTTCTCTGGTCAGCAGCGTATGGCGCTGAACGAGCCGCCTGCGCGCTGGGATGCCGGTGACAGGTCGCCCCACTCACCGTTGCAGGCGCCGCCCGCAGGTACTGGTGCGGCCTATGCAGGCCTGTACGGTGCTGGGCCGGTCAGCGCAGGTCTGCCAGAGGCGTCGAAGGACGACGAGATTCCGCCGCTGGGTTATGCGGTTGCACAATTACATGGGGTTTACATTCTCTCTGAGAATGCGCTCGGTCTGGTGGTAGTGGATATGCATGCCGCCCATGAGCGGATTACTTACGAGCGGTTAAAGCTGGCGATGGACCAGGAGGGGCTGCGCAGTCAGCCATTGCTGGTTCCGGAAACCCTGTCCGTGAGCCAGCGTGAGGCTGATTGCGCTGATGAGCATGCCGAGTGGTTCACTCGTTTGGGAATGTCCTTGCAGCGTATGGGCCCCGAATCGCTGGCCATTCGCGAGATACCAGCGTTGTTGCGGCAGGCCGACGCGGAGCAACTGGTGCGCGATGTGCTGAGCGATCTGCTGGAGTACGGCACCAGCGACCGCATCCAGGCGCACCTTAATGAGTTGCTCGCGACCATGGCTTGCCATGGCTCCGTGCGCGCCAATCGGCGCCTGACACTGGCGGAGATGAATGGATTGCTGCGTGATATGGAGCAGACTGAGCGGAGTGGGCAGTGCAATCATGGACGCCCAACCTGGACTCAGTTGAGCATGGCCGAGCTGGACAAACTGTTCCTGCGGGGGCGTTGAGCATGGCGCGGCTGGCTGGTCCGGCGACATCTGAACGTCCGCCGCTGATTTGTCTTATGGGGCCGACAGCGTCCGGCAAGACCGACCTGGCGATGCATCTGTTTGATCGCTTTCCCTGTGAGCTGGTCAGTGTTGATTCCGTGCTGGTATATCGCGGCATGAATATCGGCGCTGCCAAGCCCGACGCCGAGACTCTTGCCCGTTATCCCCATCACCTGATTGACATACTCGATCCTGCTGAGCCCTATTCTGCGGCGCGTTTCCGCGATGACGCGCTGGCGCTGATCCGGGACATTACCGCGCGGGGCAAGGTGCCCGTGCTGGTCGGCGGGACCATGCTCTATTTCAAGGCGCTGATGGGCGGTCTGGCGGTCATGCCCTCGGCTGATCCGGCTGTTCGTGCGCGAATAGAGGCGTTGGCGCAGGAGCAGGGCTGGGAGGCTGTTCATGCGGCAATGGCGGCTGCTGATCCAGAGGCCGGTGCGCGCATCCATCCGAACGATCCGCAACGTATTCAGCGAGCGTATGAGGTATTTCTCAGCAGCGGTATTACACTGAGTGAATGGCACCGACGTCAGCACGCAGAAAAAGCCTCAGGACAGGCGCCGGAGAGCGGTGTTTTACCTTATACTGTGCGCTATCTGGCGGTCGCGCCGCAGGAACGTTCGGTTCTGCATCAAAGAATTGCCGAGCGTTTTTCGCTGATGTTGCAACAAGGGCTGATTTCAGAGGTCGAAGCGTTGCACGCGAGAGGGGATCTGGATGTCAGTATGCCCTCCATTCGTGCGGTCGGTTACCGGCAGGTCTGGGATTATCTGGATGGTCGGCTTGATTACGAGCAAATGCGCGAGCGCGGAATCATCGCGACGCGCCAACTGGCCAAGCGGCAGTTCACCTGGTTGCGTGGCTGGCATGCGCCGATTGAATGGCTCGACAGTCTTGATCCGAAAAGGTTTGAGCGGGCCTTGAAAGTGCTGGAAGCCGTCGCAATATAGTTCTGACGCTTCCGCCAGCCCTTAGTCTGTGCGCGGTACAAGCCTGCTCGTCTTTCGGATAATGGACAGGCCGGCCAAATTGCATTGTTATGATGCGTAAAAATTATACGGTTTCCATGAAAGGAGTGAGGCAATGTCAAAAGGGCATTCTCTACAAGACCCTTACCTGAACGTTCTGCGCAAGGAACGTGTTCCGGTATCCATTTATCTGGTTAACGGCATCAAGCTGCAGGGCCAGATCGAATCTTTTGACCAGTTTGTCATTCTGCTGAAGAACACTGTCAGCCAGATGGTCTACAAACACGCAATTTCTACCGTCGTTCCGGGTCGCCCGGTACGTTTGCCGACTCAGCCAGGTGCAGATGAAGCTGAAGCCGGCAATTCCTGATGATGCAGGGGGCCTGATTGTTTTTTGAGCGTCACGAAGGGGGTGAGCGTGCGATCCTCGTTCACCTTGAAGGCGTAGATGAGCAGCGCCGGGAAGATCCGCACGAATTCATCGAGCTGGTGCGTTCTGCCGGAGCTGAAAATGCAGGTTTCCTTACCATTACGCGTCACAAGCCGACGCCGCGATTCCTCATTGGCCCTGGAAAGGTCGAGGAATTGCGAGCGCTGGTGAAGGCCAGTGAAGGTGATCTGGTTATTTTTAATCACATTCTGACGCCCAGTCAGGAGCGTAATCTTGAGCGAGAGCTTGAGTGTCGTGTGATTGACCGAACCGGCCTGATTCTCGATATTTTTGCGCAGCGCGCTCGTACCCATGAGGGCAAGCTGCAGGTTGAGCTGGCCCAGCTCGACCATCTGAGCACTCGTCTGGTTCGCGGTTGGACTCACCTTGAACGCCAGAAAGGTGGTATCGGTTTGCGTGGGCCGGGTGAAACCCAGTTGGAGACCGACCGCCGACTGTTGCGGGTTCGCATCAAGCAGATTACCAAGCGGCTGGAGAAGGTTCGCAGTCAGCGCGATCAGGCCCGGCGTTCCCGTCGTCGAGCCGAAATTCCTGTTGTCTCGCTGGTGGGTTATACCAACGCGGGCAAGTCTACGCTGTTCAATACTCTGACCACCTCCGAGGTGTACGCGGCTGATCAGCTGTTTGCGACCCTCGACCCGACCCTGCGGCGGATTGAGCTCAATGATGTTGGTCCGGTAATTCTGGCTGACACGGTAGGTTTTATTCGGCATCTGCCGCATAAGCTGGTCGAGGCTTTTCGCGCCACGCTTGAGGAGTCCAGCCAGGCTGATCTGCTGCTGCACGTGATTGACGCTGCGGACGAAGAGCGCGAAGCCAACATGGAGCAGGTTCATGTGGTGCTCGGCGAGATCGGTGCGCTTGAGCTGCCGACGCTTGAGGTTTTCAACAAGATTGACCTGATTGACGGGTTTGAGCCGCAAATCCAGCGCAACGAAGACGGTGTCGCGGTGCGTGTCTGGATCTCGGCCCAGAAGGGGCTGGGGCTGGATTTGCTGCAGCAGGCTATCGCTGAGCGCGTTGGTGATGACGTGATACATGAGCAGATTGTGCTGGGGTATGCCGAAGCACGCCTGCGCGCCCAGTTCTATGCTGTGGGGGCGGTGCTGAGTGAGTCCGTGTGTGAGGACGGGCGCCCGCAACTGGATGTGCGCCTGCAGCGCAGTGATTTTAATCGTCTGCTCAAGCGCGAGGGTTGGCAACCGGAGCAGTTTCTGCAGCAACATACTTTGCAATGAAAGTGCGCGGGCGTGGTTCGCGTACGTCGCGCGGTTTACGGTAGGATGGCACCCGGTTACGGGGCAACTCCCGGACCTTGAACGTTACAGACAACGGAGAACGCTATGGCCTGGAATGAGCCTGGTGGCGGCAACAATTCAAACGACCAGGACCCTTGGGGTAGCGGTGGCAATCGCGGTGGTAATCGCGGCGGCAAGCAAGGTCCGCCGGATCTGGATGAGGCGCTGCGCAAGTTACAGGATAGCCTGAACAACCTTTTTGGCTCGGGCAAGCGCAGCGGCAACGGCGGCTCTGACCGGGGCGGCAGCGGTGGCAGTGGTATTCCGGGCTGGATCTGGGGGCTGGCGCTGATTCTGGTGCTCGGTTTCTGGGCGTTCAAGGCCGTCTATATGGTCGATGAGCAGGAGCAGGCGGTTATTCTTCGTTTTGGTGAGTACAACCGTACGGTTGGTTCCGGCTTGCATCTGTACTTTCCGCCGGTGGAAAGCAAGTTCCAGCGCAATGTTACTCAGGTACGTTCCTATCGTCAGAAAGGGCAGATGCTGACCGAAGACGAGAACATCGTTGAAGTGCCGGTGGCGATTCAGTACCGCATTTCCAACCTGGAAAACTTCGTACTCAAGGTGGAAGACCCGGAAACTAGCTTGCGTCACGCTACCGAAAGTGCGGTGCGGCACGTCGTTGGCTCGACGCCGATGCACCAGGTGCTGACCGAAGGTCGTGAGCAGATGGCGGTAGAGGTTACCGAGCGTCTGCAGCGCTACCTGGATGCTTACAATACTGGTATTACCGTTACTCAGGTCAACATTGAAAATGCGCAGGCGCCAGCTGAGGTGCAGGACGCGTTTGATGACGTGATTCGCGCCAAGGAAGACGAAGTGCGTGCCCGCAACCAGGCTGAGGCTTATGCCAACGGTGTCATTCCTGAAGCTCGCGGCCGCGCCCAGCGCATGCTCGAAGAGGCCAGCGGTTACCATGATGAAGTGATTGCTCGCGCTGAGGGGGAGGCTAAGCGTTTTGACCTCCTGCTGGAGCAGTATCAGGCGTCGCCAGGTGTGTTGCGTGAGCGTATGTACCTGGATGCCATGCAGGACGTGCTGAGCAGCACCAGCAAGGTTATGGTGTCAGGCGGCGAGGGCAGTAACAATCTTCTGTATCTGCCGCTCGACAAGATGATGGGGCAGGGTGGTAGTGCGTCTCCGTCGGTGAGTGGCTCGTCCAGTTTGCCGTCGGCTTCGCAGGGCGATTCTTCTGCCAGCCGTTCAACTTCTTCGCAGCAGCGCGATCTGCGTTCCAGGGAGTCTCGCTGATGAGTAACAAGTCTCTGATGGGTTTGATTGTTCTGCTGGCGGCGATCATTGTTGGCTGGAACGCCTTCTTTGTCGTCAACCAGACAGAGCGCGCCATTGTTCTGCAGTTCGGTAAGGTAGTGGAGAGCGACGTTGCTCCAGGTCTGCATTTCAAGCTGCCGTTTGTGCAGGAAGCGCATACTTTTGATGGTCGCTTGCTGACGCTCGATACCGCAACTCAGCGTTATCTGACGCTGGAGAAGAAGGCGCTGATGGTCGATTCCTACGCCAAGTGGCGGATCGCAGATGTGCAGCTGTTCTACACCGCAACCTCAGGTCTGCGTGCGATTGCTGAAGAGCGTCTGTCGCGCCAGCTTGAATCCGGCCTGCGCAACGAGGTGGCTCGCCGCACGTTGCATGAGGTGGTCTCGGGTGAGCGTGATCAGTTGATGGCGGATATCACCGCAACCCTGGATGAGAGCGCGCGTCGTGAGCTGGGTATCGAAGTGGTAGACGTCAGGGTCAAAGCAATCGATCTGCCTGCCGAGGTTAACCGCAGCGTTTTTGATCGGATGAGTACCGAGCGTGAGCGCGAGGCGCGTGAGCACCGTGCCAAGGGGACGGAGCTGGCAGAAGGTATTCGCGCGGATGCTGATCGTCAGCAGCGTGTGATTCTTGCCGAGGCGTTCCGTGAGTCTGAGAAGATTCGCGGTGATGGTGACGCGAAGGCGGCCGCGATCTATGCCGAAGCCTACAACAAGGATCCCGAGTTTTACTCGTTCTCGCGCAGTTTGCAGGCGTATCGTGAGAGCTTCGCCAGCCGTTCCGACATGCTGGTGCTGGACCCGGATAGCGAGTTCTTTAAGTATATGCAGGGTAATCCGGTCAAGCGTTGATCGGAGTCTGCAGTAAGTGTAACGGGTCGCCCATGGGGTGGCCCGTTTTTCTGTCGGCGGCTCGCTTAATTGGGGCTAATGCCGGGGTGTCCGCCGCAGAAAACGTGTTACACTTGCGCAGCCGGGAAATCCCGGCTTTTTTGTGACCGCTTGAAGCCGTTACGGCGGGCGGGTCGGCGCTCAAGAGGGCAGCATGTGGCAGGAAATTCTTACCGCGCTGTGTCTGGTGCTGGTGCTTGAGGGCATATTGCCTTTCCTGATGCCTGAGCGTTGGCAACGAATGATGAGCGGTATCGGCGACCTGAGTGCGCGTCAGGTGCGACTGGCAGGTCTTGTCAGTATGTTGCTCGGTACCCTGTGTCTGTATCTGGTTCGCCAGGTGGCGTAGTTCGAGCAGGGCGCTGGCCCGCTCCATCGTCACCCTGTATGAAAGGTTCTGAAAATGCCTACTGTAGATCGCTGGTTGCTGCCCGATGGCATCGACGAGGTGCTGCCTCGCGAGGCTGTGCGTATTGAGGCAGCCCGTCGGCAGTTGCTGGATCTGTTCTCCCGCTGGGGCTATGACCTGGTCATTACTCCGCATATCGAATACCTCGAATCGCTGTTGACCGGTGCTGGTCATGATCTTGACTTGCAGACGTTCAAGATGACCGATCAGATGTCTGGCCGGATGCTCGGTTTGCGTGCAGACATTACTCCGCAGGTTGCGCGTATCGATGCGCATACCCTGGGGGCAGAGGGCCCTTCCCGTCTTTGTTATTGCGGTAGCGTGCTGCATACGCTGCCGCGCCCGTTGTCTACCTCACGCAGTCTGATTCAGCTTGGTGCCGAGCTCTACGGCGACGCGTCCAGTGCCAGTGATGTCGAGGTTATTTCCCTCATGCTGGAGACGCTGGGCGTCTGTCAGGTCGAGGGTGTGCATCTGGATATCGGGCATGTGGGGATTTATCGCGGCCTGGTGCAGGCAGCCAATCTGGATGAGGCAACCGAACGGGCGTTGTTTGACGCCCTGCAGCGTAAGGCGGCAGACGAGGTGGCCCAGCTGGTGGGTGATCTGCCGCAGGCATCTCTGGGTGCCATGCTGTGCAGCTTGGTTGAGTTGTCCGGGGGTGTCGAGGTGCTGGATCGTGCACACGTCCTGTTGGACGGTGCGCCTGAGTCTGTGATGGCGGCGCTGGATGATCTGGCCGAGGTTGCACAGGTGCTGGCACGGCGCTATCCCGGTGTGCCGCTGTATTTCGACCTCGGCGAATTGCGTGGCTATCATTACCACACGGGTGTTGTGTTTGCGGCTTTTGTCCCGGGCGTTGGGCAAAGCGTCGCGCAGGGCGGGCGATATGATGATATTGGTCGTGATTTTGGTCGCGCCCGCCCGGCAACCGGCTTTTCCACTGACCTGCGCTTCCTGGTTCAGCGTGGGCAAATCGTTGATGCGGAGGTTCCTGCTGGCATCTGGGCGCCACATAGTGCCGAGGTGGGGCTGCAGGACGCAGTAGCGCAATTGCGCGCTCAGGGTGAGCGCGTCATCGTCGCGTTACCGGGGCAGGGTGACTCCGACGCGGCGCAGCATGGCTGTGGCCGGCGACTGGTATTTGCTGCGGGTAGCTGGCAGGTCGTCGAACTGAATTCGTGATTAGAGGGCCGCAAGGCCATTTCATTTCTAGCGAGGCATGGGCTGAACATGGGTAAGAATGTTGTCATCCTGGGGACCCAGTGGGGCGATGAGGGTAAGGGCAAGATTGTCGATCTGCTGACTGATCAGGTTGCTGCGGTCGTTCGTTATCAGGGCGGTCATAACGCGGGGCATACGCTGGTCATCGACGGCGAGAAGACTGTGCTGCACCTGATTCCTTCCGGGATTCTGCGTGACAACGTCCAGTGCTTTATCGGTAACGGCGTAGTGCTGTCACCGGAGGCGCTACTGAAAGAGCTGACCGAGCTGGAAGCCAAGGGTGTTCCGGTTCGTGAGCGTCTGCGCATCAGCCCGGCCTGTCCGCTGATCCTGCCGTATCACGTTGCGCTGGATCAGGCGCGTGAAAAGGCGCGTGGCGAAGCCAAGATTGGTACTACTGGTCGTGGCATTGGTCCGGCCTACGAGGACAAGGTTTCCCGTCGAGGATTGCGCGTTGCGGACTTGTTCCATCGCGAGCGTTTTGCTGCCAAGCTCGGCGAGGTGCTGGATTATCATAACTTCGCGTTGCAGCACTACTACAAGGTTGATCCGATCGACTTCCAGAAAACGCTGGATGAGGCGATGGTTTATGCCGAGTGGCTGGCGCCGCTGATGACTGATGTCACTGCGCGTCTGCACGAACTGCGTCGCGAAGGTGCGAATATCATGTTCGAAGGCGCCCAGGGTTCGCTGCTGGATATCGACCACGGTACCTATCCTTTCGTTACCAGCTCCAACACCACTGCTGGTGGTACGGCCACCGGGTCGGGTTTTGGCCCGCTGTACCTGGACTACGTGCTGGGTATTACCAAGGCCTACACTACGCGGGTAGGTTCCGGTCCGTTCCCGACCGAGTTGTTTGATGATGTGGGTAGCCGTCTTGCAGAGCGTGGTCACGAGTTTGGTTCGACTACTGGGCGGGCGCGCCGTTGCGGCTGGTTCGATGCTGTCATCCTGCGTCGCGCTATCGAGATTAACAGTATCAGCGGGTTGTGCCTGACCAAGCTGGACGTGCTTGATGGTCTGGATGTTATTCGCATCTGTGTCGGTTATCGTAATGCTGCCGGCGATGTGCTCGATGCGCCGACTGATGCTGATAGCTATATTGGTCTGGAGCCGGTCTACGAGGATATGTCGGGCTGGCATGAGTCCACGCTGGGTATCAAGACTGTTGAGGGTTTGCCGGCGGCGGCTCGTGCTTATATCGCGCGAATCGAAGAGCTGGTTGGTGCGCCGATCGATATCATTTCGACCGGCCCGGACCGTAATGAAACCGTTATTCTGCGTCAGGTGTTCTGACGCGGTAGCGGTTTTTAAAAAGCGCCCTTTGGGCGCTTTTTTTATGTCTGGTCGGGCAGGGACTGGCGCTGGGAGAGGTGGGGTATATTTAAGGTATAAAAAAACCGAGCGCATGGCTCGGTTTTTTACGAAATTGGTGCCCAGGAGAAGACTCGAACTTCCACGGCCGTAAGGCCACTAGCACCTGAAGCTAGCGTGTCTACCAATTTCACCACCTGGGCGATTTCTTTACTGCTGAAAAAATCGAGTAACAGATCTCGGTTCTTTCTGAATTGGTGCCCAGGAGAAGACTCGAACTTCCACGGCCGTAAGGCCACTAGCACCTGAAGCTAGCGTGTCTACCAATTTCACCACCTGGGCATGTAACCTGAAGCTGCTATGCTGAACTAAGGTTCGTTGCGTTAGCTGTTTCCTGTTGACGGCGCGAATCTTAGATAGTCCCGGCGCACTTGTAAACCCCCGGCATGGAAAAATTATTTTTTTAAACAGGTGCATGCAGGCTTCATTTTCGGTTCAATAGGGCCCTATGACGAAAAAGACGAAATCCCCCGGTTCGACCTCTCGGTCGACCACCTCAAACGCTTCCCCCGATCTCGATTTGACCAAGGACTGGAGTCACCTCGACCCGGAAGCTCGGCGCGAAGCCGAAAAGTATGACAACCCCATTCCTAGTCGCGAACTGATCCTGCATCTGCTCGAGTCGCGCGGCGCACCAGCTACCCGCGCTCAGCTGCAGCAAGAGTTTGGATTGTCCGACGAGGAAAGCGTAGAGGCGTTACGCCGCCGCTTGCGCGCGATGGAACGCGATGGTCAGGTAATCTACACCCGCCGAGGTGCCTACGCTCCAGTCGACAAGCTTGATCTGATCCCAGGACGTATTCAGGGTCATCGTGATGGCTTTGGCTTTCTGATCCCTGACGACAACAGCGGCGACATTTTCCTTGGCCCGTCGCAGATGCGCCTGGTGTTTGATGGCGATCGAGCTCTGGCCCGGATTACCGGCGTCGACCGCCGCGGCCGCAATGAAGGTGCGGTGGTTGAGGTTATTTCCCGTGCGCACGATATTCTGGTCGGTCGTTATTATGAGGAAAACGGCATCGGCTATGTCGTCGCCGACAATGCCCGTATCAATCAGGACGTACTGATCGCGCCGTCTGCCAAAGGTGGCGTAAAGCACGGTCAGTACGCCGAAGTGCGCATCACTCAGTGGCCGACCATGAGTCGTCAGGCCCAGGGTGAGGTCATCGAGGTTGTTGGTGACTATATGGCGCCCGGTATGGAAATTGAAGTCGCTCTGCGTAGCTACGACATCCCCAGCGAGTGGCCTGAGGCAGTGCTCAAAGAGGCCGCCAAGCTGAAGGATCACGTAGTCGAAAAGGACAAGCAGAAGCGCGTCGATCTGCGTCACCTGCCACTGGTGACCATCGATGGTGAGGATGCTCGCGACTTCGATGATGCGATTTATTGTGAGCCACACAAGGCCAGTGGCTGGCGCCTGTTCTCGGGCGGCTGGAAGCTTTATGTTGCCATCGCGGACGTGTCCCACTATGTGCCGCTGGGCTCTGCGCTGGATGAAGAGGCTGAGCTGCGTGGCACCTCTGTGTACTTCCCCAGTCAGGTTATTCCGATGTTGCCGGAGGAGCTGTCCAACGGCCTGTGTTCTCTGAACCCGCACGTGGATCGGCTGGCAATGGTCTGTGAAATGACCGTATCCAAAAGTGGCGAGCTGACCGATTTCGAGTTTTACGAAGCGGTGATTCATTCCCATGCGCGGCTGACCTACAACAAGGTATCGAGCATGCTCGAGCACCCGCGCAGTCGCGAAGGTAAGGCTTTGCGTGACGAGTATTCCGAGGTCGTTGCCCATCTGGAAAACCTGTACGAGCTTTACAAGGCGCTGGCCAAGGCGCGTCAGGGGCGCGGTGCCATTGATTTCGAGACTACCGAGACCCGGATGGTGTTCGGTGATGATCGCAAGATCGTCGAGATCAAACCGACGACGCGTAACGATGCGCATAAGATCGTCGAGGAATGCATGCTGTGCGCCAACGTGGCGACGGCGCGTTTTCTGCAGGAGTTGGAGCTGCCTGGGCTTTATCGTGTGCACGATAGTCCGCAGGCAGAGAAGATTGAGCGCCTGCGCGAGTTCCTTAATTCGCTGGGGCTAAGTCTGACCCGCAAGAAAGGTGACCCCACGCCGGAAGATTATGCCGCGGTGCTGGCTCGGGTGCAGGGGCGTCCCGACGCCCAGCTGATTCAGACTGTCATGCTGCGCTCGCTCAGTCAGGCGGTCTACAGCCCTGACAATGCGGGACACTTTGGTCTGAACTACGAGGCGTATACCCATTTCACCTCGCCGATTCGCCGTTACCCGGATCTGCTGGTGCATCGCGCCATTCGCAGTGTGATTCGTTCGCGTCGCAATACGGATCGTGTTCGTCGCGCCGGTGCGGGCGTCATTCCCAAGGCCAAGATCTACCCCTACGATCATCAGCGTCTGACTGAGTTGGGCGAGCAGTGCTCGCAGAATGAGCGGCGCGCGGATGAGGCGACGCGTGATGTCGTCAGCTGGCTCAAGTGCGAGTTTATGCAGGACCGTGTGGGTGAGAGCTTCGATGGGCTGGTAACGGCGGTCACCGGGTTCGGGTTGTTTATCGAGCTGACCGACATTTATGTAGAAGGGCTGCTGCATATCACGGCGTTGCCGGCTGACTATTACGAGTTCGATGCGGTGCATCATTCGTTGATTGGAGAGCGTTCCGGCCGTCGGTTCCGGCTGGGTGATTCGGTTCGGGTGCAAGTGGCACGGGTTGATCTGGATGACCGCAAGATCGACTTCGAAATGGCTCAGGACAAGCCGCAACCCGCAGCTGAGCGCCAGGTGTCGGCGAGTCGCGCCATGCGTGAAAAGCTGCTGGCTGATGCCCGCCGAGCGGCTGGTGAGACTGGCTCCAGTGGCAAGTCCAATCGCAAGGGGCGCTCTGATGGATCTGCGGGTAAATCACCCGCAGCGTCTCGAGACAAGACGTCCAGATCAGGCAAGCCCTCTGGTGGCAGCAAGAGTGGCGGGAAAAAGGCGGCACCGGCGGATGCCAATGCGAACCGCGGCCCGCGCAAGCGCAAGGCGTGATAGGTTGAGAGCTGTGCATGAGTGATCTGGAGCGGGTATTTGGTGTTCACGCCGTACAGGCGTTGATCGAGCGTCACCCCAAGCGCGTTAAGCGCCTATTGGTGCAAAGTGGTCGCTTGAACGAGCGGCTGCAGGGGCTGTTGGCGCAGGCTGAACAGGCGGGGCTGGCTGTCGTTCGCGTGGCGGGTGATGAGCTTGATGCTCAGGCTGATGGCGTTCACCAGGGTGTGGTTGCTGAAGTGGCTCCCAGCCAGCTCTGGTCGGAAGAAATGCTTGGTCATCTGCTTGATCGTCTGGAGGTGCCGCCCCTGCTGTTGGTGCTCGACGGCGTCACTGATCCGCATAACCTGGGGGCGTGTCTGCGTAGTGCGGATGCCGCCGGGGCTCACGCGGTCGTTGTGCCGCGTGACCGTTCGGCCAGTCTTAATCCGACTGTGCGCAAGGTGGCATGTGGTGCGGCAGAAACCGTGCCACTGGTTGCGGTGACCAACCTGAGTCGTACTCTCAAGCAGTTGCAGCAGCGTGGCTTGTGGGTTACGGGTACCGCAGGTGAGGCAGAACAGCTGATTTATGATGTCGACTTCAAGGTGCCGTCGGTAATCGTCATGGGGGCGGAGGGTGCAGGCATGCGCCGCCTGACCCGCGAGCACTGTGATTATCTGGTCAAGCTGCCGATGGCTGGCAGTGTCAGCAGTCTCAATGTCTCGGTCGCCGCCGGTGTGTGCCTGTTTGAAGCGGTAAGGCAGCGCACGACAAGTGCGCGTTGAGCGCGATCTTTCCCTTTCCCGGCATTTTCCTTGCAAGCCGGGCGGCCGTTCACTAGAATGGCCGCCCCAAACCCTATGTTCCACTCCTTGCCAGACTGTTTGGGCAGCTGGCTATAACCCGTAAGGAGCTTGTATGCGTCATTACGAAATCGTATTTCTGGTTCACCCGGACCAGAGCGAGCAGGTTAACGCGATGGTTGAGCGTTACACCAAGCTGATCGAAGAAGACGGCGGCAAACTGCACCGTCTGGAAGATTGGGGTCGCCGTCAACTGGCTTACCCGATCGACAAGGTTCACAAAGCGCACTACATCATGATGAATGTTGAGTGCAGCGCCAAAGCACTGGAAGAGCTGACTGAAAACTTCCGTTACAACGATGCCGTGATTCGTAACATGGTCATCCGCCGTGACGAAGCCGTTACTGAACAGTCCGACATGCTCAAGGCTGAAGAGAGTGGTCGTGGTGAGCGTCGCGAGCGTCGCGAGCGCAACGATGACAATGACTCCAGCGACAACGCTGACAGCAATGACACCGATGACAACGGTGACGACGAGTAAGTTTTTTCAGTTCCCATTCCAGAATTAAGGAGACGCTGCCATGGCACGTTTTTTCCGTCGCAGAAAGTTCTGCCGTTTTACCGCTGAAGGCGTTAAAGAGATCGATTACAAAGATCTCAACACTCTGAAGGCCTACGTTACCGAGACCGGCAAGATTGTCCCGAGCCGTATTACCGGTACCAAGGCTAAGTACCAGCGTCAGCTGGCTGTCGCTATCAAGCGCGCCCGCTACCTGGCTCTGCTGCCTTACACCGACGGCCACGGTCGTTAATTGGTAGCCAAAAGTAATTGATCAGGAAGCCGAATAGGCATGCAGGGGCTGGCTGAGTTCATCTTGCGCGGTCGTAGACAAGCCACTCTCGTGGTGGGTTTGTCGATCGCAGTGCCCATGCTGTTCTGGTTTGGCGCGGTAGCAATGGCTCTTGTGCTGTTGCGCCGGGGGTGGTCGGAAGGTTTTCCAGTGCTGGTGTGGGCTTCCTTGCCTGCAGTTGCCTGGGCGCTGCTGGGTGACCCCACACCGCTGATGGTGTTGTTGGGCTGTTCGGCATTGGCGCTGCTGTTGCGTCAACGTAGTGAGTGGTCGCTGGTGACGATGGCGGCTGCGCCGCTCGGACTGGTGTTTGCAATGGTGCTACTGGCTACCCTGCAGGGCCCGTTGCAAGAGGTGGCAGAGCAGATTAAATCTGCATTGCCGCAAATGCTGACTGAGTTGAGCGCGGACGTGGACGAGGCTGCACTGGCCCGCCTGCAGGCACTGATGGTGCCGCTGCTGGCAGGCCTGATGGGGGCAACCCATGCAGCCATGACGCTGGTGTGCTTGATTCTCGCGCGTGCCTGGCAGGCTCGGTTGTTCAACCCTGGCGGGTTTCGCAGTGAGTTTCACCGTTTGCGTTTGGCGCCGTGGATGAGTATCGCGCTGGTGGTGCTGGTGTTTGTCGGCCCCCAGATTGACTCACTGGCCATGTTGGCTCCGATTGCCACTGTACCGTTGTTGTTTGCCGGTCTGGCGCTGGTACATGGCGTGGTCGGTATCAAGCGGCTCGGCATCGGTCCGTTGGTCGTGATGTACGTCGCGCTGATTTTTGTCTGGCAAGTGCTGTACCCCCTGATCATGTTTTTGGCGTTTATTGATAGTCTGTTTGATTTCCGTTCCCGCCTGCAGCCGGTTTCTGGCCCCGGTGGAAACGATGACTCAAACGGTCAAGGTTGAATTAAAGAGGTCATCGCAATGGAAGTTATCCTGCTCGAAAAGATCGCGAACCTGGGTAACCTGGGCGACAAGGTCGCTGTAAAGGCTGGTTACGCTCGCAATTTCCTGCTGCCTTTCGGCAAGGCTACTCCGGCCACAGCTGACAATGTTGCTGCGTTCGAAGCTCGCCGCGCCGAACTGGAAAAACTGGCTGCCGAGAAGAAGGCCGAGGCTGACGCCCGCGCCGCTCAACTGGCTGAACTGACTGTTACCATCGCTGCTAACGCTGGCGAAGAGGGCAAGCTGTTTGGTTCTATCGGTACTCGCGACATCGCTGATGCTGTTACCGCGGCTGGCGTTGCCATCGAGAAGAGCGAAGTTCGTCTGCCCGACGGCGCTCTGCGCACTGTCGGTGAGTTCGATGTTGTTGTGCAGCTGCACACCGACGTTGACGCCACCGTCAAGCTGGTTGTTGTAGCCGGCTGATAACGGTCTGCCTTGGCAACCCCCGCCTTCGGCGGGTGATTTGCCGAGGCATTATCGTTAGACTTGTCACACGGCGCCTGTCTCCGGACAGGCGCCGTGTTGCATTTCTGTACCAGCCGTTTCGAGCACCTGTTCATGACTGAAACCCTGTATACCGAACACCCTGAACTCGATCTGCAGACCGCAGCATTGAAGGTTCCGCCGCACTCCATCGAGGCTGAGCAGGCCGTGCTTGGTGGCGTCATGCTGGATAACATGGCGTGGGAGCGGGTCGCTGAGCTGCTCAGCGAAAGTGATTTCTATCGGCACGACCACCGGATGATCTTTAAGGCGCTGGTACGACTGGCGTCACGCAACCAGCCATTCGACGTCGTTACGCTGGCAGAGGATCTCGACAAGGAGGGGTTGATCGATCAGGTTGGCGGGCTCGCCTACCTCGGTCAACTGGCCAAGAATACGCCCTCGGTAGCCAACATCAGCGCCTATGCACAGATCATTCGCGAGCGCTCCACGCTGCGCCAACTGATCAGTGTCAGTACGGAAATTGCCGACACCGCCTTCAACCCCAAGGGGATGCAGGCCACCGAAGTGCTCGACGAAGCCGAGCGCAAGATTTTCTCGATTGCCGAGAGCCGCCCCAAGACCGGCGGACCAGAGGGCGTCAACACGCTGTTGACCAAGGCAATTGACCGTATCGATACCCTGTTTAATAGCGAGGGCTCGATCACTGGGCTCTCAACGGGCTTTACCGAACTCGACAACATGACGTCGGGCCTGCAGCCGGCTGACTTGATTATCGTTGCGGGTCGTCCGTCGATGGGTAAGACCACGTTCGCGATGAACCTGGTCGAGAACGCAGTCATGCGCAGCGACAAGGCGGTGCTGGTGTTCTCCCTGGAGATGCCAGGTGAGTCACTGATCATGCGTATGTTGTCGTCGCTGGGGCGTATCGACCAGACCAAGGTACGCTCAGGGCGTTTGGACGACGAGGACTGGCCGCGGCTGACCTCTGCCGTCAACATGCTGAACGACCGCAAGCTATTTATTGATGATACTGCCGGCCTGTCACCGATGGAAATGCGTACCCGTGCCCGTCGTATTGTTCGCGAACACGGCGATCTGGCGATGATCATGATCGATTACCTGCAGCTGATGCGCATCGGTGGCGCCAGTTCCGAGAACCGGACCAACGAGATTTCCGAAATCTCCCGCTCGCTCAAGGCGCTCGCCAAAGAGTTCAACGTGCCGGTGATCGCCCTGTCGCAGCTCAACCGCTCACTTGAACAGCGGCCCAACAAACGTCCGATCAACTCCGACTTGCGTGAGTCTGGTGCGATCGAGCAGGACGCCGACGTCATCATGTTCGTCTATCGTGATGAGGTCTATCACCCCGATACCCAGGACAAGGGTATGGCTGAGCTGATTATCGGCAAGCAGCGTAACGGTCCCATTGGTACGGCACGGATGGCGTTTCTGGGCAAATACACCCGTTTTGAAAACCTCGCACCCGGTTCCTATTCCGGCTACGGGGAGGAGTAAGCATGGCGGTCAGCATCCCGGTTGCGAAGCAGCAACTGTTCGACTATCCGCGTTACTGGGCCGAGTGTTTTGGCCCGGCCCCCTTCCTGCCAATGAGCAGGGAAGAGATGGATCTGCTCGGCTGGGACAGCTGCGACGTGATCATTGTTACTGGCGACGCCTATGTCGACCATCCGTCTTTTGGTATGGCGATTATTGGCCGCCTGCTTGAGGCGCAGGGCTATCGCGTCGGAATCATCAGCCAGCCGGACTGGCACAGCAAGGATGATTTCATGAAACTGGGCAAGCCAAATCTGTTCTTCGGGGTGGCTGCCGGTAACATGGACTCGATGATCAACCGCTATACGGCTGATCGAAAGGTGCGCTCCGATGATGCCTACACGCCCGGTGGCAGTGGTGGCAAACGTCCGGATCGCGCCAGCCTGGTTTACAGTCAGCGCTGCCGTGAAGCGTTCAAGGATGTGCCGGTGGTACTGGGAGGTATCGAGGCATCGTTGCGTCGCATTGCCCACTATGACTATTGGCAGGACAAGGTTCGCCATTCGCTGCTGATCGATGCCAAGGCCGATATTCTGCTTTATGGCAACGCTGAGCGGGCTATTGTGGAGGTTGCGCACCGGCTGAGTCGGGGCGAGCCGATTCAGAGCATTACCGATATTCGCGGTACCGCCTTCGTTCGCCGCGACACGCCTGAGGGCTGGTTCGAGCTTGACTCGACTCGCATTGACCGGCCCGGCAAGATCGACAAAATCATCAACCCCTACATCAACACCCAGGACACCAGCGCCTGCGCTGTGGAGCAAGCCAAGGGGCCGGATCAGAACGACGATGACGGCGTCCAGGTGGTGGAGTTGCTGCCGCATCCCAGGCTGGAGCGTGATCGTACGGTGATCCGTCTACCTGCGTTCGATAAGGTCAAAGGCGATCCGGTTCTCTATGCGCACGCCAACCGCGTGCTGCATCTGGAAACCAATCCGGGTAACGCCCGTGCGCTGGTGCAGCGTCATGGCGATCGGGATGTGTGGTTCAACCCGCCGCCGATTCCGCTTTCCACCGAAGAGATGGACTACGTATTCGGTCTGCCGTATGCCCGTGTGCCGCATCCGGCTTATGGCGATCAGCGTATTCCCGCGTACGAGATGATCCGCTTTTCGGTCAATATCATGCGCGGTTGTTTTGGCGGCTGCACCTTCTGCTCGATCACCGAGCACGAGGGGCGCATCATCCAGAACCGCTCGCACGACTCGATCATTCGCGAGATTGAAGAAATTCGTGATCGGGTGCCCGGCTTTACCGGGGTTATTTCCGATCTGGGTGGGCCGACCGCCAATATGTATCGCATTGCCTGCAAGAGCCCAGAGATCGAAGCGGCGTGCCGCAAGCCCTCCTGTGTCTTCCCGGGCATCTGCGAGAACCTCAATACCGACCACTCATCACTGATCTCGTTGTACCGCAAGGCGCGCGACCTGCCTGGCGTGAAGAAGATTTTGATCGCTTCAGGCCTGCGCTATGACCTGGCGGTGGAATCACCGGAATACGTCAAGGAACTGGTCACCCATCATGTGGGTGGCTACCTGAAGATTGCGCCTGAGCACACCGAAGAAGGCCCGCTGACCAAGATGATGAAGCCGGGCATTGGCTCTTATGATCGGTTCAAGCAGATGTTCGAGAAGTTCTCGAAAGAGGCGGGCAAAGAGCAGTACCTGATCCCGTATTTCATCGCAGCGCACCCGGGGACGACCGACGAAGACATGATGAATCTGGCGCTTTGGCTCAAGCGCAATGGCTTCCGCGCGGATCAGGTGCAGGCGTTCTACCCCTCACCGATGGCGACGGCGACGGCGATGTATCACTCGGGCAAGAACCCGTTGCGCAAGGTGACCTACAAGAGCGACGGCGTCAGCATCGTCAAGGGCGAGCGTCAGCGCCGGCTGCACAAGGCTTTCCTGCGCTACCACGACCCGAACAACTGGCCGCTGCTGCGTGAAGCGCTGACGAATATGGGGCGCGCTGATCTGATCGGCAACGGCAAGCACCAGTTGATTCCGGCATTCCAGCCGGCAATGTCCGGTTACCAGAGCGCTCGACGCAAAAACTCAACACCGGCTGGCAGCAAAAAGGCAGGGCGCGTACTTACCCAGCATACTGGGCTGCCACCGCGTGATACCGGTGCCGGCAAGGGCACCGGCAAACCGGGTAAACGCAAGCCGGCCCGCCGGGGCTAAACGCGACGGTTCTATTGCGCTGATAGCGGTTTTCGAATGGCCGTTGCGTGCGCTTACGCCTACAGTGAATAGCAGGCAGCGCGGTAAGTCGCTGCCCCTACACGGAGGGCGTCGTCATGCTGAGTGAAGTCTGGATGCGGTGGTGGGCTGACTATGCCGCAGCGGCGGTCTGTTAGGGACACCGCCCTCAGAGCAGGCTAAGGTCACTTTCGGCCTTTTGCTCACGCCAGTGCTGCAGTTGTTCGCGTAGTTGGCTCAGCTCAACCGGCTTGGCCATATGGCCGTTCATTCCTGCCTTGCGCGCCCGTTCGCGGTGCTCGGGAAGAATGTGGGCGGTTAGGGCGATGATTGGCACCGGCTGGCTACCCGAGCGCTGTTCCCACTGGCGAATTCGCTCGGCGGCAGTAAATCCGTCCATCTCCGGCATCTCACAGTCCATCAATACCAGGTCGAACGGTTGCTGCTGTACCGCTTCCAAAGCCATGGCGCCATTTTCCACAGCTGTGGCAGACACCTGCAGCTTCGCCAGCATTCCCAGAATCACCTTGGTCGAGATAGCGTTGTCTTCGGCGATCAGTACTCTGAAGTTGTCGCTGCTCTGCTCGGTACTGGGCTGGTCGCGGTCACTGCTGTCGAGAGCAGGGGTGCTGCGTTGTGTCCATTCGTCGATCAGGGTGGTCCGCAGGGTGTAGCCGGCGACCGGTTTGCTGAGAATGCGACGAATACCGGCGTTGCGGGCGATCACCCGGCTGGGTACCTGATTGATACCGGTCAGCATGATGATCAGCAGTTCTTTGTTGATGACCGGGTCGTCCTTGATGCGTGCAGCCAGCTCCACGCCACTCATGCCGGGCATTGACTGGTCGAGCAGGATAATCTCGAACGGGTTGCCAAGATTGGCCTGGCTACGCAGCAGGGCCAGTGCCTCGCGGCCACTCGAGGCGCACTGGGCACGCATGCCCCAGGCGGCGGTCTGTTGCTGCAGTACCTTGCGGCAGGTGGCGTTGTCGTCGACGATCAGCACGTTACGATCGGTCAGGCTGTTGCCGTCGGTATTGGCGTCAGTGCTTGCGTCCAGGCTGGTTGCCGGGAGGGTAAACCAGACGGTAGTACCCTGGTCACTGCCGTACTTGATACCGAGCTGTCCTTTCATCATGTTGATCAACTGGCGGGTAATCACCAGTGGCAACTTGCCGTCGGTATCGGACTGATCCAGGAAACGGGTAACCTTGAAGTCGCTGTTGAGCAGGCTGCTGCGCGCGTCCTCCGGCATCCCTGCGCCGGTATCCTGGATGGCGAAGCGCAGCAGTGTGCTGCCATCTTTCTGATCCAGGCCAACAACCAGCAGCACTTCGCCTTGCTCGGTGTAGTGCAGTGCGTTGGCCAGCAGGTTCATCAGTATCTGGCGCAGGCGGGTGGGGTCGCCCTGCATGGTGCGGGGTACGTCGGGGTGCACAAAGCCGATCAGTTCGATGCCCTGGCCTTCGGCGCGGGCGCGGTAGATATCGAGACAGTCATTGACCAGTGCGTGCAGGTCAAACTGAACCCGCTCGAGCGTCAGCTGGCCCGACTCCAGCCGCGACATATCGAGAATTTCGTTGATCAGGTTGAGCAGGTCGTTGCCGGAGCCGTGAATGGTTTGCACGTAATCGCGCTGCTTGGCGGACAACGCAGTGTCGAGCAGCAGTTCGCTCATGCCGAGCACCCCGTTCATCGGGGTCCGGATCTCGTGGCTGATCCGGGCTAGAAACTCAGCTTTGGCGCGTTGCTCTGCCCGAGCAGTGGCATTGTCCTGACGGTCACGCACGCGGCGGGTGATGATGTTCTGCAGGCGCAGATAGAGGCTCCAGCTGTAGCCAACCAGGGCGCTCCATAACAACAGCTCGGCAATGTACGCTTCCGGGAGTTGCTCTTCGGCCAGCGCCTCCATAAGGCCGTTGCCGAGCAACAGAAAGGTAGCAAGGGTGAAGGCGATATCCAGACGCTGCTGCCGGGTGCGCAGCCAACTGATCAGCAGCAGGATTGCTGCTGGCAGACCGAGATGAATGGTATGTGTCAGCAGGCGGAACAGCGATGGGAATGCCGCGCAGCTGGCTGCCAGCATCGCCGTCACAATCGCTGTTGCGTAGATTGCGTTACGGTACTTGCGCTGGGTCGGCCCGCCGAGCACTGAGCAGGTAAGCAGTGCCAGCAGCGGGTAAGCGCTGAGGTGGACGATTTCCCCCGAATGGCTGTGCAAGCGAGGCATGGCCTCGGCGATCCAGCTTAGGTTGCTAAGGCTGCTGACCGACATCAGCAGGCTGGCTACGGCGAGCAACAGGTGGAATGGATCGCGGCCGAGCACGCCATGCAGGATGCAGTGCAGAACCAGTGCCAGCATCAGACCGACCAGAATGCCCTGCATGGTCTGCTGCATGCTGTGTCGTGCGGAAGCCTCCTTGACGTCAAGCAGCGCGATGCGGGTACTCAGCGGGTAGTCGCTCTGCAGGCGCAGGATCAGCGTGTCGCCAGTGCTGGTGCTGGCTTCAAGGGGGAAGGCAAAGCCATGGAATGGCAGTGGCTTGGTCGCTGGTGGCAGTCGGCTGCCGGTGCGATAGAGCTGGCTGGTTTCGCCGTTCTGCAGGCGATACACCTCAATTAGACCGATCGCAGGGTTTTCCAGCGTCAGCAGCTTGTTCTCGACGTTGTCGAGATTAATCTCGACCCAGAGCGCACCCGCATTGCCGGGCAGCCTCAAGGGTGAAGAGGGGGCGGGTACAAACCGATTGGCGTAACGGTTGGAGAGGATGTCCTGCAGCAACAGGTCGCCGCTGGCGTCGATGTAGGTACGGTAAGCGGGTGTGCCGCTTTCCACCGTATCGATCCAGGTAGTAAACGTGAAAGCAATGCCCAGAATCAGGGCAAGCATCAACGAGCCGATATGCTTCACGAGTGAGTCCTGTCCTTGGTCTGGATGTCCGGTTGATACAACGCGAGAGCCAGTATAGCGCAGCGATTGGGTAGCAGAAACGCAACGGCCGGACAGTGTAGTGTCCGGCCGTGCCTTGGTCAGGTCTCCCGCGCGATGGCTCGGTAGCCAATGTCGCTGCGGAAGAAACTTCCGTTCCAGCTAATCTGTCGGGCCAGCTCATAGGCACCCTGCTGGGCGGCACTGACGGTTTCACCCAGAGCGGTTGCGCAGAGCACGCGACCACCGCTGGTGGTGACGTTACCGTCCTTCAGCGCTGTGCCAGCATGGAATACCTTACCGCTGTCGCTGACGGCCTTGTCCAGCCCGCTGATGACGTCGCCCTTGGCGTAGTCCCCAGGGTAGCCGCCAGCAGCGAGCACGACACCGAGACTGCAGCGTGGGTCCCATTGAGCACTTACCTGATCGAGTGTGCCGGCATTGGCGGCTTCAACCAGGGCAACCAAGCTTGATTGCAGGCGCAGCATGATCGGCTGGGTTTCAGGATCGCCAAACCGGCAGTTGAACTCGATCACCTTGGGGTTGCCTTCAGCGTCGATCATCAGACCAGCGTACAGGAAGCCGGTATAGACGTTGCCTTCGGCAGCCATGCCGCGCACGGTTGGCCAGATGACCTGTTCCATGACCCGTTGGTGGACCGCGTCGGTGACCACAGGGGCTGGCGAGTAGGCGCCCATTCCGCCAGTGTTGGGGCCGGTATCGCCGTCGCCAACACGTTTGTGGTCCTGGCTGGTGGCCATCGGCAGGACGTGCTCACCGTCGACCATGACAATGAAGCTGGCTTCTTCGCCATCCAGAAACTCCTCGATCACCACGCGCGAGCCGGCTTCACCAAAAGCGTTGCCAGCCAGCATGTCGCGCACGGCATCCTCGGCTTCGGCCAGGGTCATCGCGACGATCACGCCCTTGCCCGCAGCCAGACCGTCCGCCTTGATCACGATGGGCGCGCCTTTTTCTTGGAGGTAGGCGAGGGCGGGTTCGATCTCAGTGAAGTTCTGGTACTCGGCGGTCGGGATCTGGTGGCGCGCCAGGAAGTCCTTGGTGAAGGCCTTGGAGCCTTCCAGTTGTGCGGCACCGGCGGTTGGCCCGAAACAGGCGAGGCCCTGTTCGCGGAAGCGATCGACGACGCCGGCAACCAGCGGAGCCTCGGGGCCGACGATGGTCAGGGCGACGTTGCCCTTGGCAAAGGCGACCAACGCGTCCAGGTCCAGTACGTCGATCGCGACATTTTCGCACTTGGCCTCGATTGCTGTGCCGGCGTTACCCGGGGCGACAAATACCTTCTCGACGCGCTCATCCTGCGCCACTTTCCACGCCAGCGCGTGCTCACGCCCGCCGCTGCCGATAATCAGTACATTCATGTAACTCTCCTGTGGAGAGAGCTTCAAGCTTCAAGCTGCAAGCGGCGCTGTGGGGCGCTCTGCTTGCGGCTTGCGGCTTGCGGCTCAGGGATTAGTGGCGGAAATGGCGCATGCCGGTGAAGACCATGGCAATGCCGGCTTCGTCGGCTGCGTCAATCACTTCCTGGTCGCGCATGGACCCGCCAGGCTGGATAACTGCGCTGATGCCCACCTTGGCGGCGTTGTCGATGCCGTCGCGGAACGGGAAGAAGGCGTCTGACGCCATCACGGCACCTTCAACCGGCAGGCCGGCGTGCTCGGCTTTGATGGCGGCAATGCGGGCGGAGTTGACGCGGCTCATCTGGCCGGCGCCGACACCGATGGTCTGGCGGCCTTTGGCGTAGACGATGGCATTGGATTTGACGAACTTGGCAACCTTCCAGGCGAACACCAGATCGTGGATTTCCTGTTCGGTTGGCGCACGCTTGGTGACTACCTTCAGGTCATCTACGGTGATCATGCCGGTGTCGCGGCTCTGTACCAGCAGGCCGCCATTGACACGCTTGTAGTCCCAGTCAGCGTGGCGCTCGGTGCCCCATTCGCCGCACTCGAGCAGGCGAACGTTGGCCTTGGCTGCCACCGCGGCGCGGGCTTCGGCGCTGATGCGCGGGGCGATGATGACTTCAACGAACTGACGCTCGACGATGGCAGTAGCGGTGGCGCCGTCCAGCTCGCGGTTGAAGGCGATGATGCCTCCGAAAGCGGATTCGCTGTCGGTGGCCCAGGCCAGATCGTAGGCTTTGCGGATGCCGCCTTCGTCTTCCGGGACCACGGCAACGCCGCAGGGGTTGGCGTGCTTGACGATGACGCAGGCTGGCTTGGTGAAGCTCTTGACGCATTCCAGCGCGGCGTCGGTGTCGGCCACATTGTTGTAGGACAGCTCCTTGCCCTGCAGCTGGGTTGCGGTGGCGATGCTGGCTTCGGCGGGCGCTGCTTCCTTGTAGAAGGCTGCAGCCTGATGCGGATTCTCGCCGTAGCGCATGTCCTGCACTTTAATAAACTGGCTGTTGAAGGTGCGCGGGAAGGCGGCGCGGTCTTCGGTGCTCAGCGTCTCGCGGGTCTGCTCGATAGTACCGAGGTAGTTGGCGATCATGCCGTCGTAGGCGGCGGTGTGCTCGAAGGCCTTGAGGGCCAGATCGAAGCGCTGAGCGTAGGTCAAGCCGCCGCTTTTCAGCGCTTCAAGGATGTCGCTGTAGTCGCTGGCATTGACCACGATGGCAACGTCCTTGTGGTTCTTCGCTGCACTGCGAACCATGGTCGGACCGCCAATATCGATGTTCTCGATGGCATCGGGCAGGGGGCAGCCGGGCTTGGCAACGGTTGCCGCGAAGGGGTAGAGATTGACCACGACCATATCGATCGGCTGGATGCCGTGCTTCGCCATGACCTCGCCGTCGATATCGCGACGGCCGAGAATGCCACCGTGGATTTTCGGATGCAGGGTCTTGACCCGGCCGTCCATCATTTCCGGAAAGCCGGTGTAATCGGCTACTTCAACAGCCTTGATACCCTGTTCACAGAGCAGCTTGTAGGTGCCGCCGGTGGAGAGGATTTCAACGCCCTGAGCGCTGAGCTCGCGGGCAAAGTCGACGATGCCAGTCTTGTCGGAAACGCTGATCAGTGCGCGGCGTACCGGCAGGCGGGTAGTTTGATCGGTCATCTTGGATCCAGGCTAGGTTCAAAATTCAGCTTCAGGCGCTAGGCCTCAAGCGTCAAGTGGAGGCAATGCTGGCTTGCAGCTTCAGAGCAATCCGTACTGTTTGAGTTTCTTGCGCAGCGTACCGCGGTTCAGGCCCAGCACCTCGGAGGCTCTGGTCTGATTGCCTTTGACGTAGTTCATCACGCTTTCGAGCAACGGGGCTTCGACTTCAGACAGCACCATGTTGTAGACGTCGGTGACGTCCTGGCCTTCGAGGTGCTGAAAGTAGTTGTGCAGAGCCTCTTCTACGCTGTCACGCAGCGTTCTCGGGGTGCGAATGTCATCGATCCCGGTTGGCGGGAGGGTGGGTTGACTGCTGTCACTCACGGTGTGGCTTCCATCAGGTAGGGTGGTGTCGTAAATCATGCTGCTAGATCTCCTTCCAGCAGACGGGCGAAGTGATGCGCGATGGCGATGTGTTGCTGGTGCGCATCATTGATGCGGTTGAATTCGCGGCGAAACTCGGTGGCACCAGGCAGCGCCTGCAGGTACCAGCCGACGTGCTTACGCGCAATGCGTGCACCGTGCTCATCGCCGTAGAATGCGTGCAGTGCGTCCAGGTGGCTTTGCAGAATCTGCTGCTGCTCGGCCAGTTCAGGGGCAGCCAATTGCTCGCCGGTGCGCAGGAAATGATCAATCTCACGGAAGATCCAGGGGCGGCCCTGAGCGGCACGGCCGATCATCACGGCATCGGCGCCGGTATGTGCGAGCACCTGCTTGGCCTTTTCGGCGCTGGTGATGTCGCCGTTGGCGAACACCGGGATATTGATGCTCTGCTTGACGGCGGCAATGGTGTCGTACTCGGCGTGACCGGTGTATAGCTCGGAGCGGGTGCGGCCATGCACGGCAAGCGCCTGAATGCCACTGTCTTCGGCAATCCGGGCTACCCGCAGGGCGTTGCGGTTTTCCGGATCCCAGCCAGTTCGTATTTTCAGGGTAACGGGGATATCGACGGCCTGAACCACGGCCTCGCAGATGGCCGCAACCAGCGGTTCGTCACGCAGCAGCGCTGAGCCGGCGGCCTTGTTGCAGACCTTCTTTGCCGGGCAACCCATGTTGATGTCGATGATTTGGGCGCCGAGTGCCGCGTTCATCCGGGCGGCTTCGGCCATCATCTCGGGGTCGCCGCCAGCGATCTGTACCGAGCGGGGCTCCGGCTCGCCATCGTGGATCAGACGCAGGCGTGATTTACGGCTGTTCCACAGGCGGGTGTCGCTGGTCACCATTTCGGAGACTACCAAGCCGGCACCCAGTTGCCGGCATAGCTGCCGGAAGGGCTGATCGGTAACGCCGGCCATAGGGGCCAGAATCACACGATTGGCGAGCTGATAGGGTCCGATACTGATCACTGCTGGTCCATCCCTGTACTGTCGGTTTTCAGCGCGGCGAGCGGGTCGCCACGTCCCGTCCGCTCTGGCTCAGGGTGAAGATGGGCGAAAAGGGCGCACATAATACCCGCAAAGCATGACCGGTTAAAGACTGTTTTGAGTGTTTTTTGTACAGCTGACCAGCGAGTGTAGGCCAATTGAAAGCACCGTGCGACAGGCAACGGTGCTTGCCGACGAAAGGCTCAGGGGGCGACGAAGTCCAGTTGGTAGCTGGTTGCTTGCTGGGTTGGTGCAACCATGCTCAGTGCGATATGGATCGGAGTCTGCGATGGCATCAGAGTGCGCCCAGCCAGTTCGCCCGCCAGATACTCGGTCGGACGGAAGTCGTGAGTCGCCACGGTGCGGCCACGGCTGTCGCTGAACGCCATGCGAATCACCGGGAACGGCTGATCGTAGTCGGCGCGGTTGTAGATGATCAGGTTGATGTCCAGTGTGTTGGGGAATTCCGGGTGCGGTCGTACCAGCAAATTGCTGCTGCGAATCTGGCTGATATCGACCCGCGTCGGCAGGTGGCAGCCAGCTATCAGACACACGTTCTCCAACGCGGGGCGCAGGCGGTCGTCGCGCGACCAGGCTTCGAGGTTGTAGTAGGTGGCCTGAGCCGCCAGGCCTGCGAGTGCGAGCACGCAGAGTAGCCCCCACAGCCAGTTGTGCCGTGCCCGACGACGGCTCAGCGGCGCCTCGAAGTGCAGGGGCTCGTCTTCCAGGTCCGGCAGTCGGATGTTCTCGGCGAACCCCGGTTCGAGCACATCTGTCTGCTCGTCGTCCTCCGCAGAGGTGGTCGAGGTGCCGAGGCTCGGCTCGCGGCGTAGGTCGCGCTGCATCAGTGGATGGTCGATGTCGTCATCCTGCAGGGGCAGCAAACGTGCATGCGGAGCGAAGGGCTGATGCGGCTGCTCTGGCTCCACTTCCGGTTGTTCTGAGGCCGCCGGCGCTGGTTGGGACTGGGCATTCTGCGCTTGGGTGAACTCGCGGGCCGCCGGGGCGGCGCGGAAAGACTCGTCCAGATCGAGGTCTTCGTCGTCCAGGGCGCTCAGGCCTGACTCGGCGAACAGCTCGGTGCTGACCGTCTCGGCCAGTGAAGTCGGCTCGTCACTGGTGTCCAGATCGGTATCCGCGCCTGGCGGGGGACTACCCTGGGGGCGCGGGTTGATTTCATCCAGTATCGATTCGTCAAGCCCAAGCGCTTCGAGGTCAAGGTCATCCAGCTCCAGATCGTCGTGGATTAGCAGGGTGTCCTGATTGACCGGCGAGCGCTTTGGTGGCGTTGGCTGCTCCGGCTTGCTCGGAGCGGGAGCTTGCGGCAGGGCGTTGAAGACCTTCAGGCAGGCACCGCAGCGAACGTTACCACCGGCAGCATGCAGCTGCTCATGAGTTAGGCGGAAGTGCGTCTTGCAGAATGGGCACTGGGTGACCTGCAGTTCACTCATGGGTGGCCGGCTGTCCTGTTGCGGTGATTAGTCGTGCGATTGCGTATTCTGCCCGGATCAGGGGTGAGCTGTCACCGCCGCCGACCGCTGACCCGAATCCAGCCGTCCTGATTGGCAACCGGATCGAGCTCGAAGTCATTGTTGTAGGCCTCAAGTATCTCGTCAGTCTGTTCCGCGAGGATGCCGGACAGGGCCAGCAATCCACCGGGTTTGACCAGGCTGGCCAGGCGTGGTGCCAGGCTGACCAGCGGGCCGGCGAGGATATTCGCCACCAGTACATCGGCCGGTGCGTCCGGCATCTGTTCGGGCAGGTAGAGATCAAATCGCTCGTCGGCAATCTGGTTACGTCGGGCGTTGTCGCGCGAGGCTTCCAGCGCCTGGATGTCGATATCGGTGCCGACCGCGTGTTCTGCCCCCAGCAGCAGACCGGCGATAGCGAGGATGCCGGAGCCGCAACCGAAGTCGATCAGTGTCTTGCCTTGCAGTTGCTGTGCATCCAGCCATTGCAGGCAGAGTGCGGTGGTCGGGTGGGTGCCGGTACCGAACGCCAGACCGGGGTCCAGCAACAGGTTGACTGCGTTGGGCTCCGGTGCCGCGTGCCAGCTAGGGACGATCCACAGGCGTTCACCGAACCGCATGGGGTGGAAGTTGTCCATCCAGCTGCGCTCCCAGTCCTGGTCCTCAATCTTCTCCAGCTCGTGCGGCGGCAGCGTGGCTTGGCACAGCAGACGCAGGTGCTGGAGCAGGGCATCGGGGTCGGTGTCCGCTTCGAACAGGGCCAGCAGGTGGGTGTTTGACCAAAGCGGGGTGGTGCCAAGGTCTGGCTCGAAAATGGGTTGGTCTTCGGCGTCCATGAACGTGACGGATACAGCGCCGAGTTCCAGTAACTGATCTTCCAGCGTGGGGGCCTGCTCAGGGGTGATGGCAAGACGCAGTTGCAGCCAGGACATAGGGGGGCTCCTTTGGAGCAGCTTTAAGCGGCAAGCTTCAAGCTGCAAGATCAGCAGAAAAAGAAGGGGAGCGATAATTCGCTCCCCCGAATGGTGCAGATAATACGCTGTGAGCTTGCAGCTTGCAGCTTGCAGCTTGCAGCTTGCAGCTTGCAGTTACTCCGCTGCCAGCTTGTGCTCCAGGTAGTGAATATTGACGCCGCCCTTGCAGAAGCCGGGGTCACGTACCAGTTCACGGTGCAGTGCTGTGTTGGTCTTGATGCCGTCTACCACCAGCTCGTCGATGGCGTTGCGCATGCGTGCAAGCGCTTCATCACGGGTGGCGCCGTAGGCGATCAGCTTGCCGACCAGCGAGTCGTAGTTCGGCGGAACCTTGTAACCACTGTACAGGTGGGAGTCGACACGAATGCCGTTACCGCCCGGAGCGTGGAAGAAGGTGACCGTGCCGGGGCTGGGCATGAAGGTCTTCGGGTCTTCAGCGTTGATACGGCACTCGATGGCGTGGCCACGAATGACAACATCTTCCTGACGAATGCTCAGCGGCTGGCCCGATGCGACAAGGATCTGCTCCTTGACGATGTCGATGCCGGTGACCATTTCCGAAACCGGATGCTCAACTTGTACGCGGGTGTTCATTTCGATGAAATAGAACTCGCCGTTTTCATACAGGAACTCGAAGGTACCTGCACCGCGGTAACCCAGGTCGATACAGGCCTGAACGCAGCGCGCCTGAACTTCTGCACGCGCCTTCTCGTCGATACCCGGTGCCGGGGCTTCTTCGATGATCTTCTGGTGACGGCGCTGCAGCGAGCAATCGCGGTCGCCCAGATGAACGGCGTTACCCTGGCCGTCTGACAGTACCTGCACTTCTACGTGACGCGGGTTGGTCAGAAACTTCTCCAGGTAGACCATCGGGTTGCCGAACGCGGCACCCGCTTCAACCTGGGTAAGCTTGATTGACTTGATCAGCTCGGCCTCTTCATGCACAACGCGCATGCCACGACCGCCGCCGCCGCCAGCGGCCTTGATGATGACCGGGTAGCCGACGCGCTGGGCAATCTTCAGGCACTCTGCTTCGTCTTCGGGCAGCGGGCCGTCGGAGCCGGGTACGGTTGGTACGCCGGTTTCCTTCATGGCGGCAATCGCGGAGACCTTGTCACCCATCAGGCGGATGACGCTGGCGCTCGGGCCGATGAAGGTAAAGCCGGAGTTTTCCACCTGCTCGGCAAAGTCTGCACGCTCGGCGAGGAAGCCGTAGCCGGGGTGGATACCGTCAGCGCCGGTAACTTCTGCAGCGCTGATGATCGCCGGAATATTCAGGTAGGAGTCGGTCGCTGGTGCCGGGCCGATGCAGACGGTTTCGTCTGCCATGGCCAGGTGCATCAGCTCGCGGTCGGCAGTGGAGTGCACTGCCACGGTTTTCAGACCGAGTTCCTTGCACGCGCGGATCACGCGCAGGGCAATTTCACCTCGGTTGGCAACTAGTACTTTTTGCATCTAAGCCTCCGGCCCGGGCTCAGGCGATGCTGAACAGCGGTTGATCGAATTCGACCGGCTGGCCGTTGTCTACCAGAATCGCCTGGACCACGCCGCTCTTGTCGGCTTCGATGTGGTTCATCATCTTCATCGCTTCGACGATGCACAGTACGTCGCCCGCCTTGACGGTATGGCCTACTTCAACGAATACGGCCGCAGTCGGAGACGGCGAGCGGTAGAAGGTGCCAACCATCGGCGAGCGAACCAGATGGCCGCTCGGCTCTGCCGGTGCGGCAGGTTCGGCAGCCGGAGCAGCGGCCGGAGCGGGTGCGGCGGCAACCGGTGCTGGAGCAGGGGCTACCTGATACTGCGGTACCGGTGCGTGCTGGCTGTGGCGGCTGATGCGAACCGACTCCTCGCCCTCATGTATTTCCAGTTCGTCGATGCCGGACTCTTCCAGAAGTTCGATGAGTTTTTTGACTTTGCGAATATCCATTGATGCGTGCACTCCAGAGCAGGTTTGCGTAATCAGTTTTGTTCGATCTTGTGTATCGCGGCTTGCAGGGCCAGCTCGTAGCCCTTGGCTCCCAGACCGCAGATCACTCCCTCGGCTACGTCCGAAAAGTAGGAGTGATGACGGAAGGGTTCGCGCTTATACACGTTGGATAAGTGAACTTCGATGAATGGGATGCTCACTGCGAGCAATGCGTCACGTATTGCGACGCTGGTATGGGTAAAAGCAGCCGGATTAATGATGATGAAGTCGATGGCTTCGTCACCCGCGGCGTGAATCCGTTCGATCAGTTCATGCTCTGCATTGCTTTGCAGGCTGAGCAGGTGGTGCCCCTGCTGGCTGGCCAGTTCGCGCAGGTGCTGGTTGATCTGATCCAGTGTTGTCGCGCCATAGACACCGGGTTCGCGGCTGCCGAGGCGGTTCAGGTTGGGTCCGTGCAGGACCAGGATACTGGCCATTGTCCGTGTATTCCGTTGCGGGACGGGAGGCTCTTTTGGAGTGACCCGTCAGTCAAGATTTTTCCGGCAGTTTGCCGTAATCAGATCGGCCTGTCCAGAAGCGGAATGTTGACATCAAATGTCAGCATGATGGCTGCATTATGGCGCAATCTTTTCCTGTCTGGACTGGCTTGCAAGGCTGCTGAATTCTTCCAGTGAGACTTCGCCTTGAATGCGCAGGTCACGCTGTTCCTGCCCGTTGCGAGCAAAAAACAGGTAAGCGGGAGGGCCAAATAGCTCGTGGCGGGTCAGCCAAGCGCGCTGGGCCGGGCTGTTGTCAGTCAGGTCAAGCTTGATACGGAGGTGGTCGGCCAGCAGTGCCTGTACCTCTGGCTGGCTAAGAATGGTGCGTTCCATGATCTTGCAACTGATGCACCAGTCAGCATAGACATCGACGATGGCTGGCTGGCCGCGTTCGGCAGCCACTGCCAGTTGACGCTCCAGTTCGGCTGGCTCCTTGATCAGGGTGAAGGCCGCGGAGGCGGGTTGTACGCTGCTACCACCGGTCAGTGGTTGTAATGGTCGTAGCGGGTCTTCGCCGCCGGCAAGGGCACCGAACAGGGCGGCCGCGGCATACAGGCCAAACAGCAGGGCAATGGTCTGGCGCAGATAGTTGCCGCCCTGCATCAAGCCCAGACGAACAGCCAGGCCGGTGCTCAGCGCTGCCCACAAGGCGAGGCTTACCGGGCCCGGCAATACACGTTCGAGCAACCAGATGGCGACCGCCAGCAAGCCAAAGCCGAACAGATGCTTGACCGTTTCCATCCAAGGCCCTGAGCTGGGCAGCAGGCTCTTACCGAACAGGGTGATAACAATCAGCGGAACACCCATGCCGAGCCCCAAGGCAAAAAGGTTGAGGCCGCCGCCGAGGGTGTCCCCGGTGCTGCTGATGTACACCAGTGCCCCTGCCAGAGGCGCCGAGATACAAGGCGATACCACCAGCGTCGACAGTGCGCCCATGGCGGTTGCGCCGGTCAGCGAGCCGCCGTGGGCACGGCGGTTCAGGCGTTCGAGTGGCTCACGCAAAAACTCGGGCAGGCGCAGATCGAACAGGCCGAACATGGCCAGCGCAAACAGCACGAAGAACACCGCGAAAGTGCCCAGAATCCAGGGTGATTGCAGGCGCGCCTGCAGGTTGAGGGCGGCGCCGAAACTACCGATCAGGGCCCCGACAATAGCCAATGTCACTGCCATGCCAAGCACGTAGCCAAGTGCCAGTGACAGCGCACGGCCACGGCTGATGTGGCTGCGGCCCAGCACCATGCTGGACAGAATCGGCAGCATGGGCAGCACGCAGGGGGTGAACGTCAGGCCGATACCCCCGAGCAGAAACAGCAGCCAGGTCACCAGTCGGCCATGCTCTTGCGCAGCGGGCTGCGGCGCCGCTGTGGGCGCTGCTGCGGGCTGGCTGTCGTTGCTGGCAGGCGTGCCACCGGTCGCCGGTGTCGGCAGCTCCAGCATGGCGGTTTCTGGCGGGTAGCAAAGACCCGCATCGGCGCAGCCCTGGAAACCGACCCGCAGCTGGGTTTGTCCGGCGCTCAATTGGTTGGTATCGAGCTGAATCTGCAATTGGTCGTAATAGACCTCGACGTCACCAAAGTACTCGTCGGTCTTGTGCTTGCCTTCCGGTAGCGCGATCTGCAGGTCCTCGTCGGGACTGTCCGGGTTGCTCAGGTGCAGGCGATGGCGATACAGGTAGTAGCCGGGCGCGATGTCAAAGATCACGGTGACCTGTTGAGCGTTGGCGTCGAGGATGTCGGGGCGAAAAGCCTGATGAACCGGCAGAAAGGTGCTTTGGCTGCTGCCACTCTGGATCAGGCCGGTCAGCGAGCCGTTACCAGCGAATTGGGCGTGGACGCTGGCGCTTAGCAGGAGCAGCAGCATCAGGCAAAAACGAAACGCGCGCATGGGATAACCGAGCGGAAAGTGGACGGTCATCATAAAGGCTGACGCTGGCTGGTGAAAGGCACTGGCCCTGAGGCGCAGTGCCACAATTGTTGCTGAATGGCTCAGCGGTTCAGATTCGGAAGGCGGAGACCGCTGACAGCAGGGCACGGCTGCGCTGGCTGATCTGCCGGGTGTGCTCGCGGGTGTGGGCGACCATACCAAGGTTGGCCTCACTCAGATGATTGATCTGCTGGCTGTTTTCGCGAATGGTGCGGACCCGGTCGGATTGCGCGTCGGTGTGTGTGGCGATGTGTTCGGCCAGTTCGGTGATGCGTTCGATGGCATTGACGATGCGGCCCAAGGCGGCGTCCGCCAGCTGACCTTGTTCGGCGGTATTGCGCGCTTGCTTGACCTGTTCTTCCATCTGCCCCGCCGACTGGCGCGCAACCTGTTGCAGGCGTTCGATCAACTGGCGGATTTCCTGGGTGGAGCCGGCTGTGCGCTGGGCCAGTTGGCGCACCTCGTCGGCAACCACTGCAAAACCGCGGCCGGCTTCACCAGCGCGTGCAGCCTCGATGGCCGCGTTGAGGGCCAGCAGATTGGTTTGCTCGGCAACGCCCTGAATGACTTCCAGCACACTGCCGATGGTATCGGACTCGGTGACCATGCGATCAATGGTGCGGGAGCTATTCTGCACTTCCACCACTAATTGCTGCATCTGGGCAATGGTGCCGCCGATGACCTGCTGACCGTCGCGCACCTCGCGATTGGCCACCCTTGCCAGCTCGGCGCTTTCGCCGGCGTTGGTTGCCACCAGACGAATGGCTTCATCCATGCCACCAATATCCTGATTAATCGATTGGGTGTCGCGTTGCTGCTGAGCGGCGCGATCGTGGGTGTCGGCGGACAGCTGTTCCAGGTCGTTGCTGGTACCGCTGAGGGCTTCTGCCTGTTGGTTGATGGTGGTCACCAGTTCGATCAGGTACTGGCGCAGCTGGTTGGCCGAGTGTTCGAGTTGCTTCAGTTCCTGTACCCGGCTCCGGGAGGATACCGGTTGGGTGAAATCACCGCTGGCGTAGGTGGAAAGCGCCGGCGCAAACTGACTGATGCCGTTAGCGAGCGAACGCTGCATGCGCTCGATCAGCACCGCGATCAAAATGATCATGGCGATGATTGCCAGTTGTACGTTGCGCACTTGCGTGGTGACGTTATCGCGCGCTGCGGTCAGCGCCGGGCGCATCTGCTCGGTACCAGCCAGCAGACTGGCAATGCGCTCGCCGGTAATCTGCTGCAGCTTGGCCCGTTCGGCGATCAGCGCGCTGGTGCGCTCCAGCTCTGCCGGGTAGCGGCTCAGCAGCGATTGCAGGGTGCGCTTGTAGTCAGCGCCAGGGTCACTGGCTGCGGATTTGTTGCCGGTGTTGACGCCCAGCAGTGAGGCAAAGGGGTCGTTGCTGTTGTCCTGCTCTTCAACCACGCCCAGCAGCGGCAGGGCATCGAGCTCATTTGCAGTGGTCCGGGTGCTGCGGATCAAGCGCTGCAGGTTCTCCAGCAGAGCCGGATCGTTCTGGCTGAACAGGCGCGCGCGGGCGATGCTGACACGAAACAGGTTGGCCTGCAGGTCGTCTATCAGACGGACATAGTCGGCTGCTGCCGTTGCGCCCTGTTGCTGGCCATTTCGGGCGTATTCGGCGAGATGGTTGAGTTCTGCGAGGACTTCGCGCTCGGCTTGAATCAACAGTGCCTGTGGGTCGCCCGCCAGCTTGCCGACGGCCAGCAGATCGGTCTGCATGAATTCGGCAAAGGTGGCCAGTGGCGCCTCCAGTGGCTGACGGATATCAGCTGGAAATTGCTGCAGGCTTTCCTGCAGCGCCGTCGCTGCGTGCTGCGCTTGCTGCAGCCGCAATGCGTCGCCGTGCAGGCGGTAGGCCTCGGTATTCTGCTGCAGCGATTGGGTCTGGCCAACGATATTGAGGTAGGCATCCATCAATGCGTAGGGGGCTTTTAGCGCCTGTTGCGACCACCAGAGACTGGCACCCAGCGTGACCCCTGCGGCGGCCAGTAGAACGGTGTTGATCAGGGTGAGGGATTTCAAGCGCATGGCAGTGCCCCGGACGATAATGGACTGCCTGGATAATAATGTCAGTTCTGTGACAGCTTGATGAATGCTGGCCCTGTGATGGCCATGGCAGGCCGCTGCCGTTTTCCTCAATGGTGGCGGCACATTCAGACAGCCGTGATATGCTGAGGCGCAGAACAGCCACAGGAGTCAGAATATGAAATTTGGCAAGCGGACCGCCGGTGCGGATGGGGACAGAAACAGCTCGCTGATTGGCAGCGTCCTTCTCGCTGTGGTGCTGATTTGGTTATTCATCTGTCTGCTGGTTGGCTGGTACTGGAGCAGCGAGCCGGATTTGGAGCCGGTTGCCGGTCCACCGACCCCGGAGATGGTCAGCGGTGAATACACCGCCCGCACCCTGCGTGGGATCGTTGAAACCTTGTTGGACAAACCTGGCGGATACCTTAGCAACGACATCATGCCGCCGGGTGTATGGCTCGATAATATGCCGCGCTGGGAGTACGGCGTGCTGGTTCAGGCCCGTGACATGACCCGCGCTCTGCGCCGAGATATGGCCCGGTCCCAGTCCCAGTCGACCGAAGATCGGGATCTGGTGAAAGCCGAGCCGCGCTTGCACTTCGACAACAACAGCTGGGCCATGCCGGCCAGTGAAAGCGAATACCGGGACGGCATTCGAGCCCTCGACAGCTATATCGTGCGGCTACAGAGCGGTGATGCTGACTTTTACTCCCGTGCCGACAATCTCTCCAGTTGGGTGAGCGATGTCAGTACCCGTCTTGGCTCGTTGTCCCAGCGCCTGTCTGCCAGTGTCGGGCGCGCGCCGTTGACCACTGGTGGCAAGGTTGGTGAGACCACGCCCTGGCTGGAAATTGACAATGTGTTCTACGAGGCACGCGGTACCTCCTGGGCACTGGTGCAACTGCTGCGTGCTGTTGAGCACGATTTTGGCGATGTGCTGGAGAAGAAGAACGCGCTGGTAAGCCTGCAGCAGATCATTCGTGAGCTGGAAGCAACCCAGCAGACCCTGTGGAGCCCGATGGTGCTCAATGGCGATGGGTTCGGCGTGCTGGCCAACCACTCACTGGTAATGGCGAACTATCTGTCTCGCGCCAATGCCGGGATGATCGAACTTGGCCGCTTGCTGGAGCAGGGCTGATACGTGGATGAGCGTCAAGTCGCGGCCTATCTTCAGGCCTCGGGTGCAGAGCAGGTCATCCATGTCGATGAACAGGATCGTGAGCTGGGCGTCGTGTCGCGCGCCGATGCCCAGTCTCAGGGACTGATTACCCGCTGCACTTTCATTTTTGTCTTCAATTCTCGTGGCGAGTTGTGTGTGCATCAGCGCACAGCGCACAAGCGTCTGTATCCATCCTTCTGGGATGTTGCGGCTGGTGGTGTGGTGGCCGCCGGCGAAAGCTATTTGCTGGGCGCCGAGCGTGAGCTTGCTGAAGAGCTGGGCGTTGTGGGCGCTCCACTGACCGAACATTTTCGCTTTTTCTTCAACTCAGCCGAGAGCCAGCTCTGGGCTGGCGTGTTCAGCTGCTGCTGGGATGGGCCCCTGACGTTGCAGCCGGAGGAGGTGCAGGCGGTGCGCTGGGTTGATCCGCGTAGCGACTGGCAGCGTCCGGGCGAGCAATATGCGCCTGACTCTCAGGAAGCTCTGGTACGGCTGTTGCGGCAGTTTTAACTGGATATTCAGGCATGAAAAAAAACGGTTTGCAGGCCCTCGGCGGCCTGGTGTATTCGACCGATTCCGGACGGCTGTGCCCGGATTGCGAGCAGCCAGTGGCGCAATGCCGCTGTGCTGAACAGGCGATTCCCGAGGGTGATGGAATCGCCCGGGTGCGTCGGGAAACCAAGGGCCGTGGTGGCAAGACCGTGACCACGGTAACCGGTGTGCTGCTTAAGGCCGATGATCTCAAGGCGCTGGCCAAGCGGCTGAAGAATCGCTGCGGCTGTGGTGGCGCGGTCAAGGATGGCATCATCGAAATTCAGGGCGACAAGGCTGATCAGGTCTGTGAGCTGCTGGTCGCTGAAGGTTTCAAGGTGAAGCGTTCGGGAGGCTGACAGTGAGTCTGCGTCAGCCGTTGCTGACTCACTGGCGTGATCGGAACGCGCAACGCCGGGTCTGGCACATTGCGCTGCCGTTGATTCTCTCCAATATCAGTGTCCCGCTAGTGGGGCTGGTCGATACTGCGGTTATTGGCCATCTCGACGCGGCCTATCATCTCGGCGCTGTTGCTGTCGGTAGCACTCTGTTTACCTTTGTACTCTGGGCGACCGGGTTTCTGCGCATGGGAACAACCGGGTTCGCGGCGCAGGCCTGTGGCAGCGGTGACGGCAACGCGCTGCGACGTATTCTGTTGCAGGCGATCTGGCTGGCGGTGTTGATCAGTCTGCTGGTCTGGTTGTTTCAAATGCCCTTGTTGAATTTGGGTCTGCACTACCTGCAAAGCAGTGAATCACTGCTGGAGCAAGCCCGAGCCTATTTCCAGATTCGTCTGTTCAGCCTGCCAGCTGCGCTGGCCAACTTTGTACTGATCGGATGGTTTATCGGTGCCCAGAACAGTCGAGTGCCGTTTGCCATGCTGCTTACCGTGAACCTGACCAACATGTTGTTGGACCTGTTGCTGGTGGTCGGGCTGAAAATGGGCGTAGAAGGCGCTGCCTGGGCCAGCGTATGCGGGGACCTGCTGGGACTGCTGCTTGGTCTGGCGCTGCTGCGACCGACGCTGCGTCAGTATCCAGGGGTGTTTGACTGGGCGCGGGCGCTGCGGCTCAAGGGGGCAGCACCGCTGTTGCGGGTCAATCGCGATATTCTGATTCGTACTCTGGCCCTGCAGTTGGTTTTTTATCTTCTGGTTGTGCAGGGCGCGCAGTTGGGGGACGACGTGGTAGCGGCCAACGCGGTGCTGCTGAACTTCCTGCTTATTACCTCCCACGCGCTCGATGGGCTGGCGCATGCCCTTGAGGCGCTGGGAGGTCACGCGCTGGGCAAGCGGGACAAGCGCACGCTGGTTCGGGTGCTGGTGATCACCACTGTCTGGTCGCTGCTGCTTAGCCTGGTTTTTGTCGTAGCGTTTGCGTTCGGTGGTGGCCTGCTGATCCGGTTGCTGACGGACTTGCCGGACGTCAGGGCGCAAGCCCAACAGTACCTGATTTGGGTCGCGGTCATGCCACTGCTGACGGTCTGGAGCTACCTGCTCGACGGACTTTTCATCGGGGCGTCGCGGGCGCTGGCAATGCGCAATACCATGTTGCTCGCGCTAGCCTGTTATCTGCCGCTGGCCTGGGCGTTGCAAGGGCAAGGCAACCACTTTGTCTGGTTTGGTTTTTTGACGTTTATGGCGTTACGCTCGCTGTTTTTGGGTGGCTGGTTTGTCTGGCTCTGGCGCACGGACCGCTGGATGCCTGCAGGTTAGTCGCGAGGCAGGGGATAGACACCCGGTGCAGGAATGGGAGAAGAGCAATGATCGAAGCGCCAATTCCGGCGGGTGAAGAGCAGCGCTTGGCTGCTCTCAGGTCCATGAAACTGCTGGATACGCCACCTGATCCGCACATTGATGCGCTGCTGCGCATCGCTCAGCGCCTGTTTGGCGTGGGTAGCGCGCTGGTGAGCCTGATTGACACTGATCGTCAGTGGTTCAAAGCGCGTATCGGCACCACCAGTCTTGAGGGGCCTCGCAACATATCATTCTGCGGCCACACCATTTTGTCTGAAGACATCCTCTACGTGCAGGATGCGCTGGTGGATGAGCGCTTTGTCGACAACCCGGCCGTTACCGGTCACCCCCATATTCGTTTTTATGCCGGTATCGCACTGCATGCGCCCGATGGCAGCAGGATCGGATCGTTTTGTGTGCACGATCCTGTACCCCGTGAGCTGACCGGCGTCGAGCGGGAAGCACTAAGCGATTTTCGCGAGCTTTTCGAGGCGTTGTTTGTCGCGCATCAGCTGCGCATGGATGCCGCCTGGTTGCAGGACGCGCTGGGACAGGCAGAGCGCCGGGCGCTGATTGATCCGCTGACCCAGCTGTGGAATCGGCAGGCGCTGCATGCCATGTTGCCGGCTTTGCTCAGCCGGGCCGAGCGCGAGGGGCTGAAAGTTGCCTTCATTTACGGCGATCTTGATCACTTCAAGCGGATTAACGACGAGCGCGGGCACGCTGGTGGTGACCAGGTACTGATCCAGTCCGGTCAGCGCATGGCGGCGGCAATTCGACCGCATGATCTGGCTTTGCGGCTGGGTGGTGAGGAGCTGGCGGTGCTGGCGCTGGTGCAGAGTCAGGGTGAGCTCGATATCATCGCCGAGCGCATGCGAGACTGTTTCTGTCGCCATCCGTTCGATTTGGACGATGGGCCGCTGAACGTGACCATAAGCCTGGGTACCGCGCTGGCGGAGGCGCAGGACGTGGTGCGGGGCGGCCAGAATCTGATAGAACGCGCCGATGCCGCGCTCTATGTCGCCAAGCGGGAAGGGCGTAACCGGGTTGAACGCGGCTAGCGCGGTACTGCCGGTCGCAGCCACCAGTGCAGGTACCGGCCAAGGTGCTGGTACGCCGGGTGCTGGCTGTACCGCAGCTCGTATTCGATCAGGTCATCAAGGCTGCTGTTGCTGCTGAAAGGCTCCGGCATGTAGTCATAAAACACCCGTACACCACTCGTTGTCAGGCACTCCAGGCCTGCTGCCGCGACCCATTGCGTGGCGGCGCGTGGGTCAATCGGCTGCTGTGGCGTTAGCCCGCTGGTGCCTTGCCCGGACAACGGTTTCTTGCGCAGTTTTTTGAACTGCCCCTTGACCAGATTCTTGTAGATCAGTGCGTCGCGGTTGTAGAACGCCAGTGAAAGGGCTCCCTCCGGCTGCAGAAGGGAGGCCAGTTGCTGCAGCGCTTGCGCAGGATCGGCCAGCCATTCCAATACCGCATGACAGACCACCAGATCGTATTGCTCACCTTGCGCGGCGAGTTCCTGCAGCGGTGCCTGCATGAAGCGCACTGGCACGCTGGGTTGGTCGGCGGTGATGCGCTCGCGGGCGACCTCCAGCATGGCTGCGGAAGGCTCTGCGACGGTGAGTTGGTGGCCGAGGCCCGCCAGCCAGCCGCTGATCTGGCCCAACCCAGCGCCAACGTCGAGAATGCGCAGCGGCGACTCTCGCTGCAGCAGTGCCGGCAGCCATTGCTGCAGGTCGCGCTGCAGCACGGCCAGGCGGATAGAGCCTTTGGGGCTGTCGTAGATGCGTTGGGCGAAACGGGCGCCCAGATGGTCGAAGTAGCGATCGGTCATGGTCGGACTCTGCCGTGCGGGCATAAAAAAAGCCAGCTTGTGGCCGGCTTTTTAGCGAGGCGAAACGCTTATTTTTGGTAAGCGTTTACAGCCTTAACGATTTCCGCACGGGCTTCTTCAGCGCCGCCCCAGCGGTCGATCTTGACCCACTTGCCAGGTTCGAGATCCTTGTAGTTCTCGAAGAAGTGCTGGATTTGCTGGATCAGCAGCTCCGGCAGGTCGGTGTATTCCTTGATGTCGCGGTACAGCACGCTCAGCTTGTCGTGCGGAACAGCAATCAGCTTGGCATCTCCGCCGCCATCGTCGGTCATGTGCAGTACGCCAACCGGGCGTGCGCGGATGACCGCGCCCGGAACGACCGGATGCGGGGTAACAACCAGAACGTCCAGCGGGTCGCCGTCGTCTGCCAGGGTGTTCGGGATGTAGCCGTAGTTGGCCGGGTAGAACATCGGGGTCGCCATGAAGCGGTCAACAAACAGCGTGCTGCTGTCCTTGTCGATCTCGTACTTGATCGGCGCGTGGTTGGCTGGGATTTCGATAGCGACGTAGATGTCGTTGGGAATGTCTTTGCCGGCGGGGATCTTGTCGTAGCTCATGGGTTACCTGAGGGGCCATAGTTGAAAACTGGCCGGCATTATAGGCGCATCAGCCGGCTGATACCAAGCAAAAACGGGGTGAACCTTGGTCGTAGTTCGGTATTGCCGATTCATGCCGGTCTGGAACGTTTTTGAAGGCAAAACGAATGCGCCGTCCCGGTTCCCGGTCAAAAGGCGTCGGGGCGGCGCACGGCGTCAAAGTTTCAGTGCGAAGTACATGAAGTCGTGGTCGTTGGAGAAGCCCAGCGAGCGATACAGACTCTGCGCCGCCATGTTCTCTTCCCCGGTCATCACGGTCATGCGCTTGACCCCAACTTCGCGCGCCATGGTCTTGGCATGATTGATCAGCTTGTCGGCCACGAGCTGGCGACGCGCCTCTTCGGTCACGTAGATGCCTTTGAGTACCCAGCTGGCAGCCAGCGTCAGTGCGGAGAAGCTGGGAATGAATTGGCAGAAGCCGAGGGCTTTGCCGCTGTCATCATCCTCTGCAACCAGAATGATTGCCTGCTCGTGCACCAGGCGCGCCTCGAGGAAGCGGCGCGAAGCCTCAGGCAGCGGCGGTTGGCCGTAGAACTCCCGGTACTTGATGAACAGCGGTGTGACTTCATCGAGATGGTCAACATCGGCCTGAACTATGCGCATACGATTACCCCAATCATGGTCATGAAATGGCTGGCAGGTTTTGGGTGGTCATTACATGCATCCTGCACCAGCGCTTTTGAATCTGCAATCGCGCGGCCAAAAAATACCGTCAGACGCCTTTGGCATCGTGGTTTTGCTTTCAGTATGGGCGTGAGATGTTAACTAACGACCGTTTTTGGTGACCGTCTGTCGCTTAAAGGCTTACAGCGATGTGGTGATTCATCGCAGAGCAGAAGCTCTTTGGTTTTGGCTCAAAACCGCCGGCAATAACCTTGATGGTCTGGCGAACTACCGTCCCAAGGCGGGATCAAAGTGGCGTCGATTGACGGAGTCAATGCCGGTCGCTCGGCAAACTGGCGCGGAGGAATGTCGGCAGGCTGGTTGGCTGTTACCTGCTCGCCTGCATGGCAGGCGGTGCGGCCTAGCATGCTAGTATCGCTCGGTGTGCGGCGCAGCCCTGCCTGCTTGCGCCCCGACCGGATCAGATTGCCTGCCACTGTGGCGGGCTTTACCTATATGAGAGGCACAAAGGACCCGACATGCACCTGCACATTCTTGGCATCTGCGGTACGTTTATGGGCTCGCTGGCGCTGCTGGCGCGTGAGCTTGGTCATCAGGTCAGTGGTTCAGATGCCAACGTCTACCCGCCAATGAGCACCCAGCTGAGCGAGCAGGGTATTGCCTTGCAGGAGGGCTACCATCCTGAACACCTGCAGCCGGCGCCGGATCTGGTGATCGTCGGCAACGCCATGGCCCGCGGCAACCCGGCGGTGGAGTACATGCTTGATCAGGGCATGCCCTATATGTCCGGCCCGGAATGGCTGGCGCGTCATGTCCTGCAGGATCGCTGGGTGTTGGCGGTGGCCGGTACCCACGGCAAAACATCGACTTCCAGCTTGCTGGCCTGGTTGCTGGAAGACGCTGGCATGTCGCCCGGTTTTCTCATCGGCGGTGTGCCGCAAAATTTCGGCATTTCCGCGCGCCTGGGTGGTACGCCGTTCTTCGTCGTCGAGGCAGATGAGTACGACAGTGCTTTCTTCGACAAGCGCTCCAAGTTTGTCCATTACCGCCCGCGCACCGCAGTGCTGAACAACCTTGAGTTTGACCATGCCGATATCTTCCCCGATCTGGCTGCCATTGAACGGCAGTTCCACCATTTGGTGAGAACCGTGCCGGCTTCCGGGTTGATCATTCATCCGGAGCAGGATGAGGCGCTGCAGCGCGTCATCAGAATGGGTTGCTGGACGCCGTGCCAGACCACGGGTGAGGGCGGCAACTGGCAGGCACGGCTGCTCAGTGACGACGGCTCGCGCTTTGAGGTCTGGCTCGACGGCGAGCTGCAGGGCGTCGCCGAGTGGCAGCAGACCGGCCAGCACAGCGTCGCCAATGCGCTGTCGGCGCTTGCGGCCGCACGCCATGTCGGCGTGACGCCAGCGCAGGGCATTGCCTCGCTTGGCGGGTTCCGCAATGCCAAGCGGCGCATGGAGAAGCTGGCCGAGATCAATGGCATCAGCGTCTACGATGACTTTGCCCATCACCCAACGGCGATTGCTACCACGCTGGCCGGCTTGCGCGCGCAGATCGGTGACGCGCCGTTGATTGCGGTAATTGAGCCGCGCTCCAACACCATGCGCCTGGGCAGCCACATGGCGGCGTTGCCGGCCAGTGTGTGCGATGCCTCGCAGGTGTTCTGGTATCAGCCGGCGGGGCTGGATTGGTCGCTTGATAGTGTGGTGGCCGACAGCCCAGTACCGGCGCAGGTAGCCAGTGACCTGGATGCGATTGTCGAACAGGTCGTGGCGGCGGCGACGCCGCAAACACGTGTGGTGGTGATGAGCAACGGCGGCTTTGGCGGTATTCATCAGCGCCTGATTGAGGCCCTGGAGGCGCGTCATGGCTGAGCGGGTTACGCTGGCAGTGACCGGTGCGTCCGGCGTCCAATACGCGATGCGGCTGCTTGGTTGCCTGGTCGAGGCGGGGGTAGAGGTTTCCTTCCTGATTTCGCAGGCGGCGCAACTGGTCGTGGCGACGGAAACCGAATGGCAGCTGCCACCCAAGCCGCAGGCGCTGGAGCAGTATTTGATCGAGCAGTTCAAGGCGGCAGAAGGGCAGATCCGGGTTTACGGCAAGCAGGACTGGATGGCGCCGGTGGCTTCGGGTAGCGGTGCGCCAGCGGCGATGGTGGTGTGCCCCTGTTCGACCGGTACGTTATCGGCGATTGCGACCGGAGCCAGCAACAACCTGATTGAGCGTGCGGCCGATGTAGCGTTGAAAGAGCGGCGCAAGCTGATTCTGGTGCCACGCGAGACGCCATTTTCCAGCATTCACCTGGAAAACATGCTCAAGCTCAGTCAGATGGGGGCGGTCATCATGCCGGCCAGTCCCGGCTTTTATCACAAGCCGCAGTCGATTGATGATCTGGTCGATTTTGTGGTGGCGCGGATTTTGGGGCAGTTGGGGATGGAGCAGGCGCTTATTCCGCGCTGGGGGGAGTAGCCTGTGAGTCACGACCAGCCGGCTGCTGGTCGTGACGGGTCTGATTGCTGGCCAATCAGACGAAGTACAGCGACAGGCCTTCGGAGATAAACGCGGGCTTGTCGACGCCTTCGATTTCCAGGGTGTTGCGGGCTTTCATCAGCCACTGCCCCGGGTTCTTTTCGGTGACATCCAGGATGGTGGTGTGCAGGCGAACGCGTGAACCCACGCGAACCGGCTGAATGAAGCGCAGGCTGTCCATACCGTAGTTAACTGCCATTTTCAGGCCTTCCGGACGCGGCATCAGGCCTTCAGACAGCGCCGGCAGCAGCGACAGCGACAGGAAACCGTGGGCGATGGTGCCGCCGAACGGAGTCTGCTTGGCTTTTTCTTCGTCGATGTGGATGAACTGGTGGTCGCCAGTGCATTCGGCGAACTGGTTGACGCGTTCCTGGTCGATCTGCAGCCAGTCAGAATGACCCATATCCTTGCCGATCAGGGACGTAAGTTCAGAAACGGGAATGGCTTTCATCGTGCTCTCCGTGACTCTTATTGTGAGGGTGTTCGTGCTCGCCCTGGGCATTGTTGCTACCCTGCCGCAGGTAAGTCTGTTCGCAGGCATGGTTACAAGGGGGGCGGCAGTGGTCAATGCAAGCCATGGTTTCATAGGTTTGCTGAATGATTCGACCACCTGTCTGCAGGCTATGTCGCGCCGCAGTGAATGACAAGGGGATTTCCGTGAGCGAGCAGATCGCGCTTTTTCCACTCAAGACCGTACTGATGCCGGGCTGCCACCTGGACTTGCAGATATTCGAGGCGCGTTACCTGGATATGGTTAGCCGTTGCTTTCGGCAACAGCAGGGCTTTGTCGTGGTCGGTCTTGAGCAGGGTTCAGAGGTGGGAACGAGCAATCTGCGCTTCAGTGCCATAGGCTGCGAGGCGCGCATTATCGACTGGCAGCAGCGTGACAACGGGCTGCTGGGTATCCGTGTCGAGGGACATCGGCGCGCCCGGCTGGGTAAGGTGGACGTTGCGGCTGATGGGCTGGTGACGGCGGAGGCGCAATGGTTGCCTGAGGCGCTGGATGCTCCGCTGGAAGCCGAACACGATGAGTTGTTGGCGCTACATGCTGCGCTACAGGAGCACCCACTGGTGAGCAATCTGCAATTGCCGCCGGTAGATGGCAGTCAGCAAGCGCTGGCCTGGCAGTTGGCCTACCTGTTGCCGCTAAGCCTGGAACAGAAAACCAGCTTGCTGGCGCTGACGCCGCCGCTGGAGCGGCTGGATCGCATTGGTGACTGGCTGGTGCAGATGCAGGCTTGAGCTCAGGCGGTCAGCAGTAACCAGCCGGCGATCAGATAGGGCCACAGTGCAACCAGTAAGCGTGACAGCCCCGGCAGAGGGGGAAGCGGGTTGGCGCGCTGGACCAGCCAACTGGCGAGCAGCACCGCGCTGCTGGCGCACAGCAGGCTGCTCAGCATCGCCAGTGGGACTGCAACCTGTTGGAACAGCAGGTTACTGTCCAGCAGAGCCAGTAACGGCAAGGGGTATAGCAGCCAGCTGACCCTTCCCCAGAAAGGTTGTCCCCGATTGCACAATACGATGATCACTCCGAGCGCGGCTGTGATCAGCGCGGCTATGCTGCTCGCGGTGGGCAGTTCCGCCAGCCGGGTCAGGCCGAACGTGATTGCCATGGCTGTGGCAAACAGTGCGGCGGCGCCCCAGCGCCGGGCCAGCAGCAGGCTCAATGGTACCGGCAGCATCAGCAGCAGCACTTCCGGTTGGGGTTGGCCGAGTGTGGGCAGTACCGGCAGCTGCAGCTGCGTGCGACTGTCAATCAGGGTGCTGCTGAATACATCCAGTGTGTGCTGCTGCAGGATCAGCACCAGCAGTGCCAGCAGGCACAGGCCGGCAGCCGCCAGTGGGCTCCAGCGCCGTTGCCAGCGCATCAGGTAAACGCAGCCAGCCAGCACAATTGCCGCGCCCGCGGTCAGGTTCAGCGCCTGCCCCCAGAACAGCGGGGGGACAGCCCAGTGTGCTGCATGGCCAGCCGTGTAGCCGGGAATCAGATAGGCCGGTGCCCAGGCCAGGGCTGAGAGGACATTGATGGTGACAAAACGCCAGGCTGGCATATCGAACATGCCGGCGATCATCGGTATGACGGGGCGGATGGGGCCAATGAATCGCCCCAGCACAATGCTCAGCCAGCCGTAGCGGCGGAAGAAGTGCTCTCCGCGGTCAATCCACTGCGGATTGCGCTGGAACAACGGAATGCGCCGAATATCCTGATGAAACCAGCGGCCCAGGCCAAAGCTGAGCAGGTCGCCAATGACCGCTCCGGCGAAGGCCCAGAGAACGGCCTCGGTCAGTGATACGCCGGCGCTGGCGGCGAGCGCGGAAATGGCGAACAGCAGGAACACGCCTGGTACCACCAGGCCGGCCACCGCCAGTGACTCGGTCAGGGCGACCAGAAAAATCGCGATCCCCAGCCATTGCTGGTGGCTGGCGAGCCAGTCGGTCAGGCCTGCGAGCATGGGGGGACTCCGCTGACAACTGAGCGCAGTGCTGTGCCATGTTCCAGCAGGTGGTAGTCATGCCCTGGCAGGCGGCTGCGGCCAAGAGGGTTGCGCGTGCAGTGGGCTGCATAGGCGGCGTCTACCCAACGGTAGGGAAGGTGTTCGTCGCGGCCGCTCGGAATACCCAGGCGAGCGGCTTGAATCACCTGCTCGGGGTGGTAGCCGTCATCCTCGATCAGCAGGGTGTCTGCGTTGAACCCCTGTGCGTTCCAGTCCGGTACTCGAATGTCCAGCGAGCGGCACAGCAGCGTTTGCCCAGCGCACAGGCGCTCCGGCTTTCGTGGCTCGCCGTTGCGCTGTGGGTTGAGCTGCTGCATGCGAGCAAGACTGCTGTTAGGGCTGACGGCATCGACCACCGGGTATCCGGACTTGAGCAGGACGCCGCAACCTTCGCCCTGAGCGCTGCAGTTCATCGAGTCGCCGCCACGGGCGTAGTACATGTAGATGGTGCCGGGGGGCATGAATAGCGCGCGTCTGGCCTGGGTGAAGCCGAGCGAGGCGTGGCTGCCGCGCTCCTCCAGCAGGTAGGCCTCGGTTTCGATGATGCGTGCGGCCAGCCACTGTCCGTCGAGTCGGCGACGAATCACCTTGCCCAGCAACGCAACCGCCAGTTCGCGGGCGTCTCGCTGGAAGAAGCGCTCTGGCAATGGGGTTGGGGACGGAGGGCTGGTGCAGGTATCGGGCATGGGCTCATGGTAACAGGGGTTGGATGACACATTGAATTGCACTGCGACCGCAGGCGGCGCTGTCAAGCCAATGGCGAGCCCGCTATAATGCCGCATTTGGTCAGACAGGTGGCAGGTGAAAGCATGAGCGTTGAACAGGTAGCGGTATACATGACCGAGCTGGGGCAGAAGGCCCGTAAGGCATCGCGTGTGATTGCCCGCACCCCAACCGCCGTCAAGAATGCTGCCCTGCTGGCCACCGCCGAGGCGATTGAAGCGGCGGCGGAGCGTTTGGTCGCCGCCAATGAGCTGGACTTGCAAGCGGGTCGTGATAACGGGCTGGATGACGCCATGCTGGATCGGCTGGCGTTGACCCCCGCGCGTCTGGCGGGGATGGTTGAGGGCCTTCGTCAGGTTGCTGCGCTGCCCGACCCGGTTGGTGCCATTCGGGACATGAAGTTCCTGCCGTCTGGTATTCAGGTCGGCAAGATGCGCGTGCCGCTCGGCGTGATCGGCATTATCTACGAGTCGCGCCCGAACGTGACCGTCGAGGCCGCCAGCTTGTGCCTGAAATCGGGTAATGCTTGCATCCTGCGTGGCGGTTCCGAGTCCATCCATTCCAATCGCGCCATCGCCGAGTGCCTGCGTGAAGGGTTGGCGGCTGCGGGTCTGCCCAACGAGGTGGTGCAGGTGGTGGAAACCACCGATCGTGCCGCCGTAGGTGTGCTGATCACCATGCCCGAGTACGTCGACGTGATCGTGCCGCGCGGCGGCAAGGGCCTGATCGAGCGCATCAGCAAAGACGCGCGCGTGCCGGTGATCAAGCATCTGGACGGCATTTGCCACGTCTACGTTGATGACCGCGCTGATTTCGACAAGGCCGAAGCCATCGTCATCAATGCCAAGACCCATCGTTACGGTGTCTGCAATGCGATGGAAACCCTGCTGGTTAACGAGGCCGTCGCCGAGCCGTTCCTCAAACGTGTTGCCCCGCTCTATGCGGCCAAGGGCGTTGAGCTGCGCGGCTGTGCGGCGACCTGTGCGCTGCTGCCGGAGGTGGTCGCAGCGACCGAGGAGGATTGGTCGACCGAGTATCTGGCGCCGATCCTGTCGATCCGCGTGGTTGCCGACATGGATGCCGCGATTGAACACATCAACACCTATAGCTCACAGCACACCGATGCGATGGTCTCCGAGGATTACACTCGGGCCCGCCGTTTCATTGCCGAGGTGGATTCCAGCTCGGTGATGATCAACGCTTCGACCCGGTTTGCCGACGGTTTCGAGTATGGCCTGGGTGCGGAGATCGGCATTTCCACCGATAAGATTCATGCCCGTGGTCCGGTTGGCCTCGAAGGGCTGACCAGTGAGAAGTACGTGGTGTTCGGTGACGGCCACATCCGTCAGTGAGCAACTGCTGATGCGCCGTGTTGGTTTGCTCGGCGGTACCTTTGATCCGGTTCACTTCGGTCATTTGCGCAGTGCGATCGAAGTGCGTGAGCAATTGCAGCTGGATGAGCTCAGGCTGATTCCCAGTGCACGACCGCCACATCGTGATATGCCGGGTGCCACTGCCGCGCAGCGGCTGCGCATGGTGGAGCTGGCGGTAGGGCCGGGTGGCGGCCTGCAGGTGGATGATCGGGAGTTACAGCGCCAACGGCCCTCTTACACGGTAGAGACGCTGGAATCGCTGCGTCTTGAGTTGGGGGCAGATGTTGCCCTGTTCATGGTGCTGGGCTGGGATGCCTTTTGCGGGCTGCCAGGCTGGCACCGCTGGCAGGATTTGCTGGAACTGGCCAATCTGGTGGTACTGCAGCGCCCGGATTACGATCTGGAAGTGCCGGAGGTGCTCAAGGACCTGCTGGCCGCACGTAGCGCCGATCAACCCGAGCGCAGTCACGGCCAGATCATCTGTCTGTCGCAGACGCCGCTGGCAATCTCGGCTACTCATATTCGCACGCTGGTGGGCAATGGCGCGTCGCCGCGCTTTTTGTTGCCGGATGCGGTGCTTGACTATATTGAAAACGAAGGGCTGTATCGGCCCTCTACTGAGGATTGAAAATCTACATGCAGATTGAAGAACTGGTTCAGCTGGTGGTCGACGCGCTCGAAGAGCTGAAGGCCAAGGACATCGTGCAAATCGATGTACGCGAACACACCAGCGTTACCGACTACATGATCATTGCCAGCGGTAGCTCCAACCGCCAGGTCAAGGCGCTGGCTGACAATGTCGTGGAGAAGGCCAAGGACGCCGGTCGTCAGCCGATGGGTGTGGAAGGTAAGGAGTCCGGCGAGTGGGTGCTGGTCGACCTGGCCGATGTGGTGGTGCACATCATGCAGCCGGCTACCCGTGAGTTCTACGACCTGGAGCGCCTTTGGCAGAGCGCTGAATCGCGTCGGGCGCAGCAGCAGCCAACGGAGTAAGCGACCTTGCGCATTCGCCTGATCAGCGTGGCATCACGCATGCCACGCTGGGTCGAGGACGGCTATCAGGAATATGCTAAGCGCATGCCGCCTGACCTGCCGCTGGAGCTGGTCGAGATTCCGTTGGCCACCCGAGGTAAAAACGCCGATGTGGCCCGTCTGATGCGTCGCGAGGGCGAGCAGATGTTGGCTGCGGTACAACCAGGGGAACGTATCGTTACTCTGGAGGTCAATGGTCGCGCCTGGTCTACCGAGACGCTGGCCGAGCAGCTTGAGGGCTGGCGGCTGGATGCGCGCAACGTAAACCTCATGGTGGGCGGCCCCGAGGGGCTGGCAGAGGAGGTCGCTGCGCGCAGTGATCAGCGCTGGTCGCTGTCGCCTCTGACCCTGCCGCATCCGCTGGTGCGTATTCTGCTGGCGGAGCAGTTGTACCGGGCCTGGACCATTCTCAATCGTCATCCCTATCACAAGTGATTCATGGCCAAGCCGATTCACCTGAAAGACCACAACCATGATGCTCGCATCGTCCAGCGACGCCTGATTCTGGCTGCGGTCTTCATTCTCGGACTGGTTGGTGCGCTGGTTGCGCGGATGTATTTCCTGCAGGTGACCCAGTACGAGTATCACTCGACGCTGTCAGAGAATAACCGTGTTCACGTTCAGCCTATTCCGCCCACTCGCGGTCGTATCTACGACCGCAACGGTGTGGTGTTGGCGGAAAACCGGCCAAGCTTTAGCCTGACCATCACCCGCGACCGGGTTGAAGACCTGCCCGCGACCTTTGAGCTGCTCAAGTCCCTGCTCGAGCTGAGCGATGAGGACACCGCGCAGGCCGAGCGGCGCTTGTCGCAGGCCCGTCGTCCGTTCGAATCCGTGCCGGTGATGTTCGAGCTGACCCAAGAACAGATCGCGCGCATTACCGTCAACCAGTTCCGCCTGCCCGGCGTCGATGTGCAGGCCAGCTTTGTCCGCTACTACCCCTATGCCGATCACTTTGCCCATGCGCTGGGCTATGTTGGCCGGATCAATGAGCAGGAACTCAAGTCAATTGACCCGGTGGCCTATGCCGGCACGCATTACATCGGCAAGACCGGTATCGAGCGTTTCTATGAAAAGCTGCTGCACGGCACCGTAGGGTATGAAGAAGTCGAGACCAATGCCCGCGGCCGGGTACTGCGCGTGCTCAATCGCACCGACCCGATCCCCGGCAACGACCTGACCCTGGAGTTGGACGTCGGGTTGCAACAGGTGGCGGAAGAGGCATTGGGCGACCGCCGTGGTGCGGTTGTGGCGATTGATCCGAATACCGGTGGCGTGCTGGCCTTTGTCAGCAAGCCCGGCTTTGACCCGAACCTGTTTGTCACCGGCATCAGTTACGCCGATTACGGCGCGTTGCGTGACTCGCTCGACCAACCGTTGTTTAACCGCGTCCTGCGTGGGCAGTACCCGCCGGGCTCGACCATCAAACCAATTGTGGCGCTGGCGGGACTGGATTCCGGGGTGGTTACCCGCACCAGCCGGGTCTACGATCCCGGCTTTTACCAACTGCCGAACGTCAGCCACAAATACCGCAACTGGAATCGCTCTGGCGATGGCTGGGTCGACATGGCCTATGCCGTCGCGCGTTCCAACGATACCTATTTCTACGACCTGGCCAACAAACTGGGCATTGATCGGATGCACGACTTTATGAGCCGGTTCGGGATTGGTCAGCGGGTGTCGGTCGACATGTATGAAGAGGCTGCGGGCCTGATGCCGTCCAGCGACTGGAAGCGCACCAAGTATCGCCAGCCGTGGTATCCGGGTGAGACCTTGATTGCCGGTATTGGTCAGGGCTATATGCTGGCGACGCCGCTGCAACTGGCCCAAGCCACGGCATTGATCGCCAGCCGCGGTGTCTGGCATCGACCTCGCCTGCTCAGAGACGCCGAGGGGGTGTTGCCGGATGAGTCCGATACGCCGCCGGACATTCAACTGCACAATCCGGATGACTGGAACTTCATCACCCAGGCCATGCAGGACGTGATGCAGTCCTCCCACGGCACCGCGCGTGCCGCCGCCGCTGGCGCGACCTACAACATGGCTGGCAAGAGTGGTACCGCTCAGGTGGTTGCCATTGCGCAGGGCGAGCGCTACGACTCTGCAGCGCTGCGCGAACGGCATCGCGATCATGCCTTGTTCGTTGGTTTCGCGCCGACCGAAAAGCCGATGATTGCGGTAGCTGCCCTGGTGGAAAACGGCGAAGGCGGAGGCCGGGTAGCCGGCCCCGTTGTGCGGGCTGTATTTGATGCCTGGGTTATGCCGCGTCTGGAAGCTCAGCAGCAGAGTGAGCCGGCAGCACAGCAGGAGAGTGCGCAATGAAGTCCATCCCGGTATCCAGCCAGGGGCTGCGTCGACGCGAGTCAATCTGGATGCGTATCCATGTTGACCCCTGGTTGCTGCTGCTGATTTTGGCGCTGGCGACGGTCGATGCCTTTGTCCTGTACTCGGCCAGCGGCAAGAGCATGGCGATGGTCATTCGCCAGATGGCGTACTTCGCTGTGGGTATCTCGGCGATGATTGTGGTTGCCCAGTTCCAGCCCCGCTTCATGCAGCGCTGGGTGCCTGTTGCCTATGTCGGCGGCACGTTACTGCTGGCCGCGGTGCTGCTGTTCGGCACGGAGGCCAAGGGTGCCCAGCGCTGGCTGACGATCCCCGGCGTCACCCGCTTCCAGCCGTCGGAAATCATGAAGCTGGTGATGCCGATGAGTGTGGCCTGGTATCTGGGGCGGCGTAACCTGCCGCCCAGCTTCAAGTACGTGGTCATCACCCTGGCTATCATCTTCCTGCCGACCTTGCTTATCTTGAAGCAACCGGATCTAGGGACTTCGCTGCTGATTGCGGCCTCCGGTATCTTTGCGTTGTTGCTGGCCGGGCTGCGCTGGCGCTACATCATTGGCGCTCTGCTGGCGCTGGCTCCGGCAGCGGCGGGCATGTGGTTCTTCGTCATGCACGGCTATCAGAAGCAGCGGGTGCTGACGTTCCTCAACCCCGAGAGTGATCCCTTGGGTTCGGGCTGGAACATCATCCAGTCCAAGGCGGCGATTGGCTCGGGCGGTGTGTTCGGCAAGGGCTGGCTGCAGGGTACCCAGTCACACCTGGATTTTTTGCCAGAAGGGCATACCGACTTCATTATCGCGGTGCTGGCCGAGGAATTCGGCATGGTGGGTGTCTGCCTGCTGCTCGGCGTCTATCTGCTGGTCATCGCCCGTGGCATGGTGATCACGTTGCAAGCCCAGGATGCATTCTGCAAACTGCTGGCAGGCAGCATCACCTTGACCTTTTTCGTATATGTTTTCGTCAACATCGGCATGGTCAGCGGTCTGCTGCCGGTGGTGGGGGTGCCGCTGCCGTTCATCAGCTACGGGGGGACCTCGTTGGTGACCCTGCTGCTGGGTTTCGGAATCCTCATGTCGATCCAGACGCACAAGAAATGGATGGCACAAACTTGATGGTATCTTCGTTGTTTCGTCGCGCCGGCTCGGTCGTGGCTTCGCGCTTCATGCGTTCTACCCTGGTGGTTGCCCTCGGCGTCGGCAGCCTTTGCGCGCAGGCCGCCGACTACGGTCCGCAGCATCCAGGTGTGCCGGACTTCATTCGGCAGATGCAAAGCGAGCACGGCTTCAATGCCGAGCACGTGCAGGCCCTGCTGGACCAGGCGGTGCATCAGGAAAACATCATCAAGGCGATTTCGCGCCCGGCCGAGCGGGTCAAGCCGTGGCACGAGTACCGTGCGATCTTTATTACCGATCAGCGGATCGAGCGTGGTCTGGCGTTCTGGGCCGAGCACGCCGACACCCTGGCGCGCGCCGAGCAGGAGTACGGTGTCGAGCCGGAAGTGATTCTGGCGATCATTGGCGTGGAGACCTTCTACGGGCGGAACATGGGGTCTTACCGGGTACTGGATGCGCTGGCGACCCTGGGTTTTGACTATCCGCCGCGCGCCGACTTTTTCCGCAAGCAACTGATGAGTTATATGGTGCTGACCCGGGAGCAGCAGATTGATCCGCTGACGCTCAAGGGGTCGTATGCCGGCGCCATGGGCTTCGGTCAGTTCATCCCGTCCAGCTATCAGGCCTACGCGGTTGATTTTGACCATGATGGCAAGGTTGATATCTGGAATAACCCGGTTGATGCCATCGGCAGTGTTGCCAACTATTTCCACCAGCACGGCTGGACCCACGGTGCTCAGGTGGCCATTGAGGCCCAGGTTACCGGCGAGCGTTTCCGGGACGGGCTGACCGAGCCCAAGGGCCTTGAAGCGCGCCAGAGCATCGGTGAGCTGAAGGCGTTGGGTTGGACACCCGCAGCGCCGCTGGCGGACGATGAGCAGGTCATGGCGTTCGAATTCGATACCGGGGAACGAATGCAGTACTGGGTGGGTCTGAACAACCTGTACGTCATCACCCGCTACAATCGCAGCGTCATGTATGCCATGGTGGTACATCAACTCGCAGACCTGTTACGTGAGGCCAGGCCCGAATGATGCCGATTGTCCTGTCATCTACGCGTTATCTGCTGTTTGGCGGCCTGGTGCTGCTGGCGGCCTGTTCTTCGACTCCCCAGAGCGGGCCTGCCGCCGGTTCCGGCGGAGAGACTGGCGGTGCCCGGCCGCTGCATGATGGCCCGCCCAGTTACATGCAGGACGTCTCGCTGATCCCGAATGCAGTGCCTACCCCGCACACTGGTGCGTACAAGGCATCTCCCTACACCGTGCTCGGGCAGCGCTATCAGCCGATGCAGGATGGCCGCAGCTATCGGGAAGAGGGGACGGCGTCCTGGTATGGCACCAAGTTTCATGGTCAGCACACCGCCAATGGCGAGGTGTATGACCTTTACGGCATGTCGGCAGCACACAAGACATTGCCGCTGCCAACCTACGTAAAGGTCACCAATCTGGAGAACGGCCGTCAGGTGATCGTTCGGGTCAACGATCGTGGGCCGTTCTATTCGGACCGCATCATCGACCTGTCCTTTGCGGCGGCAAAAAAACTGGGTTATGCCGATCAGGGGACAGCCCATGTGCGGGTCGAGGGGATCGACCCGGTAGCCTGGCAGCAACAGAATAATCCGAGCTATCTGGTTACCCGCGAAGCGGTAGCCGAGGCGCCGGTGGCGGCGGCGTTGCCAGCGGAGCCGGTCGAGAACGTGCAGGCGGGCGGTTACTACCTGCAAGTTGGTGCCTTTTCGTCCGACCAGGCCGCCCAAGCGCTGCGTCAGCGCGTGATGGGGGTGGTCGGCAACAATGTCCGGGTAAGCCCGGTGCAGATTGACTCCCGTACCCTGCACCGGGTCCGGGTCGGGCCTCTGAGCACGCAGGACGAGGCCCGGCGGATGATGGAAACCCTACGCGTGGCCAATCTGGGGACTCCGGCTCTGGTCACCGCTAACTAATTTTGTACCCGCGGAAACGCAACCCACCACTGATTGTGAGCACCATGTTGAAAAAACTGATTTCGACCCTGCTGATTACCTCTGTCGCGACCCTGTCGTTGACGGCCAATGCGCAGACACCCTCTCGTCCGACGTTGAATGCACCCGCTGCGGCGGCGCCTATCGTGCCAACAGCGCCGGAGCTGGCTGCGTCCAGTTACCTGCTGATTGATGCCAACAGCGGTGCCGTGCTGGTCGACCACAACGCGGACACACCGCTGCCGCCGGCCAGTCTGACCAAGATGATGACCAGCTATATCGTCAGTCAGGAAATCAAGCGCGGTCAGATTAGTGAGAACGATCCGGTGCTGGTCAGCGAGAAGGCCTGGCGCATGGGTGGTTCCAAAATGTTCATCCGCGTTGGTAACCAGGTGCCGGTGATCGACCTGCTGCGCGGTGTCATCATTCAATCGGGTAACGACGCGAGTATCGCGCTGGCCGAGCATGTTGCCGGCAGCGAGGACGCGTTCGCCGACCTGATGAACGCACAGGCGCAGCGTCTGGGCATGACCAATAGTCATTTCGTCAACGCCACCGGCTGGCCGGCCGAGGATCACTACGCTTCTGCCCGTGACCTGGCGATTCTGGCGCAGGCAATCATTCGCGATGACCCGAAATCCCACTACGCCATCTATGGCGAGAAGGAGTTTGTCTGGAACGATATCCGCCAGCCCAACCGTAATCTGATGCTGTGGCGTGACAGCACCGTAGATGGTCTGAAAACTGGCCATACCGACGAAGCGGGTTTCTGTCTGGTCGCCTCGGCCAAGCGTGATGACATGCGCCTGATCTCGGTGGTCATGGGTACTAGCAGCGAGCAGGCCCGGGCTGCAGAAACCCAGAAATTGCTGACCTGGGGCTTCCGCTTCTTCGAAACCAAGACCTTCTATCAGCCGGGCCAGGTTCTGGCTGATGAGCGAGTCTGGAAGGGCGCTCAGGACACAGTTCAGCTCGGCCTTCAGGACGGTCTGATGCTAACCCTGCCAAAGGGGCAGTCTGACAGACTGGAAGCAAGTCTGACCCTGAATAAACCGATCATTGCTCCGATTCAGGTGGGCGACGTGTTGGGTGAAGTTGAAGTGAAACTGGGTGATGAGGTGGTTCACAAGGCACCTCTGGTGGCACTCACAGCCGTCGATGGGGCTGGTTTCGTTGGTCGTCTGTGGGACAGCATTCGCCTGTTCTTCTACGGCCTGTTCGAGTAAGGAGGGCCGAGTATGTCTGACGTAACCGAGCCGCAGGCTCCCAAGATCGAGTTTCCCTGTCAGTATCCGATCAAGGTGATTGGCACCGCCGGTGATGATTTTGCCGAGGTGATCTGTCAGGTCGTGGAGAAGCACGCGCCTGGTATCGACACCACCACCATTGAGCTGAAAGACAGCAAGAACGGGCGCTTCCTGTCCCTGCGTGTGGTCATTACGGCAACCGGACAGGAGCAGCTTGAAGCCCTGCACCGCGACCTCAAGGCGACTGGCCGCGTGCATATGGTGCTTTGATGGAAGGTCCCGCGGAGCTGGTGATTCGCCATCTCGGGCTGGTGGATTACCAGCCCACCCTGGAGGCCATGCGTCGTCTCACCGAGGAGCGTGGCCCCGATACCCCCGATGAAATCTGGTTGCTGCAGCACCCCCGGGTGTTTACTCAGGGGCAGGCGGGCAAGGCAGAGCATGTGCTGGCACCTGGCGACATTCCGGTCATTCAGGCCGAGCGCGGGGGGCAGGTGACTTATCACGGTCCGGGTCAGCTGGTTGGCTATCTGATGCTGGATCTGCGTCGCAAGAACCTGGGTGTGCGCGATCTGGTGACCGCCATGGAACAGAGTCTCGTGGACGTGCTGGCGCTCTACGGCGTTGACGCGGCGCCGCGCGCGGACGCCCCCGGTGTCTACGTGGCGGGTGACAAGATTGCGTCGCTGGGGCTGCGGGTACGGCGTGGTTGCTCCTTCCACGGTCTGGCACTGAATCTGGATATGGATCTGGAGCCGTTCCTGCGGATCAACCCCTGTGGTTACGCAGGTCTGCGCATGACCCAGCTCAGCGAGCATGTCGAAGGGCCGGTGGATATCGGCCTGGTCGAGGAGCAATTGGCGGAGGCGTTGCGCAAACGTTTGGGTTACGCCACAGAGCAGTAGAGGGGAGGGCGCGCTGCTGATTGCTGCGCGCCCGAGTCAGACCTGGCGTTAGCTGAGATTCAGGGTGGGAATCAGGCTAGCATCGACAGCCTGGCCCGGCACCGGAGCCGGTGCAGCCAGGCCCAGGTTGTTTTTCTCGAAGACCCGGTCAGCACGGTAGCTGGAGCGCACCAGCGGGCCGGCTGCGACCTCCATGAAGCCCATTTCCAGACCGATCTCGCGATAACGGTTGAATTCCTCCGGGCCCACCCAGCGCTTTACTGCCAAATGGTTGCGGGTTGGTTGCAGATACTGACCGAGGGTAACGATGTCGACACCGATCTCGCGCAGTTCTTTGAAGGTCTGCAGAATTTCATCGTCGGTTTCGCCCAGCCCGACCATCAGACTGGTCTTGGTCAACACCTGAGGGCGGTGTTTCTTGGCGTGGGCCAGCACGTCCAGCGTCTTGCGGTAACCGGCCCGCGGATCGCGTACTTCATGGGTCAGGCGCTCCACGGTTTCCACGTTCTGGGCGAAGACTTCCAGGCCCGAATCAACCACCGCTTCAATCGCACTCAGCTCGCCGTCGAAGTCAGGCGTAAGGGCCTCGACGACTACCTGTGGTGTACGCGCCTTGATAGCGCGAACGCAGGCTGCGTAGTGAGCCGCGCCGCCGTCGGTCAGATCATCCCGGTCGACCGAAGTCAGCACGATGTAGCGTAGCGCCATCAGCTCAACGGACTTGGCGGTATTCTCCGGCTCTTCCTGATCCAGCCAGCCATTCGGGTTACCGGTATCGACCGCGCAGAAGCGGCAGGCCCTGGTGCAGACCGACCCCATCAGCATGATGGTAGCGGTGCCGTTTGACCAACACTCGCCCATGTTCGGGCAGTGGGATTCCTGGCAGACCGTACTTAGACGGTGTTCACTGACGTTGCGCTTGACGGCTTCGAAGCGGTCGCCGCCTGGCGCCTTGACCCGCAACCACTTGGGTTTTGGCGAAAAAACCTGGGGGTCGGCGCTGGCGCGTCGTTTCTGACCATCCTTGATCGCGGCAATGCCTTGGGCGTTGCGAAACTTCTCGCCACTGGCAACGGACTTCTGCGGGGTGTCGGACATGTTCGGCAGGGCTCCTGGTAGAGACTCCGTAAAGTGCGCAAGGGCACGGTGCGGCTTGTGGCCAGCGCGGATTCTAACACAGGGAATGGGGCGTGCGCGCAGCACCGTGCTGCGCGCGAGGCGTCCATTACTTGCGCAGGGCGTCCAGCAGCTCGACTGACGCGTAGCCGTCAGCTGGCCAGCGTTGCTGTTGCTGGAAGCTGCGGATAGCCCGGCGCGTGTTGGCGCCGATGATGCCGTCGATACCGCCTGGCTCCAGTCCCTTCCGGGTCAGCAAGGTCTGCAGTTCGATGCGTTCGCTGCGCGATAGCGGGCGGTCATCGGTCGGCCAGCTCGCGTGAATCTGACCGCCACCCTGGAAACGCTCGGACAGCAGGCCGATGGCGAGCGCATAGCTCGACGAATTGTTGTAGCGCATGATGGTGCTGAAGTTGTGCAGCAGCAGGAAGGCCGGGCCGCGGTGGCCGGCTGGCAGCAGCAGTGCGGCACGTTGATCAGCCAGATTGTTGGCGAGGCTCTTTCCGCCGGCAGCGGTAACGCCAAGTGCCTGCCATTCGGCGACGGTCTTTTTCACTGCCGGATCGGCCTGGGCATAGTCAAAGTCGGCCGGCAGCAGGACTTCCTGTCCCCAGGGCTGGCCGCTGTGCCAGCCGGACTGCTGCAGATAGTGCGCTGCGGAGGCCAGTGCATCAGCGGAGGAGTTCCAGATGTCGCGGCGGCCGTTACCGTCAAAATCGACCGCATACTGGTTGTAGGTGGTCGGAATAAACTGGGTCTGGCCCATGGCGCCAGCCCAGGAGCCGAGCATGCCACTAGGTTCGATATCGCGGTGCTGGAGAATGTCCAACGCGGCCAGCAGCTGGTCGTGGGCAAAACCGGGGCGTCGGCCTTCATGGGCAAGTGTTGCCAGCGAGCGGATGACCTGGCGGCTGCCCATGTTCTGGCCGTAGTTGCTTTCTAGGCCCCAGATGGCGGCCAGGATATGCCGGTCAACGCCGTAGCGCTGCTCGATGGCGTCCAGCGTCTCCCGCTGGGCGCTGAGGCGACTGCGTCCGGTCGCGACCCGTTGGGTCGACAGGGCGCTGTCGAGATATGCCCACACCGGTCGGGAGAACTCGGGCTGGCTGCGGTCGGCCTTGATGACATCCTGATCGGGGGTGACGCCCGCGAAGGCGCGGTCAAACAACTCGGCGTCGATGCCTTTGGCCAACGCCTCCTGGCGGAAGCGGTCGCGCCACTGGTTGAAGGTTTCCGCCGTGGGCGTTGCCACTGGGGCGGCCGCCGTGGCAGCGGTGGTTGGCTGGGTCGGTGCTGGCTGCGCGACAGCGGCGCTGGGCGTGCCTGCACAGGCGCTGAGACAGATCAGGCTGATGGAAGCAAGCAGATGGAAGCGGGCCTTGCGGCTGGGAGGTGTGGGCATGCAGTTTCCCTGGATTCTTGTCTGGTCTTTCGGGTGCTGCGTAAGCCCCGTCCTTGAGCCGTTGGAGGTTGGCGCGCAGGAAAGGTTCCGGCAGCAGCCCCAGACAATGACAGGTGATGCGTGGCTCGGCAAGGGCGGCAAATGGCCGCGTCCTGGCATTTGTGCTAGAGTTCGCGGCCTTTATCGTCCCCGTTCTCTGTCTGCGCACCTGTGCATTTCCCCGGGCTGCGTGGCTTCGTTGTTGCTGGATGTGATCAGGGGCCTGCGCCTCGCAACCTGACGACGCTACGGTGTACGTCTGCTGAACTTAAAACAGGTTTGCCTACCCATGACTTTTATCGAAACCCTGCGCCACGAATGGTTCTCCAACGTGCGCGGCGACCTGCTGTCCGGGCTGGTTGTTGCATTGGCATTGATCCCGGAGGCGATTGCGTTTTCCATTATCGCCGGCGTTGATCCCAAGGTTGGCCTGTATGCCTCTTTCTGCATCGCGGTGGTGATTGCGTTTACCGGTGGACGCCCGGGCATGATCTCGGCGGCGACCGGCGCGATGGCGCTGCTGATGGTGACGCTGGTGCGTGAGCATGGTCTGGAATACCTGCTTGCGGCCTCGCTGCTGTGCGGGGCGTTGCAGATTTGCGCTGGTTATCTGCGGCTCGGCTCGCTGATGCGCTTTGTCTCGCGCTCGGTGGTGACCGGTTTCGTCAATGCGCTGGCGATCCTGATTTTCATGGCGCAGTTGCCTGAGCTGACCGACGTGACCTGGCATGTCTACGCCATGACGGCTGCCGGTCTGGGGATTATCTACCTGTTTCCGCTGCTGCCGGGTATTGGCAAGGTGATACCGTCGCCGCTGGTGTGCATCCTGCTGCTGACTGCTGTCTCGATCTATCTGGGACTTGATATCCGCACTGTGGCAGATATGGGTGAGCTGCCGGATACCCTGCCGCTATTCCTCTGGCCGGACGTGCCACTCAACCTCGACACGCTGATGATCATTCTGCCGTACTCTGCCGCGATGGCGGTGGTCGGGCTGCTTGAGTCGATGATGACTGCCACGATTGTCGACGATCTGACCGATACCAGCAGCGACAAGAACCGTGAGTGCAAGGGCCAGGGTGTAGCGAATATCGCATCGGGCCTGCTTGGCGGCATGGCGGGCTGCGCGATGATTGGTCAGTCGGTGATCAACGTGAAGTCCGGCGGCCGTACTCGCCTGTCGTGCTTCGTGGCCGGCAGTGTGCTGCTGGTACTGGTCGTGTTTGCCAGTGACTGGGTCGGGCAGATTCCGATGGCAGCGCTGGTGGCGGTGATGATCATGGTCTCGATCGGCACCTTCAGTTGGGATTCGATCCGCAACCTGCGTCATCACCCGCTTTCGACCAATCTGGTTATGCTCGCCACTGTATCGGTGGTGGTTGCGACCCATAATCTGGCCTATGGCGTGTTTGTCGGCGTGCTGCTGGCGGCAATGTTTTTCGCCAACAAGATTGGTCATTACCTGCATATCGGCAGTGTGTTGAGCGCCGATGGTGATGAGCGTCGCTACGAGGTGGTGGGCCAGGTATTTTTCAGCTCTGCGGACAAATTTGCCGCGGGCTTTGATTTCAAGGAAGCGCTTGATAGGGTGGTGATTGACCTGAGTCGCGCCCACTTCTGGGATATCACCGCCGTGGGGGCGCTCGATAAGGTAGTGATCAAGTTCCGTCGCGAAGGTACCGCAGTCGAGGTGATCGGGCTCAACGAGGCCAGCGCCACCATCGTTGACCGCTTCGGGGTACATGATAAGCCGGATGCGGTTGATCACCTCGGTGGCCACTGATCAGCGGGAGAGCTGAATGAGCGAAGCAAGGGTATTGGCATGTATTGACGGTTCCGCTGCCAGTGAGGCGGTGTGCGACTACGCGGCCTGGGCCAGCCTTCGGCTGAAGGCACCGCTGGCGTTGTTGCACGTGCTGGAACCTGCTCCCTCGACGATACCGACTGACCTGTCTGGCAGTATCGGGCTGGGCAGTCGCGAGCATTTGCTGGGTGAGCTGGCCGAGCTGGATGAACGGCGTGCGCGGCTGCTGCGCGAGCAGGGCAAGCTGATGCTCGACGCTGCTGCGGCGCGGGTGCGTGCGGACGGAGTTGCAGAGCCAACGCTGCGTCAGCGTCACGGTGGGCTGGTCGATACCCTGCAGGAACTTGAAGAAGAGGTGCGCCTGCTGGTCATGGGCCGTCAAGGAGAGGCTGGCGGCAGCGCGGCCAGCCAGGTTGGCAGTCAGTTGGAAAGCGTCATTCGTACCATGCATCGTCCGGTGCTGATTACTACGGGTGAGTATCGGGCGCCGCAGCGGGTGCTGATTGCCTTCGATAACAGCCCCAGCGTGCGCAAGGGGCTGGATCTGTTGATGCAGAGCCCGCTGCTGGCTGGCGCGTCAATCCATCTGCTGCTGGTCGGCGCCGATACCGCCGATGCGCGGCAGGCGATCGAAGCCGCTCGCAAGCGCCTGGAGGAAGAGGGCTTTGCTGCCAGTGCAGAGATTCGCGCAGGTGAGGTCGAAGAGGTGCTGCTGTTGTGCCGGCGCGAGCGTGAGATGGACCTGATCGTGATGGGTGCTTACGGTCATTCGCGCATTCGCCAGTTTCTGGTTGGTAGCACAACCACGTCCATGCTGCGGTGCACCGACTGTCCGCTGTTGCTGCTGCGCTGACTACAGCGGCAGGCGCGCGCCGGAGGCCTCAACCAGAATGCGCGCCAGACCATCCCACGGCGAGCCGGGCGCTTGCCCCTTGATCTGCTCGTCTACTGTCTGAGCGTCGTTCAGCCAGCGCTCCCAAGCGGCCGCCGGATGGCGCTGCAGAGCGTTGCGCAACAGCGGTTTGCGTTTGTCCCAAACCGGCGGACGCTGGCTGGAAAACACCTTGTCGAGCGGTATTCCGCGACTTTGCTGCTGAGCCATGTCGGCCAGCGCCCGCAGTTCGCGGCTTACTGCCCAGAGTACAACGGGGGCTTCCACCCCCTCACCACGCAGGCCGTTGAGCATGCGCAGGGCATGTTCCGGCTGGCCCTGCAGCATCGCGTCACTCAGGTGGAACACGTCAAAGCGGGCGCTGTCGGCGACGACCTGCTGCACGGTATCGAGCGTCAGTTGGCCTTCCGGACAGTACAGTTTGAGCTTCTCGATTTCCTGCGCGGCCGCCAACAGGTTGCCCTCCACGCGAGCGCTCAGCAGGTCAATCGCTTCAGCGCTGGCCTGCAGGCCAGCGGCAAGCAGGCGTTCGCGAATCCAGTTGGGTAGCTGTGCTGGCTCAATCGGCCAGATTTGCACAAAACGGCTGTCGGCGTGCTCGATCAGGCTTTTTGCCCATTTGCTGCGCTGGGTAGCCCCATCGAGTTTGGGCAGGCTGATCAGCAGGGTCGTGTCTTCTGCCGGTTGCTCAAGGTAGGCCAGCAGCGCCTTTGCGCCGGTGTCACCCGGTTTGCCCGACGGAATGCGCAGTTCGAGCAAGCGCTTCTGGGCGAACAGGGAAAGGCTGTGGCTGGCCTCGTAGAGTTGAGACCAGTCGAAACTGCGGTCAACATCAAAGACCTGACGCTCCTCACTGCCGGCAGCGCGGCAGGCTCGGCGAATCAGATCGCAGGCCTCACCGCAGAGGAGTGGGTCGTCGCCACTGACGATGTAAACGGCGGCCAGCTCATCCTTGAGCTGCTTGCCCAGCTGGGGGGCGTTGAGTTTCATTGCCGGCTCAGTTGCCCTGCTGGTCGAGGCGCGACTCGCGGCTGGACAGTTCGCCTTCAGTGATACTGGACAGACGGAACAGCAACTGGCGGGTCAGGTCCTGGCGCATCTCGTGACGCAGCAGTTCTTCTTCCTCGGTCGTGCCGATGATGTTGTCCTTGTCATTGACGTAGAGACGGCGGGTAGCCAGCGTCTCGGGGCCAATCAGTGCACGGCCACGACGGTCAGCGATCTGGAACATCAGGGTGCTGGTCAGCTCGTACTCTGCGGGAGTCGAGCTACTGGTGTAGCTGACGGCCCGGCGGCCCTGGTCTTCCTTCAGCAGTTGCAGTTGGTAGGCTGCGGTCGGCGTAACCTTCACCCCGTCCACCTCCAGTGCCTCAAGTACCTGCTGATAGGTGCGGCCATAGCGGTTATGGGCCGTTACGTCCAGCTGATTCAGCTCGACGCTGTCGACACCGGTACCGCGCAGGTGAAACCCGCAGCCAGAGGCGAGCAGGGTGGCGCCGAGGACGGCGCAGCTGAGCAGCAGGCGGGGTGTGGTCAATGACATCTTGGCTCTCCGTTGCAAAATCAGTTGGCGACAATGTTGACCAGCTTGCCGGGCACGACGATGACCTTGCGGATCGTCAGACCTTCGGTAAAGCGCAGCACATTCTCGTTTTCCCGCGCGGTGGCTTCAATCAGCTCGCGGCTGGCGTCAGCGGCGACTTCGATGTGGCCGCGCAACTTGCCGTTAACCTGGATAACCAGCTGCAGGTTGTCCTGTACCAACGCGCTCTCGTCGACGCTCGGCCAGCTCGCATCGATGATTGCGTCGCTGTGACCCAGTGCCTGCCAGAGGCTGTGGCAGATGTGTGGGGCAATGGGCGCGAGCAGCAGAGCGACGGTCTCGAGACCTTCCTGCAACAGCGCGCGGTCCTGCCCGGCGTCCTGCGGTGCCTTTTCCAGCACGTTCATCAGGGTCATGACCGCCGCGATGGCGGTATTGAACTTGTGGTGCTGGCCAATATCCTGGCTGGCCTGCTTGATGGCCAGGTGGATGGCGCGGCGCACGGCTTTCTGCTCGTCGCTCAGGCTGCCGAGGTCGGCTTTTCCTGCCGGGCCCTTGGCGTGATGCTGTTGGCTCAGGCGCCAGACGCGGCGCAGGAAGCGCTGCGCGCCTTCAACACCGGAGTCGGACCATTCCAGGCTCATATCCGGCGGTGAGGCAAACATCATGAACAAACGGCAGGTGTCGGCACCGTACTGGTCGATCATCGCCTGCGGATCAACGCCGTTGTTCTTCGACTTGGACATCTTCTCGGTACCGCCGATCTCGACCGGCTGGCCGTCGCTGCGCAGGGTGGCGGCAACAACCTTGCCCTTACCGTCGCGCTCGATATCCACGTCGGCCGGGTTGAACCAGGTCTTGCTGCCGTTGGCTTCGAGACGGTAATAGGTGTCGGCCAGTACCATGCCCTGGGTCAGCAGGTTCTTGAACGGCTCGTTGCTGCTGACCAGTCCTTCGTCGCGCATCAGCTTGTGGAAGAAGCGGGCGTAGAGCAGGTGCAGAATGGCGTGTTCGATCCCGCCGATGTACTGGTCCACCGGCAGCCAGTGATTGGCTGCAGCCGGGTCGACCATGCCCTTGTCGTATTGCGGGCTGGCGTAACGGGCGTAGTACCAGGAGCTTTCGACGAAGGTGTCCATGGTGTCGGTTTCGCGCTTGGCGGCGGCACCACACTTCGGACAGATGCATTCGTAGAACTCGGGCATTTTCGCCAGCGGGCTACCGGCGCCATCGGGGATCACGTCTTCGGGCAATACCACCGGCAGCTGATCATCCGGTACCGGCACGTCACCGCAGCTGTCGCAGTGAATGATCGGGATCGGGCAGCCCCAGTAACGCTGACGGCTGATACCCCAGTCGCGCAGGCGGAACTGGGTGCGTGGCTCGCCCAGGCCTTTCTGCTTGAGCACTTCGCCAATCGCGGTGAAGGCGCTGTCGTAGTCCAGGCCGTCGAATTCTTCGGAGTTGATCAGCTCGCCCTTCTCGCCGTAGGCGTCTTGCCACGGCTCGGGTGTTTCATCGCCGACTGAGGTGCGGATGACCGGTTTGATCGGCAGTCTGTATTTGTTGGCGAAGGCAAAGTCGCGCTCGTCGTGCGCCGGTACGGCCATAACGGCGCCTTCGCCATACCCCATGAGCACGTAATTGGCGACCCACACCGGCAGCTTCTCGCCGGTCAGCGGGTGCAAGACGTACAGCGGGGTCGGCAGGCCTTTCTTTTCCTGGGTAGCGATGTCGGCCTCGGCCACACCGCCACGCTTGCATTCGTCGATGAAGGCTTGCAGTTCCGGGTTGTTCTGCGCGGCCTGGGTGGCCAGCGGGTGCTCGGCGGCGACGGCAACGTAGGTCGCACCCATCAGGGTGTCCGGACGGGTGGTAAAGACCTTCAGGGTGCCGTCGTGACCGATGCTGGCGGTGTCGTACGGGAACTGGACTTCCATGCCGACAGACTTGCCGATCCAGTTGCGCTGCATGGTCTTGACCTGTTCGGGCCAACCGGTCAGCTCATCGAGTGAGCTCAGCAGCTCCTCGGCGTAGTTGGTGATCGCGAAGTAGTACATCGGGATTTCGCGCTTCTCGATGACCGCGCCACTGCGCCAGCCTTTGCCATCGATCACCTGTTCGTTGGCCAGTACGGTCTGATCGACCGGGTCCCAGTTCACCGTACCGTTCTTGCGGTAGATGATGCCTTTTTCGAACAGGCGCGTGAACAGCCACTGCTCCCAGCGATAATAGTCGGGTTTGCAGGTGGCGATCTCGCGCGTCCAGTCGATGGCCAGGCCCAGGCTCTTGAGCTGGGTGCGCATGTAATCGATGTTGGAGTAGGTCCAGGCGGCCGGAGCGACCTTGTTGTTCATTGCCGCGTTCTCTGCCGGCATGCCGAAGGCGTCCCAACCCATGGGTTGCAGCACGTTCTTGCCTTGCATGCGCTGGTAGCGGGCGACCACGTCACCGATGGTGTAGTTGCGCACATGCCCCATGTGTAGCTTGCCGCTCGGATACGGAAACATCGACAGGCAGTAGTAAGTCTCCTGATCAGGGGTTTCGGTAACCTGGAATGCGTTGGCATTGTCCCAATCGGTCTGGGCAGCGGCTTCGATCTCACTCGGTGAATACTGTTCTTGCATGGCGTGGGGTCTGGTGACTCGTGGTGACGTGAAAAAGTAATGGGGCAGGATACACCACCCGGCGCTCATCAGGTAGTCACATGCCATTCGTCGCCAGCCTGGCAGCAGCGGACTGGGTGGGTCTATTCTCTAGCTGAGGAGACGGGCCATCCCGGGCCGTCGCAGAGCCGTTGCGGGAGGTTGCAAAGATGTGCGCTGGATTGCCTTCAGTGGTGGCACGACAGCCCCAGGATAGCGCCTATGGCCAGCTTCTCAGGCGGCTCGATCAGGCACTGGATATGGCGCACACCCGGCAGTGGTTGAACAATTCCCCTGAGTCGCCACGCGATCTTGAATTACGCGGACTTAGTCCCGAGGAAATGGCGCTGCTGCTGCAAATTCTGGTCGCGATCTCGCTGCGTACGCCGCTACCGGGCCTGGCGCCGCCGCCACGCAAGCGGCAACAGCACTAATAGCGCGAGCACCACCAATGGCCAGCTGCGCCACTGCAGATAGGGTGTCTGGCCGCTCATCGGCTGCACCTCACCAATCAGCACTTCCTGCTGAAATTGCGGAATCCGCTGGCGGATGGTACCGCGCGGATCAATCAACGCGGTGACACCGTTGTTGGTTGCGCGGATCATCCAGCGCTGGCTTTCCATAGCGCGCATCTGCGCCATCTGCAGGTGCTGCAGTGGGCCGATTGATGAGCCGAACCAGCTGTCGTTGCTGATGGTGATCAGCAAATCGCTTTGGGCGGCCAGTTTGGCAGCAAAGTCCGGGTAGACCGCTTCGTAGCAGATCAGTGGCGCCAGCTTGTAGCCGGCTGCCTGCAGTGGCGGCTGGTCGGCGGGGCCGCGGCTGAAGCTGGACATCGGCAGGTTAAAGAAGTCGATCAGGCCGCGCAGCAGGTCTTCCAGTGGCACGTACTCACCAAAGGGCACCAGTTTCTGCTTGAGGTACTCGCTGCGTGGCTCGCTGCCACCGACCATGATGCCGTTATAGATGCGCATGCCGTTTTCGTCGTGGGTATCGACCGGGATGCCGGTGATTAGGGTGCGGCCTTCCTGGGCCAGATTGGCGGCGATGCCCTCGACGAAGTACAGCGATTGGCTCTGCAATACCGGCACTGCGGTTTCCGGCCAGACCACCAGATCGGTCGGTGGTTGGGCGTAGGTCAGGTCGCGGTACAGCTCCAGTGTGTGGGTGATGTAGGCCGGGTCCCACTTGTCGGATTGGGCGATGTTGGCCTGCACCAGATTGACGCTCAGGCGCTTGCCGACGGGCTGGGTCCAGTCGACGTACTGCAGCAGCAACCCCCCACCCCAAAACAGGCCGATCAGGGCAGCAACGGCAACGGCTTGCAGCGGGCGCCGAAACAGCTGCCATTCGCTGAGCAGGCAGGCGACCAGAACCGACATCACGCCCAGCAGCCAGACACCGCCGACGGGTGCCCAGCCGGCTAGCCAGCTGTGGCTGTGGGCGTAACCGTGATACAGCCAGGGGAAACCGGTCAGAAACCAGCTGCGGAACATCTCTTGGGCAAACCACAGCAGAGCAAAGCTCAGACTGCTCAGCCACGCCCCTTGTGGGCGCAGAAAGCGCACCCAAAGCCAGGCCATCAGGGCAAAGAAGCAGGACAGCCCTAGCTCTAGGCCGCCGGTCAGGAAGGCAGCCAGCGGCGGTGACGCATTGCCGTGCACGTGGATGCTGATGTAAATCCAGGACACCCCCGAAGCGAACAGCCCCAGCCCCCAAGCGCCACCGCGCAACGCGGCCTGCTTTGGCGTGACTTCCTTGAGCCCCTGATACAGGAGGGCAACCGAGAGCATACCCAGCGGCCACAGGTTGTAGGGGGCGAAGGACAAGGTGCTGAGCGCGCCGGCGAGCAGCGCGATCAGGTGGCCGACAAAACCGGGGCCGCGCAGGCGGCTCAGCAGGGCATGCATGGGATGTCCTTAGCGCGGAAGGCTCAGCGGTTGACCAGGGTGACGCGCAGCAGGTGAACCCGGCGGCTGTCGGCGTTCAGGACGCGAACTCGGAAGCCATCCAGCTCAACCACTTCGTTGCGCTTGGGCAAATGGCCAAAGGCGTTCATCACCAGGCCGCCGACGGTGTCGAATTCCTCGTCCGAGAAGTCGGTCTCGAAGTGTTCGTTGAACTCTTCGATCGGGGTCAGGCCCTTGACCAGATAGTCGCCACTGGGCAGCGGTTTGATCTGGCTGTCTTCGTCAACGTCGTGCTCGTCTTCGATATCGCCGACGATCTGCTCCAGCACGTCTTCAATGGTCACCAGACCGGAAACGCCGCCGTATTCGTCAATCACCACCGCCATGTGGTTGCGGGTGGCGCGGAATTCCTTGAGCAGGACGTTGAGGCGCTTGGATTCCGGAACGAAGGTTGGTGAGCGGACGATGTCCTTGATGTTGAAACGATCAGTATTGTCTTCCAGTAGCAGCGGCAGCAGATCCTTGGCCAGCAGGATGCCGATAACGTCATCGATGCTTTCGCCGATGACCGGGAAGCGCGAGTGCGCTGCTTCAATCACCGCCGGCAGGAACTCGCGGGGGCTCTGGTTTGCCTTGATGGTAGTCATCTGCGAGCGCGGCACCATAATGTCGCGGACTTGCATGTCCGAGACCTGGAGCGCACCTTCGATGATCGACAGGGCCTCGATATCCAGGACCTCGTTACTGTGCGCTTCGCGTAGCAGTTCGAGCAGCTCCTGGCGGTTCTTGGGTTCATGGACAAAAGCCTGGACCAGCTTATCCAGCCACGACTTATGTCCGTTGGTCGATCGATCTTCGCTCATTGATCCTTACTCATCATCTTCAAGATAGGGGTCGGCTATGCCGAGTTCTGCCAGCAATTCCCGTTCCAGGGCTTCCATCTCTTCTGCATCGGCGTCTTCGATGTGATCGTAGCCGAGCAGGTGCAGGCAGCCGTGGATGACCATGTGCGCCCAGTGGGCGAACAGGGGTTTGCCCTGCTCGTCGGCTTCACGGGCGACTACGGGGACGCAGATCACCAGGTCGCCAAGCAACGGCAGGTCAAGTTCGGGGGGCAGGTCGGCAGGGAAGGACAGCACATTGGTGGCGTAGTCCTTGCCGCGATAGGTGCTGTTCAGCTGGCGGCCCTCATCGGCATCCACCAGGCGGATAGTCAGTTCACGGTCGGTGCCGGTACCCAGTGCCAGCCCGACCCAGCGTATGAAGCTGTCGTCGTCAGGCTGATCCGGAGCGCTGGAAGCGCGCTGGATGTCGAGCTCAATGCTCATTTCGGCGCTCCTGGCGAGCGGCTTCCTGCAGCGCGTCGAAGCGGTCGTAGGCTTCAACGATGCGTTGCACCAGCGGATGGCGTACCACGTCCTTGGACTGGAAGTGGGTGAAGCCGATGCCATTGACGTCCTTGAGTACTTCGGCAACATGGGCCAGGCCCGAACGGGTGCCGCGTGGTAGGTCGACCTGGGTAATGTCACCGGTGATCACGGCAGTCGAGCCGAAGCCGATACGGGTCAGGAACATCTTCATCTGCTCAACCGTGGTGTTCTGCGATTCGTCGAGAATGATGAAGCTGTTGTTCAGCGTGCGGCCGCGCATGTAGGCCAGTGGCGCGATCTCGATAACCTGGCGTTCGATCAGCTTGATCACCTGCTCAAAGCCCAGCATCTCGTACAACGCGTCATACAGCGGGCGCAGATAGGGGTCGATCTTTTGTGCCAGATCGCCCGGCAGAAAACCGAGTTTCTCACCGGCCTCAACCGCCGGGCGCACCAGCAGAATACGGCTGATCTGCTCGCGCTCCAGCGCGTCGACGGCACAGGCCACCGCCAGATAGGTCTTGCCGGTACCGGCCGGGCCGATACCAAAATTGATGTCGTGCTCCTGAATCGAGCGCAGGTACTTCTGTTGATTCGGTCCGCGTGGCTGAATGCTCATCTTGCGGGTGCGCAGGATGACCGGCTTGTGTTCATCACCCTTGCTCAGGCTTTCACTCAGGCTCTCGAGCCCTGATTCCTGCAGATACAGGTGTACGGTATCCGGACTCAGGTCGTCGGTATCGCGGGTTTCGCGGTACAGCTGGCGCAGGACGGCTTCTGCCGAGCGGGTCAGGGAGTCGTCGCCAATCAGCTCAAAGTGGTTGCCGCGGTTGCGGACTTCGATGCCGAGGCGTTGTTCGATCAGGCGGAGATTTTCATCGAACTGGCCGCAAAGACTGGCAAAGCGGCGGGGATCGACAGGTTCGATGCTGAAGCGATGAATATGCTGGGGCGCGTTCAAAATAGTCCGTTGGTCGCCATATGGCACTGGGAAGCGCACAGGATAGCGCGCAAATATCCCGCTGCAAAGACCCGCCCATCCGTGCTGATCATTGAGATGTCAGCACGGCGGTGACGGACTTGCAGCGAGGGCGGGGCACACCGGTTCAGTGTGCCGTGTCGCTGATCAGAGTGCCGCGCAGTGAGTGTGGCAGCGCCTCTTCGATGTGGACGTCGACGAACTGGCCGATCAGGCCAGGATTGTCGCAGCGAAAATTGACTACCCGGTTATGCTCGGTGCGGCCCTGCAGCATGCCCGGGTCCTTCTTCGAGAAGTCGCTGACCAGGATGCGCTGGGTGCTGCCGACCATGCGACGGCTGTTCTCAAAGCCCTGTTGGTTCAGGCGGGCCTGGAGAATCTGCAGGCGCTGCTTCTTGGTCTCCATCGGTGTGTCGTCGTTCAGGTCGGCCGCCGGAGTGCCCGGGCGTGCGCTGTAGATGAACGAGTAGGAGAAGTCGAAGCCGACATCCTCGACCAGTTTCATGGTCTGTTCGAAATCACGGTCGGTTTCACCCGGGAAGCCGATAATGAAGTCCGAGCTGAGGATAATATCCGGTACGGCCGCTTTCAGCTTGCGGATGCGCGACTTGTATTCCAGTGCGGTGTGGTTGCGCTTCATCGCCGCCAGTACGCGGTCGGAACCCGATTGCACCGGCAGGTGCAGGTATTTCACCAGCTTCGGAATTTCGGCGTGGGCCTGGATGATGGCATCGGAAAATTCCAGCGGGTGGCTGGTGGTGTAGCGAATGCGCTCGATACCGTCGATTGCCGCGACGGCGTGCAGCAGGTCGGCAAAGTCGGTGCCGTCAAAACGGTAGCCATTGACGTTCTGACCCAGCAGGGTGACTTCCTTGACGCCGTTCTCGGCCAGGTGAACGATCTCGCTCAGGACGTCGGCCAGCGGGCGACTGACTTCCTCGCCGCGGGTGTAGGGCACCACGCAGAAGCTGCAGTACTTGCTGCAACCTTCCATGATCGAGACAAAGGCGGTTGGACCATCCACCCGCGGCTCGGGCAGGGCGTCGAACTTCTCGATCTCCGGGAAGCTGACATCCACCTGCGGCTGCTGGGTAGTGCGCGCTGCGTTGATCATTTCGGGCAGGCGGTGCAGGGTTTGTGGGCCAAATACGACGTCAACGTAGGAAGCACGGTCGCGGATCGCGGTGCCTTCCTGGCTGGCCACGCAGCCGCCAACGCCGATGATCAGCTCCGGGTTCTTCTCCTTTAGCGGGCGCCAGCGGCCCAGCTCGGAAAAGACTTTCTCCTGAGCCTTCTCGCGGATGGAGCAGGTGTTGAGCAGGATGACATCCGCCTCATCGGGGTTGTCGGTCAGCTCCATTGCCTGATGTTCGCCGAGTAGGTCTGCCATACGCGAGCTGTCATACTCGTTCATCTGGCAACCGTGGGTCTGAATAAAGAGTTTCTTGGCCATGGGAATGTGCTGGGGGCTAGCTGGGAAAAGGGGCGATTATACACACATCTGCTTCTGCCGCCCCCTGTGCTATGATGCGCGCCCGCCGAGCGGCTGATGCCGCGGTGTCCTTTCACGTTTTTCAAGGTGTTGATCAACCCGTCATGAGCAAAGAAAAGCAACCGGTTTTCCGGGTCATCTTCCAGAACCAGGGACAGGTGTTCGAGCTTTACGCCCAGCAGATATTTCAGAGTGAACTGTGGGGGTTCATGGAAATCGAAGAGCTGATTTTCGGCGAGCGCTCACAGATGCTGGTTGATCCAGCCGAAGAGAAACTGAAAAATCAGTTTGACGGGGTCAAGCGCAGCTTCATTCCCGTGCACTCAATCATTCGTATTGATGAGGTTGAGCGCGTCGGTACACCGAAGATCACTGACGCTCAGGGCGGTAGCAACATCATGCACTTCCCGATGCCGCCGCGTAACGACAGCTGATCAAGTGCGCAGGCAGGATTACTCCTGCTCCTCCAGTTGCTCCGTCTCGTTACTCAGGTCGTTGTTGGTGCGCGGGACGACGGGTGTTTCCTGCTCCAGCGTGCCGCTGAGCTGTTCTTCTCGAATCTGCGCCAGGTAGTCCCGAAACAGCATGCCCAGCACGTGATTGGCGACCTGGATTTCCTGGGCGTTCATTTCCTGGCTGACCATGTCAGCAGCGTCGATTGCCGCGTCGTTGCCGTTCACGGCAGCCATCTTCAGGATGATGTAGGCCTGCGGCAGGTTGCGCGGGATACCCTGGCCGCTGAAGTGCATCATGCCCAGCAGGTACTGCGCTCTGGGCTCACCCTGAATCGAGGCTTTCTCCAGCCACTGCAGCGAGGTGGCAAAGTCCCGCTCGACGCGTTCGCCGCGGTAGTACAGCTGGCCCAGTTCGAACTGGGCTAGCGTATCTCCGCGCTCGGCAGCTTGCCGGCAGGCTTCCAGTGCCATCGGCAGGCTCTCGTCGTCCACCCGCTCGAATGCGCAGCGGTCGCTGGCACTGATCAGTAACGGATTGTCTGACTCGGCCAGCACCGGGGCCGTTGGCAGCATGAGCAGGCCGGAGAAAGCAACGAGCTTGAGCAGGCGACGCATGGTGGGTTCAAGACCTCGGCAAATGGTCGGCAGAAACGGGTTGTGCTCTATTGTGCGCCTGTTCGCTCAACAGTCCAACCGTCAACGCCGCCCCGAGTAGCGCCGGAAACAGCCAGAGCAGGGTCTGGCCCGGCGCGAACAGGTCGGTCAGCGGCGCGGTGCCCGGTTTCAGCAGGGGCGCCAGGGTACCAAGAGCGCATAGCAGCGCGGCGGGTAGCGCCCGGCGGTCCTGCCTGAAGACCAGCAGGCAGCCTATGAGCATGAGCAGCACCGCAGCGCTGTTGATGGCCCATTGGTAGCCGAACAGCTGGTCCATCCGGCGCAACAGTTCAAAGGCGGCCATCAGACCAAGCAGAATGCGGCCCCACATTGCCGGTTGCCATTGCAGGCCGCGGCCGAGGAAGAAGGCCGCCAGCCCCAACAGCGGCAGGCTGATGTTCTGCGCCGCCAGGCCGAGGATGCGCTGGGTGTGTTCCAGTTCCTGGGCCAGCGCGCCCAGACTCAACAGCAGGCTGGCCGCCGCGGCCAGGCCTAGACCCAGCAGCGCGGCGGTGATGGCGCCGCCAGCCGGCGTGGCCAGAGGTGTGCGCTGTCGCCACAGCCACAGGCTGGCGGCGATCAGCGTCAGGGTCAGCACGCCGTAGGCGAGTTGGCTCATAGCGCGGCGAAGGCCTTTTCGGCAGCGTCCAGGGTCAGCTGCAGTTCGGCATCGCCGTGGGCAATGGAAGTGAAGCCGGCCTCAAAGGCGCTGGGTGCCAGATAGACGCCGCCATCGAGCATCAGATGGAAGAATCGCTTGAAGCGTTCCACGTCGCTGGCCATAACGTCCTCAAAGGTGACGATGTCGTCGGCGCCGGAGAAGTACAGGCCGAACATCGCACCTGCCTGAGTGGTCACGAAGGGCACTCCAGCGGCATCGGCGCGTTCCTGCAGGCCGGCCAGCATGCGGCTGGTATAGGTGCTCAGCTCGTCATGGAAACCCGGGCGGTTGATCAGGCGCAGGGTGGTCAGGCCGGCTGCCATCGCCAGCGGGTTACCGGACAAGGTGCCAGCCTGATAGACCGGACCGAGCGGGGCGATGCATTCCATCACGGCGCGCTTGCCGCCAAAGCAGCCGACCGGCATGCCGCCGCCGATGATTTTGCCGAAGGTTGTCAGATCCGGCGTGACACCGTAGTGCGCCTGCGCGCCACCAAGGGCCACGCGGAAACCGGTCATCACCTCGTCGAAAATCAGCACCACGCCGTGCTCGTCACAGGCCTCGCGCAGGCCCTGCAGGAAGCCGGGCGCCGGCGGCACGCAGTTCATGTTGCCAGCGACCGGCTCGACGATGATGCAGGCAACCTGCTCGCCGACGTCTGCCAGGGTGCTGCGCACCGCTTCGATGTCGTTGAAGGGCAGGGTCAGGGTGTGTTTGGCGAAGTCGGCTGGCACGCCGGCGGAGCTGGGTACGCCCTGGGTCAGCAGGCCGGAGCCGGCTTTGACCAGCAGGCTGTCGGAGTGACCGTGGTAGCAGCCCTCGAACTTGATGATGCTGTCGCGGCCGGTGTAGCCACGGGCCAGGCGGATGGCGCTCATGGTCGCCTCGGTGCCGGAGCTGACCATGCGCACCATATCCATCGACGGCACCAGCGAGCAGACCAGCTCGGCCATCTCGGTCTCCAGCGCAGTCGGCGCACCGTAGGACAGGCCGTGCTGCAGCTGGATGCGCACTGCGTCGAGCACGTCCGGGTGGCTGTGACCGAGGATCATCGGACCCCAGGAGCCGACGTAGTCGACATAGCGCTTGTCGTCTTCATCAATGACGTAGGCGCCCTCGGCGTGCTTGAAGAACAGCGGTGTGCCACCGACGCTCTTGAAAGCGCGGACCGGTGAATTGACGCCGCCCGGGATGTGTTTCTGGGCGCTGGCAAACAGGGATTCGGAACGGGACATGGTCAAGTCTCTCAGGATGCGTGAATGAGTTGGCTGAACTGACGGGCGCGGTGCTGTACCGTCTCAGCGTCGGGGGCGCCGAACAGACCGTTGATCACGGCCAGATAGTCGGCGCCGGCGTCGAGCAGGGTCGACGCATTATCCAGGGTGATGCCGCCGATGGCGATAACGGGTACCGAAAATTGCTGCCGAGCTGCCCGTAGCAATTCGGGTGTTGCTGCGGGCGCGCCCGGCTTGGTCACCGAATTAAAGAAGCGGCCGAAGGCGATATAGCTGGCACCGTCTTCCAGGGCGCGTTCGGCCAGCTGCAGGCTGGCGTGGCAGGTGCCGCCGATCAGTGCGTCAGGGCCCAGCTGCTGGCGCGCTTCGCGCAACGAGCCGTCGTCCTGGCCCAGATGCAGACCGACGCCGAGCTGGTCGGCCAGCGCCAGATCATCGTTGATCAGCAACTGGCAATCATGCGCGCAGCACAGTTCGGCAAGCTGGCTCGCTTCGGCCAGGCGCTTGCCGGCATCGCCAGACTTGTCGCGGTACTGCAGCCAGCGCGCGCCGCCGAGCAGCGCGGCTTCGACGTAGGGCAGCAGCTTGCCGTCTGCCAGCAGGGCGCTGTCAGTAATGGCGTAAAGGCCGCGCTCGCTCACGAGCAGAAGTCCAGCGGCAGGCGGCGCGGCACGTACTGGCCATGGCCGGGCTGCTCGGCGTCACGCAGGGTGCGCCAGGTGTAGTCGAGGGACGAGCGCACCGCGCTGACTAGGCCTTCGCCGAGGGCCAGGCGCCCGGCCAGCGTGCTCGCCAGAGTGCATCCGGAGCCGTGATAGCTGCCGGGTAGGCGTGGACAGGTGAAGTCATGCTTGCTGCCATCGGCGCAGTAGAGGCGGTTGTGGATTTCGGCCTCGTCGCCGTGACCGCCGGTGATCAGCAGGTGGCGAATGTAGGGCAGCAGCTTGGCCGCACATTCATCGGCACTGCCGTCCGGCAGTTCGGCGAGAATGCGCGCTTCCGGCAGGTTCGGTGTGGCGATGGTGGCGACCGGGAACAGGCGCTCGCGAATGGCGAAGCCAACATCGTCCTTGCCCAGCGAGCCGCCGCCACCGGCGCGCAGCACCGGGTCGCAAACCAGCGGCGCATCGGGCAGTCGCAGCATCAGCTCCAGCACCGTATCGACCATCTCTACCGAACCGAGCATGCCCAACTTGACCGCCGAAACCGGCATGTCGCTAATGACCTTGTTGGCCTGTGCCATGACCCATTCGCGGTCGAGGACCCGGAAGTCACTAACGTCGACGGTGTCCTGCACGGTCAGGGCGGTTACCGTGGGGGCGGCGTGGCAGCCCTGCGCGATCAGCGCTTCAATGTCTGCCTGCAGGCCAGCGCCACCGCTCGGATCGTGGCCGGAAAGGCATAGAACGACGGGCTTGAACGGGTTGGGTTGGGTCATGGCAAGGTGTTCCGCATGCTGACGGGTGGTTAGCCAGCACTGAGGTTGAATCAGTGCTGGCATGACAGCGCGCTAGCATACCATTTTGCCCGCCCAACGGGGCGTTCAGGCGCTGCGCAGATGCAGTCTCTGTTGTGCCGAATCGTAACGCCAGTGTGGCCGCCCCGGCTGCAACTCGACGCCGCCGACCCAGTAGCCGGTAGCGCGGCTGGCGAAGCCATCGGTTTTGCCGCGCAACACAGCCTGACCCTGCGAGCTCAGCTCAATGATGCGCTGGGGCCAGTCCGCCGCGCTGTCGTCGATGCGCAGCAGCGGCGTCGGGCCGGTCAGCAACGGCTGCAGCAGCCACCAGTACATCAGGTCGCCGAGATAGGGCAGTGGCTCGTCACGCCTCATCAATGTGGCAAAGACCTTGCCTGCAGGCAGGGCACCCTCGCGCTGGAGAATCTGCAGGATCAGGCGCTCGGTCAGCCCGAGTCCGTCATGCAGTCCCGGTAGTTGCTGCAGATGCCGGTGCAGGGCTTTGCCAAGCATCGGCAGGGCGGGCGTGCCGGTTTGAATCAGGGCCAGCAGGGCGCTCGGATCATCTGCTGTCAGCGCGTGCCAGGCGTCGCTGCCGAGCTGGAGCAGTTCGGGTTGTATCGGTTTGCGCTGCGGCCAAAGCCAGCTCAGCACCTCCGGTGCGAGTTGGCCAATGCCGATAAAGCGCTCCACCCCCGGCACCTGATCGACGGCAATCAGCTGCAGCTCGGCAGCAGGCTGCAACTCGCGCAGGCGATGCAGCAGGTAAGCGAGAATCAGTTGGTCGTAGCTGTCGTGCTCGAACCACAGCACGATGCGTTGATACTGATCGAGCTTGAGTAGTGTGCCGTAACCCTGTTGCTGGCGGCCCAGCGCGTCGGCGGGCTCCAGATTGAATGCGTCAGCAAGAAAGGCCGCGCGCTCGCGCAGCAGGGTTTGCGGGTCGCTGTCGCTCAGCGGGCCGATGCAGAATGGGTCGGAAAATTCGAGAAAGTCACCGTGCAAGCCTGCGGTGCGCAAGCTGTGCTGAATATCGCTACCGCAGCGGATGTGCAGGGTCTTGCGGTCCAGGTCGCCCTCGCGTTGCAGTCGCTGATTGGCCAGGCTGATGCTCTCGATGTGTTGCTTGAGCCTGGGCCAACTGGCAAAGCCGCATTCACGGGCAATGACCCATTGGGCGTCGGCTAGCCGCAGCGTCGCGCTGCGTGGCGGTATCCACTGGCTGAGGCGGGTCAGGGCAGCCTGTTCGCCCGCGTTGACGGCCTTGAGCAATTCCTTGGCACGCTTGCGTTGTTGTTCAAGATTGAGGCGGCCGTTGCTGATGGGCCGGGTGTTGCTACTGGACATACGATCCCCTTATCGGGCCTGTGTCCGCCTGGCAGGCTGGGTGTCGTATGGGTGACTCAAAATGAGGTACAGCGGGCGCAGCCCTTTCCGCGAACGGGGACGCTTTGCAGCGTGCGAGGGAGCATCGCTTGCTGCGCGAACATTGTCAATAACGGCGGTTTTGGCTCGTCAGGCCACTGGTGCTTGATGGTCGTTCAGTAAATAGTTCGACTACTGAGCTACGCTCATGGTTAAAAGACGAACAAGAACAGGTGTTGTATGAAAGCCATCGATCAGTGGTTTGATGAATATGGTGAAAGCCACCGTAACCCCTTCAACAAGTTGACACACTGGATCTGTGTGCCGCTGATTACCTTCAGCGTGCTCGGTTTGCTCTGGGCAATTCATCCTTGGGTCGCAATGGTTGCGGTCGCCGCGGCGCTGGTCTTTTACCTGCTGTTGTCGTGGCAAATCGGCTTGGCAATGCTGGTGGTCAGTCTGCTGATGCTACTGGGGCTGAGCTTGATGTCGAATGTGTTCTGGTGGTCGCTGGGGATCTTTGTGCTGGCCTGGATCGGTCAGTTCATCGGCCATCACGTCGAAGGTAAGAAGCCGTCCTTCTTCAAAGACCTGCAGTTTCTGCTGATTGGTCCTGCCTGGCTGCTGGGCTTTCTATTCAGGTTGGCGGGCGTACGGTATTAATCAGAAAAGGCGCCGGAAGGCGCCTTTTTATTGCCGCTACGACAGCTGGTGTTTCATTACCTTGCCATTGGCGTTACGCGGTAGCACGGTCGTCTCGGCGTACAGACGCGGCCGCTTGTAGTCCGCTAGCAGTGGTTCAAGAAAGGCAGACAATTGCGCATGCAGGTCGGCAACTGACTCGCGCAGCACCACCACCGCTTTCACGGTTTCGCCCCACTGCGGGTGCGGTACGCCGAACACGGCGACTTCGACGATGTTCGGGTGACCTTCCAACGCGACTTCAATCTCCCGCGGGTAGACATTCACACCGCCGGAAATAATCAGTTCCTTGGCGCGGCCCAGCACCCAGTAATAGCCATCGGCGTCGCGACGGGCGAGGTCGCCCGAGTCCAGCCAGCCGTCGCTGTGCAGGCACTCGGCGGTGGCTTCGGGTTTGTTCCAGTAGCCAAGCATCATGCCTTCGGTGCGGATCTGGATCTGGCCGGTACCTTCACCTTCCACTTCCTTGCCGTGCTCATCGATCATGCGCAGCTCGGTGTGCAGCGCACCGCGGCGGCCGATCGAGCCGGCTTTGCCAGGGTGCTCGTCCGGCATCATGATGGTGCCGCTGGGGCCTGCTTCGGTCAGGCCGTAGACGCAGTACAGGCGGTCAGTGCGCATGCGTTCGGCAATCAGCCCGACCTGCTCGCTGGACAGCGGACCGCCGCCGTAGACCCAAGCCTGCATCGAGCTTATGTCACGGGCGGTGATGTCCGGCTGTTGGGCGGTCATCAGGAAGGCAATGGGTGCGCCAAAGAAGTGGGTAGTGCGCTCCTGCTCAACCGTGTCCAGCAGCAGCTTGGGGTGAAATTCCGGCAATACCACGTGGGCTGCGCCAACATAGGTGCCGCCCAGTAAAAAGACGTTGAGTGGCGCCGAGTGGGTCAGCGGCATCATGTGCAACAGGCGGCTGTGCGGGCGCATGTCCATTTCTACTGCCGAGGCGGTGGCCACGGTCAGCAGGGCATGGTGGTGGAACAACACGCCTTTGGGCTTGCCCGTGGTGCCGGAAGTGTACAGCAGAGTGCAGGGCTGATCGGAGGGGATCTCGGCGACGTCCCAGCGGCTCTGCATGTCCAGAACCTGGGCGCCCGGCTGATCCAGACGCAGGCAGGGAGCCAAGGTGCTGGCACGGTCGGCGTGGTCGCCCTGGGCGAGTACCAAGCGTGCGTTGCAGTCACCGAGAATGTACTCCAGTTCTGCGGTTGTCAGGCGGGCATTGACCGGTACGACAATCGCGCCAAGATTGATAACGGCAAAGTAGCTCAGCACCCAGCCATAGCTGTTGGGCATGTAGAGGGCAACGCGGTCGCCGCTGCCAATCTGGTACTGCTCATGCAGATGGGCTGCCAGACGCAGGCTCTGGTCGTGCAGCTCGGCCCAGCTGAGACGGCAGTCTGCGGTGATCAGCGCCTCGCCCGCGGGAAACTTGCGGGCGTTGACCGCTAGCAGCTTGGGAATGTTCATCGGGTAGCCATCCTGTTGTTGTCGTTGAGTGATGGGATCTTACGGTGTTGGTCTCAGCTGGAGCTTGGCAGTTCGCGCCACTCTCCCGGTTGCAGGTCGTCCAGAGCCCAGTCGCCGATGCGTACGCGTACCAGCCGCAGGGTTGGCAGGCCGACTGCGGCCGTCATACGGCGGACCTGCCGGTTGCGGCCTTCGCGGATGGTGATGGCCAGCCAACTGGTTGGAATACTCTTGCGAAACCGCACCGGCGGGTTGCGCGGCCAAAGCGTCGGCTCATCGATCTGTTCGACCTCGGCCGGACGCGTGGGCCCGTCGTTCAGCTCCGGCCCTGCGCGCAGCTGCGCCAGTTGTTGCTCGCTCGGTTCGCCTTCGACCTGCACCCAGTAGGTCTTGGCCAACTTGTGCTTCGGATCGGTGATGCGCGCTTGCAGGCGACCGTCGTTGGTCAGCAGCAGCAGGCCCTCGCTGTCGCGGTCCAGTCGCCCGGCCGGGTAGACCCCGGGGATGTCGACATAGTCGCGCAATGTCGCCCGCCCATCCCCGTCGGTGAATTGGGTTAGTACATCGAAGGGCTTGTTCAGTGCGACCAGGCGCGGCTCCGCGGGCGGCGGCGCAGGTTTGCGACGAAAGCGCTGCGGCGGGCTTGATTGAGCTGAGCGGGGGCGTTGCTTCATGCGATTCCCTGATTAGATCGGCGGCGGTTGGCGGCAACTATTGTCCCTCTGTCTGGCTGCGACTGCCAGCGACAGACCCTAGGCCAGTCCTGCGGCCGAGACCACGGCGATGGTCACGGTGGCTTTGCTGAATAGCCGTTTCTTGCCGTCCTGCAGCGCAAATACTTCAGCCTCCACCACGCTGATCTGCTTGCCCGGCTTGAGTACTTCGGCGCGGCACAAAAGGGTGTCGCACAGCGCTGGGCGCAGCAGGTTGAGCTTGAACTCGACCGTCAGCGGGGCAAAGCCTTCCGGCACCAGGGTTGCAGCGGCCGCCCCGGCGCTATGGTCGGCGATGGTGCCTTGAACGCCTGCGTGCACGAAGCCGTTCTGCTGGCCGTGGCGATGCAGGATAGTGAGTTGGGTTTCTACCCAACCCGGCCCGCAGGCGACCAGTTGTACGCCAAGGTCGCCGAGAAAGGGGGCGCGGTCAAAGCCGTTGCGAACCAGCTCTTCGATCTGTTGCTGTGTTTTGTTCATGCGCGCGCCCTCACAGATTGGCTGGTGTTGAGCGGGCGACTAGCGCCTCAACATTGAGACCACGTGGCAGCGTGCCGTAGGCCTGGCCGTGCTCGCCCAGACGGCTGGCGATAAAGGCGTCTGATACGGTGCTATTGCCGGCCTCGAGCAACAGTTTGGCCTGCAGCGCAATGGCGACATCTTCGGTCAGTTGGCGGGCGCGGTATTGAATGTCGTCGGTGTCGGCAAACTGCTGCTTGATGCGCTCGATACGCTGCTTGAGTGCGGTGGAATCGTGGCCGTCACCCAGTTCGGTAAACAGGGCATCGAGTACCCCGGGCTCCTTGGAGAGTGCACGCAGTACGTCCAGGCACTGTACATTGCCTGAGCCTTCCCAGATCGAGTTGACCGGCGCTTCACGGTACAGTCGCGGCAGGATGGTTTCCTCGACGTAACCAGCGCCGCCAAGGCATTCCTGCGCCTCATTGATCATTCCCGGCGCGCGCTTGCAGATCCAGTATTTGCCGATAGCGGTGACCAGCCGGGCGAACTTGTCCTCCTGCGCATCGTGGGCGTTGTCCAGAGCCTTGCCCATGCGCATAGTCAAGGCCAGCGCGGCTTCGCTTTCCAGCGCCAGATCGGCCAGCACGTTTTGCATCAGCGGCTGTTCGCTCAGCACCCGGGTGCCAACGCTGCGGTGCGCGCAGTGATGCGTCGCCTGGGTCAGCGCCTGGCGCATCAGCGAGCTGGAGCCGATCATGCAGTCAAAGCGGGTTAGCGAGACCATCTCGATGATGGTCGGAACGCCGCGACCTTCCGGGCCAATCATCCAGGCCAATGCGCCACGGTATTCGACTTCACTGGAGGCGTTGGCCCAGTTGCCGAGTTTGTTTTTCAGGCGTTGAACGTAGAACTCATTGCGGCTGCCGTCCGGGCGGTGACGCGGCAGCAGGAAGCAGCTGAGGCCCTTGTCGGTGTAGGCCAAGGTGAGGAAGGCGTCGCACATCGGTGCCGAACAGAACCACTTGTGGCCGACCAGTTCGTAGGCTTGCCCCGGACCGCCGACACCGACCGGATAGGCGCGGGTGGTGTTGGCGCGCACGTCGGTACCGCCCTGTTTTTCGGTCATTGCCATGCCTATGGTGGCACCGGTCTTCTGCGCGATGGGCAGGTTGCGCGGGTCGTACTGGCCGGAGAGGATCTTCGGCAGCCAGGTTTCGGCAATATCCGGCTGCAGGCGCAACGCCGGCACGCAGGCAAAGGTCATGGTCATTGGGCAACTGGTGCCAGCTTCAGCCTGGTTGTGCAGGTACATGGTCGCGGCGCGGGCGACCTGAGCGCCGGGACGTGGGTCACTCCACGGCGCACTGGTGATTCCGGCCTGAATGCCGGCGCTCATCAGCTCGTGATAGGCTGGGTGGAAGTCAACCATGTCGACGCGGTGCCCATAGCGGTCGTGGCTTTTGAAAACCGGCTTGTTTTCGTTGGCGAGAAAGCCGGCTTCCATCAGCGTGCCGCCAGCCAACTGACCGTAAGCACTGAGCTGCTCGTCAGCCCAGCCACCGTGGTAGCGGCGCACCCACTCCTGCAAAGGCAGGTCGCTGCGGTACAGGTTCAGGCCGTCCAGCGGTGGTACCTGATTGGTGACCTCGTGGGTTTCGGCGTATTGGTGCAGCTGATTCATGGGACCTCCTTGGCGTTGATGGCGCGCAGACAGAAACGAACAATGGCGAGGGTGACGGCTTCCAGTGATTCACTGGGCAGGCCGCTCTCACGATCTGCACGGGCCTGCGGCGAGAGTGGGCCGACCAGCGATTCGGCTACGGCGCCAACCACGCAGGCGGATGTCAGTGGGATGTTTTCGACCTGGAAGCTGCCGTCGGCGATGCCGTCGGCGATCAATTCGCCGTAGAGCGAGGCGTAGGCCTGACGGTAGTACAGGCGCTGGGTTTCGACCTCTTCCTCTGCCGGTTCGGCGATCAGTGCGTAGGCCAGCTGGCGGCTATGCCATGCGCGTGCAGCAAATTGGGTCAGGCCGTTGCGCAGGCGATCAGCCGCGCGGCCCTTGGCTTGAAACTGCTGTTTGAGGGTGTCGAGTTCCAGCCGGGTTGCCTTGATGAAAACGTCGGCAGCCAGTTCACCCTTGCCGGAGAAGTGCCGATACAGGCTGCCAGTAGCTACCCCGGCGCTGCGCGCCAGGGCGCTCATGGTCAGCGAGCTGAAGCCGCCTTCTGCGACCTGTTGTACGGCGCAGTCGAGGATATGTTCGCGCAACGCCTGATCGCGCTCGATACGGCTGGCGGTGGTGCGGTAGGCCATACTCTGAACCCTTGTTCACTTCTTTGTTGCCTAGTGAATCAGGATTCAGATGTTGGGTCAGCGGGGATAATGGTCAGAAAGGCGGCCGAATCGGTCAGTGCTCCAGCACCATGATCATGACTTCCTTGACGATGAAGGCGAACACGCCCAGGCCCAACGCAAAAAACAGCACCGCGGTGCCGTAGCGGCCAGCTTTGGATTCCTTGGCCAGATCCCAGACGATAAAACCCATGAAGGCGACAAGGCCAAAGATCATCAGGGGCATGGCAATGGCTTCGAACTGTTCGTAGTTCACGAGCGGCTCCGTTAGAAAAAGGGGGAGCGGCAGTATACCGGGTAGTCAGTCGCCCTGCGCGTACGGTTCTACTCAGTTGAGGCCAAGATGTTTCAGCGGCAGCTCGGTACTGGCGATGATCTGATTGAGTACGAAGCTGGAGCGGACGCTGGATACGCCTTCAATGCGGGTCAGCGTGCCCAGCAGCAGCTGCTGGTAGTGCTCCATGTCAGGTACCACCACCCGCAGGTGGTAGTCGGCATCCATCCCGGTGACCAGGCAACAGTCGAGCACCTCGGGACATTGGCCGATTATCTTCTCGAAGCCGGCAAAGCGCTCGGGGGTATGGCGGTCCATGCCGATCATGACGAAAGCCGTCAGTTTGAGGCCCAGCTTGGCTGGGTCCAGCAATGCAACCTGGCGTCGAATCAGGCCACTTTCCTCCAGTTGTTTGACTCGGCGCGAGCAGGGCGACGGGGACAGACCGATGAGCTCGGCCAGCTCCTGATTGCTGATGCGGGCGTCGTGTTGCAGGGCGGCGAGAATCTTCAGATCGTAGCGATCGAGGTTGAGATTGTTCATGAGATTTACTCAATTGCGGTATTTTTAGTATTTTTAGTTTTTTATTGCTTATGGCGCAAGTTTTTGTGCAAAAACAGGTAATTAATTTCGCGCGGATGAGGATAATATTTTCAACAGATTCAGCCGAAGCCGATCGTCCAGACCGCTTCGTCCACAAGGCGAAACGGGGCCGCAGCATCCAGAAGATGTGAGGCCAGTCGGTTACCCAGCCCACGAGGCACGGGAGTAAAGGCATCATTCCAAGAGAATGAAGGCGGACGTAAAAAGGCGAGCTGCCCTGCAGGCAGCTCGCCTTTTTTTATGCGTTTTTCAAGGTTCTTCACGGAGTTCGGGGTTATGCGCCATGGGGGATTTTGCCGAATGCGCTGATGGTGGAGTGTGCACTCAGGGTTCCTCCCGTATACGCGGGCGAGTAACGCAGTGAACCCGAAGGGCCGCGTAGCCGGGTGCCTGGGAGGATCACAAAGGGGGGCTGGGCAAGCAGTCCCCTTTCGCTCTTGCTCTTTACCACGAAGTTTTATCATGTGAGCGCGAGGAAGCTACAAATCTCGGAGGCTCCCCCCGTTAATCCGTGATGAACCTTTTATGCGCTCACGCCGGGTCCTTGTGAACCAGCACGTCGGCCTGCGGGAAGCGCTCCATGATCGCCAGACGGACCTGTTCGCCTCGCGCGTGGGCGTCGGCCAAGGTCAGGGTGGCAGGCAGCTCCAGGTGCAGTTGCATGAACCAATGCTGGCCCGATTCGCGGGTGCGCAGGTCGTGAACGTCGATGACGTCCGGCACCGCGCGGGCAATGCGCAGCGCCTCGGCGCGCACCTCGTCCGGCAGCTCGTGGTCCATCAAAATCTGAATCGCATCCAGTCCGATACGTACCGCACCGTAGCCAATGAAGAGCGCAATACCCAGACCGAACAGCGCATCGGCCCGCTGAATACCGAGCTGGGCCAGCAGCAGCGCGGCGATGATGCTCAGGTTGAGCAACAGGTCCGAGCGATAGTGCAGTGAATCGGCGCCGACTGCAGTGGAGTTGGTGCGGGTGATTACATGCTTTTGAATGACCAGCAGGCCGAGGGTTGCGACAATCGAGAACACCATGACGGCGATGCCGGCCCAAGCGGTTTCCAGCGGCTCGGGGTGGAGCAGGCGGTTAATGCCCTGCAGCAACACCAGCACGGCCGAGCCGGTAATGAATGCCGATTGCGCCAGCCCGGCCAGAGCTTCAGCCTTGCCGTGGCCGAAACGGTGCTCCTTGTCGGCGGGTTTGAGTGCATAGCCAACGGCGAACAGGTTGATGATCGAGGCGGCGGCATCCATTAGCGAGTCGATCAGACCGGCCAGCAGGCTGACTGAGCCGGTTGACAGCCAGACGGTGGCTTTCAGGGCAATCAACACCAGTGCAACGGCCACCGATGCGCGGGTCGCCAGTCGCAGCAGGCGGGCCCGCTCTTCGCCAACAGCGTGTGGTTGGCTCATCAGCCGCGGCCTGTGTATTGCAGCATGGCCAGTTGGGCTGCTGAGTCGGCCTTGATCTGGCGCGCCTGTTCCAGTGGCAGGTCCTGTCCCAGTTCCTGTTTGAGGATCTGCTGCAGTGCGGCGGTATCGACTTGACCATTGGTATCGATGGCCTTGTTCAGCGTCGCGGGGGCAACACTGTACTTGCCGTCAGGCAGATAGATCGCACCGGTGACGAAGTCGATACCAAAGGCAATCAGTCCAGGGATGATGAAAATCAGCAGGCCGATGCCGTTGAGAATGGCCACGCCCGGGTCGATCTGGCCACTGATCTGGCCGCGGCGCTCGGGGTAGAAGATGGTGCCGCAGGCACTGAGTTGTGTGATCAGGGCGCCGCAGAGGATGGCGGCAGACAGCGATTTGAGACGGCTATTCACGGAGCAGGACTCACGATAGAGGGTTGAACCAGCCGCATTAGCATAGCGGTCGCCCTGAGTGACGGAAAGCCCGCGCTCGCTATAATGCTGGCTCATTTCAATCAGCTCAGGCGCCATGAACGATCTGCCCGTCTCCCGGATTCTGCCCGAACTCAAACAGACCCTTGCCGGCCAGCATTCGGTCGTCCTGCAGGCGCCGCCCGGTGCCGGTAAAACGACGCTGGTGCCGCTCGCCCTGCTTGAGTGCGGCTGGCTGGCCGGGCAGAAAATCATCATGCTGGAGCCACGTCGGCTGGCGGCCAGGGCCGCGGCTGAGCGGCTGGCCGAGTTGCTGGGCGAGCCGGTTGGGCAGACTGTAGGCTATCGCATCCGGCTGGAAAGCAAGGTCAGCGCGGCGACACGCATAGAGGTGGTCACCGAAGGGATTCTGCAGCGAATGTTGCAGGATGACCCGGAGCTACCGGGCGTTGGCGTGGTGATCTTCGACGAATTCCACGAGCGCAGCCTGGATGCCGATCTGGGGTTGGCGCTCTGTGTGCAGACCCAGCAATACCTGCGGGATGATCCGCCGCTGCGGCTGCTGGTCATGTCGGCGACGCTGGATGCCGAAGGCGTCAGCCGACTGTTGGACGACGCGCCGATCATCACCAGTCAGGGGCGTCAGTATCCGGTGGATGTTCGTTATGGCGCACCGGCAACCCTTGGCCGCTCGAATGATGCCGAGGTGGTACAGACCGTGCTGCGCGCGCTGGACGAGGAAACCGGCAGCGTGCTGGTGTTTCTGCCGGGTATGGCCGAGATCCGCCGGGTGCTGGCACGGTTGGAGGAGGCGCTGGGTGATCAGCCGAAGGTGCTGCTCACACCGTTATTTGGCGATCTGGATCTGGCGGCCCAGCGCCGCGCCATCGCTCCGGCGCCGGCCGGCGCGCGCAAGGTGGTGCTGGCGACTGCCATTGCCGAAACCAGTTTGACCATCGAGGGCATTCGCGTGGTGGTGGATGCCGGCCTGTCGCGTGAGGCTGCTTTTGATCCGCTTTCTGGCATGAGCGCACTGCAGACCCGGCGGGTATCGCGCGCCGCTGCCGAGCAGCGCGCCGGCCGTGCTGGTCGTCTGGAACCCGGTGTCTGTTACCGGCTGTGGTCTGCCCAGCAGCACGAGCAGCTGGCGGCGCAGCGTGATGCCGAGATGCTGCAGGCGGATCTCGCCCCACTGGCGCTGCAGCTGGCGCAGTGGGGAGTACAACAGCCTGATGAACTGGTCTGGCTGGATCCGCCCCCGGCTGCTGCACTGGAGCAGGGGCGTGAGCTGCTGGAACGGCTCGGTGCCTTGCAGCGCGACGGTGCCAACTGGCAGTTGACTGATCACGGCCGTGTGCTGGCTGGCTTACCGATGCATCCACGGCTAGCGCATATGCTGGTTGAAGGGCGGCGGCTTGGCCTGGCTGAGCTGGCAGCGCGTATTGCTGCGGTGGTTGATGAGCGCGACCTGCTGCGCCGCGCCGACAACGCCGATCTCAGTGCGCGGCTGGCACTGTTCGATGATCCGCGGGGCGCCGATGTTGATCGCGCGGCGCTGCAACGCGCCAAGCGGCTGGTTGACCAATGGAAGCGGCTGCTGAATCGTCTGCCGGCCAGCGATCCGGTCAGTGATCCGCAGCATGATGACTGGCACGGCGTTCTGCTGGCGCTGGCCTACCCGGATCGCATCGCTCAGCGACGTGGCGCGGCCGGCTCCGACTATCGCCTGGCCAATGGCCGTTCAGCCGGGTTTACCGAGGTCGACCGACTGCAGCAATCGGTGTGGTTGGCGGTGGCGGCTTTGGGTGGGCAGGGCGGTCAGCGTCAGGCGCGCATTTTTATGGCTGCCGAGCTGAATGTGGAGCGCCTGCTGGCGGTTGAACCGGCGCTGCTGAGTGAGCGCGATACGCTGGAGTGGGATAGCCGCAGTGAAACCCTGCTGGCCGAACGGCAGCAGCGCATCGGCGAGCTGATCTGGCAGCGCAAGGCGCTGCCGCAGGTGGCACCGGAACAACGCCAGCGGGCGCTTTGCGACGTGGTGCGGCGCCAGGGTATCAACCTGCTGCCGTGGAAGCCGGAGCAGCGCCAATGGCAGGCGCGCGTCATGCTGCTGCGCGAGCTGGATCTTGCGCAAGGTACTGACAGCCGTTGGCCCGACCTATCGGACGAGGCCCTGCTCGCCAGCTTGGAAGACTGGCTGGCGCCTTATCTGGGCAAGGTCAACCGGCTCGCGCATTTCGCCAATCTGGAGCTGGGTAATATTCTCGCCGGGCTTTTGCCCTGGCCATTGCCAAAGGAACTGGACGAGCAGGCGCCGACCCACTGGACGGTGCCGACCGGCTCACGGATGCGCATCGACTACAGCGAGACGCCGCCGGTGCTCGCGGTGCGCCTGCAGGAGATGTTCGGCAGTACCGATACCCCGCGTATCGCCGGCGGTCGGCAGGCGCTGAAACTGCATCTGCTGTCACCGGCCCAGCGCCCGGTGCAGGTGACTCAGGATCTGGCTGGCTTCTGGCAGGGCAGCTACGCCGAGGTGAAGAAGGACATGAAGGGGCGCTATCCCAAACACTACTGGCCCGATGATCCGCTGCAAGCTGAACCGACCCGGCGAGCCAAGCCGCGTGGCAGCTGACGGTCCGCCTAGTGACTGACGGCGCCTTCCCTTACAATGCGCCCCTTTGTAGTGATCAGCGGAGAGCCCGATGGACAACACCAGTCAGATACTTGAGCGCAGCGCCGAGCTGTTCAGCGGTCAGCGCCTGCTGCTGGTCAATCCGGTCGCTGATGGTTTGACCCGCAACCTGTCGGCCGACTGGACCCTGTGGAGCTGGGATTACGCCAGCAGCCGCGGACTGGCCGGCTCGCTGCCGGAAGAGCGGTTGGTGTTCTCCCATCTGTGCCCGCCGGTCGAACATCTCGATGCGGCGATTCTGGTCATGCCCAAGGCGATCGAGCGCGCCGAGTATGCGCTGGCGCAGATGGTGCCGTTGCTGGCGCAGGGCAAGCCGGTCTATCTGGTTGGCGAAAAGAAGGGCGGCATTACCCGGGCGGAGAAGCTGCTGGGCCGCTACGGCGCGCGCCCTGAGAAACTGGACTCGGCGCGGCACTGCCAGCTCTGGCGGCTGATCGTCGATCAGCCGGTTGCGCCGTTCAGTCTGGGGGATTGGCTGCAGCAGTACGAGCTGAGCTTTGACGATCAGCCGCTGCAACTGGTTAGCCTGCCGGGCGTGTTCAGTCATGGCCGACTGGACGAGGGCAGCGAGCTGTTGCTGGCCGAGCGGCAACCGCTGCCAGCGGGCCGGGTGCTGGACTTCGGCTGTGGCTCCGGCGTGTTGTCGCTGATCTTGGCACGGCGTAATCCGGAGGCGCGGTTCGAATTGGTAGATGTCGATGCACTGGCCATCCATTGCGCTCGGCAATCGCTGGCGCTCAACGGTGTCGAGGCCGAGGTGCATGCCTCCGACGGGCTGAGTGACGTGCACGGTCGGTTTGCCGCCGTGATCAGCAATCCGCCATTTCACACCGGCATCCGTCAGGACACCAGCATCGCTGAACGCTTCTTCGAGCAGGTGACCCGGAACCTGCTGCCGGGAGGAGAGTTGCGCATCGTTGCCAACGGTTTTTTGCGCTATCCACCGCTGATTGAACAGCACATCGGACCTTGCCACGTGTTGCGCGAGAATAACCGCTTCAAGGTGTACTCGGCGGTCGCACCGGGTTGATTCGGCCTGCCGTTGTCGTTATATTTGCGTCCGTCTTAGGGGAGTAGTCTCTCCGCAAGCGCCTGCTTGCATTGGCAAACGTCAACATAATTGATCCGCAGATCATGGCGTTTGCGACCCTCCACCGCCCTGCGCGGTACCGGGTTTGACGAGACCTTTGACACGCGACCACCAGCCGAGGGCGGGGGGTAGTCGTGTGTCAATGGAATCGTAACCCCGCCCTCTGTTGGAAACTCCGTGGAAGCTTTTTTCGTATCGAGCGGGATCGTCACGCTGGCTGAGATCGGCGACAAGACCCAATTGCTGGCCTTGCTGCTGGCGGCACGCTTTCGTCGGCCGTGGCCGATCATCTGGGGCATTCTGGTAGCCACTGTGGTCAATCATGCGATGGCGGGGGCTATCGGTCAGCTGGTTGCCGACTACCTGAATGACACCTGGCAGCACGCGATTCTTGCTGTGTCGTTTCTGGCGGTCGCTGCCTGGACGTTGATTCCCGACAAACTGGATGAAGACGAAGCGCCGCCGGTCGGACGGTACGGCGCCTTTATCGCTACCGTGATTGCCTTCTTTTTGGCTGAGATGGGGGACAAGACCCAGATCGCAACGGTGGTGCTGGCTGCGCAATTTGATGCCTACGTCTGGGTTGTGCTGGGGACGACCGTTGGCATGTTGCTGGCTAACGTACCGGTGGTGATTTTGGGTAATGTCGCGGCCGAACGCCTGCCGCTGACGCTGATACGCCGCATTACCGCATTTGCCTTCCTGGTGCTGGGGCTGTACTCGGCTTGGTTGCTGGTTCAGCCCATGCTGGCAACAGCGGGCTGAGTCAGCCGCCGTTAACGATGCGATTGCGGCCCTGCTGCTTGGCCTGATACAGGCTACGATCCACTGCGTCGAGGAAGGCACGTGGGTCGTCCTGCTGGCCAGGCAGTATGGTGCCGATGCCCATGCTGACAGTGAGAATCTGCCCGGTCTCCGAATTGGCGTGGGGGATCTGCTCCTTGAAGATCAGTGACCGGCAGCGCTCTGCCACCCGCTCGGCTGCCTTGGCATCGGTTTCTGGCAGGACCAGCACAAATTCTTCACCGCCGTAGCGGGCAAAGAAATCGCGTGAACGTGCCGCCGCGCCTCCCAGCGCCTGGGCGACTCGCTTGAGGCAGTCGTCGCCGCAGATATGACCGTAGTGGTCGTTGTACTGCTTGAAGTAGTCGATATCGAGCAGAATGACCGAAAGCGGCTGACTGTTGCGTCGGGCGTTGGTCCACTCCAGTTCCATGATCGAGTCAAACATACGTCGGTTGGCAGCGCCGGTCAGGCCATCCTTGAATGACAGCTCTTCCAGCTCCCGCTGCAGCGTCTTCAGCTTTTCTTCGGTCTTCTTGCGTTCGCTGATGTCGAACATGAAGCCGATCAACGCTTCCACTTCGCCGTCGTCGTCGCGCACGACATGCACTACGTCGCGAATCCAGACGTACTCGCCATCGGCAGTGAGGGCGCGATAATCGGCTTCATGATCGGTACCAGCCTGAGACTGGGAAATACAGAAATTGACCACCCACTCGCGGTCCTCCGGGTGCATGCGAGTGGCCCAGTCATCGGCGCTGATCCAGCTGTCCTGGGTCCAGCCCAGCAGATGCTCGATTTGCGGGCCGATATAGGCAAACGTCATGGTCTTCCAGTCGATCTTCCACGGAATGGCCTTGGTTGATTCAAGCAGGGTCTTGTAGACCGCGCTGTCGTGGGCAATTTCGGTGGCGATGTCGCTCATGCGTTTATCCTGTTGACGGTTTGGTTGTCGATGCCTAAATCAAAGCACGCTTTATGCCAAGTAGTCGCGATGGCTGTACATGATCGTCACTGAGCCTGGCCTGCGGTATTCAGGGCCCTCTGGTACAGGGCCAGAAGCTTGGCGGGCTGGTCATACACGATGCGTTCCCCGGCGCGCAGCTCTCGGCGCATCAGGCGGATCATCTGTTCCAGTACCGGTTCTGCGAAGTTACTGGCGGCTTGGCCGGTCACCTCTGCCAAGCGTCCGGCGATGACGGCGGTATCGCTGACCACCGGACAGATACGGTAGCGGTAGGTGCCTCCGATGGCTTCGGGGACCAGGTCCATGAAGCGGTCCGGGCGCTGCCGAAAGAAGCTCAGTGGCAGGCGGTAGGCGTTATTGCCGAGAATCGGCAGATCGTCCGGCACCGCCTCCTCTTCGTCCAGCACCTGCAACCGGGTCGCCAGTGGTAGCAGCTGATCGAGTTTGTACGTCGAGGCCATGTGCTGATTGCCGACCCGTACCAGGTTGGCAATCAGCTCTCCGAGCGAGGCGTGGCCGATAATGGCTGCGCGCTTGGGCAGGCCACCCCAGGCGCCATCTGCGCCGTTGAGCAGCGCCTCGATGACGGACGCGTTCTCGAAGCCGCCGCCGGCGTGCATGTGTACCAGCAGCTTTAGCGGGCGTGGCAAATAGCGGCGGGCGACAGCTACGTAGGCGCCAACCTGGAAGGGCAGGTAGGTGCCACGGTCGTCTTCCATGCTCAGGCCGAAAATGGGTTGCTGGGCAAGTAGCTGGAGAATTTCGATAGTTTCGTTCGGGTTCTGGGCGAAGGCGTCACAGCCGTCGACGATGTTGATCAGAATCTTCGGCGCGTCACCGTTATCGCCCCGGATGTTTTGCTGCAGCCAGGCGATGCTGGCGGGGATGCTGCGGCGCAGGGTGGCGAAGTCGTACTGGCTGCTCATGCCGTCCTGGCTCAGGTAGATCTCGTGCAGGGTGTTGGGTACGCCGTAGTCGCGCAGCTTGAGCATCGATGGCGAGGGTGTGAACTGGCCCGCTGTGTCGACCAGGCCTATATCGGTAAAAGCGTAGCAGCCGGTCATGTCGATCTGGTGATCGCGCAGGTACATCATGAAGTCATCATCGACTTCCAGCTCGTCGGGCATGGAGTAGTCGAGGGTGCCGAGCAGGATGTTGCGGAAGCCGAATTCGCGTACCTTCGGCAGGATTGCCAGCTTGTCCTGCAGGGTTTGACCAACCCGTGCTCCGACCGGATTCTCGCGCAGCGACAGGTCGATGAAAAACGGATCAATGTTGCGTAGTTGGTCTATCTTGTCGTTTACACCGGCCAGTATGGCGTGGGCGTCGGCGAGTTGGTTTGTTGCTGTGGGCATGGGTAACCTTCCTTGGCGGTCAATAAAACATTCTGTATAGCACCGCGCTATGAGGGCTGCCAGTCGTTATCCGACTTGGATGCGACCAAAGGACACTGCCAGCTGTCATATGCCTGTGAAATCATGTGGCTATTCTGCTGAGCATCAAGGATGTTTGCCATGACTCTAGGTATCACTCGCCTGTTCCGTTGCTTGTTGACCTGCCTCGCCATGGGCTGGGTTTGTTTCGCCAGTGCCGCCGAGCCGATTGTGCTGGGCGTAAACCTGCCGCGCACCGGTCAGTACGCCCAGGAGGGCCTGATGCAAATGCGCGGCGCGATGCTGGCGCTGGACGAGATCAATCAGGCTGGCGGGGTGCTGGGCCGCCCGCTTGAACTGCTCGAGCGCGACTCGGCCTCCAATCCGGAGCGGGCGGTGCGTAATGTTGATCAGCTGGCCGATGCCGGTGCCCGCATGCTGTTTGGCGGTGCCTCCAGTGCGGTCGCGATTGCTGCTGGCAAGCGGGCCCGTGAGCGGGGACTGCTGTACTTTGGCACCTTGACCTACTCCAATGACACCACCGGGCGTGACGGTCAGCGCTACCTGTTCCGCGAGAGTTACAACGCCTGGATGGCGGCGCGCGTACTGGCTGCGCAGCTGCAGGCCCAGTTTGCGGATAAGCGCTATTACTACGTGACTGCGGATTACACTTGGGGTCACAGCACCGAGGCATCGATGCGCCATTTTACCGGTACCGACGATGCCGGTGTGCATGGTTCGACGCTGATTCCGTTCCCCAGCGCTTCGTTGCGTGAGCTGCGCGAGGCACTGCAAGAGGCCCGCGATGCCAATCCCGAGGTGCTGGTGCTGGTGCTGTTCGGTGATCAGATGGTCAAGGCAATGAGGATTGTTCATCAGCTGGGTTTTGACAACGTACAGGTGGTGGTGCCTAACCTGACTCTCAGCATGGTTGAGCAGGCCGGGCCAGCGGTGATGGCGGGTGTGGTGGGGGCCGTACCCTGGACCTGGAATGTGCCTCGTGACTTCGGCTTTGAGCGTGGCGAGCAGTTTGTCAGTACCTTCGTCGAGCGCTATCAGACCTATCCTTCCAGCTCGGCTGCGTCGGCCTACAGCATCGTCTATCAGTGGGCTGATGCGGTTACGCGCAGCGGTTCGCTTGATAGCGAAGCATTGATTGGCGCGCTGGAAGGGCACAGCTATCAGTTGTTGAAGGATACCCAGACCTGGCGCGCCTTCGATCATCAGAATCTGCAGACGGTCTATGCGGTGCGCATCAAACCACGTGCTGAGGTCATGGCTGACCCGCTGCATCAGGATTACTTTCAGATCATCGGTCAGCTGTCGGGTGAAGACGCCGCGCAAACATTGGAGCAGTGGCAGGAAGAGCGCAGGGCGGCAGGGCAACCATTGCGCCTGCTCTAAAACCCCTGCTCTGCCAACAGCTGGGCCAGTTGCTGAAGGACCTCGATGCCCTGCACGTCGGTTTCCAGCCAGGGTAATAGTGGGCGCGGCAGGTGGCCCAACTCGTGGTCAATACGTTGCAGGTAGCTGGCTTCCTGCCGTCGTCGTTGCTGCAGGAAGTGGCCGTCGGCGCTGTCGGGGATGACTCGGTTGACCAGCGCCGCAGCGACCGGAATCTGCGCCTGCTGCAGACTCTCTACTGCCCGTACCGTTTCCAGAATCGGCAGTCGCTCGGCTGTCAGCACAAACAGAAAACCGCTGACCGTCGGGGCCTCCAACTGGCGGCGAGCCTGATGGAACAGTCTTCTACGGTTGCGTAAGGTTTCAGCAACGCTGCGGGTGCGCTGGTCCAGGCCGTCCAGAGGGTCTTCGTTGGGGTCGTCAAACGGGCTATTCAGATCACGCCCGCTGCGTGGGGTCAGGTGCTGCAGCACCTTGCCCAGCTCCGCAGACTTACGGTTGTGGCTGAGCAATCCGTCGGTCCAGGCGGCCATGGCTTCGGGGAGGGTGAGCAGGCGCAGGGTATGTCCGGTCGGGGCGGTGTCGAAGATAATCAGGTCGTAGTTGTCTGGCGGCGCCGTGACCAGTCTGGCGATGCGCTCAAGCAGCGCCGCCTCCTGAGTCCCGGGCGAATGGCGGGTCAATTGCATCTGTCGCGTCAGCTCGCTCAGCATCTCCGGCGCGGCCAGTTTGCGCATCTGCTCGGTTACCCGTTGCAGATGAGCGTCGACCTCGGCGTCGGGGTCGATTTCCATGGCGTCCAGATTGGGCAGCAGACGTTTCGGGCGATCATCCAGCGGGCGATCAAACACATCTCCCAGGCTGTGCGCCGGGTCAGTCGAGACGATCAGGCAGCGTAGCCCCCGGCTTGCCGCCAGCACGGCCAGCGCTGCAGCGACCGTGGTTTTGCCTACGCCGCCCTTGCCGCCGACCCAGAGCAGGCGGCGTTGCAGCAGATCAAGGTTGGTAGTGGAAATGTCGGCTCTCCCGGTCAGCAGCAGCGGAAATGGTCCAGCGGTGAATGCTCCATGCCCATGCGTCGGTGCCAGTCGTGGAAGCGTTCAAGCAGCAGTGGCTGCAGCTCCAGAGTGTAGTAGGACGCTGGGTTGGGCACGCCCATCATCTCGCTGAACACCAGCAGCATGAATAGATCATCATGGTCACGTCGGCTGCGGGCGATAGCACCGCGGTAGCGCGAGCTATAGGCCTCTTCCAGGAAGAAGCGCGCCTGACTCAGCCAGGCGCGCCATTTCTCGCCACGGTCAGCGGCCATCGGCTTGCTCCGCTGCCGCCAGTGCCAAGTGCCGTTTCAGCGCCGCAGCGCACTCCAGCGCGACCAGAATGGCGGCAATCAGCACCACGATATCCAGCACGAGCAGGAAGTAGTTCTGCTGGTCGTAGAAGGTCTTGAGCTGAATCACCAGTGCGGTCACTGTCATCAGCAGCAGGAAACACAGCGGTAGCAGGGTGTACCACATGGGCCGACGGTAGTGCACCAGCATGACGGTGATCACCAGCAGGGTCAGGCCAGCGAGCAACTGGTTGGTGGTGCCGAACAGTGGCCAGATAATCATGCCGCCGGCGCCGTCCGCTCCGCCGGCACCAAAGGCCAGCAGCAGGCAACTGCCGATGGCCAGCAGGGTGGCTGGCAGCGGCTTCTTCATCCACTCCTGATGATAGATCTCGCCCCACTCCTGGAAAATATAGCGCTGCAGGCGCAGGCCGGTATCCATGGTGGTGCCGGCAAACAGGGCCGCCATCACCGTGAGCAGGGTCGCGGCAGTCACCTGCGGCAGGCCAAGCCCATTGTGGATGACATAGGCGCCGCCCTGCACGAAGGCGGTCACGCCACCCTGGCCAAAGGCGCTATACATGGCTTTCCAGTCCGTCAGGCTGGCAAAACCGGCGCAGGCAACCAGAATCGCCGCCAGTGACAGGCAGCCTTCACCGATGGCACCAAAGTAGCCGACGAAGCGGGCGTCGGTTTCCTTGTCGAGCTGCTTGGACGTGGTACCGGAAGACACCAGCCCGTGGAAGCCCGAAATGGCGCCGCAGGCGATGGTGACAAACAGTAGCGGGACGATCGAGGGCGTGCCGGCAGGCACATCATCGTTGATCATCGGCGCGACCAGCGCCGGGTTCAGCAGCATGATTGCGCCGTACAGAATCAGCAGGCCGACGAACAGCTGCAAGCCGTTGATGTAGTCACGCGGCTGCAGCAGCATCCACACCGGCAACACTGAGGCGATGCCCGCGTAGAGGAATAGCAGCAGAATCCAGATGGCATTGCCTGACAGTCCGGCAACCTCGGCCGGCATCTGAATCGGGACGCTCGGGCCTGCCCAGATCAGTGCATAGAGCGCAACGACGCCAATTACCGAGACCACTGGCAGGCTGATCATGCGGCGATAGATCAACTGGCCGATGATCAATGCGACGGCAATGGCGCCCCAGACCGGCAGCACGGCGGTCGGGAAATTCATCATCAGCTTGGCAATCACCACCGCAAATACCGCGTTGACCATCAGCAGCACCAGGAAGATCACGATCATGAAAATGCTGCGGGCGCGTTTGCCCACCACATCGCCGGTCAGCGAACCGACTGATTTGGCCTTGTTGCGTACGCTGGCCCAGACCGCCCCCATATCGTGTACGCCGGCGAAGAAGATGGTGCCCATGACCACCCAGATGAAGGCGGGCAGCCAGCCCCAGATTACTGCAATGGCGGGCCCGACGATGGGTGCAGCGCCGGCGACGGAGGTGAAATGGTGACCCCACAGCACGAAGCGGTTGGTCGGTACGAAGTCGATGCCATCTTCGAACTCGTGTGCTGGCGTACGAAAATCCGGATCGAGGCGATAGATCCGGTTGGCAATGAAGCGGGAATAAATGAAGTACCCCAGGGTCATCAACCCCAGCCCGATCAGTAGCAGGATCGCTGCGCTCATGCTGTGGCTCCTGTGTTGTGGCTCTTGTTGGATAGCCTGCCGAAGCGTCTGCGTCGGCCCACAGGTCACTATAGCTCAGCCTGGCTGATGGGGCTGGGCGGCCACCGGTTGGGCGTCGAAACTGTAGTCCCGCTCAACCCGGGCAATACGCACCCGGTACTGGGCGTACCAGTCGCTGCGACCCCGGCGCTGGGCATCAAGGTGCTCGCTTTGCTGCTTCCAGCGGTGAATGGCGTCCAGGTCGCGCCAGTAGGATAGGGTGATGCCGAGCCCGTCGCGGGCTGACTCAACGCCAAGGAACCCTTCCTGCTCAGCCGCGAGTTCCAGCATGCGCGCCGCGGTCTGCGCGTAGTCGTCGTCCAGTTCGGTTCGCACGGAGGTAAATATCACCGTGTAGTACGGCGGCTGTGGCGTGTTGGCAATCTGGGGCATGGGGTTCTCTATAATCAATCAGCGACTGGCTAGCCAGAGGCCGCAGCCTATGATCAGGCCGCCGCCGAGTCGCCTCAGGGGGCGGCTGTGATGGTGTTTTGTCAGGCGGCTGCCGAACAAGGCGTAGAGGCTTTTGACCAGCAGCAGGGCTACCGCAGTGGTGATCAAGAGTTGCAGGCACACCAGCGGCGATAGTGGTGCAGTAATGAACAGCGGGAAGAAACTGGCATAGAACACCAGCGCTTTGATGTCCCCCAGCGTCAGCAGCAGTCCGGCAAGCAGGCTGCTGAACCAGCTACCCTGGCTGGCGGGCAGCACCGTCTTTCCCTTACAGCCAGACCACAGCGACCAGCCAAACCAGATCAGGTAAGCGGCCGCCATCCAGCGCAAAATGTTGAACATTATGCCGAGACTCTCCATGACGGCCTGCCAGCCGGCCAGGGCCAGCGCTGCCAGCAGGAGGTCGGCAAGGGTAATGCCGACCGCAGCGGCAAGGCCTTGGCCAATACCGCTCTCTGCACTGCGCACTATCACCAGTGCGACGCTGGTGCTGGGCAGGGCAGCAAGTGCGATCAGCGCAAGAAACAGCGGCAGCAGCGTCCCGATATCCATCAGTGGGCGCGCGTCTTGAGTACGCGCTCGGTGCTGGCCGGGTAACGTTCCAGCAGCGCGGTAGGGCGAATCGGGCGGACGACCAGGTTGCCGCCGCAGTTCGGACAGCTTCCGGCGAAGCGCTGTTCTGCGCAGTCGCGGCAGAACGTGCATTCGAAGCTGCAGATCAGGGCATCGGTTGCCTCGGCGGGCAGGTCGCGGTCGCAGCATTCACAGTTGGGGCGCAGTTGCAGCATGGTAATCACCGGCAAGATGGTTATTTGCAGTTATAGCAGTGGCTGATGCCCGATGAAACCCGCTGTATATGGTGTAGTCTCATTCTTTAAACCCAGCCAAACGTGAGTAACACCATGCAGAACCTGACCATTGATATTGTCTCCGACATTGCCTGCCCTTGGTGCGCCATCGGCTATGCTCGCCTGGAGCAGGCTTTGGCGGCGCTGGAAGGCGAGGTGGAAGCAACGGTGGAGTGGCACGCCTTTGAGCTCAATCCCGATCCGGCCCAGCGGCCGATGCCGATTGTCGAGGCGCTGTGCCGCAAGTACGGTCGTAACGAGGTCGAGGTGCGGGCGGCGCAGGATGACATGATTCGTATCGCCACCGGTCTCGGGCTGAATTTCACCCATATGCAGGAACGCTACACCGCCAATACCTTCGATGGTCACCGGCTGGTGAAGTGGGCGGCTGAACATGATCGCCAGACGGCGATGAAACAGGCCTTGTTCGACGCCTACTTCGGAGCGGCAAAGGACGTCAGCAACAGGGACGTATTGCTCGATGCAGTGCGTGCCGCTGGGCTTGATGCGGCAGAGGCCGAGAAGGTGCTGAGCAGTGACCAGTTTACTGATATTGTCCGCGCCGACGAAGCTCATTGGCAGCAGGCGGGCATCTCGTCGGTACCGGCCTTCGTGATCAACGGCCAGTACCTGATTTCCGGGGCGCAAGAGCCCGAGTATCTGGTGCGCGCGCTGCGGGATATCGCCGCGCAAGCAGCCTAGTTATTCGTTCCAGCGGCGGCCGTTCGTTGCGGTGGGCTGGGCTTGGTTTTCTATCGCCTGCCGCAGGACGCGTTCCACGACGACGCGCTGGAATGCTTCTGAGGGCTCGGTGGTGTTCGGCGGAAACAGCATTGCGTAGCCGTTGCGCAGCAACTGAATCGGTGTCATCAAAATACCGAAGGGGATGCCCCACCAGCCCAGCAGAAACGATTGCAGCACGTCGCCCCCCTGCCGCTTCAATGCGCAGCGGCGGCAGCAGATCAGTTCGTTGGTGCCCCAGCGGGTAAGCAGAATGAACGACTGCACAAAGTGCGATTGATGCAGGTCGATTGAACCTGTTTCCTTGCAACGCGGGCATGGCCCGCGATAGACCGACTGCACCAGTCTGGTCCTGTCATACGAGGACATTTGTCTGGCTGCCAGGGCTACCTGACCCTCCCTCAGGCAGTGAGCGTTGCAGAAGCGCAGTCCTTGTTCCTCAACGCCTCCGAACAAAATCATTTTTTTGCATGATGCGCAGCTAGCCATGGGGTTTCCTCGTTTTTTGTTGTTTTGATCGGGCTTCCGGGCGCGTCAGTGATCACGTACTACGGATATAGCCCATTGCAGCTGGTTACGCCGGTTATAGGAAAACAGCAGCCAGCAGGCGGGAATGCAGCTAAATAATCCGCCGGTGTAAAGCAAAAGAAGTCCTGGGGTACTGAGTGGCTGCTTCTGTCCGCCAGTCAGGATCAGCGAAATGCTGATCGCAACTGTTACGACGATGCCTGTGGCCACAATCCAGCCAGTCATGGCTCGCCAGATGTAACCCCAGATGCCCACAGGTTCAACGGTCGGTGTTTCGTTGATACCCGGCAGCTTGTTGTGGCGCAGGATGTGTATCAGATAGATGATCAGAGCTGTCTGCAGGCTGTTGTAGACAGCCATAAATACGTCCGGGTAGGGGAGGTTGATCAGTGCATCACTGCGTGGTGACTGGTCAGCGAAAGGTAAGATCAGCCCTGCAGCACAGCAAATAAGCAATGCGTTACGCGCTGCAGCTTCGTGGCGAAACAGCTGAAGTGGAGACATCTACAAATCCCTGTAGGCTGGGCATATTGATGTGAGCCCAATTTATCCGAGGCCTTATCATGCGGGTTGTGGTGAGTCTTGCCAAGGTTTTGTGTGACTGACGCTAAGTTGCAATTTTGCTGCGTCACTCTGTGCCACAAGCATGAACAGAGAGTGAAAAATGACAGCAAGACGGTCGGTACAGCAAGGTGCAACTCAAATGAGCAGGCGCGAAGCATTTCGCTTCTGGCTGAAGTTGGGGTTTATCAGCTTTGGCGGGCCGGCCGGGCAGATTGCGTTGATGCATGAGGAGCTGGTGTCCCGGCGTCGTTGGTTATCCGAACGCCGTTTTTTGCACGCCCTGAATTACTGCATGCTGCTGCCCGGGCCGGAGGCGCAGCAGTTGGCGACCTATCTAGGCTGGTTGCTGCATCGCAGCTGGGGTGGGGTAGTGGCCGGGTTGCTTTTTATCCTGCCGTCGCTGTGTCTGCTGATGTTGCTGGCTTGGGTGTATCTGGTTTATGGCGATCTGCCGCTGATAGTGGGGGTGTTCTACGCGATCAAGCCAGTGGTGGTGATCGTGGTCTTTCAGGCGGCCTGGCGGATTGGCGGCCGGGTGCTGCGTAACCACTGGCTCTGGGCGATTGCTCTGGCGGCCTTCGCGGCGATATTTTTCCTGCAGCTACCTTTTCCGCTGATCGTACTGGCGGCGGCGCTGGCGGGCGCGGTGGGTGGGCGACTGCGGCCATTGGCCTTTTCGCCTTCGGCGGCGGCCCAGGCGCCGTCTGATGGCGGCGGGGATGCGCTGCTGAATGATCATAGTCCGATACCTGAGCATGCCCGCTTCAACCTGTGGCGCCTGCTTCGAGTTTTGCTGGTCGGGGCTGCACTCTGGGCCTTGCCAATGGGCCTGCTGATGCTGTGGCAAGGCTGGCACGGGCCTCTGACCGAGATGGCCTGGTTTTTCACCAAGGCGGCGCTGCTGACCTTCGGTGGCGCCTACGCGGTGCTGCCGTATGTCTATCAGGGCGCCGTGCTGCAATACGGCTGGCTCTCGCCGTTGCAGATGATCGACGGCTTGGCGCTGGGTGAAAGCACGCCGGGGCCTTTGATCATGGTGGTCGTGTTTGTGGCGTTTCTTGGTGGCTATCAGGGCGCGTTTTTGGGGGCTGACCAGGCGCTGGTTGGTGGCATGCTGGCGGCGCTGATGGTCTGCTGGTTCACCTTTCTGCCGTCGTTTTTGTTTGTGCTCGGCGGCGCACCGTTGATCGAGGCCACCCGTGGCGAACTGCGCCTGACAGCAGCCCTGACCGGCGTAAGTGCCGCTGTTGTGGGTGTTATCGTCAATCTGGCGCTGTACTTCGGCTGGCACGTTTTCATGCCGGCTGACGCCGCAGGGCCGGATTGGCTGGCGCTGGGAGTGGGGCTAGTTGCGGCCGGCTTGCTGTTCGGGAGGGGCTGGACGGTGCTGCAGACCCTGCTGCTGGGCGCTGCAGCAGGGCTGCTGTTGGGCTGGACTGGGTTGGTGCCCTGAGTCGGCTCAGGCGGCTGAGGTCGCCGGGCCACCGAGACGATTCATCAGGGCGCGCAGCAGCACTCCATACAGAGGCAGGAACAACAGCATGCTGATGGTCAGCTTGATGGCGTAGTCGACCGTGGCGATCTCGACCCAATGCTCGGCCATGAACGGGTTGCTGCTGTGCCAGAAGGCGACCGAAAAGAAGGCAAAAGTGTCAGCCAGATTGCCTAGCACCGTAGACAGGCTTGGTGCGATCCACCAGGCCCTGATGCGTCGCAGGCGGTCGAATACCTGAATGTCCAGCAACTGGCCGATCACGTAGGCGACGAAACTGGCCAGCGAGATGCGCAGTACGAAGTCGTTGAACGATAGCAAAGCCTCAACGCCACGGTAACTGCCCTCCTGAAACACCACAGACACCACGTAAGACGCAACCAGCGCCGGCAGCATGACGCGCGCAATAACGCGGCGGGCGGCTTGTTTACCGAGCAGGCGAACGGTCAGGTCGGTAGCCAGGAAAATGAATGGAAAACTGAAAGCGCCCCAGGTGGTGTGGTAGCCGAACAGGGTGATGGGCAGCTGCACCAGATAGTTGCTGGCGATGATTATGGCAATGTGAAAACTGATCAGCAGTGCGAGCGCGCGGCGCTGCATGCCGGAGGTAAGTGCGGTCATGGTCTGTCCTTTTTTACGATTCGAGTCTGTTGACTCGCCGTTTTGTCAAATGGGGTGAGGGAACCCATATCGTTCGTCAGTGGGCGCGTAATGATGTTTCGGCGGTCCCATGGCGACGGCGCGCAATTGTACGGGTTTTGCGCGGATTAACCAGAGTATTTGCTGCTTTCCGACCGGCGGAGCTGCTGGGCCGCCGGTCGGAAGGCCTTACTTGGAAGCTTCGTACAAACCTTGGACGCGTGGAGCAGCGGCTTGCAGTGCCTGAATCCGGCCAGAGGAGGACGGGTGGGTACTCATGAAGGCTGGTGGCTCGCCTTCGGAAGCGGCCTGCATCTTTTGCCACAGACTGACCGCCGCTTGCGGGTTGTAGCCGGCGCGGGCTGCCAGTTCCATACCGATCAGGTCGGCTTCGCTTTCGTTGGAGCGGCTATTGGGCAAGGTCAGGCCGTATTGCACTGCCATCTGGGCTGCCTGGTTTCCACCTTCGCCCAAGCCCAGCAAGGCGCTGGCGAGCTGGGTGCCCATTTGGGTTGCATAGGCGCGGGAAATCGCCTCGCGGCCATGTTCACGCAGCGCGTGGGCAATCTCGTGGCCCATGATCTGGGCGATCTCGGCATCGGTCAGTTGGAGGCGGTCGATGATGCCCGAGTAGAATAGAATTTTGCCGCCCGGCGCACAGCTGGCATTGAGCTGATCGTCCTTGATCAGGTTGACTTCCCAGTCCCAGCTGCTGGCGTCAGGACGAAAATGCGGCACCTGCGCGATCAGCTTGGCGGCGATGCGATTGAGTCGTCGCACGGTGGACGCATTGGTATTGAGCAACCCCTGTTTCTTGGCCTCGTCGAGCGTTTCCTGATAGGACTCCGCGGCCATTTGATTGACCTCTTCACTGGACAGGCCGCTCATCATGTACTGGGTGCGGTTGACGCCAACATTGCCGCCCTGGGTGGTCTGCACGCTTTGGCAGCCAATCAGCAAGACGGCGGGGAGTAGAAGGGCGTATCGCAGTTTCATCGCTAACTTCCTTGATAGGTTGAGGGTAAATACTGCCGCTGCTCCCTAATCAGGCAGCGGCCCGAGTTCATTTGCTGGCGGCATCTTCGATGCTATCGCCAACTTTTTGGATATCCTTGCCGAGGCCTTCCATGGTATTGCACCCGGCCAGGCTGGTGGTACCGAGCAAGACACAGAGCAGTAGTATCAGTGATTTGTTCATGCTCTATTCTCTCATTAGATGTTTAGAGGGCGTTGTATGTCGCCGGGCATTGCCCCGTCGCTGCAGACGTGACTGGAAAATATTAAGCCATTGGACCCGCATTTGGGTAAAACTATACAAAAGGCTGTAGATTTTTGGTCTCTGGCCGATAAAACCGATGAACCGGTATCTTTCGCCGCTCTGTTGCTCCAACGTCGAGGTATTACATGAAATTCAGGTCAATTCAGCTCTCCATCGCCGTGCTGGCCGGTGCCTGCCTGTTCATCGCCGTTGGGGTGATGACGCTGTATTCGGTTTACTCCACCGAGCGGAGTCAGTCGTTGGTACAGCAACGCTCGCGGGCTTTGATTGATGGCCTGGTTAAGGATCGTGTGATTGCGATTGCCGCCGGCGAGCAGGCGCGTATTCGTCGCCATCTGGAGTACCCACTTGGTGTTGCATCACAGCTCGCGCAGCTTAATTCCATGCTCGGCCAAATTCAGGATGACGGCATGCCTGCGCTGATGATGGGGCGCGAGGAGATGACGCGGGTTATTCGGATGACGCTGGAGAGTAATCCGAACCTCTGGGATGCCTACGTCGGTTGGGAGCCCAATTCGCTGGATAACCTCGATAGCTTTTTTGAGGGTATCGAGACTGATGGTTATGACGGCTCGGGCCGCTACATGCCGATGTGGTATCGCAACGATGATGGCAGCCTGAGCCTGGAGGCGCTGGGCGACATGGAGAGCGAAGTCGTCCTCGATAATGGTGTACGTACCGGCGAATACTATCTGTGTCCGCGCGAGACCAAGAGCAACTGTGTGATTGACCCTGCACCCTACCAAGTGGGTGGCAAAACGGTTCTGTTGTCTTCGTTTACCGTTCCGATTATGAGTGACGGCCAGTTCATGGGGATTGCCGGCGCTGATCTGTCGATGGACTTTCTGCAGGGTATGCTGCAAGAAAGCAATTCGGACCTGTATGGCGGGCAGGGTGAGCGGCAGTGGCCGCCTTGTTGCCTACACCGGTGATGGGGCCAAGCCGGGAGACCAGGCGTCGAAAGTGCTGGATGCTCAGGAGCTGGACGCGATTGCCAAACTGGGGAGCGAACCGCTGTTTGAGGTGGATCACGAAGGCGTGTCGCACATGCAGCTGATCATGCCTATTACCCTCGAGGGCACTGGGGTTCGCTGGGCGCTGGTGATCAAGCTGCCGCTAGATGTGGTAATGAAAGACTTCAACCAGCTGGATGTTGAACTGACCGACATGCGTCAGCAGGACACATTGCTGCTGGCAGGTATTGGTCTGCTGGTTGCCCTGGCGGGTCTCGGTGTGATGGTGCTGCTGGCTTACGGCCTGGCCAAGCCGGCTCGTCAACTGGTTGCGATGCTGGATGACATCGCCAAGGGTGAAGGTGATCTGACCAAGCGGCTGAATGTGGATCGGGCTGATGAGCTCGGCTCTATTGCCCGTGGCTTCAATGCGTTCCTCGACAAGCTGCAGGGCATGATTCGTGAGGTCGTCGGCTCGGTCCAGCAGGTCACGGATGCTTCGGAGCACACTGCTGATATTGCGCTGCGTACCAATGACGGCGTTCAGCGTCAGCTCAGCGAGATCGATCTGGTCGCTACGGCGGTAACCGAGATGACTGCGACCGCACAGGATGTGGCGCGCAATGCCTCGCAGGCCGCCAGTGCCGCGCATAACGCCGACGGGTCTGCCTCCCACGGGCGTGAAGTGGTGCGGGCAACCGCCGAGACGATTCAAAATCTGTCGCAGGATATCCAGCGGGCGGTCGACAGTGTGCAGTCACTGGCACGCGACAGCGAAAATATTACCGGCATTCTCGACACCATCCGCGGTATCGCCGAGCAAACCAATTTGCTGGCGCTGAACGCTGCCATCGAGGCGGCGCGTGCGGGAGAGCAGGGTCGCGGGTTTGCGGTGGTTGCCGATGAAGTTCGCAATCTGGCGCAGAAGACCCAGAGTTCGACCGAAGAAATCCAGCACATGATTGAGCAACTGCAAAATGGTACACGGGAAACCGTCAAGGTCATGGAGCAGAGTCGTGCCCGTACTGAGCAGAGCGTGTTGCAGGCGGAGGAAGCTGATGCAGCACTGACCTCGATTACCCAGGCGGTGTCGGTGATCAATGATATGAACAACCAGATCGCCAGCGCAGCCGAGGAGCAGAGTGCGGTTGCCGAAGACATCAACCGCAACGTCACTACCATTGATACGGTTGCCAAGGATGTGGCCAAGGGCGCAGGAGAGGCCTCTGAGGCCAGTGCGTCACTGACCAAACTGGCCGAACATCAGCGTCGTCTGATCAATCAGTTCAAGGTCTGAGCCGGGCCCGCGGGGCTGCAGCAATGCGGCCCCTGGGTTGCGGGGTTGCTGACTGCAGTGCTGACCGGATAGGTCATTTCGATGCGGCTGTCGGCGTTCATGAGTAATGGTTGCAAGGCGCTGACAGCGGTGTGCTCAGCCAGCCAGATAGCCTGCTCACCGCTGTTCAATGCTACCGGCATGCGGTCACTCAGACGGCTGGCTAGGCCTTTGGCGGGCACCGTGATCAGGGCGCAGCTGTCCCAGAACTGGCCGTCATCAAGCTGATAACGTTCCCATATACCCGCCAGCGCCAGCCCCCCTTCTCGACGGCGCAGATACCAGGGCTGCTTGCGCGCACCCTGCTGCAGCCAGAGAAAATAGCCGTCCACCGGAATCAGGCAACGGCGCTGGGCGAAGGCGTGCCGGAACATCGGCTTCTCATGCAGATACTCCGCCCGGGCAGAGAATGTCGCGCGGCTCAAGTCCTTCAACCAGCCAGGGGTCAGATTCCACAGTACCGAGGCACACTCCAGTTTGCCGACGTGCTTGCGCAGGATCAGCGCCTGTTTGCCCGGTGCCAGGTTCCACTGTGGCTGCCAGCCGGCCGGGAGGTCCGAATGGGGCGCGTTGAACTGGGCAAGACGGCCACTCATGAACGGGGCGCCTCCAAATCATCGTCGCCGACCGGACTGGCGCTCAGGTAAGCGTGGATCAGTTCAAGGCTGCGGGTGCTGTCTTCGTCCACTACCCAGAGTCCGAGCAGGTCGTGCACGGGCAGATCGCCAATTGCCCCCTGCAGATAGCCGCCACTGACATGGCAGCGGATGTGGTGATCAGCCAGAACGCCAGCCAGCAGCGTAGCCTCTGCCATGTCGGCAGGGCGGTAGATGCATTGCATGCTTAGTCCTGTTCTCGGCGCAGATCGACGTGATAGTCGTCGCCTTGCTCGTCAATCCAGACACTGACGTGAATCGGCTGACAACAGACTTGACAGTCTTCGGTGTAGGATTGGGCTCCACCGCTCAGATCGAGCAGCAGGGTGATGGGCTCGCCGCAGTGAGGGCAAGCCAGATTGGCTTCTTCCAGTGCCTGCACTGTAAATACTCCTTGCGGCTTGTGTGTGACACGAAGTGTAGCCGCATCGTCAATCTGGCGAAACCACGGTTGGCAACGCATAATGCGCGGCTGACGACAAGACTCTGAGGGTGACATGAGCGAGTTCGAGGGCATTCGCCCGTACAACGATGCCGAAGTTCCGGGCGTGCTGGAGCGTCTGCTGTCTGACCAGGACCTGATGCGCATGCTGGCGGGCTACCGCTTTCCGCGTCTCAATCGGCTGCTGCCGGGGCTGGCTCGGTCGGTAGTGCAAATGGCGCTCAAGCGCGAAGCGCGCGGCGTTAAATCGGTTGACGACCTGCAGCACAGGCTGGAGCCCTATCTGGACCGCCTGATCGAGCGTAGCACCCTGACTGTCACCTACAGCGGCCTGGACAACCTGCGCCGTGATCAGGCTCACCTGTTTATCGCCAATCACCGTGACATCGTCATGGATCCGGCGTTCGTCAACTATGCGCTTTATCATGCGGGCCACCCGACGCCGCGTATTGCCATTGGTGACAATCTACTGCAACGCCCCTTCGTTGCTGACCTCATGCGCTTGAACAAGAGCTTCATCGTGCACCGGTCGCTAACCGGGCGCCGCGAGAAGCTGCAGGCGTACCAGACCATGTCGGCCTATATCAGCCACTCGATTGCTGAGGGCCAGTCGATCTGGATTGCCCAGGCGGAAGGGCGTGCCAAGGACGGGTTGGATGAAACCGACTCGGCAATCATCAAGATGTTCTGCATGGGCCGCAAGAGTGAACCCTTCGCCGAGGTGATCCGCTCGTTGAGCATGGTGCCGGTGTCCATCTCCTACGAGTGGGACCCCTGTGATGGCATGAAGGCGCGCGAGCTGGAGCAGCGTGCGCGCGAAGGTAGTTACAGCAAGGAGCCGGGGGAGGATGACCGGTCCATTGCCATGGGGCTCACCGGGTACAAAGGGCGTGTGCATGTTGCCTTCGGCGAACCGCTGACGGCTGAATATGGGGATGCCAAGCTGGTTGCGGCGGCGGTGGATAGACAGATTCTCGGGCACTATCGACTGTATCCGAGCAACTATCTGGCGTTTGAGCAGTCCGAAGGCCTGCCAGCGGCTTTGGCCGACTGGCGCAAGGAATACGCAGCGGCTGATCTGGCTGCAGAAGAACAGCGTTTCCAGGCGCGCCTGCAGGCGTTGCCTGAGGCCCAGCGGCCATTCTGGCTGCTGCAATATGCCAATCCGGTACGCAGTCGTTTGCGGGTTTTGGCTGAGTCGGCTGGCGAGTAGGTCGGAGCGGGGTCAGACTTGGGTGCTGATCATACTCAGTGTCAGAGCCATCGTCAGACATACGGTACCGACGCTGTAGAACAGACGGTTGATACGCTGGTCGCGTTGCAGGTTCAGGTCTGACGTGCTGGCTGGCAAGGTAGCCAGGCGCTGGCGGCCCAGGCTGCTGCGCAGTTGGGTGGCAATCCACAGCCAGCTGCCATTGATGGCGAAGAACAGCGCCAGACCGTTGAGGACCAGCGCCGGGTTTTCAAGGTAGTACAACCAAGCTGCCTGTAGTGGAAACATGGCAGAACCTCCGGTGTCTCGGATTCGGGCAACCAGGTTCTATTGGTTTTTTTGTTGGTTACGACGAAACGCAAAAGAATGTTTAGGCGCGCCGCTCTCAGCGCGTCTATTGATAAGCGCGGCCGATGTTATGCCACGGCGCGATTAAATTCGACTCGGATTGATCAAAATCCGATCAACGGTTTGCCCGCAAGACGGCCAGTATTGCCTGTTGACAATACAGCGCGCACCCTTGCGGAATAGGCCTGAGTAAAAGGCGCGATAACTGAGGTGTCGTTATGAAAAAGCGGTATGTGGTAACCCTGATGCTTAGCGCAGTTCTGGCGCTGGGTGGTTGTGCCTCCTCGCTGACCGGCGATGTGTACAGCCGTGATGACGCGCGTGCGCCGCAAACCGTGCGCATGGGGACAGTTGAGTCAGTGCGTTTGGTGCAGATCGAAGGCACCAAGACGGTCATCGGTCCGGCCGCGGGTGCGGCTATCGGTGGTGTGGCCGGCAGCAGTGTTGGTGGCGGCAAAGGCAGCGCCATTGCTGCCATCGTCGGTGCTCTGGCCGGTGGCGTGGCTGGCGCCGCTGCCGAGGAAGGTATCACCCGCACCCAGGGCGTGGAAATTACCGTCCATGAAGACGGCGGCTATACTCGTGCCTATGTTCAGGAAGTGGCAGAAGGCGTGAACTTTGCTCCCGGTGACCGTGTGCGCATCATGTCGGTGAATGGGCAGTCCAGGGTGGTCAAGTAGGCCCTGGCAGCCTCTGCGGGCGGCAATGCCCCGTTGCCGCCTCGCTGGCGCTACGCATTTTGTAACGGATTCAGCGGCTTGCGTTGATCGATGGTGTCAACTTGCCCCTATAATGGCTTGCACTTCCTGACCTGGATTGCCCGGCAATATATGCCTTGATGCGGTGTTGTCCGTGCTGGGTTGGAGGTCGCAATGGCCATATAAGGAGTAAGTCCTGCATGACCCTGGCGCTGATCGTCGTTCTTCCGCTGCTTGGCAGCCTGCTTCCACTGTTGTTCAAGAACCAAGGGCGCTCGCTCTGTGCTGCAATGGCCATGGTGGCCCCCGTTGTTGGGCTGGCGCTGCTTTGGCGTCATGTTGATGCGGTTTTTGCTGGCAACACTCTGATTCAGTCCTGGCCCTGGCTCAGCGAGCTGGGTCTCAACATCAGTTTTCGGCTTGATGGCCTGAGCTTTCTGTTTGCCCTGATGATTCAGGGGATCGGCCTGCTGGTCATTCTGTACGCCCGCTATTACCTTTCCAAGAACGACCCTATGGGGCGTTTCTTCTGTTATCTCCAGTTGTTCATGTCGGCCATGCTCGGTGTGGTGCTGTCCGAGAATCTGCTGCTGATGATGGTGTTCTGGGAGATGACCAGCCTGTCATCCTTCCTGCTGATCGGCTACTGGTCGCATTCCACTGATGCGCGCAAGGGCGCGCGTATGGCGCTGGCCGTCACTGGTGCCGGCGGTCTGGCGCTGCTGGCCGGCATCCTGCTGCTCGGCCAGGTCGTCGGCAGCTACGAGCTGACAGATGTGTTCGCGGCGGGGGAGCAGATTCGTCAGCACGCGCTGTATCCGGTAATCCTGGTGCTGGTACTGCTGGGCGTGTTCACCAAGTCGGCGCAGTTTCCCTTCCACTTCTGGCTACCGCACGCGATGGCGGCGCCGACGCCGGTTTCTGCCTATCTGCATTCGGCGACCATGGTCAAGGCCGGGGTGTTCCTGCTGGCGCGCCTGTATCCGGCGCTGGCCGGCACCGACTTGTGGTTCTACATAGTCAGCAGCGCCGGTATGGCGACATTGCTGGTGGGGGCCTGCACCGCGCTGTTTCAGCATGATCTCAAGGGGCTGCTGGCCTACTCGACCATCAGTCATCTGGGGCTGATTACCCTGCTGTTTGGCCTCGACACCCGGCTGGCCGCGGTGGCGGCGGTATTCCATATCATCAACCATGCAACCTTCAAGGCCTCGCTGTTTATGGCTGCCGGAATCATCGATCACGAGACCGGCACCCGCGATATGCGGCGTATCAACGGGCTGCTTCGCTTCATGCCGCATACGGCGGCGCTGGCGATGGTCGCGGCGTCGGCGATGGCGGGGGTTCCGCTGCTCAACGGCTTCCTCAGTAAGGAAATGTTCTTCACCGAAACCCTGGAACAGCACATGCTCGGCAACTGGAGCTGGCTGATCCCGCTCGGGGCGACCCTCGGTGGGGTCTTCTCGGTGGCGTATTCGCTGCGCTTCGTGCACGACGTGTTTTTCAACGGCAAGCCGGTGAATCTGCCCAAGTACCCGCCCCACGAGCCGCCGCGCTATATGCGGGTGCCAGTCGAGATTCTGGTGGTCATGTGCCTGGCGGTGGGGCTGGCGCCAGGCTTCACCGTTGCCGGTCTGCTGGCTGTGGCTGCCGAGTCGACAGTGGGCAATGCGCTGCCCGAGTACAGTCTGGCGATCTGGCATGGCTTCAATCTGCCGCTGCTGATGAGCTTTTCCGCTATGGTGCTGGGCATTTTGGTCTACTCGCTGCGTCGTCCGCTGTTCGACTGGTACGCCCGTCAGCGTGATGTGGATGCCAAGTTGGTCTTTGAGGCCGCTGTGCAGCGCCTGGTGCGCGGTGCGGGCCAGGTAACCTTGTTGCTGGAGAACGCCTCGCTGCAGCGCTACCTGCTCTGCCTGTTGTTTGCCGCGCTGGTGGTGACTGGCTTCTGGTTGGTGCAGCTGCCCGCTCTGCGTGGTTCGGTGGCGCTGACGCCAATTGACGGCGTGACCCTGGCGGGAGCAGTGGTGATGATGCTCAGTGCAGTCGCGACCGTCTACTGGCACCGTCTGCGGCTGGTCTCTCTGGTCATGCTCAGCGTGGTTGGTCTGGGTGTGGTGCTGGCCTTTGCCCGCTTTGCTGCTCCGGATCTGGCACTCACCCAGATCTCGGTTGAGGTGGTGACCATCGTTTTGCTGATGCTGGCGCTGTTTTTCCTGCCGGCGCGTACCCCGCGCGAATCTTCTGGCCTGCGCCGCAGCCGTGATCTGGTCATAGCGCTGCTGTGCGGCACGCTGGTCGGTGCGTTGGCCTTTGCCGTGCTAACCCGGCCGTATGACAGCATCGCCGACTTCTTCCTCGCCAACAGTGTCACCGGTGGTGGTGGTCACAACGTGGTGAACGTCATCCTGGTCGACTTCCGTGGCTTCGATACGATGGGTGAAATCAGCGTGCTCGCCATCGCCGCTATCGCCATCTACGCCCTGATCGACGGTCTGCGCCTGCGCATTCCCGGCGCCGACAGTCTTGGCAAGCCCTGGGCACACCGTGGCGACCTGCTGATGCTGGTCAATCTGTCCCACCTGCTGCTGCCGCTGGCGCTGATGATCTCGGTCTACATCTTCCTGCGCGGCCACAATCTGCCTGGGGGCGGCTTTATCGCCGGCCTGATCACCGCGGTTGCGCTGATTCTGCAGTACGTTGCCAGTGGTGAAGCCTGGACCTCCCAGCGCTGGCCAGTGAATTATCACTGGTTGGCTGGCGCCGGTGTGCTGATCGCTGGTGCCACGGGGCTGGGTAGCTGGGTGTTCGGCTATCCGTTCCTGACCAGTGCGTTTGATCATTTCCACATTCCGCTGATAGGCGACATCGAATTGGCGACCGCGATGCTGTTTGATCTGGGCGTGTACCTCACCGTGGTAGGCGCAACGCTGCTGATTCTGGCGAATCTCGGCAAGCTGTCGCAGCCGCGCGTAGCAGAAGGAGGATACTGATGGAATTGTTGTATGCCCTGGCACTGGCTGTGCTGACCAGTTGCGGGATTTACCTGATGCTGCGTGCGCGTACTTTCCCGGTAGTGGTTGGGTTGGCGCTACTGAGTTATGCGGTGAACCTGTTTTTATTCGCAATGGGACGGCTGGGTGATGCCGCTCCTGCAGTCCTCGGGAAGGCCGAGGTCTATGCTGATCCGCTACCGCAGGCGCTGGTACTGACGGCGATTGTCATCGGCTTTGCCATGACGGCCTACGCGCTGGTACTGGCGCTGCGGGCGCAGGGCGAGCTGGACAGCGATCACGTTGACGGCAAGGGAGACCATTGATGAGTCACCTGCCAATCCTGCCAGTTCTGGTGCCGATGTTTGCCGGTGCGCTGCTGCTGGTGCTCGGCGCAAGCATGGATACCAAACGGGCGCTGTCGTTGTTGGCGACCTTTCTGCAAATTCCGCTGGCGGCGATGCTGCTGGTCGAGGCAGGGCAGGGCATCAGTGTCTACGCGCTAGGCAACTGGATGCCGCCGTTCGGCATTGTGCTGGTGGTCGACCGCCTCAGTGCACTGTTGCTGCTGGTAACCGCGGTGCTGGCCTCGGCGGCGCTGATCTACGCGGTGCGCGGCGATGACGCTGCCGGACGCAATTTCCATCCGTTGTTCCAGTTTCAGTTGATGGGTATCAACGGCGCCTTCCTCACCGGTGACCTGTTCAACCTGTTCGTATTCTTCGAGATTTTGCTGATCTCGTCTTATGCTCTGCTATTGCATGGCGCGGGTTCGGCACGGGTGCGCGCCGGCCTGCATTACCTGTTGCTCAATCTGACCGGGTCGGCACTGTTTCTGATTGCCGTTGGCACCCTGTATGGTGTGACCGGCACACTGAACATGGCCGACATGGCACTCAAGGTGCGGGCGCTGGATCCGGCTGACGCGCCGCTGGTGGGCGCGGCGGGCATGCTGTTGCTGGTTGTCTTCGGTCTGAAGACGGCAGTTTTTCCACTCTACTTCTGGTTACCCCGTGCGTATGCTGCCGCCGGTGCCCCGGTCGCTGCGTTGTTTGCGATCATGACCAAGGTCGGGCTGTACTCGATTTTGCGGGTCTACACCCTGATTTTTGGGGCCGAGGCAGGCGAACTGGCGAACATGGCTCTGCATTGGTTGTGGCCGTTGGCGCTGGTGACATTGCTGCTCGGAGCGATCGGTGCACTGGCTGCTAGCACCTTGAGTGCCCTGACTGCTTACCTGGTGGTTGTATCGGTCGGCACCATGCTGGCTGGTTTGGCGCTGGGGACTGCTGAGGCATTGCAGGCGACGCTGTTCTACCTGATTCACTCGACCTGGATTACCGGCGCCATGTTCCTGTTCACCGGCATCATCCAGCGCATTCGCGGTCCACGTTTCTCGGCGCGGTTGGTTTCCGGGCCACAGTTGCCTTTCCCGATGCTGATGGGCGGTGTGTTTTTCCTTATTGCCATGTCCATCGTCGGGATGCCGCCGCTGTCCGGTTTCCTTGGCAAGTTGATGTTGTTGGGTGCGGCGGGGCAGGGCAACGCGGCCGCCTGGCTGTATGCGGCGGTACTGGGCAGCGGGCTGCTTGGTCTGGTAGCGCTCAGCCGAGCCGGCAGCACCCTGTTCTGGCGGCAGACTGATCAGGCCGCCAGCGGTGAGCCGGTGGACGGTGCGCGCATGGGGGCTGTGGTACTGCTGTTGCTTGGAAGTCCGCTACTGGTTGTGCTGGCCGGACCTCTGCTGGGCTATTTGGGGCAGACGGCTGAGCAGTTGCTGCTGCCGCAGATCTACATCGATGCTGTGCTGTCGCAGGTACCAGTTGGAGGAGCTACACCATGAAAATGCCTGATCGCGTTTTCCCTCATCCCTGGCTGAGCGTTTCGCTGCTGATCGGCTGGCTGCTGCTGATGAATTCGGTATCGTTCGGCAATCTGATCATGGCCGCCCTGCTGGCATGCCTGATTCCCTGGCTGACCCATGTATTCTGGCCCCGCTCACCCCATCGCTTGCGGTTTGGCCAGTTGCTGGTATTCGTCTGCCGGGTGCTCAGCGATATCCTGCTGGCCAATCTGCAAGTGGCCAGGTTAATTCTCGGGCCGCGCCGGCAGCTGCGGCCGGCGTTTGTCCACTATCCGCTGCAGTTGCAGCAGGATTTTTCGATCAGCGTGCTGGCCAGCACTATTTCGCTGACGCCCGGGACAGTGTCGGCCGATATCAGTCCGGATCGCAGTACCCTGCTGATTCACGGTCTGGATGTGGGCGATGAGCAGGCGCTGATCGATCATATCCGCCAGCGTTATGAAGAACCCATTCGGGAGATTTTCGAATGCTCGACACCGTAATTCTGCTCTGTCTGGGCATCATCACCGCTGCTCTGCTGCTGACCTTTGCCCGGTTAATCAAGGGGCCGGATCTGCCTGATCGGATTCTTGCGCTCGATACTCTCTATATCAACGGCATCGCGCTGATCATGCTGCTCGGTCTGTATCTGGACTCAAATCTGTTCTTTGAAGCGGCGCTGTTGATTGCAGTAATGGGGTTCGTCAGTACCGTTGCCATCGCCAAGCACTTGTTGCGCGGCAACATCATTGAATAGGAGCGTGCCATGAGCGATGCGAGCTGGGTGGAATGGCTGGTCGCAGCGTTGCTGCTGACCGGGAGCCTGTTTGCGCTGGTTGGCGCGATCGGGCTGTTCAAGCTGCCGGACTTTTTTATGCGCCTGCATGGGCCAACCAAGGCAACCACGCTGGGGGTGGGAGCGCTGGTGCTGGGGTCGATGGCGTATTTCAGTGCCCAAAGTGGCAGCATCAGCCTGCACGAGCTGCTGATTACCTTCTTTCTGTTCCTGACCGCACCGGTCAGCGCCAATATGCTGGCCAAGGCTGCCATGCACGAAAAGCTGCGCCGCGAGCCTCGTACTCGCGGCGAACCCTGGGACCAATAGGGACGCAGCAGGCTGCGTCCCGGGCAATCATGCCGCTGGTGTCGTGGGCTTGAGGCGCGGCAGGCCGAAGGCGATCGCCAGTACTGCCATCAGACCAAGCAGCCAGCAGTAGTGCACCTGGCTGATCAGCAGCATTGGTGACAGCGCCGCCAGCGAGCCGGCGAGCAGAATCTGTGCGCCATAGGGAATCAGGCCCTGAATCACGCAGGAAAAGATGTCGAGTAGGCTGGCGCTGCGGCGCGGGTCTACCTGGTAGTGGTCAGCCAGATCCTTCGCGACACTGCCGCTGATGATGATGGCGACAGTGTTGTTGGCGACAAACAGGTTGGTCAGGCTGACCAGTCCGGCGATCCCGGTTTCTCCGCTGCGACGGCCCGCAGAGCGCGAGGTCAGCGCCTGAATGCGCTCGCGTAGCCAGTCCAGCCCGCCTTCCTGCTTCATGATGGCCGACAGGCCACCAATCAGCATCGACAAAATGGTGATCTCCAGCATCCCGGCGAAGCCCTGGTAGATGTCGTTGCCGTAGCTGGCCAGCGCGTAGTCCGGCTTGACCAGCATGCCGGTCACGCCAGACAGGATGATGCCGGTCATCAGCACGATCATGACGTCGAGCCCGCACAGGGCCAGAACCAGAACGCTCAGATACGGTAGTACCAGCCAGGGGTTGTAGGCCTCAACGGCGGCGGCCCCGTGAGCATCGCCGACTACAAACAGCACTGCCAGGGTCAGCAGCATGGCGGGCAGGGCAATAATCAGGTTGAGACGGAACTTGTCGCGCATGCCGACACCCTGGGTCCGGGTGGCAGCGATGGTGGTGTCGGAGATGATCGACAGGTTGTCTCCGGCCATCGCTCCGCCAATTACCGCGCCAACCGCCAGCGGAATCGACAGGCCCGTAGCCTCGGCAAAGCCAAGGGCAATGGGCACCAGTGCACCGATGGTCCCCATTGAGGTGCCCATCGCAGTGGAAATGAAGGCGGCAATCACAAACAGGCCCGGCAGGATCAGGCTCGGTGGCAGTACGCTGAGGCCCATGTTCACGGTGGCGTCGACGCCGCCAATTGCTTTGGTCACGCTGGAGAAGGCGCCTGCCAGCAGAAATACCAGCGCCATAGTGATGATGTTGCGATCACCTATGCCGTCAATAAAGGTCTGCAGGTTCTCGCGGTAGCTCGGTTTGGCTAGCAGAAGCCCGAGGATGATGGCGGGCAGTATCGCGACCGGGGCCTTGATCTGATAGAACGCGAAGTCGGTGCCGGACAGGCTGTAGTAAATGCCGCTGCCGAGGAAAATCAGCAGGAACAGCAACAGCGGGAGCAGGGCTGAGGCCCTGGGATGTACGGGTTTAGGCATGGGTTGTCTCTGACAGCAAAGGGACACGTCGGGTCTGTCGACGATGGCCGCGCAGTGTAGCAGAGGCTGTCAGGCTCAAGTATGCAACTGGTCGGGAGCTGGCGGGCCACTGTGACCCGCCTGGTCAGACTCAGGGTGCCAGAGCAACGCTGGAAGCAGGTAGGCGCGGGGCAATGTTGATGACTACGCGGCGGTTCTGCTCACGCCCGGCGGCGGTAGCGTTGTCACCACGCGGGTCGGCTTCGCCAAGGCTGATCAATTCCATGTTGTTGCGGCTGACGCCGCCGAGCTGCAGCACGCTGGCAACCGCTTGTGCGCGTTCCAGACTGAGACGCTGGTTTATGGTGTCATCGCCCAGGCTGTCGCTGTAACCGGTCACCTGGATGTGACTGTCGGTAGCGCCGCGCAGCAGCTTGGCAACCCGGGACAGCGGGACCAGCCCGGAGGGCAGCAGCAGGGTGCGCTTGGGGTGGAAGTTGCCATTGACCGGGATGATCAGACGCACGTTGTCGCCGTCGCGTTCAATCTCGTAACGCTCTTCTGCGGCAATGGTATTAAGTTCGTCGATGTGCAAGTGCACCCAAGGGGTGACCTGCGGCGGCGGTGGCGGAGGGGTTGCCTTGGTGCTGGAGCAGGCGGTCAGCAGAATCAGGGCACTTCCGAGTGAAATGGCAGAAAGCAGTTTCATTGTTATATATCCACACGCAGTTCGGGAACCAAATGCGCTTGCTGGAATCGCAAGCGGGACGATGCGGCACAGGTTACCATTGGCGTGGTGGTTTGTGAGCTGCCGTATGTCATGATTCACGCCTGAGTCCGCTTAACGCAAAGGAGTTCACAGATTGAGTCCGATTCGCTGGGGTATAGCGGCCTTGGTGTCGCCATTGCTGCTGACCGGTTGTGGCGTCATGCAGGGAGTCTGGAGTGGTGAACAGCAGCGGTTGAGCGGCTTGCTGGAGCGCAGCAACGGCGGTTTTGTACTCCGTGAATGTGGTAGCCAACGCGTGATTCCGCTGGTCGAGTCAGAAAACGTGAGCGCGATCTACCTGCAAGCCAGTCAGCCTGGCCAAACGGCGATCTTTACCGATCTGACCGGCCAGCTTGATCGGCATGGCCGTCTGCATCCTGATCAGGTGCTGCGCATGCAGTCACATGGGCGTGGTTGTAGTGATGACAGCGCACGTACCGCGCAGTGGGTTGCGCAGGGATACCAGCCGGTCTGGCAGGCCTGGTTGTCTCCGGGCGGGTTGGTGCGTTTTGATGGCGAGCTGACTTACCCGGCGCGTTCCGTGGTGATCGAACAGCTACCCGATGGCGCACTGAATGCGGCCAGTCTGCCTGATCATCAGGTCGAGTTGTGGCTGTATCCGCAACCCTGCCAGGACCCGACGACAGGGGACTATTTCCACCTGCGCGCCACGCTGCTGGTCAACGGCGAGCAACTGCGTGGTTGTGGCTACCAGGGTGCTCTGGTCACGCCCTGATAGCCACAGCGGCTGCTGCCAGGCATCAGCCGCCGAGGTAGGCCTTGCGCACTTCCGGGTCGGCCAGCAGTGCCTCGCCGCTGTCTTCCAGCACGATATGACCGTGCTCCATTACGTAACCTCGGTCAGCCAGTTTGAGCGCCTGGTTGGCGTTCTGTTCGACCAGAAAGACGGTAACGCCCTGCTGGCGCAGCTGTTCGATGATATCGAAGATCTGCTGGATGATGATGGGCGCCAGGCCCAGTGACGGCTCGTCCAGCAGCAGCAGGCGCGGCTTGCTCATCAGTGCTCGGCCGATCGCGAGCATCTGTTGCTCGCCGCCGGACATGGTCCCGGCGCGCTGCTGGTAGCGCTCCTTCAGTCGTGGGAACAGCGTCAGCACCGTGTCGAGCTGAACCTGACGGGTTTCCCGGTCACTGAAAAAGGCCCCCATACTCAGGTTTTCCTCGACCGTCAGGCGCGAGAACACGCGGCGTCCTTCCGGCACGATGGCAATTTCCTTGCGCATGATTTCGGCGGTGGTCAGGCCGGTCAGTTCGTCGCCTTCGTAGCGAATACTGCCGGTTGTGGCCTTGGGGTCGCCGCACAGAGTCATCAGCAGGGTGGTTTTGCCGGCGCCGTTGGCGCCGATCAGGGTAACGATTTCGCCGCGACGTACCTCAAGGTTGACGTCATGCAGCGCCTGAATCTTCCCGTAGTGGGTCGACACGTTCTTCATGTACAGCATGCGGTGCTTTCCCTCAGGTCTCGCCCAGATAGGCTTTGATGACGTCCGGATTCTGCTTGATCTCGTCCGGGGTGCCGGCGGCTAGCGGGCGGCCCTGGTTGATTACGACGATGTGGTCGGAAATGCTCATAACCAGCTTCATGTCATGCTCGATCAGCAGCACGGTAATTTGGTGCTCATCGCGCAGTTCACTGATCAGCGTCTTGAGGTCGTCAGTCTCCTTCGGATTCAGGCCGGCGGCGGGTTCATCAAGCATCAGCAGTTTCGGCCGAGTCACCATGCAGCGGGCGATCTCCAGCCGACGCTGCTGGCCGTAGGCCAGAGTGTTGGCCGGGCGGTTGGCAAACTCGCGTAGGTCGACACGGTCTAGCCAGAATGCGGCGCGCTCCATCGCCTCCTGCTCGCTGCGGCGGTAGCCCGGGGTCTTGAACAGACCCGCCAGCAGGTTGGTTTTCATGTGCTGGTGCTGCGCTACCAGCAGGTTTTCCACTACGGTCATTTCCTTGAACAGGCGCACGTGCTGGAAGGTGCGGATCATGCCGCGACGGGCGACCTTGAAACCGGGCATGCCCTGAATCTCGCGGCCATCGAAGACGATTTTGCCGCCGCTCGGCTTGTAGAAGCCGGTCAGGCAGTTGAACACGGTCGTCTTGCCGGCCCCATTGGGGCCGATCATCGACACGATCTGACCGGGTTGGACGCTGAGGTGAACGCCGTCAACGGCCAGCAGGCCGCCGAAGCGCATGGTCAGGCCCGATACGTCGAGAAGGGGGCGGCTCATGTACGTAACTCCATGTGCGGACGGCTCATCGGCAGCAGACCCTGCGGTCGCCAGATCATCATCAGGACCATCATCAGGCCGAACAGCAGCATGCGGTATTCATCAAATTCGCGCGCCATCTCCGGCAGGATGGTCATGATGATCGCGGCCAGAATGACGCCGACCTGTGACCCCATGCCGCCGAGTACCACAATGGCGAGGATGATGGCGGACTCAATGAAGGTGAACGATTCCGGGCTGATGAAGCCCTGGCGTGCGGCGAAGAAGCAGCCAGCAAAGCCGGCGAAGCTGGCGCCGATGGTGAAGGCACCCAGCTTGACGGCAGTCGGGTTGATGCCCAGTGCGCGGCAGGCGATCTCATCTTCGCGCAGGGCTTCCCAGGCACGACCGATCGGCATGCGCAGCAGGCGGTTGATCACAAACAGGGTGATCAGCACCAGTAGTAGGGCCAGCAGGTAGAGGAAGATCACCCGATGCTCGGAGTTGTAGCTGATGCCGACAAACTCATGGAAGCTCTGCATGCCTTCGCTGGCGCGGCGGCTGAATTCCAGACCAAACAGGGTCGGTTTGGGGATGCCGCCGATGCCGTTCGGGCCGTTGGTCAGCCAGGTCATGTTGTTCAGCAGGATGCGGATGATCTCGCCGAAGCCGAGCGTCACGATGGCCAGATAGTCGCCACGCAGGCGCAGTACCGGGAAGCCGAGCAGGAAGCCGAACAGGGCAGCCAGGCAACCGGCGATCAGTAGACCAGTCCAGAAGCCGACATCGAAGTACATCGCCATCAACGCGTAGCCATACGCGCCAACCGCGTAGAAGCCGACGTAGCCGAGGTCCAGCAGGCCGGCCAGACCCACCACGATGTTCAGACCCAGGCCCAGCATCACGTAGATCAGCACCAGGGTGCCGAGGTCGGTTCCGCTACGATTGGACAGAAACGGCCAGATGATGGCAGCGGCAATCATGAAACACCAGAAGAGACGGCGTATGGCCGGCTTGCTGGCAAACTGATTCATGCTTTCAGGTGCTTTGGGCAGGCCCGGTAGTCCCTTCCACAGCGCACTGAGCTGATCGCGGAACAGGTTAAAGCAGAACAGGAAGGCGGCGGCAGCGCCGATTTTCCAGTACACGTCTGGCCCGGCGCCAACCAATGCCAGGGTTGTTCCCTGCTGATCAAGGCGTATGCCGAGCAGCAGGCCGGTCAGAATGGTAACGACGACGGCAGAGATGATCGCCGGTTTGAGGTTTGCGCGGATCATACCTTCTCCACCTCCGGGCGCCCGAGGATGCCACTGGGGCGGAACAGCAAAATCAGAATCAGCAGGCCAAAGGAGACCACATCCTTGTATTCGGTACTGAAGTAACCGGCGGTCATTGATTCGGTTACGCCCAGCAGCAGGCCACCAAGTACGGCCCCCGGGATGCTGCCAATTCCGCCAAGTACGGCGGCGGTGAAGGCCTTGAGACCGGCCATGAAGCCGATGTAGGGATTGATTACGCCGTAGTACATGCCCAGCAGGACACCGGCAACGGCTGCCAGTGCAGCGCCGATAACGAACGTCAGGGCGATGACGGCGTTGGTGTTGATGCCAAGCAGGTTGGTCATCTTCAGGTCTTCGGCGCAGGCACGGCAGGCGCGGCCCATGCGTGACCGGGAGATGAACAGGGTCAGCAGGGTCATGGTGACCAGGGTGACGACGAAGATGACCATCTGCATGTAGGAGAGGGTCGCGTGGAAGCCATCGTGTGGCCCCAGGTCGACGCCGCCGCTGATCAGGGTTGGCATGGCGATGTCGCGCGAGCCCTGGGCTATACGCACCAGGTTTTGCAGGAAGATCGACATACCGATGGCGGAAATCAGCGGAATCAGGCGGTTGCCGCCGCGCAGCGGGCGGTAGGCGACACGTTCGATGCTGTAGCCGTAAGCGCTGGTCACCATCATGCTGATGGCAAACGCCGCGACGATCATCACCGGCACCGACTCGATACCGAACATCGCCAGCGCGGCAATGACGATAAAGGTGATGTAGCTGCCGATCATGTACACCTCGCCATGGGCGAAGTTGATCATGCCGATGATGCCGTAGACCATGGTGTAGCCAATGGCGATCAGGGCGTAGGTGCTGCCGACGGTCAGACCGTTGAGCAACTGTTGAATAAGGTAATAAAGGGACTCTGGCATGGCCATGACACCGAAGGGACAAGGGAAACAGTGCTGGTCCGCACAGGCGTGCGTTCGACGCTAAAAAAGCGGGCCTGCCAACGCAGGGTTGGGCAGGCCCGTTGCGGGTCGATTACTCGGTCAGTGCGGTCTTGCTGGCGTCAGCGTGCCATTCATAGACGACGAAGTTGAAGTCCTTCAGGTCGCCCTTTTCATCGAAGCTGAGAGTGCCGGTCGGGGTTTCGAAGCTGTTGCTGCGCAGGGCGTCAGCTACGGCTTCGGTGTCGGTGCTGTCAGCGATCCGAATACCGTCGGCAATGACCTGGACTGCTGCGTAGGCCGGGAACACGAACGGACCGGAGGGGTCTTCGTTTTTGGCCTTGAATGCCTCAACCAAGTGGGCGTTCTTCGGGTCCTGATCGAAAGCTTTCGGCAGGGTCACCAGCAGGCCTTCCGATGCTTCACCGGCGATCGCGGAGATGTCAGTGTTACCGACGCCTTCCGGACCCATGAAGCGAACGTCCAGACCCTGTTCGCCAGCCTGGCGCAGGATCAGGCCGAGTTCGGGGTGATAGCCGCCGTAGTAGACGAAGTCCACGTCGGCCTGGCGCAGCTTGGCGATCAGGGCAGAGAAGTCCTTGTCGCCGGCGGTGATGCCTTCGAATACCGGTACTTCAACGTCATTGGCCAGCAGCACATCACGCACGGCGGTTGCAATACCTTCGCCGTATTGCTGCTTATCATGGATGACGGCAACTTTCTGCGGGTGGATGTGCTCGACGATATAGTTGCCGGCGGTCGGGCCCTGCAGGCTGTCCAGGCCGATGGTACGGAAGACCATCTGGTAGCCGCGGTCGGTGATCTCAGGGCTGGTAGAGGCCGCAGTGATCATCAGGATGCCTTCTTCCTCATAGATATCGGATGCGGGCTGGGTCGAGCTGGAGCAGAGGTGACCAACCACAAAGCTGATGCCCTCATTGACGATCCGGTTGGCCACCGCCACGGCCTGCTTCGGATCACAGGCATCGTCAAACACCACACCTTCGAGCTGGGCACCGTTTACGCCGCCAGCGTTGTTGATCTGCTCAATGGCCATCTTGGCGCCAATGAACTGCATGTCTCCATACTGGGCAACCGGGCCGGTAACGGGGCCGGCCAGAGCGATCTTGATGGTGTCCGCTGCGACTGCACAGGTGCTGGCGCCAACCAGCGCCGCTGCGGCGATCATCCGGGAAAGTGCTTTTTTGTGTGCCATTTTCATGTCATCTGCTCACTTATGTTGTTATGCCGAAAAAGGGGTCGGTGCAGTGCTTCGTAATAGAACGCGACATCGGTTCGGAACTGTACCGGCGCAGTTTAGCAACCGTCCTGTGGCCAATGGAATCTGGGTTGTGCAAAAAATAAACCCATGTCCTCAAACTGCAATAATCTGTCTTTATGGCGACATCTTCGGATCAAGAATAGCCATTTATGCAGAACCTGCGTCATCTGAAGTACAACAGTGGCTTGCGTTACGGCGCGAGGGCATTAGTATTCTGCGGCTTAAACCAAGGGAGACTGTGAGCGAGTATGACGGTATCAGATGAAGCCTACGCGGCGATTCTTGGCGCGACTGCGCAGATCGAATGGAAGGTGCTGGAGCCGCATTTTGCCCGCGGCGACCTGCTGGCAGTCGATGCGGCGCTGGATCTGGTGCAAGTGGCGGCGGCGATGATGGAGGACAACAGCGAAGCAATCAAAGGCTGGATGGACTCTGGCAAGCTGCAGGTGGCAAGCGACAGTTGCGCTGCCGATTGGGCCGAGCGTAATCCGGATACCCTGTGGGCGGTGGTGATTCGGCCCTGGGTGCTGGTGCAGGAGCGGGCGGCCTGATCGGTCTGCTTAACGGTGGGCGTTTGTTTAGCCCAGTCGGGCACGTAACCAACCGCTCAAGGCATCGACTAGCAGGACCATCGCCAGCATGGCGATGATGACACTGGATGCCTTGGACTGCTGGAACAGGCTGAGGGTAACGTGCAGCATCTGGCCGAGCCCTCCAGCGCCGACAAAGCCGAGTACCGCAGCCATGCGGATGTTGTTTTCCCAGCGATACAGGGTGTAAGACAGCCATTGCGGCAGGACGCCGGGCAGGGTGCCGTATAGGAACGCGGTAATGCGCCCGGCGCCGGACTCACGCAGGGCAACGGCCGGAGCGGTCGGAGTATTTTCCAGCGCCTCGGCGAACAGCCTGCCAAGTACCCCAGTGGTATGCAGCGCCAGTGCCAGTGTGCCGGCAAAGGGGCCGAGCCCGGCAGCCAGCACCATCAGTGCCGCCCAGACCAGTTCCGGTACCGAACGTAGCGCGTTGAGGAGCAGCCGGCAGAGGCTGCGGGCGACAGCACCCATGCGGCCGGCAGCGAGCAGGCTGAGAACGGCGCCGAACAAGGCTGCCAGCAGTGTACCGATCGCCGAGATAGCCAGCGTTTCCAGCGCCCCTTGCCAGAGTTTGGCCAGCCACGCCGGGGTGGTATTGGGTGGGAAGAAGGCTGCCACATAGCGGGCCATCTGTTCACGCCCATCGGCGGTGACCAGCGCACTGAAATCCAGTTGCAGCCAGATAAACGAGGCAGCAACCGCGCCGCATAGCAGAGTCAGGGTGACCAGGTTGGCCAGTATGCGTTTCATGCCAGCCTCCTGCGCAGGTGCAGGCTGATTTGGTCTGCGAACAGTACCAGCAGCAGGAAGGTCAACAGGATGCTTACCACCTCACCACCGGCAAACATGCGAATCGACAGGTCAATCATCTGACCCAGTCCGCCGGCACCGACAAAGCCCATTACGACCGAAGCCCGTACTGCACACTCCCAGCGGTAAAGGCTGTAGGAAGTCAGCTCCTGTGCTGCATTGGGCAGCAGGCCATAAAAGAAGGCGGCAGTGCGCGAGCTGCCACTCTGCAGTAATGCCCGTGCCGGCGCCTGATCGACTGACTCCAAAATCTCGGCGTAGACCTTACCGAGCATGCCGCTGTAGGTAATGGCAATGGCCAGCACCCCGGCGGTTGGCCCCAGCCCCACGGCACGGACGAACAGCAGCGCCCAGACGATCTCCGGGATGCTGCGCAGCACAATCAACAGCAGACGCATCGGGTACCGCAAGGCCCGCCCCAGTCGGCTGGGCCGGCCCGTTAGTAAAGCGGAGACCGACAGCGCGCGGGTGGCCATCAGGCTGGCAGGGATTGCCAGTAACAAGGCTAGCGCCATACCGGCGGTTGCCATGGCGAGGGTTTCCAGCGTAGCGCGTACCAGCAGGCGGAGAAATTCGGCGTCGGTCGCCGGTGGCCAGAAGCCGCTGAGAAAGCGACCCATGGTTTCCAGACTCTGGCTGTCGAACAGCGCCTGCGGACGAAATTCGGTTAGCTGCAGGCCGGGCCAGAGCAGCAGCAATATAACCGCCGTCAGCAGAGCGCGGGGTAGTGCGGCAGGGTCGCGTTGGCGCCAGTGGGCAGACGCAGGCATCACAGGCAGCGGACCGGCCGGGCAGGGTCGCCGGGCAACGGCCTGGGTGTACCTGCTGACAGTGTGCTGTTGGCGTAGAGTGCGGTCAGATCCTGCTCGCTGACCTCGTCAGCCGGTTTATCGAACAGCACCTTGCCAGCGCGCAGGCCGACAATACGGGGGAAGTGCTTGAGCGCCAGATCCACTGCATGCAGGCTGGCGATCAGGGGTAGCTGTCGTTCGCGGGCAACTTCACCCAGCAGGCTCAGCGTGTGATCGGCCAGCACCGGATCCATCGCCGAAACCGGCTCGTCGGCCAGCAGCAGGTCCGGGCGTTGATACAGGGTGCGAGCAATGCCGACGCGTTGCTGTTGGCCGCCGGACAACTGATCGCAGCGCTCGAACACACGATCGGCCAGGTCCAGACGGGCCAGTTCCTGCCGCGCCCCCGGGATGTCCAGCGGGTAGCACAGCGAGACCAGTGCGCGCAGCAGTGACCACTGGCCCAGTCGCCCGGCCAATACGGCGGTGACCACCCGCTGTCGCGGTGGCAGAGGCGGGCTCTGGTGGATCAGACCAATGCGGCTGCGCAGGCGTCGCAGGGCGCCACCGCGTAGCCTTGCCGGGCGTTGGTTGAGCAGATCCAGCTCGCCGCTGCTGGGCAGCAGGCTGGTGGCGAGCAGCCGCAACAACGTGGTTTTTCCCGCACCGGACGGGCCAATAATGGCGACCTGTTCGCCCGGTGCTAGCGTCAAGTCAACTGCCTGCAGTGCCGTTTGCCCGTTGGGGTGGACATAGCCCACCCCGGACAGGCGGACACTCACTCCAGCAGGCCCGCTGAGCGTGCGGCTTCTTCAATGCCGGTGTAGTTCTCGGCGCTGGTCGGTACGAAGCGCGAGGCACGTTGCAGATCGAGGATGGCCTTGTGCGCGGGGTTGGCCGGGTCCAGTGCCAGGAAGGCGGCACGGATGCGTTCAACCAGTTCCGGCTCCAGATCACCGCGCACCGTCCAGTTGTAATCGTAGTAGGTCGGGGTTGTGGTGTAGACGTGTACCTTGCTGGTGTCGACCTTGTCCTGCTCAAGCAGTTTTTCCCAGACCGAGGAGTTCAGTACCCCTGCGTCTACCTTACCGGACTCGACCCAGGCGACGGTGGCGTCGTGGGCGCCGGAGAAACCAACGCGGCTGAAGAAGGTATCCGGGTCAATACCGTCCTGTTGCAGGAAGTAGCGCGGCATCAGGTGGCCTGAGGTGGACGAGACCGAGCCAAAGGCGAAGCTTTTACCCTTGAGGTCGGCGTGGCTGTGTACGTCCGGGTCCGCAGTGATGAAGGTGCTGGTAAAGACTTCATCCTGTTCACGCTGTACCAGCGGAATGGCGTTGCCGGTGCGCAGCTTGGCTTGCACGAAGGTAAAACCGCCGAGCCAGGCCATATCCAGACGCTTGGAGCCCAGCGCTTCGACTACGCCGGCGTAGTCGGATACCGGTTGGAATACGACCGGGATGCCCAGTTGCTCCTGCAGGTAATTACCGAGGGGTTCAAACTTGCGCAGCAATTCGGTAGGTGCTTCATCCGGAATGGCAGAAACGCGAAGTTCGGTTGTTTCAGCGCTGGCAGCAGCAGAGAACAGGGTGGCAACAGACAGGCAAAGGCCTGCCAGCAGCGCGGCGGGGCGACGGCGTTCAGACATGATTTTCTCCGGTTCAATAGCGGAATACTCAAGCCCAAGCTTGTTACTTGGGCAGGGCGTGTGCGCAGTTTAGTGAAAAATGATGACGAGGCGAAGCACTGCTTCGATGCAGGCGCAATTGTTGTCCGTTGGATTACACTGCCGGTTTTCGCTCGGAGTCTTCCCATGCGCTGGCCGCTGGCTGCCAATCTGTCGATGTTGTTTTCCGAACTGCCTTTGCATGAGCGGCCGGCTGCTGCCTGCGCGGCTGGCTTTGCCGGGGTGGAAATCCAGTTTCCCTATGAGCTGGCGGCCAGTCAGCTTGAGCGTGAGTTGGCGCGCCTGGCGCTGCCGCTCGTGTTGATCAATGTACCTGCTGGTGACCTGATGCAAGGCGGAGCCGGGCTGGCTGCTGTGCCCGAACGCCGCGCCGGGTTCCAGGCCGCTCTGGAGCAGGCCGTGGCATATGCCGAGCGCGCTCGGCCGCAGCGCGTTAATGTCTTGCCGGGGCGGCTGGCCGATGGCGTTGAGCGGGAGGCCGCACTGGCCTGTCTGGCCGACAATCTGCGGCTGGCGGCCGACCGCTTTGCCGGTCTGGGGGTGGGCGTCTGCTGCGAAGCGATCAATCGGCTGGATATGCCGGGTTTTCTGGTCTCCAGCTCCGCTGAGCTGGACGATTTGCTGGCCCGGGTTGATCACTCGAATCTGTCTGCCCAGCTTGATCTTTATCACATGGTGCGCATGGGCGAGGCGTTGCCGGAGTCGATTGGCCGGTTGGCCGGGCGGATTGGTCATGTGCAATTCGCTGACGCGCCGGGTCGCGGCGCGCCCGGTTCGGGTAGCCTCGACTTTGTCGACGCAATGCAGGCACTTGATGAGGCCAACTATCGTGGCTGGCTGGCCGCCGAATATTGCCCGGGTGTGAACGACACCCTGGCGTGGTTGGCAGACTGGCGGGCGGCTGGCTGGGTCGGCTGATCAGACTCCGGGGCCACAACGTACTTCGCTGGCTCGGGCCAGCGGTTCATCGCTGTGATCATCATACAGCCAGCCCGCCGGGCGCCAGCCGCGGCGGGCCAGCTCAAAGCGGTAGTGTTGTCCGGGCATGAAGTTGTGCCTTACCGCCATGATGCAGGTGCGTCGACCGCTGTTAAGTACGCCTTGTACCGATCCGCCGGTGGACACTTCAAATTCGAATCGGACCTGCAGCTCATGCTGGCCGGGCGTGAAGTCGTCGAAGCGCAAGCTGCGCTCTGGCACGCCGTCCAGCCTGTAGGCGCGTACCAGACTGCCGACATCAGCGTCCAGAGTAACCCTGACGCGGTCGCTGGCAAGCGGGGGCTGCGGTTGTGCCGCGCAGGCGGCAAGCAGCAGACATGCCGCAACCGCTGACAGCCTGTTCATGGCGTTTCCGCCTTGATGTTGTGGGGTTCCAGGTCTTCCATGCGTAGCGCCTTCTCGATGTCCAGACCGATGATAAGAACGCCAATCACGGCGCCGCCCTGCGGGTCGTGAATGCTGGTACTGACGTGAACCTGAAAGCGGCGAGTGGATTGGTCATAGTTTAGCGTGCTCATGTAGGGCTGATCGGAAAAGAACGGATCGGCGAACTTGGTCTCGTCGCCCTGCCAGTAGTCGGTCGTGGGGTCGCTAATGGCAACGTTCAAGCCCTGTTGGTCGGTGACAATGATCTCACTGATGACGCCATCGTGCTCGGTCTGTCTGGCCCGCAGCCACTGGGCCAATGGGGTATTCAGAATGTGGTTGGTCAGTGGCCGCTGGTCAGTGGACAGCGTTTGCTCCTGGCGCCACTGCTGATCCAACTGCTCAATTTGCTGGATAGACAGCGTCTGATTGCGCTGGTTCTGCTCGGCGACCGCGGCGATAAGGGCTGGCTCGTGGCGCCACCGGTCAAACAGCGTGTCGTGAAGCCTGTGCAGTCGCTGGCGTTCATCGGCTCGCAGCACACCAAACTCGGGCAAGCAGCCGAAGACATGGTTATTGAATCGTTCGAGGAAGTCGGGATGTCTGCCGATGTAGTGATTGGAAAAATAGACGCCCAGAGTGGTGTACTGCTGGAAATGCGCAAACCTGGGACGCAGCACCGTGGGCTGTCTGGTCATTTCGATCCGCAGCGTTTGCTGGTCGGCGAGGAATGCATCAACTCGGTCACGTTGCAGCAATTGCAGCAGTTGCCCGGTGCCGCTGACCAGCGGATCAACCCGATACCCGTGTTGCTGCAGCCACTCGACTTCGTTGCTGCCACGGATGCCGGCAACGCGCAAGCTCGAGCCTAGCCCCAGGCTCGGTGGCCGGCTGGCGCTGTTGCTGAACCAATACCACTTCTCCAGCGCAAGCGGGGCCGAAAGGGTGGCAAAGCTGCTCGCTCGATTCATTCGGGTGGCGGAAAAAAAACCTTCGGCCTTGCCGTCGGCGACCTCCTGGATCGCTCGTTCCCACGGTAGCACGCGAATCTCGTACTCGACTTGCATGGCGTCGAAAATACAGGCTAGCGCCTTGACTGAACTGCCCGTCAGCCGGTCCCCTTCACGTACCTGATAGGGCGGGAAAATGTCGGTGTTCAGACGAATGCTCCCAGCCTGGGTCGTGCAGGCCAACAAAATCAGCAGTAGCAGCATCAATACGCGGAGCATCGGCGGCAGTTCCTGAAGGGTTCTTTATCAATATAGGTGAAATCGTCGGCGTTATCGGCGGTTGGAAATATTTCGATAAATCCGATTGCTGCTGTCTGATCAAGCAGACCGATAGCGCTGGTGGAACGGTGTTCGGCGGCGCATCCTATTCAGACAACTTATTATCAGCAAGTCTGCGCATAAGCGATGTAGTGCATTTTACGAGGAGACACAGCATGCAAGACCTTCAGGGCAAGGTGGCGGTAATCACAGGTGGTGGCAGTGGCCTCGGTCGCGAACTGGCGCTGTGCTGCGCGGCACGCGGCATGAAGCTGGTGCTGGGGGATGTGGACGAGCGTGGCATGCAGGAAACGTTGCGTCTGGTTGAAGACGCAGCACCAGGCACCGAATCAGCCACCATGCGTCTGGATGTCTCCAAGCTGGAACAGGTACAAGCGTTGGCCGACCTGTGCAAGTCGCGCTTTGGTGGTGCTCATCTGCTGTTCAATAACGCGGGCGTCAGCGTTGGTGGTGCCGCCTGGGAAAACACCCCGGATGATTGGGAGTGGGTGATGGGCGTTAACGTCTACGGCGTGATCTGGGGCGTCAAGGTGTTCACCCCGATGATGATTGAGCAGGGTGAAGGTCACATCGTTAATACTGCCTCTGCCGCTGGCTGGCTCAATGGTCCGAACATGGCGGTCTACAATGTCAGCAAACACTCAGTTGTTGCACTGTCTGAAACTCTGGCGCTGGATCTGCGTGACGTGGGTGCCAACGTCGGCGTGACCTGCTTGTGCCCGGCGTTCTTCCCCACCGGTATTTCCGAGTCCGAGCGTAACCGTCCGGCTGACAAGGCCGATACGGTCGCCCTCAGTGAGGTTGCGATCAAGCGTAGCGAGATGACCAAGGCTGCAGTTGCCAAGGGCAAGATTCAAGCGTCCGACGTCGCCGAAATGACCGTCAAGGCGGTTGAGGCCAACCAGTTCTATGTGTTCCCGCATCGCAAGATCAAGCAGTTGATTGCCCTGCGCGCGCAGGCAGCGGACAACGAACAGACCGTATTCGACTCGCTGAATCCCCAGTAACAGGCTGCTCCGCTGCATGCCGCAGTAGCGGAGCAGGCGGTTTTTGGGCAGGTCGAGCCCCGGCTCGACCTGCAGGCGGGAATGCAGCACGTTGGCCGAGTTGAAACTCGGTCTTACTGTCTGTCGGGTGCTTTTCAGCCTGCCAACGCCAGTTTCTGCCTGGCGGCTCTGGCAGGCTCTCCCAGCACAAAACCCTCGACTGCGGCGCGGGTATCCTGCATCGCTGTTTTATGCTCCATCTCCAGAAAGTGCCCCGTATGCGCGACGCTCACGAAGCGCGCGTTGGTCGCCAACCGACCAAAGCTGCGGGCATCCTCCACGCTGGTGTACTTGTCCCACGCGCCATTGATGAACAATAACGGAATGTCGATGTTGCGCACGCAGCTCATGTACTGCCCTGCGTCGAGCTCCAGTACCTGACGTATGTGGAACAGCATCTGGCTGTATTCGTGTTCATCCAGGCTGCTGACATGACGGAAATTGCAACGCTTGTACAGCGAAGGTAGATGTTCGCCGATGGTATCGTTGATCAGCATGGCGATAGCCTGTCGATCACAGGCTGCCAAATGCGTCTTGCCGCGCGTCAGGTAGTCCTGCATGTGCGGGTTGAGTATGGGCGAGAAAGAGGAGATGACGGCACGCTGAATACGTGACGGCCGTTGCGCCAGCGCAAGCATGGTGGCCACGCCTCCCCACGAGAACGACATGACCTGATCGGCCTGGAAGTGTTCTATCAGGTCGAGCAGGATCAGTGCTTCATCTTCCTTGCCGATCAACGGCAGCGAGGGGTTGTGCGGGCGCGAGTGACCGCTGTACGGCTGGTCGAACAGCACCACATTGCACAGCGGCTGCAGATAACGCAGGGTCTGGCCGAAGGATGCACTGGTTGCCAGCGAGCCGTTGACCAGGATGATGGTCGTCTCGCTGGCGGGATTGGGGTAAAACCAGGTGTGCACCTGCAAATCACGGTGCACGCGAATAACAGCTTTCTCAGCGTACATGGGCACCTCGATGTCAGTAGGGGTTGCCGACGCGGTGCGCCGACCGGAGTGCCCCAGCTAACCCCAGGCAGATGACAGGGGCGTTGCATCAGGTTGCCGTTTGTCTGTGTTCATCAGGGTGTCATTCAACAGCCTGTTGACTGGCCAACTCCTCGATCATCGCCCTTAGCGCTGGCCGCCAGTCAGGCTGCGTGATACCGCATTCGAGTTTCAGCTTACTGCAGTCGAGTACCGACCAGCCGGGGCGACGGGCCGCGGTCGGGAACTGTGCACTGGTGATGGGAGACAGCGCCGGGCTCTGGGGTAATAGTCTGCAGGCGGTGGCGTCGGCGAATATCTGACCGGCAAAGGTGTACCAGCTGCAGCTGGGTGTCCCGCTCAGATGGTAGATGCCGCAGGCGTTCTCGTCGTCGGCCAGTTGCCAGAGCGCCGTGGCAATGGCCCCAGCAGGAGTCGGGCTGCCGATTTGATCGTCCACTACGCCGAGCTCCTTGCGCTCGGCACCGAGTCGCAGCATGGTTTTGACAAAGTTGCTGCCATGCGAGCTGAAGACCCAGCTGGTGCGCATTACCAGGCCGGCCCTGCCCAGCTCCAGAACCGCTTCCTCACCTGCCAGCTTGCTGGCGCCATAGACGCTGAGCGGATGACAGGCCGCTGTTTCCGGATAGGGCGCCTCAGCGTTGCCGTCAAAAACATAGTCGGTTGACAGCTGGAACAGCCTGGCATTGGCTTCGGCAGCGGCCGCTGCCAGGGCCGCTACAGCCGCAGCGTTGATCTGAAATGCACGCTCGGGTTCACCTTCCGCGTTGTCCACTGCGGTGTAGGCGGCCGCATTGATGATCAAATGCGGGCGCGTGTGAGCAATCCATTGGCGGACCTGCTCTCTGTTCTCCAGGTTCAACTCGGCAGAGTGTGGTGCAATGCACTCTACCGCATCAGGTTTGCAGTCCAGCAGGGCCTGCCCGACCTGTCCGCTTCCGCCAATCAGCAATACCCGCATCAATTATTCTCGGTCTGAATCAGAGCGCGCAAAAGTGGGTGGTCGCGGTCCTTGTCAGACAATATGGGGTCGGCTACCGGCCACTCGATGGCCAGTTCGGGATCGCTCCACAAAACGCCCCCTTCGTCGCTCGGCAGGTAATAGTCGGTGCACTTGTATTCAAAGTCGGCGACATCGCTGGTGACGCAAAAACCATGGGCGTAGCCGGGCGGAATCCACATCTGCAGGTGGTTTTCGTCGGAGAGCGTGGCGGCGACGTGCTGGCCGAAGGTCGCTGACTGGGGATTAATGTCGACTACAACGTCGAATACACTGCCACGGCTTACGCGCACCAACTTGCCCTGTGGCCGGGTACGCTGGAAGTGCAGACCACGAAGCACGCCTCGGCCCGATCGCGAATGGTTGTCTTGAACAAAGGGCAGCTCGATGCCGATGTCGCGATAGCGCTGGCTCTGGAAGCTCTCCAGGAAGAAGCCGCGCTCGTCACCAAATGTCTGGGGTTGCAGCAACAGGACTCCAGGCAGTGTTGTCTGCTGTACTTTCATTGATCGCCTTCCTGCTGTAGCAGGCGGAGCAGGTACTGGCCGTAGCCCGTCTTGCTCAGGGCAGTGGCCTCTGCTTCAAGCTTCTCCGCCGATAACCAGCCCTGGCGAAAGGCGACTTCCTCAAGGCAGGCCACCTTCAGTCCCTGGCGCGCTTCAATGGTCTGGACAAAGGCGCTGGCATCCATCAGTGAGTCGTGGGTTCCGGTGTCCAGCCAGGCAAAGCCACGCCCCAACAGGCTGACCTTGAGATCGCCACGGCGCAGGTAGGCCATGTTGACATCGGTTATTTCAAGCTCTCCACGGGCGGAGGGCTTGATGTTGCGGGCGATCTCTATCACGTCGTTGTCATAGAAGTAGAGCCCGGTAACAGCATAGTTGGACTTTGGCGTTGCAGGTTTCTCCTCAATCGATATGGCGGTGCCGCCGGCATCGAACTCAACGACACCGAAGCGCTCCGGATCGCTGACGTGGTAGCCAAAAACCGTGGCACCCGTTGTACGTGCTACAGCCTCCTTGAGCATGGAACTGAAGCCGTAACCGTAGAAAATGTTGTCGCCAAGAATCAGGCATACGTTGCTGTCGCCAATGAACTGCTCGCCTATCAGAAAAGCTTGGGCGAGCCCGTCGGGCGAGGGTTGTTCTGCGTAGCTCAGCAGGATGCCGAAGTCACTGCCGTCACCCAACAGGTTGCGGAAATTCGGAAGGTCCTGCGGTGTGGATATGATCAGAATTTCCCGAATGCCAGCGAGCATAAGTACTGACAGCGGGTAGTAGATCATCGGCTTGTCGTAGATAGGCAGCAGTTGCTTGGAAACACCGCGGGTGATCGGGTGCAGCCGAGTACCGGAGCCGCCAGCCAGAATGATGCCTTTCATGCGCGTTTCCTGTTGTTGGAGTCAGTGTTCGGTGTTGCCGAGCCTGTTCAACTTGTAGTTGCCGTTGAGAACATCTTGCCACCATCGTCGGTTAAGCAAATACCATTCCACGGTCTTGCGGATGCCGCTTTCAAAGGTTTCCTGTGGTACCCAGCCTAGCTCGCGCTGAATTTTTGACGCGTCGATGGCGTAGCGTCGGTCATGCCCGGGCCGGTCCTTGACGAATGTAATCAACTCACGATAGCTGGTGATCTGTGCAGGCCGTTCAGCGGACGCTAGCTCGTCTAGCAGCGCACACAGCGTTTCGACTACCTCGATATTGCGTTTCTCGTTGTGCCCGCCGATGTTGTAGGTCTGGCCAACTTCTCCTCGGGTTGCGACCTCAATCAGCGCCCTGGCGTGGTCTTCGACATACAGCCAGTCGCGCACCTGAGCACCGTCGCCGTACACCGGCAGGGGCTTTCCTTGGAGCGCGTTGAGAATGATGTGCGGGATCAGCTTTTCCGGGAAGTGGTAGGGGCCGTAGTTATTGGAGCAGTTGGTTATGACTGTCGGCAGACCGAAGGTGCGTTGCCACGCACGCACTAGGTGGTCAGAGGCTGCCTTGCTGGCGGAATAAGGGGAGCTGGGTGCGTAGGCCGTGGTCTCGCGGAACAGATCTTCGTCACCTTCGAGGTCGCCGTACACTTCGTCGGTCGAAACGTGGTGAAAGCGAAAGCGGGCCTGGTGCTCTTGTGACAGGCCTTGCCAGTAGCCGCGACAGGCTTCCAGCAGGTTGTAGGTGCCGACGATATTGGTCTGAATAAACTCGTTGGGGCCGTCGATGGAGCGGTCAACGTGCGACTCGGCAGCCAGGTGCATGACGATGTCCGGCTGAAATTCCTGTAACAGCAGGCTCATTGCCGCCTGGTCGGTGATGTCCTGCTGGGCGAATCGGTAACGCGGCGACTCAGTGGCACCCGGAAGTGAGTTCAGGTTGCCAGCATATGTCAGTTTGTCGACGTTCAGTACCTGATGAGCTGTACTTGCCAGCAGAGTGCGGACGACGGCAGAACCGATGAAGCCGGCGCCACCGGTGATTAACAGTTTGCGAGCAGGGCTGTTGCTGTTGGCTGGCAAGATAATTGCCTCCCTTACCAAATCGGATGTTAAGTGTCAGGTTTTGGTCGTTACGCAGTTTATGTCAGGCAGCCCATGGATTGTTGGTAGATGATAAGTCGATGTAAAGGAATTCCGGACGCCGGAGGTGGCGTGTGCTGAGCGTTAATCAGTTTGTGAGCCAGCCACAGGACAGGCTGTTTAATACCGAGGCATTCTTCCGTTTGCATGCGCCGGACAATGCCTGCTTTTTCCAATGGGTTCTCAAAGGGCGCGCGGTCATGTGCCTGCATGCCAGCGAGGTAAACCCCGGTTGCTGGCGGTCCCCGCGACGCGGTACCTATGGTGGGGTTAGCTTCTTTGCGGACGTTAGCGTGCAGGAGCTTGAGGCGTTTCTGGTTGAGGTACTGGAATATCTGCAGCGACAGGGTGTTGAGCGCCTGGAAATACTGTTGCCACCCATGGCGCACGCCGAGGAACGGGCCGCGGAGCAGTTTTTTGTGTTGCGCTCGTTGGGCTTTACCGAATCGCTCTGCGATGCCAACTATGCGATTGACGTGGACACCAGGCCGCTGCTGGAACACCTCAATTATGCTAATCGAAAGCGCTTGAACAAGTGCCAGCGTGAGGGCTTTGCCGCCAGAATGGCAGAGCCGACTGAGCTGCCAGCAATTTATCAGGTGATAGCGCGCAACCGGTTGGGCAAAGGGTATCCAATGACCATGACCCTCGCGCAACTTACCCAGATGCAGGTGCTTTTCCCGGAGCAGGTTCAGTTGTTTGCTTGTCATGCTGCACAGCAGATGGTCGCATCGGCGGTGTGTCTGCGGGTGTCGCCTGAGGTGCTTTATGTTTTCTATTGGGGCGATGAGGCGGCGTTTTCCCAGTTTAGCCCCATAACCCTGCTTGCCAGTGCCATCTATGAATACTGTCAACAGCAGGCCATTGCCCTGCTCGATATTGGTACTGCAAGCGCTGACGGTCAGGCCAATCACGGCCTGATTCGCTTTAAGCGGGGGCTCGGCTGCGAGGCTTCGCTGAAATTCAGACTGGAGAAAACCCTTGAGTCGTGACTTGCAGCAGTATCAACAGGACTATCACGCGTTGCCGTTCGAGGCGACGCAACTGTCGTTCCGGCGGCGCGTGGTTCTGGAGCAGATCGCCGCCTGCGAGCCGCGACGGCTGGTGGAAGTGGGTTGTGGATTGCGCCCGTTGTTCTGTGACTGGACTGGTTCAGAGGTGATCACGGTGGTCGAGCCGGCCGCCGAGTTTGCCTCCAACGCCCGTGTCCTGTCGGCTGATGACCCTCGTGTGCGTGTCCTGGAGGGGCGTCTGGAAGACGTTGCCGATCAGCTCGATGGCGAACCCGATATGGTCATTGTCAGCAGTCTGTTGCATGAGGTTGAGCATCCTGAGGCGCTGTTGGCTGCGGTCAGACGGATCTGCGGTACTGACACGCTGGTGCATTTCAACGTGCCCAATGCGTATTCGATTCACCGCCTGCTGGCGGTCGAAATGGGGCTGATTGAAGACCCCTTTACTCTATCCGGCACTCAGACCCGCATGCAGCAGCACAGCACTTTCAGCCAGGAGTCGTTGCAGTCGTTGCTTGAGGCCAACGGTTTTGCAGTCCAGGACAGTGGCAGTTTTTTCATTAAGCCCTTTACCCATGCGCAGATGCAGCAGCTGGTTGATCAGGGGATGCTGACTGCTGACCACCTAGAAGGCTTGTTCAAACTGTGCCGGCGATTGCCGGCGTTCGGTTCGGAGATATATGCCAATGCCAAACTCTGCTGACGCCGATGTTGTATTGCTGGGCAACAATCTTGCCCTGATGGTCGCTGGACGAGAGCTCGCCTTGCAGGGGCGCTCGGTAATCATGCTTACCGATGGCAAGCGTCCCGGTGCCCATTTCACCGGAATGCGTATCGATAATTACGACTTCGATATCGGGATGGTGCTGTTTGAGCAGGTGATGCGTGGCGAACAGTCGACTGATGTAACTGGCTACGATGATCGGGTCCGCAACGATTCTGCGCGGTTTGCGGCGGTAGTCGCCGAATATGTCGGGCAGTTTGTGACGACGGTGCCGGTGCCTACACCGTCAGTATGGCTTGATGGGCAACGCCACCCTGACTTTGTGATTGCCAACCGGCTTGATTACTTTGCGTCCGCTGCCTGTCGCCCGGAGCTGGCTGAAGCTGTGGCTGCGCTGCCCGATCCGGGCGTGCTGCACGCTTCTCGCAAGCTGACGCCCGGCTATCAGTGGGTCAGCTATGAGGAGGCTTCGTTGGCAAACCATGGCGCGCCGCTGCACGCGTTGTTCGAAGGGCTGGTGCAGAAGATAACCCGCCGCTCCAGTCGCGATATTCTGGCACCCTGGCATCGCTTGGCGTGGCTGCCTCTCTACTACCCAGAGACCCTCAAGGCGGCGTTGCAGGGCGAGCCTTGCGGACTGCCAGAATATCCGTTTCGCGCCGCGCAAGAGGGGTTTACCGGGGCGTTCGTCAGGGAGTTGCAGGCGAGCATGCTCGCTGCCGGCGTGACCCTCGTCGAGACTCCGCTTGAGCGCTGTGAACCTGAGGCCTGTGGCGGGCTGGTTACGACCGTTGATGGCAGTAGTTGGCGTGCCCCGGTGTTGGTCATGGGCCTGGCTCAGGGGCGGGCAGCCGAGCTGCTTGGGATGGGGCAGAAGCCGCCCGTGGGCGCCTCGATGCGGATCTGCTTCGGGCTGATTCCGAGAACCAGTCTCTTAAGTCTGGACAGTTGTCTGTTGGTGTTGGATGAGCGGTATGCCATTTACCGTGTAACCAACCAGGATGTCGCGGCCGGGACTGACGATCCTCTCTGTCGAGTGACGGTCGAGCTGAATCCGCAGTGGGCCGACCACGTTTACCCTGGCCTGGATGATGCTGCATTGCAGAATAGGGTCTTTGCGGAGCTGGTCGAGCTCGGTGTTATCAGTCAGCTAGAAGACTTCCGCCTGCTGCGCAGTATCGATGCGAGCGGTGCGTTGCCATTTGCCGATCAGTCGCTGTTGGACTTCAGCCGCCAGCTTGGCGACGCCGCCGCTCAATGGCCTGGACTGGAGCTGACCGCGAGCTTGCTCGGAATGGGCGTTTCTTCATTCAACGATCAGATTATTCAAGGGCTCAAGCTGGCCCGAACCTGGAGCCATTGATGACGGATTCTCTGGAAAGTCTTGAGCATATCGCTCAGAGCTACCATCTCAGTGATGAGGTGCCGGACCGCTTTATTGAAAGTGCTTGCCAACACTACTGCTGTGATTGGATCGCTGGTCATCTGCAAGGCGCAGAAAGCGTGCTGGAACTGGGATATGGTGACGGAATAACCCTCTCTCGGCTTAGTCCGCTGGTTCCGAGTTACCGGGTAATCGAAGGCGCGAAGAGCCTCGCGGAGCGTGTGCGGCGTGAGCATCCGAAGGTTGAGGTTCTGCATCAATTGTTTGAGGAACATCAGTCTGCGCAGCCCTACGACCGGGTCTTGGCGTTGCATGTTCTGGAACACGTTGACGATCCGGTTAGCCTGCTGCGCCACATGGCCAACTGGATGGGGCCGGATTCGGAGATGATTGTGGTCGTTCCCAACAGTGAGTCGTTGCACCGGCGTCTTGCGGTCTTGATGGGGCTACAGCCAGAGCTGGATACGCTTAGCGCCCGCGACAAGGTCGTGGGACATCAGCGAGTGTATGACCTCGCCGGGTTGATTGCTGACCTTGAAGCCGGTGGTTTTGAGGTGATCGAGAGCAAGGGGTTTTTCCTCAAGACGCTGCCCAACTCAATGATGCTGGAGTACAGCGAGGGGCTGATCGCAGGGCTCAATGCACTCAGTGAGCAGTTGCCTGCGCAATTGCTTGCAAATCTGGCTGTGCGTGTCCGTCTGGCGAGTGCGTCCGATGGCTGATGCTCGTGTTCCGTTTCTCGATCTGAGAGCGCTTAACGAGCCTTTTCGCCCGGCAATTCGAGAAGCGTTGGACCGTGTTATGGATTCGGGTTATTACCTGCTCGGCGAGGAGGTTGCCGCTTTCGAGGGTCGGTTTGCGCGCTACTGCGGGTGCGCTGCCGCCATCGGCGTGGCCAATGGGCTGGATGCGCTTACCCTGGTGCTGAGAGGGTGGAAGGAACTCGGGCAACTGAGCGATGGCGACGAAGTCATCGTGCCCGCCAACACCTACATTGCAACGCTGCTGGCGATCAGCGCCAGCGGTTTGGTGCCGGTGCCGGTTGATCCCGATGCTGACTCTTTCAATCTTGACGCAGACGGTGTTCGGCGTGCGCTCACAGCGCGTACACGCGTGGTTTTGCCGGTGCATCTGTATGGTCGTATGGTCGACATGCCGGCGATTATGTCGCTGGCACAGGAGCACGGCTTGCTGGTGCTGGAAGATGCGGCTCAGGCGCATGGCGCGACGTGTGAGGGACAGCGGGCCGGCAGTTGGGGGCACGCTGCCGGTTTTAGCTTTTACCCGGGCAAGGTGCTCGGCGCTCTCGGAGATGCCGGCGCGGTGACGACCTCGGATCCGGAGCTGGCAGGCGTGGTGCGCTGTCTTGCAAACTACGGATCCAGTGAGAAGTACATTTTTCCCGTTAAGGGAAGCAACAGTCGGATGGATGAGTTACAGGCAGCGATTCTGAATATCAAGCTGAACGAACTGGAACAACATCTGACTGGGCGCAGGGCGGCAGCGCTGGCTTATCAGCAGGGAATTGCCAATTCTGCACTCAAACTGCCGACGGGTGTCTTAGACGAGCATGCCTGGCACCTTTACGTTGTGCGCTGTCGCGAGCGCGAGCGCTTGCGCGAGCACCTGACCCGCGAAGGTATCGGTTGCCTGATACATTACCCGCTGCCGCCACATCGCCAGGGAGCCTATGCTGATTTGAGCACCCGGGTCTTGCCGATTACCGAGCGTCTGTCGGAAAGCGTGCTCAGTCTGCCGATTTATCCTGGGGTGGACTCGCAGTCTGTCATTGATGCCTGCAATCGGTTCTCCGGTGCGGCTTGGTCCGAATAACAACACAGGAGACCTCACCTTGGCGCTGGACGATTGTCGAATTATCGAATTGCCGCAAGTACATGATCAGCGTGGCAATTTGACCTTTGTCGAGGGCGGACGTCACGTACCCTTCGATATACGCCGTGCGTACTATCTGTATGACGTTCCTGCCGGCTCGCACCGTGGTGGGCATGCCCATCGCGAGTTGTCTCAGTTGATCATCGCGATGTCCGGCAGCTTCGACATCTTGCTGGATGACGGGTGCGAAAAGAGAAAGTTTCACCTGGCTCGGCCGCATTATGGCCTGCTGATTACGCCGATGGTGTGGCGAGAAATGGACAACTTTTCAGGTGGTTCTGTCTGCATGGTGTTGGCCTCCGCGCACTATGACGAGAGTGACTATTTTCGCGATTACCAGCAGTTCTGTGCGGCAGCATCGCGCTGATCCATCAGTGCTGTTGCGATGACGTTTATTTATTGCCGGGGGGCTCTTTCTCACCCGGTTAATCCAGGAATCAGGGAATCCCATGCGCGTTGAAAAACCTGTTGATGTTTCCGTTGTTGTCATGTCGTACAACAATGCACGCTACATCGGTGAGACCATCGAATCGGTTCTGGCCCAGCAGGATGTTGAGCTTGAGCTGATCATTGTGGATGACTGCTCCACTGACGGCTCGTTGGATGTTGTCCGCCGCTACCAGAAAGACCCGCGGCTCAGCGTGCAGGTAAACGCTGAGAACCTCGGACAGACCGGCAACTTCAACAAGTGTGTGGTCTGCGGAACGGGCCGCTATGTTGTCGTGCTTGGCTCTGATGACATCCTGTATCCCGGGCACCTGGCCGAGCTGGTCAAGGCGCTGGATGCCAACCCTGAGGCGGCCCTGGCCTACTCGCAATGTACGTGGATTGATGAGGCCGGGAAGGTGCTGAAGTATGTGGACCATCGCGGACACCTGCCCCAGTCCTATTCCGGTGGGCGAGATGAGGTTGTTGATTTGTTGTCATTCGACAACTACATCACGCCCTCGACGGTGATGCTGCGTCGCAGCATTCTCGATGATATTCGCCTCGAGAACGGCGATTACGCGCAAGAAGGGATGCTCGCGGGTGATTGGGAACTGTGGGTTCGGATTGCCCGCCATCACCCGAACTTCGCCTTTGTCAGACGCTCGTCGGTAGGCTATCGGGTGCACGGCAACCAGGTATCTCAGGATTTTTATCGCTCCGAGCGGCCGCTATGGGAGCATCTGCACATCCTCGAACTGAACCTGCTTGATCTGGCGACTCGGCCGCGCCTGCAAGCGGCAGCTGAAAGGGTTTGGCAGTTGGTTGAGGGGCGCATGTCGCATTTCTCGCCAGAGGTGGTTGCCAAGTACCGCGACGATATTACGCGAGTGCGACGTTTGCTCTTTGCTCTTCCTGAGGTGGATGAGGCGAGTTCCGATTTTCTTTTTTCTGTGGTGGTGACCACCTACAACCGTCCGGCGATGCTGCTGGACGCATTACGCAGTCTGTCTGCCCAGACTCTGCGTGACTTCGAAGTGATTCTGGTGAATGACCACGGTGAGCCAGTGGAAGCGCTGCTGGGCGAGTTTGATTTTCCGCTCACGTATATCTACAAGGGGCGCAACGAGGGTTTGTCTGCTGCGCGCAACTCGGCACTGGCGCTGGCGCGCGGGCGCTACGTTTGCTACCTGGATGACGACGACTGCTATGCGCCATCTCACCTGCAGACGCTGCTTGCGGCGTTCGAGGAGCACGGCGAATGTGTTGTTTATACCGGGGTAGAATACGTTGCCGAGCGTATTGAGGCGGGTGAACGGGTAGAGCTCTCGCGTGAAGTTCAGTTTGTACACGACAGTTATGACCGTGAGCGACTGTTCATTCATAACTACATACCGGTAAATACCTGGGCTCATCCGCGCTCTATGCTGCGCGACGTCGGGCAGTTCGATACCAGCCTGACCGCGCTCGAAGATTGGGACCTGCTGCTGCGCCTGGCGGCTCGCTTCCCTCTGGTGCATGTGGCGGACGTCACCGCCGAGGTGCGGACCCGGGAAGCTGGAAGCGGTTCGGATGATCATATGTTGAGCCGCGAACGAGAGCGGTTCGCCTCTTTATACCAGGAGATCTATCGACGCCATTCTGATTTGGCCAGTGACCGTGTTCGCAAGGGGCGAGCGCTTCAGCTCCGAAGCCTTGGGGTGACCGGCAAGGTCGATGCGACGCCAGTGCGCACCTGGCTCGCTTCTCGGGTGATGACGCCGGTGCAGCAGCGACTTGCGAAGGAGCACATTGAAGCGTGTCGATCCGCTGGCGCGACGCTGACTGTTCTTGTACTGGATATGGCTGCCGACGCAGCCGCGTTGGCGCGGTCGATCCGCTCACTGACCTGCGACGTCGATGCCGGGAACATCTCGCTGCATGTGTTGAGTACCGGCGCGCGGCCGGATAACTCGATGCCAGCCTGGAGTCAATGTGAGCAGCAAGACTGGGTCGAAGCGCTAAACCGTTTGCTGGCAGAGCTGACCTGCGACTGGGTCATGTTGTTGCAGGCCGGCGATGAGCTGGTTTCCAGCGGGGTGCAGGTGGTGTCGCTGGAATTGTTGGCCAACCCCGACTGCCGTGCCATCTATGCGGATGCTTTGTGGCACCAGGAAGGTGATGACCTTGGTCCCCTTTTGCGTCCGGATTTCAACCTCGACTACTTGCTGAGTTTTCCTCGTGGCCTGATCGGTAACTGGTTGTTCCGACGCACCGAACTACTGGGGCTGGGAGGCTTCGCGCAAGATAGTGGCGAGGCCATGGAGCTGGATGTGGTGTTGCGCCTGATCAACCAGCAGGGAGTGAGCGGTTTTGGGCATGTTTCCGAGCCACTGGTGCTGAACTCAGCATCACTGCTTACAGACTCCGTAAAAGAGCGTGATGCCATCACCCGGCATCTGCGTGCGCGTGGCTATGACCAGGCTGCTGTTGTGGCGGTTCGGCCTGGGCAGTATCGGGTCGAATACGGACACAGCGAGCAGCCTTTAGTCTCCATCGTCATTATCGTACGAGACCAACTGGCGGCAGCCCAGCGCTGTGTCATGAGTGTGTTGGAGCATACTCAGTACCCCAGATATCAGATTCTGCTGGTGGATAACGCGAGCTCTGATCCGGCAACGCTGCAGTGGCTGCAGTCGGTTGAAGAGATGGCGAGTGATCAACTGCTGGTCCTGCGTTCAGCCACGGAGCTGTCCGACAGCGACCTATACAACCAGGCAGCCTTGAACGCCGAGGGTGACTATCTGTTGTTGTTACAGGCAGAGGCGGCGGTGCTGGAGGCCGGTTGGCTGGACGCGCTGCTCAATCATGGACTGCGGCCGGAGGTGGGCGCTGTAGGTGCCAAAGCGATTGATGCTGATGGCAAGGTAACCAGTGCCGGTCTTGTACTTGGGCTGCAGGGGCCCGCGGGCAGGGTGTTTGTCGGTGAGTCGGTCGATGCGCCCGGCTATATGCAGCGCCTGCAGGTTGACCTGAATCCAAGCGCGCTGGGTGCGGGCTGTGTGCTGGTCCGCAAGTCTGTCTACGTTGAGCTTGGTGGTCTTGACGCTGTCGAGTTTGATGGCCAGGCGGCGCTGCTGGATCTGTGCCTGCGGTTGACGGCAAACGGCCATCTGTTGGTCTGGACGCCGGCGGCTACGCTGTTGCTTGCGAGCACACCTGAGGCGTTGCCTACTGAGGTTGAGGACAAACTCTATCAACGTTGGCTGCCACGCTTGGCACGGGATCCTGCCTATAACGCGAATTTTTCCTTAGTAAGGAAGGGCGGCTTCAAGCTGACTGATACGCAGATTTCCTGGCGGCCGCTGGATATCTGGCGGCCCAGTCCAGTTGTGCTGGCGCACCCTGCCGACATCTTTGGTTGCGGGCACTATCGTGTGATTCAACCGTTCGGCGCGTTGTTGGCGGCCGGGCTGGTGGACGGTGCGCTTTCACAAGGGTTGATGCACCCTGCTGACCTTGAGCGATACAACCCGGATGTGATCATTTTGCAGCGCCAGATCGGTGACGAGCGTTTGGAAGCGATGCGGCGCATGAAAGCCTTCTCTCCAGCCTTTAAAGTGTATGAACTTGACGACTATCTACCCAATCTGCCGATGAAGAGTGTTCACCGGGCACATATGCCCAAGGACATCGTGCGCTCGCTCAAGCGCGGTCTTGCGCTGGTAGACCGGTTCGTTGTTTCCACCGAACCGTTGGCTGAGGCGCTGAGTGGTTATCACCCTGATATTCGCGTGGTCCCCAATCGGCTGGAGCCGCGCATTTGGGGCAACCTGCCGGAGTCTCTGCGGGGGCAGTCCGGAAAACCGCGCGTCGGCTGGGCTGGTGGCTCCAGTCATACTGGTGACCTTGAACTGATCATGGATGTTGTTCGTGATCTGGCAAGTGAGGTTGAGTGGGTGTTCTTTGGGATGTGTCCGGATGCGATCAGGCCCTATGTGCATGAATTTCATCCCGGTGTACGGATCGACGAGTATCCGCGTAAGCTGGCAAGCCTTAATCTGGACCTGGCATTGGCCCCGGTTGAAGAGAACCTGTTCAACGAGTGCAAGAGTAATCTGCGTCTGCTCGAATATGGCATCTGCGCGTACCCGGTCATCTGCTCGGACGTACGCTGTTACGCGGGTGATTTGCCGGTAACTCGAGTGAAGAACCGCTATCGCGACTGGATGGAGGCGATTCGCATGCACCTAGCCGACGCTGCCGCCTCAGCCAGCCAGGGCAGGGCCCTGCAGCAGGCGGTGCGTGCGCGCTGGATGCTGGACGAGCAGGGGCTCACCGCCTGGCAGCAGGGCTGGTTGCCCTGAACCGTTGGGCAGTGACGAACGGTCGCTAAAGGATTTCTGCCTGAGGTCGATACATGGATCGTGGCTGGCATGGTTGCCAGTCACGCTATAGCTGACTGGAAGAATTCGCCGATAAAAAATGAATTTCCTCCTAAAGCTTTCGGACAAGGTGTCGATAAAGTAATCGAATGCGAACTCAATGGGTGCCTGGGCAGGTCCGGCCCACGAGTCGCAAGCTCAGGCAAACATTTTCAGGTCCTTTGGAGGCAATACCATGGCCCTTACAGTCAACACAAACACAGCTTCTCTGAACGCTCAGCGCAACTTGGGATCTTCCTCCAACGCGCTGGCCACTTCTCTTGAGCGTCTGTCCTCCGGTTCGCGCATCAACAGCGCAAAAGATGATGCTGCCGGTCTGCAGATCTCCAACCGCCTGACCAGTCAGATTAATGGTCTGGGCGTCGCTGCGAAGAACGCCAACAGCGGTATCTCCATCGCACAAACTGCTGAAGGTGCTCTGCAAGAGTCCACCAACATTCTGCAGCGTATGCGTGACCTGGCTCTGCAATCAGCCAACGGCTCCAACGGTGAAACCGAGCGTGACGCTCTGAACGCTGAAGTGACCGAGCTGAAGAAAGAACTGGATCGTATCGCCAACACTACTGCGTTCGGTGGCAAGAAACTGTTTGATGGCAGCTTTGGTACCGAAACCTTCCAGGTTGGTAGCGCTGCCAACGAAGCGATCAGCATCAAGCTGGATGAAGTTAGCACCAAAGAGCTGAAGAGCGATTCGATCAGCTCCGGTTCGGTTGCTGCTCAGGCCGCCGCTAGTGCTTCTGGTGCTGTTGCAGTCACCTTTACCGTGGCATCCGGCAGCGCTGACGGCACTGATCGTGTCTTCACCATCAGCGCTGAATACGCGTCTGGCGCAACTGCAGCTGAACAGACCCAACTGCTGGCAACCGTGATCAACGATGCCAACATGGGTGTGGGTGCCTTCGTACAGGATGATGGCACTATCTCTGTGGTTACTGACGCCGATGTTGGTACTGCCAAGGGCGAGCTGTCCTTCGCGTTTGCGACTGGTGCGACCGTGGCGGCAGCAGAGACTGCAGCTGGTTCTGCCACTGACGTAGCGCTGTCCGACGTGACCACTAAAAATACTGTGAAAGATATCGACATCAGCGATGCGAAATCTGCTCAGGAAGCGGTCTACATCATCGACGAGGCGATTGCGTCCATCGACTCTCAGCGAGCTGACCTCGGTGCGATTCAGAACCGCTTCGAGTCGACCATCGCTAACTTGCAGAACGTGTCCGAGAACGCCTCTGCCGCTCGCGGCCGGATTCAGGACACTGACTACGCGGCTGAAACTGCAAACCTGACCAAGAACCAGATCCTGCAACAGGCAGGTACTGCGATCCTGGCCCAGGCCAACCAGCTGCCTCAGGCCGTTCTCAGCCTCTTGGGCTAAGAAACGATCCGGGGTAATATGCGGGGGGAGGGCTTCAGCCTTCTCCCCGCTTTGTCCGTTGCGAGGTAAGCACCATGGATATGGGTGTTATCAAACCGTTTGAAGTGACCCGTCCTGCCAGTCGCGCAGCTGCGGTGGAAGCGGGTACTGACGCAAGTCAGGTCAAGCAGATGGATGCTGCACAGAATCGTTCCTCCTCATCCGAACAGGTGGCAACCCAGACCCGCTCTGCGGTTGAGCAGTCACCCGAAGCCGAGCGCGAGAAGCTGCAGGCGGCAGTGTCGGATATTCAGGGTTTTGTCCAGTCGGTGCGCCGTGATATCAACTTCAACCTTGATGAAGACAGCGGCCGGGTGGTTATCAACGTCACCGAGGCAACCAGCGGCGATGTGATTCGCCAGATTCCCTCGGAGGAAGCGTTGCGGTTGGCCGAGAACCTGTCGGAAATTCGCAGCGTGTTGTTCGAAGCAGAGGCCTGACTCTGCTTGCCGGTTTGCTGGCACGTAACTTGCCTGATAGACCGGAACCTTCTTTTCGGCAGGCGATACGTCAAAAAACGGTCGCGAGGTAAGTACTATGGCTATTACTGGTATTGGCTCAGGTCTCGAAATCAACAAGATTGTCAGCGCTCTGGTGAGTGCGGATGGCGCGCCAAAGACGGCCCAGCTGTCTCGCCTTGAGAACGCAACAACCTCCAAGTTCACTGCGCTGGGTAGTTTTCGCAGTGCCTTGTCGACGTTTCAGTCGGTTCTGGAAAAGCTGAACAGCGCTGATCTCTACAATGCTCGCAGTGCAACCTCCGGTGACTCCAAGGTCTTCTCGGTAACGGCAGACTCGGCGGCTTCGGCAGGCAGCTATGACCTCCAGGTCTTTAATCTTGCCCAGACCAGCAAGGTGGCGCTGCGCGGGCAAGCCAACGCGACTGATCCGGTTGGTACCGGGACCCTGACGCTGTCTGCCGGCAGCACGTCAATTGATGTCGAAATTACCGAAGATAACAACAGTCTCTCGGGTATTCGTGATGCCATCAATGCGAAAAGCGCTGACAGCGGGATTACAGCGACGGTTGTGACTGACCCTAATGGCGCAGGTGGCTCCCGTTTGGTACTCAGTTCCAATACTGCGGGCACCGGTAACGACATCAGTGTTGCCGTGACAACCGATGGCAGTGACACCGGTGACCTTAGTGTGCTGGCGTATACGCCGCCTGCAACCACGGATTTTGAACCTACCCCGAGCGATCCGATGGATCCGTTGGGGCCGCGCGTTGTTTCCTACGCGCGAGATGCCAATCTGTCGATCGACGGCCTGGCGATCAGCAGTACCAGTAATACGATTTCTGATGCTATCGACGGCGTCAGCATTACGCTGAAGAAGGCTCAAAGCCAGGAAGATATTGATGCAGGCTCGACTATCAGCCTGTCGGTAGGGCTGGACAAATCAAGTGTCCGGACCTCGCTGGAGTCATTCGTTGATGGCTATAACGCCATGATGAAGAGTATCAACTCCCTCACTTCGGTTACTCCCGTCGGTGGTGATGATGGCGAGCCGTTGGCCGCTGCCCTGGTTGGTGATGCATCCGTCCGTTCGTTGACGGCAGCGCTGCGTACCGAGATGGGGACGGTTGCCAAAGGCGATGTCAGAATTCTGGCTGACTTGGGTATTTCCACAAAGTCGGATGGTACTCTGGAAATTGATTCCGAGAAGCTGGATGACGCGCTTGAGAACAAATTTGAGTCGCTAAGTACCTTTCTGGCCGGCGACGACGGTCTGATGAGCCGACTGAACGCGAAGATTGAGCCCTATACCAAAGACGATGGCATTTTGGAGAAGCGTACGACGTCTCTGCAGAATACGCTGTCCGGTATCGACGATCAGCGGGAGCGTCTGGAAGCGCGGCTGGCAAGCATGGAAACACGCCTGCTGGCGCAATTCAACGCGATGGACACCCTGGTGGCTGGTTTGTCCAGTACCAGTTCTTTTTTGGCTAGCCAATTAGCCAACCTGCCTGGTATAGCGAAGGAGTCGTGAACTTATGGCAAACCCTATTGATACCTACAAGCAGGTAAATGTTACCCAGGAAGTGTCGCAGTATCGTGCTGTACAACTGCTTCTTGATGGCGCCATTGAGCGTTTGAAGCTTGCACGGCACGCACAGGCGCTAGGTAATTCGGAGCGTCGTGGTGTCGCGGTCAGCAGCACCATCAGCATCATCGGTGCGCTACAAGCTTCGCTGGACAAGGACATGGGCGGTGAGATTGCCGAGAACCTCGATGCCCTCTACGACTACATGACGCGCAAGTTGGTTGGTGTGGCCGTAGACGATACCCCGCGCTCGCTGGACGAAGTGCAGCAGCTGCTGGCTGAGATCAAGGCGGCGTGGGACGCTATTGAACCAGCCTGAATCTGGTCCTGTGATTATTGGTGAACTGAGGAACCGGCCTGGGTTGGCCGGTTTTTTTATGCGAAGGCGCTTCAGCTTTTTGACTGCTAGCCGATACAGGGGCATGTGCCACAGCAACGCAGGATCTTGCAGATGAACGCCTACGCAGCAATGAAGCAATACCAGACGGTGAACGTCAACGCTCAGGTCAGTGAAGCGGACCCGCATCGGCTGATTCAGATGCTGATGGAGGGCGGTCTGCAGCGCATTGCTCAGGCCCGGGGCGCAATGCAACATGGTAATGTTGCGCTCAAGGGCGAACTCATTGGCAAGGCGTTGGGGATTATTGGCGGTCTGCGTGATTCGCTGAATGCCGATCAAGGCGGCGAACTGGCGCTCAACCTGGATCGACTTTATGCTTTCATGCAGGATCGTCTGAGTCAGGCCAACCTGAAAAATGACGTCAGTATGCTGGACGAGGTGGCGGAGCTACTGCGCGAAGTCAAGGCTGGCTGGGACGGCATCCGCCAATCGTGAGGATTCAAGCATGGCCAATGCTGTAGAAAAACTGCAGGAAACTCACGCGTCGCTGATAGCGGCCGTGCAGGCGTGTGACTGGCAGCAGGTCGGTGAGCTCGACAAGGCTTGCCGTGAGCAGGTGCGCGCTGCAATGGAAGATCCTGCGAGAGATGATCAGCAGGTAGCGTCCACGCTTGAGGAATTGAGCGAAACCTACCGCGAGGTGGTTGCTTTGTGCCAGGCAGTTCAAGGCAAGCTTGCCGAAGAGCTGCAGGGGCTGCAGCGGGGGCGTCAGGGGGCAAAGGTCTATCAGATGTTTCGCTAGCCGACTGGTGAAATGTTCTCGATCGTCCCTACTGAGGCTAATACCGGCCGTGCGTCCGCTGGGTATCATGTTCTCCGGTGCTGGAGTGGCGTGATGCGAGGTTTGAGTATTTTCGCGCCTTTTTGCTCGACGTTGGTCGCCTCGGCTGCGTTTGTCAGGCCACCTGCGGGAATACCTGCCTGCCAATTTGGCGCCGACAGCGATGCGCCAACTATTTGACTCGCTAGTCGTTTCTGACTACATTATCGGACCATAACAGAGTGTGGCGCAGCGCCATCATGGTGATGCGCTCTGCTCAAGCCTGCTAACAGGAATAGCGCCCCGTCTATGCTGCCAAACAATCATATTTTGCTGATTGATGATTCCGCTCAGAGTCGTCACGATCTGAGTGTCGTTCTGGAGTTTCTCGGGGAAGATGCAATCATCGCCGACAGTGCCGACTGGCTGCAGGTTGCCGCCAACCAGGTCGAATCGGCAGGCGAGGTCAAATGCGTCATTCTTGGGCGTTGCGATCTTGACCAAGGGCTGCCCGCACTGTTGGGTCAGCTCGACAAGTGGGACGAGAATCTGCCCGTCATCCTGCTTGATCCCAGTCAGTCGGCCAGTTGGCCGGACCATCTGAAGCAGCGTCTGCTCGCGGTAATGGAGCCGCCGCTCAGCTACAACCATCTGCTTGACGCTTTGCATCGTGCCCAAGTCTATCGCGAGGTGTTTGAAGAGAACGCCAACCGTCAGCGTCAGCGTGAACCCAATCTGTTTCGCAGTTTGGTTGGCACCAGCCGCTCTATTCAGTCGGTACGGCAGATGATGCAGCAAGTGGCTGATACCGAAGCCACTGTATTGATCCTCGGCGAGTCTGGCACCGGCAAGGAAGTAGTTGCCCGCAATCTGCATTACCATTCCCGTCGGAAGGACGCTCCCTTCGTGCCGGTCAACTGCGGTGCTATCCCGGCCGAGCTGCTGGAAAGCGAGCTGTTTGGCCACGAAAAAGGTGCCTTTACTGGTGCTATCACCAGTAGAGCAGGGCGTTTTGAGCTGGCGCAGGGTGGCACCTTGTTCCTGGATGAGATCGGTGACATGCCGTTGCCGATGCAGGTAAAACTGCTGCGCGTGCTGCAGGAGCGAACCTTTGAGCGGGTTGGTAGCAACAAAGTGCAGAGCGCTGATGTCCGCGTCATCGCGGCAACGCACAAAAATCTCGAGCAGATGATTGAGGATGGTACCTTCCGCGAGGACCTCTATTATCGTCTCAACGTATTCCCCATCGATATGCCAGCCATGCGCGAGCGTATCGAGGACCTGCCGTTATTGCTCAACGAGCTGATCACTCGGATGGAAACCGAAAAGCGTGGCTCCATTCGCTTCAGTACATCGGCAATCATGTCGCTGTGTCAGCACGACTGGCCGGGCAACGTTCGTGAGTTGGCCAACCTGGTTGAACGCATGGCCATCATGCACCCCCATGGCGTAATTGGCGTTGGCGAGCTGCCGCGTAAATTCCGCTATGTGGAGGATGATCAGGATGATCTGCGCCAGCTGCGAGAGACTGAGGATGAGCGTAGCGATGCCTTCAGCGGCTTGGTTGGCCTGGACAGTCCTGCGTTTCTGCCACCGGAGGGGTTGGACCTGAAGGAGTATTTGGCGGGACTGGAGCAAACGCTGATTCAACAGGCGCTGGACGAGTGTGGTGGCGTTGTGGCGCGGGCGGCGGAGCGCTTGCGTATTCGCCGTACTACCCTGGTCGAGAAGATGCGCAAGTATGGACTCAATCGTGGTGCTGATGCGTCAGAAGACTGACGTGACTACGCTAATCTTTTTTTAAGATCCTGTTTTTAAAGGATAACTTATTCTTGGCATAAGGTTTGCAGTGCTTCCCCTGTGTGCTTCATGTATTCAGGGGATACCCCATGGCGGCCAACGTGCAACCCAATCAGAACCCGGCAGATTACCTCGACGATATCGTTCGTGAGGTGATGACATCGGATCGTGCGACCGACAGCGACCAGCTGCACGACGCGTTCGAACGCTTTCAATCGATGTCTGCCCAGTTGGGGGCTTCTCATGCGCTGCTGGAAAGGCAGGTTGTGCTGCTTAAACGGCAGTTGGCTGACAGTCAGGCCCAACGTACCCGGGAGCTGGCCGAAAAGGCTCGACTGGCAGGCCGTTTGCAGAATGTGCTCAATCTGCTGCCCGGTGGCGTCATCATTCTTGATGGTCGAGGCGTGGTACGTGACGCTAATCCGGCTGCTCGCGAATTGCTTGGTGAGCCGCTTGAGGGGCAGCTGTGGCGCGACCTTATCCAGCAGCGCTTTGCCCCGCGCGAAGACGATTACCATGAAGTGTCGTTGCGCAGTGGACGGCGTGTCTCGCTGGCGACCCGTTCATTGGAAGGCGAGCCGGGTCAGTTGATTCTGATTCAGGACCAGACCGAGACGCGTGCGCTACAGTCTGAGCTGGCGCGCAATGAGCGTCTGTCCGCGCTGGGCCGTATGGTGGCCTCACTGGCACACCAGATTCGTACGCCGCTGGCCTCTGCGCTGTTGTACGCCGAGCATCTCGGTGATGAGACGCTGCCGACCGAGCACCGCACCCGTTTTTCCGGTCGTCTGCATGGACGGCTGTTGAGTATTGAGCATCAGATTCGTGACATGCTGCAGTTTGCCAAGGGTGATCTGCCAATCAACGATCTGCTGCCGGTTTCCATTTTTTTTGAATGGCTGCAGAGTCAGGCTGAAAGCGTCATCGAAGCGCGTGGCGGAATCTGTCGCTGGGTCAACCTGTTGCCACAGGATGCGATGCTCCGCTGCAACCGGGATACGTTGGTCGGCGCGGTCATCAATCTGATTGAGAACGCGCTGCAGGCAGGCATGCCGGCACCCAGACTGAAAGTCGTGGCGCGCCTGATCGAAGGGCAGCTGAGCCTGTGCGTGGTCGACGCTGGCCAGGGCATGACGGTCGAGCAGCTGGCACATATCGGCGAGCCCTTTCATACCAGCAAGCCGCAGGGCACCGGTCTTGGTGTGACCGTCGTCAAGTCGGTGGTGAGTGCCCATGGTGGTGCCTTTCATCTGCATAGCAAGGCCGGTTGGGGAACCAGTGCTGAAATCCTGCTGCCGCTGCGGTTGCTCCCTGCCGCGAAGGAGCTAGACCATGAGCAAGTCTGATATCCGTATCCTGCTGGTTGAAGACGATACCAGCCTCAGTGAGGCTCTGGCAGATACCCTGCTGTTGGCGGGGTACGCCTGCGTTCAGGCGGCTGATGCCGAGTCGGCGATTACCCTACTCGGGCGCGAGCAAGTGAGCATGGTGGTCAGTGATGTGAACATGCCGGGCATGGACGGTCATGCGCTGCTGCGGACGTTGCGTGCCGATTATCCGCAATTGCCGGTATTGCTGATGACAGCTTATGGCACTGTGCAGCAAGCTGTCAGCGCCATGCGTGAGGGGGCTGTCGATTATCTGGTAAAACCCTTTGCCCCCAAAGCGTTGTTGGACCTGATAGCGCAGCACACCCAGGGGCGCCTGAGTTCGGCGCCGGGTAGCGGCCCGGTGGCGGTCGATCCAGGTAGCGTGCAGTTGCTGGAGCTGGCAGCGCGGGTGGCGGTCAGTGATTCGACTGTGCTGATTTCAGGCGAGTCCGGTACCGGTAAGGAAGTACTGGCGCGCTATATTCACCAGCAGTCTTCACGTGCCGAACAGCCGTTTATTGCGATCAATTGCGCAGCCATTCCCGACAACATGCTTGAAGCAACCCTGTTCGGTCACGAAAAGGGGGCGTTTACCGGTGCGGTAGCCGCGCAGCCAGGCAAGTTTGAACAGGCCAACGGTGGCACCCTGCTGCTGGACGAAATTTCCGAAATGCCACTTGGGTTGCAGGCGAAACTGCTGCGCGTGTTGCAGGAGCGGGAGGTTGAACGCGTTGGCGGGCGCAAGTTGATTGAACTGAATATCCGCATCATTGCCACCACCAACCGCGATCTGCCTGCCGAGGTTGCGGCAGGCCGGTTTCGTGAGGACCTGTTCTACCGGCTGGGTGTTTTCCCGCTGCAGTGGCGCGCGCTGCGTGAGCGGCCGGCAGACATTCTGCCGATTGCCGAGCGCTTGCTGGCCAAGCATGCGGGCAAGATGAACATGGCCAGTGTCAGTTTTTCGACGCAGGCGGTTCAGGCATTAGAGGCGCATCCCTGGCCGGGCAATGTGCGTGAATTGGATAATGCGATACAGCGGGCGTTGGTGCTGCAGGCTGGTGGTGTAATTCAGCCGTCAGACTTGTGCCTGGATCTGCAGGCCAGCGGTGGCACGCCGGTTTTGCGTAGGGTGCCGGCCAGTCGGCTTGACCCGCTGGCTGAGCAGCCGTTGGCTGATGCTGGGCAGGAGGCTGGTTGTGACCTGGGTACCGGTGTGCGGCAACGTGAGTTCCAATTGATTATCAATGTCCTGCGCGCCGAGCGGGGACGTCGAAAGGAGGCAGCGGAGCGGCTCGGTATCAGCCCACGGACGTTGCGCTACAAGCTCGCGCAGATGCGTGATGCCGGGCTGGATGTGGAAGGTAGTCTGTTCGCGGGCTTCTGACCTCTCACCCTATATTCCCCTTCTTCTGCGCCAGCCTCTCGGCTGGCGTAGGTCGTTTTCCTGTGCCCGTTGGCGCAGGATGCGTTTTGGCATCAAACTTGCTGAGTACCCTGTAAAGCGACTGTAGCCGTCAAAAAACCGGACGGCCTGGAGGCAAACGTGACTCAGGGTGTTGAATTCAATCGATTGATGCTGCAAATGCGCACCATGCAAATGGAAGCCATGGGCAAGCCGCAACCGGTCAAGCCGGCCGAGCCGAGCGTCAACGGTCCAGGTTTTGATGATCTGCTCAAGCAAGCCGTCGACCGCGTCAACGAACTGCAAAAAACTACCTCCGAATTGCAGACTGGTTACGAGCGTGGGGTCGAGGGTATCGATCTGACCGAAGTGATGATTGCCTCGCAGAAATCGTCCGTTGCTTTCCAGGCAATGACGCAGGTGCGCAACAAGATGGTTGCCGCCTACGAAGACATCATGAAAATGCCTATCTAATCTTATTTGAGCCTGACCGCCTGAGGAAATGACAATGGATTCCGCCAGCAACACTCCGGCTACCCGTGACCCGCTTGTCGCTGACCGCAAGCCGCTGATGGGGCTGACCTTTCTGGAGAACCTGTCGCAACTGCCGATGCTGCGCCAGTTTGGTTTGCTGGTGGGGTTGGCTGCGAGTGTGGCGATCGGGTTTGCTGTCGTGCTGTGGTCGCAGGAGCCGGAGTATCGGCCGTTGTACAACAGCATGGATGGCTTCGATGCTGGCCAGGTGGTAGAGCTGCTGCAGCAGAGCCGTATCGACTACAAGGTGGAGCCCAACAGCGGCGCGTTGCTGGTTCGCAGTGAGGATCTGGCTGATGCCCGCATGCGCCTTGCCAGCGCCGGCATTTCGCCCACCGACGGCAATGTCGGGTTCGAGATTCTGGATCGTGAGCAAGGGCTGGGCACCAGTCAATTCATGGAAACCACCCGTTACCGTCGCGGCCTGGAAGGGGAGTTGGCCAGGACCATCTCCAGCCTCTATAACGTGAAGGGCGCTCGTGTGCATATCGCCATTCCGCGCTCTACTGTTTTTGTGCGGGATGACCGCAAGCCCAGTGCCTCGGTGTTGCTGGAAATGTATGCCGGTCGCCGCCTCGAGCCGGCTCAGGTAATGGCTATCGTCAATCTGGTGGCAACCAGCGTTCCGGAGCTGGGCAAAGATGAGGTAACGGTTGTCGACCAGAACGGCAATCTGCTCTCCAATCAAAGCGAGCTCAACGAACTCACCGTGGCCGGTCGCCAGTTTGATTACACCCGTCGTCTGGAAGACACCTACACCCGTCGGGTTCACAACATTCTTCAGCCGGTTCTGGGCTCAGGTCGTTACAAGGCCGAAGTCTCTGCTGATGTGGATTTCAGTGCAGTCGAGTCGACCGCCGAAATGTTCAGTCCAGATGCAGCTCTGCGCAGTGAACAAGTTGTCAGCGAAGCGCGTGCCGCCAATGCGGGTCCGCAGGGCGTGCCAGGTGCGCTGTCTAACCAGCCGCCCGGCGCTACTCAGGTGCCGGAGCAGGTGATTGACCCCGCAACCGGTCAGCCAGTAGTGGCAGCGGTACCCCAGGATAAGCGTGAGCAGGCTGTGCGCAACTACGAGCTGGATCGTCAGATCAGCCACACCCGCCAGCAGCAGGGCCGCCTGAAGCGGTTGTCGGTTGCGGTGGTAGTAGATGATCCTGCCCAGGTGGATCCGCAGACCGGTGAGGTCACCCGGACGCCAATCAGTGAGGCCGAGATGGCTCGGCTGACCCGCCTGGTGCAGGATGCGGTCGGTTATGACGCCAGCCGTGGTGACAGCGTCAGTGTCATCAACAGTCCGTTCGTGCCGGAAACCGAGCTGGAACCCCTACCGTCCATCCCATTCTGGGAACAGCCCTGGTTCTGGGACGTTGCCAAGCAGATACTGGGTATTCTATTCGTGCTGGTCCTGGTGTTTGCGGTGTTGCGCCCGGCGCTGAAGAATCTCACTGTCGCAGGCAAAGGTGGCAGTGACGGTTACCCTGCGCTGGCCGGTGGCGGGTATGATGGGATGGATGCTGCTCTGCGAGATGATCAGGTGAGTCTGTCCGGACCGGCTTCCAACCCGGTATTGCTGCCGCCGCCTGGTGCGGGTTATGAGCAGCAGCTCAACGCCATCAAGGGCCTGCTGGCCGAAGACCCGGGCCGGGTGGCGCAAGTCGTGAAAGAGTGGATCAACGCCGATGAGTGAAGAAGCCAGCAAACGCCATGCGAAGATGTCCAAACTGGACAAGGCGGCCATTTTCCTGCTCAGTCTCGGTGAGTCTGATGCTGCGGCGATTCTCAAGCACATGGGCCCCAAGGAGGTTCAGCGGGTCGGTAGCGCGATGGCCGGTATGCGTACGGTTCAGCGTGACCAGGTGCAGGAGGTCATGGGCGATTTCATCGAGGTGGTGGGCGAGCAGACCGGCTTGGGGGTTGGTGCTGACAGCTACATTCGCACCATGCTGACCCAGGCGCTGGGCGAGGATAAGGCAAATGGCCTGGTTGATCGCATTCTGCTGGGTGGCAGCACCTCTGGTCTGGACAGCCTGAAATGGATGGAGCCGCGTGCGGTAGCTGATGTGATCCGTTTCGAGCACCCGCAGATTCAGGCAATCGTTGTCGCGTATCTTGATCCTGACATGGCGGCCGAGGTGGTCGGTTACTTTGATCACAAGGTACGGCTCGACATTTTGTTGCGCGTGGCTGCCCTCAATACGGTGCAGCCTTCGGCACTGAAGGAGCTGAACGAGATTCTCGAGAAGCAGTTCGCTGGTAACTCAAACACCTCGCGGGCCTCTATGGGCGGTGTCAAGCGTACGGCAGATATCATGAACTACCTTGAGTCGAGTGCCGAGTCTCAGCTGATCGAATCGATCCGTGAAGTTGATGAGGACCTGTCCTCGAAGATCGAGGACCTGATGTTTGTCTTCGACAACTTGGCTGATGTGGATGATCGTGGAATTCAGGCGCTGCTGCGTGAGGTGTCTTCCGAAGTGCTGATCGTTGCCCTCAAGGGGGCCGATGAGGCGATCAAGGAGAAAATCTTCCGCAATATGTCCAAGCGTGCGTCGGAGCTGCTGCAGGACGACCTGGAAGCCAAGGGGCCGGTGCGCATCAGCGAAGTGGAGGCAGCGCAGAAGGAAATCCTCACCATTGCGCGCCGCATGGCCGACGCCGGCGAAATTGTGCTGGGCGGCAAGGGCGGCGAAGAGATGATCTGACGAACGCAGCGCGCCGCCGTGTGCGTTTGGCGGTGGTATGCTGGCCGGGTTTTCCAAGCGGGGTAGGGTGTCATGTCGCAGGTCAAGAATGAAAGCGAGCTATTGCGCAGCAGCGAGGTGTCGGCATTCAGTCGCTGGGATCTGCCTAGCTTTGACGCTGAGCCGCATCAGATTGCCCTGGAGCGCGAAACGGAGCCGTCCTCTGAGTCCGCGCCCGACCCGCAGCCTGAAGAAGAGCAGGAGCTTGAGACGGTCAAACCATTCACCGTCGAAGAACTCGAGCAGATTCGTGAAGAAGCCTACAACGAAGGCTTTGCAACCGGTGAGAAAGACGGGTTTCACGCTGGTCAGCTGAAGGGGCAACAGGAAGCCAAGGCCGTTCTGGCCAAGCGCACCGACGAGCTGGACGCGCTAATGGTTCAGTTGATGGCGCCGCTGAAAAAGCAGGACGAGCAGATTGAAGATATGCTGCTGGTGCTGCTTGAGCAGATGCTGCGTGCGGTGCTGCAGCGTGAAATGCAATCGGATCGTGATCAGGTGATGGGCGTGCTGCGCTCGGCACTCAAGGCGCTGCCGGTTGGTGCCGAGAATATCCGTATCTACCTCAATCCACTCGACTTTGACAGCATCAAGGCGCTGCGCGAGCGCCACGAAGAGAGTTGGCGCCTGCTTGAGGATGACCAATTGATGCCCGGTGGGTGTCGCGTCGAAACCGAACACAGCCAGGTTGACGCTACGCTGGAAACCCGGCTGCAGCAATTGATCGAGCAACTCTACGAGCAGCGCCGCGAACAGCGTGCTCATCCGCCAGAGGCGGACTTGCCGATCCCGGACAGCGCGTCGGAGCCGGAATGAACACGCCAGAGCGCATCAGCTTCGCGCGTCGATTGTCTGGCTACCAGCAGGCGCTGCAGTTACCTGCCCAGCCGGTAGTTGAAGGCCGACTGATCCGTATGGTCGGCCTCACGCTTGAAGCAGAGGGATGCAAGGCGCCGGTGGGAAGCCGTTGCCTGGTTATCAGCGACACGTTGCATGGCCAAAGCCAGATTGAGGCCGAAGTCATGGGCTTTGCCGGTAACAAGATTTATCTGATGCCGGTGGATCGACTGGAAGGCATGCAGCCCGGTGCTCGCGTCGTGCCATCGGCCGGCGGCGGCAAGCTGCCGATGGGCTCGGGCATGCTGGGACGCGTGGTGGACGGCATTGGGCGTCCGCTGGACGGCAAGGGCGGCTTCAAGGCCGAAGACTGGGTCGATATCAACGGTCCAACCATCAATCCGCTCAAGCGCCATCCGATCGAGGAACCCCTTGATGTCGGTATCCGTTCGATCAACAGTTTGTTGACGGTTGGCCGCGGCCAGCGGCTTGGTCTGTTTGCCGGCAGCGGCGTCGGCAAGAGTATGTTGCTGGGAATGATGACTCGCTTCACCGATGCCGACATCACCATTGTCGGGCTGGTCGGTGAGCGGGGCCGTGAGGTCAAGGAGTTCATCGAGCAGATCCTTGGCGAAGAGGGGATGGCACGGTCCGTCGTGGTCGCCTCACCGGCCGACGACGCGCCGCTGATGCGTTTGCGTGCGGCGATGTATTGTACGCGCATTGCCGAGTACTTCCGTGATCAGGGCAAGAATGTGCTGCTGTTGATGGACTCGCTCACCCGTTTTGCCCAGGCCCAGCGTGAGATCGCCTTGGCCATTGGCGAGCCGCCGGCGACCAAGGGCTACCCGCCGTCGGTGTTTGCCCGGTTGCCGCAGCTGGTTGAGCGCGCTGGCAACGCTGAACAGGGCGGAGGCTCGATTACTGCGTTTTACACCGTGCTGTCCGAAGGGGACGACCAGCAGGACCCGATAGCCGATGCCTCGCGGGCGATTCTCGACGGTCACGTAGTGCTGTCGAGGCGACTGGCTGAGGAAGGGCACTATCCTGCCATCGACATTGAAGCGTCGATCAGTCGTGCGATGCCGCAGATCGTATCGCAGGACTATTTGCAGAAGGCGCAGCTGTTCAAGCAGCTATATGCGCGTTATCAGCAGAGCCGCGACCTGATCAGCGTTGGCGCCTATGCCGCCGGGTCCGATCCGTTGACAGACAAGGCGCTGGAGAAGATGCCGTCGATGCAGGGTTTTTTGTGCCAGGGATTGCACGAAAGTGTCTCGCTACCCGACAGCCAAGCTGGGCTGGAACAGATTCTGACTAATGAGTGAAGAGCGGATTCGCCGCCTTGCTCCGGTGCTGGATATGGCGCTGGAGGAGGAGCGTAAGGCTGCCACAGTGCTTGGTCAGTGTCAGAAGCAATTCCAGGACGCCGAAGTTCGCCTGCGTGACCTGGAATACTATTGCAGCGAATACGCCAAAGGCTGGACCCAACGTGGAGCCCAAGGGGTCGGGCGAGACTGGTTGATGAACTACCAGCGCTTTATGGCCCAGATGGAGGTGGCCATTGATCAGCAGCGTCAGACTGTGCGCTGGCATGGCGAGAGCATCGAGCGCGCGCGGGACAACTGGCGGCAGCGTTACCAGCGCCTGGAGGCGCTACGCAAACTGATCGAAAAATACCGCCAGGAAGCTCAAGCCAGAGCTGATCGTCAGGAGCAAAAGCTGCTTGATGAATTGTCTCAGCGTGCCCACTCGCAACGGGCAAATAATTCCTGACAGTCGTCCGAGGCTGTGCTAAAACGAGAAGTAATACGTCTCTTGTAGCGCGACACCTGACAGGGAGAAAACATGTCGATTCAGGCGTCAATGTCCAGCGATAGCCAGGTACTGACCATCAGTGTAAATGGGCGCTTTGACTTCGGCGCGCATCAGGACTTCCGTAATGCTTACGAGCGCAGTGGCCTGACGCCGAGCCAGTATGTCGTTGACCTTCAGGATACTGACTATATCGATAGCTCCGCGCTGGGCATGTTGCTGCTGCTGCGGGATCACGCCGGCGGTGATGCAGCCGATATTCGCATCGTCCACTGCAACCCGGACGTGCGCAAGGTCCTGAGTATCTCCAATTTCGAACAGCTGTTCTGTATCGAGTAACCATGACCAACACCAGCCCGAGCAGCGCACGCGCCGAGCAGGGCGCGCAGCCGTTGTTGGTGCTGGTTGCCGATGACAATCCTGCTGACCGGATGATCCTCGGGCGTCTGGTTGAGCGGCTCGGGCATCGTGTTTGCCAGGCCGAGCATGGCCAGCAGGCCGTTGAGCTATTCGTTCAGCAGTCTCCCGATATTGTCCTGCTTGATGCCCTGATGCCGACCATGGACGGCTTTGAGGCTGCTCGCCAGATTAAGTTGCACGCCGGGGAAGATCTGGTCCCGATTATTTTCCTCACCAGCCTGACCGAGACCGGAGCCCTGGTGAAATGCCTCGAGGCCGGGGGCGACGACTTTCTCACCAAACCCTACAATCCGGTGATTCTGGAGGCCAAGATTCGCGCCTTCAGACGAATGCGCGAGATGCACCAAACGTTGCAGAGCCAGCGTGATGTGATCGCCGGGCAGCACGCCGGGTTACTGCGTGATCAGGAGCTGGCCAAGATCGTCTTCGATCGGGTCGCCCATGCCGGGGCGCTGGATGACGCCTGCCTGCGGTATCTGCAGTCAGCCTATGCCATGTTTAACGGCGATATTCTGTTGGCAGCCCACCGTCCCTCTGGCGAAATGCATCTGCTGCTCGGTGATTTCACCGGGCACGGTCTGTCGGCCGCCATCGGGGCGATGCCGCTGGCAGAGGTCTTCTATGCCATGACGGCCAAGGGTTTCGCCCTGCGGGATATTCTGCTGGAGCTTAACGCCAAGCTCAGCAACATTCTGCCGGTCGGCATTTTCTGCTGCGCGGTGCTGATTGAACTCAATCCGGCCAAGGGGTTGGTTGAGATCTGGAACGGTGGTCTGCCAGAAGTGGTGATCCTCGGACGAGAGGGCCAACTGCTTCAGCGGGCCGCGTCGACCAACCTGCCGTTGGGCGTTGCCAGCCGGGTTCGCTTCAATCCCGAACCGGTGGTTATGGTGATGCATCCGGGTGAGCGTTTGTTGTGCTGGACTGACGGTGTCATCGAGTGCCGCAACGCGGCCGGTGAACAGTTTGGTGAGGACGGCGTATTGCAGGCAGTTGCCGCCCACGCGGGTCGCCCCGACGCCTTGTTTGACGGCCTGCTGGATGCGTTGGAGCGCTTTCATGGTAGCCCTGAAGACGACATCAGCCTGCTGCAGGTAGTGATGCCCTCGCGGGACCTGTCGCCACCGATACCGCCGGCCTCCTTGGGGACGGCAGCGCAGGGCGGACATGACTGGCAGCTGAACTACACCTATCGGGCCAATGCCATTCGTGAACAGAACCCACTGCCCTTTTTGTTGCAGACGCTGCTCTCGATTCCGGGGCTGCGCTGCCGTGCCGGGAGCCTGTTCACGGTACTGAGTGAACTCTACAGCAATGCACTGGAGCACGGTCTGCTCAACCTGCAGTCTGCGTGGAAGCAGGACTCTGACGGTTTCGCGCTTTACTATCAGGAGCGGAGTGCGCGACTCAGGACGCTTGATGACGGGTGGATTCGGTTTTCGCTGGACCATCAGCCAGTTGCAGATGGCGGGCGACTGGTGATCGAGTGCGAAGACAGTGGTGCCGGGTTCTCGGCCGTCAGTGCGTCTGCTGACTATGCCGGGCGTGGGCTGGCGTTGATCAGAGCGCTCGCTGACGAAGTGAGCTTCAGTGCACAGGGAAGCCTGGTCAGGGTGGTCTTCCATTGGTCGCTTGGGCATACTGCTGGGCAATGACAGTTGACTCAGCTTCCGCTGATAAGGACCTCCGCGCGATGGCAGATCGCAAGCCAGATATGGATCTGAATGTGCAGCAGGGGCTGCGTGAGTTGATGCAGGACGATTACGCGCTACTGCTAGAAACCTTTCTTGCTGATGCGGACAACCGGTTGCGTCAATTGCACGACGCTCTTGGCAAAGACGATATGGATGCGTTCCGCCAGGCCGCGCACAGCTTCAAGGGCAGCTGTGGCAATATGGGCGCGCTGGCGCTCGAGCAAGCCTGCCTTGAGGCTGAAGGTGCAGGTGTTGCGGGCGACCGCCAGGCTGCGAGCGTGCTGCTCGCTGATATTGAGCAGGCATTTACACGCCTCAAACCGCTGCTCGGTTGATTCTTTCCTCCTTTCTTTTTCAGATTGGCCCGTCGTTTGCAGATATTCCCCTGAATCATTGGCCAAGCCTTTTCAGGTGGAGATTACATCATGCCAATCGGGCAGAATCTGATGGCGCTTTTTGGCGCTGACTTTCCCCGTGACAGTTTTGCCGGTGTTGCTTCCGGCGGCAGCAAGGGCGCAAGCTCCGGCGCCGTAGCAGCGTTCTCGGCCATTCTTGCCGAGCAGACGCCAGAGGACCTTGATGCTCTGATGCAGCGGCTTGCCGAGGTAACCAGCGACGTCGACGCAACCCTGCCGCTGCCCTCGTTGATTGCCGCGGACGGCAAGGAATTGCCGGGTAGCATGCAAGGCTGGTTTCAACAGCTCGCGCAGGTGATGGGGAGCGTTGATGGTGATCGCGCCGAGGGCGTGACGCCCGGCGAGGGCGAGGACGTGGCGGGGCTTGATGCCGATGACCCGGACAGCATTCTGGCCGGTATTAGCCAGCAGTGGCAGCAATGGCTGGCTCGGCTGCCGAGCGATGGCGAGCCCTCGGCGGAAGAGGGGGGTGACGAGTCCTTGACGGCCGACAGTAATCCGGCGGTTGCGGCGTTGGCCGCCATTGATGCCGCGGCAAAGGCAGCCGCGGCGGAGGCTGGGGCGGACGACGTTCTGGCTAGTGGTGGTGGGCGCGGCACGACTGTTGCTGATCTGGCTGCCCAGTTACGCGCAATTTTGCGTGGTGAAGCCCAAGCAAACGCTAATGCTGATGGCCAAGCGACTGCGCGTGATGGGAGCGCCAAGTCGGCAGATGCGGCTGTTGCGCAGGTTGATGCCAACCAGCGCCAGACGCAGGCGGACGTTCAACAGCAACGCGCAATGCAGTCTGGCGCTACTGAACAGCCGATTCCGGTTGGCAAACTGATTGAACAGCTGGAGTCGCGTCTTGCTGCGCGTGCCAGCAGTCTGGATAGCAATGCTATTGATGACGGTAAAGGCGCGGCGGCAGCTCAGGTGCAGAGCAACGGACAGGTGGCGATGACGGCGCGGCCGGTGACTGGCGCCACCCAGACGCTGGGGGTGCCGATGGGGCAATCCGGCTGGAGTGAGGCGGTAGTCAACAAGGTGATGTGGATGTCCAGTCAGAACGTCAAATCGGTTGAGATTCAGCTGGACCCGGCAGAGCTGGGGCCGCTGGAAATCAAGATTCAGACTCGCGGCCAGGAACATCAGGTGCAGTTCGTGAGTCAGCACGCTGGCGTGCGTGATGCGCTGGAAGGGCAGATGCACCGGCTGCGTGATATGTTCACCCAGCAGGGAGCCTCACTGGTTGACGTCAATGTGTCGGACGGCTCGGCGGAAGGGCGTCAGTCGCAGGGCAGTTTCGCCGGGCTGGCTGATCAGGGCGGCGGTCGTGGTGATGGTGGTAATACTCCCGGGCGGATGGATGGTAGTGACGATGCGCTTGCCAGCGACCCGGCTGCAGTGTTGCAGACCCGGCTGACCGCCGCTCGGCTGGTTGATTACTACGCCTGATCCGGCGGCTTTCCTGCGTTCCTGCCGGGGCAGTATCAACTGCCCCGGATCTCTGCGCCCAACTCGGGCGGCAAAAGACATTTTTCCTGCAAGTCAGTATCCTATGGAGACTGCCAGTGAATCGGGCAGGGCTGTATGCTGCCGAGTTGCTGGCACGCAGAATGCATACACCTCCTTGAACAGCGGCTGAAAAGCCTAATTGACGGAATATTGGCATGGCGAAGCAAGCGCAACCTGTTGAAGACGACGCGCAGGAAAAGCCGGCGAAAAGCCGCAAGAAACTTTTTATCCTGATTGGTGTTGGCCTGTTGGCGCTGCTGATTTCAGCGGGCGGCGTGGCCTATTTCCTGCTCAGTGGCGACGACGCCCCGGTTGAGGAAGTCGCGGCTGAGCCGGTCAAGCAGGAGGCAATCTACCAGCCGCTGGATCCGGCGTTTGTCGTCAACTACGCCGTTTCTGGCCGGCAGCGTTATATGCAGGTCAGTGTGGTATTGATGGGTCGCGATGCGGCTGGCATGGCTAAACTCAATCAGCACCTTCCGCTGATTCGCAATCAGTTGGTCATGTTATTTGGCAGTGAAGAGTTTGAGGCGTTGACGACGGCTGAAGGCAAGCAGGCTTTGCGTGACAAGGCGACCCTCGCGGTTAAGGCGTTGCTTGAGAAGGAAGTAGGCGACCCCGTCATCGAGTCGGTGCTGTTTACCAACATGGTTCTTCAATAGGAGATACCGATGGCTGTACAGGATCTGCTGTCCCAGGATGAGATCGATGCCCTTCTGCATGGGGTGGATGATGGCGCCATTGATACCGATCTGGACAGTGACCCCGGTTCGATCAAAAGCTATGACCTGACCAGCCAGGATCGTATCGTGCGTGGGCGCATGCCGACGCTGGAGATGATCAACGAACGCTTTGCCCGCTATACCCGGATCAGCATGTTCAATCTGATGCGTCGCTCTGCCGATGTGGCGGTCGGCGGCGTGCAGGTCATGAAGTTCGGTGAGTACGTGCATACCCTGTACGTACCGACCAGCCTCAACCTGGTCAAGATGAAGCCATTGCGCGGTACGGCCCTGTTCATTCTGGATGCCAAGCTGGTGTTCAAGCTGGTTGACAACTTCTTCGGTGGTGACGGTCGCCATGCCAAGATCGAGGGGCGCGAGTTCACCCCAACCGAGCTGCGTGTTGTGCGCATGGTGCTCGATCAGGCATTTGTCGATCTGAAGGAGGCCTGGCAGGCGGTTCACGACGTGCAGTTCGAGTACGTCAATTCTGAGGTGAATCCCGCCCTGGCGAATATTGTTAGCCCGAGCGAAGTGGTTGTGGTGTCCACGTTCCATATCGAGCTTGATGGTGGCGGCGGTGATCTGCACGTCACCATGCCGTATTCGATGATCGAGCCGTTGCGCGAAGTGCTGGATTCGGGCGTGCAGTCAGATGTCGATGAGCATGACGAGCGCTGGGTACGCGCACTCCGTGAAGAGATCACAGGGGTCAAGGTTCCGCTCAACGCGACCGTGGTAAAAACCCAGCTCAAGCTGAAGGACCTGCTGAGTATGCAGCCGGGTGATGTGATTCCAGTCGAGATGCCTGACTATATGGTGCTCTGTGCCAACGGCGTGCCAACGTTCAAGAGCAAGCTGGGCTCAGTCAAGGGCAATCTGGCGCTGCAGATTCTCGGGCCGCTCGCGCGACCGCGCTGATCGACCATAACAATCAATGACAGGGGACAGCGAGATGGCTGACGACAACAAACCCGACGAAATCAGCCCGGAAGAGCAAGCGCTGGCTGACGAGTGGGCGGCTGCGCTGGACGAAGCCGGTGACGCTAATCAGGACGACATCGATGCGATGCTGGAGCAGACTAGCGCGCAGCCACGCATGCAGATGGAAGAGTTCGATGCGCCTGCGCGTACCGGTGGCGAGGATATGGACCCCGGCGATAGCCCGAACCTGGACGTGATTCTGGATATTCCGGTCACTATCTCGATGGAGGTGGGGAATACCGAGATCACCATTCGCAACCTGCTTCAGCTCAATCAGGGCTCGGTGGTCGAACTGGATCGGCTGGCGGGCGAGCCGCTGGATGTGAAGGTCAATGGTACGTTGATTGCGCATGGTGAAGTGGTGGTGGTGAACGAGAAGTTCGGTATTCGCCTGACTGACGTCATCAGTCCTTCTGAACGCATCAAGAAGCTGCGTTGATGCGGGGGCTGATGCTGGCGTTGCTGCTGGTCCTGCCAGTCGGCGTGAATGCGCAAAGTGGCGAGCCGGCGGCAGCGGCAATGAACAACGTCGGTGGCGGCTCGCTCGCGTTGCAGCTGGCACAGCTGGCGCTGGGGCTCGGCTTCGTGGTCGGGCTGATTGTCTTGCTGGGCTGGTTGTTGCGCCGGGTCGGGCCGCTGGCCGCCCAGGGTGGGCAACACATTCGTCTGGTCAGCAGCTTGCCGCTCGGGCCGCGCGACCGCCTGCTGCTGGTTGATGTTGGTGGCAAGCAGATGCTGCTGGGGGCTTCGCCGGGGCGGATCAACACGTTACATGTATTTGATCAGCCGGTGGCTGACCTCAATGCGGCTGTAGCCGGCAACAGCGATTTCGCGCGCAAGTTGCAAGCCTTGTTGAAAAGGGAAGATCAGTCATGATGCGCTGGCTCGGACTTTTGCTGGTGCTGCTGGCACCGTCGGTACTGGCTCAGACGGCAGCGGACCCGCTCAGCTTGCCAGCCATCACCTTGAGCACGGATAGCGAAGGTCAGCAGACCTATTCGGTCAGCCTGCAGGTGCTGCTGCTGATGTCTGCGCTGACCTTCATTCCGGCATTCGTGATGATGATGACCAGCTTCACCCGGATCATCATTGTCTTTGCCATTCTGCGTCAGGCCCTGGGGTTGCAACAGACACCGTCCAGTCAGGTTCTGATCGGTCTTGCGCTATTTCTCACCCTGTTCATCATGGCGCCGGTATTCAGCAAGATCAACGAGGCGGCGCTGCAGCCGTATCTCAACGAGCAGATGCAGCCGCAGGAGGCCTTGCAGGCCGCGAGCCTGCCGTTGCGTGAATTCATGCTGGCGCAAACCCGCGAAACCGACCTTGAGCTCTTTGTACGTCTGGCCAAGCGCACCGATCTGACCGGCCCGGATGACGTGCCTTTCCACATTCTGGTGCCGGCGTTTGTGACTTCCGAGCTGAAGACGGCCTTTCAAATCGGTTTCATGATCTTTATTCCATTTCTGGTGATTGACTTGGTGGTGGCCAGCGTCCTGATGGCGATGGGTATGATGATGCTGTCACCACTGATCATTTCGTTGCCGTTCAAGATCATGCTGTTTGTGCTGGTGGATGGCTGGGCGCTGATCATTGGCACCCTGGCTGCCAGCTTCGCTGTTCCCTAGGAGGGCTGCAGATGACTCCCGAAGTGGCAGTAGGATTGTTCAGTCAAGCGCTGTGGCTTACCGCTGTGGTCGTTGCCATTGTGGTCATGCCAAGCCTGATTGTGGGCCTGATCGTCGCGATGTTTCAGGCCGCCACGCAGATCAACGAGCAGACACTGAGCTTCCTGCCGCGTTTGCTGATTACCTTTGTCACGCTGATCTGGCTTGGCCCTTGGTTGGCGGCGCAGATGATCGAGTTTACCGATAACCTCTATCGCCAGATCCCGGGATTGATTGGCTGATGATCGAACTGTCCAGCGCCGAAATCAGTCGCTGGGTAGCGAGCTACCTGTGGGTGCTGTTTCGTATTGCGTCCCTGCTGATGACGATGCCGGTAATCGGTACGCAGCTACTGCCAACACGGGTACGTCTTTATTTTGCCCTTGCCCTGACTATGCTGATCGCTCCGCAGGTCGGCGAGGTGCCGATGCTGGATGCATTGTCGTTGCGTACCTGGGTGGTGATTGGCGAGCAGATTTTGATCGGAGCTGCTATGGGGTTTTCCCTGCAGCTGCTGTTCCAGATCCACGTGCTGGCGGGCCAGATCATTGCTATGCAGATGGGGCTCGGTTTCGCGTCCATGAACGACCCGACCACGGGGATCTCGGTGGCGGTGGTGGCGCAGGTTTTTACCATGCTGGTCACCTTGCTGTTCCTGGCCATGAATGGACATCTGGTTGTGCTGGAAGTCCTGACTGAAAGCTTCACTACCTTGCCGGTTGGTGAGAGCCTGGGGCGGTTGGATTTCCAAGCGCTGGTGTTGCGCTTCTCGTGGGTGCTGGCTGCCGCGATTTTGATTGGTCTGCCGGCGATTACGGCGCTGCTGATCGTCAATATTTCCTTTGGTGTGATGATGCGCGCGGCACCGCAGCTGAATATTTTCTCCATCGGTTTCCCGCTGACGCTGGTATTTGGTCTATTCATCATGTGGGTTCTGATGGGTAACGTGCCGGGGCAGTATCAGGAACTCGCCGCCGATGCACTGATCTGGCTACGTGGACTGGTGAGGGCGAGCTGATGGCAGAATCAGACAGCGGTCAGGAACGCACAGAGGAGCCCACGGGCAAGCGACTTAAAGAGTCGCGCGACAAAGGCCAGGTTGCTCGATCACGCGAGCTCAATACGTTGGCCGTGGTGATGGCGGCGGCGATTGGCTTGCTGATGCTTGGGCCGGGCATGGTCCAGAAGCTCATGGACATCATGATTTTCAACTTCGCCCTGGAGCGCGAGTCGCTGTACGGCACCGACGCCATGGGGCTGCACCTGTTTGCATCCCTGCGTGAGGGGCTTGAAGTGCTTGGCCCGCTGTTTGGAGTGCTGCTGGTGGCCTCCATTGTCGGGCCTATCCTGCTCGGCGGCTGGTTGTTCAGTGCCAGTTCGCTGGCTCCCAAGTTTGAGCGCATGGACCCGCTGGCGGGCCTCAAGCGGATGTTTTCGGTCAAGGCGCTGGTTGAGTTGCTCAAGGCACTGGCCAAGTTCCTTGTGGTCCTTGGTGTGGCGCTGGTTGTGCTGCAATTACGCACCGAAGACCTGCTCAGCATGGCCAATGAGCCGTTGTCGGCAGCGATCATCCATTGTGCCTGGGTGTTGGGCTCGTCCTTGCTGATTCTGTCCTGTTCGCTGATTCTGATTGCCGCTGTGGATGCGCCGTTCCAGCTATGGGATCACAAGCAGAAATTGCGTATGACCAAGCAGGAGGTCAAGGACGAATACAAGGACTCGGAGGGCAAGCCCGAGGTCAAGTCGCGTATTCGACAGCTGCAGCGCGAGATGGCGGAGCGTCGGATGATGAGCAATGTGCCGCAGGCCGACGTTATCATTACCAACCCGACCCATTTCGCTGTAGCGCTGAAATATGATCCGATGGCTTCCGGTGCGCCGGTGCTTTTGGCGAAGGGTGCTGATTTTGTCGCCCAGCGTATTCGCGAGGTGGCGAACGAGAACGAAATTATCATCCTGGAATCACCGCCATTGGCCCGGGCGGTGTATTACAGCACCGAGATCGACCATGAAATTCCGTCCGGTCTCTATCTCGCGGTGGCGCAGGTCCTGGCGTACGTATTCCAGTTACGCCAGTACCGCGCGGGTCAGGGCAAGCGGCCGGGGCCGATGCCTGATCCGAATATTCCCGACGATCTCAAGCACTGACCCTGTTTCAGGGCGCAGTGGGAGGCGGGCTGTCGGGCGGCGGCTCGCTGGATGAGGGGGCGTTATGGAGCTCGAGATCCTGAATCAGGTCACCCAGGTCTTCCTCCATCAGACGACGCAGCTCTGCTTCGTATTCTTCTATCGAGCCTGACAGGTCAAGAATGATCTCGACCCGGCGGTTAAGCGCACGGGTTTCCGGCCACTCATTGCTGGCACGAGGGCGGGTCTCGGCGTAGCCCTGTACCCGCATACGCTCCGGCTTGATAGTATCGTTGAGCAGCAGGGCGTTGGCGACCGATGAGGCGCGCGCTGCGGAGAGGTCCCAGTTGGACTGGAAGCGGTTGGTGTGGATCGGAATGTTATCCGTGTGTCCCTCGATGGTGATTTCGCCCGGCAGCTTGGCCAGTACTTCGGCAATACGGTCCAGCATGTCGCGAAAATCGTCGGTCATGTCAGCCGAGCCGGAAGGGAAGGAGCCCTTCTCCTCTACCCGAATGATGATCCGCTTGCGGTCGTGTTCCAGTTGCAGTCGGCCCTGCGCCAATTCGTTTTCCAGTACGTCACGCAGGGCGTCCATGCTGGTATCGATCTGTTCTTTGGTGGTTTGCTGAACCTGCTGCTGGACGTCTGCTTCCATTTCCTCGCGCAGGGTATCCAGCTTTGGATCCTGTTCGGTGGTCTGCTGGCGCACGCTATCGACGGGGGTGGGTTCGGGCTTGCCCGGTGAGAACTTGTCGAAAATCGGACTGGTACCCATCGGGATGTCCAGCGCGGGCACATCGCGCTGTACGCCAAAGGCGGCTGATAGTTCGCCGGCGATCTGCTTGAACTTCTGCGCGTCGATTTCGGAGAATGACAGCAGCAGCACGAAGAAGCACATCAGCAGCGACATCAGATCGGCGAAGGTCATGACCCATGCGGGGATGCCGGGGCTGTCGTCTTCCTGCTCTTCCATCAGCCTTCCTTCGCCTCGTCGTTCGCCTTGCTGCGTTTATCGGCAGGCAGGTAGCTGCTCAGCAGTTGTTCGATAACACGGGGGTTGGTGCCTTCCTGAATTGCCAGAATGGCGTCGATCCACAGTGATTGCATGCGTGCTTCTTCGGTCATGCGCAGGGCCAGCTTGTCGGCGATTGGTAGGCAGACCATGGTTGCCAGCATCGCGCCGTACAGCGTGGTGAGCAGCGCGACTGCCATGGCCGGACCAATAGACTTCGGGTCTTCCATGTTGGACAGCATCTGAACCAGGCCGATCAGCGTACCGATCATGCCCATCGCCGGGCCCACGTCACCCAGCGCAGAAAAAATCTTCGCCCCCCAGCGGTTGCGTTCCATGGTCAGCACCCGCTCCTTTTCGAGGATAGCCTTGACGGTTTCCTGCGGATGGCCGTCGATCAGCAACTGAATACCACTGGCGAGGAACGGGGAGGCGATTTCCTTTTCTTCAAGGGCCAGCAACCCGGACTTGCGGGCGATGGTGGCGAGTTCAACCAGCTCGTTGATGCTGGTTTCGGTATCGGGGAGCTTGAAACGAAAGGCTCGGCCTGCAACTTTAATGGCGCCAATAAATTGACCAACATTGAATTTGGCAAGCACCACAAACAGGCTGCCACCAAAAACGATCAGCATTGATGGCACATTGAAGAACACCTGGGCACCAGTGCCCAGCAGAATGGATGCAGCGATGATGCCGAGTGCGCCGATCAGGCCAATCAGGGTTGCGAGATCCAAACGGGGACTCCTGGGATGTATTGCGACGGGGTGGACAGCAATGGGTGCCCGCGCTCGGGCTATAGCGGCTATTCTAAGTTGGATAGCCAATATTGCAAACGTCAGATGCATTTAGGATAGTCGGATATTCACCAGGTTTCGAGGAGATGTCATGGCGGTTTTCAGTCGTGTTTCGCTGTGGTCAGTGGTAGCGGCGGCCTTGGTAGCGGGAGGGCTTGCGTTTATCGGGGTCAGTCTGAAAACCGGGCTGCTGGAGTTTCGTGGCGCCGACCGGGTTGTCAGTGTCAAAGGATTGGCAGAGCGTCAGGTGCCGGCGGATCTGGCACTGTGGCCGATCAATTTCAGCGTTACCGGCGACAGTCTGGACCGTCTGCAGGACGATGTTGAACATCAGCAGGGGTTGGTGCGTTCGTTTTTACTGCTCAAGGGGTTCGAGGAAAAGGACATTCAGCTTTCGATGCCCAAGATAGTCGATCAGCATGCCAACAGCTATGGTGCCAACCTTCCGCCCGAGCGCTATCGCGCGGAAGTTACTGTGCTGGTTCGCACCGCCGATGTTGATGGCGTCAAGGCGGGCATGCAGTCGGTCGGCGAACTGGTCAAGTCAGGGGTTGCACTGACCCAGAGCTACGAGTTTCAACCCACCTTTCTCTTCACCCAGCTTGATGCGATCAAGCCCGATATGATTGCAGATGCGACCCGTGATGCCCGTGCGGCGGCGGATCAGTTTGCCCGCGACTCCGGGGCTTCTGTCGGCAGTATTCGTCGTGCTTCCCAGGGCTATTTCTCAATCGACGATGTGGACCCGTTTACTCCGGAAGTGAAGCGCATCCGCGTTGTCACCAACATTGATTACAGTTTGGAGTAGGGGTTAACCCGGTGCGTGTCTGCGGACAAAATCGCTGATCGTCCGGGGCCAGTGCTGCAGGTCGTTTGCGTCGCTGATGATCTGCAGCTCGGCCAGGGGCAACGCCGTGGCCAATTGCTCTGCGGTTTCCAGCGGATGGATCGGGTCATCGCGCCAGGCAAGAATCAGCGTTGGCACTTCCAGCTGCTGCAGCGCGCTCACAGCAGGCAGGTCGCAGGCGCAGGCGGCGTCGAGTATTGCCATTAGTGAGTCTGCACGCATGCCGCTCAGGGCCCGCAGTGACGCGCTTGCGTGATCAGGATGGGCTTGCAGCAGCCAGTTGGGCAGAGCTGGGTTCTGTGACGCTAGCCTGAGCAGGCTGGCAATGCCGCGTTGTTCAATGAGGCGTTGCATCTGCCGGTAGCGGCGTACCTGACTCGGTCTCGTTTGCCAGGCCGTCGGCGGCGTCGCCAGAATCAGGCAGGAAGTTAGTTCAGGCTGTTTCAACGCCGCGAGCAGGGCGCTGGCGGACCCCATCGAGTGCCCCCCCAGGGCGCGCGGTGTTGTGGCGTGTTCACTGGCGATCCCGAGCATGTCGTCCGCCTGGCTCGTCCAGAGATAGGCTGAACTGGCGGTTCCCCCCGGTGATTGGCCATGTCCGCGTGCGTCATAGCGTATCCGGCGTATGCCGTCTTCCTGAGCCGGGTGAAACCAGCCGGTGGTGTCTTCGAACGCCATCGAAAGCATCAAGCCGTGCGCCCAGATCAGCGAGGGGCCTGAGCCGGATACTGTTGTCTTCAGCATGTAGGTGTCATCATCAAGGCCGAATTGCCAGATTAACAGACGGGTATGCCGCTGACAGCCGCAAAGGGGCGAATTAGACTGGCTGACTTGTTTTTTGGGGAGTTGCTGAATGGATTTGTTGGCCTGGGCTCACGAAAGCAGTGCTGGTTTCACCTTGCGCGGTTGGCATAGCCAGCCGAGTGGTAAACCGGTTCTGCACTTTTTGCACGGCAATGGTTTTTGCACCCGGACCTACGAACCGATGCTGGCGTTACTGGTTGAAGACTTCGATCTCTGGCTGTGCGACCTGCAGGGCCATGGTCAGAGCGATCATGGTGGCCGCTTCGTTGGCTGGAACCGCAATGCGGAGCTGGCTGCAGAGGCATTTTCCGAGCAGGGCAAGGTGTTCGGTGACGCGCCGCGGATGGCATGCGGGCACAGCTTTGGCGGGGTTTTGACTGCCTTGATCATGGCTCGCCAACCGGACCTGTTTCTGCGCACGGTACTGCTTGATCCGGTGTTCTTTCCGCCGGGGCTGATTGCATTGCGGCGTGGTCTCGGGCTATTTGGCTTGCACGATCATCCGGCGGCAAAACGTGCTGCTGCGCGTCGGGACTACTGGCCAGACCGCACAGCGGCGCATGCCGGGCTGCACAACCGAGGCATGTTTAAGGGCTGGGACGAGACGGCCTTTGAGGCACATATTGCTCATGCGTTGCGTGACCGGGAGGCGGGCGGGGTGGAGCTGTGCTGCCGGCCGAGTCGCGAGGCTGAGGTATTTCGTACGATGCCGTCGGCACTGTGGTCGTCATTACGGCGGTTAACGACCCCGACGCAGATCGTCTATGGTGATCGCACCTATCCGTTTGTCGGGCGTGCAGTGCGTCGTCTGGCCGCCAGCAATCGCCATGTGACAGCGCATCAGACGGCGGGCGGTCACTGCTTTATGCTGGAGCACCCGGCCAGCGCCGCTGCCGCGGTACGCGCACAACTGCTGGGGGTGTAGGTCAGGCCCGCTTGGCCTGCTCGGTAAGCAGCGTGCTGCGTTCCTGGATGCTTCTGGCCACGTGCTCTGCTAAGCCGGTGCCTGCTTCGCTCATGGTCAGGTAGGTGTGATCGGCGCCTGCCTGAATAATGCGCCGCGCGATATCCTCGTACATGGCATGCGAGACAATTAGGCCGTCGAAGCCGCGACCGCGCAAGTTGTGGACGGTAATCGTCTTCGCCTCGGCATCGTTCATGGCGAGGATCACCGAGTGAATGTTCGGCATATCCAGGTTCTGCCAGAACACCGGGTCTTCGGCGTCAGCGAACAGGGCCTGTCGGCCTGACGCCAGGCTGCCCTCAACGGCGACGGGGTCGGAGTCGAGGCCGATGACGCGGTAGCCTTTCTCCGACAGGTTGTCATAGGCGGCGCGGCCGGTGCGGCCCAGCCCCATGATCAGTATCTGTGCATCGCCCAGGGTGATTGGCTGTTCGTCCGGGTGGCGAATATCCCGCTCAAAGCGAGTCAACAGCGGCGCTATGTATTCATAAATGCTGTGCACGATGCGGTTGAGCGGTGCGGAAATGACAAAGGAAAAGGCAACCGTTAGCGCCAGTGGTATCAGCCACTCAGGCAGCACCAGGCTAGCCATGATCAGGCCGAACTCGCTGTAGTTGGTAAGAGTAAGGCTGCTGAGAAAGGCACTGCGTGCGCGTAGCTTGAAACCGGTGAACAGAAAGAAGAACAGGGCGGTTTTCAGCGGTAGCAGCAGAGTCAATGCCAGCGCAAACAGGATGGCGTGTTGATCCGGCAGGCCGCCCAAGCCAATCTGGAGAAAGAAGCCAACCAGAAAGACTTCCTTCAGGCTCCAAAGTGACTGCGACAGCTCACCAGCGCGTTTGTGGTTGGCCAGCATGGCGCCAAATGCGAGTGCGCCCAGCTCGGAGCTTAAGCCCAGTGCTTCGAAACCGGCACCGCCGACTACCAGTGCCAGTAACAGGCCGAGCAGTACCATCAGCTCCTCTCGGCCACTCAAATCCAGCAGCTTGAACAGTAGCGGGCGGCATAGTGGCAGGATCAGTACCATCAGAGCCCACCCGGAAGGTGTCTGGCCGCTGGCAATGCTGATCGCCACTAGGGCGATCAGATCCTGCATGATCAATACGCCGATCGCAACCCGGCCATGGAAGGCGCGTAGCTCGCGTTTGCTCTCTAGCACCTTGGCTGCCAGTACGGTACTGGAAAACGACAGTGCCATTGCCAGCAGTACGGCCTGCTTGACCGGCATATCAAGAAAGAATATGAACGCCGGCAGAAACAGGGCAGTAGATAGGCCAAAGTGCAGCAAGCTGCCGCCGATGACTTCTGGTCGGGCGAGGTTCTTAAGTTTGAGTTTGAGGCCGACCGTAAATAGCAGGAGCAGCACGCCGAGATGGGCGATGTGATTGAGAACGTAGCTGTCTTCGGGGCCTACACCGACGCGTTCGCCAAGCGCAGAGAGTGCAAAGCCGGCACCAAGGTAGCCGATCAGGGGAGGGAGGCCGACCTGCTTGAACAGCAGGCCCAAGCCGAAGGCAAAGGCAATCCAGACCGCTTCAATCACAACCGCATTCCATTTTTTGTGTGGGGATGCCCCCAGTCATGGCCGCGCTGTGCGGCCTCCTCTGGCCAAACTATATAGAACTCGGCGCGGCTTTGCCGAGTGTGCGGAGCCAAAATGCACAAACCCGGCAGTTGCCGGGTTTGTGCTGATGCGTCAACGAGGCGCCAATCAGGCGGCGACGATCACATCGCCGTGATTCTCCGGCTCGATCAGTGCGCGGTGTAGCGCAGCAATCGCGGCGTCATAGTCCTCTTCCTGAACTACGCATTGCATCTCGACCTGGCGGATCGACTGGTGCACTGCCTGGATGCTAATGCCAGCTTCGGCCAGGGCAGCCACAGTCTTGGCCAGAATACCTTTGACCTTGAGGTCCGAGCCGATCGCTGAAACGATAGCGACGTTATGCACGTTGACCTCGGCCATCGGGTAGCGCTCTTCGATTAGGCGTGAGGCGCGGTTGATCATCTTGCGTGACGCCGAGACGTAATAGGTAATGCTGTTGGCATCTGAGTCCTTGTTCACCACGTACAGCTTGAGCTTTCTCAGCAGCTTGGTGATCTCCAGATCGTATTCAACGTCGCCCAGCATCTCCTGGTCGAAGACTTCGATGCCAAATACGTCTTTACGGCCGGCGATGATCTCGACGCAGGGCTTCTCACTGCAATAGTCCTGGCTGATCAGTGTGCCACCGTGATCCGGCTCGAAGGCATTCTTGATGCGCAGGTGGATGCCTGCGCGGCGCAAGGTACGCGCGGCTTTGGGGTGAATCGCTTCCATGCCGAGATTGGAGAGCTGGTCGGCCACGTCATAGTTGGTACGCCCGATGGTAACCACTTTGTCCACTCCGACCAATGTCGGATCGGCGCTGGATAGATGGTATTCCTTGTGAATGATGGCTTCACTGGCGCCGGTGGTTGCCGCGATCTGGGCGAATGTGATCTCGCTGTAGCCGCGGTCGAAGGTGCTCATCAGACCTTCGCTGCAGTGGGTATAACCAGTCGCAACAACCAGTTCTTTATTCAAGTCGATACCGTCAAAGCTGTCGCGAACCATTTCCTGAAAGGTTTTCGGCTCGCGTTGGTTCCAGCCGGTCAGGTCGGCCAGTCGAGCGTTTATGCCCTTTTTCTTCAGCGCCAGCACGGTATTGAAGGCGCTGTGAGCCTCACCCAGCGAAGCCAGCATTTCGCGGACCTTCATCAGGTGTTCGGTCAGCTGGAAGTGGCCGTAGGAACACAGTTGCTGCAGGCTAACCATGCAGTCGCGAACGTCGCTGATGCGGCCTTCAATGAAACGGTTGGCGGCTTGCAGTTCGTATTCGCCCTGGAACAGTTCAGCGTTTTTGGCGGTCATGGCCTGCTGGACGTTGTCCAGGGCTTCCAGCCAGGCGTCTTCGTTGTGGGCGTCGGCGAAGCGCTCATACACACCGGGCTCGCCGGTTTTCTTGTGTTCGAGCAGCATGTTGGTCATGCCTGAATAGGCAGAGACCACAAAAATGCGCTGGTACAGCTCAGCACCCTGACGTTGGCCAATGAAAATGTTCTGCAGTACTTCCTCGAAGCGGCTCATTGAAGTGCCGCCGATCTTCTCTACTGTATGCATGGTCCTGGTTTCTGTCGTTGGTGAATGCTGTCCTGCCATTGGCAGGTCGGAGCCTCATGCTCCGCCGCGAACGCCGGCCGTTAATTGCCCTTTTGGGCGTAGCCGGCAGATTATCCACATCAAGCTGCCGTCGGAATAGATGTCTGAGTGAATCTATTTGTTGCATTTGACGCGCGGTGTGTGGGACGCGGTCACTGTCTTTGTGAGCCGCTGCCGGAGTCGATACCTGTTTCAGGGTGACTCCGGCCAGCGTGCCCCTGAGTGCGGTTGTCTCCTGTCTGGAGAGCGTTCAGGTCACGCGGCGGCGTAGGCATGACTCAGTCCATATCAACCGGGTAAACGCCGTCTTTGTCATGAACTTCCTTGCCGCTCAGTGGCGGGTTGAAGACACAGGCCATCTTCATGTCTTCGCTGCCACCACGCAGCATGTGCTCGTCATGCTTGTCGAGGATGTAGAGCGTGCCTGGACGGATCTGGTACACCTTGCCGTCGGACAGGGTCTCGATCTCGCCGTTGCCACTCATGCAGTAGACCGACTCCAAATGGTTCTTGTAATGGATGTGGGTCTCTTTGTTGGCATAAATGGTGGTGATGTGAAACGAGAACCCCATGTTGTCGTCCTTGAGCAGCATCCGGGTGCTTTCCCAGGTCTCGGTGGCGACACGGCGCTCGGAGTTTTCACAGTCTTGCAGTGTACGTACGATCATGAATTCGGGTTCCTTACGAAGCTTGGTTGGCTACCTGTTCTGCCATGACTTTGGCAAAGGCGGCATCGAGAATTTTCAGGGCCTTGTCGATCTGCTCTTCGGTGATGGTCAGCGGGCACAGGCATTTGACTACCTGGCTATGGTTGCCGCTGGTTTCGATCACCAGACCGTTGGCGAAGGCTTCCTTGCAGATCGCGGCTGCGATGTCGCCGTCCGGGCAGTTGATACCGATCATCATGCCGCGACCTTTGACATAGAGAGAGTCGGGGCCGTGCTTGCGGACAATCTTCTGCATGCCTTCGCGGATGCGCTGGCCCTTGGCCTGAACGCTCTTGGCGAAGCTGTCGTCCGACCAGAAATGCTCGATGGCGGTGGCTGCGGTAACAAACGCGTGGTTGTTGCCGCGGAAGGTGCCGTTGTGTTCACCCGGTTTCCACTGGTCAAGCTCGTTGCGCATGACGACGATGGCAAACGGCAGACCGAAGCCGCTCAGCGACTTGGACAGAGTGATGATATCTGGCTTGATGCCCATCTCTTCAAAGCTGAAGAAGGTGCCGGTACGGCCGCAGCCTGCCTGAATGTCGTCAACAATCAGCAGCATTTCGTGCTTGCGGCACAGCTTCTCCAGTTTGCGCATCCATTCGGCCGATGCGGTGTTCAGGCCGCCTTCGCCCTGGACGACTTCTACGATCACGGCGGCAGGCTTATCGATGCCACTGCTCGGGTCACTGAGCATCTTGTCCATCATGGAGATGGTATTGACCTTGTCGCCGAAGTAGTTGGCGTAGGGCATACGGCTGATGTCGGTCAGCGGTACGCCAGCAGCGCCACGGTGATGGCCGTTACCTGTGGCTGCCAGTGCACCGATGGTGCAGCCGTGGAAGCCGTTGGTGAAGCTGATCACGTTGCTGCGGCCGGTCACTTTGCGGGCCAATTTCAGGGCCGCTTCAACGGCGTTGGCGCCGGTCGGGCCGCTGAACTGGACCTTGTACTTGTCCAGGCCGCGTGGCTGCAGAATCACTCGTTTGAAGGTTTCCAGGAAGCGCTCTTTGGCTTCGGAGTACATGTCCAGTCCGTGTGTCAGACCGTCATCTTCCAGATACTGGATCAGCGCCTTCTTCAGGACCGGGTTGTTGTGCCCGTAGTTCAGGGTGCCAGCACCGGCGAGAAAGTCGATGTAATGCTTGCCTTCACGGGTGATTAACTCTGCGCCGCGGGCCTGTTTGAAAATCACCGGGAACGAGCGGCAGTAGCTGCGAATATCCGATTCGTTTTTTTCGAACTGTTCAAAGGTATTCATGAAATCTCCTGATCTCAGTGCTGAGCGTCGTTGGGTGCTGATTGGGTAAAGGGGCCGGCGCGATAGATGACTTCATCATCATGCTCGCCGTTGAAATGGGTCTGGCGTGAGAACAGCACCTCTGTGCTGTAGTCAGCGCCTAGTAGGCTAAACGCCTTCTTGAACAGCGCCTCGGATGCCTCGTTGCCGGGGGAGATCGTAGTCTCCAGACGATTTACACCTTCAGGGCGCAGACGCTCGATCAGCGCCAGCAACATCTTGAGAGCCAAGCCTTGGCCGCGCATGCAGCTGTCTACCGCGACCTGCCAGACAAACAGCGTGTCCTGGCGTGCGGGTGGGCGGTAGCCGGAAATGAAGCCAACCAGATCGCCGTCCGATGTTTCTGCGGCGATGGCCGTGTCGGCGAAGTCGTGACACTGCAGCAGGTTGCAGTACACCGAGTTGGTGTCCAGCGGCTTGCAGCGTTCGACGAGACTGTTAAGAGCGAAGCCGTCCGTGTTTTTTGGTTTTCGTAGTGTTACGGGTGTGAGGGACAAAACGAGTTCCTAATGCTTATGCATAAATGCTTTTTTAATAATAAACACATCCAAAAAATTATCTCAACCGCCTGTAGGTGCTGATTTATATGGGGTTTGCCCGTTGGTCATATATTTATAGCTGTTAAATAGATGTGTCATGAAAGTGTTTTTTAGTATAAAGATTTTGCCTGAAAGCCAGCTGTGACAAGGCCTGCGTCTGGATTGGCGCATAGGGCATCGGGAAGAGGGGGAAGGGCGTGTCGGGAGGGGGCGCACCCGCTCGTCAGAGCGGGTGGCAAAAGTACTGCATTTGAACGTTACAGGGTGAAACCGCCGTCGATTGGAATGATGTTGCCGGTCATGTAGGCACCGCCTGTGCCTGCCAGCATGATTGCCAGTGCGGACATTTCCTCTTCACGGCCCCAGCGCTTCATCGGAATGTGCTGGCAGTCTTCTGCCATTGCCTGTGGGTCGTTATGGATGTGGCTGGTCATCTTGCTTGGGAAGCGGCCGGGAGCGATAACGTTGACGTTGATATGTTCGCTAACCAGTTCGCGGGCAAGGTTGCGCGACAGTTGATGCACCGCCGCCTTGCTCGGGCCGTAGGAGTAAGCCTGCTCACCGAACGAGCTGATGCCTGCAACCGAACCGATGTTGATGATGCGAGCCGGGTTCTCTGCGCTGGCGGAGCTGCGCAGCAGCGGCAGCAATTGCTGGATACAGCTGAACACCGAGATCACGTTCAGTTGCATGACCTTTTCCCAGCCGGATACCGGGAATTCCTCCAGCGGGGCGCCCCAGCTGGTGCCTGCGTTGTTGACCAGAATGTCCAGACGCTCGGTAATGCCGCGCACATCTTCCGCCAGTTGGCGCGCGCCTTGCTCGGTAGAGAGGTCAGCTGCCAGGGCGATGCAGTCGCCGTACTGGCTCAGTTCCTCGGCGGTTTGCATGCCCTCGGCGATCTTGCGGCAGCAGATGATGACGCGGGCGCCGGCTTCCAGGTAGCCCTGGGCGATCATGCGGCCGATGCCGCGGCTGCCGCCAGTGACCAGCGCGGTGCGGCCGGCAAGGCTGAAGTAGTGCTGCATGGGTGTCTCCTTGATGTAATCGGATGGGGTAATAGCCCGGTCCTTACGGTAAACCAGCGCTCGCTCCAGGCCCTAGGTTTATCCAGAGCGCAAATACTGGCTCATGGGTCGACGATGACCTTCGCTGTGATTATCTGGCTTTTGGCTTATCCTTTGGCACATCAGCCAGCGGAACTGTTGTCATGTATGACGTTCACAATGGCGAGCCTGTATTTGAGCAAAGTGAGGTGGTGATGGGACCTGTTCGACGTTCGCGCAAAGAAGACGCATCTGCCTGGACCGTGGCTGACAGCCGCAGCGTTTACGGCATTCGGCACTGGGGTGCCGGCTATTTCAACGTCAATGAACAGGGGCATGTAGACGTCATGCCACGCGGGGCCGAGGGCGGCAGCATCGACCTGCATGAACTGGTTGGCCAACTGCGAGAGAGCGGCTTGGACCTGCCGCTGCTGGTACGTTTTCCGGACATTCTGCAGGCGCGGGTGCGGCAATTGACCGGCGCCTTTGATCGCAGCATTGAGGCGCTAGATTATGGCAGCGGTTATACCGCGCTCTATCCGATCAAGGTCAACCAGCAAGAGGCCGTGGTTGAGAATGTGATCGCCACCGAGAATGTCTCCATCGGGCTTGAGGCGGGCTCCAAGCCGGAGTTGATGGCGGTGCTAGCGCTGGCACCCAAAGGCGGCACCATCGTTTGTAATGGCTACAAGGATCGCGAGTTCATCCACCTGGCGCTGATCGGACAGAAGCTGGGTCACAAGGTGTTCATCGTTATCGAAAAGGAGTCCGAGGTTCGGCTGGTCATCGAAGAGGCAGAAAAGCTCGGAGTGACGCCCAATATCGGTTTGCGCGTACGCTTGTCTTCGCTGGCGTCCAGCAAGTGGGCCGACACCGGAGGGGAGAAGTCCAAGTTTGGGTTGTCGGCGGCGCAGTTGCTGCGCGTAGTGGATGCCTTTCGTGCTGCAAATCTGCAGGACGGGGTGCGCCTGCTGCACTTCCACATGGGGTCTCAGATCGCCAATCTGGCGGACTATCAGCATGGCTTCCGTGAAGCGATTCGCTACTTCGGTGAGCTGCGTGCGTTGGGCCTGCCGGTCGACCATATCGACGTTGGTGGTGGGCTGGGGGTCGACTACGACGGTACCCACTCGCGCAATGCCAGCTCGATCAACTACGACGTCAACGAGTATGCCCAGACCGTCGTCGGCATGCTGCGCGACTTCTGCGATGAGCAGGGCCTGCCGCATCCGCACATCTTCTCCGAGAGTGGCCGGGCGATGACCGCGCACCACGCGGTGCTGATCGTCCAGGTAACTGATGTCGAGCGCTACAACGATGTCATGCCGCAGATTGATGATCTAGAGGCGTTGCCGCTGGTGGTACGCAATCTGGTCAGGCTGCAGGATCAGCACGATGTCGAGATGGTGACCGAGACCTACTGGCGGGCCACCCACTATATGGCGGATGTGGCGGCGCAGTACGCTGAAGGCAAGCTGACGCTGTCGGAGAAAGCACTGGCCGAGCAGTGCTACTACGCGCTTTGCAACCGTCTGCATACCCTGCTCAAGGCGCGCCAGCGCTCGCATCGTCAGGTGCTGGACGAGCTGAACGACAAGATGGCCGACAAGTATATCTGCAACTTTTCGGTATTCCAGAGCCTGCCGGATACCTGGGCGATTGATCAGGTACTGCCGATTATGCCGCTGGATCGACTGGAGGAAGAACCATTGCGCAGGGCGGTGTTGCAGGATCTGACCTGCGACTCCGATGGCAAGATCCGCCATTATGTCGATGAGCAGAGTATTGAAAACAGTCTGCCGGTACACGAGCTGCGCGAGGGTGAGGATTATCTGCTGGGTATCTTTCTGGTCGGCGCCTATCAGGAAATTCTCGGCGACATGCACAACCTGTTCGGCGACACCGACTCGGTCAATGTCTACCTGCGCCCGGATGGCAAGGTAGTGCACGGTGGTATCGAAACCCACGACACCATCGAAGACATGCTGCGCTACGTGCACTTTGCGCCGGACGAACTGGTGACACTGTATCGCGACAAGGTCTCCGGCGCCCGCCTGAGTCCGGCCGAGCGCACGCGCTTTGTGGATGCGCTGCGACTCGGCCTGACGCGTTCGTCTTACCTGAGCGCTGAGTAAGGGGTCAGGCGGCCTGTTTCTGCAAGCTGATCCAGGTCGCTTCGGCCCAGCCCACCGGTTGGCCGGCGGCGTCGTAGAGGGCCGTGCCGGCCTGGTGCTTGCGTCCGTCGTGGGCGATGGCCCAGCCGGCTACTACCAGTTGCTCTCCCACCTTGATTGGCCGCTCGATATGCGCCGCGAAGCGGCCTAGCAGGGCGACGCCTGCCTGTTCCCTGACCGCAAAGTACCCAGGACAGTCCAGGGCCGCCCAGAGGTACTCTGGTGCCACGCTGCCGTCGCCCGCATCCAGTGTGCTGTCGGGTGTCCAGGGGCAGGCAACAGTGCTGGTGCGACCGCTGACCGGGCCGGTGTGCAATAGCAGGCCGTCGTGTTCGCAGCGGTTGGTGCCGCAGACAAAACAGCCCGGCAGGCCGTGGTCGTTATAGCCGCTGAACCGTGGCCGCGCCGCTTCGGCGTCGGCCAGGCTGATCGCAGCAGGTGGCGTCAGCTCCAGCTGGTAGGGTTTGGCGCTGCCGAGCAGGGTATCGCCTTGCAGCAGGTGAGCCCCGTCGCTGTCGCGCACAATCTGCAGTTCGGTATCCAGCGGCGGTGGTGCGTGCAGGGTGACCTGGCAGGGCTCGGCCATGGCGTTGGCCAACAGGCCGCAGACGTAGCCGCCGTTGCCGCTATTTGGCGGCCCGCAGAAGCGCTTGCGAATGATGGTCGGGATGGTGCTTTGCATGAACATTTTCCTTAATGGCTCCAGCCGCCGCAGACCGGGAACACCTGGCCGACAAAACAGTTGGCGGCGTCCGAGCAGAGGTAGGCGGCGAAGTGGGTGTCTTCGTCTGCCGAGACCAGACGTCCGAGCGGCACTTCACGTTGCAGTCGGGCCTGAAACGCCGGGTTGGCCTGAATCTCGGGCGGGAAGTAGGTCGGGTTGTCGACAAAGTTCTGAGCGATGGCATTGACCTGGATGCCCTTGGCAGCGACTTCTGCGCCGACCGCTTGTACCCAGGCCAGCTGCGCTCCGCGCGCGGCGCTGTAGCTGGAGGCCCGCTTCATGCCGCGCAGGGCAGAGGCACTACCCATCAGCAGTATCTTGCCGCTGCCACGGTTGATCATGGAGGGCAGAACGGCCCGCGCGAAGCGGGGCAGCGGATCGACCATGTGGCGAAACAGCAGGCCCCATTCCTCGTCTGCGACCTGATCGGCAGGTGTGCTCGGCGCGGGTACCCCGAGATTGAGCAGCAGTACGTCAACCTCGCCCGCTTCAGCAATCAGCTTCTGCGGTGCTTTCGGGTCCAGAAAGTCGCGCTTGTCGGCGATCACGCTGGCACCGCAGGCCTCCAGCGTGCGCTGCAGTGCCGGGCCCATGAAGTCGCCTGCCTGGGTCAGCAGGATGCGCTTGTTGCTCAGGTCGCACAGACTCATTGTTCTTCTCCCTGTCAGCTTGCCGGGAAATGGCGTTCCAGGAACGGCAGCAGCAAGCTGTTTACCTGCGCTGGCTTCTCTGCCTGGATCCAGTGTCCGCAATCGGCAATCACGTGCTGCTCGACCTGCGGCACCACGGCCGGCATTTTCTTGATGGTATAGGCTTCAAGTGTACCGACTGGATCGCGGTCGCCGATCAGGAACAGTGCGGGCTGCTCGATTTGACGGTCGGCCAGCGCTTCGGTGCGCTCCCAGTTGCGCTCGAAATTGCGATACCAGTTTACCGGGCCACGGAAGCCGCTTTGCTCGAAGGTTTTAACATAGACGTCGAAGGCCTCATCCGAACACCACGCAGGCGGCTTGCCGGGATCGGTGTAGTCGTCCAGCCAGGCCGCGTCCGCCGGTTTGTCCTGCACCAGTGCGCCGCCTTCCTGGCTATCCAGGCCGTGCATCATCAGGCGCATGGTGCGCGGAATGTCGGCCGCCAGCTCGGCCTCTGCCAGCCCCGGTTTCTGGAAGTAGAGGATATAGTGGAAGCGGTCCTTGTAGGCCTCGCGCATCATGTTGATGGCCGGCTGGCGCGGCCGCCCGCCGAAGGGTACCGACATGCCGCAGACGGCCTTGATGCGGGCCGGCTCCAGCAGCGCCAGGTGCCAGGCGACCGGTGCGCCCCAGTCATGGCCGATCATGGCTACCTGCTGGTGGCCGAAGTGGTTCATGGCACCCTGGATATCGGCGCACAGGGTGATCAGGTCGTAGGCCTCGATCGCTTCCGGTGCCTCGGTTGCGCCATAGCCGCGCATTTCCGGTGCAAACACGCGGTAACCCTGTGCCGCCAGTGCAGCAATCTGGTGGCGCCAGGAATACCAGCACTCGGGGAAACCGTGTAGCAGCCAGACCGGCTTGCCGCTTTCGGGACCGGCAATATGCACGCTGAGCCTGATGCCGTTGACCTTGATCAGCTGTTGTTGTGTCTGCTGCATGCTGCTCTCCAAAGAATCAGAAGTCGACACTATGGCAAATCGGTGCCGTAATGGCGCGATTGTCGCATGCGCATTCATCAGCCGAAGTGGCGAATATCCGTTTGGTGCATGATTCGCGGAGAGTGGCACTGAGCTGGTTGCGAACATGATGCGATCCTCCGTCGCTGAGCTATGCTCATCATGTTGTGGAAGCTGGCGCTATCCAGACAGGGAACAGGATCAGGCAATGAAAAGAGTGCGTCCGTGGATCACGCTGCAGGGGCTCATTGCCGTGTCCATCGTTATCTGCCTGCTGACAATGCTGGCAGTGACTGCCTTCCAGGGCTATCGCGGCGCGCGAGCGGTACTGGTTGCGGCGGCGGCTGACTCTGCCATGCAGTTCGGTGCCCTGCTGGATGAGCGTGCGGATCGCCTGCTCACTCCGAGCGAGGACGCCTTGCGTCTGCTGGTCCACGATCCGCTGGTCAGCGCGCGAACCCTTTCTGACCGGGTTGGTCGGTTACCGGCATTGGCTCAACTGCTGCGCGATGGCACTGCGGTCAGTGCTGTTTATGCGGGCTATCCGGACGGCGATTTCTTTCTGGTGCGCAGGGTGCCTGAGGGCGGAATTGATGGCTACGACTTGCCTGAAGGTACCCATTTCCTGGCGCAGTCCATTGAGCGCGATGGTGAAGTGCTGCATGGCCGCTGGCTGTTCTTTGACAAGGAACTGCATCAGATGGGAAGCCGGCCCGTCCCGGAGTACCGTTACGACCCCCGTACTCGCCCCTGGTATCAGATGGCGCAGCAGTCAGCAGAGGTTGTGCTGACTGAACCCTACCTGTATTTCACGACCCACCAGGTTGGCCTGACCATGGCGCTGCGCAGCCAGCTGACCGCTACCGTACTTGGGCTGGACGCGGCAGTCGATGACTTGGCCGTCGAGGTTGAGGATATGCACCTTACGCCAGGCACCGAGATGGCAATCGTCAGCGGCAATCGCGTTGTTGCCTACCCTGATGTCGATCGCTTGATCGTGCTGGAGGGGGTGGAAGCCCCCAGACTGGCGACCATCGATGAGCTGGATGTGCCGGTGCTGAGCGAGTTGGCAGCCATGCGTATTGCTTCCTCGGAGGTCAGACGTTTGCCGCGGGAGGATGGCGACTGGTACGTCATCAGTCTGCCGTTGAGCCGGATTGGGGAAGACTTGGGGCGTGTGTTGATTGCCATACCTGGCAGGGAGTTGATGTCCAGCGTAGTCAACATACTCAAGCACCAGGCGGTCTGGGCGCTGGTGCTCATGTTGCTGCTGGTGCTGATTGGTTGGGCACTAGGGCAGCGACTAGGAGGGCCACTCAAATCGCTGGCTGACCAGGTTGGCTATCTGGCCGACATGGATTTCAGCCAAAAGATCGGCGTGCGCTCGCGTATTCGTGAAGTGAGTGAACTGGGCCAGGTGCTAGGGCGAATGGCGAGTGCCATTCATCACTTTCAGCAAATTTCACTGGCGCTCAGTCGTGAAGCTCGGCTTGAGCGAATGCTGGATGAGGTGCTTGGTCATCTTATCGAAATGGCCAAGGGGCGCGGCGGTGCCGTGTTTCTGTACGAAGAAAAGAGCGCTGAGCTGGTACTCGCCAGCGGTATTAACGCTGACCATTACCCTCAGTCGATTCTTCTCGACGAGGAATTGCGCAGCAAGCCGGAGCGGGTGCTGGCGACGCGGCTTGATCGCGATCACCGTTATCTGACGTTGGCATTGCGTGATCGGCGGGAAAGCCTAATCGGTGTGCTGGCAGTGGAAGTGTCGCCGTTGCTATCGGGCAAGGCCCTCCGGAGTTTGCGGCAATTCCTCGACAGCCTGTCCGGCACGCTAGCGGTTGCTATCGAGACGCGGCAGCTGTTCGATGACCAGCGGCGCTTGATGGAGTCAATCATTCGCCTGCTGGCAACGGCGATTGACGCCAAGTCACCCTATACCGGCGGCCACTGTGATCGTGTGCCACAGTTGGCTGAGATGCTGCTCAATCGGGCGTTGAGTGCAGAAAACGGCTCGCTGGCGGATTTTTCCATGGACGAGGATGAACGCTATGCCTTCAGAATCGCCGCGTGGATGCACGATTGCGGCAAGATCACCAGCCCGGAATACGTCGTTGACAAAGCGACCAAGCTGGAAACCATCTACAACCGTATTCACGAGATTCGCACGCGTTTTGAAGTGCTCTGGCGTGACGCCGAGATACGCTATTGGCAGGGGCGAGCAGACGGGCAGGATGAAGCGGCACTGGCCGCTGAGCTGGCCCAGGCCCATGCGCGTCTGCAAGCCGAGTTTGCCGAGGTGGCCAAGGCTAACGTTGGTGGCGAGTTCATGCGTGATGAGGATATTGCGCAGTTGCAGCAGATCGCTCGGCAGACTTGGACGCGGCACTTCGATGATCGGCTTGGCCTGTCGCAGCAGGAAATGCGGCAGCTCGAAACGGTACCCGAATTGCCGCTGCCGGTGGTTGAGCAACTGCTCAGCGACAAGCCGGAGCACAAGGTGCCCTGGGGGGATCGCAAGCCGCCGGTTGCCAGTGATGATCCGCGCAATGAGTGGGGGTTCGATATGAAACCGCCGGAATACAGTTTCGACCTGGGTGAGCTGCACAACCTGTCCATCCAGCGTGGAACCCTCACAGCTGAGGAGCGGTTCAAGATCAATGATCATATTGTGCAGACGCTGATCATGCTCAGCACCTTGCCGTTCCCGCGTGCGCTGCGCAATGTGCCGCAATTGGCCGCGACGCATCATGAGAAGCTTGATGGGACCGGTTATCCGCGTCGGCTTGGCGAAGATCAGCTGTCAGTGCAGGATCGGGTTCTGGCAATCGCTGATATCTTTGAGGCGCTGACGGCGGCCGATCGCCCCTACAAGTCAGCCAAGACCCTGTCTGAAGCGGTCAAGATCATGCTGTTCATGGCTAAGGATAGGCATATTGACCCAACACTGCTGGCGCTCTTTCTGCGCACCGGTGTGCACGAACAGTACGGACAGTTGTTCCTGTCCGATTTCCAGCGTGATGACGTCGATGTCAGTGAGTGTCTTGCCCAGTTGCGTGAATGGGGGCTGATCTCGGAGCAGGATAGCCAGCCGCTGGCTTGACTGTAGATGACGGAATTGTGGCAATCTGTGCCATCCTGCCGATGGTTGCTGGCGCGGCAGGGGTCGATAGCCATAACAAGAGAGTGGTCATGCTGAGTCTGTCACCCGTTGCTGAATCCGCCACCTTGCTGCGCCGTGTTGGCGTTGTGGTTGGCTCTGTGCTGGTTACCTTGGGGTACTGCCTGGACGTCATCTGGAGAGCCGCATTCAGGCAGCTGGATCGGGCCCGGGTTGACCGCTACACACGCGGCTGGGCGAGCAAATTGCTGAGGCTGGTGCGGCTGCAGGTTACGGTACACGGCAAAACGCCGGACTTCGCAGACGGTCGCCGCTATATCATTCTCTGCACCCATGCCAGCCACTACGATATTCCGGTCAGCTTCGTCGCTTTGCCCGGCTCGATCCGTATGCTCGCCAAGGCCGAGCTGTATCGGATTCCGGTGCTTGGGGTCACCATGCGGTTGGCTGAATTCCCTTCAATCAACCGCCACAAGCGCAATCAGGCGATAGCCGACCTGGCTCAGGCGCGGAATATGATGGAGTCCGGGATTGTGCTCTGGGCAGCGCCGGAAGGGACGCGTTCACGTACCGGGGAGCTGTTGCCGTTCAAGAAGGGGTGTTTTCATCTGGCCCTGGATACCGACGCAATCATCGTACCGGTTGCCATTCGCGGTATTCACAATGTACTTCCGGCACGCAGTTGGCGTTTCAATCTAGGCCAGCAGGTGTCGGTACACATCGGTGAGCCGCTGGACGCCAGCAGCTATGATCGTGAGCAACTGCCAGAGCTGATGGCAGAAACCCGGCAGCGTATCGCGGCGTTGCTGGGGTAGCCGGGCCTGGTTTCCCTTGCGCCCCTGTTTTCGGTCAGGTAAGTAGGCTGGCTTATCTCCGGTGAGCTTGTTATTCCTTTTTGTGCTATGCATAGAATTAAAATAAAGTTTATATTTTTCTTAATTGAGAGCCCGTGAAAGTCCGGCACATGGCTGTCTTGTGTTGCCGGTGCGGTGCATGCGGGCTCGAACCTGCCATGTCTAACACCGGAGTCACTTATGAAAACCGCTCATGATCTGGTCGCCGCCGCCAAGGCGCGTGTCAATGAGGTTGATCTGACGGCTGCTGACGCAGCCATTCAGGCTGCCGATGTGCTGATTGATGTACGCGAGGCGGACGAGTTTCAGGCCGGTCATATCCCGGGCGCGATCAACATCCCTCGTGGGTTGTTGGAATTCAAGCTCAGCAATGACCCGGTGTTGTCGGCTCGTGATCAAAAGCTGGTGCTTTATTGCAAAAACAGTGGCCGCTCGGCGCTGGCAGCCAGTTCGCTGCAGGAGATGGGATACCTGGACGTGCTGTCGATTCTGGGCGGTTTTGATGCCTGGGCTGAGGCCGGCAAACCGGTGGCCGGTGCGGCTTTGCCACCATTCGAATAACGCTTTGTTGGTACCGGCGCGGCGCTACGCTGTCGCCGGTACCTAGCCCTGATCCTCGAGCGCCAGGTGAAACTGGGCACCCTCGGCTTCAAGCGGTGTGAGCAGGGTGGTGCAGTAGCCCAGTTCATCGAGCAGGTCGCGCACCTTGGCGCTGTTCAGTCCACTGTGCGGGGTTTTGCGCAGGTGCTGCTCCAGCGCCTCTAGCGTGCTCATGCCGGCGGCAACTGGTTGCCAGCTGACGTCTTCGATACCCCACACCTGGCCGGTTGCTGGGTCAACCTCCGGCACCTCCGCTGTGCGCCCCTCTTCACCAAGCATGGCAACGGCGGCTTGCAGCTCAAGCGCGGTGGTATCAATGAACTGGCTCAGTTCGGCGACACCTAGGGTACGGCACAGGCCATCGAGCAGTTTCAATTCGTTGCGCAGGGTGCAAAGAAGTCGGTCTCCCGGCTGGAATTGATGGTCCAGCAGGGCATTCAGCCGCAGGGCGCTTGCCACATTGTGCTCCTGGTTGAGAGGTTATTCGAGGTTCGGGCCTACTGTAACCCAGAGCGCGGCCGTCCTGCATCGCCGCACTCATTCTATCCAGCGGTAGAGGGTGCGGCGGGTGATGCCAAGAATGTCCGCTGCGCGACGCTTGTTGCCACCGGTTGCGCTGAGCACCTGGTGGATGTATTGCCGTTGTACCGTCTCCAGGCTGGGAAGCTGGTCCAGCGCTTCGCCGGTGAGGTTGTCGAGCATCGGTACCGCTGGTGCGCCGGGAAGGTCGGCCTCGTTCTGCTGCAAGCGCTCAGGCAGGTTGACGAGCTCGATCAGGTTGCCGGTACAGAAGGTGGCCGCACGTTCGACTGCATTCTGCAGCTCGCGCACATTGCCCGGGAATGGGTGGCGCTGCAGCGCTGCTCTAGCGTCGTCGCTGAAGCCTTTGATCTGGCGCTGCTGTCTGGCATTGAATCGTGCCAGGAAGAAGTCGGCCAGCGCGTGAATGTCTTCGGCGCGTTCACGCAAGGGTGGAACTTGCAGGGTGAATGTTTCCAGTCGGTAGAACAGGTCTTCGCGGAAGCTGCTGTCGGCAACACAGTCGGTCAACTGGCGGTTGGTCGCGGCGATTACACGCACATTCAGCTGGATCTCGTGGTCGCTGCCCACCGGGCGCACCTTGCCATCCTGCAGGGCGCGCAATAGCTTGGCCTGCAGGGCGAGCGGCATTTCTCCTATTTCGTCAAGCAGCAGGGTGCCGCCGTCGGCCTGCTGGAACAGGCCCGCGCGTGCCTTGCGTGCCCCGGTGTAGGCTCCGGCGGCATGGCCGAAGAACTCGCTCTCCATCAGCTCGCCCGGGATACCGCCGCAATTAACAACCATATAAGGGGCGCTGGAACGGGCGCTTTGCTCATGCACTGCGCGAGCGACCAGTTCCTTGCCGGTACCGCTCTCGCCCTGGATCAGAACCGGGCCATCGGCGCCTGCGACCTGGCGAATGTCCTGAAACAGCCGGCGCATGACGTTGCTCTGGCCGATGATCCCGTGAAATTGCTCAAGGGCCATGATTGAACGGTAGCGCTGCACTTCGCGGCGCAGGCGGCGATTCTCCAGCAGCCGACTGGCTGTCAGCAGAAAATGATCCATTTCCAAGGGTTTGGTCAGGAAGTCGTCTGCCCCTTCCTGCAGCGCCTGCACTGCCTGCTGAACGGAACCGAAAGCGGTGATGATCAGAATCGCCGGGGCCGGGCTCGCGCGTTGGGCGACTGGGAGCAGGCTGAGGCCATCGGCACCTGGCAGACGCAGATCGCTGATCAGCAGGTCGACGTCACCCTGTTGAAGCAGAGCGTGGGCGGCTTCGGCGCTGGGGCATGGGGTGACGCGGTAGCCTTCGGCCTCCAGCTCCTCCTGCAGTAGTTCACGTAGCCCTGGGTCGTCCTCGACCAGCAGCAGGTGTTCGGTGTGACTCATGCGGTGCTCTCTCTATTGGTCGGCAGCAGCAGGGTGGCTCGGCAGCCGCCAAGGTCGCTGCTGCCCAGTTGCAGCTCGCCGTCGTGCTCTTCGGCGATGGTATCGACGATTGCCAGCCCGAGTCCGGTGCCCTCGCCAGGCGGCTTGGTCGTGAAGAACGGTTCCAGCAGTTGCGTATGCGTCGCCTCGGGCAGGCCTGGGCCGTCGTCTTCGATATCGATGCGCAGGTAATCCTGTTGTTGACTCACCGTTACCCTCAGGCAGGACCGGCTCGCTTGCAGCGCGTTGCGCAGCAGGTTGAGCAGGGCGAGCTCAAGCCGTGCCGGGTCAACAGTAATGTTGGGCAGTTGGGCTGAGGCAAGAGGCACTACCTCCAGCTGGCGCCCAGCATCGTCCAGCTCTGGCGTTATCGCCGCAGTGGCACTGTCCAGGATCTGCCGTAAAGAGGTGGTACGTGGCTGCACGGCGCTCGGTCTGCTGTAGTCGAGCAATTGGCGAACGGTGCGAGTCAGTCGCGCAACCTGGGCGCGAATGGCATTGAGGTCGCGGGTCTGGGCGGCGCTTGTATCGCTGTTTCGCTGCAGTCGGCGGGCGCGGCCATCAATGACGCTCAACGGTGCGCCGAGCTCATGGGCTACACCGCGCGCCATGCCGCCGATGGCGGCCATCTTTTCCTGGTCCTTGAGCTGTGCCAGCAGCCGGGTTTCCGCGAGGCGGTGCTGGTCAAGCTCCTGCTGCGCCTGCTCGATACTGTCTAGCATCTGGTTCAAGCCGCGAGCCAGGGAGGCGACCTCGGTCGGCCCTTCCAGCGCCGCCCGGTGAGCGTGATTGCCCGCGGCCACATGCTGCATATGTTCCAGCAGACGGTCCACGTGTCGCCCGACGCCGCCGTAGTGGCCGAGCATGACTGCGCAGATAATCCCGATAGCCAGTACCGCCCAGGCTAGCCAGGCGATGATCTCCAGTTGATCCAGCGCCCGCCCGAAGTCGCTGGCGCGCCGGCTGATCTGAATCAACCCCTGAATATTGCCGCCGGCATCAAACAACGGCATGAAGTGGGAGAACAGGTTGCGTCCGTCTACTCGGCTGAACCCCTGTTGGGCCTGACCGGTGGAGACGATCAGGTCAGGAATGGCGGTGCGAGACAGGTCGCTTTCGGTGGTCCCTGCTGCGCTCAGGCGCACGCCATTCACATCGAACACCGACGCGCCATATACCTCGCCGATGATGAAGACCGAGCTCAATGCCGCTTCGATCGCTTGCTGATCCCCCTCGCGCAGTGCATTGCCAATAGGGATGCTGATGGCTCGGCCAATCAGTTCAAGGTCATCTTTCAGGCGTTGTTGTTGAAACTGGCTTGCCTGCTCCAGACCGAAGCGGATACCGAGCGCTGTGAGCAGCAGCAGGGGCAGTACCACAAACAGCAGGACGGTGCGTTGCAGGCCGCTGATACCTGTCCAGGCGAGCGGGTCATATTTGAACGGATATTTTTTGCTCATGTTTAAAAAAGATACGTTTTGGTGGGTGATAGTTCCGGCTCCGGCGTGACTTTATTTTTATCGGTTTTTGGTTTTGTTTTTATAAATCATATGGTTATGGTGTTTTCTGGGTTTTTGGCACGGTCTCTGCTCTGTGACTGGTGAACTTCAACGAAGGAGAAGCACCATGATGAATCTGAAAAAACTGACCGCTGCTCTGTGTGTTGTGACCCTGAGTGCGGGTGCTCCGTTCGCTATCGCGCAAACCGCGGGTGGAGCCGCTGGCCAGCAATACGGCGAACCGTCCGCAGCCGCGGCAGCTGCGCCCGTGTCTGAAGCCGATCTGGAAAAGTTCGTCAGCGCAGAAGAGAAGGTCAACGAGATTCGCCAGGAGCTGACCGACGAACTGAGTGCGGCCAGTGATCAGGAACAGGCGCAGCAATTGCAGTTCGATGCCCAGCAGGAAATGGTTGAGGCGGTTGAAAGCTCCGGTATGGAGGTTGCGCGCTACAATGAAATCGCCTCGCGCATGCAGACCGATACCGAGTTGCGCGAGCGTGCGCAGCAGTTCAACTGATTTGATTGACTCACGGGAAAGGGGCTTTGGCCCCTTTTCTTATGGCCGCAGAGAAGGTGGTTTGCCCGGCAGTCGTTAGCTGCTGTGCTGGTATTCCGGCCGTCGGGCAAGTCCTTGTTTGAGGTGGTCGACCAACTGCCGGACCTTAGGCGATAGATGCCTTTGCTGTGGATACAGTGCCCAGACTGCAGTATGCGGTGGCTGGTGCTGGGGCAGCAGGGCACGTAAAGCGCCGCTGCGCAGGTGCTCCTGCACGTAATAGTCGGGCAACTGACACAGGCCGAAGCCGCGCAGGGCGGCGTCCAGTACCGCCTGACCGCTGTTGCAGCGCCAGTTGCCATGTATACGTACGGGCAGTTCGCGACCGCGCTGTTGAAAGGACCAGACGTCGCTGCTGCCGATCAGACAGTTGTGGCGCGGCAGCTCCGAGAGGCTGTGCGGCGCGCCAAAACGCTCCAGGTATGACGGTGCGGCGCACAGGTACATATGCCGCGGCGCAATGCGGGTGGCGATCAGGCTCGAGTCCTGCAGCCGGCCCAGACGAATGGCCAGGTCGTAGCTGCCGTGCAGCAGGTCCAGGGTCTGGTTGGTCAGGGTCATTTCCACTCGCAGCTGCGGGTGCTGCTGCATAAAGTCGTTGACCAGCGGCATGATGAAACTTTCGCCGTAGGCTACCGCGCAGGTCATGCGCAGTAGCCCTTTGGGCTCGCTGCCCAGATCGGTGATGGCTTGCAGTGCTTCGTCGCGGGCGTCGATCAGGCGTTGGCAATGCTGCAAAAAGGTCTGGCCGGCCTCGGTCAGGCTCACGCGGCGGGTGCTCCGGTAGAACAAGCGGCTCTGCAGGCGGTCCTCAAGACGCGCGATCTGCCGGCTGACGTGAGAGGAGGAGACGCCCAGCCGCTGCGCTGCGCCGGTGAAGTGGCCCGACTCGGCGACGGCGACGAATTCGTCGATACCTTCCCAGTTGCTCATGCCCAGTTGCTCATGATTATCCCTGTACAGCAATAATGTTTTGTCTGGTGGGTGATTATCCACGAAACTGCTCTCTACTACACTTGGCAGCCTGTGTTTCCCTCATCCAATGGAGAGTCCCCATGATCAAGTCCCGCGCCGCCGTGGCCTTTGCGCCGAATGAACCCCTGCAGATTGTCGAAGTGGACGTCGCGCCGCCGCAGGCCGGCGAGGTGCTGATTCGCATCGTCGCCTCTGGTGTCTGTCACACCGATGCCTATACCCTGTCCGGCCAGGACAGCGAAGGCGTGTTCCCCTGCATCCTCGGTCACGAGGGCGGTGGTGTGGTCGAAGCGGTCGGTGAGGGCGTGACCTCGGTCAAGGTCGGCGACCACGTGATTCCGCTGTATACCGCCGAGTGCCGCGAGTGCAAATTCTGCAAGTCCGGCAAGACCAACTTGTGCAGCTCGGTGCGCACCACCCAGGGCAAAGGCCTGATGCCCGATGGCACCAGCCGGTTCAGCTACAAGGGTGAGCCGATCTATCACTACATGGGCTGCTCGACGTTCTCTGAATACACCGTACTGCCGGAAGTCTCGGTTGCCGTGATTCCGAAAGAAGCACCGTTGGAGAAAGTCTGCCTGCTGGGTTGTGGTGTCACCACCGGCATCGGGGCGGTACTGAATACCGCCAAGGTAGAAGCGGGCGCAACCGTCGCCATCTTCGGTCTGGGCGGTATCGGCCTGGCCGCCATCATCGGTGCCAAGATGGCCGGTGCCAGCCGCATCATCGGTATCGACATCAACCCGGCTAAGGAAGGTATTGCCCGTGAGTTGGGGTTGACCGAATTCGTCAATCCGAAGGATCACGATAAGCCGATTCAGGAAGTCATTGTCGACATGACTGACGGCGGCGTGGATTACAGCTTCGAGTGTATCGGCAATGTGCAGCTGATGCGCGCGGCGCTGGAGTGCTGCCATAAGGGTTGGGGTGAATCCACCATCATCGGTGTGGCGCCGGCCGGTGCCGAGATCAGCACCCGCCCGTTCCAGTTGGTGACCGGACGCGTCTGGCGTGGCAGTGCATTCGGTGGCGTCAAGGGCCGTACTGAGCTGCCGGGCTACGTCGAAAAATCCCAGACCGGTGAAATCCCGCTGGACAGCTTTATCACCCACACCATGGGTCTGGAGCAAATCAACGACGCCTTTGAACTGATGCACGAAGGCAAGAGCATTCGTACCGTCATTCATTTCTAACCCAACCGCAAGCGGCAAGCGGCAAGCAAAACCACGTGGCGTCGAATTGCGTGGACTTTCTTGGGGCGACGATTGGTAGAAACGCTTCTAGGAAGTACTTGACGTCCTGGTCGCCAAGCCAATCGTGATTACGCTTGCAGCTTGCAGCTTGCAGCTTGCAGCTTGCAGCTTGCAGCTTGCAGCTTGCAGCTTGCAGCTTGCAGCTTGCAGCTTGCAGCTTGCAGCTTGCAGCTTGCAGCTTGCAGCTTGCAGCTTGCAGCTTGCAGCTGAAACCGGAGGTTTCTTATGAACGACATTGAACTGGTCAGCGCCAACAAGAGCTTTGGCGGTTGGCTTAAGCGCTATCGTCACCGTTCCCAGGTGCTGCACTGTGACATGGTGTTCGGCATCTACCTGCCGCCGCAGGCGGATCAGGGCAAGCCGCTGCCGGTGCTGTACTGGCTATCAGGTCTGACCTGTACCGATGAAAACTTCATGCAGAAGGCCGGAGCGCAGCGTCTGGCGGCCGAGCTGGGCATGGTCATTGTTGCCCCGGACACCAGCCCGCGTGGCGAAGGGGTGCCTGATGATGCCGACGGTGCCTATGACTTTGGCTTGGGAGCAGGCTTCTACGTCAATGCTACCGAGCAGCCCTGGGCGCAGCATTACCGCATGTATGACTACGTGGTGCAGGAATTGCCCGGTCTGATCGAAGAGCACTTCCCGGTGTCGGATCAGCGCTCGATCAGTGGCCATTCGATGGGGGGCCACGGCGCGTTGATCTGTGCGCTGAAGAACCCCGGTCGCTATCGCTCGGTCTCGGCCTTTGCGCCGATCAGCAACCCGAGCGAGTGCCCCTGGGGGCACAAGGCGCTGGGCCGGTATTTGGGTAACGACAAAGCTGCATGGAAGGCGTGGGACGCCTGCGAGCTGCTGGCTGGCGCGACCGAGCGCCTGCCGCTACTGGTTGATCAGGGCGAGTCCGACAACTTCCTTGCCGAGCAACTCAAGCCCGAAGCGCTGGAAGCGGCGGCAGCAGCAGCGGGTCACCCGCTGACCCTGCGTCGTCAACCTGGCTACGACCACAGCTACTTCTTCATCGCCAGCTTTATTGATGACCACCTGCGTCATCATGCGGCAGCGCTGGGGCTGTAGCACTCCGACAAGTCTGCCTGACCTGTCCCTTGTCATGTCGAGGCGGTAGAATCGCCGCCATCGACTGACGGGAGGCACCACATGCGCATTGGCCACGGCTACGACGTTCATCGCTTTGGCGACGGCAACTTCATCACCCTTGGCGGCGTGCAGATCGTCCATAGCCGTGGGCTGGTTGCCCACTCTGACGGCGATGTGCTGCTGCACGCGCTGGCCGATGCCTTGCTGGGAGCGGCGGCGTTGGGCGACATTGGTCAGCACTTTCCTGATACCGATCCTGAGTTCAAGGGCGCCGATAGCCGGGTGCTGTTGCGCCATGTCATGGGTCTGTTGCGCGAGCGCGGCTGGAAGGTCGGTAATGTCGATGCCACCATTGTCGCGCAGCGACCGAAGATGGCGCCGCATATTCCGTTGATGCGCGAGCAGATCGCCGCGGATCTGGGCGTGGCGCTGGATCAGGTCAACGTCAAGGCTACCACTACCGAGAAGCTGGGCTTCGCTGGTCGCGAGGAAGGGATTGCCGTACACGCGGTCGCCCTGTTGCTAGCGCATGACTGAACAGCTGCTTGGGCCGCGCGCCTGGGGTGAAAGTTGTGGCCGGGCGACTCTGAAAGCCACGCCGGACGACTTCCGCGTGACCGAGGTGCTGGATATCGCACTCAGCGGTTCAGGAGAGCATCTCTGGCTACTGCTGGAGAAGCGCGGCCTGAATACCGAAGAAGTCGCTAGACAGCTGGCGCGCGCCGCCGGTATTTCCCTGCGCAACGTCAGCTACGCCGGCCTGAAGGATCGTCAGGCGGTGACCCGGCAGTGGTTCAGCCTACAGCTGCCGGGGCGTGCAGACCCGGATTTCAGCGCGCTCTGGAACGACCAGCTGCGCTGTCTGGAGCAGACGCGCCATCAGCGCAAGCTGCAGCGCGGTGCCCACAGTGCCAACGGGTTCTTTATTCGCCTCACTGATCTGCTGGCCGATCAGCAGCAACTGGACGCGCGTTTACAGGTTATCGCCCGTGAGGGTGTGCCCAACTATTTCGGCCCGCAGCGCTTTGGTCGCGACGGCAGCAATCTGCATGATGCCCGCCGCTGGGCTGGGCAGGGCGGATACCCGCCAGCACGTGGTACCCGGTCCCGGCTGCTATCGACAGCGCGTAGTCTGCTGTTCAATCGTATGCTCGCCAGGCGGGTGGAAGAGGGCAGCTGGAACCGGATTCTCGACGGCGACTGCCTGGCTTTCACCGATAGTCGGAGTCACTTTCCTGCCAGTGAGCTGGCGGCGGATGACCCGCGGCCGGCAGCGCTGGACCTGCATCCGACTGCCGCGCTGTGGGGTACCGGTGCCCTGGCCAGTAGCGGCGCCATCGCACGGCTGGAACAGCAGGTGGCGACGGCCGAATCGGAACTGGCCGCCTGGCTTGAGGGCGCCGGGCTGGAACAGGCAAGGCGGATTTTACGCCTCCCCATTCAGGGACTTACGTGGCATTATCCGTCCACCGATTGTCTCGAACTGGAATTTACCCTGCCTACCGGCTGCTTCGCCACGGCGTTGCTGCATGAGCTGCTGGAACTCTCCAGTACCCCCGGTGGCGGGCTGGAAACGGAAAACTGATGCGTATTCTGATTGCCAACGACGATGGTGTGCTGGCGCCGGGTATCAAAGCCCTGCACGGTGCACTGGCCGATTATGCCGACTGTGTGGTGGTGGCTCCCGCAGAGGACCGCAGTGGTGCGAGCAGCGCGCTGAGTCTGGACCGGCCGCTGCGGCCCTTCACTCTGGAAAACGGCTTTATTGGTATCAACGGAACCCCGACCGACTGCGTGCACCTGGGCCTCAATGCGCTGTATGAAGACAGCATCGACATGGTGGTCGCAGGTATTAACCTGGGTGCCAACCTGGGTGACGACGTGCTCTATTCCGGTACGGTTGCTGCCGCGCTGGAGGGGCGCTTTCTGGCCCGTCCGGCCATGGCGTTTTCGTTGACCGGCCGGCAAACCGACAACCTGCCGGCTGCCGCCTACTTCGCCCGGAAGATGGTCGAGGCGCATGATCAGCTCGATCTGCCGCCGCGTACGGTGCTCAACGTCAATATTCCCAATCTGCCGCTGGAGCAGATCAAGGGCATTCGTCTGACCCGTCTGGGCCACCGCGCGCGCGCCGCCAAGCCGGTCAAGTGGGTGGATCCGCGGGGCAAGGAGGGGTACTGGATCTCGGTCGCCGGTGACGCCGAGGACGGCGGCGAAGGAACGGATTTTCACGCCGTCATGCAGGGCTATGTGTCGGTGACACCGCTGCGTGTCGACAAGACACTGTACGAGGTCTTTGATCACCTGGAGAGCTGGCTGGGCGGGTTGGACTGAGCATGGCACATGACGACCTTTACCGTGCCGGTATCGGCATGACCTCGCAGCGTACCCGTGAGCGGCTGCTTGAGCGGTTATTTGAAGAGGGTATTCGTAACCTGCACGTGCTCGAAGCGATGCGTCGCACGCCGCGTCATCTGTTTGTGGATGAAGCGCTGTCGCATCGAGCCTACGAAGACACAGCGTTGCCGATTGGCCACAACCAGACCTTGTCGCAACCCTATATCGTTGCCCGCATGACCGAGTTACTGCTCGGTGGCGGGCCGCTCGACAAAGTCATGGAGGTCGGCACCGGCTCCGGTTACCAGACCGCCATTCTGGCCAAGGTGGTTGAGCGGGTATTCAGCGTTGAGCGGATTTTGCCGCTGCAGGAGCGTGCCAAGCGTGTGCTCCGGGATATCGACGTGCGCAATGTCGTTTTCCGTCATGCAGATGGTAATTGGGGCTGGCCACAGTACGGCCCCTACGATGCCATTCTGGTCACTGCAGCGCCGGCTGAAATTCCGCGTGAGCTGCTCGGTCAGTTGGCTGACGGCGGTCGCCTGGTGATTCCGGTCGGTGAACGCGAGCAGCACCTGATGCTGGTTATTCGCCACGGTGACGAGTTTACCTATCAGCAGGTCGAGCCGGTGCGCTTCGTGCCCCTGCTGGCTGGCGCCATTCACTCCTGAATTCTCATCCCAAGGACGCCTCCGTGAAGGAATACCTCTTTATCTTTCTCCGTGGCGTCGCCATGGGCGCCGCCGACGTTGTGCCTGGGGTGTCGGGCGGCACCATTGCCTTCATTTCCGGCATCTACGATCGCCTGCTAGCGGCCATTGCGGCCTGCACACCGGACAAGTTGGTATGGCTGTTACGCGGCCGGTTTGCCGATACCTGGCGGGCGGTTGATGGCGCATTTCTGGTTACCCTACTGGCGGGCATACTCTGCAGCATTGCCACTCTGGCACGCCTGATTACCTACCTGTTGGCGCATCACGGCCTGCTGGTGTGGTCGTTTTTCTTTGGTTTGATTCTGGTCTCGGTCTATCTGGTTGGGCGCGAGATTCCCCGCTGGAATCCGGCTGCAGTTGTTGCGGCAGTGCTTGGCGGGGTATTTGCTTACCTGATCACCGTTGCTTCGCCGTTAGCGCTGAGTGTTACTCCCCTGAACGTTTTTCTCGGCGGTTGCATTGCGATCTGCGCAATGATCCTGCCCGGTATTTCCGGCAGCTTTATTCTTTTGTTGCTGGGCCTGTACTCCGGTGTTTTGCACGCAGTCAAAAGCGCCGATCTCGGCCTACTCGGACTGTTCGCACTGGGCTGCGTGACCGGACTGCTGAGCTTTTCGCGTTTATTGTCCTGGCTGCTACGCCATGCGCGCAGTGTTACGCTGGCATTTTTGACCGGATTGCTGGTTGGTTCACTGAACAAGGTCTGGCCGTGGAAACAAACACTCACTTGGCGGGTCAACAGCCATGGCGAGCAGGTTCCGCTGCAGGAGATGAACCTGCTGCCGCATCAGTACGCCGAGCTGACCGGTGAGCCATCGCTCTGGCAGGCCGGATTGGCGTTGATGGTGCTCGGCGTGGTATTAGTGTTGTTATTAGAATGGTGGGGACGGCGCGCTGCAGCCTGAGAGGCGCTGCGCGCAAGCCCCACACGCGATACTGAACGGGAGCCAACCAGGAATGGGGCTGTGTGTGCGTTGCGGGCATGGGGCCGTTGAGCCGGTAAAACGTGCCGGTATAGTGTTATTGGCGGCGCTGCTTGCCGCATGTGCAGGGCCTTCCGGCACCGTTCCCATCGACGAGCGCGGCCGTGGCGGCATGCGCGCGCAGGCGGTGACGACCGGCTATCACACCGTTCAGCGGGGCGAGACGCTGTATCAGATTGCGTTCCGCTATGGCTGGGACTGGAAGGCTCTGGCCAGTAATAACAACTTGCGCGCGCCCTATACCATCTACCCGGGTCAGCGTATCAGTCTGGGACGTCGCGCCGCCTCCCGTGCGCCTGTCGTTGCGTCTTCGCCGACCGTTTCCACGCCAGCGGCTTCCAGCACCTCATCAACCCCCAGATCCACTGCTGTACCCAGCACCCCCGCGACCACCAGCACGCCGCGTTCAGGCAGCACTGCCAGTACTGCAAGCGCGACGGCAGCCCCGTCTGCGACACGGTCTGCAGGCAGCTCTTCTACGCCAGTCAGTGCTTCCGGCTGGAGTTGGCCTGCACGTGGACAATTGCTGGCGCGCTTCCAGTCAAACGGGAGTTTGAATAAAGGGATTGATATTGCCGGACAATTGGGTGAGCCTGTGAAAGCAGCTGCTGATGGAGCAGTAGTCTATGCTGGACGAGGTCTCATCGGTTATGGCGATATGATCATCATCAAGCATAACGAGACCTACCTGAGCGCCTATGCGCACAACAGCCGTTTGCTGGTTGAAGAAGGTGATCAGGTCAAGGTTGGACAGGTCATTGCCGAAATGGGTAGTAGCGGTACTGATCGGGTGAAGCTGCATTTCGAGATCCGGCGCAAGGGTCAACCTGTAGACCCGTTGGCGTATTTGCCCCGGTCTTGATGGTAAGGTGTTGGTTGCGGTGCCATGGGTTTGTCACGTTCTGCGGGCAGTCTGTGAGAACGTGACTGATCTGTTGCATCGCAACAGTCAGTAGGGACGCACTGCCCATAATGGGGTGTGATTTGATGGGCTGTGTCGTTGCCGCGTTTTACTGGAATTGGGGCACGCATATGGCAGTAAAAAATAAGAAACAGCCAGAGCAGGTCATATCGCTGGACAGCACGTCGCAAGACAGCACCATCATGGATGATGAGGAGGTGAACGAGATGCCTGTGTCCGTAGATAACAAGCGGATTACTCCGCGCAACCATCGACGCGAGAATGCGTTCGACTTCACCAAACAGCTTGACGCCACGCAGCTGTATCTCAACGAAATCGGTTTTTCTCCCCTGTTGACCCCTGAAGAGGAAGTCCATTTTGCCCGCTTGGCGCAAAAGGGGGATCCGGCAGGGCGCAAACGCATGATCGAAAGCAATCTGCGATTGGTCGTCAAGATCGCCCGGCGTTACGTCAACCGGGGGCTCACACTACTCGACCTGATCGAGGAAGGTAACCTCGGCTTGATTCGGGCGGTGGAAAAGTTTGACCCGGAACGTGGCTTTCGTTTCTCGACCTATGCGACCTGGTGGATTCGCCAGACTATTGAGCGGGCAATCATGAATCAGACGCGGACGATTCGTCTGCCGATTCATGTGGTCAAGGAACTGAATATCTATCTGCGGGCCGCCCGTGAGCTGACTCAGAAGCTCGACCATGAGCCCTCGCCGGAAGAAATTGCCCAGTTGCTGGACAAGCCGGTCGAAGACGTTAAACGCATGCTGGGTCTGAACGAGCGGGTCGCTTCGGTCGACATGTCACTTGGCCCTGACTCGGACAAGACGCTGCTTGACACCCTCACGGATGAACAGGGCTCGGACCCGTGTGATCTGCTGCAGGATGATGACCTCAACGCCAGCATTGACCAGTGGCTTGGAGAGTTGACGGAAAAGCAGTGCGAAGTGGTCACGCGGCGGTTTGGTTTGCGTGGCCACGAGAGCAGCACGCTGGAGGAAGTCGGGCGCGAGATCGGTCTCACCCGCGAGCGTGTACGACAGATCCAGGTCGAGGCGCTCAAGCGTTTGCGCGATATTCTCGAGCAGCATGGCCTGACCGGAGAGTCGCTCTTTCAGTAACCACCACAACGTGTCGCCATTCGGTGACCTGAAAGCCGTCAGCCTTTTGCGCGTGGCGGCTTTTTTTTAATCTCTTTATAGTGACCCCTTGAGTCTGCCAGGGACTTGGGCGAGCGGGTGTGTCTGAACGTGGCGGGTTCGCACGGTAACGTGCAGTGGTCAGGCGGGATCAATGGAACAGGAGAGCAGGTAATGGAACTTACAACGGTTATTGTGTTGGTCGTGCTGGGTGTTGTGCTGTTGTACGCGATCATGCTGTACAACCAGTTGGTGAGTGTGAAACACGCGGTCAGTCAGGCCTGGTCCAATATTGATGTCCTGCTGCGGCAGCGTCATGACGAGCTGCCCAAGCTGGTCGAAGCCTGTCGTCGTTACATGCAGCACGAAACCCAGACCCTGGAGCGAGTAATTGCAGCCAGGGGGGCGGTTGCCGCAGCGCGCGCAGAATCTGACGTGAAAGGTGTCGGTCGTGCGGAAAGCGCCCTTCGGGCGGGGCTGGGGCAGTTGTTTGCACTGGCCGAAAATTATCCTGACCTGAAGGCGAGCGAGTCATTTCAGCATTTGCAGGAACGAATCACCGGGTTGGAAAGCGGAATCGCCGACCGGCGCGAGCTGTATAACGCTGCGGTGAACATCAATAATGTCCGTATCGAACAGTTCCCCGAGGTGCTGCTGGCTCGGCTATTCGGTTTCAAGTCGGCCGAACTGCTGCAATTTACCGCTGAAGAAAAGGCCGATGTCGACATTAGGGCCCTGTTTTCATGATTGATGTGCACGGCGTCCTGTTGCTGTCGCCGGCCAACTACTACCTGCTCAGCTCAATCATTACCGCCGTCGCGCTGGCCTGTCTGTATTTCATGCTGACGCGCCTGCGGCGCGCGCGGTGGCTAGAGGACACCCCAACCTCAAAGGTACGCTCGGCGGCCCAGGGGCTGGTCGAACTGCAGGGTACGCTTGATGCTGGAGGGCATACACAGCTCATCTCGCCGCTCGGCGAGATCGACTGTCTGTGGTATCGGTTTCGCGTCGAGGAGTATCGACGCAGCGGTAAGAACAACAACTGGCACACTGTCGAGCAAGGCAGCTCAGATCGCCCGTTTCTGCTGCGTGACGACACCGGGAGTTGCTGGGTCATGCCCAGTGGAGCCGAGGTGCACCCGCGTCACTGTCGGCGCTGGGAGGGTAGCCAGCGCTGGCCGGCTGGCAGTTCAGTGAAGAAGGGATTGCTGGCGACGTTAATTCGCAAGCGCTACCGCTATACCGAGGAGTGGTTTGCGGAGGGCGAGCTGCTTTATGCGCTCGGCTGGTTCGAAAGTCGTGGTGGTGGTCGCGATGAGTTTGACCGCCAAGCGGCAGCGCGGCAGGTGATCAGCGGCTGGAAAGCTGATTACGATGATCTGCTTACCCGCTTTGATCGTAATGGTGACGGTGAACTCGATATGCAGGAGTGGGAGCGGGTTCGCCAGGCTGCTGATGGTGAGGCGGGGCGGTTAGCGAGGGTCGACGGTCAGCGCCCACTCGTACACGCTCTCGGCAAGCCGCCACGGCGTGGTTTGCCCTTTATCCTGTCTGATCATCATGAGGAAGACCTGGCCAAGCGTCTGCGCCGAGGCGCGTTTTTGGGGCTGGTGGGTCTGGTGATCAGCGCACCGCTGGCCTGCTGGTTCTGGGTCGGCTGAGGTTCAGCCCAATTCCGAGCGCCGGCCCTTTTCAGTTGCATGGTTGTAGCTGTGCAGCCAGTCGGTGAACGCTGTGGCAGAGAGCGGGCGGCTGTAGTAGTAGCCCTGCCCCTCATTGCATCCCTGAGCAATGATGTAGGCTTCCTGCTCAGCCGATTCCACTCCTTCGGCAATGACTTCCATGTTGAGACTGCGGCCAAGTTGGATGATCGCGCGGACGATGGTCGCGTCGTCTTCGTCGACCAGCACATCCTGAACGAAGCTGCGATCAATCTTGATCTTGTCCAGCGGTAGCCCGCGCAGGTAGCTCAGCGATGAGTAGCCAGTACCGAAATCGTCAATGGCAATCTGTACGCCCGCTTTCTTCAGGCTGTTTAGGTGGCCTGCGGCAGCGGCTATGTCTTCCATCAGGCCGGTTTCGGTGACCTCCATCTCGAGACAGCGTGCTGGCAGCTTGTAGCGCTGGATTAGGTTGGTGACCACCCGGGAAAGCTCACTGTGGTGCAACTGCACGGTCGACAGGTTGACGGCCATGCGTAGCTCGGTCATCCCGCTGTCGTGCCAGAGACGCAGTTGGCGGCAGGACTGATCCAGCACCCACTCGCCAATTTCGATGATGCTGCCGTTCTGCTCCGCCAGCGGAATGAACAGGTCTGGTGGCACCAGTCCGCGTTCCGGGTGGTGCCAGCGCAGCAGCGCCTCCACGCCGACCACGCGGTGATCGTCAAACGCAATTTGCGGTTGGTAGACGAGGTGAAATTCGTTGCGTTCCAGTGCGCCGCGTAGCTCCTTGTCGAGCTCGCGGCGCACGCGCATCTCGCTGTCCAGACTGGCAATGTAAAACTGGTAGCGATTCCGTGAGCGTGCCTTGGCCAGCATCATCGTCTGTTCGGCCTTCTGCAGCAGCTTCTCCGCGTTATCGCCGTCGTCCGGAAACAGGGTGATGCCAATGGTCGCGCGCAGGCTGACGGTGTGTTCACCAATGTCGAACGGTCGGCCCAGATCATCAAGGATGGTCTGAGCCAGTTCGGCAGCCTCGTATGGCTCACTGACGCCGGTCTGAACCAGGGCGAACTGGTCGCCACCCAGCCGTGCGAGGCTGCCGAGCCGGCCGCTGTTGGCGCGCAGGCGGTCCGCGACGGTGACCAGCAGGCTATCGCCGGACTGGTAGCTGAATTGCTCGTTGATTTCTTTGAAATCGTCCAGACCGCAGCAGAGCACGGCAACACCGCGTTGGCGCCGGCCTGCGTCGCTGAGAATTCGGCCGAGTTGTTCCTGCAGCATGCTTCGATTTGGCAGGCCGGTCAGATGATCGTGCTGGGCCATATGCAGCAGGTTGGCTTCAGCTTCGCGCCGGCGATTGCTGTTGCGCTCGATGGATTCAAGCAACTCGTTGGCCTTGTTGATCCACAGGCCAAGCTCGTTCTTTTCCTGGCCTGGCAACATGGGGATATGCATCTTCCCGGGGTGGTCGGGATTGATGTCACTGATGCGGTCAATAATGCCGGCCAGTGGTTTGGTCAGCAGCAGGTGATAGAGCAGGTACAGTGCCAGTGCCATAGCAACGGCGCGCAGGGTGCCGGAGACAAGGATGATCAATGAGCTCTGCAGGAAGTCTTCGCCGTAGGGGGCGGTATCGAGGACGATGCGCAGGTCGCCGTAGTACTCGTTGTAGGGTTCGCGGCCAAACAGGCCGATGCTGTAGTGTTGTTCTACGCCAAATAGCCAGTCTGTGACCTTGCGCAGTGGGCTGTCGACCAGCGGCCGTTCACGGCTGGCCAGTTGGGTTTCGTCAGGGTGACCGATGGAAGCAAAGCGCACTGCGGGATGTTCGAACAGGCCACCGATGACCTGCAACGCCATTTCGCGATCCAGGCTGTAGACTGCCTGGGTGGCTGGATCCTGCGACATCGCAAGGATCTGCTCTGCGGTGCGATCAATCTCCCGGCGCTCCTTGCGCAAGTCGAAAGCGATCTGCCCAAGGCTCAGTACCAAGCCCACCAGCAGCGCCCAGAGCAGCACCAGGCGGAGCAGTTTTATGGATAGACTGTGCCGGCGCTCGAGCTTCAACGTCTTCTTATTCCTTATCCCGATGGATTGCGCTATTAGGCCATCATGCAGTCAATTCCCGCGCCTGCGCAAGACTCCGACGCGCACAATATTCGGCGTGCCAGCTTCTGAGTATCGATAATCCAGTGGACGAGGTCAAAGTGCAATCATTTTGCAATCACCAAAAGCACAACACCCTGCCGAGGCAGGGTGTTGTGGATAACGCAGAGTCAGGCAGGATCAGGCAGCGAAGTTTTTCGCTACGAAGTCCCAGTTGACCAGGTTCCAGAACGCTTCTACGTACTTCGGACGCGCATTGCGGTAGTCGATGTAGTAGGCGTGTTCCCAAACGTCGCAGGTCAGCAGCGGGGTGTCGCCGCTGGTCAGCGGGCAGCCGGCGCCGATGGTGCTGGCCAGTGCCAGGGAGCCGTCAGCTTTCTTGACCAGCCAGCCCCAGCCAGAACCGAAGGTGCCGATGGAGACTTTGCTGAACTCTTCTTTGAATGCTGCGAAAGAGCCAAATGCCTTGTTGATGGCTTCGGCCAGCTCGCCGGTCGGCTCACCGCCGCCGTTCGGGCTCAGGCAGTTCCAGTAGAAGGTGTGGTTCCAGATTTGTGCTGCGTTGTTGAAGACGCCGCCGCTGGAAGTCTTGATGATCTCTTCCAGGCTCTTGCCTTCGTACTCGGTGCCCGGAACCATGTTGTTCAGGTTCACAACGTAGGTGTTGTGATGCTTGCCGTGGTGGTATTCCAGGGTCTCTGCAGAGATGTGCGGTTCCAGTGCGTTCTTTTCGTAAGGGAGTGCGGGTAATTCAAAAGCCATGGTTTATCTCCATCGTCAGGTATCACGTTCCGGAAACGATCGTGTCGTTTGTCTCGACAGCCGGCCGCGGCTTGAACTGAGCCTGGCGGCGAACCGTCTACGCCTTCTTGTCGGCAGCTGATACTCGCTCCGCCGGGCGCTGCCCGTCTTGCGATCGGGAAGCCCCGATCATAGCACCTGTGTGTGCGGCTATCCACGCACCTTCCATGTGGTTTTAGGCTTGCCAGAGGGTCTGCAGTGCGGGTTTGGCCAGCGACCAGGCGACTGTCAGCATCATTGCCGCAACTGCGAGGTCGATGCAGCGCCAGGTCAGAGGGCGTTTTAGCACGGGCGCCATACGGGCAGACCCTAGCGCCAGCAGGGTGAACCAGAGGATTGATGCCGTTGTCGCGCCGAGTGCAAACACCAGAGGGAGTCGGTGTTGCGCGGCCAGGCTGCCGATCAACACCATAGTGTCGAGATAGACATGAGGGTTGAGCAGCGTGACCGCCAGCGTGGTCAGCAGTACAGCATGGCGCGAGCGCGCTGGCGCACGCATTGCTTCAAGCCCGCGCGGCGAGACGGAGCGCCAGAGCGCCTGCAAGGCGTAAACGGTGAGAAACAGGACACCGCCCCAGCGGGTGATTTCCATTGCCAGCGGGTGAGTCTGCAGCAAGGCGGCGAGGCCGAAGGTGCCGGCGAGGATCAGGACTGCGTCGCAGCTCATGCAGATCAGGGCAACGCTGATGTGATGCTCTCGGCGCAGGCCCTGGGCAAGGACGAACGCATTTTGTGCGCCGATGGCCATGATCAAGCCTGCGGCGGCGACCAGACCGTGAATGTAACTGGAGAAAATGCTGGGCATGGACGGGCTCCGAGTGAAAACGGCGCCAGTGTGCGTTAGATTTTGAAATTAGAAAAAGCAATAATGCTGATATCATATTAGAGAAAGTAATGATGCTGGATTACAAGCTATTGGCTGCTTTGGCAGCTGTTGTCGAGCAGGGTGGCTTCGAGCGGGCGGCCAATCTGCTTGGGTTGTCGCAATCAGCGATCTCGCAGCGCATCAAACTGCTGGAGGCGCGGCTCGGCGCGCCGGTGCTGGTGCGGGCATCGCCCCCGCAGGCGACCGCCGCGGGACAGCGCTTGCTGAATCATGTACAGCAGGTGCGGTTGCTGGAGCGCGACCTGCGTCACGACCTGCCGCAGATTGACAGTGATGCAGGTCGCACGCGGCTGCGGGTGGCGCTTAACGCCGATAGTTTGGCTACCTGGTGGGCAGCGGCGGTTGCGCCCTGGTGCGAGCGTGAACGTGTGCTGCTGGACCAGCAGTTGGAAGATCAGGATGTTGGGCTGAGGCGCATGCGCAGCGGCGAGGTGGCTGCTTGTCTGTGCGCTGTCGAGCAGCCGGTGGCCGGCGCTCGCAGTATGCTGCTGGGTGAAATGCGCTATTTGGCCGTCGCCAGTCCGGCATTTGTCGCGCGCCATTTCCCGAGCGGACTGGGGAGTGCCGATGTGCGGAAGGTTCCGGCGGTGGTGTTCGGGCCGGATGATCAGTTGCAGCACCGGTTTATTCGCCAGCTTGGGGTGGAGGGGGACTTTGATTACCACCTGTGCCCGTCATCGGAAGGGTTTGTGCGCATGCTGCAAGCCGGCGTGGGCTGGGGGATGGTCCCGGCACTGCAGGTTACTGCGGAGTTGCGCAGCGGGCAGCTGTGTGAGCTCTTGCCCGGCTGGTCACAGCCGGTGCCGCTGTACTGGCATTACTGGCGTACCGGCGGTCAGTTGCTGGAAGGCCTGACCGCGGAGCTAGCACGTCGGGCGCCGGCGTTGTTGGCGGCTGACGTGCAAGGCTGACGGTATCACTCGATGTGCATTGCGCCTGACCCCGGCAACTGCTCAATACAGTCCGGGCCCAGCAGTCGGGAAGGGGTGTAGTAGCCGGGTGCTGGCTCGTTTTCTAGCAGGAAACTGACGGCGTACAGCGCACCTTCTACCGTTACATCGTAGGCATTGGCGGTTTCGATCCGCGCCACGATCTTCTTGCCCGCGCGATTCTGCGCCTCGCCCCAAACATAGCAGCGTGCGGCTTCGCGCTGATGCAGATCCGGACCATGGATGCGGCGGGCGACCAGGTATTTCAACAGTGCCTGTACCGGCGCCAGCCCGAGGAGTGGCCGAAACCGGTCCAGCCGTCTCAGGCGTGCCGCCGCGCTGGGTGCCATTGGCAGGAAAACTTCGATGTCGTCAATGCCGGTGGTGAACCAGGCTGTGGCAATGTCCCCCCAGGGAATGGTAACCGCGTGCTTGGTGCCGTTGCCGAAATCGATCTCGCGACTTTGGTAGGCCAGCGGCACGGTCTGGATGCGGTCATCCTTGCGAATGCGACCACCGTATTTGAGGCCTTCAACTGAGGTTCTGGCGGTGCCGGGAGACAGCGAACTGACGGTGTCGAACCCCAGCGCCAGGCGGTCAGCATCATGCAGTGCCAGTTTCAGCCGGGCGGCGATGCAGTCTGTCGGTATCACGTCGAAGCCGACGCCCGGACAGATGACGATGCCGGCCTGTTCGGCCTCGGCTTGCCGGCTCTGTGCAGCGACAAAGACGTCGATCTCGCCGGTGATGTCCAGATAATGGCAGCCTGTTGTCAGGCAGGCGTCTATCAGCGGCTGGCTGGTGGCGGAAAAGGGGCCTGCGCAGTGCAGCACCACCTGCATGCCCTGCAGGTTTTCACGTACCTGCTCTGGCTGGCTCAGGTCGAAGCAGCGGTGCGGCAAGCTGAGTTCTGCGGCCAGCGCGGCGACGGCCGAGCGATTGCGACCGGCGAGAACGGGTTGCAAACCCCGCTCCGCGGCGGCCCTGGCCAGTAGCTTGCCGGTATAACCATTGGCACCATAGATCATCCATTGCCGCATGCACTTGCTCCTGAGTTACGGGGAGCAATCAGAGTAATGGCTTGAGCGGGCTTGTACCAGTGCGCGGCAGCCTGGCTGCGGGTCAGCCGCGGATGACCTGGCCTCGATAGATGCGCACGCTGCCGGCAGGGGCTTCGCCTGCTTCCGACTCGGCTTCCAGCCTGGCGATGTTCTCTTGGCGGTGCTGGAACTGCCGTGAGGCGATGGCTCCCTGTGCCAGCGGCGAAGGCCCGTCATCATGGTCTGGTTTAACCATGTCTGCCAAGCGAGAACCAAGTTCGCGAATTTCAGCCGAGCTGCTGTCGCGGCTCAGCCCGATCATGCTTTCCACGGCGTCCGGATCGCCAAGACGGATGGTCACGCCCAACGTGCGTTTAATCTGCCGGCGCAGTGCGGTCATGCAATCCAGGGTGGCGCGGTTGAACTGTGCATCTGCAATCATGCTCATACCCCCTTAGGTGATTGGCTGAGTAAGGTGTTATAGCCAAGTCGGTATTCCGCAAGCAGAATATGTACCAATATGCGCTTGTTGGCGGATACATCGCGTTTTGCGCCGGTCAAAGCGCCGAGTCAGGTGTTTTCTTCGCGCTTTGTGCAGTCTGCTGGTGCAGGGTTGCACTGCTCTGGCGCAAGGGTTTCAGGGTTTTTGTCGTGAGAGGGTGAGATGAAGGAACCGGAGTTGGGTGAGCTGCCAAGCATCAGTGCCAGTCGTGATAACGATCTGGGTGATCGGTCGACGGCAAATGTTCCGCCGCGCGCCAGCGGTCTGCGTGCAGATGTTCCGGAACGTGCTGCGGCCTCTGGCAACGGCCTGCTGTGGGCCCTGTGCGCTGCATTGACGGTCGCTTTGCTGGGCCTGGGCTATTGGACCCATCAGCAGCAGAGCCTGCTGCGTCAGCAACTGGTTGCAACCCAGAACAGCTTTGCCCGGATCAGTGAAGAAGCCTCTGGGCGCATTCAGGATATAACCGGCAAAGTGTCCGCCACCGAAGACTCCCTCGGTGCTGCAGAGCAGGACCGCAAGGCGCAACTGGAGCGCATCGAGGACATGTTGCAGGCTGTGCGCAAGGAGCAGGGGGAGTACAGGCAGCAGCTGGCAGCACTACAGCAGGCAGATCAGCGCAGTAGCGAGCAGGCAACGACACAACAGACGGCCATTGCGGCGTTGCAGGAAAGCACTATGGCGCTGCAGGAGGACGGCAAGAAGCGCTCCGATAGTTTGGCAGCATTGCAACAGCAATTTGCCGACGCCGATAAGGCGCTGCAGCAGATGCAGACGCAGCTTGGGACTCTCTCGGTGGTTCAGTTGCAATTGGGCCAGCAGGCCGAGCAGCTTGACGAGCTCAAGCAGGGGCTCACCGCGCTGCAGAACAAAGGCAATAATGAGGCCGTGCAGCAGGCCGTTCAGGCCATGCGCGCGGAGCTGGATCGTCGTCAGGCAGCCAACGACCAGGCGCTGCAGGCAATCGACAGTTTCCGTCTGCAGACCAACCGTAGCCTGAATACGCTGCAGAGTCAGGTTGCCGCGCTGCACGCGCAGGTTGAAGGCAACTGATGAACTTTCTCGCGCACCTGCTGCTGGGGTCGCAATCGCCTGAACAGGCGCTGGGCAGCATGCTGGGCGACTTCGTCAAGGGGCCGGTGCAGCGGCTTGACCTGCCGGAGCCGGTACGTGAGGGGATCGTTCTGCACCGGCGAATCGACAGCTTCACCGATGCTCATCCGCTGGTGCTGCAAAGCAAGGCTAGGGTGAGTAGCGAACGCCGGCGTTTTGCCGGGATTCTGGTCGACATGTTCTACGATCACCTGCTGGCACGGCACTGGTCACGCTTTGCTGATCGGCAGCTGGAGGACTTCACCCAGGATGTCTACCGGCAGCTCCGGGCGCAGCGCGAATGGATGCCCGAACGCGCCTGGACGGTGGTGCGCTACATGAGTGAGCAGGACTGGTTAAGCAGTTATGCCGAGCTGACCCACCTGCACCGGGCGGTCGACAACATGGCGCGGCGGTTGCGGCGCGAGAACCCGTTGCCGGGCGGGGTGGCTGAACTGGAAGCGGCCTACGAGGCGTTCGAAGCCGACTTTCTCGCATTCATGCCCGAGCTGCAGCGCTACGCCGAGGGTCAGGCTGCTGCCTTGACCTCGGCTGCCTCGCTCTCGATCTTGCCGCCTTCAAGCTCCAGCGCCTGACAGACCGACGCGTGCGCACTGCGCGCGAGCTGGTTGCGGTTCAGGCTGGTGCTGTCGAGTACTGGCAGGAAGTGAATATCCACATTGATGTCCCGGGAGCCCAGCAGACGCCAGAGGTGCTGTGAAAACTCGTCGTCGTCGATGAAGGGGGCAACGGTGTCGCGCGCGCCAGCTTGGCGATACGCGACGGCGACCGGCTGGGTTGGCACCTGGGACTCAATGGCGGCGGCCAGCAGGCGGCCGTGGAAGGTGCGTACCCGGTCGCCGGCGGTGGTGGTGCCCTCGGCGAAGATTACCAGGCTGCGATCGGCCGCCAGAATACCGCTCAACTGATCCTGAATCGTGCTTGAAGTGCCCTGGCCGCGCTGAATGAAGCAGGTACCTGCAGCGCTTGCCAACCAGCCAATAACCGGCCAGTTGCGTACCTCTGCCTTGGATAGGAAGTGCACCGGGGCCTGCGCGCCGAGTACCACAATATCCAGCCACGAAACGTGGTTGCTGACCCACAGGGCGGTGCCTGAAACTGGAGCCCCGGTAACGCAAATTTGCAACGGCAAAATGCGAATCAGGTTGCGCATCCACCAGCGAGTCAACTTCTGTCGCTGACGGTCGACTCGCGCGGGTTGCAGCCATTGCATCAGCTGAACCCAGCAGACCAGTAGCAGCCCGCAACCAATCCAGCCAATCACTGCAATCAGGCGCACGACCCGGCGGGGCGTGCTTACCGAGCGGCCAGTCATGCTCAGCTCGCCTTGAAGTGACGGGCGTAGCGCGGGCACAGCTGTTCGCGGCGCAACAGAATGAACACGTCCGCGCAGTTGAACTCAGGATCCCAGCAAGGCTCGCCGCAGATCTTGGCACCCAGACGCATATAGGCCTTGAGCAGCGGTGGCAGCTGGGCTGTCACGTTGTCCGGCAGAGACCGTTCCGGCAGAGGCAGGCGAGGAATCGCGTTGAGGAACTCGCGGCACAGGTAGCGGCTGCGCAGCCGCTGCATGATGGCGTGAGCCTGAATGCCGCCGTCCTGCATTTCGATGCTGGCACAGCCCATCAGGTAGCTGTAGTGACGTTCGTTCATTAGCTGCGCGAGGCCGGACCAGAGTACCGAGATGGTAGCGCCATTGCGATAGTCGGCGTGCACGCAGGTGCGGCCGATTTCCATGACGTCGCCGCGCAGGTCGGTCAGGCCGACCAGCTGGAACTCGCTCTCGCTATAGAAGCCGCCGGCGCTGCGGGCGCGCTCGCTGTCGAGGATACGGGTAGTGGCGACCACCTCTCCGGTCCGCTGATCGCGGACGATCAGGTGTTCGCAGTGCAGATCGTAGTGGTCCTGGTCCAGGCCTTGTTCGGCACCGTGCAGGTTGGCTCCGCACTCTTCGCCAAACACGCGGTAGCGCAATGCCTGGGCAGCACGCAGGCTGGTTGGGTCTGTGGCCAGTTCAACCGTCAGACAACGGTTGCCGGATTCTTCAATAGCAAGGGCTGCATCTGTCATGGACACCTCCGTCTGGGCATCTTCAGTGATGTTCAGGCTGAGGCTATGGCGTTGCAGTGTCAGAGTTGTGAAGAACGGATGACGATCATGTGACGGTCGCTTCTCTTGATGCAGGTCACTGGCGGACAGGCGGTCGGCGTATACACTCTGAACATTCTCTCTCCAATGCAGGTTAAGGTGATTGTCTATGGCGAGTCCGCCCAGAGTATTGTTCGATAACGGTTCGCATCAGGTGCTCTGCTTCGACCAACTGGTTACTGGGGATGGCGTGCAGTCCAACCAGTTCCTGATCATTGATCATGATCAGCACGCGTTGCTTGATCCGGGTGGGGACCTTACGTACACCCCGCTGTCGATGGCTGTCAGCCGTTACATACCGCTGCGTGAGTTGACCTATGTGTTTGCCTCGCACCAGGATCCGGACATCATCGCTTCGCTGGACAAGTGGTTCCTGCACACCAATTGCCGCGTGGTCTGCTCCAAACTGTGGGCGCGCTTTTTACCGCACTTGAGTGCGGGCTTTCTGACCAAGCACACCGGCATGACGACCACCGAGCGGATGATCGCCGTGCCCGATCGCGGCATGGACGTGGCACTGGGGCAGAGCGTCATCAAGGTACTGCCTGCTCACTTCCTGCATTCGGTGGGCAACCTGCACTTCTATGATCCGGTCAGTGGCATCTTGTTCTCCGGTGATATGGGAGCCTCGATGGTGGATGACGCGGAACCTGTGACCGACTTCGCCACTCACAAGAACACGATGGAAGGGTTTCATCGGCGTTACATGGCGGGCAACAAGGCTTGCCGCCTGTGGGCCAATATGGTTCGGCAGTTGAAGCCGAAGATGATTGTGCCGCAGCATGGGCGTCCGTTCGGCGATCCGGTTACCATCTCTGCGTTCCTCGACTGGATCAGTAATCTGGAGTGCGGTCTCGATCTGCTGACGCAGGAGGATTACCGCATTCCCTCGTAAGACAGGGAGAGACATGACTGCGCGGGTGTACCAATGGCGGACCGGCAACCGGTTCGAGTTGCTGATTGACGGCGACAATTTCTTCCCGCGCATTCTTGCTGCGCTTGATCAGGCGATTGAGCGCATTGATATTGAGTTGTATCTGGTGGATTCCGGCCGCAGCACCCGACAGTGGCTGGATGTGTTGCAGCGCGTGCGCCAGCGGGGTGTGCGGGTGCGCTGTCTGCTGGATGCCATCGGCACCGATGGCTTGAGCCGCAGTGAGCGGCGCGAACTGGAGCAGATGGGTGTTGAGCTGCAGTTCTACAATCCTTCCAGCCTGTTCAGCGGGCACCGCCTTTTTCATCGTGATCACCGCAAGCTGTTCATTATCGATGACCGCCTGGCTTACGTCGGCGGCTCCGGCATCACCGATCCGTTCTGCCAGCTTGACCCTGAAACCGGAAGAACGCCCTGGCACGAGCAGATGCTCGAAGTTGAGGGGCCGGTAGTCGAAGACTGGGCGGACCTGTTTGAGCGTATGTGGCAGCAGGGTGGGCAACGTGAGAATCGCGGTCTGTCAGCCGTCCGGCGGGTGCATGTTCCACCGGTGCCCGATGGCGGGTCTGGGCATGGCCGTGTTTCCTACATTGGTGCGCGCGAGCAGAAGGAGGTCGTTGTATCACTGCTGGCCGCGCTGCGCCGAGCGGAACAGCGGGTCTGGCTGGCAACACCGTATTTTTTGCCTTCCTGGCGGATTCGCCGGGCATTGGCGCGGGCTGCCAAGCGCGGCGTTGATGTACGTTTACTGCTGTGCGGCATGACCATTGATCATCCGCCTGTGCGCTACGCCGGTCAGCGCTTTTACACCAGACTGCTCAAGGCAGGGGTGCGCATCTATGAGTACCAGCCACGCTTTACCCACCTGAAAACGGCGCTGGTCGATGACTGGGTGTCGCTCGGTTCCTGCAACTTTGATCATTGGACGTTGCACTGGAACCTGGAAGCCAACCAGCAGGCGGTTGACCCTGATCTGGTGCAGGCGGTGGCCGAAAGCTTCGAGCAGGACTTTGCCGAAAGCGATCTCTGGACGCTGGCTGGCTGGCGCCAACTGGCGCTGTGGCATCGCTTCAAAATTCGCTTCTGGGGGCAGATCAATCGATCAGTGATGTGGCTGTTCGGCATTCCGCGTTAGGTAAACAGCCTGCACCGGCCCCCAGGGGAGGCCGGTGGCGGGGTAAATCAGGCAAACACCGGCTTACGCTTCTCCATAAACGCCGTGAGGGCTTCCTTGGCCTCGGCACCGCCCAGTAGCTGGGCAAAGTGTTGACCTTCGGTTTCCATGACCTCATCGGCGGTGCGGCTGATACCGGCGCGGATCAGTTGCTTGGTCAAACGGACCGATCCGGGCGGTTGCTCGGCGATACGCAGTGCAGCCTTGCGAGCGGCCTGCAGCACCGTCTCACCAGCCGGCAGCGCTTGGTTGACCAGGCCAATCTCGGCCGCGCGGGTGCCACTGATTTCTTCACCGAGCAGCAGCAACTCGGCCGCGCGAGGATGGCCAAGCAGGCGCGGTAGCAGGAAGCTGGAGCCGGCTTCCGGGCATAGCCCCAGATTGACGAATGGCATTTTCAGGCGAGCGTTCTCGGCGGCGTAAATCAGGTCGCAGTGCAGCAGCATGGTGGTGCCGATACCGACCGCCGGGCCATTGACCGCAGCAATCAGCGGTTTGCTGGCGTGGCAGATGGCCTTGAGAAAGATGTACACCGGGCTGTCGGTGCCGCTACGTTCGTTGTTGATGAAGTCTGCAACGTCGTTACCGCTGGTGAAGCACTCGGTGCTGCCCTGGATGACGACGGCGCGAATACTGGCGTCGTCTTGCGCGGCGTTGATGGCCTCGCCCATGACGCCATACATGTCACGGGTCAGGGCATTTTTCTTGTCGGCGCGATTCAGCGTCAGGGTCAGCACGCCCTCGCTGCGGTCGATCAGCAGGTGTTCGCTCACGGTGTACTCCACTTATTGCTCGGGTAATTGGGGTGGAGGGCATATTCGCATGCTTTGGGTAGCCAACCCACAACCCTGTGTCTTACGAATGCAGGCCCATAAACGCAATATTGCGCGTTGCGTTTAGTTGCTGCGGCTGAGGAAGGCCTCGTCGAGAATCTGGCGACCGGCCAACCCGGCCATGAACAGAGGTTTGCGCAGCAGCTCGATAAAGGTTGGCGAGCCGCAGATCAGCGCCAGTGCACCGCGCCCCGGGGATTTGAGTCGGCCCAGATCTGTGTCTAGTTCACTGCGTGGTCGTAACTGCAATTGGAGTTGAGGGTGCTGCTCTGCCAATGCCTCCAGCGCAGACTGCAGGTAGCAGGGCTCGCCATGGGCCTGCCAGTGCCAAAGCTCGATTGGCGCACTGTGCCCTGCGGCAAGGGCGCTGCGGGCGATTGCCTGCAGCGGCGCGAGTCCGGTGCCAGCCGACAGCAGCAATAGTGGTTGGTCGTGCCAGGCTGGGTCGTAGTTGAGATGGCCGGCGGGTGCGCCGATGTGGCAGGTGGTGCCAAGCGGCAGCTTGCGCAGGGCGCGGCAAAAGGTGCTGTCTTCGCGATCCTGCAGATGAAATTCCAGCAGCGGCTCGCCGGGCAGGCTGGCCAGTGAGAAGGTGCGCGCCAGTTGTGGCGTGAGCCAGATAACCAGATGCTGGCCCGCCTTATAGCGCATGACCCGGGCCGGCCGCAGTCGCAGACGGATGACCATGCCGGGTAGCGCTTCCAGCCGTTCGATGGTCGCCGGCAGGCTATCGCGGGTGGGGTCGTGCAGGTGCAGTTGCAAGTCCTGTTCGACGCGGCACTGGCAGGCCAGCAGCCAGCCGTCTGCCTGTTGCTCGGGTGACAGGCCCCGCTGGGCGGCGCTCAAGTCGGCGAAGCCTCGGTTCTGGACCAGGCAGCTGTGGCATTGGCCGGCACGGCATGACCAGTTGATCGGCAGATCGGCCTGACGCAGGGCATCGAGCAGGTTGCTGCCGCTAGCAACCTGCAGGTGGCGGTCCTTGATCTGAATATCAGGCATAGCTCGGCTGGTGCATCTCGCTGCGGTTGCGCCCGCTGTTTTTGGCCAGGTAGAGCGCCTGGTCGGCGTCGTTCAGGCAGACCTCGAAATCGTCCTCCGGCTGCAGCAGGGCCAGACCAGCGGAGAAGGTACAGTGTACGCCTTCGGGCAGGCCATCAAATACCTGTTCAGCAAAACGCAGCCGCAGTCGCTCTACGCATTGAAACAGCGCGTTCTCGTTGGCATTGCCGAGCAGCAATACAAACTCTTCTCCGCCAAAGCGGGCAATCAGGTCGCCGTCGCGCAGGGTAGAGTTGGCCAGCGTGGCAAACCCCTGCAGCACCTGATCTCCTGCGGCATGGCCATACAAGTCATTGATGCGCTTGAAGTGATCGAGATCGATCAGGGCGATCCCGATTTGCTGGGTCGGGCGCATCAGCGTCATCCGGCGCTGGGCCTCCTGAATAAAGTGCCGGCGATTGGCCAGCCCGGTCAACGGGTCGGTGGTAGCGAGGTTTTGCAATTGGCCCATCATGCCGCGGAGGGTTTCCTGGTGCGCCTGCAGGGTATTGTGGCGCTGCTGCAGGCGCTCGCGCAGTTCCCTGATGTAGCTGCCGGTCATGCTCAGTCCAGCCAGAAAACAGGCGAGAATGAACCATTCGACCAGATTGAGGGTGAATCTCTGGGTATCGGCCTGGTAATGCTGTTCGATGGTGATCAGCGCGCCAAAACAGACCAGCGCCAACCCCGAGTGAATCAGAAAGTCGCGGCGCGACAGCTGGAATATGCCGAAGACCATGATATTGGCGTAGATCATGATCAGGCTGCCGCGCAGTGGACCGGCGAAGGCGAGCAGGTAGGTAATCAGCAGAATCGCCACGGCAATCTGCGCGTTAGTCATGCTCGGGTCGTTGAGCCGCAGATTCCAGTTGCTACGCATTAGCGCAAAGAATACCGACTGGGTGCCCAGACCCAGGCCAATGTGGCTGAGCATCAGCCAGATTGAGCCCTGATACTGCCCGGCGAACCAAGCAACGCTGATCACGATGTAGGTGATCAGGTAGTTGAGCTGAGCCAGATAGAAGCGCTGTAGACGCAGCTTCTGGAACTTGGCGTTCTGTGCGTCCTGCATTTCGGCCACGTTCGTTGCCTCTTTTTTTTGTGATGGCAATATGACGTCAATTTATCGGTTGGTGGCTGTTTTGCAAGTTCTTTTCACTTTTCCTGCCGCAACTGTGACGGCTTTCCGACTGGCAGGTCCGGACACGCGGTACTTGCCGGCCCGGCTGTCAGGGTGGAACGTAAGAGGTTGTTTCGCGCTTCCCAAGCTCAGGTATACTTGCCAGCGCATTTTTTCAGGACTGCCGGCCGTGACGTCGGTGCCTGCCTGATTCCGTGAGCCGGACCCGGGGTATGTCCAGGTCCGGCGGTCAAATAGAGGAGCCTGTCCGAGCATGGCCGTAATCAAGCAAGACGATCTGATCCAGAGCGTAGCCGACGCGCTGCAATACATTTCCTATTACCACCCGGTCGACTTCATCCAGGCAGTACACGAAGCCTATGAGCGTGAAGAGTCCAAGGCGGCGAAGGATGCCATCGCGCAGATTCTGATCAACTCCCGCATGTGCGCCACCGGTCACCGTCCGATTTGTCAGGACACCGGTATCGTCACCGTGTTCGTCAAGGTCGGCATGAACGTCAGCTGGGACGGCGCCACCATGAGCCTGGACGACATGATCAACGAAGGCGTGCGCCGCGCCTACAACAACCCGGACAACGTCCTGCGTGCCTCCATCCTGGCCGATCCGGCCGGCAAGCGCACCAACACCAAGGACAACACCCCGGCGGTCATCCACTACCAGATCGTCCCGGGCGACAAGGTAGAAGTCGATGTCGCGGCCAAGGGCGGCGGGTCCGAGAACAAGTCCAAGATGGTTATGCTCAACCCGTCCGACTCGATCGTTGACTGGGTCGTCAAGACGGTTCCGACCATGGGCGCTGGCTGGTGTCCGCCGGGCATGCTCGGTATCGGTATCGGCGGTACCGCCGAGAAGGCCGCCGTGATGGCCAAAGAAGCGCTGATGGACCCGATCGATATCCATGAACTGCGTGCCCGTGGCCCGCAGAACCGCGCCGAAGAGCTGCGTCTGGAGATCATGGACAAGGTCAACGCGCTGGGTATCGGTGCGCAAGGTCTGGGTGGTCTGACCACCGTGCTGGACATCAAAATCAAGGATTACCCGACCCATGCAGCCAGCCTGCCGGTCTGCATGATCCCCAACTGTGCTGCAACCCGTCACGCGCACTTCGTGCTCGACGGCAGTGGCCCAGCCGAGCTGAAAGCGCCGCCGATGGATGCCTACCCGGAAATCACCTGGGAAGTGGGTGACGGCGTGCGCCGCGTCAACCTCGACACGGTCACCCCGGAAGACGTGCTGAGCTGGAAGAGCGGTGAAACCGTGCTGCTGTCCGGCAAGATGCTGACCGGCCGCGACGCTGCGCACAAGCGCATGGTCGACATGCTGAACAAGGGCGAAGAGCTGCCGGTTGATCTGAAAGGCCGCTTTATCTACTACGTTGGCCCGGTTGACCCGGTACGCGACGAGGTGGTTGGACCGGCTGGCCCGACCACCGCCACGCGCATGGACAAGTTCACCCGTCAGATCCTTGAAGCGACTGGCCTGCTGGGCATGATCGGCAAGTCCGAACGCGGCCCGATTGCCATCGAAGCGATCAAGGATCACAAGGCGGTTTATCTGATGGCCGTCGGCGGTGCAGCCTACCTGGTTGCCCAGGCGATCAAGAAAGCCGATGTGATCGCCTTCCCCGAGCTGGGTATGGAAGCGATCTACGAGTTCGAAGTGCAGGACATGCCGGTTACTGTCGCGGTCGACAGCACGGGCGAATCCGCGCACATTACCGGCCCGCAGATCTGGCAGAAGAAGATTGCCGAAAGTCTGGCAGTTGAGGTCAAGTAAGACTCGCTGTGGTAACCGAAGCCCCGCCTGGTGCGGGGCTTTTTTATGCCTGCGTTCCAAGGCGGCGCGTAAGCCAGTAATCGATGCTCACCCAGCGTCCGGCGCCGGTGAAGAACAGGCTCAACAGCATCACGAAGTAGGTGGCCGCGAATTCAATACCGTTGTTGAGGATGACCAGACGTCCGCTGCTGGTCAGCCAGTCGTAGTTGCCATGCTCTTGGAGCAGCGCACGAGCACGTGCCAGTTTTGCGGCAGATTCCTGAACCCGCTCGTTGGCAAATAGTGAACTCGGGTCGGCGATGGCTTGCCAGCCGTACGGCCAGTGCACGGTAAACAGGGCTACCAGCATGGTGATCATGAGCGGGATGCTGATCCAGCGAACAGCCAGCCCGGTCAGAAGCAGGATTGTTCCCACCAGCTCGGTCAGTGTCGCCAGCCATGCCATCAGGGCGGGTAGGGGTAAGCCGAGGCCGACATCGAACCAGTCGATGGTCGCATCCATGTGCGCGAGCTTGCGGCTGCCGGCCATCCACATGACGGGCGCGAGGTACAGGCGAATGAGGAGCGGTGCGAAAAAATCGAGGGTACGGCAGGTATCAAGCGCGTGTTGTGCGCGATAAAACAGTGTTGGCATGCATCGAGTCCTTTAGCGAGACGGCGCCGAAGGCGCCGAACTGGCTAAAGGACGCGCGATGGCCAGTGGTGTTACACCAATCGCTCACCGACATGCAGCAGCTTCATCGAGTTGGTGCCACCGCGGGAGTTGTAGACATCTCCCTTGGTCAGGATGACCCAGTCGCCAGGCTGCACGTGACCGGCCTGCAGCAGACAGTTCACGGCGGCCTGGTTGATGTCGCTGGCTGCCATTTCCGCCGGGTTGAAGCGGATCGCCTGCACGCCACGCATCAACGAAACCCGACCCAGCGTCTGGCTGTTCGGTGACAGGGCGAAGATCGGCAGATGTGAGCGGATACGCGACATGATCAGCGGGGTGTAGCCGCTTTCGGTCAGGGTGATGATGGCCGTGACGCCAGGGAAGTGGTTGCCAGCGTACATGGCGGCCAGGGCGATGGTTTCATCGCAGCGTTCGAACTCCTGATACAGCCGATGGCCGGAACGCTTGCTGACCGGCTGACGCTCTGCGCCGCGGCAAACCCTGTCCATTGCTTCTACGGCTTCAACCGGGTAGCTGCCGGCGGCGGTTTCGGCCGACAGCATGACTGCATCGGTGTAATCCAGTGCGGCGTTGGCGACGTCGGAGACTTCTGCGCGGGTCGGCAGAGGACTGGTGATCATCGACTCCATCATCTGGGTGGCGGTGATTACCGTCTTGTTCTGCTTACGCGCACGGCTGATGATGTGTTTTTGAATGCCGACCAGCTCGGCATCGCCGATTTCTACACCTAGGTCGCCACGCGCCACCATGACTGCATCACTGGCCTGGATCAGGCCATCGAGTGCCACATCGTCGGCAACGGCTTCGGCGCGTTCGATCTTGGCGACCAGCCAGGCGTCGGATTCAGCGTCACGCAGCAGTTTGCGGGCCAGTTCCATATCGGCCGCGTCGCGCGGGAACGATACGGCGACATATTCCATCTGCAGCTCTGCTGCAAGGTTAATGTCGGCGCGGTCCTTGTCGGTCAGAGCAGGAGCCGACAGCCCACCACCCCGGCGGTTGATACCCTTGTTGTTCGATAACGGGCCGCCGGTGGTGACCTTGCAACGCACTTCGTCACGGCCAACGCTCTCGACCAGCAGGACGACGCGGCCGTCATCCAGCAACAACTCGTCGCCAGCGCGGCAATCTTCTACCAGCGCGGGGTAGTCGAGCCCGACGATGTCCTGGGTGCCGTCGTTCAGGCCATGGCTGGTGGAGAGCCGGAAGTGGTCACCGACATCCAGCTTGATTGGGCCCTCGGCAAAACGGCCGATACGGATCTTCGGACCTTGCAGGTCACCCAGCAGGGCAACATGCTGGCCTTGTTCCGCGGCGATGTCGCGAACCAGTCGTGCGCGCTGACGATGTTCATCGGCACTGCCGTGGGAGAAGTTGAGGCGGGCGACGTTCATCCCGGCCTTGATCAGTTCGGCGATTTTTTCCGGGCTGCTGCTGGCCGGTCCAAGGGTGGCGACAATCTTTGTACGACGCAACGACATGCAGGGGTCCTTGTGCGGCTGGGTTGGGGGAGGGCCATACAATAGACCATAATGCCGTCTGACGGATAGGCATTGTGACCAGTAGGTCAGGAGAGACGGGATGCACACAGTGGTTAGTCAGGTGACCGAACGTCTGAGAGCGCGCAGCGCGCGTTCCAGGGCGGCTTATCTGGCGCAGATGGATAATGCCCCGGCCGGCCGACAGGGTCTTTCCTGCGGTAATCTGGCTCATGGAATGGCTGCCTGCTCGGCCCAGGACAAGCAGCGTCTGAAGCTGCCGGACGAGGTCAACATCGGCATCGTCACGGCCTATAACGACATGCTCTCGGCGCACCAGCCGTACGAGCGTTACCCCGATTTTTTGCGTCAGCATCTGCGTCGCCTGGGTGCGACCGGCCAGGTGGCTGGCGGTGTACCGGCGATGTGTGATGGGGTGACCCAGGGTGAACCCGGCATGGAGTTGTCGTTGGTCAGTCGTGATGTGATTGCCATGTCGACTGCTATCGCGCTGTCTCACAATATGTTCAATGCCACCTTGTGCCTGGGCATCTGCGACAAGATTGTTCCGGGTCTGCTGATGGGCGCACTGCGTTTCGGTCATCTGCCGACGGTATTTGTCCCCTCGGGGCCGATGCCCAGTGGTTTGCCCAATAGTGAAAAGGCGCGCATACGGCAGCTCTATGCCGAGGGCAAGGTGGACCGCCAAGCGCTGTTGGCAGCGGAGAGCGCGTCCTACCATGGTCCGGGGACCTGTACCTTCTACGGCACTGCCAATACCAATCAGATGTTGCTTGAGGCGATGGGGCTGCAGTTGCCGGGCGCCTCCTTTGTCGCGCCTGATACCGAGCTGCGTGATGCGCTGACCAGAGAGGCCGCAGCGGCAGCCGTGCGGCTCGCCGGGGAAGGCAAGGTGCGGCTGGCCGAGGTGCTGGATGAGCGCGCGCTGATCAATGCGGTGGTGATGCTGCTGGCCACCGGCGGATCAACCAATCTGACGTTGCACCTGGTTGCCATTGGTCAGGCAGCCGGCCTGCAGCTCGATTGGGATGACATGGCGTCGTTGTCGCATGTTGTGCCGACGCTGGCGCACATTTACCCCAGTGGCAAGGCTGACATCAATCAGTTTCAAGCTGCCGGTGGCACTGCGTTTCTGTTTCGGGAGTTGTTGACGGCGGGCTTGCTGCACGCCGATGTGCAGACCGTTGCGGGCCCGGGCCTTGCGCGTTACACCCAGGAGCCGGTGCTGCAAGATGGCAAGCTGATCTGGCGTGAGGGTGTCGCCGCCAGTCTCGATGAGCAGGTGCTGCGCGGGGTCGATCAGCCCTTTGCCGCCGATAGCGGCTTGCGGCTGATCAGCGGCTCGCTGGGGCGGGGGGTGGTCAAGGTGTCGGCGGTGGCCGAGCCGCACCGCCAGGTCACTGCTGTATGCCGGGTATTCGATAGCCAGGCAGATTTTGTCAGTGCCTTCGAGGCCGGTCAGCTGACCGGAGATCTCATCGCGGTGGTGCGCTTTCAGGGCCCGGCGGCCAACGGGATGCCGGAGTTGCACCGTTTGATGCCTTATCTGGGAGTAATGCAGGATCGTGGACAGCGGGTCGCGCTGGTGACCGACGGACGCTTGTCCGGCGCCTCCGGGAAAGTGCCCGCAGCCATTCACCTTTGTCCGGAAGCTCTGCACGGTGGTTCGATAGCAAGGCTGCGGGACGGGGATATGCTCAGTCTGGATGCGGATGCCGGCACGCTGGTGCTAGTTGACCCTGCCGCCGACTGGCAAGGACGCCCGTTGGCAGCGCCGCCTGAGCAAGTGCGCCGGGGCTGGGGACGCGAATTGTTTGCCTTTATGCGCGCCGAAGCGAGCCCGGCGGATCAGGGTGGCAGCGTTTTCACTGCCAGTCTGCGCGCGGCGGATCAATAGTGCCCGTTATTGAGGCGCTGCTCGCCGAGCGGGGCGTCACGCTGAGGCGTGCGTACGACTCGACGCAGCAGGCTGAGCAATTGGCTGCGGTCGTCGCTGAGCGGCTGGGTATGGCCATCGCTGCGCGAGGGCAGGCGACGCTGGCGTTGTCGGGCGGGCGCAGTCCGATCCCGTTTCTGCGAGCGCTGGCACGTCATGTGCTTGACTGGTCTCGGGTTCGCCTGACGCTGGTTGATGAGCGCTGGGTACCGGAGTACGACCAGCAGAGCAATGCCGGCCTGTTGCGTCGTTGCCTGGCGCCGGTGTTTGATCAGACCCAGTGGTTGTCGCTGTACCGAGGTGTGTCGCCGCAGCACGATGCCGTGCAGGCTGGTGCGGAACTGGCAGACTGGTTGCCGCTGGATGTGGTGGTGCTGGGTATGGGGGTTGACGGCCACACGGCCTCGTTGTTTCCGCATGCGGCGCAGTTGACGCAGTGGTTGGCAGCGGATTGCCCCGATCTTTGCGTCGCCAGTCAGGCCAGCGATGGCTCGCCGAGGTTGACCATGACCGGGCGTGCGCTAAACTCCGCGCGGTTTCGGTTGCTGTCGATCAGCGGCGCTGCCAAGTTGCGGACGCTATGCACGGCACTCGAAGAGAATCAGGTTATGCGCTGGCCGATCAGCGCTGTAGTGCGCGCCCCGATGGAAATTTACTACTGCCCGGATGATACTCAGCCCAATGACGTCACTGACTGATAAAACGCGAACGCTGGATGCCCTGTTCAGTCGCACCCGCCTGCTGCCGTTGCTGAATATCGAGCGGCTTGACGACGTCTTGCCGTTGGCTGATGCCTTGGCAGAGGGTGGGGTGAATACTCTGGAGATTACCCTGCGCACGGCGCTGGGGATTGAGGCGATCGCGCTGCTGCGCGCAGAGCGCCCGGCATTGACCATAGGGGCAGGCACTGTGCTCGGGGCAGAGCAGTATCAGGCGGTGCTGGCGGCCGGAGCTCAATTTGTGGTGACGCCGGGCTGCACCGACGAGTTGCTGCAGTGCGGGCTGGACGGACCGGTACCGTTGCTGCCGGGGATCGCCACAGCATCCGAATTGATGGTCGGTTATCGCCTTGGCTATCGCCGCTTCAAGCTGTTTCCCGCACACATTATCGGTGGTGTGGGCTTGCTCAAGGCATTTTCAGGGCCGTTCAAGGATGCCCGTTTCTGCCCGACAGGCGGCGTCTCGCAGGACAACCTGGCTGCGTACCTGGCGCTGTCCAACGTGATGGCGGTCGGAGGCAGCTGGATTGCCCCGGCCGAACTGATCGCGCAGCAACACTGGGGCGAGATTACCGCTCTCGCCCACGCTGCGGGACAGGTCGGCAGCGCCTGAGGCAACTGCCGCTGTCAGGTCAGGGCTTGCTTGGGTCGACGAAACCGTCGGGTTTGATCACCAGCACGTCACACGGTACCAGATCAAGCAGGCGTTCTGCGGTATGGCCGATCAGCGCGCTGTCCAGTCGCGAGCGCGATACTGCGCCCATGATCAGCAGGTCAATGTTCTCTTTTTCCAGAAAACCGGGCAGGGCTTCCTCCGGATCGCCTTCAAGCAGGTGGGTCTCGGCACCCTCGGCGGGCGAGCGTGCCAGCAGCTGGCTGAACGCCGTTGCGTGGTGCTGCTTCACGTCCTGCGCGTACCCTTCATAATCGGCAATCACACTGGCATCGAATACCATGGTCCGGGGCAGCGGGGTGTAGCAATGGACCAGATCGATCCCGGCGCCCAGTTGTTTGCCCAGGCTGGCGCCACAGGCGATCAGCTTCTGATCCAGCGCGGCGGGTTTGTCTGCACTGTGCAGGGGGTCAACACTGGCGCACAGGCGTTTGATGGTCTTGTCTCCGCGCTTGACCAGCCACAGTGGTGCCTCACAGTAACGAATTAACTGCCAGTCGGAGCTGGTTAGCAGCAGGCGCTTGAAAACGTTGTGATGGCGGGTGGCCTTGAGTACCAGATCGGGTTTGAGCGTGCTCACTTCACGCAGCACATGACGGTCGAGCCGTTTGCCCCAGATTGCCTTGGTTTCGACCGCGGTGCCCTTTGCCCGCAGCGGGGCTGCCAGTTCTTCAAGGTACTCACGGTGATGGGCGAGCAGCGATTCGCGGGCCTTTTCCAGGGCCGCAGACTCGAACAGCAGGCCGCCATCGAGCGCCGGGATGTAGTCACAGATCATCAGGGTAAGCTGTGCACCCGGGAATTGTCCGAGCAGTGACGTTGCCCTGTCCAGCGCGGGTTGCTGTTGTTCACGGGTGGGGTCGATCACCACCAGCAGGTTCTTGATATTCATGCAACTGACTCCTGTTGTCGAAGTGACTCCGTAGCTACTCAGCCTAAAACAAACCGCGCCGTTTTACACTGACGTGTATCAAACGCCGAAAGGCTGAAGAATTGGCGTGGCGTGCCGATACAGAGCCATTCTCCGGAGGAAGACATGAACAAGTTCTGGTTGTTGCCGATTGCCGCCATGCTGCTGAGTGGCTGCGGTGCGAGTGGCTACAAGAGGCATTTGGACAACGCCTACGAGGCTTACGCTGATGGTGACTGCGCGCAGGTCATTACTGAGCTGTCGCGGACCGAGCGCCTGATTCGCTCGCGTCCCTATCTGCAGCCCGAGATTTCGTTGCTGAGAGGGCAGTGTCTGGAGCGACAGGGATTCTATCTGGATGCAATCCAGATATACCGGTTTATGCTCGATACCCACCCCAAGAGCGAATACAGCTATCGGGCTGCTGCGCGGCTTGAAACCTTGCGTCAGCTTGGGCATTACGATCCTGAACGGCCCATACCACCGGTCGCAGACTGACCTGGGCGGTGTTGCCTGAGCTTGGCGAGGTAGTGGCAGTCCGCTATTCTCAAGAACCCGTCTGCGCAGGGAACGTCAATGATTTACCTCAAGCTGCTCATAGCTGCACTTGTCTTCTGCAGCTTTCAGGCACATGCCCAGATCTACCGTTGGGTGGATGCTGACGGACAGGTGCATTTTGAGCAACGGCCACGACCTGGTGCCGATGAGGTTGAGGTTCGTCCGCAGGTAATCGAGCGTGACGAGCGGGTACGCCAGGGCGAAGCGTCAATGGAGCGGCTGGCGGAAATCCGGGCGCAGGAGCGTCAGCAACAGCAGGATCTGCAGGCGCAGCGCCAGCAGCAGCGTCTGAGGCGGTGTCAGGATCTTCGCGAGCGGCTCGCCAAGTTTGAGCTGCGCGCTTACTGGTACGAGGAGGATGCTGACGGTAATCGGGTCGAAGTGTCCAGGGCGCGATTGGAGGAGGCTGAAGCCTCTTTGCGGCAACAAATCGCGGAGCAGTGCTGATATGCATGTCATTCCGGATTCCAACCAGGGGCCTTCGATTGAGCAGCGGCGTATCCCGCGGCACCATTTGAGCGCCTACCTCTGTGTTTACAACAGTCGGAACGGACGGCCGATTGGTTACATCGGCAATATCTCCCGTGATGGCATCATGCTGATCTGCTCGCTGCCGGTCATGCTCAATCAGGAATACGACCTCGAACTGCAGCTACCTGATCTGGACGATCCGCTTGGATCGCAGCGACTGGTATTTCGAGCGCGCAGTCACTGGTGTCGGGCGGACGTTACGCCGGGTCATTATGATTGCGGATTCAGTGTGATAGCCAATCGCGAGGCCTTTGCCGGATTGGCGCACGCGTTGCAACGCTACTTCCGCTTTGGCCAATTGGCGGATGCCTGACGCCAGTCATTGCGGTAACCTGCCCCTTTGATCGTGGTGAGGGGCGCATGAGCAAGAGCTTTTTCTGGTACGACTTTGAGTCAACCGGCATTGATCCCAGGCGGGATCGCCCGGTTCAGGTGGCGGGTGTGCGCACCAACGAAGCCTTGGAGGAAATCGGCGAGCCGCTGTGCATTGATGCCCGTCTGTCTCCTGATGTGCTGCCACACCCCCAGGCCTGCCTGGTCACTGGCATCAGTCCGCAGCGTCTGGAGCAGGGGCTGGGGGAAGCCGAGTTCATGCATCAACTGCACGAGCAGATGATTCAACCCGGCACTTGCTCAGTCGGCTATAACAGCCTGCGCTTTGATGACGAGATGACTCGGTTCTCGTTATATCGCAACTTTTACGACCCCTACGCGCGCGAATGGCAGGGCGGCAACAGTCGCTGGGATCTGTTGGATGGTCTGCGTGCGGCGCATGCGCTGCGTCCGGATGGGATCGAGTGGCCGCAGGTTGACGGCTTCACCAGTCTGCGACTTGAGCTGCTGACCGCAGCCAATGGCATTGATCATGGTCAGGCGCACGACGCGCTGGCGGATGTGCGGGCAACCATCGCTATGGCGCGGCTGTTCAGGCAGGCCCAGCCAAAACTCTATGACTATTTGCTGGGCTTGCGGGACAAGCGGCGCGCGGCGGAGTTTATCGATTTGCAACGGGTACGCCCGCTGGTACACGTGTCCGGGCGGTTTGGCCGTGAGCGCCGCGGGTTGGCGCTGGTTTTACCGCTGGGTTGGCATCCGGTCAATCGCAATGCGGTCATCGTCTACGACCTGGCTGCTGATCCGGCGGTGCTGACGGATCAATCCCCCGAACAGGTTCGCCAGTTTCTGTACACCCGGACTGAAGATCTCCCCGAGGGGCAGGCTCGTCCGGGGCTGAAGCTGGTTCACCTGAACAAATGCCCGGTATTGGCCGATACCAAGGTGCTGCAGGCTGCCGACATTGAACGTCTGCAGCTGGATATGCCGGCGCTGCTGGCGAACGCGCAGCGGCTGGCGGACTGGCGCACCGGTGGGCAGGCTGCGCTAGCCGAGATTTATGCGGAGCAACATCCCCAGAATGGGGTGGAGCAGGAGGCCGAGGTTCAGCTGTACGACGGGTTTCTCTCTGATGCCGACCGGCGTTTGCTGCCGGCGATCCGCGAGGCCGATGGTGCCGCGCTTGGCAGTATGCGCTGGCCGCTGCGTGACCAGCGGCTGGTCGACATGCTATTTCGTTATCGGGCGCGCAATTTCCCCGATAGCCTGTCTGCGCCTGAACAGCAGCAGTGGCTGGCCTATTGTCGAGCGCGCCTGAGTGGCGAGCAGATCGGTGTGCTGAGCCTGGGTGAATTTCTGGCCAGTATTGATGTGCTGCTGCCGGACATCTCGGTGGATCAGCAGCAGTTACTGCTGAGCTGGCGCGACTACGGCGCCAAGTTGGCTGTGCAGCTTGGTCTGTAATTGCCGGACATAAAAAAACCGATGCCAAGCATCGGTTTTTTTATGTCGCTGAAGCTTAGCCCAGGATAGTAACCCAAGACTCGACGGTGTCACCGCCGTATTGTTCCTTCCACGCTTTCAGGGTCTTGTGGTTGCCGCCCTTGGTTTCGATTACTTCACCGGTGTGCGGGTTCTTGTATTGCTTAACCTTGCGCGCGCGCTTGGTACCGGTGGCCGCGCTTTTGCTCTTGCCTGCGCCCAGCTTGTTGTCCGGGTCGAGGATGGCAGTGATGTCTTTCAGGGACTTGTTGTACTGGCCCATCAGGCTACGCAGTTTTTCTTCGAACTCAATTTCCTTTTTCAGCTTTTCATCATTGGAAAGCGAGTTCAGGCGATCTTTGAGTTCGCGAATCTGTTCTTCGATATGGCGATATTCTTGCAACATTGACATGAAGTTAATCCTAGCTGGGAGTTGAGATAATCAAGACTGTTGAATAATAGTTTAAGACTAAAAAACGTACAACAAGTTATCTTGGATAACTAACGAATTAATCGTGTAGTTACGGGGTGTGTGTACTGTTTCGTCAGACTGATGGTCAAGTTTCCGTTGACAGTAATGAGATAATGGCGGCGCAATCGGGCGATTGACGCCTTGTTGACATAATCCTTCGCTCTGCTGGTCTGTTTGTGGCTGCGCAGTCATGACGCAGCGGGTAAAATGCCGCAGCCCTGCGGCCATTCCTGGTCTGTCATCGATGCGGGGCAAGTTGCTTATACACAGGAGAGAAAATGCGTACTTTCAGGCTGGTAATCGCGTGCCCCGACCGTGTCGGGATTGTTGCCAAGGTCAGTAATGTTCTGGCGACCTATAACGGCTGGATTACCGAAGCCAATCATCACTCGGACAATCTCTCCGGCTGGTTCTTCATGCGTCACGAGATTCGTGCTGATTCTCTGCCGTTTGACCTTGAAGGGCTGCGCACCGCCTTTGCTCCGATCGGTGAAGAATTTCAGATGGATTGGCGAGTGAGCGACTCTGCAATACGCAAGAAAGTGGTCTTGATGGCAAGTCGGGAGTCGCATTGCCTGGCAGACTTGTTGCACCGTTGGCACAGCGGAGAACTGGATTGCGACATTACCAGTGTTATCTCCAATCATGATGACCTGCGCAGTATGGTTGAGTGGCATGGGATTCCCTTCCACCATGTTCCGGTTGACCCCAAGGATAAGGAACCAGCCTTTGCCGAAGTTACCCGGCTGATTGAGGAACAACAGGCCGAGTGTATAGTACTGGCGCGTTACATGCAGATTCTGCCGCCGCAATTGTGCGAGCGTTATGCCCACAAGATCATCAATATTCACCACAGTTTTCTGCCGTCCTTCGTCGGGGCCCGGCCCTATCACCAGGCGGCCCAGCGCGGGGTGAAGCTGATTGGTGCCACCTGCCATTATGTGACTGAAGAGCTGGATGCTGGCCCGATTATCGAGCAGGACGTAGTCCGGATCACCCACCGCAACAATGCCGACGATATGGTGCGTTTGGGCAAGGACGTCGAGAAAATGGTGCTTTCGCGGGGGCTGCGCTACCACCTTGAAGATCGGGTACTGGTACATGACAACAAGACGGTCGTGTTCAGCTAAGCTGTAAGGGGAGAAACCCGAGCAGGAGGCTGTATGCTGAAATCCGTTAAAGTGCGTGACTATATGACCACGGACCTGGTCACCTTTACTCCGGACATGGATTTGTTCCGGGCGATCGACAAGCTGCTGATGCATCGCATTTCCGGTGCACCGGTTCTGGATGAAAACGGTTATCTGATCGGGTTGCTGTCGGAAGGTGATTGCCTCAAAGGCATTCTTGCCGGCAGCTATTTTGAAGAGGCAGGCGGTAGCGTTGCGTCGGTCATGACCACGGTAGTGGAGACGATCGATGCCGATGCGGACATCGTCAAGGCGGCAGAGCACTTCATAACCCAGCGGCGCCGGCGCTTGCCGGTAGTTGATGAGGGGCAGCTCGTTGGGCAAATCAGTCGCCGGGATATTCTGCGGGCGATGCAAACCTACAATCAGCATGCCGCACCCAAATGATGGACGATGACGATGACCTGATACTCAGTCCGCTTGATGCCGGGGCTGCGGGGTTGCCGCCCTCACGGGGAGAGGGATGTCTGGCGCGCTTTGATCCGGATGAACTCACCGACGAGATGGGCGCTGACTTCGGCTCGCTGTTTCAACTTGAGGAGTAATGTCAGACCTTGGGCTTGCTGGCGGCAGGCTCAATCGAATGGCATAGTGTCATCATTCGGTATCGCACGGCCCGGTGTTTCGGGCCTGTTTGATACTGCTGTTCAGCAGGGAGCGCGACTGTCTTGATCCTTGGGGGCCGCAACTAGCAATGCTGAAAAAGATTCCTACCCAATCTCTGCGTGTCGGCATGTTTGTCGAAAAATTCTGTGGCTCCTGGTTGCAGCATCCGTTCTGGAGCAAGACGGTGCTGATTGAGGATGTGCGCACGCTTAATACCATTCTGCAAAGCTCGGTTACCGAAGTTGTCATTGATGTCAGCAAGGGGCTGGATGTTGAGGCTGCGCCGTTGCTCAATAACTCCGGGGCAGCGGAGGCACCGTCTGAGGTGGAGGTTGCCGTGGCTGAAGTCGAGGCTGCCAGTGCCGCCGCAAGTCTGCCGGGCGATAAGGTGCACAAGGCCTCGATGGCCGATGAGATAAAGCGAGCCCAGCAGATATTTCGTAAGGGTAAGCAGGCGGTCAAGGAAATGTTCAAGGATGTGCGCCTGGGCAAGGCCGTTGAGACCGAGGGTTTGCAGCAACTGGTAAATGAGATAAACCTGTCACTCAGCCGCAACCCGCAGGCCCTGATCAGCGTGGCACGTATCAAGTCTAAGGATGAATACACTTACCTGCATTCGGTCGCGGTGGCCGCCCTGATGGTTGGCATGGCGCGGCTTTGCGATATGACTGAAGAGCAGGTACTTGAGGCCGGAATGGCCGGTCTGCTGCACGACATGGGCAAGGCCGTCATGCCTGAAGCGGTGTTGAACAAGCCGGGTAAGTTGACGGATGAAGAGTTTGCCATCATGCGCTCTCATCCGGCCGAAGGGCATAAGTTGCTGCTGGAATGGGCCGGTGTGCCTGAGGCGGTGCTGGATGTGTGCCTGCATCACCATGAAAAAATAGACGGCACCGGCTATCCCGAGCGGCTGGCTGGGGAGAACATTTCCCTGTTGGCGCGCATGGGCGCGATCTGTGACGTCTACGACGCGATTACTTCAAACCGCCCTTACAAGGCGGGCTGGGACCCTGCTGAGTCGCTTAGTCGTATGGCCAGTTGGCAGGGGCATTTTGACCCGGTTTTGTTCAAGCTGTTTGTCCGCATGCTGGGGATCTACCCGGTTGGCTCCCTTGTGCGGCTTGAGTCCGAGCGTTTGGGGGTGGTTGTGGAGCAGAGCTGCAACTCGCTACTCACTCCCAAAATCAGTGTGTTTTACTCTGTTCGTTTGAAGCAGGCATTGCCGGTTACCCTGATCGATCTGGCGGATGAGCATGAGTCGGATCGAATCATCGGTCGTGAAAGCCCGGAGGACTGGCCGTTCAAGCAGCTGGACCAGCTTTGGCTGCCCACCTGAATGCAAGGCTGAAAAAAAACCGCCCATTGGGCGGTTTTTTTGTTTGCGGCTTCGCCGCGTCAAGCCAGTGCAGCTTCGCCTTTTTGCGCGGTCGCCGGATCCGGAGTGCGGATCAAGTGGTCGAAGGCAGCCAGCGCAGCGGTAGAACCGGCACCCATGGCGATGATGATCTGCTTGAACGGCACGGTTGTGACGTCGCCAGCAGCAAACACGCCTTCCAGGTTGGTCGCACCGCGGCTGTCGATCTCGATCTCGCCGAAGCGGGTCAGGTTCAGATCGCCGCCCTTGAGCCATTCGGTGTTCGGTACCAGACCGATCTGGACGAAGATACCGGCAACGTCGACCTGCTTGAGCTCCTCTGTGGTGCGGTCCTTGTAGGTCAGACCGACAACCTTGCTGCCATCGCCACGTACTTCGGTGGTCTGGGCGCTTTTGATGATCTCGATGTTGGCCATCGAACGCGCTTTACGCTGCAATACGTCGTCGGCGCGGAGGGTATCGGCGAACTCCAGCACGGTCACGTGTTCCACAATGCCGGCCAGGTCAATGGCGGCTTCAATGCCGGAGTTGCCGCCACCGATGACCGCAACGCGCTTGCCCTTGAACAGCGGACCGTCACAGTGCGGGCAGTAGGCCACGCCCTTACCGCGGTATTCCTGTTCGCCCGGTACGTTCATCTCCCTCCAGCGCGCGCCGGTGGCGAGAATGACGGTGCGGCTGCGCAGAGTGGCTCCGCTTTCCAGACCGATCTCTACGTAGTCACCGGTTTCCAGGCTGGCAGCTTTCTGTTCGGTGATGACATCCACCTCGTACTCCTTGACGTGTTGCTCCAGGCTGGCAACCAGCTTGGGGCCTTCGGTGTAGGGCACGGAGATAAAGTTCTCGATACCGACGGTATCCATGACCTGACCGCCAAAGCGCTCGGCAACGATCCCGGTGCGGATGCCTTTGCGAGCCGCGTAAATGGCAGCAGATGCGCCAGCCGGGCCGCCGCCGACAATCAGCACGTCGTATGGGGCTTTCTCGTTCAGCTCGGCGGCCTTGCGCTTGCTGGCGCCGCTGTCGACCTTGTTGACGATCTCGGCCAGTGTCATGCGGCCCTGACCGAACGGCTCGCCATTCAGGTAAACGGACGGCACTGCCATGATCTGGCGCTGCTCGACTTCGTCCTGGAACAGGGCGCCGTCAATCATCACGTGGGTGATGTTGGGGTTCAGCACGGCCATCAGGTTCAGCGCCTGGACTACGTCCGGGCAGTTCTGGCAGGACAGCGAGATGTAGGTCTCGAAGTGAAACTCGCCTTCCAGGTTGCGGATCTGCTCCAGCAGGGCCGGGTCAGCCTTGGACGGGTGACCGCCGGACTGCAGCAGTGCCAGTACCAGAGAGGTGAACTCGTGACCCATCGGGATGCCGGCGAAGCGGATGCGTGGGGTCTCGCCGGCGGCGCCGACACCCATGCTCGGGGTGCGTTGGTCTTCGGCAGAGACCAGACCGATCTTGCCGGACATGTCGGCGATTTCGGTCGCGAGTTCATTTAGTTCTTTGCCCTTGGGGCTTTCGTCTACGGACACGCTGATTTCAATCGGGTTAACGATATTCTGCAGGTACGTGTCCAGTTGTTTCTTCAGGTTGGCGTCCAACATGTGCGTGTCCTTTGAAAATGGGGTCAAATTTCGGGCATAAAAAACCCGGCCCGCCGACTGCGCGCCAGTGGCTGCGCAGCGGGCCGGGTCATCAGGCCGATCTTAGATCTTGCCTACCAGGTCGAGAGAAGGAGCCAGAGTGGCTTCGCCTTCTTTCCACTTGGCCGGGCAAACTTCACCCGGGTGAGCTGCAACGTACTGAGCAGCCTTGATCTTGCGAACCATGTCTTCGGCGTTGCGGCCAATGCCTTCGGCGGTGATCTCAACAGCCTGGATCACGCCCTGCGGGTCGATGATGAAGGTACCGCGGTTGGCCAGGCCTTGATCTTCGCGCAGGACTTCGAAGTTACGGCTGATCTGCATGGTCGGGTCGCCGATCATGGCGTACTGGATCTTGCCGATGGTTTCGGAGCTGTCGTGCCATGCTTTGTGGGTGAAGTGGGTGTCGGTCGACACGGCGTACACTTCAACGCCCATTTTCTGCAGCTCGTCGTAGTAATCGGCAACGTCGCCCAGCTCGGTCGGGCAGACGAAGGTGAAGTCAGCCGGGTAGAAGAAGAATACGGACCACTTGCCTTTTACGTCGGCTTCAGTCAGGTCGAAGAACTCGCCGTTCTTGAATGCAGAGGCTTTGAACGGCTTGATTTCGGTATTGATAACGGACATGTAGAACTCCTTCTTGAGTCGTTTCGTCGTTGGTTGAGAAGACAGGAGCTATGGTATGCGCCTGGGTTAAATACTTAAAATAAATTTCAACTAAACTGTGGATAGCTTTTCGCTATTTGGCTGCGCCGCAGGCAATTTCAAGCTAATCGCGGTCCTCTGCCTGAATTGTGCGTTGGGATGTGTGACCGTTGCAGGTGCGGTTGGTTCTTCGGGCTGTCAGCGGCAGAGGATTGCAGTAAAGTACCCAGCGAAGACGCAACGGGACTTACTTTATGCTTACTCATCTGGACGCACAAGGCCGCGCCAGCATGGTCGATGTCACTGACAAGGCCGTCACCGATCGCGAGGCGGTCGCCGAGTCTCTGGTGCGCATGCTTCCGCAGACGCTGGAGATGATCCAGCGTGGCGGGCACCCTAAGGGAGACGTCATGGCGGTGGCGCGTATTGCTGGCATCCAGGCGGCCAAGCGCACCTCTGACCTGATCCCGCTGTGCCATCCGCTGATGCTCACCAGTGTCAAGGTTGAGCTGAGCGTTGAAGCGCCGGATGCGGTGCGTATCCAGGCGCGTTGCAAGCTCGCCGGTCAGACTGGCGTCGAGATGGAGGCGCTTACGGCAGCCAGCATTGCGGCGCTGACTCTGTATGACATGTGCAAGGCGGTGGATAAGGGTATGGTGATTGAACATACCCGTCTGCTCAGCAAGAGCGGCGGCAAGAGTGGCGATTTTCAGGCAGAGGTAACATCGGCGTGATTCAGTTGCAGTTTTTTGCCCGCTACCGCGATGCGCTGGGCAGCGCCGGCGAGGCACTCGCGTGGAGCCCCGAGTTGGCCACGCTTGAGGATCTGCGTCAATTGCTGCTGGCCCGTGGTGATGCCTGGCAGGTACTCGCCGAGCCGCGGCTTATGTGTGCTCGGAACCAGGAGCTCTGCGCACTGGATACGGCGCTCAATGATGGCGACGAGATTGCCTTCTTTCCACCAGTGACCGGTGGATGATGTGTTGATCGAGGTGCAGCAGGCCCATTTTGACCCGGGTGAGCGTCTGAACCGCCTGCATGCTGACCATTTGGGTGTGGGTGCTGTGGTCGGCTTTGTTGGCTATGTGCGTGATTACAACGAGGGTGACGCGGTGGCGGGTATGTGGCTGGAGCATTATCCGGGCATGACCGAAAAGGCGCTTGCCGGTATTGTTGAGCAGGCACAGACACGCTGGCCTCTGCTGGATGTTCAGGTGCTGCACCGGGTCGGCCAACTGGAGCCGGGCGAGCCGATTGTGTTTGTTGGCGTGGCCAGCGCCCATCGGCAAGCAGCATTTGAAGCCAACGCGTTCATCATGGACTATCTGAAGACCCGGGCGCCGTTCTGGAAGCGCGAAGCGACGCCTGATGGCGAGCGCTGGGTTGAAGCGCGAGACAGCGACGAGCAGGCGCTCACACGCTGGCAGCAAGATTAGACGGGGCACCTGATGACACAGCAGAAACTGCAGGACGGACTGGGGCGAAGGATCGAATATCTCCGCATTTCAGTGACAGATCGCTGCGATTTTCGTTGTGTCTATTGCATGGCGGAAGATATGACGTTTCTGCCGCGGCAGCAGATTCTGAGCCTTGAAGAGATCGAGCGGCTGGCTCGGTTGTTTGTTGCCCAGGGTGTGCGCAAGATCCGTCTCACCGGCGGCGAGCCACTCGTGCGCCGTGGTGTGGTTGACCTCTGTGCCCGCATCAGCGCGCTGCCGGGGTTGCACGAACTGGTGATGACCACCAATGGTTCGCAGCTGACCAAGCTGGCTCGGCCACTGGCCGAGGCCGGTGTAAAGCGGCTCAATATCAGCCTCGACAGCCTCAACCCGGAACGGTTCAGGAGCATCACCCGCACCGGTGAGTTGCAGCAGGTTCTCGATGGTGTCGAGGCGGCGCGTGAGGCGGGTTTTGAGCGGGTCAAACTCAACACGGTGGTGCTCAAGGGGCGCAATCACGATGAGGTGCAGGCGCTTGCGGCCTATGTGCTGGAGCGCGGTCTGGATATTACCTTTATCGAAGAAATGCCGCTTGGCGAGGTGGGGCGCGATCGTGGCGAGGCCTATTGCTCCAGCGACGAGGTTCGTGCAGTGCTGGCCGAGCAGTATCGACTGATCGAGAGCGCAGAAAACTCCGGTGGCCCAGCGCGCTATCTGCGGGTTGACGGCTATCCGGATAGCCGGATTGGCTTCATCTCACCACATTCCCATAACTTCTGTGATACCTGCAATCGGGTGCGCCTGACCACGGAAGGGCGCCTGTTGCTCTGCCTTGGACACGAGAATGCGCTGGATATGCGTGCCCTGGTGCGGCGCTACCCGGACCGTGACGAGCCGGTGCGTGACGCGCTTGAAAGGGCGTTGCAGTATAAGCCCGCGCGGCATGAGTTCAGTGTCGGAGGTGACGTTCAGGTACTGCGGTTCATGAACGCGACTGGCGGTTAGGTTGCGGCCACGGGTCTATTGACGCTGGTCAAAACCTGGTTTGCCAGGCGGGCGTAGGCTTTCTCCCATGCCAGAGCAAAGCCGGAGTTTCCCCATGCTGCCCACTATTCGTTGGGATGCCGATCTGATTCGACGCTACGACCACGCAGGTCCGCGTTATACCTCCTATCCCACCGCCGTGCAGTTTCACGACGGTGTGAAGCCGGCAGACTTTCTGCACGCTATCGACGCTTCCCGTGAGGCTGGTCGGCAGCTGTCGCTGTACGTACATGTGCCGTTTTGCGCCAACATCTGCTACTACTGCGCCTGTAACAAGGTGATTACCAAGGATCGCAGTCGGGCGCGTGAGTATCTCGCCAGCCTGCAGCGTGAGATGGAACTGGTCAGCGCGCACCTTGGTCCAGATCAGGTTGTTGAACAGCTGCATTTCGGTGGCGGGACGCCTACCTTCCTCAGTCATCAGGAGCTGCGCGAGCTGATGGCGGGGCTGCGCAGTCAGTTTAATCTGCGTGATGACGACATCGGTGACTACAGCATCGAGATCGATCCGCGGGAGGCCGACTGGTCTACCATGGGGCTGTTGCGTGAGCTGGGTTTCAATCGCGTCAGCTTTGGTGTCCAGGATCTGGACCCTGAGGTGCAGCGAGCGGTCAATCGGCTGCAGACGCTGGAGCAGACACAGGCCGTGATGGACGCCGCGCGCACGCTTGCCTATCGCTCGATCAACATTGATCTCATCTACGGTTTGCCCAAGCAGACGCCGGAAAGCTTCGCCCGCACAGTTGAGGCGATCATCGCACTCAAGCCTGACCGGCTGTCGGTGTTCAACTACGCGCATCTGCCGGAACGCTTCATGCCCCAGCGCCGGATCAACAGTGCCGATCTGCCTAGCCCCGCGCAAAAGCTGGAAATGTTCGAGAACAGCGTGCGTCAGCTGCTGGCAGCGGGGTATCGCTACATTGGTATGGATCACTTCGCGCTGCCGGATGACAGTCTCAGCATTGCCCAGGAGAACGGCGAGCTGCAGCGTAACTTCCAAGGCTATACCACTCACGGCCATTGCGACCTGATTGGTCTTGGGGTTTCGTCGATCAGTCAGGTCGGTGATCTGTACTGTCAAAACAGCAGCGACCTCAAGGTCTACCAGGAGCGCCTGCAGGCTGATGAATTGGCCACCCAGCGCGGGCTGGTCTGTCATTCTGACGATATTATTCGGCGAGCGGTGATCAGCCAGTTGATCTGTCACTTCCAGTTGCAGTTCAGCGACATCGAGTCGCGTTTTGGCATCGATTTCCCCGAGTATTTTGCTTCTTGTCTGCCGATGCTCGAGCAAATGGCGCGAGATGGCCTGATCATTCTGACCCCGGGCGGGATTCGCGTTATGGCTGCCGGCCGGCTGCTGGTGCGCTCTATCTGCATGTTGTTTGACGTTTACCAGAGTGATGCCAGCCAGCAGCGGTTTTCGCGCATCATCTAGTGCTGCCAGCTCGACGCACTTGCCTGCTATTGTGTGGGCAAGCATGGGTCGGTCTGGGGGAAGGTCATGGGGTTGCTCAGTGAGCGCAGCAGACGTCGTCTGCTGCTGATAGCGGTTGCCGCAGCGCTGGTTGCGCTTTCCTGGCTGGGGCAGGGCGACCGCAGCTCGGCGGCTCACCTCGATGCTTCGTTGCTGCAGGCTTCGGTTGCCTTTGCTTCTGCCCGTGCGCTCAATGCACTTATTTCCGTTCTGCAATCCACCACCATCAGCTTTAGCCTGTTTGGCGGCGTAGCCGTCACGCTGGGTGAAATGCTGGACCCGTTCAACGACCTGGTCGAGCAATATGCTTACCTGATGCAATGGGCCATTGGCTCTTTGCTGGCGCAGAAGATACTGCTGGGTTTGGTCGGGCAGACGTTTTTCAAATGGCTGTTGACGCTGTCCGCAGTGCTGCTGGGTGTGGCTCTGTGGTGGCGCGGCGGACGGTATGCCGGACTGTTCGTACGGTTGTTTCTGGCCATTGCCTTTCTGCGCTTTGTGCTGGTTGCGGTGGTATTGGTCAATGGTGAGGTTGATCGCTGGTATCTGGCGCCGCAGAGCAGTGAGCAGATCGGGGTGCTTGATCGTCTTCCTGCCGAGGTTGAGGTGTTGGGGGGTGACTCTGGAACTGATGCCGCCCTGCTGGGGCAGTCGGCAGCGCAGGGGGAGCTCGATACTCGGCTGTCCAGCCTGGGTGAGCGGCGTCGACGCCTTGTTGCCGCGCAGCGTGATGCCGCCAGAGCGGTTGCCCGGCAACGGCAAGAGCTGACCTTGGTAGAACAGCAGATGAGCTGGTGGGAACGTTTGAATCCGCTGGCCGAGGTGGCACCGTATGAGCAGGCGCAGGTGCGTCTGTCGGCGCTGCGGAAAAGCTACGCGAGCCTCAGTGAGGAACTCAGAGTAGTCGAGCAGCAGCGTGCTCAGGCCTTGAAGGAGCAGCAGGCGTTGCAACGGGAACAGGGGCCCAGTTGGAGCGAGCTTGGCGAGCAGGTCGCGCGAGTGGCGGATCCACAGACCTACCTAGCCATCAAGCAGGCGCTTGACCAGGCGGTAGACAGTGTACTGCGGGTGATGACGCTGTTTGTACTGCGCACACTCGTGCTGCCATTGCTGTTCTTTTATTTGCTGCTGCGGGGCTTGCGCTGGTTGTGGCGGCTGGATGTTGATCGTCTGTTGCGCCCACCACGCCAACGGCAGGTGGCTTGATGGCGTTCTGATTGCGGCGAGATGGTATTTCGTCATCTGCGCTTGGGAATGTAGTTGGCGGCAGCGGCAATACTGTCTTGTGTTGCGCAATGACATAAAGATCGGCTCTTTCCTCGAGGCAACCCGCCATGCCGATCAAACTCAGCTTTAACCAGAAAACTCTGCTGGCTGCGTGTCTGGTGGTGATCGCTGCTTTTACTGCATTTTCAGTCTACAACGACTACCTGCAGCGTCGTACGTTGCAGGCCAGTCTGCAGACCTATCTCGATGACGCCGGAGCGCTGACTGCAGATAACATCAGCAACTGGCTTTCTGGCCGTATTTTGTTGCTGGAAAACCTGGCGCAGAACGTGCGCAGCGAGCCGCCTGAGCGAGATTACTCACGGCATCGGTGAGATCGATAACATGAACCAGTCGGTTGCGGCGGCGACCCAGGAGAAAACCTCGGTAATCGAGAGCCTGAATGTTGATATAACCGAGATCAACACGCTCAACCAAGAAGGCGTCGATCATCTGCAGGCCACTTTACGGGCCTCTGCCTCACTGGAGGATCAGGTGAGGCGTTTACGGCAACGGGTCGGCAGCTGCCGCATCTAGCTGTGCGCTAACCGGCTAGCTCGGCAATGGCCTGACGCAGACCGGAGTATCCGGTGCAGCGGCAAAGGTTGCCGTGCAAAGCCTGCTCCAGCTCCGATGCGGTTGCCTCGGGGTTGTTGCGCAGCGCTGCGGTCAGGGTGCTGGCGATCCCGGGGGTACAGTAGCCGCATTGCAGTGCCCCTGCGCTGACCAGTGATGCAGCCACGCGCTCGAATACCGGCTCATCACGCAGTCCTTCGATGGTTTCCACAGCACGGCCTTGCAGCTGGCAGGCGAGCAGCAGGCAGGCGGGTACTGATTCGCCGTCGATCAACACGCTGCAGGCGCCGCAGCGGCCGATACTGCAGCCTTCCTTCGGGCCGGTCAGGTTCAGATCCAGCCGCAGAATGTCCAGCAGGCGTCGGGTGGGCGAGACCTCCAGTACCTGCTCGCAGCCGTTCACGGTGAATTGCAGTGTCATACGGTGTTCGGTCATGCGCTTTGCTCCTGCATGGCTGCCAGCAGCGCCGCCGGGTCTACCGGCAGGCTATCCGGGCGTACGCCCGTTGCGTTCTCGATAGCGGCTGTCAGCGCCGGGCTGACGGCTTCGATTCCCAGTTCGCCGATGCCTCGCACTGGATAACGTTCGTCGTCGAGTATGTCTTCTATGACGTCGACGCGCTGCTCCGGGGCGTCGGCCAGGGTCGGAATAAGGTAAGCATCCAGATTGTCGAGCAGGAACTGTCCGTCTTGCATGGGCACATCTTCCAGCAGCGCCATTCCCATCCCCATTACTGCGGCGCCCTCGATCTGGCCGAGGTAGCTGGGGGGATGGATGACCTTGCCGCCGGCCGTAATATGGTGGAGCTGCTCGACCCGCACCCGGCCGGTCAGCCGGTCAACGGCAACGCGGGCGACAGTGGCAATCAGCAGTTGCAGGTAGCGTCCGCGCGGGACTTGGTCTGGCCCGGTAGGAAAGTTGAACTGCACCTCTAGCGTCGGAAGTTGCGCGGCGGTGCTAGCTAGCTGCGGGTAGCTGATGCACAGTTCGTCGGAAACCGAGCAGAGTCCGGCCGGCCCGGGAGTAAGGTTTTCGCTGCCAGCCAGGATGCGTAGCGCATGGATCCACCGGGGCTGCAACTGCCGCAGCGCTTCAACCGCGATCACGCTGCTGCGCGAGGCGCTGGTAGGGCCCGAATCGGGGCCGCTGGAGTCGCCGAGACGAATATCAAGGTCCGTAGCTGCACAGCCCAGGTACTCACAGGCCAGGCTCTGCACTGCGGCAATCACCCCTTGGCCGTATTCGATAAACCCGAATGCCAGTTCAATGCGGCCCTCTGCGGTGAGCCTCAGGCGCGCACCACCGGCGTCAGGCAGGCCGTTGCCGAGGCCGTTACCCTGAGCACCCAGCGCCATGCCGACGCCGGACATCCAACGGTCATCGGCAGCATGGACGGCGCGCTGCCATAACGGCGAGGACTGCGCGGCATCCAGCAACAGTTGTGGGTGGCAGGGTTGCTGCTGGGTCTGGCCCTCGACCCCGGCGTCCTCTGGTGTACGCAGGTTGCGCCGGCGCAGTTCTGCCGGGTGCAGCCCGGCGGCGGCGGCCAGCTTGTCCAGCTGGCTTTCTACCGCAAAGGTCGCCTGGTTGCCGCCAAAGCCGCGGAAGGCGCCGGCCACGCTGTTGTTGGTGTAGACCAGTTGTCCGCTCACCTTGATATTAGGGATTCGGTACAGCGGCGCAGCGGCATGATCGGTCAGGTTGGTCAGCACCGCAGGGCCAAGTGTTGCGTAGGCACCGGTGTCGAGTATTGCGTGTATCTGGTGGGCGAGTAGATTGCCTTCGGCATCGCAGCCGGTGCGGGCGATGAACTCGACCGGGTGGCGTTTGATGCCGGCGATGGTTGATTCGCGACGATCAAAGTGAATACGCACCGGGCGGCCGGTGCGCAGGGCAAGTAAGCCTGCTGCTGGCTGCATGGTCAGTTCGTCCTTGCCGCCAAAGCCACCGCCGGTTGCCAGACCCATTACGCGTACTTTCTCCAGCGGCAGGTCAAGGATGCTTGCCAGTTGCTCGCGGTCGCGATGGCTACTCTGGCAGCCAACCCGGAAGGTCAGTCCGCCTTCGCGGTCTGGCACCACGACGCCGCCCTCGGTTTCCATAAAAACATGCATCTGACGTGGCGTGCGGTAGCGGCCTTCGACCACGAACGCGCAGGTGTTGAAGGCTGTATCGACGTCGCCGTGGGCCAGTTGTGAGCTATCCAGCAAATTGCCGTCCGGGTGCAGGTGCGGGGCTCCATCTGCCAGTGCAGCGGTCGGGTCAGCCACCACTGGCAGCTCGGCATACTGCACCTCAATCAAACTCAAGGCGTGCGCGGCAATTTCAGGTGTGTCGGCGGCGACGGCAGCCAACGCATCACCCAGATAACGAACGTGATCGGTGCAGAACACCGGTTGATCACGGAAGACGATGCCGTAGGTGTTGGCCCCGGGAATGTCGGCTGCGGTAACAACGGCGTGGACGCCAGGCAGCGCTCGTGCGGGCTCAACGTTTATACCGAGAATACGGGCATGCGGATAGGCGCTGCGCAGGATTCGGCCATGCAACAGGCCGGCCCAGGTTAGCTCGTCGGTAGGGTAGTACTGCTCACCGCGCGCCTTGCTGCTAGCGTCGGGGCGCGGTTGCCAGCGTTCTGTAAAATTGTCTGCAGTCAGCGGCCGCGGTGTGAAGGCGTTGGTATTCATGTGCGGCTTTTGCTCCATTGTGCGTGCAACAGATTGGCGGCGACCTTTAGCAATGGCTGATTGATCAGTTCGGGCAGGTCGCGGGCGAGTAGCGGTTGCAGATCGGATGTGGTCAGCAGCCGTTCGCTGTCAGTTAGCGCCTGCTCGCAGTGCCTGAGCCTGCGTGGTGCCAGGCCCGCACCGCTTGCGGCCAGGCGATGCTCCGTTAGAGCCTGCCATTGCCAACAACTGGCAATGTTTAGCCGCGGCGGGTTAAAGGCTTCGCGGCTGGCGAGCTTCTCCATAAAAACGCACTGACCTGACGCCTGCGGTGGAATGCGAATATGGGTGATCAGCGCGTGTGCCGGCGGCTGGAGCAACCAGTCTGACAAGGTGCTCCGTTGCTGCTCGCCGTTGCCCTGAAGCCAATCAACCTGCGCGTCCAGCACCAACAGTGTTGGCACCAGGTCGCCGCCAAAACCGATGTTGCCGCCTAGTGTGGCGATATGGCGGATACCGGGAGCGCCTACTCCAGTCAGGGCCTCATGCAGGGCGGGCAACGCATTGCGCAGCAAAGGCTGTGTTGTCAGCGAGGAGAGACGAGTCAGCGCGCCGATGGACCAATGATCCCCCTCTTGTTGACAGCCTCGGAGTTCCTCAAGTGGGTGCAGGTTGATTGCCTGCTCGGGCCAGCAACCGGCCTTGCTCCAGCCAAGTTGGGCGGCGCTCGCCCCGGCGATGTAGGGGGCCTGATGGCGCGCGGCGAGGACGGCTGCGTGTGCGGCGCTGGTCGGCAATAGAATCCGGGTGTGGCGGCGGTCAGGGTAGGGCGGCAGGGTCACAGTCGGGCTCCATCTGGTCTGTTTCGCAGGGGATGCAGAAAGGATGCCATCCGAAGACAACCGGGCTGCTGTGCTGCTGAATACCTGTCTGAACGGTCAATTTTGTAGCGAGGCCGGCGGTTGACGAGAACTGATGGCTGCCCCTTCTGTTCTTCAAGGGTGCAGAACGGTTCTATATGGTCAGTGCTGGTGCGAAATGGCTGGCCAGCAAGTCTGTGCTGATCGGACGGTCAGGATTTTGCGGGGCTGGGTTTGTGGTCCCGGGTTGCCAGTCCGGCTGATGACCATCATTTTTTACGGCAACCTATTATGGTTGCGTGGGAGTAACCGTGGTTGCAGGGGGGCTGTTATCGGCCGCTACTTGGTAACAACGATACGAGAGTATTTGCAGCCACAAAAAAGCCCCGACATGCGGGGCTTCTTGGCAGAGGCTGTTACATCTGTGACTGCAGGTAGTTCTGTTCGCCGACCATCTTGATCAGGCGCAGTTGCTGTTCGAGCCAGTAAGCGTGATCTTCCTCGGTGTCGGCCAGCTGAACCTCGAGGATTTCGCGGGTCTGGTAATCGCCGGCGCGCTCGCACAGGGCAATGGCGTTGGCCAGGTTCTCGCGCACTTCATATTCCAGCTTGAGGTCAGACTCGAGCATTTCTTTCACGGTGTCACCGGGAGTGATGGGCGAGGGCCGCATATCCGGTTTGCCTTCAAGAAACAGCAGGCGCTTTAGAATGGCATCAGCGTGCTGGGTTTCTTCTTCCATCTCATGGTTGATGCGCTCATACAGCTTGGCATAACCCATGTCTTCATAGAGGCGTGAATGCAGGAAATACTGATCACGTGCGCCCAGCTCACCGCGTAACAGATCGATAAGGCAGTTGATGACGTCCGGATGGCCTTTCATGGCTTGGTACTCCACTGGCATTTAAGTGCTGGTCATTGTGCCGAAGCCGAACGCCGTTGTCACCCTGAAATTCCGAGAAAAAATCAATGATTACAATGGTTTATTTGCTTGCTGGTCGTAGGGAGGGAGATAAGCAGAGGCATTTGCGCTCGAGAAGTCTTCTCGTCACGCTGCAAGTATCTGATATTAGGAGTAAAGCAGAGAGAGGAAGGCAGAGGCTGGAGCGGGTGAAGGGAATCGAACCCTCGTATGCAGCTTGGGAAGCTGCCGTTCTACCATTGAACTACACCCGCGCAGGCGTCTTTTTACCAGAGTCGCCTGCGTCAGGGAAGGGGTTAGAGCTGTTGAGTGGCCTGCATCAGTAAACCATAGTTGTGCTGGCGGGCGCTCTGGTCGAAAATCGGGCTGTTGACGATCAGCTCGTTCGCGCCTGTGCGCTCGAGCAATTCCGCCATTTGCGTGCTCACGCTTGCCGGGTCACCGATCAGGCTGCCAGCCAAGGTCGACATCACTTGATGACGCTCATGCGGTTGCCAGAGTGACTCCATATCATGGGTCGGCGGTGGCAGTTGTCCGGGTGTGCCGCGGATCAGGTTGAGAAACGCCTGCTGATGGGAACTGGCCAGGTAATGGGCCTGCTCGCGATCGTCGGCTACATAGGCATTGATACCGAGCATGGCGTAGGGCTCGCTGTATTCGTCGCTAGGGCGAAAGCTCTCGCGGTACAGGCGCAACGCGCTGAACAGATAGTCTGGCGAGAACTGGCCGGCGAAGGCGAAGGGCAGTCCAAGCCGCCCTGCCAACTGGGCGCTAAAGGTACTTGAGCCCAACAGCCAGATCGGGATATTCAGTCCACCGCCTGGCACAGCGCGCAGACGTTGACCTGGTTCGATTGGCGCGAACAGCCGGCGCAACTCATCGAGCATTTGCGGAAAATCTTCGCCGTCGGTACGGCCGCGACGCAGGGCGTTGGCGGTTGCCGGATCGGTACCCGGGGCACGGCCCAGCCCCAGGTCAATGCGGCCGGGGTAGAGCGACTCCAGGGTGCCAAACTGCTCGGCAATCTGCAGCGGCGCGTGGTTGGGTAGCATGATGCCGCCAGAGCCGATGCGAATGCGTTGCGTACTGCTCGCCAGATACCCCATGACCACCGAGGTGGCGGCACTGGCGATGCCGGTCATGTTGTGGTGCTCGGCGACCCAGTAGCGCTGATAACCCAGTGCTTCGCAGTGCCGGGCCATGGCCTGGGCGTTGTGCAGGGCGTCCGTGGCGGTGGCGCCTTCGCTGATTGAGCAGAGGTCCAGTACGGAGAGAGGAAAAGTTGAGCCGGGCATCTTGGTTCCTGCATATCGGTGTGCAATCCGGCTATGCTAGCCTCCTTTGGCATTGGGTGACACCGCAGCACGCTTATCGTCGTGAAGGGCGGGCCGTAACGGCAGTAGGCGGAGACGCGTCGAACGGGCTTCGTTTCGTTAGGGGGATAGTATTGTGCGGAAGGTTAGGGATGCGGGAAGCGTAAGCCGTTTCTGGCTGCGTTTTGGTCTGCTGCTGTTGGCACAGACGCTGTTGCTGGAATCGAGCCTTGCGGCGCAAATCAGGCTGACTGATGAGACAGGCGCACCGCTGGCCAATGCTGTGCTGTTGATTGACGGGGTGCCGCCCGCACCGGACGACAGCTATGTGATGGATCAGGTTGATCGTCAGTTTAGGCCGCATGTACTGGTCGTGCCGGTCGGAGCGCGGGTGGATTTTCCCAACAGCGATGATGTGCGTCATCACGTCTACTCCTTCTCCGAAGCAAAGTCATTTGAATTGCGCCTGTTCAAGGGTATGGACGCGCCTCCGGTGACCTTTGACCAGGCGGGCGCAGTCGTATTGGGCTGCAATATTCACGATGCGATGGTCGGCTACATTCTGGTTACCGGCAGTCCCCGCTTTGCAGTAAGCGATGCGTCGGGCCGCGTTTCCCTGCCCGATTTGCCTGCAGGCACCTGGCCGGTCTCGTGGTGGCATCCCAGCCGCTTCCAGCAGGCGCCGGCCTCACTGGGAGAGCTGGATCTGGGGCAGGACGGGTTGGTTGTGAGTTTGCCGCTCACGCCTGTTCCGGAAGAGCCCGCGCAACCCCTGTCGCCGCTGCAACAGCGCTTCAAGTCGGTGCAGTAGCCTATGCGCTTGGGATACCTGAGGACGCGGCTGATTCTGACGTCAGTAGGTCTGCTTGCGCTGGTCCTCGGCGCGGTGTTTCTGGTGGTTTATACCGCAACGGACCTGTCCGCCAACCGACAGGCACAGAAGCAGTTGCAGGTGGGGAGCAATGTATTCAGCAATCTGCTTGAGGCGCGTGCGCATGAGTTGGTGGCTGCGACTGAGATATTGGTCGCCGATTTTGGTTTTCGCCAGGCGGTGGCTACCGGCGATCAGCCGACGATTCGTTCAGCGTTGCTCAACCAGGTCAGACGTATTGGTGCTGACCAGGCGATGTTGTTTGACGCCCAGGGGGTGATGCGTATCTCTTCGGTCAGGAAGGGCGATTCCGTTCCTGGCGATGTGCAGGCGCTGCAGCGCCTGTCCGACCAGGCCATGATTGCGATTATTGACGATCAGCCCTATCTACTGGTCGAGGCGGTGGTAAAGGCGCCGGTAGTGCTCGGTCAGGTTGCGATGGCCTTCAGCCTGGATGAAGAGCTGGCGCGCGAACTGCAGAAGCTCACCGGGCTGGAAATACGGTTTGTCAGCAGCCACGCCGGTAACGTCATGACGAGCTTCTCGACGCTGACTGATACCACGCTTGAAATGCGCGCTGCTGACGGCGGGGAAGTGATGGAAACCGAAGGGTACCTGACCACCGTCTTCACGCTGCTCGAACAATCCGAGTATCGGGTTGAGGCCCAGTTGGCCAGCCCACTCAGTGATACCTTGGCGAGCTTCGACCTGCTCAAGCGGGAGCTATTGATCATTACCCTGGTAGCGTTGCTCGCGTCCTCGCTGCTGGCGGTACGCCTGTCGGGTAGCCTTGCCCGGCCGGTTGCGCAGTTGGCTGAAGCGGCGACCCGCATCGGTCGCGGTGACTACACCGGTCAGGTCCGACTTGATCGCAATGATGAGCTGGGGTTGCTGGCAGAGCGGATTGATGCCATGCGGGTCGGCATCGCCGAGCGTGAAGACCTGATTGTGCATAACGCTTTACACGATCCGCTGACCGGGTTGCCGAACGTTGGGGTTGTCCGGGAGCAGCTCAGAAGCGCGATTGCCGGTGGGCAGGGCGGGGTGCTGGCGCAGTGCAACCTGCTGACTGCTGACCTGCTGCTGAAGGCCCGCGGGCAAGACTTCATGGATACCTTGATACGGCAGTCGGTGGCCAGCCTTGAGGGCTTTCTGCCTGCCAATGTGCTGCTGGCTTGGCAGCCGGGCAGCGGCTTCTTGTTGCTGCTTAAGGGGCGCGAGCTGGAAGAGGCCGTGGTCATCATGGACGGCGTACTGGCTCGGCTCGGGGAGAAAATGCAGGTGCAGGACATCAAGCTCAGCTCGCAGTGGCTGGCTGGGCTGGTGGCCTGGCCGCTGCACGGACGTGATCCGCAGGAGCTGCTGCGGCAAGCAAGTATCGCGCTGAACGATGCTGCACCCGGTGCAGAGCGTATCGCTGTTTATCAGACGCAGAGTGATCAGGCCTATCAGCGGCGTATTCGTTTGGCACGGGATCTGCGCTACGCTCCGCAACACCATGAGCTGAGCGCGGTATTCCAACCCAAACTTGATCTGGCCTCCGGCGAGGTACGGCAGGTTGAGGCACTGATGCGCTGGCAGCACAGTGAGCTTGGCATGATCCGGCCTGACGAGTTTATTCCGCTTGCCGAGCAGACCGGCAGCATCACTATGCTCACCGAGTGGATGATCGCGGCAGTGCTGTCGCAGCTACGTGACTGGATTGACCGCGGCATTCACCTGCAAGTCGCCATGAACCTGTCAGCGCGTGACCTTGATGATCCCGAGTTTCCACGGCGCGTCGAGCGGATGCTGCGTGCCCAGCAGATCAGTCCGGATTATCTCTCTTTGGAAGTGACCGAAAGTGCGGTCATGCGCGACCCGCAGGCCAGCATTGACAGTCTGCTGGCATTACGCGATCTGGGGATTACTCTGGCGGTGGATGATTACGGAACCGGCTATTCGTCGCTAGCGACGCTCAAGAGCTTGCCGGTCCAGGATTTGAAAATCGACAAGTCCTTTGTCCTGCAGCTGGGCGAAAACAGCGATGATGCGGTGATCGTGAAATCGACCATCGAGCTTGCCCATAACATGGGGCTGAAGGTCATCGCTGAGGGAATTGAAAATGCCGGTTCGCTCGCCTGGCTCAAGGCACGTCATTGCGATGTGGTTCAGGGTTACTTCATAAGCCGTCCGCTGTCTGCCGCTGATCTGGAGCGCTGGATGGATGAGACGCGCGGAACGTTTGTTTAGATGGGCTGCCATGAAAAAAACTGCTTTGTGTGGAATCGGCTTGCTGTGCCTGGCGGGCACGGTCTGCGCTGATACCGGTGGCCGCCTGCTGGCGACCGGAGGGGTGACCAACATCGAAGGCTCAGCCGGCGGCGGCATCGTGCCGTGGGCGGTACTGTCCGGCTACGGTGCTCGGGGCGAGTGGGGCGGTGATGCGTTTGCTACTCGCGTCGACACGGGGGACTATCGGCTCGACGCCTTCGGTGCTTCGCTGGCATTCAACAACCGGGTGGAACTCTCGGTGGCGCGGCAGCGACTGGATATGGATGCGTTGACCAAGGCGGCAGGCCTGCCGCATAAGAGTCTCAATCAGGATATCTTTGGCGTGAAGCTGCGGTTGTTCGGGGACCTGGTGTACGACCGCTTGCCGCAGGTCGCGCTGGGCGCGCAGTACAAGCGTCAGACTAACTTTCTGATCCCGTCGCTGGTTGGTGCCCGTCGGGATTCGGATACTGATTATTATCTCGCCGGCTCCCGCCTGTTCCTGGGCGCAGTGGGCGGCTACAACCTGCTAGTGAACGGCACACTGCGCTATTCGCGGGCCAATGAAACCGGGCTGTTGGGTTTTGGTGGTGACCGGCGTGACAGTCGGACACTGCTCAAGGAGGGGAGTGTGGCGCTGCTGCTCAACCCTCGCTGGGTGGTGGGGGTTGAGTATCGGGAGAAGCCGGACAACCTGTCGTTTGCTGGCGAGAGCGATTGGCAGGATGTGTTTGTCGGTTATTTCCCGAGTAAGCGTCTGGCTCTGGCTGCTGCCTGGGCTGAGTTGGGCGAGATTGCCACGCTGGAGGACCAGCGAGGCCTCTTCCTTTCCATGCAGCTGAGTTACTGAGGTTCCCATGCGCAGACGATTACGTGCGACGGCTAGTGTTGCGCTTATTCTGTTCGGCCTCGTCGGGTGTGCTGCCAGCCCGGCGCCGGAGAACGACAGCCTGTACCAGGCGATGGGAGGCCAGGCTGGCATCAATCGCGTGGTGGAAGGACTGTTGTACCAGATCGCGGATGACGAGCGTATTGTTCATCACTTCGCTGACACCGACATAGCGCGATTGCAGGAAAAGCTGCAGGAGCAGTTCTGTGTCGAGGCGGGAGGCCCTTGTGTGTATTCCGGCGACAGCATGGCTGACGTGCATGCCGGATTTGAGCTCACCGAAGCGGACTTCAATGCGCTGGTTGAAGACCTGATTGCGGCGATGGAGGCCGAGCAGTTGCCGGTGACAGTGCAGAATCGCCTGCTGCAGCGGCTTGCGCCAATGCGCGCAGATATTATTTACCGCTAGCTGCTGGTACCCGGCTTGTCGGCGTCAAGCATCCTGATCTCGGTGATCAGGCTGGCCGAGGGCATACCGATTGCTGCCCCCTGGGCAAAGTGAATGCCCAGCGCTTGAACCTTCTTCAGAACAGCAGGGCTGTGCACGAACTCTGCGACGGTCTGGATGCCGAGCTCTTCGGCGAACTGGACGATGCCACGGCACAGGGTGAGTGCAGTCGGGTTCTCGTCCAGCTGGCGTATCAGGCTGCCATCGATCTTGATCAGGTCGACATTGAGCCGCATCAGGTGCTCGAAGTTGGAGTAGCCGGTGCCGAAATCGTCGATGGCAATGCGGCAGCCCAGCGCCTTTGCGCGGTCGATAAACTGGCGCACAGCGGCGTAGTTTTCGATCCCTTCGGATTCCAGAATTTCGAAGATGACACGCTCACCTATGACGTGGCTGTCGACGGTCGTGATGATGTAATCGGCCAGCTCGGGGTCAAGTAGGTCCTCGCAGGACAAATTGATGGAGAAGCTGTACGGCTGATCAGCGAAGCGCTCAATCGCACTGTCGATCATGCAGCGGGTAATTGCGCGGTACAGGCGTACTTTTTTCGCCAGATCGAGAAAGTGAATAGGGCTGACCGGTTCACCCTGCTCGTCGATCATCCGCACCAGGCATTCGTATTTTTCGATACGTTGGCTCGCGACATCCATGATCGGCTGGAAGAAGGCGACGATACGCTGCTCGTCCAGAGCTGCGCGCAGCCGGTTGGCGCCAATCAGATTCTGCTCGTAGCCCTCGCGAATGCCCTGGCTGGCGTCGTAGAACACAAAACTCTCATTATCGGTGCGCGCGAGCTCCAGTGCGATGTTGGCCGCCGGCAGCAGCTGCTCCCCGGTCAGGTCCCGGGCATCACGTTGATTGCAGCACGCGACGCCGACGCTGGCACTGAGCGGGATGTCCTGTTCCTGCCACTGAATGTTCAGGTTGCTGATGAAGTCCAGCAGTCGCGTCAGGGCTGGGGCCAGCTGCTCCTCGCTGTGATGGCCGGGCAACCAGATTGCCAGTTCGTCGGCCGGCATGCGGTAAAGGCGGCTGCCGCGCCAGTCTGCACGTTCATCCAGGTGCTGCTGCAAGGCCTCGGCCAGCGTCGCGATGACATGGTCACCACACTGGTGGCCATAGAAATCGTTGATCTCCTTGAAGGCATCCAGGTTTAATAGCAGCAGGCTGGCGGTGTGGGTCTTTTTCAGGTCGGCCAGCAACCGTTCGCGGTTTGGCAGATGGGTGAGGGTGTCGGTGTAAAGGTTGTGCAGCTGGCGTAAGGTGCCGGCGACCAGATACAGGATCAGCGCCGAAATAATCAGCATAATGGCGCCGGCAAGCAGCTGAATCCGGGTGCTGCTTTCGCGCATTGGGGTGAGCACCGCATCAATCTCTGACTGTGGGACGCCGATACCAAAGATCATGCCGGCCCGGGTCGGGGAGAAAAACAGGCTGTAATCCTGCTGGCCAACGTGATGCAGCAACTGCTGCATGGGGGAGGCCAGTTGCCGGGTGTTGATGACCGGCACCGGCGCTTCCTGCAGCCGCTGATGCAGTTGCAGCGCAGTGACACTGTCGATCAGTTGCTGGGCACGGTCGACGTCAGGGGCGTCGGACAGGCTGGACAGGTTGCGGTTCTCGTGGTCGAGCAGGAACGCAAAGGTGCTGGGGGTGACTTCGACTCGGCTTACGGTGCGAATGACGTCGTCTGCCAACCAGTCGGTCATCGCCAGACCAACCGGGCGGCCGGTCTGGTCGCGAATCAGTGTGGCATGGCTGATCACCACACTGTTGATGCTGCTTTTGTAGTAGGCAGCTGTCCATTGCTGGGCGGGGTCCCCAGGGCTGGGCAGGTCACGCAGACGCAGGAACCAGCCGCTGAGGCGTTGCTGCTCGTCTGCACTGAGCGGCTCGACCTGGACGCTCTGTCCCTGACGATAAGCGTAGCGGGCGGGGCGACCCCCTTCTACATACCATAGACTGCTGCCGTAACTGTCGGGCAGATCCTGCAGTGCGTTGCGCAGGGTGCTGGCCAGCGCTGCCGGCTCCGACGGTGTGCGTAGCAGCAGGCCGCCGGCGCGGGCAAGGCCGCGAGTGCTTTGCTCCATCAGGCGGTGATGGGCGTTGATACGGTCAAGGTTGGCGTAGAAGGTGTCGGTAATCTGGCGTTCGCGCAGCTTGCCCATGGCATTTTCGGCGAACTCCAGATTCAGGCTGGCGATCAGCCAGCTACCAACCAGAAACAGCCCGACCAGCAGGCTGAGTAGAACCATGATCGCGCGTTTGACTGGCAGCATCCTTGTTACCCGAGTGTGTTAGCGGCTATTGAGGCGCTGTTGCAGAGCGCTGCGCGCGCTGGTCAGCTGGTCATTGCTGAGTTGGCCTGACAGCTGTTCGACGTAGCGACGGCTGCGAGACTCCCCGTTCATCAGCGCAAGGCTGAGCCAGAAGTAGGCCTGCTCCAGGTCTTGCGGCCCACCGTCGCCTTGCAGGTAATCAAGTCCCAAACGGTACTGTCCTTCGGCGGAGTCACGCTCTGCGGCCTCGCTGAGCCACTGGCGAGCGGAGGCCGTGCCGGGATGGCTGCGCGCGAGCTGCAGCATGGCGGGCACGTGCTCTGACAGCGCAGCACGGCGCAGCTGACCTTCAGCCTTCTCCGGGCTGACAGCGGTCCCGGTTCCGTTCAGGTAGGCCAGGGCCAGTTGGTAGCGGGCCTCGGGTTGGCCACTGCTTGCTGCCTTTTGCAGCCAGGTGAAGGCTTCGATGTCGCTCTCGCTGCTGTTTTGCTGTTGCAGCAGATCGGCCAGCAGCAACTGGCCCGCGGTGTCGCCCTGATCGGCAGAAGCGCGCGCCCAGCGCAGCGCCATGCTGCTCTGTCCGGTGCTGCTGACAATGCTCGCCAGGTGATGCTGGGACTTGGCATCGCCCGCGGCAGCTGCCGCTTCACAGGCCGTAGCGGCCTGGCTGTAGTTGCGGATGGCGAACAGCAGATAGCAGTTTTCCTGCTGGCTGGTCGCTGCACTGCTGCTGCCGGAGCTGCTGGTGGTCGTGCTGGCGGCAGGCGCTTCGCTGGGTTGTGGTACCCGGGCGGCAAAGTCGCTCACCTGCTGAGGGCAGGAAAACTGATAGCCAGCACGTAGTCGTTGCAGGTTCTCGCGGGTGGGTTGCTCGGCCTGGTAGCGTTGGCCGATTGCCTTGCAGCGGGTGTCTCGTTCTTCCTGGACCAGTGGCACGTAGTCAGCGTAGTCCGCGTCGTTGGTGTGTTTGTTCAGGTAGCGGGTGAGCGGGTCAATATACTGCTGCGCAAACAGGGCCTCGACTTCCGCGTGACGTTGCTGGGCCGCCGGGTCGTCGGTCAGCCTGCTCGCGAGTTCAGCCAGGCGCTGGCTTTGGGTCTTGATCACGTCGCCCGACCGGCTGAGGAGGCTATCGGGTTGAGACAGGCTTTGGCATCCGGTGAGGGTGATGCTCAGTCCCAGTAACAGGGCGATGTACGCGCGCATGATACCTCTCGAGTTACGGCCGGCTGGGGCGGGATGGCTGGCCGTGGTGACAGTGTATGGCGAAGCTCAGTGTGGCGCTCACGCGCCTGCCGAGGCAGTAGTCTGGCCTTCCTTTGCCGCTATATCGCCAAGCAGTTTATCAGAAGGTTTGCCGGGACGAACCAGAACTCGACTGCGGGCGGGCAACCATTGGTAGATCCGCTCTGGCGTCGCTGGTTCTGAAACTGGAACGCTTCTTGCGTAGACCTCGATACAACGCAATCTGCGTCAAATATTTGATCTGGGGACCTTTTCATCGATGGCTGTTGATCGCGCGCAAATGATGGGCACTATGCGGACCAACCTGGCCGGTTTGCGCCACGGCAGTCTGGGGATCCCTATTTTGCTGTTGGTGATGCTCGGCATGATGATGCTGCCGATCCCGCCGTTCCTGCTCGACGTTCTGTTTACCTTCAACATTGCCCTGTCGCTTGTGGTATTGCTGGTTGGCGCCTACGCCTTGCGCCCGCTTGACTTCGCGGTGTTCCCGACAATTTTGCTGGTAGCGACATTACTGCGTCTGGCGCTGAACGTCGCCTCCACCCGTGTGGTGCTGCTGTATGGCCACGAGGGGGGGGATGCCGCCGGTAAGGTGATTCAGGCCTTCGGTGAGGTAGTTATCGGCGGTAACTATGTGGTCGGTCTGGTGGTGTTCGCGATCTTGATGATCATCAACTTCGTGGTCGTCACGAAGGGTGCCGGGCGTATCTCGGAAGTGAGCGCGCGCTTCACTCTGGATGCAATGCCCGGCAAGCAGATGGCGATTGATGCCGATCTCAACTCGGGCCTTATTGATCAGGAACAAGCCAAGGCACGTCGTCAGGAAGTCGCCCAGGAGGCCGAGTTTTACGGCTCCATGGACGGTGCCAGCAAGTTTGTTCGTGGTGATGCCGTCGCCGGTCTGCTGATTCTGTTCATTAACGTGATTGGCGGCCTTGCCATCGGTATGGCCCAGCACGGCCTGCCGTTCGCCGAGGCGGGTCGGATCTACGTACTGCTGACCATTGGTGACGGCCTGGTGGCGCAGATTCCGTCGCTGCTGCTCTCGACGGCTGCTGCGATCATGGTTACCCGTGTATCGACCTCCGAGGACATGGGCGCTCAGGTGCAGCGCCAAATGTTTGCCTCGCCCAAGGCGCTGGCGGTCGCGGCGGCGATCCTTGTCGTCATGGGCTTGATTCCCGGCATGCCCCATTTCTCGTTCCTGAGCCTCGGGGCATTGGCTGCTGGTGGTGCCTACTTCATTGCCAAACGTCAGCAGGTCAAGGCCGAGGAAAAGGTTGAGGCCGAGCGTCAGCAGGCGCAACTACCCGCGGTACAGTCGCCCGAGACCCGTGAGCTGGGTTGGGACGACGTTACTCCGGTGGATATGGTGGGGCTGGAGGTCGGCTATCGGCTGATTCCGCTGGTTGACCGCAATCAGGGTGGCCAACTGTTGGCGCGAATAAAGGGCGTGCGCAAGAAGCTGTCGCAGGACCTGGGTTTTCTGATGCCGTCGGTTCACATCCGCGACAACCTGGATCTGGCGCCCAATGCTTATCGCCTGACGCTCATGGGGGTGGGTGTTGCCGAAGCAGAGATCTACCCCGATCGTGAGTTGGCGATCAATCCGGGTCAAGTGTTTGGCGAAATCAAGGGCGTGCCCGGCAAGGATCCTGCGTTTGGTCTGGATGCGGTCTGGATCGAGCCGAGCCAGAAGGATCAGGCGCAGTCGCTCGGCTACACCGTGGTGGATGCCAGTACCGTGGTCGCCACGCACATCAACCAGATTCTCCACAAGCATGCCCATGAGCTGATCGGTCACGAAGAGGTGCAGCAGTTGATGCAGGTGCTCGCCAAGGCCTCGCCCAAGCTGGCGGAGGAGCTGGTACCGGGGCTGATTTCCCTGTCGAATCTGCTCAAGGTGCTGCAGGGATTGCTGCAGGAACAGGTGCCGGTCAGGGATATTCGGACCATCGCCGAGGCCATCGCCAACAACTCGAACAAGAGTCAAGATACCGGCGCACTGATTGGCGCAGTCCGGGTCGCGTTGTCGCGCTCAATCGTGCAAAGCATTGTGGGGCTTGACTCTCAGCTGCCTGTGATCACGCTGGAGCCAAGGTTGGAACAGATGTTGCTACAGAGTATGCAGAAGGCCGGTCAGGGCGCAGACGACGGTATGTTGCTGGAGCCTGGCATGGCTGAGAAGTTGCAGCGCTCGCTGTCCGATGCCGTACAGCGGCAGGAAGTGCAGGGCAAGCCGGCAGTGCTGCTGGTGGCGGGGCCGATTCGAATGATGATGGCCAAGTTTGTCCGCTACGCAGCCCCGGGCGCCCATGTACTGTCCTACCAGGAAATTCCGGACAGCAAGCAGGTCACCATCATTGCGACGGTTGGCCAGAACTGAACTGCAGCACTCTGAATGAATGACAGCAGCCGCCAGCGGGCGGTGCCAGAAAAGCGACGAGGTCAGCCATGAAAGTCAAACGTTTCTTTGCCGCAGACATGCGCCAGGCGATGAAGCTGGTTCGCGATGAGCTGGGCGCTGATGCGTCGATCATCGCCAATCGCCGGGTTGCCGGTGGCGTCGAGCTGACCGCTGCGCTGGACTACGAGGCGCCCCGTCTGACCACGCCGACACCGGGTCTGGATACCGAATTGAAGAAGACCCAGGAGCGCATTGTTGCCGCCCGCGCCGAGCTGGAGGTGGGCGAGATGGCTTCCCACGACCAGCCGTTGGTCAATCGCCAGCTGTTTGGTGACAGCATGCGCCACGCGGCGCGTCAGGGGTCGGTAGAAGCCCGCGACCTGCTGGATCGTCTGATTCAGGAACCGGTTGAGCCGGCTGCAACCAGCGCGCGGCCTGCAGCGGCTGAAGCGGCGCCGGCTCAGTCTGGCGATGACGCTGGCCTGAGTGCGATGCGCGCCGAGCTTGCGGGTCTGCGAGAGATGCTTGAGTCGCAGCTGGGGGGGATGGCCTGGGGACAGCTCAATCAGCATAAGCCGAAGCAGGCTGGCCTGTGGCGACGGCTGACCCAGATGGGGTTGCCAGCTGAGGTCAGTCAGGATTTGCTGCGTCAGGTTTCTGACGTGACCGAGCCGCGTCAGGCCTGGCGTATGCTGCTGGCCTATCTGGCCCACCGCGTACCGGTGCTGCGCGAAGAGCCGCTCGATGCCGGCGGCGTGATCGCGCTGGTCGGCCCTACCGGGGCTGGCAAGACCACGACCCTCGGCAAGCTGGCTGCCCGCTACGTGCTTAAGCACGGCAGCCAGCACGTTGCTCTGGTGACCATGGACACCTACCGTATCGGTGCCCATGAGCAGCTCCGCACCCTGGGGCGAATTCTCAACGTGCCGGTCAAGGTAGTTGACGAAAAGCAGGATCTCAACGATGTGCTGGCCGATTTTGCCGGCAAGCGACTGGTGCTGATCGACACCGCTGGCCTGCAGGCCAATGATCCCTATCTGCGCGGGCAGCTTGATACGCTGGCTCGTCAAGGCCACCGTGTACGCAACCTGCTGGTGTTGGCCGCAACCAGTCAGCATCGGGTAATGAAGGCTGCCTATCACACCTACAAGGCTTGCGGGCTGTCCGGCTGCATTCTCACCAAAATTGATGAAGCAGCTACGCTTGGTGAGTCGCTGGGGCTGGCGATGGAGCAGGGTTTGCCGGTAGCCTATCTGGCAGATGGCCAGCGCATACCGGACGATATCAGCCGTGCTGTTGGGCACCAACTGGTCAGTCGTGCCGTCAGCATGGCTGGCAACGATGCTCCGGCAGATCAGACCATGGCCGACGTTTTTGCCGGTATGATGCATACCCAGCGGGCAAGTTAAGCAATTTCACAGAATTAAGGTAATCAGCGCAGATGGGCAGCAAACATCCGGTTCAGGTAATCGCAGTCACCGGTGGTAAGGGTGGCATCGGCAAGACCAACGTGTCGGTGAACCTCAGCCTTGCTCTGGCGGAAATGGGGCGACGCGTCGTTCTGCTTGACGCTGACCTTGGTTTGGCGAATGTCGATGTGCTGCTTGGTCTCAAGCCCAAGGCCACGCTGGCTGATGTGCTGGAAGGCAAGTGCGACCTGCGCGACGTTCTGGTCACCGGCCCTGGCGGCATCCGTATTGTGCCTGCCGCTTCAGGTGCGGCCAACATGGTCAGCCTCAGTCACCAGCAGCATGCCGGTTTAATTCAGGCGTTCAGCGAGATCGGTGACAATATCGATGTACTGATCGTCGATACCGCAGCAGGTATCGGTGATTCAGTTGTCAGCTTTGTGCGCGCCGCCCAGGAAGCGCTGGTGGTCGTCTGTGACGAGCCGACCTCGATCACCGACGCCTATGCATTGATCAAGCTGCTCAACCGTGATTACGGCATGACTCGTTTCCGCGTATTGGCCAATATGGTCGGCACGCCGCAGGAAGGTCGCATGGTCTTTGCTAAGCTCACCAAAGTGACAGACCGTTTTCTCGACGTCGCGCTGCAGTATGTCGGTGCGGTTCCCTATGACGAAGCAGTGCGCAAATCGGTTCAGAAGCAGCGCGCGGTATTCGAAGCGTTCCCGCGCAGCAAAGCCTCACTGGCGATTCGCGCGATTGCCCAGAAAGTGGATGCCTGGCCTTTGCCGGCTAACCCGCGCGGACACCTTGAGTTTTTTGTCGAGCGTCTGGTGCAGCCCACAGGGTCTGGTCTATGACAGCACAGGCTGGCGGATTGAGCATGTATACACGAGCACAGAGTTCAGCAGGAGAACAGGATCGTCTCGTCGAGCAATATGCTCCTTTGGTCAAGCGGATTGCCTATCACTTGCTGGGGCGCTTGCCATCCAGCGTTCAGGTTGAAGATCTTATGCAGGCGGGCATGATCGGCCTGCTCGAAGCCTCCCGCAAATTTGATTTCGGCAAGGGTGCCAGCTTTGAAACCTACGCCGGTATTCGCATTCGCGGTGCGATGCTTGATGAAGTGCGCAAGGGGGACTGGGCGCCGCGCTCGGTTCACCGCAATACCCGTATGGTCAGTGATGCGATGCGTGCTGTGGAGGCGCGACTTGGGCGTGACGCTAAAGATCACGAGATTGCTGCCGAGTTGGAAATGAGTCTCGAGGAGTACTATACGATTCTCAGCGACACCGCCGGCAGCAAGTTGTTCAGCTTTGATGACCTGCTGGAGTCGGGTGCGCCGGCCGATGTGCAGGGCGGGGAAGAGCCTTTTTCGGGGCTGCAGGATGAGCGCTTCAGGGCGGCTTTGATTGAGGCTATCGACAGTTTGCCGGAGCGTGAGCGGCTGTTGCTGTCGCTTTATTACGACGAGGAGCTTAACCTCAAGGAAATTGGCGCCGTACTGGGCGTCAGTGAATCGCGGGTCAGTCAATTGCACAGTCAGTGTGCTGCCCGACTGCGTTCGAAGCTGGTCAGTTGGCGAAATGATTGATTTTGTCGTCAACATCCGGACAATGCTCGGATTGCTCGACAGGTACTAGCAGTGTTGTGTCGGTCGCCAGGATGGTGACACGAAGGGCGCGTCCGATCAGTCTGCTGATGGCAGTCGATTGATCAGAGCTTCTTTTACGGCTTGTTTGGTTATTTGCGATGGGTTTCTGGGGTGCAGGCCTGCACATTCCCTGGTTTGTACGGAGGTCGACTTGGACAAGAACATGAAAATTCTCATCGTTGATGATTTTTCGACGATGAGGCGCATCATCAAGAACCTGTTGCGCGACCTTGGGTTTACCAACACAGCCGAAGCCGACGACGGCAATACTGCGCTGCCGATGTTGCAGAGTGGCAGTTTCGATTTCCTGGTGACGGACTGGAATATGCCCGGCATGAGCGGCATCGACCTGTTGCGTGCGGTGCGTGCCGATGAACGGCTCAAGCACCTTCCGGTGCTGATGGTAACGGCCGAGGCAAAGCGCGACCAGATCATTGAAGCCGCGCAGGCAGGCGTTAATGGTTATGTGGTTAAGCCTTTCACTGCGCAGGCATTGAAAGAAAAGATCGAAAAGATCTTTGAGCGAGTTCAGGCTAAATAATAATCAACCGGGGTACAGGTTATGGCTTTGAGTAAGGATCCCGGCCAGGCGACTGCTCAGGAATTTGAACATTCGCTGAAGGACAATGCGCACCAGCTGGTTGGTCACCTCGAAAGCGGCAACTTCGGTGAAGCGTTGCTGGTCATTCATGCGATCAACCAGGCGCGTGACCGCGGCCTCTACCACGAAGTGGGACAGCTGACCCGGGCGCTGCACAACGCGATCGTCAATTTTCAGATCGATACCACCCATGCGCTGGGGGCTGATACCGACTCGTCCAAAATTTCCGATGCGTCCGACCGGCTCGACTATGTGGTTCAGCTGACCGACAAGGCAGCCAACCGCACGATGGATCTGGTTGAGGTCAGTGCGCCCAAGGTCGGTGATCTGGGGCAGCAGGCTAGTGCCTTGAAGGCAGATTGGCAGCGGCTACAGCGCCGCGAGATGGCGGCCGATGAATTCCGTGATCTCTATCGCCGGGTTGGCGAATTCCTTGAGCACACCGAAAGTACCAGTAAGGATTTGTCGATCAATCTGAACGACATCCTGCTGGCGCAGGATTATCAGGATCTGACCGGTCAGGTCATCAAGCGTGTGATCACGCTTGTGCACGATGTCGAAGAGAGTCTGGTCAATCTGGTCCGTATGGCGGGGCAAGTCGACCGCATTACCGGCATCAACCATGGCGATACGCCGGAAGAGGCAAAAAAATCCTCCTCCAGGGGTGAAGGTCCGCAAATTCATGCCGATAAAAGGGAAGACGTTGTTTCCGGTCAGGATGAGGTCGACGACCTTCTGTCCAGTCTCGGATTCTGATGTCAGTTGTAGCTGCCGTGCATCAGGCGCGTCGGCAGTTTGACTGCCCAAGGTGGCAACCTGGCAGCAACGTTGAATGACGGCGCAGTGCCTGGACGCAAGTCCGTGGTGGTGGTGCGTAGTCTTCCGATAACACGCCCGAGGGGAGTGGGTGCATGAGTTTCGATGCGGATGAAGAGATTCTCCAGGACTTTCTGGTCGAGGCCGGCGAGATTCTCGAGCAGTTGTCCGAACAGTTGGTCGAGCTGGAAAACCGGCCTGACGACATGGATCTGCTTAACGCCATCTTCCGCGGCTTTCACACCGTAAAAGGCGGCGCTGGCTTTCTGCAGCTCGATGCCCTCGTTGCCTGCTGTCATATCGCTGAAAACGTGTTCGACATTCTGCGCAAGGGTGAGCGAACGGTTTCCCCCGAGTTGATGGATGTTGTGCTGCAGGCGCTGGATACGGTCAACGGCATGTTCGCCCAGGTTCGAGAAAGCGAAGAGCCTACGCCTGCAGACCCGGCATTGCTGGCAGCACTGTCGGCCCTGGCTCAGCCCGCTTCGGCCGACGAAGTTGCTGCGGCACCTGCTGCCGTCGAGAAATCCGAGCCTGAAGCCGAGCCGGTTGAAACGGCCGCCCCTGCAGCTGCGGCTGACGGCGATATTACTGACGACGAATTTGAGCAGTTGCTGGATGCCCTGCACGGCGATGGCAGTGCGCCGACTGCGGCAGCCAAGGCTACCCCCGAGCCAGCCGCCAGTGCGGCATCCGACGAGATATCCGACGACGAATTTGAAGCGCTGCTGGATGAGCTGCATGGCGCAGGTAAAGCGCCCTCGGTCGCGGCTGGCGCCGCTGCACCTGCCGATTCGTCCAAACCTGCCGCTGCCGGCGGAGACGAAATTACCGACGACGAATTCGAAGCGCTGCTTGATCAGCTGCACGGCAAGGGCTCTGCGCCCGGTGCTGTTGAAGCGTCCGCTGCGCCTAGTTCGCCCGCCGCGCCCGCAGCAGACAGTGCGCCAGCGGCTGCCGGCGGCGACGATCACATCACCGACGATGAGTTCGAGGCGCTGCTTGATCAGTTGCACGGCAAAGGTTCTGCGCCGGGCCTGGCCGAAGACAGTGCCGGGGCCAGCAAGCCAGCCGCGAAGGCGGAATCAGGCACCCCCCCTGCAGCCAAGGCACCTACACCTGCAGCCAAGCCCGACGTCAAACCCGAGGCCAAGCCGGCAGCGAAGGCTGCGGCGCCTGCTGCAGCCAAGGCTCATCCTGCTGGCGAGGCACCAGCTGCCGATACCACCGTGCGAGTCGACACTGCGCGGCTTGACGAAATCATGAACATGGTTGGTGAGCTGGTGCTCGTGCGCAATCGACTGGTGCGCCTGGGCGTGGCCAGTGGCGATGAGGAACTGGGCAAGGCTGTCGGCAATCTGGATGTGGTCACTGCCGACCTGCAAATGTCGGTCATGAAGACTCGGATGCAACCGATCAAGAAGGTGTTCGGGCGCTTCCCGCGGGTTGTTCGTGATCTGGCGCGTAACCTCAAGAAGGAAATCAATCTCGAGCTGATTGGCGAAGAGACCGATCTCGACAAGAACCTTGTCGAAGCGCTGGCTGATCCGCTGGTTCACTTGGTGCGTAACTCGGTTGACCACGGTATTGAGCTGCCGAGCGAGCGTGAGGCTGCCGGTAAACCGCGAACTGGCAAGGTGGTGCTGGCTGCTCAGCAGGAAGTGGATCACATTCTGCTGACAATCGTCGACGATGGGCGTGGGATGGACCCGGAAATCCTTCGTGCCAAGGCCGTCGAGAAAGGCATGATGGAGAAGGATGCGGCTGATCGGTTGAGCGATTCCGAGTGTTTCAACCTGATTCTGGCACCAGGTTTCTCTACCAAGACCGAGATTTCCGATGTGTCCGGCCGCGGTGTTGGCATGGACGTAGTCAAAACCAAGATTTCCCAGCTCAATGGCACCATTAACATTGAGTCTACTAAGGGGCAGGGCTCGCGCATCGCGATCAAGGTGCCGTTGACGCTGGCGATCATGCCAACGCTGATGGTCATGCTGGCCGATCAGGCGTTCGCGCTGCCGCTGGTTAGTGTTAACGAAATCTACAGCCTGGATCTGTCACGCACCAACGTGGTGGATGGTCAGGAAGTCATTATCGTCCGCGATAAGGCGCTGCCATTGTTTTATCTCAAACAGTGGCTGATGCCTGGCGTGGAAGATACCAGCGATCATTCGGCGGCCAGCGTAGTTATCGTTTCTGTTGGTACCCAGAGAGTCGGTTTCGTGGTTGATCAACTGGTTGGCCAGGAAGAGGTTGTCATCAAGCCGCTTGGGCGGATGCTGCAGGGCACTGCCGGTATGGCCGGGGCAACCATTACCGGCGACGGTCGCATTGCTCTGATCCTGGATATTCCCAGCCTGCTCAAGCGGTATGCGCGGCGCATTTGATCGTCTTGCCGGAGGCGTAAGCCTGCGGTAAGGGTGTATCGAGTGCCCTTTGCGGAGTAGCACAACCCCGCAAAGACAGTGATGAATCATTTCATGTGCAGGATGCAGTTCAGGAGAGGGTATGGCGGTTAAGGTTCTGGTGGTCGACGATTCCGGTTTCTTTCGCCGCAGGGTGACAGAGATACTGGCCGGCGATCCACAAATCCAGGTGGTCGGTACTGCCAACAATGGTCGTGAAGCCATCGATCAGACGCTGGCGCTGCACCCGGATGTGATCACCATGGACTACGAGATGCCGGTCATGGACGGCATTGAGGCGGTGCGCCAGATCATGCAGCGCTGTCCGACGCCGGTGATCATGTTCTCCTCGCTAACCTACGAAGGCGCGCGCGTCAGCCTGGATGCGCTGGATGCTGGCGCCGCCGATTATCTGCCGAAGAACTTCGAAGATATTTCGCGTAACCCGGACAAGGTCCGGCAGATGCTGTGCGAGCGGGTCACTGCATTGGCCCGCACCAATCGCCGATCGCTTGGTCTGCATTCCTCCGCTGCGTCCTCGACATCTTCTGCGCCTGGCTCGACTTCGCGTCCGGCTTCGGGCCTGTCGAGCACTGCTACCGCGCGTCCAACGGCTGCACCCGCGCCCGCTGCGCCGGTGAAAAACAGCCCTGCACCGCGCAAGCGCAGCTACAAACTGGTTGCTATCGGCACCTCTACCGGTGGCCCGGTTGCGCTGCAGAAGGTGCTTACCCAGCTTCCTGCCAGCTTCCCTGCGCCGTTGTTGCTGATTCAGCACATGCCAGCAGCCTTTACCAAGGCGTTTGCCGAGCGTCTCGACAAGTTGTGTCGGATTTCGGTCAAGGAGGCAGAGGACGGTGACGTGCTGCGCCCAGGCCGAGCGCTGCTTGCTCCGGGGGGCAAGCAGATGATGGTGGATTCGCGGGGTGTGGTGCGTATTCTGCCCGGTGATGAACGCCTGAACTACAAGCCCTGCGTGGATGTGACCTTTGGTTCGGCCGCCAAGGCGTTTCAGGATAAGGTGCTGGCTGTTGTCCTGACCGGGATGGGGGCCGATGGTCGTGAAGGTGCTCGCATGCTCAAGCAGGCCGGCAGCTCGGTTTGGGCGCAGGACGAGGCAAGCTGTGTGATATACGGAATGCCGATGGCTGTGGCCAAGGCAAACCTGGCTGATGGCATCTACAACCTGGATGAGATCGGCCGCTATTTGGCTGAGCTAGGCTGATGGATATCCTCAGTGTTATTGGCGTCATTCTGGCGTTTATCGCCATTATTGGCGGCAACTATCTTGAGGGCGGACATGCAACTGCGCTGCTGAACGGGCCTGCTGGTCTGATCGTGATCGGTGGCACCCTTGGCGCTGCGTTTATCCAGACGCCGTTGACGGTTTTCAAGCGGGCGCTGGCGATCCTTCCCTGGATCGTTTTTCCTCCAGCCAATCGCATGCGTGAAGGTATTGGTCAGGTTATCAACTGGAGCACCATCGCCCGCAAAGAGGGTCTGCTTGGCCTGGAAAGTCTGGCAGAGCTTGAGCCCGATGGCTTCGCCCGCAAGGGGTTGCAGCTTCTGGTTGACGGCAGTGAGCCGGAAGCATTGCGCAGTATTATGGAAGTTGATCTGGTCAACAAGGAACACGGCGATCTGATGGCGGCCAAGGTCTACGAATGCATGGGCGGCTACGCCCCGACCATCGGTATCATCGGTGCAGTGATGGGGCTGATCCACGTGATGGGCAATCTAGCCGACCCATCCCGGCTGGGTGCCGGTATCGCGGTCGCCTTTGTGGCCACCATTTATGGGGTGGCGCTGGCCAACCTGTTCATGCTGCCGACTGCAGCGAAGCTGAAGTCGGTGGTGCTGCAGCAATCCAAGTACCGTGAGATGTTGCTCGAAGGTCTGATGTCGATTGCCGAGGGCGAGAATCCGCGGTCCATCGAAATGAAGCTCGAGGGCTTTCTGGATTAGAGGTTGAACCATGCGCCGATCCAGACCGGAAGAGCACGAAAATCACGAGCGCTGGCTGGTGTCCTATGCGGACTTCATCACCCTGCTGTTCGCTTTTTTTGTCGTCATGTATTCGATTTCTTCCGTGAACGAGGGCAAGTACAAGGTACTGTCCGATACGCTGGTCGGCGCTTTCAATCAACCCCAGCGCTCGGTAGACCCGATTCAGGTTGGTACTGAGCTGCCGCGTGGGCTTACACGCGAAAATAACGATGCCTCCGGCGCCGGTACGCCAGACGGCAGCAGCGACGCGCTGCAAGATATTACGCAGGCGATGGAAGCAGCCTTCGGTGATCTGATTCAGGCCGGTGAGCTTGAGGTCCGGGGTAACGAGATGTGGGTTGAGATCGAGTTAAGCTCCGGTCTGCTGTTTCCCAGTGGTGATGCATTGCCGCTGGATGCAGCCTTCGACCTGATTGACCGGATCGCGATGATTCTCAAGCCGTATGACAATCCGGTACATGTTGAGGGTTTTACCGATAACATCCCGATTCGCTCCGGTCGATACCCCACCAATTGGGAGCTGTCGGCCGCGCGGGCGGCCAGTGTGGTACGAATGCTGAGCAATGGCGGCGTCAACCCTGACCGGCTGGCCGCAGTAGGCTATGGTGAATTTAGACCCGTTGCCGATAACACCACGGCCGCAGGGCGCAAGGCCAATCGTCGGGTGGTGTTGCTGGTGTCGCGTTTTCTGGACAATCGGCATGAGCAGATAGCCGAACCTGATGGCCGAATTGATGTGATGCGCGAAGCGCGCACCGCCCCGGCTTCTGGCACGGGTTCTGCATCGGACACTCTGCGATAGGTAAATTAGGCGGCGGGCTGTCAGAATGTTGGCGTTTCATTATTGTGGCGAGATGCAACGCAGTATCCGCATCTCCGGAGGTAAGGTATGAGAGTCTGGGCGGTAGCCAACCAGAAGGGCGGGGTGGGCAAGACCACGACAGCCGTCGCGCTGGCGGGCTTGCTTGCAGATCAAGGTCAGAAGGTGCTGGTGGTAGACCTTGATCCACACGGCTCTATGACCAGTTATTTTGGTCAGGATCCGGACCAGCTGACCAGTAGTGTATTCAATCTATTTCAACACAACGGGCATGTACCGGAAGGCTTGGCGGCGGCGCTGCTGAAGGAGACCTCCCACCCGAATATCAGCTTGCTGCCATCGAGTACCTCGCTGGCAACGCTTGAGCGGCAGTCGGCGGCTCAGGGTGGGTATGGTCTGGTAATCTCGCGGGCGCTGGCACAACTCTGGAACGAGTACCAGTTTGTTATCATCGATAGCCCTCCGTTGCTGGGGGTGTCGATGATCAATGCGCTGGCCGCTTGTGAGCAGTTGATTATTCCGGTGCAGACCGAGTTTCTGGCGCTCAAGGGGCTGGAGCGGATGGTGCATACGCTCAACATGGTCAATCGCTCGCGCAAGCAGGCATTGCCTTACACCATTGTACCGACCCTGTTTGACCGCCGTACCCAGGCGTCACTCAACACGCTGCGCCTGTTACGGCGCGATTACGCCGAGCACCTGTGGCAGGCCTATATCCCGATTGATACCAAACTGCGAGATGCGAGTCTTGCGGGCCTGGTGCCCTCGCAGCTGGATTCGAATGCGCGTGGTGTGTTGGCCTATCGTGCGTTGTTGCGCTTTTTGCTGGCGCAGTCGCTCAGCCGCAATGAGCAGGTGGCTTGAATGCGAGTAGTCTGTCTTCTGACGCCTGCGCTAATGCTTTGCGCTGGCGAGCCGATACAGAGTCAAGGCCAGTTCCTGTGGGGGACCGGCGATGCGAGATGAACTGGTTGTTATGAGTAAACCTTTGTTGCCCGTTCAGGAGTTTGTACCTGAGCAGACCATTCAGCATTATCTGGATGCGTTGCTGCAGGATGCGGCTGATGAGCTGGCGCGTGCCGAGCAGGGTAGCGAGGCGGCCGTTGCACCGACACCGGTTGTCGTCGAGCCTAAGCCGGTGCAACCCCAATTGCTGCGCGAGGCAGAGAAACCCGTTGTCGAGGCGCCGCCGGTTGCTGAAACCGAGTCGGTCTCGGAGCCGGTTCTGGATACGCCGGCACTCAAGCCGGTGCCGCAATGGCGGGAGCAGGCCTTTGAGGCCCTGCTGTTCGATGTTGGCGGTCTTAAGCTGGCGGTACCGCTGGTGTTGCTTGGTACGATTTACCCGCTGGAAGATGAAATCACTCCGTTGTTTGGTCAGCCGGACTGGTTTCTTGGCATCCTTTCGACCCAGGCTGGCAACATCAAGGTGCTGGATACGGCGCGCTGGGTTATGCCGGAGCGTTATACGCCCGAGTTGAAGGACAGCCTCTCTTTCGTGATTTCGGTAGAAGGTTTTGACTGGGGTATGGCCGTGCACGGTGTACACCAGTCGATTCGGCTGGAGCCGGATCAGATCAAGTGGCGCTCCCAGCAGGGCAAGCGCCCCTGGCTGGCTGGTACGGTTATTGATCACATGTGTGCGCTGCTGGATGTGTCTGAGCTGGCTAAGCTGATAGTCGGTAACGGAGGCACTGGTGCTGCTGGTAATGCCGTAGCGCCAGCATTAGGATGAACGGGGTAGGGTGAGTCGCCAACGGTTCGCCGTGACCCTGGACTTAAATGATGATCGGGAAGCAAGACAATGAAGAATAATTCGGGACAAGGTGCTGAAGATCCGATCCTGCAATGGGTGACCTTCCGGCTCGATAACGAGAGCTATGGCATCAATGTAATGCAGGTGCAGGAAGTGCTGCGACATACCGAGATTGCCCCGGTTCCGGGCGCTCCCTCCTATGTTCTGGGGATCATCAATCTGCGTGGTAATGTTGTCACCGTCATCGATACCCGTCAGCGCTTTGGGTTGAGTCCTGCGCCCATTACCGACAATACCCGCATCGTGATCATCGAGGCGGACAAGCAGGTAGTCGGCATTCTGGTCGATAGCGTGGCTGAAGTGGTGTATCTGCGCCAGTCCGAGATCGAAACGGCACCGAACGTCGGTACCGACGAGTCGGCCAAGTTTATTCAGGGTGTCTGCAACAAGAACAACGAACTGCTGATTCTGGTCGATCTCGAGAAGATGATGACCGAAGATGAGTGGGCCGAGCTGTCGGGATTCTGATTGATGAGTGAGCCCTGGCTGCTGCTGGTGATGGGCGGCGTACTTGGCCTGCTGCTGGTTGCGCTGGTGGCTCTGGCTGTGTTGTTTGCGCAGGTACGTCGATTGCCGGCGCAGCAACAGCAGCTCGAGTCCCAATTGCAGAGCCGGATCGATCAGCTCGCCCGTGATCTGACGACCTTCCAGCAGGGCAGTATTCGCATGGGTGAGGAGCTGACGGCGCTGCGCCAGCAGGTCAAGCGCCTTGAGGACAAACAGCTCAAACTTGAGCAGTCGGACCCCCAGGCAATGCCATACAGTCAGGCGGCTCGGCTGGTTGGCATGGGGGCCAGTATTGAAGATCTGACCCAGTCCTGCGGCCTGTCCAAGGCCGAAGCGGAACTCTTCGTCAAACTGCACGCCTCGCGCCAGAGCTAAGTCTGCCTTCGTTACTCCTCCCTTTTCCTTTCCAGCTGTAGTGTGCGCTCTTTGCTTGCGTCCGGATCGAATCCGGCTGGTCGCTTGCCCTTTAGATACCAGGCAAAGGCAATGATCTCGGCAATCGTCCGATACAGTGCCTCCGGGATCTGATCCCCCAGCTCCATGCGTGCCAGCATCTTTGCCAGCTCGGCGTTCTCGTAAATTGGCACTTCGTACTGCATGGCCAGGTCGATGATCTGCTCAGCCAGATCCCCTTCGCCCTTGGCAGTAATGGTTGGTGCCTGTTCGCCGCCGTCGTAGACCAGCGCGATTGCTTCGCGGGAAGTACTCATCAGGTTACCTCGTCTACCCAGCCCTGCTGTACCGGCTGGCGTGGTGGTGGCGGCGCGCCGCGGTGACAGCTGAGTTCGCCAACATCGAGGCCCTTGGCCAGCAGGCGGTCGCGCAGGGCGCCGATTTCACTGTTGATCAGGCCCAATGTTTCCTGCCGCTCGGCCCAGAGCTCGCTGCTAATCTTGTCGTTTCGCAGGCGGGCGATGGCCTGCATGCTGCCAAGGTGGTCAAGGTTGAACGCCAGCCGGACCTCCCATACTGGCACGGGTTCGGGCTGACGTGGCGTTGGTGCCGACTCGTCGCGCTGAATTCGCACCTGTACGTGGTTGAACTGCTGGCCGTCGCGCAACGGGATCTCCAGTTGCCAGGTGGTTTGGCTGCTGCCGTCGGAGAAGGTCTGAGTCTGGCCCATGCTCTGCAACTGGTGATGCTGAATCCGCGACAGCAGTGCTGCAGTAAGGCGCAAGAGGCTGCCCAGATCGCTGGTCTCGCCCAGTGCCTGGAGCGCGCGGGCTGGCAGGGGGAAGAGTCCGGGCTTGACGCTGGTGCCCTGTTGCGCGAGTTGCATGGCCTGTTGCCAGGGGCCAGCAGGGTTCTGCGGCGGTTGCAGCGCGGCACCCGGCAATTGCTGCTGAAGGGTGACCAGCAGGCCGACCAGAGCCCCCTTGAAATCCGCCCCGGCCAGCGGTTCGGTTGCGCGAGGGGCGCTCAGGCTAGCCAGCAGCGGAAGCAGTTTGTCCAGTGCTGGCAGTGCCGGCTTGGGGGAATCTCCACCCGTTGCAGTGGTCGGTTTACCGTCCACCGAGACAGCGCCCTCTGCGTTCTGCTGCTTGCTCATGATGTCGGCGAGGCGCGCGAGGTTGGCCTCCAGAAAGCTGCCGCTCTGGGCGACGGCGTTGGCCACGCCGGTGGCGGTCATCAGCTGCGGGGCGTCAACGATCTGTTTGAGTACGTTGGCAATCGCCAGTTGCAGCGCAGGAACCGGTGGAAGTTCCTGCGGCGCCGCTGCCAGCGAGGCCAGTCGAGTTAGCAGCAACTCCGATGACGCCTGCTGTTGAAAGGCAGCACGCAGGCCCTGCAGCAGATCGGCCTGGCGAACTTGCTCGCTACTGCTCAGTACTCGCAGCTCACCCTGGCTGCCAACAGTGGCGTTGAGCTGGGTGCCGGGCTCGACTGGGCGGGCGCTGGTGATGCTCAGCAGCGTCTGTTGCGGGCTTTGCTGCACCAGCTGCGCAACCAGCTCGTAGCGCGCTGCCTGGTTGACGCTGGCCGGGATAGCCTGCTGGCTTATCACTCGTGCCTGTACGGGGGTTCCAGCGGGAAACTGCTCAGGGTCGAGCTGGGTGAGCAGTTGGGTGTTCTGTGAGGCGACCTGCTGCACGACCGCGATCAGCTGGGTCTGCGTGACGGCCTGCACCACCATCTGGGTACCCGGCGCGACCGGCTGACTAGTGCTGGCGGGCAGGGTGGTTGTGCCGCTCATGTCCTGCTTGACGATCTTCAGCAGCAGGTCAAATTGGCCGCTGATGTTGGGCTTGTTGCTGCTTTGCACTACTTCCGCATTTGCCTGGTCGCCACCGAGTAGCTGCTGTGCGTCAATTGGCCGCAATAGCTGCAGCGCCATCATAATTGCGTCGGCCGGGCGCACCGGCGCAGCAGTGGTGGTGCCGGTTGGCTGGGTAACGCTGGTCGGTGGCAGGCGAAAATCAGGGCTCATGCTGTCACATGTTGACGTAAATCGAGGTCCCTCGCAAAAGGGGGGCATGTATAATGGCGCCGCTGGAAAACGGGCGTTCCCGCAGGCGTTGCTGGCTACAGAGTATAGCGGCAGCTGGCGCGGGACCATTAATTTACCGCTACCTTGATGGTGGCCTACGGAGCAGCGGTGACAGCTGAGCAGATCGACATTATCGACCTGTCCTGTGAACGGGATGAGCGCGAGCTCTTCGCCGGTCTGAACTGCCGTCTGCAAGCCGGAGAGGTGCTGCAAGTTGCAGGCCCCAACGGGGCTGGTAAAACCAGCCTGCTGCGTATCCTGGCCGGGCTGATGCCTGCTACTTCGGGCGATATCCGCTACGCTGACCGTTCTATCCTCAGCGGTGGCGGGCGCGACTACTGGCGACGTCATTTGCTGTTCCTTGGACACGCCACGGCCATCAAGGCGACCCTGAGCGCCGAGGAAAACCTCTCCTGGCTGTGCGCCCTGGACCACCCCGTCGAGCGTGACGCCATCTGGGATGCGTTGGCGGCTGTCGGTCTGCGCGGGTACGAAGACGTGCCGTGCCGGCAGATGTCGGCCGGGCAGCAGCGTCGAGTAGCGCTGGCGCGCCTGCGCCTGCAGACCGCAAAACCCATCTGGGTGCTGGACGAGCCCTTCACCGCACTGGATCAAACCGCAGTGCGGGCGCTGGAACAGCAGATTCTGGCGTTTGCCCGGCAAGGCGGCATTGCCGTCCTGACAACCCATCACAGTCTGGACCACCTGAGCGAGGTTCGTCGCCTGGAGCTGGGGCGGATGAGCTAATGGGTAACGTACTCTGGCAACTGCTGCGTCGCGAATGGCAGCTGACCTGGCGTCGCCCCGGCGAGGTGCTCAACCCGTTGGTGTTCTTTGCCATGGTCATCACCCTGTTTCCGCTGGCGGTCGGCCCCGAGCCCGAGCTGCTGCAGCGCATGGCGGCGGGCGTAATCTGGGTAGCGGCGTTGCTGGCTACCCTGTTGTCGCTGGATGGCATGTTTCGCGGCGATTTTGAAGATGGCTCGCTGGAGCAGTGGGTACTATCTCCGCACCCGCTCACTCTGCTGGTGCTGGTCAAGGTGCTGCACCATTGGTTGATGTGTGGGGTGATGCTGGTGCTGCTGACACCGGTGTTGGGCATGATGCTGGCTTTGCCCTGGACGGTGATACCGGTACTCTGTGCAACCCTGTTGCTGGGAACTGCGGTGCTGAGCCTGTTGGGTGCGATCGGTGCGGCGCTGACAGTGGGTTTGAAGGGTGGGGGCAGCATGCTGTTGGCATTGTTGATTCTGCCGTTGTATATCCCGGTGTTGATTCTCGGCACTGGGGCCATGGATGCGGCATTGCAGGGGTTGCCGGTTCAGGGCTACCTGCTGTGGCTGGGCTGCCTTGCAGTTCTGGCATTGAGTCTGGCCCCGCTGGCGATAGCGGCGGGCCTGCGAATCGGAGTTGGCGAATAAGCGCGGAGTTGAACAGCGAATGAGCTGGACGTTTTTCCACAAACTGGGCTCGCCCAAATGGTTCTATGAGATCAGCGGCAAACTGATGCCGTGGATCGCTGTCTTCAGTCTGCTGGCGCTGATTGTCGGCAGCGTTTGGGGTCTGGTCTTTGCGCCGGAGGATTACCAGCAGGGCAACAGCTTCCGCATTATCTACATTCATGTGCCGGCAGCGATTCTCGCCCAGTCCTGTTACATGATGCTGGCGGTTGCCGGGGTGGTTGGGCTGGTCTGGCGCATGAAACTGGCCGATGTCGCGTTGCAGTGTGCTGCTCCCATCGGTGCCTGGATGACCTTTGTCGCGCTGATCACCGGTTCGATCTGGGGCAAGCCGACGTGGGGCACCTACTGGGAGTGGGATGCCCGTCTGACGTCGATGCTGATTCTGCTTTTTCTGTACTTTGGGATCATTGCCCTGCGCATGGCAATCAGTAATCGTGACACGGCGGCCAAGGCGACAGCCGTGATGGCGATTGTCGGCGTAATCAATATTCCGATCATCAAATACTCGGTTGACTGGTGGAACACCCTGCATCAGTCAGCCACTTTCACCGTGACCGAAAAGCCAGCCATGCCGCCGGAAATGTGGTTGCCGCTGCTGGTGATGGTGCTGGCGTTTTACGGTCTATTTACGCTGAACCTGTTCATGCGCATGCGGTTGGAGATTCTGAAGCGCGAGCACAAGACCCGCTGGGTTCGTGACGCGCTGGAGAGCAATACATGAGTGACCTGGCAACCTTCTTTGCCATGGATGGCCATGGCCCCTATGTCTGGACTGCCTACGGAATTACGGCTGCAGTTCTGATCCTGTTGTTCCTCACCCCGATGATCGGACGTCGTCGGCTGGTGCAGGCTGAAGCACGCCGTCGTCGGCGAGAGGAATCCTGATGCATCCCGCACGCAAAAAACGCCTGATTCTGATCCTGCTGGTTCTGCTGGGAGTTGGCGCTGCCGTAGCACTGGCGCTGACCGCCCTGCGCGAGAACATCAACCTGTTTTACACCCCGACCCAGATAGCCAGTGGCGAAGCGCCGGAAGGGGCACGTATCCGTGCCGGGGGCATGGTGGTCGAGGGGAGCGTCAAGCGCTCAACCGACTCGCTGGATGTGCGCTTTGATGTTTCCGATGGCGCCAAGGCGGTGACCATCGCCTACAGCGGCATCCTGCCCGACCTGTTCCGCGAGGGGCAGGGCATTGTCGCACTCGGCCGTGTGAACGCCGATGGCGTGCTGGAGGCCGACGAGGTGCTAGCCAAGCACGATGAAGAATACATGCCACCCGAAGTGGCCAAGGCCATGAATGACGCCATGGCCAACAAGGCCGCTCAGCAACCGCAAGCAGAATAAGGGGCACGGCATGATTCCCGAACTTGGGCAGATTGCCCTGATCATTGCACTTTGTCTGGCTGTGCTGCAGGCAAGCGTTCCGCTCTATGGTGCCTGGCGCGGTGACGGCCTGGCGATGAGTCTCGGCCAGCCGGCCGCGGCGGCGCAGTGGTTGTTTGTCACTTTTGCCTTTGGCTGCCTGGTGCATGCGTTCGTTGTTGATGACTTCAGCGTGACCTATGTCGCGCTCAACTCCAACTCGGCGCTGCCCTGGTACTACAAGGTCAGTGCGGTCTGGGGGGGTCACGAAGGCTCGTTGCTGCTGTGGGCAATGATTCTGGCTGGCTGGACCTTCGCGGTGGCGATCTTTTCACGTGATCTGCCGGAAGAAATGCTGGCTCGCGTGTTGTCTGTCATGGGCATGATCAGCGTCGGCTTTCTGTGCTTCATGCTGATTACCTCCAACCCGTTCGATCGCCAACTGCCGTTTCATCCGGTCGATGGCAATGACCTCAATCCGCTACTGCAGGATTTCGGTCTGATCGTGCACCCGCCGATGCTCTATATGGGTTATGTCGGCTTCTCCGTCGCCTTTGCCTTTGCCATCGCCGCCCTGTTGGGCGGGCGTCTTGATGCGGCCTGGGCGCGCTGGTCGCGGCCCTGGACCATCGTTGCCTGGGCATTTCTGAGCCTGGGTATCGTGCTTGGCTCCTGGTGGGCCTACTACGAACTCGGCTGGGGTGGCTGGTGGTTCTGGGACCCGGTGGAAAATGCATCCTTTATGCCGTGGCTGGTCGGGACTGCGCTGATTCACTCCCTGGCGGTGACCGAAAAGCGCGGTGTATTCAAGAGCTGGACGGTGTTGCTGGCCATCGCGGCGTTCTCTCTCAGCCTGCTGGGAACCTTCCTGGTGCGTTCGGGGGTTCTGACGTCGGTGCATGCATTTGCCAGCGATCCGGATCGTGGCGTGTTCGTACTGGGCTTCCTGCTGGTGGTGGTTGGCGGGTCGCTGTTGCTGTACGCCCTGCGCGCGCCCGTGGTGAAGAGTCAGATCGGTTTTGCCTGGAACTCACGCGAGGCGCTGTTGCTGGTCAACAACGTGGTGCTGGTGGTGGCGGCGCTGATGGTGCTGCTCGGCACCCTGTATCCGTTGATTATGTCGGCGTTCGATACCCTGGTATCGGTTGGCCCGCCGTATTTCAATGGCATGTTCCTGCCGCTGATGGCGATTCTGATGGCGGCGCTGGGTGTCGGTATTCTCAGCCGCTGGAAGCAGACGCCGCTGGACTGGCTGGTCGGGCAGCTCAAGTGGGTGCTGCTGCTGGCCGCGGTCGGTGCGGTGGCTATCGCGCTGTGGATCGGTGCCCATCAGCTGGCGGTAGGCAGTTTGTTGCTGCTGGTGATCTGGGTGTGTGGCGCCAGTGTGCGTGACATTCTGCACAAGAGCCGCAACAAGGGGCTGGTTGCCGGTATTCGCGCGTTACCGCGCAGTTACTGGGGCATGACCATGGCGCACATCGGCATCGCTGTCTGCGCCGTTGGTGTGGTGGGTGCCAGTCTGTTCGACAATCAGCGTGACCTGCGCATGGCGCCGGGCGACACCCTGGATCTGGGTGGTTATACCTTTGTGTTCGATGGCGTGCGTCACCGTGAAGGGCCGAACTGGGTGTCCGATCAGGGCACCGTCAGTGTCTACGCCAATGACCGCCTGCTGACTACTTTGCACCCGGAGAAGCGCTTGTATCGGGTGAAGAATCAAATGATGACCGAGGCTGGTATCGATGCCGGTTTCACCCGTGACCTGTTCGTTGCCATGGGCGAGCCGCTTGAGGGCGATGCCTGGGCGATGCGGGTTCATATCAAGCCGTTTGTGCGCTGGATCTGGCTCGGCGGTCTGATGATGATGGTGGGTGGCCTGCTCGCGGCCAGTGACAAGCGCTACCGCCTGAAGGTGCGTCAGCGCGCTGAGAGGCCCGTTAATCGCGTAACCGAGGAGCTTGCCTGATGCGTCGTCTGTTACTGATTCTGCCGCTGATACTGTTTTTGGCCATGGCGGGTTTCTTCCTGCAGAGCCTGATGACCAAGGAAGAGGGCGTCACCGAGCTGGAGTTGCCGTCACCGTTGTTGAACAAGCCGTTCCCGACCTTCGATCTGCCCTCGGTCATCGACGGCGAGCCGCGGATTACCCAGGCTGATCTCAAGGGCCCGGCTCTGGTCAACATCTGGGCAACCTGGTGCGTTGCCTGCCGTGTGGAACACCCGGTACTGAACCGCCTGGCCGCCGAAGGTGTGGTGATCTACGGGGTCAACTACAAGGACAACAGCGCCGACGCGATCAAGTGGCTAAAGGACTTCCATAATCCCTACCAGTTGAACATCAGCGATGCCGATGGCCGGCTCGGGCTTGACCTGGGTGTCTATGGCGCGCCGGAAACCTATCTCATCGACGCCAATGGGGTCATCCGTCACAAGTTCATTGGCGTCATTGATGACCGCGCCTGGAGCTCCGACCTTGCGGCCCGTTACCAGGCACTGGTCGAGGAGGCCAAATGAGCCGGCCACTGCATTGGCTGACACTCGGCCTGTTGTTGATGCTGGGCACTGCCAACGCGGCGGTGGACACCTTCGACTTCAGCTCCGAACAGGAGCGTGATCGTTTCTACGCCATAGGCTCCGAACTGCGCTGCCCGAAATGTCAGAACCAGAACATCGCTGACTCCGACGCACCGATTGCCTCCGACCTGCGGCACGAGGTCTTCCGCCTGCTCGAAGACGGCCGCAGTGATGACGAAATTGTCGAGTACATGGTGGCGCGTTACGGCGAGTTTGTACGCTACAAGCCCGCGCTGAACCGCGACACCCTGGTGCTCTGGTTTGGCCCACTGGCGTTTCTGTTGGTTGGTGTGCTGGCCGTGGTCTTACTGGTTCGCCGCCGGCAACGGGTGGCAAACGAATCACCGGATGCTGGTCTGTCGCCGCAGGAACAGCGGCGACTGGACGAACTGCTGAACAAGAAGAGTCAAGATGATTGATTTGTGGTTGGGAGCTGCCGCGCTGTTGCTGGTTGCGGCCTTGATGATGCTGTGGCCGCTGCGCCGTCGTCAGCGGATGGATCGGGTGGATCGTACCGCTCTGAACGTCGCGCTGTATGAAGAGCGCGTAGCCGAGCTCGAAGCGCAGGCGCGCGCGGGTGATCTGACCGAGGCCCAGCTTGCTGCGGCCAAGGGCGAGGCCAGTAGGCTGCTGCTCGAAGACACCGCCACAGCCGATGCACGGCAGGCGCCGTTGACCCGTCAGTTGACCTGGCTGGTCGTCATTGCCGTGCTGGTGCTGCCGCTCGCGGTACTCGGGTTGTATCGTCAGTGGGGCGCGGCCGACGGATTGGCGCTGTATCGTGAGATGCAGGCCACACCGCAGGTTGATTCGCTTGAGGCATTGATTGATCGCACTCAGCGCGTGGTCAAGGTGCAGCCGGAGAACGGCGAAGCCTGGTATATGCTTGGTCGAGCCTACATCAGCGCTCAGAATCCTGAGAAGGCGGCTGATGCCTTCGGCAATGCGCTGGCGCGGCTGGGTGAGCAGCCTGAGGTGCTGGCGCAGCTTGCGCAGGCCCGTTACTTCGCCAACGGCAACAAACTCGATGCCGAGTCCGCCTTGGCGCTGGACAAGGCCATTGAGCTCGACCCGCAGCAGCCTACCGCGCTGGGTCTGCTGGGGATCGCCGCCTTTGAGGCCGATGACTTCGCTGGCGCCATCCGCTATTGGCAAGCGCTACAGCAGGGTATGGCGCCCGACAGCCCCGGTGCACAGGCGATTCAGGGCGGGATCGACCGTGCTCGTCAACGCATGATTGATGCCGGGCAGACGCCACCGGAAGCGCCGGTGCTACTGGCGGTCAAGGCGCGGATCAGTATTGATCCGGCGTTGCGTGCGACCCTGCCGGACGATGCCAGTGTGTTTGTCTTCATTCGTGATCCGAATGGCCCGCCGATGCCGTTGGCGGCCAAGCGCCTGACGCTGGCTGATCTGCCGCTGGAGCTGAGTCTGAGCGAAGCCAATGCCATGCTGCCCGGTGTGCATCTGAGCGCTGAACAGCCGCTGGAGCTGGTTGCACGCGTGTCGCTCGACGGCGACGCTCGCAGTGGGACTCATCTGGGCCGCGTGGATGATGTGCACGCCGGGTCCGATCAAGTCTATCAACTGGTTATCAACCAGCCGGTCGAGTAACCCTTGCAGATCCCCGGCCGACCGGCCGGGGATCAACTGTCGCCCCCGGTTGTCCAACACTGCACGGCCTTTTCAGAGGCTTCGAGCAGAGAGGAGGCGACCGCCATGTACACCCAGATTCCCTTTGCCAACGATAAGGTGCTTGGCCTTCGCATTGAAGGCAAGATCACCAGCGACATGCTGGATGAGATCTGTCGGCTGCTTGATGAGAAGCTGGCGCACTACCCCAAGGCTCGGGTTTACGTTGAAATGCCTGCATTCGAAGGGATGTCTGCCGAGGCATTCTTCAGCGACCTGAAATACAGTCTTGGCCACTGGAGTCGCTTCGAACGGGAAGCGGTTGTTACCGATCAGCATTGGCTTGAGATTGTGGTCGGTCTGACCGGGCGCCTGTTGCCCCAGGTTGAGGTTAAGGTCTTTCCTACTTGCGAGGTGGAGGCCGCCCGTGACTGGATTCAAGCGCTCTGATTAATCCTGTTGTACCTCGGGCAGGGAGACGGCGAGGCACGCACCCAACAGCCCTATTGCCGACAACAACAGCAGCATGCCGGCTGCACCGATCACTGAGCTGAGCAGGCCAAACAGGCCCGTCCCCAGCAGGATTAGGCCGATCACGCTGTTGCCTACGGAGACATAATCGGTGCGCTTATTGCCGCCGGCCATGTCCAGCACATAGGTCTTGCGGCCGACCCGCACGCCGGCGTGGGCGATACCGAGCACGAAGAACGCCACCGGGAACAGCCAGGCGTGCACGGCGTCAGGCAGCGCTGCCCAGCGGTCGATGGCAATTACCACCGGCCCCAGCAGGCTTGCCAGCAACGCGGCGCGAATCAGCACCTGACGACTGGATGCGTCCGACATCCGTCCCCAAACACCGGCGCTCAGACTGCTGGCCAGGCCGTTGGCAACCAGAAAAGCACCCAGCATGCCAAAGCCGCTTTCCACATCTCGGGCGAGTACCACGTAGTAGGGTGCCGACAGCGCTGAGCACAGCAGCAGCGCGCGGGTGATAACAAAGCGCCGAAAGGGCGCATCATCCCGCAGCAGGCTGATATTGCCGAGCGCATGGCTCAAGGCGTTGCCGCCACCCTCGGTCGCTCCCGGGGCCTCGTCGATACGCCGGTAGACCAGCGCCGCCAGCATCCAGAGCAGCGCGGCGCCGACCAGCAACGCGGCATAGAACAGCATATCGTCGTCGCTCGGTGGATAGATCAGGCAGTAGACCCCGAACGCCAGGGCCAGCCAGCCGGACAGGCTGGTAGCCAGGCCATTTAGGCGGCCACGGCGGGTCTTGGGTACCGTCTTGCCAATCACATCCTTACTGGCAACCGAGCACAGCCCGCGGGCCAGACTGAAGATGATCAGGCAGCTGATAATCAGGCCGCCCGCCAGCGCCCCCTCGAAGAACCAGGCCACTGCGCCCATCGCCAGTAGCGCTGCCGCCTGCAGCAGACTGCCAACGACCCAGACACCGCGCCGGTAAGGCAGACGGCGTATCCATGCGGCAATCAGTAACTGCGGCAGCATCGAGCCGGACTCGCGAATCGGTACCAGCCAGGCAATCAGCGCGACCGGCGCCCCGACTACGCCGAGCAGCCAGGCGAGGGTGGTTTTCGGGTTGGTCAGGGTGTCGCCCAGGCTGGTCAGGGTATTGGCCAGAACCTGCAGAAAGAAGTTTTGCGGCACGTCCGAGCAGGCTGAGTCGGGGATGTCCTTGCAGACCCGGGCGTCTTCTTCGTTCATGATTTTGCTGTAGAGACTGTCGAGGCGAGGTTCTGCGGCCATGATCGTTCTGGTATCCCTGGATAGTGCGGCGCTGAAAGTGTGCCGCAAGCAGAGAGATCAGGCTAGCGATTTGCCCCAAGGGGCTTCTCATGGGCGTGCAGACCGGGTAAAAATGCGGGTTTGCTGGTCGGTTCGATCAGCGACAAGGCAGTGCAAGGATATGCCCCTCAATGCGACTTAAGTGCATCAAGCTGGCCGGCTTCAAATCCTTCGTTGATCCAACGACGGTCTATTTCCCGACCAACATGGGTGCGGTGGTCGGGCCGAACGGCTGTGGCAAGTCCAATATCATCGATGCGGTGCGCTGGGTCATGGGTGAAAGTTCGGCCAAGAACCTGCGCGGTGAGTCGATGACCGACGTTATCTTTAACGGTTCCAACTCGCGCAAGCCGGTCGGCCAGGCGTCTATCGAACTGGTGTTCGACAACAGTGACGGCACTCTGCAGGGTGAATACGCCGGTTACAACGAGATTTCCATTCGCCGCAAGGTCACCCGCGAAGCGCAGAACCAGTATTTCCTCAACGGCACCAAGTGCCGTCGCCGCGACATTACCGATATCTTCATGGGCACTGGCCTAGGCCCGCGTAGCTACTCGATCATCGAGCAGGGCATGATTTCCCGCTTGATCGAAGCCAAGCCGGAAGATCTGCGGCTGTTCATCGAGGAAGCCGCCGGCATTTCCCGCTACAAGGATCGCCGCCGCGAGACCGAGAACCGCATTCGCCGTACCCACGAGAATCTGTCGCGCCTGACCGACCTGCGTGAAGAGCTGGAGCGCCAGCTGGCGCATTTGCACCGGCAGGCGCAGGCGGCCGAGAAATACAAGGAATACAAGGCTGAAGAACGGCAGCTTAAGGCTCAGCTGCAGGCGCTGCGCTGGCAAACGCTGAACGAGCAGGTCGGGCAGCGTGAGCACCGGGTGCGTGACCTTGAGGTGGCGCTGGAGGCGCTGGTTGCCGAGCAGCGCAACGCCGACAGCGAGATCGAAAAACAGCGTGATCAGCACAGCGACCTGACCGAGACGTTCAACCGGGTGCAGGCCCAGTATTACAGTGTCGGTGCCGATATCAGTCGCATCGAGCAGATTCTGCAGTTCAACCGTGATCGCCAGCGTCAGTTGCATAGCGACATTGAGGAAACCGAGCAGGCCTGGCAGGAAGCGCAGAGCCACCTGACCCAGGACGAAGCCTTGCTGGCGGACCTGCAGGCGGAACTGGATGGCATTGAACCCGAGCTTGAAATGGCCGGCGCCGCCGAAGAAGACATCGCCATCTCGCTGCAAAGCGCTGAAGACGCCATGCAGAACTGGCAGAGCGCCTGGGACCAGTTCAACCAGCGCGCCGCCGAGCCACGCCAGCAGGCCGAGGTTGAGCAGTCGCGTATTCGCCATATGGAGCAGTCGGTCGAACGGCTCGGCGAGCGTATCCAGCGCCTGGAAGACGAACGCAGCGGGCTGAACGCAGGTTCGCTGGATGATGAGTTGGCCGAACTGGCCGAGCAACTGGCCGAGCTGGAGCTGCGCAGTGAAACCGATCAACTCAAGCTCGCTGACGTTGGCGAGCGCCTGCAGCAGGATCGCGAGGCGCTGAACGCGCTGCAGCAGGAACAGGATATTCACCGTGGCGAGCTGCAGCGTGGCAGCGGCCGTCTCGCCTCCCTGGAAGCGCTGCAGCAGGCGGCGCTGGCCAAGGGCAGCGACGTTGGTGACTGGCTGGCGGAGCAGGGTGTGCAGAGTCACGGCCTGCTGGCCGAGCAGCTGCAGGTCGATAACGGCTGGGAACGGGCAGTTGAAGCGGTCTTGGCTGACGACCTGCAGGCCATAGCGCTCGACGATTTTGCCCAGCTCGATGCGACTCTGGCGGACTTTGAACAGGGCAGCCTGCGCCTGCTGCAGCGCGGTGGCGAGTCGGTCAGCGCGCCGGGCAGCCTGCTGGACAAGGTCAGCAGCGAGCTGGACCTGAGCCCCTGGCTGGCCAGTATTCGCCCGGCCGACAATCTCGCCCAGGCGCTGGGCGCGCGCGCCGGACTGGCGGCGCACGAATCCTTTATTACCCGCGAAGGCCATTGGGTCGGCCCAAATTGGCTGCGGTTCCGTCGTGGCGAGGCCAGTGAGACCGGCGTGCTTGCCCGTCAGCAGGAGATGGAGCAGCTGCAGGCCAGTCTTGATGAGCAGCAGGCCGCGCTGGAAGCGGGGCAGGAGAAGGTCGATCAGTTACGTGAAGCGCTACGGCGACTTGAGCTTGAACGCGATGCGCTGCAGCAGACCTTGGCCGGCACCGGTCGTCAGCACGGCGAAATCAAGGCGCAATGGTCAGCTCGTCAGGTGCGCCTGGAGCAGATCAATGCCCGTCGCCAGCGCATTGGCGAAGATCTGGAAGAACTCAAGCGCCAGCGCGGCGACGAACTGGAGCAGATTGGCGAAGCCAGGCTGACCCTGCAGGCGGCGCTGGACAGCATGGCTGAAGACACCGGCCAGCGCGAAGAGCTGTTGCGCCAGCGTGATCTGGCCCGCGAAACCCTTGATCTGGCACGTCAGCAGTCTCGCCAGCAGAAGGACCGGGCGCATCAGTTGGCGCTGCGGGCGCAGTCTCTTAACGCACAGCTCAAGAGCACCCGGCAGGGCTTGGAGCGACAGCAGGTCCAGGCCGAGCGGCTGTCAGAGCGTCGTGAGCAGCTGCGCATGACGCTGGAAGAGAGTCAGGCGCCGGAAGACGATCAGCGCATCGAGCTGGAAACCCTGCTCGAACAGCGCATTACCGTTGAACAGGAGTTGGGCGCGGCCCGTCAGGCGCTGGAAGGGGTTGACCAGCAGATGCGCGCGCAGGAAACCCGCCGCGTGCAGGCCGAGCAACAGGCGCAGGTGCTGCGCACCCAGCTGGATGAACAGCGACTCAACGCCCGCGACCTGCAAACCCGTCGTCAGGGTCTGCAGGAACAGCTGGCCGAGGCCGGTTACGATCTGCATGGTGTTCTCGCAACCCTGCCGCAGGGCGCCAGTGAGACGGATTGGGAGCAGCAGTTGGCCCAGCTGGACGCGCGCATTCAGCGCCTAGGGGCTATCAATCTGGCGGCCATCGAAGAATACGACCAGCAGTCAGAGCGCAAACGCTATCTGGATGCGCAAAATGCCGATCTGGAAGAGGCGCTCAGTACGCTTGAGCAGGTTATTCGCAAGATCGACCGGGAAACCCGCGCGCGCTTCAAGGAGACCTTCGACAAGGTCAATCAAGGGCTGCAGACGCTGTTCCCCAAGGTGTTTGGCGGCGGCCATGCCTATCTGGAGCTGACCGGCGACGATCTGCTCGACACTGGCGTCGCCATCATGGCGCGTCCACCGGGCAAGAAGAACAGCACCATCCACCTGCTATCCGGTGGCGAGAAGGCGTTGACCGCCATCGCGCTGGTGTTCTCGATCTTCCAGCTCAACCCGGCGCCGTTCTGTATGCTTGATGAGGTGGATGCGCCACTGGATGATGCCAACGTCGGCCGTTATGCGCGTATGGTGAAGGAGATGTCGGCGCGGGTGCAGTTCATCTATATCACTCACAACAAGATCGCGATGGAGATGGCTGATCAGTTGATGGGGGTCACCATGCATGAACCAGGCTGCTCAAGGCTGGTCACAGTAGACGTGGAAGAGGCTGCGGCGTTGGCGGCAGTGTAGTTTTGATGGCGGCCGTGCTAGCATCCGGCCAGACGAGAGGCGGGCAGCCAGCCGCCCGATCAGCAAAGTGACGACAGGAACGGGTATTCATGGATTTTGGTTTGCGTGAGTGGCTTTTCATCATTGGCCTGCTGGTGATCGCCGGCATTCTGTTTGATGGCTGGCGGCGCATGGGTGGGCGATCAAAAATTCGCTTTAAACTCGAACGCAACCTCGCTGACCTCCCGGAGGAGGGTAGCGACGAGCTGCTCGGACCGCCGCGTGTCGTCAACCGCCAGGATCGTGCCGAGCCGTCATTTGGTGACGATAAGCCGGACACGCTGGTGTTCAAAGATGAGGAAAAGTGGCACGAACCCGAGCAGGTTGGTCTGGATCTGGACGAGCCGCCGGTGCTGGTTGACCCGGTCGTCGCCGAGCCACGCAGCAAGGGCAAGCCTGCGGAACAGGCCGCCGCGAGTACCGCTGCGCAGCGCCCTGAGCAACAGCCGCTACCGGTCGAGTTGGTACTGGTTATCAACGTCGTCGCCCGTGACGAAGAGGGTTTTGCCGGGTCAGCGCTGCACCAGAGCATTCTTGAAAGCGGTCTGCGCTACGGCGATATGAACATCTTCCATCGACACGAGAGCATGAGTGGCAATGGTGATGTGCTGTTCTCCATGGCCAACGCGCTCAAGCCGGGCGTATTTGACCTGGATGAGCTGGATCAGAGTCATGTCCGTGCCGTCAGTTTCTTCATGGGGCTGCCAGGCCCGCGTCATCCGAAGCAGGCGCTGGATCTGATGATCGCCGCCGCACGCAAGTTGGCCCACGAACTGGGCGGTGACCTGAAAGACGAACAGCGCAGCGTACTGACTGCACAGACCATCGAGCATTACCGCCAGCGCATCGCTGAGTTTGAGCGCCTTAACTACAGTCAGCGGCGCTAATCCCTCCAACCACGCTCTGACCGCCTGACGCGGGCATGGCGCTTGGTTACAATGGGCGACCTGTCAGCCACTGATCGCGTCGCCCAATGACCCAGCAAGCCAATCCCGCCGAACGCGCCCTTGCTCTGCGCGAAGAAATCGCGCAGCACAATTACCGCTATTACGTCCTTGACGAGCCCGCTGTGCCGGACGCCGAGTACGATCGGCTGTTCAATGAGCTCAAGGCCATCGAGGCGGAGCACCCCGATCTGATTACCTCCGACTCACCGACCCAACGGGTGGGTGGGGCGCCGGCGGCGGGATTTGGTGAGGTCAGGCATGAAGTGCCGATGCTTAGTCTGGGTAACGCCTTTGCCGAACAGGACATGGTCGATTTCGACCGTCGGGTGCGTGAAGGGTTGGACCTGCCAGCCGGCGACCTGTTCGGTGGCGGCGCCGAGGTGGAATACTGCTGCGAGCCTAAACTCGACGGTCTGGCAGTCAGTCTGCTGTACGAGAACGGCCTGCTGGTGCGCGGTGCTACCCGAGGCGATGGCGCTACCGGTGAAGATATCTCTACTAACGTGCGCACCATTCGCAATATTCCGCTCAAGCTGCGCGGCGAAGGCTGGCCTGCAGTGCTGGAAGTGCGTGGTGAAGTGTTCATGAGCAAGGCCGGCTTTGAAGCGCTGAACGAACGCGCACGTGAAGCCGGCAGCAAGACCTTCGCCAACCCGCGTAACGCCGCTGCCGGCAGCCTGCGCCAGCTTGATCCGAGCATCACCGCCAGCCGGCCGCTGGAGTTCTGCTGCTATGGCTTTGGCCGGGTCGACGGCGAGCTGCCTGACAACCAGTACGCTATTCTGCAGGCCTTCAAGGGCTGGGGTATTCCGATCAGCCGTGAATTGAAGCTGATGAAGGGCGTCGACGGCACGCTGGATTACTACCGCGATATCGGTGAGCGCCGCGCCGCGCTGGAATACGAGATCGACGGCGTGGTGTTCAAGGTCAACCAGCTGAGCTACCAGCGTGAGTTGGGTTTCCGTGCTCGGGAGCCGCGCTGGGCGATTGCCCACAAGTTTCCGGCAATGGAAGAGCTGACCGAGCTGCTGGATGTCGAGTTTCAGGTTGGACGCACCGGTGCGGTGACGCCGGTGGCGCGGCTGAAGCCCGTCCAGGTGGCAGGGGTAACCGTGTCCAACGCCACCTTGCACAACATGGATGAAGTCGCCCGGCTTGGCGTGATGATCGGTGACACCGTGATCATCCGCCGCGCCGGTGACGTGATTCCCCAGGTGATGCAGGTGGTTACCGAGCGTCGCCCGGCCGATGCGCGCCCGGTCGAGGTGCCAACGGCATGTCCGGTGTGTGGCTCTGCGGTCGAGCGCACCCAACTGGTCAAACGCGGCAAGTCGGGTTCTACCACCAGCGAAGGCTCGGTTTACCGCTGTGTTGGCCGGCTGACCTGTCAGGCGCAGCTTAAGCAGTCGATCATCCACTTTGTCTCGCGTCGGGCAATGGATATCGACGGACTGGGCGAGAAGAGTGTCGAACAGCTGGTTGATACCGGTCTGGTTGCCTCGCCGGCTGATCTCTACCGTCTGACTTACGAGCAGGTGCTGGCGCTGGACGGCTTCGCGGAGCTGTCGACAAAGAACCTGCTGACCGCCATTCAGGATAGCAAGAAGCCGACGCTGGCTCGTTTCATCTATGCCCTTGGCATTCCCGATGTGGGAGAAGAAACCGCCAAACTGCTGGCCCGCGCGCTGGGCAAGCTGGAGCGCATCGAGCGGGCGTTGCCCGAAGTGCTGGTCTATCTGCCGGATGTGGGGCTGGAAGTGGCCCACGAGATTCATTCATTCTTTGCCGATTCGCACAACCGACAGGTGATTGATCAACTGCTGGAACGCGGCGTAACGCCTGACGAGCCGGGCGTGCTGGCGGCCGAGTTTGCTGCTTGCGTCTCGCTGGCCGACTTTCTGGCGCGATTGAATATTCAGGGCATCGCTAATACCGGCGCCGAGCGGCTGGCTAGCCAGTTCGGCAGTCTGGAAAAGATCATCAACGCTGACTGGCTGGATCTGAAGCAGGTCGAGCGCCTGAACGACAAAGCGATCAAGGCGCTGCGCGAGTATTTCCAGAGCGAGTCGCTGCGCGCCCGCGCCGAAGCCATCGAACAACAGCTGCGCGACTTCGGCATGCACTGGGAGAGCCCCCGCGCGGAAGCCTCCGGCGGGCTGTCTCTGGCCGGGCAGACCTGGGTACTGACCGGCACGCTGGAAGCCATGTCGCGCGATGTTGCCAAAGGGCATCTGGAAAGCCTCGGTGCCAAGGTCGCCGGGAGCGTGTCGGCCAAGACCCATTGCGTTGTCGCCGGGCCCGGTGCCGGCAGCAAGCTGGCCAAGGCCGAGCAACTGGGTGTGAACGTCTGGACTGAACAGCAATTGCTCGACATGTTGGCGGAGCACGGCATAAGCCCATGAGCGGCTCTAAGCGGACAAAGGGCCCGGTCGTGCTGGCCCCGATGGAAGGGCTGGCCGACGCGCCGATGCGCGATGTGTTGACCCGCATCGGCGGGATCGACTGGTGCGTCAGCGAGTTTATTCGCGTGACCGAAGGGCTGCTCAACGTCGCCACCATTCGCCGCAGCGTGCCGGAAAGCGAACACGGCTGGCGCACCCGGGCCGGTGTGCCGGTTCGCCCGCAGTTGCTCGGCTCGGATGTGCACTGGATGGGTGAGAACGCCGCGCTGCTGGCGTCGATGGATGCTCCGGCGATTGACCTCAACTTCGGCTGCCCGGCCAAGACGGTCAACCGCCATCGTGGCGGCGCGGCGCTGCTGACCGAGCCGGAGCTGCTGCGCGAGATCGTTGCCAGCGTCCGCGCGTCAACGCCTTCGCACATTCCTGTTACCGCCAAGATGCGACTGGGGCTGACCGATACCAGCCAGACGCTGGAGTGCGCGCAGGCCCTCGCCGACGGTGGTGCCAGCGAGATTACCGTGCATGCGCGCACCAAGGTGGAAGGCTACAAGCCGCCCGCGCATTGGGAGTGGCTGGCGCGCATTCGCGAAGCGGTTGATGTCCCGGTGATTGCCAATGGTGAGGTGTGGAGCACCGAGGACTATCGCCGGATTCGTGAAGTCAGCGGCTGTGATGCCGTGATGATCGGGCGTGGACTGGTGCGATGCCCGGACCTGGGGCTGCGCATTCTGCAGGATGCCGATGAGGCCGTGCTTGGCTGGGATGAGCTGTGGCCCTGGCTCGGTGACTTCTTCCGTCAGACTCGGCTGCGGGTGGTAGATCGTCACTCGCCGGGGCGGCTAAAGCAGTGGTTGGCCATGCTCGGCCAGCATTACCCTGAAGCGCGCGCGTTGTTTGATAGTCTGCGCCGGGAGACCTGTGCGGACGCAGTGACCTGCCGGCTGGAAGGGCCGCTGGAGTCGGCTGCCTGATCTTGGTATTCCGGCGTTTTGCCTTAACGCCGGCTCGTGTGCGGCGCAGGGCATGGTGGATACGCTGCGCTTAATCCACCCTACGGCCGGGTGCGAAGTTCCGTAGGGTGGTGAACGCCGCAGGCTCCGCCACCATCGGCCTATTGCTCCGGCTTATACCCCAGCCGCAGCCCGCCCCAGTGCCGCCCCTTCACTATGATGGGTACCGACAGGTCGTGCATTACTTCCCCGGTATCGCGTTTGTAGGTTTGCAGCAGTAGGGTCTGCTCGTGGCTGCCGCAACGCCGGCCGGTTGGGTCATCAAACAGACGCTTGCTGCGACAGTGCAGGGTGTCGTGCTGCGGATCACCAGTCGGCTCCTTGCTGAAGCGCTTGTTGTGGGTTGGAACATAACCCGAGGGAATGGCCGCAATGGCATAGACCAGCTCCGGGTGCTGTTGCAGCAGTGGCTCCTGCAGGGCGGGTAGTACCTGGTCGGTGTAACTGTCGAAGGCGCTGCGATAGCGCGCCGGGTTGCTGCCGGGAATCAGCGTCAGATTGCGGTCGAACAATGCTGATTCCTGGATTTGCCCGCTGGCGAGGTCAGCCTCAAAACGCGCTTCGATGGCGGCGGCAGTTTGCTGTGCGGCATCGAAGAAGCGCTGGTGGTACTCGTCCAGCGCCACGTCTGCCAGCATTTCGCTGACCTGCTCGGCCAGCGAGACCAGATTGACCGCTTCGCCGCCGAGGCGTTGGGTTTGCTCATCACTTTGCTCAATGTCACTGCGCACCTGTTCCAGAGCAGTGCTCAAACTTGATAGCTGGTCACGGTTGGTCAGACTGCTGCCCGCAATTTGCTCGGTTACCGCCTTTACCTCGCTACCTTGGGCGCTGATGGCTTCAAGCTGGTTGGCGGCATCCTCGATCAGCGTTACGCCGCCGCGTACCTGCTCTACCAATGCGGAGAAGTCAGCGTTCACCCGTTTGCTCTGTTGATGCATGCGCTCGATGATGTCGCCCACTTCGGAGGTGGAGGCGGCGGTGCGGGCGGCCAGAGCACGAACCTCGTCGGCCACCACGGCAAAGCCGCGGCCCATGTCTCCAGCGCGTGCTGCTTCGATGGCAGCGTTGAGGGCGAGCAAGTTGGTCTGGCTGGCGATGGCTTCGATCACCCCGGTCACTTGCACGATCTTCTCGGTCTGGGCGTTGAGCTCTTCCAGCACCGCGTTGGATTCATCTGCCTGTGCTGCCAGTTGATGCATGACATGAGTGGCTTGGTCCAACGCGTTACGGCCTTCCTGGCTGCGGCTGCGGGCCTGTTCGGCAGCATTGTCGGCGCGTTCGGCATACTGACTGGTGGCGTCGACCTCGGTGGCAATTTGCTGCGCGCTGTCGGTGACCTGCCGAATGGCAAGCAGCTGTGATTGCTGACGTTGACGCAACTGCTCGACTGAGTGGGCGACCTCGGCTGCGGCAATGGCGTTTTGGCTGGTCGCGCGGGAGAGGCGAGCACTGAGGTCCGTGTTGTCGGTTGTGCTGGGGCCTGGCGCAATAGTCGCCGGCTGGTCTGAGGGCGGGTAGAACCAGGGCAGACCAATCCAGGGCAGCAGGCAGAGAATCAGGGCGGGGGCCAGGACATCCACACCGGCGAGGTGATAGAGCCAGCCAAGGGTACTCAGTTGTAGCAGGGCCAGAATCGCCTTGCCTAGAAATCCGGTGCGCATACGGGGATGTCCGTTCCGGGGCCGGAGGCCTGATTATTGTAGTTTGCTGTGTCATTTAGCCACCTGTCTCGCGGCTAGACAATCGATCTTTGGTCTTGGGTCGTAAGACCGTGATCTCAGTCCCTCTGCAGGCTGCGCATAAAACGGGTGTCGAGTCTGTCCTTGAGCATCAGAGCAGCCCTGCTGCGCAGCGCCAAAGGCCCATAACAGGCCAGCGCCTGATCGTCTGCGGTGGCCAGTAGGGCAAGTGCTCTGGGCTGCGGCTGGTAATGCTGAAGGCTCGACTGCTTGTCCAGAATGGCACGCAGGTTTGCACCGAGTACTGGACCCTGGCGCACAGCATAGACGCCCGAGCGGGGGCAGTCCGCCAGCGCGGCGCAGTCGCCGCTGGCGAATATGCGCGGGTGCGATTGGCTCTGCAGCGTGTCAGCGATCTGAATGAAGCCGGCGGGGTCGGTCGCCAGGTTGCTGTCGGCTTGCCAGGCTGCGGACGCAGCGCCGGTGGCCAGGATGACGGCTTCGGCGGCAAGGGGTGGGGTGGACGCCGACTGCAGACAGCCGTTGCGGATTGCGGTGACGGTGACTCCCTCATGCAGCTCTATATTGCGTCGGTGGAATAGCGAGCGAATCAGCCGGGCAGCCCGCGGTGGGTGTCCACCCAGCAATCGGTTGGCGCAGAGCACCAGAATCTGGCACGTGCTCAGCGACTGTTGCAGCGCGAGAGCCAGCTCCACCGCCGCCGCGCCGCCACCCAGAATAGCCAGACGGGCAGGGGAGCCGCTGCGCCGCCAGTGCTGCCAATGTTGCTGCAAGTCGCCGAAGGGTTTGGCGCCGATCACCGTCAAACTGCCGTCGTTCTGTGCTGGGGCGGGGTTAGCCGCGCCACTGTTGAGCGACAGCAGTTCGGTGCGCAGTTGCTCACCGCTGGCCAGGGTCAGCAGTCGGGCGTCGGCCTCGAGCCGAACCAGTTGCCCGCTGGACAGGGTCATGCCAGTCGCTCGACACAGCGGGGCCAGCTCGATACGGCACTGCTCCGCCCGCCAGCGTCCAGCCAGCAGGCCGGGCATCATGCCTGAGTACCAGGCAAAGGGTTCCGGGGAAATCAGCACGCTACCGGGCGGGGCACGATAACCCTGCTCGGCCCAACCGCGCAGTGCGACCAGATGGGCATGACCGGCGCCGACCATAATAAGTGGGGCAGTCATGCTTCGACTGCTCTGTCAGGCCGGTTTCGGAAACCTTTTGAGTGATACATAGCCCCCGGTGATAGGCACGCATTGAGGGCGCTAATCAGTTTATTTCGAAATCGACTTTCGCTGTGCGGACCTGCTAGTCTCGACATGCTGATAATTCCAATTACAAGAAATGGAGCATAGCGTGCACGAGAATAATAGCTACCCGTCGCCGAAACGAGCGTGGTTGACGGTCGGAATTCTGTTGATCGCCTATGTTCTGTCTTTTATTGATCGTCAGATTTTGAACCTGCTGGTTGGTCCGATTCGCCATGACCTGCAGATATCCGATACCGAGATGAGCCTGTTGATGGGACTGTCGTTTGCCGTCTTCTACACTGTGGCTGGTATTCCGCTGGGGCGGATTGCCGACTCCAAAAGCCGTCGTGGCCTGATCGCCGGCGGTGTGGCTGTTTGGAGCCTGATGACTGCGTTCTGCGGCTTGGCACAGCAGTATTGGCATTTCATCATCGGCCGGATTGGAGTCGGTGCTGGTGAAGCGGCGCTGTCGCCTGCTGCCTACTCGCTGATTGCCGACAGCTTTCCGGCTAACCGCCGCGCGACCGCGATCAGTGTGTACGCCATGGGCATCTATCTTGGTGCCGGCGCAGCCTTCCTGCTCGGCGGGCTGGTGGTGACCTGGGCCAATGCCCAGGGGCCGATGGTCCTGCCGGTATTGGGCGAAGTGCGTCCCTGGCAGTTGATCTTCCTGGTGTTGGGTGCCATAGGCCTGATGTTCTGCCTGGTACTGCTGGCTATCAAGGAGCCGAGCCGCAAGGGGATTGGCGCTGGCGTTGCCGTGCCGCTGAAGGATGTCGGTCGTTACCTGCTCGGTATTCGCAAAGCCGTGCTGTGTCATAACTTCGGTTTTGCCTGTTTGTCCTTTGCCTCCTACGGCGCATCGGCCTGGATTCCGACCTTCTTTATCCGTAATCACGGCCTGACGCCGGGCGAAGTGGGCATCTACTACGGCAGCCTGGTAATGGTTGCCGGGTCACTGGGTATCGTCTTTGGCGGCCGTCTGGCCGACTTTCTGGCACACCACGGCTATCGCGACGCCAACATGCGGGTGGGGCTGCTGTCGGCTATTCTGACCCTGCTGTGCAATGTGGTGTATCTGGTCGACAACATGCCGTTGCTGTGGACCATCATGTTTTTCAACGTCTTTACCGTAGCGATGCCGTTCGGCGTTGCTCCGGCGGCCATTCAGGAGGTTATGCCGAATGCCATGCGCGGTCAGGCTTCGGCAATCTACCTCTTCACCATTACCCTGATCGGCTTGGGTATTGGGCCGACCGCCGTCGCCTTGTTCACCGATTACGTGTTCCAGGACGACATGGCGATTCGTTATTCCATATTCATCGTTGCCAGCGTGATTACCTTGGGCGCTATCATCCTTCTGGCCATGGGGCTTAAACCCTACCGGGAGGCACGGGACACGCTGACACGCTGGGGTGAACAGCAGGGCCAGCCGGGCTGAGGGGCAACCCCGGCCGCAGGTTGATGTACTTGAATTTCAACAGGAGCAACAACATGACAGACGCAGTTATCGTATCCACGGCCCGTACCGGCCTGGGCAAATCCTATCGCGGCGCACTGAACAACACCCACAGTGTTGACATGGCCGGCTTCGTGATCGAAGAAGCGGTCAAGCGCGCAGGTATCGACCCGGCGCTGGTTGAAGACGTGATCCTCGGTGCGACCTTCCACGAAGGTGCCCAGGGCAAGAACATGGCGCGTCTGGCTGCCATCCGTGGCGGTCTGCCGGTTACCACCGCGGGCATGTCGCTGAACCGTTTCTGCAGCTCCGGTCTGCAGTCCATCGCCATCGCTGCCCAGCGCGTTGTCAGCGAAAAGATTCCGGCCATCGTCGCCGGTGGTGTTGAGTCCATCAGCCTGTGCCAGAACGACAAGATCAACATGTTCCACGGCACCAACGAATGGATCATGAAGAACAAGCCGGAGCTGTACCTGTCCATGATCGAAACTGCCGACATCGTAGCTCAGCGCTACAACGTCAGCCGTGAAGCGCAGGATGAGTACTCCCTGCTGAGCCAGCAGCGCGTTGCTGCCGGTCAGCAGAGTGGCAAGTTCGCCGACGAAATCGTGCCGTTCAAGACCATCATGAAGGTCCAGAACAAGGAAACCGGTGAAGTCTCCGATCAGGAAGTGGTTCTGGATCGCGACGAGTGCAACCGTCCGAGCACCACCCTGGAAGCGCTGTCCTCCCTGCAGGCGGTTCGTGGCCCAGGCAACTTCGTCACCGCCGGTAACGCCAGCCAGCTGTCTGACGGCGCATCCGTTTGTACCGTGATGAACAGCAAGGTTGCCGAGCAACTGAACGTTGAACCGATGGGTATCTTCCGTGGCTTCGCCGTCGCCGGTTGCGAGCCTGACGAAATGGGCATCGGCCCGGTCTTTGCCATTCCGCGCCTGCTGCAGCGCAACGGTCTGACCATGGACGACATCGGTCTGTGGGAACTGAACGAAGCCTTCGCTTCCCAGGTTGTTTACTGCCGCGACAAGCTGGGCATCCCGGCTGAGAACCTGAACGTCAACGGCGGCTCCATCGCCATCGGTCACCCCTACGGTGTAACCGGTTCTCGCCTGACCGGTCACGCGCTGATCGAAGGCAAGCGTCGTGGCGTCAAGTACGTGGTTGTCACCATGTGCATCGGCGGTGGCCAGGGCGCAGCCGGTCTGTTCGAGATCGTCTGACCCCAGCCGTAAGTTTCAAGCCGTAAGCTGCAAGCAAACCCGGGCCATGCTCGGGTTTCGCTTTTGGGGTTCGCTTGCCGCTTTAGGCTTGGTGCTTGTAGCTAAAAATTCCAGAGGAATTTTCCGTGTCCCAAAAAATCATCAATACCGACGATCTGGCGTTTCTGCTCTATGAAATGCTGGATATCGAACGTTTTACCCAATTCCCGCGTTACGAAGACCACAGCCGCGATACCTTTGATGCCGCCATCGAGTTGGCGCTGAAGGTCGCGAGCGAAACCTTCGCACCGCACAATCGCCTGTGCGATGAAGACGAGCCGCGCTTCGAGAATGGTAAGGTCGTGATTCGTCCGGAAGTCTCCGAGGCGCTGGCCGTGCTGCGGGATACCGGCCTGATGGCTGCCTCGCAGGATTACGAACGCGGCGGCATGCAGCTGCCGGCAGCCGTTGCCCAGACCTGTATCGGCCTGATCAAGGGCGCCAACGTCAGCACCCAGGCCTACGCCGGTCTGACCATCGCCGCCTGCAACCTGATCATGGCCCACGGCACCGATGAGCAGAAGCAGCGCTACGCTGAGCCGATGATGGCCGGCCGCTTCTTCGGCACCATGTGCCTGACCGAGCCGCACGCCGGTTCCTCGCTGGGCGACATCAAGTCCCGCGCGATCCCGCAGGAAGACGGCACCTACCGCATCAGCGGCAACAAGATCTTTATCTCTGCCGGTGACCACGAGCTGAGCGAAAATATCGTGCACCTGGTGCTGGCCAAGCTGCCCGACGCACCGCCCGGTGCCAAGGGTATCTCGCTGTTTATCGTGCCCAAGTTCCTGGTCAACGAAGACGGCAGCCTCGGCGAGCGCAACGACGTGCAACTAGCGGGTCTGATCCACAAGATGGGTTACCGCGGCACCACCTCGACCATGCTCAACTTCGGTGAGAAGGGCGGCGCGGTCGGCTATCTGGTCGGCGAGCCGCACAACGGTCTGGCCGGTATGTTCCACATGATGAACGAGGCGCGCATCGGCGTGGGCCTGGGTTCGGTCATGCTGGGTTACACCGGTTACCTGCACGCGCTGGAATACGCCCGCGAGCGTACCCAGGGCCGTGGTCTGGCCGAGCGTGATCCGGCAACCCCGATGATCCCGCTGGTTCAGCACGCCGACATTCGTCGTCTGCTGCTGGCGCAGAAAGCCTTCGTTGAGGGTGGTCTGTCGCTGTGCCTGTTCTCCTCGACCCTGGTTGACGAGAAGAAGCACGCACCGGATGCCGCAGCGCGCGAAGAAGCTGCTGGTTTGCTCGACCTGCTCACACCGATCGTCAAATCCTGGCCGTCGCAGTTCTGCCTGGAAGCCAACAGCTTGGCGATTCAGGTGCACGGCGGCTACGGCTACACCCGTGAATATCCGGTCGAGCAGTTCTATCGCGACAACCGCCTGAACCCGATTCATGAAGGCACCCACGGTATTCAAGGTCAGGATTTGCTGGGCCGTAAAGTGAGCATGGCCGGTGGCCGTTTCTACCAAAGCCTGCTGACCCGCATTCGCGCCACTCTGGCCGAGTGCGCCAACGTCGCCGAGCTGAAAGCCAACGCGGAGCTGCTGAGCGCTGCGCTGGGCACCGTCGAAGGCGTCACCGATGCGCTGCAGGCGATGAAGAAGAGCGACCCGGATCGCGCGCTGGCCAATGCCTACCTGTACATGGAGTGCTTCGGCCATCTGGTGGTCGGCTGGTTGTGGCTGCGTCAGGCCCAGGCTGCATTGCGCGGTCTGCAGAACGGCGGCGAGCGCCCGGCGAGCTTCTATCAAGGAAAGCTCAATGCCTGTGATTACTTCCTGCGTTACGAACTGCCCAAGCCGATGGCGCTGGCAGAGGTACTGCGCAGTGCTGATCGCACCACGCTGGACATGCCGCTGGATTGCTTCTGATTTGGTTGGTGTAAAAAAACCGGGCCTTGTGCCCGGTTTTTTGTTGGTGTCGCAGGCAGCATACGCCGTTGCTGCTCGCCTCGATCAGAAGTCCACGGTGGCCGAGAGATTGACTGTCCGTGGCGCTCCCACCGCCAGGCTGGTGTAGTGTGGCTTGGCCCAGTAGGCCTTGTTGCCGACGTTGGTTACCGCCGCGCGCAGCGTCAGTTGATGATCTGACACGACCGATGAGTGTCTTGCCCCCAGATCAAAAACCGTGTGGCCCGGAATCGATAATGAGTTGTCGGCATTGAGATACTGTTTGGAGACCGAGGTGGCATTGGCCGTCAGCGTTAAGCCGGGCAGCATAGGCGTATCCCACTCGACGCCCAGTTTGCCCTGCCACTTGGGCAAGCCCACTGCTTGCTGACCTTCATTGTCATCGCTGGCAGCCTTGGTTACTTCCGCGTCCGAGTAGGCCACGCCGCCCATCAGCCGAACCGAATCCAGCGGGCTGCCAAAGAAGCCCCACTCAACGCCTCGGTTGCGTTGCTCGCCGCCAAAGGAAAAGACGTTGGTGGTTGGATCGGTATAGCTGCTGGGGCGTTCTATTTCGTACACGCCGAGGGTATGGGCGAATTCGCCAAGGTCGAATTTGATGCCGACCTCCCGCTGCTTGGTTTTGTAAGGGGCAAAGACTTCGCCGGCATTGTCGGCTGTGTTCGGTGCGATGGACCCTTGACTGAGGCCTTCGATGTAATTGGCGTAGAGTGATATTTCTTCGCTGGCCTTGACCAGAACGGCGACCGCCGGAGAGGTTGCGCTCTCGTCATATCGCTTGCTCAACCGCGCGCCGGTGGTGCCGTTGAAACTGTCTGTTCTGACCTCCTGACGCCGGACGCCAAGCGTCAGCTGTACCCGTTCCTGGGCAAATGAAAGCGTGTCGGCCAGGCCCAGGCTGGTAAGGCGTGTCTGCGTTCTGGTAATGGCCATAATGGAGGAGGGAAGCGCAGGCTCAGGGCCCCAGACGGGGTCGTATATGTTGGTTACCCAGGGGCTGGGGAGCAGATTTCTAAACCCGTTGAGGTGGTAGTCTTCGTCGTAATAGGTGGCATTGACCGCAAACTCGTGGCCGATTGCGCCGGTAGTCGCGTCGCCCATCAAGCCAACCTCGGCTGATGTACGTTCAATCTTGTCCGCGACGCCGCTGAAGTTGATTTCAAAGTCGCCGGCATCGTTCAGTATTCGGCCGGCGCCCATGTTGGATTTGAACTCGGTTTCACTCGAGCCGCCTGTGGCGTAGAAGGTCAGGTGGTCGCTCAGGTCAAATTCGCCGCGCAGCATTGCGCCTTCGTCGCTGCTTTCATAGAAAGCCCAAGGTGGATTCCATGAAACATCGGGGTCCGGCACGCTGGGCAGTGATACGCCTGGTGCGAGCGTCAGGCCGCGGGTCAAGCCTTTACCGTTGTCTTCACTCTGGTACAGGTCGGCTGAAAGGCGCATGCGCTCGCCACGCCAATCGAGCCCTACAGAGGACATGGTCACCTTCTTGTCCTGATCGTTGACCGCCGTTTCGCCGTCGCGATATACGCTGTTGAAACGCACACCGAACTGCCCGTCTTCGCCAAAACGACGGCCCAAGTCAATATGGCCACCGTACTGGGCATCGGACATGTAGCTGGCCGTCAACCGCGTTAGCGGTTCATCACCGGCTCGTTTGGTGACGAGATTGACAGTTCCCCCGGCCGAGCCCTTCGGCGGCATACCGTTGAGCAAGGCGGAGGGCCCCTTGAGCACATCGACGCGTTCGAACATCTCTGGTGAGTTGCGGTAGTACGCCGCCATGCCGGCCAGGCCGTTCATGGTCACATCCCCGACGCTGGATGACAGGCCGCGAATCGAATAGCTTTCCTGGCTCTCGCCCGGTATGCCACTGGTATACACGGCAGGATCGGTTTTGGCGATGATGTCGCTGATGTCGCGTGCCTGCTGGTCGGCGATGTATTTTTCGGTGTAGCTGATGGTGGAAAAGGGCGTCTCCATGAAGTCCTTCTCACCCAGAAACCCGACACGGCCACCGGTTGCCACCTGCTCTCCAGCGTAGCTCTCGACGGTTTCGGCCTCGCCCTCTACGGTGATGGCCCGCAGTACCGCTTCCTCTTCATCCGCAGTACTTTCTGCGTACACGGGCGACGTTGCGAGGCTCAGGCCTGCGGCTGACACGCTAATCAGTATCGCCGCACGCATGCCCGTCGCGAGGCGGGTCAGGGGAAATGCGGGCTGATCGGACCCCGTTGTTGCTGTTGAGCCAGTGGCTCGGTGTTGGCAGTGGTGGTTCACGTTGGCTCCCTCGTGGTTTAGGTTGTTTGTTTTATTAAGAAAAGACATAAGGCTGTCGATAATCATTTGCTTTTAAGCGAGTGGGTTCGCACGCCAGGCCTGGCCTGGCTAGGGTTCGTTCTGATAGCCGCTGATCACGTCCTCAATGATGATTTTCATCGAGTTCACGCTGGCGGCGGTCACGTACCAGGCTTGCGCATCGGCAAAAACGACGTGGCCGTTTTTCCACGCGTTGGTCTGCCGCAGCAGCGGGTTGCCCAAGGTGTCTGCGTTAAGCGCCGGGCGGTGCTCCATGACAGCGGTGCGATCAACCACATAAATCACATCCGGGTTGGCCTGCTGGATGAACTCGCTGGAAATCGGCCGGCCATGTAGCCCGGCTGCGCCCGCCGGCGTTGCAGACTTGACGCCCAGCGCGTTGAAGACAAAACCATAACGTGAGTGGGGACCAAAGGCGCTGAAGGCGCCGTTGTTGTGCAGTACGATCAGCGCTGTTTCAGGACGATCTCGGGTTAGTTGCCGCACCCGCTCGACCTGGCGATCCAGATCGGCAACTGCCTGCTGGGCCAGTTCATCTTTCTCGAATATCTGCCCAAGGGTCAGGAGGTGGCGCTTGATGATATCCAGGTGTTGCGCCTGGCTGTCACGGTAGTCCACGTCGAAGTGGATCGTCGGCGCGATCTCGCTCAGCTCCTGGTAGTGGCGCGCCTGCAACGAGGTAATCAGAATCAGGTCGGGCCTGGCGGCATGCACCTTTTCCAGGTTGGGCTGGACGATGGCGCCGGTGTCCTGAATGTCTGGTTGGTCCTGGTATTTGGCCAGAAAGTGGGGGATAAAGTCTTTTGGCATTCCGGCAACCGGAATGTCGAGCAGGTCAAGAAAGTCGACTTCATTCATATCCAGGGCCACCACGCGTTGCGGTCGGTGCTCTATCACCGTAGTGCCCAACTGGTGGTGCACCGTGACCGGGGTGTAGGCCTGATGTTCGGTGGTTTCGGTGGCGACTGGTTCAGGCGATGCCTGCGGCGCTTCTGCCGCTGAATCGCTGCAGCCGAGCAGTGCTGCTGTTGTTGCCAGCAGTAATGTTGCCGTCCACCGCGGGTGCATAAGGGTCATTCCAGTTCTCCTGACGGGGTGAAGTAGTTGCAGAGGTAGCCATGCGCGTCCCGTGTGACCTTGAACGAGAGGTCATACAGCTGCCGCAGCTTTTGCTCGCTCATGATGTCCGGCACGGTCCCTGCGTAGTGCACGGCACCGGCCTTCATGGCGACGATATGGTCCGAGTAGTTGGCGGCAAAGTTGATGTCGTGGACCACGAGGACGACGGTGCGACCCTGCTCGTCGCAGAGTCGGCGAAGGGCGCGCATGATTTGTACGGCGTGTTTGATATCGAGATTGTTCAGCGGCTCATCGAGTAACAGATACTCGGTTTGCTGGGCGATGGTCATGGCCAAAAACGCCATCTGGCGTTGACCGCCACTGATCTCATCCAGATAGGCATCGCGCAACGCATCCAGCGTCAGAAAGGCGATGGCCTCGTCGATGATGCGCTGATCCTCGACCGTGAGCAGGCCTCGGCTGTAGGGAAAGCGGCCGAAGGCCACCAGCTCTTGTACGGTCAGCCGCAGATTGAAGTCGGGTGATTGGCGCAGGGTGGCGACGCGCTTGGCGTAGTCGTTAATGCGGATACGGCTGATCTCGGTGCCGTCGAGCTGAATACTGCCGCTGCTTGGCTCCAGCAGTCGGGCAATCATCATCAGGAGCGTTGTCTTGCCTGCGCCGTTGGGGCCAATGAGCGACGTCAGTTGGCCGGTCGGAAAGGCTACATTCACACTAGATAGCACCGCCTTGGTGCCATAGCGCTTGGATAGGTTTGTTACCGTGATCATGCCGTCCCCCGGCTGCGTACCATCAGCATCAGGAACCAGGCGCCACAGACCAGGTTGATGAGGATGCCGACGCTGGTTCGATAGTTGAAGAGGTGCTCCACCGCGAGCTGGGCCACAATGAAAAGACTGATGGCGACGGCGCATCCCATGGGCAGGGTGAGGCGGTGCTTGAAGCTGCGCGTCAATGCGTAGGTCGTGTTGGCGACGAAAATACCCATGAAGGCGGTTGGCCCCAGCAGGCTGGTGGATATCGCGACCAGTACGGCGATCAGGGCAAGGTATCCCTGAACGCTGCGTTGATAGTCCACCCCCAGTGAGATGGCCTGATCCCGGCCCAGTGACAGTACATCGAGTGTCGGCAGGTTGCGGCGAAAAACCAGCCACACGGCGGTTACCAGCAGGCTCGATATGATCAATTGGGCGGGCTCTGCTTTGCCAAAGGAGGCTTGGCTAAAGCCCAGCAGGATAGAGAATTCGCCGGGGCTGACGGTAAATTGGATGAACTGGGTAAGGGTGCTGATGACCATGGTCAGCACCAGCCCCAACAGCAGCAGGAAGTACAGGTTCTGCCTGCCATCACGAAACAGCCAGCGGTGGATTGCCCACGAGTAGGTGAGCATCAGTAACACCGAGATAGCAAAGTTGCCGTTGGCACCCAGCATCACCAGGCTCTGCGCGCCCAGAGCCAATATCAGCAGCGACTGCAGGAGCAGGTAAACGGCCTCATAACCCATGATTGCCGGCGTCAGTATCCGGTTGCCGGTGACGGTCTGAAACAGGATGGATGACCAGGCGATGCAGATCCCGCCGATGACCATCGCGACCAGGCGACCAAGGCGCTTGGGAATGACGTAGTCGAAATCCAGCCCGGAATTGAGCAACAGGAAGGTCAGGGCCAACATCGCGACCCCAAGCCAGACAGCGTAACGGGTTATCAGGCGCATCGTCTGCTTCTCCAGTAGATAAGTACCAGAAACAGCACACCGCCTACGGCCCCTGCGGTCAGACCGATGGGGATTTCAAATGGGTATATCAGCAGGCGCCCGAGAATATCGCAGGCCAGCAGTAACACCGCACCGCCCATCGCCACCAGGGGCAGGGTGCGGGCCAAATTGTCGCCGTACAGCAGGGCGATCAGATTGGGTATGACCAGGCCGACGAAGGGAATGGCGCCGACCGTGATGACCGTTGCGGAGACGGTGACCGAGACCAGTATGAGCCCCAGCGCAACGGTAACCGGGTAGTTCAGGCCCAAACTTGTGGCGATGCCTTCGCCCATGCCTAGCACGGTGAAACGGTGGGCAAAGAGATAGGTCAGCACGACCACCGGCAGTATCAGGTAAATGATCTCGTAGTTGCCCTGGACGATCTTGGAGAAGTCGCCCAGCAACCAGCCCTGCATGCTTTGCAGAATGTTGTGCCGGTAGGCATAAAACTCAGCAACTGCACTTAGCACCGCGCCGTACATCAGGCCGATCACCGGTACCAGAACGGTGTTGGCGAAGCGGATGCGGCGAACAATGGCGATGAAGATCAGGCAGGCAAGGAAGCTGAATGTCAGGGCGAACAGCAGCCGGCCGAGCGTGCCGATTGATGGCATCAGCACCAGTGCGACCAGGATACCCAGCTTGGCCGCGTCCAGGCCGCCCGAGGTCGCCGGCTCAACAAATTTGTTGCGCACGATGTGCTGCAGAATCACGCCGCAAACCGACAGCCCGACGCCCGTGAGCAGCAGTGCTGCCAGACGCGGCAAGCGGCTGGCGGTCAAGGTCAGCCAGGCGGAGGGAGACAGCTGCACCAGCTCGGACCAGGCCAGCTGTTGCGCACCTATCATCAGCGAAAGGCAAGCCAACACCACGAGCACAATAGCCAGGCCAGCCCGCATTAATTGCGCGCTCCTGTCGGCACTTGCTGGTTAATGCGCCATCCAGCGGCTGCCTGGCGTTGCTTGAGAAAGTGCGCATAACGTCCCTGTTGCGCTTGCAGCTGTTTGGGCGCGCCGCACTCGACGATCAGGCCGTCTTCCAGCACGACGATCTGATCCGCCTGGGCGATGGTTGAGAGCTGATGGGCGATGACCACCAGCGTGCGCTGGCCGCGCAGCCGCGTCAGCGTCTCGGCAATGACAGCCTGACTCTCGGTATCCAGCGCCGCCGTTGCCTCATCGACCAGCAGAATCGGCGCGTTCTTGAGCAGTGCCCGTGCGATGGTAATGCGCTGGCGTTCGCCGCCAGACAGGCGCGTACCGCCTTCGCCAACCTGGGTTTCGAGCCCCTGCGGCAGGCGCGCAATGATTTCTGCAACGCCGGCCAGCTCTGCTGCTTCCCGAACCTCGGGATCACTGGCATCAGGGTTACCCAGGCGTATGTTCTCGGCGATGCTGCCGGTGAACAGATAAGTGTTCTGGAATATTTGACTGATCTGCCCAGCCAGTTGCGCGCTGGCTATCTGTCGCACGTCGACACCGCCCACCAGTACGGCACCCTCGCTGACGTCAAAGCTGCGTGCAATCAGGCCCGCCAGGGTGGATTTGCCCGAGCCTGATTCGCCAATCAAAGCGGTCATGCTGCCGGCCTCGATACGTACATTCAGGTCGCGCAGGACCTCTGCCTCCTGCGCGGCATAGCGAAAGTGAACATCAACCAGCTCGATGGCGCTGTCGCGCGGTATTTGCGGTCTGTCGGGCTCGGGCAGGGGCTCGACGGCGTAGAGCTCCTCTATCGCGTCGAGCTGTCCGCGCGCATTGCGTACGACCTCGCTGTAGCCTGCGACTTCCTGTAGCGAATCGACAAAACGGCTGACCAACAGCAGGGCCGCGATCAGGGCCGCCATGTCGCCGTTCTGCAGACCGCCGTCCAGTTCGCTGTTAAGCCAAAACGCTGCACAAATCAGCAGGGCGGCAAACACCGCCTGTACCGCCCAGCTGTTCATGACGGCGGCTGACGAGGATAGCCAGATCAGCCGCATGCCGGACCGACGCTGTTGCAGTGATGCGTCCTCCAGCAGCCGCAAACTGTTGCCCTCGCCATTGAAGGCGCGGAGTACCGATTGAGCCTGGGCAAACTCCACCACGCGCTGGCTGGCTTCAGCAAAACGCTGTTGAAATGCGCTGTCGGCGCGTTTTGCCAGCATCGAGGACAGCCCCAATACGGCGGCCAGCAGAGGCAATGCCAGCAGTGCAATCAGCCCCAGTTGCCAGTGCAGCACCAGCAGGGCGCCAACCAGTACCAGCGGGGTAATTACCCCGGCAATCACCGGGGTGAACACATGCGCCGGCAGCTGGGCAACGGACATCATGCCCTGGGTGACCACATGGCTGAGGCGCGCAGTGTTCTGTGGCGAAAACCAGCCCACCGGCATGCTTGCCATCTGATCGCCCAGCCGATGGCGAGCGCCCTGCAGGATGGCCACACCTACGCGGATACCCGCCTGCTCAACGTGGCGTCGCAGGCCCCAGCAAAGGATGACACCGGCAAGCAAGGCAAGCAGCCAGGGCGTTGCCCCGCGGACGTCGTTGCTCAGCAGGTGGGTGATGACCGGCACCACGCTGGCTATGCTTAGCCCGCAAAGCGCGCCGTAGAGAACGGCCATCCAGCTATAGCGACGCAAGATGCCTGCGTCTTCTCCCAGCAACTGCACTAATGTCTTCAGCATGGCTGGACCTCCTCGGCGGCGGGTATGTCATAGCCACCTTTGATCCATAGCTGTGCGTAGCGGCCATTACGCTGCAGCAGTTGCTCATGGGTGCCCTGCTCGACGATGCGGGTGTCCTCGAGCACCAGAATGCGGTCCGCGTGCATGATCGTATCCAGTCTGTGGGCGATCACCAGCAGCGTTCTGCCCCGGGCGAAATCGGACAATGCGTTCTGCAGCGCGACCTCGTTCTGTGCGTCTGCTGCGGCGGTAGCTTCGTCGAGTACCAGCACCGGCGGGTCGAGCAGTACCGCACGGGCTACGCTGATACGCTGGCGCTCACCGCCGGACAGCTGCCCATCCTCGCCGATCACCGAATCGTACCCGCGGGGCAGGGCCAGAATGCGATCATGGATATTGGCTGCCCGTGCGGCGCTCTCGATTTCCTGCGCGCTGGCTGAGGGGTGACCGAGCGCGATGTTGTCGCGCACGCTTGCATGGATCAGGCGCACGTCCTGCAGTACAAAGCCGATGTGGCGGTAGAGTTGTGAGGCTTCGATACAGCGCAGGTCTGCGCCGCCCAGGGTGATGTTGCCCTCGGTTGGATCGAAGAATCGCAGGAGCAGTTGGGCCAGGGTCGACTTCCCCGCGCCCGATGGGCCAACGATAGCGGTGATGGTGTTGGGTTGCAGGGTAAAGCTGACCCCCGATAACACCTGGTGTTGCGGATCATAGGCGTAGCTGACGTTGTGGAAACGCACTTCATTGCCGACTGGCGTCTGCTGCTGTGTCGCGGGTATCGGTTCAAGGATGGGAGTTTCCAGCAATCCGATGACCCGCTGCGCCGCGCCGGTGGCGCTGCCAAGATCGTGCAGCAGGGTGTGCAGCATCAGCAGCGGAGCGCAGATGCCGGGCGCGACCAGCGCGAAAGGCAGTATCTCTACCGGAGTCATCCAGCCCAGGCCAACGAACACCGTTCCACTCGCCAGAACCACACCCAGCACAGTAATGGGGGCAATCATGGCGTGTGCGTGAGCCATTGAGGCCACCAGGGGGCCAGTCAGCTTGGTGAACGCCTTGGCAACGCTGTCGACGGCGTCTCGATAATTGGCATGAGCCTTACCCGTCACGCCGAAGGCTTTGACTACAGGGATGCCGGTAACGAATTCGACCGTGGCGCTGTTGAGGCGTCCCAGCTGGGTGACGAAGTCCTGCCTGGGGGCGTCGTCCGTGTTCATTGCACGCCGCAGAAACAGAAAGAAGCCGGGAAAGGGCAGCAGTGCCAGCAAAGCCATACGCCAGTCCAGCCAAAGCAGATAGGCGACGGAGATGAGGATCACACCGCAAGCGCGTCCTGCCGCGGTGTAGAAGTGGGCGGTGAGGCTGTGCAGCGTAACAATATCGTCCTGCATTGCCTGTTTGACTTCGCCTGATGTCCGGTTGCTGAACCAGCCCAAGGGGACCTTGGCCAGCCGCTGCGCCGTGGCGAGCCGCAGCTGGTGGACGAGTCTGTTATCAGCCAGATGCGCAGTCAGTTCACCGACCAGAATTAGTGTCATGCCGATAAACAGGCAGATCACGCTGACGGCCACCGTCCAGCCGACTGCGCTCTGCGGCTGCATCGGCCACAGCTTGGTCAAGCCAGGCTGACCCAGCGCAAGAGCGGCAATGTGGGCAATGCCGGCCAGCGGCACTAGCGTGAGCATGGTGCCCAGACCGGCCAGCAGTGTAGAAACGATCAAGTGGCCGCGAATCGGGGCCAGCACCTGACTGATGGGGCCAGGTTGGTTGGTATTAACCATAGTCTTGGCAGGTGAACTCATGGAAGAATAGCGCGTCCAAATGAATTAGTTGCATGACTATAAACTAAATGAGAATTGATTGCATCATGAAAGCGAGCCGGACGTTCTCAACGGTCCAGCTGATGCGCCCGCACACGCCAGCAAGCAAGGGGTAAACATGCAGGAGACTGAACGGCCGACTACCCGTGGTCGGCCGCCAAAGATCACGCCAGAACGCATCGTCAACGCCGGCATTGAAATGGGCTTGCCCAACATCACCTTTGTTGGGGTGGCAGCAGCGCTCGGCGTCAGCCACATGGCGCTGTACAAGCACGTACCCAGTCTGGAAGCGCTCAAGCAGATGGTCGCGGAAGCCATTTTCAGCCGGTGGCAGATCCCCCCGGTCGCGAGTGAGAGCCCATCTGACCTAATGGGCTACCTGATCGACTTCTCGGCGTCCGCCCAGGCGTTGGTCAAATGTAATCCGGGGCTGACGCCTTATGTGATTCGCCGGCTGGCGGCAACACAGCCCATGCTCGACAAGATCGACGAGCATCAGAGTCAGCTGGCGCGCTGCTACGGTATCGACAAGGATCACGCGCGGTGGCTGCTGGCGACGGTGGCGTTTCACTGCATTGCCGTGGCCGATACGGTGTACTCGGTAGCGGGTCAGGAAGTCACGGGAGAAGCCGATCGCGCAACGGAGGTGGCCGAGATGGAGGCTGAGTTTGCCGAGGGTATGCGGGCGCTGATTACCGGTGCGCTGGCAATGATGGAGCAACGTGATCTGCAGGCGCGCGGTTAACCGCACCTGCAGATCACTTGCTTGATGATGGTCCAGCGTCAGCGGCTTCGCGGCGATTGTCACGCGTGGCCGTGGCCTGCCGTTTACTGCGCGGCGAGATAGGCCTGCGTCGAGATCACGGCGCAATAGCCAAACTCGAAGGCCGCCATCATGGCCGCCTGCACTTGGCCCGCAGGCGTTGTCACCCCGTTGAACTCAAGATCCAGCGTGGCGCAGGCGTCGTGCAGCACGGTGGCGGGGTAGCCCATATCAACGGCAGCCCGCACGCAAGCGTCGACGCACATGTGGCTCATTGCCCCGATCACCACAACCTCTTCAATGCCGTGCTGGTCCAGCTGCTGCTTGAGATCGGTCTCGCGGAAGGCGTTGATATGCCGCTTGACGATGACCGGCTCACCCTCAACGGGCGCTACGCACGTCTGAATCTGCGCGCCCACTGAGCCCGCTGCGAATAGAGGCGCATTACTGTCGGGCGATTCATGACGCACGTGAAACACTGGCACGCTCCTTGTTCTGGCAGCGGCGATGACGTCGGCGGCATTTTTTGCGGCCGCCTCTATGCCCGTCAGCGGCAGCTTGCCGTCGGGGAGATAATCGTTTTGCAGATCGATGACAATCAAGCCGGCTTTTTTCATGACGTTTCACCTCGGGTGATGGAAAGCCGTCATGGTCGGCTTTTGGCAACGGGCAGATAAGTGGCGGCAACGACATTTCAGGTGTTGATAACGACACAGGGTTGTCCCGTATCGGCAGAAGCATCTATGAGCTGCTTGCCCGCGTGCTGTTGCCAAACCGGCGGCGGTATTCGCCGGGTGACAGGCCGACAATACGCGTGAATACCTTGCGAAACGCGCCAGCGTCGCTGTAGCCAACTTCCCACGCAACGCGCTCCACTGAGGCCTTGTCGAACTGCAGCAGCTCTTGTGCGCGGCCCACGCGCAAGCGCTGGCAGTATTCGGTGGTGGTCATGCCGGTGGCTTTCTGAAAGCGGCGCAGCAGCGTGCGTTCTTGCAGTCCGGCCTGCGCCGCCAGGATTGGTAACGCCATCTCTTTGGCCTGAGTGGCTTGCAGCCAGTGCTGCAGTTTGAGTACCGCCGCGTCTGCGTGGGTCAGGCGCGGTGAAAACAGGCTGTAATAACGCTGCTCGCGGCCGGGTGGATCGACCAGCAGTGTGCGTGCTGTCTCGATCATGACGGTCGGCCCCAGCAGCCGATCAACCAGCCTTAGCCCCAGATCAGTCCAGGCCATCAGGCCGCCGGCGGTGATAATGTCGCCATCGTCGATGATGAGTTGATCGGCATCCACGCGTACGTCGGGATGGCGCTCCTGCAACAGCGTGGCATAGGCCCAGTGGGTGGTCATCTTGCGGCCAGTCAGCAGCCCGGTCGCAGCCAGCGGGAAAGCGCCCGCACAGACCGATGCCAAGGCAACGCCCTCGCCATGGCGTGCTACCAGCCAAGCACTGAGCGTGCCTGTGTCATCGGCAAAAACCGGTTCGTTCAAGGTGGGCGGCAGGATCAGCGCCGACAGCAGCGCATCAGCCGACGCGCCAGAGCTGCTGTCAAACACGCGCACGGGCAGGTCGCCAGGCTGGTTTTGCTGCCAGTGGGTTATGCGCAACGGCGGTTCGGCGTGCGGCAGGTGCGATAGTGCCTCACGGTTGGCTACGGCAAACAGGTCGGTCAGGCCGAGCACAGCCGCCTGCTGTGCGCCGGGATACAGTACCAACCCGATCTCAACGGCCTGTGTTGTTTGCATATAGCCCCGGCTTGAGGTTGTTCATCTAGGCGCTCCTGCGTGCAACCGTTTGTTTCTCGGCTGCTTGGTCAGATGCGGCCAATATTAGAGTGTCGAATAGAGCCGGGATACCGGTTGTTGCCAGAATTTTTCTGCCGACAACGTGGCTTTGGCTGGGCTTCTCAATACTGTATGCAGCGTGGCTACCGGGTTATCCTAGCGCCATGTACAGTCTTGTTCAGCCCGTCTCTCACACGCTGGAAATCCGTAAAAGCCGCTTCCTTGCCTGCGTCGAACCCTGCACCGATCGCGCCGCAGCGCAGGTGCGGGTTAATGAGTTACGCGCGCAGCACCCCGGTTGCGCACATGTCTGCTGGGCGTTGTTGGCGGGTGGTCACAGCGCGGCGGTGGACGATGGTGAACCCTCGGGCACGGCGGGGCGGCCGATGCTGGATGTGCTGCGGCATCAACAGCTCGATGGTGTGCTGGCGACGGTCGTGCGCTACTTCGGCGGCGTCAAGCTGGGTGCTGGCGGGCTGGTGCGGGCCTATACCGATGCGGTAGCACAGGCGTTGCTGCAGGCGGAAAAAATCGAGCACATTCCTGCTCAGACCCTGAACTGCGAGCTGGCCTATGCCCATGAAGGTGTCGCCCGCAACCTGATTGCCGAACTCGGCGGTGAGCTGCTTACGGTCAGTCACGGGCAGGCTGTGTGTTTACATCTGCGCTTGCCCACGACGGCAGTCGATGCGCTGCAGGAGCAGCTGTTATCGATCACTCGGGGCGAACTCGGGTGGGAGGTCGCCGCTCCCTCAGCGGATTGATGAAGCGGCATGGCTGCGTGTGTTGCGGTGCTTAGAGGTTCATCCCTACCGCGAGTCGATTGAAGGCGTTCATCAGGGCGGCCGCCAGGGTTAGATCAGATATTTCGTTATCGCTGAAGTGCGCTTTCAGCGGTTCGTATACCGCGTCTGGCGCACCGTTTTCGCTGATGCCGGTGAGCGTCTCTGCCCACTCCAGGGCGGCGCGCTCGCGCTCGTCAAACAACGCGCTCACCCGCCAGCCTGCTAGGCAATCCAGCTTGTCCTGCGGCACGGCAACTTCGCGCAATGCCTGCGAGTGCTTTTGCAGGCAGAAAGCGCAGCCGTTGATCTGTGAGATACGCAAATACACCAGTTCCAGCAGTGGCAAGCCAAGCGCGCTTTTGGCCAGCGCCGTGTTGGTAGCGAGCAGGCCCTGGTAGGCTTCAGGTGATAGCGACTGGAACGGCAGTCTAAGTTGGCTCATGGTTAACACTCCGTATGAGAGAAAGGTCTAGCCAGGTCATGGCGGTCGAGTGATTGGTCCTGCCACAGCGAAGTTCGGGCGCCTTCAACCGCTGCGAGCACGGCGTCGTCATCAAACGCCAGTCCCTCCAGATACGTGAAGCGCAGATTGAAGAGCCCCAGTGTGTTGAGCACCTGACGCAGGTAAGGGGTCAGGAAGTCCGGTTGGCGTGCCTGCTCGGCCCGGTGAAACCCGCCGGAGCTGACCAGGACATGTACCGGCCGGTCGCTGAGCAGGCCTATTTTGCCCTTCGGTGTGGAGCTAAACGTCCGGTGAATACGCAGGACGTAGTCGATCCAGAGTTTGAGCGCGGCGGGCACCGTGAAGTTATGCATAGGCGTGGTGATAAGCAGCATGTCGCTGCGTTCCAGTTCGCCGATCAACTCTTCGGATACCTTGAATACTGGCGAAGCAAATAGCTCGGCACTGGTCAGGGCGTGGGCGTAGTCCACATCGATTGGTGGCAATGGCTCTGTGCTGAGGTTGCGCTCAATCAGCTCAAGGCCGGGATGCTGGCGGCGTAACGACGCCACCCATTCAAGCACCAGCTGACTGGCATGGGAGTGTTGTCCATACGGACTCGCGTTGATCAGTAACAGGCTCTTCATGGCAGGTTTTGCGCTCGCAGGCTCTCGCTGAAATGTAACCCTCGCGCCAGCAGGCCCTGGCGGAAATAGAAACGCTGGGCCAGCGGCATATGCAGGCCGGTGTCCAACACCAGATGGTCGCAGTCGCGTTGTTCTGCGACCTCGCGCACTGCCTTTAACAGCTGCCGTCCCAGGCCGCTGTTCTGGATACCGGGCGTCACCACAAGGTCGTCGACGTAAATGAAACGGCCATAGAGCAGATTTTCCAGTTCACGGTATCCGATCAGACCAACGATGCCCTCGGTGCCTGAGGCCGCCAGCAGCCGGTAGCCCTGCCTGCTCTGGCGAGCGAGCTGCGCTTTGTAATCGTCCAGCCGGGTGATATGCGGGCGCAATACGCGCATCAGTTCAAAGCTGGCAGCAAACGCATTGTCACCATCCAGGTGTTCAAGTGTGTACGGCACGGTCGTCGCCTTGTGATAAACAGGAGCCCAGCTTATAAACGCGATGGCTTAAGCTATAGAGCCAAAAAACGCTTAAACGAGTAGGCCATGTTTGTTCCCAGCGATGTCGACCGTCGACAGTCAACGCCGATCTATCGCCAGCTTTATCAGCGGGTTCGTGACGCCATTGCTGACGGTCGTATACAGCCCGGTGATCGAGTGCCCGCCGCGCGTGCGTTGTCGGCGGAGCTGAACGTGGCGCGCGGCACTGTCGAGTCCGCTTATCAATTGCTGATTGGCGAGGGGTATCTGATCGCCCGCGGGGCGGCCGGCACCTTTGTCGCTCCGCAGCTGGCGTCGGTTGCCGGCTGTGTGCCTCGCGCGCCCGCTATCTCGACCGCCTATCCAGCCATTCATGACGGCAAGCCGCCGCTACCGTTGCAAATGGGCCTTCCCGCGCTGGATGCGTTTCCTCGCAAGCTCTGGGTAAGGTTGGCAGGTCGGCAATTGCGCCAGGCCGGCCTTGACGGCCTTGTTTACCCTGACTCGCACGGCTACGCGCCGCTGCGCGCAGCCATTGCGTCCTACCTGGGAATTGCACGCGGGATCAGTTGCCACCCGGATCAGATTTTCGTGTGCGCGGGCTATCGAGCCTGTCTCGATTTGATTTGCCATACGCTGATGGGGCAAGGCGATGCGTGCTGGCTGGAAGAGCCGGGCTACTTTCTGGCCCGCAACGCGCTGCTGGAGGCTGGCGCACAGCTGGTGCCAGTGCCGGTAGATGAACACGGACTGGACGTCTCTCAGGGTGTCGCCCGTTCCCCGCACGCACGCTTTGCGCTGGTCACGCCGACCCATCAGAGTCCGTTGGGCGTATCGTTGTCACTGGCGCGTCGGCTGGCGTTGCTGGCCTGGGCAGAACGGCAAGGTAGCTGGATCATCGAGGATGATTACGACAGTGAGTACCGTTACCAGGGCAAGCCGTTGCCGGCACTCAAAAGCCTCGACCAGCAGGGGCGGGTACTCTACACCGGCACCTTCAGCAAGGTCCTGTTCCCGGGGCTGCGGCTGGCCTATCTGGTAGTGCCTGCGGAGCAGAGCCAGGCCTTTGCCCGGCAAGCGGATCGCCTGCACAGCCACTGTCCTCAGGTGTTGCAGGCGACGGTGGCTGCGTTTCTGAATGAAGGTCACTTCGCGCGGCATCTGAAGAAAATGCGCAGCCTCTATGCCGAGCGACGGCAATGGCTGGTCGATGCGCTGCAGCAGCAATTGGCTGACCGTATCCGCATCCACCTCCAGGCGGGCGGCATGCACTTGCTGGTGGAGCTGTGCGAGGGTGGTGACATTGAGCTGGCTGTGCGTGCCGAAGCCGCAGGGCTGGCGGTCCAGCCCTTGTCAAAATGGTATCTGGAAGGCAATCACAGGTGCGGCTTAATGCTTGGTTTTACCAATATCACCAGCCCCGAACAGGCCTCTCAGTTGGTCGGCCGTTTGGCGCGTGTCCTCCAGTGGGGTAACCCTGAATGAGCTGCCGGCGCGCCCGGTTTAGCCCAGCTGTCGCTCGATAGGCACGGTTCGGTCGCTGACTTCGTCGCCCGTGTGGCGGGTAGTCACGGTTTCAATCAAGACGATGCCACACTCCTCAGCGGCGACCGGGTTGTGTGGCGTGCCCTTGGGGATTACGTAAAAATCGCCAGGGCCAAGGGTGACCTCCGACTGTTCCAGTTGAATCTTCAGCTCGCCGTATACCACCCAAAACAGCTCGTCTTCATCGGTGTGGGAATGCCACATCAGTTCGCCTTTGAGCTTTGCCACCTTGATGTACTGATCATTGACCTGGCCAATGATCTGGGGTGTCCAGTACTGGGTAATACGAGCCAGCGCTGCCTCGACGTTGGTGCTGTTCTTACTCGCGATCATAACCATGGCTCCGTGCAAAAGAAGGCTACCTTAGCTGGACGGAACAGCACCGCCTATCGAATGTTTATACTGGGAGTATTAGCAATCGTAATGGCCACTCACATGTCCTTGGTTCGTCATATTGACCTTGTCCTGCTTCGTGCCTTCGTTGCCGTAGCGCAAACCGGCAGCATCAGCGCCGCCGCGGGTCAGTTGCATTTGACCCAAGGCGCAATCAGTCAGCAGGTGAAGCGGTTGGAAGCGTTTTTTGCCTGCAAACTGTTGGAGCGCGATTCGCGTGGAGCGCAGTTAACCGCCCAGGGCGTCGAGTTCTTGCCCAAAGCGCGGCGGCTGCTGGATCTCAATGACAGTCTGTGCGCTTCTATGGCTGGCGCGACCATCACTGAGATCATACGGATCGGCATACCCTACGATATGGCTGGCGCGTACGTCGCTCCCGTGCTCAAGGCGTTTTCTCAAGCGTATCCGCATGTCGAAGTCATCGTTGTGTCCGGTTCATCCGTTGATCTGATGAGTGACTTTGCCAAGGGGCTGATCGACCTGACCATCCGGCAGTGTCCAGAGGCCGAGAGCACGGCAGAACGCTTGGCGTTGGTACCGCTGGTTTGGCTGGCCAGCGCAGAGGACGTGTTTAGCCAAAGGCCGTTGCCGTTGTGTTTTGTAACCCCGACCTGCGCCTTTCGACCTGTGGTGTTCTCTCGTCTGGCCGAGGCTGACATAGGCTGGCGTGTGATATTTGAAAACGCCTCAGTCGACACCACCCTGGCGACAGTACAGAGCGGTCTGGCTTTGACCCCGTGGCTGCGCCCATTGGTGCCGGATGGCTTTCGGGTACTGGGAGAGGAGGCCGGCTTGCCATCATTGCCTGACTTTGCGATCGAGCTGCATGTTCCGCAACACGCAAGCGAAGGTGCTCAGGGTATGGCAACGCTCATTCGTCAGCACATCAGCGGGGTGTACGGCTGAGCGGCACGGCGGGTAAAGAAAGGGCGTAGCAGATCACAGTGGAAGCATCTTGCCGCGATGACACGGCTAAACCAGCCAGTGTGGCGCCAAAGCCGGATTCCAGCTGTGGTATAACGGGGCGGCAAGTTTCAATCAAACAGTCACCAGTAAGGATACGTCGTGAAGAAACTCCTCCTTTCTATCGTTTTTGCCTTGATTTCACCGGTCGCCTTCGCTGACCAGCCCAGCGATGACTCCATTCGTGAGTTGATGGAAATTACCGACTCGCGTCAGTTGATGGAGGGCGCGATGGCCCAGGCAGACCAGATGATGCGTGCGGCCATGGAGCAGACTATTCAGGGGCACGATATCTCTTCCGCTGACCGCAAGGTCCTCGATGACATGCGTGAGAAAATGGTGGCCCTGCTGCAAGAGGAGCTCAGCTGGGCTTCGATGGAGCCGATGTTCATCCAAATCTATCAGCAATCCCTGTCGCAATCCGAAGTAGATGCCATGCTGGAGTTCTACCGCTCCGAAGCGGGCGAGGCATTGGTCGCGAAGATGCCAGTCATCATGCAGAACACCATGGTTCTGATGCAGCAACGCATGGCCAACATGGCGCCACGCATGCAGCAAATCCAGGAAGAAGCCCGGGCAAAACTGCAGGGCAAGTCGGCGCAGTAAATGCTCTGTTGAACAGCGCTGTGATGTGAGTCGCAGCGCTGTCTGTTGCCTCCCGCCTGCGCCGACTTGTCGGACGTGCTCAATACCGCGACAAATTTCTTTTTAAAAGGCTGCAGTCCCCCATAGGCCGCCCGCCGCATCGGTGAAACCTGTCAGGTCGTGGTTGCCTCACCAGACTATCTACAGCGCCACGGCACTCCCCTGCGGCCGGAAGACCTCGCCGATCACAACTGCCTGCGTTTCAACTTACGCCGCGCTGAACCCAACTGGCCGTTTATCCGCGACGGCGAAACATTCTCTCTCCAGGTCAGCGGCAATATCGAATGCAGCAGTGGCGAAGCGCTTGCCCTGCTCGCCCGCGTAGGCGCCGGTATCGCCCCCATCGGCGAGTTCAGCGTGGCCGAGGATATGCTGCGTGGTGACCTTGTACCCTTGCTGCAAGCCTTCAACCCGGGCGACCGCGAACCTGTTCATGCCGTATTTGTGGGCGGCTCGACAATGCCGGCGCGGGTGCGGCTGTTTGTGGAATTTCTGCTGGAGCAGCATCAGATGTGAATGAGCGATAGGTGATTAGGGAGAAGGGCGCTTTCGGCCAAGAGCGAAGGTATACGGATGACTTGAAGGCGCTTGGTAACAAGGCACTACTCAAGAGCGACTTGCTCCCAGCTTCAAGATGAAACGGGTGAAGACGGCATCTGGATGGGGATATTCCGCAAACCCGCAGCGTCATCGCTCAAACGACAGTGACATAAACAACACTCCCGACCATCGCGTGGGATGGTTGTATGTAGGGGGATAGACAGCGCTTTGCGCCGTGGAATAGTCTTGAAACACGAAAGGGACAGCTCAGCTTAGCCAAAGCTCAGCCGAGCGGACTTTGCACTTCGGCAAAGGCATTACCAAGGACATGGGTATAAATCTGCGTAGTACGCACATCGGCATGCCCCAGCAGCGTCTGCACCGTGCGAATGTCACTGCCACGGCGCAGCAGTTCGGTAGCGAAGGTGTGACAGCCAGCCGGCTTACCAATCGCCGTCGCGCGCACAGCCCGTCTGACAGCCTTTTGCACCGCACTGACGTGCAGGTGGTGCCGCACGATGTTGCCTTCATCGTCGGTGCACAAACCCTGAGAGGGAAAGAACCACTGCCACTCCAGCGACCGCGCCGCATTAGGGTATTTGCGGCGCAGCGCATAGGGCAGGCTGGCATCACACTGGTAAAACGCATCCTGCTCGCGCCAGGCACGCTGGATGCGCGCTTTGCGGTCTTTCAGTGGCTCAATCAGCGGGCTCGGCAGCAGCGTGGTGCGATCCTTATCTCCCTTACCGCTACGCACCGTGATGATCTGGCGGTCGAAGTCGATGTCTTTGATTCGCAGCCGACAGGCTTCGACAACACGCAGCCCCGAGCCGTACATCAACGACGCAATCAGCTTGTGAGGCTCCTGCAGCAGCGCGATGATCTGGGTTGCTTCACCGTGCGTCAACACTGTCGGGATACGTGCAGGGCGTTTCGCCCGCACAGTGTCGCCAATATCACCCAGGGGCTGATCAAGCACCTTACCGTAAAGAAACACCAGCGCGTTGAGCGCCTGATTCTGTGTGGCTGGGGCCACATGCCGACTGACGGCCAGCCAGGTGAGAAACTCGCTAACGTCCGCCGCCCCCATCTCCAGTGGGTGACGCATCCGGTGGTAGCGCAGGAAGTAGCGTATCCAGTACCAGTAGGCCTTCTCGGTACGAATGCTGTAATGATTGACCCTCATGACGTTGCGGAACTGCTCCCGCAGCCGGGGTTTGGCTGGGATGGTATCCATATCGCATCCATGCTGTATTTTTATACAGTATTATTGGGTGCGCAAAATGAGGAAGTCAAGATATTACAGGCTGTGCGTTGTGGAAGAGATATAAGTATTTGATTTAAATATAAATACTTTGTTTTAGGTAAGCGAGGCGTCGCGTTGTTATGAAGAGGTCACTGATATGCAATGGTGAAGCCGTCGGTCCACTCAACTGTTAGGCATAAAACATGAGTTTCGATGTAATCCTCATAAAACCAAATGACCTGTCGACCGAAGACCTTTCAGCAGTTGAAGACGTTGCACTGCTAGGAAATAAGGAATTCGTTGAAACTGCTATAGGCCTATCTTTCCCAGGAGCAGTGAACGGCATTTGGCAATCTAACGAGTTTTCTGTAGAGGCTCTACTCAGCGGCAATCCTGTAGAGTCAGTGCATATAACCGTACACTTTGGCGATACATGGTCAGAAACTAGTGAGGCACAACTATTAGGCCTAATCACAGTCATTTGCCATAAAACCGGCGCTGTAGCTTTTTCTATTTCTGACAACTCAAAATTAGCACCGTAGTTTATGCCTAACAAGTGGTTCAAATCGTCCGCTTCGCTCACTGGGACCGGCTAAAGCCGGCCCCTTAACCGAACGTTAGGCGTACATAAAAGGAGAGATCAGTGCCGATTTCAGATGTAGTATTCCTCGAAGGAAATGACCCTGAGGAAGTGGTAAATAGTGAAGATCCGTATTTATACGGCAAGTGGTTTAACGCCAAAAATATCGACATGATCCCGCTATCCCAGCTTGGTGAATTTCTAGGTGTCTCTTCATATAAGGAGCTAATGAAAGGGTTTCAGCCTGTTCATCCACCGGAAGGGGAATCCTTCATTTTGTCTTTCCCTGAAGCGCTTCAGGATAAGATTAAGAATCTGAATGATGATGAAATATCTGAAGTAATTGGCAGGTGGTCAGAAATTGAAGAATTTCATGGTGCTCCTGAGGAGCCACTGAGGCAGTATTTGGAAGGCTTGCGCGATTTCCTGAATGAAAACTCAGGTTACGCGAACTTGTTCCTATCAATCTAGGCGTCAGTGCCTAACAAGGTGGTGCAGTGGAGCCAGCTACGCTCCGCATTTTTTATGGTATAGCTTCGCTCTTTTTACCATAAAAAATACTCCACTACGCTGGCCCACTGACCACGGCGTTAAGTGCTATGAGTGAAGAATACGCAGGTTTATCCGGTGAAATAGAAAACTGGCCTAGTAAAGATGAAATGTGCCAGATATTAGAAGCTGCAAACCTTTCGCTTAATGTCGGAGAATATGCGATAAGAATTCAAGGCTTCGATCACTTTGTATTCCGAGAGTTTGGTGGAGATCTGGGTGCACCCTGTATCACAGCTGACGAAGAATCAGCAGAAGAGTTAATAAGGCAGTCCAGTATAGTATCAAAAGCTCTCACGGTTGCTGGGCTGCGACATAGATTTGAAGTTTATGACGGCAATGATGAGCTGGTAGCTTATCATCACCATAATTGGCCTAAAGACTGGTAGCAATGGCACTTAACAAATCAATCAATGTCGCCCCTTCGGGCTGGACCTCCAAACCGCTACGCGGTTTTCCGGCCCATTATTGAGGCGTTAAATGTACAGAAGGAGATCCCCAATGGGGCTGAAGGGAAGCTGTTTGTGTGGCGAGATAAGTTACGAACTTGACTCTGTGGATATGCCGATTGTGCATTGTCATTGTCAGACTTGTCGTAAGGCCCATGCGGCCCCATTTGCCTCCACTGCGGGAGTAAAGCGCGAGAATTTCCGCTGGCTCAGCGGCATAAACTCTATTTCTACGTTCGAATCATCTCCTGGCAAATTGCGCCATTTCTGCAAACGCTGTGGTTCTCATTTGGTTGCCGAGAGGCCTGCACAGCCACACGTAATTGTTCGGGTAGCCACTCTGGACGATGATCCCGCTTTGAAGCCCGAGGCCCATATTTGGGTGTCGCACGACGTGCCATGGCTTGAGTACGATAGGGTGTGTCAGCATAGCGAATGGCGCGACGACATTTAACAAATCAATCAAGTTCGTTCCCGGCCTGGCGGCCGTCCACCGGACGCCCCTGTCGGGTCGCCGCTTATTTTTGGCGTTAGAAGCCCCAATACTCAAACATCGGAGAATAAAATAGAGTGAATCAAGAATGGTTTGAAATGCAAGATATCCGACGCAAAAGCTTCGGCAAGTCAGTCTGGATTCCACTGCGCGCAGTATTAAGTAAAGAGAAGAAGGGGAGATATGGCTACGAGGGCTACAAGGAGGACTTTTTCGGTAGCGGCTCAATAGCTGTACCGAATGATAAAGTTGAAGAAGCAAAGAAACTTGGCTGGATGGATATTGGGATCAGTCATAATCACTCGGGCTGGGTTGATGATGGTAAATATATACCGGCAGAAGTTTATCGAGATTACAGTGGTGAGTTTGAAGGAGTCCACCTTGTCTTAGACCAAATGGCTCAAGATGATGGCCCCAATGTTTGGCATCTGAATCAAGATTTAGTAGTCACACTTGGATTGAAGCGAGAAGGTAATTCTTGGGTTTGCCCAAGTGATGGCTATGTTGAAGTAGCACGGCTTGAGCTTTCTGAAAGCAACAAGCCTGTTTTATTGGAAATAAAATCTCAATATTTGAAAGATTATCTCTGCGCTAGAGACATGGCGCTCTATATGACGCATTACTTTAATAGAGATACCATTCTTAGCGATGCATCCCATATTGCTTGGAAAGATGGCAATAATAGATACGAGGATGAGCTAGATCGTTGGGAAGGCCGAGTTGCAGAGATTCATGAAGGTGGGAATCCGTTTGGCGGAAAGATGGCTGTATTTCATGTGGCTAGAACGGATGTGGATGAAACTGATGATGTACCAGATATATCTGGTATTCCTACCGACGAAAATACTCATGGAGAGTCTTGGGAAAGAGAGTTCGAAGGCCGAAAACTCTATAGGGTATCTGGCGAACTATGGCGAAATGAAGTGATCCTGCCAGGGGCAATCAGTCCCAAGGTTCGTGGAGATGAGACACCGCCAACTACATTTTTTGTGGTCGATGCAGAGGGCAACAAGTCATGTGGGCGAGACCTCATCGATTCTGGCAAGTGGGTATGGTTTAAGCCCGAGGTCATAATGGCTTTATGCCATAGACGAGGTGGTCATCTCTCCTTTTATACTGCTCAAACAGGTAGTGTTTCTTGTAGTTATGGTTATGGTGTCCATTTTGGAGTTAACGAACTCGGTTTAATTAATGTATATGCAAAAGATATAGGGCTTCTACCGGAGTGGCAGCAACAGATTTGGGCTGGCTACAACATTACTCCAGAAGGAGGTGTTTCCAATGAACTACTTGCATCGCAAGTGAAAGCCGAACCCGCTGATACGAAAGCTCCAGAAGAGTTTTTAGGTAAAGGCATTGAGCTTGTAAACAAATTAGCAATGGAAAAGCTCAATATCCAGATATTTCGCGAGCATGATGCAATCCCTCAGCTCATTGAGAAAACCCATCGTTTTAGGGCTGTAGATGAGCAGTCCTTTTTTGCATTAGCAAAAGATCTTGCGAGACTAATCGCAGATAGCCTTGATGCCCAAGCAATGCAAACTATTGTTACCCCGCCGAAAAAGGAAAAATGGGGCTCATTGAAGTCTTTGGAGAATTTATTAGCTTCAAAATATGACAGGGAGTTGGTTCGAAAGATTACCTCATCATTAGTTGGTGTATACGAGCTGCGTCATGCTGATGCACATTTGCCTAGCAGCAAAATTGAAGAGGCATTTAAGCTTATCGAAATTGATAGGGCAGCACCTTTTGTGTATCAGGGATTTCAAATGTTACACCATGTTGTATCTAGCTTGTTTGGCATTGCCGAAGGTCTTGAAAGATGGAAGTAGCAAAAGCTTCTAACAAGTTGCTGCACGCGGAAAATTACTCGCTACGCTCCCAATTTTCCGGTGAGCAAAGCGTTAAGGCCACAATGAAACGAAATTACGAAATAGTTGATGGAATCTATCTAGTGCAAGGAAGTTACGAACTTGATTTGCACAATAATTTCGACTTCAAGGGTTTGGATTACTCTGTAGAGAAGCGTGAGCTCGTATTAAGTTGGCAGCGCTCGCAGGGTGATTGGGTCAGCACTGACACTCCACAGGCATTAACTATTGAGTTCAGAGAAGTAAGTGAATTTCGTTTCATGCCACGAGATTCAGAAATGCCCTTTACAGAAGATGATTGTATCAACTCCTTTGGTTATTGGGTCGACGAAGATTGGGCTGAAGGAGTTATTATGATTGAGCCCAATCAAACGGCAGAGCCTCAGTGGCTTACCGCAATTGATTTTATGTCTGGTGCAGTTTTGGCTGTCCGGGCTAATAGTGCCAATGCAACGGTCCTGGCCTAACAAGCGCATGTTATCGGACTGGTTTTCCGCTGCGCTCCAAACCAGCCGCAAATGCGGGCGTTAGGTGTAATAGATGATTCAGGGATACTTTCAGTCTGAAAGTAAATGCTACTTCAGAGACCAAGAGTACTTTAGGCACTTCCTATTGTTTGATGGTTCTGGTGGTGTCTATACGATTACCGGAAACTATACGTCTGAGAAGGCATATGTAATCCTTACGAAAAGCACTAAGTCTTTGAGAGGTGTAGTTGAAAATGGTACATCAGCTACAAACATTACTCTCAATGTACTCTCCTCCGGTAAGAGGGTAGCCAAAGATCAATCTAATATAAGAAGCTTTCAGCTGCATGTTGAAAAGATTGATCAAGGTATAAAAGTACGTAATTTGGACGGCAAAGATTATGGTGAGTACTCTGGTATCTACGAATCCGTTCAAGTTCCAAGCACCTAACAATTACAGGCAGTTTGCGCCGGCCCCTGACGGGGCCTCTGCGGGACGGCCTACGCTACGCTTCGGCCGCCCCTGCTGTGGGCGTTAGGCAATTATGAAAGACATACTTCCAAGCTTAGTAATAGATTCACTTCGAGATAGGTATTTAGCCGCTGTTTCAGGCGCTGAAAGTACATTCGATATGAACTATGGCGATGAGGACGCATTGACTGGAGCATTTGGCCAAGCTATAGCGATGCCTAGAAACCAATTTTTTTCAACTCCAGAAGGAATTTATACGGTTGATATCGGGTATACAAAACTTAGAGGTCGTGGAAAAAACGCTCCCGAACGCATATATGGGTCTGACGGAATTTTCCAGATCAAGGTTTTTGATAGTCGTGGAAATGTCATTCGCTCGAAAGGTCTACCCTTTCAATCCAAGAAGAACTGGAAAGGCACAAACAGCAAGCTTTCTGACCAAGCTGAAGATATGGAGCGCTTTACTCCCGGCGGCATAGTGGTCGATTTTAATAATTCAGGTTATAAAGCATGTCTGGCGAGCGACGTAGTTCTAGCGGGTGGCAATCGTTCGCAACTTAACAAAGAGGGAAAGCTGCAAATGCTTGGTCAACTGCTGGGTAATGAATTCCTGAATTGTGAAATCGGAACATTAAACTTATTTTATGACCCCAAGCAGGAGCTTTACAAAATTGATGGTGGTGATTTCCACATCATCTCAACCAGCATAGAAATGCCTAACAAGGCATTGCAGCGGACTAGCCGCTGAATGCAGCGTTAGATACAAGGAATAGACATTTGAGTCGTCCAACGCTATATATATTTTCCGGTTTGCCTGCGGTTGGAAAATCTACACTTGCTCAACTGCTTTCGAAACATCTACGTATCTTATATGTCCGCATTGACACTGTTGAACAAGGATTACGGGATTTATGTGATCTAGATCTAGAAGGTGAAGGCTATCAGCTCAGTTATCGGATTGTTCAGGATAATTTATTGTTGGGTCTTAGTGCTATTTCCGATTCTTGTAACGCCGAGGAGTTTGTTCGTCGGGAGTGGGAGGCGGTTGCCACGAATGTAGGTGCGAAATTTGTAAACATTGAAGTCGTTTGTACCGACCCAAAAGAGCATGAGCTACGAGCCATTAAACGAAAAAGCACTGTGGCAAATCTCAAGCCTCCTAGTTGGGATAAGATTAAAGACCGGGTTTACGAACCTTGGAGCTCAGAAGTTATAACGATTGATACAGCAGATTCGAATGTTGATGATTCATTAAAAGAACTCTTGGCAAAGTTGGGTGTGTGAAGATTGTATATAACAAGTTGCTGCACCGGAAAAATGACTCGCTGGCGCTCGTCATTTTTCAGTGAGCAAAGCGTTAGGAATAGTAATGAAACGAGCACTTTTCGTAATGCTACTGGCATTGCCTCTCCCTGGTTTCTCAGAGACTAAGATCGACGACCAGGTACGGTATGTCGATGAGCAGGATAGCGCAATGAATTCAGCAATTGCAGAAGCAAGAAGCACTTTGGAGGGCTTTTTCAGCATTGCTGAAAATCCGCCTGAAGGTGCTGATGGCTTCAAGCTGAAGGTTATGGTGTCTGATGGTTTTGGTGTGGAGCATTTATGGTTTTCTCCATTCAGAAAGATTGAGGGAGGTTATGCAGGTGTGCTGGTTAATGAGCCAAATTTAATCAGAAGCATGAAATATGGTGAAGTTTATGCGTTTAGAGAAAGCCAAATCACGGATTGGGGCTATGTATTAAACGGTAAGCAAATTGGCAGTTACACCGTATGTGTTTTATTCGACACAATGGACGCGTCTATTGTTGAGCAGTACAAGCGGGACCACGGGTTCACCTGTGACTCCTAAAAAGGCCAGTCAACATGTAAAGGTTAGGTATTAACCTGACACCGGTTCCCCCGCAGCTGGGCTGGCCTTTGCGTCGCCTGACTTCGCGGTTTGAAGGGGGCCCGTGCTGGACGCTACGCGTTGGGGCGTCCGCGAACGGTAGGCAGTCGATGTATCTGCTCGCTACCGCTACCGCTACCGCTGCTACCGCTCCAGTGCCTGCGCACCAATCGGCCAGGCCATCACGAATGCGCTACCTTGGCCTGCAGGCTGGCAAATCACATCGCCGCCATGGGCTGCGGCGATGGCTTTGACCACGGCCAGCCCCAGGCCGCTGCCGCCGCTTTGACGTGAGCGAGAGGGGTCGCCGCGGCGGAAGGCTTCGAAGATCGCCTCGGCCAGGGTGCTATCGATGCCGGGGCCGTCATCTTCAACCGTCAGTTGGCAGAGGCCGTTCGCTTGCCGGAGGCTTACTCGCAGATTACCGGGTGTGGCGTGCTGCAGGGCGTTTTCCAGCAATCCCATGAGCGCCTGCCGGATGCGCACCGGGTCGCATTCCACCAGCAGGCTCGCATCAAGGTCACTGTGCAGTTGAAACCCTTTTTCGGTCAGCGGTGTGGTGAAGGCTTGCAGCACTGGGTTCAGTTCATCCGCCAGCCTGACTGACACCCGCTGAATATCCAGATGGCCATTTTCATTCAGGCTGAGCACGCGCAGGTCTTCGATCAGCCGACTGAGCCCCTCTACCTGGCGCAGCAAGCCTTCAAAAATATCTTCACTGGGCGTGAATACCCCCTCGGCCAGACCCTGCAGGCGACCACGCAGGATGGTCACCGGTGTGCGCAGCTCGTGGGCGATGGCGGCACTCCAGAACGCGCGTTCGCGGGTCATTTGTTGCAGGCGCTCGGCCATGGCGTTGAAGTCGCGTACCAGCTGCGCAGTCTCGCCCATGGTTTGCTCGTCAAGTGATGCGCGGGCATCAAGCTTGCCCTGGGCGACTTCACGCAGGCTGTGCGCCACAGAGTTGAGCGGGGTGATTAACCGCCGGGAAAGGCGAATGGCGACGAACACTGCCATGCTCAATGCGGCGATGATGGTGCAGCCGATCCAGATCATCTCGACCCGCGAGGGTATCCAGGTTTCGGAGATGCTGTCCGGCATGTAGGCCACGGCGATAGCGTAAAAGGCATACGAGCCGAATACGGCGATCACGATGATCCCCAGAGCCATGACGGCCAGGGACTGGATTATCTGCCGCCGCAGGCCCGGTGTCCGCTTCATGATTCGCTACCAAAGCGATAGCCCACGCCCCAGACACTTGCTGGTACACCTTGTATGTCGAGCGCTTCGAGCTTCTTGCGCAGCTTGCTGATGTGGCTGTCTACAGTCCTTTCCTGGGTATCCCCTTCGGGCAGGCAGTTGACCAGCAGCTCGGCGCGACTGAACGCCCGTTTGGGCGCTCGCATCAGGCAGGCGAGCAGCTTGAACTCGGTCAGCGTCAGCTCTAGTGGCTGCTGCTGGCCTTGACGCTGAACGCTCGCTTGGTGATTGTCCAGGTCGATCTGAAACGGGCCGACCCGCAGCATCTGCGTTGCTGCGGGTACCCTGGAGCGGGTGCGGCGTAGTACGGCTTCTACCCGCGCTACAACTTCGGCCGGGTTGAACGGCTTGACCACGTAGTCGTCTGCCCCCAGCCGCAGGCCCATGACCTTGTCAATGTCCTGGTCGAGTGCGGTGAGCATGATGACCGGCGTGTCTGCACTGGAGCGGAGTTCACTGAGGACTTTCCAACCATCCAGACGGGGCATCTGGACATCGAGCAGCAGCAGATCGGGTTTGAGTGCCCGGTGCATGGCCAGGGCTTCGTGGCCATCTTTGGCGTGCTGTGTGCGCAGGCCGCTGCGTTGCAAATAAGCCACGAGGATGTCGGCGATTTCGGCTTCGTCCTCTGCGATCAGTACCAGCGCTGGCAGCAGGGAATCAGGACGTACGCTCTCGATCAGATCAGACATGGTCAGGCTCGCAAGCAAAGAGGCGAAAGTATATCGCCCCCTCCACACCATCTCCACATAGCCTCGAATCATTCGCAACAGAGCGCCATCAGAATTCACCTGGGTCAGCCCCGAACGTTATCCGGTTGGGGCTCGGGTATTCAGTGAAGGGGAAGGGTTATGGGGATCAAACAGTGGCGTCTCGGGTGTCTGTTGGCGGGGCTCGCGGCATTGGGGCTCGCTGGCTGCGATACGTCACCGCAGGAGGAGCAGGCGCCCGCACCAGTCAAGGTATCGGTGATGACCTTGGAGCCGCAGGTGATGTCGGTCAGCGAGGTGCTGCCGGCTCGAGTGGCAGCCGTGCGCAGCGCCGAGATTCGTGCGCAGGTCAGCGGTATCGTTCAGCACCGGCTGTTTGAGCAGGGCGCGGAAATTGACGCCGGCACCACGCTATTCCAGATCAACCCGGCTCCCTTCAGGGCCGAGGTCGACAGTGCCGCAGCAGCCCTGCAGCGCGCCGAAGCGGTGCTTGCCCGTGCCCGTCTGCAAACCCGGCGCCTAGCTCCCCTGATGGAAGCCGAGGCGATCAGCCGTCAACTCTATGATGATGCTGTGGCACAGCGCGACCAGGCCGCTGCCGATGTGGCGCAGGCCAGAGCCACGCTGAGCCGGCGCAAGCTCGATTTGGAGTTCGCCAGTGTCGAGGCGCCGATTGCGGGGCGTATCGACCAGGCTCTGGTCAGTGAGGGGGCGCTGGTTTCACCGACCGATGCTGCCCCCATGGCGCGGATTCAGCAGATTGACCAGGTCTATGTCGATGTGCGCCAGTCGGCTTCGGTTCTGGAGGTGCTGCGTCGTCAAGCCAGCTCAGCGGCACCGGACATGGTGGTGGAGGTTCTGGGGAGCGATGGCCGCCCACTCGGCATGCAGGGCCACATTCTGTTCTCAGGTATTGAGGTAGACGCCGGTACCGGTGATGTGTTGCTGCGGGTTCTGGTCGACAATCCGCAGCGCCGTCTGCTGCCCGGCCTGTACGTGCAGGCGCGGGTGCCGCGCGCGCATTACAGTGATGCGCTCAGTGTGCCCCAGCAGGCGGTGACGCGCATTGCTGGTCAGGCCAGCGTGTGGGTGGTGGATGCTCAGGGACAGGTGCAGCAGGTGCCCATTGAGGTCGGTGAGCTGGTCGAGCGCCGTTATCGCGTGGTGTCAGGGCTTGCCGCTGGCCAGCAGGTGGTCATTGAGGGTATCGAGCGTCTGAGCCCGGCAGTACACGTCGCCGCGCGCCCGTGGCAGCCCGCTGTGCGGAGCGCACAGCACAGTGCCGCAGCGCACTGAGTCCGGAGAAGTCGACATGCCTCAGTTTTTTATTGATCGCCCGGTGTTCGCCTGGGTCATCGCGCTGTTTATCGTGCTGATTGGCGTTATTGCCATCCCGCAGTTGCCGATTGCCCGCTACCCGTCGGTTGCGCCACCTTCGGTGAGCCTCTATGCCTCCTATCCCGGTGCAACACCGCAGACGCTCAACGACTCGGTGATCAGTCTGGTAGAGCGCGAACTGTCCGGGGTGAAGAACCTGTTGTACTTTGAGTCCTCGGCAGATACTTCGGGTAGTGCGCAGATCACGGCCACCTTCAAGCCGGGCACCGACCCTGAGCTGGCTCAGGTAGACGTGCAGAACCGCATCAAGGCCGTCGAGCCGCGGTTGCCGCAGGCCGTTCGGCAAAACGGCCTGCAGGTAGAGTCGGCCGCGTCCAGCTTTCTGATGATTGTTGGCATGACGTCGCCCAACGGCCAGTTTGATGAAGTTGCGCTGAATGACTACTTCGCGCGCAATCTTGTCGAGGAACTGCGCCGTATCGACGGGGTAGGGCGTGTGCAAATGTTCGGCGCCGAGCAGGCCATGCGTATTTGGGTTGATCCGAACAAGCTCACGGCGTTTGGGCTGACGATGAGCGAGCTGGCTCTGGCCATTGAGCAGCAGAACGCGCAGATTGCTCCTGGCCGGATTGGCGACGAGCCAGCGCTGCCGGGCCAGCGTCTGACCGTTCCGTTGACGGTGCAGGGGCAGTTGACGACGCCTGAGGCGTTCGCTGCCATCGTCCTGCGCGCCGGTGCTGATGGCGCGAAGGTCACCCTCGGCGATGTGGCCCGGGTCGAGCTGGGCGCCCAGTCCTACGGCTTTTCCAACCGCGAGAATGGCGTGGCCGCCACCAGCGCCGCGATTCAGCTCTCGCCCGGGGCCAATGCCGTGCGCACCGCCTCAAAGGTGCGTGAGCGCCTGGCCGAGCTGGCACCCAGTATTCCGGCGGGTATGGCCTATTCGGTGCCGTTCGACACGGCGCCCTTCGTCAAGGTGTCGATTGAGAAGGTGATCTACACCTTGTTCGAGGCGATGGCGCTGGTGTTTCTGGTGATGTTCCTGTTCCTGCAGAACCTGCGCTACACGTTGATCCCGGCGATCGTCGCGCCCATCGCGCTGCTCGGTACCTTTGCGGTGATGCTGCTGGCCGGTTTTTCGATCAACTCGCTGACCATGTTCGGCATGGTGCTGGCGATTGGCATCATCGTTGATGACGCCATCGTGGTGGTGGAGAACGTCGAGCGGCTGATGGCCAAGCACGGTTTGTCGCCGAAGGAAGCAACCCGCCGGGCGATGCGGGAAATCACCGGCGCGATCATCGGCATTACCTTGGTGTTGACTGCTGTGTTTATCCCCATGGCTTTTGGCAGCGGCTCGGTCGGGGTGATCTACCAGCAGTTCACCCTGTCGATGGCTGTGTCGATCCTGTTCTCGGCCTTCCTGGCCCTGACTCTGACGCCGGCGCTGTGCGCCACGCTGCTACGTCCGGTCAGCGCCGATCATCATCACAAGGGTGGCTTCTTCGGTGCCTTCAACCGGGGCTTTGAGCGCCTCACTGAAAATTACGGCGCCCGGGTGGCACGGCTGGTCGGGCGCAGCGGGCGGATGATGGCGGCGTTTGCAGTGCTCTGCGCGGTGCTGGTTATCGCCGCTCAGCAGCTGCCGTCTTCGTTCCTGCCGGAGGAGGATCAGGGCTACTTCATGACCTCCATTCAGTTGCCGACTGGTGCTACCAGTGAGCGCACGCTGGAGCTGGTAAAGACCTTTGAAGCCCACGTGGCTTCGCGGCCGGCGCTGGATGCAAACATGGTGGTTCTGGGCTTCAGTTTTGCGGGGGTCGGACCCAATGCGGCAATGGCGTTTACCATGCTCAAGGATTGGGACGAGCGCGATGGTGCAACGGCGGCTGAAGAGGCAGAGCTGGCCCAGCAGGCCATGTCAGACAGCGTTGAAGGCACGGTGATGAGCCTGATGCCGCCGGCCATCGACGAGCTGGGAACGTCCTCCGGCTTCACCCTGTTCCTGCAGGATCGCGCCAATCGAGGCGAGGCTGCGCTGCTGGGGGCTCAGGCGCAATTGCTGGAACTGGCCGCGCAGAGCCGTCTGGTCAGCGACGTTTACCCCGACGGTTTGCCGCCTGGCGAGAGCATCCGCCTAGAGATTGATCGACAGAAGGCAGAAGCGATGGGGCTGTCCTTCAGCGCGGTGAGCAGCACGCTATCGGCGGCCATGGGCTCGCTGTACGTCAATGATTTCCCCAATGCCGGGCGCATGCAGCAAGTCATCCTCCAGGCCGGCGCGACAGCGCGCATGCAGCTGGATGATGTGCTCGGCCTGCGTGTGCGCAATGTCACCGGCGGTATGGTACCGCTGCGCGAGGTGGTTACCCCGGAGTGGAGCGAGTCGCCGCAGCAGATGATGCGCTTCCAGGGTTTCCCGGCAGTGCGCATATCTGGCGGCGCCGCTCCCGGGGTGTCCAGTGGTGTGGCGATGGCCGAGATGGAACGGCTGGTTAAACAGCTGCCGCAGGGGTTTGCGGTCGCCTGGACGGGGCAGTCTTTGCAGGAACGCCAGTCGGCCGCGCAGGCGCCGCTGCTGATGCTGCTGTCAGCGCTCGTGGTGTTTCTGGTGCTGGCGGCACTCTACGAGAGCTGGAGTATTCCGCTGTCGGTGATGCTGGTAGTGCCGCTTGGCCTGCTCGGCGCGGTGGCGGCGGTGATGCTGCGAGGGATGCCTAACGATGTGTTCTTCAAGGTCGGGATGATCACCATCATTGGTCTGTCGGCGAAGAATGCCATCCTGATTGTCGAGTTTGCCCGTCAGCTGCATACCCAGGGGCATACGCTGATCGACGCGGCAGTGACCGCTGCCCGCCTGCGGCTGCGGCCGATCCTGATGACTTCGCTGGCCTTTACCCTTGGCGTGGTGCCGCTGATGCTTGCCAGTGGCGCGAGTGCAGAAACCCAGCACGCCATTGGCACCGGTGTGTTTGGCGGCATGCTCAGCGGCACGGTGTTGGCGGTGTTCTTTGTACCGGCGTTCTTCGTCTTCGTCATCGGGGCTCAGGAGCGCTTCAGCGCCTGGCGTACCCAACGGTCGGTGGCTCCGATCCAGGAGAATTCATGATGCGTCTGCCAATCATCTTACCGCTGGTACTTTGCCTGTCAGCGTGCTCGCTGCAACCTGAGTTGCGGATGCCATCCGCACCGGTGCCGGCGCACTTCCCAGCAGAGAACCAGGCTTCAGGTTCGGGGCTACCGGCCAGTGCGCTTGGTTGGCGTGCGATGTTCGGCGATCCTCGTCTGCAGCGCCTGATCGAGCTGGCGCTGGAGAACAATCGTGACCTGCGTCTGGCTACCCTCAACGTTCAGGCAGCGCAATCTCAGGCTGATATAGCGGGTGCGGCGCGCCTGCCAGCGGTGGGGCTGGAGGGAGAGCGCACGCGTGAACGTACGCTCGATAGCGGCAGCAGTCGATCCGGCTCTGGTGCAGTGAGTCAGCACAACGGCTTGAATGTTGCGCTTAGCGCCTTTGAGTTGGACCTGTTTGGCCGTGTACGTTCGCTGTCCGATGCCGCATTGGCACGCTATCTGGCTAGCCAGCATGGGCGCGACGCTGCGCAGATCGCGCTGGTTGGCGCGGTAGCCGAGGCTTACTTTGCCCAGCGTCTGGCAGACGAGCAGGTGCAACTGGCCGAGCAGACCCAGGCAGACTGGAACCAGTCGTTGGCGCTGGCTCGCCTGCTCAAGCAGTCCGATCAGAGCAGCAGCCTGGATGTCGCTCAGGCCGAGAGTCAGGTGGCGTTGGCCGATGCTGAGCTCGAAGCGGGTCGCCGCAGGCTGCTCCTGGCGAACAATGCGCTGCAGCTGGTGCTGGGCAGCCCGTTGCCTGCCGACTTGCCGCCGGCACAGCCGTTGGAGCGCCAGCCGGTGATTGCGCGCCTGCCAGCCGGACTGCCAGCGGACCTCTTGCTGAAACGGCCGGACCTGCAGCAGGCCGAGCAGGTGTTGGTTGCCGCCAATGCCGATATCGGTGCAGCACGGGCTGCGTTCTTTCCGCAGATTTCGCTGACCGCATCGTTCGGTTACGCCAGCACCTCGCTCGGCGACCTTTTTGATCCGGCCTCTCAAGTTTGGCGCTTTGCTCCACAGATCTCACAGCCGCTGTTTCAGGGTGGGCGCCTGCGCGCTGAACTGCGTCTGGCGGAGATACGCAAGTCTGAGGCCATCGCGCTCTATGAGCGGGCGGTTCAAAGTGCCTTCCGCGAGGTGGCTGATGCGCTGGCCGGAACGGCCAGTTTCGATCATCAGATTGACGCTCAGCTACGTGCGGTGACGGCAGCCGAACACCGCCTGCATCTGTCCGACCTGCGCTACCGGGCAGGTCTGGATGGCCGTCTGGAGCTGCTCGACGCCCAGCGCCAATTGCAGGCAGCGCGGCAGTCCCTGCTGGCGCTGCGCGGCGCGGACATCGCCAACCGGGTAGCGCTTTACAAGTCCCTTGGTGGCGGCCTCTATGCGCGCGATGCCCAAGAGAATGTCGCTATCAACGCCGCTCGGTAGGTTCAAAAAAACGAGTTGGTCTAGGCGCGTTTGTGTTGGGGCACCCGCGCCGAAAGCTTACATTAATGACAGGCTTTCAAACGCTTCCTTGGTGATCGCCAAGCGTTTTGCCGCATCGCCTTGTTGTTCAAGGTCGATGTTCATTGCATAGAAGTAAACGTCTTCCCCGCGTTCTAAATAGCCTACCAGCCAACCCAACTGAGGCTGGTCGGTTTCGCCATATCCTGCCCAGCCTGTTTTCCCGCTCAGGCGGTACTGGGGTGTTTCTTCAAGGATCAGCATCTGTTTTACGGCATTAACATTGGCTTCCGATGCGCCTAGCTCCCCTTGGTAAAAACGCTCGAGGAAACTGATCTGTTGTTTAGCCGAAATGCGCAGATCACCGGTGAGCCAAAATTGGTCAATGCCTCCAGAAATGTCTCGGTTTCCATAATCAAATTGATCTACATACGACTGCATGCGTTCTTGGCCAACCTGGCGCGCTATTTCCTGGAAGTACCACACCACGGAATGTTGCAAAGCGGTATGCAGGGTGTGGCTTTCTGCCCAGCTAGCGGGCCACCACGATGCACGCGGGTCTTTATCACTATCCCAGTCAAGCTGGAATTCGGGCCCACTAGCAACCTGAGTTTCCAGAGCGATTAAGCTGTTGGGAATTTTGAATGTCGATGCGGGTAGGTATTGAGTGTTGGCTCTATCCTCATCGTGATATACCCACAGGTTTTGTTTGGGGTCGAAAAGAACGAAGGTGCCTTGCACATCATGTGCTTCAAAAAGGCTGTCCAGGTGAGAGCCACTTTCTTGTGTTAGGGGTGTTTGAGCGCACCCAACAGATGTCATGCAGAGACTGAGAGCAGCAAAAACACCGCCGGCGATTCGAGCGAGTTTCATGTTTATTCCATTAACTGTGATTGTCTGGTCATGCGAGAGCGTGTCGCGCGATGGAGAGTAAGGCGGTAGGAGCTGAATGGAAAAACAGGCTGATGTAACATCCGTAACCTGCTATTCATTTCTCTGTCTTAGGCCTTAGATCCATGCTGGGTCCACCAATCAATATCGAAATTTCCCCTGCGCTGCGCGTTAATGAAACAGCGGCGCGCTACCAATCACTTTGGTTGCTCATTGCCATTTGCCATGCATGTCGATCCGGAAAAATGAGCTTGCCTGTTCACATCGTGCGAGCGCGATTTCCTGGAAAGGCAAATTGGAGAATGTTGATATCCAGGGCGTTCAGCGACTTTGATAGGTGGGGTGTCAATGTGGGGTGGGGCCATGATGTTTCTCGTGATACTGCCTTGCTCAATCTTCGGCAGCGCAGCAAAGGCCCTTTTTGGGTTGATGCGGCAACCTTGTCGAGGGTTCGAGTTTTGGTGGATGGGGCAGAAATAGACCCGTTGTCCGTCGCCAGCTTTTTAGGGGAGGGGGCTACTCACACGGTGGCCCGGCGCAACGTGGCCCGGCGCAATGTGGTGCCAAGCCGGGATGATGTGACGTACTGGGGCCACCTGGCTCAAGCGTTGCGTCTGACAAGAGACGGCTGCGTAGAACAATCCCATAACCAACTAAACGAACACTATGGTTTGGCTAAGGCCTCGGCCAAGACGGACTTCCAGAGAAACCTTGCCGTGCTGAAGGAGACGTTGGCGTGGCGCAAGATGGGCAATGAACATAAAAGCCATGAAACGCTCAACGATCTGGAGCAGCTGTTAGCGCTGCCCGATGATTGCAACGAAATGCCAACGCTCCACGCGATGGCCCATGTCGCGCGAGGATGGGATCTTTACAGCCGAGGCGATGTGCAGGCAGCTAATGTTGAGCTGGAAAAGTTTGCCTTTAATTCCAACCTGCAGCTAGTGATTCGCTATAACCCCAAGGTGCGTTTGGAGTACTTGAACCTTCGGGCACTGGTGAGCAAAGAGCGTGCCCTCAGTCAGAACCACCTGTCTTTAGAAGAACGACGCAGCGCGGCAGAAGACTCAATAAGCTCCCTTTCAGAAGCCTTGCAGTCTGCTTATGAGGCGGATTCGATAGAGGCGGCGCAGGACGTGGCCGCCAACATTGGCTTTTCAGGCTGGTTGTTCTGGAAAGGCAACCTGATCGATGTCGAGCGGGCGCAAACTGAGCACCTGAGTCAGCTGCAAGCGGTGAGCTGGATTAGTTTGTCAGAGTGGATTTGTGACCGTTTTGGCGTGGGAGGAAGCTCTGCATGGAATCTTATTTTTTTGCTTCGTGTCGCGCGAGGTAACTGCAATCACTTTCAACCTAAAGACGTGAAGACATTTCAAGCCCAGCAACCGCTTACGCTGGAAAGTGTATTCAGGGCTGCTCAGCCTTTTGATGTCGCTTTCTCTAAAGCCAAAGGTTTCACCGATTGGTCTAGCGCCGCCGCCTTCGCAATAGAAGAAAGTGATACTTCGCATGTGCAGTATCCGCTCTTGCAGGTCGCCAATTTGCTGCTTGAGGCGGCTTGGTATTCCACTTATGAAAAGGGGTTGTGCTCCGAAGCATACAACGCAGTCGAGCGTCTTGAAGGCATCGTAGATAAGCTGCAAGCGAAGCACAGGCGTTTTTTTCGCGAGAGTCTTGATCTTTTGCCTGCCGAGCTGCGTAACCTAATCTGACAACGAGCAAGTGCTCCGCTAACACTAGATATCGGTAGGCAAGGACTGCAGGGCAAGAGTCGGCTCAGGTGGCAATTACGACCACGGTTTGGCAAAAATGGCCGGAGTTCGACCCCGACCAATGTACTTGCCATACGTCTTGGCACTGTTAGGGTTAGTGCATATCTCAAGGAATCAGAGAACCTCATGGCTACCAGCCCCAAAATTTGCGTGATGCTCTCCAGTCGTTGCAACGACCTTTTTTCGGCGGAGGAAAAAGTCGCTCTTACTGATATAAGGCAGGCGCTCAAGAAAGAGATCGAAGCTGAAACGCTTTTTGGGGCCAAGCCCTTTAAGGTGTGGATCAACGAAGATGCGGAAGCGTTGGACCACACAGAAGACAGCTGGGATGCGTGCCTGAAGCAGGTCCGTGATTGCGATGTTCTTATCGTTCTGTACAACGGCAACGCCGGCTGGGCCAAAAACGGCGCAGACGTTGGCATCTGCCATGCGGAGTATGCAGAGGGCCTGAAGACATCGCCCGGCAAGGTGCGACTGATTGAGCTGCCTGTTGGTGATCCGAGCAGTGATCTCGCCCAGGCAGAACGCAACTCCCGATTTGCAGCCTTCAAAAATACCGCTTCCGGCTTTCGGGGAGGGGAGGTCAAGGACATTCCCTCGCTGAAAAAGCAGGTATTCAAAGCACTGTTTGATGCGGTTCTGGCCCAGACTCGCCGCGGTGGGGAAGGCGCAAAAGGTGGCCGTTTCGATCTGGGGGCAGCGCTTGAATGGAGTCGCCTGGATTTTGCCGGGCGCAGCAGCGCTATGGCGTTCGAGGTTGCCCAAGCACTATTGGGGCGTCCCCAATCCAGGAAAACGAACGATCAGTTGCTGATCGACATTGCGGGGCAGACCGTTCTGGCAAAAGTGCATGCTGTACCGGCTGCGTTCAGTGTGGCTGCCGCGCGAGAGCCGGTGGGGCGGCCGCACCTGCAGGACCATCTGGACGTGTCAGAACTGGGCGCTGCCGGAGGGCCGCTGCACTTTGTGGCCTGTCATCGCACGGTAACCGAGACGCAGGCCACGAACCTGCTAGGGTTTCCGGATGCCACGGTGATCAGCAGCCCCTTTGGCGTATACGTCGCAGACAAGGTGCAAAAGATGCAGTTCGTCTTTTTGGCCAACTGCCGTGATCCAAGCCAGACTCGATTGGCAGTCCAGCGTTTTTGGGAGTGGTCTGAGCAGGCGGGCGAGAGTCAGTACCTCGCTGACAGAGCCATGGCTCGGGCCAGAATCGTCTCCGCAATTGCCAACGAACAGTGAGTATTTAGTAGCCGGAGCAAGATCAACAAGGAAGGGATTATGACTAAGTTACTGCTTGGACCTGTTCTATCGTTTCGCGGGGTGTCAGAGAGTGGCACATGGAAAGTAAGCGCGCTAATGGGCATCAAGGATAGCGAGGCCTACCCGGAGGTTTTCGTCGATGGTAAGCGCGCTCCGGCACCTGCAGTGCTCTTGCGGCATAAGGGCGTCATCTATCTCCGTTACAACCTTTCCTGTGATCAATGCGAAGCGGAGCGACGTGTTGAGTACAGTGTTTTGGGGATAGCGCAGAAGTGGTCCTTCACGGTGCCAGGCAAGGATTTCGCGCCACGCATGGCCTACGTTTCCTGCAACGGTTTTTCGGATCCAAATGGTGTTCGGAAGCTCATCAAGTCGGAAAATGAGGTGTGGGGCGACCTTCTTTGCAGCCATGACAAGGCGGTTCGACCGTCAGGTTATAAATTGGACAAAGAGCAGCTTTGGCACGAGCAGCGCACTCACGCAAAGGGACTGCAGCGGTTCCATTTGTTGCTGATGGGGGGAGACCAGATTTACTTCGACTCGATCTGGGAAGACCTGAAGCCACTGAAAGAGTGGATCGGTCTCCCCAGAGAAAAACAGCTGCGTTATCGCGTGAGCAAACGTCTGGATCAGAAGATTGAGGACTATTACATAAGTCTGTACAGCGCTCGCTGGCTCCCCAAGGAACGCAACGCGTGGGGAAGCAACAAGACGTCCAATGATTGCGCCAATGGGATGGCGCGAATTCCGACTGTCATGATGTGGGATGACCACGATATTTTTGACGGTTGGGGCTCATATAGCCCGGAAATGCAGCAAAGCGAGCTATTTAGCCGACTGTTCTTTCATGCGCGTCGAGCATTCTGGATCTTCCAGATGCAGCATGCCGCCGACTCGCTCCCTGACCTAGAGCATCAGTCAAGCCTGGAGGTGCGTAACGATGATCCATTGTTCCGTCCCATCAAATGGTCTCAGGTGCTCAAGGAAGACGACCTGGCGCTTCCATTACTGGACGATCAGCCAGGCTTCACCTTCGTGCACCGGGCGGGGTCGGTTGCTCTAGCCGTTGCTGACTTGCGAACGGAACGCTCGCAGGAGCAGGTGCTTGGGCCAGAAACCTGGAGATCTTTCCAGAACTGGCTTTCGAGCATCAATGCAAACAACCGTGAACATTCCGGAACGGATTGTCAGCACTTACTGTTCATGTCCTCTGTTCCGGTTGTTCATCCGAAGCTGTCACTGGCCGAAGCCTTTCTGGACAGCTTTGGTTCGGAGCATGTCTTGGACAGCAGTGCCGATGATCTCAAGGACCATTGGACTCACAACGATCACGAGGGTGAACGTAAACGGCTGGTTGATACATTAATGCGAGCGGCTAAAACGCAGGGCATGCGCGTGACTATCGTGTCTGGTGACGTGCATGTGGCGGCGTGGGGAGTCGTTTCCCGAAACGATGTGCCGCCAGGTGAAAACTGGGCTCAGGTCCAACAGCTGACCTCGACCGCGATAGTGCATCCGTCTCTGGTGTCTGTGATGGAGCGCCTGTTCTTCCACGTGCTGAATAACGTCGCAAAAGGTGAACAAGAGCTTGATGTGAATCTGACCGCGAGGATGATGCTGTTTCCCGGTGCCAATCGCTATGTTATGGCTGCCCGCAACTGGTTGGCACTTGAACTCGATCTCGGTGATGGAGCCTCAGACTCGAAGCTTTGGGCGACATGGCGTTGCGAAACAAAAGCGTCATTCACCAACCATCTTTTGGCGATTGACGGGAAGAGTCCTGCGCCATCGTCCTAGTGCCGCTTTACCAAAAGGCCGGACGTGGCGATCAGTCCAATGGAGAGCAGCGCTTGGACTGGGGGGCTAATTCCTGAAATGTGCAGCCGGGTAATCGCATGACGCCGGGAGGAGGGCACTGCTCCAGCAGTCCCCATCGTCCCGGCGGTGCTTTCACTGCTTAGCGATTGACGTTGACGACGAGCCGTCCGCGTACTTTGCCGTTCAGCAGGTCATCGGCTGCCGCGATGGCCTCACCGAGGCCCACTTCCTGGGTGATGTCGTCCAGTTGGGCAAGGTCCAGGTCCGAGCACAGGCGTTGCCAGGCTGTTACGCGCTCTTCATACGGGCGGGTGACGCTGTTGATGCCCAGCAGGCTGATGCCGCGCAGGATGAAGGGGGCCACTGTGGCCGGGAAGTCCATGCCCTGTGCCAGGCCGCAGGCGGCAACGGCGCCGTCTGCGCGCGTGCTGGCGCAGACGTTGGCCAGGGTATGGCTGCCCACCGAGTCGATGGCGGCTGCCCAGCGTTCTTTTGCCAGCGGGCGGCCAGGGTTGCTCAACTCCGCCCGGTCGATGATGGTGGTTGCGCCCAGGCGCTTCAGGTAATCAGCCTCGCTCGGACGACCGGTAGACGCGGTGACCGAGTACCCCAGTTTGGCGAGCAGCGCGATGGCGAAACTGCCGACCCCGCCATTGGCGCCCGTTACCAGAATCTCGCCGCTGGCGGGTGAAATGCCGTTACGCTCCAGGGCGATCAGGCAGAGCATTGCGGTATAGCCGGCCGTGCCGATGGCCATGGCCTGGCGGGCGCTCAGCTGGTCGGGCAGGGGGATTAGCCAGTCACCATTGAGCCGGGCCTTCTGAGCCAGTCCACCCCAGTGCGTCTCACCGACGCCCCAGCCGTTGAGCAGCACCCGGTCGCCCACCTTGTAGCGGTCATGATTACTGGCTTCGACGACGCCAGCGAGATCAATACCTGGCACCATCGGAAAGCTGCGCACCACTGGGCTGCGGCCGCTGATGGCAAGGCCATCCTTGTAGTTGAGCGTGCTGTACTCAACCCGCACTGTGACGTCACCTTCTGGCAACTGGCTGTCATCCAGCTCGGTCAGGCGGGTCTGATACTGATCTTCTTTTTTGTCGACAAGTAATGCCTTGAACATGGTCTCTCCTTATTTAGACTGATCGTCTATAAATAGTGAAAAAAATATCACCTCGACGCGCCGGCGAGAAAGCCGGTGGCAAAGGTGTCCAGCGGTTGCGCATTCTGGACCAGCTTGGCGCGTAGTACGGCGCCTTCCCAGCCGATCCAGAAGTAGGCGGCCAGCGCATCGCAATTGGCTTCAGGTTTCAGCTGCCCCTGACGGGCTGCTTCTTCGAGGCAACGGGCCAGCCGCGCCTGCCAGTCGAGCAGAATGTTCTCCAGCGCCTGGCGAAAACTGGGCGGCAGGGCCGATATCTCCTGACCCAGGTTGCCAACCAGACAACCCCGACGAAATGCGTGCCTGGCCATCCCGGCCTTGGCGTCTTCAACGAAGTTGCTCAGACGCTGCAGCGGCGGTACGTTATCGTCCAGCAGCCAGCTGTCCAGTTTGCTGGCGAAGTAGGCTGCATAGCGCTGCATCACTTCCTGAACGAAGGCTTCTTTGCTGTCGAAGTAGTGATAGAACGAACCCTTGGGCACGCTGACGCGTTTCAGGACTGCGTCTATTCCCGTCGCCGCAAAGCCCTGCTCGGTCAGCACTTCCATGCCGCAGCGCAGCAAGGCCTCACGGGTGTCGTCGAAGCTTCTCGCAACTTTGGGTGGGCGGCCGCGACGGGCTTTGGGCTTGGAAATAGTCATGGGAATATATTAGACCGATCGTCTATAATGTCAATCTCTCAATAACACAACAACAATAATCCTATGCGTGCACGTTCACCTCAGTTGTCTGGTTGTCATGCGTCCGTCCCGAGCGCGATGGTTCGAGATAGCGCGCCTCGTGCGGATGAGGCGAGGTGTGGTAGTCCACTTGTCGATTGCTCTTGCTGGCGCTACCGTGAGATTCGCACTGGGCAACGCAAACGCCCCGGAGACTGCCCCCTATGAAACAAAGCTTGCCGCCGCTCAATTGGTTGCGGGCGTTCGAGTCTTCGGCTCGCCACCTCAACTTTACCCATGCCGCAGAAGAGCTGAATCTGACCCAGGCCGCCGTTAGCCAGCAGGTCAAGGGGCTTGAGGTCAAGCTTGGATCGCCCCTGTTCAAGCGCCTGCCCAGGGGGCTGGAGCTGAGCGAAGCGGGTCAGGCATACCTGCCAGCGGTGCACGAAGCCATTGAGCGCCTGAGCGCCGCTACCGATGAAATCTTCGGCCAGGGGCATCGCAAGGTGCTGACCGTGCACGTCAATCTGGTGTTCTTTATGCACTGGTTGGCGATGCGTCTGCCGGAATTTCGCAGACTGCATCCGGACATCAACCTGCGGATCACCAGCAACATCTGGGTTGGTGACACCGATGTTGAGGCTGATCTTGAGATCCGCCACGGCCAGGGCAAATGGACGGGACTGAAAGCAGATCGCCTGACCTGGGACTCGCTGGTGCCAGTGTGCTCGCCATCGCTGGCGACGGACCTCAAGCCGCTGAACACGCCTGAGGATCTTGCCCACCACCCATTGCTGCATGTTCTGGGATATGAAGAAGGTTGGGGCTACTGGTTGAAAAAGGCCGGGGCAGACCGTGTTGATTCATCCCAGGGGCTGCAGTTCGATACCTTGATCTCGGCGCTGAGATTGGCCGAGCTGGGGCAGGGGGTGGCCTTGGCGCGGTCCTCTTTGGTCGAGCACATGCTGGAGCAAGGCACCCTGATTGCGCCTTTTGAGCAACGCTTCAGCACCGAGGAAGCCTTCTACCTAGTGTATTCCCCGCTGGTCACAGCAAAACCGCAGGCGGCTGCCTTTATCGCCTGGCTGGTGTCGCAGGCGCAGGCTACGCACCTGGACACCTGAGACCTGCCGTTCGTCGCGCGGCCCGCGTCAGGCGCTTCGGCACCTTATCTGATCCTTCCTGCGCTTGCGTCGGCTTCTGCTAAAGAGCCGGCGTTATCCCATGCCGGCCGCACGCCAGAGCGGCTTACCCATAAGCAGGCTTATCCAGCCATAAAAAAAACAGGGTCATAGGGTTTTTTTTTATTGCTTTTCGCCTCCCTGGACTTTGCCCAAAGTACAGCTCGAGGCCGTCATCAAGTCCCCGCTAGCACAGCCGGTGTCAGACGTGCCGACGATTACTAACAACAAAAGCCCGGATAGCAGCGGGCCTTTCAAGCGATGGTGAATCATGGGACAGCTCAGTCAACTACCCCTCAATGGCGTCAAGGTCATCGACTTCGGCCAATACATCGCCGGACCTGCCGTGGCCATGATCCTTGCCGACCTCGGTGCCACGGTCATCCATATCGATCCCCCCAGCGGCCCTTTGTGGGACAGCCCGGCCAACGCCGTGCTCAACCGCAACAAGTACTGCCTGCAGCTCGACCTTAAATCGGCCCAAGGCCTGCACGATGCCAAGGCGCTGATCGACAGCGCCGACATCGTGATCGAGAACTTCCGTCCGGGCGTCATGCAGCGCCTGGGCCTGGATTTCGCCGAATTGCGCCGCCAGCGTCCCGAGCTGATCACCCTGTCTATCCCGGGGTTTGCCAGCAACGACGAGTTGCGTCGCGACTGGCGCGCCTTCGAGTCGATTATCGCCTCGGCATCCGGCGTGTTCACCGATATGGGCCAGAACCGCGTACTGATGGGCATCAACCCCAGCTTCTCGCCGCTGCCGTTGGCGTCGTCCTACGGCACCATGCTGGCGGTATCGGCCGTGGTGCTCGCGCTGCAGGCGCGGCAACGCAGTGGTCTGGGTGATGAGATTGAAGTGCCGCTGGCGTCAGCTGTGATGGAGGGGCTGTCGTACAACTCGATCAAGATTGACGGCTATCCGCTGCGCTACAAGACGCTGCGCGAAAAGGAAATCGAGCGTCGCCGCGCCGAAAACCTGCCGATGAACCTCAGCTACGAGGAGCTGCAGGAGTACCTCGATCCGTTCTACCGCACCTACGAATGCGCCGATGGCCGCAAGTTCTACGCGGTTTGCCCGTCGCACCGCTCCCATGCCAAGCGTTGCCTGCAGGCGATGGGGCTGTATGAAGAAATGCTCGCTGCGGGGCTGCCCAAGGTCGATGACCCTTACCTCCCGCTGGCGCAGTGGGAAGGTGACGCCTCGCTAGGTGTCTATCCGCTGCCTGAGCACTGGGCCAAGCGCATTTCGGCGCGCATGAAGGAAGTGTTCCTGACCAAGACCGCGGCTGAATGGGAAAAGATCTTCGGTGAAGGTCAGTTCCCAGGTGCGCCGCATCGCACCACGCAGGAGTGGCTGCACGATGAGCATGCCAACACGGCTGGGCTAGTGGTCGACGTCGACGATCCGGAGTACGGCAGAATGAAACAGCCGGGTGCGATTGCCTGGCTGGAAGACACCGCCGCCTTGATGCTCGCGCCCAATCCGCGTCGCACGGTGACCGTGGAAGAGGCGCTTGCCACCCTGGCCGAGTGCCCCTCGCCAGCGCTGCCGGCACCGGCCGACAAGGCTGCTGGTTGGCTGGACGGTGTGCGCATCCTCGATCTGACCAACGTCATCGCCGGCCCGCACTCGGCGTCGTTCCTGGGCCGGTTTGGCGCCGATGTGATCAAGCTCGATCCGGCCAGCCCCAACTATGACCCGTGGAATACCGTGGTATTCGGCATGTCCTCGGCGCGCGGCAAGCAGAGCATTCTGGTCGACCTGAACCAGCCGGACGGCCGCGAGGTGTTCAATACGCTGGTGCGTTCGGTCGATGTGATTGTGATGAACGCGCCTGATCGCCAGCTGGCGCCGCTGGGCCTGGATGAGGCCAGCCTGCAGGCGGTCAACCCGGGTGTGATTTTCTGTCAGCTGGATTGCTTCGGCGGACCGCGTCGCGGCCCGCGTACCGATTATCTGGGGTACGACGACCTGATCCAGGCCACCACCGGGATCATGCTGCGCTTTGGTGGCGGGATGGAAACGCCGGAAGAGCACGCCCACGTCGGCACCATTGATGTCATGTGTGGGTTCGCTGCAGCCCTGGGCGTCGCTTCTGCGCTGTATCGCAAGGCGGCAACCGGCCAGGTCAGCCGTGCCCGTACCTCGCTGGCGTCGCTGGGCAACCTAGTGCAGATTCCGTTCTGCTTCGATTACGAGGGCAGGGGGCCGTTCGATGAGCCTGCCGGGCGCGATGTGGCCGGGTACAGCGATCTGTCGCGTTTCTATCGTACCGCTGATCACTGGCTGTATCTGGACAGCCGCGAGGCGGAGCTGGAACGGCTGGAGCGTGTGCCAGGCCTGGCCGGTGTCAGCGCTGCCGCCGATCGGGCTGGCTTCCTTAGCAAGGCCTTCGCGTCGGAAACCGCCGATACCTGGCAGCAGCGCCTGCACGCAGTCGATATCGCAGCGGCGGCACCGGATAACCTCGACAGCTTGCGCCAGCTCTATAGCCGACCAGCCGATGGCCGGCCCGGCACTGACAATGGCAGCTATTCGTTCAGCATCTATGCCGACCATCCGAGCGGGCATTGTGTTACGCAACTGGATCCCTATGCGATCCGCCCGCGCAACGCGCCCATTCGTGCCCTGGCGCCAGCCGAGAAGTTCGGCGCCTCCACCCGCCGCGTGCTGCAGGAATTTGGCTACAGCCCGGCTCAGATCGATGCGCTTATCGAGCGCAACTGCGTCAGCGAAAGCTGGAGTAAGGAGTATTTGCCGAGCTAACCGCCCGGTATCAGCCGCCGCTCCGGCACGCCGGAGCGGCTCACCCTGAAGCGACTTTATGAGAAGCATCATGAATAACAAATACAAAAAAGCGACACCCCAACGTCATCGCCACCTCTTTAACCGGCAGCGCTTTCGCGTCGAGTGAGTCGACGCACAACCGCATTGTGTTTTAGCGCGTTGCAGAGCCGGCAGCTACCAGAGCACGGCCCTGTAGCCAGCCCATAAGAGGAGATTCAAGCGATGAGCAACTTCAAACACGGCTCGGCCCTTGACGGTCGGGTATTCTGGCCTTCGATTGCCGTTATTCTCGGCATCGTCATTCCCCTGGTCCTGTTTCCCGAGGCGGGAGGCCTGATCATCAAGCAACTGTTCGGTTTCGCCACCGGTAACTTCGGTTGGCTCTATCTGCTCGCCGGTCTGGGCGCGGTGGTGTTCCTGCTGTGGCTCGCCCTGGGGCGCTACGGCCATGTTCGCCTCGGTCGGGCCGAGGACACCCCGGAGTTTTCCTACTTCAGTTGGGTCGCCATGATCTTTTGTGGCGGTATTGGTATTGCCATCGCCAACTGGGCCTGGGTTGAGCCGATCTATTACTTCGACGGCCCGCCACGTGGGCTCGTCAGTCAGAGCAAGGAAGCGGCCGAGTGGGCGCTGGCCTATGGCCAATTCCATTGGGGCCTGACCCCTTGGGCTATCTACTGCCTGCCGGCAATTCCCATTGCTTACTCCATGTACGTTCGCCGTCAGCCGGGTGTTCGCCTCTCGGTCGCCGCCCGCGGGCTGCTGGGCGACAAGGCGAATGGCTGGATCGGTATTCTGCTGGATACGGTCGTGGTCTTCGGTATTGTCGGTGGTGTTGGCACCTCGCTTGGTCTGGCCGTACCGCTGGTCTCGACGCTGGCGTCGGACGTGATCGGCCTGCAGCCATCGTTCGGTTTCGACATGCTGATTCTCGGCCTGTGGACTGGCCTGTTCGGCATGAGCGTGTGGTGTGGTCTGAGCAAGGGCATTCGCATTCTCAGTGACATCAACGTCTATCTGGCCGTGTTACTGCTGCTGTTTGTTCTGGCCATTGGCCCGACCCTATTTATCGTCAACGGCTGGTCCAACAGCGTCGGTCTGATGGTCAATAACTTTATACAGATGAGTCTGTGGACCGATCCGATTGCCAAGGGCCGTTTCCCGCAGGACTGGACCATCTTCTACTGGGCCTGGTGGATCGCCTATGCGCCGATGATGGGGTTGTTCGTTGCGCGTATCTCGCGTGGCCGCACCATCCGGGAACTGGTGCTCGCTGAGCTGATCTGGGGCAGCCTGGGTTGCTGGGTGTTCTTCGCAGTGTGGGGCGGCTATGCCCTGGATCTGCAGCTCTCCGGGGTGCTGGATGTCAGTGCCATTCTCAACGAGCAGGGTATTCCCGCCACGGTACTGGCGATCATGAAGACCATGCCTCTGTCCGAGCTGGTGATTGCCGGGTTCGTGCTGCTGTGCTTCGTATTCCTCGCGACCACGCTGGATTCGGCGGCCTATGTGTTGGCATCGGTCACCTCGCGGGAGCTGTCTGGTTACGAGGAGCCGCGTCGCTGGATTCGTATTACCTGGGCGTTGCTGCTGGCGGTCGTTGGCGTTGGCTTGATCAAGGTGGGCGGGCTCAAGGCGGTGCAGACGTCAACCATTGTCGTGGCGCTGCCGTTGATTCCGGTATTGTTCGTCCTCGCCTGGTCTCTGCTGCGCATGCTCAATGAGGACTTTGGCAAGCGCCTGAGAGCCCCGACGCTGGTGGTCGATGGCGCAGCGCCAACTGGCAAGAGCAAGCCAGCCCGTGGAGACGCTGCCTACACCTATGGAGCTTCACCTAACCCTGCGGCGCCGATGCGCTCCGACCAATAGCGTATACGCCCGACGCTGCTGCCAGCGCGTTACGCCAACCCTTTTTGACAACACATGGGATGGCCCAACCGATCTAAGGGGCCTCTCATGACGACACAACCTGGAGTGCACATGACTAATCAAGTGATACTACCCCGCATCATGCAGCTCGGCGCAGGCGCCAGCGATGCGGTCACTGACGTGCTCAGCAGCCTGGGCTGCTCACGTCCGCTGCTGATCACCGACAAGATGATGGTTCAGCTCGGCTACGCAGAGCGTATTCAGGCGACGCTGGCCGCCAGCGGGCTGAAGGCAGATGTCTTTGCCGACACCGTGCCAGAGCCGACGGTCGAGTCGATTCAGGCCGGCGTCGACATGGCGCGTGCCGGTGACTACGACAGCATCATCGCCTTGGGCGGCGGCAGCCCGATCGACAGCGCCAAGGCCATTGGCATCCTCGCCAAGCTGGGCGGTGAAATGCGCGACTACAAGTTCCCGCGCAACGTCACCGAAACCGGGTTGCCGATTATCGCGGTGCCGACAACCGCCGGAACCGGTTCGGAAGTCACCCGGTTCACCATCATCACCGATGAGACGAACGACGAGAAAATGCTCTGCGTCGGCATTGGCTTCATGCCCGTCGCCGCGCTGGTCGACTACAACCTGACCCTCAGCCTGCCGCCACGGGTTACCGCTGACACCGGCCTTGATGCCCTGACTCACGCCATCGAGGCGTACGTCAGCCAGAAGGCCAATCTCTACAGCGACAGCCAGGCCCTGGCCGCCATGCGCCTGATCGCGCCGAACCTGCGTCGTGCCTACCATGACGGTGCCGACAAGGCTGCCCGCGAGGCAATGATGCTGGGTTCGACGCTCGCCGGTGTGGCGTTCTCCAGCGCCTCGGTGGCGCTGGTGCACGGCATGAGTCGCCCGATTGGGGCGTTCTTCCATGTGCCGCATGGGCTGTCCAACGCCATGCTGTTGCCTACCGTGACCGCGTTTTCCATCCCTGCCGCTGCGCAGCGCTACGCCGATTGCGCGCGGGCCATGGGCATTGCCACAGCGCAGGACAGCGACGAGCAGGCCAATGCCAGGCTGCTTGTTGAACTGCAGGCGCTCAACGACGAACTGCAGGTGCCGACCCCGGCGCAGTTTGGCATCGATCGCGACCGCTTCTTCCAACTGATGCCGACCATGGCTCAGCAGGCGCTGGCCTCCGGTTCGCCGGGCAACAACCCGCGTGTGCCAACGATTGATCAGATGGTCGAGCTCTACAGCAGCCTTTGGTAACCCCCATTTTCTTAACGTACCGGCAGCGGTTTTGCGCCCTGCCCCCTCACTTTTCAGGAGTCACCCATGAACACAGTAGGACACCTCATCAACGGCCAGATCGTCAGCGACGCTACCCGCCTGCAGGACGTATTCAATCCGTCCACCGGCGAAGTCAGCAAGCAGGTTGCGCTGGCGCCCAAGGCTACCGTCGAGCAGGCCATCGCCGCTGCTGAAGCCGCGTTCCCGGAATGGCGCAACACGCCGCCGATCAAGCGCGCGCGCATCATGTTTCGTTTCAAGGAGCTGCTGGAGCAGAACGCCGACCGCATTGCGCAGATGATTGGCGAAGAGCACGGCAAAATTGCCCACGACGCGCTGGGTGAGCTGCAGCGTGGTATCGAGAACGTCGAATACGCCTGCGGCGCACCCGAGCTACTCAAGGGCGAGCACAGCAAAAATGTTGGCCCGAACATCGACTCCTGGAGTGAGTTCCAGCCGCTGGGCGTAGTGGCCGGTATTACCCCGTTCAACTTCCCGGCGATGGTGCCGCTGTGGATGTTCCCCATGGCCATCGTTTGCGGAAACTGCTTTGTCCTCAAGCCGTCCGAGCGCGACCCGAGTTCAACTCTGTTTATCGCTCAGCTGCTGCAGGAAGCCGGGTTGCCTGATGGCGTTATGAACGTCGTCAACGGCGACAAGGAAGCGGTCGATACCTTGCTTGGCGACCCGCGTGTGCAGGCTGTCAGCTTCGTGGGTTCGACGCCGATTGCCGAGTACATCTACAAAACCGCCAATGCCAACGGCAAGCGCTGCCAGGCCCTGGGCGGTGCGAAAAACCACGCCATCGTGATGCCCGATGCCGACATGGACAACGCCGTCAACCAACTGCTGGGCGCTGCCTTCGGCTCTTCTGGCGAGCGTTGCATGGCGCTGTCTGTTGCCGTCGCGGTGGGTGATGCGGCTGCTGATGCCTTGATCGAGAAAATGCAGGCTGCGATGCAGTCGCTCAAAGTCGGTGCCTACTCGGACAAGAGCAACGACTTCGGCCCGGTGATCACCAAGGCGCACCAGCAGAAGGTGGTTGGCTACATCAATAGCGCCGAGGAGCAGGGCGCGACCATCGTCGTCGATGGCCGCAACCCGCAGGTGGCCGGCCATGAAAATGGCTTCTTTGTTGGTGGCACGCTGATCGACCAAGTCCGTCCGGACATGGACAGCTACCAGGAAGAGATCTTCGGCCCGGTACTGCAAGTCGTGCGTGTCGATAGCATGCAGGCCGCGATGGACCTGATCGATGCCCACGAATACGGTAACGGCACCTGTATCTTCACCCGTGATGGTGAGGCAGCGCGCTACTTCTCCGACAACATCAAAGTGGGCATGGTCGGCATCAACGTTCCGCTGCCTGTGCCGGTGGCCTATCACAGCTTCGGCGGCTGGAAGCGTTCGCTGTTCGGTGACCTGCACGCCTATGGCCCGGATGCCGTGCGTTTCTATACCAAGCGTAAAACGGTTACCCAGCGCTGGCCGTCGGCGGGTGTTCGCGAGAATGTTTCGTTCTCAATGCCAACAATGAAGTAATTTTGTCCTATCTTCATTGGTACTGCGTCCATTAATAGTGGGCGCAGTATTCAGAGTGCTTTTCCGTTTAGGAAACTCTTGCGAAGGCTAAGACAATGAAGATCAAATCCAAGCTGTTGTTGAGTTTTCTGGTTGCAACGCTGATTCCTGTGCTGATCGTCGCGTTGCTGACTATCCGTAATGTGACGGAGCAGGCCAGAGAGAACTTCCTGATATCCAGCAGTCTGGATATGAAATTGGTAAACAGCAATTTCGCTACCTTTTTTGATGCCGTGGGCCACACCGTTTCGGCCATGGCAACCTATCCCGCAGTAACAGACGCCAACAGCAACGATACGTTGAGCACCTATTTTGGTGAGGCGCGCAAACCCGCCCAAGTCGCAACGTCCAAAGGCGGTCGGGAAAAGCAGATTTTCGATTACTTCTCCAGCATCGGTGAAAGCAACCCGACGCTGGGCTACGTCTATATGAGTGACAGCCGTGGTGGTTACGTGGAGTGGCCCGGTACTGGCGATTACGGCGACTGGGATCCGCGCAAGCGCGAGTGGTACACCAAGGGCCGTGAGGCGAATTTCACGCTCGCCCGTCGGGACGGCTATTACTGGGAGCCCGATGATGCGGTGTATGTCACTGTACTTAAAGGATTCAAGGATAACTCCGGGCAGTTTTCAGGGGTCGTGGCGGCGGATGTGTCGCTCAAGGCACTGACCGACATGGCGCAGAAGGTGCGTCTCGGCGAGACCGGCTTCCTGATGGTCGTGGAGGGGAGCGGCACCTTGCTGGTGGACGGCCATAAGCCGGACAACAACTTCAAGAAAATCAGCTCCCTGCCTGACGCGTACTTTACAACTATCGCCAATACCGACAATGGCCCGGTTGAACTGGACATCGACGGCGTCGCCTACATGGCCAACGTCTACACCTCGCCTGAGCTGGGGTGGAAGTTCATCGGCTTGAAGCAGGCTGATGAGGTGTACGCCAGCGCCCGTGAGTTGACCTGGATCACCCTGGCGGTGAGCCTCGTACTGGTCTCGTTGTTCGCCATCGCCGGGGTCATCATTGCTAGGCGGATCGTCAACCCGATCAACCTCGTGACTGACGGGTTGCGCATCATCGCTCAGGGGGAGGGCGACCTGACTCGCCGGCTGGACCGCCTCAGCTCGGATGAAACGGGGGAGCTGGCTCGCTGGTTCAACCAGTTCATCGAGTCGATTCAGGGCATGATCCGCGTGATCAAGGAAAATGCCATCAGCATGGATGGTGTCTCAAGTGATACCAATAAACGCACCACCGAGATGGCTGCCACCTTGCAGCGCCAGCTGAGTTCGGTCGAGCAGATTGTTACCGCCGTGACCGAGATGTCCTCCGCAGCCAATGAAGTGGCGCAAACCTGTGTGCAGACCGCTGACGTATCGGAGCAGGGGCTGGCAGCCACACGCAATGGCAAAGAAGTGATTGCGCGCAGCACCTCTGGCGTCAACAAGTTGGGTAGCAGTATCCAGAATTCCAGCAAGGTGATTCAGGAGCTGGAGAAGGAAACGGACAACATCAACAATATCCTCACCACTATTCAGCAGATAGCCGAGCAGACCAACCTGCTGGCCTTGAATGCGGCGATTGAAGCAGCGCGAGCGGGCGAGCAGGGGCGTGGTTTTGCCGTGGTGGCCGATGAAGTGCGCAATTTAGCCAAGCGCACCCAGGACTCGACCGAACAGATCAACGACATCCTCAACCTGCTGGTCACGCGTATCAAAGACGTGACGGTAAGCATGGATCAAAGCCTGGTCGAATCGAACAAAGCCATCGTGCTGTCCGAGGAGGTTATGGAGGCGTTCGAGAGCATTGAAGGCAAGGTGCAGCAGATCCGCGATATGACCATGCAGATTGCCAGTGCCACCGAGGAGCAACACCTCGTCACCGAGGAGATCAACCAGAATATCGTCACCATCAACGATGCAGTGGCGAAGATCTCGGACCAGGCCTCCGAGGTCGAGAGCTACGCTGCAGAGCAAAGTACCCTGAGCACGCAGCTGAAAAATTTGGTGCAGCGCTTCCGCACGGAGTGACTGCGAGCACCGTTGACTGTCGGCTGGCCTGGAAACTGGCCAGCCGATACGCCCCGTAGCGGCGAAAGCGGCTAGCTGGTGGTTAAACGACGAAAGGTTGCTAATCAAAACTGCAGCATTTCCCCCGACCTCAAGCGCATCAACGGCAGGCCACCTGGTACTGCTTTGCAGGAGCCCTCTGCCTTTTCATAAGCGTGGGAGCGGGCACCAACAGAACATCAATGCCTCGTTTCTTCCAGCCGGGGCCAGGTTGTTGTATCTGGGGGTATAGACAGCGATTTGCGCCCTGGAATAGTCTTGGAGCAGAAAACGGATAGCTCAGCGTAGCCAGCCAAGGCGCAGCCGAGCGAACTTTGCACCCCGGCAAAGGCATTACCAAGGACATGGTTATCAATCTGCGTAGTACGCACATCGGTATGCCCAAGCAGGGTATGCGCTGTTCGTACAGCTCGTCTTACCGCCTTAACGCGCAGCCCTGCACCATACTTCAGCGGTGTAGGCCGCCTGTGAGGCTCAGGTTGCGGCGCGATGATCCGTTGCGCCTCAATGTGCGCCAGCACCGTCGGGATACATGCAGGGCGCTCGACGCACACAGTGTCACCGATCTCACCCAGCCAAGTAACAAACTCGCTAATTTCCGCCAGCCCGGTCTCCAGAGGGGGACGCACTCGACGGTCGCACCGGTAATAGCGCCTCCGGCACCAGCAGGCCTTCTTGGCGCGAATACTGTAGTGATTCACCCTGATGACGTTGCGAAACTGCTCTCGCAGGCGTGGCTTGGCAGGTGTGGTATCCATATCGCATTGGCGCTGTGTTTTTGTACAGCGTTATTGGTTGCACAAAAAGAGGAAGTCAAGCGAATACAGGTTGCATGCGTCAGGGATGGGGTAACTAATTGTTTTATAAGGAAAATTTTCGTATTGAGTCGGACGGGCGAGGTGTTGTTATGAGGAAGTCACTAATATGCAATCATAAAGCCGTCGGTCCATTCAACTGTTAGCTATTTACACCGTTTATAAGGGAAAGCTATAGGTGTTCCATATTTTTATTGATACAAACATATTTAGAGAAGATCCCTCCAGAAAAAGAGCAGAATTTCTTGCGCTAAGTAGATTGGCAAAAAGAGATATTGTAGAAATAAACCTCCCTTCGATTGTTGATGGTGAATTCACCACTCAGCTGGAAAATCTGTATTCAGAAGATGTTTCCTTGATTGAAAAGGGAATTAGCAAACTCTTAAAGAAAGATATACCAGAATCGATAGGCAAAGAATTGAGAAGAGCTCTTGATCAGATAAAAAGCATTGGGACGTCATTAACTCAAAACATACTCACTGATTACTCAGAATGGAAATTCAAAAACAATGTGTGGGTTCACGATATTTCAGAAAGCCAAGCTAGATTTGCATTTAAAAGTTATTTTTCTGGAGATATGCCATATTCTTCAAGAAAACAAAGAAAAGATATACCAGATTCCTTTATATACGAATCCTGTAAAGAATTAGCAAAAAAAAATGAGATTCTTTATTGCATCTGTAAAGATAAAAATCTAGAAAATGCTCTTTCTTCTATAGATAATGTAAGTATGTTCAGCTCTATTGGAGACTTTCTACAGAATTCCGAATGCAAAAAAAATCTTCAAAATCTTGACGAAATAGACGTTGTGTTTTCACAAAGTAGATTTGAGATTCTTGATAGAATTAAGAAACAACAGGCTAGTATTTCAGAACAGCTAGAAGCCAACGTCGCAGAATTACTTGACCAACATCCCCTTGAGCCTTTTGTTTATGCAGGAGATGTAGGTGATTCTATGATAACCAGAATACATAGCCTTTCTGTCAAAGAAATTGACATTTATAACTCGAATTATTTAGGTGATGGTATTATTGAGATTCCCATTTATATGGATCTTGATGCTGATACATTGTATGGCTACTCCGGTGACCTTAGTAAAGAAGAAAAGATAAATCCTAAAGAAGAAAGATATATCATGAACAATCCTTTTGATAACTATTATGAGATTGAGGAGCGTGTAAAAGTTATCGCAAGGAGTTGGTTTATTTTTGATTTTGATCATGAATTAATTAAGAGAGCACTAGACGATAATTCTGATTTTCATAATTTTAAATTTCATTTGGATGATGTCGATGAATTTGAGTTTATTAGCTAACAAAGCGCTGCTGTCGGATAAATTTTACGCTTCGCTCCAAATTTACCGCAGAGCGCGGCGTTATCCATATAGGAGAAATTATGAGAGAAATTGGCGAAGTTTTAGGTGTTTTGGGGATGATTTTGATCGGTGTGTCCTATATTTGGTCGTTTATCATCGGTTATCGGAAAAGTGTTGGTTGGCTTATTGGGTTATTGGTCGTTTGGGTGTTTTTTTATCCCCCTCTTGTATTCGTCAATTGGGAAAAGACTAAGAACAATTTCTTTGTGTTTTTAATTGGAGTAGTTGTTACGGCAACAAGTGTTTTCATGCTGATCGCTACGAATCCAAATAAAATGGCATAAATAGTTAACAAGCAAAATCAGCTGGCCGCATAAATGCACCGCCGCTTTGGTTGTTGGCACTAATGGGGATCATATATGAAAGCTTGGGTCTTGGTTGGTTTGGCTTTATTTAGTGCTCCAGTATTGGCTGGGAAAGAAGCAGGGAAGCCATTTTTGGAACAGATTTTTGTCGCCGCTTTTCCGCTTGTTATATTTCTAGTTGTCTTTTGGTTGATTATGCGGGCAATGACTTTTAAAAATGGAAAAAATATCAACACCCAATTGCTGGAAAGCAACTTGGAGATTGCGAAAGAGTTAAAAAGAATTGCAGATTACGTGGAGACTTTAAAAACCAAAGACAAAGATGATTAGCGCTATTCGTGTCACGGCGCTAACAAGTGACTGTGGTGTAAACGCCCAACATTAAGCTGTTTTTTCACGCCACGGCTTCTGGTTCTTGAGCGCAGTATTAAGCATCGCAACCGTTTTGCGTATGCAGGCAATCAGGGTGACTTTGGGTACTTTTCCTTGGGCTTTCAGGCGTTCATATAGCTGCTTGAATACCGTATCAGCACACTCTGAGGCTGGTTTGCAGTTGGTGCCGGGGCGGGCGACCTTCCGCGCCTGTTACTGCTCACCGCGTGCGTGCTCCCGTGCCAAGTCGATAAATGCCTTCAGCGTCGCTGAAGGGTTGCGGCGGTTGGGGTAGTAGAGGCAGAGCTCTTGGCGGGGTGGTGTCCAGTCTTGCAACACGCGTTCTAGCTGTCTGGCGTCCAGCTCCTCCTGGACGTCCTGTTCCATCAGTAGTCCGAGGCCTGCGCCTGCCTTGAGGGCTGCTTTGACCACGCTGGCGTCGTCCAGGGTGAGTTTTCCGTTGACCTCCAGCTTGATGTGCTCGCCGTCCTTTTCCAAGTGCCAGGGGTAGATGCCTCCGTTGGGCAGGCGGATGCGGATGCACGGGTGATTTAGCAGGTCTGCTGGCGAGGCTGGACGGCCATGGGTGTTCAGGTACGCAGGGCTGGCGACGATGGCGTAGCGCTGGGCCTGCCCCAGTGATAGCACGATCATGTCGGCGGGCACGAGATTGCGCGCACGCAGGCCGAGGTCGAAGCCGTCGGCGACGATGTCGACCAGGCGGCCTTCGGTCACCAGGTCAATGTGTACCTTGGGGTAGCGCTGCATGAAGTCGAGCATCAGCGGCAGCAGGGCCGAACGCGCGGCGCTGGCGAAGGCATTGATACGCAGCACGCCGGCTGGCTCGGCGTGACGGGTGCGCACCTCGCCCAGTGCGGCGCGCATGTTTTCCAGTGCCGGACCCACCTGTTGCAGGTACAGGATGCCGGCCTCGGTCAGCGATACGCTGCGGGTAGTGCGGTTGAACAGGCGTGTGTCGATGGCGGCTTCAAGTTTGGCGATGGTGGTGCTCAGGGCGCTGGTCGAGACGTTGAGCTCAATAGCGGCCTGGCGGAAGGAGCCGCGCCGGGCGACTGCTAGGGCGGCTTCCAGTTCATTGAGCCCGATACGCGAAATCGCCATTGGATTATCCTGCTTTTTGGGATAGGTCGTTATCTTAATCCCAGTTGAGCAAATTAAGACTGGCCCGGCAAGATGACTGCTGTCCCCGCACTGTTTGCGGAAGAGGAGAGCACATTATGAGTATTGCATTGTTGGATGTCGTACAGACCTATTTTGAAGTCAGCAATGGGCAGGGCATGACGCGGCTTGCCGAGTGTTTTTGCGAGGACGCTACGGTACGCGATGAAAACCAGACCCATCAGGGTTTGGCGGCCATTGTCGAGTGGCAGTTTGCTGCCCGACAGGCGTACAGCTATGTAGCGGCGCCGCTGCAATCCTGGCAGGACGGTGAGGCGCTGGTGGTCATCGCGCGGCTGACGGGCAACTTCCCGGGTAGCCCGGTGGATCTGCAGCACCACTTCGCCTTTGACGGCGGGCGCATCAAGTTGCTAGAGATTGGCAGTTGAGCCGGGGCGGGCGAGCCGTCAGCTGGCACTGCGGCGTTGACAGCTCCGCCTGCTGCTTCGTACTATCGGGCTGGATTTTACGCAACGGGCATTACATGTTCCCTTCCTTTGACCATTCGCTGCTATCACCTGGGCTTCTCGCCTCGGTCGGCGTGTGCGTCTCCGTTGCCAAGAAATCCAAGAAACAGTCGCTCATTTGACCGGGGCGTGCTGTCCCGTCAGATGGGCTGACAGGACAACATGCGCTAGGTTACACCTCCCTCACGTTTGATCCCCACGCCTCCTGACGGTGACTTGACGGTCTGCCACAAGGAGTTTTTGCATGTCTGATTTTCGTGGGATCTGGGTAGCACTGATAACGCCATTCCGTGAGGGAGAGGTGGATTTTGTTGCGCTGCAGAGGCTGGTGGAGCGCTTGCTGGCCGATGGGGTGTCGGGGCTGGTGGTCTGCGGTTCGACTGGCGAGGCGGCGGCGTTGAGTCAGGGCGAGCAGCTTGCGGTGCTGGATGCGGTGCTGCAGTGGGCACCTCCGCAGCAGGTGGTCATGGGGTTGAGCGGCAACAACCTGCGTGAACTGCTGGCGTTTCAGCATGAGGTTCAGCAGCGTTCTCTGGCCGGACTGCTGGTGCCTGCGCCTTGCTATATTCGCCCTTCTCAGCAGGGGTTGGAACGCTTCTTTCAAACGGTTGCCGATGCGGCGACGGTGCCGGTGGTGCTCTATGACATTCCCTATCGCACCGGGGTGCGGATTGAGCGCGAGACCCTGAGACGCATCGTGCGTCACCCGCGCATCGTCGCGGTCAAGGATTGCGGAGGGGATGCGGAGACGACCATGGCGCTGGTTGCCGACGGCAATGTCAACGTGCTCGCTGGTGAGGATGTGCAGATGTTTGCCAGTCAGTGCCTGGGCGCTGTCGGTGCCATATCGGCGGCCGCGCATATCCGTACCGACCTGTTTGTGCAGATGCACCGGCTGCTGGAGCGGGGCGACCTGCTTGCCGCGCGCCGCACTTTCTTTCGTTTGCTGCCCTGGATACAGAACGCCTTCGCTGAGCCCAACCCTGCTGTCATCAAATACGCGCTGGCGCTGCAGGGGATGGTGGCCAATGAACTACGGGAGCCGATGCAGCCGACCGCAGCTGCGACAGCGCAGGTGCTTCATGGGGTGCTGCAGATGCTGGGGGATGAGCCCTGCGCGCCACTGCCTGGCGAGCTGCAGTGCGTTGGATGACCGGGCGGAGTGCCGGCTGCGTTCAGCGGACTTTCCTGAAGGTCAGGTTGTAACGCACCGCGCCGGTAGCGGGATGGCTGGCCTTTTTGCCCAGCGGGCTGACACCATGAAAATACAGCCGGCTGACGCCACCCCAGACCACTACGTCGCCATGTTCCAGCAGCCAGCGGCTGGTTGGGTCGCTGCGGTTGGGACCACCAAACAGGAAGGTGATGGGGGCGCCGAGAGAGATCGAGACGATGGGGGCGGTGAAGTCCTGCTCGTCCTTGTCCTGATGCAGGCCCATGCGCGCGCCGGTGGTGTAGCGGTTGATCAGGCAGGCTTCCGGCGCAAAGTGCGCAAACCCGGTGCTATGCGCGGCGCGCTCGGCCAGCTCTGCGAACAGCGCGGGCATGGCGGGCCAGGGCTGGTTGCTTTGCGGGTCTTGCGGGCTGTATCGATAGCCGTGTCGATCCGTCACCCAGCCGTAGGCGCCGCAGCTGCTCATGGCCGCGGACATCGTGTAGCCGCCGGGGGTGACCTGATGGCGAAAGGGCGCCTGTACAGCGATCTGCTCGATGGTGGCCAGCAGGGCGTCCGCATCGCTCAGGGCAAAGCCTTTCAGCACCCAGGCGTCCGGGCCGATCTGCTGCTTTGCCGCAGGCTCGGGCGCGCCAAGGTCAAGCAGGCCTTGCATGGCGGGTATCCGGGATCAGGTGTGGCAGGGTGAGGTACAGCATGGGGCGGCCGGTGGTTGAGTGCGTCCGGCCATGATGGCGCAAGGGAAGGGCAGGCTCAAGCCGCCCCCGTCGGGTGACGGGGGCGACAGACCTCTGGGCATTAGAACTTCATGCCGGGCAGGTTGAGTGACGCGGTGTTGCCGCCGTCAACCGCCAGGGCCTGGCCGGTAACGTAGCTGGCATCTTCACTGGCGAGGAAGGCGATGGCGCCGGCGATCTCTTCTGGACGGCCATAGCGGCGCAGCTCGCAGCGGGTGCCGAGCTTCTCTTCCTTGTTGTTCTCGCGGGCGTACTTGAACACTGGGGCGGTCATGCCGGTTTCGATCAGGCCGGGGCAGACGGCGTTGACGCGAATGTTGAACTGGCCGAGGTCGCAGGCGGCGGTCATGGTGAAGTTGATCACGCCAGCCTTGGAGGCGCTGTAGGCGTTACCGCCAGCGCCGGAGCGAATACCTGCCACCGAGGCGGTGTTGACGATGGCGCCGCCGTTCTGGTCGCGCATCTGACGCGAGGCGTACTTGGTGAACAGCATGACGCCGAACAGGTTGACGTTGATGATCTTCTGCCAGGTTTCCAGGCTCTGATCGGTGGCGATGCTGTAGTCACCACCGGCGATACCGGCGTTGTTGCAGAGCACGTCCAGGCGGCCGTAGTGGGTCACGGTGTCGGCGACGCATTGCTCAACGGCTGCTTCGTCACTGACGTCCAGTGCGCGGTGCAGCACCTCGGCGCCGGCGGGCAGTTCCTTAATGGTCTGTTCCAGACCTTCGGCGTTGCGGTCAACCAGCATCAGGCGCGCGCCTTCGCTGGCCAGACGTTTGGCGGTGGCGCGGCCAATGCCGCTGCCGGCACCGGTGATCAGGGCGATTCTGTTCTCGAAGCGTTGCATTTCAAACTCCTTGGCAGGCAATGGGCTGAACGCCGTCAGCGGGTGTTCAGTGACTGATGCTTGGATCGTCGGCGACAGCATCGTCGACGCCGTTCTGATCGATACCCAGCTGGTCGGCCATGTCGCTGGTGTCGACTTGCCAGCTGCTGGCGATGTCGCGTTCGAAGCGTACCGGGGACAGGGCGATCAGGCCGTCGCGCAGGGCGCCGACGTCGGTCTGGCGGCCGGTGATGCGGTCGGTCTGGCGCTGGAAGCCGAGCCAGTAGTAGGGCACGCCGCGGGTGTCTTCCCGGCGCTCGATGTTCACGCCGCCGATGCTGCCGCGTTGCGGGCGGCAGATGGCGACGCCACGGACGTCTTCTGGTGCACGTGCCGGGAAGTTGATGTTCATGGCACAGTCTTCCGGCCAGCCGGCGTCCAGCAGTTGGCGAACCAGGTTGGCACCGTACTGGCGGGAGGTTTCCCAATGTACGTCGTTGCCGGGGATGTAGGCCTGGCTGAGGGCGATGGACGGAATGCCAAGCAGGGTGCCGGTAAGGGCGCCGCCGATGGTGCCGGAGTAGGCGACCGAGTCGCTGATGTTGGCGCCGTTGTTGACGCCGGATAGCACCAGATCGGGTTTGACCGGCAGCAGTTCGGCAACGCCGAGCAGGACGCAGTCACTGGGAGTGCCACTGACGCTGAACCGGTGTTCTTCAAACTGGTGAACGCGCAGCGGGTGGTGGACGGAGATGGACATGGACACGCCGCTTTGGTCCAGATCGGGCGAGACGATCCACACTTCCTCGGCGATCTCGTTGGCAATCTCTTCGAGCACTTGCAGGCCCGGGCCGCGCCAGCCGTCGTCGTTGGTCAGCAGTACGCGCTTGACGGGTTTGCTCATTGGCAATCCTCATTGTTGGAAACGGGTGGGGCTTGAATGTGCAACGGGGCAGCTGACGCTGCCCCGTTTGGTCTTACTTCTGGGCGATTTCCCAGCCGCGCTCAGCCAGCAGGCTGGCGCGTTTGCCGACTTCCAGGGCGTCGGCGTTGCTGGCGTTGCCTTGCAGTGCGCGGTGGTAAACACCTTGCACAATGGCGGCCAGACGGAACAGCGAGAAGGCGATGTAGTAGTTCCAGTTCGGCACACCGCTGCGGCCGGTGTATTCACAGTACCAGTCCAGCAGTTGCTGCTCTTCCGGCAGACCGAGGGATTTCAGATCAGCACCGACCATGCCCTTGGCGCCGTCGACGTTGACCGGCATGTGGTACGGCAGACAGCAGTAGGCCAGATCCGACAGCGGGTGGCCGAGGGTTGCCAGCTCCCAGTCGAGGATCGACACGACCTTGGATTCGGTCGGATGCAGCATCAGGTTGCCGATGCGGAAGTCGCCGTGGGCGATGGTAGTGCTTTCGTCGGCCGGGATGTTCTCCGGCAGCCACTTCATCAGGGCGTCCATAGCGGGCATGTCGTGGGTGCGGCTGGCTTCGAACTGGCCACCCCAGCGTTTGACCTGACGGGCGATGTAGTTGTCGGGCTTGCCGTAACCTTCCAGGCCGATGGCCTTCCAGTCGGCGTTGTGCATCTTGGCCATGGTTTCGATCATGGACTGGTAGATCGGCATGCGCTCTTCCTGCGCTACCTCGCTCAGCAGCGGCTGGGAGTAGACGCGGCCTTCGACGTAATCCATAACGTAGAACGCGGTGCCGATGATCTCGGGGTCTTCACACAGCAGGCGTGCGGTTGGTACCGGCACGTCGGTCTTGCCCAGGGCGTTGATGACCTGGAACTCGCGCTCGACCATGTGGGCTGACGGCAGCAGTTTTCCCGGCGGCTTCTTGCGCAGTACGTAACGCTTGCCGGCGATTTCCAGCAGGAATGTCGGGTTGGACTGGCCACCCTGAAATTGCTGCACCTTGATGCCCTGGTTGGCTCCCGGAAGGTAGTCCTGCAGGTAGTTGGCGAGCTTTGCCTCGTCGAACTTGTGGGCAGGCAATACGTCAATCAGGGTCGCTCCGCTCATCTTTGAAGATCCTGTTGTTGATGGGTCAAGTAGGCAAAAATAACACGCCAGGGCGAACCCTGGCGCGTTGAACAGCGAGGTGAATCAGACGTTATCAGGCAATGGTATCGCCGCCGTCGGCGACGATGGTCTGCCCGGTAACGTACGCCGAAGCGCTGGAAGCCAGGAACAGCGCCACCCCGGCGATGTCCACCGGCTCGCCTACGCGGCGCAGTGGCAGCTTCTCTTCCACCTTGCGCAGGCGGTCCGGATCTTCCAGCAGGGCCTGGGCAAAATCGGTACGGATCAGGCCGGGGGCGATGCTATTGACGCGGATGCCCTGCGGGCCCCATTCCAGCGACAGGTTGCGGGCCAGACCGGCTTCAGCCGCCTTGGACATGCCGTAGACGCCGATATTGGCGCTGGCACGCAGCCCCGCAATGCTCGACAGCAGCACGATGGAACCACCACCTTGCTCGACCATGTGCGGGATGACCATGTTGCACAGCCAGAAGGTGCCCTTGACGTTGGTGCCCATGATCTTGTCGAAGGCCTCGTCGCTGACTGTGTGGGTCGGGCCATAGACCGGGTTGGTGGCAGCGTTACAGACCAGCACGTCGATGCGGCCAAAGGCTTCCAGGGTGCGATCAACCAGATTCTGTAGCTGGGCTTTGTCGCCCACATGACAGGCAACCGGCAGAGCGTCGAAGCCCTGGCCGCGCAGCTCGTCCGCAACCTGCTGACAAACGTCGGCCTTGCGGCTGGAAATCACAACCTTGGCGCCAGCCTTGGCGTATTCCTCGGCAATCGACTTGCCGATGCCCTTGGTCGAACCGGTGATGATGGCGACCTTGCCGGTCAGATCAAACAGCTTGCTCATAGAACCTCGCTTCGCTCGAGCCACAAGCTTCAAGCCTCAAGCTAAAACCAGTGCACGGTCAGCTTTAGGCTTGCAGCTTGCGGCTTGGCGCTGCCCTTACAGGTATTGGCTCATTTCCATTTTGGCGATGGCGTTCAGATGCACCTCGTCCGGGCCGTCGGCCAGACGCAGGGTACGGGCCTTGGCGTAGGCGGAGGCGAGGAAGGTGTCCTGGCACACGCCCTTGGCGCCGAAGATCTGAATGGCGCGGTCGATGACGTTGCAGGCCATGGTTGGGGCAACAGCTTTGATCATGGCGATCTGCTGACGGGCAACCTTGTTGCCGAACTTGTCCATGCTGCGGGCGGCATGCAGGGTCAGCAGGCGGGCCTGGTCGATCTCGCAACGGGAGCGCGCGATCATTTCCGGCACGCTGCCCAGCTTGTACATCGGCTTGCCGAAGGCAACGCGCTCGCCAGCACGGCGGCACATGGCTTCCAGTGCGCGTTCGGCGATGCCGATGCTGCGCATGCAGTGGTGGATGCGGCCCGGGCCAAGGCGACCCTGGGCGATCTCGAAGCCACGGCCCTCACCCAGCAGGATGTTGGAAACCGGGACGCGCACATTGTTGTATTCGATTTCGGCGTGACCGTGCGGGGCGTGGTCGTAACCGAATACATGCAGGTCGCGAACGATCTTCACGCCGGGGGTGTCCAGCGGCACCAGAATCATGCTCTGTTGCAGGTGCTTCGGCGCGTTGGCGTCGGTCTTGCCCATGACGATGGCGATCTTGCAGTGCTCGTTCATTGCCCCGGAGGACCACCACTTGGTGCCGTTGATGACGTACTCGTCACCTTCGCGGCGGATTTCGCACTGGATGTTGGTGGCATCGGAGGAGGCTACGTCCGGTTCGGTCATGGAGAAGCAGGAGCGGATTTCACCCACCAGCAGCGGCTTGAGCCATTGCTCTTTTTGCTCTTCATTGCCGTAGCGTTCGATGGTTTCCATGTTGCCGGTGTCCGGCGCGTTGCAGTTGAAGACTTCGCCGGCGAAGGAGACGCGGCCCATGATTTCACACAGATGGGCGTACTCTTCGTTGGTCAGGCCAGCGCCACGCTCGGATTCGGGCAGGAACAGGTTCCACAGACCCTGCGCACGGGCCTTTCCCTTGAGTTCTTCAAGGATTGCCGGGTGGCCCCACTTATTCTGTTTTACCTGCTCGTAGAACACGGCTTCGTTGGGGTAGATGTGCTCATCCATAAAACCCTGAAGCTTGGTTTTCAGGTCCTGTACGCGGGGGCTGAGGTCAAACATGTTGAATCCTTTGGCAATGGTTCGTTGGGGGGCGTGCGATGCTGCTGACCATATAGTCACCCGCGCCAAAGGAGAACGATGTAGCGTCAGTGGCAATAGGTATGCATAAGTCAACCTAATAACATGGGGTGTGCATTATTAGTGCGGGCGAGACAAATTCGTCACACTGCATTCTGCAGCGTTGTGTCTCGCAGCTCGCCGGGCAAGCGGGCTAGGTCCTCGGGTGTGTCCAGATCCCAGAGCGCTGGGCCTTCCCACAGGCTTAGGCCAGCGGCTTCAAGGCGCTGGCGGGTATCGCTCAGGACCTGCTCGTGGCTCCAGTCCATATTTTGAAAGGGGGCCGGGTTGGCTTCACGCTGGCCGATCAGCACGTAACCGCCGTCTTCACTGGGAATGATCGCGGTGTCGTGCCGATTTAGTGCACGGCAGGCGGCGAGCACGTGTGTGCTGTCCATGTTGGGGCAGTCGCTGCCAATCAGCAGGGCGCCATCGGGATGCTCGGCAATGGCATTGGCCATGCGTTCGCCGAGGTCCTCACCGCACTGTTGCCGTAGCTTAAGACCATGTTCGCTGGCCAATGCGCGCAGTACCGGGTGCTCTGGATTGGTGGCGTACAGGAAGCGTTGCCCCGGCCAGTCGAAGGTCTGGGTCAGGGTGCGTTGCAGCAGTTTGAGGTAGAGATCGCGGGCGCCGCCGGCGCCGAGAGCGGGAATCAGTCTGGTTTTCACCTGGCCCGGCTCCGGTGCCTTGGCGAAGATCAGTAGGGGCAGGAAGGCGGATTCAAATTGCATGGCTGTTTCTCGCTTGCGGGGCACTTAGGTGCTGTGACCTGGACTCCTGCAAAATGTTCGCCAGCCCGGCGGGTATGCTCTGGCAATGGCGCTTTTTTGTGACGCAGGTCGTCGTTCCGTTTTTCAGCATAGATTCTTCGCCGGCAGGCTGCTGCGTCCGCCGACTGCTGGTCATGTTTAATTGCGTCGACCACTGTATTGCCGGGCCAGTTCGCTTGGATCTGCACCCAGCCAGTAGCACAGCCGCAGCTGCCACATCAGTGCGATAGTGCGCAGGGTGCCGTTCTGCTGCCAGCGTCGGCTGGAGGTGGTTAGGCGCTCGGACAGGCACAGCGGCCTGCTTTGGCGGCGCAGCCGTTTGCTCAGCTCGATGTCTTCCATCAGGGCGATAGGCGCATAGCCGCCCAGTTGCTCGAAGAAGGCGCGCTCGACAAAGATGGCCTGGTCGCCTGTGCACACGGCAGTCAGCCGTGAGCGCAGGTTCATCATCCACGCGACCACCGCCAGCAGCGGCGAGGAGGGGCTGAGCCGGACGTCAAAACGGCCCCAGCGATGCGGGCTGCCTGGCTCCGGCAGCAGGTCGATGAAGCCGTTGGGCAGGCAGGTGTCGGCGTGCAGAAACAGCAGCCAATCGCCGTGGGCCAGCGCCGCGCCGGCGTTCATCTGGGTTGCCCGGCCCGGCGCAGACTGGATCAGTCGATCCACCAGCGGCCTGGCAAGCGGCACGGTTTCGTCGCTACTGCCGCCATCGACCAGAATGAGTTCCAGCTCGCCGCGCAGTGGTTGCAGCGGCGTAAGGGCGGCAACGATGCCGGCAGCTTCGTTGCGCACCGGCATGATGATCGACAGCTTCAACCGCGCCTCCAGGCGTGAAAGCGGGCGACCCATTGCAGCAGGCGTTCCGGCTGATGGGCACGTTTCCATTGGCCAGCGGCGTACTTGTTGGCTTCGCTCAGGGTCGGGTAGCTGTGCACGGTGCCGAGGATCTTGTTCAGGCCGAGGTTGTGCTTCATCGCCAGCACGTATTCGGCGATCAGCTCACCGGCGTGGGCGCCGACGATGGTGACGCCGAGAATGCGGTCGCGGCCGGGCTCGGTCAGGACTTTGACGAAGCCTTCTGCGGCTTCGTCGGCGATGGCGCGATCCAGGTCGTCGATACCGTAGCGGGTTACCTCATATTCCACCCCTTGCTCCTGCGCTTCGGTTTCCGACAGCCCGACGCGGGCGACCTCCGGATCGGTAAAGGTGCAGTGCGGGAGCACCCGGTAATCCACTTTGAAGCGGCGGAAGCTGCCGAACAGCGCGTTGACGGCGGCGTACCAGGCCTGATGCGATGCTGCGTGGGTAAACTGGTACGGGCCGGTGACATCCCCCACGGCAAAAACGTTGGGGAAGCGGGTGGCGAGATACTCGTTGGTATCCAGCGTGCCGTTGTCGCGCACCGCGAGGCCCAGCGTTTCGATGCCGTAGCCGCTGGTGTTGGCTACCCGGCCGAGGGCGACCAGCACGCAGTCAAACTCGATTTCTACTGACTGGTCACTGTCCTGCGAACGGCAGAGAACGGTCGGTGTGCCATTGCGCAGTTCAAAGCGCTCGGCCTGATGGTTCAGGCGCAGATCGACCCCTGCGCTGCCCAGGCTGACCGTCACCAGTTCGCTGGCGTCGGCGTCTTCACGGGGCAGCAGGCGGTTGCCGCGCTCAATCTGAATGACCTGTGAGCCGAGCTGCTGGAAGGCCAGTGCCAGCTCGCAGCCGATCGGGCCGCCGCCGAGTACCAGCAACCGGCGCGGTTGCTCGCGCAGCTTCCATACGGTGTCCGAGGTGACCATCGGCACGCTGTCGAGCCCCGGCAAGTCCGGTACGAGGGGGCGCGCACCGGCAGCGATGATGATATTGCGCGTGCTGATGCTGCGCCCGTTTACCTCGACGTGCCAGGGTGAGGTGATGCGTGCCTCACCGGTGATCACGTCGACGCCGAGGTCGGTATAGCGCTCGACCGAGTCATGCGGCTCGATCTGCTTGATCACCCGCTGGACGCGTTCCATCACCGCGGCAAAGTCGACGGTTGCCTCGGCGTGGTTGTAGCCCAGCGCTGGCGCTTTGCGGACTTCTGCGGCGAGTTTGGCCGAGCGGATCAACGCCTTGGACGGCACGCAGCCGGTATTCAGGCAGTCGCCGCCCATGGCGTGTTTCTCGATCAGGCTGACGTCGGCCTTTACCGCTGCGGCAATGTAGGCGCTGACCAGTCCGCCGCTGCCAGCACCAATTACCACTAGGTTGCGGTCGAACTGTGTGGGCTTTTGCCAGCCTTTGTAGACTCGACGGGCCTTGATCACATCCAGCAGGCGCCGGGCAATCAGCGGGAACAGCCCCAGCAGCACGAAGGCGCCAAGCAGCCCCGGCGAGAGAATACCCGCCAGCGAGTCCAGCTGCCCGAGTTCACGGCCGGCGTTCACGTAAACGAGGGTGCCGGGCAACATGCCGAGCTGGCTGACCCACCAGAAGGTGCGGGCGGGCAGGCGGGTGAGGCCCATCGCCAGATTGATCAGAAAGAACGGAAACGCCGGCACCAGCCGCAGGGCAAACAGGTAGAACGCGCCTTCGCGGTCGATGCCCTGATTGATGCGTTCGAGGCGCGAGCCAAAGCGCTTTTGCACCCAATCCTGCAGCAGAAATCGACTGATCAGCATGGCCAGGGTGGCACCGGCAGTCGAGGCAAAGGACACCAGCAGTAACCCCCAGCCAAGGCCGAACAGCGCGCCGCCGATCAGGGTCAGCAGCGCGGCACCGGGCAGCGACAGCGCCGTCACCAGCACATAGAGCCCCACATACAGGGCGCTGGCGAGTATTGGCTGGCTGGTTACCTGCTGGTCAAGGACCTGCTGCTGGGCTTTCAGTGCGTCCAGACTCAGGTGCTGCTGCAGACCCGAGGCAAAGAAGCCCGCGACCAGCGCCACGACCACGGCGAGCAGCAACAGACGACGCAGGTTCATGACAGCATCTCCAGCGCACAGAGCGTGTTGGCGAGGGTAAAGCCCTTGATGCAGGCCTGTTCGGGCGTCATGTCGGTTCCTTGCTTGATGCGCTGCCAATACGACAGCGCTGCGGGTGAGTCGTCAGGCCACTGGCGTTTGAACTCAGCGGCAAAGGCGTGCTGGTCATAGGTGACGGGCAACGCTTCGATGATCAACGGGCCGACTTGCGCGCGGTAGATTGCGGCGGCGGAGGCAGTGCGCGCGATACGCGTGATCAGGCCATAGCGGCCGTTGTTGAAGTTGGGCATGCCGGCGGCACCGTTGTTGATCACCGCCCACTCGCCGTTGCTCAGCGCGGCCGGGCTGCAGGTGTGGCTGCAGGCCAGCACACGGATGCGGTTTTCTGCGAACCATTGGTCCAGTTGCTGCTGGCGTTCGGGGCTTTGCAGTCGGGCATGATCGCACTGCCAGCCGGCCAGTGACTGCTCATCGCCGTGGGTGATGGCGATGCGCTCGCCGGCGACCTCGGCTATCAGGGTGGCGGGGCGGTTGCTGAGCTGTTCCGCCATGCCGGGCATACCGTCCACTGTCTGTTGCAGTTGCTGATGAATGCGGTTGGAGCGCTCGACCGTGACGGCATCGGTCTGCTCCGGGTAGGCGCAGCCGCAGCCAAAGTCGTCGCCCGCGCGGGCCAGTTCGGTTTCTACATTGCCGCGCAGCGGGGAGTGCCGTTGCAGGCGTTGCTCGATGTCGCTGAACACCGCCGGGTCGTGGTCGAACCAGTGGGCGTCACCGTTGAACACGGCTGTTGCGCCGGGTTCGCCTGCGACGCGCCGCTCGATGGCGTCCAGCGCCTGACGATTACCATAGAGCCCGCCGATCACGTACAGCACGTCGCACGCAAGGTTTGCGCGGGCGCTGAAGGTCTCGGCGGGCAGACGATAGTCTGCCGGGCAACTGTGTCCCTTGCTCATGCGGCTCTCAGGGTCATCATGCCGGGCAACAGGTAGCCGGCGGTACACAGAATCAACCCATACAGGTTGGTACCGAGCAGCAGCGCGTAGCGACCGTCACCAATAGCCCAGCTCTGCGGAATCCAGCCGAGGGTGAGGGCAACGCCCAGCCCGATGCCGGTCCAGAAACTCAGGTGAAAGCCGAGACGGGTGGGCCGCACGAAGCCGTGCAACAGGAACACCGGTGCCAACCCGATGACCATGGTGCCGCTGATGGTGGTGGCCTTGAGAATGTCGGTGCCGGCGAGCATCGGCAGGTTGCCGAGCAGGGCGAACACCAGCATGGTGGCCATGCCGACACTAATCGCCTTCTGGCCCAGATCACGCTGCAGCAGGGCGGGCAACTCGCGGCCGCTGAGGCGGGCGAGGCTGGAGAAGGTCGAGTCCAGGGTGGAGCCAGCGGCGGAGATCATCACCAGCGTCATCACAATCAGCGCGCCAACGCCGAGGCTTTTCGCCAGCGCCGCTGGTACGTTACCACCGGCCTCGATGCCACCGAGGGTGGCGTGCACGCCGATCAGGCTGAAGGCCAGAATGGCAACGAACCCGAGCACGCCAGCCAGGGTGAAGGCGCGCAGCATGGATTTCTCTTCGCTGATAAAGCCTCGGTCGGTCAGTACCGGGTCGTGGAAGGGGTAGCTAAGCAGCTGCAGGCAGGCGACCAGAAACAGATCCACACCGGCGTTGAGCGCCCAGTGGCTGGTGCTGGTCAGCTCGGCGGTGCTGTGATTCGGCAATACCAATCCCAGCACCCAGACCAGTGCGATGACGAAGATCGCGGCCTGAGCTGCATCGGTCAGGATCGAACTGCGCAGCCCGCCTCGCAGGCTGTAGGCGAGCGTCACGGCGGTAAACAGCAGCGCTGCGCCAATAAACGCCGGGCTGCCGCTGTCGCCGTAGTAGCCGCCGACCACGGCGGTGTTGCTCCAGACCTCGTTGAACAGTCGAATCAGAATGGCCGCCGAGAACGCCAGCGCGGCGCCGCGGCCGTAGTTGCTGGTCAGAAAGCTGACCAGACTGGTTGCCTGAAAACGTCGGCGCAGGCGGTAGATCACCAGCCCGCAGAGCGGGATAGACAGCCAGTAGGTGGCGTAGGCCAGGCCGCCGACCAGACCAAACTCGGCACCGAGATTGGCGGCATTGGTGACCGACTTGGCGAAGATCCAGCTGATGAAGATGCTGGTGGTCAGCAGCAGTGGCGAGGCCTGGCGGCCCTGGCTGTCTTCGCCATTGAAAAAGCCGCCAATGGTTACAGTGCGCGGCGACAGCCAGTACATAAAACCGCCGTAGGCGATCAGAAAGCCCCAGAAAAACAGGCCGGTAAGGCTGGTTGCGGTCATGTGTGCAATCCTGTCCCTGATCAGTTTGTGTTGAGAACGCCGCCGCAGCTGGAGCCCTGTCCGGCGGTGCAGGCGAAGCAGTGGTCGCGGGTGGCGATGGGGTGGTCGGGCAGGTCGGCGCTGAGCAGATCGCGCAGGTGCGGACGATCCGACGCCAGTACCGGCATGGGCAGCTCCAGCATCTGGTTGAAATCGCAGTCGTATAAATAGCCGCGCCAGTCGACGCTGACGGTACTGCGGCACATCAGGCCGGGCAGATTGTCCGCGCTGAAGTTGTCGCGCAGGAGCTGCATGTACTGGTTGAACTGCCCGCGGCTGACCAGGGTACTGCCGAAGCGGGCAATCGGCTGGTTGGTGATGGTGTGCAGCTGGTTGAACTGGATGCCGAAGTCTTCCTGCAGGTGCCGTTTATAGTCCGCTTCCAGCGCCTGTTGCGGTGGCGGCAGGCTGGGGCCTTGCGGGTTGTAGACCAGATTCAGTTCCAGATTGCTGTCTGGCTGGCCATAGCCTAGTGCGTTCAGTTGCCTGAGTCCGGCGATGCTGCGCTCGAACACACCGTCGCCGCGCTGGCTGTCGACGTTGTCGCGCGAATAGCAGGGTAGGGAGGCGGAAATCGCCACGCCCGAATCGGCAAGGAATTGCGCCAGATCCTCATGGCCGGGTTCGGACAGGATGGTCAGATTGCAGCGGTCGATCACCTTCAGCCCCGCTGCACGGGCGCGGGCTACCAGGGTGCGAAACTGCGGATGCATCTCCGGCGCCCCGCCGGTCAGATCAAGCGTGCTGACCGGGTGTGCATCAATGACGTCACACAACAGTTCGATCAGCTCGTCCGACATGGCCTCGGTGCGGGTTGGGCCGGCGTTGACGTGGCAGTGCAGGCAACGCTGGTTGCAGCGGTAGGTCAGGTTTACCTGCAGCGTTTCCAGCGCGCCGCGACGCAGCGGCGGAAAGTCCAGGGTGTTGAGCAGGGGCAGGGTATCGCGCACGGTATCTCCTCGTTGGTTATGTAACAGACGCAGTTAAAGCGCATCTGTTACATGACTGAACTCTGATGCATGACTGAACTATGCCGGCTGATCTCAGTCTCGTATTCACACTGCCATAAAGCACGTTTGCACAGAGGGAAGACCATGCGAAAACTAGCTTATGCCCTGCTGCTCAGCGCCGCCACTGTCCAGGCTCAGGAGCCGGCAGCGACAACTCCGCCACAGCTTGACCAGACGCAGGTGGCAGCGATTCGCGCCGCCGTTGGCAACAGTGGTCGTACCATCACTAATGTTACTCGCGACGCCTACCGTAACCCCGAGCAAACTCTGACCTTTTTCGGCGTGACTCCCGAGCAGACTGTAGTGGAAGTCTGGCCCGGTGGCGGCTGGTACACCGAAGTGTTGGCGCCGCTTCTGCGTGACAAGGGTACGCTGATTGCCGCGCATTTTGACCCGGAGAGTGACGTCGGCTTTTTCCGGCGCTCCCGTGCTCAGTTCGAGGCGAAGCTGGCAGAGCATCCGGAGCGCTACGACCGGGTGCAACTCGCCACCCTGAATTACGACCCTAATCTGGCCATTTCTGAGCCGGGCAGTGCGGATCGGGTGCTGACCTTTCGCAACGTGCATAACTGGCTCGCTGCGGGGGAAGGCGAGGCCCAGGTGATGTTTGACAAGTTCTTTGCGGTGCTCAAACCGGGCGGCATGCTGGGTGTGGTGGAGCACCGTGCGAAAGCGGGTGCCTCGCTGGAGCAGATGATCGAGTCCGGCTATGTCACTGAAGAGAAGGTGCGCGAGCTGGCGGCCAGCGCTGGTTTTGAGTTGCTGTCGGTCAGCCCGATCAACCAGAACCCGCGCGACACAACTGATCACCCGGAGGGCGTCTGGACATTGCCGCCGACCCTGCGGTTGGGCGACGAACAGCGTGCGCACTACCTTGCGGTGGGTGAAAGTGACCGGATGACGCTGCTGTTTATCAAGCCGGAGGCCTGATCAGCGCTTGCTTAGCTCGCGCCGATAGGCCGTTGGGCTCATGTTGGTCCAACGGCGGAACGCGCGGGTGAAGCTGCTGGGGTCGAGAAAACCGAGTTCGTAGGCAATGCTGGTCAGGGATAGGTCGCCGTCGCTGATCATGCGGATAGCGGCTTCTCTGCGCACATCGTCGGCCAGTTGCTCGTAGCTGGTGCCTTCCTGGCTAAGCTTGCGGCGCAGGTGGCGTGGGCTGATGTTGAGCGGCGCGGCTACACGCTCGGCACTGATGTCACCTGAGCCGAGCAATAAGTGGATTCGTCTTTTTACCTGTTCGCTCAGATCGTTACTGGGCAGCACTGCCAGCATGGCTTCAAGAATCTCAACCAGCTTGGGTAATGTGAATGGGCTGGAGGTTGCCAGCGGTTTGTGCATCAGGCGGCGATCCAGTACGAGAGCGTAGCTGTCGCCAAACACCACGTTGTTGCGAGCGAACAGGCGGCGTTGGCCGTCCGGGTCCTCTTCGCTGCGCACCAGCTGAAGTTTGCGAACCAGGCCCTGATCGTCCAGGTCCAGCCGGTTGAAGTAGCGAGCGAGGTAGCCGATGACGGCTTCCAGGTGTTGCTGATGCGGCGTGCCGATCGGACGCAGCGTCAGTGCAACGCCGTCCTCGTCCGGTTCACAAACAAGTTTCAACTGGATGCTGAAAATGCTGAAGAAGCGGCTTAATAGCGACAGCGTGGCGTCGATATTTTCGCTGGCAGCGGCGGCCAAGGCCAGCGTGGCAAAGGGGGTGGGGACGAAAACCCGGTGCATGCGCAGAGCGAAATGAGGGTCTTCCGACACCCGCAGAGCTTCACTCCAGCCGTGAGAACACAGCTCTTGATCTACAAATTGAGGTTGGCCGACCGGTAATGAGATCCAGGGTGACAGGCGTTGTGACTCACCAAGGGAAACGCCGTACTGCTTGAGTGCCTGTTCCATGGCGCGCAGCCAGAAAGCACTTTCGCGTACGCGTGCGAAGGAATCTGAGCTTGAGTGTTCTAGCATCGACACACTGATCCATTATTGTTGTGACAAAATCGAGTTTTGTCTTTTTCCGTCGGCAGTATAGCGATAATCGGGCCGTAGAAAAGCCCGTTAATAATTCCGCAGAGCAAAATTATGTTGCAACGAATGTACTGCGACAGAATCGGCGCCATAGAGCTGTTCTGGTGTATGTCTGCGAGCTGTTCGGTACTCGTGGCAGGAGACTGCGACGTGCTTGATGGCTGAGAGTTTCCGATATTAACCGCTCTAAATCGCTGTTTTCCCGGTGCTCTGCGTCTTTATACCGGTTTTTGCGATTCCTGTGAGGTCGCTTGGTGTTTTGTTTTTACCGTCAATTCACTGGGTGAATGTCCTCTGCGGTCAATTATGTTGGCCGTTCGGGGCAAGTCTTTCGTGCTGGCCTCGTGACAGACTGCGTGGGTCTTGAACACGCACTTGTGGTGCGTGCGTTCATTTCACCCAAACGGAGCAGCACAATGACAAAAAAAATGCATGGCTGGTCTCTTGCCGCATTGCCTCTGGCGATTGGCATGGCCACTTTCTCTGGCTCTGCAAACGCAGTAGCTTTCAATATCGGTGAAGTCGAAGCTCAACTGGACTCTCAGTTGTCTGTTGGTATGAGTATGTCGACTCAGAATGCAGATCGTCGCTTCATTCATACGGCTACGTCGATTGACGGTGTACCCCAAAATGGGTTGGCTGCGTCTAGAACCTCTGACGATGGCCGCTTGAACTATAAGGCGGGTGATGTTTTCTCCAAGATTTTCCGTGGCGTACATGACCTAGAAATGCGCTACGGAGACTCCGGTGCATTCTTCCGCGGTAAATACTGGTACGACTTCGAGACCAAAGACGGTCATCAGCGTTTTTATGATATTGATGATTCTGGTCGCGACCCTCTGGTGAAAGCTTCCGGCGTGGCGCTGCTGGATGCGTTTGTTTATCACAACTACTTCATCGGCAACAATCCAGGTAACGTTCGTCTGGGGCGTCAGGTTGTCAGCTGGGGTGAGTCTACTTTCATTCAGAACTCCATCAACTCAATTAATCCAGTTGACGTTGCCGCTCTGCGTCGTCCCGGAGCTGAGTTGAAGGAAGGTTTGCTGCCCGTTGAAATGCTGTATCTCTCACAGGGCTTGACCGAAAACCTGAGCATGGAAGCCTTTTATCAGCTCAAATGGGCTCAGACCGCTCTGGATAACTGCGGTACTTTCTTTGGTTCTGACACTCTGGCTGTAGGTTGTAATGACCGTCTAGTCGTGCAGGGTGCTGATCAGCCTCAGGGCGAGAACCCATTGGGTACTGGGCCGCTTGGTCCCGCAGGTTTAACTAACTACATCGTGCGCCAGAAAGACAAGGACGCGAGAGACGACGGCCAGTTCGGGGTGGCTTTCCGTTGGTTTGTGCCGGAACTGAACGACTCAGAGTTCGGCTTCTATTTCATGAACTACCACAGCCGTAATCCGGTTTATTCCAACACCAAAGGTTTCCCAGTCGGTAGCCCGACGCCGGTGGTTGGTGTTGAGGGCGTACCTGGTCCTGCAGGCTACTTCTTTGAGTACCCGGAAGATATTCGCCTGTACGGCGTGAGCTTCCAGACTAGCGTTGCCGGTGCATCAGTTGGCGGTGAAATCAGCTACCGCCCGAATATGCCGCTGCAGATCAATACCGGTGATATGAGTGCAACTGCGCTGACCGCAGATATTAACCCAGGCCTTGATTTCACCAAGAATGGTATGCCTGCTGCCGGCGGCTATCTGAAGGGCTATGAGCGCAAAGAGTTCTGGCAGGCTCAGGCAACGGTTATTCAGTTCTTTGATCGGGTTCTCGGCGCAAGCCGCTTGTCGTTGGCAGCCGAGGCGGGTGTGAACTACATCGGCGGTATCGGTAGTGAAGATACTCGCTTTGGTCGTGACTCACTTTTCGGTCAAAGTCCGCTGGCAAATGGTACTTGCCCGTTTACTGTCGCCAACTCTCCGACCATGGCAGCAAGCTGGTGCGAAGACGATGGTTTTTACACTGATTGGTCCTATGGCTATCGCGTTCGAGCGTCGCTGGACTACAGCAACGTCATTGCCGGTATCAACCTGAGCCCGAACCTGTCCTGGTCGCACGACGTGGAAGGCTACGGCCCGAACTTCACTGAAGACGCCAAGGCAATCAGCGTTGGTCTGAATGCTGACTACGGCAACAAGTACAACGCCAGTATCAGCTACACCGACTTCTTCGACGGCAAGTACAACACCGCCGTTGACCGTGACTTTGCGTCAGTCAGCTTCAGCGTAAGCTTCTAAGACTGACCACAGGAGAACAACAATATGCGTATGCAACAAACTCTGGTGGGTGCTGGTGGTCTGGCTCTGAGCCTGATGGCATCCTCTGTAATGGCGCAAACTCTGACCCAGGCTGAAATCGATCAGCTGGGTACTTCTCTGACGCCGATCGGCGCAGAGAAGGCCGGCAATGCGTCTGGCACCATTCCGGCCTGGACCGGTGGCTTGCCGACCGACGCGGGCCAGTCCCTGCCGAACAACTTCCTGGAAAGTCCTTACAAGGACGACCAGCCGGAGTTCGTGATCACTGCTCAGAACCTGGAGCAGTACAAGGCTAACCTGACTCCGGGCCAGATCGCTTTGTTCGAGCGTTATCCGGAAACCTTCCGCATGCCGATCTACCAGACCCAGCGTTCTGTGGGCTTCCCGCAGTCTGTCTATGATCAGGTCAAGGCAACTGCCGGTCAGGCCAAGCTGGTCAATGGCGGCGACGGTATTTCCAACTTCGCACACGGCTCATTTGCTTTCCCGATTCCGAAGTCCGGTGCTGAGGTAGTGTGGAACCACAACACCCGTTATCGCCTGAACGTTCATCGTTGGTACATGCAGGCCATGCCGCAGACCAACGGTTCGTTCACTTTGATCAAGATGGAAGAAGAAGTGGGTTACCCCGAGCAGATGTCGGATGTGGACGCCTCCTCCATGCCGAACACCCTGCTGTTCTTCAAGCAGCGCGTAAGTGCGCCTGCGCGCTTGGCGGGTAACGTCCTGCTGGTACACGATAGTCTCGATCAGCTGAAAGAGCCGCGTATGGCGTGGGTCTACAACGCCGGTCAGCGTCGCGTTCGTCGTGCACCTCAGGTTGCCTACGACGGTCCAGGTACCGCTTCTGACGGGATGCGTACTTCTGACAACTTCTCCATGTATAACGGTGCGCCTGACCGTTACAACTGGACGCTGGTTGGCAAGAAAGAGATCTACATCCCGTACAACAGCGGCAAGCTGACCGTGCCGGGCGTTCAATACGCTGATGTGCTGCAAGCTGGCCACATCAACCCCGACTACACCCGCTTTGAGCTGCATCGCGTTTGGGAAGTTCAGGGCAACGTGAAGGAAGGTCAGCGTCACATTTACGCCCAGCGTAATTTCTTCGTTGACGAAGACTCCTGGATGATCAGCCTGGCTGACCATTACGACGGTCGCGGCACCCTGTGGCGTGTAGGTGAAGGTCACCTTGGCTTCAACTATCAGCAGAAGATCCCGGGTTACGCCATCGAGACACTGTATGACCTGCTGGCAGGTCGTTACATTGCTCTGGGTATGTACACCGAAGAAAACTCTGCGCCGCAGTATGACTTCGACCCGAGCTATACCCAGTTCACTCCGGCCGCACTACGTGCTTCCGGTGTTCGCTGAGTCAAGCTGGTCGCAGTAGAAAGAAGGGAGCCGAAAGGCTCCCTTTTTTTGTCTTCGGGCCCTGTACTTTGCTGGCGGCCATCCTGCCATTCGCAAAGGGGCACGTTGCTGAGGAACACTGATCGCGCCCATGGGCCGCATTGGGCCTTGTCTCTGGTGTGGGCGCTCAAGGATTTGCGTTGGGCGGTTGCGCCAACGGCGGCGTCGGAAGGATGGGGCGCTGACATGATGTCTTTGCCCCGGGTCGCTCAGGAGGGTATCGCGGTCTGATTGGCCTGACTGCGGAAGCTGGTTGGGCTCATGCCGGTCCAGCGGCGGAATGCGCGGGTGAAGCTGCTTGGGTCGAGAAAGCCCAGCTCGAAGGCAATGCGTCCGAGATTAAGCTTCCCTTCCTTTATAAGGCGGATCGCCAGCTCCATGCGCACTTCATCCAGTAGCTTTTCATAGGTGGTACGGGTTTCACTCAGCTTGCGGCGCAGGTGTCGCGGGCTCATGTTAAAAGGAGTGGCAACCAGCTCTTCGGACACTTCACGCTCGGATACCAGTACGCGGATGCGCTGCTTGACCTGTTCGGCGAAGTCCAGATTGGGCAGGTCGCTGAGCATGTCTTCCAGAGAGGCGTCCAGGCGTTTGCGCAGGAAGGCATCGGCGCTGGGTAAGGAAGTGCGTAGCAGGCCCCGATTGAGGCGGAACGACATTCGCTTGGCCCCCAGGCGCACTCGACTGCCAAGCAGGGTTTCACATAGATCGCGATTGCGCTCGTGTTCGCTGGTCAGTCGGCTTTCAAGCATTAGAGAGGCTTTGCCAATGCCCAGTCCTTCCCAGATCTTGTTGCACTGGCTCATTACCGCTTCCATGTGCAATGGGTGCGGGTTTCCACGGGGCTGAAAGTAGAGTGTCAGGTATTGGTCGTCTTCAACTGAATACAGCTGAACCTGGCTGCTGAAAACAGGCATGAATCGAATCAGGCGCTGTATCGCGTCACCCAGCGTTTCGCTCGATGCGGCCGCGAGGCCGAGCAGTGACAGTGTGTTGGATTGATAATGGCGGCCCATACGCAATCCGAAGCACTCATCCTGAGAGAGCTTGGCTGCGGCGTTCCAGAGGCGATTCATGTCGCTCTGACTGACGTGGGTCTGACTGAGGTCTGTCAGCTTGCAATGCTGGCGCAGGTCCGAAGGTAAATCGCGGACGCTCTTGCCGTATAGCTCAAGTCCCTGGGCTATCCCCTGCGCCCAGAAGCAGCGCTCGTGCACGCGCTCTGAAGAAAGAGCATGGTTCTGTGAAGTCATTGGCTTAAGACGCCTTTGTTTTATTATTTTGATCGACTGCAAGTGGCGTTAACAATAAAACACAAACACCCATTGTGCAAAATTATGCAACGGATAATTGCGGGCTTTGGATCAAGGGTATTCAGAGCGTGAATGTCCCTTTCGGCCAAAAAACTCGTCCGAATCGGCCAAATCGCGCTCTGATCTCGTGACAGACTTGGTTCCGGTGCTAGACGGCTTGCGTCGTCTTGAACCCATGATTCAAATCTAACGGAGCAGCACAATGACAAAAAAAATGCATGCTTGGTCTCTTGCCGCGTTGCCGCTGGCAATCGGCCTGGCCAGTTTCTCTGGATCGGCTGGGGCAGTTAACTTCAATATCGGTGATGTCCAGGGTCAGCTGGATTCGACCTTGTCCGTGGGCGTGAGTGTTTCTACCCAGAATGCAGATAAGCGCTTTATTCATAGCCTTTCGGGTGGCGAGGCTGCTGCACGTACATCTGACGACGGCCGCTTGAACTATAGCTCTGGAGACGCGTTCTCTAAAATCTTCCGCGGTGTGCACGACCTTGAATTGCGTTATGGCGATTCCGGTGCCTTCCTTCGCGGTAAGTACTGGTATGACTTTGAGACCAAAGACGGCGACCAAGAATATTACAACATTGATGATTCAGGCCGTCCGCCGCTGGTCAAGGGTGCGGGCGTTGCCCTACTGGATGCCTTCGTTTACCACAACTACTTCATCGGCAATAACCCGGGTAACGTTCGTCTGGGTCGCCAAGTAGTTAGCTGGGGTGAGTCTACTTTCATTGGTAACTCCATTAACTCCATCAACCCGATCGATGTGGCTGCCTTCCGTCGCCCGGGTGCTGAAATCAAGGAAGGTCTGCTCCCGGTTGAGATGCTGTATATCTCTCAGGGTCTGACAGAAAACCTTAGCATGGAGGCCTTCTATCAGCTCAAGTGGCACCCGTACGCGATTGATAACTGCGGTACGTTCTTTGGCTCTGATACGTTGGCTACAGGCTGTATAGACCGTTTGGTAGTAGCCAATAATGACCGGCCTCAGGGTGATCCGACGCTGAATGGTCAAATTATCTATCGCGATCGGAAGGATGAGGAGGCGAAAGACGAAGGGCAGTTTGGTGTTGCATTCCGCTGGTTTGTGCCAGAGCTGAACGACTCCGAGTTTGGTTTCTACGCCATGAATTATCACAGCCGCACACCGATCTACAGCAACAAGATCGGGGTTGGTACAGGCTTGGGTGGTTTGGCTGGTGGTGCGGGTTATTTCTTTGAGTATCCCGAAGACATCCGCCTGTATGGTCTGAGTTTCCAGACCAGCGTCGCGGGTACTTCTCTCGGTGGTGAGATCAGCTACCGCCCGAATATGCCGATGCAAATCACCACCGGTAACATGAGTGTATCTGCTCTCCAGCAGAACCCTGCGGTTGTGGGGCGCGACAGTTTCGAAGGAAATGTCAATCACGGTTATGACCGCAAAGGTTTCTACCAGGCTCAGGTGACGGCTATCAAGTTCATTGAGCGTGTACTTGGTGCGAGCCGCTTGGCGTTGGTTGGTGAGGCAGGTTTCAACCACATTGAGGGTATTGATCATAAGAATGGCGGTACCTTCTATGGTCGTGATTCGCTGTTCGGAATGAGCCCTCAGGCAAACGGCACCTGCCCGGTGACAAGTGCATCCAACAACTGGTGCGAGTTCGATGGCTTCTACACCAGTAATTCTTGGGGCTACCGCGTTCGCGCGAAGCTGGACTACAGCAACGTGTTTGCTGGCATCAACCTGAGCCCGACTCTGGCCTGGTCGCACGATGTTGAGGGTTATGGCCCTAACTTCAGTGAGGATGGTAAGTCTGTGAGCGTTGCTCTCAATGCGGACTACGCGAACAAGTACAGCGCCAGTATCAGCTACACCGACTTTTTTGATGGCAAGTACAACACCGCCGTTGACCGTGACTTTGCGGCCGTCAGCTTCAGCGTAAGCTTCTGATCAGACAGGCCATAAGGAGAAATAACAATATGCGTATGCAACAAACTCTGATGGGTGTCGGTGGTCTGGCTCTGAGCCTGATGGCATCCTCTGTAATGGCGCAAACTCTGACCCAGGCTGAAATCGATCAGCTGGGTGCTTCCCTGACACCAATCGGTGCGGAGAAGGCCGGTAACGCCGCCGGTACCATTCCGGAATGGACTGGTGGCCTGCCGAGAGATGCTGGTAAGCGTCTCGAAGATAACTTTTATGAAAGCCCCTATGAGGGTGAGCAGCCGGAGTTCGTGATCACTGCTCAGAACTATCAGCAGTACCGTGACAATCTGACTCCTGGTCAGATCGCCATGTTCGAGCGTTATCCGGAAACCTTCCGCATGCCGGTTTATGTAACCCACCGTTCGGTAGGCTACCCGCAGGACGTTTACGATCAGGTCAAGGCTTCGGCCGGTCAGGCCAAGCTGGTTAACGGCGGCGACGGTATCTCCAACTTCAGTCACGGTACCTTCGCGTTCCCGATTCCGAAGTCCGGTGCAGAAGTTATCTGGAACCACAACACCCGCTATCGTCTGAACGCCCACCGCTGGTACATGCAGGCCATGCCGCAGACCAACGGGTCATTCACCCTGATCAAGCTGGAAGAAGAAGTAGGCTACCCGCAGCAAATGGCTGATGTCGACGAGTCGACCATGCCGAACACCCTGCTGTTCTTCAAGCAGCGTGTAAACGCTCCGGCGCGTCTGGCAGGTAACGTACTGCTGGTACACGATAGCCTGGATCAGCTGAAAGAGCCGCGTATGGCATGGGTATACAACGCTGGTCAGCGCCGTGTACGTCGTGCTCCGCAGGTTGCCTACGACGGCCCGGGTACCGCCTCCGACGGTATGCGTACTTCCGACAACTTCGCGATGTATAACGGTGCACCTGACCGTTACAACTGGAAGCTGGTTGGTAAGAAGGAAGTCTTCATTCCGTACAACAGCGGCAAGCTGACCCAGCGTGGTGTTCAGTACGCCGACGTTCTGCAGGCCGGTCACGTCAACCCGGACTACACCCGCTTCGAGCTGCACCGCGTGTGGGAAGTACAGGGCAACGTCAAGGAAGGTCAACGTCACATCTACGCTCAGCGTAACTTCTTTGTGGACGAAGACTCCTGGATGATCACGCTGGCGGATCATTACGACGGTCGTGGCACGCTGTGGCGCGTGGGCGAAGGTCACATGTCCTTCAACTACGACTACCAGATTCCGGGTTATGCGCTGGAAACGCTGTATGACCTGCTGGCAGGTCGTTACATCGCACTGGGTATGTACACCGAAGAGGTTTCTGCTCCGGACCTTGACTATGTGCCGACCTACAATCAGTTCACACCGGCTGCCCTGCGTGCTTCGGGTATCCGCTAAGTTCTGATGCTGCTTTAGATGTTTGGGTTTGAGGGGATATCTTCGGATATCCCCTTTTTTTATGCGTTGCGCGGCCCCGACGGCGAGGAGACGGCTCCACTCTGCTAAACTTGCGCTTTGTTTCCTTCCGAACTCCAGAGTGACTTCATTGTTCAGCCAATTTGATCTGCACGAGCGCGTACTCAAGGCGCTCGCCGAGCTTTCCTTCCAGCAACCCACCGATGTACAGGCGGCAGCTATCCCGCCCGCGACCGAAGGTAAGGACCTTTACGTTATCGCTCAGACGGGCAGCGGCAAGACTGCTGCGTTCGTACTGCCGATGCTGCAGCGACTGCTAGCCGACGATAGCAAGCCGCTGGCCCCGCGGGGGCTGATTCTGGTTCCGACCCGCGAACTGGCTCGTCAGGTGTCGAAGGATATTGCCGCATTGGCAAAGTTCACGTTCATCAAGGCTGAGCAGGTCACTGGTGGTGAGGATTTCCGCGTGCAGGCTGCGCGCCTGCGCAAGAATCCGGATATCGTCGTGGCAACACCGGGCCGGGCGCTGGAGCAGTTGACTGCGGGCAATCTTGAATTGAGCAGTGTGCAGACATTGGTGCTTGATGAGGCGGACCGGATGCTCGACATGGGCTTCGCCGAGGATGTTGGCAAGCTCGCTGCAGCCTGCCCGGACCAGCGCCAGACCATGCTGTTCTCGGCGACCAAGGGCAATCGGGGGCTGCAGCGGATGATCGATTCGGTTCTGACCGAGCCGCAGATTCTTGCGCTGAATTCGGTTCGTGATGACACCCCAAGCATTACCCAGCAAGTCATTCCCGCGGATGACAATGCCCATAAGGAAGCCATGCTCAAATGGCTGATGCTGAACCAGGGGGAGGGCAAAACCATTGTCTTCACCAACACCCGGGTGATGGCGGATCGCATCAATGGTGTGCTGCGTGCGCTGGATCTGCGCGTGTACGTGCTGCATGGCGAGAAGGATCAGAAAGATCGCTACATGGCTGTCGAGCGCTTCAAACAGGGCGCCAACGGTATTCTGGTCGCGACTGATGTTGCTGCTCGCGGTCTGGATATCGTCGAGCTGGATCGGGTGGTCAACTTTGACATGCCGCGCAGCGGCGACGACTACCTGCACCGAGTTGGTCGTACCGGTCGTGCGGGTGCCGAAGGCCTGGCGATTTCGCTGGTTTGCCCGCACGAGTGGAATTTGATGTCGAGCATCGAACGTTACCTGCGCCGTCAGTTCGAGCGTCGCTTGCTGGCTGAAGTGCCTGGCAGTTTCAAGGGACCGAAGAAGGTCAAGGCATCCGGCAAGCCGGTCGGCAGCAAGAAAAAGAAAGACGGCAAAAAGGATGGCAAGAAGGCGGCACCAAAGTCGAAGAAGCCCAGGGCTGGCAAGCGTCCGTCGCGACCGCCGGTGGGCCAGGTGGTCACGTCGTCGGATGGTCTGGCCCCGCCGAAGCGCCGCTGAGGGGGTTGCGCGCAGCGCAACTGATCCGTTAGAGTCAACTCAACGTTTAAAGGTAACCATGCCATGACACTTTGTTCTGCACAGCTCCCTATCGCCAGCGCCTCGCGTGCTGTCGTTGCTGCGCGTGCGGCGGTTGGTTACTTTTATTTTGGGTATTGGTTTAGCCAAAGGCGCGCCTGATACCCACAGGCGCCCTGAATTGACGGGTCGCCACCAGAGAATCAAGAAACCCCGGTCGGCTCCCCGATCGGGGTTTTTTTATTGGGTTTTGCATATTTGAGGAATCGGCATGTACGCACAACGCACTTACAACCCGCGCTCTTACCGCAGCTGGCGATTTTGCACTGGCTCACTGACTGCACGACATTTAATCGATCGAACACCCAGATAGCGCCGCGGCGGCAAGACCGCCCCGGCTAAGGAAGCAAAAGATGACCGCCACCGTAACTGCACTTGCCAGCGCAGCCCCGACCACGCAAAGCGCCAACCGCCGTACCCACACTCTGCCGACGCCAGCGCAGCTACGCGAGCGCCTGCCGTTGAGCCAGGGCCAGGCTGACGCCATTGAGGCGCACCGCCAGGCCATCCGAGACATTCTCGAAGGCAAGGATGATCGCCTGCTGGTGATCACCGGCCCCTGTTCCCTGCACGACCCTGATGCGGCAATCGAATACGCTGAGCGGCTCGCCGAGTTGCAGACCCGTGTTGCGGATCGGCTGTTGCTGGTAATGCGTGCCTACGTCGAAAAACCGCGCACCACGGTAGGCTGGAAGGGCATGCTGTACGATCCGCAGCTGGATGGCAGCAGCGACCTGGCCGCCGGTCTGGCGCTGTCGCGCCGCACCATGCTGGCGATCAGTGAATTGGGTTTGCCGATTGCGAGCGAGCTGCTGCAGCCGTTGGCGGCGAGTTACCTTGACGATCTGTTGAGCTGGGGCTGCATCGGAGCGCGTACCAGTGAATCGCAGATCCACCGTGAGCTGGTCAGCGGCTTGCACCTGCCAGTCGGCTTCAAGAACGGCACAGATGGCAGTATGACGGTCGCTTGCGACGCCATGCGTTCGGCTCGGCATCGGCACCAGCATTTCGGCATGGATATGCACGGTCGTCCGGCGCTGGTCGAAACCGTCGGCAATCCCGATACTCACATCGTGCTGCGTGGTGGTCGCAGCGGCCCGAACTACCAGGCCGATGCCGTTGCCAAGGTGCGCGCAGAGCTTGAGCGACTGGGCATGCCGGCGGCACTGGTGGTGGATTGCAGTCACGCCAATAGCGGTAAAGACCCGTTGCGTCAGCCTGAGGTGCTGGCCGATGTGGTTGCTCAGCGCGTCGCGGGCGACACCAGCCTGCGTGGTGTGATGCTGGAAAGTCACCTGTTCGATGGCTGTCAGGCGCTGTCCGGCGAGCTGCGTTACGGTGTTTCCATCACGGATGGCTGCCTGGGTTGGGAGGCCACTGCGCAGGCGCTGCTTGCCGCCGCAGATCAGCTTCGCAACTGATTCTTGCGTTGCTGGCGGCCCGGAGGGGGGCGTACTGTTTGCCAAAAGCCGCCGTCGAATGATGGCGGCGTCTCCTGTGTGGCTTGTCGCCTTTCAGGCGGGCTGTCGTAGGGTATTTGATGGGTACAAAAAGAACCCTGCCAGTGAGCAGAAAGCTGTAGCGCTGAGCAGTAGTCCGAGTGTCAGTGCCGGTGGCAGGGCGATGGCGCTGACCAGTCCGGTGCCTATCGCTGCGATTGCCATCTGCAGGAAGCCGAGCAGCGAGGATGCCAGGCCGGCCTGTTCGCCAAAGGGCTGCAAGGTAACGGCGGTGCCCAACGGGTTGATGACGCCCATGCTTGCCAGAAACAGGCAGATTGCAAGGCTGAACAGGATCAGATCCTGATTCTGGTAGAACAGCACTTGCAGGATGCCACCGACCAGCGCCACTGCGCCGCCGGCCAGTGCCACCTGAACGGCACCCCAGCGCTGTGCCAGTTTCGGCGCAAGCATCCCCGCGCTGAACACGACGAAAACCGTTGCAGCAAAGAACAGACCGAGCTGAATGCCGCTGTAGCCCATGCCGCGGATCATGATAGCTGGTGCCGAGGCGAAGAAGGCATAGAGCCCGCCAATCACCAGGCTGACGGCCAGCGCTGGAAGTGCAAAGCGGCGGTCACCCAACAGCTGCAGGTAGCCTTTGCTGATCACGCCCACGGAGAGCTTCAAGCGGGCAGAAGGCGCGTGGGACTCAGCCATAGCTAGAAGGTAACCTGCCGCCAGCGCGGCACCGACGCCGGCGACCAGCAGGAAACTGGCTCGCCAACCGAGCTGACTGTCGATCAGGCTGCCCAGCAGCGGTGAGAATCCTGGCGCGGCTGCCATGGCTACCATGATGAAGGCCAGTGCTTTGGCCAGCGCCTGGCCGTCATACAGATCGCGGGCAATGGCGCGGGCCAGCACCGAGGCAGCACAAACACCGGCGGCCTGGATGACCCTGGCAGCAACCATGCTGTTCAGATCGGATGCGCCGGCGCCAAGCAGACTGCCAAGTACAAACAGCGTCAGACCACCGAGAATCAGCGGTCGACGACCGTAGCGGTCGGAAAGCGGCCCTACCAGCAGTTGTCCGACAGCAAACACCAGAAAAAAGCTGCTGAGCGTTAGGGCCATATCCTGCGGCGCGGCATTCAGCGAGACAGCCATGGCCGGGAACGACGGCAGAATGATCGTTGTTGACAGCGTGCCGACGGCCGCCAGCCCGGATAACAGCAGGAGCGTCCGAGTAGAGGTGCTCATGGCTGTATTCCGGCTTTGTGGGTGCCGCTCAACAGCGCGCAGCTGCGCGCAATCACCTGAGGGTCGGTCAGGATTCGGCGGTGGCCTAGACCATCCAGTTCGATCAGTTCGGAGCCTGTCCAGTGGCGGTGCAGGTCTGCGGAAGCCGCGAATGGGACAACCCGGTCAGACGGATCGTGCATGATCAGTGCCGGGTGCTGCAGCCCGTGCTTGAGTGCTGGCAGATCCATCTCTGCTGGCGGGATGCCGATATGTTGCTCGACCCAACGGCTGAATTCGCCCTGTTCTTCAAGGGTGAGGCCATGCCCCAGTGCCTGTAGTTGCAGCATCGGGCTGAGTGAGGAGGGGCCGGAGAGGTGAACGCTGGCGCTGACCTTCAGTCCATGAGCGAAGGCCCAGAGGCTTGCGGCAGACCCCAGCGAGTGGGCGATCACGCCGTGAATAGCGCCAAGGTGTTCCGCTAGTGCGGCCAGTGCGCGGCCAGCATGCACCGGGCTGCTCAGGTTGCCGCCTGAGTCGCCATGCGCGGGTAGATCAAACAGTGTGACAGCAAATCCAGCGCGCAGCAGCGGCTCGACGAAGGCTGCCAGATGCGAGCCGCGACTGTCCCAGCCATGCACCAGCAGTACGCGGGGGCCGAGGCCAAAACTCCAGACCGAGATGTCACCGTCGACATAGGGGAAGGTGCTGTGTTGTGCCTGTGCAAGAACCGAGCGTTCCAGACTGCTCGGCTGAATGCGCTGCGGCACGCTGAACGCGCGGCAGGCGCTATCAAGCGCAGAGGAGGGGGCGGCGCTAACGTGTGGACTGCTCATGACGGTGCTCCTTTTATATGACGGTATTAATTTAAATTAAATGTCGTTTATCATCTAAAAAGAGTCAAGCCTTTTTCCCGTCGGCGGAGAGGTCAGGTAGGGATAGCGTCGCCGGCGAGCGCCTCGAGGAAGCTCTCCAGCACCAGGTGAGGGCGTCTGCCTTTGCGGGTAACCGCGGACAGCACCAGATCGTAGTGATAGCGAGCGGGATCAAGTGCGCGCATGCGACCGCTTGCAACCCATTGGGCTGCATAGTGGTCCGGCAGGTAGCCGATGTAATGCCCGGTCAGCAGCAAGAAGGCGATGCCTTCGCGATCCGAAGCGGTGGCGGTGCAGCGCAGCGCCTGGAACTGCTCCTGAACCTCCGCTGGTACACGAAAGCTGGGCGAAATGGCGTCGTGCTGGCGCAGTGCTTCCAGTGTCAGCTGGCTGTCTTCCAGCTCGAACAGGGGGTGGCCAACGGCGCAGTAGAGTTCGGCGCGTTCGCTGTAGAGCGGTTGATACTCAAGCCCGGACAGCGCTCCGACCTGCGGAATCACGCCAACGTGGAGACGACCATCCAGTACGCCCTGTTCGACCTGACCGGGCGCAGACATACTGATTTGTATGCGCACGTCCGGGCCGCGCGTCTTCAGGCGTGCGAGCGCGTCAGTAACCCGCATGTGCGGCATGGTGACCAGGTTGTCGGTGAGGCCAATGTTCAGTTCGCCGCGCAGGTGCTGGTGCAGACCGTTGACCTCGGTACGGAAATTTTCCACTGCCGAGAACAATTGCAGTGCAGCCTGATAGACCTCGCGGCCGTCCTCGGTCATGGCAAAGCCGGCGCGCCCGCGCTGGCACAGGCGCAGGCCCAGGCGTTGCTCCAGGTCGCTCATCTGCTGGCTGATCGCCGAGCGACCGATGCCCAGCACGCTTTCGGCGACCGAAAAGCCGCCACATTCAACAACGGTGCGGAACACCCGCAGCAGGCGCAGATCAATATCTGATAATTGGGCAAGCGGGGCAGGGCGACGGGATTTCATTGTTTAGTCATTCCGAAACTGAAGGTATGAAAAGTCATGTTTTATCATACCTTTTGCTGTGGCAACGTATGTCCATTGAAAACACCGGCGCAGACGCGCCCTTCGCCGATTTCCCGTGAGGCAACTGCATGCAGGATCACAGCACACAACAGCTCGCCAGCCAGCTCAAGCTGGATGCGCACTGGATGCCATTTTCAGCTAACCGCAACTTCCATCGTGACCCGCGCCTGATCGTTGCGGCGAAGGGCAGTTGGTTGACCGACGCAGATGGACGGCAGGTATACGACAGCTTGTCGGGTCTCTGGACCTGCGGTGCCGGACACTCGCGCAGCGAGATCCAGCAGGCGGTAGCCCAGCAGTTGGGGACGATGGATTACTCGCCTGGCTTCCAGTTCGGCCACCCGATGTCATTCCAGCTGGCCGAGCAGATCGCTGCCAAGCTGCCGGGTGATCTGAACCACGTGTTCTTTACCAACTCCGGCTCCGAGTGTGCCGACACGGCGGTGAAGATGGCGCGTGCCTACTGGCGCCTGAAAGGTCAGCCGAACAAGGCGCGGATGATTGGTCGCGCCCGTGGCTATCATGGCGTCAACATCGCCGGCACCAGCCTTGGCGGTATTGGCGGCAACCGCAAGATGTTCGGCCAGTTGATGGAAGCCGATCATCTGCCGCACACCCTGCAACCGGGCATGGCGTTTACCCGCGGCATGGCCGAGACCGGTGGTGTCGAATTGGCCAACGAGATGCTCAAGCTGATCGAGCTGCATGACGCCTCCAACATCGCGGCGGTCATCGTCGAGCCGATGTCCGGCTCCGCTGGTGCCATCGTGCCGCCCAAGGGCTATCTGCAGCGGCTGCGCGAAATCTGCGACCAGCATGACATTCTGCTGATCTTCGACGAGGTCATCACCGGTTTTGGTCGTCTCGGTTGCTGGACCGGTGCCGAGTACTTTGGCGTTACCCCAGACATTATGAACCTGGCCAAGCAGATCACCAACGGCGCCATCCCCATGGGGGCGGTGGCTGCGACCAGCGAGATCTATCACACCTTCATGCAACAGAATGCGCCGGAGCACGCGGTCGAGTTCGGCCACGGCTACACCTATTCGGCGCATCCAGTGGCCTGCGCAGCCGGACTGGCGACGCTGAAGCTGCTCGAAGACGACGCTCTGGTGCAACAGGCTGCCGAGCTGGCGCCGCACTTCGAGCGCACATTGCATGGCCTGCAGGGCGCGAGTCACGTACTGGACATTCGTAACTGCGGTCTGGCGGGCGCGATTCAGCTGGCGCCGCGCGGCACCGACCCGACCATTCGCCCCTTCGAGGCTGGCATGGCGCTGTGGAAAGCAGGCTTTTATGTGCGCTTTGGGGGCGATACTCTGCAGTTCGGGCCAACCTTCAATGCGCGGCCAGAGGATCTGGATCGTCTGTTTGATGCCGTGGGCAGTGTGTTGAACACGCTGGACTGATCATTTTACGGCTGCCTGCGCCGTGGGCAGCGCCATGTTTCTCAGGAGCAAATTATGACCAACGTTACCCACTTGATTGACGGCCATCCGGTGGCTGGTACCGGCCGCAGCGCCGATGTGTTCAACCCGTCCACCGGCGCGGTCAGTGGTCAGGTACCGCTGGCAGATGATGCCGTCATCCAGCAGGCCATCGACTCGGCCAAAGCCGCATTCCCTGCCTGGCGCCGCACCCCGGCGGCCAAGCGTGCGCAGATCATGTTCCGCTTCAAGCAGTTGCTGGAAGAAAACGAAAACACCATCGCCGAGATGATCAGTGCCGAGCATGGCAAAACCATTGAGGATGCCATCGGCGAACTCAAGCGCGGTATTGAAAACGTTGAATACGCCTGCGCCGCCCCGGAGGTTCTCAAGGGCGAATACAGCCGCAACGTCGGTCCGGATATCGATGCCTGGAGCGACTTTCAGCCGGTTGGCGTGGTTGCCGGCATCACCCCGTTCAACTTCCCGGCCATGGTGCCGCTGTGGATGTACCCGCTGGCCATCGTCTGCGGCAACTGCTTCATCCTCAAGCCGTCCGAGCGTGATCCGAGCTCAACGCTGTTCATCGCCGAACTGCTGCATCAGGCCGGTCTGCCCAAGGGCGTGCTGAACGTCGTTCATGGCGACAAGCAGGCAGTCGATGCGCTGATTGCCGCGCCCGAGGTCAAGGCGCTGAGCTTTGTTGGCTCGACTCCGATTGCCGAATATATCTACGCTGAAGGCACCAAGCGCGGTAAGCGCGTGCAGGCGCTCGGCGGTGCCAAGAATCACGCCGTACTGATGCCCGACGCTGACTTGGACAACGCCGTCAATGCACTGATGGGCGCGGCCTACGGTTCGTGTGGCGAGCGCTGCATGGCGATTTCAGTGGCGGTTTGTGTGGGTGATCAGATTGCCGACGCGCTGGTCGAGAAGCTGGTACCGCAGATCAAGGCACTGAAGGTCGGCCCTGGCACCACCTGTGGGTTGGATATGGGGCCGCTGGTTACCGGTCAGCATCTGGACAAGGTCACCGGCTATGTTGAAGATGGCCTTAAAGCCGGTGCCGAGCTGGTGGTTGATGGTCGCGGGCTGAGCATCGACGGCCACGAGCAGGGCTTCTTCCTTGGTGGCTGCCTGTTTGACCGCGTGACTCCGGAGATGCGCATCTATCAGGAAGAGATCTTTGGCCCGGTGCTGTGTGTGGTGCGGGTGAACAGCCTGGAAGAGGCCATGCAACTGATCAATGAGCACGAATACGGTAACGGCACCTGCATCTTTACCCGTGACGGAGAATCCGCGCGGCTGTTCTGCGACGAGATCGAAGTTGGCATGGTTGGCGTCAACGTGCCGCTGCCGGTGCCGGTTGCTTACCACAGCTTTGGCGGCTGGAAGCGGTCGCTGTTTGGTGACCTGCATGCCTATGGCCCTGACGGAGTACGTTTTTACACCCGCCGTAAGGCCGTTACCCAGCGCTGGCCCAAGCGCGCGAGCCATGAGGCTGCGCAGTTTGCCTTCCCCAGTAATGGCTGATTGACCGTTCGTCCACAGGCCGCCTTCGGGCGGCCTGTTTCGTTTTTGGAGCAAATGCTAATCTTATTCGCATGGTTGCCGATATAGGGGGCCTGATCGCACGATGAGAGCTTGGTGTTAGCCAGGGCCCAGGGAGCAGCGCCCTTGCGTCAGTTGTCATTTCCATCACGTCAGCGGGTTCAGGAGAGAACAACCAGGCATGCCAGATAAGAATAAGGCGGATATTCACCGCAGTGAGCAGCGTCCCGAGTTCTGGGATCTGTCTATGCGCTGTTGCCAGTTGGCCGGAGCGGTCGACATTTGCTTTTTCCTGATTTTTCTCTGGCTCGGGTCACCGATTCTTGCTTGGGTTAACGTCATCAGCGTAGCCATGTATGTCTACGCCTATCAGGCATTCCGCCGACGTCGTAACTACCTGGCCGTCATGCTGATTAGGATTGAGGTGCTGGTGCATGCTGCGCTGGGTACCCTGCTGATTGGCTGGGACAGCGGCTTCCATTACTTCCTGTTGATGTTCATCCCCGCGTTGTTTGCCAGCATGCACCGACGCAGCGCCTGGATTTTCGCAATCTGCCTGTGGGCCTATTACGTCGGCATGTATGTGTTGATGTGGTTTGTAGAGCCGCTGCAACCGATAGCGCCCAAAGCGTTGCTGTACGTGAACATCTTTAATTTCACTGTCGTCTTCCTGATGTTCGCCTACCTGACCATGTACTACGTGGTAACGGTCACCCGCGCGCACCGCCGGCTGGCGCGCATGGCGACCACCGACCCGCTGACGGGCCTGTTCAACCGTCGGCATATGGTCGCGCTGACCGAAAAGTTGCTGGCCCGTGAGCATCGCGAACCCGGCAATCTGAGCCTGATGCTCATGGATCTTGATCATTTCAAGGAGATCAACGATCAGCACGGTCATGAGTTGGGTGATCGGGTTCTGGAGCGGGTGGCTGAGCTGCTGCATACCCAGGGGAGAGAACAGGATTTCGTCGGTCGCTGGGGCGGGGAAGAGTTTCTGTTGGTCATGCCGGAAACCGATCCAATCCAGGCTGTTGCAGCCGCAGAGCGCATTCGTGCTGCGGTACAAGCGCTTGACTGGAGTGATCTGCAGCCTGGTTTGCAGGTCACCCTGTGTGTCGGCATCAGCCAGTTGGATGAGCAGGAGAGCTTCAGCAGCGCGATTGCTCGTGCCGATCGGGCGCTCTATCGTGGCAAGGCGCAAGGCCGTAACCGGGTGGAGCAAGCGGTGTCGGGAGAGGTTGACCCTGCGCAGGCTGACCTGCTCACTTGACGGTCTAGTCTGCGTCCAGCGACGGCCCGATCATCGCGGCAACCTGATCATAGACACCGGGGCAGGCGACCAGGTAGGGGTTGCCGTTGAGCAGCCCATCACCGCGCAGGAAGTTGTTACTGCGTCCGCCGGACTCGGCCAGCAGCGCCAGGCCGGCGACGCAGTCCCAGCTTTTCAGGCAGGTCTCGTAGTAGCCGAGTAGTCGTCCCGCTGCCACATAGGCCGTCATCAGCGCACCAGAGCCGTTGCGCAGGAACATCCCGCCCGCATCCAGCAGTCTGCCCAGAAACGGCATGAAATGCTGCTTGCCCTCGGCGTAGAAGGTACCGACGCCAAGTAGGCCTGCGCGCAGGTCCTGCGCTTCACTCACCCTCAGCTGTTGATCGTTGACCCAGGCGCCGAAGCCGCGACCGCCATGGAACAGTTCGTCGTGATTGGGATCGGCGACCGCGCCTATGCAGGGCTGGCCATCGACCAGCAGGCCAATGGAGACACACCAGTTGTGCAGGCCATGCAGGAAGCAGGCGGTGCCGTCGATTGGGTCGATGACCCAGACGCAGCGCGCATCCAGTCGCTCTGCGCCAGTCTCCTCGCCGACAAACCCATCGGCAGGGAACGCCTTCATCAGTTCGGCACGGATGAACATTTCCAGCTCGCGGTCGGCAGCACTGACGACGTCCTGGCTGAAGCCGCCCTTGTGCTCGACTGCCAGCAAATCGCGCTGACGGTATAGCCGAAGCCCTCGCTGTGCTGCCTCACGCGCCAGTTGGCAGGCTAGTTCATAGCGACTGCTGAGATCGGAGTTGGGAGTGTCTTGCATATCGGCGGCTCGGCTTGGTGAAAGCGTGGAGCCTACTCAATTCAACCGTTTATGGTAAGAGGCAGTACGGCATCTTGCGCTGCGGTTGCGTCGCAATGTCAGCAGCGGGCGCGTTAATTCGTGCTCGAGTTCGGCGCGGCTCTGACCAACATCCGCCAGCATGCGATCGTCCAGCCGCAACAACTGGCGGCAGGTGCGCCGGCGGCGCAGTGCAGTCCGCAGTTGCTGAAGCAATCCTGTAGTCATGGTCAACTCTCCGAAAGGTACGATGACCTATATTGGCGCTGGCAGTAAAATCGATACAGATGTAGATTTAATCTTTTTTGTCGATACAGATGTGGCGCCTGCGCGCGCTGTATTGCCAGTTTCAGGTTTATCTGTATTGGTTTTGTCGAGTTTTGGAGGGGTTGTAGTGAAGCGCTATGAACAGGTTGCCCAAGCGCTGCGTCGGCGGCTTGAGCACGGGTTTTATCAGCCGGGTGACCGCCTGCCGTCGATTCGCGATCTGTGCACGGAGTTTGCGGTCAGTGTATCGACAGTACAGACCGCCTACGCGGAGCTTGAGGCGGCGGGGTGGGTAGCTGCTCGTCCAAAATCGGGGTATTTCGCGCTGGCGCGCAACCGCCCTGGTACGCTACCGGCAGTGAGCCGCCCGGCGCAGCAGCCGCTGGAAGTATCGCAGTGGGATCAGGTGCTGGCCCTGGTCAATGAGGCGCAAGAACAGGGTTGCCTGCTGCTCGGTGGCGGCTCGCCGGATACGACCGCTGACACGCTCAAGCCCCTGCGCAGGGGGCTGTCACGACTGTACCAGCGGCCCAGCTCCGAGCAGGACAATTACGACTCGCTGCTGGGCAGTCCGCTGTTGCGCCGGCAGCTGGCCCGCCTGGCTGGCGCTTCGGGCACGGTGCTGCACGAGGATGACATCGTGATCACCTCTGGCTGCCAGGAGGCCCTGTCGATAGCCATCCGCACGCTCACCAGGCCCGGTGATGTAGTTGCCGTTGACTCCCCCAGCTTCTACGGCAGTATGCAGACGCTTAAGGCATGCGGACTCAAAGCGCTGGAGTTGCCGACCGACCCGCAAACCGGTATCAGCCTGGAGGCGCTTGAACTGGCGCTCGAGCAGTGGCCAATCAAGGCGATCCAGGTGACACCTACGCACAATAACCCGCTCGGCTACACCATGCCTGATGCCCGCAAGCGGGCGTTGGTGGCGTTGGCTCAGCGCTTTGATGTGGCCATCATTGAAGACGATGTCTACGGGGACCTGGCCTATACTGCGCCGCGGCCGAGAACGATCAAGTCGTGGGATGACGATGGTCGAGTGCTGCTCTGCAGCGGCTTCTCAAAGACCCTGATACCGTCGTTGCGATTGGGCTGGATTGCCCCCGGTCGCCACCGGGACCAGGCCCTGCACATGAAATATGTCTCGACGGGGGCGACGGCTACGGTGCCGCAGCTGGCCGTCGCCGAGTTTGTCGAACAAGGCTATTACGAACGCCATCTGCGCCAGGTCGTACGCACTTACCAGCGCAACCTTGACCGGATTCTGGGCTGGATTCATGCACTGTTGCCGGCGGACTGTGCCGTCAGCCGCCCGCAAGGCGGCTTCGTGTTGTGGATAGAGCTGAAGGGGCTGGATTGCGTGCGCTTGAACGAAAGGTTGCGTCTGCGCGGCGTTCAGGTTGCACCCGGTGTGCTGTTTTCGGCCTCAGGTAAGTATCGTGACTGTCTGCGGATTAATATCACCCGAGCCGATGCCGAACTCTACGCCGGGCTGGAGCGGATGGCCGATGAAATTGTTGCGATGCGAGGGGAACAGCAGGCCTCGGAGTGAGGCCTGCTGCTTTTCGGTCAGGCGTTGCTGGAGACGCAATTGGGCTCGGTGGTAAACGTGCGTGAGCTGTCGACGTTACCCAGACGGTCCAGTGTGCGACGGCCGAGCAGCACCGGATAGTGCATGTTGCTGCGGTCGCGCAGCGAAAACTCTTCATTCAATCGCTCGCCGGCGATGCAGACATCCATCCGCACCACCGGGCGTTCTTCCGAGCCGCCGGCGCCGCGAACGCGCAGGTCCCGCTCCAGCGGACGTTCGAAGATTTCACTGACGACGTCCTCCGACTTCACGTCTTCCAGCGCCACCTTGAAGCGAACCCACTGCTCACCATCGCGCTCGAAGCGTTCGATGTCTTCGGCGTGCATGGACGAGGTGAGGGCGCCGGTGTCGAGTTTGAACTTGACGGTCATGTCTGCCGGTTCGATCACCCCCTGCTCGATCCAGCCGAGATTACGGGGTGTGTCAGCCAGCGCGGCCGGTGTTGTGGTTGCGGCGGCGGTGATAAGGGTTGATACGAACAGCGTCTTGATCGTTGAAGGCATCGGGATGTCTCCTGTTTGCAGCCATTTCAATATGCACTAATCGAATGACCACAAGATGCGATAGAAAATTCCATTGCATCAAACAGGAACTGGCTCGTTTGGGTTGTTGGTGCGGGTCGGCTCGAGGGCAGAACCGACCCGCAGCGGCTATTGCGGGGTGAGCCGGTAGAGGCCATTGTCGATGTCAGAGGCGAAGTACACGTGGCCCTCCGCATCGACTGCCAATGCTGTGGGGATACCGGTTGGCGGCATACCCGGGCCCGGCTTGAGGCCAATCGGCAGGTGCTCGGCCGCCACCTCGGATTGGCCGGTCTCGGGGTCGATAATCAGCAAGCGCTGGGCGCTCGGCTCAGCCACCAGCAGGCGGCCGTCGGGCAGCTGGGCAAGTCCTTCCGGCAGGCGCAGGCCTTCGGCAATACTGCTCAGTTCGCCAGTGGCTGGATTGAAGCGGCTCAGGGTGCCGCTCATTTGCGTCAGGTAGACCATGCCGTCGCCGGCACGAGTCATTTGTACAGGCCCCTGCAGGCCGGTTAGGACGTCGTTGCGCTCGCTCAGGTCCGTGCCAGAGAGGCGCAGCAGCTTGCCGGTTCCCATCTCGCTGACCAGGATGCTGCCGTCATCCAGCTCAACGGCCGCCGACGGGGCGTTGAGATGATGCACCATCGCCAGCGTGCTGTTGTCGCTGCGGCTGATCAGTTGCAGGGTACCGGTCGAGAAGCTGGTAACCAGCAGCCGCTCACGGCCGAGGCCGACGTTGATTGGGTACTCTGCGTCTGAACCGTGGGCGCGGCGCAGGTCAGTCACCTTGCCGCTGGCGGTGTCGACGGCGCGTAGCGAGAAGACGTCTGCGATATACAGGGTCTTGCCGTCTTCACTCAGAGTCAGCCCCGCCGGGACGGCCAGCTCGCCGCCGACAATCTGCCGGGCTTCGCCGGTCTGCGGGTTGACCCGGGTGATGCGGTTGTTGGCCATATTGGAGACGTAGATGTTGTCCTGCGCGTCCAGAGCCAGATTGTCCAAAGCGCTGTCGAGCTGGGCGATCACGCGGGTTTCGCCGCTGCTCTGGTCAACCTGCTTGAGTTGGCCGCTGAAGGTGTCGATGGCGTAAAGGTTCCCCTTGGAATCGAAGTTGGCGGCAGCCGGCGTCTTGAACTCGCTGGAGATGACCTTGATTTCGCCATCGGCGGGGTTGATGCGCACCACCTGCCCCTTGAACCAGAGCGGGCCATACAGCCAGCCATCGGCACCGACCTCAAAGCCGTTGAAGCCGCCCATTTCCTTGGCGATCAGCCGTGGCGGTTGCTGGCCGTTGCGGTCGATCTCCCAGAGCGCATCGCCGAGAAATACCTGGCTGGCATAGAGCGCACCGGTTTCATCGTTGAAGTCCAGTGAGTTGATGCCGGGCAGATCGGTCGCCAGCACCTGAATCGTGGCGTCATCGTTTTCCCTATACAGCACGCGGCCGGAGTAGAAGCCGGTCCAGGCCATTTCGCCGTTCGGGCCAATGGCTATGTCGTCGGCCTGGCCGTCGTCTGGACCGATCAGGGTACTGACGCTGCCGTTGTCGATGTCCACCTGGTAGATGCTGTTACCAACCACGCTGCCGGCGAGCAGGCGTCCCTGCTTGTCGACGGCTAGGCCGTGAACGCCCTTGAACGGCGAGGAGGCGACGATAACTTCAGGGTTGGAATAACTGGTGGCGAGGGCCAGGGGAGCCAAGCTGAACAGCCCGGCGAGGGCAAGCGCCCGCATGGGAAACGTCATCTGCGATCTTCCTTGTTGTTGTTTTGCTCCCGAGTCTAGACCCCTGCTGGGCCTTTGCGGGGGACATCAAGCAGGTTTATGTTGACGGATAAACGACTAGGCGACGAAAAGCTGGGGGTGCAAAAGACTGTGCACTGCTTGGGCCAATGGATGCCGTAGCCGCGATAGAACCACCGCATAAGTGGTGAATCGTGCACGGACCAACTCCCCGTTTACGCGGGCGAGTAGCACAGGGCTGACGGGAAATAGGACGGCAGCATGTCTGAGGAGCGTAGCGACGAGTTCTGCCGGCCCCCGTTAGCCCGAGCAACGCAGCGAACCCGAAGGGCCGCGTAGTCGGGTGCCCCGGGGGATCGCTAAGGGGGGCTGGGCAAGCAGCTCCCCTTGGCTCGCCGGAAAAGGCGAAAAGCGAATCGGGAAACGCCACTGGCAAACAGCTGAAAACGGGGGGGCGAGAATATCAACTTGCGACAAATGCCCCCGCCATCCTCACGCCGGCTGCTCAGCCTCCTCCAGCTCCTCACCAATAAACCCACCAGACTGCCGTGCCCAGAGGCGGGCGTAGACATCGCCGTGGGCGATCAGCTCGGTGTGGGAGCCCTGCTCGATGATCTTGCCCTGCTCCATGACCACCAGCCGATCCATCTGCGCGATGGTCGACAGGCGGTGGGCGATGGCGATGACGGTCTTGCCGTCCATCAGCCGGTTCAGGTTTTCCTGGATGGCCGCTTCGACGTCCGAGTCCAGCGCCGAGGTAGCCTCATCGAGAATCAGGATCGGCGCATCCTTGAGCATGACCCGGGCAATGGCGATGCGCTGGCGCTGGCCACCGGACAGCTTGACGCCGCGCTCACCGACGTGGGCGTCGAAGCCGAAGCGACCTTTGGCGTCCTCCAGGCCGGCGATGAACTGATCTGCCTCGGCGTTACGAGCGGCGTTAAGCATCATTTGCTCATCCGCATCAGGGCGACCGTAGAGGATGTTGTCGCGCACCGAACGGTGCAGCAGCGAGGTATCCTGGGTGACCATACCGATGTGTTCACGCAGGCTGTCCTGCTGGACCTCGGCGATGTTCTGACCATCGATCATGATGCGCCCGGCCTCAACGTCATAGAAGCGCAGCAGCAGATTGACCAGGGTCGATTTACCGGCGCCGGAGCGGCCGACCAGGCCGATCTTCTCGCCGGGTCGGATATGCAGGTTGAGGTGATCCATCACGCCGCCGCCCTTGCCGTAGTGAAATTCCACTGCCTCAAAGCGGATGTCACCCTGCGTCACGCGCAGCGGCTGGGCAGCTGACAGGTCGTTGACCACCTGGGGCCGCGAAATCGAGTTGATGCCGTCCTGCACGGTGCCGATGTTTTCGAACAGCGCCGATAACTCCCACATGATCCACTGCGACATGCCCCATAGACGCAGTACCAAGCCCACCGCGACAGCGACAGCGCCGACGCTGATGGTGCCCTGCACCCATAGCCAAAGTGCCGTTCCGGCCACACCCAGCAGCAACAGCGCGTTGAGGATGTACAGCAGGGTGTAGAGGGTCGTGACCAGCCGCATCTGCTTGTACACGGTGACCATGAATTCGTTCATGCCCTCGCGCGCATAATCGGACTCGCGCCGGGCGTGGGAGAACAGCTTGACGGTCTGAATATTGGTGTAGCTGTCGACAATCCGCCCGGTCATTACCGAGCGGGCGTCGGCCTGTACGCTGGCGACCTGACCCAATATCGGAATGTAGTGGCGCATCAACAGGATGTAGCCGGCCAGCCAGGCCAGCATCGGCAGGGTCAGACGCCAGTCGGCCATGCCGACCAGTACCAGCGTGCCGATGAAGTAGACGGCGATGTAATTCAGGACATCGATCAGCTTGATCACGCACTCACGCACGGCCAGTGCTGTTTGCATCAGCTTGGTGGCAATCCGGCCGGCGAACTCATCCTGATAGAACGCCATCGATTGTTTGAGCAGGTAGCGGTGCACCAGCCAGCGAATGCGCATCGGGTAGTTACCCATCAGCGTTTGATGGGTGGTCAGGCTGTTGAAGAAGATCAGCGTCGGCAGTGCGACCAGCACAATGAACGCCATGCCGGCCAGCTTCCAGCCCTCGTTCTGCAGAAAGGTTTCGCGTGTCTGCGCCGACAGCCAGTCAACGATATTGCCGAGAAAACCGAACAGCCACACTTCGGTGATGGCGATACCGGCCATCAGGACCGAGGCGATGATGATGTAGGGCCAGGCGCCGCGGGTGAAGTGCAGGCAGAAAGGCAGCAGCTGGCGCGGGGGCTCGCTCAGCTCTTCAAGGGGAAACGGATCAAGACGGTTTTCGAACCAGCGGAACATGCGAGGGCCTGCAGATTAACAAGGAGGGCGGGCCGAGCATTATGAGCGCCAAGGCGGCGGGTCTCAAGCGGACACGGCATGCCGTGTCCGCGTTTGAAAGGAGAGCCCGGCGCCCCGGCCCTCCCGAAACATCAATCCAGCGCTTGCAGGATCTTGTCGGCCAGCACGCGCGAGCCTGCAGCGGTCGGGTGGATGCCATCGCGGGTGATGTAATACGCCTCGCGGCCGGCAAAGTCAGCGCGTACATCAACAAATTTCACGCCCATGCCGGGGTAGGCGGCGGCTTTGTAGTTCATGCTGTAGTTGTTGATATCGTGCAGGTCTTCGGCACTGCCAACGGCGTTGTAGTACCCCAGAAAGATGATCTCTTCGATGCCGTCATTACGCATCTTCTGCACCAGCGCAGCGATGCGGTTTTCCAGATCGTTGAGCAACGGCATGCAGGCGCTCAGCGAGGGACGGCAGCTGTTGAGCTGAATGTCGTTACCGCCGCCGTTGAAGATCACCGTGCGAATGCCACTCTTGTCGGCCCGCGCATACTGGTTTTCAACCGAGTAGAGGCGTGAACAGAGGATGTTACCGCCGGTCAGCTGGCAGCCGGAGCGGGCGTAGGTATCGATGTTTTCGTCCAGCTCGGCTTCCAGGTTCTCGTGAATGTCTCCAGACAGGGCAAAGATCGAATCGCCGAGAATCATAGTGTCCGGTTGGCTGATGCCGGGATTGCTGGCCATTGCGGGAATGTTGAACAGGGCGCTAAGGGCGAGTGCGGCCAGGCCGCGTTTGAACAGAGTGTGCATGTGCGTTCCTTCTTGTTGTTGTGCTGAGCCGTCTCCAGTAAGGCGCAATTCCGTATTGAAACAAAAGGAGACATTTTGTTGTTGTGCCTCGTGCATGTTAGGCACCGCTGTGCGCTGAACAAGCACCCAAACGGGCGAGAAGAGAGGAGCGTTGAGTGCACCATTGCGGACGCTGTGGCAGTGGACTGCACCGCACTGGTTCGTGCAGAGGCAACGGATATAGTTCAAGACGACGCTAGATTTTCGTTTAAATATTAAAAATATCAATGCGTTACATGGGCGCTTGGCGCGGATTCAGGATGTGGCACGGCGGTTGCTTGCGAGGTTTTACAGCCAGCTATGACAGCCAGGCTCATTGCTCGGGCAGGCGTTAAACAGCGTCAGATCCGAGCAGCACAATCTGAGAATCAAAGGCAAAGGCGCCTGCAACTGGAGACAGTTGCAGGCGCCTTTTTTGTTGTCTGCGTAACCGCGGACCCGTGACTGAGGACAGGCCATGAATGCGTTCGTTGCCCCAATCAAGAAAGAAACGCTGATCATCATCGGCAATGGCATGGTGGGACACGATTGCATCGAGCAGCTCGTCGAGCAGGGTGCACTTGCCCATTATCAGGTGCACGTGTTCGGCGAAGAGCGCCAGCGGGCGTATGACCGTGTCCATCTGTCGGAGTACTTCGGTGGGCGTGATGCCGAGTCGCTGGCGCTCTGCGCTGCGGACTATTACAGCGAACACGGTGTGCAGGCGCATTTGCATGAGTCGGTGCTGGAGATCGATCGCGAGCAGCAGCAGGTGGTCACTGCAAATGGCCGCCTCGCCTACGACAAACTGATTCTGGCCACCGGCTCCTACCCCTTTGTGCCGCCGATTCCGGGCGCTGAGGGTAACTCACGACTGGTTTACCGCACGTTGGATGATCTGGATGCGATTCGTGTGGCGGCGAGCGGTGCGCGCCGGGGTGTTGTGGTCGGTGGCGGCCTGCTCGGGCTGGAAGCCGCCAACGCGCTCACGTCGCTGGGGCTGGAAGCGCATGTGGTCGAGTTCGCACCACGGCTGATGCCGGTGCAACTGGATGACGACGGCGGTGCCGCGTTGAAAGCACGGATTGAAGCGCTTGGCGTTGGCGTGCATTTGTCTCGCGCGACCAGCGAGATCGTCGCTGGTGACGACTATGCCTACCGCATGAACTTCGCTGACGGCGAGTCACTGGAAACCGACCTGATCGTGTTTTCTGCCGGTATTCGTCCGCAGGACACCTTGGCGCGCTCTGCCGGGCTGGCCGTTGCCGAGCGCGGCGGGGTGGTGATCGACGACGGCTTCTGCACCAATGATCCGGCCATTTTCGCCATCGGCGAATGTGCGTCCTGGCAAGGCCGGGTATTCGGTCTGGTTGCGCCGGGGTACAGCATGGCGCGCAATCTGGCGGCCAGTCTGGTGGGGCGTCCGCACGAGGCGTTTTCCGGCGCGGACATGTCGACCAAGCTGAAACTGCTGGGCGTCGACGTCGGCTCCATCGGCGACGCCCACGGCGCTACCGAAGGGTCGCGCAGTTACCGCTATATCGACGATGTGACCAACAGCTATCGCCGTCTGGTGGTTTCGGCCGATGGCAAGCGGGTGATCGGTGCGGTGCTGGTTGGCGACAACAGCTACTACGACACTCTGCTGCAGTACGCCCTGAACGGCATCAAGCTGCCGGCCGACCCGGCCAGCCTGATCCTGCCGGTGGGTGAGGGCGCGCCGACGCTGGGTGCCGATGCGCTGCCCGATACCGCGACCATCTGCTCCTGCCACAACGTCAGCAAGGGCGCGGTGTGCTGTCAGGTCGACGCCGGCTGCACCGATCTGGGCGAACTCAAGGCCAACACCAAGGCGGCGACCGGTTGCGGTGGTTGCGCGGCACTGCTCAAGCAGGTGTTTGAGCACGAACTGTCGGCTCGCGGCGTCGAAGTCGACAAGAGCCTGTGCGAACACTTCGCGCACACCCGTCAGGAGCTCTACGGCATTGTTCGCGTCGAGGGCATCGAGAGTTTTGAAGAACTGCTGAGCAAGCACGGTCGTGGTCATCACGGCTGCGATATCTGCAAGCCGGCAGTGGGGTCGATTCTCGCGTCCTGCTGGAACCAGCCGATCACCGATCCGGGCCTGATTCCGCTGCAGGACACCAACGACACCTTCATGGCCAACATGCAGAAGAATGGCACCTACTCGATTGTGCCGCGCATCGCCGGGGGGGAGATCACGCCGGAGAAGTTGATCGTGCTGGGGCAGGTTGCCAAGAAATATGACCTCTACACCAAGATCACCGGCGGTCAGCGTATCGACCTGTTTGGTGCTGAGTTGCACGAGCTGCCCGACATCTGGGCCGAGCTGATCGAGGCCGGTTTCGAGACCGGCCACGCCTACGGCAAGTCGCTGCGTACGGTGAAGTCCTGTGTCGGCAGCACCTGGTGCCGCTACGGTGTGCAGGACAGCGTCGGTATGGCGCTGACCCTGGAAGATCGCTACAAGGGTCTGCGTTCACCGCACAAGATCAAGTTCGCCGTGTCCGGTTGCACCCGCGAATGCGCCGAGGCGCAGAGCAAGGATGTGGGCGTGATCGCTACCGAGAAGGGCTGGAACCTCTACGTGGCTGGCAACGGCGGCATGCGTCCGCGCCACGCCGAACTGTTCGGCACCGACCTCGATGACGCGACGCTGATCAAGTACATCGACCGTTTCCTGATGTTCTACGTGCGCACGGCGGATCGCCTGCAACGTACCTCGGTCTGGCGCGAGAGCCTGGAAGGCGGCCTGGAGTACCTGCAGGACGTGATCATCAACGACAGTCTGGGCCTGGGCGCCGAGCTGGAAAGCCAGATGCAGCTGGTGATCGACCGCTATGAGTGCGAGTGGGCCAACGCCATCAGCGACCCGGAAAAACTCAAGCGCTTCCGCACCTTCGTCAACGACGAGCGTAATGATCCGGATATTCACTTCGTCAGGGAGCGCGGCCAGCGTCGGCCGGTCAAGGCTTCCGAACTGCACCTGATTCCCGTCGCCGAGGAGGCCGCCCAATGACCCGTTCCAGCACATCTCCGCAAACCGCTACCCAATGGCGCGCGCTCTGCGCCCGTGACGATCTGGTTGCCAACTCAGGCGTGGTGGCCTGGCTCGATGGTGAGCAGGTAGCGCTGTTCCACCTGCCGAGCGAGAACCAGCTGTTTGCCATAGCCAACCGTGACCCCAAGTCCGGCGCCAACGTGATCGGCCGCGGCATCGTCGGTCAGCTCAAGGGTGAACTGGTGATTGCTTCGCCGCTGTACAAGCAGCACTTCCGTCTGACCGACGGCCAGTGCATCGAATACCCCGACCAGCGACTGCAAGTGTGGCCCGCCCGCCTGCACGGTGACCGGGTCGAGATTGGGTTGGCGGTCTGAAGCCGTCGGCCAAACTGCGTTTCACCAACTGGAGAGTTGAATCATGTCCTACCTGATCCCAAATGAGTTCGTGACCAAGATGGTCGACTCCGGCGAGTCGAAAATCTTCATGTCGACCCGCGATACCCTGATCCGCGCGTATATGGCCGGGGCGATTCTGGCCCTGGCGGCGGTGTTTGCTGTCACCATCACGGTGCAGACCGGATCGCCGCTGGTGGGCGCCATGCTGTTCCCGGTCGGCTTCGTGATGCTCTATCTGATGGGCTTCGACCTGCTCACGGGGGTGTTTGTCCTGGCGCCGCTGGCGTTGCTGGACAAGCGACCGGGCGTGACGGTCAATGGCGTACTGCGCAACTGGGGGCTGGTGTTTGTCGGCAACTTTGCCGGAGCGTTGACCGTGGCATTGATGATGGCGTTTGTCTTCACCATGGGTTTTTCTACCGAGCCAGGGCCGATTGGTGAAAAGATCTCGCACATCGGGGAAGCGCGCACCTTGGGCTATGCCGAGTACGGTCTGGCCGGCTGGCTGACCATTTTCATTCGCGGCATGTTGTGCAACTGGATGGTATCGATGGGTGTGGTTGGCGCAATGATCTCGACGTCGGTCAGCGGCAAGGTTATCGCCATGTGGATGCCAATCATGCTGTTCTTTTTCATGGGCTTTGAGCACTCGGTGGTGAACATGTTTCTGTTCCCGTCGGCGATGATCATGGGCGGCGATTTCTCGGTGATGGATTACATGATCTGGAACGAAATCCCCACGGCGCTGGGCAACCTGGTGGGTGGCCTGGCGTTTACCGGTCTGACGCTGTACACCACCCATGTCCGCACCGCACCGACCCGCGCGCTCTGAAGCGGTGTTGTGAGAGTCGATTGCCGATCGTGCTGGCCCGGTGGTGACAACGTTGCGGTTGACGCTGGGGCAGTGCTCCCGCGCCGGCCGCAAGGCGATCAATCAGGATCATTGTGCAGCGCGGATTCCTGACGGGCCGCAATTGGCCGCCAAGGGCGCAGTGCTGGCGCTGGCCGACGGGATCAGCTCCAGTGCGGTCAGCCAGGAAGCCGCGCAGGCCGCGGTCAATGGATTTGTGCAGGATTACTATTGCACCGCAGACCCCTGGTCGGTAAAGCAGGCCGGCGAGCGGGTGATCAGTGCGCTCAATTCATGGCTGCATGCGCAAGGCAGGCGTAGCCAGTATCGCTACGACCGGGACCGCGGCTATGTCTGCACTTTCAGCGCGCTGGTAATCAAGTCGACCACCGCGCACCTGTTTCATGTCGGCGACGCACGCATCTATCGGGTTCACCGGCGCAGCCTCGAACAGCTCACGGTCGATCACCGCGTCTGGCTCGGCGAGCAGAGTCAGCTGACCCGGGCGCTGGGTATCAGTGACGGGGTGGATATCGACTATCAGACACTGGCGCTGGAGCCGGATGAAGTGTTGCTCATGGCGACTGACGGGGTCTACGAGTTCATCGACCCGGCGCGGGTAAGTGAGTTGGTCGAGGCCTGTAACGGTGACCTGCAGCAGGCCGCCGATGCGCTGGTAGCCGAAGCGCTGGCCAACGGCAGCGACGATAACCTGACTGTGCAATTGCTGCGTATCGACAGCTTGCCTAATGGGCAGGCGGCGGAACTGCACCGCCAGTTTGCCGATCTGCCGCTGCCACTGGTGCTGGAACCGGGCAAGGTGATCGATGGCCTGCGGGTGATCCGTCAGTTGCACGTCAGCGCCCGCAGTCATGTCTATCTGGTGCAGGAGCAGGTCAGCGGTACCCAACTAGTACTCAAGGCGCCGTCGGTCGAGCAGCAGCATGATCGCGCCCAGCTGGAGCGGCTGCTGACCGAGGAATGGATTGCCCGGCGCATCGACAGTCCCCATGTGATGAAGGCGGCGTTGGCGGGCCGACCGCGCACCTGCCTCTATTGCCTGTGCGAATACATCGAAGGCCAGACCTTGGCCCAGTGGATGCGCGACAATCCGCAACCACCGCTGGAGCGGGTGCGCGACATTGTCGAGCAGATTGCCCGCGGGCTGCGCGCCTTTCACCGGCTAGAGATGCTGCATCAGGATCTGCGTCCGGCGAATGTGATGATCGACCCCAATGGCTGTGTGCGGCTGATCGACTTTGGCGCGGTGCGGGTTGCCGGTCTGCTGGAGGCTGGTGTGCAGCACCCGTGTGAGCGTCTCGGCACCGCCCAATACAGCGCGCCGGAGTATTTTCTGGGCGAGCAGGGTAGTGTGCGCTCCGACCAGTTTTCACTGGCTGTCATTGCCTATCAACTGCTTTGCGGTGGACTGCCCTATGGTGCTGAACTGGCTCGTGCGCAAAGCCGCGCCGCGCAGCATCGGCTGCGTTACCGCTCGGTGCTGGGGCCCCAGCGCAGCCTGCCAGCCTGGCTTGACCCGGTGTTACGCCGTGCCCTGAGCCTGGACCCGTACAAGCGTTTTGACGACCTCTCGGAATTGGTCTTCGAACTGCGTCAGCCCAGCGCTGCCATGCTTGCTGTGGGACGCGCTCCCCTGCTGGAGCGCAACCCGGTGCTGTTCTGGCAGCTCACCTCACTGGGGTTGGGGCTGGCATTGCTGTTCAGTCTGTTGCGCTGAGTCTGCTCGCTTGAGGCTCTGGTCCCATGCCAGCACTGCCAGTGCAACTACTCCGAAGCCGACGCCGACCGCGCAGGTGCCGGCCCATCCGGCATGGCTCCAGGCACTAACGCCCAGTGCCGAGCCGCTGGACGCGCCGATAAAGTAGCAGGTCATATACACGGCATTGACGCGCGCCCGCGCTTGCGGCGCCAGCTTGTAAATCACGCTCTGGTTGCTGATATGCACGGCGGGCAGGGCAACATCGAGTACCAGCAGCGCGAGCAGAAAGGTCAGCAGACTACCACTGCCGAGATACAGGCCTATCCAGCCAAGCAGCAATATGCCGATGGCAATCAGGGTGACAGGTTGGCCTAGCCCGCGATCAGACAAGCGCCCGGCCAGGCTCGCTGTGACAACGCCCGCCACGCCAATCAACCCGATCAGGCCGATCTGACTATCGCTCAGGCCGAACGGCGGCGCGGAGAGCAGCAGCGCCATAGTCGAGAACAGGGCACTGACCGAACCAAAGACCAGGCCGCCGAGTACGGAGCGGGTGCGTAGGCGTGGGTGTTCGGCTGCCAGCTTGAGCAGCGAGCGCATCGTCGCGCCGTAGCTCTGAGGGGCGGGATTGCGCGCCTGCGGCAGCACCCGCAACAAAGCGCCGGCCAGCAGCACCATTAGCACCGCGCTGACCTGATACACCGTCTCCCAGCCGCCGATCTCCGACAGCAAACCGGCAGCCGTTCGCGCCAACAGAATCCCGGCCAGCAGACCGCTCATTACCAGGCCGACCGCGCGCCCGCTGCGCAGCGGGTCAGACAGATTGGCGGCCATCGGCACCAGCGTTTGCGCGGCAACCGAGAACACGCCAGTGATCAGCGTGCCGACAATCAACAGCGAAAAGCTGCCACCCCAGCCACTGATCGCCAGCCCGCTGGCAGCCAATAACATCAGGCCGACGGCCAATGCGCGTTGCTCCAGCTTGTCGCCGAGCGGCACCAGAAACAGCAGCCCAAGGGCGTAGGCTACCTGGGATAGCGTCACGGTTGTAGCGGCCATCTCCTCACTGATATTCAGTGCATGGGCCATTGAGGAGAGCAGCGGCTGATTGAAGTAGTTGGCGCCTGCGCACAGGCCGGTGGCGGTGGCCATCATCAAGAGCGTTGCGGTCGAGAGGTAGCCGTTTTCGCTGGCGTTTACCCTGGTGCTCATGCGGCCTGCTCCTGGCTTGCCGGCAGGCAGGCGGTGGCGTCAATCTCGATCAGCATGCCGTCCAGTGCCAGTCGCGGAACCGGGATCAGGGTGCAGGCCGGGGCCATATCAGCGCCCGCCGCACTGGCCAGGGCTTCACTGATCAACGCCAATCTGGCTTCGCTGTGGTCAACCACCAGCACTGTCAGCTTGGCGATCTGCGCAAAACGGGCACCGCCGGCCGCCAGTGCCCGCTGGAGGTTGTCCAGACATTGCTGCAGTTGCTCGGCAAAGTCGTCGGACAACGTACCATTGACGTCTTCGCCCCCTTGACCAGCAACGAACAGCCAGCGCGCGTTGGCTGGTGCCAGCATCAGGTGTGAATAACCATTGGCTGAGGGGTCGTACAGACCGATCGGATTGATCGCCTGTAGGCGAGGCATGGTGCGCGTTTGCGGCATGGCGGAGATTCCTTGGAGAGCATCAGTGGAGGAGACCGGCGCACTGTAAAACCTCAGGTTAACTTGAGGTCAAGCGCGCTATGCTGCAATCGGCTGTCTGCTTTGCAGCTGCGCAGCTGGGTGGTTACACTCGCCGCATACTTACAAGAACACACGCGATCGCAGCTATCTCCGCTGTGGGGCAAGGAATGCCATGGCTCAAGAGCTATTTCTGTATGAAACCCTGTGCGAACAGCTGGCTGCCCGCATCCGCCGGGGCGGCTTTGCGCCGGGCGAACGCCTGCCATCGGTGCGGGTGCTGAGCAAGACCTTCGGCGTCAGCGTCAATACCACCATTCAGTCGCTGCACAAGTTGGAGATGGATGGCTACATCGAAGTGCGGGAACGCTCCGGGGCCTATGTCCGTGAGCAACTGCCCGCGATAGGCCTGAGCGCCAATCTGAGCCATTTCCCGGTGTTGCCGGTCGAGGTGTCGCTCAGCGACGAGATTCTCCACTACATGGAGCCCTATGCACTGTCACAGGCACAGCACCTGGGGATTGCCTTGCCGGATGCCAGTCTGATGCCGGTGGAGAAAGTCATGCGGTTGTGGCGCGATGCCAGCCGGCGTCACACTCGAACCCTATGGGACTATAGTCACCCCAATGGCCTGCCGTTACTGACCCGCCAGTTGGCGTTGCGGAGTATGGGGCACGAAGTGGCAATCGCCGACAACGATATCCTGGTCACCAACGGCTGCATGGAAGCGATTGAACTGGCTCTGCGCGCCGTGACCCGGCCAGGTGACGTGGTCGCGGTAGAGTCGCCAACCTATTACGGCAGCCTGCTGGCTCTGGAAGTGCTGGGGCGCAGGGCGCTTGAGGTGCCGACCCATTACCGCGACGGCATTTGCCTTTACTCGCTGGAGCAGGCCTTCAGGCGCGGGCAGGTCAAGGCCTGCATTGTGTCCTGCAATGTGCAGAATCCGCTGGGATATGTCATGTCCACTGAGCGCAAGCGGCGGCTTGTGCAGCTGTCCAGCCAATATCAGGTGCCTCTGATCGAGAATGATATTTGGGGCGACACGGCCTACGGTGGCGACACGCCGCCGGCCAAGGCGTTTGATCACAGCGGGATGGTGATCTACTGCAACTCCTTTTCCAAATCACTGATGCCAGGCCTGCGACTGGGTTGGGTCGCAGGCGGTCGCTTTCACGACCGGCTGCGCGAACTCAAGCAGATCAGTAGTATTACCACAGCTGCCGGTCCGCAACTGGTCATGGCGCGCTTCCTGGAGAGCGGCGGATATGCCCAGCATCTGGTCCAGCTCCGAGCAGCGCTTCACCGGCAGGTCGGCGAGGCGCTGGAACTGGTGCGACATGCCTTTCCGCCGGGCACCTGGGTACACCCACCGGAAGGCGGATGCGTGCTCTGGGTCAGGCTGCCCGAGCACCGGGATTCGCGCAAATTGTTCCAGCAGGCGCTCGATGACGGCATTCATATCTTTCCTGGCAGTGTGTTTTCGGTCGGCCCGCGGCATGTTGACTTCATGCGCCTGAACGTCGGCAGCGCCCTGACGCCTGAGGTTCGAGAAAAGATCCGGCGGCTGGGGGGGCTGGCGGCTGAATTGCAGTGAGCGGCAACATCTGTATCAGTGGGATTGACAGATCTGTACCTGTTTTCGACAAACCGGGCTGCCCTAGGATGGGGCGCGCTATATCAACAACAAAAAGCCCATTGTCGGAGAGGGATGATCCATGGCACATCTGCGTACACTTGCACCCATCTTTTCACTCAGTTTATTGACGTTAGCCCTGTCTGGTTGTTTGAGCAGCGGCGGCGGCTCTGACTCCAATGACACAAGCCGCCCTGATCTGTCGCTCGGCGTGCTGTCCAGCGCGGTTGATCAGGTCACCGGTGACGATGTTCTGATTACTATCGAAGGTGATCTTGCACTGGTTGATGCCGAGCTCGATAACCTGGAGCTATGGCTAAACGACACCGAGATCGAGCCCAGCCGGATGGTTGTGCGTAACGGTCGACTGGAAGTTCTGGTCGAAGGTCTCACGTTGGGTGAGAACCGCCTGGAGCTGCACCATAGCAAGCATGGTGAGCTTTACAGTATGACGCTGACGGCTTACCCCGAGACCGGTCCGGTATTCTCCGGCCCGCAGCAATACCCCTTCGTCTGCAGTGTGGTACAGCAGGTCGGAGTTCAACCGCTGGTTGATAACCAGGAAGGTGGTTACCCGGTCTATGAAGGCGAAACAGTGGTTGGTTATAGCCGCGACTGCACCATCGAGCCGAAGGTTGAGTTTCTGTATATGAACACCGAAGGCGATTACGCGCCGTTGCCGGAGGACCGCAGCCGTCCGGCGGATATGGCAACGACCACGCTTACCGATGGCCGTACGGTTGACTTCGTCGTGCGCCGTGAAGTTGGCACGTTGAACCGTTTCATCTACAGCTTTGCGACCCTGGCTGATCGGAGCGACGCCGATGATGCCGCCAGCACCGACCTGTGGAATGGCCGCTTGCTGTATCACTTCGAAGGTGGTGTTGGTATCGGCCACAGCCAGGGCCGGATGAGTGATGATGCGCTAACCCCGGAAGTGCTGGGGCTGGGTTACGCGGTGATTTACTCGACCGGCACGCGTGCCGATACGCATTACAACCTGCAGGTGGGCGGTGAGACCGCACTGATGACCAAGGAGCACTTTGTCAAACGCTTCGGCGTGCCCGAATACACGGTCGCTATTGGTGGCTCGGGTGGTGCGATCCAGCAATATGTCTACTCGCAGAATCATCCGGGCCTGATCGACGCTGGGGTGCCGCAGTACTCTTATCCGGATATGGTGACCCAGACCATTCACGTGGGTGACTGCGAGTTGCTCGAGTACTACATGGACGCGACCGACCGTACCAACACGCGCTGGCAGACCACGGAGAACCGCAGCCTGCTGGTGGGGCTGAACGCGACGGATGACTACCCAGATGCGCTCTATGACCGGAAAAGAGAGTTAGGCTTCGCCAGTGCGCCTGGCTCGACCGAATGCATCCCGGCCTGGCGCGGGCTGACGCCGCTGACCATGAATCCGCACTTTGGCCAGGCTCCCTATCAGGATCAGATGCAGCCGCCGGAAATCATGGCTGATGTGCACTGGACGCACTTCGATGACCTGCGCAACGTCTATGGCGTTGACGAGCAGGGTGAGCCGCGCACCCTGTTCGACAACGTTGGTGTGCAGTACGGCCTGGAGCCACTGCGCAAGGGGCAGATCACACCTGCCGAATTCCTGCGTCTCAATACCCTGATCGGTGGCTGGAAGCAGCCTAGTGAGATGGTGCAGGAGGGCTTTCCGTTCCTGCCGCCCGATACGGCGGCTAACTTCGATCCGTGGAGCAGTCGCAACATGAACCTGAGCGTTGATGGCACGACGCCGGCTCCGCGCACCGAGGGTGACCCGCTGGCGATGAATGCTGCGTATGAGCAGGGCATTGTGTTCGATGGTCAGCTCAATATCCCGGTGATCGACTGGCGGCATTACCTGGAGGAAGTGCTGGATATGCATAACAGCCATCAGTCCTTCTCCTCGCGTCAGCGCATCATCAATCGCATGGGGAATGCCGATAATCAGGTGATCTGGTTTACCGACACTAGACCGACTGATACTTCAGACCCTTCCCGTCCGCGCCCGCAGCGCAACTTTGATCAGACCTGGATGGCGCTGGAGGTGCTGGATCAGTGGCTGACCAACATCCGCGAGAACCCGGAACTGAGTATCGGTGAGAATCGACCGGCAACCGCCGTTGACAGCTGCTTCAATACCGATGGCAGTCTGATCGCCCAAGGTGACAGCGTCTGGGATGGCATCATCAATGAGCAGCCGGCCGGGACCTGCACCCAGCAGTTCCCGACGTACACGACGTCGCGCATGCAGGCCGGTGGCCCGATTGAGGGCAGCGTCTTCAAGTGCGCGCTGAAGCCGCTCAGTACAGCGTTGGTTGACGGTACTTATGGCAGCTGGGTCCCTGATACCGATGAGGTGGCGCAGCTCAATGCCATCTTCCCGCAGGGCGTATGCGACTACAGTCAGCCTGATCAGGGGCGGCCGGACAGTTGAGGTGATGTGGCGGTCGGGCCTTGGCCCGACCTGGCAAAAAGGGCGCCGTGAGGCGCCTTTTTTGTGCGCGCAATTTCCTTCAATACACATCCGGCCATTTGCCGCAGCATGCCCCGATTGACGTAATGAGGGTGCATGATGCTGTCGCTGTGGTTATCGATGTTGGCCTTTACCCTGGTGGGCTCCGTTGCGCCGGGCCCGGTTTGTGTGGTGACGGTCAGCAGCGCGGCGCGCGCCGGCATGCTGCGCGCCATGCCTTATGTGCTGGGTGCGTCGCTTGGCTACGCGCTGATGGTATTGCTGTTGGGGCTTGGCTTGCTCGGCAGTCTGGCGCAGAGCCCGGCGGTGCTGCAGGGGCTGGCCTGGGTCGGCGCGGTGTACCTGTTGTATCTGGCCTGGCGTATTGCCCGTGCTGAACCGGGGCTGCCGAGGATGGCAGATGTCACGGTGCCGGGCTTTTGGGCTGGCGCGCTGGCGCAGTGGCTAAACCCCAAGGCTTGGTTGTTTTCGTTGTCGGGCCTGAGCATGTTCGTCAGCAACCAGGCGCAGCCGCTGGCGATCTTCTGTATCCTGTCACTGTTTGTCTGCCTGTTCGGGGTCGGCTGCTGGGCGCTGTTAGGGCATCTGCTTGGTGGGCGTTTACCGGGTGCGCGGGCAATGCGAGTATTCAATCTGTTGATGGCACTGCTGCTGATCCTTAGTGTGGTGCTGATTCTGTTGCCGTAACCGGTTTGAGGTGTGCATGTCGCAAGAGCAGTTTCTCCAGCGCAGCCCGGCGCTGCCGCTGATTGAGCTAAGGCAGGCCAGCCGCTCCAGCGCCTGTTATCAGGCGCACACCCACGATGAGTTTTCCTTCGGCGTCATTGACCATGGCCATACGGCATATCGTAACCGTCAACGCCTTGAACGCATTGGCGTCGGCAGTATGGTGACGGTTAATCCGGGTGAGGTGCATTCCTGTAATCCGGCGGCAGGCAAATGGTCGTATCGGATGTTGTTTGTTGATGCCAACTGGCTGGGCGCGCTGCAGCGCGAGGCGTTCGGCGGCAGCGCTGACTATCGCTGCTTTCCGGATGTTTGTAGCGCCACCGCGCGTGCCGAGTTTGATGAATTATTTGCCAGCTTGCAGCGCAGTGATGGTGCTTTGGAGGCAGAAGGGCGACTGATCGAGCTGTTGCAGCCCCTGTTTGCTTACCCGCAGGAAAACGCGAATACCCTACACCAGGACGGGCTGCTGCGGGCGAGGGAGCTGATCATGGATCGTCTTGGTTGCAACCTGCAGCTTGATGAACTGGCCGAGGCGGCGGAGCTTAACCGTTATCAACTGATTCGCGGTTTCAAGCGTCTGTACGGGCAGGCACCCCATGCCTTCCAGCTGGATGAACGAATCAAGCAGGCGCGGGCGCGGTTACGGGCCGAACCGGTGAGCCTCAACCATCTGGCGCTGGATCTTGGGTTTGCCGATCAGGCGCATTTTCAGCGCCACTTCAAGCTGCGCACGGCGCTGACGCCGGGGCAGTACCGGGCGTTCCATCAGGCGGCTTGAATGCGTTAGCGCTGCACCAGGACAGGCGGCCGGGCAGGCCGCTGTCCTGTGTACATATCAAATCCGTGGTTCAATCGACCGACAGATCCGCTTCACGAATGTACAGACGACCTGCATCTATGGTCGCTGCATCCAGCATCTTCTGCTCCAGCACACCGCCGGTGGACCAGGTGGCAAAGTCATCGTCGTTGAGAATACCCAGGTGACCTTCATCAATGCGCCACAGGCCTTCCATCTTGTCGTGCGGGTAGTTGGCTTCGACAACCATGTCCAATAGCAGGGTCTTGTTTACCGGGTAGATACCGACAGTGGCCAGGGCGTCCCAGCCGCCATCGAGGACGACTTGCTCCAGTGTCTTGCCGTTGATGGTCAGCCCCAGATCCGGGTCCTGCACCATGCCGGCCTGCAGCGTGACAGTTTCCAGGTTGGTGCCGGTGGACAGATCGATGCGGTATACCTGTTTCTGCGCATTCGGGGTGACGCCGGCAGCACCCTTAGGTCCACCGTAGAGGAAACTGCCATCGCGCTCGAGCACCAGAAAGTCGGTATTGCTGAGGCCGACCATTTCCGAGTTGGAGTTGGCGGCTTTCTCTTGCTGATACAGATACTGGCCGATCTCGCCGGTCTCAAGATTCACTGTGACAATGCGGGTGATGGTCTGCGCGCGCACGGCCTTGGTCGGCAGATCCATGGTGGATTGCATCAGGCCGACCAGGGTTTTCTCGTCCGGGGTGATCGCAAGACCTTCCATGCCGCGGTTGGCGCGGCGATAGGCATACTCTGCCGGCAGGTTGATGCGGGTGCGCGTATCTGCCGTAAACGGGTTGATACGGTCGATTTCGCGGCCTTCGGCATCGAAGTGAACCATATGTGGGCCGTATTCGTCACTGGCCCAGAAGCTGCCGTCGCGCAGTGCCACCAGCCCTTCGCCATCCAGACCATAATCGTCCAGCTTGATCGGGTTGGTTGTTGCATCGTAGGGCTGCGTGGGGTCAACCACAATCGGCGTGCCATCCGGGTTGTAGGGGGTTTCACCAGTGCCGCCCAGCGCCGAGGTGTTGGGCAGGCCTGTGATCAGGGTGCCGTCCGGGCGTTTGAGCAGGATGGTTGCCAACTGCTCGACACCGCCGCTGGCGGTGATACGGAAGTGACCGATGCGCGGTGTGTAATCGGCGACCGGGAATGACTTGCCAGAGCCGTAGGCGCCACCCACAAAGTCCGCGTTGGGGCCGCGGTCGGTCATGGCGTAAAACTCACCCAGGTTGCTCGGGTGCGCAGTCATGGCGGAGCCGTAGCCACCGTTACGCACCTCGAACGGAGCCATGGTCTTGCCGTCGATCAGGTCATCGCGCAGTACGCTGAAGGGCAGCTCAACGCCCTCCTGCGGGAACTCCGCTAGCCGCGCGGCGAGCTCTTGTTGCGGTGTTACTGCTGGTTCGTTGTTGTCGCTGGATGATTTGCAGGCGGTGAGCATGGCGCTGCTGAGCAGCACCGCTGATAGCGTTTTCCAGTTGGTCATCAGTTCATCCTTGTATCGGGAATGGTCAGTGGCGTGCGGCTGTCGTGCGCGGAGAACGCGAGACTAGCGAGTCAACGTGACAGGACCACGAAGGAATGATGACCGTTTGTAGGGTGTTGAGATCGGGCGGAAGGGCTGGATGGTATCAGAGCAAGGGCTGGGAGGTTGTTGATGGGGACGGGGCAGGTGATCTGCCCTGCGTGTGCAGGGCAGAATCCGCGGGTCAGTCTTCGTCGCCCCTGGACAGTTCGATACGGTCAGGATGGATCAAAATCAGGCCCTTTTTCAGCAGGCCGCCAATGGCCTTCTTGAAGTTGCTCTTGCTGACGCTGAAAGCGTCGCTGATGGCTTCAGGGCTGCTGCGGTCGCTCAGCGCGAGCTGGCCGTCATTGGCGTGCAGGCGTTCGAGAATCTGTTGCTGGAGCAGGTCTGCTGCCTGGCCACCAACCGGTTGCAGGCTGAGGTTGATCTTGCCGTCCGGGCGAATCTCGCGAATGTAGCCTTGCTCTTTGCGGCCCAGCTTGACCGGTCTGAACGCTTCGTTGCGGTGCAGTAAGCCCCAGTGTTCGCTGTTGATAATGGCCTTGTAGCCCAGATCCGTGCGCTCGACCAGCAACAGGTTGACCGCGTCGCCGACCTTGTAGCGGGCCGGGGTTTTGTCCAGGTAGCGATCTAGCCGGGTGGTCGCCAGCACGCGGCTGGTGTGCTTGTCGAGGTACAGGTAGGCGACGCAGTACTGGCCTTCCTCCAGCGGCTTCTTCAGCTCGGCGAAGGGCAGCAACACATCCTTGGGCAGGCCCCAGTCGAGGAACAGGCCGACCTGGTTGCGGGCAACCACCTTGAGGTTGGCGAACTCGCCGACCTGTGCCCGCGGGCGGACGGTAGTCGCAATGATGCGATCCTCGCTGTCGAAGTAGACAAACACCCGCAGCCAGTCGCCGACCTCGGTGGGCTGGTCCTTCGGTACGTAGCGGTTGGGCAGCAGGATCTCGCCGTCTTCACCGCCGTCCAGGTACAGCCCGAAGCTGGCCTGCTTGATGATCTGCAGTTTGTTGAATCGCCCGATGTCGGCCATGTAATTGCTCCTGAGTTAGCCGCGCATTCTAGGGGCTATCGCGTTCCGATAACAGACCGGACTGTCGGCCGGTCACGGAGCCTCTGCTCCGCGTGCGACAGCGTCCTGCACACTGTTGACTTCAATACGGTCAGAATCGAACAGGGTTTCCAGCTCGGCGCGGGATTGCCGCGCGGTTTGCATGACCGCGGCGGCGTCGTCGTAAACTTTATGCTGAGCTGCCAGCACGCTTTCATCATGGCGACGGAAGCGGGCGATGCGCGAGTCTGCCTGCTCAGGGCTGAGGCCCATGCCGGTCAGAATCTGGCGGCTCATTTCCAGGCTGGAATGGAAGGTTTCCCGCACCGCCAGCACGCCAAGGTCGATCAGCCTATGCACGTGCTGGCGGTTCCGGGCCCTGGCGATGATGGTGATGTTCGGGTAGAGACGACGCACGGTCTCTGCCGTGCGCAGCGTAATCTCGGGATCGCTGCTGGTGATGATAAAGAACTGCGCCTTGTCGACCTGGGCGGCACGGAGAATATCCGGTCGCAGCGGGTCGCCGTAAAAGATCGGCATGTCAGCGCTGAGACTGCGTGACATGTCGATGCTGTCGACCGAGGTATCGAGCGCCACGTAGGGTACCCGCTGGGCGCGCATCATACGGGCGATGACCTGGCCCATGCGGCCCATGCCGGAGATCACCACCCGCGGGCTGTTCGATTCGATCTGCTCATACTCGGGGGGAACCGGTTTCCGAGGGGCGGCGGATGGCTTGATTAGCAATGACAGGCCCAGAATCAGCAGCGGTGTTGCGGCCATCGACAGAGTGATTGCCAGCACCAGCATACCGTGCAGGGGCGGGCTCAGCAGTTGATGCTCGGCCGCGAGCTGAAAGACCACGAAGGCGAATTCGCCGCCAGCCGCTAGAATCAGTCCAAGACGCAGCGCACTGCCCTTGTCGAGCTGGGCAATCTGGCTGCCAACAAGGTAGATCAGCGGCAGCTTCAAACCGATGATCATGCCGGTCAGCAGTGCCACCTGGGCGCCGCTACTGGCCAGCAACGAGAGGTCCGCCTGCATACCGACGGTGATGAAAAACAGGCCCAGCAGCAAGCCCTTGAACGGCTCAATCTGCGATTCCAGCTCGTGCCGGTATTCCGAGTCGGCCAACAGCAGGCCAGCCAGAAAGGCTCCCAGTGCCATGGAAACGCCCACCCGCTCCATCAGCCAGGCGGTGCCGATCACCACTAGCAACGCGGTGGCGGTCGATACTTCCTGTAGCCCGGTGCGAGCTACCACTCGAAACAGGGGGCGCAGCAGATAGCGGCCGCCGATGACGATGACTGCGATGCTGCCCAGCACCTTGCCCGTTTGCAGCAGGGCACTGCCGTCGCCTGCGCCGCTAGCCTGATCACCCAGCAAGGGAATCAGCGCGATCAATGGAATAGCGGCAATATCCTGAAACAGCAAAACCGCAAAGGCCTGCCGACCGTGCGGTGTGTTCAGCTCGCGGCGTTCGGCCAGCAGCTGCAAGCCAAAGGCAGTGGAGGAGAGAGCTAGGCCAAGGCCGAGAATCAGTGCGGTCTTGAAGGCCTGTTCAAACACCAGCCAGGCCAGTAGTCCCATGACGCTAGCACAGATCAATACCTGTGCCAGCCCGGTACCAAAGACTGCGCGGCGCATGACCCAGAGCCGCTTGGGCGACAGCTCAAGACCGATGATGAACAGCAGCAGCACGACACCCAGTTCAGACACATGGCTCATGCCTTCGGGGTGGGCAATCAGGTCAAGTGCGCCGGGCCCGATGACCACGCCCGCGGCCAGATAGCCGATCACCGCGCCGAGTCGCAGCCGCTTGGCCAGTGGTACGGCAATCACAGTGGCCAGCAGGAGCACAACTACAACCTGCAGGATGCTGCCCGGTTCATGCATGGTGGTGTACCTGAGAGGGATTGGATGGTTGGCAAGGCGCGGTCCGCGCCGTGATTTTAGGCGCTCTTGGGCATTGGGCTCAATGCGTGCGCGCGGCTTTCGGCGGCAGGAACGAGGAAAAAATCGCGAGACCTGAAGCAAAACTGCTACTGTGCGCGCCGTCTATAGTGACAGCGTCAGACAACAGGGGCGAAGTGGCGAGCAATGGGGATTCTGGACAGCTTCAAGCAGATCGGCGCATGGTTCAGTGGCCGTTTGGCAGGCGAGCAGGAGTGCGAAATCGCGCGCCTGCGGGATGATTTCGGCCTGATCAGGGTGAGCGAGATGGGTGAGTTGCGGTATCTCTATTTCGGTGAAGCGACTGAGCAAAGTTGCGGCTTGATCGATGACCCGGCCTGGCTGGAGTACGACTATACCCGTGCCATGTTGTTGGCCGGATTCTGGCTCGAAGACATCGACCGGGCGCTGGCGCTCGGTTTGGGCGGCGGGTCGCTGGTCAGTGCGGTGCTTGCCCACCTGCAACCCCGGCGGGTTACTGCCGTGGAGCTGCGCCCAGGAGTGGTCGAGGTGGCGCGGCGCTGGTTTGGTCTGCCTTACGACCCACGGCTTGAGGTACTGATCGATAGCGCCGAAAACGTTGTCCCGCGTGAACAGGCCAGTGCCGATCTGGTGCTGCTGGATCTTTACATGGAAGGGGGGATTACTGCGCTGCAGCTGCGTATGGATTTTCTCGAACAGTGCCACCAGGCACTGCGTCCGGGCGGCCTGATGGTGGTCAATCAGTGGCAGCTAGGGCACACCGGTAAACCGTATGCCGCAGAGCGTCTGCAAAAGCTGTTTGGTGATCGCTATCTGCAGGCTGAAGTGGAAGAGGGCAACATCATTCTGTTCATTCCTGCTGCCGGCGAATTGCCGTTGGATCAAGCGGCAATGCGCCGATGGGCAGACAGCCTGGAGCAACAGCTCGGTTATAGCCTGCGCCCCTATGTGGAAGTGCTGCGCAGGGCCGAAGACGCTATCCCTGCTGACGACTGCCGGTGAAGTGCAGCTGGCTGCCGCAGCGGCGGCACAGATAGCGCGACCCGCGAGCCACCCGGGCGTGACGCTGGGCGGTAAACGGCATCGGGTCCGGGCAGGCACAGCGATACAGATAGCGGGTGACGCGGCGGCTGGGCACCGCGTAGTTGTGGCAGCGATTGGCCGGCAGGCCGAACAGGCTGGTCATCAAGCCCTGCCACTCGCGCCCGTGCGGGCGAATGCGGTGGCCATACAGTTGATGGGCAATCAGGTGCGCGACCTCGTGGGCCACGGTGTGCTGCAGAAAGTGCTCCTGGTTTTCGCGGTACATGCGGCCGTTAAAGCGCAGCAGGTTGCGATCCAGATAGGCGACGCCAGCGCGCTGACCACGCAAGTCCAGTTCAATGTCTGGGCGCGGAAAACGGCGGCGAAAGTGCTGCTCGGCCAACTGGTAGCACTCGTCGGTACGGGCGATCAGACGGTCCATCGACTCAGAACACCCCGTTGTCGAGACCGGCAGCCAGATACAGCCCCAGTTCTTCCACCTGTTGCTCAAATTCCTCCTGCCAGTCGCCGCGCAGGGTCAGGGGTTGCTGTACCCAGTTCCAGCGCAGCCCGGTCACGATCGATTCGACGGCGCGGCGCGTGCCGGTGCCATCCATCCCGGCGCGGATATATAGCGCGCACGGTAGTCCCTGTTTCTCCTCCAGCACCGGGTAGTAGCAGCGGTCGAAGAAGTCCTTGAGCGCGCCGCTCATGTAGCCGAGGTTTTCCGTGGTCCCGAGCAGGATGGCATCGGCTGCCAGCACGTCGTCAGGTTGCGCCTCAAGCGGCGGTACCCAGCGCGCGTCCACCTGCTCGATATCGGCATGGCTGGCACCGCGCAGCGCCGCTTCAGCCAGTCGCCGGGTATTAGGCGAGGGCGCATGGGCGACGATCAGTAGCTGCTTGCGACTCATGGCACTCAACCTTGCCGGCTGTTCCACAGGCGGGACACGGCACGATCAGTACCCACCCAGGCGATCAGCAGCCCGAGTAGACCGATCAGGCCGAACACGGCGACTGGAAGCATGAAGAACGGATCGCTGCCGGAGGGCAGCAGCACCGCCAGGCCGATGGCGATCGTCAGGAACAGCGTGCACATGATGACCAGAATCAGGCGGCTCTTGGGGGCGTAGTGAAAGGGCGCATCACCCTTTTCCAGCGGTGTCAGCAGCGGGGTGCAGAGTGTGCGAACGTTATCTTTCAGTGTGGCCATAGGGAACTCTGGGTCTCAACGGGTGAACCTTTCGACGAGTGTAACCCGATGGTCCGGGCGCGCAAACCGGCGAATGTCACCCTGAGCCCGGCGCTGGTCATCGGGGGCGGATTGGGGTAGGGTGTTTACAGCTGAATATAAATATCCGCGGGTCAGAAAGACCCCTATTTGCACCCACATACCCTGCCTGGAACCGATCCACCATTTGGGAGACGCGGCTCCATGATCAGGCTTTTGTTGCCCATTGCGGCACTGCTCTGCGGCATAGCGTTGCTGCTGCTGGGTACCGGACTGCTCAACACCCTGCTGGCCTTGCGGGGTAGTGCCGAGCAATTCAGTGATCAGACTCTGGGCCTGCTCGGCTCAGCCTATTTCGCCGGGTTCATTCTCGGCACCTGGCTATGTCCGCGGCTGATTCGGCGCATGGGGCATGTGCGTGCATTTACCTTTCTCGCTGCCGCCGAAGCGGCCTGCGTACTAATTCACCTGCTGTGGATTCAACCCGGCCTCTGGTTGCTGCTGCGGGTGATAACCGGTGTCGCGCTGGTGGGTATCTACACTGTGATCGAAAGCTGGCTGAATACCCAGGCTCCGCCGGAGCGCCGCGGGCAGGTGTTTGCCTGCTACATGGCGGTCAACCTTGGTGCGCTGGCGCTGGCCCAGCAGATGCTGAACTGGGACAGCCCGCTGACCTTTACCCTGTTTGCGGTAGCGGCGACCTTTATCGTGCTGGCAGTGATGCCCGTTTCGGCGACCCGGCTTTCGCAACCGCTGATTCAGGACAATCCACCGTTATCGCTCAAGCGCCTCTGGCAGGCCGCGCCGGTGGCCTGCGCTGGCGCGGTGTTATCCGGTCTCGGTATGGGCGGGTTCTGGGGGCTGGGGGCGGTCTATGCCGCGCGCATGGAGATGGACACCGCGCAGATTGCCGGGTTTGTTTCGCTGGTCATCCTTGCCGGGGCGCTGGCCCAGTGGCCGATGGGACGGCTGTCCGACAGCATCGACCGACGTCGGGCGCTGGCGGTTATCGCCAGCGTAGCGGCGGTGGGCGGGGTGCTGATGGCGCTGCTTGGTCCGTTCGGACTGTGGCTGCTGGTCGGTGCGGCGATCTTCGGCGCCGGATCCTTTTCGGTCTACCCGGCGGTGGTGGCCCATCTGATCGATCATTTACACCAGGAAGATATTCTTTCAGGCAACGCCGCGCTGCTGATGCTGCATGGTCTTGGCGCGGCCGTTGGGCCGGCGCTGGCTGGCGCCCTGATGGGCATCACGGCGGCGCAGGCGCTGCCCTTGTTCTTTGCCCTGATGTTCTCACTGATTGCCGTCTATGCCTTGCGCCAGCTACGCCAGGGCGACGATCGCATCGTTGATGGCGCGGCGCATCAGGTGCCGATGGTCCGTACGTCGACAGCGGTACTGGAAATGATGCTGGAAGAGGCAAGTGGTGAAGAGGTAGCAGGCAGCAATCAAACCGTGGACGGCCGGGAGGTCGCCCGCGATGAATCCGAGCAGCAAGATGGAGATGATGCCCATGATGTTGGCAACCGACCTTGATGGAACCTTTCTGGCAGGCGATCCGGACAACCGGCAGCGCCTGTATCAACTGATCAACGCACACCCAGGTATCACTCTGGTGTTCGTGACCGGGCGAGGGCTGGAGGTCGTGGTGCCATTGCTCTCTGATCCCGCCATTCCACGGCCGGACTACATCATCTGTGATGTGGGTGCGACCGTGGTCGATGGTGAAACGCTGCAGCCGGTCTATCCGGTTCAGAGTGAGATTGAGCAGCGCTGGCCGGGAGAGCAGGTTGTGGCGCAGCGCATGGCGATGTTCCCCGGGTTGGATCGCCAGGAGGTGCCGCAGCAGCGGCGCTGCTCCTGGTTCTGTGAACCGGGCGCGGTGACCGATCGGGTCCGACAGGCGGCGGCCGATTTGGGCTGCGATCTGCTGTTCTCGGCGGGCATGTATCTCGACTGCCTACCCCTAGGCGTCAACAAAGGCAGCACCCTGCGCCGGCTGGTCGAGCACCTTGGTGAGTCGATGGAACGGGTACTGGTGGCCGGCGACACCCTGAATGATCTGTCGATGTACGAGCAGGGCTTCATGGGCGTGTGTGTTGGCGAGTCCGAGCAAGGGCTGTTGGAAGCCACCGCCGACCGGGCCAAAGTGCTGCATGCGCGCTTGAGTGGTTGCGGCGGGATTCTGGAAGCGGTCTCACACTTCGGCTTTCTTGGCCCGCTGGGGGTGGATTCCGAACTGCGGGATCTGGAGATCAAGGGCAAGGCGGACCTAGTGATGGTCTACCACCGTCTGCCCTACGAAGAAGTCATCGAGGATGGCAAGCTGGTGCGCCGCCCGCCAACCTCACCCAATGGCATTCTGCCGACCTTGCTGAGCTTTTTTGGTGGCGACCAGCCCGGCTCCTGGGTGGCCTGGTCGATTCACGACCCGCGTCAGCGCGAGGCCTTCGAGGTGCATACCAAGGTAGATGCCGAGCGTTACCCGAATCTGGTGGCGGCGCGGGTCGCGCTCAGCAAGGACGATGTGGACGTGTTCTACAAGCGCTTTTCCAAGGAAGCGTTCTGGCCGACGCTGCACACCTTCTGGGAACGGGCGGTGTTCCGCGAGGAGGACTGGGCGGTATTCCTCAAGGTCAACCGCCTGTTTGCCGAACGTACGGCGGCGGAAGCGGCAGAGGGCGCCGTAGTCTGGCTGCATGACTATAACCTGTGGATGGTACCGGCGTTCCTGCGGCCGCTGCGCCCGGATCTGAATATCGCCTTTTTTCATCACACCTACTTCCCCTCGGCCGACGTATTCAACGTGCTGCCCTGGCGGCGCGAGATCATCGGCAGCCTGCTGCAGTGTGACTACATCGGTTTTCATATTCCCCGTCAGGCGGAGAACTTCGTCGATGTCGCCCGTGGCGTGGCACCGCTGGAGGTGCTGGAAGAGAGGGGCTGTGCGCCGCGTTATCTCACCTATGGTTGCGCGGTTGGGCTGGATCGCATGACCTCCCGCATCAGCGTGCATGGTCGGCAGATTGGTCTGGGTGCCCATCCGGTCGGGCTGGACATTGGCCGGGTGCAGAATGTGATCGACAGCAACCACTGCCAACAGCTGATCGCTGAGCTGCGTGATCAGTTGCAAGGTATTCGCGTTGTGTTGTCGGTTGAGCGGCTTGATTACACCAAGGGTACCTACGCCAAGCTGCTGGCTTTTGAAGCGTTGCTGGAGGCGCACCCGGAGCTAGTCGGCAAGGTCAGTCTGATTACCATCTGTGTGCCAGCGGCCCGCGAGATGACCATTTACGACGAGCTGATCAGCCAGATTGAGCAGGCGGTTGGTCGTATCAACGGGCGCTTTTCGCGAGTTGGCTGGACGCCGGTGCAGTTCTTCTACCGCGCGGTGCCGTTCGAGGATCTGGTGGCCTACTACCTGATGGCCGACGTGATGTGGATCACGCCGCTGCGTGACGGCCTCAACCTGGTTGCCAAGGAGTACGTTGCGACCCAGGGATTGTGTCAGGGCAGCGGTGTGCTGGTGTTGTCGGAGTTTGCTGGCGCGGCAGCGGAGCTGCATGGGGCGCTCTTGACCAATCCGCATGATCCGCATGACCTGCGCGATACCCTCTATATCGGTCTGACGCTGGGCAAGGCAGAACGCCTGGCACGGTTGCGCGAATTGTTCGGCGTGGTGCAGTACAACGATATTCGTCGCTGGGGTGATGAGTTCCTGCAGGCGGTGCGACAGGGGCAGGACGGCCAATTGCTGCTGCAGGAAGGAGTAGGAGAGGTGGCCTGAAGCCAGCCCTGCCGACCGGATATCGGGTCGGCAGGGTGTGTTGCGGTGGCCAGAATGCTCCGGCCTTGCCTACTCAGTTCAAAACCTGATTGACCTGATAGACCGCGGTGGTGCCGCTGACTTCGTTGCCGATCACCAGCAGTGCCTCACCGTTCGGTGAATCTTCCGCCGGGATAAACACCAGACCTTCCGGCCCGAGGTCGCCCGCGTTGGCCAGCACGGTGGACGGATCTTCCGTCGTCCAGTCTTCGCGGGTGTTCAGGTAATCAACCAGGAACGGGGCGGCCGGGTCGGTGATATCCCAGGCCATGACGCCGCCGACGCGCTCCAGACCGAGGAACGCGAAGGTCTTGTTGCCGAGCTTACCGACGGTCACGCCCTCCGGTTCCGGCCCCTTGTTATCGCTGCGGTTGTCGAAGGTGTCGCCTTCGTCGTGGGTCGCATTGAAGTAGTCGGTGCAGGGAATGTCGCGGTTGGCCCCGAGCATGCATTCTGCGCTGGCGAAGTACTGTTCAATCTTGTCGGCGGAATCCCAGACCAGTTGGCCGTCGGCGTCACGGATTGAGAACGAACGGGCACCGTAAGCGTACAGGTTGTCGTACATCAGGCGGTCACCCGCGAGGTTTTCGTTGCCTGCGGCATCAAACAGTACCGGATTGCCGTTGACGTCCTTACGGTAGCCGTCGGTCCAGGCCACGGTCAGGCGCCCGAGGTTTTCATCGGCACGGCAGTCGCCCGGATCAGCGGTGGTCGCACCGCAGTAGGCAAAGGTGGTCGGGTTGAGCAGGGCGCCTGCGGCCAGTGCGCGCAGTTGCGGCGGCAGGTCGTCGCCAGCACGACGGTCAAAACCGTTGGCGTGAACCAGATGCTTGACGCGAAACTCCTCGACAAAGCCCTTGCTGTCATCGCCGTCCCAGTAGTCCTGGTTATCTTCACCCCAGGCGCGGGAGTCGCCTTCGTTGGCCGTGACGAGCAGGGTTGCGCCGCCAACCTCATAGGCAGCGATGCTGTCGGGCTGATACATGCCGAGCACGCCTGGCCAGCTCTGAATATTGATGGCGTCGTCGGAGTCACTCACGTCCAGGCCGTTTGCTTCCAGGCCATGGTCTTTGTAGCCCAGTGGCAGGATGTCGGTGACCGTAGCCGTGGCGATATCAACCTTGGCCAGGGCGTTGTTTTCCTGCAGTGATACCCAGGCTGTACTGCTGTCACTGGAGATCGCGATGTATTCGGGCTCCAGATCCTGCTCGACGCTGGCATTCGGACCGTAGATGCGGACCCCGGCACTGCGCAGGGCATCGACCTGGGCATTAAAGGCGCTGAAGTCGGCGGTGCGAACTTGAACCAGCCCTTCGTCGGAGACACTCAGAATGCTGATGGAGCCGACAGGATCAACGCTGTAGTCATCGTTCGGTTCGCCTTCATTGGCGGTCAGCACGTACTGACCATCCGGGGTAAAGGCGACCATGTCCGGCTGGGCGCCGACCTGTTCATAGCCGAGCATTTCCAGGCTGGTGGCGTCAAACAAGGCGACCCAGCCGTTGTCGGTTTTGGTTGGCGCTTCAACGGCGACCGCCAGATAGCCGCCTTTGTAAGCGATGCTGTTGACCACCGCGCCCTGGGTGATGGCCTCGACGTTCAGCTCCTGCAGCAGGGCCGGGTTGGTTGGATCTGCAGCGTCGAGCACGTCGACGGCGCCTTTTTGCGCGTTGACGATGAAAATGCGCTGATTGACCGGGTCGAAGGCCGGGATTTCGGCTGCACTCTGGCCAAAGATGCCTGCACTGTAGCGGCCCAGGTAACTCAACGTGATGCTCTCGGGGGTCACCACCGCGGGCGCGTCGTTGTTATCACTGCTGCTCTTGCAGCCAGCCAGGGTTGCCAGCAGGGCGGCGCTGGTCGCTGCCATCATCCATTTCTTCATCGTCAACTGCCTGTTGTTGGTTTATAGGGAGATGACATTGATACGTAATGGCGATGACAGGAGATTGTCGTTCTGATGGCAAAGTGATGACAGCGAGTAACGGCCGGAAAAGGGCTCTCTGTTACACTCGGTCCATGATTGAACTGCACCCAGACATGCTCTTACCCGCGGACTTTGATGATGTGTTGCTGCGGCTGCTGCACGCTCATCCGGCCGGGCAGAGCGAATATGCGCTGCTGCAGGCGCTGGCGACAGAGTTTCCGGCGTCGCTGTTTGCCGAACCCGGCGCGCTGCGCCATCCGCTGCAGCTCTTTCGATTGCACTTTCTGCTGTTTCATCAGCTCTATCGGCTGGCCGATCAGGTGGCTCAGCAGGGGCTGGTGCTGGACATTCATGCATTGAAAATTCAGCTGCGACCGCGCTTGCCGGGTGTGGCCGGGCTGCAGGTCGATGATCCGCTGCGACGCTACTACCTGGACTGGGATCACTGGCGCGATACCAATCGGGATGATGTGGAGCGGCTGATTGACAGCTTCTGGCGGGGCCGGGTCAGCGTTTCCGAACCCGAGGTCAGCGCCGCGCTGGCTGTACTTGAACTCGATGAGGGCGCTGACGCTGCGGCGTGTCGACGCCAGTACCGGCGGCTACTCAGTCAGCACCACCCTGATCGCGGCGGCAGTACCGCTCGCGCGCAGGAGATCAATCAGGCGATGCTAATTCTGCAACGCTATTACGGCAAAAACTGAAGTCGCCAATCTCTCTAAGCAAACCCGCTTACTTCAAACGCTTTTTGACTATAGTCAAGTCAGGGCCCGGGGAAGACCCGCGTCCGCCCTCTCCGGCGGCGGATGCTGCGCGGAGGCGAATAATAATTAGGAGGTCAGACCATGATCCATCACGTAGTGGGGCTGTTCACTCATCCCGACGAGGAGTGGAAAGAAATCAAGGGCGAGGACGAAAGCATTGGGCACATGTATCTTACCCACGTGCTGGTGTTAGCCGCCATTCCGGTCGTCTCAGCTTATATTGGCACCACCCAGGTGGGGTGGGCGATCGGCACGGAAGACGCCGTCAAACTGACGCAGGCCAGTGCGCTGCAACTGACGGTACTGTCCTACGTTGCGATGCTGGCTGGCGTTGCCGTGATGGGCGCCTTCATTCACTGGATGGCGCGTACCTATGATGCTAGCCCGAGTTTCAACGACTGTGTGATCTTTGCGGCCTACACCGCTACGCCTTTGTTTGTTGCCGGTCTCGCCGCGCTCTATCCGAGTTTGTGGCTGGGCATGTTGGTGGGGACTGCTGCGATTTCCTACACGGTCTATCTGCTGTATCAGGGCATTCCCATTTTCATGGACATCCCCAGTGATGAGGGATTTCTGTTCTCAAGCTCCGTACTCGCGGTTGGGCTCGTGGTGCTGGTCGCCATGATCGCTACCTCGGTGATCTTCTGGGGCTTCGGCGTAGGGCCTGTCTACCTGCGCTGATCGATCCGGCCTGCCTGAGCCAGCAACAACCCCCGTCAGCGCTGCTGTCGGGGGTTGTTGTTTTTATGTACAGCAGATTTCAGTAGAATGCGCGTTTTTGCCGAGCCGGTACCCCGTCCATGAGCCACCTGAGCGTCAACCAGAACAAACTGCAGAAACGTCTGCGTCGCCTGACTGCCGAAGCAGTGACCGATTACAACATGATCGAGGACGGCGACAAGGTGATGGTCTGCCTGTCCGGCGGCAAGGACAGCTACACCATGCTCGACATGCTGCTGTACCTGCAGAAGGTCGCGCCGATCAAGTTCGAGCTGGTGGCGGTTAACATGGACCAGAAGCAGCCGGGTTTTCCGGAAGAGGTGCTGCCCGCCTATCTGGACAGCATTGGCGTGCCGTATCACATCCTCGAACGCGATACCTATTCGATCGTCAAGGAGAAGATTCCGGAGGGCAAGACGACCTGTTCGCTATGCTCGCGCCTGCGCCGGGGCAACCTCTACACCTTCGCCGACGAGATCGGTGCGACCAAGATGGCACTCGGGCATCACCGCGACGACATCGTTGAGACCTTCTTCCTCAACATGTTCTTTGGCGGCAATCTCAAGGCGATGCCGCCAAAGCTGCGCTCGGACGACGGTCGCAACGTGGTGATTCGCCCGCTCTCGTACTGCAACGAAGCGGATATCGAATCCTACGCGACTCTGCAGAACTTCCCGATCATTCCGTGCAATCTGTGTGGCTCGCAGGAAAATCTGCAGCGCAAGGTGGTCAAGGACATGCTGCAGGGCTGGGAGAAGGCTAACCCGGGGCGGGTTGAGAATATCTTTCGCGCCCTGAAGAATGTCCAGCCGTCGCAGCTGGCCGACACCGCGCTCTTTGATTTTGCTGGCCTGCGTATCGACGAGCAGGCCGCTTCCCGCGTCCTGAATGTAATGAACCTCTGATTTCAGGATTAGCCGATGCAGGATTACCGCTGGTTGCACGAGTATTGCCTCAACCGTTTTGGTTCTGCCGAGGCACTGGAAGCCCGTTTGCCGCAGCCGAAGGCGGCCGAGCAGCTACGTGCGATCAGCGATGACCGCTATCTTTCACTGATCGCCTTGCGTGTCTTTCGGGCAGGCCTCAAGCACAGTCTGGTCGATGCCAAATGGCCCGCTTTTGAAGAGGTGTTCTTCGGCTTCGATCCGGAAAAAGTGGTGCTGATGAGTGCTGAGCACCTTGAGCGTTTGATGGTTGATACTCGGATCATCCGTCACTTGGGCAAGCTGCGGAGTGTGCCGCGCAATGCCCAACTGGTGCTCGATCTGCGCGCCGAGTATGGCTCGGTCGGTAACCTGATCGCCGATTGGCCGGTTGAGGACATCATTGGCCTCTGGCGGTTGCTGGCCAAGCGCGGCGCCCAGCTTGGCGGCCAGTCGGCACCGCGGTTGCTGCGAATGGTCGGCAAGGATACCTGGGTTGCCACCGATGACGTGGTTGCCGCGCTCAAGGCGCAGGGCATTATCGACAAGGCGCCGACCAGTCAGCGGGATCAGGCCGCGGCACAGGCGGCGTTCAACCAGTGGCATTCTGAAAGCGGCAGGCCACTGTGTCAGTTATCAATGATGCTGGCGCTCACAGTAAATCACTGAATCTTCATAAAAGCTGATCGCTTGCCATATGAAGTTAAAGTAAATTCTTGACCTCGGGTCGTTCCCGGTGCATTTTTTGATCAGAACCCCTGTGCTGGAGGTGGCCGGATGCGGCTCGCTGGACTGCTGACATTGCTTGTTGCTGCATTATTGGCAGGGTGCTCCAGTGCGCCCAAGGCGCCGGTCAGCGTCTCCTTGCCAACCCCGGTTCAGTCGCTGCCTGACAGCGATGAAGTGGCACGCAACGATGTGGTATTTCAGGCCTTCAGTCTGGTTGGCACGCCCTACCGCTGGGGCGGCACGTCGCCTTCGACCGGCTTCGACTGCAGCGGCCTGATCCAGTACGTCTACCGCGAAGCAACCGGTGTCAGCCTGCCGCGCACGACGTCTGATCTCTACAACATGAAGGTCTCCAGGCCGCCAGAGAATGCGCTGGCGCCGGGCGATCTGGTGTTGTTTGCAATGAACGGCGGCAGGGTCAACCATGCAGGCATCTACATCGGCGAGGGGCGCTTCCTGCATGCGCCCAGCACCGGTGGTGTCGTGCGGGTCGATGAGCTGGATTCCTCTTTCTGGCAGCGCTCGTTCAAGGGCGCTCGCCGGGTTATCGGCAGCCGCTGATCCGTCTTTCGGGAGTTTGCATGTTTATTCCTTCGGGCCCGTTGCAGGGTCAGCATGTGTTACTTGAGCCCCTTCAGCGGGAGCATACCGCTGCGCTGCAGCAGGCGGTGACCGACGGTGAGGGCTGGAAGCTCTGGTATGCCAGCGTGCCTGAGCCTGCTGCGATGCCTGAATACGTCGAGCGGGCGATGCTGGGCGCAGAGCAGGGCAATCTTGCCTATGCGGTGCGGAGTCTGGCCAGTGGAGAGATTGTGGGTTGTACCCGTTACTATGATGTCGATACCGTCAATCGTCGCGCGTTGATTGGTTACACCTGGTATGCCGATGCAGCCAGGCGTACCCCGATCAATACCGAAAGCAAGCTACTCTTATTGGGGCATCTGTTCGAGAACGCAGGGGCCATCGCAGTCGAATTTCGTACGCATTTCTTCAATCAGGCATCAAGAGCCGCGATAGAGCGTCTGGGGGCCAAACAGGATGGCGTGCTGCGCAGCCATCAGATTCTGGCGGACGGGTCGATTCGCGATACGGTGGTCTACTCGATCATCGCCAGCGAATGGCCGGCGGTGAAGAACAACCTGTTGAGCCGCTTGGCTCGCTGAATCGAGGCGTCAGGGATGGCTGGCAAACTTGTCTGGATTGTGTTGTTTGTTCTGCTCGCCGGCGGAGCGCAGGCGCAAGCGATGTTTGCCGGTTGGGATGCCTTTTGCGGTATCCGCGTCATTGTGACGCCCAATCCACAGATGGCTTCCGCGGCGATGGATGCTCAGGGGCCGGTTATCTATGCCGATCCGGGCATCATGGCGAACTGGACGATGTCCCGCGTATTTACCCTGGCCCATGAGTGTGGTCACCACCGCAGCGGCCATGTGACGCCGCAGGGGATGTGGTTTCGGACTCAGCAGTTCTGGGCTACCCGGGCGCAGGAGCTGGAAGCTGACTGTTGGGCAGCGGCAGCGTTGTCACAGACCCGTGAGTACGCCGACCTGAATCGTACTATCCACCAGTTCGCCAGTCAGGGGCCGCTGATGCAGGGCAACTATCCATCCGGGCTTGAACGCGCACAGACCGTTGCCCGTTGTGCAGGAGTACCCTTTGATTTCACTCCGTATCTGCCGGCCAGTGCTTGTGCGACGCCGATCGGCGCCTGCCACCTGGCTGCGCCTCTGCCACGTAACGCGGCGTGCTTTTGCCCCAGCCCGACCGGGCCGGTCAACGGTGTGGCTCGCTAATGAGTGGCAACGCTAACTCCGGTGCGTGTCCATTCTGCGGCGGTAGCAACGCCTGTACAGCGGACAGCGGTGCCTGCTGGTGTTTTACGTTGCAGGTGCCTAAAGCCATGTTGGTACTGGTGCCGGCCGCGCTGCGCAACCGCGTGTGCGTCTGCCAGACGTGCATTCGTGCCTTTCAGGCGGACCCGCAGGGATTTACTGAGTGCTTCAGCCCGCGTTGAGCATCGGCTTACGTAGCAGCACCACATCCGCGCCGATCACCTCCAGCTCTGCCTGCCACCGCGTCGCCAGCCAGCGGAAACTCTGTTCGCTGAAAAAACTGATGTGGGTCGGGTCGCTCTTGTAGTGCCAGGTCCTGAAGGCCTCGGGGTTGCTGACCCGCTTGGTCATCAGGCCGAGCCAGCCACCTGGTTTCAGGCACTGCCACAGCTGCTCAAGCACCTCACGCGGAGCGGCCAGATGCTCGACTACCTCGGTTGCGGTGATGAAATCCCATTGCTGGCGCAGGGCCGCGGGGTTGGGATGGTAGTAGAGATCGTGCAGGGCAACCTGATGGCCGTGCTCGCGCAGCATCATGGCCAGCGCGGGGCCTGGGCCGCAGCCGAAATCGAGTCCACTGCTGGCGGCTGGCAGACGCTGCAGTAGCGGCTCGGCCAGCCGGGAGAGAAAACGTCGGTAGCCCGGATCGTCGGGGTGATTCTCGTGGCGATCGTACTCGGCCTTTTCCTGCTCGGCGCTCAGCTGCCAGCGTTTTGGTACATGCACCATCAGGCACTTTTCGCACTGCCAGTAGCTGCGCTTGCGGTCATCCAGCAGCCAGTGAGCAGGTGCCGCGCAGAGCGGGCAGGGCATAGCCTCGTGCGGTTGGCTCACAGCGGTTTGAGTCGGTCGATCAGGCGTCCGGAATCGGCCAGTTCGAGGAACTCGTCGCCCATGCGTTGGCTTTCGCTCATTGCCTTGCGCCAGTACTTCTCGCGGCCGTCGTTGTCATACACGTAGCGGTTGAAGTCCTTGCGGTCCGGCAGCTTGCGGTGGGGCAGGCGTTCCAGATACTCGGGTGAGGGCGCTAGCAGCAGTACGTCTCGCAGTTGCTGGGCGTTGTGCTTGCGCCAGGGAATGGTCTTGTCAAACCAGCCGGGCACCACACGATCGATGAAGTGCGGATAGAGAATAACGCCGGGTGCGGTGTAAGGCAGGTCGAGGTGATAGTCGAGCAGGCCGCCATCGCGGTATACACCGGGCGCGGCACCGGGAATCTCGCGCACCGCTTCCATCACCATCGGAATGGATCCGGACGCCAGCAGCGCCGAGCGCAGGTTATCGGGAGTCAGCTCGACATGTGCGCTGGTGAAGTCATGCAACTCTTCCAGCTCCGGCAACTGCCGCGGGTCGTGCAGGATCACCCGCTCGAAGAAGCGACCAAGGTGACGGCGACCCAGCAGGTTGGCGCCGATCACGCCGCCGAGTCCGAGCGCGAGGCGGGCGCGGGAATCGTGACGCAGCAGGCCAAGACTCTTTACGACAACGATGTTGAGACGGTAATTGGGGTTGCTGAGGATGGCCTCGAACTGACCTTGCAGCAACTCATCAATCATCTCGCCGCAGGCGGCGCTGATGGTCTGGATGGTCACACCCTTAGGGAAGCGCATGGCGGTATACAGCTCGCCGAGCTGGCGCAGGGTATGCACCGGGTCAGGCATGCAGGCGCTGGCGAAACGCCAACTGCCGATGGACGCGCCGATCAGGCTGCGTGGTTGCGGCGCCCTGGGCAACCATTCGCCAAACAGCGCCAGATCCAGCCCTTGAATACCCAGTGCCTTGGGGCCTCCGGCGGCGCCCGGAATCATGTGTACGTCTGCTGGCTGCAGGCCGTTTGCGCGGATATGCTCGATGGCACGGTGTCCTGCCCGGAGCGTCAATGCCGGAGCAGAAACATGAATAGCTGTCATGTGGTACAGAGTCCCTTAGAGTGCGCGACCAATTTTAAGGTTGGTTTCAGCTCAACGCTATAGTCTGAAACTGTCTAAACGCAACGGAGGAAATCAACATGTACAAACAACTTGTCGCCCTGTCCTGTTCTGCCATCCTGGCTCTTGGCAGCTCTGCGCTGCTGGCTGATGACGATGTGCGTATGGATGAAGTCGGTACGCTGGTAGAACAGGGTACCATTCAATCCTTGGAAAGCCTGAACGAAAAGGCGTTGTCGGTACAGCCGGGTACCATCACTGACACCGATCTGGATAAGCACTATGGCCGTTATGTCTACGAAGTCGAAATCCGCGATGCCGAAGGGCAGGAGTGGGATATTGACCTGGATGCGTCCAATGGCGACGTGCTCGAACACCGTCGCGACGACTGACAGGTCGTTCCTGTCAGCCCTGCTGTTAAGTTCTCTGGCGCTGCTGCCCGCTGTGGCAGCAGCGCGGGACCTCAGTCAGGACGAGGTGCTGTTGCTGACAGAGCAGGGGCGTATTCTGCCGCTGCCACAACTTATCGAAGACGCCCTGATGCGATTTCCCGGCCACTTTCTGGAGGCCGAACTGGAACTCGATGACGGGCGTTTTATCTATGAACTGGAAGTCGTGACCCGTGATCGACGGATCATGGAACTGGAATATGACGCGGTCAGCGGAGAGCTGCTCGATGTGGAAGAGGACGACTGACTGATGCGGCTGCTGCTGGTTGAGGACAATGTCGCGTTGGCAGACAGCCTGAATACGGTGCTCAAGCGCGCGGGTTACGCGGTGGATTGGCGCACAGACGGTCGCGATGCAGCGCTGCTGGGTGAGCAGGAGCCTTACGACCTGGCCATTCTGGATCTGGGACTGCCCGGCCTGGATGGCCTGGAGGTACTGCGCCGTTGGCGTGCTGCCGGTAGCACCCTGCCGGTGCTGATTCTGACGGCGCGCAGCCGCTGGACCGAGCGAGTCGAGGGTCTGCAAGCTGGCGCGGATGACTACCTGACCAAGCCGTTTCACAACGAAGAGCTGCTGCTACGGGTGCAGGCTCTGCTGCGTCGTGCGCACGGTCGTGAGCCACAAGCGCTGCTGACTGCGGCTGGTCTGCGGCTGGATGAAGCCCACCAGCAGGTGACCTTGGGCACAGCTGAACCGATCAGTCTGTCGGCCAGTGAGTTCAAGCTGCTGCGTTACTTCATGCTGAATCCGGGCAAGGTGCTGTCCAAGACGCGGCTGGCAGAGCACCTGTACGACTATGAGGACGAGCGCGATTCCAATGTCATCGAAGTGTTGATAAACCACCTGCGTCGCAAGCTTGGGCGTGAGGCTATCGAAACCCGCCGCGGCCAGGGCTACGTTCTGGTCGGAGTGGCGTGATGCGGTCAATCAGTCGCCGGCTGGCGGTGACTCTGGTGCCTCTGCTGCTATGCAGTGTGCTGCTGATTGTGCAAGGCAGCGCCTGGTTGTATGACCGGGCCCAGCGCAACTACATCACACTGTTGCTGCAGCGCGAGACCGACAGCTTGCTGGCCGCCTTGACGGAAGGCAGCGACGGCCTTTATCTCGACATGGATAAGGTCGACCCGGATTACCGCAGGCCCTATTCCGGGCGCTACTTCGTGGTGCAGGGGCGGGAGAAATGGCGTTCCCGCTCACTCTGGGATCACCGTTTGCCTCTATCCGGCGACGGCCTGCAAGGTGAGCTGTTACAGGGGCCGCAGGGCCAGCAGCTTTTGGTTTGGTCTGGCCAGTATCGCAAGGCGGGTGAGCTGGTGACCATCAGTGTTGCCGTCGACTACCAACCGCTGCTCAGCGAGTTCCGGCGGGCCAGCTGGTGGATCAGCGGATTGGCGGTGGCAGTGATTCTGCTTGCGGTACTGCTGCAGCAATGGCTGTTACGTCGTTCGCTTTTGCCACTGCGGCGGGTGCAGCAGGAGCTGGCCGAGTGGCGCAGCGGCGAGCGACTGCAACTGACCGAGCAGGTGCCGGACGAATTACAGCCGCTGGTTGCTGAGATCAACCATCTGGGGCGACAGATCGAGGCGTTGCTGACACGTGCGCGCAATAGTGCGGGTGATCTTGGTCATGCGCTGAAAACCCCGCTGGCGGTTATTGAGAGCCGTCTCGACAGTCTCGCTGAGCGATTGCCGGCGGACCAACTGGCGGAACTGCAACAGCAGCTTCAAAGTATGCGTGGCCAGCTGGAGCGCAGTCTGCAGCGTGCTCGGTTGGCGCCGGATCAGTCACGCGGTCAGCGCTTTGACCCCGCTACAGACCTGCCCGCGCTGGTGCAGACGCTGGCCAGCCTTTACCCGAGCACACCTACGGTAACGCTTGACGGTGATTCAGAGGCGCGTTGGCCATTTGATCGAGAGGACATGCTTGAGCTGTTGGGCAATCTGCTGGATAACGCCTGCAAGTGGGCGGCCTCCAGAGTCCGGCTGAGCTGGCAGCTGGATGCTGAGCAGCTGCGGCTGGAGGTGGCTGATGACGGCCCTGGTATTGATGACGCTGCACGCGAACAGGTGCTGGGGCGTGGCACTCGGCTGGACCAGCAAGCGCCGGGACATGGCCTTGGTCTGGCCATCGTGCGTGATCTTGTCGCTGCCTATCAGGGAACCCTCGGACTGGAGCAGGCACCTGAGGGCGGCCTTCTGGTGGTGCTTTCACTGCCGCGTGAGCGGCAGTGAACGGCGGTCAGAGGAATGACGTGTCGATGTCGACCAGCAGCAGGTGGCGGCTGTCATCGATGAACAGCCCTGAGGTCATGCAATACTGGTTGGTCGTGGCGTCTCGGTAGCGGTTCGATAGGATCACGCGGCTGTCTTCGCCAGCTTCAGCGAGAATCTGATAGAAGTACGGCCGCCATGACCAGTTGTGATCAAGGTAGCGAGGGTCGGTGTGCCAGGCGTCACCGCGCCAATCGAAGTTGGGTGAGATCTGTGTGCCTTCGGCGTCGCACAGGAAGCAGCGCAGCAGCCAGGGATAGTTCCGCGGGTTGGGCAGATGTGCAGGCAGGGCGCCGCGACTGAGCCACAGGCGCAGCTCGGCGAACAGCTCGGCCAGCGACGTTCGCAGGCCCGCCAACTTCTCGCGCTCGGCCAACTTGGCATGCACGTAGTGGTCGCGCATGGTTGAAAACTGTTGTTGCACGGCATCGCTGGGCAGAAAGTTCTCTTCCGGGCGGCCAAACAGATAACCCTGCACGTAGCGGGCGCCGCATTCCAGCGCGAAGTGCAGCTCCTGTTCAGTCTCTACCCCTTCGGCAATGATCCAGCAGCCGCTCTTTTCTGCCATCAGCGCAAGCGCGCGGACAAAGTCGCCGCTGTTGCTGTTGCCTGCCGCGGCCTGGCGGAACAGCTGGATGTCCAGCTTGAGGATATCCGGTTCCAGAGCCAGCACCCGATCAAGCATTGAGTAACCGGCGCCAAAGTCATCAATCGCAATGCGAATACCCGCTGCGCGGTAGCGCTGCACCACATCCCGCAGCTGCTCGATACTGCCTTGCAGCTCGGTGATCTCGAAGACGATTTGATCGGTTGGCAGCCCCAGCTCTTCCAGTAGCTGCAGGCTAGGCAACGGCTGGCCTGGCTCCAACTGACTGACCCAGGCCGGAGAGATGTTCAGGCTGAGGAACCCCTCGGGGGTGTCGCGAAAGCGTTCAAGGGCCTGGCGACGAATACTGCGGTCCAGCTCCAGCAATTCAGCCTGGGAGACCTCCGGGTCGGTAAACAGCGGACCAGCACTGCAGATGTTGCCCTCATCGTCGCGCAGGCGTGCCAGCGCCTCGTAGCCGGCGATACGGCCTGTTGCAGTATCGATCAGGGGTTGGAAGTAGGGCAGTGGCTGTCCAGTAAACACGTTCTTCTCCGGGGTCGGGACATCGAGCGCTGATGGTATGCAAGATTATAGCCAAACCACCTGTAACAGCCGGTTTACGGATGTCGGGCCAGCTTCTCGCTGTCACAACACTGTCATTGTGCGCTTTCAGTGCATGATTCTGCACTTTTGGTATGACGATTGCACTATTGCAGGGAGTTATGTCTTTTCTGTTGCATCAATTTGGTGCTGACTTTATCGGTCCTTGGTCGAAACTGGCATACAACTATTTGAAAAATAAAAATTATTTCAGATTGCTCGGCGTGCGCGCTCGACAGGTCCATCTCCATCGGAAAATTCGATGTGCACTGGATTGGTTCGATATTTGGTTTTGCGCACGTAACGGGTGCATTTTTCTGATTTGATAGAGGCTGCTTGAATGGAAAACCTTAACAGCGCTGTGGAAACCCTGATCCACGGTGCAAACACCCTGTTCATTCTGATGGGCGCGATCATGGTTCTGGCCATGCACGCTGGCTTTGCATTTCTAGAAGTGGGTACGGTTCGGCAAAAGAACCAGGTCAATGCACTGTCCAAGATCATCAGTGATTTTGCAATTTCGTGCCTTGCCTATTTCTTCGTCGGCTACTGGATTGCCTATGGCGCAACCTTCTTTTCCGATGCGGCAACCTTGGCCCAAAACAACGGGTATGCGCTGGTGAAGTTCTTCTTTCTGATGACCTTTGCCGCCGCCATTCCGGCGATCATCTCCGGCGGTATTGCCGAGCGTGCCAAGTTTGCGCCGCAGCTATGCGCCTCGTTGCTGATTGTTGGCGTGGTGTATCCGTTCTTTGAAGGCATTGTCTGGAATGGCAATTTTGGCTTCCAGGGCTGGTTGGAAGCGCAGTTTGGTGCTGGCTTCCATGACTTTGCCGGCTCGGTCGTTGTGCATGCTGTTGGTGGCTGGATTGCGCTGGGGGCGGTATTGCTGCTGGGGGCGCGTAACGGGCGCTATCGCGGTGGTCACGTCGTCGCGATGCCGCCCTCCAATATTCCGTTTCTGGCGCTGGGCGCATGGATTCTGACCATTGGCTGGTTCGGCTTCAACGTGATGTCGGCGCAGACGCTGGAGGGGATCAGCGGTCTGGTGGCAGTCAACTCGTTGATGGCGATGGTTGGCGGCACGCTGGTTGCGTTGTTAGTTGGTCGTGCTGACCCTGGTTTTATTCACAACGGTCCGTTGGCCGGCCTAGTCGCTGTCTGCGCCGGCTCCGACCTGATGCACCCGCTGGGCGCGTTGGCAACCGGTGCGGTCGCTGGTGGCCTGTTTGTCTGGACCTTTATCCTGACCCAGAACCGCTTCAAGATCGATGACGTCCTGGGTGTCTGGCCGTTGCACGGTTTGTGCGGCGTCTGGGGCGGCCTTGCGGCCGGCATCTTTGGCACCCAGGCGCTGGGTGGTTTGGGTGGGGTTAGCTTCCTGTCGCAACTGATTGGCTCGCTGGCCGGTGTCGTCGTTGCCTTTGCCGGTGGTCTGCTGGTCTACGGCGTGATCAAGACGGTTGCCGGTTTGCGCCTCACCGATGAAGAGGAATATCAGGGAGCCGATCTGTCGATCCACAAGATTGGAGCGACCTCGGAGGACTGAGGACTGCGGCAATAAAAAACCGGGCCAAGGCCCGGTTTTTTATTGCCCGTAATGCGGGCTGAGGCTGTAGCCCCTTACTCCTCCAGACCACCCATGGCGGTGATATTGAAACCACCGTCAACGTAGGTGATTTCCCCGGACATGCCGGAGGCCAGGTCGGAGCAGAGGAAGGCGCCGACGTTGCCGACTTCCTCGATGGTGACGTTGCGGCGCAGCGGGGTTTGCGCGGCGTTGTGGGCCAGCATCTTGCGGAAGCTCTTGATGCCGGAAGCGGCCAGGGTGCGGATCGGGCCGGCAGAGATCGCGTTGACGCGGGTGCCTTCCGGGCCCAGGCTGGTGGCGAGGTAGCGAACACCGGCTTCCAGGCTGGCCTTGGCCATGCCCATCACGTTGTAGTTTGGCATGGTGCGCTCGGCGCCCAGGTAGGACAGGGTCAGCAGGCTGCCGTTGCGGCCTTTCATCATTTCACGACCGGCCTTGGCCAGAGCGACGAAGCTGTAGGCGCTGATGTCGTGGGCGATACGGAAGCCTTCGCGGGTGGTGACTTCGGCAAAGTTGCCGTCCAGCTGGTCGCCCGGGGCGAAACCAACGGAATGCACGATGCAGTCCAGACCGTCCCACTTCTTGGCCAGCTCGACGAACACCTGCTCGATTTCGGCGTCATCGGCGACATCGCACGGGAAGCACAGCTCAGGACCGGAGCCCCAGCCGGCAGCGAATTCTTCAACCCGGCCTTTCAGCTTTTCGTTCTGATAGGTGAAGGCCAGTTCGGCGCCCTCGCGGTGCATGGCCGCGGCAATGCCGGAGGCAATGGACAGTTTGCTGGCTACGCCAACGATGAGTACGCGCTTTCCGCTGAGAAATCCCATAGTACTTTCCTGTTTAGTGCATGGCCGTATCGGCCCTGTTATCGGTTTGCGGCAGGGCAAAGGCCGCTTCCAGCAGCTGACGGGTATAGTCATGCTGCGGTGAAGCGAAGATTTCGCCTGCCGGTCCCTGTTCGACTACTTCGCCCTGGCGGATCACCATCAATTGATGGCTGAGAACCTTGACCACTGCCAGGTCGTGACTGATAAACAAATACGTCAGATTGTACTTCTGCTGCAGACTGCGCAGCAGCTCAACCACCTGGCCCTGCACGGTGCGATCCAGTGCCGACGTTGGTTCGTCGAGCAGGATCAGCTTGGGCTTGAGCACCAGTGCCCGGGCAATCGAGATCCGCTGCCGCTGGCCGCCGGAAAACTCATGCGGATAGCGGTGGCGGGTCTCTGGATCCAGGCCGACTTCTTCCAGCGCCTGAATCACCATCTGTTCGCGCTCCTCGTCCGTGCCGATGCGGTGGATCTCCAGCCCTTCGCTGATGATCTGACCCACTGACATGCGCGGGCTCAAACTACCATAGGGGTCCTGAAACACCACCTGCAGCTCGCGGCGCAGCGGACGAACCTGCTGCTGACTGAGACCATCGATCCGCGTGCCGTCACATTCAATCAGGCCCTGACTGTCGATCAGTCTGAGCAGCGCCATACCCAGCGTCGTTTTGCCTGAGCCGCTTTCGCCAACGATGCCCAGCGTCTGGCCCCGGGGCAGACTGAAGCTGATGTCGGTGACGGCCTTGACGTGGTCTACCGTACGGCGCAGCACACCTTTCTTGATCGGAAACCATACTCGCAACTGCTCTGCACGCAGAATCTCGGCGGCGCCTGGATCAACAGCAACCGGCTCTCCACGCGGGTCGGCTGCGAGCAGCTGACGGGTGTATTCGTGCTGCGGAGAGTTGAACAAGGTAGCGCAGTCATTTTCTTCGACGACGTTACCGCGGTACATGACACATACCCGGTGGGCAATTTTACGCACCAGATTCAGATCGTGGCTGATCAGCAGCAATGCCATGCCCAATTTCTGCTGCAGTTCGCGCAGCAGTTCAAGGATCTTCAGCTGCACGGTCACGTCGAGTGCTGTGGTCGGTTCATCGGCAATCAGCAGTTCCGGCTCGTTGGCCAGCGCCATGGCAATCATCACCCGTTGGCGTTGGCCGCCGGACAGCTCGTGCGGGTAGGCGCCCAATCGCTTGCGCGGCTCCGGAATGCCCACCAGATCCAGCAGCTCCAGTGTGCGTTCACGCGCCTGGAGCTTGTTCAGGCCTTTGTGCAGCGCCAGAACCTCTCCGATCTGGCGCTCCACGGTGTGCAGTGGGTTCAGTGAACTCATCGGTTCCTGAAAGATCATCGAGATGCGGTTGCCACGTACCTTGCGCAGGGTTTTTTCGTCTGCTTTGAGCAGGTCTTGTCCGCTGAACTCAATGACGCCGCTCGGGTGTGATGCGGTCGGGTAGGGTAACAGGCGCAGAATGGAGTGGGCGGTTACGGACTTGCCCGAGCCGCTTTCGCCGACCAGTGCCAGCGTCTGGCCCGGATGAATATCAAAGCTGACATCCTTGACCGCCATGGTCTGATCGTTGCCCTGACGGAAGGCGACGCTGAGATTGCGGATACTGATCAACGGTTGTTCGCTCATCTCATTTCCTTGGGTCGAAGGCATCGCGCAGGGCCTCACCGATAAACACCAGCAGGCTGAGCATCAGCGACAGTACGACGAAGGCGGTGATCCCCAGCCATGGGGCCTGTAGGTTGGATTTGCCCTGGGCGATCAGCTCGCCCAGCGACGGTGCGCCCGGCGGCAGGCCGAAGCCGAGGAAGTCGAGAGAGGTCAGGGTGATAACGCCGCCGGTCAGAATGAACGGGAAGAAGGTCAGCGTGGCGACCATGGCATTGGGCAGGATGTGGCGGAACATGATGGTCTGATTGCTGGCGCCCAGCGCGCGTGCGGCGCGCACATACTCCAGGTTGCGGCCGCGCAGAAATTCGGCGCGTACCACGTCGACCAGCGCCATCCAGGAAAACAACAGCATGATGCCTAGCAGCCACCAGAAGTTAGGCTGTACGAAGCTGGCGAGGATGATCAGCAGGTACAGCACCGGCAGGCCCGACCAGACCTCGATAAAGCGCTGCCCGATCAGGTCGATGCGTCCGCCGTAGAAGCCCTGAACTGCACCGGCAATCACGCCGATGATGGAGCTGAGGATGGTCAGGGTCAGGGCAAACAGCACCGAAATGCGGAAGCCGTAGATCACCCGTGACATCACATCGCGGGCCTGATCGTCGGTGCCCAGCCAGTTGTCCGTCGACGGCGGTGCCGGTGCCGGGACGCGGAGGTCGTAGTTGATGGTGTCGTAGTGATACGGGATTGGCGGCCAGAGCATCCAGCCGTCGCCATCCTCCGTAATCAGCTGTTTGACGTAGGGGCTGCGGTAGTCCGCTTCGATCGGGAATTCGCCACCAAAGGCGGTTTCCGGATAGCGCTTGAAGACCGGGAAATACAGCTCGCCCTGATAGCCGACCGCGAGTGGCTTGTCGTTGGCGATCAGTTCGGCGCCCAGGCTGAGTACGAACAGCACCATAAAGATATGCAGCGACCACCAGCCGCGGCGGTTGGCCCGGAAGCGGGCAAAGCGGCGCTGGTTGAGCGGGGAGAGGGTAAGCAGGCGCATATCAACCCTCCCGGCTGTCAAAGTCGATCCGCGGATCGACCAAGGTGTAGGTGATATCGCCGATCAGTTTTACCACCAGACCGACCAACGTGAAGATGTACAGGGTGCCGAACATGACCGGGTAGTCGCGGTTGATGGCTGCTTCAAAACCAAGCAGGCCCAGGCCGTCGAGCGAGAAGATCACCTCGATCAGCAACGCCCCGGTGAAGAAAATGCTGATTAGCGCAGAGGGGAACCCGGCAATGATCAGCAGCATCGCGTTGCGGAATACGTGGCCGTAGAGTACCCGGTTTTCGGACAGGCCCTTGGCGCGGGCAGTGACTACGTACTGCTTGCCGATCTCGTCGAGAAAGCAGTTCTTGGTCAGCATGGTCAGGGTGGCAAAACTGCCGACCACCATGGCAAAGATCGGCAGCACCAGGTGCCAGAAGTAATCGAGGATTTGCTCTCCGGTGCTCATCTGGTCAAAGTTGTTGGACGTCAGTCCGCGCAGTGGGAACCAGTCCAGATAGCTGCCGCCGGCAAACACCACGATCAGCAGGATCGCGAGTAGAAAACCCGGAATGGCGTAGCCGACGATGATCAGCGAACTGGTCCAGACGTCGAAGGCCGAGCCGTGCTTGATTGCCTTGCGGATGCCCAGCGGGATCGAAATCAGGTAGGTCAGCAGGGTGGTCCATAGCCCCAGCGAGATCGACACCGGCATCTTCTCGATGATCAGGTCGGTCACTTTGGCATCACGGAAGAAACTGTCACCGAAGTCGAACTGCAGGTACCCCTTGATCATCTGCCAGAAGCGTTCGGGAGCCGGTTTGTCGAAACCGTACATGTGCTCAATTTCGGCGATGATGTCCGGGTCCAGGCCCTGTGCACCACGGTAGCTGCCGCCGCTGGCAACCTCGCTGCCGCCCCCGGATACGCGGCTGGTGGCACCGCCTTCGAAGCCTTCCAGGTTGGCAATCATCTGTTCGACCGGGCCACCGGGGGCGGCCTGAATGATCAGGAAATTGATCAGCAGAATGCCGAATAGGGTAGGGATGATCAGCAGCAGGCGACGGACGATATAGGCGAGCATGCTTATTCAGCCTCTGCGTCGGGTGCGCTGGCCGGATCAGCCAGCTCCGGGGCCTGCTGTTCGACTTGCTCCAGTTCGCCACGCAGGCGTGCGTCCTTATCCGGGTCGATCCACCAAGTGAACAGGCCTAGGTCGTACTTTGGCGACTGGGCCGGATGGTCAAACTTGTTCCAGTAGGCGACACGGTAGACGTTGGTGTACCAATTGGGCACCAGCAGGTGGAGTGAGCGCAGGGCGCGATCCAGGGCGCGGGTGTGAGTGATCAGTGATTGGCGCGAGTCGGCCTGTATCAGGCCTTCAACCAGTACATCGACGGCAGGGTCTTTCAGCCCCATCAGGTTGCGGCTGCCGGGATTGTCGGCACTGGATGAGTGCCAGTATTCGCGCTGTTCGTTGCCGGGAGAGTTGGACTGGCCGAAGCTGCTGACCACCATATCGAAATCCCGCGAGCGCAGGCGATTGATGTATTGGGAGACATCGACCCGGCGCAGTTCCATGTTAATGCCCAGCGAGGCCAGATTGCGCTTGAACGGCAATAGCACGCGTTCAAAGTCGGCCTGAACCAGCAGGAACTCGAATTGCAGGGGCTCGCCTTCGGCGTTTACCAGTTGATCGTCAACGATATGCCAGCCGGCTTGCTGCAATAACGCATACGCCGCGCGCCGCTGCTCGCGGATGGTGCCGCTGGCATCGGTTTTTGGTGGCTCCCAGGCTGGGCCGAAGGCGGCGGTCGGGAGTTGATCGCGCAGTGGTTCGAGCAGGGCCAGTTCGTCAGCCCCGGGCTCGCCACGAGCAGCCAGCTCCGAGTTGTCGAAGTAGCTGGAAGTGCGGGTATAGGCATTGTGGAACAATGCGCTGTTGGACCATTCAAAGTCGAACAGCAGGGCGATTGCCTGGCGCACCCGGGCGTCGGCGAAGTAAGGCTTGCGCATGTTGAAGACAAAGCCCTGCATGCCCTGGGTATTGTTGTTGGGTATTTCTTCCTGGATGATCTGACCGGCGTCCAGTGCCGGGCTGCTGTAACCGGTTGCCCAGTTCTTGGCCGCCATTTCCCGGTTGAAGTCGAACTGGCCTGCCTTGAAGGCTTCGAGAGTTACGTTGTTGTCGCGGTAGTAGTCCACGACTACCCGGTCAAAGTTGTAGAAGCCGCGCTGGGCTGGCAGGTCTTTGGCCCAGTAGTCTTCGACGCGCTCGAAGCTGATGCTGCGGCCGGGGCGCACCTGGCCGATGCGATAGGGGCCGCTTCCCAGTGGGGGTTCCAGCGAGCCTTTACTGAAGTCGCGGCCTTCCCAGTAGTGTTTGGGCAGCACGGGCAGTTGGCCGAGCACCAGTGGCAGTTCGCGGTTGCCGGTGTGCTTGAAGTGGAAGGTCACGCTGTGTGGGTCATCGGCAACCACGCGGTCCACGCCGCCGTAGTAGGCTCGATAAAACGGGGCACCATGCTCGATCAGGGTGTTGAAGGTAAACACCACATCGTCGGCGGTAATGCCAACACCATCGTTGAAGCGCGCTTCCGGGCGCAGTTTGAAGCGAACCCAAGTGCCGTCTTCGGCCTTCTCCATGCTTTCGGCCACCAGCCCGTACTCGGTAAAGGGCTCGTCCAGCGAGTGGAAGGTCAGGGTGTCGTAGATCAGGCCGAGTTGGTCGGCAGAGGTACCGCGACTGATATAGGGATTCAGCGAGTCAAACCCACCGAAACCGGGGAGCCGGAGTGTACCGCCCTTGGGGGCGTCGGGGTTGACGTAGTCAAAGTGGCTGAAATCGGCAGGATACTTGGGTGCTTCATCGTAGAGCGTGAGTGCGTGCTGGGGGGCGGCGTGCAGTGCACTGGCACAACAGGCCAGCAGCGCCAGACAGCAGGATTTCAGCGAGTGTTGCATTCAGATCCCTTGTTTTTCTAGTTGCTTGCCGGGTCTTTCCACCAACTGCGAATGGCTAACGTGTACGGCGGTATGTCCGGCGTGCGCAGCCAGTTCCGGTAGGCGATGCGGTGGTAGTTTATATACCAGTTCGGAATTGTATAGTGGTTCCACAGCAGTACCCTGTCGAGGGCGCGCGCTGCGGCAACCTGCTCGCTGCGGCTGCTGGCGGCACCCAGGCGTTCGACCAGTTCATCGACCACCGGATTGTTGATGCCCGCATAGTTGCGGCTACCTTTTACGTTGCGCTGACTGGAATGGAAATAGCCGATTTGCTCCAGTCCGGGCGACAGGCCTTGCGGCAGGGTGGTCAGGATCATGTCGTAATCGAACTGATCCAGCCGTGCCTTGTATTGCGCGCGGTCAACGGTACGTATCTGCATGTCGATGCCCAGTCGAGCCAGATTGGCTCTGTAAGGCTGCAGGATTCGTTCCAGGCTTGAGTTGACCAGCAGCATCTCAAAGCGCAGCGGCTCACCTTCGTCATTTTCCAGCCGGCCTCGGCGCAGCTTCCAACCCGCTTCGGCAAACAGCTCTACGGCCTCACGCAGTGTCTCCCGCGGGATTCCCCGACCGTCAGTCACAGGTAGACTGAAGGGCTGCAGAAAGAGTTCCGGTGGCAACTGATCCCGATAGGGCGACAGGTTCAGGAATTCCTGGCCGGCCGGGACTCCGGTCGCGCTGAAGGGACTGTTGGGGTAGTAGCTGAGTGAGCGCTGGTAGGCACCATAGAACAGCACCCGGTTGGACCACTCGAAATCAAACAGCATTCCCAGCGCCTTGCGCAGCGGCAGACTGTCAAACGGTGTACGTCGCGTGTTGAAAAACATAGCCTGGGTCGGGCTCGGAATTTCGTGGGTTATCTCGCGTTTGAGAATGTCGCCGTTGTCGACCGCCGGGAACTGGTAGGCGTTGGCCCAGTTGCTCGCCTTGTGGTCGATATAGAGATCAAACTCCCCGGCCTTGAAGGCCTCGAAGGCGACATTGTTGTCGCGGTAGAACTCGACTTCCATGCGGTCGAAATTGTACTTGCCGCGATTGATTGGCAGGTCGCGTCCCCAGTAGTTTCTCACCCGTTCGTAGACCACGCTGCGGCCGGGGTCGACGTTGGTTACCCGGTAAGGACCGCTGTTGAGTCCGGCCTGAAAGGTGGTGCTGGCAAAGTCGCGGTCCCGCCAGTAGTGGGCAGGCAGGACGGGTAGTTCACCCAGGCGCAGAATAAGCAGGGAGTTGCCGGGGCGCTTGAAGACAAAACGGATACGGCGCTCGCCAAGAATGTCGATGCGGCTGACATCTTGCAGTACCGAGCGATAGTTCGGGTGGCCCTGCTCCTTGAGCAGTCGGTAGGAAAAAGCCACGTCCTCTGCGGTGATTGCCTGTCCGTCGTGAAAGCGGGCCTCGGGGCGCAGGTTGAACACGACCCAGCTGCGGTTGTCGGCAAACTCCAGGCTTTCTGCGATCAAGCCGTAGGCGGAGTAGGGTTCGTCGCCGGAAGGGTCGTAAAGGCCACTGCCAGCCATCAACGGCTCGTTCAGCTCGCTGATGCCGAGTTGGGCAAAGTCGCCGGTGTTGATCGGGCTGGTGCCCTTCAGGGTGTAGGGGTTGAGGGTGTCGAAGGTGCCGCTGCCCATCACCCGCAAGGTGCCGCCTTTCGGCGCGTCCGGATTGACGTAATCGAGGTGTTCGAAGTTCTCCGGATAGTGTGGTTGGCCATACAGCGAGTAGCCATGCTGGCGATACAGGGTAGCCCAGCTTGGCAGGGCGGTGACCAGCAGTAAGGTACAGCAGAGAGTTCGGAACAGCAGAGGCATTTAAGTCCGTGCGATACAGGGGCCGTTGGTTGACGGCCCTGGGTATCAGGCGCAGGTGACCGTCAGCGATGTGCCAACGCTACCATTGTGCAGGGCCGGGCGAAAGCCCGGCCGCTCAGCGGACGAACAGCGTCAGTTGCTGGCCAGGTTGCAGATAGCGACCAACCTGGTTCCAGTCGCGAATCTTCTCCACCTGGACGTTGAAGCGTTGCGCGATGGTGTACAGCGAATCGCCTGACTTGACGGTGTAGGCCACACGCCGACCGTCATTGCCGGCGTCATTGCGCTGGCTTGCAGCGTTGCTGGCCAGCATCAGCGTGTGGCCAACGGTCAGGGCGTTGCTTTGCAGATTGTTGTCACGCTTGATGCGGTCGACGGTAGTGCCGTGGGCACGTGCAATGTTCCACAGGTTGTCGCCTGCCTGGACGCGGTAGCTGCGTTGGTTGCTGCTTGCTATCGCTTGCTCGGTGGAGGTGCTGGCCGGTGCATCGCTGAACTGCGGCAGCATCAGTGTCTGGCCTACCCGAAGCAGGCTGCCGTTGATGTCGTTCACATCACGAATGGCGCTGACAGTGAGCTGATGGCGACGGGCAATCTGGGACAGTGTGTCACCGCTGCGCACGCGGTAGTGCTGGTAGTTGATGCGCTGGTCTGCTGGCAGTTCGGCCAGAGCCTCGGTGAACTGGTCAAGACGGTCTACCGGAATCAGCAACTGGTACTCGGCGTTGGGCGCAGTGACCCGCTGGTTGAACGCCGGGTTGAGGCTCAGCAGTTCGTCGGTGGAAACGTCGGCCAATTCGGCGACCTTGCGCAGGTCGATCTGCTGGTCGAGCGTGACCTCGGCGAAGTAGGGCTCGTTGGCCAGGCTGGGAAGCACGGTGCCGTAAGCGGTAGGGCTGTCGACGATCTGCGCCAGTGCCAGCAGCTTGGGCACGTAGTTCATGGTTTCGCGCGGCAACTGCAGGTTCCAGTAGTCGGTTGGCAGGCCGAGGGCTTCATTGCGCTTGATGGCGCGACCAACGCAGCCTTCTCCGCAATTGTAGGCTGCCAGCGCAAGCAGCCAGTCGCCGTCAAAGTACTCGTTGAGCAGGCTGAGGTAGTCAAGTGCCGCCTGGGTTGAGGCCGTTACGTCACGGCGACCGTCGTACCACCAGTCCTGGCGCAGGGAAAAGTTGCGGCCAGTAGACGGGATGAACTGCCAGAGGCCAGCGGCCTGTGCGCTGGAGATCGCTTGAGGGTTATAGGCGCTTTCAATAAAGGGCAGCAGGGCGAGTTCCTGCGGCATGTCGCGGCTTTCGAGCTGTTCAACGACATAGAACAGATAGCGCTGGGCGCGAGCCGAGGTCAGTTCGAAGTAACGGGATTGGCTGGCAAAGACGATGCGCTGTTGATCAATTCGCGGGTTGTCGATGGCGGCCGGGTCAAGGCGGAAGCCGGCACGAATGCGTCCCCAGAGGGTGTGCGGCTTGGTTTCAGGTACCAGCTCGGGGGGGGCAGGCTCGACGCTGGGCGTCAGGAACGGAGAGGGTACCTTCGGGGTGCTGGCAACGCTGTAGTCAGCATCGCCCTGACGCTGGCCACTGATCTCGGTGGTCTGGCAGCCGGCAATCAGCAGCAGACCACCGAGGGACGCTGCTGACAGCACTCTGGGCAAGATGGCAGATACCACACGACGCATGAACGACCCCCAAAATGAGGTCGATTCTATGGAGCCCCTCAGGGAGGGTCAAGGCACGATTGGTCAGAAGCGATCCTTCCAGGCTCGAATTGCGGCGAAGGTCTCTACCCCGGGAGCCACGGAGACACCGCCTTGGTCGCTGGCTGCCTGCGTCACAGCGTCGCAGTTGAAGCGCAGGAAGGGGTTGGTGCGCTTTTCCAATGCCAGATCAGTGGGCAGTGTCATGCGACCCGCGGCGCGTAACTCGTCGACCACTTCCAGGCGCACCCTGATGTCGGCGTTGTCCGGTTCGACTGCGCGGGCGAAACGCAGATTGGCCTGGGTGTATTCGTGTGCACAGTAGATGCGGGTGTTATCCGGCAGTGCAGCCAGCCGCGACAGGGAGTGGTGCATCTGCTCAGGCGTGCCTTCGAACAGCCGGCCGCAACCGCCAGCAAACAGGGTATCGCCGCTGAGCAGCCAGGGGTCACCTGCGTTGTCGCAGAAATAGGCGATGTGGCCGAGGGTATGACCGGGCACGGCGATAACCTCAAGCGTCAGGCCAAACAAGGTGATGGTGTCGCCGTCATTGAGCGCTCGGTCGCGGCCGGGAATGGCTTCAGCCTCGGGGCCCCACACCTTGCAGTCGGTGCCGGCTTTCAGAGCATTGACACCACCGACATGATCCGGATGGTGGTGGGTGATCAGGATATGAGAAAGGCTGTATTCGGGGTGGCGTCCCAGCCAATTGATGACGGGCTTCGCATCGCCGGGGTCGACAGCGGCAACCTGTTGGCGCTGCTCGTCGACCAGCAGCCAGATGTAGTTGTCATTGAAAGCGGGTAGCGCGATAAAGGTGGACATGAGGCAGCTTTTCCTTAACGTGTAAGGCTATCTTAGCGAATTGTGCCGATGGCAAGTACCGTGGAGAGGTAATGGAGATCAGCGAAGCAAAGCGCTCGATCAGTCAGGCCGACATGTTGCGACTGCTGCAGGAGGCGCGACAATGGCTGGAGCAGCCGGCCGGGCAGATGCTGCTGCAGGCTGAGTGCACTACGCAGCGCGAATTGCTGCCCAGCTGCTTTGGTCAGCACCTGGTGCAGTACGGACTGGCGCCCGGCTTGCTGGCACCCGAGGTGAAGGTGCTGCGCCACTGCTGGCATCTGGATATGCTCGGTCAGGGCGAGAGCATTGCCGTTGATGAGGCTTTCTGGCCCTTTGCGCCGCAGGCGCTGGATGTCGTGGTTCTGCATCACGGTCTCGATTTCAGTCTGTCTCCCCGGACCTTGCTGCGTGAGGCCAGTCAGACTGTTCGCGCGGGTGGTCATCTACTTATCTTCGGTTTCAACCCTTGGAGCACCTGGGGCTGGCAGCACTACTTTGGCAGGGGCTGGTTTGGTGAGGCCGGTTTTGTCAGCCCGGCGCGTTTAGTCGATTGGCTTGAGCTGCTTGGCTTTACGGTGGAGAAACGCATCGATGGGTGCTATCGTCCGCCGCTCGCTTCCGGCACCTGGTTACAGCGACTCGATTTCATGGAGTCGCTGGGGCAGCGTCGTTGTTTGCCGGGTGGTGGATTCTATTGCCTGCTGGCGCGGCGCCAGATGCTCGGCGTGACACCCCAGCGCGAGCGTGGAAGGGGGTTCCCGACGCTGGTGATGCCGCCTTTGGCTGCGGGGAGTCGGCGGGCGCATAAACGGGATGGTAGATGAGTCAGACAATCGAAATTTATACCGATGGGGCGTGCAAGGGTAACCCTGGGCCCGGCGGTTGGGGGGTCTTGCTGCGCCTGGGCCCGAATGAAAAGCGTCTTTATGGTGGCGAGCTGGAAACCACCAATAACCGAATGGAGCTGACGGCTGCCATTCGCGGCCTGGAAGCGCTCAAACGGCCTGCTGCCGTCGTTCTGACGACAGACTCGCAGTACGTGATGAAAGGTGTCCGTGAATGGATGCCGAACTGGAAAAAACGTAACTGGCAGACCGCCAGCAAGCAGCCGGTCAAGAATGTGGATCTCTGGCAGCAGCTGGACGCGCTGGTCAGCCAGCATGAAGTGGAATGGCGCTGGGTGCGCGGCCATACCGGGCACCCGGAGAACGAGCTGGCCGACCAACTGGCCAACCTGGGTGTCGAACACGTCTTGAACGAGCGGAAGGGCTAAGCATGCGTGAAGTGGTACTGGATACCGAAACCACGGGTATCGAGCACAAGGAAGGCCATCGGATCATCGAGATCGGCTGCGTCGAGGTCATTGATCGCCGTCTGACCGGCCGGCACTACCATGTCTACATCAATCCTGAGCGCGATATTGATGAAGGTGCGCAGGCGGTTCACGGGATTTCGCTGGATTTTCTCGCCGACAAGCCGGTGTTCGCCGACATCGCCGACGATTTTATGAACTTCGTTACCGGCTCGCGTCTGGTCATCCATAACGCGGCCTTCGACGTTGGATTCCTCGACAGTGAGTTGACTCGGCTCAATCGTGGGCATGGCCTGATTGCCGATCACTGCAGCGTGCTCGACACTCTGGCCATGGCGCGGGAGAAGCACCCGGGGCAGCGCAATAGTCTGGATGCCTTGTGCAAGCGCTACGGGGTAGACAACTCTCAGCGTGAGCTGCACGGCGCCTTGCTCGATGCCGAGATTCTGGCTGATGTCTACCTGATCATGACCGGTGGCCAGACTGCGCTGTCACTGGCTGCGCATGGTCAGGGAGAGGGCGGAGATGGCAACGCCGTAAGTGCGATTCGGCGCATCGACCCGGCACTGCGCGAGCAACTGCGGGTGCTGCGCGCCAGCACTGAGGAGCTGGAAGCGCATGACCAACGTCTGGCGGCGGTAGAAAAGTCAGCCGGGTTTGCCCTTTGGCGCGGCGCGCCCGAGCAGTGATCTGAGCAACCACGCCAGTAGCAAAAAGCCCCGCTGATTTCAGCGGGGCTTTTTGCTTTCTAGAGCCAGTAGGTAACCGCAAGCAAGCCGACGCCACCCAGTACCAGAGTGTAGGGCAGCGCCATGAAGACCATGCGCCCGTAGGACAGTCGCACCAGCGGCGCGATCGCCGAGGTCAGCAGGAACAGGAACGCCGCCTGACCGTTTGGTGTGGCGACGCTTGGCAGGTTGGTGCCGGTGTTGATGGCAACAGCAAGCCGCTCAAATTGCTCCAGCGTGATCTCGCCGGCGTCCAGGCTCTGTTTGACCTCGCTGATGTAGACGGTAGCGACGAAGACGTTGTCGCTGATCATCGACAAGACGCCGTTGGCAATGAAGAACATGCTGGGCTGCTGCTCAGGCGGCAGCGCGAGCACTGCATGGATGATTGGGCTGAACAGGTGTTGCTCGTGGATGACCGCGACAATGGCGAAGAACACCACCAGCAGCGAGGTGAAGGGTAGGGCCTCCTGGAAGGACTTGCCGATCTGGTGTTCATCGATGATGCCGTTGAACGAGGCGATAAGAATGATGACCATCAGGCCGATGAAGCCAACTTCGGCCAAATGCAGCGCCAGACCGATCACCAGCAGAATGGCGGCAATGGCCTGCACCATCAGGGCGGCTTTCTGTGGTGCCTTGCGTTTGGCCTGTTCTGCTGTGGCGAAGTCCTCGAGGACTTTGCGAACCGGGCGTGGCAGGCGGGCGCCATAGCCGAACCAACCGGTTTTTTCCAGCAGCAGGCAGGTCAGCAGACCCGCGGCCAGAACCGGCATGCTGACCGGTGCCATCAGTTTGAAGAACTGAATGAAGTCCCAGCCTGCTACCCCCGCGATCAGTAGGTTCTGTGGCTCGCCAACCAGGGTGCAGACGCCGCCGAGTGCCGTGCCTACGGCACCGTGCATCAGCAGGCTGCGCAGAAAGGCGCGGAACTCTTCCAGGTGCTCGCGGTGCAGCGGGTTCTCATCGGGGTCTACGCTGGCGCCATCGCTCGGCCCGGCTGAGGCGACCTTGTGGTAAACGCCGTAAAAGCCGACCGCCACGGTGATGATGACTGCCGTTACCGTCAGGGCGTCGAGGAAGGCAGACAATACCGCGGCAACCAGGCTGAATAGCAAGGCCAAGGCTGACTTTGATCGTACACCGAGAATCAGCTTGGTGAAGGTCAGCAGCAACAGATCCTTCATGAAGTAGATGCCGGCGACCATGAACATCAGCAGCAGAATCACCGGGAAGTTACCCAAAACCTCTTTGTAGAGTGCTTCAGGCGAGGTCATGCCGATGGCCAGGGCTTCCATGGCAAGCAACCCGCCGGGTAGCAGCGGATAGCACTTGAGCGCCATCGCAAGCGTGAAGATGAACTCGATGATCAGGAGCCAGCCCGTCAGGTAGGGGCCAAGCAGCCACATCGCCAGTGGATTGAGCAGCAGGAAGGCGATAATCGTGCGCTTATACCAGCCGGGCGCCTGGCCCAGAAAGTTGTGCGCCAATGCCGGTAGGATGGCTTCAGACATGTTGAAAGTCCTGTTTCAATGGGGAAAGTGCGTCGAACAACTCCCTGCGTACCGCTCCTGGCGGCAAGGGGCTGTTCGACGTGCTCTCATCGGCTCGCGGCAAGCATAAACCACCCGTGCCGTAATGGCTGCCCCGTCGCAGGTCTTTGTTAGCCCTACTTTGGGCGCGGCCCAGTAGTCCAAGCGCGTCGCATTTTCAGTATCTTAGGCGCGCTTGCTGAGTATTTGGTTATGGAGTTTAACTGTTAGCTTGATATAGTCATGTTAATGCAATTATTCCAAGGAGGTGTCTGACCTGGATCAGATTCGGGTCGGACGCCTGTTGTTACCTACAAGAAAAAGGTCGCATATGCCGGATTACAAGACGCTGCTGGTGGAACAGGTGGGCAAGGTCGCTCATGTTCAGATCAACCGTCCGGAAAAGATCAACGCCATGAATCGTGAGTTCTGGCTGGAGATCATCGAGGTGTTCAACTGGATCGACGAAACCCCGGAGGTGCGTTGTGCCGTCATTTCCGGCGCCGGCAAGCACTTCTCGGCGGGTATCGATCTGCAGATGCTGGCCGAGGCCTCCAGCGGCATGGACCAGGATATCGGCCGCAAGGCCGAGGCGATTCGCCGCAATGTGCTGCAGTTGCAACACTCTTTCAATGTCATTGATCGTTGCCGTAAACCGGTGATTGCCGCCATTCATGGCTATTGCATCGGCGGCGCTATTGACCTGATTTCTGCCTGCGACATGCGTTACAGCACCGAGGACGCCAGCTTTTCGATCAAGGAGATCGATATGGGAATGGCGGCTGATGTGGGGACGCTGCAGCGTTTGCCGCGCATCATTGGCGATGGCATCATGCGGGAACTGGCCTATACCGGTCGCGCGGTCGATGGCCACGAGGCTGCTCGTATCGGCTTGGTCAATCGAACCTGGAGCGATCACATTCAGCTAATCGCCGGGGTCATGGAGTTGGCACAGACAATTGCCTCGAAGTCGCCGCTGGCTATCCGCGGCACCAAGGAAATGATTCGCTTCAGCCGTGACCACAGTGTTGAGGATGGACTGAACTATATCGCCACCTGGAACGCCGCGATGTTGCAGTCCGATGACCTCAAGGCTGCGGTCATGGCGCATATGAGCAAGCAAGCCCCCAAGTTTGCAGACTGATCGACAATCGCGCTACGCAGGGATGGTGGGAGACTGAATGCCATGTTGACCGGTACCACTTCACTGGATCTTGTCAGGGACGAACTCTTCGCCAGCATGGGTGAAGTGGAAAACCTGCTGCAACAGTTCCTCGAAGATCGCCAGAACGGCAGCCTGCTGCAGCAATCAATAGAAGGGCTGCAGCAGCTGCGCGGTACGCTGGCGTTGATCGAACTCAAAGGAGCAGCGCTGCTGCTCGACGAGATGATTGGCCTGGCGATGGACATTCCTGTCCATGACGGCGATGAACGCAATGCGCCGTTATCCGCCCTGTGTGATGCGCTGTTTCTCTTGCAGCGCTATCTGGATCAGGCACGGCAGCAAGGGGGAGAACGCCCCGAGCTGCTATTGCCGATGATCAACCAGATGCGCGCACACCGCTCGGGTGTACCGCCGCTGCCTGACGGTCACTTTTATCCATTGCCGGTTGCTGGCCTGCCTGCCGGGTTCCGTCCAGGCTCGAATGAAGCTGGTGATGCCAAGGTGTTCGGCCGCCTGCGGCAGATGTATCAACTGGGTTTGCTGGGGTTGCTGCGTGATGACGGGCTGGCTGCTTCGATTCCGCTGATGCAGCGCTCGTTGTCTCGTTTCGAAGCTGGCCTGACCTCGCGTATGGCGACATTGTGCTGGGTCGCTGGCGCGGCGTTGGAAGCACTTGAGCAGACGCCATTGAATCTGACGCCGATGCGCAAGAAGCTGTTTGCTGCGCTGGATCGCGAGATTCGCAATGCACTGGCTTCCGGTGCCAGTCACCGACTGAATGAGGGGTTGCTGCGCGAGCTGCTCTATATGGTGGCGCTGGCGGATCCCAGCTGTGATCGCTGTGTCGAGGTCAGTACGGCCTACCAGCTGCCTGATCCCGGATTTACCGAGTATGAGCTGAACGAAGCCTTCGCCCGTCTCCATGGTCCCGGTATTGACGTGATGCGCTCGGTAGCCGAAGCGCTGCGAGAGGAAGTTAACGCGATCAAGGACCTGCTGGATCTGCTGGCGCGCAATGCCGGCGATTCCGATCAGTCTCTGGAGAGCCTGTCTTCCGGCCTGGATCGGCTCTGGAAGACACTGGCGATGCTTGATCTCAAGGCAGAATCGGACGCCATCAGTGCGATCAGCGGCCGCCTTGATGACTGGCAACCGGGGCGGCTTGATGTGCTCGAGCAGGTTGCTGATGCAGTGTTGCGTGCTGAAACGGCGGTGAATCGACTCGACTCTTCGCTTTTCGGCGGCGAGTCGACGTCGGGTGATAAGAGCGAATTTGGCGAGCCGCTGGAGCTCAAGGAAGCCCGGATTGTGCTGATCGAGGAGTCTCAGGCCGGGTTGGCACTGGCCAAGCGGGCTATTACCGCGTACATGGAATCGGGCAACGATGCCATGCACCTGCTCAATGTTCCGCCGTCACTGGAAACGGTGCGCGGTGGTCTGGTGTTTCTGGGCATGGGCCGTGCCGCCAGGATCATCAACATGGCGGCACGCTTCATTCGCGAAACGATGCTTGAGCGCAAACAGGTGCCTGCCGACGCTCAGCTTGAGGTGCTGGCCGATGCGCTGACCAGCATTGAGTTCTATCTGGAGTCCGCCGAGCGCGCGACCGTGACGACCGCTGATGTGCTTGCGCTGGCGGAAGAGAGTATGGCCGAACTGGGATACGCTGTATCGGGGAATGCGTCCGAATGAGATCTTTTCGTGTGTTTCAACCTGCCACCCAGCTGAGTGTTGAGTCGCAGCGCGATGGCATTGTTGTGGTTTTCTACCAGAACCAGTTCGCGATGTACGACGGCAGTCTGCTGCACGACCCTGACCAGGCCATGTACTTCGGTGACGTCGAGCATCGCCTGCCGCTTGGGCTGGTGGATGGTCGGCCCTGTCAGCTGATTTACCTGAGCGATAGCCTGGATACGCCCGGTCTGAGCTGGCATGGCCTGCGTACGTTGGTTGGACAGGTAGACGACCAGTTGTTTCGTCTGCTGGGTGTTGCTCAGCAACTTAACGCCTGGTACCAGAGCCACCGCTTCTGCGGCTGCTGCGGCGACCCGATGCAGCCGCGCGAAGAGGAGCGGGCGATGGAATGTGTGCGCTGCCAGCGGCGTGAGTACCCCAAGCTGGCACCCTGCATTATCGTCCTCATCACGCGTGGCCGTGAGGTGTTGCTGGCGCGTTCGCCGCACTTTCCGCCGGGTTTCTTTAGTACCCTGGCGGGCTTCATTGAGCCGGGTGAGTCGGTGGAAGAGTGTCTGCACCGTGAGGTAAAGGAGGAAGTCAATCTTGAGGTCTGCAACCTTGAATATCTTGGCAGCCAGAGCTGGCCGTTCCCCAATTCGTTAATGCTGGGCTTTCACGCCGAGTATGCCGGTGGTGAGATTATTCCCCAGGAAGGAGAAATCGAAGAAGCCTACTGGTGCTCGCTTGATGACCTGCCGAAGATTCCGCCGCGCGGCACCATCTCGCGATGGCTGATCGATTGTTATCTTGCACGTCAGGCAGGCGTCGATCAGCCGCCGGTGCCGGCCTGATTTCGGCGAGGAGCCACTATGCAATTCCTAGGACTGGCCCTGATTGCTGCTGTTGTTGCCGCGCTGCTGGTATTGCTGGCGCTGAGGCAGGGTTGGCGAATGAACTGGCTGGGCGGATGGCTGCGCGGCAACCTGTTGCTGGCGTTGCTGGCACTGGCGGCGGTTGTCGGTCTGGCTGCGTGGGATGTCCAGCACTTTCGGGTGATCGAGAGCAAGGTGACTGCGGGCACCCTGACATTTACCCAAGTCGCGCCTCAGCACTATGAAGCGGTGATCTCCGGGCCTGAAGGTGAACAGAAAGTCAGTCTGGCTGGTGATCTGTGGGAGATTGAAGTGCAGGTGTTGCGCTGGCAGGGTTTGGCTTCGGTGATTGGACTGGAAGATGGCTACCGTTTGCACCGGCTACTGGGCCGCTACCTGGCGCTGGAGCAACAGCGCGATGCCAGCAGTGGACTGTCCGCGAATCTAAACCCGACACCGGCGTGGCGCGATGTCTGGGTTTGGGCGGATCGGCTGAGCGGGCGCTCGCTGGTTCAGGCCGATGCGTTTGAGGTGCGCTTTGTGCCGCTGGTTGACGGAGCTCGCTTCTCGCTCGATATCGGCCCTACCGGGCTGACGCCGGAACCCTTGAATGCGCAGGCCAAGGCGGCGATGAAGCGCTTTCAGTAAGCGTTGTGTGGTGACAAAAAAGGGCTGCCCGAGGGCAGCCTTTTTAGTGTCGCCGGTGGATCAGGCAAGCATGCCGCCGTCGACGTTGATTGCGGCGCCAGTGGTGTAGCTGGAAGCATCGCTTACCAGGTACAGAACGGTGCCTGCCATTTCAGATGGGTCAGCGGCCCGTGCCAGCGGGATGCGCTCCAGCGCGGGCTTGAGGATGGCGTCGTTGGTAGTCAGGGCTGAAGCGAACTTGGTGTCGGTCAGGCCCGGCAGCAGTGCGTTGCAGCGGATACCGAACTGGGCGGTTTCTTTTGCGAACACCTTGGTCATGTTGATGACTGCGGCTTTGGTGATGGAATAGATGCCTTGCAGTTGGCCAGGAACCACGCCGTTGACCGAGGCAACATTGAGGATGTTGCCGCCGCCATTTTCGCGCATCAGCTTGCCTGCTTCGACCGACATGAAGAAGTAGCCACGGATGTTGACGTCAACAGTCTTCTGGAAAGCGCCCAGATCGGTGTCCAGCACGTTGCCGAAGTAGGGGTTGGCAGCGGCGTTGTTGACCAGAATGTCCAGCTTGCCGAACTGCTCGCGGATGGCTGCGACGGTAGCCACGATCTGATCCATGTCACCAATGTGGCAGGCCAGTGCAGAAGCCTTGCCGCCGGCGGCAACGATCGCGTCGGCAACCGCCTGGCAGTCGTCGATCTTGCGGCTGGAGATGATCACGTGTGCACCCTGTTGGGCCAGCAGCTTGGCGATGGCCTCGCCGATACCGCGGCTGGCGCCGGTTACCAGGGCAACTTTGCCGTCCAGGTCGAACAGTTGGGTCTTTTGCATGGTGGTTCCTTGTTGTCTTGCTGCCCCGGCTCACGAGGCTGTCAGTGGGTGCCGGTCAGTTGCTTATGGCAAGCTGTCTGCGATACGGCGTGACCGCCTAATCTAATGCAGTGGCAGGGTACGAACAAGAAAACCGCGGATCAATCAGGGGTGGTGTTGCCCGCTCATTGTGTTGATCAATGGGGTAACCGGATCCGCAGTGAGTTTAGCTGAGCATTGCTGTCTCCGGACCTTGCAGCGCCTGCTGGCGAGCCTGCTGCAGCATGTGCAGGGTGACCTTGCGCACCTCGGCCTTGCTGGCCTCGATATGCTCAAGCAACAGTTGCTGGGCTGCCTGCAGGTTGCCGGCGTTGATCTGCTGCAAGATCATGGCGTGTTCCTGGTACGTCTTTTCCAGTCGCTCTGCGCGCTCAAAGTCCAGCTTGCGAATGACCCGTATGCGTTCACAGATGTCGGCGTGCAAGCGGGTCATTTCACTGTTCCCGGCGGCCTCGACCAGCTGGCAATGAAAGCGTTCGTCCAGCATGAAGACGTGATCACCTTCGGTATGTCGCTGCGCCGGTGGAACTGCCCACAGGTCATGCAGTTCTGTCAGTACCTCGTGCGCCACCGGCCCGGAGTCGCCCGTGCAGAGGCGGCGTACCGCCTCCATTTCCAGCACGATACGCAGCTCATATAGCTCCTCGAACCGGGCGAAGTCGAAGGCGCGAACCTGCCAGCCGCTGCGAAAGCGCACCTCCAGATAGCCTTCGCGCTCCAGCTGATAGAGCGCTTGGCGCACCGGCGTGCGGCTGGCGTCCATGCGCTCGGCGATCTCGCTTTCCGAGAAGCGATCGCCCGGGAGCAGGCGAAAGGACAGGATGTCCTCCTTAAGTTGGCTGTGGATGCGTTCGGCGAGACTTTCTCGCCGGGCTGTCGTCCTGGCGGGCTGGTTCAGCTGCATGCGATGCCTCGCTCAGGCTGCGTTCAGACTGGCGATGAACGCGCGCCAACCGCCGAAGCCGGTGATGTCGCGGGCATTGGCCAGTGCGGCCGGTTCACAGATGAAACCTTTCACCCAGCGACCATCCGCCAGCTGCAGGTTGCCGATCCCCAGTGGCGGCGGGATCTCGGCGACGAACTCACCGAAGCGGGCCAGCGGGATGTCCCACAGCTCGACTATGATCTGTGCGCCATCCTGCGCGACGCGAGCCAGGCCCGGCTTGGGTGGGACAGTGCCCGGCAGGGCATACAAGCGGTACTCAGGGCAGGTCAGGGTTTGTTCGACCAGCACGGCGTCGCGACTGGTCAGCTGGAAGTTCAGCGGCATGCCGGTGAGGTGAGCGCCAACCACGGCAACCCGCACGCTGCCAGGAGCCTGATTGGCCTGCGGCGCGGTTGGGCAGGGCTTCTGGGTCGCACCCAGCGGGAGCGCCTGGGCCTGCTGCCAGCGTTTGCCCAGCTCGGCCAGGGCGTGATCGTGCCAGGCCGGTGCGATCAGGGTGACGCCAGCGGGTAAGCCGTCTTCGCGGAAGCCCGCAGGGATGGCCAGGGCGCTGAGATCGGCCAGGTTGGTGAAGTTGGTGTAGGTACCGAACTGGCTGTTGTAGAGCACCGGTTCATCCGCCATTTCGCTGATACGGCGAATGGTCGGGGAGGTTGGCACCAGCAGCGCGTCGAACTCGGCGAGAATCAGGTTGATTTGGCGAGAGAGTTCGGCGCGCACGTACTCGGCCCGATAGGCATCGCAGGCGCTGTATTTGTGACCGCCTTCGACAATGCCGCGAACTACCGGGTCCATCTTGTCCGGGTCCATCTCACCAACGGCGACCGTGCGCTCCGCCACCCAGGAGCCTTGATACAGCTGCGCGGCCAGCTCGGCAAACGGGCTGAAGTCAATTTCTACCAGTTCGGCGCCAAACGCCTGCCATTTATCGAGTGCAGCCTCAAAAGCGGCCTGCATCTGGGTGTCACCAAAGAACTCGGGATTGGCCGGTATCGCCAGTTTCGGCTTGGTGCTCAGGCCGACTGGTGCGGTACACGGATTGGCGCGGCTGTAGGCGTCGCTGGGGTCAAATCCGCCAGCCACGTTGGCAACGATTTCTGCATCTGCGACCGTCAGGGCGAACACCGAGATGCAATCGAGTGTTCGGCAGGCCGGTACCAGCCCGGTATTGGAGAGCCAGCCACGCGTGGGCTTGAGACCGACAATATTGTTGAAACCAGCCGGTACGCGCCCGGAGCCGGCGGTATCGGTACCCAGCGCAAAGGGCACCAGTCCGCGCGCGACCACGCTGGCTGAGCCAGAGCTGGAGCCGCCGCTGACGTAGTCTGGGTTGAAGCTGTTGCTGACGGCACCGTAGGGTGAGCGCGTCCCGACCAGGCCAGTGGCGAACTGGTCCAGATTGGTCTTGCCAATCAGGATGGCGCCGGCGGCGCGCAGCCGGGCAACGACCGTGGCGTCGTCGTCGGCTTTGTGGGCGAAGGCCGGGCAGGCGGCGGTGGTGTTCCAGCCCGCTGCATCGATGTTGTCCTTGATGGCAAACGGGACGCCGTACAGCGGCAGCGACTCGAATTTGCCCTCTGCTTTGTTCAGCAACTCCTCCAATGTGTCGAGCTGTGCGCTCAGCTGGGCATCGCTGGCAAGGCTGATCCAGGCGTTGTCTTCACTGTCCAGTTCGTTGCGCAAGCTGCTCAGTAGTGCGGTCGGGGACAGCTTGTCCTGTTGATATGCCTGTTGCCAGTCGGAGAGGGTGAAGCCGAGGGTGTGTTGCGTCATGTCTGAATACCATCTTGGATACAAGTTGGTATTTCCTGAGCAAGCACCATGCCGTTTTTGTTTTTAATAATAAAAACAATGTGTTATGTGATTTTTCGGAGTTTTTTACGGTTTCCGATAGAGGGGAGTGCCGGCTGCTGGTGCACGCGGGAAAGCGGAAGGGGCGTTGTGGTGCAGGGATAAATGCGGGTTGTCGTGAGCCGACAACCCGCATGGGGGACGCGGCTTAGGCCGGGAACAGCTCGCCCAGCTTCAGCGCCAGCATCATGTCGCCTTCAGCGCGCAGTTTGCCGCCCATGAATGCTTGCATGCCGTCGGTTTCACCGGTCATGACGCCGACCAGGGTTTCCTTGTCCATGATCAGGGTAACGTTCGGATCTGCTGCCTCGCCCTGAGCCAGTGCGCAGGTGCCGTCCTTGACGGTGACGTTGAAGTTTTCGTCGTCAGTGATGTTGAACTGGAATACCAGATCCAGACCGGCTGCAGCGGCTGAGTTGAACTTGGATTCCATTTGGCTGGTGATTTCTGCAACGGTAGTCATCGGTGGTTCCTTTGGTAGTTAAGTGCAGGGCGCGGTATGCGCCCTGCGAATCATCTGAAGCTGATCCACTCGGGTTGCTGATGGATCTCAAGGTGAGCCTGGCTGTTGAAGGACGCCAGGCTCAGCTTGTCTGCACGATATTGCAGTCGGCTTACAGAGGTATTCACAATCTGCCAGTTCAGTTCGAATGCGCTGGTGGCTGGCATGTTCGTGATGAGTTGCAGGGCGGCGGTAATGGTGCCGCCCGAGGCGAATATGGCGACATTCTGGCCGCTGCCGCTATTGGCGCTGATGACTCGGCGCAGGCCGCCGGCGACCTGATCAACATAGCTTTGCCACGAGGGGCAGTCGCTACGTTCGTTGGTGTCGGTGATCCACAGCGAGACAGCGTGGCTGAAAACGCGCTGAAACTCTTTGCGGTACTGGCCGGCGTTTCTCAGGTAGTGCTCGGCGTCAGGGATAGCCTTGAGAACTTGCGGCAGATAGCTCTCAACGACCTGATCGGAGTGATATTCGTTGAACGCGGCATCGTTCTGGATCGGCAGATCGGATTGGTTCATCGCCTCCAGCGCGTGGCGGCCGGTGTCGATCTGACGCTGCAGGGTGCCGGCGTAGCAACTGTCGAACTGCATGCCCAACTGGTGGAAATGCTCGCCGCATAGTTGCGACTGACGAATTCCCAGCGGAGAAAGGACGTCATAGTTGGCAGCGCCAAGCGATGCCTGTCCGTGCCTGATCAGGTAAATACTGCCCACAATCTACCGCCTTGTAATGATTTGTATACGGAGGTTAGGGCTAAGCTCGCGAGGCTGTCAACCGAAAATCATACGCCCGTTTGAATTTTCCTCGGGCGGCCTGCACCCCGGTCTTTACGATCCTGTATGCTTGCTCTCCAGAGCAGTCGAAACAGACATTGGAGAGCACTGTGGAATGGTTTGATCAGTATGTCTATTTCCTCGCCAAAGCCTTGACGGTGCTGGTGATCGTGGTTGTGATTCTGGTAATGATCGCGGCCACCAAGGCGCGAGGCAAGCGCGCCGAAGGTACGTTGAGCGTGAACCGCTTGAATGACCGGTTGCAGCGGATGCAGGAGCAGTTGAGTCTGATGGTGCTCAGCAAGAGTGCGCGCAAGGCGCAGCAGAAGGCACTCAAGCAGCAGGCCAAGGCCAAGGCGAAAGAGGACGATCAGGATGAGAAGGGCCGGGTCTATGTGCTCAACTTTCACGGTGACATCAAGGCCAGCGCGCTGGAAAACCTTCGTAACGAAGTAACAGCGGTGCTTGAGCTGGCCCGGCCGCAGGATGAAGTGGTGGTTCGGCTGGAGAGTGGCGGCGGTATGGTGCACGCTTATGGTCTGGCATCCTCTCAATTGGTCCGGGTGCGTGAAGCAGGCATTCCGCTGACCATTTCCGTCGACAAGGTCGCGGCCAGTGGTGGGTATATGATGGCGTGCATCGCTGACCGGGTGCTGGCGGCGCCGTTTGCCATGCTCGGCTCCATCGGTGTGGTGGCCCAGTTACCCAACTTCAACCGTTTGCTGAAGAAGCACGATATTGATTTCGAGATGCTGACGGCGGGCGAGTACAAGCGCACACTGACTGTATTCGGTGAAAACAGTGACAAGGCGCGCGAGAAGTTTCAGGATGATCTGGAAAATATTCACGGCCTGTTCAAGCAGTTTGTAGCGCGTTACCGCCCGAGCCTGGATGTCGAAGCCGTCGCCACTGGCGAGGTCTGGTTTGGTAGTGAGGCGCTGGAACGAGGCCTGGCCGATGAGATCAAAACGAGTGATCAGTACCTGTGCGAACGGATAAAGCAGGCCGATGTGTTTGAAGTGCAGTTTGAGCAGCGCAAGCGCCTGCAGGACCGGTTGTCCGGCGGGCTGGCGCAGGCAGCAGACCGGTTGTTGCTGACCTGGGCATCGCGCTTCAACAATCAACGATTCTGGTAGGAGTGGATATGTCTGAATTCAAGGCGTTGGTGGTATCTGAGCAGGATGGCCGTTATGTCAGCGAGATCAAGCAACGGCACGTTGATGAGCTGCCAGCTGGTGACGTGCTGATTCGCGTGCGCTACTCCTCCCTGAACTATAAGGATGCGCTCTCGGCCACTGGCAACAAGGGCGTAACCCGCAATTTTCCACACACCCCCGGCATTGATGCGGCCGGTGTGGTGGAGGCCAGCTCGGTGCCCGAGCTGGTTGCTGGTGATGAAGTCATTGTCACCGGTTACGATCTGGGTATGAACACCTCTGGAGGGTTCGGTCAGTACATTCGTGTTCCGGCTGGGTGGGTAATCAAGCGTCCGGAAGGGCTGTCATTGCGTGACAGCATGGTTCTGGGTACGGCAGGTCTGACCGCCGCGCTGTGTATCGACAAGCTGGAGCAGGCCGGTTTGGCGCCGGGCCAGGGGCCGGTACTCGTAACCGGCGCTACGGGTGGGGTTGGCAGTATTGCTGTGGCAATGCTGGCTTCACTCGGCTACGAGGTGGCTGCCTCGACCGGCAAGGTCGATCAGGTGGATATGCTCAAGGGTCTGGGGGCCAGCCAGATCGTTGATCGCGCTGCGCTGTCGGCGGGTGTCGAGAAGATGTTGCTGAAGGAGCAGTGGGCCGGCGCGGTAGATACCGTTGGCGGCGATATCCTGTTTAACGTGGTCAAGTCCCTGCGTTACGGCGCCAGCGTGGCAACCTGTGGAATGACGGCTGGCAGCGGGTTTGCGGCCAGCGTATTCCCCTTCATCCTGCGCAACGTCAACCTGTTGGGTGTCGACTCGGTTGAATTGCCACTGGTGGTCAAGGCGTCCATGTGGGATCGGTTGTCGCTGCAGTGGAAAACCGATTTGCACAATCTTGAGCGCGAGGTGACGCTGGATCAGTTGCCTGCCGAGATTGAACGCATCCTGGGCGGTAATATGGTCGGCCGGGTAGTTGTCAATCTGAGCTAATCCGCTATTTCCTGCGGGCAAAAAAAACCGGGGCATTGCCCCGGTTTTTTATCTGCGCCTCAAGCACGGCGCCGGAACAGCGGTAACGGCTGATCCGTTGCGGCCTGGTAGCAGTTGGAAAAGTCTTTCAGACTTTCCAGTGCCTGCTCGGCATCGCGGTCCGCACGCAGGTCAAAGGCATCAAAACCACAGCGCTGCATGAAGAACAGTTGGTCGCGCAGTACATCGCCGATGGCGCGTACCTCGCCCTTGTACTGGTAACGATCACGCAACAGGCGGGCGTTGGAGTAATTGCGACCGTCACTGAAGACCGGGAAGTTCAGCGCGATCACCTGGAACTGATCCAGATCGCCGGCAATGCTTTCCACTTCTTCGTCGCTGTCCAGCCACACACCCAGACCACCGTCACGGGCTTTCAGCGCGTGGGCATGCTCCAACCAGAGTGCCAGCGGGACGATGATGCTGTCGCTGTTGGGCAGCCCGTCCAGTGTGGCGTCCTTGTCGAGAAGGTGCCAACTGTCGTTGACGACTTCACCGTTCTTAATTAGCCGCTGCATACACGCGCTCCTTGAAAGGTGCCATGCCGATACGCTTGAACGTATCGAGGAACTGTTCTTCGGGGGTGCGGTTTTCGATGTAGACATCGATCACCTTGGTCATCACGCTGGGCATGTCTTCGGCAGAGAAAGACGGGCCGAGGATCTGGCCGATGCTGGCGTCGCGGCCGCTGTTGCCACCGAGGGAGACCTGATAGAACTCCTGACCTTTCTTGTCGACACCCAGTACGCCGATGTGACCAACGTGGTGGTGACCGCAGGCGTTCATGCAACCGGAGATATTGAGGTCCAGATCGCCGATGTCGTGCAGGTAGTCCAGATCATCAAAGGTGCGCTGGATGGCTTCGGCAATCGGAATCGATTTGGCGTTGGCCAGGGCGCAGAAATCGCCGCCGGGGCAGCAGATGATGTCGGTCAGCAGGCCGATGTTCGGCGTTGCAAAGCCGTGCTTGCGGCAGGCTTGCCACAGCTCGTACAGGTCGCTCTGGCGCACGTCGGCCAGCACCAGGTTCTGCTGGTGGGTAACGCGCAGTTCGCCGAAGCTGAACTGGTCGGCCAGATCGGCAATGGCTTCGAGCTGCTTGTCGTCTGCATCGCCCGGGGCAACGGCGGTCGGTTTCAGCGAGAGGGTTACCGCAGCGTAGCCTGGCACCTTGTGCGCCTGGACGTTGCGCATGGCCCAGTTGTTGAAGCCTTTCTCGGCTTCACGCTTGGCCAGGTAGTCGGCGTCGTCACCGCTGAACTGCTCGTAGGCAGGGGCGGAGAAGTGGCCGGCAACGCGCTCCAGTTCCTGCTGGGTCAGGGTGGCCGGGCCATCCTTGGTGTGCGCCCATTCGGCGTTGACCTTCTCGGCGAAGACCTCGGGGGTCAGCGCCTTGACCAGAATCTTGATGCGCGCCTTGTACTTGTTGTCACGACGGCCATAGCGGTTGTACACACGCAGAATGGCGTCGAGGTAGGTCAGCAAGTGCTGCCACGGCAGGAATTCGCAGATCTGCGAGCCAACCATGGGGGTACGCCCCAGGCCGCCGCCGACCAGTACGCGGAAACCGATCTCACCGGCTGCGTTGCGAACGACGTTCAGGCCGATGTCGTGAACACCGATAGCGGCACGGTCCGCTTCGGCGCCATTCACGGCAATCTTGAACTTGCGCGGCAGAAAGGCGAATTCAGGGTGGAAGGTTGACCACTGACGAATGATCTCGCACCACGGGCGCGGATCGACCAACTCATCGGCGGCAACGCCGGCGAACTGGTCAGTGGTGGTGTTACGGATGCAGTTGCCGCTGGTCTGGATGGCGTGCATCTGAACTTCGGCCAGGTGGGCCAGAATGTCCGGCACGTCTTCCAGTGCCGGCCAGTTGAACTGGACGTTCTGGCGGGTGCTGAAGTGGACGTAACCCTTGTCATACTTGCGGGCGATAAAAGCCAGCTTTCTAACCTGTTTGGCCGAGATCAGGCCATAGGGAATGGCCACCCGCAGCATCGGGGCGTAGCGCTGAACGTAGAGGCCGTTTTGCAGACGCAGCGGCAGAAACTCTGTTTCGCTCAATTCGCCGGCAAGAAAACGGCGGGTCTGATCGCGGAACTGCCTTACGCGGTCCTCGACGATCTGCTGATCATATTCGTCGTAGATATACATACAGAAACCTGTTCATGGGGTGCTGTTGACCCCTTCTTTAGTCATGACCCTTCAGGCTTGGGCGGGCAGACAATAGCAGTTTTTGAATATGCACAAAAGGAATGTTTATCTATATCTTTAGATTGAAAATGCACATAAAAAGCCGCCTTGTGAGGCGCTGGGGAATGGTCTTAACTGGGGTTTGAGTCCATAACAACAATCAAGGAAAACTCGTCATGGCAGATCCGCAAACGCAGAACACCGAATCCTCGCTCGATGCGATTGCCGCCATCGCCCTGATCATGATCGTCGTGATTGCTGCGATCTTCTGGGTCAGTGGTCAGTAAGGACGTCAAACGCCGGCCAGGTGCAGCACCAGTTTAACCACGCCGAGTACGATCAGCACAAACAGTAGCGTAAAGGTGATGCCCAGCACGATGAAATGGCTGGGCTTGCCTTTTGCAAAGTCGCGTTCCCGGGCGCGGTTGCTTTGTACGCCCAACGCTGCGGCAAGCACACTTTGCAGCGTGTCGCGCAGGCGCATTGGCTCTTCGTTTTGGGGCTTGTCCTGTGAGTCGTTCATACTGCCTCCACGGTGTCCGTCTTCAGCAGCTTAGTCGTACCCGCAGGCTTGTGCAGGTCAGATGTCGATTCTGGCCCAGTGTCGGCGTCGCCACATGATGGCAAAGATCAGTGAATTGATGCAGCGGTGAACGGATTGCAGCAGCCAGACCACCAGTAAACTACCACCCATTGCTGGCCCCATTACGTAGGCGCAGGGCAGAAATAATAGCCATTGGGTGCCAAAGTTGACCCCCATTACGGTTCGGCTGGCACCCGCTCCCAACAGGGCTTGGGTCAGGACCAGTGCAGTGGCATCCAGGCTCATGCCCAGACCAGTGATGCGCAATGGCCACTCGCCAAGGGCAATCAGGTTTGGATCAGAGGTGAATAGCCCGAGGATCAGGTGAGGTGCCAGCCAGAACGGAGTGCCAAGCAAAAAGAGCGTTACCCCCGCCACCCGTACCACGTCCCAGCCCCAGCGATAGGCCTGCTCCTGATCATTCTGGCCCAGGCTATGGCTAACCAGGGTGGTCGCGGCCATGCCGAGGCCGACGCCGGGCAGGATGAGGAACAGCGCTAGGTTGATCAATACATGAGCGACGGCGAGTTCGTCGGTGCCGATCTGCGCGATGATCCAGAACAGGGTGGTGATGCCAGTGGCGAAAAGAAACTGCTGCAGCGAGTTCGGCAGCGCCAGACGCAGCATGGCGCGAATGTCTCGCCAGCGGGGACGGGCACGCAGGAAGCCGTGGTCACGGCCGCTGCGCCAGGTGGCTGCAAAATAGAGCGCGGAGCCGATCAGCATGGCGATTGCGGTGCCGGCTCCCGAGCCTTCCGCGCCCATTTCGGGCAGGCCGAAGCGGCCGAAAATCAGGCCATAGCTGATGCCAATATTGGCCAGATGCATGACGACCAGTATCTGCAGGTATCGGCCTGAATGATGGGTGCCGTTCCAGTAGCCGCGGAAGGCGAAATTGGCACCTACGGCGGCTATCGCCAGTACCCTCCACTGAAAGTAATGCGTGCCGACCTCAACGACGGCCGGGTCGTCGGCAAGAAAGCGGATGATGGCGTCGGCCTGGAACCAGCCAAATAGCGTGAGCGGGATGGCCAGCAGCAATGCGATCAGCAGGCCTTCGTTAAGTGGCGCGGCAATTTCGCTGGTTGCGCCGGCGCCCTTGCGGCGGGCGACCATGGCCTGCACGCCTGCGCCCAGCCCCATCACCAGCGCTACAGCCATGAAGTTGGCATAGCTGCCGAGCCCGACACCCGCCAGTGCTTCACTGCCGAGGCTGCCGACCATGGCAGCATCAATCAGATTCAGCAGGCTCTGGCTGAGCATGCCACCCATGATCGGCAAACCGAGGGTGGCAATGCTCTTGAGCCGGTCGCGCGCCGGCAGCAGGGCCATCAGTTCAGCGGTCGTAGTTCAGGTTCGGGGCGAGCCAGCGCTCGACGCTGTCCTGCTCCTGCTGTTTGCGCTGGCTGTAGGACTCAACCTGATCGCGACCGATCTTGCCGACGGCGAAATACTGGCTCTGCGGGTGCGAGAAGTACCAGCCGCTGACGGATGCTGCCGGGTACATGGCGAAATGCTCGGTCAGGTCCACACCGCACTGCTGCTTCGGGTCGAGCAGCTTGAACAGCGTCGCTTTCTCGGTGTGATCCGGACAGGCCGGGTAGCCGGGGGCTGGACGAATGCCGCGGTATTTTTCGCGGATCAGATCGTCGTTAGCCAAGTGTTCGTCGTCGGCATAGCCCCAGTAGTTCTTGCGCACTTGTTCATGCAACCACTCTGCGCAGGCTTCGGCCAGGCGGTCGGCCAGCGCCTTGACCATAATTGCGTTGTAGTCATCGCCCTTGGCCTCATACTCCTTGGCCATTTCTTCGGCGCCGATGCCTGCTGTGGTGATGAAGCCACCGACGTAGTCGGTTTTACCGCTGTTCTCTGGGGCGACGAAGTCGGCCAGTGACATGCTGGGCTTGCCGTCCGGTTTGATGTTCTGCTGACGCAGGTGGTGCAAGCGGGCTAGCGGAGCGCCGTTCTCATCGCGCAGTTGGATGTCGTCGCCATCCACCTGGTTTGCCGGCCAGAAGCCGAACAGCGCGCGGGCTGTCAGGCGCTTCTCGCTGATGATCTTGTCCAGCAGTACCTGGGCGTCGTTGAACAGCGAGGTGGCGGCTTCACCAACCACTTCATCTTGCAGGATGCGCGGGTACTTACCGGCCAGATCCCAGGCGATGAAGAACGGCGTCCAGTCGATATACTCGGCCAGGGTGCGCAGATCGATGTTGTCCAGCAGTTGAACGCCCTGTACTCGGGGTACCGGCGGAATGTAGTCGGACCAGTCAAGTTGCAGGCGGTTGTCGAGCGCCTGCTGGTAGGTCAGATATGCAGTGCGGGCTGAACGGTTGGCGGTGCGCTCGCGCACTATGGCGTAGTCGTCACGCACCTTTTGCACGTACCCGCTCTTCAACTCCTTGGAGAGTAGCGAGGTGGCAACGCCAACCGCACGGGAGGCGTCTGTAACATAGATTACAGCGTCATTGTGGTAGTGCGGCTCGATCTTCACCGCTGTGTGTGCCTTGGACGTGGTAGCGCCGCCGATCAGCAGTGGCAAGTGGAAGTCGCGGCGCTGCATTTCGCGGGCAACGTGCACCATCTCGTCCAGCGACGGAGTGATCAGACCGGACAGGCCGATGATGTCGCACTTCTCGTCGATGGCGGTCTGCAGGATTTTCTCCGCCGGGACCATGACGCCGAGGTCGACAACGTCGTAGCCGTTACAACCCAGTACTACGCCGACAATGTTCTTGCCGATGTCGTGTACGTCGCCTTTTACCGTGGCCATCAGGATCTTGCCCTTGGCTTCCGGGGTGTCGCCTTTCTCCTCTTCAATGAAGGGGATCAGGTGAGCAACGGCCTGCTTCATGACGCGGGCAGACTTGACTACCTGTGGCAGGAACATTTTGCCGGAGCCAAACAGGTCACCGACCACGTTCATGCCGGCCATCAGCGGGCCTTCAATGACCTCGATGGGGCGTGCGCAGGCCTGCCGGGCCAGCTCGGTGTCTTCGACGATCCAGGTGGTGATGCCTTTGACCAGCGAGTGCTCCAGGCGCTTCTCGACCGGCCAGCTGCGCCATTCTTCGCTTTCCGCTTCCTTGACGCTGCCATCACCCTTGAACTGGTCGGCAATGGCCAGCAATGCCTCGGTTCCTTCCGGAGTCCGGTTGAGCACCACGTCTTCCACCCGGTCGCGCAGCAGCGGCGGGATTTCGTCGTAGATTTCCAACTGGCCGGCGTTGACGATGCCCATGCTCAGGCCGTTGCGGATGGCGTAGTAAAGGAAGACCGAGTGGATTGCTTCGCGTACCGGGTTGTTGCCCCGGAACGAGAACGAGACGTTGGAGACGCCGCCGGAACTCAATGCGTAGGGCAGGTTGTCGCGGATATAGGCACAGGCGTTGATGAAATCGACGGCGTAGTTGTTGTGCTCTTCGATACCGGTGGCTACGGCGAAGATGTTCGGGTCGAAGATGATGTCTTCCGGCGGGAAGCCGACTTCGTTGACCAGAATGTCGTAGCTGCGCTGACAGATTTCGGTCTTGCGTGCTTCGGTGTCGGCCTGGCCCTGCTCGTCAAAGGCCATGACTACCACGGCGGCGCCGTAGCGCTTGCACAGGCGGGCGTGGTGCTTGAACTGCTCAACGCCTTCCTTCATGGAAATGGAGTTGACGATACCCTTGCCCTGAATGCACTTCAGGCCTGCCTCGATCACTTCCCACTTGGAGGAGTCGATCATGATCGGCACGCGGGAGATGTCCGGCTCGGAGGCGATCAGGTTGAGGAACCGTACCATCGCCGCCTTGGAGTCGAGCATGCCCTCGTCCATGTTGATGTCGATAACCTGAGCGCCGGCTTCGACCTGCTGCAAGGCAACATCAAGCGCTTCGGCGTAGTTTTCTTCGCGGATCAGACGGGCGAACTTGGCGCTGCCGGTAATGTTGGTACGTTCGCCGACGTTGACGAACAGCGAGTTGCGGTCGATGGTGAACGGCTCAAGACCGGACAGGCGGCAGGCACGCGGGATGTCGGGAATGACGCGCGGCGGGTACTTCGCAACCGCTTCGGCAATCGCTTGAATATGGCCCGGCGTGGTGCCACAGCAGCCGCCGATAATGTTCAGAAAGCCTGCGGCGGCGAATTCTTCGACTACGGTCGCCATTTGCGCCGGGGTTTCGTCGTATTCGCCAAACTCGTTCGGCAGGCCCGCGTTAGGGTGGGCGGACACGTGTGTGCCGGCCTTGTTTGACAACTCTTCCAGATAGGGGCGCAGTTCTTTGGCGCCGAGCGCGCAGTTCAGGCCGACCGAGATCGGGTTGGCGTGGCGCACCGAGTTCCAGAAGGCCTCGGTGGTCTGGCCGGACAGGGTGCGGCCGGAGGCGTCGGTAATGGTGCCGGAAATCATGATCGGCAGCTCGACAGCGTCTTCCTCGAACACCTGCTGGACCGCAAAGATGGCGGCTTTGGCGTTCAGGGTGTCGAAGATGGTCTCGATCAGGATCAGGTCGGCGCCGCCCTCGATCAGGCCGCGGGTGGCCTCGGTGTAGTTCTCGACCAGTTCGTCGAAGGTGACGTTGCGATAACCTGGATCATTGACGTCCGGTGAAATCGAGCAGGTCCGGCTGGTCGGGCCGAGCACGCCGGCAACAAAGCGTGGGCGATCCGGCGTCTCGGCGGTCTTGGCATCGCATACCTGACGGGCGATGCGCGCGCCGGCCACGTTCAGTTCGTACGCCAGGGCCTGCATGCCATAGTCGGCTTGGGATATCTGAGTGGCGTTGAAGGTGTTGGTTTCCAGAATGTCGGCACCGGCATCCAGATAGGCTTTCTGAATCTCGGCGATGACCGGACCCTGGCTGAGTAGCAACAGGTCGTTGTTGCCCTTGACGTCGCTCGGCCAGTCGGCGAAGCGCTCGCCACGGTAGTCCTCTTCCTCCAGCTTGTAGCTCTGGATCATGGTTCCCATGCCGCCATCAAGGATCAGAATGCGCTGCTGCAGTGCTTCGCGCAGGGCGGTCAGGCGGGTGCTACGGTCAGACATGGGTACTCCGGACAAGGGGGCGCTGAAAAGCCGGCAAGCATACCATGGTGCGCTTGTCGGCAGAATCTCTGCATTGTCGGTAATAACCAAGCAAAAAGGTAGGGCTTTATTCGTGTCGCTGCATCCCTTACACTTGCACCCTCAGGTCATCGAGCAAGAGGCATTTCATGGCAGGCATTACCTTTACCAAGGCAGCAGAAGCGTATTTGGCTGATCTGTTGTCCAAGCAGGACTCCGAGGGCGTTGGCATTCGGGTGTTCATCACCCAGCCGGGTACCCCGTATGCGGAGACCTGTATTGCCTACTGCAAGCCCGGTGAGGAAAAGCCTGAAGACCGTCTCATGGCACTGGAGTCGTTCCGGGTGTTCATTGATGCCGTTAGCGAGCCTTTTCTGGAGGAAGCGCTGGTCGACTTCGCTACCGACCGTATGGGGGGCCAACTGACCATCAAGGCGCCTAATGCCAAGGTGCCTATGGTCAACGACGACAGCCCGTTGAACGACCGCATCAACTATCTGCTGCAGACCGAAATCAATCCGGGCCTGGCCAGTCATGGCGGTGACGTGAAGCTGGTCGATGTGGTTGAAGGTGGTATTGCCATTTTGCAGTTCGGCGGCGGTTGCCAGGGTTGCGGCATGGTCGATGTCACCCTGAAGGAAGGCATCGAGAAAACCCTGGTTGCGCGGATTCCCGAGATCAACGGGGTTCGCGACGTCACTGATCACAGCGTCACCGAAAACGCCTACTGCTGATCAGCCCTTGTCCTTACCGGCCTGACTGGCGCTATACTGCCGTAACCGGGCTGGCATCCTGCCAGCCCCTGAGTTTATGGTTTCGCGAGGCTTGCTATGGCAGGGGTACTGGATACGGTCGATCAGCGGACTCGTCTGGTGGGCGAGAACCGGCTGGAAATATTGCTGTTTCAGCTGGCCGGCCCCCAGCTGTTTGCTCTCAACGTGTTCAAGATTCGCGAAGTGCTCACGCTGCCGCCTCTGACCCAGATGCCCCAGCGTCACCCGCACGTTGTCGGTGTGATTCACTTGCGGGGACAGACCATTCCGGTCATCGATCTCTCCGGGGCCATAGGCCTGCAGCCGCAGAAGGTCGAAGCGGATAGCACCATCATCGTTACCGAGTACAACCTGTCGGTGCAGGCCTTCCTGGTACGTACCGTGGACCGCATTCTCAACCTCAACTGGGACACCGTGCAGCCGCCGCCGCGCGGGGCAGGGCGCGCGCACTATCTGACTGCCATTACACGGCTGGAAAACATGCGTCTGGTTGAAATCATTGATGTGGAGAAGGTGCTGGCGGAAATCGTGCCGTTCAACACCCGCGTCAGTGATGCGCTGCTCGAAGATCCGCTGCTTGAGCGTGCCCGCGGGCGTGAAGTGCTGGTTGTGGATGACTCACCCACGGGTGTGAACCAGGTGCGCGATACACTATCGCAGCTCAACCTCAAGTTGCATGTGGCGACCGACGGATTGAAGGCGTTGCGGATGCTCAAGGGGTGGGCTGATGCTGGCGATGATATAAACGAGCGGCTGCTGATGGTGATTACGGATGCGGAAATGCCGGAAATGGATGGTTATCGCCTGACCACCGAAATTCGCCAGGATCCGCGGCTGAAGGATCTCTACGTGGTACTACACACGTCGTTGTCCGGTAACTTCAACAAGGCGATGGTCGAGAAGGTGGGGTGTGACGGATTTCTGTCCAAGTTCCAGCCCGATCAACTGGTGGAAACCGTGCGCAAGCGGTTGCAACTTCTCGAACCCTGAATCCGGCTCTATATGAAAACGCCTCCTGGTCCTGGACCAGGAGGCGTTTTTTTATGGCTCCAGATAACGTTCGTGCTGCTCCATGACCGGCTGCTGAATCCCGAGTTTCTGGCCGTAGATGACCGCATAACTCAGTACGCTCTGAACGTACTTGCGGGTCTCGTCGAAGGGGATTGACTCAATCCAGACGTCTGCCGGCAGACTGCCCATATCGCGAGTCCACTGGCGCACCCGGCCCGGCCCGGCATTGTAGGCGGCTGATGCCAGCACCCGGTTGCCACTGAACTGCTGGCTCAGGCCAGACAGGTAAGCGGCGCCCAGCGCGATATTGCGTTCCGGAATCAGTGCATCCGCGTTGCTGGAATAGGGAATGGCGTAGCGGCGAGCGGTTTCGCGTGCCGTCGCAGGCATCAACTGCATCAGGCCCATGGCGCCGGCGTGGGAGCGGGCGTCTGCCATGAAGGCGCTTTCCTGGCGGGTGATGGCGTACACCCAGGTGGAGTTGATCTGCCGAGTACGGGCCTGATCCTGAATCGACTGCTGATAGGCCATCGGGAAGCGAATATCCAGGTCATCCCAGTACTGCGCCTGACTGATGCCGCGAATGGCTGGAAAGTACCAGGCCATCTCGTTGGCGAGCACAGCCTGGGCAATCAGCTGGTCGCGGTTGAAGCGGTCGCCAGCGTGGTACCACTCGCGGCGAGCGCTGAGCACGTCGTTGCGGTTCAAGAACTCGCGGGCACGCAGGATACCGGGATCCTGCTGCACACTGCGCATCACGTCGTCAGCGACATTGGCGCGCTGGTGATTGAGGGCGTAGGGCTGGCGCGCGCGCTCTGCGGCCAGAAACCCGTAAAAGTCGCGCTCCTGGGCCAGTGACTTGTATTCGCTGACCAGTTCGCCTGCAGCGCTGGACGACAGCTGGGTGCTGCGCAGGCGCCAGTAACGCCAGCGGCTCTGCTCGGCCAGTGAGGCTGGTAGCTGTTGGGTCAGTTGCCGTGCAGCGTCCCATTGGCGGGTGCGCAGGGCCAGTCGTACTCGCCATTCGCTGATTTCGTCGTCGTTCATCTGCGGATCGTTGGCAGCCATGAACTCGAGGGCGGCTGGATCGACTCTCTTGGCCAGGCGTACTCCGATATCGCGGGTGATGGCCAGCCGGTCTTCTTCGCTGTAAGGCAGGTCCTTGTAGGACGGCCACAGGCTGAGGGCCACGCTGGCATCATCGCGGCCCAAGCGGCGTAGCGACACCGTGGCGATATCGGCCATCTTGCTGGCCGGCAGCCCCCGATAGCTATCAGCGTCGCGCAGCTTTTCCGGCTGGGTGGCGGTGTCGACAAACAGTGTCGCGAGTGCCTGGTTCTGCTGCATTAGCTTCGCCAGATAGCGTGCCAGGGCATCCTGTCGGTAGAGCAGGGCAAGTCGAATGCGTTGCCAGACAATTTCGTCATTCAGGCCGCCAGCGGCGCGCCAGCGATCAAACAGCGGGTCGCAGGCGTTGGGCTGGGAGCGGCCAACTGTCCAGAGGGTTTGTGCCTGCTGCATCGCGCCGGCACGATCACCCAGGTCCCACTGATGCATGGCGCGGCGACAATCCTGGCTGGCGTTGTGGTCAGCCTCAAGGTAGTTCTGGTCGAACAGGCTCCATTTGCCTTCACTTGCCAGGCGGGTGAGCCAGCGGTCTTTCAGGCGAGCGACGAATGGCAGGTCGCTATGGGTGTTGACGAAGTCGGCGAGGTCGCTATCGGATGCGGTAGCGAAGGTCTGATTCAGATAGGCCTGGCGGACATAGGGATAAAGGACGTAGTTGCGCAGGCCGGGCTCGAGCTGGCGGAACTGGTCCCACTGCTGTTTTTCGATGCTGGTGAGGGCGCGGTCATAGGCCAGTCGCTGGCTTTCGAGGCTGCTCGCCTGGGCGAGTGCAGGCAGTAATAAAACAGCGGTGAGGGTACGGCAAAGTACTGAACGGGTGTGGAAACGCATGATGATCCTGCCGCGGGGCGGTTTGGTGCGATTGAACGTCAGCTACTCGTCGCGAATGCGACGGACGGCAAAGCAGTGCGCCCAGCTTAGCGGTTTGGTTGGTGGCGGCAAAGGGGCACTTTTGTTAATTGCTGTGTAGCGGTTATCGGGGGGCGCGGCAAAGGGTAGAATGTCCGGCTTGATAGCCAACAGGTGAATTATGCCGCTGCTCTCGTTTTCCGATGTATCTCTGGCCTACGGGCTCAATCCGCTGCTGGATAAAGTGGGCTTTCAGCTTGATCGTGGTGAACGGGTCTGCTTGATTGGTCGTAATGGCGCGGGCAAATCCAGTCTGTTTCGCCTGGTGACCGGTGAGCAGACTGCCGACGAGGGCGAGATCTGGTTCGCGCCGGGGTTGAAGGTGGGGCAGTTGCCGCAGGAGCTGCCAGCGGCGGATGACAAAACGGTCTATGACGTGGTGGCGTCTGGCCTCGCTGGCGTTGGTGAGTTGCTTGCCGAGTATCACCACCTGATCTCCGGTGATATGGGGGATGCGGAGCTGGCGCGGCTGGAAAAAGTGCAGGGACAGCTGGAGGCGAAGGACGGCTGGCGGCTGGATCAGTTAGTCGATACCACCCTGACTCGCCTCGGCCTGCCGGCTGACAAGCAAATGTCCGAGCTGTCCGGTGGCTGGCGCCGCCGTGTACTGCTGGCACAGGCGCTGGTGGCAGAGCCGGACGTGCTGCTGCTGGACGAGCCGACCAACCACCTGGACATTCATACCATCGCCTGGCTGGAAAGCGTGCTGCTGGAGTTCCGTGGTGCGGTGCTGTTTATCACCCACGACCGGGCATTCCTGCAGGCGCTGGCGACCCGTATTCTTGAGCTGGATCGCGGTCAGCTGATTGATTGGCAGGGTGACTATCGCAGCTTCCTGGAGCACAAGGAGCAGCAACTGGCAGCCGAAGCGACAGCCAATGCGCTGTTCGACAAGAAGCTGGCGCAGGAAGAGGTCTGGATTCGTCAGGGTATCAAGGCCCGCCGCACCCGAAACGAGGGCCGTGTGCGCGCGCTCAAGGCGATGCGGGACGAGCGCGCCCAGCGTATTGAGCGTCAGGGCAAGGCGAGCTTTCAGCTGGAAACTGCAGAGGCGTCCGGCAAGCGGGTTATTGAGGTCGAGCATGTCAGCTTTGCCTGGCCTGGCCGCCCGCCGCTGGTGCGTGACCTGTCGCTTAATGTGATTCGCGGGGATCGGATCGGTCTGATCGGCAACAACGGTTCCGGCAAAAGTACCCTGCTCAAGCTGCTGCTGGGGCAGTTGCAGCCGACCAGTGGTCGCATTCATAGCGGCACGCGGCTGGAGGTCGCCTACTTCGACCAGTTGCGTGACCAGCTCGATCCGGAAAAGACCGTGATCGACAATATTTCCGAAGGGCGCGATTTCATCGAGATCAATGGCGATCGCCGCCACATTATCAGTTACCTGGGTGATTTCCTGTTTTCCGCCGAGCGCGCCCGTACGCCGGTGAAAGCGCTGTCTGGTGGCGAACGCGCAAGGCTGCTGCTGGCTCGGTTGTTCAGCAAGCCCGCCAACCTACTGGTGCTGGACGAGCCGACCAACGATCTGGACGTGGAAACCCTGGAGCTGCTGGAAGAAGTGCTCGCCGGTTTCGACGGCACCGTGCTGATCGTCAGCCACGACCGGGCGTTTCTGGATAACGTGGTCACCAGCAGCCTGGTGTTTGAGGGGCACGGACGGGTGCGGGAGTATGTCGGCGGCTATGCCGACTGGCTGCGTCAGGGCGGCAGTGTTGATCAACTGGCGGAGTGGAGTGAAAAGACCCAGCCACAGAGCGCGCCGGTTGTCGAGCCGGCACCGGAGCCTGCACCAGCGGCGCCTGCGGCGACCGGCAAGACCAAGCTCAGCTACAAACTGCAGCGCGAGCTGGATGGGCTGCCCGCTGTGCTGGAGAAGTTGGAGGCCGAACTGGAGGCCTTGCAGGCGCAGGTCGGCGATCCCGAGTTTTACCTGCAATCACATGAGGTTACCGCGCCGGTGTTGGCCGCAGTGGAAGCCAAACAGACCGAGCTGGACGCGGCGATGGAGCGCTGGGCGGAGCTGGAGGATATGGCGGGCGGCTAAGCCGTCTCGCTCTAGCTAAAAGCTGCAAGCGAGGGAAGGCTGTTTCCCGGTTTTCTCTTGCAGCTCCGGCAGGGGCGCTAGCCTTTCTTGCCCAGCCGCACGGCAATCACATCGCAGGGCGCACCGTGCAGCACGTCGTTGGCAGTGGAGCCCAATAACAGGGCCAAGCCGTGACGGCCGTGGCTACCCACGACAATAAGGTCGCACGCCTGCTCGGTAGCAACCCGATGGATTTCCTGGCGCGGCTGGCCAAAGGCGATCTGCAATTGCTCTTCCGGCAGGCCATAGTCAGCGGCGAATAGCTGCATTCGCTCCTTGGCTTGTTCGAACTGCTGCTGTTGCAGCATGGACAGGTCCATGGGCACATCACCACCGTAGGCCATTGCCAGCGGCTCGACTACGTGCAGCAGAGACAGCTTGGCGTTAAGGGCGTTGGCCAGCTGCATCGCGTGGTCGGCGACAGCGCGACATTCTTCGATCAGGTCTACTGCTACCAGCACGTGTTTGTACAGCATCGGCTCTTCTCCTTTTTTAGGCGATAGTAGCAGCCTTGCCTGCATGCGTGCAGTCCATTATTGGGCTCTGTGATGCAGGTTTCTGGCTACTACTGTCTGACCTCAGCATAACGCCGATGCAATCGTCGGCACAGCCGATATTCGATCTGCGGGCGCATTCTCTGGCTGCTCTATACTGGTGCGCCGGCTGTCTGTATGGCTGTCTCAATGAGAAAGTTTTGATTTTGCTGTGGTGCTCAGGTTGATTCTTTATCTTTATGTTTTTTAAGTTCTTTTTTTGATTTTTTAGCCTGCTGCGCTTGCGCCCGAAGCGCCGCAGGCGGGTGTTCCAATTGACAAGCGGAACGAATTCACAGAAGGTGTGCGCACCGAATCAAACGGTCGTATGAATTTTTTATTCAGCGTATCACCCGATTATCGGGATCGTTCATGACACTGGCGAACTGACGTGTCGACAAAGGCGCGCGGCTGGTCAGTGTTTCTCATGTGCTTTTCATAGCGTGGAGATCAGTTGATGATTTACGAAGGTAAAGCCATCACGGTTCAAGGCCTTGAAGACGGCATCGTCGAGCTCAGATTCGATCTGCAGGGCGAGTCAGTCAACAAGTTCAACAGCGCCACTCTGTCCGAGCTGCAGGCGGCGGTAGAGGCCATCCAAAACAATGCCGATGTCACCGGCGTTGTTGTCACCAGCGGCAAGGACGTCTTCATCGTCGGCGCCGATATCACCGAGTTCGTTGGCACCTTCAAGCTGCCGGAAGAAGACCTGGTGGCCGGTAACCTGGAAGCCAACAAGACCTTCAATGCATTCGAAGATCTGAATGTCCCTACTGTCGCTGCCATCAACGGCATCGCGCTGGGCGGTGGTTTGGAAATGTGTCTGGCTGCTGACTTCCGCGTCATGGCGGCGAGCGCCAAAATCGGTCTGCCGGAAGTCAAGCTGGGTATCTACCCGGGCTTCGGTGGCACTGTGCGTCTGCCGCGCCTGATCGGTGTTGATAATGCCATCGAGTGGATCTGTGGCGGTGCCGAGCAGCGCGCTGACAAGGCCCTGAAAATGGGCGCTGTTGACGCCGTCGTCGCCGACGACAAGCTGAAAGCTGCTGCCATTGACGTTATCAAGCGCGCCATCGCTGGCGAGCTGGACTACAAGGCCAAGCGTCAGCCCAAGCTGGAAAAGGTCAAGCTGAACACCATCGAGCAGATGATGGCGTTCGAAACCTCCAAGGGTTTCGTTGCTGGTCAGGCCGGTCCGAACTACCCGGCACCGGTTGAAGCGATCAAGACCATCCAGAAAGCGGCCAACCACGGTCGTGAGAAGGCGCTGGAAATTGAGGCTGCCGGTTTTGCCAAACTGGCCAAGACCTCGGTTGCTGCCAGTCTGGTCGGTCTGTTCCTGAATGATCAGGTGCTCAAGCACAAGGCCAAGAAGTACGACAAGCAGGCTGCTGACGTGAATCTGGCTGCCGTCCTGGGTGCGGGCATCATGGGTGGCGGTATCGCCTACCAGTCTGCCGTCAAGGGTACGCCGATCCTGATGAAGGATATCCGCGAGGAAGGCATTCAGCTGGGTCTGGACGAAGCGTCCAAGCTGCTGGGCAAGCGCGTTGCCAAGGGCCGTATGAAGCCCGAGCAAATGGCCAAAGCGCTGAACGCCATCCGTCCGACCATGTCTTACGGCGACTTCAAGGAAGTCGACCTGGTGGTTGAGGCGGTTGTCGAGAATCCGAAGGTCAAGCACGCCGTGTTGGCTGAAGTCGAAGGTCAGGTGACGGAAGACACCATCATCACCTCCAACACCTCGACTATCTCCATCACCTATCTGGCCGAGGCGCTCAAGCGTCCGGAAAACTTCTGCGGCATGCACTTCTTCAACCCGGTACACATGATGCCGCTGGTTGAGGTAATCCGTGGTGCGAAGTCCAGTGAAAAAGCCGTTGCCACTACCGTTGCTTATGCCAAGAAAATGGGCAAGACACCGGTTGTTGTTAACGACTGCCCCGGCTTCCTGGTTAACCGTATCCTGTTCCCGTACTTCGGTGGTTTCGCTCGCCTGATTGGCATGGGCGCAGACTTCCAGCGCGTTGACAAGGTCATGGAAAAGTTTGGCTGGCCGATGGGCCCGGCTTACCTGATGGATGTGGTCGGCATGGATACTGGTCATCACGGCCGTGACGTCATGGCCGAAGGCTATCCGGATCGCATGGCTGACAGCACCCGCACTGCCGTTGACGTCATGTACGACGCCGGCCGTCTGGGCCAGAAGACCGGTAGCGGCTTCTATGCCTACGAGATGGACAAGAAAGGCAAGCCGAAGAAGGTTGTCGATGCGAAGGCCTACGAACTGCTGAAGGAAGTGGTTCTGGAGCAGCGCGAGTTTACTGACGAGGAAATCATCGAAATCATGATGGTTCCGCTGTGTCTGGAAACCGTGCGCTGCCTGGAAGACGGCATCGTCGAGTCCGCAGCTGACGCAGATATGGGTCTGGTCTACGGTATTGGCTTCCCGCCCTTCCGTGGAGGTGCCCTGCGTTACATCGACACCATCGGCGTGGCTGAATTTGTCGCCATTGCTGATAAATACGCCGAGTTCGGCGCCATGTACGCACCGACTGAGAAGCTGCGTGAAATGGCGAAGAACGGTCAGAAATTCTTCGGTTAACCGCGGAACGTACAGAGCGAGAGTAAATCTATGAGCCTGAATCCGAGAGACGTCGTAATTGTCGATTTCGGCCGCACCCCGATGGGCCGTTCCAAGGGCGGCATGTATCGCAACGTGCGTGCTGAAACCCTGTCCGCCAACCTCATCACTGGCGTACTGGCACGTAACCCGAAGATCGATCCGGCAGAAGTCGAAGATGTGATCTGGGGCTGTGTAAACCAGACCCTGGAGCAGGGTTGGAACATCGCGCGCATGGCGTCGTTGATGACCCCGATTCCGCACACCAGTGCAGCGCAGACGGTGAGCCGCCTGTGTGGTTCTTCCATGAGCGCGCTGCATACTGCCGCCCAGGCGATCATGACCGGTAACGGTGATGTGTTTGTCGTTGGTGGTGTCGAGCACATGGGGCATGTCAGCATGATGCACGGTGTTGACCCGAACCCGGGCCTGTCGCTGTATGCTGCCAAGGCGTCCGGCATGATGGGTCTGACTGCCGAAATGCTGGGCAAGATGCACGGCATCACCCGCGAGCAGCAGGATGCCTTTGGTGAGCGTTCTCACCGTCTGGCGCACAAGGCTACCGTCGAAGGCAATTTCAAGGATGAGATCATCCCGATGGAAGGGCACGACGAGAACGGCTTCCTGAAGGTGTTCACGACTGACGAGACTATTCGTCCCGAGACCACCCTGGAAAGCTTGGCTGCCTTGCGTCCGGCATTCAATCCGAAGGGCGGTACGGTCACCGCGGGTACGTCCTCGCAGATCACTGACGGCGCTTCCTGCATGATCGTGATGTCTGCCGAGCGTGCCCAGGCCCTGGGGCTGGAGCCGCTGGCCGTTATCCGCTCAATGGCGGTGGCTGGTGTCGATCCGGCGATCATGGGTTACGGTCCGGTCCCGGCGACTAAAAAGGCGCTACAGCGTGCTGGTATGACTATGGATGACGTTGATTTCGTTGAATTGAACGAAGCCTTCGCTGCCCAGGCTCTGCCGGTGCTGAAAGACCTGAAGCTGCTGGACAAGATGGACGAGAAGGTGAACCTGCACGGCGGCGCGATCGCTCTGGGCCACCCGTTCGGCTGCTCCGGTGCACGTATCTCCGGCACCTTGCTGAACGTCATGAAACAGAACAGTGGCACTATCGGTATCTCTACCATGTGTATTGGTCTGGGTCAGGGCATCACCACGGTCTTCGAGCGCGTCTGAAGCCTGTAGGTGTTACCGGAAGCCGAGGCCTTGTGCCTCGGCTTTTTTATTGATGCTGCCGTTGGGCAGGGGGGCAACAATGCGTCCAGGACGCTATCGACACTATAAAGGAAAGGACTATCAGGTCATTGGGCTAGCGCGGCACTCGGAGACCGAGGAGCAGCTGGTCGTGTATCGAACGCTGTATGGCGAGTTCGATCTTTGGGTAAGGCCGCTGGCCATGTTCAATGAAGTGGTCGAGGTTGACGGGGAGTCACATCCGCGCTTTACCTTTATCAGCGAAGACGTGTAGGCTCTGGCCCCTCCAGTCCATCCGGCAATCCGCCGAGCGATGTGGCTGAGTCGCCAGTTTCGAGTTCAGTTCGGGTCAGGAAAAAAAGTATCCATGGGAAAAGCACTGGTCATTGTGGAGTCGCCAGCCAAGGCCAAGACAATCAACAAGTATCTCGGTAACGAGTATGTGGTGAAGTCGAGTATCGGCCATATTCGCGACCTGCCCACCAGCGGCAGTGGCAAGACCGAAAGCAAACCCAAGGGTGGTCGCAAGGCAGCTGCCAGCGAGCAGGAAAAGCAGCAGAAAGCCAGGGCCCAGTTGGTCAAACGCATGGGCGTTGATCCCGAGAACGACTGGAAGGCCCACTACGAGATCCTGCCCGGCAAGGAAAAGGTCGTCGACGAGCTGCGCCGTCTGGCCAAGGACGCCGACACCGTCTATCTCGCAACGGATTTGGACCGCGAAGGGGAAGCCATCGCCTGGCACCTGCGCGAGAGCATTGGTGGTGACGATTCGCGCTACAAGCGCGTAGTGTTCAATGAGATCACCAAGAAGGCCATCCAGGACGCGTTCTCGCAGCCTGGCGAGCTAGATATGAACCGAGTCAATGCCCAGCAGGCACGCCGCTTCCTCGACCGCGTAGTGGGCTATATGGTGTCCCCGCTGCTGTGGCAGAAGATTGCCCGGGGGCTTTCGGCTGGCCGCGTGCAGTCGGTCGCGGTCAAGCTGATCGTTGATCGAGAGCGCGAAATTCGTGCCTTTGTGCCGGAAGAGTTCTGGGAAGTGCATGCCCGCCTGAATACGCCCAAGGCTGAAAGCGTTCGCTTTGAGGTGGTAAAGCAGAACGGCGAGAATTTCCGTCCGACCAGCAAGGCGCAGACTGATGCGGCGCTGGCGGTACTGGAAAAGGCTGCCTACAAGGCGGTCAAACGTGAGGACAAGCCCACCAGCACGCGTCCGAACGCACCCTTTATTACCTCCACACTGCAGCAGGCTGCCAGCACGCGCCTCGGTTTCAGTGTGAAGAAAACCATGATGATGGCCCAGCGATTGTACGAAGCGGGTTACATCACCTACATGCGTACCGACTCGACCAATCTGTCGGCCGATGCCATCGCCATGGCGCGCAGCTACATTGAAAGCAATTTTGGTGCACCGTACCTGCCGGAAAAGCCTAACCTCTATAGCAGCAAGGAAGGAGCTCAGGAGGCGCACGAGGCGATTCGTCCCTCTGACGTTAAGCTCAAGCAAGCCGACCTCAAGGGCATGGAGCGCGACGCCGAGCGGCTGTACGAGCTGATCTGGCGCCAGTTCGTGGCCTGTCAGATGACACCGGCCAAGTATCTGTCGACCAGTATCCTGGTTGCCGCCGGTGAGTTCGAGCTGCGAGCAAAGGGGCGCATCCTCAAGTTCGATGGTTACACCCGTGTCATGCCGCAGCAGGGCAAGGGCGGTGAAGATGAAGTATTGCCTGATATCCAGGTTGATGACGCGATGGCGTTGCAGGGGCTGGACCCGAAGCAGCACTTCACCAAGCCGCCGGCACGCTACGCGGAAGCCAGTCTGGTAAAGGAGCTGGAGAAGCGTGGTATTGGCCGCCCGTCTACCTATGCGTCCATCATTTCGACCATTCAGGACCGTGGCTATGTCACGCTCAACAACCGCCGTTTCTACGCTGAGAAGATGGGCGACATTGTCACCGAGCGCCTGAATGAGAGCTTCCCGAACCTGATGGATTACGGTTTTACCGCCAGCATGGAAGAGTCGCTGGATGATGTTGCTCACGGCGATGTGCTCTGGAAGCAAGTGCTCGATAACTTTTATAGCGACTTCAGTGCCAAGCTCAGTGCAGCTTCGGCTGCTGAGCAAGGGATGCGCGCCAATCAGCCAACACTGACTGATATCCCCTGTCAGGAGTGTGGTCGGCCGATGATGATTCGCACTGCCTCCACTGGCGTGTTTCTAGGCTGCTCTGGTTACGCCCTGCCACCCAAGGAGCGGTGCAAGGCGACCATCAACCTGGTGCCCGGTAACGAAGTGGCTGATGACGACGAAGAAGGTGAGTCTCGCGTTCTACGCGGCAAGCACCGCTGTGCAATTTGCGGCACAGCCATGGATAGCTACCTGATCGATGAGCGTCGCAAGCTGCATGTGTGCGGTAATAATCCGGACTGCTCCGGGTTTGAAATCGAAACCGGGCACTTCAAGATCAAGGGTTATGATGGCCCGACGCTGGAGTGCGACAAGTGCGGCAGTGAAATGCAGCTCAAAACGGGCCGTTTCGGCAAGTACTTCGGTTGCACCAACAGCGAGTGCAAGAACACCCGGAAGCTCCTGCGTAACGGCGAGGCAGCGCCGCCCAAAGCGGACCCGGTACCCATGCCGGAGCTCAAGTGTCAGAAGGTCGATGACGTCTACGTGCTGCGTGATGGCGCGTCTGGTCTGTTCCTGGCTGCCAGCCAGTTCCCGAAGAACCGTGAAACTCGGGCACCGCTGGTCAAAGAGCTGATTCCGCACAAGGCGGAGATTGACCCGAAGTATCACTTCCTGCTCGATGCGCCGGTAGCTGATCCGGACGGTAATCCGACCGTCGTGCGCTATAGCCGCAAAACGAAAGAGCAGTACGTGCAGACCGAGGTAGAGGGTAAGCCCACAGGATGGCGGGCGTTCCACGATGGTAAGCAGTGGTCGGTGGATGACGGTCGCAGCAAGAAGGCCAAGCGGTAAGGCGATAACCATGGCTAACGAAGTCTATACCCGCACCAATCAGGCGTTGTACTTCGCCCGGCGAGCTATTGAGTCCTGGCAGCAGGCGGAGCAGAGTGACGCGATCGATGCGTTGACGCAGGCGCAGTACCATCGTGAGCATGCGGTCTTTCACCTGTATCGAGGTGTCCTGGCACTGATTCACGAGGTTGCTGATCGCTACCGCTGGCCGCTGGTTGATGCGCGTGACGTTGAGGGTGTGCTTATTCCATCTGTTGTGACGCGTTTTCCGGGGCCTGAGTTGGCTGAGTTGACTGAGCTGGCAGACAATGCTGAAACTTGGCTTGCAGGCGTTATCGCAGCATGGCAGCGTCTGCAGGCGCCGCCGCAGCCGATCGATAACTCGACCAACTCGTTGATTGCCAGCAGTGCTGCGCCGGTCAGCGAGTGGACTAGCGCTCAGGCGGAGGAGGCGCTGCAGGAAATTTCCCGTCGCGTGCGCGCCTATCGTGATGGTATGCAGGAATGGTGAAAATGGCATCGCGGATGCCCTGAATCCGGCGCTGTGTTACACTGCGCGCAATTCAGACAGGAGATATCAGCAATGCCTTCACCCTTCCTTGAAATCGTCGAGCTCGCCAATGGCAAGGTTGCTCTGCGCCGTTCCGACGAAGAGGGTGAGCCGTTGGTGGTCATCGAGTTTTCCCGCGATGCACGGGAATATTTGCAAGAAAGCTATATTGAAGTCGCCAAGGCGATGATCAGTGCTGGAATGCAGGCGGCTGGTCAGATGATGGATGAGGATGACGACGACGAGGTTATTCCTGAGAGTCGCGTCCTGCATTGAGTGATAGTAACGTTATCGAAAAGGCCAGCAGCTAGCTGGCCTTTTTTGTGGCTCACTGCGAATTTCCGCAGGTTGGCAGCGTCCTCATGCCTGCGCTAGCCGCCCGCTCGGGTCGGGCGAGCGCTGGATGAACCCTCCGTCATCCCGCATTCGGTGCACTGCCTTGGTCTAATACCCCCGCGTCGCGTTACCTCGGGTTTCCGCGAACGAAGAAGCTTTTTGTGCATTATCAGCCGAGCTGGACATTCAGGCTATGACACCGGCCGGCCTGGGCTGCCCGTTCAAGGCGGGGTGCTATGCAGTGGTCATGGTCTAGCCAACTGACAACAGTGTGGCTGCCACCCATCTTGAGCAGGTCGCAGCAGAGCTTCAAGCTATCCATGCCAGCCTTGGAGCGTACGATCATAATTCTTTGCGGGTCCAGGTTGGCGCCTCGCAGCCATTGTTGGCTGACCGCCGTCGGCGGATCAATCAGGGTCAACCAGCGCCGGCAGTCTTTCTGACTAAGCTCGCGCAATACTGGAGCCAACCATTGCAGGCACTGGCGGGCGCTGCCCTGGAGGGTCATTTCGCTGTAGCTGCCTTCTGACTCTTCGTCCTGTGGCACGGTGGGCGCTGACTGTTCGAATGCGCGGTGCTTCAGGCGGGTAGCCATCAGAGCGTTGTGAAACAGGTCAGTTTGAGTCAGTGTCTGTTGCTCGGTGCGGGCGTACTGCATGATCAGCTCCTCAGCGACGGATAACTCCGACGCTTAAACCTTCAATGGTAAGTTCCTGTTCTGCGAGATCGACTTCAATTGGTTTGAAGTCAGGGTTCTCCGCGATCAACGAGACCTTGCGGCCCTGACGCTGAAAGCGTTTGACTGTTACTTCTTCCCCTATGCGGGCGACAATTACCTGTCCGTTACGTGCTTCGCTGGTGCGATGTACCGCCAGCAGGTCGCCATCCATGATGCCGATATCTTTCATGCTTTCTCCCTGCACGCGCAGCAGATAATCGGCGCGCGGAGTGAAAAAGTCGGGCGAGATGCGGCAGTGATCTTCAATATTTTCCAGGGCCAGGATCGGGGCGCCTGCGGCAACCCGGCCGATAACGGGTAGCTGATCATCGTTTGCTTCGCCTTCGGACTCTGGCAGTCGGATACCGCGAGAGGCGCCGGGGATCATTTCGATTGCGCCCTTGCGGGCCAGGGCGCGCAGATGGTCTTCAGCTGCATTGGGCGACTTGAAACCCAGCGTCTTTGCAATGTCGACCCGAGTTGGCGGGTAGCCATTGCTGTCCATGTATTCCTTAATGAACGCCAGAACCTGCTGTTGTCGCGCGGTAAGTTTCTGCATGGCTGGTTGCCTGTGTTTTTATCCAGTATCTGGGATTATATACAGTTGTTTGGTCTCGGCAACCCCAAATTTGGATGGCTAGGAGAGGCATGGGTGCGGATAGGTACTAAAAGAGGGTGCAAGTACGACTGATTGCCACAGGGAGAGGAGTTGGGGTTGACACTAAAATCGTTTTAAACGTATGTTTGAAACGATTGTTTGTCTTACTGGGGGAGCGCATGGCGCAGTCCGATACGGTCAAGCGTATTCTTGACGCGGCCGAACAGCTGTTTGCAGAGAAAGGCTTTGCCGAAACGTCTCTGCGTCTTATTACCAGCAAGGCTGGCGTCAACCTGGCGGCAGTCAACTACCACTTCGGTTCCAAGAAGGCGCTGATCCAGGCGGTATTCGTGCGCTTCCTTGATCCGTTTGTCAGTAGCCTTGAAAAGGAACTGGATCAGCATGAGGCGCGCGGTAAGGATGCTCCGCTCAGTCTTGAGGTCCTGCTTGAAATGCTGGTGCATCAGGCACTGGCGGTAAAGCCGCGTAACGGTCACGACCTGTCGACCTTCATGCGTCTGCTTGGTTTGGCATTCAATCAAAGCCAGGGGCATCTGCGCAAATACCTCAGCGAAGTGTATGGCAAGGTATTTCAGCGCTATATGCAACTGCTGGTCGGTGCTGTGCCGGGCATTCCGCCGCAGGAGCTGTTTTGGCGCGTGCATTTCATGCTGGGCAGCGCAGCGTTCACTATGTCCAGTATGAAGGCGTTGCGCGCGATTGCTGAGGCTGAACTTGGTGAACCGCGGCAGGTCGATGATGTCTTGCGCCTGATGGTCCCGTTCCTGGCGGCCGGCATGCGCGCTGAGAGCGCCTCAGTGGCGCGTGCGGAAGTCGTTTCGCCCTGAGACTCCATTTACCTCGGCTGCGCCGTCCGCTAAGGTGTGCGCAGCGCTGGAGGTGACATGCAGCTCGATCATATCCATATTTCCCTTACTAATCAGACGCTGGTTGGCTACTGCGACGGCCTGCCGGTCTGCTGTTATGGTGTCTCTACGGCGCTCAATGGCGCGGGCGAACAGGAAGGCTCCGGGTGCACCCCCCGGGGGGCGCACAGGGTGCGTGCCCGGATCGGCGATGGGCAGCCGCTGGGAGCGGTTTTTATCGGGCGCAGACCCACTGGTGAAGTCTGGTCGCAGGCGTTGGCTGAGCAGTTCCCTAAGCGCGACTGGATTCTGACCCGAATTCTCTGGCTGTGTGGCGAGCAGGTCGGCTTCAACCGGGGTGGCCAGGTTGACTCCCAGCGCCGCTATATCTATCTGCATGGTACCGGTGACGATCAACCAATGGGCGAACCGCTCTCGCATGGATGTATTCGTCTTCGTAACGCCGACATGCTGGAACTGTTCGAGCGCACGCCGGTCGGTTGTAGCGTTCAAATCGACGCGCATTGATTGCGCGTTTTCGTTTTTCAGGAGAAGCAATATTGAAACAGGGTGCCTTGATGCTGGACCTGCCTGGCCTGTGGCTGGAAGCAGAAGACAGGCAGTTGTTGCGTCAGCCGGAAGTGGCCGGTCTGATTTTGTTCGCGCGCAATACCGAGTCGCCCAGGCAGGTTGCTGAGCTGGTACGTGCCATTCGTGCAGAGCGTCCCGATATGCTGATTGCCATCGATCAGGAAGGTGGTCGGGTGCAGCGCCTGCGCCGTGATGTGTTGCGCCTGCCGGCGCTCGCGGATGTGGCTGCGGTCGATGCTGAGTCGGTCGAGTCCGTTGCGCGAGCGGCGGCCTGGGTCATGGCGACTGAAATGCTGGCCTGCGGCATCGATATCAGCTTTGCGCCGGTGCTGGATCTTGATCACGGGCGCAGCCAGGTAATTGGCAATCGCTCGCTGGGCGGCGACCCGGACCAGGTGTCGCGTCTCGCTGGGGCTTATATCGACGGGCTGCATGCGGCAGGCATGGCTGCGACCGGCAAGCATTTCCCTGGTCATGGCTGGGCCGAGGCGGACTCGCACTTTGCTCTGCCGATAGACGAGCGGCCGCTGGGCGACATTCGCCGCACTGACCTGGTGCCCTTCGCGGCACTGGCCGGCAAGCTGGACGGCATCATGCCGGCGCATGTGGTTTATTCGCAGGTTGACCCGCTTCCTGCTGGCTTCTCGACCCGCTGGTTGCAAGACATTCTGCGTGCCGAGTTGGGGTTTGACGGGGTGATTTTCAGTGATGACCTGACTATGGCCGGCGCGCATGCGGTCGGCGGCATGGACGCGCGCATTGACGCCGCGCAGGCGGCTGGTTGCGACATGCTGTTGATTTGTAATGATCGTGCCGCGGCCGAGGAGGGGTTGGTGCATGCTCAGAAGCAGCAGCTCCAATGTCCATCGCGGATTGCTCGTATGCTTACTCGCACGCCGGCGGGATCTGATTATCGTGCCACGCCCCAGTGGCGTCAGGCTGTTGCCTTACTGAGGGAGTTTGACCTGGTTTGAATGATTTTATCGAACAGCTGCCGGAGCAGTTGCAGCTTGACCAACTGCCGTTGATTGGTGAGGCGTGGATATATCATGTTTTCGCCGTGGTGCTGGCCTCGCTGGTTGCTGCCTACGTTGCCAAGCGCGTGCTGGATCATGTGCAAAAGCGTGCTGAGCGCACCCGTAATATATGGGATGACGCATTGGTTGAGGCGGCGCGGCGTCCGGCGTGGGTTTTGATCTGGAGTATGGGGTTGATGTGGGCAGCGCGGATCACCGCGTTGCAGATGGATGACAGTTTGGCCGCCGTACTGGATCAGGTGCAGCGCGTGCTGCTGATCGTACTGCTGACCTGGTTTATTCTGCGCATGATGCGTCAGGTCGAGCTGCGCCTCGTGGACCCCGCTTATCGGGAAACGCCAGCCGATCAGACAACCGTCAGCGCCCTTGGCAAGCTGCTACGTGCTTCAGTGGTGATCACTGCGGTCTTGGTCGTGCTGCAATCATTGGGCTACAGCATTTCTGGGGTGCTGGCGTTCGGCGGCATTGGTGGCATAGCGGTAGGCTTTGCCGCCAAGGACCTGCTGGCCAACTTCTTTGGGGGGCTGATGATTTATCTTGATCGCCCCTTCGTGGTTGGTAATTGGGTGCGTTCGCCTGATCGCAATATCGAAGGGACAGTTGAAGAGATAGGTTGGCGCCTGACCCGTATTCGCACCTTCGATAAACGGCCGCTGTACATCCCCAATGCGGTGATTGCCAGCATCGTGGTTGAAAACCCGTCACGCATGACGCATCGGCGTATTTATGAGCACATTGGCATTCGCTATGACGACATTGCACGAATGGAGCCGATTGTTGCGGAGGTGCGCAAGATGTTGCAGGCGCACGAGGATATTGATCAGGGCCAGACCTTGATGGTGTTTTTTGACCGCTGTTCGCCGTCCTCGGTCGATTTCTTTATCTACTGTTTTACCACGCCGGTCTGGGCCGAGTTCCACCGTGTGAAAGAGGATGTGCTGCTGAAGATATTGGCCATTGTCGACAAGCACGAAGCGCAGGTGGCGTTCCCGACGTCGACCATTCATTTGCCTGATGCGCTGGAGTTGCGTCGTGCTCAGGTTGAAGGTGGGCGGCAACGCGAGTCCGCGCCTGAACTTCAGGAGCATGGCGCATGAGCGGAATCTGGGGTGTCATCGGCGGTACCGGGCTCAGTGCGCTCGACGGCCTTGAAGTGGAGGGTGAAGAGTTCATTCAGACCCCGTGGGGGGCGCCCTCAGCGCCGGTTGTTCGCAGTCGCATTGGTGGGCAGCGGGTCTGCTTTTTGGCGCGACATGGGCACCCTCATCGGATACCGCCGCATCGGGTCAACTATCGCGCCAATCTCTGGGCGCTGCGCGAGGCGGGTGTTGATCGTATTGTTGCGGTTAACGCTGTCGGCGGGATTCATCCCGCGTTGGGCACGGGCGCGTTCTGTGTGCCGGACCAGATAATCGATTACACCTGGGGGCGGGCGTCTACCTACTTCGAGGACGATCTGGAAGCGGTCACCCACATTGACTTCACATCGCCCTACGACGAACCGTTGCGTCAGCAACTGCTTGAGGTGCTGCACACACAAGGGCATCGGTGCCTGCCGGGCGGAGTCTATGCTGCGACCCAGGGGCCACGGTTGGAGACGGCAGCAGAGATCCGCCGGCTTGAGCGCGATGGTGCTGACCTGGTCGGCATGACCGGTATGCCGGAGGCTGCATTGGCCCGTGAGCTGGGGCTGGCGTATGCCTGTCTGGCTCTAGTAGTGAATCCGGCCGCTGGCAAGGCAGCTGAGGTGATCACCATGGAGGCGATCGAGGCGGTGGTCGCGGCGGGTATGCAGCAGGTCAAGCTCGTGCTGCAGCAGCTACTAAATGATTCACCGCGCCTCTGATTGCGCGGTGAATCAACCATCAACGCTGGATCAGCGGCTGATGGTCACCAGCATGCCGAGACTCTGGTGGTCCAGGTAATGAACTTCGCCCGGGCGCAACGCGCGGGTTTGATGCAAAAACTCAGAGATCAAGGGTGTGGCGGACTGCAGTCGCAGCTCTGCCGCTGAACGGTTGCGCCAGAATGCGACTTTCACTTCGGTCAGATTTTCCTGCCGCAGATTGACCAAACCCTGAACCGGGTAGATCCCGTTTTCCGCGTTGCCACGATGGAGGGCGACAACCAGGTCGTTCTCCAGTGGTTGTGACCAGGCCTGGTGCAGATAGATCTGGTAGCCGCTTTGCTCCAGTTTGCGTGCCTGATTGCGCAAGCGGTAACGGGTCTGGTCGATTGCCCGCACGTCAGGGCGAGCCGTACCCTCCAGGTCAACTGCCTCCGCTTCCCAGTCCGGGTTGGGGCTGGTGCCCTGTACCAGGGGCGCAGAGGGTTGCCCGAAGAACACCACCTCAACCAGATAGTCTTCTGCGCTGGCGGTCAGCGAGAAGCTGGCCAGTGCGGTGAGCAGCGAGATGGAGAGCAGTTTGCTCAACAGTTTCATGGGCGTTTTCCTTTGCCTTTGGTGGTGTCTTTCGGGGTGTCGGTCAAGCGTTCAAAGAGTGCTTCAACGGTGTTGAGGCGCAGTTCGGCATTGCCCATGGGCGAATTGAAGCGAAATACCGTCGCGCCTTCAAGTCGATAACGCTGTGGGTTGTTCTGGATCATGCGTACCAGCACCATCGGATCAATACGGGTGTCGGCGGCGAATTCGATCCGGCCATGCTCGGCACCAACGTCAATCTTGGTGATGCCCAGCGGCTCGCAACGCAGTTTTAGGGAGGTGATTCGGAACAGGGTCTTGACCGGTTCCGGCAGCAGGCCGAAGCGGTCAATCATTTCAACCTGAAGATCTTTCAGTGCATCCTCGTCCGCAGCGTTGGCGATGCGCTTGTACAGAATCAGGCGGGCGTGCACGTCCGGCAGGTAATCCTCCGGAATCAGCGCCGGCAGGCGCAGATTGATATCCGTTCCGCCGCCCAGCGGCTGCTCCAGCTCCGGCTGTTTGCCTTGCTTGATGGCTTTGACGGCGCGTTCAAGCATCTCCATGTACAGGGTGAAGCCGACGGCCTGAATCTGGCCGCTCTGGCCTTCGCCCAGCAGTTCACCGGCACCGCGGATTTCCAGGTCGTGGGTGGCGAGGGTAAAGCCGGCGCCCAGGTCCTGGGCCGCGGCGATCGCCTCAAGGCGTTTTTCTGCATCGCTGGTGACCTTGCGGCCTTCGGGGGTCAGCAGGTAGGCGTAGGCTTGGTGATGGCTGCGGCCAACGCGTCCGCGCAGCTGGTGCAGCTGGGCCAGGCCGAACTTGTCGGCACGCTCGATGATGATGGTGTTGGCGCTGGGCACGTCGATGCCGGTTTCGATGATGGTGCTGGTGACCAGAATGTTGAAGCGGCGATGGTAGAAATCGCGCATCACCTGCTCGAGTGCACGTTCGGGCATCTGGCCGTGGCTGATGCCGATGCGTGCTTCCGGCACCAGTTCGGCGAGGTCGGCAGCGCACTTCTCGATGGTTTCGACGTCATTATGCAGGTAATACACCTGACCGCCGCGCAGCAGCTCACGCAAGATGGCTTCTTTGACCACGGGTTTTTGCTGCACCATGACAAAGGTCTTGACCGACAGCCGGCGCGCGGGCGGCGTGGCAATGATCGACAGGTCGCGCATGCCGGAGAACGACATGTTCAGCGTGCGCGGAATCGGCGTGGCGGTCAGGGTCAGTACATCGACTTCGCTGCGCAGCGCTTTCAGTGCCTCCTTCTGGCGCACGCCAAAGCGGTGTTCTTCGTCGATGATGACCAGACCGAGATCCTGGAACTGGACGTCGCCCTGCAGCAGCTTGTGGGTGCCGATCATGATATCGACCTTGCCCTCGGCCAGCTCGGCTGCCGCGGCTTTGACTTCCTTGGCGGACTTGAAGCGCGACATTACCTCGACGCGTACCGGCCAGTTGGCAAAGCGGTCCTTGAAGCTGTTGTAGTGTTGCTGGGCGAGCAGGGTGGTCGGCACCAGGACCGCGACCTGCTTGCCGCTGTGCACCGCTAGGAAGGCCGCGCGCATGGCGACTTCGGTCTTGCCGAAGCCGACGTCGCCGCAGACCAGCCGGTCCATCGGCTGCGGGCTGGTCATGTCCTTGAATACCGCTTCGATAGCGGCCAGCTGGTCGGCGGTTTCCTCAAACGGGAAGTCGTCGGCAAAGCTCTGGTAGTCCTGTTCCGGGTCGGCGAAGCTGAAGCCCTGGCGCGCGGCCCGGCGGGCATATACGTCGAGCAGTTCGGCGGCGACGTCGCGAACCTTCTCGGCGGCCTTGCGGCGTGCCTTCTGCCATTGATCAGAGCCCAGACGGTGCAGCGGCGCACTGTCGTCATCGCTGCCGGAGTAGCGGGCAATTAGGTGTAGGTTGGCGACCGGCACGTACAGCGTCGCCTCGTCGGCGTACTCGAGCACCAGAAACTCGGCCTGTTGGTCTTCAACAGTCAGGTTGGTGAGGCCCCGATAGCGGCCGACGCCGTGGTCGATATGAACCACCGGCGCGCCTTCGCGCAGCTCGGTCAGGTTGCGAATGACCGCGTCGCCTAGGTCCGTCGCCTTGCCACGGCGGCGGCGCTGCATTACGCGCTGGCCGAATAGCTGGCTTTCGGCGATCAGGGCGACGGTAGCACTGTTGATCAGCATGCCCTGGTCGAGCGGCGCGATGGTTATGGCGACGGGGCTGCTGCCGGCGTTGAATGCCGGCCAGCTGTCAACGTCGTCAGGTTTGATCTGAATGCGGGCCAACAGCTCGGTCAGCGCTTCGCGGCGGCCGGCGGTTTCAGCGACAAACAGAGTGCGCCCCGAATGCTGTTGCAGAAAGCGTTGCAGCGCCTGTAGTGGATTTTCCAGCTTGTTGTCGATAGCCAGTTCCGGCGGCTGCGGGCAATCAAATACGCTGGCCTGCGATTCGTCCGGACGATCCTGATGGCAGACAACGCGGGGATGCCGCTTGAGCAGGGCAAAGACTTCCTCGACCGGCAGAAACAGTTCGCTCGGCGGCAGCAGCGGGCGGGTTGGATCGACGCCTTGCTCGGTATGCCGGGTACGTACGTCCTGCCAGAAGTGTTCGGCGTTCTGCTCGATGCCCGGCAGGGTAAACAAGCGGGTGTTGTCTGGCAGGTAGTCGAACAGGCTCGCCAGTTCGTCGAAGAACAGCGGCAGATAGTACTCGATGCCCGGCGGAATCAGGCCCTCGCTCAGATCCATGTACAGTGGGCAGCGCCGGTGGTCGACTTCGAAGCGCTCGCGAAAACGTGCGCGAAAGCCCGTCAGTGCTGATTTGTCGAGCGGGAATTCCTTGGCTGGCAGCAGGTGAATACGGTCAACCTTGTCGATCGAACGCTGGGTTTCCGGGTCGAAGGTCCGCAGCGTTTCGATCTCGTCGTCCAACAGGTCGATGCGGTAGGGCAGGGTGCTGCCCATCGGATACAGGTCCAGCAGTGCGCCGCGCACGGCGTAGTCGCCGTGCTCGTAGACGGTATCAACGCATCGATAGCCGGCGGCATCAAGATTGATGCGCATTTGATCGATGTCCAACTGCTGACCGATTTCGAGCAACAGCACCGAGCCGCCGAGGAAGTCGCGTGGCGGCAGCCGGTGCAGCACGGTAGTCATCGGGACGACCAGAATGCCCTGGCCAATGCGGGGCAGCTGGAACAGTGTCCTGAGTCGTTGCGAAATGATGTCCTGGTGCGGCGAGAAGCGGTCGTAGGGCAGCGTCTCCCAGTCAGGGAAGCTGACGACCGGCAGTTGCGGCGCAAAGAAGTGCAGTTCCTGTTCAAGGCTATCAGCGGACGCGGTGTCCGGCGTGATGACCAGGCTCAGGCCATTGTGTTGCTGTGCACCCTCGGCGATGGCCAGGGCGCGGGCGGCGCCCTGTAATCCGGTCCAGTACAGACGATTACCGGTGGTGGCCTTCAGGGGAGGGGTTAGCAGCAGCTTGGATGCGGGCATGCGGTGGCTCGTGAGGTCGGTTCGGGGTTGCGCTGGCCAGCGGCCGGCTGACAAAGGCAGGCAGTTTAACGCGCTCGCTGCGATTGTGCCCGCACCGGCTGGATTTTGTCCTGATCATTGCCTATGGCGCGCGCTGAAAGCATAATATGCGCCCTTTGGTTATCAAGACTTGGAAGGTAAAGCCGTGACTCAAGCCCAATTTGAGCAGTGTCTGGAAAACTGGACGGACCGTGAAGCCACCGCTGAGGCGATGATTCCTTTGATTGGTCGTCTGTACCGTGAGCATAACGTTGTCACCTCCATCTACGGTCGTGGCCTGGTCAATCGCTCGGTTATCAGCCTGCTGAAATCTCACCGTTTCGCTCGTCAGATCGACGACAACGAGCTGTCTGTTCACGACACCTTCCCGGTTCTGAAAGAACTGCTGGATCTGAATCTGGGTCCGGCCTCTATCGACCTGGCACGGCTGGTCAACAAGTTCCGCGCCTCTGGCAGCGACGACCTGAACGCCTTCCTGCGCGTCGAGTTGGCCAGTGTCATCGGTGGCACTGGTGAGCGTCGCCAGGGTCGCGACGTTGTGCTGTATGGTTTCGGTCGCATCGGCCGACTGCTGGCGCGCATCCTGATCGAGAAGGCGGGGGCTGGTGATGGCCTGCGCCTGCGTGCCATCGTTGTTCGCAAGGGTGCACCCAACGACCTGGCCAAGCGCGCCAGCTTGCTGCGCCGCGATTCGGTTCATGGTTCCTTCCAGGGCACTATCACCATCGATGAAGAAAACAACACCATCACGGCTAACGGCAACCTGATTCAGGTTATCTACGCCAGCGACCCGACCAGTATCGATTACACAGCCTACGGTATCGAAGACGCCATCGTGGTCGATAACACTGGCGTATGGCGCGATGAGGCTGGCCTGTCTCAGCACTTGCAGTGCAAGGGCGCTTCCCAGGTTGTGCTGACTGCGCCGGGCAAGGGCGATCTGAAGAACATCGTGCATGGCATCAACCACGCGGCCATCACGCCGGAAGACAAGATCATCTCCGCTGCGTCGTGCACCACTAATGCGATCGTGCCAGTGCTGAAGGCGATCAACGACAAGTTCGGTATCGTCAATGGTCACGTTGAGACAGTTCACTCGTACACCAACGACCAGAACCTGATCGACAATTTCCACAAGGGCAACCGTCGTGGCCGTAGCGCGGCGCTGAACATGGTTATCACCGAAACCGGTGCTGCCAAGGCGGTTGCCAAGGCGCTGCCTGAGCTGGCTGGCAAGCTGAGCGGTAACGCTATCCGTGTGCCGACGCCAAACGTCTCCATGGCGATCCTGAATCTGAATCTGGAACAGTCGACTGATCGCGATGAGGTCAACGACTACCTGCGTCACATGGCGTTGCACTCCGACCTGCACAAGCAGATTGACTTCACCAACTCGCAGGAAGTGGTTTCCACTGACTTCGTGGGTTCGCGTCACGCTGGTGTCGTCGATGCCGAAGCAACCATCTGCAATGACAATCGTGTCATTCTGTACGTCTGGTACGACAACGAGTTCGGCTACAGCTGCCAGGTTGTCCGCATTCTGGAAGACATGGCCCATGTGAATTCGCCGGCGTTCCCGGCCTGATTCCTTGGGTGGCAAGAAAAAAAAGGCGCTTCGGCGCCTTTTTTTGTTTTGCTGCCTGATGGGGGGCGGGTTAGCGCAACAGGGCGCTGCGCAGATCGTCGGACAGGCCGTTTGGTGCCAGCCAGATGCCGAGGTACAGCTCCGCCAGTCCCGGGGTAGTGCTTTGAAAGCTGAGCTGGCCGTTGTGATGCAGCAACAGCTCGCCTTCGGCTGTGCGAGTCAGGCTGTAGGTGTCGCCGTCGCGGACATCGGCGAAGTGCGCGTGCAGTTGTTCAATTTCGTTCAGTAGCGGGTTGAGTCGGGATCGGGGGTGTTGGCGTTTGAGCGTTACCATGGCGGCTTTAATCATGTCGTCCCGGTCGATCGAGCGGTGATATTGCAGCGTCAGGCGGATCGGCTGCTGGCTCTCCAGTAACCGGGTAAGGTTGCTGTTACTCGGCGCATAGAGTGTGGCGGTGTAGATATCCATGAAGAGGTAGCGAAACAGGTGCTGGTTACGTGTGGCCAGGCTCACATCGGTGGTCGCTGTGACGTTTGTCGAGGCGAGTAGCAACAGGGCGCTCAGAAGGGTTGCCGGCAGTGACATGCGGGTTTCCTTTGTTGGCTGTTTTGTGATCAGTGTACGCCGTTGGGGCCGGTTGGCGGTTAACGCTGTTTCCGTTGGTCGGATACAGTGTTTCCGCGTGTTTCATGAATGCGCGGTCAGGGCTGCCGGCGTTATCGATTTCATCAATGAGGCCGATTAAAAAACCGAAAAATCCAAGGGCTCGGTAGCATTGAGGTGTCATGCTCTTTATACTTGGCGGGATTTTTTATGGGGGTTTGAGGCTGCCCCGGCCACTACTTTAATCTACCTTCGGCTCGGGTGGATTCCGGTATCTGTGCATGCTCTGGCGGCCCGCCCGTGAAGATTTCAAACAGTGATTAGGCTATTCGTATGATAAAAATCAAACGGGGCTTGGATCTGCCAATCACCGGTTCTCCCGAACAGCGCATTGAAGACGCTCGTGCGGTGCGTAGTGTCGCCGTTGTCGGCTTCGACTACCACGGCATGAAGCCGACCATGGAAGTGCGTGAGGGAGATCGGGTCAAACTTGGACAGGTTCTGTTCAGCGACAAGAAAACTCCGGGCGTAGTCTTTACCGCGCCTGCCGCTGGTGTCGTCAGCGCAATCAATCGTGGTGATAAGCGTGTCCTGCAGTCGGTGGTTATCGATATCGACGGTGATGACGCCGAAAGCTTTGCCGCCCATGACGCAAATGCCCTAAACGGTCTGGCACCGCAGCAGGTCCGTGAGCAGTTGATCAGCTCCGGTCTGTGGACAGCGCTGCGTACCCGTCCATTCAGCAAGACTCCGGCGGTCGATGCTGAGCCCAGTTCGATTTTTGTCACCGCAATGGACTCCAATCCGATGGCAGCTGATCCCGCTGTCATCATCAAGGAGCACGCTGCTGATTTCGAGAACGGCCTGAAGGTTCTGTCTCGTCTCGCCAAGGTCTGGCTGTGCAAGGCCGATGGTGTCAGCCTGCCGGGCGAAGGCCTGAGTGGTGTCAGCACTGAGAGCTTTGCCGGTCCGCACCCTGCTGGCCTGCCGGGTACCCACATTCACCACCTGGATCCGGTGAGCGAAAGCAAGAGCGTCTGGCAGATCAACTACCAGGACGTGATCGCCTTTGGCGTGCTGTTCACAGAGGGTCGTATCTGGACTGACCGCTATGTCGCCCTGGCGGGTCCGCAGGTCGAGAAGCCGCGCCTGTTGAAGACGCGTCTGGGTGCCAATCTGGACGAGCTGACTGCCGGTGAGTTGAAGTCCGGTAACAATCGCGTGATTTCGGGTTCCGTCTTTGGCGGCCGCGCAGCACGTGGTCCAGTTGCCTTCCTGGGACGCTTCCATTCGCAGGTATCTGTGCTGCTGGAAGGTACTGAACGCCAGATGCTGCATTACCTGCGCGCGGGTGCCAACAAGCACTCGGTGCTCAATATCTTCATTTCCAAGCTGAACCCGTCCCGGCTGTTCAACTTTGATACCAGCACCAACGGCAGTCCGCGAGCCATGGTGCCGGTAGGCAACTATGAAATGGTCATGCCGCTGGACATTCTGCCGACCCAACTGCTGCGTTATCTGGTAGTGGGCGACACAGACATGGCTCAGAAGCTGGGTGCCCTGGAGCTGGATGAAGAAGATCTGGCGCTGTGCAGTTACGTCTGCGCTGGCAAGTACGAGTACGGCCCGATTCTTCGGGATAACCTGACTCGCATCGAGAAGGAGGGCTGATATGGGCCTGCGTGCATTCCTCGACAAGATCGAGCATAACTTCGAGAAGGGCGGCAAACACGAAAAGTGGTATGCCCTTTACGAAGCCGTTGATACCTTCTTCTACCGCCCGGGCAGTGTCACCAAGACAACCGCCCACGTGCGCGACGGTCTTGACCTCAAGCGCATGATGATCACTGTATGGCTGTGCACCTTCCCGGTGATTTTCTACGGGATGTACAACATCGGTTTTCAGGCTAATACCATCTATGCGGGCAACCCGGATCTGCTGGCTGCTCAGGATAACTGGCGTCTGGCACTGATCGCGATGTTTGCCGGGTTTGATCCGGCCAGCCTCTGGGACAACCTCATCCACGGCGCTGCCTACTTCCTCCCGGTCTACGCCGTAACCTTCCTGGTTGGTGGTTTCTGGGAAGTGGTATTCGCCTCCATCCGCAAGCACGAAGTGAACGAAGGCTTCTTCGTTACCTCCATCCTGTTTGCCCTGATCGTTCCGCCTAGCATCCCGCTGTGGCAGGTTGCGTTGGGTATCAGCTTTGGTGTCGTGATCGGCAAGGAAGTGTTTGGTGGTACTGGTAAGAACTTCCTCAACCCAGCGCTGACCGGTCGTGCATTCCTGTTCTTTGCCTACCCGGCCCAGATGTCCGGTGATGCAGTCTGGACTGCGGTTGATGGCTTCGCTGGTGCAACCGCGTTGAGCATGGCTGCTTCCGGTGGCGTTGAACAGATTGTCGGCAGTGGTCTGACCTGGCTGAACGCCTTCTACGGCAATATGCAGGGGTCCATGGGTGAAGTCTCTACCCTGGCCATTTTCATCGGCGGTGCGGTACTGCTGCTGACCAAGATCGCCAACTGGCGCATCGTTGCTGGTGTCATGATCGGCATGATTGCTACCAGCCTGCTGTTCAACAGCATTGGCTCGGATAGCAACCCGATGTTTGCCGTGCCGTGGTACTGGCATATGGTGATCGGTGGCTTTGCCTTCGGCATGATCTTCATGGCAACCGATCCGGTGTCGGCGTCGATGACCAATACCGGCAAGTGGATCTTCGGTGCGCTGATCGGCCTGATGGTCATTCTGATCCGCGTCGTCAACCCGGCATTCCCTGAGGGGATGATGCTGGCGATCCTGTTCGCCAACCTCTTTGCGCCGCTCATTGACCACTTCGTGGTTCAGGCCAACATCAAACGGAGGCTTGCACGTAATGTCCAGTAAGAAAGAATCCGTTGCCCGCACGCTCACGGTAGCGCTGCTCGTCTGTCTGGTCTGCTCCGTCGTGGTGTCAGCCGCTGCGGTTGCACTCAAGCCGGTTCAGACCACCAACAGGCTGCAGGACAAGCAACGCAATATCCTGCAGATTGCCGGCCTGTTCCAGCCCGGCGTCAGCGTCCAGGAGCAGTTCCAGCAAATCACGCCGCGTCTGGTCGATCTGCGCACAGGTGAGTTCAGTGATGCCCAGGATCCGCTGACCTTTGATCAGCAGAAGGCGGCGAAAGATCCGTCGATGTCCGAGCAACTGTCCGGTGAGCAGGACATTGCGAGCATCCGTCGCCGCGCCGACTTCTCCACTGTCTATGTGGTGGAAAACCCTGATGGCAGCATCAAGACCCTGATTCTGCCGATCCACGGTTACGGTCTGTGGTCGACCCTGTATGGCTTCATGGCGCTGGAAAGTGACCTGAAGACCGTCGTCGGTCTGGGCTTCTATCAGCACGCCGAAACGCCTGGTCTTGGTGGTGAGGTAGACAATCCGAACTGGAAGGCGCAGTGGACTGGCAAGGTCGTCTATGACGAATCCGGTAAACCGGCCATCAGCGTCATCAAGGGTGGTGTCGACCCGAGCAACCCGAACGCTGAACACCAGGTCGATGCGCTGGCTGGTGCCACGCTGACCAGTCGCGGTGTAGAGAATCTGGTGCGCTTCTGGCTGGGTGAAGACGGGTTTGGTCCGTTCCTCGAACATCTTCGTGCAGGGGAGGCATAATCATGGCTAAAGCCACTGCCAAACAGGTTCTGTTCGAACCTATTTTCAGCAACAACCCGATTGCCCTGCAGATCCTCGGTATCTGTTCGGCGTTGGCGGTAACCACCAGCCTTAACGTGACTCTGGTCATGTGTATCGCGCTGACGTCGGTAACTGCGCTGTCCAACTTCTTCATTTCCATCGTTCGCAACCAGATCCCCAGCTCGATCCGTATGATCGTGCAGATGGTGATCATCGCGTCGCTGGTAATCGTGGTTGATCAGGTGCTCAAGGCGTACGCCTACAGCATCAGCAAGCAGTTGTCGGTTTTCGTCGGTCTGATCATCACCAACTGTATCGTGATGGGTCGTGCTGAAGCCTTCGCCATGCAGAACCCGCCGCATATGAGCTTCCTGGACGGTGTAGGTAACGGTCTGGGTTACAGCTTCATTCTGATCTGCGTCGCGGTCATCCGTGAGCTGTTCGGTGCCGGCAAGCTGTTCGGCATTGAGATCCTGCCGCTGGTCAGCGCTGGTGGCTGGTACCAGCCCAACGGTCTGCTGCTGCTGCCGCCGTCTGCGTTCTTCATCATTGGTCTGATTATCTGGGCGCTGCGCTCCTGGAAGAAAGATCAGGTGGAAGCTGCAGAGTTCAAGATGGCGCCGCAAAGCCGTGCTATGAAGGAGGCCATGTAAGCCATGATTGAACATTACATCAGCCTGCTGGTGCGGGCGATTTTCGTAGAAAACATGGCGCTGGCCTTCTTCCTGGGGATGTGTACGTTCATTGCAATCTCCAAGAAGGTGCAGACCGCTATTGGTCTGGGCGTTGCGGTTGTTGTCGTACAGGCAATCACCGTACCGGCCAACAACCTGATCTATACCTATCTGCTCAAGGATGGCGCACTGGCTTGGGCCGGTCTGCCAAACGTCGATCTCAGCTTCCTGGGTCTGCTCAGCTACATCGGTGTGATCGCGGCCATTGTTCAGATTCTGGAGATGCTGCTCGACAAGTTTGTGCCTGCGCTTTACAACGCGCTGGGCGTGTTCCTGCCGTTGATCACCGTGAACTGCGCGATCATGGGTGCGTCTCTGTTCATGGTTGAGCGTGACTATGCCTTCGGTGAAAGCGTGGTCTACGGTGTTGGCGCCGGTGTTGGCTGGGCGCTGGCTATCGTTGCGCTGGCAGGTATCCGTGAAAAGCTCAAGTACAGCGATGTACCGGACGGGCTGCGTGGTCTGGGCATCACCTTCATTACTGTTGGTCTGATGTCGCTGGGCTTCATGTCCTTCTCCGGCGTGCAACTGTAAGAGGAGCTGTAACTGATGAACATGGAAATCTATTTAGGCGTAGGGATGTTTACCGCGATTGTATTGTCGCTGGTTGCCATCATCCTGATCGCTCGTTCCAAGCTGGTCAGCAGCGGCGACGTCACCATCGAGATCAATGGTGAGCGTACGGTTACCGTTGCTGCTGGTTCGAAGCTGCTGAATACCCTGTCTGCCAACGGCATTTTCCTGTCCTCCGCCTGTGGTGGCGGTGGTACCTGCGCCCAGTGCAAGTGCATCGTCGAAAGCGGTGGCGGCGAAATGCTGCCGACCGAAGAGTCGCACTTCACCAAGCGCGAGGCGAAGGAAGGCTGGCGTTTGTCCTGCCAGACTCCGGTCAAGCAGGATATGAAGATCGAAGTGCCGGAAGAAGTGTTTGGTGTGAAGAAGTGGGAGTGCACGGTCGAGTCCAACCCGAACGTTGCTACCTTCATCAAGGAGCTGACCCTGAAGCTGCCGGAAGGTGAGAACGTTGACTTCCGCGCTGGCGGCTATGTGCAGCTGGAATGCCCGCCGCACACTGTCCACTACAAGGATTTCGACATTCAGCCGGAATTCCGCGGTGACTGGGACAAGTTCAACCTGTGGAAGTACGTGTCGAAGGTGGATGAAACCACTATTCGTGCCTACTCCATGGCCAACTATCCAGAAGAGAAGGGGCTGGTCAAGTTCAACATTCGTGTTGCTTCGCCGCCGCCCGGTCGTGACGACCTGCCGCCTGGCAAGATGTCGTCCTGGGTGTTCTCGCTGAAGCCGGGTGACAAGGTTACCGTGTACGGTCCGTTCGGTGAGTTCTTTGCCAAGGACACCGATGCCGAGATGGTCTTCATTGGCGGTGGTGCCGGTATGGCGCCGATGCGCTCGCACATCTTCGATCAGCTCAAGCGTCTGAACTCCAAGCGCAAGATGAGTTTCTGGTATGGCGCGCGTTCGCTGCGTGAAGCCTTCTACGTTGAAGAGTACGATCAACTGGCGGCAGAAAACGAGAACTTCCAGTGGCATCTCGCCTTGTCTGATCCGCTACCGGAAGACAACTGGGAAGGGCCGACCGGCTTCATCCACAACGTGCTGTTCGAGAACTACCTGAAGGACCATCCGGCGCCTGAAGATTGTGAGTTCTACATGTGTGGACCGCCGATGATGAACGCATCCGTGATCAAGATGCTGCAGGACCTTGGTGTCGAACCCGAGAACATCCTGCTCGACGACTTCGGCGGCTAGTATGCGCCCTAGCGTTATCCGGCCCGTTATTGCTGTTGCCTTGGCAGCAGCCCTAACGGGCTGTTTCAATTCTGTAGACCCTGTTGCGGAAATCTACGGCGCAACCATGGGCAGTACCTATTCGATCAAGTGGGTTCCTGTCGAGGATGCTCCGGATGCAGAGACGTTGCAGACCGACATCGATGGCATGCTTGCGCGGTTTGATGAAGAGGCCTCAACCTGGCGTTCTGACTCTGATATCGCCCGTTTTAATGCGGCACCGGCCGGGACGTGCATGGATATGCCCAGCTCCGTGCTGGATATGGTCCGCTTGGCCGAAACCCTCAATCGCGAGAGTAACGGAGCGTTCGATGTAACGGTCGGGCCGTTACTCAAGTTGTGGGGGTTCCATGGCGATCCGCAGCTGCAGGAGGTGCCAAACGCCGATGCGCTTGCCGCGGCCATGCAGATGGTCGGACAACAGCACCTTCACGTACGTGAGTCCCAACTTTGCAAAGATGTTGCGCTGACTGTCGAGCTGAGCAGTGTTGGCGCCGGCTATATGGTCGACCGGGTGTCTGAACGTCTTGAGCACTACGGCATCAAAAACTATATGGTTGAGATGACGGGAGAACTTAAGGCTGTTGGCCACAAGCCGGGTGACCGGCCATGGCGGATTGCCATTGAAGAGCCGCGAGACGATAACCGCGTGGCTCAGATGATTCTCTCGCTTGATGGTGAGGGCGTTTCAACCTCAGGTGACTATCGTAATTATTTCGAACTTGATGGCCAGCGTTTCTCACATACCTTCGATGCGCGTACCGGGAAGCCGGTGATGCACCGTCTGGCGGCGGTAACCGTGCTGGACCCCTCTGCGGCAAGGGCGGATGGCCTTTCCACAGTGCTGATGATCATGGGTGAGAAGGCCGGATGGGATTATGCTATTGCCCATGACCTCGCTGCATTCTTCGTTGTGCGCGACGGCGACACCTTTGAATCTAGGGTGACCCCGCGCTTTGATGCCCTTACCCCGGGCAAGGAGTAAAACATGGTTTGGCTATTGGCTTTTCTGCTCATGCTGCTGTGTGTTGCCGGCATGGCAGTTGGAGTGATGATGGGGCGCAAGCCCATTGCCGGCTCCTGTGGCGGCATTGGTGCTGTGGGTGTCGATAAGGCGTGTGGTATCTGTGGGGGTGACACAACCAAGTGTGAAGAGGCCAGTGCTAACGCCGGTGTGCCTCAGCGCCCAATGAACAAGGATCTGATTCGCGACGCGACCAAGGTCGACTAGTGATTCACGTGTGGCACGTGGCACCCTCTTTTTCCGTGATACAAGGAACAGACTGAATGGCCGTCTATAACTACGACGTGGTGGTGCTGGGCTCAGGCCCGGCGGGTGAGGGCGCGGCGATGAACGCCGCCAAGCATGGCCGCAAGGTGGCCGTGGTCGAGGAGCGCAGGGAAGTTGGTGGTAACTGCACTCATCTCGGAACTATTCCTTCCAAGGCGTTGCGTTATTCGGTCAAGCAGATCATTCAGTTCAACACCAACCCGATGTTCCGCCAGATTGGTGAGCCGCGCTGGTTCTCGTTTCCCGATGTGCTGCGCAGCGCTGAAAAGGTAATGAACAAGCAGGTGGCTTCGCGCACCAGCTACTACGCTCGTAATCGCGTTGATGTGTTCTTCGGCAAAGGCAGCTTTGCTGATGAAAACACCATCGAGGTGGTAGATGGCTCCGGCGCGGTGGAAAAGCTGATCACCAAGGAGGTCATCATTGCCACCGGATCACGCCCGTATCGCCCTGCTGACGTCAACTTCAGCCATCCGCGGATCTATGACAGCGATACTATCCTCAAGCTCAACCATACGCCCCGCACGCTGATTATCTATGGTGCCGGCGTGATCGGCTGTGAGTATGCGTCGATTTTCTGTGGTCTCGGCGTGAAAGTCGACCTGATCGATACCCGTGATCGGCTGCTCAGCTTCCTCGATGATGAGATCTCCGATGCGCTGAGTTATCACCTGCGCAACAGCAGTGTGCTGATTCGCCATAACGAGGAGTATGAAAAGATCGAAGGGCTGGACAACCGAGGCGTTGTCCTGCAGCTCAAGTCCGGCAAGCGGCTGAAGGCCGATGCGCTGCTCTGGTGTAACGGGCGTACCGGCAACACTGACGGGCTGGGTCTGGAGAATGTGGCGTTGCATCCCAATGGCCGCGGCCAGCTGGAGGTGGACGAGAACTACCGCACCAGTGTGCCGAATATCTATGCTGTCGGTGACGTGATCGGCTGGCCCAGCCTGGCCAGTGCGGCCTTTGACCAGGGCCGGTCAGCGGCGGGTAACATCGTCAGCAACGACGGCTGGCGCTTTGTCGACGACGTGCCGACCGGGATCTACACCATTCCAGAGATCAGTTCGTTGGGTAAGACCGAGCGCGAGCTCACTGAGGCGTGCGTGCCTTACGAGATTGGCCAGGCCTTTTTCAAGAGTATTGCGCGTGCGCAGATCAGTGGTGAGCCGGTTGGGCTGCTGAAAATTCTGTTCCACCGCGAGACGCTCGAGGTGCTGGGTATCCACTGTTTTGGAGACCAGGCGGCGGAGATTGTGCACATTGGTCAGGCGATCATGAACCAGAAGGATGGGGCCAACACTATCAACTACTTCGTCAACACGACCTTCAACTACCCCACCATGGCTGAAGCCTATCGGGTCGCGGCTTTGGACGGCTTGAACCGGCTGTTTTGATTGGTCCGGGGCGCTACGGGCGCCCCTGATTGATTACCTTTACCGCGAGGGAGGGCAGGTCGGTAATCAGGCTGTCCACACCCATTGCGGTCAGTCGCCGCATCAATTCTGCATCGTTTACAGTCCAGACCGACACATGCAGTCCGGCTGCTTTTGCTGCGCGCAAACGCCGTTCGCTGCAGAGCTTCCAGTTCAGAATTAGATAGTCGCAGCCGTAGCGGCGAGCGCTCTTTATCGGATCAAGCAGTCCGTACTCTTCCACCAGCCCGGTTGGCAGCATGAAGTCGTTGCGTTTGGCGTAGCGCAATAGCGTTCGGCTGGAGGAGGTGACCACCGCCTTGTCGTGCAGTTTGTACTGCTCCGTCAGCGCGGCAATAGCGTCGAGAACGATACGTGACTGACGTTCCGATCCGCTTTTTACCTCTAACTGATAGTGTTCGATCTCCGGGCACTCCTGCAGCAATTGTGCAAGGGTCGGAATGGGGCAGGGCGTGCTCCAATCGGCCAGGCCCAGACGCGCATCCATCCGAGTGAGTTCGGCGGCGGTGTGCTGGGCCACCTTGCCGCGCAAGCCCGTAGTGCGCTTAAGAGTCGGGTCGTGTATCACCATCAGTTGCTGGTCTGCAGACAGGTGAAGGTCAAGCTCTACCCGGGTTACCCCGGCTTCAAGTGCTTTGCGAAAACTGGGCAAGGTATTTTCTGGTGCTTCTGCCCGTGCACCACGGTGTCCGTAAATCAGGGTCATTTCAGATCAGGGTGCCTTCGGAGTGTGCAGGCGTACGCTGTCGATGACCTTGTTGTACTCGAAGTACACGCTGAAGTCAGGATAGTCCCAGCGGGTAATTGGGGGTTGGCCGACGGCGGCATGGCGCTTGCTCGGCTCGCCCCAGCGTGCAGTGACACTGTCAAAGGTGGCACCGCGTTGCGGCAATGGGGTTTGCTGGCCGCTGGCTTGTTCGCCGACCGGAATGCGCAGGGTATCAGCCTGGGCGGTGCCGGACAGGGACAGGCAGGCGCAGAGCAGTAGCGAGTAGGTGGCTTTCATCTCGGAGTTCCTTTCAGGTTGATTTTGCGGCGCGGATGTCCTGCGCCTGCTTTTGCAGGATGTGTCGTGCCAGCAACTGACGTTGGGCATCGTTAATCAGGTCGAAGTTCAATGCAATGCGCCAGCGGTCAGGGGTGTCGGCGGGCTCGCAGCGTACCACCCTGGCAGGAATCGCCAGCCCAAGAGGAGCCGGTAGCAAAACCAGGCGCGCCGCGACCCAGCTGTCGACGGGGTAGGCGGTGTCCGCCTCGAAGTCCACACCGCCCTCGCTGAGGCTGACACTCTGGGGGGCGCCCAGGTTGTCACCCAGCTCCAGGGCCAGTGTCTGGCCGAGCAGGTCGATGCGCTTGTTGATGATCTTTAGATATTGAGCCAGCGCCCGATCACGTTCGCTGATCTGACGCAGCAGGTGCTGGGACTCATAGTCCAGCATGTGCAGGTCGGCTAACAGGTTGAACAGGGCGCTCTGGCGTGACCCCAGATCTGCCTCGGGACCTGCAATGGGCGTGCAGTCCAGGAGAATCTGATCCTGAATGCGAAAGAACTCGCGGCTTTCTTCGTGGTCTGTGTGCATGGCGATTCTCTATTCGCGCCGTCGGTAGGCGCTGACCAGGCTGTGACGTTCAGTGTAACATGTCGCTCAAAATCCACCGGCTATGGCCGGAGCATAAGGTAACCCGCTTTTCATGTTCAGACCTTTACCCTTTTTTATCGGCCTGCGCTACACCCGTGCCAAACGGCGTAATCACTTTATTTCCTTTATCTCGCTGATCTCGATGCTCGGGCTCACGCTGGGGGTGATGGTGATGATCCTTGTGCTGTCGGTGATGAACGGTTTCGACCGGGAGTTGCGCACGCGGATTCTCGGTATGGTGCCGCACGCTACCATCAACGGCTATCAACCAATCAGTGACTGGCGCTCGTTGGCCGAGCGCTTTGAGCAGAATCCGAAAGTCGTCGGCACGGCACCATTCATCCAGCTTCAGGGCATGCTGACCCATAACGGTAGTGTTGCGCCAGTGCTGGTCAACGGTATCGAGCCGCAGGCAGAAAAGCGTGTTTCGATTCTGGAAAACCACATGCAGTCAGGGTCGCTGGACAATCTGGCGGCGGGTGAGTTTGGTATTGTGATTGGGGAACTGATCGCCAAGCGTTTCAACGTGGCGGTAGGCGACAAGCTGACGTTCGTGCTACCGGAGGCTTCGGTTACCCCCGCAGGTGTGTTCCCGCGCCTGAAGCGTTTTACCGTGACCGGCGTCTTCAAGGTTGGAGCCGAGCTGGATGCCTCCCTGGCGATGATTCACATCGACGACGCGGCACGCCTGAGTCGCTGGGAACCAGGTCAGGTGCAGGGCGTACGATTGAAGCTGAAGAATCTGTTTGAAGCGCCGCAGGTGGCCTGGGATCTGGTGCGTGAACTGCCTGGCGACTATTACGCGCAGGACTGGACTCGGACTCACGGTAATCTGTTCGCCGCGATCAAGATGGAAAAGACCATGATTGGTCTACTGCTGATGCTGATTGTTGCAGTTGCTGCCTTTAACATCATTTCGACGCTGGTCATGGTGGTCACCGACAAGAAGGCGGATATTGCCATTCTGCGCACTCTGGGAGCGACTCCGGGCTCGATCATGGGTATTTTCATGGTGCAGGGATCGTTGATCGGTGTCGTCGGTACCATCAGCGGCTGTGTTCTGGGCGTGCTGGCGGCGCTGAACGTTTCCGATATGGTGGCCTGGCTTGAGCGGGTGCTGGGCATCCAGTTCCTCAGCTCGGACGTCTATTTCATCAGTTACTTGCCCTCCGAATTGATCTGGAGCGACGTGGCCATTATCTGTGCCACGGCACTGAGCCTGAGTTTCCTGGCTACCCTGTATCCCGCATGGCGGGCGTCACGAACCGAGCCTGCGGAGGCGCTGCGCTATGACTGATCTCGTTTTGGAATGCCGTAATCTGTGTAAGGAATACGCGGTAGGGCCACAGAATCTTCGTGTGCTCGACAATGTGGAGCTGCACCTGCAGCGCGGCGAACGTGTTGCTATCGTCGGTAGCTCCGGGTCCGGCAAGACGACTTTGCTGAACATGCTGGGTGGGCTGGATACGCCGACATCCGGTGAAGTTCGGCTGGCAGGTCGCGAGCTGTCAGCGCTGAAAGAAGTGGATCGTGGGCGTCTGCGTAATGAGGCGCTGGGGTTTGTCTATCAGTTCCACCATCTGCTGCCCGAGTTCACCGCATTGGAGAACGTCAGCATGCCGCTGTTGATTGGTCGTACGCCAATTTCAGAGGCGCGTCAGCGCGCGGTAGCAATGCTGGAACGGGTGGGGCTGGGAGAGCGTATTGGTCACAAGCCGGCGGAGCTGTCCGGTGGCGAGCGACAGCGTGTGGCGATCGCACGTGCCTTGATCAACCAGCCGGCCTGTGTGCTACTCGATGAGCCGACCGGTAACCTTGACCAGTACACCGCAGAGAGCGTTCAGCAGTTGATGCTGGAGCTCAGTCAGACACTGCAGACCGCGTTTTTGGTCGTTACCCACGATCTGGCACTCGCGGCCCAGATGGACCGCACCCTCACTCTGCGTCAGGGCCAGTTGTTGTCGGCCTGACGTTTCAGTCCTGCGACTGGCGACGACGTCGCAATTTACGTCGTTGCCAGTTGCGTGATACCCACATGCGCCAATACAACAGCGTCAGCACATAGCCGAGTGTGGCGACTATTGTGCCTACCACCAATGATCCGAGCAGTAGGGGTTGCCAGATGTGGTGCAGCTCCGCCATCAGCCAGTTGACCGACAGCTCCATTGGCATGCTGCGCTCGGATGTGCCCAGCAACAGCACGCCGACCTGATACTGGGCGAAGAAAATGGGTGGCATGGTGACGGGGTTGGTCAGCCAGACCAGACTGACCGAGATCGGCAGATTGGAGCGCACCAGAATGGCGATGGCTGCGGCGACTGCCATCTGCAGCGGTATTGGCATCAGCGCGACGAACAGGCCGACGGCCATTGCGCGCGAGACGCTATGGCGGTTGAGATGCCACAGATTCGGGTCGTGCAGCAGATTGCCCATGAACTGCAGGGACTTGCTGCCCTTGATCCGATCGGGGTGGGGCATCATGCGTTTGAGTAAGCGGCGCGGCATCGCTGAGTTCGGTTTAGCTGGCGTGCGCCAATTATGCATGGAATGTCAGGTTGGCACTACTGCCTGACAGCTAAAGCAAAACAGGATGTTTCCGTGAGTGATCTGCGTCTGCTGCTGCTCTGTCTGCTGGCAGGGCTGCTCTGCCCGTTGCTCTTTACGGCACTGCCGCTTTGGACACCGTTTGCCGGCGGTGTTGTTGTGCTGGCATTGCTGCTCCGTCGCCGCCCGTTGCGCCCCTTGCGCGCGTTATTGTTGTTCTGCTGTGGCTTGTCGTGGTCGCTTTTCTGGCATCACGCGGCGCTTGACTCTCGTCTGCCACTGGCACTGGATAATCAACAAGTCACGCTCACCGGGCGGGTTGATTCGTTGCCACAGCAGACGGATACCGGCTGGCGGTTTCAGTTACGCGATGTGCGAGATATCTCGCAGCGGTCATTGCCTGATATGCGCCTGCACTGGTGGGGTGGTGCCCCGATTGCGGCTGGCGAGATATGGCAGCTGGAGGTGCGTTTGCGCCGTCCCAGGGGGCTGCGTAACCCCGGCACCTTTGATTATGAATCATGGCTCTATGCGCAGGGGATTGGTGCGGTGGGCAGCGTGAAAGCCGGTCAGCGAATATCAGCTGCTCCGGCGTTGGGGCAGTGGCGCGATCGGCTGCAGGAACGGCTTGCCAGGCCGTTATCCGAGCTGCCGCGGGGTACGAGACTACTAGCCCTGTTAACGGGCGATCGCAAGGCGCTCGACCGGAGCGACTGGGATCTGCTGCAAGCAACTGGCACGACCCATCTGTTGGTTATCTCTGGCCTGCATATCGGCATGCTGGCAACGGCTGTATTTGCCCTCATGGGGCTTGTGCTGCGCAGCTTTCCGCTCGGCTGGTCGCGGCCTCAGCTGTGGTTGAGTGCGCCGGTGGCACTGGTTGCTGCAGCGGGCTATGCCGGGCTTGCCGGTATGGGGGTGCCGGTGCAGCGGGCATTGTTGATGTGTCTGCTGGTTTTGCTGCTGAAACTCTGGCGACGTCAGTTGCCGGCGATCGAGCTTTGGTTGGCAGCAATGGTGATCGTTACCTTGGTCAACCCGGCGGCACCACTGCGTGCCGGATACTGGTTATCGTTCATGGCGGTGGGATTGCTGTTGCTCGGGATGGGCGGGCGTCTGCATACCGGTAGCGTTTGGTGGCGCTGGGGGCGAGCCCAGTGGATTGCATTTATTGGGCTTTGGCCTTGGTTGCTGCTGTGGGGGCTGCCGACCAGTGCGGTGGCGATGCTGGTCAATCTGCTGGCTATCCCTTGGGTCAGTTTGCTGGTGGTGCCCACCGCGTTGCTCGGCGCGGCACTGGAGCTGCTCTGTGGGCTGGATTGGTTGTTGCTGTTGGCAGCCCATCTGCTGAATCTGTTGTTGCTGGCCTTGGCCTGGGTCGCGAAGTGGGATGGCCTGTTGTGGCTGCCGTTTCCGGGCTGGAGTGCATGGTTGCTGGCGCTGGCGGGAGTGCTGGCGTTGCTGTTGCCGATTGCCACGCTACGCCCGCTGGCACTGTTGTGCCTGCTGCCGCTCCTGTTGCCGCCGCAGGTTCGACCTGTCGCAGGTGAGGTTCGGGTGATTGTGCTGGATGTCGGACAGGGATTATCGGTGCTGGTACAGACTGCTGGCCACGACCTGCTGTATGACGCCGGCGCGCGTTTTGGCAGCGGCTTCGATCTGGGGGAGGCGGTCGTTGCGCCGGCACTACTCAGCTTTGGGGTGCGCGAGCTGGATTTGCTGCTGCTTAGTCACGCCGATACGGATCACGCTGGCGGCGCGCTCGCACTGGCTCGACGTATGCCACCGTTGCGTGTAATCAGTGGCGAGGCGGAGCGTATTCCTGCAGCGCTTGCCGCCGATGCCTGCCGTATGGGGCAGGAGTGGCTCTGGGATGGGGTTCGCTTCCGTTTGTTGCAAGCTCAGGATAGCGGTGATGACGGCAATGCCCGTTCCTGTGTGCTGCAGGTCTGGGCGGGTGAGCATTCGTTGTTGCTGCCAGGGGATATTGGCAAGGCCGATGAAGCGCTCCTGCTGGCTGAGTTGGCACCGGCCGAGTTGTTAGTGGCACCGCACCATGGCAGCCGCAGCTCCTCAAGCTATGCGCTGATAAGACGCCTTGGGCCGAAGTGGGTCGTGTTCAGCGCCGCCTATCATAATCCGTTCGGCCACCCTCATCCGCAGGTTGTGGCGCGCTACCGCGAATTGGGCAGCGATGCGATTTATACTGGCGGCGCTGGGGCGGTCAGCTTTATCCTGAGGCCTGACCGGCCGGTTGTTACGGAGTGGCGCTGGCGCGATGTGGCGCGGCGCTTCTGGCATGAATAACAAGCAGGTGTGCGTTGGTTTTGCGGGCCTTGGAACCGGCATGCTGTGCTAGAGTAGGCAACGTTTTTGGGGGAGGGATCGCTTGTGTGGGAATTGATCAGTTCTGGCGGATGGTTGATGTTGCCCATCATCCTGTCGTCAGTCATCGCCGTGGCTATCGTGATTGAGCGACTGTGGGCGCTGCGCAGCGGCAGGGTGGCTCCGGTCAATCTGCTGGGTCAGGTCTGGCGGTGGGTCAAAGATGGTCAACTGGATGCCGCAAAGCTGAAAGCGTTGCGCGCAGATTCGCCGTTGGGTGAGATTCTGGCGGCGGGGCTGGCTAACTCTCGGCACGGTCGCGAGATCATGAAAGAGTGCATTCAGGAAGCTGCCGGCAAGGTAGTACATGAACTGGAGCGCTACCTGAATACCCTCGGCACCATCGCAGCCATCACGCCGCTGCTCGGTTTGCTGGGGACTGTCATCGGCATGATTGACGTCTTCAGTGCCATCATGATCCAGGGCACGGGCAATACCGGAGTGCTGGCCGGTGGTATCTCCAAGGCGCTGATCACCACCGCCGCCGGTTTGACCGTCGCCATTCCCGCCGTGTTCTTTCATCGCTTCTTCGTGCGTCGTGTGGATGAACTGGTTGTCACCATGGAGCAGGAGGCGACCAAGCTGGTCGAAGTAATGCAGGGTAACCGCGAGGTTGAATTCAACGGCAATGATCGCGTAGCTGCGGCTGGCGGAAAGGGGGCCTGAGGGTGAACTTCCGTCGGCAGAAAATAGAGGAAGTCAGCGTCAACCTGACCCCTTTGATTGACGTGGTGTTTCTGCTGCTGATCTTCTTCATGGTGTCGACTACGTTTACCCGTGAAACACAGCTCAAGCTGGACCTGCCGCAGGCGGTTTCCGGGGAGCGGGTAGAGGATCGCACCATCAGGCAGCTGGAACTGACCATCAACGCGACAGGTGAGATGGCGTTGAACGAGCGCACACTCATTACGTCTGATCTCAAGACTCTTATGGCTGCACTGCAGAAGGAGTCCGCTGGTGATACTGATCTGCCGCTGGTGATCAGTGCCGACGCACAAACGCCGCACCAGTTTGTCATCACCGCGATGGACGCCGCCGGCCAGCTCGGCTTAAACCATCTGCGCCTGACGACCAGCGAAGCCGAGGCGGACGCAGCTAAGTGAGCGGTTCGTCGCTGGAGCAGCGGCTGCTGCGTGCCTGGTATACCAAGGCTCCCTGGCTACCGCTGTTGCGCCCGCTGTCTGCCCTGTATCGCCATCTGGTGGTTCGCCGACGGCAGGCTTATCTGAGCGGCGAGCGGGCTCAGTGGCAGCCACCGGTGCCGTTGATTGTGGTCGGTAATATCACCGTGGGCGGGACCGGCAAAACGCCCATGGTGGTCTGGTTGATAGAATTTCTGCGCGCGCGTGGTTATCGCGTAGGAGTGGTCAGTCGAGGCTATGGGGCTCGGCCGCCACGGTATCCGTGGCAAGTATCGGCAACGGATGAGCCCGCGCTTTGCGGCGATGAACCGGCGCTACTGGTTCGGCGCTGCGATGTGCCGGTGGTGATCGATCCGGACCGACCGGCAGCCGCACGGCATTTGCTAGCGACCACGGATGTGAACCTGATTATCAGCGATGACGGCTTGCAGCACTATGCGCTGGGTCGGACGGTCGAGCTGGTGATGCTTGATCATTTGCGTGGCTTGGGAAACGCTCGCTGTCTACCCGAAGGCCCACTGCGTGAGCCAGCTGAGCGGCTGGATGCCGTAGATCTGGTGGTCAGAAATGGCGCTGCGAACGACTCCGTGAAGGGCTTTGCCATGCAGCTGGTACCGCTGACGCTAGTCAATCTGGCCAGCGGGGAGCGGGTTGCTGCGGCGCGCTGGTCTGGGCCCCGTCAGGTTACCGCGATGGCCGGCATCGGCAATCCTCAGCGTTTTTTTCGGACGCTTGAAACCCTCGCCTTCGAGTTTGATACTCGCATTTTTCCCGATCATGCCAATTATGACGCGTCGACCCTCAGCACCCTGCCGGTAGATCGGCCGGTGCTTATGACTGAAAAGGACGCGGTAAAATGTGCTGGTTTGGCGCAGGACAACTGGTGGTACCTCAGTGTTGAGGCGCACCTGAGTGATGCTTTCGAGGCGGCGCTGCTGGGTTTGCTGCCGTCGTCTCACCCCGATGAAATCAAGCAGGAGTAACTGATGGACCCTAAATTGCTGGATGTGCTCGCTTGCCCCCTGTGCAAGGGACCGCTGGTGCTGAGCGACGACAAGCAGGAGCTTTGGTGCCGTGCTGACGGCCTGGCATTCCCGGTGCGTGATGGTATTCCGGTGATGCTGGAGACCGAGGCGCGCGCCCTGAATGCCGACGAAAAGCTGGGTGACTGAGCATGTTTCACGTCATCATTCCGGCCCGCTACGCCTCAACTCGGCTGCCGGGCAAGCCGCTGCAACTGATCGACGGCAGGCCGATGGTGCAGCACGTTTGGCAGCAGGCCTGCAAGAGTGGCGCCGCCTCGGTGATAGTGGCCACGGATGATCAGCGCATCCTGGATGCCTGTGCGAGCTTTGGTGCTACCGCAATCATGACGCGCGCAGACCATCCTACCGGCACTGACCGGCTGCAGGAGGTAGTCAGCCAGTTGGGTCTGGCGGACGACGCCTGTGTGGTCAATGTGCAGGGTGATGAACCATTGATCCCGCCAGCGGTGATCGACCAGGTCGCAGCTAACCTGATGGCAGCCAGGGACGCGGGTATAGCCACGCTGGCTGAGCCAATACGGGATAGCGAGACCCTGTTCAACCCCAACGCGGTCAAAGTGGTCTGCGATCATCAGGGTTACGCACTGTACTTCAGTCGCGCGCCGATGCCCTGGTGTCGTGACCAGTTTGCCAATGGTCCGGCCGCGTTGCCTGAGGGTATTCCGTTCCGCCGTCACGTCGGTATTTACGCCTATAAGGTCAGTTTCCTGCATGCCTATGTGGGTTGGCCAAGCAGCCCGCTGGAAACGGCTGAATCGCTGGAGCAGCTCAGAGCACTCTGGTTTGGTACGCGGATCCATGTTGCCGACGCATGCGAGACGCTGCCGGCTGGAGTGGATACGGCAGAAGATCTTGACCGGGTGCGAGCGCTGTTGGGGGCGTCATGAAACGCGTTCTGTTTGTCTGTCTCGGCAACATTTGCCGGTCTCCATCGGCTCAGGGAGTGTTTGAGTCGATGGTTTCAGCGCGTGGCCTGCAATCACAGTTTGAAATCGACTCGGCCGGTACCGGCGGCTATCACGCCGGCGAGCCGCCTGATCGGCGTGCTCAGGCCGCAGCGCGGCGGCGCGGATATGACCTGAGCGGGCAGCGCGCGCGTGCGGTGCGCCCATCAGATTTTCAGCAGTTTGACCTGATTCTGGCTATGGATCGTAGCAACCTGGAGAATTTGCTGCGGGTCGCTCCAGCCAATTGTGCGGCCCGGGTCAGGTTGTTCATGAGTTACGCGCCGGCATGGCCGGCAGAGGTTCCTGATCCGTATTTTGGTGGCGATCAGGGGTTCGAGCAGGTGCTCGATATGCTGGAGGCTGCTTCTGAAGCGCTACTGGAAGAGGTCGCCAGTTGATGTTGACGGTTGAGTCGGGAGTGGATCTGCAGCCGTTCAATAGTATGGCTATCAAGGCACGAGCTGAGCATCTGGTGCGGGTTCAGTCCGACGCCCAGTTGCGTCAGGCACTAGAGCTGGCTCGGGCCAGTGGTTGGCCAGTTACCTTGTTGGGTGGTGGCAGCAATGTGGTGCTTGCGGGTGACGTCGCCGGGCTGGTGGTGGTGATGTGCAGTCGCGGGCGTCGTGTGCTGGCGCGTGAGTCCCGTGGTGTGTTGATTGAAGCTGAGGCAGGGGAGAACTGGCATCAGCTTGTGTGCTGGACGCTTGATCTCGGCCTGGCCGGGTTGGAGAACCTGTCGCTGATACCGGGTACCGCAGGTGCGGCGCCAGTGCAGAACATCGGTGCCTATGGTGTTGAGGTTCGAGAGTTATTTGACAGCTTGGACGCACTGGATCGAGAGACTGGCGAGATTCGTTCCTTTTCGCTTCAGGAATGTGCCTTTGCCTATCGTGACAGCCTGTTCAAGCGAGCAGCCGGGCGTTATGTGATCCTCCGCATTCGGCTTTGTCTGCAGAGCAGGCCGTGCTTGCGGGTCGACTATGCTCCGCTCGCTGCAGCTTGGCAGGCGACGGGCTTGACCCGGGCGGATGCGCGGGTTGTTGCCGAGCTGGTGATGTCGATTCGGCGCAGTAAGTTGCCGGATCCTGCCTTGATTCCCAATGCTGGCAGCTTTTTCAAAAATCCGCTGGTGTCGGCCCGGGTCGCAGACGAGCTGGCTGCGCGGTTTCCGACGATGCCGCAGTTCCCTCAAGACGGTGGTGAGGTCAAGCTGGCGGCTGGCTGGTTGATTGATCAGGCGGGCTGGAAGGGGTTCAGGGACGGGCCGGTTGGGGTCCACCGAGAGCAGGCGTTGGTGCTGGTCAACCCGGGTGGTGGTACTGGTGCCCAGGTGCTGGGGCTGGCGGACAAGATCAGGCAGGACGTGTTGCAGCGCTACGGTGTCTTGCTGGAGCAGGAGCCGCCTGTGGTTGGCGGTTAGAGCGTCAATCGCGGGGTATAAAAAAAGGGGATGCAATGCATCCCCTTTTTCGTGGCTGACTATCAGGGCTTGTCGCCCTCGGTCAGCTCAGGCTTGCGAGGAGCTTCCTCTGCGTCAGTCTGCTCCGAAGCTTGCTCTGCTTTTGCTTCAGTTTGCTCGACCTCTTCAGCGGCGGCCGTTTCCGTGCTCGCGGTGGTTTGCTCTTCAGTTGCGCTGTCGAGCAGACCGACCTGCCGAGGTTGGCTCGGTTCGGCGGGGGCTTCAACCGTCGGAGCCAGCTCAGAAGATTCTGCTACGGTCTCTGCTGTTTCGGCTGGAGCCGCTTCTACAGCTTCAGCTTCCTCTGGCTGGGCCTGTGCAGCTTTTGCTGCCTCGGCTTCGGCCTGGCGCTTTGCCTCAAGTTGGCGCTTGCGAATTTCGCGTGGGTCGTTGTAGGCACGGCCACTTTCGGTCAGCGCCGGGATGGTGGTTTCAGCTTCAACAGGTTGCTCCGCAACAACATCGGCCTTGGGCTCTTCCGCTGCTACTGGCGGGGTCGCCTCAGTGTCCGCTTCGACGACCACTTCGGCTACTTCGGTCGTAGCGGCAGGGGCGGTTGGCTCGGCAGCTTGCTCGTCCGCTGCGGCTTCGCTGGCGGCCGGTGCCTCGACGCTCTCTGCTGGTGAGTCGGCCGGCGTGTTTGCGGCTTCGGCCTCGACCTCTGTTTCCTTCGGTTGGGCCTGGCTGAACGCTTCGACTGCGGTTTCGATGGAGGCTTCGACCTTGGTTACTGCCTCGGTCAGGCCGGTCTCGACCGGTGTCTGTACGTCTGCAACATCGTCTGCGCTTTCTTCTGCCGCTTTCTTCTCGACTGGCGTTGCTGCTGCCTGTACGGACTCAGTTGCGGCGACGGTTGCTGTGGCCGCTACTGGTTCGGCACTGCTTTCTGTTGCGGCTGTTTCGGTCGCTTCGTTGTTGCCATCTGCATCGGTAGCGCCTTCGCTCTGCGGGCGGCGGCGGTTGTTGCGGCGACGCTGGCTGCTGCGTGAGCGGCGTTTCGGACGCTCACCTTCGGCGCCGTCGCTGTCCGCGCTGGCAGCTTCGTTGGTCACATCAGCCACGTCTGCGGCGCTGACCTGCTCTTCAGTCTGCTCGGCCTGCTCAGGTCGCGGCTGTTGTGGACGGCGCTCACGCTGCTCGCGAGGCTGGCGCTCCTGGGTGTTGTCCTCACGGTTGCCGCGTTGGTCTGCTTCGACAGCGGCGGGGGCTGCTGCTGAGCGACGGCGGCGACGTTGCTGGTTGGTACCTTCGCTGCGCGTTGCTTCAGTATTTTCTGCTTCGCTGCGTTCGGCGCGCGGCGGTTGCTGCTTGCGCTCGCTGTCCTGACGGTTGCCGCGCTCGTTGCGCTCGTTGCGCTCAGTGCGTTCGCCTCGTTCGGCGCGCTCACCACGTTCACTGCGGTCGCCGCGCTGACGGCGGTTGCGGTTGTTGCGGCGCTCGTCTGCGTTGCGGCTGCTGCGCTCGCGCTTGCGCTCGGTGCTCGGCTGCTCTTCCTGCTTGGCCGGCTCTTCCGCGGGTTGCTCGCTGGCGAACAGGCCCACCAGACTCTTGATCAGACCCTTGAACAGGTTCGGTTGGGCAGCTTGAACCGCTTCAACGGCAGCCGGCGGAGTCGGCGCAGGGCGTGCCGGGGAGAGTGCCTTGACAGCGGCTTCCTGGCGGACAATGGCGCGGGTCTGGCTGACCGGGGTCGGCTCTTCCACTTCGACTGTGCTGGTCGCGTTATAGCTGGTTTCGCCGTTGAGTACCGATTCGTGGTCGTCACGCAGGCGCTGAACGTCGAAGTGCGGGGTGTCCATGTGCGGGTTCGGCAGAACCAGTACGCGAACACGGGTGCGGGCTTCGGTCTTGGCCAGCACATCGCGCTTTTCATTCAGCAGGAAGGTAGCAACCGGCACCGGCACATGGGCGCGGACTTCGGCGGTGCGTTCTTTCAGTGCTTCTTCTTCGATCAGGCGCAGAACAGACAGCGACAGGGATTCGACATCGCGAATGGTGCCGCGGCCATTACAGCGGGGGCAAACGATACCGCTGGTTTCACCCAGCGACGGACGCAGGCGCTGACGGGACATTTCCAGCAGACCAAAGCGGGAGATCCGGCCTACTTGTACGCGGGCGCGGTCGGCTTCGAGGCTTTCACGGACACGCTCTTCAACTGCACGCTGGTTCTTGGCCGGAGTCATGTCGATGAAGTCGATGACGATCAAGCCGCCGATGTCGCGCAGACGCAGTTGGCGAGCGATCTCTTCGGCCGCTTCCAGGTTGGTCTGCAGCGCGGTTTCCTCGATATCGCCACCCTTGGTTGCGCGGGCGGAGTTGATATCGATGGAGACCAGTGCTTCGGTGTGGTCGATCACGATGGAACCGCCGGAGGGCAGCTTCACTTCGCGTTCGAAGGCGGTTTCGATCTGGCTTTCGATCTGGAAGCGATTGAACAGCGGTACGCTGTCTTCATACAGCTTCACCTTGCTGGCGTACTGCGGCATCACCTGGCTGATGAAATTGAGCGCTTCTTCCTTCACGGTTTCGCTGTCGATCAGCACTTCGCCGATGTCCTGGCGCAGGTAATCGCGGATGGCGCGAATGATGACGTTGCTTTCTTGGTAGATCAGGAAGGGCGCGCTGCGCTCGGCGGAGGCGCCTTTGACTGCGTCCCAGAGTTGCAGCAGGTAATCCAGGTCCCATTGCAGTTCTTCAGCACTGCGGCCCAGGCCGGCAGTGCGCACGATCATGCCCATGTCGGCAGGCACGTTGAGGCTGTTCAACGCTTCGCGCAGTTCGTTGCGCTCTTCGCCCTCAATGCGGCGGGAAATGCCACCGGCACGCGGGTTGTTCGGCATCAGCACTAGATAGCGACCGGCGAGGCTGATGAAGGTGGTGAGGGCGGCGCCCTTGTTGCCACGTTCTTCCTTGTCGACCTGGACGATGACTTCCTGGCCTTCTTTTAGAACATCTTTGATGTTGACGCGACCTTCAACCTGTTTGGAGAAGTATTCGCGGGAGATTTCCTTGAGCGGGAGAAAACCGTGGCGTTCGGAGCCGAAGTCGACAAAGGCGGCTTCCAGGCTGGGTTCAACGCGGGTGATACGGCCTTTGTAGATGTTGGCCTTTTTTTGCTCGCGGGCGCCGGACTCAATGTCCAGATCGTAGAGGCGCTGGCCGTCTACCAGGGCGACACGCAACTCTTCGGGTTGAGTTGCGTTAATGAGCATTCTTTTCATGAAGTACCGTTGTGTTTCCGATGCTTTCCGGTCTACACGGGCACGGCACCTGCGACTCTCTGGTTCGGTGTCAGGTGTGTTTCTGTCATCGGCTAAAGGCCGAGATGCAGAGTTCACATCGCCATGTTCTGACGACAGTTCATTCTGTTACAGCTACTGCATACAGAGAAACTGCTTCTGGACCCCCGGCAGAACGGTTCTGGCGGGCGCGGCAGCGGGTGGCTGCCGGAAGGGGCTCTAGGGTGTCAGCGCATTGTCTGCGGGGGCCTTCGAGCCATACAGCCGTCGCACCTGGCGCGGCTGCCGGGAATCCTTGGGGAGGAATCAGCTGGACTGGGGACGGGGACACGCTGTTTGGCAAGTGTCTACGCTCGTCACATCATCCTGAAGCTGTGCATCTCCACCTAAACACGTACCCATCTGAATCGGGTGCCGCTCCGTTGTTGGTCGGTAGCGGGTTAATGTTCTGGCCTTCATCACGATGGCCAGGGTGTAAACATGAGCCCTGTCGGCGGCGGGTGTTGCCTGCTGCGACCGGGCTGCATGTAGTTGTTTCTGGGGTTTGGCAGGTGGTTTTGACCTGGGATCCCCGGCTGCAGAATCGGCAGCTCGCCGGACTATAGCAGTATTTTTTAAGTGCTTCAATTGAATGAAAAATTGTATGATGCACCGATGAAAAACACCTCTCCAGAACTGCCTGCCCAGGTTCAATTCGATGATATCTCCGCCGACCAGGCGGGGCAGCGCATTGATAATTATCTAATCACCCGCCTAAAGGGCGCGCCCAAGACACTTGTCTATCGCATTTTGCGCAAGGGTGAGGTGCGGGTGAACAAGGGGCGGGTCAAGCCGGATTATCGTCTGCAGGCGGGTGATCAGTTGCGCATCCCGCCGGTGCGCTTGCCTGCGCCAAACGAGCCGGTGCTGGTCGGGCAGGGCATTCTCAATGCGCTTGAACAGAATATTTTGTTCGAGGACAAGGGGATTATCGTGGTGAACAAGCCGGCTGGTCTGGCGGTTCATGGCGGTAGTGGTCTGCATTTCGGCGTCATTGAAGCGATGCGCCAGTTGCGCCCGGACTGTCCGCAGATGGAGCTGGTTCACCGGCTGGATCGCGATACCTCTGGTTGTCTGATGATTGCCAAGAAGCGCAGTGTGCTGCGGCATCTGCATGCGGCGCTGCGAGGTGATGGTGTCAACAAGCGTTACTGGGCGCTGGTGCGCGGGCGCTGGCCAGGCTCGACGAAAAAGGTGCATGCGCCTTTGCAGAAAAATAACCTGCGCTCCGGCGAGCGCATGGTCGAAGTGGACCCGGCTGGCAAGGAAAGTCTGACCGAGTTCAAGGTGCTGCAGCGCTTTGCCGATTACGCCACTTTGGTTGAGGCGCGGCCGATTACGGGGCGTACCCACCAGATTCGGGTGCACGCCAAGCATGCGGGGCACCCCATTGGTGGGGATCCCAAGTACGGTGATGACGACTTCTCTCGCGAGCTGCGTGAGCTGGGTGGCAAACGCCTGTTTTTGCATGCCCGCTCGTTATCGGTGGAAATGGCTGATGGCAGTATGCTGGAAGTTGAGGCTGAGCCGGGAGCTATGTGGAACGATACGTTGCGCAGGTTGGTCAATGCCGGTAATTGATACGCTGATCTTTGACTGGGACGGCACTCTGGCTGATTCGGTGGGTCACATCGTTCGTGCCATGCAGGCGGCGGCGGAGGCGGTCGGGCTGAATGTGCCCAGTGCGCACGCGGTGCGCGGCATCATCGGTTTGGCGCTGCCGGAGGCTGCAGAGGTACTGTTTCCGCGAGATCGCCACCTCGCGGCTGCGGTGGTCGAGGCCTACAGGGATTTCTATCTCTCCGGTGAACAGGTTCCTGTCGGGCTGTTTCCTGGTGTGCGTGAGGCGTTGGATGGCTGGCGTGAGCAGGGTTTTCAGTTGGCAGTGGCGACCGGTAAAGGCCGCAAGGGCTTGGCTCGAATTCTCGAGCAGCACCAGATGCTAGATTACTTTGATGCTACCCGCTGTGCCGATGAGTCGGTCAGCAAGCCGGATCCGACGATGTTGCATCAGTTGGTTGGTGAGTTAGATACGTCAGCGTCTCGCGCGTTGATGGTTGGTGATAGTGGATTCGATATTCAGATGGCGCATAACGCCGGGATGCGCGCGCTGGCAGTCAGTTATGGTGCGCAGTCGAAGGAGCAGTTGCTCGCCTTGTCGCCGCTGCACTGCATTGATGAGTTTGCCGAGCTGCCGGTTTGGTTGCGAACTCAAGGTGTTGTGGCGGCGCATAAATAGACAGAGAGGATGTGATGGATCGGGATCGCTGGACTGAGGGTGAGATGGTTGCGTCGGCAGGCTCGAAAGGTGCTAATGAAGACGCCAAGGCATGGAAGCTGCTGGAGAAAACGCTTACTGCGTCGCTGCAGGAGCAGCGGCGTTCGCGTCGCTGGGGGATCTTCTTCAAACTGCTGACTTTTACCTATCTGTTTGTGGCGCTGCTGCTAATTTCGCCGCTCGGCCGGCTCGGCTCGGCCGCGGCGGTAGGTCCACATACGGCGGTCATTGAGGTGCGCGGGGTGATTGCTGATCAGGAGGAGGCTAGCGCCGACAATCTGGTGGGGGCTTTGCGTGAGGCTTTCGAGGACGAGAATACTAAGGGTATTGTGCTGCGCATCAATAGTCCGGGCGGCAGTCCTGTGCAGTCCGGCTACGTATACGACGAAATCAAGCGTCTGCGCGCACTGCATCCCGATGTGAAGGTGTATGCGGTGATTACCGATATCGGCGCCTCGGGTGCGTATTACATCGCTTCTGCTGCAGACGAAATTTACGCCGACAAGGCTAGTTTGGTGGGCTCCATTGGGGTAACCGCGGCCGGCTTCGGATTTGTCGGTACCATGGACAAGCTGGGTGTTGAGCGGCGCACTTACACCGCCGGTGAACACAAGGCCTTTCTGGATCCCTTCCAGCCGGAAAAGCCTGATGAGCGCGCCTTCTGGCAGCAGGTGCTGAACACCACCCATGAGCAGTTTATTCGCAGCGTGCGTGAAGGGCGTGGTGATCGCCTGAAGGAAACGCCGGACATGTTCAGCGGCCTGGTCTGGTCGGGCGAACAGGCGCTGGAGCTTGGTTTGATTGATGGGCTTGCGAGCACTTCTGCGGTGGCGCGTGATGTTATCGGTGCCGATGAGCTGGTCGACTTTACCCGCCAGGAATCACCGCTGCAGCGTTTTACCCGCCAGCTGGGTGCTAGTGCCGGGGCGGAACTGGCGACACGTCTTGGGCTGGAGGGGCCGTCGCTGCGCTGACTTCAGGGCAGGACCAGGCCTTCTTTTGCTAGCATGGCGCGCAGGCGGATCAGTGGGAGCCCGATCAGGCTGGTCGGGTCATCACCCTGCATGCGGGCGATCAGGGTGATGCCGTAGCCTTCCGATTTGAAGCTGCCGGCACAGTCATAGGGTTGTTCCTGGCGCAGGTAGCGCTCGATTTCTTCTGCTTGCAGGTCACGAAAGGTGACGTGCACGGGCTCGATGCAGGTTTGCTCGTGACCGGTTGTGCTGTTGAGAACGCAAAGGGCTGTCGAGAAGGTCAGTGTGCGGCCGCTGCTTCGGGTCAGCTGGTCGACCGCTGCGGCATGGTTTAGCGGTTTGCTGACGGGCTCGCCGTCAAGCAGTAGTACCTGGTCCGAGCCGATGATCAGGTGGTTGCTGAACTGGTTGCGCAGTGCTCGGGCCTTGGCTTGCGCCAGGCGTTGGGTGAGTTGCTCGGCAGATTCGCCGGGTTGAGGTGTTTCGTCGATATCTGGTGAGGCGCACTCGAACGGCTGCTGAAGACGTTCAAGCAAGCTCTTGCGATAAGGTGAGCTGGAAGCAAGAACCAGTTTTGGCATGGTGTATCTCCGTGGTGGTGAGGCGTTTATGGTAGCCGCTGCGATCATCCTTGCGCGAGCCGCCGAACGGCATGCCCAAGGGCTTAAATAGTTTTGACAGGCGGGGCTTGTGCCCCTAGAATTGCGCGCTTATGTCTGGAACCATACCCTCGCACATTGAGCCGGCTCGACTGGTTGACCGCAGAATTACGCTGAAAGGCGTAGTGAAGGTGGGCAGTCTTGAGCGTTTTGCGGCGGTGTTGCAGGCCGCAACTGGAGAGGTTCAGGTTGAACTGTATTTCTCCCGGGATGAGCAGCGTATAGCAACCATGCATGGCCACTATCAGGTTGATGCGCCGTTGCTGTGTCAGCGTTGTCTCGAGCAGGTTGTTGTGCCGATCGACAGTGAATGTGATGTGGGTTTTGTAACGAGCGATGAGGCAGCCAAGCAGCTTCCTCGTCACTATGAACCGGTTATTGTGGGTGAGGAACCGCTCGATCTGTTTGCGCTGATCGAGGATGAACTGCTTCTGGCTTTGCCTGCAGTTCCGATGCATCCGCAACAAACATGTCAGCATCCGCCAGGGTATCGCCCTGAGACGGCGGAGCTGGAGGAAAAGTCTGAGAAGCCTAATCCTTTCAGCGTGCTGGCCAAATTAAAACGCGATACCTGAGCTTAGGAGCTTATTAGTCATGGCTGTTCAGCAGAACAAAAAGTCCCGTTCCGCACGCGGCATGCGTCGTTCGCATGATGCCCTGTCCGCCGCCGCCTTGTCCGTTGACAAGACCACTGGTGAAACTCACCTGCGTCACCACGTTTCTCCTGACGGTTTCTACCGTGGTCGTCAGGTGATCAACAAGGACAACGACGAATAAGTCTTGTCCACGTCAATCCGCATTGCGATTGATGTGATGGGCGGGGACCGTGGTCCCCGCTGCATTATCCCCGCTGCGCTGCGCAGTCTCTCGCTGTATCCCTCCCTGCACATTACTCTGGTTGGCGCTGCCGACGTTGTCGAGCCGTTGCTGGCCGATGCTGATTTCGATCGTCTTTCGTTCCGTCCTGCCCGAGAGCAGATTCTTGCTGATGACCCGCCTGCCAGTGTGTTGCGCGGCAAGCGCGATGCATCCATGCGTATCGCTCTGGAGCTGGTTCGTGACGGCCAGGTTGATGGTTGTCTGAGTGCTGGTAATACCGGCGCGCTGATGGTCTTGGCGCGCGCGGTCCTGGGTACGCTTGAGGGTATCCGGCGACCTGCAATCATGGCTGCATTGCCTGTGTCCGGGCGGTTATGTCATGTGCTTGATCTGGGCGCGAATGTGGATTGCCCGGCCGACCAGCTGGTTGAGTTCGCGATCATGGGCGCTGCTGCTGCGGCCGAGCTGAGTGGAGACTCAGCGCCACGGGTCGGATTGCTCAATATTGGCAGTGAGACGCATAAGGGGAATCGTCAGGTTCGCGAGGCGGCCGCGCTATTGCAGGCCTGTCCGGCGCTGAACTACGTTGGCCCGATTGAAGGTGATGGGTTGTTTCGTGGTGAAGCCGACGTGGTGGTCTGCGATGGCTTTGTCGGTAACGTGCTGCTTAAGGCGAGCGAGGGTGTGGCGGGTTACCTGCAAGCTGAGCTGCGTAGTGCGGTCGCGGGCAGTTGGCTGTTGCGCTGGTTGGCGCCACTGGTCCTGCATGCGACCCGGCGCACACGTGAACGGCATGATCCAGCACGTTACAACGGTGCCAGTCTGCTTGGTTTGCGCGGGGTAGTAATGAAGAGTCATGGTGCCGCTGATGAGGGTGCGATACTGGCAGCCATCGGGCATACCGTGAGGGCGTGCGAGGCGCGTTTGCCGGAGCGCATCGCTGGTCGTATACGCGAATGCAGGTCGACGCTGTGACCTCGGACGCATGGTTGGCATCCAAATTCCAATGTCACACGCATGTGTCTAGACTCTCTGCAATCTTTTGATAACAGGATGATGTTATGACTAACTCCCTTGGCTTTGTATTTCCCGGTCAGGGCTCGCAGTCCGTTGGCATGCTCGGCGAATTGGCTGAGCAGCACGCGATTATCAAGGACACCTTTGCTGAGGCATCCAGTGCGCTGGGTTACGACCTCTGGGCGCTGAGCCAGAATGGTCCCGAAGCTGATCTGAATCGTACCGATCGCACCCAGCCGGCAATTCTCACTGCGTCCATCGCACTATGGCGTCTGTGGTGTGCCGAGTCTGCAGTGCGTCCCGGATTTGTGGCTGGCCACAGTCTGGGTGAGTACTCGGCGCTGGTCGCTGCCAATGTGCTGGATTTTGCCGATGCTGTACGTTTGGTTGAACGTCGCGGCCAACTGATGCAGCAGGCTGTGCCCGAAGGGCAGGGCAGCATGGCGGCCATTCTGGGGCTGGAAGATCAGCAGATCATCGATATCTGCGCTGCAGCGTCGCAAGGCGACGTGGTGAGTGCGGTCAACTTCAATGCACCCGGTCAGGTAGTGATTGCCGGTCAGGCTGATGCGGTTGCTCGTGCAATCGACGGCTGCAAGGCTGCCGGTGCCAAGCGTGCGTTGCCGCTGCCGGTCAGTGTGCCGTCGCACTGTGCGTTGATGCAGCCGGCTGCTGAGCAGTTGGCTGCTGATTTTGCCGCCCTTAACTGGCGTGCTCCGGAACTAACCCTGGTGCAAAACGTCAACGCTCGACCGGCCTCTGATGTTGCTGCGCTGCGCCAACTGCTGGTGGAGCAGCTGTACAGCCCGGTTCGCTGGGTTGAGTCGGTTGTCTACATGGCTGAGCAGGGCGTGACCGATCTGGTTGAATGTGGTCCGGGCAAGGTGCTGGGTGGTCTGAACAAGCGTTGCGCCAAGGGCGTCAACAACCACAGTCTGGAAAGCGTCGCGGGTTTTGAAGCATCCCGCGCGCAGTTTGCTTGAGGAGCGAGACATGAGTCTGGAAGGAAAGGTTGCACTGGTCACCGGTGCCAGCAGAGGGATTGGCCAAGCTATCGCCCATGCGCTGGCTGCTCAGGGTGCGGTGGTTGTGGGTACGGCGACCAGCGAAGCGGGTGCTCAGGCTATCGCGGACAAGCTGGCCGAAGCGGGCTACAAGGGTACCGGGATGAAGCTTGATGTACGTGATGCTGAGTCCATCAGTGCGGTGCTGGCGGCGATCACCGAGGCTTACGGTGCACCCGCGATTCTGGTCAATAATGCCGGTATCACCGCCGATAACCTGCTCATGCGCATGAAAGATGATGAGTGGGATGATGTGATCGGCACCAACCTCAGTTCAGTCTACCGTTTGTCCAAGGCCGTTCTGCGAGGCATGACCAAGGGGCGCTGGGGGCGTATTATCAACATCAGTTCCGTCGTGGGCTGCATGGGTAACGCTGGCCAGTCCAATTACGCAGCAGCCAAGGCGGGCATGGAGGGCTTTACCCGTGCGCTCGCCCGCGAAGTGGGTTCGCGTGCCATTACTGTGAACGCAGTAGCACCGGGCTTTATTGACACTGACATGACGCGTGCGCTTAATGACAGCCAGCGTTCGGTCATGCTGGAGCAGATTCCGCTCGCTCGCTTGGGTCAGGCTGAAGAAATTGCTGCGGCTGTGGCTTTCCTGGCAAGCGAAAGTGCTGGCTACATTACCGGTGCTACACTGCCGGTCAATGGTGGCATGTACATGTAATTCATCGCTGTGACGGCATGCGCTGGCACAGCGTGAGTTCCAACGGGTGGAAGCCGCAGGCTTTGACCTCTTTGCGTCAGAGACGATTCGCGCTTGAAACCAAGAGAATTGTTTCTATAAACTACCCGCAGTCCGGCTTCTCGGAACTGCAAATAGGAGTGAGAACAAGGTATGAGTACCATCGAAGAACGCGTCAAGAAAATCGTGGCCGAGCAGCTCGGTGTCAAAGAAGAAGAAGTAACCAACAGTGCTTCTTTCGTTGAAGATCTTGGCGCTGACTCCCTGGACACCGTGGAGCTGGTGATGGCTCTCGAAGAAGAATTCGAGACCGAGATTCCGGATGAAGAAGCCGAGAAGATCACCACTGTTCAGGAAGCTATCGACTACGTGAACGCTCACCAGAAGTGATCGCGTAGCCTGCTTGCAGGACATCAAGAAAGCCGCAGTACTGGTTTCCAGGCTGCGGCTTTTTTGCATCTGGATGTTTGTACCTGTCGGGCACGCCGCTGTTCGTGTTGCCGATAACGGCATTTGCACGGACAATAGGGCGATTTTGCGCAGGCGCTGAGCCTGTGGCGCTTTTCACGAGTTGAATAAGGAGTATGCCGTGTCGCGCAGACGCGTCGTTGTAACTGGTCTGGGTATGCTGTCGCCGCTGGGTAATACCGTTGAGAGCAGTTGGCAGGCAGCCTTGGCGGGCAAAAGTGGCATTAGCCAAATTGAACACATGGATGTGAGTGCCTTCGCGACCCGCATCGGTGGCTCTGTCCGCGATTTCGAAGTAGAGCTCTACATGGCAGCAAAGGAAGCGCGCAAGCTGGATCTGTTCATTCAGTACGGTCTGGCCGCGTGCATCCAGTCGATTCAGGATTCTGGTTTGGAAGTGACCGACGAGAACCGTGATCGCATCGGTGTTGTCATGGGCTCAGGTATCGGCGGCCTGACCAATATCGAGAAAAACTGTGAGCAGTTGCTGAACAGTGGGCCTCGCCGTATCTCTCCGTTCTTTGTGCCCGGCTCGATCATCAATATGGTTGCCGGCTATCTGTCTATTCAGTATGGCCTGCAAGGCCCGAACTACGCGCTGACCACCGCATGTACCACCGGTACTCACAGTATTGGTATGGCGGCACGCAACATCGCCTATGGTGAGGCCGATGTCATGGTCGCTGGTGGTTCCGAGATGGCCACCACCGGTCTGGGACTGGGTGGGTTTGCTGCCGCGCGCGCCATGTCGACTCGCAATGATGATCCGCAGGGTGCCAGCCGTCCTTGGGACCGTGAACGTGATGGTTTCGTGCTGTCTGACGGTGCCGGTGCCATGGTGCTGGAAGAGTATGAGCACGCCAAGGCCCGTGGCGCGCGTATCTACGCCGAGCTGGTCGGTTTTGGTATGAGCGGTGATGCCTACCATATGACAGCGCCGCCAGAAGACGGTCGCGGTGGCGCCAAGTGCATGGTCAACGCGCTCAAGGATGCCGGTCTCAATCCGGATGAAGTGGATTACATCAACGCACACGGTACCTCGACCCCGGCGGGCGACATCGCTGAGACCTGCGCAGTCAAATCGGTATTCGGTGCGCACGCCAGTGAATTGGCGATCAGTTCGACCAAGTCGATGACTGGACACCTGCTGGGCGCCGCCGGCGCGGTAGAAGCGGTCTTCAGTGTGCTGGCGCTGCGTGATCAGGTGGCACCGCCAACCATCAATCTGGAAAACCCGGACGAGGGATGTGATCTGAACTACGTTGCGCATCAGGCGCAGCAACGCAAGATCGAGGTCACGCTGTCCAACTCCTTTGGGTTTGGCGGAACCAACGGCAGCCTGGTATTCCGTCGCTGCGAATGAGCCAACTGACACCAGTGGCGACGACATGGGTAAACGGGCAGGTTGCTGATAACCTGCCCGTTACTGATCGCGGACTCGCCTACGGTGACGGTTTGTTCGAAACCCTGCGTGCGAGTCATGGCAGCTTGCCGCTGCTGTCGTTACACCTTGAGCGTTTGCAGCGCGGGTGTAGCGCACTGCGGATCCCTTTTCAGGGAGAGCGTATTGAGGCAGAGCTCAACATGGCTGCGTCTGTGGTGGGCGACGGGGTGGTCAAACTGGTGCTCACCCGCGGTAGTGGTCAGCGCGGTTATGCCATGCCTGTCGATGCGGTACCTACTCGTATCCTCGCCATTTCGCCGTTGCCGGTATACCCGGCAGATCGCCGCGACGGTATTCGGCTTTATTCCTGCGCAACGCGATTGTCTGACCAGCCGCTGTTGGCTGGTATCAAGCACCTCAATCGACTGGATCAGGTGCTTGCACGCAGCGAGTGGCAGGACCCGGCGTTCGCTGAGGGGCTGGTCTGTGATCAACAGGGGCAGGTTATCGAGTGCACGATGAGCAACCTGTTTGCCCGCGTTGATGGGCAATGGGTCACGCCCGACCTTGGCCGTTGTGGTGTACAAGGCGTGATGCGCGAGTATCTGTTGGCTCGGTTAGTCGAGCGAGGAGAGCCGGCGGCTGTGTCGCGGCTTGGTCTCGGCGCGCTGCATGAGGCGGATCAGGTGTTGTGCTGTAACAGTTTGATTGGTGTCTGGCCGGTCGTGCGGCTGGGCGACCGGGTCTGGCAGGTGGGTGATGAAACCCGTCTGCTGCAATCCCTGGCTGAACAGGTTTATCAGTGAAGATTTTTGGCAAGTTCTTGGTTGTGTCGCTTTTCCTCGTCATCCTGGCCGGCTTGACCGGCGGTGTGTGGGGGTTTCTCACCCTGCAGCGTGCGCTGCATCAGCCGCTGCAACTGAATGAGCCGCAGACGCTGGTGGTCGAGCCCGGTAGTTCCCCCGGACGGGTGTTTGCCCGGTTGGAGCAGCAAGGCGTGCTTGAGGGGGGGAGTTGGCTACGCCGCTACTGGCAGTGGCAGATGAAGGGCGCGGTGTTGCATGTGGGCGAGTATGCGCTGGAGCCTGAAATGACTGCGGCAGAGCTGTTGCACATGATGGAGCGCGGTGATGTCGTACAGCGTAGTTTGACCCTGGTTGAAGGCTGGAACTTTCGTCAGGTTCGGGGCGCGTTGCGCAACGCTGAGCAGTTGCAGCAAACCCTGCCGCCGGAAATGAGCGATGCAGAGGTGATGGCGGCTCTGGGGTATGAGGGCGAGCATCCGGAGGGGCGCTTTTTCCCTGACACCTATCAGTACACGCTCGGTATGAGTGATCGGGATATTCTGCAGCGGGCGCATGAGCGCATGGCGGTGGTGCTGGAGGAGGTCTGGGCAGGGCGTGATGAGGGCTTGCCGATCAGCTCTGCCTACGAGGCGCTGATTCTGGCTTCGATTGTCGAAAAGGAAACCGGTGTACCGTCCGAGCGTCCTGCGATTGCTGGCGTTTTTACCCGACGTTTGCGAATTGGCATGCGACTGCAGACCGACCCCACGGTGATCTATGGTCTGGGCGCGGACTATCAGGGCAACATCCGCCGGCGCCACCTGCAGCAGCCGACACCCTATAACACCTACGTGATTGATGGGCTGCCACCGACGCCGATTGCGATGCCAGGACGAGAGGCCATTGAGGCTGCGGTTCATCCGGCTGATGGCAACAGTCTGTATTTTGTCGCCAAGGGAGATGGCTCGCATGTGTTCTCCAATTCGCTGGCAGAGCACAATCGGGCGGTGCGGGCCTATCAACTCCAGCGTCGCCAGGACTATCGATCCAGCCCAGCTCCGGAGAGCACGCAATGACCGGTGTATTTGTCACCCTGGAAGGACCGGAAGGTGCCGGCAAGTCGACCAATCTGGCCTACATTGCCGACGCATTGCAGCGTGCTGGTTGTGAACCGTTGCTGACCCGTGAGCCCGGTGGTACGCCGATTGCTGAGCGGGTGCGCGGCATCTTGCTTGAACACCACGAAGAGCCAATGGACCCGGATGCCGAGCTGTTGCTGGTATTTGCTGCCCGGGCTCAGCATCTGAGTCGGGTCATCATGCCTGCGTTGGCGCAGGGGCAGGTGGTGATCAGCGATCGTTTTACCGATGCGACCTATGCCTATCAGGGGGGCGGAAGGGGGATCGACTCAGCCCGTATCGCTGCGCTCGAAACCTGGACTCAAGGTGCTTTGCGTCCCGACCTGACGCTGGTGCTGGATGTGCCGGTTGAGGTGGGGATGGCCCGGGCCAGAGCGCGCAGCGCACTTGATCGCTTCGAGAGCGAGCAGCGTGCATTCTTTGACGGGGTGCGTTCCACCTACCTTCAGCGGGCTGCAGACAACCCCGGGCGCTATCGGGTGATTGACGCAAGTGGTGAGTTGGCTCAGGTGCAGCGCGAACTCGAACCGGTGATCGAACAGGTTCTGGAGCGCTGGCGTGCTTGAGCAGGCAAAAACATCGCTACCCTGGCATAGTGCGCAATGGAGCGCGCTGGTCAGTCAGCCGCACTTTGCCCATGCCTATCTTTTCTGTGGCCCGTCGGGTGCGGGCAAGCGCGCCTTTGCCAGTGCCTTTGCCGCCTGGTTGATGTGTGACCGTCCGGCTGCTGAGGGCGCCTGTCAGCAGTGCCGCAGTTGCCTGCTGCGTCAGGCCGGGAGTCATCCCGATCTGCTGCTGATCGAGCCGGAAGAGGCGGGTAAGGCCATTCGCGTCGACGCCATCCGTCAACTGGTGGACTTCATTTCTCAGACCGCGCAACAGGGCGGTCGCAAGGTCGTAGTGCTGCACCCTGCTGAAGCCATGAATCAGAACGCGGCCAACGCGCTGCTCAAGTCACTGGAAGAGCCTACCGCCGAGACCTATCTGCTGCTGGTAAGCGATCAGCCAAGTCGTTTGTTGCCGACTATCCGCAGCCGGTGTCGGGTGCAACCGCTTGGGTTGCCGGCCGAACAGCCGGCGCAGGACTGGTTGCAGGCCGAGTTGCCTGACGTCGACGAGAGGCAGCGCAGGCTGTTGCTGCAGATGGCTGCCGGTGCGCCGCTGAAAGCGCTCTTGCTCAAGGAGCAGGACGCGATCGCGCAGCGCGAAAAGGTCGTCGAGGGTGTCAAGGCGTTGCTCAAGGGGCAGGTGTCGGCGCCCAAGCTGGCTGAGCAGTGGAACAGCGTTGCCCTAGACCTGCTGCTTGACTGGTTTGCTGCCTGGACGCTGGAGCTCCTTAAGCTCAATCAAGGCGCGCAAGAAATCGCAAACAGTGCTGATATGGACAAGGTGCTGGGCTATCTGGCGCCACGTGTTAGCGTGAGCGCGTTGCTCGATTGGCAGGATTGGCTGCTGCAACACCGTCGACAGTTCGACAACAAGGCCAACCTTAACCGTCAGCTGTTCCTCGAAAAGCTGCTCGCACGCTGGAAAGTGTTGGCCGAAAGGCGGTAATCTGGCCGCCATCGCGTTGAGTTAAAGGAATGATCAATGAGTAAACCAATGGCTCCGGGGCCACGCAACGGCATTCTGTCGCTGACCATCAAGGACAAATCCGTTTTGTATGCGGCTTACATGCCGTTCGTGAAGCACGGCGGTCTTTTCATTCCCACCAACAAGAACTACCACCTCGGCGACGAGGTGTTCATGCTGCTGAACCTGATGGATGAGCCGGAGAAGATTCCGGTTGCCGGCAAGGTGATCTGGGTCACTCCAAAGGGGGCTCAGGGCAATCGCGCAGCAGGTATTGGTGTCCAGTTCAGTGATCAGGACAATACCGCGCGCAGCAAAATCGAAACCTATTTGGCCGGTGCGCTGCAGTCGGATCGGCCGACCCATACCATGTAGTCTTCATGCTTATTGATTCACACTGTCACCTTGATCGTCTTGATTTAACGCCCTATAACGGCTCTCTTGATGCATTGCTGGACGCGGCGCGCGCGCGTGGCGTCAGCAAGTTTCTTTGTATTGGCGTCGATGCCGATAACGCCGTCACGGTGCAGCAGCTGGCGGACCGTTACGAGGACGTATTTTGCAGCGTCGGTGTTCACCCGCTTGATCTGAAAGACGGCAAGGCAACCGATCTGAACTGGTTATTGGAGATGCTGACTCATCCGCGAACCGTTGCGATAGGTGAGACCGGGCTGGATTATCACTACGAGCCGGAACTGGCAGAGCAGCAGAAGACCTCTTTTGCGATTCACCTGCAGGCTGCGCAGCAGACCGGTAAGCCGGTTGTGATCCACACCCGGGCCGCACGTCAGGACACTCTGGATATGTTGCGTGAGGCTGACCTGCCCAATGCCGGGGTGCTGCATTGCTTTACCGAAGACTGGGAAATGGCGCGTGCTGCGCTGGATATGGGGTACTACATTTCACTCTCCGGCATTGTGACCTTCCGTAATGCCGATGCCCTGCGTGACGTCGCTCGACAGGTGCCGGCCGATCGGCTGCTGGTCGAAACGGATTCCCCTTACCTGGCACCGGTTCCGCATCGGGGCAAGCCTAACGAGCCCCAGTTTGTATGCGAGGTGGCGGCGTTTCTCGCAGACCTGCGGGGGGAGTCGCTGGAGTGCCTTCAGCAGCAAACGACCGATAACTTCCACCGTCTTTTCCCGTTGTCCCAGACCTGAAAACCGGGCAAAAAAAACCCGAATTCTGGGGGAGGAATTCGGGTTAAGACCATTAGGAGTGATACATCGGCAGGACAGGGCCTGCCAGTACAGGAACGACGTTTGGGGGATGTGTCGTTCCTGATAGCTTCAGTATTGTCGAATTTACCTGTCTTTCCACCGAGCTTTGCCGCTTTTATAAACTGATTTGGAATACGTTCCAGGTATCTTATCGTGAAGCGTTGTTATCGTCGGTGGCCTCAAGCAAATCCCTGAGGCGGCTCACTGCCAGCGCCAGGGTCGCCCTGTCGGTGTAGAAGTGGGGAGACCAGCGAATGCCTCCGCCACGCAGTGCGCAAATGACTCCCTGATCCATCAGTTGTCGATGCAGCGATCGCAACGCCACTCCCTTAGCCGAGAAGGTGATGATGCCGGAGCGGCGGTGCGCGGCGAGGTCGCTGAGCAAGGTCACGCCGGGCAATGCCGTCAGCAGCTCGGCCAGCAGACAGATTCGCTTGTCCAGTTCCGCTGCGACTGTTTCCATCCCGGCTTCCAGCAGCAGCGACAGGCTAGCTGACAGGGCTTGTTGGGCCAGCGTGTTCGGGCTGCCAGGCTCAAAACGCCGTGCTGAACTGGCCGGACGCCAATCATGGCGGTCATAGTCGCCCATCGCCTCGACCATATGCCAGCCGTGCTGGGTTAGTTTCAGTTGCTCACGCGCCCGGGCATGACAATAAAAAACGCCCAGGCCTTCGGGGCCCAGCAACCACTTGTGGCCGTCAGCCATGGCAAAGTCGCAATCAACGTGTTGCACATCAAGCGGTTGTGCGCCGAGGGTTTGGATTGCATCCACACAAAACAGAACCCCGCGTTCGCGGCAGGCAGCGCCGAGTTGCGGCAGGTCGATACGCAGCCCGGTGCCGTATTGCACCGAGCTGATGCTGAGCAGGCGGGTACGCTCGGTCATTGCGTTGATGAGGTTCTGCTCCGGCTGGCTGTCAAGGCTGACCGGCCGGACCTTGACGCCCTGGTCGCGCAGGGCTTCCCAGGGAATGCGGTTGGATGGGAATTCCTGATCGCTGATCAGAATTTCGTCTCCGGGCTGCCATGTCAGTCCCTGTGCAACGAACGACAGGGCCTCGGAGGTGTTCTTGACCAGCGCGATGTCCTCCGTTGTTGGGGCGTTGAGCAGGGCGGTGAGCTGCTCGCGCAGGTGCTTCTCGGTGCGACTCCAGCGCGGGTAGTCACGGGCACCTTGCAGCATGTTCTCCTTGGCGAAGGCACTAACCGCCTCGGCTGCGCGTTTGGGCCAGGGCGCCACGGCTGCGTGGTTGAGGTAGCAGATCGCAGGATCCTGGGGAAATTCAGATTGCCAGCTATTGTTCAGCGCCATACTGCGCCTCCTCGGTGGTGTCGTTGTTGGCAAAGCTCAGGCTCGTGGTTCAGGGTGGAGCAGCAGTGGCCTATGGCTCCACAATGTAGACGTAGCTGAACTGCATAGTCAGCTTGTAAGCAAATCTGGGCACAGGGTCATCAACTTGGCATAATGGGGCACTTTGCCAATTTGAATCTGGGTACCTTGATGCAGAAAGAGTCACGTAAAGTTCGCGAATTTCGTCGTCGCGAGCAGGAAATCCTCGACAGCGCATTGCGTCTTTTCCTTGAGCAGGGCGAAGACAGTGTAACGGTTGAGATGATCGCCGACGAAGTCGGGATTGGCAAAGGCACCATTTACAAGCACTTCAAATCCAAGGCGGAAATCTACCTGCGGCTGATGCTTGACTATGAGCGAGCACTTGCCGAGTTGATGCATTCCGAAGCTATCGAGCGTGATAACGCCGCGTTACCACGGGACTATTTCGAGTTTCGGATGAGCGACCCGGAGCGTTATCGGCTGTTTGATCGGTTGGAAGAGAAAGTCGTCAAATCCAACCAGTTACCGTCGATGGTTGAAGAGCTTCACCAGATTCGCACCTCCAACTTCAATCATGTAACCGGTCTGATTCAGTCGCGTATCGACGACGGCAAGCTGGAAGATGTGCCTGCCTATTTTCACTACTGCGCGGCCTGGGCTCTGGTACACGGTGCAATGGCCATGTATCACTCGCCGTTCTGGCAGGATGTGATCAAGGATCAGGAAGGCTACATGCAGTTTTTGATGGATGTTGGTGTTCGCATGGGCAATCGTTTTAAGCGCCGCAAGGAGGGCGAGCAGGCCTGACATGGCCTGTGTCTGCTGAACTCCCGTCCCTCGCAGCAGTCAGATCAGGGGCAGTCATGACAGGAGTCAGCCCTTGTTCAGATCACCCATTGTGTTGGCCGGTGTGCTCGCCACCGGCCTGCTGTCGTCATCTGCGCTGACGGCAAGAGAGTACCGCTACAGCGACGCCCATTTGCATTATGTCGACTTCTTTCAGGAGTCAGAGGGCATGGAGGCGTTACTGCAGGCGATGGACGACGCCGGCGTCGATCACGCGATGCTCAGTGGGGTGCCGGTTGCCAAGCAATGGCATGAAAATGAGCCCAAGCGACCACGCTATTACGCTGGCGATGACGGCGGCGCCTACTGGTTCAGTGCCACCGATGTGTTGGTCGCCAAGGCACTTGACACCTTACCGCCGGACCAGCGTCGGCGTTTTCACCCGTTTCTTTCCGGTTTCAACCCAAACGACAAGAACGCCGATGCCCACATCCGTCGCATGCTGGAGCTGTATCCCGGTGTTTGGCAAGGGCTGGGCGAGGTGTTCACCCGGCACGACGATCTGACGGCGCTGATCCATGGAGAGCCGCCTCGGGCCAATAGCGAGGCGATGCATCGGGTCTACATGCTGGCGGCCGAATACGATCTTCCGGTGCTGGTGCATAGCAACATCACATCGCAACGCGAGCGCAATCCGCTGTATCTGGCCGAGATCGAAGAGCCTCTGCGAAACCATCCGCGGGTGCGCTTTATCTGGGCCCACGCGGGCACCAGCATGGAGATTCATCGTCATCAGACCCGCTTGGACTTCTTGCTGCCGACGCTGCGTCGACTGCTGACAGCGTATCCGAACCTGTATATCGACTTGTCCTGGACGGTGCGCGAACCCTACTTGCTCAATCAGGAGGGTGAGCCCGATCCAGACTGGGTGCAGTTGGTAGAGGATTTTCCCGAGCGCTTCATGCTGGGGTCGGACGTGGTAGGGCAGTTTGGTAGTGTCGAGAAATACATGACGGGCTTTGATCCGTTTCTGGATGCATTGCCCGAGAATGTTGCCCGCGCGGTCGCGCGGGACAACTTTCTGGCCGTGCTGCCTGATCCGGCCTCACCAACCGAGGCTGTGAGCGAGGATCAGGGCACCAGCAACGGAGGGTTGGCCCAGTAGCCGCAATGGTGATAGCCGAGGAAGCTCAGCGTGCTCACGCTGCTGGCGTTGGGTACATCAAGCATCAACAGATTGCCAGTGGCCGCCTGTGGCCACGCGGCTGCTACGCCGTCGGTGGTGCTCGGGTTACCGTCCTTGGCAAACTGGGTCCAGTAATCGACCATCTCTCCCGACAGGCTGGACAGGTCGTTTAGATCGCCCGTGTAGCGCTGCTCCATCAAACTCTGGGCGTAGAGTACGTAGGGGATTTCCCCTGCGTGGGTGGCGCCCAGCGGGAAGGTCACGGCAAGTGGCGGCACCAGCGTCCAGGGTGCGTCCTCATCGCGGAACCAATACTGGAAGGTGTTCATGCTGGCGCCGGCAAATGTGGTCGCTTGTGAGTAGGCGTTGCAGGCGAACATGAAGTCGGTCCAGATGCCTGAGAGGGCTTCGCTGTACAGGGAGGTAGATCCGTCATAGAAGTTAAGGTAGTCGGTAGCGATCTGGTCATCGTCGAACGGGATGCTGGCCTGATAGGGCTGGAAGAACGCTGCCACTCGATCACGGTATTCCGCCTCGTCGTCGATAGGGTCTCCGCCGACCTCATCCAGTGCGACAAAGAGGGTGCCTTCGTTCTGGTTGCTGCCGATCATGATGTCGAGTGTGTCGTTGAACTCGCCGTCAGTCAGGGCCTGCTGGATCGACTTGGGCAGCAGGTCGCTGGATGCGTCGACGACTGGGATCGATTGAGACCCCTGGGCTGCCAGCAGGGCCGAAACCGGCAGTGCACGCAGGCAGTCTGCGGCGGTAGTCGGTTCGTTGCAGCCCAGCCCGTTGGCAACGCCGATGCCAATGGCCTGGGCCGTTGCCTTGGGCATCTGGAACGGTGCATAAGAACCGCTCTGGACGATGGCTCGCTGGAACAGGTCTGCGTCGGCGGCGCGGGGGGAGACGATATGGCTCATGACGCTGTGACCGCCGGCGGATTCGCCGAACAAGGTGATATTGGCTGGATCGCCGCCAAAGGCCTCGATGTTGTCCTTGACCCAACGCATTGCCAGTTGCTGATCCATCAGGGCGAAGTTGCCAGCGTCGGATTCCAGTGCCGGGTGTGCTAAAAAGCCAAGGTTGCCAAGACGGTAGTTGAGCGTGACGACAATGACGTCCTGCTCAACCAGACGGGTGGGGTCGTACTCGCCGCTGCCGTTGCCGAAGACAAACGCGCCACCATGAATCCAGACCATTACGGGGAGGTCTGCAGCATCGGCGGGAGCGTAAACGTTCAGATACAGGCAGTCTTCTTCACCGACCGCGGCGCCGGTGGTGAGGTCCGATTGCGGGCAGCTGTTACCAAAGCTATCGCTCAGGCGCAGTGTATCGCTATGGGTTGCTGGCGGCTGCGGAGGGGCAAAGCGCAGGTCTCCAACCGGTGGCTGAGCGTAAGGAATGGCACGGAAGATCCGGATACCGTTCTGGCGGATACCGACGACCGAGCCCTCCGTGGTCTGAACGGCGAGCGGGTCAGGGGTGCTAGAGCCTCCACCGCCGCCGCCAGTCAAGCAGGCAGACAGCGACAGCGTCGCGACGCCCAGGCTGAGGGCCTTGAGGGTTGGCAGGGAGGTGGCGCGTGAGCGGGCAGTACTCATTATTATTGTCCTGTACTGTGGGAGGTTTCGAGGCAGAGTTGGAAATTGCCCCGGTTCGGGGCTAATGCGTTTTTTGCACGTGCCGGAACTATATGTGAACCCTGTCACGTCCCGCTAAACACGTCCGGGTGGTTTGCTTCGTCAGGTGTACTGGCTATGATGAGCGGTTTTTTGCAGCGCAGTGTTCAGCAACAGGAGAGCAGTCATGGCGGTACAAGAGTCATTTCCGGTCAGTTACATCGAGCCGGTATTTCGCCCGCCGAGTGAAGCGCATTCGCTGATTCTGCCGGTTACCAACGGCTGCTCTTGGAACAAGTGCACGTTCTGCGAGATGTATACCGCGCCGCAGAAGAAGTTTCGTGCACGGGACGAGGCAGAGGTGCTTGATGAGATTCGCCGGGTGGGGGAGCGCTATATCGTGCAGCGTATATTCCTGGCTGACGGCGACGCGATGGTGCTGCCGACACACCGCTTGCTGCGGATTCTCGAAGCCATTGCCGAGCACATCCCGAGCGTCGAGCGGGTGACATCCTACTGTTTGCCGCGCAACCTCAAACGCAAGTCAGTCGAGGAGCTCAAGGAGTTGCGCGAGGCCGGCCTGGCGATGCTGTATGTTGGTGCTGAATCGGGTGACGACGAGGTGCTGGAGCGGGTCAACAAGGGAGAGACAGCCGCTTCGACAGCTGATGCTCTGATCAAGGCCGGCGACGCTGGATTGAAGCGCTCGGTGATGATTCTCAATGGTCTGGGTGGGGCGAGCCTCAGTGCACAGCATGCGTTGAATTCTGCCAAACTGCTGAACGAGACACAGCCCGAGTTCGTCTCGACGCTGGTTGTCAGCTTCCCGCAGGGGATGGCACGTTTTCAGCAGCGCTATCCTGATTTTGTTGAGTTGAACCAGCAGCAGTTGTTCCGCGAACTGCGCGAGTTCGTGGCGGCGCTGACGCTGGACAACAGCACTTTTCGCAGCGACCATGCCTCTAATGCCCTGGTGTTGAAGGGCGAGCTCGGGCGGGACAAGGAACGGCTGTTGGCGCAAATAGATCAGGCGATCAGTCGCCCCGAACAGGCTGGCCTGCGTCCGGAGTGGATGCGCGGACTTTAGGAGGTTTTATGCGCAAGGCTTTGATTCTGCTAGGAATAATCATGCTTTCCGGATGCATGAAGCCGTCTGATATGCAGGATCAGGCCAGCTACTATCTTGGTGACGCAGGGGTGCTAAACCACTATCGCATCCAGCGCAGCAGTACCTGGGTTTTACAATCCGATTCCAAGCTATACATTGCTCAGGGCCACTTCCTGCCGGTCGGCAACCCGTATGCCCGCCCCAACGTGGTAGCCGAGGAAGCGTTTGCGGCGGCAGTAGAAGTGTTTCCTATCGTGCGTCGAGCGGAGCAGCCGCTCGGTCTCGAAGAGGCGTTGACCGAAGCGCGTAGCTACGGATACGACTATTTGCTCTACACCCGGTTTGCCTCTGCAGAAGATGCCGTTGGCAGCGTTGAGCAGTGGGAAGACTCCGGACGCTGGGAGGATCTTGGTCTGGACCGCGCCGTATTGCAGTTGATGGTATTTGAAGTGGGCACCCGGCACCTGGTTGACTACGCCCGGATTGAAACCCGGGGCGGGTTTCTGCAGTTTTACAAAGCGTCACCGGACGATTTGCTGCGGCCGCCATTGCAGGACTACACAGGCCAGTTGCTTGGCCGCTGAAAGTGACCACTCAGGAGGAACGATGCCGGACCGTGCGCCACCCCCACAATCCCTGTTGAACAGCCTGCCGCAACGGGGCGAACTGCAGCGTCGCGATCCGGCGCCGGTACATCTGTGGCATCCGGAGCTGAGTGGCGAAATGGATATGCGTATTGCCCGGGACGGCACCTGGTATCACGAGGGCGACCCGATCAAGCGTTTGGCGCTGGCTCAGCTGTTTTCCACCATTCTGCGGTTGGACGAGGACGGTCGTTACTATCTCGTGACTCCGGTCGAACGCTGGGGCATTCAGGTTGATGATGCACCTTTTGTCGCTACCGGCCTAACGGTGAGTGGTCAGGGCGGGCAGCAACAACTGACGTTCACAACCAATCTGGAGGACTCTATTCCTCTGGATGCCGATCATCCGTTGCGGGTTGAGTTGGACCCGCAGACGGGGGAACCCTCCCCATACGTGCGTGTGCGTGCCAATCTGGATGCACTGATAAGTCGCACGGTCTTTTATGAGCTGGTCGATCTTGCCGTCGAGACCGAGGTCGCAGATCAGCTGCGTACCGGGGTCTGGAGTGGGGGGCAGTTCTTTCCGATGGACGGCGCCGAATAGGTGCATCCTGCGTGCTGCTGCGTCATTGCTGGGCGCGTTTGGCAGCCGCTTTCCCGACGTAAACACTCCGCCTGATTGTCAACCCGAAAAACGTGAAAAAGCGTGTTTTTTTGATGTTGATATTTACCATATGTGGGTCTAGCATTGCCCGGAATGCACAACAAATAGTGTTTTGTCGGCCGGGATGCGTACAGGTCAAAAGCCTCTGCGTCAAGCCCTTGGGAAGCGCTGATTAATTCCACACGCTCTCGCCCTGCGGGGCGACCAAGCTAGGCCGCACGCTGTGTTGTGGTTGCTCGACAGGTCCCGACATACCTTCGAAACCACGCCTTGATTGCGCTCGGCCTGAGCGCCAGAGGGCATGCGGAATTAACCAGCGCTTCCCTGAATGGTGGTTCAGGTCGCGTATTTCAGGAGACAGAAATGAGTCAAACAGCCAAGGTGCAGCGCCTGCATAATGTGGTTACCAGCATCCCCCTGCAGCCCGCGTCAGAAGATATCTGGGATACCAAATACCGACTCAAGACCAAAGACGGCACCGCCATCGACAAGTCTGTCGATGAGACTTTCCAGCGTGTCGCACGTGCTCTGTCTGAAGTAGAAGCGCCGGAGCTGCGTGAAGAGTGGTATGAGAAATTCCTCTGGGCTCTGCGTCATGGCGCTATTCCGGCTGGCCGTATTACCTCCAACGCCGGTGCACTTGAGCACAAGCCGGCAACGTCGACCATCAACTGCACCGTGTCTGCGACCATCGGTGACTCGATGGACGATATTCTTGCCAAGCTGCACGAAGCTGGCCTGACCCTGAAGGCAGGCTGTGGTATCGGCTACGAGTTCTCCACTTTGCGCCCGAAAGGTGCCTACGTCTCTGGCGCCGGTGCCTATACGTCCGGCCCGCTGTCGTTCATGGATATCTACGACAAGATGTGCTTTACCGTGTCCTCTGCCGGTGGCCGTCGTGGTGCCCAGATGGCGACATTCGATGTTGGTCATCCGGACGTGATGGACTTCATTCGCGCCAAGCGTGAAGGTGGGCGTCTGCGTCAGTTCAACCTGTCGCTGCTGATCACAGAAGAATTCATGAAGGCGGTTGAGGCCGATGCCGACTGGCAGCTGGCATTCCCGCTGAATCAGGCTGAAATGGAAGCGGACGGCGTTGATGTCAACGACGCTGAACAGGTGATCTGGCGCGAGTGGCCGAGCAATGAGCGCTATGTCAGCCGTGAAGATGGTCTGGTTGCCTGCCGTATCTTCCGCACCATGAAGGCACGTCGTATCTGGGACATGATCATGAGTTCCACCTACGACTTCGCCGAGCCCGGCTTCATCCTGATTGACCGTGTCAACGAGATGAACAACAACTGGTTCTGCGAGGAAATTCGTGCGACCAACCCTTGTGGCGAGCAGCCGCTGCCGCCGTATGGTGCCTGCCTGCTGGGCTCTATCAACCTGACCCTGTTTGTCCGCGATCCGTTCACCGACAAGGCGCGCTTCGACTGGGATGAGTACCGTCGCGTCGTTGATATCTTTACCCGCATGCTGGACAACGTGGTTGAGATCAACGGTCTGCCGCTGGAGCAGCAGCGCAACGAAATTTACCGCAAACGTCGTCACGGCATGGGCTTCCTCGGTCTGGGCTCTACCATGACCATGCTGCGTATGAAGTATGGCGAAGCCGACTCCCTTGAGTTCACTGAGCAGGTTTCCCGGGAGATGGCCATGCAGGGCTGGCGCACCGGTCTGGCGCTGGCAGAAGAGAAGGGCGCTGCACCGATCATGGACGAAGAGTTCGTGGTGACCGAGGCGATGCTGGCCAAGCGTCCGGAAATGGTCGCAGATGGCATCAAAGCGGGTGATACATTGGCTGGTAAGGTGCTTTGGGCCAAGTACAGCCGTTACATGCAGCAGGTAGCAGGTGAAGATGCCGAACTGGCTGCAGCGCTGGCCGAAAAAGGCTCTCGCTTCACTCACCACAGCTCCATTGCGCCGACCGGTACCATTTCGCTGTCGCTGGCCAATAACGCGTCCAACGGCATTGAGCCGAGCTTCGCGCACCACTACTTCCGCAACGTGATCCGCGAAGGCAAGAAGTCGAAGGAAAAGGTAGACGTGTTCAGCTTCGAGCTGCTGGCCTACCGTCATTTCATCAACGCCGATGCGCTGCCGAGCATGGATGCCGAGTCCCGCAACCTGCCGGAGTACTTCATCGCCGCTGATGACGTGTCCCCGACCCAGCACGTTGACGTCCAGGCTGCCGCGCAGAAGTGGATTGACTCGTCGATCTCCAAGACCGCTAACGTACCGACCGATTACCCGTACGAGTCCTTCAAGGATATCTACATGTACGCCTTCCACAAGGGCCTGAAGGGTTGCACTACCTTCCGCTTTAACCCGGAAGCGTTCCAGGGTGTACTCGTGAAGGAGCAGGATCTGGCCAACACCACCTACCGCTTCAAGCTGGACGATGGCACTTTCATCGAGGCCAAGGGTGGTGACGAGATCGAGTATGATGGTGAGCTGCATACCGCTGCCAACCTGTACGATGCCCTGAAAGAAGGCTACTACGGCAAATTCTGAACTCGTGCCGCTTCGGCGGCACCCGGTAGTTCGCAAATCTGATGAATCGGCCGCGCAGACGCGTGGCGAGGAAGTGAAAGACATGGCACTGAAGATCAACAGCAAGATCGTCGACTATGCTGTAGTCAAACCTGATGAACCGGCCAAGGCGCCGGAAGCCAAGGCCGCTCCGGCGATCGAAGAAATGCACGAGAAGCTCAAGCGCCCCGAGTTTCTTGAGGGCTCGACCTACAAGATCAAGACTCCGACCTCGGAGCACGCGATCTACGTCACCATCAACGACGTCGTGCTCAACTCCGGCAGCGACCACGAGACCCGTCGTCCCTTCGAAATCTTCATCAACTCGAAGAATATGGAGCACTACCAGTGGATCTCAGCCCTGACGCTGATTATCTCTGCTGTGTTTCGCAAGGGCGGTGACTGCACCTTCCTGGTTGAAGAGCTGCGCAGCGTGTTCGATCCCAAGGGCGGTTACATGAAGCGCGGTGGCCGCTGGAGCCCTTCGCTGGTGGCTGAAATCGGCGATGTGCTGGACCAGCACCTCAAGCGTATTGGCATGATCAAGGACGAAATGGACGAGCATCAGCAGGCGTATCTTGAGCAGAAGCGTGCCGAGTTCGCCAGTCTGAAGCCGCAGGGCCAGACCGAAGCAGACTGTGATGACAGCGCTTCTGCCTACCCGGAAGGTGCTCAGATGTGTGGCAAGTGCCACACCAAAGCTGCGATTCAGATGGACGGATGCCTGACCTGCCTGGCCTGCGGCGATAGCAAGTGCGGCTGATCAAGCCCGCTCTCAGCGTCTAAATAACGCGTCCTTCGGGGCGCGTTTTTTTTGAGCCGCAAGCCGCTGTCATAAGCTGCAAGCCCAAGCAAAAAGCAGAGCCAAGCTGGACGTTTTGGTTGGGCGTGGGTGGCTGATGTTTATCCGTGGCGGACGCGACATGTGGCGTACCTAAAGACGGGTGCGGCCCAAGCTGCAAGTCAGGGACTACCGCGCAACAGGGGTAACGTTCTTCTCTTTGCTCAACCACAGACACAAACTCTTGGCTTCCAGCTTGGTTTTGCTTGTCGCTTGCGACAGCGGCTCTCCGCTGTTGCCGGTCATTCATTTGCCCCATATCCCCCAACAGGGGGGGTGAACCCGTTTAGCCCCTGTCCCTAGCATCAAGCTTCGAAAGATGACGCGGAGCCTGCCCCATGGCCTATCTGACGGTGAATGATGTCCGTCTGCACTTCGAACGCTTCCCCCAACCGGGTAAACCGGTGCTGGTGCTCAGTCATTCGCTTTTTTTTGACTGGCGGATGTTTCAGCCGTTGATTGAGCTATTGCACCCGCACTTTGAGATTCTGGCCTACGACCATCGTGGACAGGGCCTCAGCAGTCGAAGTGGGACGCTTGATATGGATACCCTGACTGACGATGCGGTGGCGTTGATTGATGCACTTGATCTGGCGCCTTGTTACTTCGCTGGCAACTCGATGGGGGGCTTTATCGCGCTGCGCCTGGCAGCGCGTTCCCCCGAGCGTTTGGCTGGCTGCATCGTGATGGGTAGCAGCGGTGACCTGGAGCACCAGTTGCCCGAGTTTGAGCCGCTGGTTCAGCAGTTGGCACAGGATGGAGCGGCCGACCAGGTCGACACCCTGATGTACATCATGTTCGGTGACCACACACTGCGCAGTCCTGAATACACCGCCCTATGTGCGCACTGGCGCAATCAGATGCGCCAGTTGGGGACGGAGATTGGCGCCGCAGCGATGGAGGTGATTCATCGCAGCAGTGTACTGAGCGAGTTGAAATCCCTCCGCGTGCCGTTGCTGGTACTGGCAGGGGAACAGGACCACGCCTACAGCCAGGCTCTGTCGAAGCAGATCGTCGAATACGCCGGACACGGCGAGTGCAAGGTTATCACTGGGGCGGGCCATTCGCTCGCGCTCGAGCAGCCCGTTCAGGTGGCGGACGCCATTCACGCATTTACGCTGAGCGCCGGTTGAGCAGTAACGAACAGAAAAATAACGACAACAACAGAAGAGTCATACCCATGAAGAAGTTGATTGCCTTTCCCCTGGTTGCATCGCTGCTTGGTATTGCCGCAGCGGTGCACGCTGGCGTGGTAGATACCGCCGCCATGCTTGCGGTCGAGAACGACGGTAGCGAATGGCTGAGCTACGACCGAACCTGGTCACAGCAGCGTTTCAGTCCATTGCAGCAGATCACCACCGAAAACGTAGATCAGCTGGGGCTGGCTTGGTCGATTGATCTCGACAACACCCGTGGGTTGGAGGCAACCCCGCTTTACCATGAAGGCGTCCTTTACACCTCGTTGTCCTGGAGCCGGGTACTGGCTGTTGATGCCGAGACCGGCAATATCCTGTGGAGCTACGATCCAGGTGTCGATAAATCCGGCGCGCGGCATGCATGCTGTGACGCGGTTAACCGCGGCGTGGCGCTGTGGAAAGGCAAGGTGTACGTGGGCACCCTGGATGGCCGCCTGGTGGCGCTGGATGCAAAAACGGGCGAGCCGGTATGGACGCAGCAGACGACCGACCCAAGCAAGCCTTACACCATTACCGGTGCTCCGCGGGTGCTGAATGACATGGTGCTGATCGGTAATGGCGGTGCGGAATACGGAGTCCGTGGCTACTTCTCCGCCTATGACGCGGCGACCGGCGAGATGCGCTGGCGCTTCTACACCGTGCCATCCGATCCGGCAGAAGGCCCGCAGGCGACACCCGCACTGGAAGAAGCCCTGAAAACCTGGAGCGACAAGACGCGCTGGGACCTAGGTGGTGGCGGCACCAGTTGGGATAGCATGGCCTATGACCCCAAGCTGAACCTGCTGTATGTCGGCACTGGTAACGGCTCGCCCTGGAACCGCGAAATTCGCAGCCCCGGAGGCGGTGACAACCTCTACCTGTCGTCGATTTTGGCCTTGCGGCCGGAAACCGGTGAACTGGCCTGGTATTACCAGAGCACTCCGGGCGAGAGCTGGGATTACACCGCAACCCAGCAACTGACGCTGGCTGAGCTCGAAATTGACGGCAAGCCGCGTCAGGTCATCATGCAGGCACCGAAGAATGGGTTCTTCTATGTCCTTGATCGGGCCACCGGCGAGCTGTTGTCGGCCGAGAAATTTGGCAAGGTCACCTGGGCCGAGAAGATTGATATGGCGACCGGCCGTCCGGTCGAGGTGCCGGGCTCGCGCTATGAGAGTGGAGAGCCGGTAACCATCTGGCCGAGTCCGCTAGGTGCGCATAATTGGCATTCTATGTCCTACAGCCCTCTGACCGGGTTGGTCTACATTCCATATCAGGAAATGCCGGCAACCTACGCCAATGAGGGGGGGGACTTCGTCGTTCATAATGGTTTCAACACGGGCGCGGGTCTTGAAAACAGGGAGTTGCCGCGCGAGTACGCAACGGGTGCGCTGATCGCCTGGGACCCGGTAAAACAGGCGCCGGCCTGGCGCGTCGAGCGGCCCAATCACTGGAACGGCGGTACGCTGGTGACCGCAGGTAATCTGGTTTTTCAGGGCACCTCGGCTGGTCAGCTTGAGGCGTACAGTGCCGATATGGGGGCGCCGCTTTGGCACTTCCCGACCCAGACCGGGGTAATTGCCGCCCCTATGACCTACCAGCACAACGGTGAGCAGTACATTGCGCTGATGGCTGGCTGGGGTGGGTCTGGCGGATTGTTCGGCGGTGATGCAGTGCAAGCTGCCGGAGCGCGCAACGTTAGCCGAATGATGGTGTTCAAGCTGGGCGGCAAGGCGCAGCTGTCTGCACCGCCGGCAGCCGCGCCGCTGCCTGATCGGGTGCCGCAACCGGTGGTGGCCGCTGCCAGTGATATTGATGCCGGCTCTGATCTGTATGCGTCCTACTGCATGATCTGCCACGGCGTGGGCACCGTCGGTAACGGTATTTTGCCGGATCTGCGTTACTCCAGCGACGCCATTCGTGACGCCTGGGAGGCGATCGTGTTGCATGGGGCCTTTCAGAACAAGGGTATGGCGTCGTTCGCAGACAGCCTCTCTGCCGAGCAAGCGCAGCAGATCAAGCTCTATATCATGCAGCGTGAATACGAGAGTTGGATGTCAGCCAAGCAGACCGAGGCCGAATAAGCGGTCGGTGGTCAGGGTATGACTGATATTGCCAATTGAGTATTTACTCTAAAGAGGGTGGTTCGTATGATGAGGTAGCCAGCGGCAGCCAGCTGCCTCACGATCGCATTCAGGCTGACTTGCTGTGCACGCTTCTATCTGCCTGCTAAGGTGGATGGTGTTAATAACAAAAAGAGGCTGCCTTACGCAGCCCGTGCTCGGCATGGATCGACTTCATGAACAGGAAACAGGTGGCCTGGATTGCCCCGCAATCCTCCCCCGGGCAGAACCGGGGTGCCGATCTACCAGTGCTGCTGATGACCAAGATCACGCCTCCGCGTCGCGGTCGCGGCATTCTTCCACGCCCTCGTCTTGAGCAATTCGCTGAACAGCTGAGCGAACGTCGGCTCGCGATTCTCGAAGCCCCACCCGGGTTTGGCAAAACAACGTTGGCTACCATCTGGGCAGAGCGGCTTACTGCGTCGGGGCATGCGGTTGCCTGGCTATCGCTGGATACCGAAGACGATAGCCCTCAGCGGGTTCTCTACTATCTTAGTGCGGCGATAAACCGTGTTTGCCCTGCTGTGGGAACGCGTTGCCTTGAGGTGGACGCCAGTCAACACAGCCCCCAGGTTATGGCCAGTTGGCTGATGAGTGAGCTGGAGCTGCGGCCGGAGCCGATTACGCTGTTTCTGGATGACTATCACTGTATTGATGACACTGTGCTGGTTGAGGCGCTGCGCTTTCTGGTGCATCGCGCACCAGAGCATGTGCACATGGTCTTTATCGGTCGCCGGGACCTGCCTGAAGCCATCGTCGAGCACTTCTACGCTGATGAGCGCCTTGAAGTCGATGCAGCGATGCTGCGCTTTGAGCCTGAGGAGACGCGAGACCTCTTGCGCAAGGGCGGTTTGCAGCCAGAGCAGGGCGGTGACCTCTGCAGCATACAGGCTGTGGCGGATGGCTGGATTGCGGCACTACGCGCTTATCTGCTGACACCAAACTCGACTGGTACACGGCAGCTGCCGCGCAGTATCGCCAGCCTGTTTGACGACATTCTGGTTCAGCTGGATGAGGCGACCTGCCGTTGCCTGTGTTTTCTGGGCCTGCTGGACAAATTCAGCCCCGCGTTATTGCGCACCCTGTTTGGTGACCATGCCGCGGAGGAGCTGCTGGCGTTGCTGCGTCGACGTCAGCTGTTTCTGAACGTGCTGGATGAGCAGGACAGCTGGTTCAGTCTGCATCCGATGTTCCGTGAGCATTTGCGGACGGCTTCCTTCAGTCACGATGAAGTAGCGGCGCGCGCATTCCTGCTCAAGGCAGCCAGATGGTTCGCCGAACGGGAACTCTGGTTCGACGCCATTCAGTTGGGAATGGACAGCGGAGACGTTGCACAGCTACGTGCGTGGATGCAGGAATGCGCCAGCATCCTCATGGAACAGGGTGATTTCAGTACGCTGATGTTGCTGGAAAAACGCTGGAAAGCACAGCCGGGTGACAGCTCAGTGCCGCTCAAGATTACCCGAGCTTGGGCAATGGGACTGGCGTTGGAGCACGGTACTGCAATGCGCCTTGCTGATGAGTTGGAGGCCGAAATTCGTCAGTTGGCGGTTGGTGACGAGGCGGTTGCCATGCATTGGGAGGTCCAGGCAATCAAAGCCATGGTGCTGGCGCTGGATGATCGATTTGCCCATGCTGCTCCGCTTGCCGCTGCCTGTTTTGAGTCCGGACACTGCACGGCCTGGGCCCAGAATGTACTGGTCAATGTCATTTGTGCCGCGCACATGCGGTCTTGCCGCTGGGACCAGATGTACGCCTTGCCGCCGACGCAGGGCATTGGTGAGGGCAATCGCGGCTATTTCATGCACGAGTGCTATCGCAAGTCGCTGTATGCTTTGAGCGAGTTTTACCAGGGACGCATTGTGCAGGGTATGGCAACGCTTGATGGTCTGGTGGAGGAGGCTGCCGAGCTGTTTGCCTGCAACCTGCGCCAGCCAAATCCGGTGTTGACCGCACTACCCAAGGGGTTCAGTGCCACGGGGCACTACCTGCGCGGCGAGTTCACCGAGGCCGAGGCGCTGTTGCAGGAGTGTATGCCCTATATCAAGGCTGGCAGTTTCATCGAGTGCACTGCCTTTGCATATATGGCTCAAGTGCGTTTGTTGGCCCATCAAGGCCGATTTGCCCAGGCTCGGCGCATGCTGGACGACCTGGAATCGCTGGCGTTGGCTCGGGACTGGCCGCGGCTGCAGTCGCGGGCGTTGTTGGAGCGGGTACGCCTGCATCTGCTGGAACGCAAGCCGCGCGAAGCCCGCGTTTGCTGCAGCATGCTGCAGCAACTGGCCAGCCTTGAATGGCCGGATCAGTGGCTGGACCGTGAATACTTCGCGTTGCTGTCGCGACTTTGGCTGGCATTGGAGGTTGAGCGCTGCGAGCCTGAGTTGCTGGATCAGGCCGAGCAGATGCTGGCGCGGCTCGAGAGTGCGGAAATTTGCCTCTACTACGCAGAACTGGGGGCGGTTACCGGCCTGTTATTGGGTCGAGAGCGCGGAGTGGATGTTGCAACGCCGTTATTGGGTTCGGTACTGCAGCTCGTCAAGGATACTGGCATGGTCAGTCTTTTGAGTGATCTGCCCAGCCAGGATGCCTGTGGGCTGTTTGTCCGGCATTGCCCGGTGCCCTTGCAGCAACTGGCCACTGAGTTGCTGGGCATTGATGTACAGGGTGAGGGAGTAGGGGGCAGCGAGGCGTTGCTGGCGCTGACGGTCAAGGAGCGTCAGGTGGTACAGCTGGTTGCTGAGGGCAAGTCAAACAAACAGATTGCCCGCGACCTGAATGTGACGCCCGAGACGATCAAGTCACACATGAAAAACATCTTCGCCAAATTGAAAGTGGACAATCGTGCCCAGGCTGCGGTCATGCTGCAGCAGTACGCATTGGTCTGACGTTTTACTTTTAACCTTCGATACGGAGCAGTCTGATGGCCGCTCCCGCTATTTGTGTGCGGACCGTTCCGCTGGCTGCTTCGGGTTGCGTTCAGGGCCGCTGAAAAAAGAAAGCCCCTGTCGTCCGGAGCAGCGGAAACGACAGGGGCCCGGTGCTGCTCAGGTATCAGCGAATACCGGATGCCCGCAGCGCGTTGGGAGTAAAGTCTGCCGACGACGCTCGGAAGCTGAAGTCGTAGTTCTTACGCTCCTCATTGGTCATGCCCAGTGCCATGTAGCGACCGTTTTGCAGGTCATACAGGGTTTCGATGGCGTAACCTGGCACTTGCTGGTCAAACCGTTGCATTGCAATCGCCTCTGCCACGCGCCACAGTCCGCCGCGGCCGTCATAGTGATCGATCGCACCTGCCTGCCAGTTATCCTCATCAATGAAGAAGTGACGCTTGGCGTAGACGTGGCGTTGACCTTCCTTCAGGGTCGCTTCAACCTCCCAAACGCGGTGCACTTCGTAGCGCACCAGATCCTGGTTGATATGGCCCGGCTGGATGATCTGATCGTACTCAATGTCGCGCGAGGCGATGGCAAAGTTGTTGTACGGAATCAGCAATTCGCGCTTGCCGACCAGTTTCCAGTTGTAGCGGTCCGGTGAGCCGTTGTAGAGGTCGTAGTTGTCCGATACCCGAGTACCGTCAGCGCTGAACGCCGGGCCGTCATAGGCGACCTGGGGCGCACGGCGTACACGACGCTGACCGGCGTTGTACATCCAGGCGGCGCGCGGTTCCTCAAACTGGTTGATATTTTCGTGCACCAGCAGGACGTCACCGGCCAGACGCGACGGTGACAGGATGCGCTGGGTGAAATAGAACATCAGATTATCGGAGATCTTCGGGCCGTAATCGGTCAGTGCGGTGGCAAAGCAGAACTCATCCTGCAGGATCACCATGGTGTTCGAGCCGTTCGCTTGCGGGGTGGCCTGTGCCATGACGCGGGTGAAACTACCGCCACGGTAACGGGTAATGTGGTTCCAGATCACCTCAACGCCATTCTGCGGAATAGGAAAGGGGTAGGCTGTGTCGAAATTCTCGAGACCGTTACCACCTTCGGCCAGCGTTGTATTGACGGCGTTGCGGGCAATGGCATCAAACACTTCCTGGGGCACGGTGGCGCTGCGGTTGGTCTCGAAAACGCGCAGCTTGTAGGTGTCAGGATAGCGCTTGAGCATCGCCTTCTGCCCGTCGGTGAGCATGTCGGCGTACTGATCCATATTGGCGGCGGAGACGGTGTACAGTGGTTGGTCGCCGGCGAAGGGGTCGGCATAAAAACCATCCGAATCAACCGCCGCAGCGTCTTTGGCCATACCGCCGGTCCAGGCCGGGATGGTGCCGCTGGCGTTGCCGGCACGTTCCGCGCCCATCGGGGTCAGGGTGGTTTGCAGCTTGGCAGCCTCGTCGGGCGAGACGGCAGCACTGACTGACAGCGCCAGCGCGCTGAGCATGGCGCCGCCGAGAAGCTGAAGGGATCGTTTAGGAATCTTTTTCATTGCTTGCTCCGTTTCTTATTAGAAGTTAACGCCGACGCTGACAGCCACGAAATCGCGGTCTGTGTTCGGGTTATAGTCTCCACCGAAGAAGTTGGTGTAGTTGATGCTGGCGTTGTACTTGTTGTTGTAAACGCCGGTCAGACCGACGCTGGCGGCCATTGAACCTTCAACAAAGTTCGGGCCAGTGCCGTTGACGTCGTGGGAAAACGCAAAGCTGGGCTTGAGTGCCACGCCAGCGAAGCCTTCGTACTCCATGTTGACCAGTGCTCGGTAGCCCCAGGAACTGCTGGTGTAGAAACCGTCGTAGGTACAATCAGACGGGTCAGCGGCATTGAGCACGGCCTCACAGGCGCCGAGTGGAAGTGGACCGGATCCGTACAGCGAATCGCGACCATAGCGCAGCTCATCAAGACCTCTCTTGATGCCGCTGATGTGGTTGTAGCCAACCTCGCCAATCACCGTCATGCTGCGGGCACCCAGAATGTTGTCAAAAATCCTGATGGCGGTTACCTGTGCTTGCGTTACAGGCATGCGGGTATAACCCTGAATCACTGTGCCGGCGGGAATGGTTGAACCCAACGATGCGCCAGGAACGTGACCGCTGGTATTGATCGGGCTGATGTGGTTTGTCAGCGCGGCTCCGGTCAAGTCGTTCGAACTGATCTGGACTGGCTGGTTTGGCCGGTAGCTGACTTCGCCAGACAGTGCCGTGCCGCCGACGTTGGTCTGGAAGCTTACACCGTAGATACGGATATCTTCCGGGTAGGCGAGGAAGTAGTTACCCAGCAAAGGCACATCAACTTGCCCGGTCTGGTTATTGGGTTCTGCTCCAATCGGTGTCGGAGCTCCGCCGTTGCCGGCAGAAATGGTGTTATAGGTCGGTAAGCGGCTGTGAATGTTCATGAAATACAGGCCAAACTCGGTCTGATTCAGCTGCTCAGCGTAGTAGCGGAAGGACACACCAAACTGACCTTCATCCTTGGCGTCACGGTCCCCGGCGCGTGGCAGGTAGACAAACGTCGGGTCGCCGTTGGCGCCGTTCTGACTGCCACCAACGCCGACCTGATAGCAGCCGTCAGCCAGGGTGTCGCTCGGCGAGAAAAAGGTGCCGCAGTTGTCGATGACGGTCTGATCCCACTCCAGCTGGTAGAACGCTTCCATGCCCAGGTTGTCGGTCAGGCTCTGTGACAGATAGAGCATGTTGACCGGGATCAGACCTTCCTTGATTTCGGCACCGGGACGGCGGAACGCGGCAACGTCGATGGGGTTGATGCTGTTGATGCCGTTCTGAATAAAGGTGCTTTCACCCCAGCTCACCACCTGTTTACCGATACGCACTGAGCCCGGCATGTCGCCAATGGTGTAGTTGTGGTAGAGGAAGGCATCCAGTAACTGAATGCCGGATGCCTTGGCGGCAGTCTTGCGGTTGTCGTCACTGATGTCGTAAAGGTCCTGATGGCCGTCCTTCAACTCGAAGTCGTACCAGTACTTGCCACGCAGAAATACACCGGTGTCCCCGTATTGCAGCGACAGGTCGTGGATGCCCTTGAAGATCGTGGAGAACGCATCGCCCTTGTCGAAGTTCAGCCGGTTATCGTCGGTGTTGGCAGCGTTTGCATTGCCACCGCTATTGGCCCAGATGAAGTCTTTGTCGGGGTTGGCAGTTGCCCAGCTGGAGCCGATGGAAATGCTTGAGTCGAACTGTCCTTCGATGTCACCAATATCAAATCGCACCGCATGCGCGGGCAGCGCTGAGGCCATTGCGATGGCGACTACCATGGGTTTTAGGCTGCACTGTAAGAGCTTTCTTGTTTTTATGTTTTTCATGTTGTCCTCGCGCCGGGCGCTTGTTGTTATTGAGGATCCCAGGCTCGCAGCAGTGCTCGAAGGCGATTCTGCCGCTGGATTTGACTCTATGCCGATACTTTTTCTGTTTATCCCCCCCTAATGGGGGAGCGGCGGGGGATGGGGTGCTTACAGGGAAACGCCGCTCGTCCATAATGCGGGCGGGTGTCGAGCCAGACCAACGGAGAGTGGGAAATGACTACCAGAGCGTTGTTGATCGGCGGTAATGCAGAGGGAACGGTTGCCATAGAGCCGCGTATGGCCAACCGCCACGGGCTGATTGCAGGCGCAACCGGCACTGGAAAAACGATCACATTGCAGGTGCTGGCACAGGCTTTCTCGCAACTGGGTGTCCCGGTGCTGGTCCCTGATATCAAGGGCGACTTCTCGGGCATTGCCAAACCGGGTGTAGTGTCGGAAAAGCTTCAGCAGCGCGCGCTGCGCGTCGGTATTGAGGCGCTGGAACCCAAAGGCGCGTCGGTAGTGTTTTGGGATGTGTATGGTGAGAAAGGGCACCCGCTGCGCCTGACCATCTCCGAGCTAGGGCCGCAATTGCTGTCGCGGCTGTTGGGGCTGAATGAAACCCAGAGCGGCATCATCGATATTCTGTTCCGGGTCGCTGATGATCAGGGCTGGCTGCTGCTCGACATGAAAGACCTCCGGGCGATGCTCAATCATGTCCACGAGCACCGTGCCGAGCTGGGGCCACGCTACGGCAATATCTCGCCAGCCAGCGTTGGTGCTATCCAGCGCTCGTTGCTGCGCCTGGAGCAACAGGGCGGGGAGCAGTTGTTTGGCGAGCCTGCCGTCTCGCTGGATGACTTTCTCCAGGTCGACGAGCACGGTCAGGGCGTGGTCAATATCCTGCATGCCGAGCGTCTGTATCGGGAGAGCCCGCTGGGCTATGCCTGTGTCCTTCTGTGGCTGCTGTCCGAGCTGTTTGAGCAACTGCCGGAGGTTGGCGATGCCGACAAGCCCCGGTTTGTACTGTTCTTCGACGAGGCCCACCTGTTGTTCAATGACACGCCCAAGGCGTTGCTGGATCGTATCGAACAGGTCGTGCGTCTTATCCGTTCCAAGGGCGTGGGAGTGTATTTTGTGACCCAGAGCCCGCTCGACCTGCCGGATACCGTGCTGGCGCAGTTAGGCAACCGGGTGCAACACGCGCTGCGCGCGTTTACCCCGCGAGACCAGAAAGCAGTCCGTGCTGCGGCCCAGACCTTCCGCGCCAATCCCGATCTGGATACCGAAGCCGTGATCACTGCACTGGGCGTGGGTGAGGCGCTGGTCTCGGTGCTGGATGAAAAGGGAGCGCCGTCAATCGTGCAGCACGTGTGGGTGCGACCGCCGGACAGTCAGATGGGGCCGATTACGGACGCCGAGCGCGCTGCCATGCTCGCCGCTTCACCGCTCAAGGGAGTGTACGACGAGCCGGTTGATCGCGAGTCTGCCTATGAATTGCTGCAACAGCAGGCCGAGCGTTCGATGTCAGAAGAAAAACCGGCAACGCGCAAACAGGGCACCACGCGCAGCCGGCGTGAAAAGAGCATGGCCGATGAAGTGACGGACATGATCACGTCGTTTGGCCGCAGCGCCATGCGTTCCATCGGCACTCAGCTTGGCCGGCAGATAGTACGCGGATTGCTGGGTTCACTGCGCAGTCGTTGATGGCGGTTACATTCAGCCGCGAGCACAGGGATAATGGCGGCAGTTAAAGGAGAATTGAATGCCCGCGCTTGATCTGACTCTGTTGTTACCTGTGCTTTCCCTCGCATTGCTGGCTGGCTGGGGGCTTACGGCCTGGTTGTTGATGCGCCGCAGCAGCGCGCTGCAGGAGCAGCTTGGCGAGGTGCAGTCGCAGCTCGGGGAGGCGCAGATTACCGCGCAGCAGGCCCAACTGGAGTTGCATCAGCAGGGCAGTGAGCGCGGCGCACAGCTGACTCGCATTGAGCACCTGCAGGAGTCCCTGACCGAACTGCGTGAGCAGCAGCAGCAGCTGCAGTCGCGGCTCAGCGAGCAGCAGGCCCAGCAGCAATACTGGCAACTTCAGGCTGAGCGTGCGCAAACGCTGGGCACAGAGCAGGGGCGTCAGCTGGAGGAGCTGCGCAGCGAGCGTCAGCGTCTGCAGGGGCGATTGGATGAACTGCAGCAGGAACACGAAGCACTCAAGGTGCGTCACTCCACCCTGGAAAGCTCGTTGGAACAACGGCAGCAGCACTTTGCCGAGCAACAGCAACTGCTCAAGGACAGTCGTGAGCAGTTGAAGATGGAGTTCGAGCAGCTGGCGGGCAAGATCTTTGAGGCCAAGGGGCAGGCTTTTTCGCAGACCAGTCAACAGTCGCTGGACGCGCTGCTTAAACCCTTCCGTGAGCAGATCGACCAGTTCCGCGCGAAGGTCGAGGATATCCACCACAAGGACACCCAGCAGCAGGCCACGCTGGCGGCAGAGCTCAATCACCTGAAGGAGCTGAACCGTCAGATTACCCAGGAAGCCCACGATCTGAGCACCGCGCTACGCGGCCAGAAAAAGACCCAGGGTAACTGGGGCGAACTGATTCTGGAGAACGTGCTGGAACGCTCCGGGCTGCGCGCCGGCAAGGACTTCCAGCGTGAGGTCAGCATCAACAACGCCGAAGGCAAACGCCAGCGTCCGGACGTGCTGGTCTATCTGCCGCAGGACAAGCACCTGATCATCGACGCCAAGGTGTCGCTCAACGCCTACACCCGCTATATCAACAGCGAGGACGAGGCCGAGCGGCGCATCGCCTTGAGCGAGCATGTGCAGTCGGTCAGTGATCGTATCCGTGAGCTCTCGGATCGCAATTATTTTGAGCTGCCGGGGCTGAATGCGCCGGAGATGGTGTTTATGTTCATCCCCATCGAATCGGCCTTTGTTGAGGCACTAAAGGCAGATGAGAGCCTGTTCCAGAAGGCGATTGAGCAGAATGTGCTGGTGGCAACCCCGACCACGTTGCTGACCAGTCTGAACATCGTGCGTCAGCTGTGGCGCTTTGAAGACCAAAACCGGCACACCGCGGAGCTGGCCGACCGCGCCGGCAAGATCCACGACAAGCTGCGCACCTTTCTGTCGAGTATGGACGGCATTGAAAGCAGTCTGGATAAGGCGTCGCAGGCCTATCGCAAGGCGCGGGACCAGCTGGTCGACGGACGCGGCAACCTGGTCAAGCAGGTCAACGAGTTCAAGGAATTGGGCGTCTCGGTCAAGGCAGAGCTGAGTGAGGAGTGGACCGAGCGAGCCGCGCTGGAGCTGTCGCACGAACGCGGCGAAGAGACGCCCTGATACAGTGCATTGCCCCGGGCTGGGGCAAATGCATCAGAGGTGGAAATCACCATTGGCTTCTGGCTGATAGAGCACATCGATAATTTTCAGCCGCAGGGGCCGCCCGGCCGGGCCCTGCCAGTTGATGCTCTGACCGATCTTCAGGCCCAGCAGCGCCATGCCAACCGGCGCGAGCACGGAAATGGTGCCGGGGCGGCCAGCCTGTTCCGGGTAGACCAGGGTCAGCACAAACTCCCGATCGCTGGCCTCGTCAATGAAACGCACCGTCGAGTTCATCGTAACCACGTCCTTGGGAATCTGTCGGTGGCTGATGACGCGTGCGCGCAGCAGTTCGTCCTCCAGCGCTTCGAGCATTTCCAGCGGGGCCGGTATATCGGCCATTACCTTCTCCAGGCGTTGAACATCCAGACGGGTCAAGACGATTGCAGGGGATTTGTTCATGGCGAACGGCACTACTCCTTGATCAGAGTTGGGTAAAAATAAGGTAAGGGAAAACGTCGACAGGACGCCGACCTGTCGACCATAACAGATTGACGCTGAGTTGCAAGGCGGTGAATGTTTCCAATTGTGCTCCAGAGTAGTGCATAAGAAAGCTGTCCAAATGGTCGGTGACCTGAATTGGTGCGCGCCTCACTGCGCCGTCCTCGTGCATCCCCCGGAACTCGGGAGCGCTTATGTGGCATGGCACTTGCTCTGTAAAAACCGATATTGGGTTGGAAACGAGTACGCATGACACACGCCTGGCACCTTGAGCAGCATGACAGCGCATTGAACTGGCAGGCCGGGTTGCGGCTTGGTTTTGTGCGATGCGGCGCGCGCACCCAGCTGGCTCACACCAGTCACCGCGGCCCGTTGCGCGTGCAGCGTCCGTTTACTCCGGAAGGGGTTGATTGCCCGCATTTGTACATTTTGCACCCACCGGGCGGGCTGGTCAGTGGCGACAATCTGCGTCTGCAGGCCGACATGCAGGAGAACGCTTGTACTGTCCTGACTACGCCATCCTCCGGCAAGTTCTACCGGGCCCGTGATAACGGTACCCTGCAGGTGCAGCACAATCGGTTCTCGCTGGCGCCTGGCAGCAGCCTTGAATACCTTCCGCAGGACACCATCGCCTTCGAGGGCTGCAACGCGCGCATGATCACCCGCATCGATCTTGCCGCTGATGCCCGCTGCGTGGCCTGGGATTTGCTCTGCCTTGGGCGCCCGGCAGCAGGTGAGGGCTTCAGCTATGGTCAGGTTGATCAGCGGCTGGATGTCTGGCGCGATGGCCGGCCGATCTACATCGAACGCAACCAGTTCGTCGGTGGCGATCCGTTGTTGGCAGCCCGCTGGGGACTTGGCGGCTGTGGCGTCAGTGGTACCTGGCTGGCGACTGTGCAGCTGGACCGCCAGCAGATGGATGATCTGCGTGAAAGCTTGACCGATTGCCCGGAGCTGGCGCTGACCCAGCGCAACGGGCTGCTGATTGGGCGTTATCTCGGCCTGCATGCCGAGCATGCGCGCAATACCTTTATTCGTCTGTGGCGGCAGCTGCGTCCGTTGATCAACGGCCGTGAACCCTGTGCACCACGCATCTGGAACACTTGAGATGGAGCCCTCTTCATGGAGCTGACACCCCGCGAGAAAGACAAGCTGCTGCTGTTTACCGCCGCGCTGCTGGCCGAGCGCCGGCTGGCCCGTGGCGTAAAGCTGAACTACCCCGAGTCGATGGCCTATATCAGTGCTGCCATCATGGAAGGCGCGCGCGATGGTCGCAGTGTGGCCGAGATGATGAGTTATGGCCGCACGCTGCTGACCCGCGAGCAGGTCATGCCCGGCGTGCCGGAGCTGTTGGCCGAGGTGCAGGTCGAAGCCACCTTCCCGGACGGCACCAAGCTGGTCACCGTCCATAACCCGATTCCCTGAGGAGCCCGTCATGATTCCAGGAGAAGTGCAGACCCGGCCCGGCGTGCTGCAACTGAACGAAGGGCGCGAAACACTGGTGATCAGCGTCGCTAACAGCGGTGATCGTCCGGTGCAGGTCGGCTCCCATTACCACTTTGCCGAGACTAACCCGGCGCTGCAGTTTGATCGCGATGCGGCGCGAGGCTTTCGTCTCAACATCGCCGCCGGCACCGCGGTGCGCTTTGAACCGGGGCAGAGCCGCGAGGTAGAACTGGTGGCGCTGGCGGGTGAGCGCAAGGTCTATGGCTTCCGTGGCGACGTCATGGGCAGTCTCTGAGCAGATATGGGGGAAGCGAACAATGGAAATCAGCAGACAGGCCTATGCGGAAATGTACGGCCCAACCACCGGCGACCGCGTTCGCCTCGGTGATACCGAGCTGTGGATCAGTGTCGAGAAGGACCTGACCCGCTACGGCGAAGAAGTGAAATTCGGTGGTGGCAAGGTCATCCGTGATGGCATGGGACAGAGCCAGCGTACCCGCGCCGAGACGCCGGATACCGTCATCACTAACGCTCTGATCGTCGATTGGTGGGGCGTCATCAAGGCCGACGTGGCGATCAAGGATGGCAACATCCAGGCGATCGGCAAGGCCGGCAACCCGGACATTCAGCCCGGCATCGACATCATCGTCGGGCCGAGCACCGAGGTGATCGCCGGTGAGGGCATGATCCTTACCGCCGGCGGCATTGATGCGCACATTCACTTTATCTGCCCGCAGCAGATTGATGAGGCACTGATGTCCGGTGTGACCACCATGATCGGTGGCGGCACCGGCCCGGCCACCGGCACCAACGCGACGACCTGTACGCCGGGTGCCTGGCATATCGGCAAGATGCTGCAGTCGGCCGAATGCTTCCCGATGAATCTGGGCTTTCTCGGCAAGGGCAACGCCAGCCTGCCGGACCCGCTGGAAGAGCAGATTCAGGCCGGTGCCATGGGCATGAAACTGCACGAAGACTGGGGCACCACCCCGGCGGCGATTGACTGCTGCCTGAGCGTGGCCGATGCCTTCGACGTGCAGGTGGCGATCCACACCGACACCCTGAACGAATCCGGCTTTGTTGAAGACACCCTGGCGGCCATCAACGGCCGGGTGATTCACACCTACCACACCGAAGGGGCCGGTGGCGGTCACGCGCCGGACATCATCAAGGCCTGCGGCGAATCCAACGTACTGCCGTCCTCGACCAACCCGACGCGGCCCTACACCATCAACACCGTCGACGAGCACCTCGACATGCTGATGGTCTGTCACCACCTTGATCCGGCCATCGCCGAAGATGTGGCCTTCGCCGATTCGCGCATTCGCCGCGAGACCATCGCCGCCGAAGACATCCTGCATGACCTGGGCGCCTTCTGCATGATCTCCTCCGACTCCCAGGCCATGGGCCGTGTTGGTGAGGTGATTACCCGCACCTGGCAGACCGCGCACAAGATGAAAGTCCAGCGTGGCCCGCTGGAAGGCGACGATGATTGGTCCGATAACGCGCGGGTCAAACGCTACATCGCCAAGTACACCATTAACCCGGCGATCACCATGGGCGTCGGTCATGTGGTGGGCTCAATTGAAGTCGGCAAACTGGCGGATCTGGTGCTGTGGAAACCGGCGTTCTTCGGCACCAAGCCGAGCCTGATTCTCAAGGGCGGGGCCATTGCAGCGGCGCCCATGGGTGATCCGAATGCCTCCATTCCGACGCCGCAACCGGTGCATTACCGGCCGATGTTTGGCGCCTTCGGCCGGGGCATGGACACCACCTGCCTGACCTTTGTCTCGCAGGCGGCGATTGATGCTGGCGTGGCGGAAAAGCTGGGCCTGAAGCGTCGTCTCGAGGCCGTGCGCAATACCCGCACTATCAGCAAGGCCGACATGAAACTGAACGATTATCAGCCGGACATCAGCGTCGATCCGCAGACCTATGTGGTCAAGGCCGACGGCGTTGAGCTGCTCTGCGAGCCGGCTGACGAGCTGCCATTGGCGCAGCGTTACTACCTGTTTTAAGGAGAGCACGATGCTGGAATGTCATGCCTGGCTGGAGGACGAGTCCGGTCCCCATGACCACGTACTGGAGCTGACCTACGAGCTGCGTACCCGCAGCCGTCTGCGTGCCAAAACGGTTGCCGGAGACGAAGTCGGTCTGTTTCTGCCCCGTGGTCGCGTGCTGGCGCAGGGCGATCGTCTGCAGTGCCTAGACGGCAGTGTGCTGATGATTGCCGCCGCGCCGGAAAAACTCTCGCGCGTTGTTTGTGACGACACCCTGAAACTGGCCCGCGCTGCGTATCACATGGGCAACCGCCACGTGGCGCTGGAGGTGCATGCGACCGAGCTGCGCTACCAGTGCGATCATGTGCTGGACGCCATGCTGGTGGGCTTCGGACTGGAGGTCGAGCAGATCACCGCACCGTTCAACCCGGAGAAGGGCGCGTATCACAACCACAGCCACAGCGTAGCCACGCCGGCCGCGCCGCTGCTGCGCCTCGCTGGGCATGCCCATGACTGAGGTGAGCCCGGTCGCTGATCTGGCCCTGCTGCGTGTGCTGCAGCTGGCCAGTCCGGCGCTGCCGATTGGTGCCTACGCCTACTCGCAAGGGCTGGAGTACGCCATCGAGCAGAACTGGGTGAGTGACATCGACAGTGCCGCCCACTGGCTTGGCGGTTTGCTCGGTCACTCGCTGGCGAAGCTGGATATTCCGTTGCTGCTGCGCCAGTACGATGCGCTGGAGCGTGATGACGAAGGCGCGCTGTTTTCCTGGAACGACTGGCTGCTGGCCAACCGGGAAACGGCAGAGTTGTACCTTGAAGACAGCCAGCAGGGCGGGGCGCTGCTGCGCCTGCTCAAGTCGCTGGCGGTGCCGGCGGCGATGGAATGGCCGCAGGGCGAGCCGATTGCGCTGATGACCGCATTGGCGATGGCCGGGCAGCACTGGCAGACCGGTGCTCGTGCGCTGGCGCTGGGTGCGCTCTGGAGCTGGCTGGAAAACCAGACCGGCGCCGCAACCAAATTGATTCCGCTCGGGCAGACCGACGCCCAGCGGTTGCTGGATCGCATGCTGCCCGATTTGCCTGCTGTGGTGGATACCGCCGCCACGCTGTCAGCCGATGATCTCGGCGCAGGATTACCGGGCCTGGCCTTTGCCAGCGCCCGCCATGAACATCAATACACCCGATTGTTTCGATCTTAAGGAGCACTGACACATGACTTCCAGACCTGCACTGCGGGTAGGCATCGGCGGACCGGTCGGGTCCGGCAAGACCGCGCTGGTTCGCACCCTCTGCGAGCGCCTGTACCCACACTACAACCTGGGCGTGATCACCAATGACATCTACACCCGTGAAGACGCCGATTTCCTGTTGCGCCATCAGGCCCTGCCGGAAGACCGCATTCTCGGGGTAGAAACCGGCGGCTGCCCGCACACCGCGATTCGCGAAGATGCGTCCATGAATCTGGCGGCGGTGGCCGAATTGCAGGAACGCTTCCCGGACATGGAACTGGTGCTGGTGGAGAGCGGCGGTGACAACCTGGCTGCGACCTTCAGCCCCGAACTGTCTGATCTGACCCTCTACGTGATCGACGTGTCTGCCGGCGATAAGATTCCGCGCAAGGGCGGCCCGGGCATCACCCGTTCCGACCTGCTGATCATCAACAAGACCGACCTGGCCCCGCTGGTTGGTGCTGATCTGGATGTTATGGACCGTGACGCCAAGAAGATGCGCGGCGAGCGTCCGTTCGTGTTCTCGAATCTCAAGAGCGGTCAGGGCGTGGACCAGATCATCGAATTTATCGTACGTCAGGGCATGCTCAAGGCTCTGCCGGACACTGCACAGCAACAAGGAGCCTGACATGACACTGTTGAACAAACGCCTTGGCTTGATTGCCACTCTTGCCCTGCTGCCTGGACTGGCGCAGGCGCACCCCGGCCATGATGTCTCGGGACTGGCCGCCGGGATCACGCACCCGTTGATGGGCATGGATCACCTGCTGGCGATGGTGGCTGTTGGTCTGTGCGGCGCCAAGCTGGGCGGTGCTGCCCGCTGGCTGCTGCCGGTGCTGTTCGTTTCCGTGATGCTGGTGGGCGGTGCGTTGGCGATGGCGGGTGTGCACCTGCCGGGTGTTGAACTGGGCATTGTTGGCTCGGTGATTGTGCTGGGGGCGTTGCTGGTTGTGGCGCAACGCGGTCAGACCGCGCCGGTCGCGCTGCTGGTGGCTGGCTTCTCGCTGTTCCACGGCTACGCCCACGGTGCGGAAATGCCGGCATCGGCTGGCGCACTGAGCTATGCACTGGGCTTTGCTCTGGCCACTGCCGTGCTGCATGCTGCCGGCCTGTTCGGTGGTCTTTGGCTGCAGGAGCGCAAGGCCGCCCGTGTGGTCATGGGCAGCCTGGGCGCGCTGATCAGCCTGGCTGGCGTTGGGATGGCCGTCGGCATGTGATTGGCTGCGATACCGGCGGGGTGTGTCCGCCGGTATCGTGTCTCTGCGTTTAACCTCTTCGCTCCCTTTCCTTCCAGCGTCGCTCGGTCTTCTTTCAGGGCTTTCGGCTTGTGCCGTTGGCTGTTGTGGTGCTTTTCCTCGCTCGTGCAGTTTCTTCCTGGTTGGTGCAGCCTGAGGCGACGGCCGAATCAGTGCTGACTCGCTGGCCGCCATCTCGCTTGCCGTGCCGGCTGACAAAGCAATTGACCTGCTCAATCACCGGTGCCCAGTCCTGAAAGGGCGCTGCCAGGGTGAGCAGAATTTTGATGTGCCCCATGTCGTTCAGCACCGCGCTTTGCGTGGTTACCTTGTTTTCTCTCAATGCCTCGGCGAGTTGCCGGGTGTTGCGCTGTGGGTCAACCAGGCTGTCATCGGCTCCGGCAAGCAGCAGTGCGGGCGGGCTGGCAGCACTGGCATGGACCAGTGGCTGGGAGTCAACCGGTGTCTGCGGATGATAGAAAACCGGCTGCACATTGGGGTTGATGATCGGCAGAAAGTCATAGGGGCCGGCGAGGCCTATCCAGCCACTGAGCACCTCAGGGGCAAGCTGTTCTTGTGCCAGCCAGCGCGGGTCGAGCGCGAGCATGGCGGCGTTATAGGCGCCGGCACTATGGCCCATGACGAACAGCGGGCCGGATGAGCTTTGCCAGTCGCTCTGGTTAGCCCGAGCCCAGGCCAGCGCCTTGGCACTGTCGCGCAGAAAGTCGGGATAGCGGACCTCCGGATACAGTCGGTAGTCGGGGATCACCGTGATAATGCCGCGACTGGCCAACGCCTGGCCGACAAAGCGGTAGTCGGCGCGTTCGCCGTTGCGCCAGCTGCCGCCGTAATAGAACACCACTATCGGGGCGTTGGCTTTCAGGTCCAGCGGCAGGTAAACGTCCAGCCGCTGACGCGGCAGCTCGCCGTAACTCAGGTCGGTGAGGGCTTTATAGTCGCTGTTGGGTACTAGCCAGTTGACCGGGGCGAGTGCGGAGCAGCCACCCAGTAGGGAGGTCAGCAGCAGGGACAGTGTGCGCAGCAACGGCATGGAACTCCCTCTGATTTGCCTAGTGGACGGTACACAGCCTGTTACAAGCTATTGCATTTGTCTTTCCCGCAGCAGCGCTTGCACCTACCATGGCATGGTAGCCCGGAGAAGAGGTGAGCATGAAGGATGTGTTAAGCGCGGCGCAGGACGCGATAGGCGAGGTGCTACTGGGCAAATCCCAAGCAATCAAGCTGGCGCTGGTCTGCATTTTGGCCAAGGGGCACCTGCTGATTGAGGATCTGCCCGGCATGGGCAAGACCACGCTGTCGCAGGCACTCGCCAGAGTACTGGGCATGAGTTATCAGCGTATTCAGTTCACCAGTGACCTGCTGCCAGGCGACATTCTGGGCACCTCGGTGTTTGATCGCAATACCGCTCAGTTTGTCTTTCATCCAGGCCCTATCTTTGCCGAACTGGTGCTCGCTGACGAGATCAACCGTGCGACCCCGAAGAGCCAAAGCGCTCTGCTCGAAGCGATGGAGGAGGGCCAGGTGACGGTTGATGGGGCGACTCGCCCGCTGCCCGATCCGTTTTTCGTGATCGCCACCCAAAACCCGGTTTCCCAGTCCGGCACCTTTGCCTTGCCGGAGTCGCAGCTGGATCGGTTTTTGATGCGCCTGTCGCTCGGTTACCCCAGCGAGGCGGCCGAGAAGAGCCTGCTGCAGGGCGATGACCGGCGGGTTCGTCTGGACGGAATCGATACCGTGCTCGGCCGTGAACAGCTCTGTGCGCTGCAAGCCCTGGTGCCGCAGGTTACCGCCAGCGACGCGCTGATCGACTATATCCTGCGGCTGGTCAATCACACCCGCAACAGTGACGCCTGCGCCTGGGGCTTGTCACCACGGGCCAGTTTGGGCCTGCTGGCCGCAGCCCGCGCCTGGGCACTGCTGGAACAGCGCAATTACGTGATTCCCGAAGACGTGCAGGCGGTGTTGCCGGCGGTGGTCAGTCATCGTCTGCGCGCCACCCACGATCCGGCCGGGCATGGCGGCGACAGTCTGGCGCGCTGGTTGCTGTCCGAGGTGTCGCCGGTGTGAACGTTGGGGTGCGCAGTCGCCTGCGTCAGTGGCACCGGGGTTGGTTGCGTCGCCGTATTCCGCCGGCGCAGCAGATTCGGCTCGATCACCGGCGCATTTTCATCATTCCGAGCAAGGCCGGCGGCGCCTTCCTGTTGCTGCTGGCCATCATGCTGGTGGGTGCCATTAACTATCAAAACAGTCTGGTCTACGGCCTGACCTTCACTCTGCTCAGTCTGTTCTGGGTGGCGTTGCATCATACCTACCGGAATCTGGGCGGGGTGCAACTCAAGGCAACCGGCGGCAGACCGGTGTTCGCCGGTGAGCAGGCTCCGCTGAGCCTGGTGCTCAGCAGCATGCGGCGGGAGCATCAGGCGCTGCGTCTAAGCTGGCCGGAGGTCGCCACGCATACGGTAGACATACCTGCTGCAGGCGAACAGGCCGTTACGCTCTACCATCCCACCCGTCGTCGCGGCTGGCTGCCGCTCGAGCGCCTGCGTATTGAAACCGTGTATCCGCTTGGCTGGTTCCAGGCATGGAGTCTGCTTGATCTGGACTGGCAGGTACTGGTGTATCCAAAGCCGGTCAAATGCCCGCTGCCGAGGGGGAGTGCGCCGGATGGTGCTGAGCATGATCAGGACCAGATGCTGGTTGAAGGCGTGGATGATTTTCAGGGCTTGCGGGCTTACCAGCCGGGCGACTCGCGTCGGCGGCTCGACTGGCGCGCCTGGTCACGCGGGCAGGGGCTGCACAGCAAGGTATTCGCCGAACCGCAGCAGCAAAGCCTGTGGCTGAATCTGGGCGATGCGCCGGGACGTGATCTGGACGAGCGCCTCGGTGTCATGACTGGCTGGGTGCTGGCGTTGGAGACCGATCGTCGGCCCTATGGCCTGAGCCTGCCGGGACAGCAGATTGAGCCAGCGCTGGGGGATGTCCACCGTGAGCGCTGTCTGCGTGCGTTGGCATTGTACGGACCGGGAGTGCCAACATGAGGGCGCTGATTCCGCGAAATAGTCTTGCCTGGCTGCTGATTGCCCAGCTGGTGGTGCTGGTGCCGCATCTGCCTCGACTGCCCTGGTGGCTAGCTGGGCTGTGGTTGGGGTGTGCGCTATGGCGGGTCCAGATTCAACGCATGCGCTGGGGCTATCCGGGGCGTCTGCTGCGCGTAGGCGGGCTTTTGCTGACCGGGCTGGCGGTGTTTTTTACCCAAGGCACGCTGATCGGGCTCGATGCCACGGTGATGCTGTTGCTGCTGCTGTTCATGCTCAAGTTGCTGGAGATGCGCAGCCCGCGCGATGCGCTGGTAGTGATTTATCTGGGCTTTTTCATCGTCGCCACCGCGTTTCTGTTCGATCAGGGTATCCCGCTGGCGCTTTACCAGTGCTTCAGCGCGCTGGTTCTGGTTGCTGCGCTGGTCGGGCTGCAGCAAAGCCCTGCGCGTAATGACCCGCTCGCAGCGCTGCGTCACGCCGGCGGCATGCTGTTGCAGGCGCTACCGCTGATGCTGTTGCTGTTTCTGTTCTTTCCCCGACTGGCGCCGTTATGGTCGGTGAACCTGCCCAGCAACAGCGCGCGGACCGGACTGTCTGAAAGCATGGCCCCGGCGGATATTGCCAATCTGGCGCAGTCGCCGGAGCTGGCGTTTCGGGTGCAGTTTGACGGTCAGACGCCGCCAGCCGCGACGCTGTACTGGCGTGCTCTGACCATGAGCCGCTTCGATGGCAGGGCCTGGTCGCAGGATCGGAGCCTTGAGCGGCGAGCGGCACCACCGACAGTAGCGGAGGGTGGCCCGCTGCATTATCAGGTAATTGCCCAGCCCAGCGGCCGCAGTTGGTTGTACAGCTTGAGAGGCAGCAGCAGTGATACGCCACAGGTAACAAGGCTGGCTGACGACACTCTGCGCGCGCGCATGCCGTTGGGCAGCACCTTTGCCTACGAGGCCTCATCCTACAGTGCGGCGCGATTGCAGCCGGATGGCCTGTCGGCGAGGGAGCGACAGCGCGAACTGCAGTTGCCCGCCAGCGGCGACCCGCGTGCGCGTGCCTGGGCCCAGCAGTTGCGAGCAGAACATGCCAGCGATGCCGGGCTGATTCAGGCGCTGCTGCAGCAGTTTGCCGAACAGCCCTTTCACTACACACTGAAGCCCCCTGCGCTGGGGCAGCACGCCAACGACGAGTTCCTGTTCGACACCCGACGCGGTTTCTGTGAGCACTATGCTGGCGCCATGGCGTTTGTGTTGCGTGCCGCAGGTATTCCCGCACGGGTGGTTACGGGATATCAGGGCGGCGAGTTGAACCCGCGAGGTGGGTATCTGCTGGTCCATCAGTTTGATGCCCATGCCTGGGTTGAGGCGTGGCTGCCGAATAGCGGCTGGACAGCCTTTGATCCAACCTTCCAGGTGGCGCCGACGCGAATCGAGCGGGGCCTGGAAGAAGCAATGCGCGAGGAGGGCAGCTTTCTTGCAGAATCGCCGTTGTCCAGCGCGCGTTACCGTGGGGTCAGTTGGCTTAACAGCTTGCGTCTTGGCTGGGATGACCTGAACTATCAGTGGCAGCTGCGAGTGCTGAACTTCCGCTCAGAGGAGCAATTGGCCTTATTCCGCCGCTGGTTGGGTACCGCGGACTGGCAGCGGGTAGGAGCCGTTGTACTGGTGCTGGTGTTCAGCCTCATGCTGGTGCAGGCGTTCATTTGGCTGCGCCCGCGGCGGCTGACCGGGACGCCAGCGCAGCGGGCCTGGCAGCGCCTGGATCGGCGTCTGCGGCCACTGGGACTGGGCGCCAAGACAGGCGAAGGGCCGCGCGACTGGCAGCAGCGCATCAGCCGTGCCTTGCCGTCGCAGCAGGCTGAAATAGCGGCATTTTTCGACTGCTTTGTTGCCCAGCAATACGCTGGCGGTGAGGCGGATGCGGCGATGCTACGCCAGCGGCTGAAAACGTTGTTACGACGGCTACCGCGCCGCCGCACACCAGGCTTGTCGGTACCCGGCAAGGCCCTATAATTAATCCGGTTTTCAGGACATTTTGCAGCGGAGTTTGCATGCATCCATTCGGCGCGACACGCCCCCCACGCCTTGCGCTAGGGCTGGGGTTGGCTGGGCTAATACCCTTTGTATCCGGTGCTTTGAGTCTGTGGGTGACGCCCGAGGCGTGGCGAGATCGTGTGCTCGAGGAGTTGCTGGCCTACGCCGCTATCACCCTGGCTTTCATGGGCGCCATCCACTGGGGACTGGCCATGCGTGCGGAGGAGAACAGCGACAAGGCACCTGTGCAACTGGGGCTGTCGGTGATTCCGCCATTGCTGGGGTGGGTGGCGTTGGCGCTGCCAAATGCGCTTGGCCTGCCGGTTATTCTTGTTGCCTTTGCGGCGCTGTATTTCGCCGACATCTGGGCGGTTGAGCACGGCGTTGCGCCAGTCTGGTATCCGGCGCTACGCAGACCGTTGAGCATCATCGTGGTCTGTTCGCTGCTGGTGGCCTGGCTGGCGACCGTGTTTGTCAGCTGAGGGTCACCACTTCGGGTGATGGGCCCGCTGGGCGGGCTGTGATCAAGTGTGTAGCACAGCCATCACTGCGGATATCCTGTGCATCCTGACTCTTCCTTACACTGCGTTGACGGGCGTTGGTTACTCGCGCTCTATTGCGTCATTCCGCTGTCTTTTATTGTGGTTGCACTGGATACCTTGGTCTTGCAACGGACCTTGCTGCATGGCCTGTTGCCCGACGACCCGAATGACTGGGCCCTGTGGGCTCTGCTGTTTGGCTTGCCGCATATTATCGCCAGCGCGCTGACGTTGTCTGATCGAGATTACCTGCGGCATTACCGGTGGCGACTGTTACCCGCCTCGCTGGTATTTCTGCTGGTATGCCTTGCCGGATGGTATGGGCCGCAGCCGCTGAGCTACCAACTGCTGTTTGTGTTTTTTGCCGGCTTTACCGTATTTCATGTCCTCTCCCAGCAGTTGGGCATTGCACTGGTCCTTAGCGGGCGCAGGCCGGGTCGTCTGTTTCGCCTTTGGAAGTGGGCCGCCATATTCGCGGGCATGGCGATCTATCTGATGGTCTACGGTGGGCAATATCTGGGGCGGGTTCAACTGGCTGGCATCGACGGCTACAGGCTGTTTGCCTGGCTGGCTGGCTGTTTCTGCGCGGCTCTGATCTTGTTGACCTGGCAGCTGGCGCGAGACTGTGAAGAGCGACTGGGGCGCTGGTTCATCTGGGCCAACGGGCTGCTGCTGATCAGCGCGTTTGCGATCAACGAACTGGGATACACCTTGCTGGTCATCCTGATGCCGCGGCTGATTCATGATCTGACGGCGTTCAGCGTGTACATCACTCATGACCGCAACCGGCAAGTGCGAACGTCAGCAGGCTGGCTGTATCGCTGGCTGCCATCTAACGGTATGACGCCGTTCGTGGTGCTGCCAGCAGCGTCGATCCTGATTGCCTGGCTTCTTAACAGCTATCAGCAGCATGCCTTCATCGGGATCGCAATCCTGCTGATCTCGTTCATGCATTATTACTGGGAAGGGTTTGTCTGGCGCGGCGAAAGCCCGTTGCGTCAGCACGTTCGCTTTCGCCGCTGACAGGCCTCAGACCTTTTTGACGAACTCGGACTTGAGGTTCATCGCGCCGATACCGTCGATCTTGCAGGCGATATCGTGATCGCCGTCGACCAAGCGAATGTTCTTGACCTTGGTGCCGACCTTCACTACCAACGACGAGCCCTTGACCTTGAGATCCTTGATGACGGTCACGGTGTCGCCATCCTGCAGCGGGTTGCCGTTTGCATCCTTGATACCGGACTCTTCGGTATCGCCACCCTGGTCAGCTGATGACCATTCGTGGGCGCACTCCGGGCAGATATACATCAGGCCGTCCTGGTAAGTGTAGGGGGACTGACAGGCAGGGCATTGGGGCAGATCACTCATGCGGGTACCTCTGGATAACGGGGGTTGACCCTGCGAAACGCAGGGTCATTGGCGCCGGCATAATGCCCGATAGCAGGCGTGCTGTCCACGCTGGAACGGGTGTTACTGGGCTTTTGCGACGATCTTGCGGTCATCTGTCGCGATCAGGTACAGCTGTCCCTGGTCGCTGATATCGAACCGCGACAGCTGCTGAAGCACGTTGAACAACGCCTGATCCTGTTCCATCAGGCCGCCTTTGCAGGCGCGTTCGGTGGCTGCAATTGTGTGCGTGCTCAGGCCTTCGCCGGTAAGCTCATAGCCGGTAGAAAACGCATTGCAGGCGCCCTGGCCACCCAGTTGGCCATCGATTGTAAAGCTGATGGTTACCGTTTGTTCTGGATCGACGGCATCGCCATTGATGGTCTGGACCTGCCAGGTTTTGCCGACAAGCAGTGTTTCAGGCGCGCCCCCGCAACCGGACAGGGCGGTTTCCCCCGTCTGCACCTCGACGCTGTAGGGGTAGGGCATGCCGGTCATGCTGTCGTGGCAGAGCTCGGGTGTGATCTCGACAACCATGTTGTGTTGCGCCGCTGCATCAAAGCGCAGGCTGTTGCCCTGTTGGGTGGCAGTGGGGGTCGGGGTAAGCTGGGTAGCAGTGCTGTTCTGGCGATTCAGCCGCATGCGTTCGCTGTCGATTGCCAGTATCCAGCCCGGCTCATTGCCGCGTGCTTCCAGCGGCAGCATGGTGCTCACGTCGACCACTTGCGAATCCTGGGGAACGCGGCCGCTGACCTTCACCATGTTCAATAATCCCATGTCGTTGACCTCCTGGCTGAGGTCAATCGAGTGGCGAGTGTCGGTGGTCCAGAGCAGTTGCCCCTCCGCGCTGAAGATTTGGCCGGAGACGGCGTAGCTCATGCTTGGCAGGAACATTCTCGGTTCCACGTTCAGCTCGAACGGCACCGGAATCTGCGTACCGATCAGGGTGGTTTTCTGTTCTGCCAGTACGGTAGACGGTGCGTCCGCACGCGAGACGTCCTGCAGCTTCACGTGGGCGACGCTCCCCGGAGGCAGGGCGATGCGCTCGCGGCAGCCGATAGAGCCGGTTACCAGCCGTGTTTTCGGCGGCATCTGCTCTTCAGCCTGAGTGGCGGATGTGGGGGTATCGGCGCCGCCGTTGTGGGCACAGCCAGCCAGCAGGCTGCCAAGTGCGATTGCGAAGAAAAGGCGTGAAGGCGTTATCAGCATAAGGGGTCCCTCCGACTGAGCCTGCATGGGCTGAAGCTGTCCATTGATGGTGAGTTGAGTGTAAACCAAAATCCACCAATGGCCGCCGCCCCTGCCTATCGGGACGGCGGAGTAGAGCGGTTACAGATTCTGGTATCGATTGATGTCGAATAGACCCGCTTGTGTCAGGTCCGTTTCCTCAACGTAATGACGGAAGTCGGCTATCACCTCCCAGAACGCCGGATTGGTGCGACGTACGCCCCATTTTTCCGCTACCTGCGACAGGCCCTCTGAACTGCTTACCGCGCGTAGCGCAGTGATGAAGTCGGGCAGTTCGTCCAGGCTGACATCGAAGCTGAAGTTCGGATAACTGCCCAGCGTGCCGCGCATGACAGTCAGGGTGTCGCGCTCGGGTTGCAGGCGGGTATCTTCGCCGAACATGAAGGCGACGTTGGTGTGCGAGCGGTTGTGGACCAGGCTATAGACCCAGCGATTCTCGCCGTCAGTAACGCGCAGGAAGCTCACTTCAGGCATCAGCGGTATCACCGGCAGTGTTTTGCCAGTCTCCCTGCTGAATGTGTGCAGGGCTCGGTCTATCTGCACCTCGCTGGCGCTCAGCTCACGGCGCAGGCAGTTGCCCTGCGGGCAACGGTTGAGCGTATCGGGGCCACTGCTGACGCCGGCGGTGCGGGTCATCAGTTGGCTGGCGAATTGGGCCATGATACTGGCGTTGTCCTGATGGTCTGCTGCTCGATAGTCGATTGCTACCGGAACGTCGAGGTTGACGTCGGTATAGGCAATCTTGTCCTTGAGCTGGGCATGACCCTGGTACCACTGGGCATACAGGGCAGAACGGGTGTCCTGCGGCACAAAGCGTAGGAAGTTAAGCTCCGAGCCGTTGCGAATCAGATCAAAGTACAGCCGGGTCTGGGCCTGATGGGAGAGGCTGCCAAATACGTTGAAGTTGACCACCAGCTCGTAATAGGTGCGTTCCAGCAGGGGATAGTCCATCACCCAGATGGTGTCGGGCACCTGACCCCACAGACCGCGGCGTACCGAGGCGCTGTCATGGTGGCGGAAAATGCTCAGCAGGGCGTCCTGGTTATAACCGTCGCCGTCCCAAATCTCGCTTATGTCGGCGCCGCCGGGTTTGCGTTCGGCGTAATAGTCGTGGCGTAGCTGCAGGTACTGATTGCGCTTGCTGCTGTACTCCAGCCATTCGCTACCAAGAGCAGAGAGGTCGCTATCCTGACCGGGCAAACCGAGCAGCGGTGTGGTAATGCTACGGTAAATGGCATCATTGACGTAGGCTTCCTGTTCCGGGTCTTCGAACACTGCCCAGAACTGGTCGCGGATGACGTCGGTCGCCACCTGACCACGGCAGACCGGGCCACGGATGAAGGTGCGCACGAAATACTCGGCCGAGTCCAGCATGAACTGGTAGCGGGCCTTGGCGGGTATGGCGGTGAAGGTGAGGAACGGGTTGGAGCGCTCGGCGTAGTCGTAGCCGGGTGGGGTGGCAACGGCCCAGTCATTCTGGAAGAACAGCTGCTGCCAGCGACGCATCCGCAAGTCGTCCAGGCCGTAAGTGATATGGGTTTTCTCGACCAGTGTTTCGCGCAGTGGGCGCAGACGGTAATAGAACCGTTCGCCCGGATCGTCGTTAGGGCGAACGGTGCGCAGCGGTCTGACCGGCAATCCAGGCGGCGTACTGGAGCGCACCAACTCATAAAAACTGCTCCCCGATATGGTTGGGAAGTGCAGGTGAGCGACGAACAGGTGCTCGAACAGGTAGCGGGAAACCAGTTGCTCGCGCGCTCCGCTCTGGTTGAAGAACGACTCCCAGCGGTCGATGCTTGCCTTTTCGGCGTCAGAGGGCTGCCAGGCTTGCGGCGCGGTGTTGGCACCTTCGCCGATCCAACGGCTCAGAGTGGCAAATTCCTGCTCACTCAGGCCGGTGACGGCATAGGGCATACCGCCATGCGGATTGTCTTTCGCGTAGCCCTTAAAGTCGTCGATGGTTGGGCAACTGAAGGCGTGTGCGGTGCCGATCTTGATGTCTTCCGGTAGAACCGCATTGGCTGGCAGCGGGTTGTTTTGCCCCAGCTCGATCATGCGGTAAAGCAGCGAGCCGTCGAGCCGCTGCACCTTGCCCTCATCGGCTGCGTGCAATACAGAGAAAAAGTCCATTTCTCGCCATGCCTCGGTACTGCTGGCATCGATGCCAAGGCGGGTCGGCTCCGCGTCATCTATGCGGGTGGCATCGTAGACCTGCCGTGCCGATGCGCCGCGCTCTACCCCGTCTGCGCTGGTCAGTTTCAACTGGCAGGGGGCGTCGTAGCAGCCGTGGCAGGCCATGCACTTGTTTTCGAGAATCGGTTTGATATCGCGCTGGTAGTCGAGTGACCGCTGGGGGGCGGTGGTTATCGGTTCTGCGTGGAGGTTGTTTGACAGGGAACTGAAGGTCATTACCAGCAGGGCAGCGAGCATGGCAATAGAAGTAAGGCGCAGGGGCGCGCGCCATGAGCGTTGGTGCATGGATTCCTTCCTTAAAGACAGACCACAGACTGCGTGGCTCGCGCTCATCATGCCTCAAGCCAGAGCGGATTGGCCAGATATTGCGACTGCCTCGGCCGTGGAAGGTTCAGCCGGTCTTGCGTGGCCGGGTCAGCACCAGCGCTATGCCGCCAAGGATCATCGCAGATGTCAGCGACAGCCTCAGTGTGAGAGGCTCAGCCAGCAGCAAGGCGCCTCCCAGCGTGGTAATCACCGGTACGCTGAGCTGCACGGTGGCCGCCACGCTGGCGCGCAGCAGCGGCAGCGCTGCGTACCAGATGGCGTAGCCAAGCCCAGAGGTAATGGCGCCCGAGGCCAGCGCATAGAGCACGCCCTCGGTGTCCAGGCTTTGGTTCTGCAGCATCACCAAACTGAGGATGATTGCCAGTGGTGCTGTGCGCAGGAAATTGCCGGCGGTCACGGCGGTAGGGTTGGTCGCGCCACGTCCGCGAAGTGAGTAAACGCCCCAGGCAATACCTGCAGCCAACATGCTCAGTGCGGCCGGCAATGGCGGGGCGCTGGTCCCTGGCAGCAGCAGCGCAATAAGCCCAAGTGTTGCCAGCGCCATACCCGCCTGCTGCGGCAGCGTCAGCCGTTCACCGCGAACGATGCCTGTACCGATCATGGTGACCTGTACCGCAGCGAACAACAGCAAGGCGCCCATACCTGCATCGAGGTGGATATACGCCCAGGAAAACCCTGCAGCGTAGGCAAACAGTGCGATTGCCGACGGCCAGCTGCCTTGGCTGGTTACGCTGCCGCCACGCAGGGTAACCAGCAACCAGAGCGTCGCTGCACCGGAGATCAGTCGCAGACTGGTAAAACTGGCCGGGTCAATCCCGGTGGTGTCCAGTGCCAGGCGGCACAGCACGGAATTGCCGGCGAAAGCCAGCATGGCCAATACAGTCAGCAGCATTGCCTTGGGCATGGTTCAACTCCGGCGAAGCAGGGCTGACCATCAAACCCTGAATTGTCGCCAGTCGCAATGCTACTTTCGCGCTCCCTTAGCCTGCTGTCTTGTCCGCAGCGGTATGCCCAGTCGCTGCATGCGATAGAGCAGAGTGCGGCGCGGGAGACCGAGCACCTGAGCGGTTTGCGTCTGGTTACCGTTGTGCTTCTGCAGGGTTTCGTTCAGCAGGTTTCGCTCGACCTTGTCCAGTTGTTCGCGCAGGGTCAGACGGTGTGCGTGGGTTGGTGTATTGGGCAGTTGCAGATGCTCGGGGAGCAGCAGGTTGCCGTCACAGAGCAATAGCGCGCGGGCAATGAGCCCCTTGAGTTCGCGCACGTTGCCGGGAAAGCGGTGGCTTGCCAGGTAGGCCAGCGCGCTGTCTGACCAGCGGCAGTTGGAGCGCTGCAGGAAAGTACAGGTTTCACGGGTGAAGTGCAGCGCCAGCTCGCGGACATCGGCGCCGCGCTCACGCAGCGGTGGTAAGGTGATCGGAAAGTGGCTTAGGCGGTAGTACAAGTCTTCACGGAAGCGCCCCTGCTCAACCTGGCCATAAAGATTCTGGTGCGTCGCAGCGACGATGCGTACGTCGACACGATGGCTCTGGTTGCTGCCCAGTGGGCGTACTTCGCCTTCCTGCAGCACCCGTAAGAGCTTGGCTTGCAGCGCCAGCGGCATGTCGCCGATTTCGTCCAGAAATAGGGTGCCGCCGTTGGCTGCGTCAAACAGCCCCTCCCGGTCCTGGTTGGCGCCGGTAAATGCCCCCTTGCGGTAGCCGAACAATTCGCTTTCGAGCAAGTGCTCGGGCAGAGCGCTGCAGTTCTGGGCGATAAAGGGCTGGGTACGGCGTGACCCGTAGTCATGAATCGCCCGTGCCACCAGCTCTTTGCCGGTACCCGTTTCCCCTCCAAGCAGAACGGTGACCGGGTTGTGCAGCACCTTGCTGACTAATCGATAGACCTGCTGCATGGCAGGGCTCTCGCCAATCAGACCGAAACAGCCGTGCTCACTGTCCGAGGCCGGTTCCGTTAGCGCGGGAGTGGGGGCTTGATGCACCAAGCCTGCCTGCTTCAATGCCTGCAGCTGTGCCAGCGCGATAGTGCCGATCAGTGCCAGTGATGCCGTAAGGTCCTCGTTTATACTGCGGCTTCGGCTGGCCAGCACCAGCAGGCCTGATATCTGCTGTTGGCGGTCGAGCAGCGGCTGGCAAAGCAGGCTACGCCAGGGGGACTGGCCTGTCGGCAGAAATGGCGTGGCGTGCAGGCTTCGATCCAGTTCGTTCAGCTGCAGCGGGGCGTTCTGACTGAGACTGTATGCGAGCAGTGACTCGCCCAGCCCATCCTGACCAGTGCCGGCTTCCGTGTGGCCGTCCAGCCACTGACAGCACAGCGGCAGCTGGCTGTGGCTGGCATCGAGCAGGTAGAGCTGAACCAATGCACAGTTGCTCAGCTCGGCCAGCCAACTGACCAGTGCTTGCTCCAGCTCAAACGGGCGCTGGCAGCGTGTCAACGCTGCCAGTCCTTCGAGGACCTGAGTAACGTCGGGCGTTGACTCCGCCGGAACCCTTACGGGCAGTACTTCACGCGAGCTCACAGCGAACCATCCTTTCTGTATCGACGCTAACGTACAGCTTCGTTGCTGCTGGGGTTGCCTGGTCCGTCTGTAGCAGCCGGTCGGCGATGCAACTGATCACTTGGTCCTCAATCCAACGTTCAACCCCTCGAGCTCCGCCGTTCTGCATGCACCTCTCAGCGATTAGCGGCGGTAATTGCGAGTCAAGCCGGCAGTGAACGGCGCAGTTCTGCAGGCGCTGGATTAGTGCGTCCAGCCGTTGGCTGGCAATAGCTTGCAGGTCGCCTGTGGTTATGGGGTAGTAAGGCAGAACGCGCATTCGGGCGAGCAGAGCGGGCTTGAAATGGGCCTCCAGGCTAGGTCCAATGGCATCGGTCAGTTGGCCGGGAGTGGGCCGCGCGCCGTCCCGGCAGAGGTGGTCTATTTGTTCACTGCCCAGATTGGCTGTGAGCAGAATGACGGTATTGCGAAAGTCGATTTCACGGCCTTCGCCGTCGGTCGCCAGCCCCTTGTCGAATATCTGGTAGAACAGATTGAGCAATTGCGGGTCCGCCTTCTCGACTTCGTCCAGCAGAACGACCGAGTACGGCTTGCGTCGCACGGCTTCGGTCAGCAGGCCGCCTTCACCGTAGCCCACATAGCCGGGTGGAGCACCGATAAGGCGAGCCAGACTATGACGCTCCTGATATTCGCCCATGTTAATGGTTGTAAGGAAGGCCTCGCCGCCGTACAGCAGGTCGGCAATGGCTTCGGCCGTTGCGGTCTTGCCGACACCGCTGGGGCCGGTTAGCAGGAATACTCCGGCCGGGCGGTCCGGCCTCGCCAAACCTAGCGTGCTGGCCCGCAAACAGAGGTCGAGTTGCTTGATAGCTTCTGGTTGACCATGCAGGCGGCCGGTCAGGTTTTCGGCGAAACGGGCGATGCGTTCGTGGTAGTGCCCGCGTAGCTGCGCCAGCGGAATGCCGGTCCACTCGCTGACTACCTCTGCGATGGTATTGCGGTCCACCTCCGCCGAGACCAGCGCCTGCTCCTGCTGCAGCTGCCGCAACGCCTGACGGTGTTCGGTGTGAGGGATATCGATCTGGTGGCGCTGGCTGACTAACTGCAGTGCCAGCTCCCGTTGCGCGCTCCACTGTTGCTGCAGACTGCGTAGCGCGTTGCTGTCTTTCTGGTGTCGGTTGTGCAATTGATCGAGCAGTTCACCGTCAGTGGGCAGGCCAAGCTGTTGATCGCGTTCGATGGCCTCTCGCTGGCGCGTGCCGTCAGCCAGTGCTGCGTGCAACTGGTCCAGCGTGGCAGGCGCCGCGGCCAGGTTTACCCGGGCCCGGGCACAGGCTGTGTCGAGCAGATCGATTGCCTTGTCGGGCAACTGGCGGTCTGGCAGGTAGCGGGCTGCCAGCTCGACGGCAGCAACCACGGCGTCGTCGCACACGTGCAGTCCATGGCTGTCGGCGTAGCGGGGGGCCAAGCCGCGAAGTAACGTGATGGCCTGGGAGGAGCTTGGCGCGCGCAGCTGCAATGGCTGAAAGCGACGGGCCAGTGCTGGGTCCTTTTCTATATGACGGCGATACTCGCTCCAGGTGGTCGCGGCGATTGCCTTGAGGGCGCCGCGGGCGAGGGCGGGCTTGAGCAGGTTGGCGGTATCGCTCGTGCCGGCCTCACCGCCGTGCCCGATCAGGGTATGCGCTTCGTCGATAAACAGAATGATGCGGTTGGCCGGATCACTGGCCGCGCTGAGCACGCCCTGCAGGCGACGCTCCAGCTCGCCACGCACGCCCGCGCCAGCTTGCAGGAGCCCGAGGTCGAGGCTCAAAAGGCGCCAGCCGCGCAAACTATCCGGGACGCTGCCGGCGACAAGGCGCTGGGCCAGCCCCTCAACCAGTGCGCTCTTGCCAACCCCGGCGTCGCCGATAATCACCGGGTTGCTTTTGCGGCGGCGGCAAAGGATGTCGACCAACTGGCGGATTTCGCGCTCACGTCCCAGGACCGGATCGAGTTTGCCGTCAGCGGCCTGTCTGGTGAGGTCATGCGTGAACGACTCAAGCAGCGAGGGGGTGTCGTTTTTGCTGGCCGGGCTGCCGTCAGCCAGTTGTTGTATCTGCTCGGCGTTGATGCCGGCCAGCGGATCGGGGTGCAGCAGCGGGTTGCGCAGCCAGCCAAGTAACAGCGCGGGCTGGTCGACCTGCTGCTGTTGCAATTCGGTGCTGGCGATCAACAGCGCCTGTTGTAGCCAGGTGACCAGCGTGACAGACAGGCCGGGGTTGCGACTGGTTGAAGCAGACTCTGTGGCCAGCTGACAGCGTGACAGGATTGCGTCGACTGGTTGGCCGCTGGCAGCCAGTAGCTGAGCGAGCAGGTTGTTTGTCCGCTGCAGCAGTGCCCAGAGCAGGTCCTCCGGTTGCACGCTGGCACCACCGCGTTGCAGGCAGTGCTCTGCTGCTTGTTCCAGATCACTGCGCAGGTCGTCGCTGAGTAGGTTGATGAGCTGGTGAAGATCAATCGGAATCATGCAGGCCATCCTTGGTCCGGTGCATTTAAAAGGATGCTCGGATCGCCGTTGGGGCGGCCGAGCCAGGTTGTCCAGCCGAGCAGACAGGGGTTACGTTTGCCCAACTGCAGGGCACGCACTTCACTGCCTTGCAGCTGCAGGCGAACGTCGTACTGCAGTGGGCTGCGAAGCAGGAAGGCGATTAGTTCGCGCAGGGATCGATGGTCCCGGCCCGGTGGCAAAAACCGATGAAAGTCGTTCCAGTCGAGCTGCAGCAGGTGCACCCGGAAACGGCCACCGACATCTCTGATCTGCCTGCCGAGCACCAGCCCGCTGCCAATCGTGCTATTTGCCCGTCCCAGTGCAGAGCGCTGTTCGCTGGGTATGGACACCCAGCGTGGCAAGCATTGTTCCAGCTCTATTCGCCGGTAACGAAAGTAGTGGCGCAACACCGCGGTGACACTGTCAGCCGACTGGGCGCGGCGGCTGATCAGGCCCAGACTGGGGAGCAGACGACGGGGTTGCAGCGTTGCTGAGCCGGGTTCCCCGTGCAGGCCGGCGAGGGCCAGCAGGCGGGTGGACAGCACATCGCTGGCGCCGCAGCGAAAGCGGCTGTAGTAGCGGTATTTCTGCCAGATCGGCAGCAGCAGACGCTGCAGACGGTCATTGAACAGGTCAAGCAGGGCGCGCACGCTGTTGCTGGCCTGATCATCTCCCAGTGCCTGTTCTACCTGATGGGCAGGCAGCGGTGAGCTGGCGCCGCTGAGCGCAATCAGGTTCAGCTGCAGGATAAACTGCAACCCACTTTCGTTCTCCTCAATGCGCAGTTGCTCTATATCACGGGCGGCGAATCCCAGCGCGGGATTGGCGCAGAAGCGGATACGGCGATAAAGCGCCTCGGGCGTATCACTCGGGTGCATCTGTTGCAGTTGATCAAGCAGGCACAGCAGCGCCTGATACAGGCTGTAGTGCTGGATGTCCCGTTGCAGTCGAATTAAAACAGGGGCTGTTGACCCATGCGCGGTACCCATTGATAGCGCTCTCCCTGCAGGCTGGTGATGGACAGTTCGTGAAAGGTATTGATGCCCGCGTGCTGGGCCAGAAATTCATTCAACACCGAGCCGAACAGAAACAGGGCACCCGGGCCATTGCAGCCATCGGCATCGACCTCCAGCTCTGATTGCACACCGCGAACCGGAAGCCCGCGGAACAGACGATCAGTTGGGTGATGACGCACCGCGCACAAAGCGGTCAAGCGACGCTGGCTGACCTTGGCCGCGGTCTGATCAAAGTGCCGCGGCAGGTCGTGACAGTTGATAGCTTCGCGCAGGGCATTGATGTCTTCGAGCGTCTGGTAGTTGAGCGCCATGCTGCTGATCAGCTGCCATAGCCCCTGTTTGTGCAGGGCAGGTGCGTAGCTCGGGGTTATGCGACCGATATTACGAAACTGCACAAACTCGGGTGTGCCTTCACCAGGGTGGCAGATGTCGCCCTGGGCCAGCTTGCTCGGCCATTGCTGATTGGTGCAGGTGAGCTCGATCGACAGTGTTTCCTGCTGGTCCTGTTGTTGATGGCCAAAGCACAGGTGGGTTTCCAGAGCATCACCTTGCAGCGCAGGAATTTGGCGCAGGCTGTAGTGGGGGGGCGCATCCGGACTGCCCAACTGGTGATCATGCTCGAAGGATTCGAATGGAACGTAGTTTCGGTAGCCCATCCCGCCCGGCTTCCAGCCGGTTACCCGATCAACCGAGAATACTCCGCATTGGCTGGCCGATAGCCCGGCCGGGCGCAACAGATAGCGATCCTGCCGGCCATCCAGACGGATCGGGCTGGCATCGTGGCTGAACAGGTTAACGGCCGGGGAGCAGTACAGCTGGACCATATTGGCGTCGGGTGTCAGCTGACGGCAGTCCGGGTGACGTAAATCGAACTCGATACGCAGGCCGCGGGCCTGCTGGAGCACCTGATCGCCCAGTTCGCCGAGTTGCTCGAGCCCGGATAGTTCAACAAACAGAAACTTCTCTGCGAAGGCGAAGTAGTCGCGCAGATGATGATACCCGCTGAAACCCTGGTCGCTGTCCGGCAGCAGTACCTCATCGCTGGCAAAGCCGCTCGCCTGCAGCCGGCTGGGCGGCAGGCGACAGACCGCGGTGTCGCCGAGCGCCTGTCCGGCGGCGTCGAGCGGCTGCAAGGTAATGCTGTGCAAGTGGCGACACAGGTGCAGATACAACTGATGACTCGAATATGAGTTGCCTCCCAGATGCAGGCGCAGGCGATGCAGACTTAGATCCGCCAGGCTGCCTTCACAGGCCATCTGCAGCGGTAGAGTCAGTCGGGCGCCAGTCGCGTGGCTATAGTATTGGGACCCGGTCAGCTCAAGGGGGAGCAGAGCGACGTCGCTTGTGGTTCGAAAGCGGCAGCGAATGCCATCAACTGGGCGAGACTCGACCGCGGTGCCGCGCGCGACAGTCAGCTCACTCAGTGGGCGCTTGAGAGGCTCGAACTGCAGCATGGCAACCGCCGGCATGGGGCGCAGGCAGTTGGGCCACAGCAGCTGCATTAGCGAGTGGGTCAGCTCGGGGAGTTCATCGTCGAGCTTTTGCCGCAGGCGTCCGGTCAGGAAGGCGACCCCTTCGAGTAGTCGCTCGACATCGGGGTCGGTGCTGGTACCAGCGAGATAGGGAGCCAGCGCCGGGTTGTGTTCGGCAAAACGTCGGCCCTGATCCCGAAGGGCGCTCAGTTCGCTCTGAAAGTAGTGATTGAAAGTCATGGTGGGGTCAGGTGTCGGGGCGCTCGGTTAGCAGGGTCACTGCGGCGTGTCCCCGGCCGTCAAGTTGCACGTTAAAGGTCACCGGCCGCCGCAGTTCAGGAAGGTTGAGCCGGGCGCTGATGGTGAACGCCAGGCGAAGCGGGTCGCTGGCGTCGTGCTGGCTGGCAACCCGTACATCGCTCAGCCTGGGTTCATAGCGGTCGATGAAGCGCTCTATCGCTGCTCGCGCCTGTTGCCGGGTGTCGTGCAGCGTAAGGCGCATATCGTTCAGCTCAGGCAACCCGTAGTCGGGCAGCATCTGCACGCTGCCCGCCCGGGTGCTGAGCATGCGCGCCAGCTGCGCGGTCACCGATGCGCTGACGGCATCGGCGGTTGCCATTCCCGCGCGCGACTGGGCAATGCCGCTTAATCGCTCCAGCAGAGAGCCATATCCGGACTTGGCCATCAATCCTTGTCCAGCTTGCCAACCAGCGACAGGGTGAAATCGGCACCCATGTACTTGAAGTGGGGACGCACGCTCAGGCTGACCCGATACCAGCCGGGTTGCCCGGCGACATCCTCAACCCCAATGGCAGCAGCTCGCAGCGGTCGACGACCGCGTACTTCGGCACTCGGGTTATCCTGGTCGGCTACGTACTGGCGAATCCAGCGGTTAAGCTCCAACTCCAGGTCGGTGCGTTCCTTCCAGGCGCCGATCTGCTCGCGCTGCAGTACCTTCAGGTAATGGGCGAGCCGGTTGATAATGAACAGGTAGGGCAGCTGTGTCCCCAGCCTGAAGTTAAGCTCCGCGGCCTTGCCCTCGGCACTGTTGCCGAAAAACTTGGGTTTCTGGGCCGAGTTGGCGGAGAAGAAGGCGGCGTTGTCGCTGCCCTTGCGCATGGTCAGGGCAATAAAACCCGCCTCGGCCAACTCGTACTCTCGCCGATCCGAGACCAGCACTTCAGTGGGTATCTTGGTTTCGATTTCACCCATACTGGAAAAGTGGTGCAGCGGCAGGTCGTCAACGGCGCCGCCGCTCTGCGGGCCGATGATGTTGGGGCACCAGCGATAGCGGGCGAAACTGTCGGTCAAGCGACTGGCGAACGCGAATGCAGTATTGCCCCAGAGGTAGTCTTCATGACTGTCGCTGACGGTTTCTCGGTAGCTGAAGCTGCGAACCGGATTATCCTCCGGATCATAGGGCGTACGCAGCAGGAAGCGCGGTAATGTTAGGCCCACATAGCGGGCGTCCTCATTTTCCCGAAAGCCTTGCCACTTGCTGAACAGTGGGCCGTCGAAGTGATCCTTCAAGTCCTTCATGTCGGGTAGGCCGCTGAAGCTGGATAGTCCAAAGAATGCAGGGCCTGCGGCGGCGATAAAAGGCGCGTGGGCCATGCTCGCAACCCCAGCGACCTGTTGCAGCAGGCGAATATCCTGGGTGCCCGGGCCGAACTGGTAGTTGGCGATCATGGCGCCGACCGGTTGGCCGCCGAACTGACCGTATTCGGCGGTGTATACGTGTTTGTACAGGCCGGACTGCACTAGCTCCGGGCTGTCTTCAAAGTCGTCGAGCAGGTCCTGCTTTGAGACATTGATCAGCTCGATGCGGATGTTCTCTCGGAAGTCAGTGCGCTCGACCAGCAGGTGCAGGCCGCGCCAGGCTGACTCCAGTTGCTGGAAGTCGGGGTGGTGCAAAATGCTGTCGACTTGCTGACTCAGCTTGCTGTCGATCTCGGCGATCATGCGGTCGACCAGAGCTTTTTTTACCGGCTCCTGATCGTTTTGAGGTTTGAGCAGTTCAGCGATAAAGGCACCTACGCCACGGCGGGCGATCGCGTAGGAGTCGTCCTCTGGCGTTAGCTGGGTTTCAGCGATCACGCGATCAAGCAGGCTGCTGGTGGCGACTGGGCTGCTCGCCGTTGCGGCGGGTTGGCTGTTCATAAGGTGGGCTCCTGTTGGCTCATCACGGGGTTGGCGCCAGGCCAAGTTCGGTCAGCACCTGCTCGCGCGACTGGTCATCGCGCAGCAGGGCTTCAATCGCCTGACGAAAAGCCGGGGTGTTGCCGAGGGGGCCTTTGAGTGAAACCAGCGCCTCACGCAGCTCCATGAGTTGGCGCAGTTCTGGAACCTGCTCCACGATGCTGGCCGGGTTGAAATCACGCATTGAGCCGATGTTGAGTTCGATCGCGAGCGCGCTGTCCGGATCGTCATCCTGCAACCGGTTGGCGACGTTGAAGTTAAGGTGCAGGTCTTGTTTCGCCAGCACGTCTTCGAAGCTGGTTTTGTCGATCAAGATGGGTTTGCGTTGCTCAACGCTACGTTCGTCCTGTCGCAGAGTGAAGTCGCCAAGGACCATCAGTTTGAGCGGCAGCTCAACGTCTTCCTGCTGATCCCCGGTATTCGGGGTAAAGGTCACGTTGATGCGTTCGCGGGGGGCCACGGTGCTGTCTTTGGCCATCAGGTTTCTCCGTGCTGGGCAGGCCGGGCGGCCTGGTCAAGGGTGTGTTCAAGGTTCAGCCAGCGCAGTTGCTGTTGCAGCGTGCGGCGCCGCTGCCGACTGCTCTCGTCGCGTTGATCGGCGAGGCTTTGTTGCAAAAGGTCCAGAGTGTCGCTGAGTAGCTGCTGGTCCCACAGAGCCAGCGGCATGCTGTGTTGTAGCTGCGACAGTTGCGGCTCCAGCAGATCGCGGGCCTGGTCGCTCTGACCGTCAGCCAGCAATAGCTTGGCGAGTTGCAAGCGACCTACGGCGCGCTGACGTTCGCCATTTTGCGTCTGCATCCGCTGCGCCAGTGTTTTGGCCGCAACGTCAAAGCCGTCGTTGTGCAGCAGTGTCAACAGGTCCTTGGTGTCAGTGCTCTTTGGCGCTGTGGAGTCGGGGTTGGGTGTCGCTGCGGCAGTCAGCCAACGTCGCGTGGCCTGCGTGGCGAAGGGGGTGCCGTCATCAAAGCAAAGCTGTTCCAGCATGGGCAGCCGTTGCAGCAGCAAACGGGTTTGTCCGCGGATGCTGGCGGCGGCCTGTGAGTCTGCCAGCGCGTCGCAGCAGCGCGCGGCAAGAAAGTGACCATCAAGCCAGAACGGTGCCTTGCGCAGGCTCGTTTCGAGGTCTTGCAACAATGCGGAGTGTGCTGACTGTTGCCACAGGGACTTGCAGTGGCTCAGGCGCTCGGCCGGTGGTGGCCGCAGGTTGGTGTGTTGTTTGTTGTCGTGCTGCGGTACCTGATAAATACCCGCCCAGGTCAGGGACCGGCTCAGCGCTACGGCGCAGGCGCGGCGCTCGGGCTGGGTCAGCCACCAGTCCAGAAGTGGCGCGGCGGCTTCCTGCAGGCGGCGCAGCTGCTGCTGGGCCTGGCGGTCTGTGTCGACCGGCCCGGAGAATGTCGGATCTGAAACTGGTTTGCTCGGCGCGCGGACTACCGGCGTTGGATTGGTCGGCGGCTCGCTGGGACCGGCTTGCAGCCTGCTTGCCAGTTGCTTCCAGTCGTGGCTTCGTTCTGCCGAATATGCTTGCAGGGCCGTACTGATCTGGCAGGCAGCCGCTTGCAATGTGGCAAGTTCGTCTGCCATTTGGGGGTAGGCGTCCAGCTCCCGGCTAAGCGCCGAATACAGCCACTGAAGTGCCGCAAACCTGCCTCGTTCACGTGTCGGCAGGCAGTTGTGCCAGGCACTATTGATGAAGACGGCAAGTTGCCCCATGGCCAGTACCAACGGCTCCGGCCGGCGCAGCCGCAGCAGGGCGAAGGCTCGCCAGCAGGCGACGCGCAGGTCGGTGCTCCGGGTCAGCAGTTGTTCTGCACTGTCGGCCAGTTGTTGCCAGTCTGGCGCGGCCTGTTGCTGGGGGGAGTCCAGCTGCGAGAACACCTGCTCGAGCTGAAAGTAGGTGTCACTATCGCGCAGGTCGGCCGCATTTGCGGCTGAGCTGGTGGTGTCTGCGGTTAACGACATGCGAGCGTCCTTTGCATGGTGCGGGCGGACGTCCTGTCCGCCCCGTCGGCCGACTTGGCCCTGGCTGACGCATGCTAGAGAGTGGACACCTGTGCGACAAATGGCAGGGTTGTGACCAGGTTCGCGTCTACGCTGGACATTGAGCTGTTTGTTCTGGCTGGTTTGTTTTTTTTAAAATATTTAAATCAAGGGGTTATGGGGCTTTCTTGGGCCGTTTTATCGTGTTTTTTTGCAGCCTCTGGTGCAGTGTGAAATCTGTGATCCAGGCAGCATGAGCTGACATAAAGAGAATGTAGTAACCGGCTGTTACCCGTTGTCATTCGCATGGGCGCATGATGAAAGCTCAAACACCCGCAAGGAGGTACCGTGATGTCCACCAAGAAAATTCTGCTGCTGGCTGGCGACTTTACCGAAGACTACGAAACCATGGTGCCGTTTCAGGCGCTGAGCATGCTGGGCTATGAGGTGCATGCGGTGTGTCCGGACAAGACGGCTGGTCAGACCGTGAAGACGGCAATCCATGATTTTGAGGGTGATCAGACCTACACCGAGAAGCCGGGCCACCTGTTTGCCCTGACTCACGACTTCGCTGGCGTAAAGGTCGATGACTATGTGGGGTTAGTGATTCCGGGCGGTCGAGCACCGGAGTATCTGCGGCTGAACGCCGATGTAATTGCGCTGGTGCAGGCGTTCAATGCGGCCAACAAGCCGATTGCTGCGGTGTGTCATGGTGCGCAGCTGCTGGCTGCTGCTGGCGTGCTGGAAGGGCGTGAGTGCAGTGCGTATCCTGCATGCGGGCCGGATGTGCGTCTGGCGGGCGGTACCTATATCGATATCGCTGCCGATCAGGCCCATGTTCAGGGTAATCTGGTGACTGCGCCGGCCTGGCCGTCGCATCCGCGCTGGCTGGCGGAATTCGTCAAGCTGTTGGGTGCCCGAATCGAGCTCTGATTGCTGCCGGGGGCTGGCTGCGGTCAGCCCCTGTACAGGAGATCTGTATGTGTGAACTCTACGTAAAAGCGGACCCGATTCTGTATGAGTCGCGCTCGCGTTCGCTGCGTATTCGCGGTGTGGTTACCACCCTGCGACTGGAGAATCAGTTCTGGGACATCTTGCAGGAGATCGCCGAGGTGGATGACATGACCACCAATCAACTGATCACCAAGTTGTACGACGAGGTGATGGAGCTGCGCGGCGAAGTAGTTAACTTCGCATCCTTTCTGCGGGTGAGTTGTACCCGCTATCTGGCCCAGCGCGAGGCGCGGGTGGTTCCTCTGGCGGTAGTGGGGCGCAGTACAGCGCAGGGCTGAATTCGCTGCCAGCTGTATCGCTCCGGCCGTCGATGGTTTTGCTAGCATTAGTGCTTCCCTGAAATTTTCTGGAGCCGTTCGATGTCGATCGAAACCTGGCTGGCCTTTTTTGTTGCCTGTTGGATCATCAGCCTGTCGCCGGGTGCCGGTGCCATTGCGTCGATGTCCAGCGGTCTGAATTACGGTTTTGCCCGCGGTTACTGGACGGCTTTGGGCCTGCAGCTGGGACTGGTGATTCAGATTGCGGTGGTCGCGGCAGGTGTCGGCGCGCTGCTGGCAACCTCGGCGCTGGCGTTCAGCCTGATCAAGTGGTTCGGCGTGCTTTATCTGTTGTATCTGGCGTTGCGCCAATGGCGGGCGCCGACCATGCAGGCGGATGAGACGCATGCGCCACGTGCACTGGGTCAGCCACTGACGCTGGTGTTTCGTGGTTTGCTGATCAATGCGAGCAACCCCAAGGCGGTGGTGTTCATGCTGGCGGTGCTGCCGCAGTTTCTGGATGTCTCTCAGCCATTGCTGAGCCAGTACCTGATCATGGGGCTGACCATGATTACCGTCGATCTGATCGTTATGGCGGGTTACACCGGGCTGGCAGCGCGGGTGCTTCGCCTGTTGCGCTCGCCACGCCAGCAGCGCCTGCTCAATCGTACTTTTGCCGGGCTGTTCGCCGCTGCGGCGGGGATGTTGACGCTGGTGCGTCGTACGGCCTGATGGTGGCGGGGCTCAGCGTCCCTGCTGCCAACGGTTGCGGTATTGCGACGGGCTGACGCCGGTGTGCTGGTGGAAGCGGTTGCTGAAGTGGGCCGCAGAGCTGAAGCCACAGGCGAGCGCGACCTGCAACAGATTGGCGGTGCTGTGGCGCAGCAGCTGTTGGGCTTTCATCAGGCGCTGTTGCTGTACGTAGCGGTGCGGTGGTACGCCAAGACTCTGTTTGAACATCCGTGCGAAGTGGTATTCGCTCAGTTGGCACTGGGCGGCCAGATCGGCCAGTTGCAGCGGCAGGTCCAGATGGCTGTCGATGTAGTCGCGGATATGCCGTATCTGCGCTGGTGCCAGCCCGCCCTTGATCGTTGGGTCCTGCCAGCTGACCTGGGTGTAGTGTTTGAGGACGTGATTGAGCAACAGATTGCTGGCGCTGCTCAGCGTCAGGCTGTCGCTACGGTCGTGCCAGTTGCTGGTCAGCAGAAAGTGGCGGTAGAGCAGGGCGATCTGCGGGTCGTCGGCAAACAGCTGTTCGTTGACGCTCAGCGCCAGCGGGCTGCGATCCCAGGTCTGTTCCGCCAACTGACGCAGATGGGCGTCAGTGAAATACAGGTGAACGAACGACAGCGGGCCGCGGATATTCCAGGTGGAGGCGTACTGCCGGGGCATCAGACACAGCCGATCCGGGCCGCCGCCGTTGTGCCAACCGTCGGTGCCCTTGAAGTAGGACTGATAGCCATCGGCGATATACAGGCTGAGGGTGTGATGATCGGCGTTTTCCAGGTCGATCAGGTCCTGCTCGTTGTACCAGGAGGCCAGCCCGACGCCGTTGCCAAGCCGGGTGCTGTCCTGCAGTCGGGTGTTGTGCCGACGCAGGCTGTCGAATACCTGAAAGCGTTCGTCTGACATTGTTTCCCCGCATGCTGTGGCTCGCCCCACATGGTATGCGGGCGACAGCGCTGCGCCAAGCGGGTAACGCGCCGCCGGGCAGAAATGCGCAGGATCGTGCAAGCGGGCGGCAAGGCCGTGCAAGCCGTTGTGCCGCACAGGGCGGATACTCGGCTGTCATTACCAGAGACTGCATCATGAACGCATTGCTGTACGCCGCTACCGTCCTGATCTGGGGCACTACCTGGATCGCCATTTCCATGCAGACCGGCGCGGTTGCGCCGTTGGTCTCGGTGTTCTATCGCTTTGCGCTGGCGGCGGCGCTGATGCTGGTGGTGCTGTCGCTGTTGGGCCGATTGCGGCGGATCGGAGGGCGTGATCATCTGTTCTGCATGCTGCAGGGCGTATGCGTGTTCGGGCTGAATTTTTACTGTTTCTATTCAGCCAACGCCTATATCAACAGTGGTCTGGAGTCGGTGCTGTTCTCGCTGGCAACCTTGTTCAACGCGGCCAACAGCGCGCTGTTTTTCGGTTTGCGTCCGGGCCGGCGCCTGCTCTGGGCCAATTTGCTGGGTCTGGTCGGCATCGTTTGCCTGTTCTGGCATGACCTGCAGTCGGCGCACCTCAGCGGTCAAGTGCTGACTGGCATTGGTCTCAGCCTGCTGGGCACCTATGGTTTCTCGCTCGGCAACATGATCAGCGTGCGCCATCAGCGCCGGGGACTGGACGTGCTTTCGACCAACGCCTACGCGATGGGGTACGGCGCGTTGGCGATGCTGTTGCTGGCGCTGGTGCGGGGTGATGCCTTTGTGGTCGATTGGAGCGTGACCTACGTTGGCTCGTTGCTGTATCTGGCCGTGATTGGTTCGATCATCGGCTTTGCGGCCTATTTTGCGCTGGTCGGGCGGATTGGGGCCGGAGCAGCGGCCTACGCTACCGTGCTGTTTCCGCTGATTGCGCTGGGCCTGTCGACGCTGTTCGAGGGCTATGAGTGGCGTGGTATGGCGGTGGTCGGGCTGGTGCTGATTCTGTTCGGCAATCTGGTGATGTTCTACCGCCCGCGACCCAGCGCCGCAGCGGTACCTGTCGGAGAGTGACTGTGCCATGCTTGGCCTGAGCAATAGACAAGAGCAGGATTCATGGATTATCTGATCATTGCGATCGCGACCCTGAGTGGTCTGTATTTTCACTGGTGGTTGTTTGTACGCATTCGCCGCTGGACCGATCGTGATCTCGCGCTGTCGATGGCTGGTGACGACCCAGCCTGGCGCGACTATATGCTGGCCAGCCTGGCCGAGGCGAAGCGGCAAAAGGTTCGTCGCAAGGATCTGGAAGCCTGGCTGCAGGCCGCTGCTGACCGCTATGATCCAGCTCCCCAGCAAGGAACTTGAGCCAAGCGGGCTACTCTGTGTAAACAGGATATGAGTTCAACCCCAGCAGGGAGAAACACGATGGAACTGCACCAGAAAGACCTCGGTACCTTGTTTGAACAGCTTGGTTTGGCGTCGGACGCAGAGAGCATTGATGCCTTTTTTGCCAGCCATTCGCTGGCACACGACACCCGCCTGGTGGATGCACCGTTCTGGACTCCATCGCAGTCGGCCTTTCTCAGCGAGCAGATGCGAGAGGATGCCGAGTGGGCACCTTTGGTTGATGAGCTGAACGCGCGTCTGCACGAGGCCTGAGCGGCGCGCAGCGATTGTCCCAGCGTGACGGGGCAGTCTGTGATAGCGACACAGCAGGGCAGTGGGCGGCATATTCTGGCATGATGAAAGCCTGCTGAATCACGCCGACTGTTTCTGCAACGGCTCGTGCGCGCTGTTGCACGGCAATTGCTATCACGGACACCCGTTACATGCCTTTTTACATTCTGCTCATTCTGGGTGGCTTGAGTGCCTTTGGTCCGCTCGCCATCGACATGTATCTGCCTGCCTTCCCGGCAATCGGGGCGGCGCTTGCGGCGGATACCGATCAGGTCCAGCTGAGCCTGTCTGTTTATTTTCTCGGTCTGGCCAGCGGCCAACTGATATATGGACCTTTGGCTGACCTTTATGGTCGCCGCGGGCCTCTGCTTTTTGGCATTGGTCTGTTTTGCCTCGCTTCGCTGGGTTGCGCGCTGGCGCCGTCTCTGGAGTGGCTGCTGGCTGCTCGCTTTGCCCAAGCGCTGGGTGGCTGTGCGGGCATGGTCGTTAACCGGGCGGTAGTGCGTGACCTGTGCGCGCCGATTGATGCAGCCAAGGCGTTTTCCCAGTTAATGCTGATCATGGGCGTGGCGCCGATTTTGGCGCCGTTGCTGGGTAGTACGTTATTGCTGATTGGCGGCTGGGAAAGCATCTTCCTGTTTCTGGCGCTGTTCTCGGCGATCTTCGCCTTGGCGGTCTATTTCTTCCTGCCGGAAACACTGCCGCAACACTTGACGCCACCGCCGCTGAAAACCTCCATCGGACGCTACCTTGAGTTGATACGGGAGCCACTGTTCATGTTCCATGCGCTGACCGGCGGGGTCGCGATGGCAGGCATGTTTGCCTACATCTCCGGCTCCCCCTATGTCTTCATGGAGCTGTTTGAGGTGCCGGCGGATCAATATGCCTGGCTGTTCGGCAGTGTTGCCACCTGTTTTATTCTGACTGCACAGCTCAACAGCCGCCTGCTGCGGCGCTGGACTCAGTTGCAGCTGATCAAACGCATGACCGCCGTTTACTTGCTGGCAACCTGGGCGCTGCTGCTGATTGCCTGGTTACGGCTGGACAGTCTGTGGTTGTTCATGCCGCCGCTGTACGTCAGCGTTGGTGTCATCGCCTTGGTATTACCCAATGCCTCTGCCTGTGCGCTGGCGGGGCATGGTCATCAGGCCGGTGTGGCCTCCGCCCTGATGGGTACCATGCAGTTCATTATCGCCGGGATTACCTCGGCACTGGTTGGCGTGCTGCACAACGACAGCGCTATGCCTATGGCGGGTGTTATGGCCGTATGTGGGGGGCTGACAGTGTTCATGGCGCTGATGGCCCGGCGGACATCGCAACGTCTCGCCGAGCAATCACAGGAGGGCGGCCTTGCCTGAGTTTGCCGAGTCAGGCCCAGGCTGGCCGGGTGCTTGCGCTGACTGTGGCGGCGCCACGCTGGGAGCCGCCTTCGGAGAGCAGTGCTGACAGCCGGATGTCAGCACCCAGGACGTATCGCAGCTGACCGCGTTCATCCAGCACCGGGGCAGATAGGGTGAAGCAGAATCCGTCAGTTGCGGCGGAGCGATAGACATCACTGATGAACGGCGAGAGCGTGTCGCGTACGTTCGAGAACCACGGGCGATTTGACCAGTTTTTGCCTCGCGCACTGCTGCCGCTACCATCTTTCAGGTCGGCGCTGAGAATATTCTCGCTGACCTGCACACCGTCGGCACCGACCAGGTAGAGCAGTTCAAAGCGTCCATCCTGCTCGATCCAGCGTTGCATAGCCTGTTCGGCGCTGGCACCACCGCGCGCCAGCTCATCGCTTGCGGCCATCTCGGTTACCCGCTGGCGAATGACTTGATGCACGCCCAACCTGAAGCCACCAAGGCCCTCGAGCAGGCGGTCTCCTTCACTGCGCACCGCCTCGCTGTGTTCCAGCACAGAGGAGGCCTTTTGCATCATTGAACTCGCCACGCCGGCGACGCTCTGAACGTCCTGGCTGACGGACCGCACCGCAGCACCAATCTGTTCGGCACCGCTGGCGATGCTAGCGATGCGCTGATCCAGCTGGCCCATGGCGGAGGTTGCTTCGCTCAGGCTGCGGTCCATGCTGACGATGCGCTCGCGGCCGGTGGCGACGGCGGCCTGCATCTGTGTACTGGCAGTGTTCAGGCTGTGCATGCCGCTGCGAAAGTTGTCGATGATCTCGGCGACCTTGTCGGTCGCCGCAGTGGTCTTGCCGGCCAGTGTCCGAACCTCATCGGCCACCACAGCAAAACCGCGACCCTGTTCGCCGGCTCGGGCCGCCTCAATGGCGGCATTGAGGGCGAGCAGATTGGTCTGCTGGGAAATGTTGGCAATCATGCCGATGACTTGAGTAACTTCTTCCAGCTGCTTGCCGATTTCGCCAATTTGGGCGGACAGTTCGGTCTCGCAGTTGTTGATGGTGTCGACCTGTCCAAGTACGTTGCTGCTGTCTTGCTCGCACTGGCGTAGCTGGGTGCTGACATCGCTGGATAGCTGGGAAACCGCTGTTGCTCCGGGCACCAGTTCGGAGTCAAGGGTGGTGCTGACCTGTTCGGTGGCGCTGGCAATTTCCTCGGATGACTGGGCCAGTTGCTCCCCGTGTGCGCGACTGTCGGCGGCTATGCGTGCCAGCTCGGGGGCGTGCGCGGCAATGCCGACGGCGGCATGCAGGCTCAGGGTAATGCGTTGCTGAAGGGAACGGGCAAACGCATTCAGGTGAGAAAACGCGCCGGAGTGTTGTGGCAAATCCGCCGCCAGATTCAGGTCCTTGAACAATGCATCGGTGCTGCTGCCCGACTCTCGACTGTAGCGGGCGATATTGAAGATCCCCATATAGGCTCCTTGCAGGCGGTTTGTGTCACTCTGCCATCATTTATAAGGAAGCAATAAGCACGCCATTTCGTGATGCCGGGCGGCTGAGGTATTTGGCGGGGTTGGCTCGGAGGGGGGGATGTTTATGGTGCAAGGGTAGAGGAAATCGCGCCTCTGTGGTGCGCAAAAAAAAGCCGCAGCGTGTCGCTGCGGCTTTTTTTCAGCGGATCAGGATCACGCGTCGTTCCAGCGCTTCAGGATCAGGGTGGCGTTGGTGCCACCGAAACCAAAGCTGTTGGACATGATCAGATCGACGGCCTGGTCCAGACGCTCACGCAGAATCGGCAGATCGCCCGCGTTTTCGTCCAGCTCCTCGATGTTAGCCGAGGCGGTCAGGAAGTTGTCACGCAGCATCAGCATGCAGTAGATCGCTTCCTGTACGCCAGCAGCGCCCAGCGAGTGACCTGACAGGCTCTTGGTGGAGCTGATCTTCGGTGCCTGATCGCCGAACACTTCACGGATCGCCTTCAGCTCAGCAACATCACCTACCGGAGTGGAGGTGCCGTGGGTGTTCAGGTACTCGATGGTGCCGTCGACGGTGGCCAGAGCCTGTTGCATGCAACGGACGGCGCCTTCACCGCTGGGTGCGACCATGTCGTAGCCATCGGAGGTGGCACCGTAGCCGACCACTTCGGCGTAGATCTTGGCGCCGCGGGCCAGCGCGTGCTCCAGCTCTTCAACCACGACCATGCCACCGCCGCCAGCGATGACAAAACCATCACGCTTGGCATCGTAGGCACGGGAAGCCTTTTCAGGCGTTTCGTTGTATTGAGTAGAGAGGGCGCCCATGGCGTCGAACAGCATGGTCTGCGACCAGTGTTCCTCTTCACCACCGCCAGCGAAGACGATGTCCTGCTTGCCCAGCTGGATCAGTTCGGCAGCGTGGCCGATACAGTGCGCGCTGGTGGCACAGGCAGAGGAGATGGAGTAGTTCACGCCCTTGATCTTGAATGGGGTCGCCAGACAGGCGGACACGGTGCTGCCCATGGTGCGCGGCACGCGGTATGGCCCGATCTTCTTGACACCTTTCTCACGCAGAATGTCGATCGCTTCCATCTGGTTCAGGGTGGACGCGCCGCCACTGCCGGCAACCAGGCCGGTGCGCACGTTGCTGACCTGATCCTCGGCCAGGCCTGCATCGGCGATGGCCTGTTGCATGGATAGGTAAGCGTAGGCCGCTGCATCACCCATGAAGCGCTTGACCTTACGATCAATGGCGGCTTCGAGGTCGATGTCTACGGAGCCGGAAACATGGCTGCGAAGACCCATTTCGGCGTACGAGGGATTGAAGCGGATGCCGGATTTGCCTGCTTTCAGACTGGCAGCAACGGATTCCAGGTCCTGGCCCAGGCAAGAAACAATGCCCATGCCGGTAATCACGACGCGACGCATAGTGATGATCCTCAGAAACTATCGGTAGAAGTGAACAGACCCACACGCAGACCTTCAGCGCTGTAGATCTCGCGACCATCGACGGCCACGCTGCCATCGGCGATGCCGAGGGTCAGGGCGCGGTTCATGGTGCGCTTGATGTGAATGGTGTAGGTCACCTTCTTGGCGGTCGGCAGAACCTGACCGAAGAACTTGACCTCGCCGGAGCCGAGTGCGCGACCGCGACCCTGGTAACCCAGCCAGCCCAAGTGGAAGCCAACCAATTGCCACATGGCGTCCAAGCCCAAACAACCTGGCATGACGGGGTCACCTTCGAAGTGGCAGCCGAAGAACCAGAGGTCAGGGGTGATATCCAGCTCGGCAACGATCTCGCCTTTGCCGTACTTGCCGCCGGTCTCGCTGATATGAGTAATACGGTCGATCATCAGCATGTTGGGGGCGGGAAGTTGTGCGTTTCCGGGGCCAAACATTTCGCCACGGCTGCATTTGAGCAGCTCTTCCCGGGTGTACGCATTCTGTTGTGTCATAGAGGCTCCTGCTCGTCCCCATCCTCGGGGCACTATTGATTCGGCTTGTTCTGTGTCAGCAAGCATCCGAAAGGGCGCGCGGCCAGTCATGATAGATGAGCTGGAGGGCGTTGGCTGTGCCATTGGCATGACCTAGGTCAAGCTTGTGCACTGTGTACGCCTGCCTGCACTGCGCTTTCGGTTGGCTGCTGAGCGTTTTTTGCTCGCGTAAGCTCAGACTCAGCGCCTGCCGAGAAAGTCACAACATCCACGTTTTGCGTGCGATGAGGCGTTGAGGATACCCGCGAAGGCGAGTCAGGACAAAGTTTCTGTGTCCTGACTCGCCTTCGCGGGAGGGTGCAGATCAGTCCAGCACGCCGTGCTCGGCGAGGAACTGGTCGCGCAGTTCGCGCTTGAGCACCTTGCCGATGGCGCTGCGCGGCAGCTCGTCGGCTATGATGACGCGGGTCAGACGCTGGGTCTTGCCGACGCGCTCGTTAAACCAGGCTTGTACCTGCGCTGTGTCTACGGTGCGACCAGAAGAGGGAACGATATAGGCGACCGGCGTTTCTCCCCAACTGGTGGACGCTACGCCTACCACGGTTACGTCTTGCAGGTCCGGGTGTTGGCGCAGCTCGGCTTCCAGATCACTCGGGTAAATGTTGAAGCCGCCGCTGATGATCATGTCCTTGCGGCGATCCATCAGGGTTAGGAAGCCCTCCTCATCGAAGCGGCCAACGTCGCCGGTGCGAATGAAGCGCTTGCCGGTGCTGTCGTACCACTCGGCTTCAGCGGTTTTTTCCGGCTTGTTCAGGTAACCGGCCATCATGGCGGGGGAGTGGCCGACCACCTCGCCGATCTCTCCGTGTGGCAGTTCGACGCCGTCTTCGTCGATCACGCGCATGTCGTGGCCGTCCAGCGGCATGCCTACGGTAGCCAGCTTGTCCGGATAGGTATGTGCAGCCAGCATGCAGGAGCCACCGCCCTCGGTCATGCCGTAGAATTCGATCAGGCCGCCCGGCCAGCGCTTGAGAATGTCGGCCTTGAGCTCGGCGTGGAAGGGTGCGCTGGTACTGAACTTCATGATGTAGCTGTTCAGGTCATAGCTGTCGAAGTCAGGGCGGGCCATGATGCGCTGATATTGCACCGGTACCAGCATGGTATGGGTGATGCGGTGTTGCTCAGCCAGCTTCAGGTAGCGCTCAGCATCGAACTTGGCCATCAGCACCACGGTGCCGCCCAGACCGATGCTCGGCAGGAAGGAGACCAGGGTGGTGTTGGAATAGAGCGGGGTGGAGATCAGAGTGCGGCAGTCCGGGCCGTAGCCGAACGGCAGGCCGCGCTGAATGTGCGACCAGCGCATGCCATGGGACTGGACGATGCCTTTCGGTTCGCCGGTGGTGCCGGAGGAGTAGATAACGTTGAAGGTCATCTCCGGGGCAATGTCTACTGGGGTTGGCTTGGCGCCATCTTCGGCCAGCCAGTCGTTGTAATGCCGCTCGGCGCCGGTGTTGTCCATGCTGATCAATGGCATGCTCAGACGATCCCGGACACCAGCCATGGCGCTTTGTACGCTGGCGTCGGCAAAGTACAGTTTGGCGGCGGAGTCGGCCAGCATGCCGAGCAGGCTTTCCGGCGTGGACGACGGCGCCAGCGGGGCAACCGTCACACCCGCGCGCAGGGCCCCGACAAACAGGACCGCGTAGTTGATCGAGTTGCTGCCACAGATTGCAATAGCGTCGCCTGCCAGCAGCCCATCTCGCTGCAGGGCCGCGGCAACGCGGTTGGCCTCGGCATCCAGCTGTCGGTAAGTCATCCGTTGCTCGCCTTCTATCAGCGCCGGGTGCTCGGCGCGCTCCTTGCCGTGGATGGCAATCAGGGCGGGTAGGGTTGTGTAGGGCGATTCAAGGGTAACGGTCGACATGATCTGGAAGCTCGAGATTATTAGGGTTGTGGGAGCAGGTTGCCTGTGTCGTCATGAGACAACCTTTACGGAGCGCACTAGTCTCCGCATTTGGTCAAGTTGAATCCAGCTCTCCAGAGCGCTTAATTGTTGATGAAATGTTAAGCGATCAGCCTGGTTGATGGTCCGTTGCGTGCATCCAGCGAGCGAGAGCATGTAGCAGGGCCTGGCGGTTTACGGGCTTGCTGAGGAAGTCCTGCATGCCCGCAGCTTCACAGTCTCGGCGGTCAACATCAAACGCGCTGGCCGTCAGTGCGACACAGGGCGTAGCTGTCCAGCTCTGCTCATTGCAATGCGCATGATAGCGGCGACAGGCTTCTAGACCGTCCATATCCGGTAGCTGTATATCCATCAAAATAGCGGCATAGCGATCTGCGCGCTCGCACAGCAGTTGCAGGGCCTGCTCGCCAGTGGCAGCAATGTCCACGCGGATATCCGCCTGTTTGAGCATGCCTTCGATGACCATCTGGTTAACCGGGTTGTCCTCGACCAACAGCACCGGCTGCGGTGCGCCGTGTGTCTGCACTGGTGGCTCATGCGGTTGGCTGCTGTTTGATGCTGTTTTTGCCCGCAGCGGAATGCTGAACACGAAGGTGGAGCCCTGGCCCTCATGGCTGCGTGCGGTGAGGTCACCACCCATCTTGCGGGCGAAGGTGCGGGCGATGGAGAGGCCAAGCCCGGTGCCACCGAATCGCCGCGAGGTGCTGCTGTCGGCCTGTTGAAATGCGTCGAACATACTCTCCAGTCGGTCGGGGGCTATCCCGATACCGGTATCGGACACTTCGCACTCAAGACTCAGCTCGTCGGTGCTGGTTAGCTGCCAGCTGGCGTTGACCGCAATCTGCCCCTGCTCGGTAAACTTCAGCGCATTGCCGACCAGGTTGACCAGAATCTGGCGAATCCGTGTCGGGTCGCCCACCACTTCCTCGCAGACCTCCCTGCCGGTCAGATTGCAGACCAGTTTCAGGCCTTTCTGCTGGGCGGTATGCTCGAAGACGTTGATCGAGGAACTGATCAGTTGTGGCAGGTTGAACGGGATTTCCTCTATTTCCAGCGCTCCGCGCTCGATGCGCGAGAAGTCGAGAATGTCATTGATGACCTTGAGCAGGTGGTCGGTTGACTCCCCGGCAACATGGACGTACTCACTCTGCTCGTTATTCAGCTCGGTGGTTTCCAGCAGTTGCAGCATGCCTAGCACACCGTTCATCGGGGTTCGCAGCTCATGGCTCATCATGGCAAGAAACTCCGACTTGGCGCGGTTGGCAGACTCCGCGCCTTCGCGGGCAGCAACCAGCTCCTGCATGGCGCGCTGTTGCTGACTTTCTGCGCGCTCAAGGGTCGTCGCCAGGCTGTTGATGTTGTGCATCAGATGGCCGATCTCGTGCTCGTCCCTGACTTCAAGCCGAGTATCCAGCTGGCCTTGCTGCAACTGCGAAATGGCCTGGCCCATACGCTCCATTGGATCGGCCAGCGCTTTGGCCAGACGGATAGCCAGCACCAGCGTTGCGACCAATACCAGGGCGGCCAGCACCAGCGTCTTCAGCAGAATGCCCTGTTGGCGTTCGATGAAGGCCGCATTGCCTAAGCCAACGTGTACCTGACCTAGGTATCGCTGTTGATCATCCCGCGCTGCCGTTGGCACATCGAGCAGGAACAGGTCGCTCTGCAAGGGGATACGTTGACGCGTGATGTCTGCCATAAATACCAGCAGCTCGTCTTCCTCGTCGTTACTGCGGTCCAGCCGCAGCAGCGGATTGCCCGCCCGGTCGTAGACTTGCACATAACGCACGTGAGGGACATTGAGCGCACCTTTGACGAGATTTTCCAGGGTGCTTAGATTCCCGCTGATGACCCCGTATTCGGCCGCGGGTGCCAACTGGTCGGCGATCAGCTGGCCGGTTACCTGCAGCTCCCGATTGACGTCGTCGAGTCGGGCAGTGGTGAAGAAGGTGAACCCGACCACGCCCATCAGCAGGGCCGGTAATGTCGCTATCAAAATCAAGCGACTGTAAATGGTTCCACGTTGCAGAAAGCTCATTGCGCTTGCTCCAGCTCGGCCAGACGGCTGGCGAGGGTGGCGTCATCCGGTAGCGGAATGCCCAGGGATCGTGCGACCTGGGCGTTACTCAGGACGGAAAAGTATTGCGGGTAGGTGGTGCCGCTGTCCGGCAGACCCCGGCTCAACAGTGCAGCCGCGCTGCGGGCCATATCGTCGGGGGTGCTGTAGGTTGTGCTGAGACTGCCCGCCTGGATAAACGGCGCGCTCGGACCAATTAGGACCTTGTTGCGCGAATAGCTCGTCAGCAGGATGCTCTTGAGGTTATCGGCGTTGTAGATTTGCGAGTCGTCAGTGCCCAGCAATATATCGCTGTCGGTAATGATGTCGACTAACTGACGGGTGAGGTTGTCTTCGGGGGTTACGTCGACACTGACCAGCTTTGCCGCGCTGCGCTCAGCTGCCAGCTGCCATTCGGACAACTGGTTACGGGTACTGGTACTGATCAGTATGCCCATCCGGCGTGCACCGGGGACCAGTAGCCGGGCAAGGGCCACCTGGCGAGCGGGCTTAGGGTTGGCCAGCAGGCTGTGAAAGCGCCGGCCTGCTTGCGGATAGTCCTGCAGGCTCTCACCAGTGATGTAGGTCGCCAGCGTTGGCAGGGCGTCGGACCGGCTCAACCTGTCATCCAGGCTACTGCGGCCCATAGTGATCACAGCATCGGTGCCGACCGGGATTGCCTCGCCCAGCGACAGGGTCACCAGGGTTGCGTCTGGCAGGGCCGTGCCCAGGGTGTCAACGAACCGTTGGGTCAGTGTTGAATTGCCCGGGACAATGACCGCGTACTGGGCTGCACTGGCCATGGGGGCCAGCAGCCAGCAGAGCAGCACGGCCGGAAGCCGTGCTGTCAGCCAGTGCCTCACGTGCTTGCTCCTGCGTCGGCAAAGGGGCATGTTGACAATCCGTGTCTGTGAAATGCGGGTACGCTCCGAGCGCTCACTCAGAACCTCAGGTCAGCCGTAAAATAGAACTGACTGGGGCTGTCATAGCGATTCTCTGACCAGGTCAAAGGTTCATCATCCAGCCGATATTGCCAGTTTGCTGCCAGCTCCAGGCTGGTATTGCCGCCGATATCAAAACGTTTGCCAATGCGGCCATCAAGACGCTCGAAGCGCCGCTCGTTGAGCAGGTCTGAACCATAGTAGATGAGGCTGGTTTCGATGCCGCCAGTCCAGCTCCGCAGCCAGGCTGCGGAGCCACTGTTGCGGGCTGTCAGGCGCTGATCAAGCCGGTTGCTGGCATAAAAATCGACGTAAGAGTAGGTAAGACGCAGGCGGTCGCTGGCGTTGACCCGCCAGTCTGTCTGAGTCTCAATGCCGCTGAATCGGGCGAAACTGCTGTTATCTGGTTCGAAGTTCACGACTTGCAGCGGCTGGCTGATCATGTTGTCGATTTCGTCGTAGAACGCCTTGATGTCGACGCTCAGGCCAAGCTTGTGGAACGAGCCGTTGTAGCCCAGCTCCCAGGAGCGCATTTCTTCCTGCTTGAGATTGCCCGGACCTTCTGCCAGTGCGTAGTAGGTATTGCCCGTGGTTGGAGCACCCGTCAGGTTGCTTGGGCGATAGGTCCAGTGGGCATTGTTTTCATACATGTCTGGCGAGCGGACAGCCTCGGAGTAGACGGCGCGCAGGCTATGGGTCGGGGCGATAAAGTACTGCGCCGCCAGGCGTGGCGAGAAAGAGAACCCGCTCAGCCTGTCCTGCTCCGCCATGGCGCCGGCGTGCAGCAGCCAGCGTTCACCCAGCCGGTATTCCAGATTGCCAAAGAGCTGGCCTACCGAATTTTCCACCTTGCCGCCGAAGTAGGTTTGCGATTTGGCCTGATCGTAGCGCACGTTCAGGCCAAAGACGGTACGCAGCGCTTCGGTGACCTGGAGGGTATTCTGGAGCTCGGCTTCGTAACGGGTTTCACGCAGGTTTTCGTTCAGGTTAAAGCAGGTCGGTGGTCCATTGCGGATGGCATTGTGCTGGGCGACGATGCTATCCACCAGCGGCAGGTAGGCGGGGTCGAGGCCGTCCTGGTTGACCAGCCAGTCACTGTAAAACGCCCGATCGCCCCAGTAACCGCGGCGGTTGCGCAAAATGTAGTTCATACGGCGTGTGTACACATTGCCGAGCAGATACAACTCTCGCATCTCGGGCGAAAACACAATGGGCGAATCACAGGCCAGCATCTGGCTCAACCGTTCCATGTGCTGGGCGTAGGTTTTGAGCTCGATCTGGTGGTTGGGGCTGATGTCGTTCTTCCAGTTGAGCTGGACGAAATAGTCGCGGGCGGTGATGTCTGAGTTCGAGTTCTGTTGCTGCTCCATCACCCGGTCAAACTCGTAGCTGGTATCGGTCGGCTCCGCCATCACCGAGTAGTCGTTGTCCCGCTGCTTGCTGCCTTCCTTGGCACCGAGCTGCCAGGTCACCGTCTGGGTGGCGGTCAGGTCAGTGGTGCCTAACAAATTGAAGGCATCGAGCCGCCGGCCATCGCGGTAGTCCTCGTTGTCGTCATCATGATCAAACCCGTCATCCTGCTTTCCAAACAGGCTCAGACGCGCTTGTGAGCTGCCAAAGCTGAAGCCCTGGCTGGCGTAGATGTCACTGACGCCGCGGTTGCCCCGGGTGATCTTGATGCGGCTACCCTGGCTGAACTCCGGACGGGTGGAGACGATGTTGATGACCCCCATCAGCGCGTTGGCGCCATAGGCCGCAGTGTTGGGGCCGCGGAAGACTTCAATGCGCTCGATATCTTCAACGGCCAGAGGAATGTCGGTCCAGTCAACGGTTGCCAGACCCGGGCGGTATACCGAGCGGCCATCGACCAGCACCTGCATGCGGCGCGCCTCGGTGATGTTGGTGCCATGGTAGTTGACGTTCACCACGTTGCCCGCGTTGTAGCCGACCATCATGCCTGGAACCAGGCGCATCAGCTCGGGCACGTCGCGCGCACCGGAGGCGCGAATCAGCTGACGGTCGATCACCGTCATACTGCCCGGAACCTCTGCTGGGCTCTGCTTCAAACGTGTCGCGCTAAGTACTGTCGGCAGCTTCATATCCCCCAGCAACAGCTCGTCATCGAACGGTTGGGCCTGAAGCGGAAGGGCAAGCCCTAGCAGGGCGATTGATAGCGTTTGGCGTGAAGCTGGCATAGGTGCTGGCACTTTGGTTTTGTTAGTTAAGCTAGTTCATTATTAACCAGCGAATGGGCTTTTTATACAGCCAAATCGCCCGATCTTGCGCGCTCGGCTTATACTGGCGCCAGATTCATTACTCAAGGATGTTGCATGACCGATCGCAAAGCTCCTGTCTGTGTTCTGGGTGGCGGCAGTTTCGGTACCACGCTTGCTAACCTTATGGCGGCTGAAGGCGTACCGGTGACGCTCTGGCTGCGTGATGCCAAGGTTGCCAGGCAGATTGCCGACAATCACGAGAACCCACGTTATCTGCCGGGTTTCCGGCTGGATGAAAGGCTGCAGGTGACCACCGATATCGACGCTGCCATTGCCTCCGCAGGGTTGATTTTTCTGGCGATCCCCTCAAGCGCCTTTCGCAGTGTCCTGCAGAGTGTCGGGCCGCTGCTGGCTGGCAAACAGGTCGTCAGCACCACCAAGGGCATTGAACAGCCGGGCTTTCTGATGATGAGTCAGATTGTTGAACAGGAGGCACCGGCCGCCCGGGTTGCCGTGCTGTCGGGGCCGAATCTGGCCAAGGAAATGGCGGCTGGCGAACTCACGGCCACCGTGGTTGCCAGCGAAGACGAGCAACTGTGCCACGCGGTACAGGCCGTTCTGGGCGGCCCCAATCTGCGGGTCTATGCCAGTCAGGATCGCTATGGCGTGGAACTGGGCGGGGCGCTGAAGAACGTCTACGCCATCATTGCCGGCATGGCCTCTGCACTGGGCATGGGCGAAAACACCAAGGCCATGCTGATCACCCGGGCGCTGGCCGAAATGACCCGCTTTGCCGTGCACATGGGGGCTAACCCTCTGACCTTCCTCGGCCTGGCCGGGGTTGGTGATCTGATTGTGACCTGTACCTCTGCGCAATCACGCAACTTCCAAGTCGGCTACGCGCTGGGTAAAGGTGAAACGCTGGAGGAAGGGGTTGCCCGACTCGGGCAGGTCGCTGAAGGGGTCAACACCCTCAAGGTGTTGAAGCAGAAGTCGGAAGAAGAGGGGGTCTATATGCCGCTGGTGACAGGCCTCCATGCCATTGTTTTTGACAAGCAGCCGCTGCCGGTTGTTATCGGCAAGTTGATGTCGGCTGAACAGAAAACGGATGTCGAATTTGCGGCGGTTATGTCCGCTGGTCCAATCAAGTCCTGAGGTGTTTTTGTGAACGCATTTATCGGTAACCTCTGCAGTGCTGATTTCTGGCTGCGCCTGGTATACGTCGTGGTCTTTGCTATCGCCTGGCAAGTGGCCGAAGTCGCCATCGCCGTGATCACGCTGATTCAGATCGGCTATCGCCTGTTTACTGGTGCGCCGGATGCCGACTGCGCCGGTTGGGGTAACAGCTTTTCCCAGTACGCTTGGCAGACCGGCCGCTATCTGACCGGCGTTACCGAGCAGAAGCCTTGGCCGTTCAGTGAATGGCCGGCTCCGACGGCACGTTGGACTTTGCGCTCGGAGGATGAATCGGCGTGAAGATATGGGTTTTGCGCCACGGCCAGGCGGCGGCGCAGGCCGCCACCGATGCGGAGCGGCCGCTGACTGCAGCGGGGCAGCAGGAGGTGCGACTGATGGCCTCCTTGCTGCAGGGACAGCCGTTAGACGCTATCCTCGCCAGCCCGTATCTGCGTGCCCAGCAGACGGCGGCGCTGGTCTGTACCGAGTTGGGTTACGAGCGGGGCGTTGCGACCGCGCCCTGGCTGACCCCCGACGATGATCCGTGCGAGGTACTGCGTTATCTCGCTGAGCGGCAGGAGCGCAACTTGTTGTTGGTCAGCCATCAGCCGCTGGTCAGCCAGTTGCTCAGCATACTGTGCGAAGGTCATCGGGGTGCCCACGTGCCGATGCCCACTGCGGCTCTGGCCTGTGTGGATACCGATTTTGTTGCTGCGGGCTTGGGCTCGCTGGTCCTGCACCGGACGCCAGCCGACCTGAGTGCCTGACTCAGGTGCTTGTCGGCCATCCCGGGCTGGGATAGTGTTCAGGTATTCGGGTGACGAGCTGTTACCGGAAACATGACTATCGATAACAATAACAATCCTAAAGGGGCACGGCATGGGCGCACTGACAACGCAACCAGAGACCGCGCTGGAGTCTTTTTTCCGGCAAGAAACCCTGCGCCCGCGCAGTCACTATCTCATTGAACCAGGGCCGGACGGCAAACTGGTCAAATACAGCTGGGCAGAGGTAGGCAGTCAGGCCCGCCGCGCTGCCCAGTATCTGTTGTCACTTGATCTCCCGACCGGCAGCCATATCGGACTGTTATCGAAAAGCTGCGCACACTGGATTATTGCCGATCTGGCCATCTGGATGGCCGGGCACGTATCGGTGCCGCTGCACCCCAGCCTGACGCCTGACTCGATACACAAGTTGATCGCACACGCCGATATATGCGCGCTGTTGGTCGGGCCGATAGAGTCTTGGCCGAAGGTCGCTGAGGGCATACCGGCCAGTCTGGCCTGTGTGGGTCTGCCGCGGGGCCCTTCAGGCGAACAGGTGGTTGGCTGGGCACAAATACTGGCGGAGCATGAGCCGCTGGCGGAGCCGGTCAGGCCGCAACCGGAGCAATTGGCGACCATCATCTACACTTCCGGCACTACTGGCATGCCCAAAGGCGTGATGCTCAGCTTTGCCAGCATGTTTCTGGCTGCAAGCAACTATCAGCGCCTGTTCAATATCTCTGCCACTGATCGGATGCTGTCGTTTCAGTCGCTCAGTCACATCGCCGAGCGGCAGTTTATCGAGGTCTCTTCGCTGCTTGGCGGGCAGCAGATCTATTTTGTCGAGTCGGGCGATACCTTTATCCGTGATGCTCGTCGCGCCCAGCCGACGCTGATGTTTGGCTCCCCCCATGTTTGGCAGCAATGCGTGCAAGGCTACGAGCAGGCCAGGTCGCCGCGCTGGACGCGTCTTTTGCTTGGTTTGCCAGTGATTGGACCGTGGCAGGCTCGACGCATTCTGGCCAGGCTTGGGCTCGACCAGATTCGCTACGCTGTCAGCGGTGCAGCCAGGCTGGCGCCGGCGGTGCAGCAGTGGTTTTCCCGCCTCGGACTGGTGGTGGTCGAAGGCTATGGTATGACGGAGAACTGCGGCTACTCGCATCTGGGCCGTCCGAGTCGGCCCAAGGAAGGGTACATTGGCTTGCCTAACCCTGGAGTAGAGTGCCGGCTGGGCGAGCACGGTGAGATTCTAGTGCGTAGCAAAGCGGTGATGATGGGGTACTACAAAGACCAGGCCCGCACCGACGAAGTTCTTGATGAAAATGGCTTCTTGCATACCGGTGATGTTGGTGAAATCGATCAGGAAGGGTTTCTACGCCTGACCGGACGGGTCAAGGACATATTCAAAACCTCAAAAGGGCGCTATATCGCGCCGGGGCCCATCGAACAGTTGTTGATGGACTTGCCTGAGGTTGACGAGGCCTGTGTGGTCGGCCAGGAACTGCCGCAACCGCTGGCACTGGTTCGCCTGGTTGCCGGTGCCAATGAGCGCTCCGATCTGACGCAGCGGGCGCTTGGCGAGGCCCTTAAGCGCGTGAATGCGACATTGCCCAGTAGCGAGCGGCTGGGCTGCTTGGTGGTGGTCGACACACCATGGGATGTGAGTGGAGGTTTCCGCACACCAACGCAAAAGCTGCGCCGCAATGTAGTTGAGGCAACCTGGCAGGCGTATTTTCATGACTGGCTGGTGGGTGGGCAGAGCGTCGTCTGGCACCAGTCGACGGAACAACCGCAGGAGAGTGCATGAGCAGTATCTGGAAGACCCCGATAGACCTTGAACGCCTCAACACGCCAACCCCAACTCTCAATAGCCTGCTCGACATCCGCATCGAAGCCGCCGGCGATGATTGGCTCAGCGCAAGCATGCCGGTCGACGAACGTACCCATCAGCCCTACGGTATTCTGCACGGCGGTGCCTCGGTGGTATTGGCTGAAACCGTTGGCAGCATCGCGTCCTATCAGTGCATTGATACCAGCCGCTACTACTGCGTTGGTCTGGACATCAATGCCAACCACCTCCGCGCAGTGCGCGCAGGCCGCGTGACTGCGGTTGCCAAGGCGGTGCATTTGGGCCGCACCACTCACGTCTGGGACATCCGCTTGCACGATGATGCCGGAAATCAGACCTGCATTTCGCGTCTGACTATGGCCATTGTGCCGCTGAAAGCGGAATAGAACAGGGCAAAAGCGCCAAATATAGACACGCATTCACGGATGTAGGGGCGCTTGTCTGGCGCTGGCTGGGCCGTTAGATTGCCTGCTGCATTTTTCCGTTACGGTCTCGGAGGCCTCATGCCAATCAGTAGTCACGAAATCCGTTTTTCCCTGCCGCACATCGAAATCGCCGGCAAGGTCTGGGGTGAACCGGGTGGCTTGCCCGTTATCGGGCTGCACGGCTGGCTGGACAATGCGGCGACCTTTGATCGCATCGCGCCAGCGCTGGAGGGCGTGCATCTGGTGGCGCTGGATTTGCCCGGTCACGGCCTGTCCGGCCACATGCCGGCGACCGGTTACAGCCTCTGGCAGCAGGCAGCCACGGTATTGCAGGTGGCCGAAGATCTGGGTTGGGAGCGCTTTGCACTGCTCGGGCATTCGATGGGAGCAATCATCAGTGGGGTATTGGCCGGCAGCTTGCCGGAGCGAATTATTGGTGCAGCGATGATTGACGGGCTAATGCCATTTACCTCGGAGGCTGATGATGCGCCGCGACAGATGGCGCGCTTTTTCAATTCCACCTTGCAGCTTGGCAGTAAGCGCAAGCCAGTCTATGACAGTGTCGAGAAGGCTGTATCGGCGCGAGTCCTGGGTGGTACCACGCCAATTTCACGTGATGCTGCAGCGGCGTTGGTGGAGCGTGGCCTGATGCCGCACGATGGTGGCTGGACCTGGCGGACTGATCCCCAACTGATGCTGCCGTCACCCTTACGCTTTACTCAGCGGCATGCAACCTCATTTATCGAAAACATTAGTGCGCCGACCTGTGTCGTGCTGGCCAATCAGGGTGTGATGCACAAGCATCCCGAGGTGCTGGCGCGGATAGACGCCTTTGAGCACTTGCAGCGGCACCGGGTGGAAGGTGGTCACCATCTGCACTTGGAGGAGTCGGCAGGTGACGTTGCGGCCATTCTGAAAGACTTCTATACAAGCTTGAGCTGACCGAGAGGTCGCCACGCGCTATTCTCTGGGCAGGTTCATTGCGCTGCCGATGCCTCGGTAGCCAATTCTGTGCGCGCTGACTGTTGCTCGGCGCGCTACTAGGGAGACGCATGGGTTTATCGGTTCGTACTCTGCCGCTGCTGTTAGGTGGCTTCATGCTCGCGGGCGGCACTACCGTTCATGCAGCGCAGGCGCTGGACCAACTGGTGGTCAGCGCTTTTCCCCACTCTCAGGTTACTAGTGAAGAGCTGTCGGCCCAGGTCGACCATCCGGTAGTCATCGGTAGCGTTCGTCGTATCAACAATCAGCTGCGCGCCGAGCGCGAGATCCGGGTAAACGGTGAACTGGCACAGGTGACTTGGGAGATCATCGACGGTTATACGCCCGAAGATGCGTTCCGCCATGTGCTGGCGCAACTGATCGAACAGCCGCATACGCTGCTGTATGCCTGTGATGGCCGTGAATGTGGCAGCAGCAGTCTGTGGGCTAATCAGGTGCTGCACAATGCGCAGCTGTATGGGCCGGAGGAGGGTCAGCGCTATATTGCTTTGCGACTTGACGGCGAGCCCCAGCGCTTTGTCTCACTCTACTCGATTACCCGTGGCAACCGTCGCAGTTATCTGAATATCGAGCAGACCACGCCCGCCGAAACGGTCGAGCAGGCGCTCTATCCTACGCCGTCGACGCTGCTCAAGGTGCTGCGTAGTGAAGAGAAGCTGGCCTTGCCGGCACTCGGTGACGATCCTGCACTCCTCGACAGCTGGAGCCGATTGCTGGTACGCATGATGCGGTTGGACTCGTTGCTGCGGGTGCAGCTTGATGGAGCAGATGCTCCATTGCTGGTAGGGGCACTGAAGGAGGCCGGCGTTGCTGCCCAGCGGCTGACGCTGGGCAGCCCAGAGCCGGCTTCGGGCGTCATTATCCGGCGGATTCGCTGATCGGGTTTAGCGCCGCCTGCTGTCCGGCTGCAGCTCCAGCCGGTCTGGCAGCGCCTGGATCGAGAGCCAGTCAAACAGCTGCGTGCGGTAGCGGCCCTCATTGAACATTTCTGCCTGGTCGTACGCATGGCCGTCCAGCGGGTTGCCGGACTGTCCCAGTGGGTTGATGCCGAGCGTTGCGTTCAGGTCAGACAGATCTATCAGTCTGCGGGTAGAGGGGCCGGCCTTGATCTTGTATCTCACTTCCCCTCGATCAAACACCATGTTGTTCAGCGTCTCGTTACCGCCGCTGACGGCGACTGGCTTGCTGTTCAGATACTCGCCAAAAGGGACGCGTTCAGCCAGCGCGTGAGCATGCTGCAGGCTCGTCAGGCGTGACCACTGCCATTGCTCCGGGTCGTCACCCAGGTCGGCGACCAGCCCGGCAATCGCATTCTGCCAAGCGTGTTGAATTGCTGAATGGCGACCGTCCAGACTCGGCTGCTGACGGTTGTCCCACCAGGGAGAGGTCGGTTTCCAGTAAAGACTGGCGAGGGTCTTTTCGGCCATAAAGGTGTTGCGGAAAAAACTGTAGCGCGGGCCCAGTTCGTCGGCAAAAAGGGCTTCTGACAGCGCGTCCTGCCAGCGCTGGAAGATGCTTGCAGCAGAACTGTTCTGATCGTAGCGCCCGTCCCAGCTCGCAAGCAGGCCAGCGGCCCTGGCGGCAGGCTCGCGCAGCTCATCCGGCAACTGCTCAAGGTCAAATAACGGCAATGCGTCGGCAATCATGCTGAGCGCGACTGGACGCTGGTCGTCAAGCTGGAACGCTTTGAAATCGGACAGATCAAATTGCTCCTTGCTCGCCAGCAGCTGTTCCAGCCGCAGAGCGCGGTCGGTTGGTGCGTAGTAGCCTGGCAGCTTGCGCCGCGGGTTGCGCTCCGGGTAGGGGTTGTTGGTGGAGAACAGGATCCCTTCGCGCGGATTGATCATGCGAGGGTTGCTCTCGAATGGCTGATAGCCGAGGAAGTCGTCGCGCCCTGAGCTGCCGTTGAGCAGTGAAAAAACGTTGCTGCTTTGCGGCCAGCGCTTGAGCTTGCCGATCGCCCACATGGCAATATTGTTGTCGGCGTCAGCGTACAGGAGGTTGAGGCCGGGGGCACCGTGCAGCGCTGCAGCGGCTTCAAACTCGGCCATACTGGTGGCGCGGGTGAAGCCGTAAAACGCTTGCGTGGAGTCGCTGTCGGGGTCGAGGAAACTCCAGAACAGGCTGACCGGTTGGCGTTCCATACTACCCGGCAGATCATTGATGATCGGTCCGTGGCGACTGCTGCGAGTGCGGATCAGGCGGTCTTCCTGGCCGCGAATCTTGATGACCTCCTCGTGCACCTGCAGCGGTTCCCAATGATCGACTGCCCAGACCTGTTCCGGATCATCCGGGTTGGTGCGCTCGCGGTAAAAGTCGACATCGTCGTTCATCAGCATGGTCAAGCCCCAAGCATGATGCCGGGTCTGGCCGAGCAGCGGGAAGGGGATGCCCGCCAGGAAATGGCCATAGACCTCGCTATCCGGAGTGCGGATATGGGCTTCGTACCAGACTGCTGGAGCGGCAAAACCGATGTGAGGGTCGTTGGCCAACAGCGGTGCACCGCTGGCGCTGTGGTCCGCATTGACGACCCACGCGTTGCTGCCAAGGAATTGGCCGGTGGGGATATTTTTCTCCACCTGGCCTATTTGCTCAAGCATCGGTGTCAGCAGCTCAATGTAAGGCTGGCCGGAGGAACGCAGCGGCGGCAGCTGATCTGGCCAGCTTGGCACCAGATCCCGGTAATGCCGCTCGCTCAGGGTGCCTCGGATGCTGTCGACTAGAGCATCCGTCTTGAAGGCTTCGGCAAAGGAATAGGCCATGTAGCCCATGGCGTTGGCAATGTCTTCGCTGGTGAAGTAATCCGGCCGGGTCATCAGTAGCCGGTACTCCAGCGGCATGCCACCGTGATCAATGTACTGGTTGATACCGTCCTGATACGCGTGCATCAGCTTTACATGAGGGCTGTCCGGTTGTGCCTCCAGCCGCTCGGCGTAGGCCCGGGCGTAGCGGCTGATGCCGAGAGTACGGAAAAAACGGTCGGTTGCGAAAGACTCGGCGCCAAACAGCTCCGAAAGTCTGCCGCCACCAATGCGGCGTAACAGGTCCATCTGAAACAGACGATCCTGGGCATGCACATAGCCCAGTGCGCGGTAGGCGTCTTCCTCGTTGCTCGCATCGATATGAGGGACGCCCCAGCCGTCGTAATACACCTCGACAGGTGCCTTAAGGCCCTCTAGCTTCAGTTCTCCTTCACGCCGCGCCTGTGCAGAATGGACTATCCACAGCACGGTCAGTGCGGCTATGGTCAACAGCAAGACAAAACAAAGCAGCAGTTTGAGGGAGCGGTTGATGCGAGCGTTCACGATGAGCCTTGTGCAGCAAAAAAAGGTTTCGGCATCATGAGCACGCCGGTGGGCTGCGTCAATCCGGTTCACCCTGGTTTGTGAAGGAGCAACAGCAAGATGGCACAGAGAGTCGCCCTGGTTTTGGGCAGTGGAGGTGCGCGGGGGTACGCGCATATTGGCGTGATCGAAGAGATCGAACGCCGGGGTTATGAAATTGCCTGTATCGCAGGCTGCTCCATGGGGGCAGTGGTTGGGGGGATTCACGCAGCTGGCCGGTTGGCCGATTACCGCGACTGGGTTTCCGGGCTGGATTATCTGGATGTCATTCGACTGCTGGACATTGGTTTTGGCAATCTTGGTGCCATTCGCGGCGAGCGGGTGTTCGGGCGAATCCGTGAAATGCTGGGCGAGATGGAAATCGAAGACCTGAATATCCCGTTCACGGCCGTTGCCACTGACCTGACCAACCAGCAGGAAGTCTGGTTCCAAAGTGGTTGCCTGCATCAGGCCATGCGCGCGTCGGCGGCAATTCCCAGTCTGTTCTCGCCGGTCAAGCAGGGGCACCGGGTGCTGGTGGATGGCGGCCTGCTCAATCCCTTGCCGATTGTGCCGGTTGTCTCTGCTCACTGTGATCTGATCATGGCGGTAAACCTTAACTCGACCGAAAGCACGCACTACCAGATGCCGGTGATCGAACGGCCGGCACCGATCCGTCAGCAATGGGATCAGTGGTTGGCGGCGATCAAGCCGTCCTGGCTGGGCCGTCGAGTGGATGAGGCTGACGGCGAACAGGATGATCTGGCGCTGATTGCGGCGGAGGCCGACGCCTCGATGGAGGTGATGCGTTCGCGTGATGAGGATCTGCATGCGCCGGTTGAGGTGGAGCCCCCACCCGGGCCGGCCAGCATGCTGGAGTTGGTCAACCTGTCGTTTGAGGCCATGCAGTCTTCGCTGACCCAGTACAAGATTGCCGGCTACCCGCCGGACGTTATCTTCAATGTGCCCAAGCGGCTATGCCGGTTCTTTGAGTTTTACCGTGCGCCGGAGCTGATCGAACTGGGGCGCATGGTGGCCAGCGACACGCTGGACCGTTTTGAGCGTCGCAATCACTAGGGCGCTGAAAATAGGCGTCGGGCCGCGTCACTGCTAGAATTCGCCGATTGATTTTGATGTCCAGTCGGTGGAGAGCAGCATGACCCAGAACATTCGTTTGACCGAGTACAGCCACGGCGCGGGTTGTGGCTGCAAAATTTCGCCCAAAGTGCTGGATGAGATGCTCTCGGTCGGGCAGCCCGGCCCTGCCTTCGAGGGCCTTTGGGTCGGCAACGACAGTCGCGACGATGCCGCCGTGTTTGGCCTGGATGACCAGCAGGGCATCGTCAGCACTACCGACTTTTTCATGCCGATTGTTGATGATCCCTTCGATTTTGGTCGTATCGCGGCCACCAATGCCATCAGCGATATTTACGCCATGGGCGGCACCCCCATGATGGCCATTGCGATTCTGGGCTGGCCGGTCAACCTGTTGCCGGCTGCGGTTGCTGGCCAAGTGCTGGCTGGTGCGCGCCAGGTATGCGCCGAGGCGGGTATGCCGCTGGCAGGTGGTCACTCCATCGATGCCCCCGAGCCGATCTTTGGTCTTGCCGTCACCGGTCGGGTGTTACGTAGCCAGCTCAAACGCAACGATCAGGCCAGGGCAGGGGCGCGACTGTTCCTGACCAAGCCGCTGGGTATTGGCATTCTCACCACCGCTGAGAAGCAGAAAAAACTGCGTCCCGAAGACGCGGGCGTAGCCCGTGACCTGATGTGCCGGCTGAACAGTCCGGGCCAGCGTTTTGCCTTGCTTGAAGGTGTGCAGGCCATGACCGACGTTACCGGTTTCGGCTTGCTTGGCCACCTGACCGAAATGGCCGAAGGGGCAAACCTCAAGGCGCGACTGCAGTTTGCGGCTGTACCCAGACTGCCGGCGGTCGACTACTACCTTGAGCAGGGCTGCGTGCCGGGCGGGACACTGCGCAACTTCGACAGCTATGGTCACAAAATCGGCGCGCTCAGCGAGCCCCAGAAGCAACTGCTCTGCGACCCGCAAACCAGCGGGGGACTGCTGGTGGCCGTTGCGCCGGAGGGTGAAGCCGAGTTTCTCACGCTGGCGGCCGAACTCGGGCTGGAGCTGGGCTGCATCGGCGAGCTGGTCGACTACGATCAGGGTCCGCGTGTCGAGGTGTTCTGATGCGTGACAATACCGATGACTTTCGCTCGCTGTTTCTCAATGATGTGCCGTTGATCGATGTGCGCGCCCCGGTCGAATACAGCAAAGGGGCCTTCCCTCAGTCGGTCAACCTGCCGCTCATGCAGGATGTGGAGCGGCAGAAGGTTGGCACCATGTACAAGCAGCAGGGGCAGGAAGCGGCCATTGCGCTGGGCCACAGTCTGGTCGGCGGTAAAGTCAAGGCGGAGCGGGTTGATGCCTGGCTGGAACACGTCAAGGCGCACCCAGAGGGCTACCTCTATTGCTTCCGCGGTGGCCTCCGCTCACAGCTGGTGCAGCAGTGGTTGGCCGAGGTGGGCGTGCAGTACCCGCGGGTCGTTGGCGGCTACAAGGCCATGCGGCGCTTTCTGATCGACACCCTGGACGCTGCCGCACTGGAGTGCTCGCCGATACTGGTGGCGGGCATGACGGGCACCGGCAAAACTGAAGTGATCACCGCGCTGGAAAACAGTCTGGACCTGGAAGGCCGTGCCAACCATCGTGGCTCCAGCTTTGGCCGGCACGCCACGCCGCAGCCAGCGCAGATCGACTTTGAAAATCGGCTGGCGATTGACGCACTCAAGCTGCGTGCCGCCGGCGTAACACAGATTGTGCTGGAAGACGAAGGCCGCATCGTCGGCAGTTGCTCGTTACCGCTGACGCTTTACCGGCAGATGCAGGAAGCGCCGCTGGTCTGGCTTGAGGATAGCTTCGAGAATCGCGTTACCCGCATTCTTGGCGATTACGTTGTCGACATGCTGGCCGAGTACAGCGCCCAGAACCCGGACGACGCGGAGGCGGCTTTTTCTGCATTTGAAACCTACTTGCTGGGCAGCTTGCAGCGTATTTACAAACGGCTCGGCGGTGATCGTTATAGCGAGCTGAACGCCCTGATGGAAACCGCACTCGGCGAACAGAAGCGCACAGGTGACGTGCACGCCCATCGCGGCTGGATCGAAGGTCTGCTGACCCATTATTACGATCCGATGTACATCTATCAGCGCGAGAACAAGCGCGCACGTGTGGTGTTCAGCGGCGAACAGGCGGCGATCATCGGCTGGCTGCGTGACCAGCATCAGCGCCAGGCATGATGTGTGAACAACAGACCTGACTTTGGTCGAGCCATGACTCAATGCGTTGCTAATATCCCGATCGTCCGGGCGCCGCAGGCGCTCTTGTAGAGTCAGGAGTTAACGTATGAGCATGGGATTTTCCGGCAAAGTGGTACTTGTCACTGGTGCTGCTGCCGGTATCGGCAAGGCTACCGCTATCGCCTTCGCCGCCGCAGGCGCGCGGGTTATCGTCTCCGATATCGATGCCAAGCAAGGTGAAGCGACTGCGCAAGGCATTCGCGACGCCGGCGGCGATGCGCGCTTCGCCGCTTGCAATGTCGCTGATGCTGAGCAGGTCAAAGCGTTGATTGCCAGTATTGAAGCCAATTACGGCCGGCTCGACTGTGCGTTCAATAATGCCGGTATCGAGATTGAGCAGGGCAAACTGGCCGATGGCGATGAGGACGTTTTTGATCGCATCATGGACGTCAACGTCAAGGGCGTCTGGCAGTGCATGCGCTTCCAGATTCCGCTGATGCTGAAGAACGGTGGTGGCTCCATCGTCAACACCGCCTCTGTCGCCGCCCTGGGCGCCGCACCTAAGATGAGCATCTACGCTGCCAGCAAGCACGCAGTGCTGGGGCTGACCCGCTCTGTGGCTGTTGAATACGCCAAGCAGGGTATTCGTGTCAACGCGGTCTGCCCCGCGGTAATTGACACCGACATGTTCCGCCGCGCCGCTGCCATTGAACCGCGCAAGGCTGAGTTTGCTGCTGCCATGCACCCGGTTGGTCGCATTGGCCGCGCCGAGGAAATCGCGGCTGCCGTGATGTATCTCTGCGGCGAAAATTCCGGCTTTACCACCGGTATTGCGCTGCCGGTGGATGGCGGTAGTACCTGCATCTGACAGACTTGCCCGGCAACTCGACGGCGACCCTTTTGCGGTCGCCGTGTTGGTATGGGCGCGCCAAATGCGGCTCCGCCAGTTGGACACGCCGAAGCTTTCAGGCGATTATCCGAGCAGCGCTGCACTTCCATGCAACAGGAGCAATCGCGCGCCGACATCGGGGCGCGAGAGGGCTGATCTGGCGTGGCAATGGACGCAGGAAAGGGCGTAACAGTTGCTGATGGCCATAGGAAGGAAGTCATGAGTCAGGAGCTTATCCCAGCCAGTTTGCCGCCGAGCACTGTGCTCACCGATGCGGAGAAACAAGCATTTGCCAGCAGGCGCAAGTCGCTGGTTTCTGAGTTGCGGTGCTTGTCCGGCATGCCTGAAGTTGTATTCAGCCTCAATCAGGACACCGTCTACAAACTGGCGATGACCCCGGAAGGCGCGCAGCTGTACCGCGATGCACAGGGCAACATTAAAGGCGTGTTTTACAAGGACGGTAAGATCGTCGAGCACGCCAAGTTTCAGGAAGTCGGCCCGTCGATGATGAAAGCAGCCAAGGCGGTCGGCGCGCAGGTGCTGCTGGTCAGCATCGCGATGCAACTTAATCGTATCGAAGAGCAAGTCTCGAAAGTCTTCAAAGAGTTTCACGGTGATCGTCTGGCGGAAATTGAAGCGGGCAAGTCGCTATTTAGTCAGGTTTGCGGCATGCAGGATCCAGTCAAGCGCGAGGGGCTTGCGTTGCATGCCATCGTGTAGCTGACCCGAGGGTTTGAAAAGACGGTCAGCGCGCTAGCCCGTCAGACTGCCGAACTCCCGGATCAGAAACTTTCCTTTTTCGACAACTGGGTCGGCAACACATCCTGCGGGCGAAGAGAAGCACCAGATTGCGATGGAGTCCTTCTCGGCATTTCTGAATGCCTTGCAGATCATGGCACGTTGTCATCTGTTCCTCGATGAGCGTGAGGTGGCTCTGCAGCTGGTTGACACAGGGCTCGGCAAAATCGAGAAGGCAGGGGTGGAGTTAGCGGCCGTTCGCGCGCGTCTGGCACCCAAGGTAAACAGTAGTTTCCCGGAGCAAAGTTGGAATCAGTATTATCGAATACCGCAAAACCTTTACCTCGTCGCACATCGCGGACCTTATCAACCCGCAGCACGATATGGTCGAGCTAGAAATCAGTCCTGCCGAAATCATGGGGAGCATGCATGCGTAACTGCGCAAAATGTGAAAGAGAATTGGAGGCTGGCAAAGCGGAGTATTGCCCGGCCTGTACCTCCACAAAATCAAAAAATCCTTGAGGTAGCAGGGCCGATAGCGTTAGCTGCAGCGGGCATCGCATTCAAGCTGTTGCGCAGGAAGTAGATGCGGCGCTGGCAGCGACGCCAGATGGAATCGACGGAAAAATACAACAAGACAGGGAGCGAGAATGGCTAAGTATTGTTCTGAGTGCGGTGCGGAGATTGTTGGCGAGGCACCTCAATGCCGAAACTGTGGTGCTGTTCGTAGTGACTTTGTTTACAAGAGTCGGGTTGCTGCTGCGGCGCTGGCCTTTTTCACCGGCCTATTCGGTATGCATCGGTTCTACCTCGGCCAGTGGTGGGGCGTTCTCTATCTGCTGTTTTTCTGGACTTATATCCCGGCTTTGGTGGCGTTTGTTGAGGGGATTGTAATTCTGTCCACCTCTCAGAAAGACTGGAATGACAAATACAACAAGGGCCTCTCGCTCGGTATTGAAAAGGGCGGTGTCGTCATCGTCGTTCCGCTCATCTTCTTGACCATCTTCAGCATTGGCACGCTTGCGGCTATCGCTTTGCCCGCCTATCAGGACTACACCCGTCGCTCGCAAATTCTTGAGTCGCATCAACTGGCAGAGCAGCTCAAACCCCTGGTGGAAGACTACTTGCAGCAGCACCAGGAGTGGCCGGAGAGGTACAGTCAGCTCGCTGCGGGTGACATTGTGATCCCTGAAATGGTGGAATCTGTACAGATTAATACCGGCGCCATTATTGTTTGGCCAGCTTCCAGCATTGGCGTAGACGGTTACATGATGTATTCGCCCCTGCGCTATGGCGAGGGGGTCAAGTGGCGCTGCACCGAGTCGACCGTGGAACCAAAGTACCTTCCCGGGGCCTGCCGCTAGGGGCGTCTCTGTTGCTGTCGTGCCCGCTGATGCGCGGCCGATGGCAGCCAGTGATTAACCGGGCACAGTGTTTGCTCACCCGAACAATATTCTTACAACAACAAGAGAACCTGCTAGATGAGCGATTACCAGTCCCGCAGCGATAAAGCCTACGCCAAGCAATTGATGCAGGCCGCCAACAAGGAAGCCACCGCCTTCCTCAATTTCAAGGCAACCGCCGAGCGCAAAGACGGCGCGATTCCAGAGAAATACCGCGAGCTGATGTCCATCGCCGTAGCGCTGTCGACGCAATGTTCCTATTGCATTGATGCCCACGTCGAGAACGCGGTCAAGGCGGGTGCCACAAAGGAAGAGCTGGCTGAAACAGTTTTTATCGCCTCTGCGCTGCGCGCCGGTGCTGCGGTGGGGCATGGGTTGCTGGCGATGAAGTTGTTTGAGGAACATTCGGGCTGAGCCTGAACCGCGTAGCCACACTGAATCAAAGCATCAGCTGAGAAGCAGTGGCTTGATGCCGCATGTCGTGCAAATTTGTCTATAAGGATGGACCCATGAAAACGGTTGCAGCATTACTCATAGTTACCGCGGCTCTTGCTGGCTGCGCATCGACAATGCTTGGTAGTTCGCCGGGCCAGTTTGTGATGTCTGGCCCCGTTAATGCCATTGCTCCTGAGCTGTCAATGCGCTGGCAGTACGGTCTTAAGCTTAACGAAGATCCGGAAACCCTCTCGCAGATCACTTTTTCCTGCGGGACGATTCCCGGCTCCAGCTTTAGCGTTAAAGGCTCTGATCTGGAGCGCAGAAACGACGGAGCGTGGTATGTAGATGGTCCGGTACTGCGCGTGTCCAAGGAGAGCACACCTTGGCTGTATGAGCGAGCAACTACGAGTGCGCAATGTACGGCATCGCTTATCCGTGTCGGACAGCCCGCGTCGAAGGTAACCGCGCAAGTTAACTTTGCCGCCGATACCAAACTCGCAACGTTATTGCAGTTGCATATGGCGCATGACTTCAACAGCAGAGCCCGGGCGAAAGACTGATCGGCAACTCAGGGGTGTGTTCTGGAACGTAGCGCCTGCCTCGGAAATCGCACAACTATCTGGCACCGACAAGGTGACACCGTTGTTCAGTTGCTCAGCCTGGGTGGCAGCCCCGTGAAGATGTAATGCAAAGGAGAGTGCAGGTTATGCGTATATTTTTTGCTGTTATGTGTGTGATTGTTCTGCAGGGGCTTGCTTATGCGCAGCCTGCTACCGACGAGTACGACTATTTTATGTCGGAAGAGCTGCACTTGCTGTCCTCAGCAGACGGTGCTGAGCTGATGTCACAAGTAAATATGGGCGTGAATTCGGCAGCGAAGATTCAGGCATTGCTGCCTGCGCAGCAGCTCGCAGAGTACCGTCGCATTTTCAATAGCGGTGTTGCGATGGCAGGTTTTCCGATGACCGAGACCCAGCAGCTCACTTTGAACGCGAGCATAAACGAGGCGTTGGCTGGGTCTACTCGAGTGTCGCTTGCCGAGTTGTCAGATGCTCAGACGGTGATGTATTCCGCGATCAGTGTAAACAAGCTCGATGAAGCGTCTGCCGTTATGGAAGTGCTGGTAGGCGTCGCTGATTGGCCGGCAGTTCGGGCGCGAAAAGAAGAGGGCCCGGTTGCTGCGTTGGCAAAGTCTACGGTCTGGGTCAGTGTTTTTCGGAAAAAACTGGTTTGGGATGAGGTGTCCCTTGAAGGGCAGTTGTCATACCCGAAGATCGAAGCGGACGTACTGGCGGCTTATCGAAGCCAAATTGATAAGGTGCTGCTGGCGTTCTGAATGCCAGCTTGGTTGGTGCTGCAGCTTCCTGTTTCGTACGGTGCTCATGCAGTCGCTAGTACGCATTTTTTCGCTGTGAGATCGTGTGCGTTTACTACTCGCGTTACCGATAGATAACGTTGTCGTTAAGCGGCGCGCGCGGCTCTCCGCCGTGTGGATTAAACCAAGTTGAGCATCGGGATAGGTCAGCTCACTGCAACATCGTTCAGCTCTTGAACGCCGATTGAGGGCAGCGCTCCGTCGCAAGATAAGTGAGCCAGAGAATTGAGGACGCCATGTACACAGATGAAGATTTGTACGCAGCAGTAAAGGACGGTGTGCTGGATGAAGCGGCAGTTGAGCGTTTCCGCAGGTTTGTGTCAGGCCGCGCCCATACCCGCCTGGTGGATGAAGAGAACTTCCGGCTGATATCCGGCTTTAACGACATCTTCGTCAGCATTGCGGCATTCATCCTGCTGGCGTCGGCGGGTTGGGTGTTTGGCCTGCAGTCGCCTGCATTGGGCTTCTGTGTGGTTGCGCTGCTGTCGTGGGGCTTGTCGGTATTCTTCGTCAAACGCCGCAAGCTCGCGTTGCCCGCGGTGTTGCTGTTGGCATCCTTTGTACTCAGTACGGTTGCGTTCCTGGTCTTCGCGCAGGTTGCTGCGGGAATAGAAAAGGACACCGCGATCATGGTTGCTACCGCCATCGGCGCGATTGCGGCGTGGGCGCATTGGCAGCAGTTTCATGTGCCGATCACCGTCGCTGCCGGTGTCGCCAGCCTGCTTGCGTTCCTGCTGGCGCTACTGATGCAGATTGAAGGCTTGCGCGAGTTCACCAACTACTTCCTCTGCTGCGCAGGGCTGGCCACCTTCCTGCTGGCGATGCGCTGGGACGCGCAGGACGTTGATAGAACCACCAGAAAGTCAGATGTTGCCTTCTGGTTGCATCTGCTGGCTGCCCCGTTGATCGTGCACCCGGTCTTTTCCGCGCTAGGGCTGTTCGACGGCAATGGCGGCTTGTTCAGCATCGCTGCAGTCATCTCCCTGTATCTGCTGCTGGCTGTGGTCTCCATCACCGTGGATCGCCGCGCGCTGATGGTGTCGTCACTGATCTACGTGGTGTACGCCTTCCGCGAACTGCTCGAGACCTATGGCTCGCTTAGCTCCAGCCTAGCAATATCAGGGCTGTTTATTGGCTCCATGCTGTTGTTGCTTTCAGCGTTTTGGCATCGCAGCAGAGAGGTACTGCTGCACGTGTTGCCGCAGGCGCTGGGCAGATACGTACCGCCAACGAGCTGAGCATCTAGCCTGACTGCTCCCAGCTATAGTGCGTGATTTACTGACGTTGGGTGTATTCAGCTACGCCAACTGGCTGGCCGGCCTGATTGGCGCAGACAGCAGGGCAGATGACCGCACTGGCCGCCGCCGGCACAACCGACCTGGCTTTGGCGGAGGTGGTAGTGGCGTTTATTGTGATCAGCGTCGTTGTCACCTCGCTGCTGGCAGTGGGTTTGGCAATCTGCAGCTTGCGGGCAGAGCGGCGTACCAACTGAGCTTCACCTGTGTAACCCCACTAGGAATAAATGCTTTACCCGTCAGGGAGCCAGCGCTATTTTCTTTATATGGCAAGCAGCCATGTCACAAGAGCCCAAGGATGGTGCCAAACTTCACTTCCTGTCTGTTCATCTATCCGCAACCTCAGTCGAGGCGGCGCGTCCGCACCTGCGCGCCCGACATTGGCGGGTAGGGGAGTGATTGAAACGTGAATATGAAGCGGTCAAGCGAATACGGATTTGGTAGGGTTGTCGCGCGCAATTTTTTGTTTGTAAAGGCTTTTGATTTTTAATGGGGCGGCGGGAGGTGTTGTTATGAGGAAGTCACTCATATGCAGTTATGAAGCTGTCGGTCTGATTAGCTGTTATACGGCGTACAATTAATATTGGGGTTTTAAATACTAATAATGGCTGAATTTATAAATATTTGGAGTAATTCTGGCTGGCTAGCTAATCTTGTCACGATCGTCCTGGGTGTAATTACTGTTTTTGGTGGGGGGTACTCAATTTATAGGAGGTTTAAGAGCTATCTTGAAAGTGAAAATGACTATAGTAGTGTTGTGAATTACGTTCGATCAAATTATGAATATGATTCGATAGCTATATTAAAAAAGAGAAAGGTCGCTATTATAGATGACCAGCCGGAGAACTACCCGGTCGATTATCTAAGAAGGAGTGGGTTTAATATTTCTGTATATGAAGAAGTGAGTTTGTCTAACTATTATTTTATAGATTCCTATGATCTGGTGTTTTTGGATATTACTAATGTCGTCAAAGAAGATCCGAAGCGTGGTGGGTTTGAGCTAATTAAACGGATCCGATCTGAGATGAATGGGATTGTAATAATTGGCGTTTCGTCCAAGAGATTCGACCCAACTCTAACTGAGTTCTTTAGACTAGCAGATGAGACAGCTAAAACCCCAATTTCTGAAAAAGATTGTGAGGAACTGCTTCTGGGTGCCTTAGAGAAGTATTATTCTCCTATCCATATTTCTGGAAAAATTGATGAGCTACTTAATGACAGCATGCTTTCGCAAAAGCACCATAAAAAAGCTCTTAAATTAATCGAAAGGTACATTAACTTGTCAGTGAGTGATGACTATTTTTATGGCGCTTTGTCGGGGCTCAATAAGAATCTTGATGTTTATAAGCTCCATAAAAAATGCCAATCGCTCAAGGATGTTTTATGACTGATGTGGTTTTTTTGATTCTTAACTCTAATCTTTTTTCCACTCCTTGGTCGATATATCTGGATGGCGAGCTTGTTCGTGGAAAAAAATTCTCACTTCCTAAGATATGTAATGACTGTTCAGAATTAGAGTGCCTTAAAGAAGAGGCTAAGGCAATTTGTAGCAAAGGAATGGAGTCAAAAAAAGACTTTGTTGGCGGTCGCCATCTAGTCATACCTGGGGTAAAGTCTGACAGTAAAAATAGAAAGGAAAAGACTCAATCAATAACTGATCAGTCATACAGGCAGTGGGTTAATGAGGTCAAAAGCCTAGTTGCTAATCTCGATCAAGAGGCTTTAAATATTAAATCAGAAACACTGCATTACTTTCATGATCCCGTGAAGTGGGCGGAGCAAATAAAAATAAATTCAGAAAAAATGATCGACTCTCGCAGTGGAGCGAATTTCCGGGAAAAATTTTCTTCAGCAAGCAATGAAGTAAAATCTGTTTATCAATCGGCAAAGCTGTTGGTAGATTCTATTCAAATGATTGACATATTCTTTAACCCTGAAAGCGCCACCTATGGCAGTACGGTTAAGACAAATATATATCGACTTTTTGATAAAGTGCAGGCAATATTGTTTCATTCAGAAGGTAAAAAGTACAACAAGCGGTTTAAGATGGTTGGAACCTCATACAAGGAAATACATCTTTATGAGTCGTTTCCGATTATTGCACTTTCCTTAACGCACAATGCTTTGAAGTACTCGAAAACTAGGGAAATAGAAATATTTATAGAGGACTCAGCGAGTAATGTGGATGTAGAAGTTATTTCGGTTGGGCCGGGGATTTCTGAGATTGAAAAACCTAGAATATTTGAAAAGGGATATCGTGGGAAAGCAGCTAATGTTATACATCATGATGGTTCCGGTATAGGGCTTTATGTAGCCCAGCACATTGCAGGTATACATGGGTTTAAAATAAATGTAGATAGTGAGGATTTGGGGTATTCAGATGGGGGGATTGCCATGGCAAAGAATACTTTCTCGTTCAAGGTTCCTGCACGAGGCGTATAACAATCGGCTGCACAGCGACCGATTTTCCACCGCTTCGCGGCTCCAAACCGGCGCGTGAGCGCGACGTTATCGTCTCCGATATCGATGCCAAGCAAGGTGAAGCGACTGCGCAAGGCATTCGCGACGCCGGCGGCGATGCGCGCTTCGCCGCTTGCAATGTCGCTGATGTGGAGCAGGTCAAAGCGTTGATTGCCGGTATTGAAGCCAATTACGGTCGACTCGATGTGCGTTCAATAATGCCGGTATCGAGATTGAGCAAGGCAAACTGGCCGATGGCGATGAGGACGTTTTTGATCGCATCATGGACGTCAGCGTCAAGGGTGTCTGGCAACGCATGCGTTTTCAGGTTCCGTTGATGCTCAAGAATGACGGCGGTTCTACCGTTAACACAGCATCGGTTGCTGCTTTGGTCGCCGCGCTGAAGATGAGCATCTATGCGCCAGTAAGTACGCCGTATTGGGTTTGACGCGCTCTGCGGCGGTTGAGTATGGCAAACAGGGGCTAAGGGGCAACGCGCTGCTGCCCTGCCAGCCTGACGGTAACAGCTTAGGCTGTTGCCGTCGTATGCCTCGCTCGTCACATTCCATATAATTGGTGGCCGCGTTCGCGCAGAGCCCATGATGCTCTGGCGTTCGTGACGTCGTTGTAGTATTTGAAATGGCTCTAATGGGAAAGGTGTAAAGAATATGAAAGGGACTGTACTGGATTTCAATTCCATCAGCGGGGGCGGTGTCATCAGCTGTGAGGCGGGCAATCGCTATACCTTTACGCGGCCGCAGTGGAAGAGCGCAACTGCGCCGGTGGCTGGTGCATCGGTAGATTTCGTCCCGGTCGGCAACGAGGCCACCGACGTTTACGGTGTTGCCAGTGTCACGCCGCAGGCTACTCCCCAGGCTGCTCAGCAACCTCAAGTTGCCACGACGTCTTCGCTGGCGATCATCAGCCTGGTATCGGGTATTGTTGGCTTGTTTATCTTTGGTTCTCTCATCGCAATCGTGTGCGGACACATTGCCAGATCGCAGATCAAGAACAGCGGCGGGACCCAGTCGGGTGACGGCATGGCGCTCACCGGTCTGATCCTTGGTTATATCGGTATTGCATTGTGGCTGCTGTGGTTTGTCGCTGTCGGAATGATCGCTGCTACGTCGTGATGTGCCAGGCGGCCAGGGTGATAGGGCGGCAAAAGGGCTCAGCACCCGATCAGGAATAAATAACAACAAAGGGACAGGGAAAGGGAATGGCCAAGTTTTGCTCTGAGTGCGGCGTGGAAATGGCCGACAAAACCCCTCAATGCCGTAGTTGCGGAGCTATCCAAAGCGATTTTGTCTACAAGAGTCGGGTAGCTGCAGGCGCACTGGCGTTGTTTACCGGCATGTTTGGCATACATCGCTTCTATCTCGGTCAATGGTGGGGCGTGTTTTACCTGCTGTTTTTCTGGACCTACATCCCGTCTTTGGTTGGGTTCATCGAGGGTGTTGTGTTCCTCGCAACCTCTCAGAAGAGTTGGAACGCAAAATACAATCAGGGGCTCTCGCTCGGCACGGAGAAGGGCGGCGTGGTCATTATTGCGCTGCTTGTTTTTCTGGTTATCGCCGGTATCGGCATACTTGCTGCCATCGCCTTGCCAGCCTATCAGGACTACACCTATCGTGCGAAACTACAAGACTCGCATAGTGTCGCGACGCAGTTGATGCCGATTGTCGAAGAGTACGTTCAGCAACATGATGCTTGGCCGACCAGTCTCAACCAGCTCCCCGTCGCTGATCTTGTCACTTCCGAATCGGTGGGCACCGTTGCGGTAAATTCCGGGGTGATCGTTGTGACGCCAGCCAAGGGTGTTGGTCTTAGCGGTTCCCTTATCTATGTGCCGTCGTTCTCGGGCTCCGGTATCTCCTGGAGTTGCACTGAATCCACGGTAGAAAGCCGTTATCTGCCGGCCAGGTGTCGCTGACATCATTGTTCTTTGCGCTGTGGCTTGTGCGACTTTTCCGCCGCTGAGTCCAAGTGCTTTCATGCTGAAATTTGACAGGTAATTTATGGACGAATTGAAACACTCCGGCATTGGTATCGCCTCATTTGTGCTTAGCATCGTTTCGGCGATTCTGATCTTTTTGCTCATCATTTTTGCCGGTGTGCTGGAGACCACCACGCCCGGCGGAATGGATGAGGAGTCCGCGGCGGCAATTGTTGTCGGTCTGCTGTTGTTCCTCTTTATGGGGATGTCGCTGGTCGGCTTTGGCCTGGGTATTGGCGGCCTGGTTCAGAAGGGGCGCAACAAGATATTCGCAATCCTGGGGACCGTGTTCTCCGGGCTCACCATCGTTGGTGCCGTACTGCTGTTGTTGCTTGGCATGTCAATGGCCTAATGGCCATGGCCACTGTGAGCGCGGGCAGGTCAGGGCGGCAGCTGTACCCTCGGCAGGATTGAAAACAACAACAAGGAAGGAACACCATGAGCGACTACCAATCCCGTGGCGACAAGGCTTACGCCAAGCAACTAATGCAGGCCGCCAACAAGGAAGCGACAGCCTTCCTTAATCTCAAAGCCAGCGCCGAGCGCAAAGACGGTGCCATCCCGGAGAAGTCTCGCGAGCTGATGTCCATCGCCGTCGCGCTATCGACGCAGTGTTCCTACTGCATCGATGCTCACGTCGAAAACGCAGTCAAGGCCGGCGCTACCAAGGAAGAACTGGCTGAAACTGTATTTATCGCTTCTGCGCTACGTGCGGGGGCTGCGGTGGGGCATGGCCTGCTTGCGATGAAACTGTTTGAAGAGCACGCCGGTTGAGAGATGGGTAGCACGCATTACAAAACCACATTCCTGGAAATGCACTCACCGAGTGCGCAGAAGCCTGTTCCGCTACCCGCTGAATTGACGGTGGTTGAGTGCGAGGAGCCGCAGTATCAGTTCAACAGGTTTCTCTACAACCTCGTTGGCGCTGAGTGGCAGTGGGGCGACCTGGACGACTGGAGCGATGAGCAGTGGCGTGAGGTCGTGGAAAGCAACTCACTGCGGACCTGGGTGGCTTACTACCGGGGAAGTATTGCGGGGTACTATGAGCTGTACGTTTGATCACCCCAACGCGCTGGCCAACTACATCGCGCGTGGCCTGTCGGTCTATCGCGAAGAAACGACGCCGCTATAGGTGCGCTACTAGCCAGGCAATCACCGCCAAATAGACGCCTGCTGCCTACGTCGGAAAATAGCATTGCTTGTGGTCCCGGAGGTTTGCTGTCTGCATGGCTATCGTTGAACTCGAACGTATCGTACACGCTCCGGTTGCCCGCGTTTATGAGGCATCGCAGGATTACGCTATTCGTTATCAATGGGATCCGTTCCCTGAAAAAATTGAATTGCTTGGCGGTGCTGGTGCTGTCGACGTTGCGATTGGTGTTAGAACGCTGGTGGTAGCCCGGTCTGGCCTGCGGATGGAAGTCGAGTTTGTGCAGGTGTCGCCACCACACCGTGCCGCAATCGTGATGGTCAGAGGCCCTCTTTTCCTTAAGACATTTGCCGGAAGCTGGGTATTCAAGCAGGTGGATCCAACTACAACACAGGTGACCTTTCGCTATTCAATTCAGATCAAGCCCTGGACTTTACCTAAACTGTCGGAAAGGTTGGCGTGCGGCTATTTCCGGCGGGTCGTTAAAGCCCGAGTGGAAGGCCTCAAGGCGTATTGCGAGGGTCTGCAGGGAGGGGGGTAATGCGAAACCGACTATATGCTACGGTGCTGTTTCTTTTCATATTAATAGTTGCGAAACCTGCGAGTGCATGCCGGAGCATGGCTGAGCTTAAGCTCGAAGACATTACGTACGCTAGTGTTGTCGTCGTCGGCAGGATCACGAATTATGAAATCATTTTGGACCAAGAAGCCCGGATGCATAGGGAGCGCACCCTTGCAAATTCCGAGTTGAGCCCGGAATACCGAGAACTCATATCAGGTCAAAAAAAATGGTTGACCGATTACGCACGCTTTAACGTCTTAGTGGATGAGGTTTTGCTCGGACAGGCGCCTGATGTCATTACCGTTACTTGGAATAACTCAACATTCGGCGAGCCGGAGAAAATGGGAGAAGGCCCATTTTTGATCGCATTGCGTGATCCTCATGCTGAAAGCCCTCCGCTTCGAGGCCCAAGCGCAACTATCGTGCAACCTCAAGAGCAAACATTGACCGTATTGCAGGCTCCCTGCGCAAAGGCTTTCATATTCTATACATTCAGTCCTGAGGCGTTAAAGGCGCGGGAGATTCTCTCCGGTTCCGAGGAGTGAGACTCGCTAAGTTATTATGGGGTAACCCGTATTTTAATTATTGGGCAAAACTAATTTTCTGGTGGAGTATGAAGCGATAGCGCAAATAAATTTGGCACAAATCAGATTTTTATGTCTGCTTCTTTGTGCGTGTATCGAGACGCTGGTGCGCGTGCCGTCCTCTGTTGGAATAATGTTGCTGAGACCTTCTAGTAAAGGTATTTTTTTGGGCGTAGTGAGTATATCCAAGTCTGTCACTTTGCTTGATTAAATGAAAAACGCTTTGGGTGTTGAATTGGTTGGTAATGGGGTCAGGCTATGAATGCGATGGTGTTGAATATAACAGGCTTTTTAAGCAGGGCTGCGCTTGTGGTGAGCCTCGCGACAGGTCGATATAAATGAACGACAAAACGCGAGATTTGATTGTACAAAAAAGTGCGTATGGATTCATGGGCTGTGTTTTTTTGCTCCTGGCTGTTTCGATAATATATGGGAAAGGCATGGGGCGGATGGTTCTCTTTACTATTGTGCCGATGTATTCACTATATTATGTGGTCATGTATAACCTGGTTTGCAGGGGGTATGACAGTGAAGTCAAGCGAATTTCAGCGTTCGGAACCATAGGTAGAGGTAAGTTTTTTGGGGTAATTTATTACCTTTCACTATTCATTGTTTCGGTTTTTTTATTTCTGGCTCTGGATGTTTTTTATAGTCTTCTATGAAATGACTCGCTGGCGCGACAGCAGCGTTACCTTTTGGGTCGCCGAGTTTCGCTACACTAGGTCGATGATTATGGCCTGCATTGGGGCCGTTGCTTCGATACACAGGTGCAGGTTGATTCATTATGCAGCCCCGTTGGCCGTATCCAAAAGATTACTGGATTGAAATAACAGGAACTTTATCAGTGAAGCTGACTGTGAATGCGAATAATGGGGGGCTGGCGATGCTCGAAAGTCAGTCTCTTTGGGATGAAGACGTTAAGTAAGTCTTCTGGCCGGTATCATTTTTGGTACTGCTTCACACTAAAAAAACGCGCAAGCTGATGCGGTCGGCGCTAGAGTCTAATATCACGGGCTTGGTTGATTGACGCCCTTGCAGTCGCAAGCCAAACATCGATTGCAAACAGGACGACATGCTCCATAAAAGCCAGCGTTGAGCTTTACGTCTTTCCAAGTAAAAAAATGAGGACTTACCTATGAAGTACCTGCTCTGCATCGTCGCCTTGTGCGCAGTGAGTCAGGCGCATGCTGAGGACGTGATTCGCGTCCTGAACTGGAATGACTACATTGAGCCGACGCTGCTGGAAAAATTTGAGCAGCAGTCAGGGGTTAGGGTCGATTACCAGACGTTTGAAGAGGGGCAGGAGCTCATGGAGGCGATGGGTAGTGGCGATGCTTACGACATCGTTGTGCCCTCTCATTACATGCTGAAGCAGTTGATCGCTGACCAGGCCCTGATGCCTATCGACAGCAGTCAACTGAAAAACTATGACAACCTGGATCTGTGGCTGGTATCTGTCCTCGCCAGTATTCCACGCGCCAGCGAACACGCAATACCCTACCTTTGGGGCTCCAACGGGCTGGCCGTTAACGTGCCCATGGCCGAAGCCGCGTTAGGCGAGAGCGTGCCGCACAGTTGGGGGCTTTTGTTCTCAGAATCCTATGCTTCCCGCCTTGCGTCCTGTGGTCTGGGCATGCTGGCAGCGCCAGAAGAAGTTGCCTCGGTACTCCTCAACTTCCATGGACGGCGTCTATCAGGCAGCACCGGCCGAAGAATTGCTCATGCCTTTGAGTCGATTGACTATCTGCGCAAAGACATGAGTGAGATTAATAACTGGGAACACGTTGAGGCACTGGCTAAGAATGAAATTTGTGTCGCGCTGACCTGGGGGGGCAACGCTCTGTTTGCGATGGAGGAGAACCCGGATGTGCAATTCTGGATTCCGGAGGCCGGTTCAAGCATTTTCATTGATACTCTGGCGATCCCCAGCAACGCCTCACGCCCAGACCTTGCCTACCAATTCATCGACTTTTTGATGGAGCCGGAAAACGCCATTCTCAATGCAAGCGCGTCTAACTTCTATCCGCCAATATCTGGCGATTCTCCAGAAATGCAGGCGTTCGAAGCAGCCAACCCATATCAGGTTATGACAGTTGAACAACGTCGCCGGAGTTACTTGCTTGAATCGCTGACTGAAGAACAGCAGTCCGCCGTTGAGCAGGCTTGGCAGCGTTTCCTCGAGGTGTCGGAGACGGCAGAGCCTGAAGCCTGAGAGTGGCATCCCACGCTGGCAGCTATAGCAACACCGCCAGCGTTTCTTAATATCGCCAGTTTATCCGCCGGGTTGACCATCGGCTTTAGCTCAGGAGCCTGTTGCATACCGGCGCATCGACGAGATGGGGCGCTAAAGGTCTTTTGGGGCAGGCCCTGCTAGATGGCGCAACCAGCGGAGCAGGGCGGTTGCGCCGCAACCTCTCAGCTAATCATGAGTGGTTTCTGTCCTTTACCAAAGCAGCAGGCGACGTTACTTTTTGCTCATGGCATGCCGCTGTGTCGCGACAGCCAAGGGATGACATCAATATCATTCATCTTCCATTGGCATATAGATAACGTCAGCCTTCGTGCTAGTTGTACGTCTGGTGAATGCCGTATCAGCGCATACTTCCGTGGCGTGCGAAATTTGCGAGCGCCATTAACACAGCGTTAAGAGACCAATCCATGTTTTCGTTCTTCAAGAAGAAGCCAAAGCCCGTCGACCCAACACCAGTGGTAGTTCCTCGAATTAAGCACAAGAACTTCCTTGTTGCCATTGACAGTATTCCTGGTATGACCGATGAATCTCGACCGGTGACTGAGGCGCTTGTTGGGGACTTGTATCTGTCCTATGCCATTGATATTGGCCCGAGTTACATATCGGTAACCCCCGCCAATCTGAGAGACCATAATCTGGCGCAAGCTGATTTACGTCGGCTGGCTGAGACAAATGGGCTTGAGGCTATGCGCAAGATTCACGTCGGGACGGACGGCACCATCCATGAGCTGGCTGCTCCTGAGAACATGGCTGCATGCACCATTCTTTATCCAGCGCTGTGGCAGCAAATCGAAAAGGAGATGGGCTGCCCGGTTGCAGTTGCCTTCCCACATCGAGATATCGTTCTATACGCACCAGCGGACTCCAAAGGTATTACGGCGCTCACTAAGGTGATTGGGCAAATGAATTTTGAAGATACTCATGCATTGTCCCGGTTGCTCTATCGCCCATCTCCGGCTGGCTGGAGTGTGGTTGCAGCCTGACAGTCCGCTCAACTTGACGGTGCCTTGTAGTTGGGCTTTGCGCAGCGCCCTGGCTAAATAGGTACCGGAGGTTTCTGATCCTGTAGTGAGCTTCTGGTATCTCGGCGCATGTTGTTCTCTCGTTTTTTCGCCGAACGGCTCGTAGGCGACTATCTCGGCACGTCTGAGTACATCCGCCTGTCATGCTCTTCTACCTGATACGTCGGTCGCAGGGGCAGCCAACCAGCCGCTGAGGTAGCAGGCGCCTGGGGGGGGGGCAAATGCGTTCCTGTTTGTTTTTTCTTGCCAAGTACTTGACTGCTCAATTATATAGGCGTTAAATTTGCGTGCTCAAGCATGTTGCAAGGAATTTGCTGTGTCCGATAAAAAAGAAAGCCGTCTGGTGAGCAGTGTCATTGGCCTCAACAGCAATATCCAGAAGAGGGTGGGCCGTGCGCTCTCCGTGCATGGTATTGGTGTCACCGAGTACCTCGTACTGAATCAACTGTATGTGGCACCAACGCAGACGATGCGCCGTAGCGACCTTGCGGAAGAGGTCGGTTTGAGTCCGTCGGGTATAACCCGCCTGATTAACCCTATGGAAAAAATAGGCCTGGTTAAAAAAGAAGAAAGCCCTCGCGATGCGAGGGTCAGCCTGGTGCGGTTATCGGCTGCGGGAAAGCAAGTTTACGAAGATGCCCAGGTTTCATTTGAGCAAGCCTCAGTCGCTCTGTTTGAGCCGTTGGACGATAAACAGATAGATGCGTTTATTGAACTGCTGAGTACGGTATCCAAAGGGGCTTGATAAACATGCGCAAGCTGGATTATAGGCAAGCTCTGATCGACCGTATTGGTGCTTCAGTTACTCAGGCAAACGTGATGGCCGGCTCGGTGAACACTGCCTATTTATCTGCTGGTGCTGGATTTCCGGTTATCTGCCTGCACGGCGGTGGGGCAGGGGCTGTTACCTGGTATCCATCCATTGGCCCACTGGCACAACATTTTCGTGTTGTTACACCGGACATTGTAGGTTACGGGGAGTCTGACAAACCCGATGCGAGCTATGACAGAGCCTACTTCGCTAGTTGGTTAAAGCAGTTTCTGAATGCCCTTGGCATCACTAAGGCTCATATCGTCGGGTTATCTCAAGGTGGCGCCATTGCCCTGCAATTTACCCTCGATAACCCGGAAATGGTGGACAAGCTTGTCCTCATCGATTCTGGTGGGCTAGGAGCAAAGTCGCCCTTGATGTCTATTGTCGGCATGCTGTGGCTGAATACCTTGCCATCGTTATGGGCAAATCGCTTTTATTCCCGTTATATCCTGTTTAACCCCGATAACCGTGATCCGAATCACGGACGCTATTCGGTTGAGGTGCTCAAGGCTGCGGGCGGCAAAAAGGCTTTTTCCCAAGGGCGAGGTGCAGCGGTCTCGGCCCTTACAGAAGAAGTACTACGCAAAATACAAAACAAGACTTTAATGATCTGGGGCGAAAATGACCGATTATTCCCCATTGAGTTTGCTGCCAAAGCCGTCGCGATAATGCCTGATGCTGAGCTGTATAGCATTAAAGATGCCGGGCACTTGCCTATGATGGATCAACCCGCGGTTTTCAATCGAGCTGTTGCGAAATTCTTGTTGGACAAAGCCGGCGTTTGATCCCGTTTCTATAAATTAATCGGTACGTGGCGGCAAGGAGCTAGCGTAATGCGACTTAAAGGAAAAAGAGTATTGGTAACCGGGGCTGCAAGAGGGATCGGTGAGTCGATCGCTGAGCTTTTTGCAGCAGAAGGTGCGATGGTTATTGTTTCAGACATCCAGGATGAACTGGGCCAGAAAGTCGCCGCCAAGCTCGGAGAATGTGCCAGATATATCCATCTTGATGTAAGCAAGGAAGCTGACTGGATTGAAGCAAGTCGACAGATCAGCGCCGAGTATGGCGGTCTGGACGTCTTGGTGAATAATGCGGGCATCGCCGGAATCCTGGAAACGTCTGGTCCACACGACCCGGAAAACCTGGATATTGATAGCTGGCACGCAGTCCATCAGGTCAATTTGGACGGTGTAGCACTTGGCTGCAAATACGGCATTCGGCTTATGAAGGCCTCGTTATCTGCAAGCATTGTTAATATCTCTTCAAGGTCAGGGATAATCGGCATCCCCTTTGCGACGGCCTATGCATCGAGCAAGGCCGCTGTCCGTAACCACACAAAATCTGTTGCGCTTTATTGTGCTGAAAAGCACTACCCTATCCGGTGTAACTCTATCCACCCCGGCGCCATTTATACGCCAATATGGGATGCTATGTTGGGCGAAGGTGAGCAGCGAGAGCGGGCAATAGAGGTTATCGCTTCTGAGATCCCTCTCGGGACCATGGGAGAGCCAAAGGATGTTGCCTATGCGGCGCTATACCTGGCATCGGACGAAGCAAAATATGTCACTGGGATTGAAATGAATATCGATGGTGGAATACTGGCAGGCAGCTCTGCTTCTCCGCCCAGTGATGATGTCTGACAACTCGTTTCGGTCTATTACAGGCCTGCGGCACGACGCCGGGGATAGCAATTCGCGGCTTTTATCCTAGTGTTATGAATTCAGTTGGGGGCAATGCGCCTTCTCAAGGTTTTGCGCATGATTACCGGCGTCAATCACATCACCTTCGCGGTTCGGGATCTGCAATCGTCGATCGCGTTCTACCGTGACCTATTGGGGATGAAGCTGCATGTTGTCTGGGACGCAGGCGCTTACCTAACGGCTGGCGATACGTGGCTATGTTTGAGCTTAGGTCAATCTCATCCGGCGAAGGACTACACGCATGTTGCTTTCAGCGTTAACGAGGAAGAACTCCGAAGGTTGCGCACAGCACTGAAGCAGGCCGGTGTCGTGGAGTGGAAGGAGAATGCCAGCGAGGGTGAGTCTATCTATGTACTCGACCCGAACGGCCATCGCCTCGAACTGCATTGCGGCACACTGGCGACACGTCTGGCTGAGCTGCAGAGCGTGCCTTACAACGGGTTGGTCTGGTTCTGAGGTGTGCAAGTCTACCCGACAACAGGGTATGAGCTAATCAGGGAGGAAATATGCGAATTGATGAATTACTTAAATGGCAGTGGGATGGGTATTCAAAATTTCACCAATCAAGGAGCAATTTATTGATTCATATTATATTTGTTCCTTTGTTTGTGATTGGCTTCATCCTGTTCTTGGTCTCGCTGGTTTTTTTAAAATGGCCACTAATGCTGTCGGCACTGCTATTGATGGTTGTGTCATTTGCTTTGCAAGGTGTGGGTCATGGCAAGGAGCAGCATTCTGCGGTGCCATTCTCCGGTTTCAGAAATGCAGTTTTGCGGATACTGTTTGAGCAATTATATACCTTTCCGAAATTTGTTCTTACCGGTGAGTGGTATAAGGCATTTGTTAAGTCGAACGCCTAGCGGCGCGCTTGACTTGGATGGCTAGATGAATCGGATTGGTTTTTGTGAATTTGGGAAGGTTGGCTGTTCTGTTGTGTCAATTTTTCGGTTTTGGAGTTATGTGTGCAGTGTTTATTAGGTGAAAAATGGACTATTTGAGTTTGAACAAAAGTGCGTGGGATAAACGCACGAAAATTCATGTTAAATCGGCGTTTTATGATGTCGACGCTTTTAAAAAAGGCAAGTGTTCGCTCAATCCCGTAGAGCTGGAGCAAGTAGGAGATGTTGAGGGCAAAACGCTGTTGCATCTGCAGTGCCACTTTGGTCAGGATACCTTGTCTTGGGCTCGGCTGGGTGCTGATGTTACTGGTGTTGATTTGTCGGCTGATGCGATAGCCGAAGCAAATTTGCTAAAACAATCGTTAGGCCTGCGCGCCACCTTTATTGAAGGTGATGTTGTGCGATTTGGTGCGGAAAATAGGCAGCAGTTTGATATCGTGTTTACGTCATATGGTGTGCTGTCATGGTTGCCGGATCTGGCCGGGTGGGCGGCGACCATTTCTGCTGCGTTGAAACACGGTGGTGAGTTCCACCTTGTTGAGTTCCACCCATTTAATGAGTTGCTGTCTGGGTACTCGTATTTCTCGACAGGCGAGCCCGATATCGAAGAAGAGGGCACATACACAGAAAACTGTGATGGAGCGACGTCTACAACGGTGACCTGGTCTCATTCAATCAGTGATGTTCTAAGTGCTCTAATCGGTGCTGGTTTGAGTGTTGAGTCCTTTACCGAATATCCATATAGCCCCTATAACTGCTTTGAGGGGCTGGATTTTGTTCCGGGCCAGGGGTACCAGATGTTGCATAAGGGTAATCAGGTCCCATTGTTATATGCGATTAAAGCGCGGAAAACTGCTTGATTATGTTGGTTTTTCGGCATGGGTATCTTATCTGCAGGCCAAACAAGGAGGTAGGGCATGGCTGATTATTTAGGTTCTTGTCTGTGTGGCGCGGTGACGTTTGAGATGACCGGCGCGTTTGAAAGCTTTTATCTGTGTCATTGCCAGCATTGTCAAAAAGATACCGGGTCGGCTCACGCAGCTAATCTATTTTCAACATCCGCTAGCTTATCTTGGCTGTCTGGTGCAGATGCTGTCGTGTCCTTTACCCTTGCTGGTACTCAGCATCACAAGAGTTTTTGCTCGTTGTGTGGTTCAGCATTGCCAAACACTCAGATTGCAGGGCTGCTCGTTGTTCCTGCCGGGTGTTTGGACACTGAGATCTCTATGCTGCCGACGGCACATATCTTTTGTTCCAGTAAGGCGGAGTGGGATGACGCTTTAGAAGCGGTGCCAGCCTTTGCGCGGTTGCCAGGCTGAACCACGATCCTGGGGCAGGCAATTGGTGGGGCTATATGTCGACCCTGCCGGACGCTCGGCGGCAGAGTGGATTGGTGGCCTTTGTCGCTAACTCAGTGCGGCACCGGACTGGTCGCCGCGTTGGGCGGTCGCAAGCGCATCATCTAATGCGCCCACTGACCTAGGCTCAGTCGCAGCTGGTACGCGATAAGGCCAGTGGGCATCCAGCGAAAGGCAATTGGATCTCCATGATTAGCTAAATCGATTAGACGTAGGCGCTGATATGACTGCCGCCAACCGGTATGATTAGGTGTAATGAGCCGCTCTAGGACGGGTGTTTCTTGTAACGACCTCAATTGCCGAGACGTTGTAGTCTGACCTCACCAGATACAAGGGAAGTCGGATCACTCAGGCTTTTTTGCTCATTCATATTTTGCCCTTGGCCGAGATTGTTCGATGCGAAATGCTCTGCGGCCTATCGCTCTGCTCCTTCGTGTTGGCATCCGCGACCTGCGTGTACGGATGCCTTTCCGCTAGATATCAGGTACTCAATCATGAAAAGCGTTAAAACATTTTCAATACTTGCGTTATGGCTGGCCTCAGGTGCGGCGTTGGCTGCCTGTGACGAAACTGACAGTGATCGTAGGCCATCGTCGCGGTTTGTCCTCAATGGTGGCGAAGCCTATGACCAGCAGACCGGATTAACGTGGAGCCGCTGCACTGCAGGTAGCGCCTGGTCGAGTGATGCTGGCTGTACCGGTGACGCGAAGCTCATGCGATTGGATGAAGCGAAACAGTTTGCGCAGGAGATGGGCGGCGGCTGGGGACTTCCAACGATTGCTGAGCTTCATAGCATCGTCGAACCGCAATGTGTCAATCCTGCGATCAACTCCACCGTGTTTCCAGCGGTGACCGATTTCGGAGAGGGGGCACCCTACTGGAGTGAAACCCACTTTGAGGAAATGCCCCAACTCATTTACTTCATCGATTTTCTCGATGGAGCGGTAGATGCGCACAGTGAAGGGTTTGCACTGGCTGTGCGTCTGGTACGTAGTGAATGACGGGTTTTGGATCTGACGCAGGCCCATCGGCCGCTGGGCAGGCCTGTGTATATAGTAGACAAAGGCAAGGCTGGGTTACGGAGAGTCGGTGCGGCGACGGCGATCGCCAAGAGGGGCTGTGAGATGGAGAGCGTGATGGACGTCAGAAAGTGCGCACGATTACTGATCGTAAATGAACTGGATCAGTTGCTTTTATTTGAATACAAAGATGAGCATTGCGCAGAGCCTTTCTGGGCGACTGCAGGCGGAGAGCTCAAAGAGGGCGAAACGTACCTGGAGGCAGCCAAGAGAGAGCTTTACGAGGAAACGGGGCTTGAGTGCGCGATAGGGGAATTGGTGCTGGAGCGTGAGGATGTTTTTGCCGTGGCATTGTCGGTTCCCGCTATATGGCAAGAGCAGTATTTTCTTGTTCAGTGCGAGTCGGAAGATGAGCTTTTCGCGGCCTCGTGGACCGAAGAAGAAAAGGCCACCATACAACGATGGGCCTGGTGGTCCCTTGAAGATATGCGCAGGAATAGGGCGCTTTTCAAGCCGCTTGTATTGACTGAGTTGCTGGAAACCGTTTTAGCGAGCAGGGGTAGTGCGTAACGACCTTCTGTGTATGTCTACTTGGGTTGGCTGCTTTTTTCTGGAGAGGCGATAGATGTGTCACAAGACTCCCGGTGACGTACTGAGTTCTGCACCGGGCGCAAAGACGCCAGGCTCTGCTTATAGTGGCGAGCGTAATGTTATAAAAATAAAAGATTATTCCTCAGATAAGGCAAGGGATATAGCGGACTTGTTTTACCAGTCTGTTCATGCGATTGACTCGTTGTTGTATTCGTCTGCGCAAAAAGCGGCCTGGGCTCCTGCGCCTGTTGACTATGAGATGTGGCTTGAGCGGTTGAATATAAAAAAGCCCTTTGTCGCGCTAATTGAAGGTCGCGTTGCTGGCTTTATCGAATTGGATGCTGATGGTCATATCGACTGTACCTATACTCATCCGGATTTTCAGGGGCGAGGTGTTGCCTCCGCGTTGTATGAGTATCTGCTTGCGCGTGCAAAGGCTAACAATATGGAACGCTTATACGTTGAAGCTTCACTCATTGCCAAGCCTTTCTTCGAGCGCCGTGGGTTTTCGGTGATCAAGGAAAATGAAGTTAAGCGAAATAAGATATCACTGGTAAATTTTTCAATGGAAAGGCTGCTGTAAATAATATTGGGTTGAGTGTTAACACATTTTTCAGATATCAAATGGCAAGGTTATGAAAGAAATAGCTCTATTTTCTGTTGCGTTGCTGCTGGGTGGTTGTGCATACGGCATTGTCGACCGCAGCAATGAGGTGCGTAATGCTGAGACCCTGGCAACCTGTTATGTCACAGTAAAGCCCGCCTTTCTGTATGAGGCTCGATGCGCAGATTTGGACGCGAGTGGTTTTGGAGGCAGCACGTTTTGTACTGGCATCCAGGGGTTTGATCCGGCGCCCTACGAGGTTGACCACCACACCCATCATTATGAGTATCCCAAGTCGTGGGCGGCGTACCTTGATGCAAAAAACACATGGGACGAAACGTTATTTAAAAAGCTCTTATTTGAAAAGCAACGAAGTATTATTGCCCCGGTTAACGTCGGTACAACATTAGATATTACCGGTGTCTATGAGTATCCGCGTGGCGAAACCGGACGGGTTCTTATCCTGAAAGCCATATTGACTAGCGGTGAGTTCAACGGTACTGAAGTTGAGCTTCCATCGCGTGGTGGCTTTTCTGATGCAGGGCCGGATTGGGTGCGGCAATGGACTTATCGGCCAGATCAAGGCATCGAGCTCTCTTCTGAGTATCTTGAGCCGTGTGACAATCAACCTGTCGACAATCGCGTCAAGTAACAGGCTGCAGTCAGTCTGGTTACAGCGCGGATGTCAGATACTAAGAGGTAGGTGATGAAATCAGGGGTATTAATATTTTTCTGCGGCAAAATGGGGGCAGGGAAGTCCACACGATCGCGCGAACTCTCCCGGGAACGAAATGCGGTACTGCTGTCGGAAGACGAGTGGCTTGCAGCCATTTACCCGGATCGCATTAAAACCTTGAACGATTACATAACGTATTCCGGGCTGCTAAAGCCCCAAATTAAGAAGTTGGTTCAGTCGATCCTGTCAACCGGAACTAACGTGGTAATGGACTTCCCGGCAAATACGGTTTCACAGCGGGCGTGGTTTAAGAGCATTTTTTCTGAAATTCAGGCTGCACATGAATTGATTTACATTGATCAGTCTGATGAGACCTGCTTGAAGCAAATCGCCAAACGGCGAATGGAGCAGCCTCAGCGGGCGGCAACGGACACTGAGGAAATGTTTGAGGTGGTTACCAGGCACTTTGTGGCACCCGCGCCAGAGGAAGGCTTCAACACCATCGTAGTTGCAGCCGAGCGCTAAGGAGCGTAGACCGTGCGCGAACAGGCACGTTTGTCTGATCTCGCGCTGAGACTGAAAGGGGCGGGGCTGCTGAGTTGTGCGCAAAGCCTTTTAGACAATCGGCCTGAAAATTCGCCGGTTGGACATCACAAGAAATACAAGTTTAAAGGAGGTACGTGGCATTTTTCTTGCTTTCTGGTTTAACCTCCGGGTTCGCAGGACGAGCTCAGTTTCTTCCTCTGGTTTGGCAATCAGTATAAAAGGGGCTGTTGATGAAAGGAGCATGTCTCTGTGGCAGTGTAACGTTCAAAATTGAAGAGCCAATACGAAACCTCTATCAATGTCACTGCTCGTTGTGCCGTAAAGCGACTGGAGCAGCGGCCAACGCTGCCACCTTTGTGCAACGTGCCGCTTTTCATTGGCTTTCAGGTGAAGGGCTTATAACGTCCTATAAAAGAAAAAGCGGTTTCCGAAGTGACTTTTGCTCTATCTGCGGAAGTCCGGTTCCCAATAATGTGTCGAATAGCTCAATGGTCTGGATCCCGGCAGGTTTGCTCGAAGAGCCTGTCGCGTCGCAGGTTTCTGTTCACCTGCATACTCGTTCTGCTGCGCCTTGGGAGCGGGAGTCTGCCGAGTGCATTCGGCTTGAAGGTGGTGCTGACAGCCTGGCGTCACTTAATAACTTGTTGTAGCCATTCTGGCGGCCGCCCAAGGCAGTGGCAGCGCCATAATTTTGCTGCCGGATTATGGTATGGATCGCATGGAAAATTATTTTGATAGCCCATTCAAAGGGAAATTACTCACGGAGCAGGTCAAGAACCCTAATATCCAGGTAGGTCGTTATAGTTATTATTCAGGCTACTACCATGGACACTCATTTGATGATTGCGCCCGCTATCTTCTGCCGGATCGTGATGATGTCGATAAATTGATTATTGGCAGTTTCTGCTCCATCGGAACTGGCGCCGCCTTTATCATGGCGGGCAATCAAGGCCACTGATACGACTGGGTTACGTCGTTTCCTTTTTTTTATATGAGTGAGGAGCCTGCTTTTTCTGAAGCCGTTGATGCCTTCCAGCCTGCGGGTGATACCGTCATAGGAAGCGATGTGTGGATTGGCTCTGAGGCAATGATCATGCCTGGCGTTAAGGTTGGGCATGGCTCAGTCATTGGCAGCCGCTCTCTGGTGACCAGGGATGTTGAACCTTATACGATCGTGGGAGGGAACCCGGCCAAAGCCATAAGAAAACGTTTTTCAGAGCAGGAGATTGCCCTGTTGCTGGAAATGCAGTGGTGGGATTGGCCGCTGGACGACATCAAAGGGGCGATGCCTTTTTTGTGTTCATCGGACATTGCAGGCCTTTATCGGGCCTGGAAAAACTCAAGTGCTTGACAAGCGGCTGCTGGCGTTCGCTCTAGGTTTGGTCGATATTTTCGGCGCCTAGCGATTAAAAGTCCGTCCCCCAACTGGGCGTCAGACCTGGAAAGAGACATCGATGTGGACACCTTAACGAATCATCAGTTACAGGCAAGTATTGTTGAGCTTGATCATGCCATTTATCTTCACGATCAGTGGTACAGGAATTTGTTGAGAACATTGGTTTCTCGCGTGCCACCAGATCAAGCAGATTTGCGTCTTGATGCGCACCTGCAGTGCCCTTTTGGAAAATGGCTTGAAGACCGTTCAGCTATCGTTTTTGACGAGGGCTTTGACTGTACGTCACTAAAAGGTGCGCACGAGACGGTACATAGCGTTGCGCGCGAATTCCTCCGATTGATTTCAGCTGGTTCGGTCATTCCGGTTGAAGAGTGGGATTACTTTGAGCGCTGTCGGGAAAAAATGCGGCTGGACATAATGGCAGCACGGCACAAGTTTGCCGAGGCTGTTAAAAATCGAGACCCACTTACTGAAATTGAAACCAGAGCTGGCCTGCTTGCAGAGCTTCGAAAACAGCAGGCTTTGGTGCAAAGGGGGGAACAAGCCTGCGCCTTGGCTATGCTCGATGTTGATCATTTCAAGAAAATAAACGACTCGTATGGTCATGCCGCTGGCGACCTGGTACTCGTTTCAATCGTGCAGTGTGTAAAGTCCTGTTTGCGCCCCTACGACCTGATCTACCGGTATGGCGGAGAAGAGTTCATCATTTGCATGCCGGGCACAACCATTACTCAGGCAGGGGAGGTAATGGAGCGCTTGCGTTCAGCCATCTCCAAGCTGCGTTTTGGTTTTGGTCAGGCTCAAGTGACGGCCTCCTTTGGTGTCACCGTTCTTGGCTCATCTCTATCCGTGGAAGAGTCAATAAGTTGTTCTGATCGGGCGATGTATGAAGCGAAGGCTACGGGTCGTAACCGTGTGGTGCTGCACCCTGAAGGTTGAGAGGCAAGACCCCGGGGCAGCATGCTTGATGGTGGTTCGATAACCTGGTGGGGCTGCTCAGTCTGCACCGCAGTCGGCAAGGTAAAGGTGTTGCTTCGTCGAAGAGCGTTACCGACCGCAGCGGCCAGAGTGAGAATGGCCGCTGCGGCTGCGGGTCGGGCGTTTAAAGCCCCAGATATTCGGCAATCAGAAACGCCTCGCCACGACCTTCGTGCTTGCCAAAGTAGCTGACGGCTTCGCGCTCGTCGTCTTCGATATAGCCCACCTCACAGTCGATGTCGTATTGCTGGGCCAGACTGTTGAACAGGTTCACTGGCGGGTTGAGGTGAACTGGCTTCTTTATCGGTTGGCTGATGCCCAGTTGCCAGTCTTCACAGTCGTCGCTTTCACAGTCGTTGATCAGGGTTACCGTGGTTGCTGTGTTCTCATCAGCATATACCTGCAAGGCGGCTTGCAGCTCGGGCAGATTCTGTTTGAGCTTTTTTTCCTGCTTTTCATCAAGACGGTCGCAGGCGATGAGAATGTACACGAGCATGGTGGTTACCCAGGTTGGAGTCAGGTGGCACTCTAGCACAGGACGATTCAGCCTTTCCCTGCACACCGTCAGATAGTGCCTTATCCGCTGCTGGATGCACCTCTTCGCAGTGTCCGTGCCGGCGTTTCCCCGAAGCGTGCTCGGTAGGCGCGAGAGAAGTTGCTGACGTGGCTGTAGCCAACTCGCTCGGCAACCTCACGCACGGGCAATTCGCCTGTTTCCAGCCAGCGGTTGGCTGTACTCATGCGTTCATTGCGCACGTACTCAGCGCAGCTCAGCTGGAATTTTTGCCGAAACAGTTGATCGAGGCGGTTCTCGGACAGACCTGCCATATCGGCCAGATTGGCCAGGGCCAGGGCGCCATCCAGGTTGTTTTCGATGTGCGCGATGATGTCGCTCAGGGCCTGCTTTTCCCAAACGATAATGCGATCTTCTGTATCGTTTTCCTCGCAGAACAGCTCGATGATTTCGGCAAGGAACAGGTTTGCAATACCTTCGAGCTTCAGTAGTCGGGTGCTGCCTCTGGCGTGGTTGTCGAACAGGTTGCTTGCCAATTGACGTAGGCGCGGGCTGGGCGAGAATGATTGGCCCAGCTGGAAGTCGCCAAACGCGCTGTCATGGAACAGCGACAGACGCTCCGGCAGTTGGCCGTTGAAGCGCGCTTGCAGTGGTGCCAGGGTCGACGCTACGCCCACATGGCGAATGAGCTGCCCCTTGAACAGATGAAAGCGGCTGCCTGATGGGTCAACCCGCATCAACAGTGCCGAATCCGGTGTCAGCGTAAAGGTTTTGCCGTCGGGGTAGGCCAGTTCGGAGCGGCCCTGCAGATGCAGCGCAGAGCCGATCCACGGCTCGCTGAAACTGTTCTGTACCTGCACGGAACAGTCTTCCAGCGCCTCATATTCCATCCGGTAGAGCACTATGCCACTGGCGAATTCCAGACGTTCCATACGACCGCGAATGCCCGGCAGGTCGATTGCCTGACCACCGCTCATGTCTGCCTTAACTAGTGGCACCTCCGTGCCGCTTCCGTGTTTTTTTATCATGGCTGAATACTACCGGAATTCACCGGTTTGGCAGCCAATACGAGGGAAATGATAAGAACTCGGAAAATGATATATCCGCCAAGTGGTTCTCAACCGCACTGATCTCTACCCTACAGCCCAAACGGAAATCATCACGCAGGGGAGCTGTCATTGCCCAATCCGGGCCGGACATCCCCCGGGGAAGGGAGCGCCATGAATCACATCTTCAAAACCGTTTTCAATGCTGCGCTGGGCGTTTGGCAGGCCGTATCCGAGTTGGCTCGTGGCTGCGGCAAGGGGCGAGGTAAGCAGGGCAGCGGCACACTACGAGGCGGGCAATGGCGGGGCGCTCCTGGCGTTTTGCTGTTGCTGTGCGCGGCGCCCGGCACCGTGCTGGCGGCCAGCCTGCCGCAGAATGGTCAGGTGATTGCTGGCGATGTGTCCATCAGCCAGCCCAGTGATCACACGCTCACCATCGAGCAGGGCTCAAACAAGGCCATTATCGACTGGCAGTCGTTCAGCATCGGTGAAGGCAACACCGTCAACTTCGACCAACACAGCAGCTCCGCCGTGGCGCTGAACCGCGTTACCGGCAACGACCCCTCGGCGATTTACGGCAACCTCAATGCCACCGGCAAGGTGTTTTTGGTCAACCAGAACGGGGTGCTGTTTGCCGAAGGGGCCAACGTTAACGTCGGCGGCCTGGTGGCCTCCACGCTGGATATCGACAATCAGGATTTTGTCGACGGCAACTACCGTTTTGAGGGCAGCGGTAATCAGGCGGTGATCAACCGTGGCACCATCCATGCCGATGGCGGCGCTGTGGTGATGCTCGGCGGGCAGGTGAGTAACGACGGGGTGATCCGCGCCAACCTGGGCAATGTCGCCATGGCCGCTGGGGAAAAAATTCAACTGGATTTTGCCGGCGACGGTTTGATCAACCTCACCATTGAACAGGGCAAACTCAATGCCCTGGTGGAAAACCACGGCGCGATCCAGGCCGATGGCGGCAGTGTCTACCTCACCACCCACGCCGCGGATCAGGTGCTCGATTCGGTGGTTAACAACAGTGGGCAGATTCGTGCGCAGACCGTGGCCGAACGCGACGGCAAAATCGTGCTGCTGGCGGATATGCAAAGCGGCACCGCCACTATCGACGGCACGCTGGACGCCTCAGCGCCCGACAGCGGCGATGGCGGCTTTATCGAAACCAGCGGCGCTCACGTCACTATCGCAGACAGCACACAGATCACCACGCAGGCTGAACATGGCGACACCGGCACCTGGCTGATCGACCCCAACGACTTCACCATCGCCGCCAGCGGCGGTGACATCACCGGCGCCACGCTGAGCAACCAGCTTGCCAGCACCGACGTCGAGATCCAGAGCGTCAATGGCGCCACCGACGGCAACGGCGATGTTTTCGTTAATGACAGCGTCAGCTGGAACGACAACACCCTCACACTCAGCGCCGAGCGTGATATCCACGTCAATGAGTCCCTTAACGCCAGCGGCACCGCCGGTCTGGCGCTGAAATACGGGCAGGGCAGCAGCGATGGGGTGATTAACGGCACCGAAGCCCAATACCGGGTCACGGCGCCCATCAATCTGGCCTCCACTGGCAGCTTCAGCACCCAGCTGGGCAGTGCTGGTTCTGTCATCGACTACACCATCATTACTGATGTAAACGCCTTGCAAGACATCAACAGCGGGCTGACCGGCTACTATGTGCTGGGCGCGGATATTGATGCCAGTGCCACCGCAGGCTGGAACAGCGGTGCGGGGTTTAATCCGCTTGGTAGTACTTACAGCAATAGTTTCCAGGGCGTGTTTGATGGCCTGGGGCATGTGATCAGTGGCCTGTTTATTAACCGGGGAGCCACAGACTTTGTCGGCCTGTTTGGCTACACCGATGGCGCAGCGCTGCGTCAGGTGGGGTTGGAGAACGTCGATATTACGGGCCGGGATTACGTCGGCGCTCTGGTGGGCGGGCAATACAATAGTCGTGTCAGCCAGTCCTATGTCAGTGGCTCAGTGAACGGGGAGTACCGCGTTGGTGGTTTGGTCGGTGACAGCTTCGCTAATAGTCGTATTAGCCAGTCCTATGCCACCGCTGCGGTGACGGGGACGTTAGAGGTTGGCGGTCTGGTCGGGCATCAGTTTGATGGCAGCATCAGCCAGTCCTATGCCACCGGCGCGGTGACGGGGAGTAATCAGGTTGGCGGTCTGGTCGGGCTTCAGAACGGTGGCAACATCAGCCAGTCCTATGCCACCGGTGCGGTGACGGGGGCGGCTCAGGTTGGCGGTCTGGTCGCGTATCAGGACCCTATTTACAGCTCTATCACCAACAGCTACTGGAACACCGAAACAACCGGCCAGGCAACGAGCGCTGGCGGTGGCACGGGCCTGACCACCGAACAAATGTTCTCCGCCGACAGCTTCACCGGTTTCGAGTTTGGCGAGGTGTGGGGCAATGCTGGTGATCAGACCACGCCGTATCTACTGGGGCTGTCGGGCAATCAGGTCTTTAACCGCCATGACTTGCCCACGGGTGCCATCACCGCAAGCAATCGCCCCGACGCCTATAACGTCATCCTCACTCTGCAACAGCTGCAAGCTATCAACAGCGGTCTGACCAGCAACTATGTGCTGGGGGCGGATATTGATGCCAGCGCCACGGCAGGCTGGAACAGCGGTGCCGGGTTTGTGCCGATTGGGGATGACGCCAATCGATTTAGTGGCGTGTTCGATGGGCTGGGGCATGTGATCAGTGGTTTGTTTATTGATCGGAATGCATCCGACCATACAGGTCTGTTTGGCTTCACCAACGGCGCAACCCTGCGCCAGGTGGGGTTGGACGGTGTTGATGTTAGGGGGAGTCGCTATGTTGGCGGCCTGGTTGGGTATAGCAGGTACAGCAACATCACCCAATCCTATGTCAGCGGCGTGGTTCAGGGCCTGGAAAATGTCGGCGGTCTGATTGGTCATCAAGAAGATGGCGGTATCACTCAGTCTTATGCCACCAGTCGTGTGCAAGGAAGTAAAAACGTTGGCGGTCTGGTGGGCTGGTCGGAAGGTGCCCTCATCCGTGAGTCATATGCTGTTGGCTCAGTTGCTGGCGATGATTGGATTGGCGGTCTGGTCGGTTTAAACCGTGGCGGCATAAGGAATTCCTACGCGACAGGCGCGGTGGAAGGGGGCACGAACGTAGGTGGGCTGGTTGGCCAAACCTTCTTCGCGATTGTTGACAGCCACTGGGATAGCGCCTCCACCGGGCAGATTGGGAGTGGGGCATCTGGCGGCGTGGCTGAGGTGACGGCCTCTAACCGCTACAACCACAGCGCCTATCAAAATCTCGGCACCTGGGAGCAGCTATACGGCGACGTGTATATAGCCAAAGACGGCAGCGGCAATCCCACCTGGGCCATGATCGAAGGCTCCACCCGGCCGTTTTTGTACAGCGAATACAGCACCACCATTCGCAACGCCCACCAGTTGCAACTGGCTGCGCTGGATCTGACGGCAGACTACACCCTTGCAGCTGATATTGATGCCGGCATTGCCAATGGCAGCAATGACTCGGGCATGTGGAGCACTGCGGGGTTTGATCCCATTGGTGATTTAGCCAATCGATTCGGCGGCGGCCTAGATGGTCTTGGGCATGTGATTGGTGATCTGTTTATTGATCGGCGAGCCACAGACTATGTTGGATTGTTTGGCTACACCGATGGCGCAAGGCTCCGCCATGTAGGGCTGGAAAATATCGATATTACCGGGCGGAGCTATGTTGCGGGTTTGGTTGGTAATAAATTTGATGGTGATATCAGCAATGCCTATGTGACAGGGAGGGTGACTGGCGCGGAGAAACTTGTGGGCGGCCTGGTCGGTATGCAGTGGGGCAGCAATGCCAGCATCAGCGATGCCTATGCGACAAGCACGGTGACTGGTGGGGGAGATTTTGTTGGCGGCCTGATAGGTTTTCAGGAGGTAGGCAGCCATGTCAGCCACTCCTATGCGACAGGAACGGTGATTGGGGGTAGAGCGGTTGGTGGCCTGATTGGAGCCCAAAGGAACAGCAGCGTCAGCCAGTCCTATGCCACGGGCGCGGTGACAGGCGCTGACCGGGTCGGTGGCCTGATAGGTTTTCAGGCGACTAGTACCATCAGTGATAGCTACTACCTGCTCACGGGTGACCGCACCGTCGAAGCGACAGCGGGGTTGATCACTACCCTGGGCGGCGTCAAGGTGGCAGATAACGTTTCGGGTGCCACCCTGAGCCTGAAGGCCAGCGGCGATGTTAACGTCAGCGACAGTGTTTCACTGGAAGACAATGCACTGCTGGTCGAGGCCGAAGGCGATGTTCACCTCGCGGCGGGCGCTGTGCTTTCCTCTGATGCGGCGGGCGATGCTCTGGTGCTGAGCAGTAACGCGTTTATTAACGAGGCCGGGAGTGCTGCTGTACAGACCAGCCATGCAGATGGTCGCTGGCTGATCTACAGCGATAACCCGGATGACAACACCTTTGGTGGTCTGGCCAGCGGTAATCAGGCGCTCTGGAATACCAGCTGGAGTGGCTCGCCAGCTGTCACGGCACCGGGCAACCGCTATGTGTTTGCCATGCAGCCCACCCTCACGGTCACCGACAATGTTAACTACACCAAAACCTACGGTGACATATTCCCCACGCCGGTTGCCGGCACCGATTACACACTGAGCGGGTTTGTGGACGCTGGCATTTACGGCAATGTGTTCACGCAGGACGACGCCAGCAACATCGGTGCACCCACCCTTGTCTCGGCAGGTGCGGCCGCAAGTGCGGACGCGGCTGACTATGCCCTGACCTGGCAGGTCGGTGATCTGGACGCTACGGGTTACAACGTCGACCTGACCGCTACCGGCGGTACTCTCACGGTGACACCGAAAGTCATTGATCTGATTAACGCCATTGCTCAGAACAAAGTTTACGACGGCTCCACCGATGCGGATGTGACTGCCGATCTTAGTGGTGTCATCGGCGGCGATGATCTGCAACTGGCCCTCGCCGGGGCGTTTGATAACAAAAACGCCGGCACCGGCAAAACCGTGACCGTCAGCGGCTTGCTGTCGGGCGCGGATGCCGGTAACTACGCCCTGTCGGCGAACAGCGTCACGACCACCGCCAGCATCAGCGCCAAGGTGATCGATCTGATCAATGCGGTGGCGCAACACAAGGTTTACGACGGTACGACCGATGCGGATGTAACTGCCGGTCTTGGTGGCGTCATCAGCGGCGATGATCTGCAACTGGCCCTCGCCGGGGCGTTTGATAACAAAAACGCCGGCACCGGCAAAACCGTGACCGTCAGCGGCGCTCTGTCGGGCGCGGATGTGGGCAACTACACCCTGTCGGCAAACAGCGTCACGACCACTGCCGACATCAGCGCCAAGGTGATCGACCTGATCAATGCGGTGGCGCAACACAAGGTTTACGACGGTACGACCGATGCGGATGTGACTGCCGATCTTGGTGGCGTCATCAGCGGCGATGATCTGCAACTGGCCCTCGCCGGGGCGTTTGATAACAAAAACGCCGGCACCGGCAAAACTGTGACCGTCAGCGGCGCACTGTCGGGCGCGGATGTGGGCAACTACACCCTGTCGGCAAACAGCGTCACGACCACTGCCAGCATCAGCGCCAAGGTAATCGACCTGATCAATGCGGTGGCGCAGCACAAGGTTTACGACGGTACGACCGATGCGGATGTGACTGCCGATCTTAGTGGTGTCATCAGCGGCGATGATCTGCAACTGGCCCTCGCCGGGGCGTTTGATAACAAAAACGCTGGTACCGGCAAAACCGTGACGGTCAGCGGGATGCTGTCAGGCGCGGATGCCGGTAACTACGCCCTGTCGGCGAACAGCGTCACGACCACCGCCGACATCAGCGCCAAGGTGATCGACCTGATCAACGTCGCAGCGCAAAACAAAATTTACGATGGCACCACCGATGCGGATGTGACGGCGGGGCTGGGCGGAGTGGTCAGTGGGGATGACCTGCGGGTGAACCTGAGCGCCTGGTTTGCTGATGCCGAGATTGGCCAGGGCAAGACCGTGACCGTCAGCGGGGTGCTGGATGGCGCTGATAGCCATAACTACCAGCTCAATAGTCCAATTCAGATTCTGGCCAGCATTCTGGCTTACCTGCCTCCGCAGGGATACCAAGAGACGATCGACTATCGAGCCCCGCAACAGGGCGCTGGGCAAGCGTTGCCGACGCCGGAGCAACAGGCGCTGCAGCTTGAGGTGCAGGGCGATGGTCTCAATCTTTCCGGGTTGGGTGGCGCGGTCACGTTGACGGTTCCCGCTGCTCCGGGGAGGCCGCTGGCCTTGCGGCTGAACTCGTCGCAGCTGCAAGCGGCGGGCCTTTCAGGTGATGAGCCCGGCAGGACGGATGCTGCCACTCAGGGCTTGCTGGGGGCGCTGGCGGCCTTCCTGAAAGCCAACCCTGAGGCGCGGGTTCAGTTGATGGAACAGGCTGGCGAGGTTGGAGCGAACGTAGTCGATCCGCAACGTTTTGTCGTCCACGCGCAGTCTGTTGCCAAGCTGCTGCAGCGCTTTGGGGTGTCGGCCGAGCAGCTGCAGGCCGGCGCAGCGGATAAGCCGCAGCCGTTCGGCACTGACACTCTGCAGTTGGCCATGGCGGTTAATCGCCGCGCTGACGCTCAAGCCGAATAGATCAGACCGATCAGAGGGATAACGCCAGGTCCAGTGTGGCCTGGCGGTTGTTGTCATGGAATAAATCGAGGGAATCGCAGTGAGTACAAAAGGGTTGGGGTTGTTGGCTGTCTGCTGTTGGCTGCCGTCCACTGCCGCGATGGCGCAACAGCCGCCGCAGGCTGGCGACAGTTTACGCATACTTGAAGATCATGCACCGGCGTTGCCAGCCCCTGCAGACCCGGTGTTGCAGGCGCCCACAGAGGTGCCTGCAACAGCGCCGCAATCCGACGTTCGCATTCCGGTGCAGCAGTTCCGGATTGAAGGCAATCGCACACTGCCGACGGATGCGCTGCTGGCGCAGTTGGCCGATCTGGAGGGGCAGACGCTGACGTTGGCCGAGCTGTATCAGGCTGCGGAGCGCCTTACGCTTTACTACCGTCAACAAGGCTACCTGGTGAGTCGGGCCTATGTGCCTGCACAGGAAATTGGTGAAGACGGTGTGATTACGCTGGCGATAGCCGAAGGGGAGTATGGCCGGGTAACGCTGGACAACGCGAGTCGCCTGCGCGACGCGCTGCCTGCCGCGACGCTGAGCGGGCTGGAGGCTGGCGATGCGGTAAAGCTCAAACCGTTGGAGCGGCGTCTGCTGTTGCTCAATGACGTGCCGGGTGTACGCGCGACATCATCGCTCGCTGCAGGAGCCAAGCCGGGGCAGTCTGATCTGGTGGTGGCGCTGGAAGATGAGCCGCTGGTCAGTGGTGCGGTGACGCTCGACAACTACGGCAATCGCCACACCGGGGCGTATCGTCTGGGCGGAGAGCTGTACTTGGCCAACCCGTTGGGGTTTGGTGATGCTTTCGCGCTGTCTCTGTTGGGCTCCGATGAACAGCAACTGTACTATCAGGCACGCTACGATGTGCCGGTCAGCCCGTGGGGGACGCGGGCGGGTATTGTGGCCTCAAAAATGGATTACGAACTGGGTGGCGATTTTGACGACCTGGACGCGACCGGGACCGCGGACACCGTGGGTGTGTTTGTCAGTCACCCTTGGGTCCGCAGTCGTACGCTGAACTTGCGCAGCACCTTGCAGGTGGACCGCAAGGACCTGACTGACGAACTGTTCGATGGCTTGATCGTTACCGACAAGACGTCTGAAAGTGTCTCGCTGGGATTGTCCGGTGATTGGCGCGACAGTCTCGGTGGCGGTGGCGTAAATGCGTTCAGCCTGAACTGGGTGCATGGGCATCTGCGTGGCGACAGTTCCGACCTTGGCAGCTATGACAAGCTGCAGTACTCGCTGCTGCGCCTGCAGCGGCTCGCGGGGCCATTCAGTCTGTACACGGCGATTCAGGGGCAGGTGACCGATGGCAACCTTGATAGCTCAGAGCATTTGTCGCTTGGCGGGCCCTATGCCGTTCGCGGTTATCCCGCGGGTGAGGCCAGCGCGGATGAGGGGGTTATCGGTACTGTTGAGCTGCGTTATCAGTGGCGGCCGCAGTGGCAGTTCACGGCGTTTGTGGATGGCGGCTATGCTCGCCTGGAACGTCACCCTCAGCAAGACGGCGACTACCATCGCAATCTGAGCAGTGTGGGGGTGGGGGCGCAGTGGCAACTCCACCCGCAACTGACGCTCAGTGCTACCAGCGCATGGCGCAGCGGCGAGCATCCCACCAGTGACACGGAGCGAACACCACAGGTGTGGGGGCGTATGCAGTGGTCGTTCTGACCTGATACGTGACCAGCTGATTGGGGAGTTCTGTTGTTACTGCAGAACTTTCCTCTCGTCGGCGCAAGAGCAGAAGGCGTCATTTGGTCGATCCTCAACGTTCTAAGTAGTCAACTTAGCAATCCGATGAAAAGCGCCAGCGTTTTACGGCTTGTGCTCATGACATGTTCACCGAATGCCAGGCTGGTTTGTGAGTCTTCAAACTTCCCGATTGATGGCTGTTGACGGAGTGGGGAGGTTATATGAGTACTGCGACTCAATTGGCTGCGTGCGTGGTTACTCCCTTTGTTCGCTCTGCGGTGTGTGCTTGTAGCGGCTCGCCTTACGTTATCCATCTATTTGATATTCATCCATTTCAACTGGCTGACCCGCGCCAGCTGCATGCTGTGCTGTGCTAACGTCCGCTGCCAATGGCCCCGACGCATGTACGTCGGGCGGGACCTGTCGTGGGAGAACAACAATGAATTACGATGATGTGGTGCTGGGTCGGCGCAGTATCCGGGCGTTTAAACCCGAGCCGGTTCCGCGCGAGGTGCTGGAAGAGGTGATTGGCTTGGCGACACGGGCGCCATCATCGATGAACTCCCAGCCCTGGCATCTGCATGTGCTGACCGGTGAGCCGCTGGATCGCATTCGGGCCGAGAATACCGAACGGATGATTACCGGCGTGAAGCCCTCAAAGGAAACCCGCGATTCGGGTAGCTATGAAGGCCAGCACCGTCAGCGTCAGGTCGAGATTGCCGTGCAGTTGTTCGAAGCCATGGGGATCGCTCGCGATGACAAGGAGAAGCGTCAGGACTGGGTGCTGCGCGGTTTCCGTCAGTTTGATGCGCCGGTATCCATCGTCGTGACCTACGACCGTCAACTGCGCGAGGGTGATATCGCTCAGTTTGATTGCGGCGCGCTGGTGAACGGCCTTGTCAACGCGGCCTGGTCGCGTGGTCTTGGATGTGTGGTGAACAGTCAGGGCATCATGCACTCGCCGGTGGTGCGCGAGCATGCAGGCATTCCGGATGATCAGGTGATCATCATCTGTGTGGCGATGGGTTATCCGGATGAGAGTTTTCCGGCCAATGCAGTGGTGTCGCGTCGGCGCGAAGTGACGGATGTAGCGCGTTTTGTCGGTTTTGTAGAGTAGTCTTGGTGTGACACGATGACGGTGGACACCTTCTGGGGGTGTGTCCACCCTGCAACGCGGTCAGCTGACAAGGAGGCGCTTGCCAGGCTAAACGCCCTCGCTTGCAGCTGCTTGTCAGTCGTCCCTTCCTTCAAGCATGGTTCTGCGCAGCAATACATAGACCGAGCCTGTGCCGCCGTGGCGTGGGATGCACGAGGTGAATGCGAGGACGCTGTCGTGCTGGCGTAGCCAGGTGTTCACGTGGCTTTTCATCATGGGCTTGCGCCCGTCCAGGCGGCGGGCCTTGCCGTGGGTCACGCGTACACAACGAACTTCATGTTTAACCGCTTCGGCGAGAAACGCCCAAAGCTGTTCGCGGGCGCGCTCGATGGTCAGGCCGTGTAGATCGATTGAGCCATCGAAAGGGATATGCGCCTGTTTCAGCTTGCGCAGCTGGGATTCCTGAACACCGTTTGCAGCCCAGGCCAGCTCCTGTTCGGGGTCCACGTCGATGACAAACTGATCGGACAAGCCGTCGACCACCACCTCGTTTTGCTTGACGGTAGCGCGCTGGCGACTGGCGGCGATGTTTGCTCGGTCGCGACGCGCCTTGCCGACATCGGCCTGCTGATGCTTGATGGGCCTGGCGCCCTTGACGGCCTGACGGAACAGGTCGAGATCGTCGTCGGAGAAAGAGTCCTGTGTCATGCTGCTATTCGTTAGGCAAAGAACGGAGTTTAACAGCAGCTGACCGGTGAAATACCAACTGCGTTGTGATCCCGGCAAAAAACGACGCCAGTGCGGCGCCGATCATCCATCTCCGCTGTATTTGGCGCGGTGTCATCCTCCTGCGTTTTTCGCTGGTAGGTTAAGGTTTTTTTATCGCCTGCTGGTCGCTGGCGCAGGGCAGGGTAGAATGGCGGCTTGAACAGAACAAGGATTGACCCATGAGCGAACACGCTGCGTTGCAGAGCATTCAGGATCTCGTCCGCTGGGGCGTGAGCCGCTTCCATCAGGCTGAGCTGTTTTTTGGCCACGGCACCGACAACGCCTGGGATGAGTCGCGGCTGCTGGTCTTGCACGCACTCTACCTGCCCTGGGAAACCCCGCTGGATTACATGCAGTGCCGGGTGACCCATGAGGAGCGCGATGCTGTAGTTGCGTTGCTTGAGGAGCGTATTCGCCTGCGAATGCCGGCGGCCTATCTGACGGGCCATGCACGCTTTGCCGGTCTCGACTTTGTGGTAGATGATCGAGTGCTGGTGCCACGCTCGCCGATCGCGGAGCTGATTGAAGGGCGCTTTGAACCCTGGCTGGAGCGCGATCCGGAGCGCATTCTTGACCTGTGTACCGGCAGCGGATGTATTGGCATTGCCTGTGCTTACACCTTCCCGGAGGCTGAGGTAGTGCTGGCGGACCTGTCGTCTGATGCGCTGGCGGTAGCTGAGCAGAATATCGAGATGCACGAGTTGGGCGAGCGGGTAGAAGCGCGCTGGTCTGACGGCTTTGATGGGTTGGCTGGTGAGCGCTTTGATCTGATCGTCAGCAATCCGCCCTATGTGGATGCCGAGGACATGGGCTCGCTGCCGGACGAATACCGCCACGAGCCGGAAATGGGCTTGGCCGCCGGTGAAGACGGGCTGGACCTGGTGCGCCGGATGCTGGCGGAAGCGGCGGACTACCTGACTGAGGACGGTGTGCTGGTTATTGAGGTTGGTAACAGCATGGTGCACGTGATGGCGGAGTGGCCCGAGGTGGACTTTGAGTGGGTCAAGTTCCGTCACGGAGGGCACGGTGTGTTTGTACTGAGTGCGGAACAGTGCCGTCACTTTCAGTCACTGTTTGCCGAGAGTCTCTAAGGTTTTGGCTATCTCTGCGCGGCGCTCGCTGCGCAGATCTTCATCTAAGTTTCCGCTCAGCGCAGGACCACCCACAGCAGCATCAGCGCCTGAAAAATCGAAAAGGCAATCAGGCAGCCGATGGCAAAACGGTTGCCCAGGTCCGAACGCTTGTAGCTGGCGATGGCCGCTTGTAGCTGATTGATGCGGGTTTCCTGCTTCTGGTTCAGGGTTTCGTTTTCGCGTAGCTGAGCCAGCAGGGTGTTGATTTGCAGCGGCTGAATGCGCTCAGTGTTCCAGCTGCCGATCAGGTCGTTTACCCGATTGGCCTGGGCCAGGGCAGCACCCGCCTCGCCGTCAATGGGAGTGATGTTGAAGCCGGCACGGTTGAGAATGGCATCGCGTGCGGTACGGGCGTCCTCAGTTGGGGAGGCGCTGCTGTGCAGGGTGATGGGCGTGACGGCATAGTCTCCGCAGTAGCGCTGACACCAGTGAATTAGCTGGGCCAGCATGAAGGTGCCAAGGCCACGCTGGGCAGGCACGATCTGCACGCCATCCACCGGGCCGAAGCGCACACGCTTGCGCTTGTGATCGACCAGTACTTCCACGCGGTTGCCTGCCTCCGGCAGTGGCTCACCCTCAAAACGCACTTGCAGACGCAGCAATTCCAGTGAAGCGATGCTTTCCTGGGTTACGGCGATCTGGGCAAGGCGCTCGGGATGCACCAGCACGCGGGCCTTGAAGATCGGTTTCAACTGGACCCAGTAAGAGTCCGATGGCTTGGCGCGGGCGAACGGATCCTTCGGGGCGGTCTGCTCCGTCTCAGGGATGTCGTCCAGCGTGTCGGTCGGGCTCATTCGATGGTCCTGGATACTGCGGATACAAGGTGATGCATGACTCCTCTGTTTTATCGGCTATTTGCGTTTTTTCTGCAATGCAATCGCGCTTTTCGTTTGGTCATGCTAGCCAGTTGCGCACGGCCTCCCAGGCCAGTCGAGCGGCGAGCAGTGTCAGCACGATGTTAAAAAGGCGGCTGAAGTGGTGATCGCTCATGCGCTTGAGCAGGTGCAGGCCGAGCCAGGTGCCTACTGCTCCGGCGGCAATCATTGCTGCAATCAGGGCTAGCCATTCACGAAAGATGAACCCAGCAGCGCTGAAGGCGAATGCCTTGGGCAAGTGCTGCAAGGTCATTGCGGCGGCAAAGTTGGCAACGGTCTGTAGCCGCTGGTGCGCCTGTTGCTGCTTGATAAAGGCTGCTACCAGCGGACCGGTTGCGCCAACAAACAGGCTGAGAAAACTGGTGGCAGTTGAGGCTAGCAGGGTGCCAATCGGGCCGGTGGCGACCTTTGGGATCGCTGGGCCCCAGCACAGAACAATGATGAATAGCGCAATGCTGAGCTGCACCACGGCCAGTGGCAAACGTACCAGCAGCAGGCTGGCAGCAAAGGCGCCGAGAATGACGCCGGGAGCGAACCAGGCGATTACCCGCCAGTTGATGTGGCGCCAGGTCATCAGGGCGCGGTTCGCGTTGGAGCCTAGCTGGACCATACCGTGCACCGGAATAATCGCGGCTGCCGGCATGACCAGTGCCATGATCGCCAGCAACATCACGCCACCACCGGCGCCCATTGCCGCAGTGATGGCTGAGGTGAGGGCGGCTGCCAGAATCAGCAGCAACGCCCAGTGCGGGGCAAGGTTCTCGGGCAGCAGCAGCGGCAACAGCTCGCTCATCGGGTGGCTCCGGTGAAAAATGGGAGGATATCGCTCATCTGGAATGACCACGTTTCTCCCTCCGTGATTGGCGGCTTTACAGGCAGCAACAGGCGGGCGAACCAGACGGCAACAGGCCCTAAGCCTAACGGGCGGACTTCAGACTGTCACCGCTATCGGCCAGCGGGTATACTGCCGCACTGCCCATGTTCAGCTCAGGTTCTTGGTATGTCTGGAAACACGCTTGGTACTCTTTTCACTGTTACCACGGCTGGCGAAAGCCACGGTCCGGCGCTGGTCGCCATTGTGGATGGTTGCCCTCCAGGCCTGCCATTGTCGAGCGAAGACCTGCAGCGCGATCTGGACCGCCGCAAGCCCGGCACCAGTCGTCACACCACCCAGCGTCAGGAGCCCGATGAGGTCGAGATCCTGTCCGGTGTGTTTGAGGGCGTGACCACCGGCTGCCCGATTGGTCTGTTGATTCGCAACACCGATCAGAAGTCCAAGGACTACTCTGCGATCAAGGACCTGTTCCGTCCGGCCCACGCTGATTACACCTATCACCACAAATACGGTCTGCGCGATTACCGTGGCGGTGGCCGTTCTTCCGCCCGCGAAACGGCGATGCGTGTCGCCGCCGGTGCGATTGCCAAGAAGTATCTGGCGACTCTGGGGATTCAGATTCGCGGTTACATGAGCCAGTTGGGCCCGATCGAGATTCCATTCAAGAGCTGGGACGGCGTTAACGACAACGCATTCTTCAGCGCTGACCCGGACAAGATTCCCGAACTGGAAGCCTACATGGATCAGTTGCGCCGTGATCAGGATTCGGTCGGTGCCAAGATTACTGTCGTGGCCGAAGGCGTGCCGCCGGGGCTGGGCGAGCCGATTTTTGACCGTCTGGACGCGGAGCTGGCCTATGCGCTGATGAGCATCAATGCGGTGAAAGGCGTCGAGATTGGTGCCGGTTTTGCCTCGGTGGCTCAGCGCGGCACCGAACACCGCGATGAGCTGACCCCGGAAGGCTTCCTCAGCAATCAGGCGGGCGGCGTGCTCGGCGGTATCTCTTCCGGTCAGCCGATTGTCGCGAGCCTGGCACTGAAACCGACCTCCAGCATCACCACACCTGGCCGCTCGATCGACGTAAATGGTCAGCCGGTGGACGTGATTACCAAGGGCCGTCATGACCCCTGCGTTGGCATCCGCGCGACTCCCATCGCCGAGGCGATGATGGCGCTGGTGCTGATGGATCACCTGCTGCGCCACCGAGCGCAGAACGCCGATGTGAAGGTGACGACCCCGGTACTGGGTCAGCTTTGAGTCGGCACGGTCAGCCGTGAGCGCGGTTGCAGGTTCACCTCTGCCGTACTGGCGGCTGTCCGGCTTCTACTTCGCCTATTTCGCCCTGCTGGGCGGAGTAGCGCCCTTTCTCTCGCTGTATTTCGAATCCCTAGGCTTTGAACCCGCGCGTATTGGCGAGCTGGTCGCGATCCCGATGCTGATGCGCTGCGTTGCACCCAACCTCTGGGGTTGGCTGGGCGATGCGACCGGTCAGCGATTGCTGATTGTGCGGGTGGGCGCGCTGCTCACTGCGCTGACCTTTGCCGGTATCTTCTGGCGCCAGGACTACTGGTGGCTGGCGGCGATCATGGCACTGCACAGTTTCTTCTGGCATGCCGTGCTGCCGCAGTTCGAAGCCATTACGCTGGCCCACCTGGGCAGCCAATCTTCCCGCTACAGCCAGCTTCGTCTTTGGGGTTCGGTTGGCTTCATTCTCACCGTGGTGCTGCTGGGCTTGCTGCTGCAGCGCGAGGGGATGGGTGTTTACCCGATGGCCATGCTCGGCATCATGTTGCTGATCAGTCTGTGCAGCGCCTTGGTGCCGTCGCCACCGCAGCACGTCGCTGCCACGCAGGAGCACACCGACGGTTTCCTGCAACGGCTGTGGCGGCCGGGCGTGCCGGCGTTCTTCCTTTGTGTGGCGCTAATGCAGCTGTCGCATGGGCCGTACTACACCTTCCTGAGTATTCATCTGGAAGCGCTGGGTTATGGGCGCGGGCTCATCGGTGCGCTCTGGGCGCTTGGGGTGGTGGCAGAGATAGTGCTGTTTCTGGTCATGCGCAGGGTGCTAGCCGTATTCAGTTTGCGCAGGCTACTGGTTGCGAGTTTTCTGATTGCGTCGTTGCGCTGGCTGCTGCTCGGCACGTTGGCTGATTATCTGTCTGTGCTGATCTTTGCGCAGGTGCTGCACGCGGCCACCTTTGGCGCCTTCCATGTGGCCGCCATTCACTTTGTTCAACAGCGATTTGGCGAAAAGTATCAGGGACAGGGGCAGGCGCTTTATGCGACGCTTGCCGGGGTAGGCGGTGCTCTAGGCGCGCTCTATTCCGGCTATGTCTGGCAGGAAATCGGACCGGCGCTGACCTTCGCTGTAGCGGCAGCGTCGGCATTTTCCGCTGCGCTGATTCTTGCTTTGCGACTGCGCGAAGACGACTGAATACGGGGGATTGATGAGCATACTAGCGGTCTATGAGAGCAGCGATCTGCGTTGCCCGCGACGGGTCCTGACCCATGTCGAGGACATTCGGCGCGCGTTGGACGCGCTGGGGTTGTCGTTAGCCACAGATGCTGTCGAGGCCTCCGCTGCCGTTGCCAGTCGTACTCATGACGCGCACGGATTGCCTGCCTATCAGCAGGTCGAAGAGCAACTGACTGAAGACAATATTTTCAGTTGTGGTGCTGTTGAACGGCAGGTGCTGGCCGGGCAGCTGCGGCTATGTCTCGGCGGAGCTGACTGGGCGCTGGTGGTTGCGTTGCGCGCAGGCGATTGCATCCGGCTACCCCACGGACTGGAACAGTGCATTTTGCCTGCTGCCGGAGTTGCCTGCTGCTGGAAAGACAGTGCCGCCGATGAGTCTGCCCTGATCTATCATCCACTGGAGGCGCCAGCGCTGGCTGGTTTGCTACCGTTGGATATCTGATTTTCCTGTATGTTCTATAGTGTGTTGGACACACCAACGCCAAGGGGGAAGGCAATGAATATGGGAACAGGTGGCGGTCTGCTGGGGCTGCTGATTTTGATTGGGGATATCTGGGCCATCATCAATATTTTGCAGAGTCGGTCCGAGATGGGGATGAAGCTGTTGTGGGTATTGCTGGTGGTGTTCCTGCCGTTGCTCGGGTTGATTATCTGGTTCTTTGCCGGCCCGCGCGGTAGCAGGGCTTAGACAAAGGCCCCGATGCGCAAGCATCGGGGCCTTTTGGTTACGCCAGTCCGTTTTATTTCTCGACGAAGGCGCGCTCAATAACGTAGTGCCCTTGGTCGCCGTGGCGTGCTTCCTTGAAACCGTTGGCGTCGAGAATCTCGCAGCAGTCCTTGAGCATGCTCGGGCTGCCGCACAGCATGAAGCGGTCCTGTTCCAGATCAAACTGTGGCAGGCCGATGTCGGAGAACAGCTTACCGTTGCTCATTAGGTCGGTCAGGCGACCCTGATTGCGGAAGGGCTCGCGGGTCACCGTCGGGTAGTAGATCAGCTTCTCGCGTACCAGATCACCGAAGTATTCATTGTTCGGCAGGATGTCGTTGATCAGCTCCTGATATGCCAGATCGCTGACGTTACGGCAGCCGTGGGTCAGGATCACCTTGTCATACTGCTCGTAGGTTTCCGGATCCTGGATGATGCTGATAAACGGCGCGAGGCCAGTGCCGGTGCTGAGCAAATACAGGTTACGGCCGGGGATCAGATGATCCAGTACCAACGTGCCGGTCGGCTTTCGGCTGATCATGATCTGATCGCCTTCGTTAATGTTCTGCAGGCGCGAGGTCAGTGGGCCGTCGGGCACCTTGATGCTGAAAAACTCCAGCGTGTCTTCGTGGTTCGGGCTGGCGATGCTGTAGGCGCGCATCAGCGGGCGACCTTCGACTTCCAGACCGATCATGATGAAGTGCCCGTTCTTGAAACGGAAACCAGGATCACGGGTGGTCTTGAAGCTGAACAGGGTATCTGTCCAGTGGTGCACGCTGAGTACTTTTTCGGTGTTGAAGCCTGACATGACGCCTCCAGAAGTGAACATCTCTTGGCCGGCGAGTCTACGCAGGGTTAATCTATCGGTGAAACGAATAATTCATATATGGCTATTCGGAAAAATCGATTATGAAGTACACCCTGCGCCAGCTTGAAGTCTTTCTCGCCACTGCCTTCCATGAAAATCTCACCCGCGCGGCGGCCAGTCTGTCGATGTCGCAGTCGGCGGCGAGCAGCGCGTTGAAGGATTTGGAGAGCCAGTTTGATGTACAGCTGTTTGACCGGGTGGGCAAGCGCCTGCAGCTGAACGAGTTGGGCGAGAGCATTCGACCCCGAGCCGAGGCGCTATTGGAGCAGGCCCGTGGCCTGGAGAGCGCGCTGGCGCGGCATCAGGAGCTTGGCCATTTGCGGGTTGGTGCGACGCTCAGTATCGGTAACTATCTGGCGGTTGAAATCATGGCTCGTTACATGGGCGAGCAGGCGGGGGCGCGGGTCGAACTGGAGGTCGCCAACACCGAAGCCATTGTGCGCAAGGTGGCAAACTTCGAGCTGGATCTCGGGCTGATCGAAGGGGAGAGTCGTCATCCGGACCTGGAGATGATTCACTGGCGGGATGACGAACTGGTGGTGTTCTGCGCGCCGGATCACCCGCTGGCCGGCAAGCCCTGGCTGACCGACGACGATTTGCTGAGCGTTGCCTGGATTGTCCGTGAACAGGGCTCTGGCACCCGGCAGCACTTCGAGTGGGCGATGCACGGTCTGTTGCCCGAGTTGAACATCAAGCTGGAGTTGCAGCACACAGAGGCGATCAAGCGGGCGGTCGAAGCAGGGCTGGGTGTGGGCTGCCTGTCAGAGATTACCCTGGTCGATGCGTTTGAGCGCGGCCGGCTGGTGCCGCTGCCCGTTCCCCATCGCGACTTTCATCGGCGTTTTTACTTCGCCCTGCACCGGCAGAAGTTCCGCAGTGCAGGGGTGGAGCGCTGGCTGGAGTTGTGTCGTGAGAGTACAGAGGGGTTGGCGTAGGGCCGCGGCATGCCGTGGCCGGTCTTTCTGGTGTGCGTTGGGGCAGCGGGCGCGACATGTCGCGCCCCTAAAGCTTTCGTGGAAGGCAGAAAAAAGCCGCAACGCTTGCGCGCTACGGCTTCGTTTACCGCCAGCAATGATCAGTTGCTGCTCAGCACCAACTCTCCGTCTTTCAGCGGAATGGTGTCGCCGGGCTTGTGGTCCATACGAACGGTACCGGTTTCGTCGCCGATGCGGTATTTGACGTTGTAGCCCACCACTTCATCGTGGCTGTCGTAGACTGTCTCACAGCGGCGCTCTGTGGTGGTGTACGTGCTGTTGTTCTGCATGTTTTCCTGGATGCGGTTACCGGCGTAACCACCAGCGGCAGCGCCAGCGACCGTGGCGATTTTCTTGCCGTTACCGCCGCCGACCTGATTACCCAGCGCACCGCCGACGACCGCGCCGGCTAGGGTGCCAAGAATGCGGTTCTGGTCCTGTACCGGCTTTTGCCGGGTGACGGCGACATCGTTGCAGACTTCACGCGGGGTGCGCTGGGTCTGAGTGATCTCGGCAACATCAAGAACGTCAGCCTCGGTGGGTGTTCTGTCTGCGAACGCGGTATAGCCTGCAATAGCGCCGCCGGCAGTTGCCACTGCAGCGCCGACCAGAATGCCCGTCAACATAGACTTGTTCATCGTAAGTACTCCTTGTTGCCTATGATTGTTACTCCGCAAACGCACGCGGCTCATGCAGATATCGACTGCTCACCATGCGGTCGGGTTCCCTGTGACCCCCGCCATGCGTCGGGTTTGTGACGGAATTGGCGCTTCAGTGTTGTTGTTCGAAGCCGCCAGTTAAAAGCAGGGTGCGAAAGCTGTGTTCGTCGATCGGGGGGCTGAACAGGTAGCCCTGGAACTGATTGCAGCCCTGGGCGTGGAGGAAGTTGAGCTGTTCACGGGTTTCTACACCTTCGGCAATCAGGTCCATGTGCAGGCTGGATGCAATGGCGATGATGGCTCGAATGATCTCGGCGTCGTTGACGTTGTTGGTGGAGTCGCGCACGAAGGACTGGTCGATCTTCAGCAGATCAACCGGCAGTCGCTTGAGGTAGCTGAGTGACGAGTAGCCGGTGCCGAAGTCATCGATCGAGAAGTGCACGCCGTGGCTGCGTAGCTCGTTCATCTTGTCGATCGTATCGCTGATGTTCTCGATGACGATACCTTCGGTGATTTCCAGGCTCAGGCAGCGAGTCGGGATGGCATGCTGGTGTATGGCGCCCATGACGTCATCAACGAAGGTGGAGTGACGGAACTGGCGAGGGCTGATGTTGACGCTGAGACAGAACGTCTCCGGGTCGATCAGTTGATCAGCCAATAGTCCGGCGATGCATTGGCAGGCCTTGTTAAGAATCCAGCGTCCAGCATCAAAGATCAGGCTGCTCTGTTCCAATACGTCGATAAAGGTCGCCGGTGCGATGACGCCGCGCCGTGGGTGGTGCCAGCGCAACAGTGCTTCGGCGCCAAGGATCTTTTGGCTGCCGTAGATCACCTGTGGCTGGTAGTACAGCCTGAACTGGTCGGTGCCAAAGGCCTTGCGCAGTTCCGACTCGATAGCCAGGCGCTCACTGGCGACGGTCTGCATGGACTGCTCAAAAAAGGCAATACCATCACGGCCATCTTCCTTGACCCGGTACAACGCAATGTCGGCGCGTTTTAGCAGGTCTTCTGCGCTGTCGCCGTGCTCGGGGATCAGGGCAATACCGATACTGGCACTCAGCTGCAGTGCATGGCCTTCGACCTGCATTGGCTCGGAGATGGCATCCAGCAGCTCCCGTGCAGTCTGCTGTACTTCCTGGCGCAAGAGGGTGCCCGTGCTGTTGAGCCCGCTGAGCAGGACAACAAACTCATCCCCACCGAGTCGCGCTACGGTGTCCTCGGCGCGCACTCGGCCGAGCAGTCGGTGGGTGACCTCCTGCAGAACGGCATCGCCGCAGGAGTGTCCGAGCGAGTCGTTGATATGCTTGAAGTGATCCAGGTCGAAGAACAACAGGGCGCCGCGCAGGGCATGGCGCTGGTACAGTGCGTTCAGCTGGCTAAGGCGATCACTGAGCAATAATCGGTTGGGCAGATTGGTAAGGGCGTCGTGGTAGGCCAGGTGCTTTACCTTGGCTTCAATGCGTTTTTGCTCGGTGACATCGCGGGCAGTCAGCAGTACGCAGTCCTGTCCCTCGACCTTCAGTGGCTGGGCGGAAACAGCTACCGTCCGTTCGGCGGCGTCCCGGGTGCGCAGCCCCAACTCCTGGTGGTAGACCCCGCCGTGCAGCTCCATCTGGAGGATCAGTTCGTCAAGTTGGTCCGGTTCTACCCACAGGCCCAGTTCAGCGGCACTGCGTCCAACGGCATCCTGTTCATGGTAGCCGGTCAGGCGGCAGAAGCCTTCATTGACTTCCAGGTAGCGTCCGGACATTCGCTCGCTGATGGTGATGGCATCAGGGCTGCCTTTGAAAGCCCGGGCGAACTTGTCTTCAGAGGCGCGCAAGGCCGCTTCCGCCTGGGTGCGTGCGGTAATGTCGCGGAAGCTGAACAGCACGCATCTCTGGCGGTTGATACGCAGGCAGGTGGTGGAGGTTTCGCAGAGCAGTACGTGCCCGTCGCGGGTGGCGAAGGTGCAAACCCTTTCCGATAAGTCCTCGCTGCCTCGGGCCGCTTCGTTCAGCCCGGCGTCGGCTGGCTGATTGCTCCACAGGCCGGCCTGTTGGGGGGTATTTCCGACCAGATCGAGCAAGGGATAACCGAAGGTACGGGAAAAGCTCTGGTTGACCTCGATAATGCGCTGACTGTCGCAGTGGATCAGGCAGTAGGCGTCAGGCGCGCTTTGAAACAGCATAGAGAACTTGGCTTCGCTTTCGACCAGCGCAGTCTGGCTTTTGCGCTGATCGGTGATATCCATCACCGTGCCGATGATACGGGCAGGTTGTCCGAGCGAGTCCAGATGCAGAGTGGCTGTTGCCTGCAGCCAGCGCACGCTCTTGCCGTGCGGCACTCGGTAGGTCAGGCGGTAATGGGTTTGATGGCCCCGACAGATGGTGACCAGTGCGCGCCGGATAGCTCGTTTGTCCTCACTGATGATTTGTCGCATAAACGCACGCGCAGAGCCCTGCCAATCGTTTGCAGCGAGACCGTGCAGTTCGGCAGCGCGGGCGGAGCAGTGGAGGGTGTCGCTGCCCAGCTTCCAGTCCCAGATACCCATCTGCGCAGCGTCGAGCGCCAGGCGCAGGCGTTCCTGGCTGTCTCGGAGCGCTCGATCCCTACTTTGCTGTTGGCCAGAAAGGAGGATGGTCACAATCAGGTTGTGTCTATTTCGCAGCAGCACGGTTTCGGCGTGCAGAAACACGTCAGCGCTCTGGCCACCGGGCAGACGGATTCTCAGTTCCTCTTCCTGCAGAATGTCGCCATTGGCGAGCCTGGTGTGCAGGCGGTCGCTGACCGATTGCGGCAGTAATCCGAGTTCTGCAACGGTACGTCCCTGACATGCGCTATTACTCATGCCGCTGAGACGTTCGAAGGGCGGGTTGACCTGGAGAATGCGGCGGCTGGACAGGTCGATCATCATCTGTGCGGCGCTGTTGTCGGAGAATTCACTGCTATAAGCGGGGTCGCTGGGGACAAGGGGTAACAAGCTGATCAGCAATTGCTGTCCGCCGTTGCAGTCGACCCTGTCCATGCTCAGGCGGCAGCGCTGTAACCCGCCGTTGCGGCCGAGCAGGCTGACAGAGCGGTTGCGCAGGCAGTTGTTGCGGTCAAGCTCGCTGAGCAGGGCGCGCCATTGTGCCGGGCGGCCCCAGAGCGGAAAGCTGGCAGCGTCCTGGCCGAGAATGTGATCGCTATGCCACTGGAACTGCTGAACGAAGGCGTTGTTGAGGTCGATGATTCGATTGGTTCGCTGCTCGATCATCAGGGCAGGACAGGGCATGCCATGGAACAGCACGTTAAAGGGAAGCCCTGATGCGAAAAGTGCATCCGGTGGGGAAGTGCCTGTGTTGCCTGGCATGGTTTTCTGATCCATTCAGTGGGGCCTGCTTGCCCCGATGCCGCTGCAGGCCCGCGTGTTGCTGAGCTGTTCGGCTAATTCCTTCTTGCTTGAAGATAGTCCTGCTCCTGCGGTTGAACAAGTAACCGAAAGTCGGAATCAGCTTGATTGCCGACGGGCGTCGCGCAGCAGGTCGATCAGCGCGCGGGCAGCGTTGGACTGGGTGCGTCCGCTGTGCCAGATGCAACCGAGTTCGCGTTGCAGGTGCACGCCCGGCAGTGGCAACACACTGACTTGGCTGTCGAGCATGCTGCGCGGTAACACGCTCCAGGCCAGGCCGATGGAGACCATCATCTTGATGGTCTCCATGTAGTTGGTGCTCATGCTGATCTGCGGCTGGACGTGATGACGCTCGAACAGGTCGCTAACGACCTTGTGGGTGAAGGTGTTGGTGCCGGGAAAGACCGCCGGGTAGTCGGCCAGTTGTGCCAGGTCGAGCGATTTCTGGCGCGCCAACGGGTGCTCGGGGGCGATGACAAAGTCGAGCGGATCATGCCAGATCAGCTCGCTCATCACCGGCGGCTCGATCTCGGGGGCCAGGGTGATCACAGCCAGCTCGATCTCGCCGTGTAAAACCTTGTCGTAGGCGACCTCGGAGTCAAGAAACTGAATGTCGAAGGAGACTTGTGGGTGACGCCGGGTGAACTCGCGCAGCACCGGGGGCAGGCGATGCAGGCCGATGTGGTGGCTGGTGGCGATGCTCAGACGGCCGGAGACTTCGCTCGATAGATTGCTCAGCGCACGGCGCGTATCATTCAGCAGGCTGAGCACCTGTTCGGCGCGTGGCTTGAGGGCCAGTCCTGCCTCGGTCAGCGATACATGACGGGCAATGCGATCAAACAGCCGTGCATCGAGTTGCTGCTCAAGCATGGCTATGCGTTTGCTGACCGCAGGTTGGGTCAGGTGTAGCTGCTCGGCAGCGCGGGAGAACGAGCCAGTCTCGGCGACGGCAAGAAAGGCCTGCAGGTTGGCGGTGTCCATGTCGTATTCCAGTTGGCTATCCGTTTTATAAATAATATTCCTTTGTTTTATCTCTGGGTAAAATTTATTCTGTACCCAGTGAAAGAGTCGCCGCAGGGCCTGCAGTTGCAGGGGACGGTGGCCACAGTCTGATGCCCAGGAGTAACCCATGTCTGCGAAAACGCTTTACGACAAGTTGTGGGATAACCATCTCGTCAAACAACGGGATGATGGTTCTGCATTGATCTATATCGATCGTCACATTCTCCACGAAGTGACCTCGCCACAGGCGTTTGAAGGGCTGCGACTGGCTGGCCGCAAACCCTGGCGCATCGACGCCAACATCGCCACCCCGGATCACAACGTGCCGACCACAAAGGCTGAGCGTCAGGGTGGTCTGGAAGCCATCGCGGATGAAGTCTCGCGCATCCAGGTCAAAACTCTGGATGAGAACTGCGACGCCTTCGGCATCCTCGAATTCAAGATGAACGACGTGCGCCAGGGCATCGTCCACGTCGTTGGTCCGGAGCAGGGCGCAACCCTGCCGGGCATGACGGTGGTCTGTGGTGACTCGCACACCTCTACCCACGGCGCCTTTGGTGCGCTGGCACACGGTATTGGCACCTCCGAGGTCGAGCACGTGCTGGCAACCCAGTGTCTGGTCGCCAAGAAAATGAAGAACATGCAGGTACGGGTTGAAGGGCAGTTGCCCTTCGGTGTCACCGCCAAGGACATCGTGCTGGCCGTGATTGGCAAGATCGGTACCGCGGGCGGCAACGGTCACGCGCTGGAGTTCGCCGGTAGTGCGATCCGCGATCTCTCGGTCGAGGGCCGCATGACCCTGTGCAACATGGCCATTGAAGCGGGTGCGCGTGTGGGCATGGTTGCGGTTGATGAAAAGACCATCGAATACGTCAAGGGTCGTCCGTTTGCGCCGCAGGGTGCCGAGTGGGATCGTGCGGTCGAGGCCTGGAAAGATCTGGTCTCTGACGCTGATGCGCACTTCGACACCATCATTGAACTGCGTGCTGAAGACATTAAGCCTCAGGTCAGTTGGGGTACCTCGCCGGAAATGGTGCTGGCTGTTGATCAGAACGTGCCGGACCCGGCCGCCGAGAGCGATGCCGTCAAGCGTGACTCCATCGTGCGTGCGCTCAAGTACATGGGCCTGACTGCCAGCCAGCCGATCACCGACATCAAGCTGGATCGCGTGTTTATCGGCTCCTGCACCAACTCGCGGATCGAAGACCTGCGCGCAGCAGCGGCCGTGGCCAAGGGTCGCAAGGTGGCAGCCACCGTCAAGCAGGCGCTGGTCGTTCCGGGTTCTGGTCTGGTCAAGGCGCAGGCCGAGAAGGAAGGGCTGGACAAGATCTTTATCGAAGCCGGTTTTGAATGGCGTGAGCCCGGTTGCTCCATGTGCCTGGCGATGAACCCGGATCGGCTGGAAAGTGGCGAGCATTGTGCGTCCACCTCCAACCGCAACTTCGAGGGGCGTCAGGGCAACGGTGGGCGTACCCACCTGGTGAGCCCGGCAATGGCTGCGGCCGCTGCGGTGACCGGTCGTTTCATTGATGTTCGCGAATTGATGCAGGCCTGAGGAGAGTCGAGATGAGAGCCTTTACCCAACATACCGGCCTGGTCTGCCCGCTTGATCGTGCCAACGTCGATACCGATCAGATCATTCCGAAGCAGTTTTTGAAATCGATCAAACGCACTGGGTTCGGTCCGAACCTGTTTGACGAGTGGCGCTACCTGGATGTCGGTCAGCCGAATCAGGACAATTCCAAGCGTCCAATCAACACGGACTTTGTGCTCAACTTTCCGCGTTATCAGGGCGCCAGTGTGTTGCTGGCGCGTGAAAACTTCGGCTGTGGCTCTTCCCGCGAGCACGCGCCTTGGGCGCTGGACGAGTACGGCTTCCGTACGGTCATCGCACCGAGCTTCGCCGATATTTTCTACAACAACAGTTTCAAGAACGGCCTGTTGCCGATCATCCTGCCGGATGAGGTGCTTGATGAGCTTTTCGAGCAGTGTGAAACCACTGAAGGCTATCAACTGACGGTGGATCTGGAAGCGCAGACGGTGACCCGTCCTGACGGCAAACAGTACGCCTTCGAAGTTGATGCCTTCCGCAAGCATTGCCTGCTCAACGGCCTGGATGATATCGGCCTGACCCTGCGCGATGCCGATGCGATCAGCGCCTTCGAAGCCGGTCACAAACAGCGTCAACCCTGGCTGTTTCACAACGGCTGACAGGTTCCGCACCTGAACAACGGGTGCACAGCGGGCTGCGCTGTGCACCATGAATGATTATGAGGATACACATGAGCAAACAGATTCTGATCCTGCCGGGCGATGGTATTGGTCCGGAGATCATGGCCGAAGCGGTCAAGGTGCTGGAAGTGGCCAACAGCAAGTTCAATCTCGGCTTCGAGCTGAGTTTCGACGACCTGGGTGGTGCTGCCTACGACCGCTATGGTGTGCCGTTGGCCGACGAAACCCTCGACCGCGCTCGCGCCGCTGACGCGGTGTTGCTGGGTGCCGTTGGCGGCCCGAAGTGGGACACTATTGATCCGGCGCTGCGCCCCGAGCGTGGCCTGCTGAAGATTCGCTCCGAGCTGGGTCTGTTCGGTAACCTGCGCCCGGCCATCCTGTATCCGCAGCTGGCGCAAGCCTCGACCCTGAAGCCTGAAGTGGTTTCCGGTCTGGATATCCTGATCGTGCGCGAGCTGACCGGCGGTATCTACTTCGGTAAGCCACGGGAGCGCACCACACTGGAAAATGGCGAGCGTATGGCCTACGACACGCTGCCTTACAGCGAAAGCGAAGTGCGCCGTATTGCCAAGGTCGGCTTCGACATGGCGATGGTCCGCGACAAGAAGCTCTGCTCGGTCGACAAGGCCAACGTACTGGCGTCCAGTCAGCTGTGGCGTGAAGTAGTCGAAGAAGTAGCGAAGGATTACCCGGAAGTCGAGCTGTCGCACATGTACGTCGACAACGCGGCGATGCAACTGGTTCGTGCGCCCAAGCAGTTTGACGTAATCGTTACCGACAACATGTTTGGCGACATCCTGTCCGACCAGGCGTCCATGCTCACCGGCTCCATTGGCATGCTGCCGTCGGCGTCGCTGGATGTGAACAACAAGGGCATGTACGAGCCGTGTCACGGCAGTGCGCCGGATATCGCCGGCCAAGGCATTGCCAACCCGTTGGCGACCATCCTGTCGGTCTCCATGATGCTGCGTTACAGCTTTGCGCAGGTAGCGGCAGCTGATGCCATTGAGCAGGCGGTCAGCCAGGTGCTTGATCAGGGCCTGCGCACCGGTGACATTCAGTCCGAAGGCTGCCGCAAGGTCGGCACCGTGGAAATGGGTGATGCCGTAGTAGCAGCACTGAAAAACCTGTAATCTGTTTGACTATCCATTTACGCCCGGCTTCGGCCGGGCGTATGTGTCTTTGAATCTGTTACCCCACGGGGGTTGTTGTTATGAAACAAGTTGGTTTGGTTGGTTGGCGTGGCATGGTCGGCTCTGTGCTGATGCAACGCATGCGCGACGAGAATGATTTTGCTGACATTGATCCGGTGTTTTTCACCACGTCCAACGTGGGCGGCAAGGGCCCGGATATTGGTAAAGACATTCCCGCGCTCAAGGACGCTTTTGACCTTGAAGCACTCAAGCCGATGGACGTCATCATTACCTGCCAGGGCGGTGACTACACCAGTGAGGTGTATCCCAAGCTGCGTGCTGAGGGCTGGAAAGGTTACTGGATCGACGCTGCGTCCACTCTGCGCATGGAGGACGAGGCGGTTATCGTGCTGGATCCGGTCAACCGTCGTAACATCGATCAGGCGCTGCGTGACGGGGTCAAGACGTTCGTTGGTGGCAATTGCACCGTCAGTCTGATGCTGATGGGTCTCGGCGGCCTGTTCGATCAGGGGCTGGTCGAGTGGATGAGCGCGATGACCTATCAGGCCGCGAGTGGTGCTGGCGCACAGAACATGCGTGAGCTGATCAGCCAGATGGGTGCGATCAACGCGTCGGTTGCCGATCAGTTGGCTGACCCGGCCAGTGCGATTCTGGAAATCGACCGTACTGTTGCCTCGACTCTGCGCAGTGAGTCCTTTCCCGCTGACAACTTTGGCGTGCCGCTGGCTGGCAGCCTGATCCCGTGGATCGACAAGCAACTGCCCAACGGCCAGAGCCGTGAAGAGTGGAAGGCGCAGGCCGAGACCAACAAGATCATCGGTCGCAGCGGTCGCCCGATCCCGGTTGATGGTATCTGCGTGCGCATCGGCGCCATGCGTTGCCACAGCCAGGCGCTGACTATCAAGCTGAACAAAGATGTGCCGCTGGCGGACATCGAGTCCATGCTGGCTGAGCACAACCCGTGGTCCAAGGTGATTCCCAATACCAAGGAAGATACTCTGGTTGGCCTGACCCCGACTGCTGTTACCGGCACGTTGAGTGTACCGGTTGGTCGTCTGCGCAAGTTGAACATGGGCTCGCAGTATCTGTCGGCCTTTACTGTCGGTGACCAGCTGCTGTGGGGCGCCGCCGAGCCGCTGCGCCGCATGCTGCGAATTCTGCAGGAAGGTTGATCGCGGCTCGTCTGGCGCGTTTCGCGTTTGCGGTAACGATCAGGGCATCCCGTTTCGTCGGGATGCCCTTTGTGTTTATGTAATGCATGAAATAGATGAAGGGCAGGGTATGAGCAAAGCATCAGGTGTGGCGATTGTCGGTGTCAGCAGTCTGGCGGGTGATATGCTGGTCAATATGCTGGACGAGCATGAGTACACGTTCTCCTCCGTCGCGCTGGTTGATGTTGACGACGAGGCGGGTGAGCGCCGCATGATCAAGGGCCAGAGCGTCCGGGTCGAAGCGCTCTCAAGCTTTGATTTCTCATCGGTTGCGGTTGCCATTGTGGCAGGTGAGCGCGAATTCGGTCTGCAATGCATCGGCAATATCCGTGATGCCGGAGCGCTGGTTGTGGATACAACCGGACTGCTGGCCGGGCAGGGTGCTAGCGTTGTCGCCGGGGTCAATACGGCTGCTCTGGCCGATGCGGTCGGCCGCCGAGCGGTGTCCTGCCCTGATGCCCAGGTCGTGCAGAGCGCGCTGGTGCTGCAAGCGCTGGCGGGGATGTCGACGCTGCAGCGCGTGAGTGTTTCTACCTACCAATCGATGTCCACCCACAGCAAAGCGGCGGTGGAAGTACTGGCCATGCAGACCGGTCGACTGCTCAATGGTCAGCCGATTGAGAAGGGCGGTGCGCTCGACAAGCAGGCGGCGTTCAATTTGCTGCCGTGCACCAGCGATATTGACGCATCCGGTGCCAGCCGCGAGGAGCGTGATCTGGTAAATGGTGTTGTTGACGTCCTCGGGTTGAAGGATGTGCCAGTGCTGGCAAGCTGCGTCATGGTGCCGCTATTTTACGGTACCGCCCAGATGATGCAGGTCACCACGGCTGAGCCGCTGGACAGTAAAAAGGTGGGTAACATCTTGCGGCGGGTCAAGGGAATCAAGGTATTGGACAAGGAAGGGGCAGGTGGTTTTCCAACGCCAATAACGGATGCGACCGGGTCTGACGAAGTCTGGGTGGGACGTATTCGTCAGGATGTGGCCGAGCCGAACACTACTCATTTGTGGATTGTGTCTGATAATCTGCGAAAAGGTGTCGCACTTAACAGTCTGGCGGTAGCCGACTTATTGATAAAAGACTATTTGTAATCGATACTTGCTAGTGTTTTTGTATCAAGCAGGTTAGGTTTTGCAGGACAAAGACCGTTTGGGCGTTACGTTGCAGCTGCAACATGCTCGGGCCGGGTGGGGAGCCTTTGGCGTAGGCCAGTCTGAGCAACAGGGTGCGTTGAGACGTGAAAAAACGATAAGAGCAAAGGATTTTCGCTATGGTTCGTAAATTGGTTATCGCTGTCGCCGCAGCAAGTGCCGTGATGTCATCCGGAATGGTTCACGCGTTGGGGGTAGGCGATATCCATCTGAACTCCGCGCTGAATCAGCCGCTGGATGCCGAGATTGATCTTACGCAGGTTCGTGACCTGTCCGGTGATGAAATCCGGACGATGCTGGCATCGCCTGATGACTTCGGGCGGGCTGGCATTGACCGAACTTTCTTCCTGACCGACCTGAAGTTCCAGCCAGTCGTAAAGCCTAATGGCCGCTCGGTCATTCGCGTCACATCAAATCGCCCCGTCAATGAGCCGTTCCTCAACTTCTTGATGGAAGTGCGCTGGCCCTCCGGGCGCGTGCTGCGTGAGTTCACCATCCTGCTTGATCCACCGATGTATCAGCCTGCGCCGGTTGTCAGCAGCTCCAACGTCAGCGCACCGGTCTCTTCTTCTACCGCGCCTCAGGTGGCATCGGCCCGTCCGAGCCCGGAAGGACTTGCTTCTGCCGCTGCGGTATCGGCGCCGGCTTCGGCAGCACCTTCATCGTCTTCTTCCACGCGCCCAGCCGCAGCGGCTCGCGATGGACAGTTGACGACTACGCGTTCTGACACGCTGTGGGAGCTTGCGCTACGTAACCGTCCGCAGGGTGCAAGCGTTCACCAGACCATGCTGGCGATTCAGGATCTGAATCAGAGCGCCTTCGTTAACGGTAATATCAACCAGTTAAAGGCCGGGCAGACGTTGACGCTGCCGAGCGCTGAACAGGCGACTGGTCGTACCAACGCTGAAGCCATTGCCGAGGTCGCTGCACAGAATAAAGCCTGGCGTGATCGGCGCCGTGCGCCAACGGCTGCCCAGGCGCAGGCGCCGCAGCTGGATGCCCGCGAGCGTCAGTCAGCTGGTGCTGCTCCCGAGGCGGTAGACGGACAGGATTCGTTGCGTCTCGTGTCGGGCACCGAAGGTGCAGCCGCTGAAGCGGCTGGCGACCAGAGTGCAGAGGAAGGCGGTCAGCAACTGCGTGACGCACTGGACCGAACCAAGGAACAGTTGGATGCTGCTGAGCGCGAAAAGGCAGAGATGACCGATCGCCTGGGCGACGTACAAGACCAGCTCGAAAAACTGCAGCGTCTGCTGGAACTGAAAGATGCGCAGTTGGCCGCGTTGCAGCAACAGGTTGCTGAAGCCGGTGGCGATGCGGCTGTGACTGCTGACGCTGGTGAGCCGGAGGTCGTCGCTGAGGCCGAGCAGGAAGCGGCGACAGAGGGGGCTGCTGCGACTGAGATGGACATTGCGGCCGAGGCAGAGCCGGTCGACGAAACCGTCGCCGTAGAGCCTACTGCAGAAGAAGTGGATCCGGCTGAAGAGCCTGCGAGCGAAGAGCCCACTGAGCCAGCTGCCGAGCCAGCGCCGGTTGAAGCAGCTGCTGAAGCGGAGCCGACCCCAGAGCCGGCACCTGTTGCACCGGTTGAGCCAGCCCCGGCGGCGGAACCGGCGAGTGATCCGATGTCGGTCATCAAGGGCCTGATGCAGAATCAGATGTTGATGATCGGTGGTGGTGTTGTCGCTGTCCTGCTGTTGTTGCTGCTGCTGATGTCGATATCGCGCCGTAACGCCCGTCGTGAAGAGGCCATGGCTGATAACTTTATTGCCGATGCCGCTGGACAGGATGCCGACCTCAACGAGGATAGTGACGATTTCAATGTGGCCCTGGCCGATGCGGAAGACCTGGATGCTGGTGATGAGCTGGATCTGGCTGCTGATCCGTTGGTCGAGGCCGATGCGCTGCTCGCTTACGGCAAGCCTCAGGAAGCACGAGACGTGTTGGTGGCGGCTGTTGCAGCCGATCCTCAGCGGGAAGAGTTGCGCTTGAAGTTGATGGAGGTCGAGGGGCTGCTGGATCACAGCGAAGGCTACCTTGAGCAGCGTGCTGTCGTTGTTGCCGCTGATCCCCAGTCAGCCCGCGTTGCTGAGCTTGATGCACGCTTCCCCTTGATGGCTGCTGCAGCGGCCGGTGCTGCGGCTGCTGCCGCGCAGTGGGATGAAGGTGGTTTGTCAGAGTCCGATTCGCTGACTGCAGGTGCCGATGGTGAGGCAAGCGAAGCGGATGACGACATGGACTTCGATTTCAGTGAGTTTGATCTTGGTGGTGACTCTGCTGCGCCTGCGGCCGATATTCCATTCGAAGCGGTTGCTGAAGAGCCGGCTGCCGAAGCCGAGGCCGATGGCTTTGATCTCGACTTCGACCTGGAAGACAGCACGCTCGAAGCCGCGGCTGAGAATGGCGAGCCGGCCAGTCCTCCAGCCTTTGAGCCCGAGCTGCCGAGTGACGAAGTAAAGAGCATTGAGTTGGACGATTTTGAACTCGATGATGATGGATTGGAACTGCCGGACGAGGAAGGTCAGTCGGCACAGGATTCTGCCGCACCGTCGCTGGAACCTGATTTTGACTTGGCGATGACAGATGAGCTGCAAGCAGATGACCTGATGGCTGACTTCGCTGCGCTGAGTGATGAATCGCCTGAGGCCGGTGACGCTGAGCTTGGTGAGGTCTCGCTTGAGTTGTCCGACGAGGCGAGTGCACTGTCGGATGAGAGCGCTACCGAGTTCGACCTGCCTGAGGATCTTGTGTTGCCTGAAGATGTTGAGTTGCCAGCTGAGGCAGAGTTGCCGCTTGAGGATTTTGAATTGCCGGAGCTGGATGAAGGTACGCTGACTGGTGATGACGCTTCGCCAACCCCGCTGGCTGTTGATGCGCTCGACGACGAAGATGACGAGTTTGACTTCCTGTCTGGTACTGATGAGTGCGCGACCAAGCTGGACCTGGCCCGCGCCTATATTGATATGGGCGATCAGGAAGGGGCTCGGGATATCCTCAACGAGGTGATCGAAGAGGGCAATGACCAGCAGAAGCAGGAAGCTCAGAGCATGATGGAGCGTCTGGCTGATTGATGAGTGAAAATGAAGTAGCTACTGCGGCCGCCCCTGAGGCGGCCGCAGTTGTTTCAAGGGTGGCGGCCTGTGTTGAATACAAGGGCACGGCTTATCGTGGATGGCAGCGTCAGCAACCGGGTGTTCCGAGCGTCCAGGAAGCTGTTGAGAAGGCGCTTAGCCGTGTGGCCAATCACCCGGTACAGATATTCTGCGCCGGGCGCACTGATGCGGGCGTCCATGCGTCTTGTCAGGTCATTCATTTTGACAGCGACGCGGTCCGTTCGCCGCGAAACTGGATTCACGGTGCCAATGCCAATTTGCCGGCGGATATTTCACTTAGTTGGGTAACGCCGATTGGCCTGGACTTTCATGCGCGTTTCTCTGCTGTTGCCCGGCGTTATCGCTATGTGATCTATAACGACCCGATTCGCCCGGCTCACCTTGCCCACGAAGTAACCTGGAATTATCGCCCGCTGGATGTCGCGCGTATGCGCGCTGCCGCCACGGCGCTGGTAGGCACTCATGATTTTACGTCGTATCGCGCGGTGGGCTGTCAGGCCAAATCGCCGATCAAGACTATCCACCACCTCGAGTTGCTGGAGTTCGGCCGTTTTATCGTGCTGGATATTCGTGCGAATGCATTTCTGCATCACATGGTGCGCAATATTGCCGGGGTCTTGATGCAGATTGGCTGCGGTGAGCAACCGGTGGAGTGGGCACAGCAGGTGCTTGACGTGCGTGATCGGGCGCAGGGTGGTCTGACTGCGCCAGCCTACGGTTTATATCTGGTCGATGTGACCTACCCTGATTCCTTTGTTTTGCCGGAGCGTTATCTCGGGCCGCATTTCCTGTCAGCACTGCCTGATGTGGCGAACTGACGCCCATGCCTCGATCTGCTAACATCGAGCCCCTTATCGGCAGAGCTTAGGTCCATGGCACGCATAAAAATTTGCGGAATTACCCGGGTCGAGGACGCATTGGCGGCGGCTGAGGCCGGTGCTGATGCGATCGGGCTGGTGTTTTACGCGCCCAGTCCTCGAGCCGTTGATGCCCGTCAGGCCGCTCACATTGTGGCCGCGTTGCCACCGTTTGTGACGACTGTCGGGCTGTTTGTGGACGCTGAACCGGATGCCGTGCGTGAAGTGCTCTCTCAGGTTCCACTCGATGTGCTGCAGTTTCATGGCGACGAAACTGACGAGTATTGTCGGCAGTTTGGGAGGCCTTTCCTGAAAGCCGTCCGGGTGCAGAATGCCGAGCAACTGACCGACGTTGCGGCCCGTTGGCCTGGCGCCAGCGGCATCTTGCTTGACAGCTACAAGCCGGGCGTACCGGGTGGTACCGGCGAGGTATTTGACTGGCGCCTGGTGCCGGTCAAGCGTGACTGGAACCTGGTATTGGCCGGGGGCCTAACAGCAGACAATGTGCATCAGGCGATCCGTGAAATGCGCCCTTGGGCCGTTGACGTCAGTGGTGGCGTTGAGGCGAGCAAGGGCATCAAGGATGTGGCAAAAATTAACGCGTTTGTACAAGAGGTGAAGCGTGTCTGACTCCAACCCCATCGATTATTCCGCGGTCCCTGACGCGCGCGGCCACTTTGGCCCCTATGGCGGCCGTTTTGTCTCCGAGACGTTGATGGAGGCGCTGGACGAGCTGGAGAATGTGTACCGCAAGCTGTCTGCCGATCCCGAGTTTCAGGCCGAATTTGATCGTGATCTGGCCCACTACGTTGGTCGCCCGTCGCCGCTGTACTTTGCTGAGCATCTGACCGAGAAGGTTGGCGGAGCAAAGATCTATTTGAAGCGCGAGGACCTTAATCACACCGGCGCGCACAAGGTGAATAACACCATTGGTCAGGCACTGCTGGCCAAGTTTATGGGCAAGCCACGAGTGATTGCCGAAACCGGTGCCGGTCAGCACGGCGTCGCTACTGCCACCGTCGCGGCACGTCTGGGCCTGAAGTGTCAGGTTTATATGGGCGCGGAGGATGTGCGTCGCCAGGCGCTGAACGTTTACCGTATGAAACTGCTTGGAGCGGAAGTCATTCCCGTCACCTCCGGCTCCCGCACGCTGAAAGACGCGATGAACGAAGCTATGCGTGATTGGGTGACCAATATCGACGACACCTTCTACATTATCGGCACGGTTGCCGGGCCACACCCGTATCCGGAACTGGTGCGTGATTTTCAGTGCGTGATTGGTCGCGAAGCGCGTCAGCAGTGCCTGGAGCAGGCCGGCCGCTTGCCCGATGCACTGGTCGCCTGTGTTGGCGGTGGCTCCAACGCTATTGGCCTGTTTCATCCGTTCCTTAACGATGAGAGTGTCCGTATGTACGGCGTCGAGGCGGGTGGTCACGGTATCGAAACCGGAGAACACGCAGCGCCACTGAGCACCGGCAAGCCCGGTGTTCTGCACGGCAATCGGACGTACCTGATGTCCGACGAGGCGGGGCAGATCATCGAGACGCATTCCGTGTCCGCGGGCCTGGACTACCCGGGTGTTGGTCCCGAGCACAGCTGGCTGAAGGATATCGGCCGGGTTGATTATGTCGATGCAACTGATGATGAGGCGCTGCACGCTTTCCGTGAGTTGACCCGCGTCGAAGGTATCATGCCGGCGCTGGAGTCCAGTCATGCGGTTGCTTACGGTATGAAGCTGGCGGCAACCATGAGCCCGGACCAGATCATCGTGATCAACCTGTCCGGTCGTGGTGACAAGGATATTCACACCGTCGCCGGTATTGACGGCATCAGCATTTAAAAGAGACGTTCATGAGCCGAATTGAAGCCCGTTTTTCCGCTTTGCAGGCTGCTGGTCGCAAGGCGCTTATCCCTTACATTACTGCTGGTGATCCGACGCCGGAGGTGACGCTGCCGCTGATGCACGACCTGGTCGCGGCGGGTGCCGATGTTATCGAGCTGGGCATTCCGTTTTCCGATCCGATGGCCGATGGTCCGGTTATCCAACTGGCGATGGAGCGTGCTCTGGCGCATCACGTTAGCCTGAGCCAGGTACTCGAGATGGTGCGCCAGTTCCGCAGTCGCGATGCTGAAACGCCGGTCGTGTTGATGGGCTATCTGAACCCGATCGAGAAAATGGGTTACGAACAGTTTGCCAAGGCTGCAGCCGATGCCGGGGTTGACGGCGTGTTGACCGTTGACCTGCCGCCGGAAGAGGCGACTGACGTTGTTCCTCTGTTCAAGGCTCAGGGGCTGGACACTATCTTTCTGCTTGCGCCGACTACAACGGCTGAGCGTGCGCGCAGGATTTGTGAGCAGGCAAGCGGTTATGTCTATTATGTTTCTCTGAAAGGTGTGACCGGGTCCAGTGCTTTGGACGTCACCGATGTAGCTAAGAAACTGGACATGCTGCGCACGGTGACCGATCTGCCGATTGGTGTTGGCTTTGGTATTCGTGATGGCGCCACGGCAGCAGCGGTGGCCGAGGTCGCGGATGGTGTGGTGGTGGGCTCGGTGCTGGTCAGTCAGATTGCCGCCAATGCGGAGAATCCGGACCAGGCACGAGCGGCTATCGCCGCGATCGTGGCTGAAATGCGCAGTTCAATGGACCGCTGAACAATGCTCTGTGCCTTCGTTTGACGAAGGGCAGGCTGACAAGACAATTTCAGAGAAGGAAAGGCGATGAGCAACTGGTTGGTGGACAAACTGATTCCCTCCATCGTGCGCTCCGAAGCACAGAAAAGCAGCGTACCCGAGGGGCTCTGGCGTAAATGCCCGTCCTGTGATGCGGTGCTGTACCGGCCCGAGCTGGAGAAAAATCTGGATGTCTGCCCAAAGTGCAGCCACCACTTGCGCATTGGTGCACGTCGTCGTCTGGATATCTTTCTCGATCCGGAAGATCGCACTGAGTTGGGAGCAGAGCTGGAGCCGGTAGACCGTCTCAAGTTCCGCGACAGCAAGAAGTACAAGGATCGTCTTGCCGCAGCCCAGAAGGCAACCGGCGAGAAAGATGCGCTGGTCGTCATGCAGGGTAAGCTCAAGGGCGCGCCTATTGTAGCCAGCGCGTTCGAGTTCAACTTTATGGGTGGCTCGATGGGCAGTGTGGTCGGTGCACGTTTCGTGCGTGGCGCTGAGGCTGCACTGCGTGATCGTGTGCCCTACGTCTGCTTCTCTGCCTCGGGTGGTGCGCGCATGCAGGAAGCGCTGTTCTCACTGATGCAGATGGCAAAGACCAGTGCCGCGCTGGCGCGTCTGCGTGAAGAAGGCATCCCGTTCGTCTCGGTTATGACCGATCCGGTTTATGGCGGTGTGTCGGCAAGTCTGGCGATGCTGGGCGACCTGAATGTGGCTGAGCCCAATGCGTTGATCGGTTTTGCCGGCCCGCGTGTTATCGAGCAAACCGTGCGTGAGAAGCTACCTGCCGGGTTCCAGCGCAGTGAGTTTCTGCTAGAGCACGGGGCACTGGATATGATCGTGTCCCGCATGGAGATGCGCGACCGACTGGCCAGCCTGCTGGCCATGATGACTGGCGCACCGGCACCCGCTCCGGCACCTGAGGCAGAGGTTGCCGACGAGGCCTGATGTCGCAACGTAGTCTTGCCGAATGGCTGGCCGTGCTGGAGGCCTTGCATCCCAGCGAAATCGACATGGGGCTGGATCGAGTACGTGCGGTCGCGGAGCGACTGGGCGTGCTCCGTCCGGCCCCGCGTGTTTTTACCGTCACCGGTACCAATGGCAAGGGGTCGACCTGTGCCGCACTGGAGTCGTTGCTGCGAGCCAGTGGTATGCGCACCGGATGCTACACCTCTCCGCATCTGCTCCAATACAATGAGCGCATCCGTCTAAATGGGGACTTGGCAGACGATCAGTCGATCTGTGCCGCCTTTGCTGCCATTGACCAGACGCGTGGTGATATTTCCCTGACTTACTTTGAGTTCGGCACGCTGGCTGCGTTCTGGTTGTTCCAGCGTGCCGAGCTGGATGCTGTCGTGCTGGAGGTTGGTCTGGGCGGGCGCCTAGATGCGGTCAACGTGGTGGATGCGGATGTGGCGGTAGTCACCAGCATCGGCCTGGATCATCAGGAATACCTGGGCTCGACCCGTGAGTCGGTCGCGTTCGAGAAGGCTGGCATCATGCGCGCAGGGCATCCGGTTGTCAGTGGCGAGCGAGACCTGCCTGCGACCTTCACCGATGCGGTTACCCGGCTTAACTGTCAGCTGTATGTGCGTGATCGCGATTTTGCGGTTCAGGCAGTCGGTGATGGTAACTGGGTCGTCGAAGGCGTTGACGGGGCTGGCAAGGCGCGGCGACTCCAGCTGCCTGCAGTTGGCCTGCCGCGGGATAATTTGGCTGTGGCGCTACAGGCGTTTTGGGCAGCCGGTCTTGACCTTGCTGATGCGCAAATCGGCCTAGCCTTGCAGTCTGCCAGCGCTACTGGGAGGCTGGAAGCGCGGCAGGTAATGTGGCATGGCAGCTGTCGTGATCTGCGACTGGATGTCGGTCATAACCCGCATGCTGCACGGTTTCTGGCAGAAAGTCTGCGTGCCGATGCGACGCGTCACCGGGTAGCGGTGTTTGGCTTGCTGGCTGACAAGGACCTTGATGGCGTGGTGGCTGAACTGCACGGGATGTTTACGAAGTGGTTCACCGCACCCTTGCCAAGCCCTCGGAGCAGACCGGCTCAGGTGTTGAGTGCGGGACTGACTGCGGCTGGCGAGTGTGCTCTGAGCTGTCATTCTATTGCGCAGGCGATCGAGCAGGCCCTGGATAGCACCGATGCAGGTACGGAAGTTGTGATATTCGGGTCGTTTTTCTCCGTCGCCGAAGCCATACTCTGGCTATCTGAACATGCCGGAGTATCTGAGGATGGATGAAGGTCTGAAGCAACGCATCATTGGCGCTGTTGTGCTGATCATTGCCGCGGTGGTGTTTTTGCCGATGTTGCTGTCGGGGCAGGACGAGACCGTGCAGGTTGAAGTCGAAGTGCCTGAGGCGCCGGTTCTGGATTCGCAACTGATGGAGCCTGTTGCACCGGCCGCATTGTCGGAACCGGCGTCTGTACCGGAGATGCCTGCTTCTCTGTCAGAGGCTCCACCAGACGTGCCTGCTCCTGCTGTTGCCGAGTCTGCTCCGGCCCCGGCTGTGGAGCCGGAGCCCGAGGCTGAGCAGCCGGCGCCTGCTGCTGTAACCGCTACGGGCGATTGGGTAATTCAGTTGGGCAGCTTTTCGAGCGCAGCGAATGCTGAAGGCCTCAGCAAGGACCTGCGTACCCAGGGGTACAACGCTTATACCCACAGCGCAACGGTGCAGGGCAAGCCCATCACCCGGGTCTACGTCGGCCCGCTGGCCAGCCGCGAGGCGGCGAATCGGCTGCGTGACGAGCTGGAGCGCAAGCGCGGTAGTAAAGGGTTTGTTGTCGCTTTTGATGCGGACAGCGGTCGAGACTGATTCTGCTGTTTCGATGGGCGGTGCAGCTCTGCTAGAATGGCGGCCTTTGTAGAACAGGGTACTTAATCGTGTCTTTGACCTGGGTTGACTGGGCTATCGTTGCCATCATTGCAGTCTCGGCCCTGATCAGCCTGACCAGAGGCTTCGTCAAGGAAGCACTGTCCCTGCTGACGTGGATTATTGCAGGACTGGTTGCCTGGCTGTTCGGTGGCGCACTTGCTGAGCTGCTGGTGCCCTACATCGAAACTCCTTCCCTGCGGGTTATCGCCGCGTGCTCCATTCTATTTGTCATGACGCTGTTGCTGGGCGGGCTGGTTAACTATCTGATCAGTCAGTTGGTCAAGGCAACCGGTCTCAGCGGTACTGACCGCTTTCTTGGCATGGTTTTCGGCGCAGCGCGTGGTGCGCTGCTGGTGGTAGTCGCAGTCGGTTTATTGAGCCTGGCCCCCGTTGAGGCGGATGCCTGGTGGCGTGAATCGGTGGTGATTCCCCATTTTCTGCTGGTCGCTGACTGGTCGAAAAATCTCATTCTGCAAATGGCGGGTCGCTGATCCGGCACTCCCGGACAGAGCCGCCCTTAATCGAGAAGGTACTCAGGCATGTGTGGCATTGTTGGCATAGTGGGCAAATCGAACGTCAATCAGGCGCTCTATGATGCCTTGACCGTCCTGCAGCATCGCGGCCAGGACGCCGCCGGCATTGTAACCAGCGATCAGGGGCGGCTGTTCCTGCGCAAGGATAACGGGCTGGTACGTGATGTGTTTCATCAACGCCACATGCAACGTCTGATCGGCCAGATGGGCATCGGTCACGTCCGTTATCCGACTGCAGGCAGCTCCAGTTCTGCCGAGGCGCAGCCGTTTTACGTGAACTCCCCCTATGGTATTACGTTGGCGCACAACGGGAACCTGACCAACGTTGAGCAGCTGTCGCGTGAAATCTACGAGTCTGACCTGCGTCACGTGAATACCACCTCCGACTCCGAAGTGCTACTGAACGTATTTGCCCATGAGCTGGCCGTGCGTAACAAGCTGCAGCCCACTGAGGAGGACGTATTCGCTGCCGTCAGTCAGGTGCATAAGCGTTGCCGCGGTGGTTATGCGGTGGTGGCGATGATCACTGGATACGGCATCGTCGGCTTCCGAGACCCCAACGCAATTCGGCCGATTGTCTTTGGCCAGCGTCATACCGACGAAGGTGTCGAGTATATGATTGCATCCGAGAGCGTGGCGTTGGACGTGCTGGGCTTCACCCTGATTCGTGATCTGGCACCGGGTGAGGCTGTTTACATTACTGAGGATGGCCGCCTGTATACCCGCCAATGCGCGGAGAGTTCACAGTACTCGCCGTGTATTTTTGAGCACGTTTATCTGGCGCGGCCTGACTCGCTGATGGACGGTGTATCGGTCTACAAGGCGCGTCTGCGCATGGGTGAGAAGCTGGCAGACAAGATCCAGCGCGAGCGCCCCGACCACGGCATCGATGTAGTCATTCCGATTCCCGATACCAGCCGCACCTCGGCACTTGAGCTGGCCAACCAGTTGGGCGTCAAGTTCCGTGAAGGGTTCGTCAAGAACCGATACATCGGTCGTACCTTTATCATGCCAGGCCAGGCTGCACGCAAGAAGTCGGTGCGCCAGAAGCTGAACGCTATCGATCTCGAGTTCCGCGGCAAGAACGTGTTGCTGGTCGATGACTCGATCGTGCGCGGCACCACCTGCAAGCAGATCATTCAGATGGCCCGTGAAGCGGGCGCGAAGAAGGTGTTTTTCTGTTCCGCTGCACCGGCAGTGCGCTACCCGAATGTGTACGGCATCGATATGCCGAGTGCTCACGAATTGATTGCTCATGGCCGTACCACAGACGAGGTTGCCGAGCTGATCGGCGCAGACTGGCTGATCTATCAGGATCTTGATGACCTGAAAGATGCTGTTGGTGGTGGCAAGGTCAAGATCGAGCACTTCGATTGCGCGGTCTTCGATGGCGAATACGTGACTGGCGACGTCAATGAACAGTATCTGGACCGTATCGAGCAAGCGCGCAACGACGCTGCCAAGTCGACTGGCCAGCGAGTCAGCGCGATCATCGATCTGCATAACAACTGATGCTGAGTGGCGGCGCGGGCTGCCACTGGATGAATGAGGTTCTCGAATGACCGAAGAATGGCAGGCCGGCCGACTGGACAGCGATCTGGACGGCGTTGGCTTTGATACCCTGGCGGTGCGCGCCGGTCAGCGTCGTACACCGGAGGCAGAGCACGGCGAGGCGCTGTTCCTGACTTCCAGCTACGTGTTTCGTAGTGCTGCTGACGCCGCAGCGTGTTTTGCCGGTGAGACCAGCGGCAATGTTTACTCACGCTATATGAATCCGACCGTACGGACCTTCGAAGAGCGTATTGCGCTCATGGAAGGCGGCGAGCAGGCGGTTGCTACCGCCTCCGGTATGGCGGCCATTCTGACAACGGTGATGAGCCTGTGCTCGGTCGGCGATCATATTCTGGTATCGCGCAGCGTATTCGGCGCTACTGTCACCCTGTTTGAAAAGTACTTCAAGCGCTTTGGCATTGAAGTGGATTACGTGCCGTTGACGGATACGGCGGCCTGGCGCGTGGCCTGCAAACCGAACACTCGGATGTTCTTCATGGAGTCTCCGTCCAATCCGCTCGCTGAGCTGGGTGACATCGGCGCGCTCGGCGCGATTGCCCGTGAGCAGGGGGCTTTGCTGGTGGTCGACAACTGCTTCTGTACGCCGGCGCTGCAGAAGCCGCTGGCATTGGGCGCGGATATCGTCGTGCATTCTGCCACCAAGTACATTGATGGTCAGGGCCGCAGCATGGGCGGGGTGGCGGTCGGCCGTCGTGAGCACATGCAGGAGCTGGTGGGCTTTTTGCGGACGGCTGGACCGACCCTCAGCCCGTTCAATGCCTGGGTATTCCTCAAGGGGCTGGAAACGCTGCGCCTTCGTATGCGTGCCCATTGCGAGTCGGCGCAGCAGATTGCCGAGTGGCTTGAGCAGCGCCCGGAAGTTGAATGTGTTTACTACGCGGGTTTGCCGTCACATCCGCAGCACGCACTGGCCAAGGCACAGCAGAGTGCTTTTGGTGCGGTGGTGAGCTTCGAGTTGAGGGGTGGGCGAGAGGCTGCCTGGCGTTTCATCGATGCGACCCGGCTGGTTTCCATTACTGCCAACCTGGGCGACGCAAAGACCACTATCACTCACCCGGCGACCACCACCCATGGCCGTCTGAGTGTCGAGGCCCGCGAAGCGGCGGGTATCCGTGAGGGCCTTATTCGTCTGGCTATCGGGCTGGAGGAGCTCACAGATATCAAGGCTGATCTACAGCGCGGTTTCGACGCCCAGAGCTGAGTTGTTTGCGCGGTTGCGTGTTTGGTCACATCAAGGCCGGAGAGTCATTCGCTCTTCGGCCTTTTTGGTTTAGCGTCCTTCGTGCCGCAGGGATACCGCTGGAGTGATGTTCCTTCAGTGCGGCGTTTATTAATTACACGGAGGAAGATATATGCGTCGTCTTGTTGCTGCATTGGGCCTGGCCCTGAGTGTACTGCTGGTATCGCCGAGCTGGGCGCAGGAAGCGTCCGGGCCTACGGTCAATATCAACACCGCAGGGGCTGCCGAAATTGCCGAGGTATTGCAGGGTGTGGGGCAGGCCAAGGCTGATGCCATCGTCGCCTATCGCACCGAGCATGGCGCCTTTGCCTCGGTAGAGTCTCTGGCGGAGGTGAAGGGTATCGGGGCCAGCACGCTGGCAAACAACCAAGGACGGATTGTCTTGGAGTAGCGGTTGTGACGGCGCCTTCGGGCGCCGTCAGTTGTTTCAGGTTCGCAGACGGCTGACGGCTTCAGTCAGTTGATGTGCCAGCTTGGCCAGTTGGTCACTGGTATCAGCGCTTTGTGCAGTTTGCTCTACGGTGCGCTCGGTGACGTCGCGAATCTCCACTACGCTCTGGGTGATGGCATCGGCAGCCATACTTTGTTGCTCTACCGCCGAGGCTATTTCGCTATTGCCCTCGCTGATCTGACTCACGGCGTCAGCGATCTCCTGCAATGATTCACCTGCGTCTGCAACTTGCTGCACTGAGTCGTGGGTCAGGCTGGCACTGGCCTGCATGTCTTCAACGGCAACCTCGGTTCCACCCTGCAGCGCCTCGATCATGCGCTGAATATCATCCGTCGAATTTTGCACTCGCTGGGCCAGCGCGCGCACCTCATCTGCCACGACAGCGAAACCGCGGCCAGATTCACCAGCGCGTGCTGCTTCAATGGCGGCGTTCAAAGCCAGCAAATTGGTTTGTTCGGCAATCTCGCGAATGACACGCACCACGCCACTGATCTCCTGACTGTGGGTCGACAGCTGGTGCATGTGCTCGGTGCAACGGTCAATACTGGTGACCAGCCCAGTAATGGTTTTGCGAACCTGATAGACCTGATCACGACCACGGGTTGCGAGGGTATTGGCTTGATTCGACTGGTCGCGGGAAAGTGACGTGCTGCCCGCAATGTCCTGCACGGTAGCGCCCATTTCATTTACTGCGGCGGCGACCTGGTCGGTTTCCCCCTGCTGGACGATCATTCCGTCTCGCATGCGGATCATGGTGTCGGCCAGCCCGCGGGAGCGCTGATCGAGCTCCAATGCTGCCTGGCGAACCGCGCCGACGACTTTCTGTTGCGCTTCCTGCATTGCATTGAATGCGCGCGCCATGGAGCCGACCTCGTCATGTGCACTGCAGGGCGCGCGGAGGGTCAGGTCGCCGCTGTTCTCGACGGCCAGCATGACGTCGCGCAGGGTGATGATGTGGCGAGTAATGAACAGAATGAGTAATTGGGAGAAAAACAGCACCATTAGCATAAGGACTGTCACTACCCCTGCGTAGAGAGGCGCGCGCTCTATCAATAGAGCTATGAAGCCCAGGTGCTCGACGGCCAGCGCTCGGCCATCACTGGCGGTCCAGGCACCGGTGTATCGTTGTTGATCGGAGCCTAACTGGCTTGCTTCCAGCCATCGCCCCGGTGCCGGTTGTGCGCCATTTGGCAGTGTAATCCAGTTTAGTCCGTGAACCTTGCCGTTGGCTGGTTGTTCGCTGGCGAGTACCTGAGCCAGTTCCTGTCGCGTTTGCTCAATACTGTGCTGCTCAACCCAGATGGCGACCAGTACGAGCATCAGAGTCGCAGCGAAGGCGACGCCGTTTAATGCCCAGAACTTGAATTTTAGCGGCAGGTTCTTGAAGGATTGCATGCATACTCCAAAGCATGTTTGAACAGTTGACCGTCCAGGCACGCGGAAAAAGGGCGCCAGTATCTGTCGTCACTCTGATATATCGGTTGATCCCGGTCAAACTTGAAGCTTTCCCGCGGGGTAGACGCTACGGCAGGGCGCGAGCGCATCGGTTATACTGCGTGCAACTTCAGGGCCTTTCCTTTGACGTGTGCGAAAAATCGCCACGCAGCGTTACCGGATCTGCCCAGGGAATCACCATTGCCTGTGCCCCATCGCCCGACTTGGCGAGGTTTTTCGTTTCTTGACGAAGCGGAGCAGGCCCCAGGAAAGACTGCACATGACCCCTGCGCTGACGCAACCTGTGATGATTGACGACGATGCCGAGCTGGCTCGTAGCTGTACCCAATGGCGAAAGCTGCCCTTTGTTGCGGTGGATACCGAGTTCGTTCGCACTGAGACCTTTTACCCTATTGCGGGGCTCATTCAGATCGGTGACGGCGAACGTGCGACCTTGATTGATCCTTTGAAGATTACTGATTGGTCGCCTTTTGTTGCCCTGTTACAGGACCTGTCGGTGGTAAAGGTATTGCACGCTTGCAGCGAAGACTTGGAGGTCTTCTCCCGCCTGTGTGGTGCGATGCCGGTTCCGCTATTCGATACTCAGCTTGCAGCAGCCTTTCTCGGGATGGATTTCTCGATGGGGTACTCGCGTCTGGTCAGTGCGCTGCTGGATATAGACCTGCCGAAGGATGAGACGCGTTCAGACTGGTTGCAGCGGCCGTTGAGTGAGGCGCAGATTGAGTATGCTGCGCGTGATGCCCAACACCTGGCCGAGATTTACCATATTCTTGGGCCCCGTATTGCGGATGCAGGGGTTGCTGACTGGCTGTTTGCGGACACCGCAGAGCAGGTTGCTGCTTCCGGCCAGAGCATTGATCCCGATCTCGCCTACACCCAGGTCAAGCAGGCGTGGCGGTTAAAACCCGCTGAGCTAGCAGTCCTGCGCGTGCTTGCGGCCTGGCGTGAGCGCGAGTCCAAGGCGCGGAACGTGGCCCGTAACCGGTTGCTGCGCGAGCGCACTCTGTGTCCTTTGGCCCAGCGTCAGCCCGACACCCTTCAGGCCCTTTCGCGTATTGAGGACATGCATCCGCGCACGGTGCGCCATGAGGGTGAGACGTTGCTCCAACTGATCCGCCAGGGCCGTGCTGTTGCACCTGCTGAGTATCCGCAGACCCTGCCGGAACCGCTGCCGTCTGCTGCAAACCGCCTGCTGAAGGTGTTGCGCAAGGTTGGGCAACAGGAAGCAGAGAAGCGGGGGATTGCCGCCGAAATCATGCTGCGCAAGAAGGTGCTGGAGGCCATGGTGCGCACCGGTTTCCCCAATGGCCCTTATCGGCTGCCCGATGAGCTGGTTGGCTGGCGTCGTGAGCTGATGGGCGAGGCATTGCTCAAGGCCGCCAACAGTGCGGTGGAGGTAGTTGAATGAAGGTTTTGTGTTCCATTTTCCGCAGCACCAAGAAACAGGGTATGTACCTGTACGTGCCGCGTGAAAAAGGGCTGAATGATCTGCCAGACGCCTTGCTACAGCTCTTTGGCAAAGGCGAGCACGCTATGGATCTGGTGCTGCACGAAGAGCGCAAGCTGGCACAGGAGGATATCCTGACGGTACTGGATAACCTCAGGGAGCAGGGCTTTCACCTGCAGATGCCGCCGCAGGAGGACGACTACATTCAGCATCTGCCGCCGGAGTTGCTTAATCGCAATGACCCGGTCTAGCGTCTGAACTGCGTCCTTTCAAAAAGCCGTCGCCATCGCGACGGCTTTTTTGTTTGTGCGCCCGACGTCTGGTTGTTGACACATTTTGTAACCAAGTCATATTGTATGCATTGCTTACTATAAGTGGTGCTTTCATATGCTTGCCAAGCCCCGATTCGGCTTTCTGATCGCCGATGTCTATCGCCTGCTCAGGCGCACTTTTCAGTCAGAGCGCGGTGACCACTCCCTCACTCAGGCGCAGTCGCGTGTGCTGGTTTACATCGCCCGCAGCCAGGGTGTCCGCCAGGTTGAGCTGGCGGAGGTTCTGGAAATCAAACCAATTACGTTGACCCGTCTGCTTGATCAACTGGAAGCGCTGGGGCTGATTGAGCGGCGCAAGTCCCCCATCGACCGTCGCGCGTTCCAGCTATACCTGCGCCCCGCAGCAGAGCCTTATATCGCGATGTTCGAACAGCTAAGCGAGTCGATCACGGCAAGGGTGCTTGATGGCCTGAGTGATGACGAGATCGCCGTACTGATGAAGGCGCTCACCCATATCCGCGAACGCCTGCTCGTCTGAGCAGGACTCTGATCGTGACCTACGGAAGTTCATTGCATGACTGACAATACCGATAACCCGAAAACTCCTCGAACCGCTTCGTCCGGCAGGCGGCGTTTCTTGCTGATGTTCGTGCTGCCGGGCTTGCTGCTGACGGGAGGCGCGCTTTTTTACCTCAATGGCGGACGCTATGTCGAAACCGAGAATGCCTACGTGCGCGCCGACAAGGTGCCGGTGAGCGCAGAAGTTTCCGGCATGGTCACCGACGTGCTGGTAAAGGAAAACCAACTGGTCGAGACCGGGCAGCCGCTGTTCCGTATCGATGCCGCCCCGTTTGAGATCGCCGTCAGTAAGGCTGAAGCGCAGCTCGCCCAGGTGCGTACTGATTTGGCTGCGCTCAAGGCCAACTACCGGGAGACCCAGGCACAACTGGTGCTCAAGCGCACTCGCGCCAATTTCGCCGGCAGGGAAGAGCAGCGCCAGTCGAGCCTGTTGAGCAAACAGTACATTTCTGCTGCTGCTTTTGATGATGCGCAGCAGGCCAACGATTTGGCGCGTCAGGAAGTGACTGTGCTGCAACAGGAGCTGGAGCGCCTCGCACAAATGCTGGGCGGCAGTGTCGACACGCCGGTTGAGGAGCACCCGCGTTATCTTGCTGCTCAGGCAGAACTGGACGAAGCAAAGTTGAATCTGCGCCGCACCACGGTCTTGGCATCGTTGCCGGGGATTGTCAGCAATCTACCGAAGCCAGGCCAATATCTGCATGCGGGCAGCATCGCTGCGTCACTGGTCGGTTCGGAGAATCCTTGGGTGGAAGCGAATTTTCCGGAAACCGATCTGACCTACGTTCGCCCCGGGCAGGATGTTGAAGTGCATATTGATGTCTATCCCGACGTGGTCTGGCATGGGGTGGTTGAAAGTCTCAGTCCTGCTACGGGTTCCGAGTTCTCGGTTATCCCGGCGCAGAATGCCACTGGTAACTGGGTCAAGATCGTGCAACGGGTACCCGTTCGCATCCGCCTGCAGCCCGAGGAAGGCAGCCCGGCGCTGCTGGCAGGGCTGAGTAGCCTGGTTGAGGTGGATACCGGTCATCGCCGCAGCCTGCTTGGCTGGTCGTTGTGAGGCTACCGGCATGAACGCGGAAGCGGTGCAGGGTGATAACGTGGCGATGAGACGTGGCTTGATTACGTTATCGGTGATGCTGGCGACCATCATGCAGGCGCTGGATACCACGATTGCCAACGTCGCGTTGCCCCATATGCAGGGCAGTATGGGGGCCACCCAGGACCAGATTTCCTGGGTTCTGACCTCGTACATCGTGGCCGCAGCCATCTGTATGCCGCTGACCGGCATTCTCAGCAGTCACTTCGGACGCAAGCGGGTGCTGCTCAGTGCGGTGGTAGGGTTCACCCTGGCTTCGATGCTGTGCGGTGCAGCCCAGAGTCTTGATCAGATTGTATTGTTTCGTTTGCTGCAAGGTGTTTTCGGCGCTTCTCTGGTGCCGCTATCGCAATCGGTCATGCTTGATACCTACCCGCCAGAGAAACACGGCTCGGCGATGGCTGTGTGGGGTGTTGGGGTGATGGTTGGTCCCATTCTCGGGCCATCGCTGGGCGGCTGGTTGACGGAGTACTACAACTGGCGCTGGGTGTTCTACATCAATGTGCCATTTGGCATTCTGGCCTGGCTGGGGCTGGTTGCCTTTCTGCCGGAAACCGAGACCAACCGTGGTCGGCGTTTTGATCTGACGGGGTTCTTGCTTCTGGCGCTGGGTATCGGTGCGCTACAGATGATGCTGGACCGGGGAGAGACTCTGGACTGGTTTGCCAGCTCTGAAGTCTGGATCGAGGCGGTTCTGGCCGTACTCGGTATGTACCTGTTTGTGGTGCATATCATGACCCGCCGCGAGCACCCCTTTCTTGAGCCGCAGATGTTCAGGGACCGCAATCTCTCGGTCGGGCTGATGATGATTTTTGTTGTCGGTATCATCCTGCTTGCGACCATGGCGCTGTTGCCACCTTTTCTGCAGAACCTGAAGCATTATCCGGTGATCGATGTGGGGCTGGTACTGGCGCCCCGTGGCGTCGGCACCATGGTTGCGATGATGATCGTCGGCCGGTTGTCGGGACGGGTGGATGCGCGCTGGCTGATCGGGTTGGGCTTGGGGTTGACCTGTTTTTCGCTGTGGGAAATGACGCTGTTCAATCTGGATGTCAGTCGCTTCGATATCATTCGAACCGGCATTACCCAAGGCTTCGGCCTGGGGTTTGTATTCGTGCCGCTGTCGACGCTGGCGTTCAGCACGTTGATGCCACGTTATCGCAACGATGCCACGGCCCTGTTCAGCCTTGTTCGCAATATCGGCAGCAGCATCGGTATTTCGGTTGTGGTGACCTTTCTTGCCCAGCGTACGCAGATCAACCATGCGGCGTTCAGTGACTACATCAACCCGTTCAGCCAGGCATTGCAGCAGGCCGTGGAGCAGGGGGCTTACAGTCTGGATTCGGCAGCAGGGTTGGCAAGGATAAATGGTGAAGTAACCAGGCAGGCCGCGACACTCGCCTACCTGCAGGATTTTCGCCTGATGATGTGGATCACACTGAGTGCGTTTCCGTTACTGCTGCTGTTGAAGCCGACTCGGCGCCAAAGTGCGATGAGCGCCGAGCCCGTCGAGCTCTGAGTGATGGTGCGCCGCTTACCACTCGCGGCGCATGTTTTCGACGGAAATCTGCTCGTTCAGAGTCCAGTAGTCATAGAGCACGCCCACCAGGAACAAGCCGCCGGTAAAGAAGTAGATGATTGCGGTGATCCATTTGCCCATGTACAGGCGGTGAGCACCGAAGACCCCTAGGAACGTCAGCAGGATCCAGGTCAGGTTGAAGTTGATTGGGCCGGTACGGAACCGGCGATCTGCCTCGCGGTCCATGCTGGGGATCAGAAAGAGATCGATGATCCAGCCGATGAAAAACAGCCCCAACGTGAAAAACCACAGGGTCCCGGTCCAGGGTTTTCCGTAGTAGAAGCGGTGCGCCCCCATGAACCCGAATATCCAGAGCAGGTAACCGATTGCCTTGCTGTGAGTATCCGAATATGCCATGCGGGGGGCCTCTCTCCAAAAAAGTGGGTATGTAATACTGGTCATAGACCATAAACGATTTGTGGAGTGCCTGCAGCGTGCAAAATAAAAGTGCGAACTGGTTCAAGCAAGTGGCACAGCGCGCTGAGGCGCTCGGGCAGCAGCGGCTGCGCGTAGGGGTGACGGGGCTTAGCGGCGCTGGCAAAACCACCTTTATAACCAGCCTGATCAATCAGCTGGAGAATCATCGCAAGGGGTTGCTGGCCAGACGCGCGCCCTTTGACCGACTGGAGTCCGTACGCTGGCAGCGTGAAAGCGTCGAGCAGCCTTTCCCTTATCTGGAATCCCTTTCTGCCCTGTCGTCGAATCCTGCCCGTTGGCCCGAGTCGACAGCGGACCTGTCCCGGGTGGTCATTGATCTGCGTTTTCGGCCTCAGGGCTTGCTGCGCAAAGTGCAGCCGGTAAAGCAGCTGCGACTGGAGATTCTTGACTATCCCGGTGAGTGGTTGCTTGATTTGCCCCTGCTGCAGCTGGATTACGGGCAGTGGTGCGAACAGATGGCCGACTGGCTCGAGCAGGAGCCGCGGCGTTCGCTTGCTGGCCCCTTGCGTGACCAACTGCTGGAAGTTGATCCGGCGGCGCCAGCAGACCTGCAGCAACTCGCTGACTTGAAGGCAGCCTGGTCTGACTTTCTAATGCGCTGTCGAACAGAGGCGGGTCTGTCGCGTAATCAGCCGGCGCGGTTCCTGCAGCCCGGCAGCGATGTGGCTGCCGAGATGCTGGAGTTTGTGCCACTGCTGCGGGCCAATCGGCACAGTATTGCGCCCGCGGATAGCTGGTTTGGCATCTGCTCGGGACGGTTTGACTACTACCGTGACTTCGTTGTCCGTGCCTTCTACGACGAACATTTTCGCCACCTGGATCAGCAGGTGCTGCTGGTTGACATGCTCGGACCCATGGATGCGGGTGAGGCGGCGCTGGTTGATCTGCGTGATGCCATGGAGGCGGTGCTGTCGAGCTTTGATTACGGACGTAGCGGGTTACTGGCGCGACTGCTGCGTTTTCGGCCGCGTATTCGTCGGCTGGCATTCTGTGCAACCAAGGTAGACAAGGTCAGCCCCGAGCAGCAGCGCGCGGTACAGCAATGTCTGGAAGACCTGCTGCTTGATCGCTTGGCTGAGGTTCGCCATGGCGGCGTTGAAGTGCGCGGTCTGCCATTGTCGGCAATCCGTGCCACCCGTCAGGAAGGTGACAACCTGATTGCCGGGCTGGAGGGGCAGGACGGTTGGGTACGCTACCGGCCGGGTAGTATTCCTGCCCATCTGCCCCAGTCGCTGCAGCTGGATAGCCCCGAACTGCTGCCGCTCAGACCACCGCCTGGCCTGCATCGCAGTGAGCCGTTTCCGCACTACCGAATGGACGATCTGGTGGCCTGGATCATCGAGGGGGCGCAGTTGTGAGCAGTGAAAAGAAAACGCGAATTCTGGATAGTTGGCAGGAGGAGCTGAATGAGCAGGCCAGGCGCACGACCGAGGTGCTGGACCGCTCCAATACCGTGCCTGGTGCATTCGCCGAGCCTGCCACACCTGAGCTGCCATCGACCTTGAATGCCCCGCCAGCGAGCCGCTGGCCCGGGCGCTTGCTGGCCCTTGGTGTGACCACCGCTTTGGGTGGCGCTGCCCTGCAGTGGGGGCAGTGGAGTTGGGCCGCCTGGCAATGGCAACCGCTATGGGGCGGGCTGGTTGGCGGGCTGGGCGTGGCGCTCGCGGGGAGCGGCCTGTTCGCATGGCGCGACCTGCGCAGACAGCGGCTACGCCTGAGTGCGCTGGAGCAGCTGCGTGCGGAAATGCAGCAAGCCCTGCGTGAGCATGACCAGCGCCTGGCTGTCGACTGGCTCGATCGGTTGCAGCAGGTTTATGCGGATACCCCCCTGCTCGCGAGCCTGCAACAGGCGTGTGCCGGCCTGGACGGGTCGCACACAGCCGAAGAGGTGGCGCGGCGGCTCAATCTTCAGTTTTACCAGCCAATTGATGTTCAGGCTCGTCAGATCATCCGGCAAGAGTCGGTCACCACCGGTGTACTGGTTGCTTCCAGCCCCTGGGTGGCCGTTGACCTGTTGTTGGTGGTGTGGCGGAATATTCGCCTGATGCAGCGAGTGGCGGTCTGCTACGGACTGCCGATTGGTCGCTTCAGTCGCTGGCGTCTGGCGCGTCACGTGTTGCGCAATATTGCCTTGGCCGGTGGTACTGAGGTTGCGATGAGCGCGTTGAGTGACTCTCTGCTATCCGGTTTGCTGGAAAAGGTTGCGGCGAGAATCGGGCAGGGTGTGGGAGTGGGTTTGTACAGCGCACGCCTTGGTCATTTTACCCTTGATCTCAGTCGTGCGGCGCCGTTGGCAGAACAGCAGCAGCTTATCGAGGACAATCGAGGTATTGTCAGGATGATGAAGGAGCGCCTCGGGCGCAGTATCGATGGGAGCTTATAAATCTCGACGTCGCTGGCTGGCTGAACGCTGGCTTGCTCGACAACAGCAGCGAATGGCGCGGCACCAGAATGTAGTGTCGGCGAGGCTTCGGGGCGTGCGCGATCAGTTGCTGCCAGCCAGTTGGGCAGCGCGTATGGCACGTGTTCCCGAGGTGGCTGAGGGCGAAACCGTGCGGTGGCAGCCGGGGGAGGGCTCCAGCAGTGCCGAGCTGTTGGTCTGGGTACGTCGGCTGCAGCCCTATCAGCGACGCTGGCTGGCTACCCTGCTAGATGCCTCAAGCGCCGGGGCGGTGACTCTGGTTGAGGCGGTAGAGCGGCTCCAGCTTGATTGGCGCAGTCAGCTCAATCCGCTGAAAACCCATCGCGAATATGCCGAGCAACTGGCGACGCTGGCGCATCTGCTGGGCGTTCCGGCGGCGGCAACGTCGGCTTATCTTGAGAACGAGCGCCGCATCTTTTCAGCAATTGATGAGTTGCTGTTCGGTTCCCTGCCGCTACGCCTGCGCGCTGAGCTGGCTAGCCAGCATCCGACTGGCCAGGGCTTTTATGTTAACTGGTGGTATGAGCGGTTAATGGCCCGCGCCGGGGAAAGCAACTATGACCTGGCGGGCGCTGGAGTGGCGGATTGGCCGGACGTGCCGGCGGCCTGGGTGGCGCTGGGTTGGCTGTCTGGCTTGCGGTTGGCAGGGCAGAGTGAGAGCGCTGGTCAGTGAGGGGGCTGCTGGCCTAACATAGCCGGCTTTGTCATTTCTCAGGATCTCGTTCGATGAACTTCTCTGCTCTGCTTCAGGCCTTTGATCAGTCCTCCAACGCCACTGTCACTATTCCTCCAGAGTGGGCTCAGGGCCGTGCCGGATACGGTGGTCTGGTCGCAGCGCTGGTGCTACGCGGCATGCGGTCGAGCCTGTCTGACGCTCGACCGGTGCGGTCGCTGGCGATCACCTTTGTTGGTCCGGTTCAACCGGGCGAGCCGGTGCAGGTACAAACGGAAATTCTGCGCGCAGGGCGGGCTGTCACCCAGGTGCTGGGGCGCGCGGTGCAGAACGGTCAGACGATGTGCATCGTCCAGGGCAGTTTTGGGGCTGGCCGCGAGTCCAGCGTGAATGTGGTTGCCGAGCCGGCACCCGAGGCGCCTGCCGCCGCCGATTGCCAGCGTACGCCATACGTTGAGGGCATGATGCCTAACTTCCTGCGCTATTTTGATACGCGCTGGACCTTCGGCGACTACCCGTGCACGAATAGCCGCAAGCGCGAGATGGGCGGCTGGATGCGCTTTGACGAGACCTTCGAGCACTTCGATGAAGTGCATCTGGTCGGTCTGGTTGATGTCTGGCCTCCGGCAGTGCTACCGCACCTGAAAGAGCGCGCGCCAGCCAGCTCATTGACCTGGACCATTGAGTTTGTGCAGCCGCAGCCGGCTATCGGCGTGGATGACTGGCTGCTTTACAAGGCCACCATCGAGCATGCCCGCGATGGCTACGGGCACTGTGCTGCAATGGTCTGGAACAAGACTGGAGAGCTGGTGGCGATCAGCCGTCAAACAATCGCCGTGTTTGGCTGATCGTTAGCGCGCCTGAAATACGGGGTGGCGACAGGCCGGGTCAGGTTGGTCGCTGCCCTATCAAGGTGGCGCGCAGAGGGGCTGGATGGCCTTCGATTGTTTTGTTGCTGTCGTTGGGGTCGAGAAAGGATGGCAGTGAGTTAAATCGCATCCAGTCAGTGCTGCGCTGCTCCTCAACGCTGGTCTGATTGAGGTCGACGCAGCGCACGTCCTTGAAACCCGCACGCCGCAGCATGCGCTCCAGCATGGGCACCGACGGCAGGAACCATACGTTGCGCATCTGTGCGTAACGGTCTTCCGGCAGCAAGCAGTGGTTTTCATCGCCTTCGATGACCAGCGTCTCGAGTACCAGCTCGCCACCGGGGCGCAGACAGGCCTTGAGCTGCAGCAGGTGGTCGATAGGGGAGCGCCGGTGGTAGAGCACACCCATCGAAAACACGGTGTCGAAGGCGTTGGTTGGCTCTGGTAGGTCTTCGAGGGTGAAGGGGAGTTGCCAGACCGGGGCCTTGGGCAAATAGTGCTTCACCGCTTCGAACTGGTTGAGAAACAGCAGGTTCGGGTCGACACCGATTACCATCGCGGCGCCAGCGTGCCACATGCGCCACATGTAGTAGCCATTGCCACAGCCAATGTCCAGCACCCGGCGACCGCGCAGGTCGATATGCGGTGCTACCCGTTCCCACTTCCAGTCTGAGCGCCACTCGGTGTCGATGTGCACCCCGAACAGGTGGAATGGCCCCTTGCGCCAGGGATGCAGCCCCTGCAGTGCATCATACAACTGCTGCTGTGTCTGGGTGTCCAGCGGCGGGGCATCGAGCGCGACGCTGTGACTGAAATCGTGCCGTACGCCATCCAGTGGCGGCAGATTGCGCAGACTGTGTTGCCAGCGTTCCAGGTCGCCATGTTGCAGCTCGGCCAGTCGGGCCTGCAGCCCTTCTGCGAGCGGCGCATGCCAGCTGGCCAATGGTGAGTTCTTCAGGGTATCGAGCAGAGGGCTGTAATCAATCACGTATGGGCAATCATCGAGCAGAAGTTAAGACACTGAAACCACAGGTGACTGTGGCTGAAGCCGGCGTCGCGCAACCGCTGCTGGTGCACCTCGAGCGGATCCGGGCGCATCACGTTTTCAATTGCGGTGCGTTTCTGGGCAATTTCCAGCTCACTATAGCCGTTAGCGCGCTTGAACGCGTAGTGCAGTGACTCCAGTGCATTTTGGGTCTGGCTGTCGGTGAAGTTGAGCTTCTCTGACAGTACCAGCACGCCGCCGGGCAGCAGTGCCTTGCGGATACGCTGCAACAGCGCCAGGCGCTGGTGCGTGGGAATGAACTGGAGGGTGAAGTTCAGCACGACCATTGAGCAGGGTTGCAGCGTCAGAGCGTTAATGTCTGCCGTAATGACCTCTGCAGGAATGGCCTCTTCGAGCATTGCGTCCTGAGCACTGAGGTATTCTCGGCAACGTTCGCTCATGGCTTCGGCGTTGTCGACGGCGATGATGCGGCAGCCGTTCAGCGGCAGGTGGCGGCGCATTGACTGGGTGGCTGCGCCAAGGGAGCAGCCGAGGTCATAAATCAGAGTGCCGGGTTGTGCATACTGCCCGGCGATGACGCCAATGCTCTCGATGATCGTTGGGTAGCCAGGCACTGAACGCTTGATCATGTCCGGAAAGACGCGCGCGACGGCGTCGTCGAAGCGGAAGTCATCGACCTTACTGATGGGGCTGGCAAACAGCTTGTCTACCTCGGACATGGCGGAATCCCGGGTGGCATCGTGAGGGGGCGCATTTTAACCGAAGTCGGCTGCCTTGACAGGATGGACTGCTGATTGCTTGACTGCAGGATAGAATGTGTACTGCGTCACGCGGCCAAAATATTGGCTTTGTGTACCTTGTGCGGTCTTTTTGTATTGTTTTCTGACATTAGGCAATGGCTCGGCATTCGTTTCCGCGCAGCTAACTGGCATACTAGTGGCCTGGTGGCTTTACGCAGGACAGGAAGTCTTCGGCAACGGGTCGCTGTTCACAAAAGCAATGGATGCACGGGTGTCCGGTCCTGATCGGAGCCCTCAGTTAAATGAGGAAAGGGTATGGCAGTTAAACGCCAGATAGTCCTGGGCGCTGCTTCGCTGGCAGCACTGTACGCGGGGGTGGCAGGAGCGCTGGGGCTGGGTACACTCCAGCTTGAATCGGCACTGAATCAACCGCTCAATGCCGTCATCGAGTTGCAGGGAGCTGAAGGGCTTGGCCCGGAAGATGTGGTGGTAAGGCTGGCGCAAACCACAGATTTTGAAAACGCTGGCATCGATAAGCCGTATTTCCTCAACGACCTGCGTTTCACCCCGGTGCTGCAGAATCGCCGCTTGACGGTTCAGGTTCGCTCGAGTCAGCCGGTACGTGAACCCTATCTGAATTTTCTGGTGGAGCTGCGTCGTCCCAACGGCCGTATGCTGCGTGAATACACGGTGCTGCTTGATCCGCCGCTATATGGATCGAGTGCGCCAGCGGCGGTCAGCAGTGCGCCGGCTGCCGCTCCGGTGCGTTCTTCCCCCAGTGCCCCGGTCGCTGCCGCTCCGCGTCAGCAGCCGGTGTTACCAAATTTGACGCCGCAACCGGACGCGGGCAGCTACACCACTGTTTCCGGCGACTCGCTGTGGGGAATCGCCGAGCGCAGTCGCCCGGTATCGAGTGTCTCTGTCCGCGAGACCATGACCGCGATTCATGCGCTCAATCAGCAGGCTTTTGTGGATGGCGACATCAACCGTCTGAAAGTCGGCCAGACGCTGGTTTTGCCAACGGCAGCGCAGCTGGGTGTTACTGATGGGCAGGCTCCCGAGTCGGAGCCGGCTGCTGCGCCCGCGCCCGCAGCACCATCCGCACAGGACAACGCGCAGCAGCAGGTTGCCGATGTCTCTGCCGAAGATGTCGGTGAGACGCCCGCTGAGGCACCGATGACTTCCGCAGCCGGTGACCAGGGGCGCCTGCGTATTGAGGAGGAGGCCGTCAGTGACTCCGAGGCAGAAGCGGCGTTGTTGGCATCCCGACTGAACGAGCTGGAAGGCCGTTTTAACACCCTGCTAAGCGAACTCGATAGCCGTGATCGCCAGATTGCCGCGCTGCAGGCTGAGCTGGATGTACTGCACGCCGCCCGGGAAGCCGAAGAAGCTGCCGCCACTCAGACTCAGGCCGGCGGCACGCTTGGCAGCGGTGATGGTGGTGATGCCGTATCGCCGACAGGGAGTGATGATCCCGCCGCCGGTGCAGTGGCCGCTGAGGTACCGGCTGCTTCCGAGCAGTCCGGTTCGTCCTTCGCCTGGTGGTCTGTGCTGCTCGCAGTATTGGCGTTTCTGATTGGTTGGGTTGTGGCACGTACGCGCGGCAAGGGGCAGTCAGCGAAACACCGGGCTCCGTCAACACCGACTGCCCCGGTTGGGCGACCGGTGTTTGCCGATGCTACGTCGTCTGAGCCTCGGGTTGCTGCCTCTGCAGCACCGGCTGCGACTGCAGCTGCTGTGGTTGGTGCAGCGGCCGCAGACGAGCAGAACGATCTGGGCGGAATCGAGCTGTATATCACTTACGGCCGTTTTGCCGAGGCGCGTGATGCCCTAGACAAGGCGATTAGTGAAGAGCCCGAACGTCTTGAATTGCGCTTCAAGCAAGCCCGGGTGATGGGCGAACTGGGCGATTCAGAAGGTTTTGCGGAGCAGGCTGAGGCTATTCAACGGCTCGGTGGTGACATGCAGCGGGTCGATCAACTGCGGTTGCGTTTCCCGCAGCTCGACCAGGCGACTGCGCCGGTTGATACTGTTGAGAATGTGCTGGACTCGGAGCCGGTCGATGGTGATCTGGCCGATTCGCAACTGAATCTGAATGATTTCACGCTGGACCCTGACTGGGACCTGATCGAGGGCCTGACGCCGGCGCCTGTGCGCAAGAATAACCGGCTGGATCCTATTGCAATTGATGATGAGGCGTTCGAAAGCAGCTTGCACGAGTTTCCAGAAATCGAGGAGCTGGATGATCTGGATGAGCTCGATCATCCCGACCGCGTCAGTACGCTCGATAGCGAGCAGGACAAGCACTGAGTAGTAATTGAGCAAAAAAGGCGACCTGATGGTCGCCTTTTTTGTGTCCGCTCAGGCAAACAGGTGCTTGGCGACATCGCGGAAGTGGGTGGCAAAGTGAACGGTCATACCTTCACGCAAGTACTCCGGCAATTCCTCGTAATCGCCTTGGTTCGCTGCCGGCAGAATCAGTTCGTGAATACGCTGGCGACGTGCGGCAATCACCTTTTCGCGAATACCGCCCACGGGCAGCACGTGTCCTGTGAGGGTGATCTCGCCGGTCATAGCCAGGCCGCTGCGCGGTGCCTGCTGGCGGGCCAGTGAAAGCAGCGCGCTGGCGATGGTGATTCCGGCGGAAGGGCCATCCTTGGGTGTTGCTCCCTCCGGCACGTGCAGATGCACGAACGCTTCATCGAAAAAGCTCTGGTCTGCCTTGTAGTCGGCGAGGTTGGCGCACAAATAGCTGTAGGCGATTTCTGCCGACTCTTTCATCACATCGCCCAACTGACCGGTCAGCTTGAAGCCACGGTTGAGGGTATGAATGCGGGTTGCCTCGACGGGCAAGGTGGCGCCGCCCATCGAAGTCCAGGCCAGGCCGGTGATGATGCCGGTGCCCTTGAGCTGTTTCTCGGTGCGGAATGCCGGCGTACCGAGCAGTCGCTTCAGGTCTGCCGGTTTGATGCTGATACGCGTTTCCGGTTGCTCCAGCAGTTGCACCACGGATTTGCGGACCAGCTTGCCTAGCTGTTTGTCGAGGTTGCGCACGCCAGCTTCGCGAGCGTACCCCTCGATCACCTCACGCAGTGCCTTGTCGGTAATCCGCAGTTGGCTCTTGCGCAGGCCGGCGCGTTCCAGCTGGCGTGGCCAGAGGTGGTGCTTGGCGATTGCCAGCTTTTCCTCGCCGATGTAGCCAGACAGGCGAATCACATCCATGCGGTCGAGCAGCGGGCCGGGAATATTGTCGAGCGTGTTGGCGGTACAAACAAATAGCACGTTGGATAGATCCAGCCGCAGGTCCAGATAGTGATCGAGGAACTGGCTGTTTTGTTCTGGATCAAGCGTTTCCAATAGCGCCGATGCCGGGTCACCCTGATGGCTGGCGCCCAGCTTGTCGATCTCGTCCAGCATGATGACCGGGTTCATCACTCCAACGTCCTTCAGAGCCTGGACGAACTTGCCAGGCATAGCTCCGATGTAGGTCCGTCTGTGTCCCTTGATCTCGGCTTCGTCGCGCATGCCGCCAACGCTGAAGCGATAGAAGGGGCGATCCAGGCTTTCGGCGATAGATCGGCCAATACTGGTTTTCCCGACGCCGGGCGGGCCGACCAGCAGGATGATTGAGCCGGAGATCGAACCTCGAAACGCGCCGACGGCAAGAAACTCGAGAATGCGGCTTTTGACGTCTTCCAGGCCATCGTGGTCGCGATCGAGAATACGTCGTGCGTGCTTGAGATCAATCCGGTCGGGATGGGTGATACCCCAGGGCAGGGCGGTCGCCCAGTCCAGATAGTTACGAGTCACCGCATACTCGGGGGAACCAGTCTCCAGCACAGACAATTTGTTCAACTCGTCATCAATACGCTGTGCGACCGCATCCGGCAGGGTTTTGCCCTCAAGACGCTGACGGAACTGTTCAACGTCCGCAGTACGGTCATCCTTCGACATGCCGAGTTCTTTCTGGATGATCTTGAGTTGCTCCTTGAGAAAGAACTTGCGCTGGTGTTCTCCCAGATTGCGGTTCACCTCTGCGGTAATTTCGCCCTGTAGCCGGGCAACGTCGATTTCCTTTTTCAGCAGCACCAGTACCTTTTCCATCCGGCGCAGGACGCCGACGGTATCAAGCACGTCTTGCAGCTCGCCGCCTTTGGCTGAGGTGAGCGCGGCGGCAAAGTCCGATAGCGGTGACGGGTCGTTTGGGCTGAACCGGTTCAGGTAATTCTTCAGCTCTTCGCTGTATAGCGGGTTGAGTGGCAGCAGCTCCTTGATCGCGTTGATCAGGGCCATTGCATAGGCGCGCACCTCGTCGCGCTCATCGGCGGGCGAGCGGGGGTATTCAACCTCGACCAGGTAGGGTGGCTTGCGACTCAACCATTGGGTAATGCGCACTCGAGTCAGGCCCTGGGCGATGAACTGGATCTTGCCGTCCTCGCGCACGGCGTGGTGCATGCGTACCGCGCAACCGGTAGTGGGCAGCTGGGACGGGTCAAGCTTGCCATCCGCAGGCAACGGGCCGTCAACATAGAACAGGGACAGGGCCTTGTGCTGTGTGCTGGCTACGCGTTCGATGGTTTCGTGCCACGGGTTGTCATTGACCACGACGGGCATGACCTGGGCAGGGAAGAATGGCCGATTGTTGATCGGCAGCAAGTACAGTTTGTCCGGTAGGTTCTGCTCGGGCAGAACAAGCCCGGTGCCTTGGGCCTCATTGGCATCCTCGGCGACGTGTTCAATGTAATCGGTATCCTGATTGCTCATCGGCTCACCTTGTATGTGCGGCTCATGGACAAGAAATGGCGACGGCGCCGGGCGATTTCAATAGCGGAAATGTGTAGCATTTTGTGGCAGGATGGGGGCCGTTATCTCATTTCTGCTTTGCGCCCGATGCGAACCCGAATACTGGATCTGCCCGTTCAGACTGCCATTCATGAGCACCCCGAACACCAGTTGGTGATCGGCCTGAGCGGCTGCGCCGATTTTGAAGTGCAGGGGCAGGGTGGGGCGGTTAACCGGTTACATGCCTGTGTTGTGCCGGGTGGTGAGGCGCACGCCTTTTCCGGGCGTGGCCACAATCACATGTTGATCATGGATCTGCCGGTAGGCGTTGCTGATCATGGGCTCGAATACAGCATGGCGCGGTTGTTTGAGCGGCCGCGCTTTTTGCAGCTGGATCATCAGTTGCAGGGGCTGCTGGACTTTGCTCAACACGCGCTGGCTGATCCGAGTCCCGATCAGGATGGCCTGACCTGGCACCTCGGCGGCGTGTTGCTGGCGGCGCTCCAGCGTCGGGTTTCAGACACGCTGGTTGAGGCCCCACGACGCAGTGCGCTCAATTCGGCAGAGCTGCAGCGTCTGGATGCTTATGTTGCGGCCAATCTGGATCATCCGATCAGCGTTGCGGCGCTCGCTGCTCAAGTGTGCGTCAGCAGTAGCCATTTTCATGCGCTATTTCGTGAGTCTACCGGGGTAACGCCCCATCAGTATGTACTCGCACTGCGTTTGCGGGAGGCATCACGGCTGCTTCAGGAAACCGAGTTGCCGGTAGCAGAGGTTGCCAGTCGCTGTGGGTTTTCCAGTCAAAGTGCATTGACGCACGCCGTGCGGCGGCAGTGGGGGCAGACGCCTAGGGCTCTACGCTTGGGACGGGCCTGAGTTGCTGGTCAAATTACTCCATTAGCTGACTCGACGCGCCAGCCGGTGCTATGCAGTCTCCTCTTCGTGTCCCGATGCGCTGTCCTATGCTCCTCTGCAGCGCTGCTGCCTTCCGAGCTTTTGACAAAAACATCAGAGATTTCTGCAAGATTCCTCGGTTCTGCGCTTCTACAGTCGACTGCCGGCCTTTGACTGCCCGGAGGGCGGTCGGCTTCGTGCCGGTTCAATCACAACAAACGGGATGATTCGTCCTCTACGCTCGTATGGTCTAGGGTTGTAAGTAGGCGAACTCATATGTCCGCATCCCGCTGTCGGGAGTGGTCAATCCAGGAGCATGCCAGAATGTTTAAAGCCAGCGAGGCGCTGCAGGGCGATTTCCTGCGCAGTCAGCCAAGTGAATTTCTGCACAGGGTCAGTGCCAACTACGCCGTTGATGAAGACGATTATCTGCGCGAGCTGATCGAGTTGGCGCAGAGTCAGGACCTGAGCGCGATTGCGCGCAAGGCCAATCAACTGATTGTCGATGTACGCAAGCGTGACAACGCGGTCGACAGCATTGATGCGCTGTTGCAGCAATACAGTCTGGATACCCAGGAAGGCATCATGCTGATGTGTCTGGCCGAGGCGTTGCTGCGGGTGCCGGATGGCGATACCGCCGATGCGCTTATCCGCGACAAATTGAATGCCGCGCAGTGGGATCGCCACCTCGGGCAGAGCGAGCACACGCTGGTCAACGCCGCTGCATGGGGCCTGGTGATGACCGGCAAGGTGGTCAACATGGATCAGCGTCAGGACGGGACGCCGGGCACTGTACTGGGCCGTCTGATCAAGCGCAGCGGTGAACCTGTCATCCGCGCTGCGATGATGCAGGCAATGAAAATCATGGGTCGCCAGTTCGTCCTTGGTCGCACCATCACCGAGGCGTTGAAGAATGGTAAGCCGCAGCGTGACGAGGGCTACACCTACTCGTTTGACATGCTCGGCGAAGCTGCGCTGACCCGTGCCGATGCCGACAAGTATTTCCAGGATTACAGCAAGGCGATCGCCGCGCTGGTAGAAGACAAATACAAGGGGCGCAGCCCGAAGCCGACCATCTCTATCAAGCTGTCTGCCCTGCACCCGCACTACGAAGCGGCGCGCGAAGAGCAGGTGTTGCAAGAGCTGGGCGACAGCGTCCTGGCGCTGGTGCGCCAGGCCCGTGTCGGTGATGTGGGTATTACTATCGACGCCGAAGAGGCCGATCGCCTTGAGCTGTCACTGAAACTGTTCGAACGCGTGTATCGCCACCCTGACGTGCAGGGCTGGGGTAACTTCGGTCTGGTGGTTCAGGCCTATTCCAAGCGTGCGTTACCGGTTCTGTGCTGGTTGACACTGGTTGCGCGCTCCCAGGGCGACCGTATTCCGGTTCGGCTGGTCAAAGGGGCCTACTGGGACTCCGAGATCAAGTGGTCGCAACAGGCTGGTTTGAGCAGTTATCCGGTATTTACCCGTAAGGAGGCGACCGACGTCTCCTATCTGGCATGCGCCCGCTACTTGCTCAGCCCGTTGACCGAAGGTCATATCTATCCGCAGTTCGCTACCCATAATGCCCATACCGTCACCTGCATTCTGGATCTGGCCGGCCGCCGCGAATTCGAATTCCAGCGCCTGCACGGCATGGGCGATGCGCTGTATGACACCGTGATCGAACAGGCCAAATGTCCGGTCCGTATTTATGCGCCAGTCGGGGCCCACAAGGATCTGCTGCCGTACCTGGTTCGACGTCTGCTCGAAAACGGTGCCAACTCATCGTTTGTTCATAAGCTGGTTGATCCACGGGTGCCGGTGGATAGCCTCACCGCACATCCGGTAACTGCGCTCAAGCGCCACGCATCGCTGGCCAATCCGCGTATCCCGCTGCCACCGGCACTGTACGGTGAATCACGTCGTAACTCCCGGGGCGTCAACATGAATATCCTCAGTGAATGGCTGCCTCTGAAAGACGAGCTGGATAAGTGGTGGGATGCTCGCTGGACCGGTGCGCCACTGGTTAATGGCAAGCGGTTGGAAGGTGAAGTGCGTGCGGTTATGTGCCCCTACGAGCTGAGCCATCAGGTCGGTGAGGTGGTCTGGGCCTCGGCTGATCAGACCCGGGCGGCGATTGATGATCTGAGCGGCGCATTTGTGCGCTGGAATGCCACCCCGGTTGATGAACGTGCGGCTATTCTCGAGCGCGCCGCCGACAAGCTAGAAGAGCATATGCCCGAGCTGATGGCGCTCTGTACCCGTGAGGCCGGCAAGCTGCTGCAAGACGGTATCGATGAAGTGCGCGAAGCGGTCGACTTCTGCCGTTTCTACGCGATGCAGGCGCGTCAGCGCTTCGCCACCATCACGCTGCCTGGGCCGACGGGTGAAAGCAACGAGCTCTACCTGCAAGGCCGCGGTGTCTTCGCCTGTATCAGCCCGTGGAACTTCCCGCTGGCCATTTTCTTGGGTCAGGTCAGCGCTGCACTGGTTTGCGGTAACACCGTGGTTGCCAAACCGGCCGAACAGACCAGTCTTGTCGCCGTACGTTGTGTCGAACTAATGCACGAAGCCGGTTTGCCGGGTGACGTGCTTGCACTGCTGCCGGGTGATGGCGCACAGGTTGGCAGTGTCATCACTTCGGACCCGCGTATCGCCGGTGTGGCCTTCACTGGCTCCACCCAGACTGCACATGTGATCAACCGCGCGCTGGCCGCCCGCAACGGCGCGATTGCGCCGATGATCGCCGAGACTGGCGGTCAGAATGCAATGATCGTCGACTCCACTGCGTTGCCGGAGCAGGTCGTCAACGATGTTGTCAGTTCTGCGTTCCAGAGTGCCGGCCAGCGCTGTTCGGCGCTGCGCGTTCTGTTCGTGCAGGAAGATATTGCCGAGCGCGTTATTGAGCTGCTCAAAGGGGCGATGGCTGAGCTGCATGTGGGTGACCCGGCACGTCGCGATACTGATGTTGGCCCGGTGATTGACGCCGATGCTCGTGACGGGCTGCTCAAGCATGTACGTGAGATGAAGCAGGCAGGTTGCCTGATCGCCGAGACCCCGGTACCTGAGTCGCTGAATGGCCATTTTGTCGCCCCGGTTGCCTTCCGTCTGGATAGCATCAACGAGTTGAGCGACGAGCACTTTGGGCCAATTCTGCACGTGGTGACCTGGCGTGCACGTGACCTGGACAAGATCATTGATGATATCAACGCCACCGGCTTTGGCTTGACCCTTGGCGTGCATTCACGCAACGAGGATACTGCCGAGCATATTGATGCGCGGGTACGAATTGGTAATGTGTACATCAATCGCAACCAGATCGGTGCGGTGGTTGGCGTGCAGCCTTTCGGTGGTCAGGGGCTTTCAGGTACGGGGCCGAAGGCGGGTGGTCCGCACTATCTGCTACGGTTTGTCACTGAGCGCACGCGGACAATCAACACCACTGCGGTGGGGGGCAACGCCAGTCTGCTGTCGCTAGGTGATGGGGAACCTTAATAACTGGCAAAGAAGCAACAGGGATAGATGAGCAGCAAGGACAGTTCAGCAACCATGGATGCGAGAGCGGCTCGCGCTGACGACATTGACCGTCATGGTGCCGGCGGGTGTGCAGTCCGCCGGCGAGACCGATTCAAGCATCTCTAAGAGAGAGAATAAAAATGGAAGGTAATACTGCAGTCGTTACGGCGACGTTTATTGTGTACATCGGGGTGATGCTCGCGTTGGGCTATATTGCCTACAAGCGCACCACTAACCTGTCGGACTACATCCTCGGTGGGCGCTCGCTCGGTCCGGGCACTGCAGCACTGTCTGCCGGCGCGTCGGATATGAGTGGTTGGCTGTTGCTGGGCTTGCCGGGTTACGCGCTGTCTGCCGGCTATGAAGCGTCCTGGATCGCTCTCGGTCTGCTCGTCGGAACCTGGGCGAACTGGCTGATCGTCGCGCGGCGTCTGCGGGTCTACTCGCATCTGGCCAGTGATTCGCTGACCCTGCCAGCCTATTTTGAGAACCGGTTTGAAGATAACAGCCGCCTGTTGCGGGTGATTTCTGCTGTCTTCATCCTGCTGTTCTTCCTGTTCTACACCAGCTCCGGGCTGGTTGCTGCCGGCAAGCTGTTTGAAAGCACCTTTGGTTTCGGCTACGAGGTTGCTGTGGTTGTTGGCACCCTGGCGATCATTTCCTACACCTTCTTTGGTGGCTTCCTGGCGGTATCCTGGACCGATGTGATTCAGGGGCTGCTGATGGCGGCGGCATTGGTCGTGGTGCCGGTGATGGCGCTTAATGTTGTTGGTGGCTGGGACGCGGTGCACGGGGCAATGGAAGCACGCAACCCTGAACTGCTGAACCTCTGGACCAATGTAGAAGGCGAGCCGCTGGGTTTTGTGGCGATTATCTCGCTGCTGGGCTGGGGGCTCGGTTACTTTGGTCAGCCGCACATTCTGGCGCGCTTCAAGGCCATCGAGAGCGATGCTGCGCTGCCGACTGCGCGTCGCATTGCTGTGCTGTGGACCGGCGTTTGCCTGCTGGCATCGCTGGTGATTGGCTGGATCGGTATCGGCTACTTCGGAGAGGAAGGTCTGGCTGACGCAGAGACGGTGTTCCTGGCCTTGGTTCAGGCACTGATGCACCCGCTGGTTGCCGGTATTCTGCTGGCTGCGGTGCTGGCCGCGATCATGTCCACTGCCGATTCGCAGTTGCTGGTGTCGTCATCTGCTCTGGCGGAAGACTTCTATAAGGCGCTGTTCCGTCGCGATGCCTCCCAGCAGGAGCTGGTTTGGGTCGGTCGCGCGGCGGTGATCGGTATCGCCGCTCTCGCGCTGGTGTTTGCCTTTAACCCTGAAAGCACCGTACTGGGCCTGGTTTCCTACGCCTGGGCAGGCTTTGGGGCGGCCTTTGGGCCGGCGATCATCCTGTCACTGTTCTGGCGCCGGATGAACCGCTTCGGTGCGCTGGCCGGCATTATCGTTGGTGGTGTTACCGTTGTGGTCTGGAAGCAGATTGACAGCATTGGTCTGTACGAGATCATCCCGGGCTTTATTCTGGCAACCATCGCGATTGTTGTGGTGACTCTGGTTACTCCGGCCCCGGAAGGCAAGGTAACTGATCAGTTCGATGACATGGCCTCTCGGTTCTAATCGTCTGAGCGAAAAAAACCGCCGCACCCGCAAGGGCCGGCGGTTTTTTTATGCCGATGACTCGATGGTTCCGGCTCAGACGGTCAGCAGGAAGGTGTATTCCTCGGCAATATCGCGCATGGCTTGGTAGCGGCCGCTGGCACCGCCGTGCCCGGCACTCATCTGCGTTCGCAGCAGCAGTGGTTCGAAGTTGGTGCGCGTGGCCCGCAGTCGTGCGACCCACTTCGCGGCCTCCCAGTATTGCACCCGCACGTCGTGATAGCCGGCGGTCACAAAGAGAGCAGGGTAGGCTTGTGCGCGTACGTTCTCATAGGGGGCGTAGCCCTTGATGCGCTCGGCAACCTCAGGCTCGTTCGGATCTCCCCACTCTTCATATTCACCGATGGTCAGTGGCAGCTCCGGGTTATTCATGGTGTTCCAGACATCCACAAACGGCACATCCGCGACGGCTGCATGGAACAGCTCCGGGCGCTGATTGATTACGTTACCGATCAGCAGGCCGCCAGCGCTGCCGCCGGTGATGACCAGCTGGCTCGGGTCGGTCTTGCCCTGTTGAATCAAGTGCTCGGCGCAATGAATGAAATCGCTGAACGTATTGTCCTTGTGCTCCAGCTTGCCTTGCTGGTACCAGTGCTCGCCCATTTCCGCGCCACCTCGAACGTGCGCAATCGCGAAGCGCCAGCCACGCTCCAGCAGTGACAGACGGGCATGAGAGAACCAGGGGTCCATTGATGCACCGTAGGCACCATAACCGTAAAGGTATAGTGGGCCTGGGCCGCTTGTGTCATGGCGTTCAATCAGGCTGATCGGTACACGAGCGCCGTCCCCGGCAATCGCCCACAGGCGCTGGACTCGGTATTCCTCCGGAGCGAAGTGGCCCTCGACCGGTGTTTGCTTCAGAACATGCTGCTCGCCGGTCGCAAGGGTGAGGGCACGCACTTCGGCTGGGCGGTTGAGCGACTCGTAACGCAGGCGGACCTGGGGGCTGTGATACTCCTCACCCGCTTGCACGTGCAGGCTGTACACCGCATCGGGCATTTGCACTTGATAGGCGTCAGCACCGTCCGGCAGCACCTCCAGCTGAGTCAGGCCGGCGTTGCGGTATTGCAGAATCAGTGCACAACGTTGCACGTCGACGTCTTCGAGGGTACGTTCGGGGTCAGCGCTGCGCAGCACTTGCCAGTGCTGTTCCCCGAATGAGCCTGGTTGGCACAGGAACAAAGCAAAATTCTCTCCGGCACGGTTACTGCGGATAATGAAGCCCTGTTCGCCATGATCCGCGTCGTACTCATGACCGCTGCGGCGGGGTGCCAGGCAGCGCAATTCTACTGTTGGTTCGTCGGCGGGCAGATAATGACATTCGCTGGTGTTTTTGCTGTTGCTGGACAGACAGATGTATCGATCCGAGCTGGAGCGGTAAACCGACAGATAAAACAGCGCATCGCTCTCGTCGAATACCTTAGTCGGTTCCTGGTCTCGACGCAGGCGCCAGAGGTGCGCCGGGCGGGAGCTGTCATCCAGGCTAATGGCAAACAGGGTTTGATTGTCGTTGGCCCAGCAGAGACTGCCGCTGGCATCAGCCAGTGGCAGCTCATACTCTTCGCCGTCCACCAGCGAGCAGACGAACAGGCGATAGACCTCGTTGCCCTGGGTATCCAGGCTGTAGGCGAGCCAGTTCTGGTCTGGGCTGACACTGAAGTCGCCAAGCTCGAGAAAGTCCTCGTCGTTGGCCAGTTGATTAAGGTCCAGTAGCAGCTGTTCGGTCTGGATATCGATGTCCAGGCTGGTGGCGGTTTGACGGCGGCAACGGTAGTAGCGCGGGTACTCGGCTCCAGCTTCGGTGCGCTGATAGTAGAGCCAGTCGTCTTTGGGGCTTGGCAGGCCGAGGTCAGTTTCCCTTATGCGGCCGCGGATCTCCTGAAACAGCTGCTCACGCAATGCCTCATGGGGTGCCATCCAGTGATCGGTATGGCTGTTTTCTGCCTGCAGGTAGCTGATGACATCAGGGCTGTCGCGCTGCTCGAGCCAGTGGTATGGGTCGGTGCCGGGCTCGCGACGTGCAGTGGGTTGGTTGTGTTCAGGACTCATGGGCTAAAAACCGTTATCATGGCGCGGTTGATTTTGATCGGACGGATAGCAGGCAATGTTCAACGAAGCAGAGTATCAGACAGTCTGGTGGATTTACCTGGCAACGGCCGCTGGCTGCTGGTTGGTCTGGTGGAAAATGACTGCGCTGACGCGATGGTGGTTCATTCGTGAGCCGTTGTGTCTGGCCATGGGGGTGCTGCTGTTCACGCCGGTTGCAGTGGAGGCAGATGGCAGCTGGATGGCTCCGGCGCTACTTATCTACCTGCTCGATACCTTTCTTTCCACGGGCGAAAATCAGGCGCGCGCGCTGGGTGAGCTCGGCATGATGATGTCGCTGGCGTTTACCTGCTACGTTCCGATTGCGCTGGTGCGTGTTGCAGTACAACGCTGGTGGCGCCGGCGTCATCCCCCGGAGGAAGAAGAGCCGGCCGCAGCTGACGCCTGAGCCGAGTGCTACTCGCCCGTTTTGGCTTCGTACATCATGCGCGCAAGGCGCATGATCTGCTCTTGGAATTCAGTGCGCTGAGCGTCGGTCATCGGGCACATGTTTAGTTGCTCAAACAGGCGGTAGCCACGCACGGAGAAAAACAGGATGGCTGCCTGGGCTAGTCCGAGCGGGGATTGCTCCAGAATGTCGAACAGGCCTTGCACGTTGTCTGAGCTGGTTTGCAGCAGCGCGGGGTTGCTGGCAGCCGCGGCAAAAATAGCAGAGTCCAGGTTTTTCTCTTCGCTTGATTCGCTCATGTTGCTGAGCAACAGTGCCTTCAATTCGCGCATGGGCTCGTCGGGCAGTACGCTTTCATAGGCACCCCAGCGTACGCGGAAACGCTCAAGACGATACTCAATCATGGCGCTCAACAGTGCTTCACGGTCTGGAAACATGTTCTGCAGTGTGGCTTCATCGATCTTGCTGCGTTCGCTGAGGCTGGCGAAGGTCAGTTGCGATGCGCCCAGCTCACTGACGATGGCTTCTGCGGCGCGAAAGATGATCACTCTGAGTGCATCCGGGTTTTGACTGCTGACCGTGGTTTCCACTGGTAACCCCCTGTGAATTGCGTTCCTGCTCGCGACCGATTGTGGCTCGGGCGAGGGTAAAACGAGGCTGTTAGACGTGTTGCATCCGCGGGATACCCCGGGCAACAGCAGGGGTGTCGGATGACTTATATGCCGCATAGGGTACGCGGTCAGGGCGGCGGAGGCGAGTAGTTTTTAGCATTCCGCAGGCAACAAAAAACCCGGCCTGAGCCGGGTTTTTCTATTCAGTTATCGGATTAACCGATGATCTGAATGTTTGCAGCCTGCTTGCCTTTCGGACCAGTGGTCACGTCAAAAGACACTTTCTGGTTCTCAGCCAGGGACTTGAAGCCCTGAACCTTGATCTCGGAGAAGTGAGCGAACAGGTCGTCTCCACCGCCATCCGGAGTGATGAAACCAAAACCTTTAGTGTCGTTGAACCACTTAACTGTACCAGTTGCCATTTCAGCTAATTCCTATCAAATTGAAATACTTGAGCTTGCACTCAATTAAAGCGTGGGAATCAAAGATCACGAGAATGACAAACTTACGTACTGAAAAGTGCGCTTGCAGCCTACAACTCTATCTCTTGAAAACCTACGCGCTCACTCTGCGCCTTTCAGTGGGACAAGTCAAGAGCTCAACCAGACCCCTTCAAGGCGCGAATAAACGAAATTGAGTATACGACAGATTCAGGAAATGGCACGTCTTTCAAGAATTTTTTTCAAAACGCTGGAAATGCCCGTTTTACGCGCTTTCAGCCGCGCGTCGATAGGGGTAGACGTCCAGCACCTGACCGGCGCGAATTTGCTCCTGCAGGCCTTGCCAGTAGCTCGCCTCGAACAGGTCGCCGTGCAACCGCGAGAACAGGCGACGCTGATGCATGTCGGCAAATAGGAAGACGGGAAACTCTTCTGGGAATACATCGTTTGGCGATACCGAGTACCAAGGCTCCGAGGCCATTTCCTGCTCAGGATAAAGCGCTTCGGGGATTACCCGAAAGTTAACTTCGGTCAAATAGCTGATTTCATCGTAATCATAAAAAACGACACGGCCGTGGCGGGTAACACCAAAATTTTTCAATAACATGTCGCCAGGGAAAATATTCGCTGCGGCCAGTTCCTTGATGGCCTTGCCGTAATCCAGCAGGGCGTCGTAGGTTTGCTGCTCACTGGCATTTTCCAGATAGATGTTGAGCGGAGTCATGCGGCGCTCGGTCCAGCAATGACGAATCAGGATGGTGTCGCCTTCCTCTATGACCGTGGACGGGGCAACCTCCAGCAGTTCTTGCAGGCACTCCGGGTCAAAGCGATCACGCGGGAAACGGAAGTCGGCGAACTCCTGGGTGTCGGCCATGCGGCCCACCCGGTCGTGGCGTTTAACCAGACGGTATTTTTCAATGACCGTTGTGCGGTCGATGTTCTTGGATGGGGCGAAGCGATCCTTGATGATCTTGAATACGGTGTTGAAGCGGGGCAGGGTAAACACGCTCATGACCATGCCGCGTACGCCGGGCGCCATGATGAAGCGGTCGTCCGAGTGGGTCAGGTGAGCAATTAGCGAGCGGTAGAACTCGGATTTGCCCTGTTTGTAGAAGCCGATGGCGGTGTACAGCTCGGCCAGGTGCTTACCGGGTATCAGGCGTTTGATAAAGGCGATCAATTCACTGGGTACGGCGCACTCGACCATGAAGTAGGAGCGGGTGAAGGAGAAAATGATCGATACATCGGACTCGTCGGTAATAACGGTGTCGACGCTGATGCCCTGGTGTTCGCGGTTGACCAGTGGTAGTACGAAGGGCCACTGTTCCTGTTGGCTGATCAGGCGGCCGACCAAGTATGCTCCTTTATTACGGTAGAACACGCTTTGCACCATCTCAGCGGTCAAGCCACGATCCATCTGCGCCCAGTCGGGCAGCCCCTGCTGCAGCTGGTTAACGATCATATCCACATCGCGGGTCATGTCCTCCCAGGGGACGTCGAAGCTGTACTCGCTGAGAATCTGGTGGGCCAGACCCTGCAGCGAGCCTTCCGAGATAAACCCGCGGGTCAGCGAAATGCGTGACGGCGGGCGGGTAACCGGTCGGGTGCTGTGGACGAACATGGTGTCGTCACTGATTTGATCGTGTTGGTGCAGGCTGCAGAACACTGAGTTGAACCAGGTTTCGGCCAGCTCGTCGTCGAAGCGCTGATCAATCAGGGCGATGTAGGACTGGCGAATATCGGGCCAGACGGCGACATCGCGAACCTGGTCGCCAAGGGGCGCTGATGACGCCAGTTGGTCTGCCGTTTCCTGCACCTGCTCCTCGTAGGCATTGATCCGCAGCGTTGAGGCTTCCTGGATGTCATTCCAGCGGGCCTGTTCGAAGCGCGCGCGCGCGCCTGCGGTCAGGTCGCGGAAGATGCGACGGTAGCGGTCAAAGCCGGAAAGAATCTGCTGAGCAATCTGATCGGAAGCATAGGACATGAATAGCGCCTGCGGGGTAGGGAGCGAATGCTCGCAGCATAGCCAGTCATGAGGGTGCGGGGAAGGGTGTGTTGCGATCTGCCGCACCGAAGACCGGTGCGGCGATGGGGTGAATTACTGCACGGTTTCCTGGTCGGTAAACAGGTCGGTGAACAGCATGGTGGAGAGATAGCGCTCGCCAGAGTCGGGCAGGATGACGACGATGGTCTTACCCTGCATGCCAGGCTCTTCGGCAACCCGGCAGGCGGCAGCCATGGCCGCACCGCAGGAAATACCAACCAGAATGCCTTCCTCGCGCATCAGACGCAGGGCCATGTCCTTGGCTTCTTCGTCGGTGACCTGCTCGACCCGGTCAACCATGCCGAGGTCAAGGTTGGCAGGCACAAAGCCGGCACCGATGCCCTGGATTTTGTGCGGGCTGGGCTTGACCTCGTCGCCTTGCAGGGTCTGGGTAATAACCGGAGAGCTGGAGGGTTCCACCGCGATGGAGGTGATCTTTTTTCCGCAGGTCAGCTTGATGTAGCGGGAAATGCCGGTAATGGTGCCGCCGGTGCCGACACCGGAAACCAGCACGTCAATGCTACCGTCAGTGTCGTTCCAGATCTCTGGCCCGGTGGTCTTCTCGTGAATGGCCGGGTTGGCCGGGTTCTCGAACTGTTGCAGCAAGATATACTGCTCCGGGTGCTTGGTTGCCAGCTCCTGCGCCTTCTCGATGGCGCCTTTCATGCCCTTGGCTGGTTCGGTCAGTACCAGCTCGGCGCCCAGTGCCTTAAGTACCTTGCGCCGCTCCAGACTCATTGATGCCGGCATGGTCAGTACCAGCTTGTAACCGCGGGCGGCAGCAACGAACGCCAGCCCGATACCGGTATTGCCCGAGGTCGGCTCGACGATGGTCATGCCCGGCTTCAGGCGGCCGCTGGATTCTGCGTCCCAGATCATGCTCGCGCCAATACGGCATTTGACCGAATAGGCCGGGTTGCGGCCTTCGATCTTGGCCAAAATAGTCACGCCTTTGGGGCCAAGGCGATTGATACGAACCAGCGGCGTGTTGCCGATGGCCTGGGAGTTGTCTGCGAAGATGCGGCTCATGGCACGACTCCTTGTTGATAGGTGCAGCAGGGCAGGGGTAATCAAGCCAATCAGCCTATGCCGGGCGCTTACGCCCGTCAATGCGCTGCTTGACGCCCTCGGGCCTGATTGCTGCCCGTGATAATGGAAATCTCGCCGCCAATAATGAAGCGGTATCAGTCTGCCTTTGGTTGTGCCATGTCGCGTTTACAGTGAAAATCGTCGCAAGTTATAGTGCTCGATCATTTTTTCGTGCAATGCCTGGTCTTTACTACACCGGGCTCCGGCCCAAGGAACACTCAGATGAAGTTCGAAGGTACTCAGTCCTACGTCGCCACCGACGACCTTAAACTGGCGGTGAATGCTGCCATTACCCTGGAGCGCCCGCTGCTGATCAAGGGTGAACCGGGCACGGGTAAAACCATGCTGGCCGAGCAATTGGCCGAGTCCATGGGCGCCAAGCTGATTACCTGGCACATCAAGTCCACCACCAAGGCGCATCAGGGCCTGTATGAGTACGACGCGGTCAGCCGCCTGCGCGACTCTCAGCTGGGCGTCGACAAGGTTCACGACGTTGCCAACTACATCAAGAAGGGCAAGCTGTGGGAGGCGTTTGAGTCCGAAGAACGCGCCATTCTGCTGATCGACGAAATCGACAAGGCCGATATCGAGTTTCCGAACGACCTGCTACAGGAACTCGACAAGATGGAGTTCTACGTTTACGAGACCAACCAGACCATCAAGGCCAAGCAGCGCCCGATCATCATCATTACCTCCAACAACGAGAAAGAGCTGCCGGACGCCTTCCTGCGTCGCTGCTTCTTCCACTACATTGCCTTCCCTGATCGCGAGACCATGAAGAAGATTGTGGACGTGCACTTCCCGAAAATCGAAAGCGCACTGCTGTCCGAAGCCATGGACATTTTCTTCGATGTGCGCAAGGTGCCGGGTATCAAGAAGAAGCCGTCTACCTCCGAGCTGGTTGACTGGCTGAAGCTGCTGATGGCTGATCAGATTCCTGAGGCAGTGCTGCGTGACCGTGATCCGACCAAGGCGATTCCGCCGCTGTATGGCGCGCTGGTCAAGAACGAGCAGGATGTCCAATTGCTGGAACGCCTGGCCTTTATGACGCGTCGCCAGAACCGCTAGCAGGCGGTTGAAAGTCCAACTGCGCAGCGGGTGCGGCATGTCTGTCCGGCTATGAGCCTGAGGCGCGCCGCCTCGCCTGCTTTTCAACAACCTGCACAGGGGGTGCCCGATGTTACTGGGCCTGTTCAATGAAATGCGGGCAGCGAAAGTACCGGTGTCGGTACGCGAGCTGCTCGACCTGATCAATGCGCTGAAACACCACGTGGTGTTCGCCGATATGGACGAGTTTTACTATCTGGCGCGCACGGTCATGGTCAAGGACGAGCGGCACTTCGACAAGTTTGACCGTGCCTTCGGTGCCTATTTCAAGGGGCTGGAAAACCTCGACCAACTGATTGAGGCAATGATTCCGGATGATTGGCTGCGTAAGGAATTCGAGCGCATGCTGACTGACGAAGAAAAGGCCAAGATCCAGACCCTCGGTGGTCTCGACAAGCTGATCGAGGAGTTCAAAAAGCGCCTCGAAGAGCAGAAAGAGCGCCATGAGGGCGGCAACAAGTGGGTCGGTACCGGGGGCACCAGTCCCTTTGGTTCCGGCGGCTTCAATCCCGAGGGTATTCGTGTCGGCGACGCGGGCAAACGCCAGGGCAAGGCGGTCAAGGTCTGGGATCAGCGCGAGTACAAGAACCTGGATGATCAGATCGAGCTGGGTACGCGCAATATCAAGGTCGCTTTGCGCCGGCTGCGCAAGTTTGCGCGCCAGGGCGCTGCGGACGAGCTGGATATCGACGGCACCATTGATCACACCGCCAAGGATGCGGGTCTGCTGAACATTCAGATGCGCCCGGAGCGGCGTAACGCGGTCAAGCTGTTGCTGTTGTTTGATATTGGCGGCTCGATGGACGCGCACATCAAGGTGTGCGAAGAGCTGTTCTCCGCCTGCCGTACCGAGTTCAAGCACCTGGAGTATTACTACTTCCACAACTGCGTCTACGAGTCGGTGTGGAAGAACAACATGCGACGCACCAGCGAGCGCACCTCGACGCTGGACCTGCTGCACAAGTACGGTCCGGACTACAAGGTGGTGTTTGTCGGTGACGCGGCCATGGCGCCCTACGAAATCACCCAGCCGGGCGGCAGCGTAGAGCACTGGAACGAAGAGGCGGGCTACGTCTGGATTCAGCGCTTCATGGAAAAGTACAAGAAGCTCATCTGGATTAACCCGTACCCGAAGGATGCCTGGGAATACACCTCATCAACCAAGCTGATTCGCGAGCTGGTCGAGGATAAGATGTACCCCTTGACCCTTCAGGGTCTGGAAGACGGGATGAAGTACCTCAGCAAGTAGGCGGCGGCTTCGCCGCCGCAGTTGCAAGCCCAGACAGCAGCCGCAAGCTGAAAGCTATAAGCCTCAATCAGTCCCTGCAGGGGGCGCTTGAGGCTGAGGACCGTAGGGCGGAGTAAGCGCAGCGTCTTCGCCGCTTTTATCCCGCTAGCTGTTGCTTACGGACTTCTGTGGGCTTGCTGCTTAAGACGCGGAGACGCCGTTGGTTTTCTCCGCCCTACAGTGCTGATCTCCTGCGTTCTACCCGCAAAACAAAACCCGGCACAGTGCCGGGTTTGTTTTTAGCTTGCAGCTTGAGGCTTACCGCTTGTAGCTGCGGCTAAGCCGCAGTCGCTCAGCCCAACTGCACCGCTGGAGCCTGCGGGCGGTCGATGCTGACCTTCTCAGTCGGCGCCATCACGGTGGCGACACCATCCACAACCTGCTTGCCATCCTGATTGATCACGCGGGTGGCGATCTTTACGCGGTTCTTCGGCAGCTTTTCCAGCACTTCCAGCTCGATGGTGATGTTGTCACCCAGGCGCACCGGACGCAGGAAGCTCAGCTCCTGGCCGATGTAGATGCTGCCCGGTCCCGGCAGTTCGCAGGCGATTGCCGCCGAGATCAGTGCGCCGGAGAACATGCCGTGGGCGATGCGGCCCTTGAACGGCGTGGCTGCGGCAAATTCCTCGTCAAGGTGAACCGGATTGACGTCTCCGGAAACCGCGGCGAACAGTAGCAGATCATTTTCCTGTACCTGATGGGCAAGGCTGGCTTTGTCGCCAACATTGAGTTCGTCGTAGATGCGGTTTTCAAGCTTCTGCATGGCTGCTGCTCCGTTGCGGTAGGGTGGTCAGGCGCGAGTCCAGCCAGTCAAGCAGGTCGGAGATGACCTCATCCCGATTGGTTTCATTGAAGGCTTCGTGGCGAGCGCCCGGGTAAAGCCGCAATTCTACCTGCGATAGTCCGGCAGCGCGCAAGCGTTGTTGCAGTTTGGCCAAACCGCCACCGGCGCTGACCGGGTCGCTGTCTCCACCCAGAATCAGAACCGGCAGATTGGCGCGAATACTACTCAGTCGAGCCGGGCTGGCGATGTGCGTCAGCGCAGCAAACAGGCATTGCCAGTATTGACCGCTCAGTACGAATCCGCACAACGGGTCGGCGACGTACAGATCCACCTGCTGCGGATCGCGGCTAAGCCAGTCAAACTCGGTTCGGACGTCGCCGAAGGCGCGATTGAAACGACCAAAGGACAGGGTGTTCATTGTGCTGGCGGGCGCGTCGGGGCCGCGCAGCAGGCTTTCCAGCCGGGCGAGTTGTCGACCGATCCGGCATAGCGCTGCGGGGTTGGCGTTGCTGCCGCTGAGTACCGCAATGTCGATCTGGTCCGAGTGCTCTAGCAGTAGGCTCTGAACCACAAAGGTACCCATGCTGTGTCCGAGCAGAATCAGTGGAAGTGTCGGTGCTGCCTGACGTGCGTGTTCGATCACCAGCAGTAGGTCGGCGACCAGCGAGTTCCAGTCGGCACCGTCGGCGAGCTGTCCGCGCGGCTGGTCGGGGGTGCTGGTGCCGTGACCTCGTAGGTCCAGTGCCCAGACATTCAGGCCGACGGCGTTCATCTGCTCGGCCAGGTTCTGGTAGCGAGCGCCGTGTTCGGCCATGCCGTGGCAAATGACTACATTGGCACGGGGCAGGGTTCTAGAGGGCCAGTGGTGCAGGTTCAGGCTGGCGCCGTCGGTAGCAGAGAGTGTCAGTGATGTGTACGGCATTGTCGGTGGGCCCTGTCGTTGTTGTTATTGTTGTTGGCTGCGGTCTTGCAAGCTTGAGCTGGAGGCGGGGTATTCACAAACCAAATGAAACACTCCAGCATTTTGTATTTACGCTCAGCCCTGTTAGTTTTGAGCCACTTTAACAGCAGCACTCTGAGCTTCAATGCTCAATCGAAGCCAATGAATGGCGTCGCCTAATATAAGAAACTGCACCACCGGGGAATAGGAGAGTAACAATGGAAGCGTCCTTCTGGGCTGATAAGCGGCCGGCAGGGATTCCCAACGATATCGACCTGACTGAGTACAGCTCGATTATTGATGTGTTTGATCAGGCCTGTGTGAAGCACGCTAAGCTTTCCGCGTTCAGCAACATGGGTGTCACCCTGACTTACGCTGACCTGGATCGCCTGTCTGCTGCGTTTGCCAGCTACCTCCAGCAGCACACCTCGTTGCAGCCGGGCGACCGTATCGCGGTGCAGATGCCTAACGTGCTGCAGTTTCCGATTGCCGTATTCGGTGCCATTCGCGCCGGCCTGGTGGTCGTCAATACCAACCCGATGTATACCGCACGGGAAATGCGTCACCAGTTTCAAGATTCCGGCGCCAAGGCCTTGATCTACATGAATATGTTCGGTCATCTGGTGCAGGAAGTGCTGCCCGATACCGGGATCAAGTACCTGTTTGAAGCCCGTATGGGTGACATGCTGCCCGGAATGAAAGGCACGCTGGTCAACGCAGCGGTCAAGTACGTTAAGAAGCTGATCCCCGATTATTCGCTGCCGCAGGCGGTGCCGTTCAAAACGGCGCTCAAGCGTGGCAAGGGGCAACGTCCCAAGGCAGTGGTTCGTACCCTCGACGATGTGGCTGTATTGCAATACACCGGTGGTACCACTGGCGTGGCCAAGGGCGCGATGCTGACCCACGGCAACCTGGTGGCGAACATGCAGCAGGTGTATGCCAACATGCAGCAGCTCGACAGCAACGGCCAGAAGATCAACGGCGAAGCCGGTGAGGTCATCATCGCGCCGTTGCCGCTATACCACATCTTCGCGTTTACCGTTAACTGCATGTGCATGATGATCGCCGGCCACCACAACGTGCTGATCACCAACCCGCGTGATATCCCGGGCTTTGTTGCCGAACTCAAGAAGTGGCAATTCTCCTCGATTGTCGGGTTGAACACGCTGTTTGTAGCGCTGATGGACCATCCTGAGTTTGAAAAACTGGATTTTTCGCGTCTGAAGAGCACCGGCTCCGGTGGCACTGCGCTGGTTAAGGCCACTGCCGAACGCTGGCAGAAGAAAACCGGCTGCCTGATTGGCGAAGGGTACGGTCTGACCGAGTGCTCTCCGGTGGTGACCTCCAGCCCGGGCGACGGTTTGGCGCGTCTTGGCTCCGTGGGCCTGCCGGCGCCCGGCACTGCGCTGAAAGTGATCGATGAGGACGGTAATGAACTCGGTATCGGTGAGCGCGGCGAGCTGTGCGTGAAAGGGCCACAGGTGATGAAAGGCTACTGGAATCGTCCGGAAGCGACCGAGGAGGTGCTCGACGCCGACGGTTGGTTCCGCACCGGTGACGTTGCAATCATCGATGAAGATGGGTTTGTATCAATTGTTGACCGGATTAAGGATCTGATCATCGTCTCCGGCTTTAACGTGTACCCGAATGAGATCGAAGACGTGGTCGCGGCGCACCCGAAGGTTGCCAACGTGGCCGCTATCGGAGTGGAGGACGAGAAGTCCGGTGAGGCGGTCAAGTTGTTCGTGGTTGCCAGCGACCAGAGCCTCACAATTGATGAGCTCAAGGCTTATTGCCGCGCCAACTTCACTGGTTACAAGGTTCCGAAACACTACGAACTGCGTGATGCGCTGCCGATGTCTGCGGTTGGCAAGATTCTGCGTCGCGAGCTGCGCGACCAGTGATCAAAAGCCTTTCAGGGTGACCCGCCAGTCACCCTGAAAGGCCTTCAAAGTCAAGCCACAAGCGCTCTGGATACGATTTCAGGGTGCTGGTCTGCCTGTACAAAAGCTGCTAGTCTTCGGGCTCTTTGGCCCCTCGGATGCGTCATTTCGACGCTCGGCGAGGCGTCAGATGAGCGTCATGAAAAGAGTGCTTTAAGCACCTAAAGACACACCGAACATACTATAAGACTGCAGCGATACCAGTTCAGGAGCGGGCCTATATGCTTGAAAATTTCTGGAAAGACAAATATCCAGCGGGTGTTTCCTCCGAGATCGATCCCGACCAGTACCCCAACGTTCTCGCCGTCCTCAAAGACTCCTGCCAGCGCTTCGCAAACAAGCCTGCCTTTACCAACCTTGGTAAAACCCTGACTTACGGTGACCTTTACACCCTCTCAGGTCACTTTGCTGCCTACCTGCAAAAACACAGTGGCCTGCAGCCGGGCGACCGCATCGCTATTCAGATGCCAAACGTACTGCAGTACCCGATTGCTGTATTCGGCGCCATGCGCGCTGGCTATGTTGTGGTCAACACCAACCCGCTGTACACACCGCGGGAAATGGAGCACCAGTTCAATGACTCCGGCGCCAAGGCGCTGGTATGCCTGGCCAACATGGCCTACATGGCGGAAGAAGTGGTGCCGAAAACCGGCGTTAAGCATGTCATCGTCACCGAGCTGGGCGACATGCTGCCACCGCTCAAGCGTCTGCTGATCAATGCGGCGGTCAAGTACATCAAGAAGATGGTGCCGTCCTACAACATTCCGGGCATGGTTCGCTTCAATGACGCCATGGCCAAAGGCCGCAGCCTGAGCCTGACTGAAGCTAATCCGGCTGGTGGTGATGTTGCCGTGCTGCAGTACACCGGCGGCACCACCGGGGTTGCCAAGGGGGCGATGTTGACCCACCGCAACCTGGTCGCCAACATGCTGCAGGCCAAGGCGCTGATGGGCTCGAACATGGTGGACGGCGAAGAGATCGTCATTTGCCCGCTGCCGCTGTATCACATCTATGCGTTTACCTTCCATTGCATGGCAATGATGGTCAGTGGTAACCACAACGTACTGATCACCAACCCGCGGGACATCCCTTCGTTTGTGAAGGAGCTGTCCAAGTTCCGGTTTTCCGGTTTCGTTGGGCTTAACACCTTGTTCGTTGCTCTCTGTAACGATGCCGCATTCCGCGCTCTGGATTTCAGCAACTTCAAGGTCACCCTGTCTGGCGGTATGGCGCTGCAGCTGGCTACCGCCGAGCGCTGGAAGCAGGTTACCGGCTGTGATATCTGCGAAGGTTTTGGCATGACCGAAACCAGCCCGGTTGCCACCGTAAACCCGATCAGCAACATTCAGCTGGGCACCATTGGTATTCCGGTACCATCCACGCTGTGCAAGGTCATTGATGAAGACGGCAACGAACTGCCGCTGGGCGAACGTGGCGAGCTGTGCGTCAAGGGTCCGCAGGTGATGAAGGGCTACTGGCAGCGTCAGGATGCGACCGATGAAATTCTGGACGCCGAAGGCTGGCTGAAAACCGGTGACATCGCGATCATTCAGGAAGACGGTTACCTGCGCATTGTGGACCGCAAGAAAGACATGATTCTGGTCTCCGGTTTCAACGTGTACCCGAACGAGCTGGAAGACGTCATGGCGACCCTGCCGGGCGTGGTGCAGTGTGCTGCCATCGGTGTGCCGGACGAGAAGTCGGGCGAAGCGATCAAGGTGTTCCTGGTTAAATCCGCAGACTCGACCCTGACCGAGAAAGACGTGATCGCCCATATGCGAAGCAGTCTGACTGCCTACAAGGTGCCGAAGCACGTCGAGTTCCGTGATGCACTGCCGACCACCAACGTCGGCAAGATTCTGCGTCGCGAGCTGCGTGACGAGGAACTGAAGAAACTCGCCAGTCACTAAGCTGCACCCGTCGCTTCGATTTTGCGACAATAGAGCCCCGCCCGGCATCGCCGGGCGGGGTTTTTTAATGCCAAGGATCAACCATGTCAGCCAAGCACTTCAATGCGCCCGATTTCTCCCAGGTCATGGCCAGCGACCGTCATCGCCTGCTGCAGCAGTTTCAGCGCCTGCCCAAGGACGATCAGGGCAAGGCTGCAGCAACCTGGCTGGCGCGTTTTGAGGCTTCAAGCGAGCGAGTCAATGAGCGCACCCGGCTGATCCCGAAAATCATCTATCCCGATGCACTGCCGATTGCCGACAAGCGCGAGCAGATCAAGGCGGCCATCGCTGAAAATCAGGTCGTGGTGATCGCCGGTGAAACCGGCTCGGGTAAAACCACCCAGTTGCCGAAAATCTGTCTGGAACTGGGACGCGGCACCCACGGTTTGATTGGTCATACGCAGCCGCGGCGACTGGCGGCGCGCAGCGTGGCATCGCGTATTGCCGAAGAGTTGAATACGCCGCTGGGTGAGCTGGTGGGCTATCAGGTGCGCTTTACCGATCAGACCTCCGAGCGCTCGCTGATCAAGCTGATGACCGACGGCATTCTGCTGGCCGAAACCCAGAATGACCGTTACCTCAACCGCTATGACACCCTGATCATCGACGAGGCGCATGAGCGCAGCCTCAACATCGATTTTCTGCTGGGCTACCTCAAGACCATCCTGGCCAAGCGGCCTGATCTGAAAGTAATCATCACCTCGGCGACTATTGATCTGGAGCGCTTCTCGGCCCATTTCGACAATGCGCCGGTGATTGAAGTGTCCGGTCGTACCTACCCGGTGGATGTCTGGTATCGGCCGCTCAGCGCCGAACGGGACGAAGAGGGCAACACGGTCGAGGAAGACCTGAGTATCGATCAGGGTATCGTTGCCGCGCTGACCGAGATTCAGCAATTCGAGCGTAGTCAGGGTAAGGCGCCGGGGGATGTGCTGGTATTTCTGCCGGGCGAGCGAGAGATTCGCGATACCGCCGAGTACCTGCGCAAGGCCAACCTGAAACACACCGAGATTCTGCCGTTGTACGCGCGCCTGTCGGCCGCTGAGCAACAGAAGATATTTTCCTCCCACGCCGGGCGGCGTGTGGTGCTGGCAACCAACGTGGCGGAAACCTCGCTGACGGTGCCGGGCATCGTCTATGTGATTGACCCGGGCGAGGCGCGCATCAGCCGCTACAGCCCGCGCTCCAAGGTGCAGCGGCTGCCGGTTGAGGCTGTCTCGCAGGCCAGTGCCAACCAGCGCAAGGGTCGATGCGGCCGGGTCGCGCCCGGTATCTGTGTGCGGCTGTTCAGCGAGGAGGACTTCCTCGGTCGCCCGGATTTTACCGACCCGGAGATTCGCCGTACCAATCTGGCGTCGGTGATCCTGCAGATGCTGCATCTGCGCCTTGGCCGCATTGAGGATTTCCCGTTTATCGAGCCGCCGGACGGCCGGGCCATCAGCGACGGTTTTACCTTGCTGCAGGAGCTGGGTGCGGTCGACCGCAGCGGTGCGATGACCGACATTGGACGCCAGCTGGCGCGCCTGCCGGTCGATCCGCGGATTGGTCGCATGTTGCTGGAAGGGGCTCGTCAGGGCTGTCTGGCCGAACTGGCAGTGATTGCCAGCGCGCTGGCGGTGCAGGATCCGCGTGAGCGTCCGCTGGAAAAACAGCAGGCAGCCGATCAGGCCCATGCCCAGTGGAACGAGGAGGGCTCCGATTTTGCCGCCTTCCTGAATCTGTGGAACGGCTTTGAGGCCCAGCGTCAGGCACTGACCCAAAGCCAGCTGCGCAGTTGGTGCCGACGCAATTTCCTGAATTATCTGCGCCTGCGTGAGTGGCGCGAAACCCACCGGCAGATTCGTCTCACCTGCCGCGACATGGGGCTGGAAGAAAACAAGCAGCCGGCTTCCGGCGAGCCTGTGCACAAGGCACTGCTTGCAGGCCTGCTCAGTCACCTGGGCAACAAGACGGAAGAGGGCGATTATCTCGGCGCACGGCAACGCCGCTTCCTGCTGCATCCGTCCTCGGGCCTTGCAAAGAAGAAGCCGGCCTGGGTGATGGTCGCCGAGCTGACTGAAACCCGCCGTCTGTATGGTCGGCTGGCGGCAAAGATTGATCCGGTGTGGGTCGAGCCGCTGGCGGCGCACCTGGTCAAGACCAGCCACAGTGAACCGCACTGGGAGAAAAAGCGCGGTCAGGTCGTGGCCTTTGAGCAGGTCTCCCTGTACGGCTTGATCATCGTGCCAAAGCGCAAGGTGCACTTCGGCCCGATTGATCCGGTTGTCGCGCGCGAACTGTTTATTCGCCAGGCGCTGGTGGCGGGCGAATGGCACGGCAGGGCGGCCTTCAACAAGGCCAACCAGCAGTTGCTCAGCCAGCTGGATGAACTGGAAGCCAAGGCACGCAAGCGCGATATCGTGGTGGACGAGGAAACGCTGTACCGCTTCTTTGATCAGCGCATCCCCGAGAACATCTACCAGCTGGCGAGTTTCGAGCGCTGGCTCAAGCGCAGCAGCGAGACCGATCCCAAGCTGCTGCACATGACCCGCGACGACCTGCTGCAGCGCGAGGCCAATGATGTCAGCGCCGATCTGTACCCGGATCTGCTGCGTTGGGAGAGTGTGGCTTTGCCGCTCAGCTATCACTTCGAGCCGGGCCATCCGGCAGACGGCGTGACGGTGCGTATTCCTGCCTCGCTGCTGCGTCGTATCGACCCGCAGCGGCTCGACTGGCTGGTGCCAGGGCTGTTGTTCGACAAGTGCGTGGCGCTGGTACGTGGTTTGCCAAAGGCGATTCGCAAGAATTTTGTGCCGGTGCCGGACTTTGTGCGCGCCGCGCTGGAGCGCATGCCGTTTGCCGACGGTAGCCTGACCCAGGCGCTGGGCCGCGAGCTGACGCGGATGACCGGCGTACGGCTGGACGACGACGCCTGGACCGATGTTGAGTTGGAAGACCATCTGCGCATGCGTATCGAGGTGGTCGACGCAGAAGGCAAGCCGATTTGCGCCGGCCGTGATTACAGCGCCCTGTGCGCCCAGATCGACGGCCTGCCGCTGCAAGCTGAAGCACCGGTGGCGGAGCAGACATCCGCTGCCCCAGCGCAAACGCCCGGCACTTATGCGTTGCCGGAAACCCTGGTACGCAAGCAGGCCGGTATTGCGGTCAACTTCCACCCAGCCTGGGTGGAGCAGGGCGAGGAGGTCGTTGAGCAGCTATTTGACGTGCCACAGGTCGCTCTGCGTGAACATCGTCTTGGCGTGCAGCGGTTGCTGCTGCAAAGCCCGCAGCTGAATGAGCAGGCGCGGTATCTGCGCCAGAAGCTGACCACGCTCAAGGATGCCGCCATCTACTATCGCGACCTCGGTACGCAAAAGCAGCTGACGGACGATGTACTGCTGGGCGCAATCGATCGGGTGTTTTTGCCTGCCGGGGCGCCGTTGCCGCGTGATGCCGAAACCCTTGCTGCCCTGATCGAGGCCGGTCGTGGTGATTGGGTGCCTGCCTGTGAACAGCTGGCACAGCAGGTGCTGGCGATCCTCAAGCAATGGCACGGCTTGCGCAAGCGCTTCAAGGGCAAAGTGGATCTGGCCCATGCGCTGGCCATGAACGATGTCCGTGAGCAACTGTCTGAACTGGTCTTCCCGGGCTTTGCCCGCCAGGTGCCGGGCGAATGGCTGAGCCAGTACCCGCGTTACCTCAGTGCGATTGAGCAGCGGCTCGACAAGCTGCCGGGGCAGGTGCCGCGTGATCGCGCCTGGACCGACGAGCTGCAGGGTTTCTGGCAGCAGTACAAGGCGCTGAGCGAGCGTTTCCAGCGCGAAGGCCGCTGGGACCCGAGGCTGGACGAGTGGCGCTGGATGCTGGAGGAATATCGGGTGTCGCTGTTTGCCCAGCAACTGGGTACGCGCATGCCGGTGTCCAGCAAGCGGCTTGCGAAACTGTGGCGGGAAATCACTGCCTGAATGGCAGCCAACGAGCAAGGACGTGAGCGTGGTAACAGAACAGATTCAGGTGTTGAGTGACAACGGTGGGCTACTGCAGCTGCGGTGTCTCGGCAGTGAAAGTACCACAGCGCCAGTCCTACTGCTGTTGCACGGTGCGATGGCTGACAGCCGACTGTATCTGGCAGCCCAGCGCGGTTTGGCTGGTTTTCTGGCCGAGCAGGGCTGTTGCGTCTATGTCGCGGACCTGCGTGGCCACGGTGATAGCCTGCCCGCGCTGGGCGGGCAGCCTCCGATCGAACAGAACGACCTGATTCGGCACGATATTCCGGCGCTGTTGAACGCCTTGCTTGAGCGTCACCCGGCGCAACACCTGTTTGTCCTGAGCCACGGTTGGGGCGGCGTCTGGCTCGCCAGTGCGCTGATCCGCGAGCCGCAGCTGCTTGGCCGGATCAGCGGCCTGGTGCAACTGGCCGTGCGCCGCAGAGCGAAGGCGGGTGGTCGCTGGGTTCGTTTCGCCCGGCGGGCCCTCTGGGGCACCCTGGCTTCACTGATGGGCAGGTTCAAGGGCCGGATCCCGGCCAGCGCCATGGGACTGGGTAGTCAGGATGAAGCCTGCGCAATTCATGCCGCGAATCTGGCCTGGGAGCGCGGCGAATGGCGTGATCTTGACGATGGTTTCGACTATGCTAGCGCCTTGAAGAATCTGGCGTGGCCCCCCAGCCTGTATCTGGCCGGTGATCGCGATCGCGTGTTGGGGCACGTAGAAGACGTCAGACTGTTTGCCCGCGAGCTGGGCAGACATGATGCACAGGTAATCTTGCTGGAAAAGGGCCGGGGTTGCTCACGACACTACGGGCACACCGACCTGCTCACCCATCCGCAGGCAGAGCAGGATCATTTCCCGCTGATTGCCGACTGGCTGGCCCAGCGTCGGCAGGATTCGCACACACAAGAGCTGTTTCCTTGCGGTAACGCACCGGACGTTAAGGACGCAGCGTACATAACACGAGAAGAGGACCGACCGTGCACAAAGTCGTGATCAGCGGAACAGGTTTGTTTACCCCATCCGAGAGCATCAGCAACGAAGAGCTGGTTGCTAGCTACAATGCCTACGTAGAAAAATTCAACACCGAGAATGCTGCCGCAATCGAAGCCGGGACCGTCGAGCCGCTGGCTGGCTCCAGTACCGAGTTCATCGAAAAGGCCTCTGGCATCAAGGCCCGTTACGTCATTAACAAGAGCGGCATCCTGGATGTCGACCGTATGGTTCCCTCCATTCCCGAGCGCAGCGATGACGAGCAGTCGCTGCTGTGCGAAATGGCCGTCAAGGCAGCCCATCAGGCGCTTGAAGCCGCTGGCCGCACTCCGGCTGATATTGATGGCGTGATCGTTGCCTGTTCGAACCTGCCACGAGGCTATCCGGCGTTGTCGATCGAAGTCCAGGAAGCGCTTGGGATCGAAGGCTTTGGCTTCGACATGAACGTTGCCTGCTCCTCTGCCACCTTCGGTATCCAGAACGCAGCCAATACCGTTGCGTTGGGCCAGGCCCGTGCGGTACTGATGGTGAACCCGGAAGTCTGCACCGGCCATATGAGCTTCCGCGACCGTGACAGCCACTTCATCTTTGGTGATGCCTGCACCGCGGTTGTCATCGAGCGCGCTGAGGATGCCGTTTGCGAACATCCGTACGAGATCCTCGGCACCAAGCTGCTGACCAAGTTCTCCAACAACATCCGCAACAACTTCGGCTTCCTCAACCGTTGTGATGAGTCCGGTATTGGCGCGCGCGACAAGCTGTTCATGCAGAACGGCCGCAAGGTGTTCCGCGACGTGTGTCCGATGGTGGCTGACCTGATCGGTGAGCACCTGACCGAGACCGGTCTGGGCGTGACAGACATCAAGCGTTTCTGGCTGCATCAGGCTAACCTGAACATGAACATGCTGATTGCCCGCAAGCTGCTTGGCCGGGACCCGAGCGTCGAAGAAGCACCGGTGGTGCTCGACAAGTACGCCAACACCAGCTCCGCCGGCTCTATCATTGCCTTCCACCAGCATCAGGAAGACTTGCCGGTAGGTAGCCATGGTGTGATTTGCTCCTTCGGTGCCGGTTACTCCATCGGCAGCGTTATCGTTCGCAAGGGCTGATACGCGTGACCGGCGAGCAGGAACTGATTCAGCGCCTGCTCGCCGGCGACCAAAGCGCCTACCGTCAGCTGGTGACCACCTATCAGGGCGCCATGCGAGCGGTGGCGACTGCCATTGTCGGCATCTCCAATAGCGATGAAGTGGTGCAGGAAAGTTGGCTCGCGGTCGTGCGTAATCTCAACGGATTCGCCGGACGCTCAAGCCTCAAGACCTGGCTGCTGACCATTACCGCCAATACCGCCAAATCGCGTCTGCGCAAACACCGTCGTGAAGTCTTGCTTGATGACATCACCGGGCCGCACGGGACCATCGACGATGGCCGCTTTGCCGCTGACGGTCATTGGTCACAGGAGCCGGCACTGTGGCACAGCGACTCTCCGGAAGCCCTGCTCGGCGAACAGGCCTTGCGTGACTGCCTCGAACACACCCTCAACTCACTGTCTGAACTGCAACGCAGTGTCCTGATGCTGCGCGAGCGTCAGGGATTGGAATTGACCGATATCTGTAATCTTCTGGACATCTCGCACTCCAATGTACGGGTGCTGCTGCATCGTGCCCGACTGAGCGTATTTGCGACCCTGGAGCATTTTGAGGTGACCGGCGAATGTTGAGCTGCAAGGGGCTGGTAGGTTTGTCCAGTGACCTGCTGGATGGTGAACTGAGCCTGAAACAACGGCTGGCCGTGCGAGCGCATTTAGCGATGTGTGTGCGCTGTCGCCGCTTTATCCGCCAGCTACGGGTCAGTCAGCGGGTTATTCGCCAACTGCCAGATGCCGATGTGCCCGAACTGGAAGCGCTGCTGCGCGCGATGCAAACCCAGCGTCAGCGGGACGACTGACTCCCTCTCTGTCCCGTTCTCAGGGACAAAAATGCATTATTTCTCCTTGCCGCTGTAACAGGGCCGTTGCGCACTCGTCTAGTATGCAGAGGGTGGCAATGTCGCTGCGCTCGCTTGACCAATAACGCAGGAGAGTACGCATGAACAAGATCAATACTGTCGTAATCACTCTGGGGGCAACTTTGCTGGGTGCCAGTGTCGCAGCGCAGGCAACGGAGAACCCGTTTGCGGTACAGGAACTGCAGAGCGGCTACAGCCTTGCCGACAATCACGGTGCCGACGATATGGAAGGCAAGTGTGGTGAGGGTTCCTGCGGCGACGAAGAGGAGAAGAGTGAGCGCGAAGGCAAATGTGGCGAAGGCACCTGCGGCAGCTGAGCCATGACGGTGTTCAGATCCGGCATTCCATCAGGCACAGGGCTCGGGCTGCGTCGCAGCCTGCTGTCCGAACTGCTGGAGAGTGAGTCTGTCGTCGCTGACTTTCTTGAGTTGGCGCCGGAAAACTGGATCGGAGTCGGCGGGCGGTTGGGGCGCAGGTTGCGCGCCCTGACTGAACGCTACCCGCTGGTCTGCCATGGCTTGTCACTCAACCTGGCGGGCAGCGCGCCCTTGAGTCAGCGTCTGCTTACAGATGTGCGGCGTTTTCTTGATGAGCACAATGTCGCCGCCTACAGCGAACACCTCAGCGCCTGTGGCGATCATGCGCAGCTCTACGATCTGTTACCTGTGCCCTTTACTGATGAGAATGTCATGCGTATTGCCGGGCGCATTCATCAGGTTGAGGATGCGTTGCAACGTCCTTTGATTATCGAGAATGTCTCGGCTTACCTGACGTTGCCGGGGCAGATGAGTGAGGCGGAGTTTGTTTGCGCGGTGCTGGAGGAAGCGGACTGCCAGTTGCTGTTAGACGTCAATAATGCCTACGTAAACAGCGTGAATCTCGGTGGTGATCCGTTTGAGTTTATTCAGGCAATGCCCTCAGAACGTGTTGCCTACCTGCATATGGCGGGTCACTTTGACGCCGAGCCGGGACTGAAGATCGACAGCCACGGCGCGGCGGTGGCTGACCCAGTGTGGCAACTGCTGGAACAGACCTATGGGTTGCACGGCGTGCGGCCTACCTTGCTGGAACGAGACTTCAACATTCCCGCGCTGAGCGAGCTGTTGCCAGAGTTGCAACGAATCCGCGCGCTGCAAACCGGCAGGGTAGCTGCATGAGCACGGTCTTTGAAGCTGTGCAGTTGCGCTTTACCGAACGCGTGCGCCATCGCGCTGATGCGCCGCCACCGGCTGACCTGTCAGAGCAGCGGGTTGCCGTGTATGAGCGCCTGGTACATAACAACATCGCCGGTTTTCTGCGCGGCAGTTTCCCGGTGCTGCACCGGGTGATCCCCCAAGCGCGCTGGGCGCAACTCGCTGCTGAGTTCGTCAGCGGTCACGCCTGCGAGTCTCCGTACTTTCATGAGATCGGTCTGCAGTTCATCCAGTGGCTGCAGAACGGTTATGTCGCGGCGGCCGATGATCCAGCGTTTTTGCTGGAGCTGGCACATTACGAATGGGTCGAGTTGGCGCTGGATATTGCCGAGCAGGAGCCTCCGTCGGAAACGGACTCGGCAATCGAGTTGAATACGCCGTTGATCTGGTCTGACGTCGCCTGGCCGCTGGCCTATCAGTGGCCGGTGCAGCTGATAGGTGAGGGCTACCGGCAATCGGCGCCACCAGCCCAGCCGACGGTGTTGCTGGCCTGGCGTGATCGCGTTGATGCGGTGCGCTTCATGCAGCTGACGCCCTTTGCCTGGCAGTTGGCCTGCGCACTGCGTGATCTGGGCGGCAGCCTGGCCGAGCGTCTGCCTGCATTGGCTGAACGTTGCGGGCTAGCGGAGGATGACGCCCTGCGCGCAGGTAGCCTCAAGCTGGTTCGCGACTGGGCCGAGGCCGGGATTCTCGCCGCAGGCGCTGCCAGCGACTGATCAAGCGGACTTGGAACCGGTCCTCGAAGCACCGCTCGAAGTTGCTTCTATCTCTCTGATTTTCAACCAAAGCTTTTCTTGCCCGCCGAGACGATCAAGCGTCTCGGCGAAAAGTTCCCCTGTCACCGAATGTTCATGTTCGCGCAACTGATCTGAAATATGGCACTGCCAGTATTCCCTCCAACACCGGGCGTCGCCTCAACCGGCGAGCCCAAATGTGTTGTTTCACTGTCAACGCAAAACATAACTGAGGGAAGACTCAATGACTCTGCGCAAGCACTTCGCTGGATTCGCCGTAACCGCACTGGCTGCCGCCATTCCGGCAGTCGCCATGGCCGATGTAAGCATCTACGGCCGCGCCCACGTATCCGTCGATTTTCTGGATGACGGTGCGGACTACTCCGAAACCAACCTGTCCAGCAACTCTTCCCGTCTGGGCTTCAAGGGTGACCACGAGATCAACCCGAACCTGACTGCCTTCTTCCAGATCGAGCAGCAGATCGACTTCGGCACCGACAACGGCAGCTCTTTCAACACCCGCGACACGTTCGTTGGCCTGAAAGGCGGTTTCGGTTCAGCTCGCATGGGCCGTTTCGACAGCCCCTTCAAAGCAGCTCGTGGCCCGGCCAACCTGTTCGGCGACCAAGTCGGCGACATGCGTAACCTGACCCGCGTTGGTAACGCCCGCTTCGACGAGCGTTATGACAATACCCTGGAATACACCACTCCTGACATGAACGGCTTCTTCGCCAAGCTGGGTTACTCCGTTCAGGAAGGCACCGTAAACGAAGACGATACTGACGAAAGCGTAATCAGCGGCTCCCTGAACTACGCCGGCGACGCACTGGAAGCGGCTCTGGCTTACGAGTCTGCTGACGAAGACACCGGCCGCGGCGAGCGTGACGGCATCCGCGCTGCTGCTGCGTTCAAGGTCACTGATGGCTTCAAGCTGGTTGGTTTCTACCAGACTGTTGATTACACCAACCCGGCTGTGACTCAGGCTGTGCAAGACGCACTGACCTCTGACACCTACGGCCTGGGTGGCGAGCTGAAAGTCGGCTCTGCTACTGCCCTGAAAGCCATGTGGATGAGCCGCGATGCTGACGCCGACAACTTCGACAGCGACATGCTGGCTGTAGGCATCGAGCACAAGCTGGACAAGTCTGTCCGCGTATACGCCAACTACGCCATGGTCGATAACGACGAGAACGTTGCTCTGACTCCCTGGAGCCAAGCGCGTACCGCCAACCCGGCCGGCACTGCTGGTGAAGACGCTAGTGGCTTCTCCGTAGGCCTGCGTTACGACTTCTAATCCCGTCATCTGACAGGATTGAAGTACCCCAAAGCCGGACTGTTTGCGAAAACAGTCCGGCTTTGTCATTAAAGTGAAACCCTACAGTCTTAATCTCGTCGCCAGGTGGTCATGAAGTGTGATCACGAACGGATCTCAATGTTCACTTGTGCCAGGAGTTATACCCCATGCGTCAACTGCTCTGTCTCGCCGCCGCCGCGCTGCTGTCCGCTTGCGCCCAGCAGGCTCCCGTAAAACTGTACTCAGGCGCCGAACAGCCTGCTTCGCAGGTCCTGGTTGTTGAAATGCCCAACACCCTTGAGGTCCTGAATATCAACGGCCAGCCGGCGCCGGAAGCCAACCGCATGGTCGGCAACAACCTGCGCAAACTGGAGCTGCAGCCGGGCAAATACCGCATCAATGCGTACTTTGAAAACGGCTACGATGTGGGTGGCGGTCTGAGCCACGAAATCGTTCGTACCCGCAGTGCTACCTTCACCATCGACGGTCAGGCCGGTGAGGTTTGGCGCCTCGAATTCGATGAGCCGAGCAACCTGAAGCAGGCTCAGGAAATGGAAGACAACTTCGAAGGCGTCGCGGTCAACACTCGTACCGGTGAGCGCGTTGCCAGCGAGCCAGGTCCGCGCTATGTCTCTTTGCTGGGTGAAATGTTCGGCTCCGGCACCATGGTTGCCACCCAGGACCACGGCATCGCCCCGATTGGCGCGGCGCCGCAGAATGCCCAGATGCCGATGGCCGTACCGACTCCGTCGCAGGCTGCTGCGCCAGCCCAGACCCTGCCGCATGACGCCTCAACCCTGGCAACCCTGAAGCAAATTTACCTGATGCTGAGCCCGGAAAGCCGTGATGCCTTCCTGGAGTGGGCCGCTCAGTAACCTCGCAATACCCCGTAAGCTTGTGTGCTGCACCTTATTCCCCGCTCATGCGGGGATTTTTTTGTCTGTGTATCTGGCGGAAACGTCTGTGGGCTGGCGCTGCGTAGTAGGGTGGCGTAAGCCAAAGGCGTCTCCACCGAGTCGCTGGCAAAGCAGCGACCAGCGCGGGAACATCGGCTGGACACGCCCTACGGCGTCTCTGCGTCGATGGCTTGCTGTACCTGGCGGTAGAAAGCCAAACGGTCCTTGCTCTGGGTGCCGCCTTGCATGTCGGTAGCTTGCGGCCAGTTACCGTTGGAGGCGATTACCAGCTGGCGCTTGGGATCAATAAAGATGCCCTGACCGAAAATGCCCTGAGCAATGTAGGCTCCGTCATCCAGTGTCCACCATTGATAGCCGTATGCGGCACCGGGGCGGCCAATATCCACCTGCTTGGTTGTGGCCTGCTCAATCCAGCCGTCAGGCAGCACCTGTTCGCCGCCGGCGATACCGCCTGCCAGCATAAACAGGCCAAAGCGGGCGTAGTCCCGGGTGGCGGCCTGAACACAGCAGCCGCTGATTTCATGACCGGTGGAGCCGAGCAGCCAGGTTGCGTCCTGCTGCATGCCAAAGGGCTTCCAGATTTTCTCAGACAGGTATTCCGCCAGCGGTTTGTTGGCAGCGGAGCTGGCGAGCACGCCAATCAGGTTGGTTTCGCCGGTTTTGTACACCCACTTGGTGCCGGGCTCGGCTTCGGCCGGGAGCTGGCGCATGTAGCTCAAGGTCACGTCGACGCCGGGCTCGGCTGTGTGCGAGTTGAAGCGCGCCACGTCGGATTCCGGGTCGGCATAGTCCTCATTCCAGGCGACGCCCGAAGTCATAGTGAGAAGCTGCCGGATGGTCACGTTGTCGTAGGCTGACCCCTTGAGGTCGGGTATATAGTCCGACACCATGTCGTCGATACTTTTGATATAACCATCCTGAATGGCGGCGCCGACCAACGTCGAGGTAAACGACTTGGCGACCGAGAAACTGGTCCAGCGACCTTCTGGACCAAAGTCCAGACCGTACTTCTCCAGTCGCACCTTGCCGTCCTGCACAATGACCAAAGCGGCAGCGTGCTGGGAGGTCATAAAAGCATCCACATCCACGCCGACATCCAGCGGTGTGCCGTTGGGCAGGGGGTAGACATCGCTTCCGGCCTCTATCACCCGTGACTTGCTCAGAATCGGCAGGCGGTCCAATGCCCGAAAGCCGGCGTCGCGCTGTTCGCTGGTCCAGAACAGTACGTTGGTGCTAGTCGGCAGATTCAGCGCCAGTCGGCGCATATCCTGGTCCGCCGTGACCCAGAAAGCGCTGCAGGCGATCGCCAGCACTAGCAGGATCGAGAGAATCCCTTTCTTCATGCGTGTACTCCATCTTTTATTGTTGTAGGCGTAACTTACGGGAGTTGAGAGCAGGTTAGGGGATTGCGCCGGCTGCATAAGCCGGCGTGATTCGGTCGCTATGGGTTGCTAAATGGCGTGCCGCCAAGCACCAAGGGCAATCCTGTGCTGCTGAGGAGGGCGTGTCAGTCCTGTGGCGCCTTGGCAATCAGTTCACGCTGCACGCGCACCGCGGTGCGTTTGGGCCGCACCTGTTTGCCCCGGCCCTCCAGATGCGCGCGGGTAAAGGCGGCACCAAACAACAGGATCATCGAGGAATAGTTCACCCACAACAGCAACAACGCCAGCGAGCCAGCAGCGCCATAAGCCGACGCTGTCGCCGAGTAGGCCAGGTACAGGGCAATCAGGGAGCGGCCAGCAGCGAACAGTATCGCGGTGATGAAGGCGCCCACCAGCACATCGCGCCACGACAGCAGGACATCGGGCAGGATCTTGAACATCGATGCAAACAGCAGGGTAGTCAGCGCCAGTGAGAGGCAAAACTCCATCACCACCATGGCCGGTGCTGGAACGGGCAGCCAGCTGTCGGCAAAGGCCATCACCGCGCTGAAAGCGACAGATAGCGTTAGCGACACCAGCAAAATAAAACCGATCGCCAGAATCAGGGTCAGCGACAGCAGCCGGCTTTTGATCAATAGCCAGATGTTGTTACGCGACGGCCGCGGCGCCACGCCCCAGATCTGGTTCAGCGACTGCTGCATTTTGCCGAACACCGTAGTTGCCCCAACGATGGTGGCCAGAATACCGATCAACGCCGGCCATATGCCGCTCTGATCTATCTGCGAATTGGCCACCGCCGTCTGGATAACACCCGCGGCCTCAGGCCCGATGGTGCCCTCAAGCTGCGCAAACAGCTGACCCTCCACCGCGCTTTCCCCCAACACGAACCCCACCAGCGCCACTACCACAACCAGCACCGGCGCGATGGAAAACACCGTGAAGAACGCCAGAGCAGCGGCATAAATAAAGGCCTGGCTATCAAGCCAGTTCTGCACCGCTGCGCGGAAAATACCGAACCAGTGCTTGATCATAGGGCGCCACTGCCGTGGGTAATGAAAGCCATTGTCGAGAAAGCCTTATGTCGCTGTTGTTGTATGGGTCACGGGCATTGTAGACATGTGCGGCAGGGTGGGGCCAGTGGCAAGGGCGCTAGAAAGCCGACTTTGCGCAGCGCTGCTAGGACATATAGGTTCCGTCCCCGGTAGTTGAACGCATATTTATGTGATCATCTTATAGCCGGGCCTCGGCCGCAGGATGTTACGTGCAACCTACAAAGGTCATTTGGGTCACTTGTAGAAGTAGGTGGCGATTCAGTTTTTACAAATTGAAAGCCTTGGCAGTCAGAAATTGTACAAGTCTGATTAGGTGTATATTGAGGTACACGCAGCACTCTACGTTGTTCTGAACTGTAAACGCGGACCTTAAGATCAATATCATCGGTATTCAGGATAGTAAAAACCCCAAAATCGTATGCGTGCTCGTTATCAATCAGGAGCTCGCCAAGCGATTTTTGAAACTCGTCGCTAATGCCTATGAATATATGGTCATTGATCTTTTCTGTAAGGAAATAAACTCTGTATCTGTTTTCCGCTGTGCACTGGGTAGATAATGCCAATAGACTGACATATACATAAAGGGAAAGTAGCGTTCGCATTTAGAACCTCAAATAACGCCAGTATTTTACGGCTATTGCCATGAGCTCCACAGATTAGTCGCTTTGCTATGTGAAGAAACTCCACGGTAAAGGACTGTTAGATATGGCTCCGACGCCTCAGGGCTTAACATTGAGCCCGCCACGACAGGCACAGCTGGTCCCAGCAGCTTGAATGAGCCAGATGCATATGGCTGGAAGGGCTGAATATATGTAATAGGCTCAGCCATGCCCGTGGCCCAGGCATCTACAACGAGCACATCAACTTTTCCAGTGCTCGTGTTCATCTGATCTTCCCATGCCAAGGCCCATGCAGATGCGGACGATTGTTGCTGGACAACAAACTCTTTGCCTTGCGCAATTGCTTGCTCCTGTGTTTTAGCTTCGAAACGGGCCAGCTTTCGCTCCTCTCCAATTTCTACAATAGCCAAAGGAACGAGTAGATCACCTTGCGGTAGATCTGAAACACTCCATGCTGAGTGCGCAAGAACAAAACCGGCGAGAAGACTTGCTGGTTCAGATATGGCCACGATTTCTCCTTGCCGTATGACGCGAAGCTAACCAGCGCCCTGACAAGGGCGTCTGGTGGATGGCCGAAGGCCCGTGACAAATTTGATGGTCTTGTTAAATTAGGCCTAAGATGCCGGCTGTTGCCATTCCGCAAGCAAGCAAGACGAATGCAACAATAACGACTAACAGCCCAAGCACTCCACGCTGCCAACCTTTGAGGTTATTCCACCATTCTTCCATCTCTGAGAATGGACGGTTTACTGTTATTTCGAGCAAGCCCACAAGTCCAATAGCAACAGGAGTGCCTAACGCAATTAGCGCGAATGAATTCGGTGAGTAGCCTTGGCGTTGCAACCACAAAACAAACCAAAACACAGCGACCAAAGCTGCGGTTCCCAGGGCAAGCTTCTTAAACCCATTTTTTCGTATTGATGCGTCCATGCTCTCTCCTTGAACTTTAAAGCCTTTGTTAAGTCGTGTCGTGAAGCGGCGGCGGCTTTGATGAACTGTTAGGCGGGGTCATTGTTTTGGCTTTCGCTAGGTTTCCAGCTATCAGCGGTTTTGTACCAAACGTAGATACCCAATATGGTCCCTATCGGGATACCGAACAGCCAAAATGTACCGATAACTCTCGAAATGATTTTCCCGGATTTTGCCCCGTTTTTAGCGCCTTTAGCCGCGTACCAGTGCAATGCTGAAAACGGAAGTAATCCGATGCCAACGACGCCGATGGCTGCGTCTTCGCCATCACCGAAAGCAAGACGAATACCTATTAAAGCCATGATTACAGCAAAGCTTGTGAATGCGATAAAGAATAGTCTATGTAGTCTATAAAGACCCGGGTTTAAAATTTCGGAATCAGTTTGCATTCTACTTCCTTATATTTGTTGTCTACCGTCTGGTTGAGCGGGCGTTATCCCGTCCCTGCGAACGACTTAAACCAATTTTTATTATGTGTTGGAGCACTCCGACGTTACAATCTCTTGCAACATCTCGATGGTGAGATTGTGCGGCAAATCTGTAACGTCAGATGAGTTTGTTTTTTGCTCTATAAGATGATCTGGAATCTCAATATTTAAATCCTCCTCAATTGTCATTATTATTTCGACAATATCCAATGCATCACCTGCGATGGCCTGCTCTGAAAATGCGGATTTAATGGCCAAGTCTTTTGCTGGTATTCCAATAATGCTGGATGTTGCGTTCAGTACAGAGGTCTCTGCCGTAGAGCACGAATTTTGTGCTGAATAAGCAGGGAGTGTGGAAAACAGAAATGTCGCTAAACTTATTGTTTTGTAAGGTGACTTCATTTTACCTCCCATGCATAACGTACGCAGCACGCGCGGCTTTGGAATGAAGGCGGAGCCGCAATGGGAAAGCCGTCGCCACCACTGCGACTGTTAAGCGCTGACTCAGAATAGTGACAGAACATCATCGCTCCATTCATGGCTATATTTTGTCCAGTTTTTATCAGGCGGTGGAAAGTTCGTACGGCAATATCCTCTTTTAGCTTCGAAGTCGAAAGCGGCGTGTGGATAATCGTTTATCAATAAAAGCGCTTTATTGCCATCACCCGACCATACTATTTGCACTTCCGACGGCAAATGCTTATCTGTCACGTTTGTGACGTTGTAAATATGGAGGGCGTCGAGTATTGGATTCCCTTCTCGGCTTATGTCTAAACCATATAAATAACCTGTGTCCCCATCATCTTCGAATACAACCATAAAGCTATTCCTTGGCGACCCGCTTTCTAGAACGGTCTCAGTGCCGACAGTGAATTTGGTTTCGGCATATATCATTGCCTCATCTGCCATAGTAGAAGGGTTCCATGAAAGCGTGAAAATGATTAGTAGATGCTTGATGTTCATGCTTGCGCTTAACGTTGAAATTATATGGATCTATAGTCAAATTTTCCATTAGATAGTTTTTCCAGTTTTCTAGCTAATGAATGAGAGATAATCATCTCACTAAACCCCGAATCTGAATTACAGCCTGGCGCCTGGATCTGGATACTGGTTCCAATAAATGCTCTTACTTTAGATAGTTTCAAATCGTCTAGGTTAAGAATAATGGAAAAACTGGGTAAGAATGATCTGATTGCTAGCTGCCGCTCATTGACTATTAATGTAACGTGATGATCATGACCATTAATAGACACATGCCCCCGTGTTTTTCTTCCCTCATCCGCATTTGCCTGAGTCCTACTTTTGAAACCACGCGAGGCAATAATGGTGGCTAAAAAAATTGAAGCACCTGCAATCAGCGGCGCTATCAGAGAGAATCTGTCCATATTTTGTCCGTATAACGCCGCCAGCACGCGCGATTTTGTAGTGAAGGCAAAGCCGCAACGGAAAATACGTCGCCGTGCCTGGCCTTGTTATGCATTGCTGCTAGCACCCACTTCTGAGTTACGAGGAATGTCTTTCAGTAGATAAAGGGTTAGCAAGTAAACTAAAGCGACTGGTGGAATGAAAGAAACTACAAACCCAATAATTGACAACGCTTTGGGGTACTTTGATTTTCTTTGGGCTAACTGGTTTGAAAAATATGTAACACTGGAAACCCAGCCCGCGATAAAAAGCAGTATTAAGTGGCCATATTGAGTCAGATTGATATTCATTTTTGCTTTCCCTGCTTACTGTTCCCGATCAGATATATGCATAACGCCCAAAGCAGCGGCGCGCGTTAGCGCGTCCAGCCCGCAGGGCGATGCTGCCTTTGTTTGTTATGTGTTTTTTTGATTTTGAACATAGCTAATAGCCTTTGTGCCGAGCGGAAAATGCAGCTTGCCCCAAGTGAAAACTGTGGACCACTCATCTGCTGACGGAGCCTGAAGCAGTGCTTTTACTGGTGAACCGCGCCTACTAATCACTTTGACGCGATAAACTCCAGAAAGGACGCCATTTACTGCTGTTTCGTACTCTGAAATTCGGGTTGATTCAGTACAAGGAAACCACTCGCCCCAGAAAGACTCAAACTGCAAATGAAGCTCATCGTCATTTTGGAGGTTTAGATAAACATCAAAATCTAGACCATTTTGCTTTTTGATGTTCATCGCTAGTTCCACATACTGAGGGCTTGTCTCAATCTCCATTTCGAGATGAGGGTGTGCCGCCTTTATCCGCTCAAAAGTTTCTCTTGCTATCTCAAAAGTGCTCATTTCTCTATGGACACATAACGTCAGCCATGAGCCGCGGCTGCAAAGCAGCCGTCGCGCTCCATGGCTTTGTTAGGCCTCATCTTTTCTCAAACTATCCGATCGTCTCGACCACTGTGCCGCTGTGGTCCTTAATGTGTGTTTTCTTGACGTGCAGCACTATTCCATTGAAGGCCCGCAAGCCGTAGATTCCCTCGCGTTGCTTAAGCACCGACTGGAGTTCGTCTAGAACGTTCGTCTGAATTTCAAGCCGAAGCGTATTACCGTCGATCGAGTACTTGTTATTAGCTCCAGAAGCGAACACGACCTTGCACTCGCCCCCAATGAGGGAAAACTCCTTGCCGAACGGCAATCGGTACGGAAGCAAGCCGAGAATCTCCTTGACTTGGCGCGCTCCAAGGGAGATCTGCATTTCAGGCTTCCTCAGTAGGCGCTTATTCTCTCTCCAGGCAAGCTGATCAACAAAGACGTAGCCAGTGTTCGAGCCCTCTGCGGCGGCGCCGGCAGCAAGCTTCTCCTGTACATCTTTCTTTTCCAGAAGCGAGCCGCGCTCCAGATCGGTCAGCAGGAGTGGCAAATGCTCCTTGAATACTTCCAGCACCTTCAAAGTTTTCCACTGCTTCACCGCGAGCTCTTCATCTTCCGTGATCCCAACGACCTGCAAGAACTCGACATGCCCGTTCGGCGTTTCGATGGGGGGCAGCTCTGGATCATGAGTGAAGACAACTGAGCGAATAAGCGTCTCCGATTCCGAAGCAATCGGACCGTTGGAGTTCAGGTAGTCCCCGTTGGCGAAGACGTTACCGGTGTTGAAGACGTATCGCGCAAGGTTTTGAAGGAAACTGAGAGTCCAGCCCGGCGGCTCCTCGGCCGCTGCGTCCGTCTTGAGCCGCATCGTGAGCTCGAACCCCCAGCCACTAACGTCTTTGTTCTCGGACTGCTTCTCGTAGAGTTCGCTAAAGCCGTAGGTTATGAAGTGCCAGTGTGGCACCGGGTCGAGACGCTTGTAGGCGCTTATCCCCCTGATCGGGTCGGGACCGCCAAGCTCGTAGCTGATGAGCGTGCCATAGTGCTTAGGCTCCTGACCTGCGTAGCGAGGAGCTAACGCCTTATCGATGGCTTCCCAGCCTGGCGACTGAAGGTCATCTAGTTCCATCCGTTCCCCCATGAATCGATGTGTCTTTTTGGCCGTCGGCAACCTGGCAGGCCGTTGATGATGATGCCTAACGCCCTAATAACCGGCAGCCGAAGCGCAGCGTAGGCTGTCCGGCGCGCGCCTTTTGCGCGCGAAGTTCATTAGCTTGTTATGTGTTTTGGCGCGAGACCGCTTTGTAGGCAACAAGCTTGGTTTCCCCATCTGAGAAAGTCTGATGCTGACATGTGACGCTTTGCCCTGGAGAAAACTCCCAGATTTCTTCATCTGGCACGTCTTCAGAATCAGCGATTGTGTATGTCCCATTACTATTCTTTGAAGCATTTACTGGCCGCCACACAAGGGTGCCTTCATCCAGTAGCTTTACGTAGATCGTATCCATACTCGCTTAGAACACATAACAGTGATTAGACCGCACGCAGCACTAATGCATAACCGCGCGTTCGAGATAACTCGGCGCGTCGGTCGCTTATGTTTGGGGCTTTCTTGAATGAAATCATGCGGTTATCACCTTCCTTGGTGGTTCGAGCGTATTCGCGCGATGGCGAGATTATATAAATACGTTACTACCCTTCGGTGCGGTAGAGCCGGGGTGCGCTTGAGTAACTGCCGTTCCTGGCATGGTTTTGCCTAATCAATACACCATTTTGCTGGCCGGGCGCTACTGGTTAGCGGCTTAGTAGTCTTTGGCTTGGGCATCGGTTGGCATGGCCCAGAGGTGGGCGGCGACCAGGGCTTTCCAGGAGCCGAACTGGGCGAGCCATTGTTGGGTAAAGGCTTGGTCCGGTGCTTCGGGCAGGTTGAGCAGTGCGCCGAGGCGTTTGCGCACGACGACGTCGCCGTGCATGGAGCCGTCGAGTACGCCGTAGCCGCGCAGCAGGATATAGCTCTGGGTCCAGGGGCCGATGCCTTTGATGCTGGCGAGGCCTTCGGCAATGGCTGCGGCGGGGGACGGGGTGGTGGCGGCCCAGGTATCCAATGGCAGCTGGTTGCTTTCTACTGCCTCGGCCAAACGTATCAGGGTGGCGGCTTTGCTGGCGGACAGGCCGCAGCTGCGCAGCTCGTCTGGTGATGCGCCCAGCAGCGCGCTGGGTCGGGGATGGCAATGCATGCCGTTGGCCAGTGGCGTACCCAGTGCGCGAATGACGCGGCGGCGTACGGATATGGCGGCTTCGACGCTGATCATCTGGCCGATGACCGCCCAGCAGGCGGCTTCAAACGGGCTGGCGCTTTGCGGCATGCGCAGGCCGGGTGTTTGCTTGAGTAGCCGGGCGATCTCGGGGTGCGCGCCGTGGGCAATGCGCAGGCCGTCGATATCCTGATTGAGGCCTAGCAGGTTGCGCAGGTAATGCAGGAGCGCAGTGGTGTCAGGTTCTGCAATCGACAGTTGGGCCAGCACGCTGCCGGGTTCGCTGAAATCCAGTTGCAGCAGGGTGGGGTGACCTTGCCAGTCCAGGGCCTTTTCGATGCGCTGGCCTGTTGTGCGTTCTGACACCTGTTCGCGGTCACGGGCGTAGAAACGCAGCACATCGGTATGACGATAGTCTGCGGGTAGGGTGAGGCGCAGTGTGGTGCCGGCTTCAGTCATCCTTTGGTCTCTGTGCCTCACGTTGCAGGAGCGCGCGCTTGCGTTCTACGCCCCAGCGATAACCAGACAGACTACCGTCGCTGCGGACAATACGGTGGCAGGGCACGACGATAGCCAGCGGGTTGGCAGCGCAGGCGCCGGCTACCGCCCGTGCGGCGCTGGGCGAGCCCATGGCCTCGGCCAGCTCGGAGTAGCTTTGGGTCTGGCCGGGCGGGATGGCTTGCAGCGCCTGCCAGACGCGCCGTTGAAAGGCGGTGCCGCGAATGTCCAGCGGTAGCTGCTGCGCCTGATGTGGTGACTCGATCAGCGCGACCACGGCACTAAGCTGGTCGCCAAGGCCCGTATCGGGCGTGCACTGGGCTTTCGGAAAGCGTGCCCGCAGATCGGCTTCCAGCAGGGTGTCATCATCGCCTAGCAGGATGGAGCAGATGCCCTGTGCGCTGCGGGCGACCAGCACGCGGCCGAGCGGGCAGGGGCCGATGGCAAAACCGATCTGCTGCTTGCAGCCGCCCTGACGATAATCCGCCGCAGGCATGCCGAGTTCACCGGGGGCTTCAGCGTAGAAGTGGCTGGTCGAGCCAAACCCCGCGGCGAAAGCGGCGTCTGTTGCTGTCGGGGCGTCGGCAAGCTGTTGCTGCAGACGTTTTTGCCGCACGGCGCGGGCGTACTCTTTGGGGGTTAAGCCGGTCTCTCTGCGGAACTCGCGTTGCAGGTGCCAGCGGCTGAGCCCGGCTGCTTCGGCCAGTTGCTGCAAGGTTGGCGCCTGCTCGGCCTGCTCAATCAGGCGGCAGAGGCGGGTAATGCGCGCCTGCCGTTCGGCATGCGGGTCATCATCCGGTTTGCAGCGCAGGCAGGGGCGAAAGCCCGCTGCACGGGCCTCGCTGGTGTTGTCGAAGAAACGCAGGTTTTCGGCGCGTGCGTGACGGGACGGACAGCTTGGGCGGCAATACACGCCTGTGGTGATGACGGCATAAATGAAGGTGCCGTCCGCAGCGGCGTCACGCGCCAGGATCTGCTGCCAACGCTGCCGGTTCAGGTGCTCAGGAGTTGTCTGGGTCATTGCCGTGTCTCGCCGAGGTGTCTGCTATCGATGTTGCCTGCGGCAGATTGGGGCTGCATCCGGTATCTTGCTACTGAATCGGCAGCCGGTCATCATCGGCTGCTGTGTCATTTGCCGGATGGGTTTTGCTCCATGGTGCCGAAACGCTTAAGTTCGATCAATGATGTTGATGCCGCCAGCTGGGACGCTCTGCTCGCGGCGGACTACCCGTTTCTGTGCCACGGCTTTCTGCGCGCACTGGAAGAAAGCGGAGCGGTATGCGCGGCCTCTGGCTGGGAGCCTGCACACCGGGTGGTCGAGCAGAATGGTGATCTGCTGGCATTGATGCCGCTGTATCGCAAAAGCCATTCCTGGGGCGAGTACGTATTCGACTGGCAGTGGGCTGAGGCCTGGGAGCGGGCAGGGCAGCGCTATTATCCGAAATACCTCAGTGCGGCGCCGTTTTCACCGGTGCAGGGGCCGCGTTTGATCGCACGGGACCCGGCGGCGGCTGGCGCGCTGCTTGGCGGGCTGGATGCCGAGTTGCAGGCCGGTGAGGTGTCCAGCCTGCACCTGCTGTTCAACCTTGGCGCAGAGAATGACTTGTTGCAGGAGCATGGTTGGCTGCAGCGCCTGGGTTGCCAGTTTCACTGGTACAACCGCGACTACCAGTGCTTCGATGACTTTCTGGCCGCCTGCAACTCTCGCAAGCGCAAGAACTTTCGCAAGGAGCGGCAGGCGATTCGCGATCAGGGCATCGAGTTCCGTTGGCTGACCAGCGATCAGCTGGATGAGGCGGCCTGGCGGCAGTTCTACCCGTTTTACGCGGCGACCTATTACAAGCGCGGACAGGAGCCCTATCTGCCGCCTGAGTTTTTTACCCTGTTGAACCGGTACTGCCAGGCTAACGTCCGCCTGTTGTTTGCCATGCAGGATGAGCGGCCAGTTGCCGGCGCGCTGTTTCTCGTGGGTGGCGACACCTTGTATGGCCGCTACTGGGGCTGCCTTGAGGAGTTTGACCGCCTGCACTTTGAGACCTGTTTTTATCAGGGTATGGAACGTTGCATTGCTGAGGGGTTAAAGCGGTTTGATGCGGGGGCGCAGGGTGAGCACAAGCTGGTGCGCGGCTTTGAACCGGTGTTGACCCAGTCATGGCACAAGCTGCAGCCGGGCTTGCACGGGGCAGTAGCGGATTTTCTGCTGCGCGAGCGGGCGGGAGTAAAAGCCTATCAGCAGGAGGCGCTCAGCTACCTGCCATTCCGGCAGGCAGCTGAGTAGCGGGTTTACTCGGCGCTGTCTTCCAGGCGCTTGGCGCTGATGATGGTGACCGGGTTGACCGGCACGTTCTGGTGGCCGCCGCGGCTGGTGGTCTGCACCTTGCCGATGGTTTCGACAACATTCTCACCGCTGACGACCTTGCCGAAGACCGCGTAGCCAAAATCGCGGGAGCCGTGATCGAGGAAGTCGTTGTTGTCCAGGTTGATGAAGAACTGGCTGGTGGCGCTGTCAACCACGCCGGTGCGCGCCATGGCGATGGTATAGCGCAGGTTGCGCAGGCCGTTGTCGGCTTCGTTCTTGATCGGGTTGCCGGTTTCACGTTGACGCATGTTGCTGTCGAAGCCGCCGGTCTGAATCATGAAGCCGGGAATGACGCGGTGGAAGATAACGCCGTCGTAGTGGCCTGCCTCAACGTAGCGCAGGAAGTTGGCGGCGCTGATGGGTGCCTGCTCTTCGTTCAGCTCGATGACGATGTCACCCAGGTTGGTGCTCAGCTGTACTCGGGGGTTGTCGGCCAGCGCGGCAGTGCTGAGCAGAAGGAGGGTGGCGGCACCAATCAGGTGTTTCAGCATGGTTGACTCCGTGGTCAGTGGGTAGATAGTCCTGCTTCGGCAGGCTCTGTTGTTGGTATGGCACGGTTGCTGTCGACCTGGGCGAGAAAACCCAGCAACACCTCGTTAAAGGCTTCGGGCTGGTCGACTGGCGTAGCGTGCCGGGAATCTTCGATGACCTCAAGTCGCGCGTCGCCCATGCGACTGACGTATTCGCGTTTCAGTTCCACCGGGGTGTAGTCGCGGTCCGCGCTGACAACCAGCACCGGACAACTGATGCGATCCAGCTGATTGCTGACGCCCCAGCCGACGATGGCGCGCAAGGAGGCCAGGTAGCTCTTGCGGTCGTTGGCGCACCAGCGCTCGATGAAGGTATCGCGGTGCTGCTGTTGCTCGGGCTTGGGAAACAGCAGGCGCGCCAGTCCCTTGGCAATGGTTGGCATTGGCAGGATGTGGGCGAAGAACAGGCGCTTGCCAGCCATCCAGTACTCGGCAGCGCGGCGTGGAATGACTTCGGGCGCACTGTTGACGATGGTCAGACTGGCGGGTACGTCAGGTGCATCGGTGGCCAGCTGGAAGGCGATCATGCCGCCCATGGAAAGGCCGACAATGTGCGGCTTTTGCAAGCCCATGGCCTTGATGAACGCCAGACAGTCTTTGGCGAACAGGGCAATAGAGTAGCCCTTGCCGCTCTTGTCGGTGCCGCCGTGGCCGCGCATGTCGAGACAGAGGACGCGATAGTGCGCGGTCAGCGCGGGAATCTGATACTCCCAGTCCTGTTCGCTGGAGCCCAGACCGTGCAGTAATAACAACGGTGGGCCTTCGCCCTGGTCGGTGTAATGGAACTGACAGTCATTCAGTCTGATCTGCGGCATGGACGGCGTCCCTGGCGAATAAAGACAGCATTCTATGCACGGACTTCTCGGCAATTGAAGCCCTGAGTCACTCTGTCATTGAATGTTCAATGATCAGGTCGGCCAGAATTCGGGTCGCCGGACCAACCGGACGATCCTTATTGGCGTACAGAAACAGCGGCACAGAACGGTTGGCGCCTTTTTCCAGCGGTAGCGGTTTGAGGCGGCCTTCAGTGATCAGGTGGCGAATTTCGTGGCAGGGTAACCAGGCAAACCCCAGGCCGCTGGCAATCATGCGCGCAGCGGTGCCCAGGCTGGCGACGGTCCAGCGCTGCTCTGCGCCAAGCCACCCCGAGTCGCGCGGTTTGTGCTGGCCCGAGTCGCGAATAACGATCTGCAGGTGATTTTGCAGGTCGTCATGGGTCAGGTTGCGTTGTAGTTGGTGAAGTGGGTGCTCTGGGTGGGCAACGGCGATGAAGTCGACCGAATTGAGTTGCTGTGGCAGAAACCCGGCGATGCTCAGGCCGGAGACGGCCAGGTCGGCAGAGCCATCGAGCAGGCGATCTTCCACTCCGGAGAGCACTTCCTCGCGCAGCTGGACCCGGCAGCCGCGGCTTTGCGGCATGAAGGCGCGCAGGGCGCTGGCCAGGCGCTCGGTCGGGTAAGCGGCGTCTACCACAAGGTGTACTTCAGGCTCCCAGCCCAGCTCCATCTCGGTGGCCAGCATCTCTAGTTGCGAGGCTTGCGAGAGCAGCTGCCGCGAGCGTCTTAGCAGGACGGCTCCGGCGTCGGTCAGTACCGCCTTGCGACCTTCGATCTCGAGCAGCGGAACACCCAGCTGCTCCTGCATACGCGCTACGGTGTAGCTGACTGAAGACTGCGACCGATGCAGCGCCTCGGCGGCCTGGGCAAATCCGCCGTGATCAATCACCGCCTGCAAGGTGCGCCATTGCTCGAGGGTTACACGTGGTGCTTTCATCTTGCCATCCTCTGCCGTATCGTTGGTCTGCACGACCTTGACCTGCGTCGTAATTCTGTTTGCTGCAAGGAGCATTCGATGCGTATTCTCGCTTCCGCCAGTGCGCTGGCCTGCCTGCTGTTGCCTGCTGTCTCACAGGCCTTTCCGATTAATCTGGAAGCGCATCTCGATGGCGTCACCATCGAAACCCAGACGACGGATATCAGCAATATTGCGACAGTAACGCTGCGCAACGCAGGTTCTAACGCGGCGCTGTGCGAGGCAACCTTCATCAATGGACCGGAGCGACCGGCTCCGCGCCGAGTGCGCCTGGCCGCAGGTGAGCGCACGGTGGTCAGTCAGTCTTTTCTGCGTGCCATTACCCAGGTGCGGGTGACGGTTAACTGCAGCGCGATCTAAATATATCAATTTGTTCGATTGGTATTAGCGTATTTTTGCGCTTTTTTATCTTTTTATTGGTTCTATCATGGCTCCATCCTTTACCGAAAGATGGAGATGAATCATGAAAAAGATCCTCGTAGTGCAGTCCAGTGCTCGTCAGGATGGCTCGCTGACCCGAGAGTACACCGCCCAACTGGTAAACCAGATTCAAGCTGCCAACCCCGGTTCCTGGGTGGTTACCCGTGACCTTGGTGCCGAGCCTGTGCCGCACCTCGACAGCAGCTTGCTGGGCGGCTGGATGAAGCCGACTGACGAGCAGACGGATGCAGAGAAGGACGCGGCTGCCCGCTCCGACATCTTGATCGATGAATTGCTGGCAAGCGACATCGTCGTCATCGGTTCGTCCATGTACAACTTTGGCATTGCGTCGACACTGAAGAGCTGGTTTGACCACGTGCTGCGCGCGGGTCGCACCTTCAAGTACACCGAGAATGGCCCGGTTGGACTGACCGAGGATCGCAAGGTGTACGTGGTTACCGCCCGTGGTGGTCGCTACGCTGGTACATCAATCGATTTTCAGGAGCCCTATGTTCGCCAGCTGCTGGGGTTCATTGGTATCAAGGATGTTGAGTTCATCAACGTTGAGGGTCAGGCTCTGGGCCCGGAAGAGGCTGCCAAGGGGCGTGCCGAAGCGGAAGAAGTGCTGGCTGCGATCGCCTGATAAATGACAGGCAATAAAAAACCCGGCATTAGCCGGGTTTTTTAATTTGGCTCCGCGACCTGGACTCGAACCAGGGACCCAATGATTAACAGTCATTTGCTCTACCGACTGAGCTATCGCGGAATGGACGCTGCGCACTTTACCAAAAAAATGATGAAAGTCAACGCCTTGAAACCAATTGATCAATCAGGCGTGAAACTCACGCCTTCATGACCGCAGCCATTGCCTGGGCAACGGTATCGATGTTGCTGTTGTTCAGTGCGGCGACGCAAATACGACCACTGCCTACGGCGTAGATGCCGAACTCGTCTGCCAGGCGGGCGACCTGTTCCTTGCTCAGGCCCGAGAAGGAGAACATGCCGCGCTGACGCTGGATGAAGCTGACGTCCTGTTCGACGCCGGCTTCCTGAAGCTTCTGTACCAGGGCTGCGCGCATGTCGCGGATGCGGTCACGCATTTCGGCCAGTTCTTCTTCCCACAGGGCGTAGAGCTCAGGATTGGTGAGAACGGCAGCAACGACTTTGGCGCCGTGGGTCGGCGGGTTGGAGTAGTTGGTGCGGATGACGCGTTTGAGCTGCGACAGCACCGGGGCGGTTTCTTCCTTGGCGGCGGTGACCATGGTCAGGGCGCCAACGCGCTCGCCGTACAGCGAGAAGGACTTGGAGAAGGAGCTGGCAACCAGAAACGGCAGGCCGGATTCGGCGAACAGACGCACGGCAACGGCGTCGTCTTCCAGGTTCTCGCCAAAGCCCTGATAGGCGATGTCGAGGAAGGGCACCAGTTGGCGGCGACCAACGACGTCAATCACCTTGGCCCAGTCGGCCAGGTTCAGGTCGACGCCGGTCGGGTTGTGGCAGCAGGCGTGCAGGATGACCACGCTGCCTTCGGGCAGGGCTTCCAGATCGGCCAGCATGCCGGTCAGGTTCAGGCCGTTGGTGGCCGGATCGAAGTAGGTGTAGTTAACGACATCGTAACCGGCGGCCTCAAACAGCGCACGGTGGTTTTCCCAGCTGGGGTTGCTGATGGCAACGGTACGCTTGTTGGCCAGGCGGTACAGGAAGTCGGCACCCAGCTTCAGCGCGCCAGTGCCACCAAGTGCCTGAGCGGTGATGATGCGACCAGAGCTCAGCAGGGCTGAATCGGCGCCGAACAGCAGTTTCTGAACCGCCTGGTCATAGGGCGCCAGACCGTCGATGGGCAGGTAGGCGCGAGCGGCGTGTTCGGCAACACGGGCTTCTTCGGCGGCTTGAACGGCGCGCAACAGCGGCACCTTGCCAGCTTCGTTGCTGTATACCCCAACACCCAGATTGACTTTGTTCGCACGGGTATCGGCATTGAACGCTTCGTTCAAGCCAAGGATAGGATCACGCGGGGCCAGTTCTACCGGGGAAAACACACTCATGATATGGGCAAACTCGATACAGGTGAATGTAGGGTGTCGGGCTATGCCAGGGGATAGCACTGTTGCCATTTAAGGTGGCGGAAGGGGTGCTGCACTCCGCCAACGGGGTGGTTCAGTGCCATCTTAGCGGCCGTTCATTATAAGGAACTGATCGCATAACTCCAATCGGGTTCCCGCTGCACAGTGCTTCTTTTTGCCGCGCTTGTTGCCGGCAGATCTGCAGCTGCATTGCTGACGCTCGGGACGGTGCTGCCGTCACTGACGCTCGGGCAGGGCATCATCCAGGTTGGTCGGGTATGATGGCCGATTGTCGTGAATGTGTGAGGTCTGGATCGATGGATCAGTTCAATCTGCAAACCCGCTTTGAACCGGCGGGAGATCAGCCGGTGGCGATTGCTCAGCTGGTAGAGGGGCTTGAGGCGGGACTGTCGCACCAGACCCTGCTGGGTGTGACCGGGTCCGGCAAGACCTTCACGATTGCCAATGTCATTCAGAACGTGCAGCGGCCAGCCATCATCATGGCGCCAAACAAGACGCTGGCTGCGCAGCTGTATGGTGAGTTCAAGGAGTTCTTCCCGAATAACTCGGTCGAGTATTTCGTTTCCTACTACGACTACTATCAGCCGGAAGCCTATGTGCCTTCGTCCGATACCTATATCGAGAAAGACGCCTCCATCAACGATCACATTGAGCAAATGCGGTTGTCGGCCACCAAGGCGCTGATGGAGCGGCCTGACGCCATCATCGTGGCGACGGTCTCTGCTATTTATGGTCTGGGTGACCCCGAGTCCTACCTGCGCATGGTGCTGCACGTCGACCGTGGTGATCGGGTGGATCAGCGTACTCTGCTGCGGCGGCTTGCCGAGTTGCAGTACACCCGCAACGACATGGAGCTGGCTCGCGCGACGTACCGGGTGCGTGGCGATGTGATTGACATCTTCCCGGCTGAATCCGACCTCGAAGCGATTCGTATCGAACTCTTCGATGATGAGGTCGAAACCATCAGCTTTTTTGATCCGCTTACTGGTGAAGTTTTACGTAAGGTTCCGCGTGTAACTGTTTATCCTAAAAGCCATTATGTGACGCCTCGTGAGAAGTTGCTTGAGGCCGTGGAACATATCAAGGTTGAGCTGGAAGAACGTCTGGCAGTGCTGAAAGAACAGAATAAGCTGGTTGAAATGCAGCGTCTGGAGCAGCGCACCCGGTTCGATCTGGAGATGATTCTGGAGCTGGGTTACTGCAACGGCATCGAGAACTACTCGCGCTATTTGTCTGGTCGTGAGCCGGGCGCGCCGCCGCCAACGCTGTTTGATTATCTACCGCAAAACGCCTTGCTGATCATCGACGAATCCCACGTGTCGGTGCCGCAGGTGGGGGCGATGTACAAGGGCGACCGCTCGCGTAAGGAAACCCTGGTCGACTACGGCTTCCGCTTGCCTTCGGCATTGGACAACCGGCCGATGCGTTTCGACGAGTGGGAGGCGATCTCGCCACAGACCATCTTCGTTTCTGCCACCCCCGGCCCTTATGAAGAGGCGCATGCCGGGCGGGTGGTTGAACAGGTGGTGCGGCCAACCGGCCTGGTTGATCCGCAGATTGAGGTACGCCCGGCGACCACCCAGGTTGATGATCTGCTGTCCGAGATTCGTCTGCGGGTAGATAAGGAAGAGCGGGTGCTGGTCACCACGCTGACCAAGCGCATGGCCGAGGATTTGACGGACTACCTAGGTGATCACGGCGTGCGCGTGCGCTACCTTCACTCGGATATCGACACTGTGGAGCGGGTTGAGATTATTCGCGACCTGCGTACCGGCGCCTTTGATGTGCTGGTGGGCATCAACCTGCTGCGCGAAGGTCTGGATATGCCGGAGGTGTCGCTGGTTGCGATTCTGGACGCGGACAAGGAGGGCTTTCTGCGCTCCGAGCGCTCGCTGATTCAGACGATCGGCCGGGCGGCGCGAAACCTCAACGGCAAGGCCATTCTCTACGCCGACCGTATTACCGGGTCGATGGAGCGCGCAATCGGTGAAACCGAGCGGCGTCGTGAGAAGCAGATCAGCTTCAATAAAGAGCACGGCATTACGCCGCGGGGCGTTACCAAAAGTGTGGCAGATATTCTTGAGGGCGCTGTTGTGCCTGGCAGCCGCAGTGGTCGTCGCCGCCAGCAAAAGGTGGCGGAAGAGGGGGCTGGGTATTCTGCGCCGCGGACGCCGGGCGAGATCACCAAGCGCATTGGCGAGCTGGAAGAGAAAATGTTCCAGCATGCGCGTGATCTGGAGTTTGAGTCAGCGGCTCAGTTGCGTGATCAGATTCAGAAATTGCGTGATCAGCTGATGCAGGTCTGAATCGGGCTTAAGGGTTTTTGTGCGTTATTTGAGCGATTTGGGCAAAGAATAATCAGGCGTTGGTCGTTTGTTGATCGCCATGTCGCTGATTCAAGCTTTTTTCAGGTTTTCAGTGACTTAGTGGTTGACAGTGCAAAAGGAGGTGCGTAAAGTTCGCCTCCATCGCAGGCACGTAGCTCAGTTGGTTAGAGCACCACCTTGACATGGTGGGGGTCGTTGGTTCGAATCCAATCGTGCCTACCAAATTAGAAACCCGGTCCCTGTGGCCGGGTTTTTTTCTTTCTGCACCGCTTAAGGTGCTTCTGCAGTAGCCTGAAAGGGCTGCCGGCAATCGTGATGCCGGTCCGACTGCAGCGAGTTGCCGGAGCGGTTCATCCATCACGTGGCCTTGCGTAGGGGTCACCACTGAGAAGGAGCGGCATATGCCCGTAATCACTCTTCCTGACGGCAGTCAGCGCGTTTTTGAAAACCCCGTTTCCGTTGCAGATGTTGCGCAGTCAATTGGTGCTGGTCTTGCCAAGGCGACGATCGCCGGTAAGGTCAACGGTCGCCTGGTAGACGCTTGTGACCTGATTGAGCAGGACGCAACGTTGCAGATCATTACTGCCAAAGATGAGGAAGGGGTCGAGATTATTCGCCACTCCTGTGCTCACCTGGTGGGTCATGCAGTCAAGCAGCTGTATCCGAGCGCCAAGATGGTTATTGGTCCGGTTATTGATGACGGCTTCTATTACGATATCTCCTTTGAGCGTCCCTTTACGCCGGAAGATATGGCCGCTATTGAAAAGCGCATGGCTGAGCTGATCGACACCAATTACGACGTGATCAAGAAAATGACCCCGCGCGACGAGGTCATCAAGGTGTTTGAGTCCCGTGGCGAAGAGTACAAGCTGCGTCTGGTAGAGGATATGCCGGACGAGAAGGCTATGGGTCTGTACTACCACGAAGAATATGTCGACATGTGCCGTGGCCCGCACGTGCCGAATACGCGTTTCCTGAAAGCCTTCAAGCTGACCCGTATCTCTGGTGCCTACTGGCGCGGCGATGCCAAGAACGAGCAGTTGCAGCGTATCTACGGTACTGCCTGGGCGGACAAGAAGCAGCTGGCAGCCTATATCCAGCGCATGGAAGAGGCTGAGAAGCGCGATCACCGCAAGATCGGCAAGCGTCTGGACCTGTTCCACACCCAGGAAGAAGCGCCGGGTATGGTGTTCTGGCACCCCAACGGCTGGTCTATCTATCAGGTGCTTGAGCAGTACATGCGCAATGTCCAGCTGGGTGCCGGTTATAAAGAGATCAAGACGCCGCAGGTGGTTGATCGCGTGCTCTGGGAGCGCTCCGGGCACTGGGAGCACTACGGGGCGAACATGTTCACCACTGAGTCGGAAAGCCGTGATTACGCGGTCAAGCCGATGAACTGTCCGTGTCACATCCAGGTGTTCAATCAGGGTCTCAAGAGCTACCGCGAGCTGCCGCTGCGTCTGGCCGAGTTCGGCTCCTGTCATCGCAATGAGCCGTCCGGTTCGTTGCACGGCCTGATGCGCGTGCGTGGCTTTACCCAGGACGATGCGCACATCTTCTGTACTGATGAGCAGGTTAAGAAAGAAGCGAGTGATTTCATTGCGCTGACCCTGCAGGTGTACAAAGACTTCGGCTTCGATGACGTTGAGCTGAAACTGTCCACTCGTCCGGAAAGTCGTGTTGGTGACGATGCTCTGTGGGATCGTGCAGAGCAGGGGCTGGAAGATGCGCTGAACGAGGCGGGTTTGAAGTGGGAGCTGCAGCCGGGCGAGGGCGCATTCTATGGTCCGAAGATCGAATTTTCCCTGCGTGACTGTATCGGTCGTGTCTGGCAGTGCGGTACGCTGCAGCTGGACTTTATGCTGCCAGGCCGTCTGGGTGCTCAATATGTTGCCGAAGATGGTGCGCGCAAAACGCCGGTCATGCTGCATCGCGCGATCTTGGGTTCGTTCGAGCGCTTCATCGGTATTCTGATCGAACATTACGCCGGTGACTTCCCGGCGTGGCTGGCGCCGACGCAGGCGGCGGTACTGAATATCACCGATAATCAGGCCGAATTCTGCAGTGAAGTCGAGAAATCCCTGAAGGATATGGGGTATAGAGTGGTTGCGGACTTGAGAAACGAGAAGATCGGCTTTAAAATCCGCGAGCATACTTTGCACAAGACTCCCTACCTGCTGGTTGTAGGTGATCGGGAAGTCGAGTCGCACACCGTGGCCGTGCGCACGCGAGAGGGTAAAGATCTGGGTTCAATGACTGTAACCGAGTTCGCTGATTTCCTATCTCGCGCTGTGGCACAACGAGGCCGCCCGAATTCGGAGCAATAAAGATTAAACGCGAGATGAGACAAGACAAAAGAGCCGCACAACGCCCGCCGATTAACGAAAACATCACGGCGCGCGAAGTGCGCCTGATTGGTGCAGATGGCGAGCAGATCGGCATCGTATCCATTCAGGAAGCAATGGCCGCAGCTGAAGAAGTCAAGCTGGACCTGGTTGAAATCTCTCCCGATGCGGCGCCACCTGTGTGCCGCATCATGGACTACGGCAAGCACATCTTCGAAAAGAAGAAACAGCAGGCCGCAGCGCGCAAGAATCAGAAGCAGATTCAGATCAAGGAAATCAAGTTTCGTCCAGGGACGGAAGAGGGTGACTATCAGGTCAAGCTTCGTAACCTGATTCGTTTCCTCTCTGAAGGGGACAAGGCCAAGGTATCGTTGCGATTCCGTGGTCGCGAAATGGCCCATCAGGAGCTGGGCATGGAGCTGTTGAAACGGGTCGAAAACGACCTGCTTGAATACGGCACCGTGGAACAGCACCCGAAGATGGAAGGTCGTCAGCTGATGATGGTCATCGCCCCCAAAAAGAAAAAGTAATCTCCAGGGCAACGCCAGGCCTTGCGATTATTTGATGCACTTCAATTTGGAGTAACTGAACATGGCAAAGATGAAGACCAAAAGTGGCGCTGCCAAGCGCTTCAAGAAAACCGGGAACGGCATCAAGCACAAGCATGCTTTCAAAAGCCACATCCTGACCAAGATGAGCACCAAGCGTAAGCGTCAACTTCGCGGCACTTCGCAGCTGAATGCTGCTGATGTCCAAAAAGTCGAGCGCATGCTGCGTCTGCGTTAATCATCAAGGTACAGGTTAGAGGAAGAAAGCAATGGCTCGTGTAAAACGTGGTGTCATGGCGCGCAAGCGTCACAAGAAAGTTCTCAAGCTGGCTAAAGGTTACTACGGCGCGCGTTCACGCGTGTTCCGCGTTGCCAAGCAAGCGGTTATCAAAGCTGGTCAGTACGCATATCGTGACCGCAAGCAGCGCAAGCGTCAGTTCCGCGCGCTGTGGATTGCCCGTATCAACGCTGGTGCTCGTCAGAACGGTCTGTCCTACAGCCGCCTGATCGCTGGCCTGAAAAAGGCGTCCGTCGAGATCGATCGTAAGGTTCTGGCCGATCTGGCCGTGAACGAAAAAGCGGCGTTTACCGCGATTGTCGAAAAAGCAAAGGCTAGCCTGGCTTAAGCCCTCGTTACGACAATCACCGCGCCCTCGGGCGCGGCTGGCAACGTCAATGATAGGGGAAGAGCCTCAAAGCTCTTCCCCTATTTTTGTTTCTGGAGTACGTGTTGATGGAAAACCTCGACGCCCTGGTCGCACAAGCACTTGAGGCAATCAAACAGGCAGCTGATGTGGCTGCGCTGGAGAATATCCGCGTTCAGTATCTTGGCAAGAAGGGCGAGCTGACCCAGGTGATGAAGACCCTGGGCAACATTCCGGCCGAGGAGCGTCCCAAGGTCGGTGCGCTGGTCAACCAGGCTAAAGAGCAGGTTCAGAGCGTGCTCAACGGTCGTAAGTCAGAGATGGAAAGTGCGGCGATGAATGCCCGTCTGGCTGCCGAGCGGGTGGATGTCACGTTGCCTGGTCGCGGTCAGGCTACCGGTGGTTTGCACCCGGTTACCCGTACCATGGAGCGGATTGAACAGATTTTTTCCCACGCCGGTTATACCGTCGCGGAAGGCCCCGAAGTAGAGGACGACTACCACAACTTCGAGGCGCTGAATATTCCGGGTCACCACCCGGCGCGTGCTATGCACGACACTTTCTATTTCAATGCCAATACCCTGCTGCGAACCCATACCTCGCCGGTACAGGTGCGCACCATGGAAAGCCAGCAGCCTCCGATTCGCATCATCTGCCCGGGTCGGGTCTACCGCTGCGACTCCGACCAGACCCACTCGCCGATGTTCCACCAGGTTGAAGGTCTGCTGATCGATGAGGGTGTCAGTTTTGCCGACCTGAAGGGTACCATCGAGCAGTTCCTGCGCGAGTTTTTCGAGGCCGATCTCGAAGTGCGTTTCCGTCCCTCATTCTTCCCCTTCACCGAGCCGTCCGCTGAAGTGGATATTCGTCGCCGTGTGGTCAAGAACGGCGAAGAAAAGGCCGACTGGCTGGAAATATTGGGTTGCGGCATGGTGCACCCGGAGGTGCTCCGCATGTCTGGTATCGACCCGGAGAAATATCAGGGGTTTGCATTCGGGATGGGCGTAGAGCGTCTGACCATGCTGCGTTATGGCGTGGGCGATCTGCGTATTTTCTTCGACAACGATCTGCGTTTCCTTGAGCAGTTCCGTTGAGCGCCGCACCCGCAACCCTTTTGACAGCAGGAATCGATAATGAAATTCAGTGAACAGTGGCTGCGCACCTGGGTAAACCCTGAGGTCTCTCGCGACGACCTGGTAGCGCGCCTGTCCATGACCGGACTCGAAGTAGACAGCGTCACCCCGGCAGCCGGTGAGTTCTCCGGCGTTGTGGTGGGCGAGATTCTCAGTGCCGAGCAGCACCCCGATGCCGACAAGCTGCGCGTGTGCCGCGTCAGCAATGGCAGTGAGGAGTTTCAGGTAGTCTGCGGCGCGCCGAATGCGCGAGCCGGCATCAAAATCCCGTTCGCCATGGTTGGCGCAGTGCTGGGCGAGGACTTCAAAATCAAGAAGGCGAAGCTGCGTGGTGTCGAGTCATTCGGCATGCTGTGCTCCGCCGCTGAACTGCAGATTTCTGAAGACCACGACGGCCTGTACGAACTGCCTCAAGATGCCCCGGCCGGCCAAAGCGTGCGCGAGTACCTTGGTCTCGATGACGCCATCATTGAAGTGGATCTGACGCCGAACCGTGGCGATTGCTTGTCTATCGCCGGTCTGGCCCGCGAAGTGGGTGCCAACTACGGCGTTGCGGTTGCTCGCATCAAGGTTGAGCCTGTGGCGGCCGTGCACGACGAGGTGCGCCCGGTTGATCTCCAGGCTGCGGACGCCTGCCCGCGTTATGTGGGACGTGTTATTCGCAACGTTGATCTGTCACGCCCAACGCCGCTATGGATGGTTGAGCGTCTGCGTCGCAGCGACATTCGCAGCATTGACGCGGTTGTCGATATCACCAACTACGTGATGCTCGAACTGGGGCAGCCGATGCATGCCTTCGATCTGGCCGAGATCAAGGGCGGTATTCGTGTTCGCATGGCGGAAGAGGGTGAAAAACTGGTGCTGCTCGATGGCCAGGAAATCAGCCTGCGCGCCGACACTCTGGTGATTGCGGACCACGAGCGTCCGCTGGCCATGGCTGGCATCATGGGTGGCGAACATAGTGGCGTTAGTGAGGGCACGCGGGATCTGTTCCTGGAAAGCGCTTTCTTCGACACCATTGCCATTGCTGGCAAGGCGCGTGGTTACGGCCTGCACACTGATTCCTCGCACCGCTTCGAGCGTGGCGTTGACTGGCAGCTGCAGCGCGAAGCTATCGAGCGCGCTACCGCACTGATCCTCGAGATCGTCGGTGGTGAGCCGGGTCCGGTTATCGAGGCAGTAGAACAGGGGGCGCTTCCTACACTGAAGCAGATCACTTTGCGTAAGGATCGCATTGCGCAGATGCTCGGCATGCAGATGAGCGAGAGTGATGTGGTTGGCTACCTTACTGGCCTGGGTCTAGGCGTCAGTGCTATTGCTGATGGCCAGTGGCAAATCGACGTGCCGAGTCACCGGTTTGACATCAGCATCGAGGTGGATTTGATTGAGGAACTGGCCCGGCTTTACGGCTACAACCGTCTGCCGGTTAGTGCGCCGACGGCTGCCCTGACCCTGTCTGGCAAGCCGGAGGTGCGTGGTGAGCTGCCTGCGCTGCGACGTCTGTTGGTTGCTCGTGGCTACCATGAAGCCATTACCTACAGCTTCATCGAGCCGGGTCTGAGCAAGCAGTTTGAGCCGAGTATCGAACCACTGGCGCTGGCCAACCCGATCTCGAGCGATATGGCTGTCATGCGTCCCTCGCTATGGCCGGGTCTGAGCAAGGCGGTGCAGTACAACCAGAACCGCCAGCAAGGCCGGGTGCGTCTGTTTGAGAGCGGCCAACGCTTCATTCCCTGCGCAGAGGGTCTGCGGCAGGAAGTCATGCTCTCTGGTATTGCCACCGGCGCCCGTCAGCCCGAGGGTTGGGCCAACGGTGCAGAGAAGATCGACTTCTTTGATATCAAGGCGGATGTCGAAGCCATCCTGGAGCAGAGTGCCGCGGGCGTCAGCTTCCGCTTCGCACCGGTAGAGCATCCGGCGCTGCATCCGGGGCAGTCAGCGTGCATTCTTAATGGCGATGAGCAGGTGGGTCTTGTCGGTGCGCTGCACCCGCAGCTGGCTGCTGATCTTGACCTTAACGGCCCGGTTTTTGTGTTCGAGTTGGCATTGGCAAAAATTTGCCAGGGCTTGCTGCCGCGCTTTGCGGAATTGTCCCGCTACCCTGAAGTCAGACGGGATATAGCGCTGGTGGTGGATCGTGATGTGCTGGCCGATGATTTGCTGAGCTGTATTCGTGCGGAAGCCGGAGCTCACCTCAAAAACCTCAGGTTGTTTGACGTGTATGAAGGCAAAGGTATTGATCCGCATAGAAAAAGCATGGCAATTGGCTTGACGTTGCAGGATTCGTCACGCACTCTTACTGATGACGAGGTGAATGCTGTCATGGACAGAGTGCTGCAGTCCTTGGAGCAAGGGTTCAACGCCACACTAAGGAAATAGGTCAAATGGGGGCTCTGACAAAAGCGGAAATGGCTGAGCGGCTGTACGAAGAGTTAGGGTTCAACAAGCGCGAAGCCAAAGAGTTGGTCGAGTTGTTTTTCGAAGAAATTCGTAATGCACTCGAGACCAATGAACAGGTGAAGCTGTCGGGATTCGGCAACTTCGATCTGCGCGATAAGCGTCAGCGCCCCGGCCGTAATCCCAAGACCGGCGAAGAGATTCCAATCACCGCCAGACGTGTGGTGACCTTTCGTCCAGGACAAAAACTGAAGGCACGAGTAGAAGCGTATGCTGGAACCCAGCCATAACGACGAGTTGCCGGCGATCCCCGGCAAGCGCTATTTCACCATCGGTGAAGTGAGCGAGTTGTGTGCAGTCAAGCCTCATGTTCTGCGTTATTGGGAGCAGGAGTTCCCCCAGCTGTCGCCAGTCAAGCGCCGGGGTAATCGGCGCTATTACCAGCGTCAGGATGTGTTGATGATCCGCCAGATCCGCGCGCTGTTGTACGACCAGGGTTTTACTATCGGTGGAGCGCGCCAGCGCCTGTCCGGTGAGGAAGCGCGTGAAGACCTTACGCAGTACAAGCAACTGATTCGTCAGACCATTGCTGAGCTGGAAGAAGTGCTTAACGTGCTTCGGGTTCGTTGATACAAAAAAAACTTTCTCATTTCAGATAGTTAATGTATTATGCGACCCGCTTCGGCAGACAAATCGAAGCATCGTCGGGGCGTAGCGCAGCCTGGTAGCGCACTTGCATGGGGTGCAAGGGGTCGAGTGTTCGAATCACTCCGTCCCGACCAAATCACTGAAAAAGGGACCAAGCCGTAAGGCTTGGTCCCTTTTTTCATTTCGCCTGTGCAAAGCTGGCCGTTGAGCATTTGGGGCGCGCTGCTCGGTATTGGTTTCTTCCTTGAGTTGCTTTTTGCTCAGTTTGCTCGGCTTGCGGCTTTTCCTATTACCATTCGATGCGTTTACCGTCGTAGGCGAAGAGTCCGCCGCTGTCATTGGGTGAGCTGTGATCAATAACGCTCAATAATTCGGCAGCGGCCTGTTTCGCTGGTCGGGCGGCTCTCGCTCCGCGGAACGGGTGCGACAGGTCTGACTGTACTGTGCCGGGGTGCAGGCTCAGCAGTCGTGCGTTGGGGTGTCGCCTGGCGTGCTCGATGGCTGCTGTCTTTATCAGCATGTTCAATGCAGCCTTGGATGCTCGATAGGCGTACCAGCCGCCGAGTCGATTGTCGCTAATGCTGCCGACCCGTGCGGACATCACTGCCATGGCGCCGTGAGTGTCAAGTAGTGGCAAGAATTCGCGCATCACGATGGCAGGGCCTAAGGCGTTGACTTGAAATACAGATTGCAAAGCGTCTGGGTTGATTGTCTTCAGGCTTTTCTCTGGTTCTACCCCTTCACGGTGCAGTAAGCCTGTGGCTAGCAGGATAAGCTGGTAGGGTGCGCTGCTGGAGAGGGATGCGGCGGCTGCGGAAATGCTGTCCGGCTCCTCAAGATCAAGGGGTATGGCGGTGCTGCGCCCCAGCTCGTTGATCAGGGCGCAGTTCGGGTCGCTGCGTAGATGCTGGCAGAATGCTTGGCCCAGAGCGCCGCTACTGCCGATTATCAGGGCGCGATAGTTGCGGCCTAGCGAGTGCATCCGGAGCGTCATGGCTGTCGCCGGAAGAACAGGGTGACCTGGCCGAGTTCGACGCCAAACTTGAGCATGCTGGAGCGGTTGATCAGCGTGTTTTCGTCCATCAAATACATCCAGTCGTCGAAGGTAACCAGATAGGTTTTTCCGTCGACCGGCAGGTTTAGTTCATAGCGCCAGCGAAGCGCATTGCCGACCAGCTCGCCGATGGCGTCCCCGACAACGTCGTCAGCGGTGCCGCGCCAGCGATTTTTCCCGTCGGGTCTTAGTGTCCAGATGCGCTGTTGGGTGCTTCCATCGCTGTAGACGAAGCGCTCGTCGAGGATCAAGCGGTTGCCTTCCTGGCGGCTGTTGATGTCAACGTGGAAGCGTTTGATTACCTTGCCTGAGCGATCCTGAAATATACCCCAGGCCTGTACGGGGCGACTGAAGAACTCCTTCAGGTCCAGCGCGGGTTGCTCTGCAGCGTATTCGTCAACCGCGACGCCACCGCAACTGGTCAAAAGGATGCAGCAGCAAAGCAGTATCAGGCGTCTCATGGTTTACCTCGCCGGGGTTGTACGGATTTGGGCCGACAGGCTGCGCCTGTTTAATTGATACTGGTCACGGCTTGTCGGGGGCTTTCTAAAATCCTATACAAAATATTAAGGTTGTACAGTATTTGTTCTATTGTTCGGTGACGCAATGTCCTTTGCGTATGCTTGTGTTCGATCTGCGCTCTTCGCTAATGAGTCGCTATCGTTGGTTCTTTATGCCTAGTAGCCAGCACCGTGTTGCTTGGTGCCTGATTCTGGTTGCCAGCCACACCCGTGCCTTATTCCAGGTGTGCGCCCAACGGCTGGACGTCTCCAGCTCGAAGTCCACTGCATTAAGCTGAGTTGGGCGTATCTGCAGCTTTGGTAGTGACAGGGCGTAGTCGCCACGATCGGTAATGACGCCTAACTGGTTGTCGCTGCGAAATAGCGTCGTTGCAGCATCGTGGTCCAGGTCGTGGTTGGAGGTCGAGAAGGTGCTGCCTGGGGCCAGGGTTGCGCTGTCCTGGCTAAAAACAGCCAGGGTTGAATGCATGTTTTTCCCTTCTGTCAGGTCGCCAGCGATGCTTCTCAGATAGTGCTTGCGCGGGCCCCAGATGTCGATGCGCAGGATGCTCAGCGGCTGGTCGCTGCGGTTTCTGATGCGGATAAATACGGTCCAGTCGCCGGGCAGCAGGGAAGGGTGAAAGTCGGCAGCGGTGAGCACGAAGGGTTTTTCCCTGCGATGCAGCAATCGAACCCAGGTGGCAAGCGCCGTGAGTAGTGCGAGGAGGGTGGCGATGGCTGCCAGGGTCGAGGCGTTTTCCCAGAGCCAATTCAATCCGTTCATTGCTTCTCCATGAGTGCGTCATACCTTGAGAGGGGATACTTGCCGATGTTGCGGGGTGTTGGCAAAGAGAGATTGTTGTTGAGTTTTCTGCTCCTTGGGTGGTCCCCGCCATGTGTGACGGGGAACTCGGGCTGCCGGGCGGCTACTGTCGGTCGGAATCCGTCACTGCTGACAGCGGTCGACCCTCGACCCTGCTACAATCCGCGCTGAAATTACCCAAGAGGAATATGTATGGCTACCAATCGTTCCCGCCGTCTGCGCAAAAAACTGTGCGTTGATGAGTTTCAGGAGCTGGGTTTTGAGCTGAATCTGGAGTTCAAGGGCGACCTGAGTGTCGAGGCGATTGATGCCTTCCTTGATCAGTTTCTCGATGAAGCTATGGATGCGAATAACCTCGACTATGTTGGTGGTGAAGGCTTCGGGCTGGTGTGCCTTGCTGAGCGTGGCTCGGTAACGGAAGAGCAGCGCCAGGCTGTCGAAGACTGGCTGAAGGCGCGCAGCGAGCTGGCAGTCGTTGAAGTGGGGCCACTAATCGACGCGTGGTATCCGGATAAGCCGATCAACGCGGCAGTTTGATCTCGAAAAGGCCATCCATATGATGGCCTTTTTTTTCGCAATTTTCCGGTGTCTGGTTTGCTTCGTTTTTGCTTTGGCGGTGCTCTGCTGGGCCTTACCTGGTCACTGGGGCATGGTGCTTTTTTAATTGCGAGTGCTTGTTTCTTTTGCTGTTTTTATTGTCTTCGGATTTATAACTTCGGTGATTTCTCTCTGCTGATCTTGGCCGAGCTTTTCTCTCTCCTCACCTAAGCCCTTCGCCGTATTTTAGTTATAACTCTAACTATTTTTTTGGCTGCACTTTTTTGGCGCAGAGCTGGCAGGTGTCGCTGTCTTGAGTTTGCTTTTTCAGGTCCAAATTTCGCTGTGCTTTTGGGGTGCCGGGAGGCATGCCTAATTTGAGTGTTCGCCTGGTAAGGCGTTGTCCGGAAATGAAAATGCAATGGTTTTGTGTTTACTGAAAAGTCCGTCGAAAGGCTCGTATGTTGGGGCGTACAGCTTGGGGTGTGGTGGTTTCTTGACGCTCAATATTTGGCGTATTGACTGAGGATGTGTCTGATTGAGGGGGGGTAAAAAATGATCTGGATCAATGTTTGGTTACTTATAGCGTTTGGTCTCTAGGGATATTGTTTTTTAAATTGAAAATTGATTAGTATGATGGCACGTCGCCATTGGATTGGTTTTATAACAAAGAGAAGAGTTCATGCTTAAGAAGTCCCTCCTTGCTATCTCGGTTGTTGCTATCGCAAGTGGTTGTTCGGTTACTCCTGAGGTCATCGCTCCGCAAAGCTTGGAAACAACAGCTATGTCGGATATCGCGCAGCTTTCTCAGGAGCAGTCGGTTGAGTCAGCGATTTCTCTGGATCAGGCTATCGCGCGCGCGGTTCTCAATAACCGCGACAAGAGATTGAAGTCGCTGGAGGCTGCTCTTTCTCAAGGTCAGATTGATCTTGCGCGGCACGAAATGCTGCCTGAGCTTACCGCTTCCGCCGGTTACTCCAAGCGTAGCGAATACGCCGCATCCGCCAGCGTCAACTTCACTGACGGTGAGCCCGATGCGCTGGGCCCGAACCCGGCTTACTCTGTTTCTCAGGGACGCGAGCGCGATACTCAGGACGTCGCTTTCTCCTGGAATATTCTCGACTTCGGCTTGTCTTACGTACGCGCTCAACAGCATGCTGACCGTTACCTGATTACCAAGGAGCGGGAGCGTAAAGTTGTTCACAACATCACTCAGGACGTACGCGCTGCCTACTGGCGCGCGGTGTCGGCAGAGCGCCTGCTAAGCAAGATCAATCCTCTGATCGAACAGGCCAGTGAAGCGCTTGCAAACTCTCGCCAGGTTGAAACCCAAGGCCTGCGCTCGCCGCTGGATGCGCTGTATTACCAGCGTGAACTGCTGGACATTCTCCGTGCCCTGCAAGCCCTGCGTCAGGACCTGATGGGTGCCAAAACCGAGTTGTCGGCCCTCATGGGTTTGAAGCCGGGTACTCAGTTCTCCCTGGTTGATGTGTCGAATCCGGCTTTTGTCGTTCCGGAATTAAGTGTGGGCCTGGCCGAGATGGAAGAACAGGCACTGCAACAACGTCCTGAATTGGTCGAGACTCACTACCAGAAGCGGATTTCTGCTGCAGAGACGAAGGCGGCAATGTTGAGCCTGCTGCCAGGCATTCAGTTGACTGCCGGTTCATACCAGGACAGCAACGAATACCTGCTGAACCAGGATTGGACCAGTGTTGGCGCGCAGGTCAGCTGGAACATGCTGGACGTGTTCAAGATCGGCGCCGAGCGTCGGCTGGCTGAGACCCGTGAAGCGCTGACCGAAGAACAGCGACTGGCGACGTCCATGGCCGTGCTGACCCAGGTGCACCTGTCGCGCATTCGCTACGAGCAGGCGCGTAAGAGCTTTGACCTTGCTACTCAGTACCTCGGCGTTGCCGAGCGTATCGGCGAGCAGACCCGCAATGCGGCCAAGCTCAAGCGCATGTCGCAGTTGGACCTGATTCGCGAGTCGCTCAATACCGTACTGGCAGAGCTGCGTCGTGATGTCGCTTATGCAGATCTGCAGAACAGCTACGGTCGCGTCTTTGTGACGATCGGCATGGATCTGCTGCCGCAGGACTATCAGAGCCTGAATGTTGAGGCGCTGGGGCAGGAAATTGGGCAGCGCTTTGATCAGTGGCAGCACGCGGCTCCCAGTCAGCAGTCAGCAGAGGTGGCTGCGCCTGTCGAGTCAAGCCCGGTCGTCGCCAGCGACAAGACCAGCTGATGCGTCAGCAACTCAATCTGGGGCTGTTTCTGGCCCTGCTGGCAAGCGCGGCTTCCGCACAGGCCGAATATCAGGCGCGAGCAGTGATCAAGTCACTGGATCGCGCCGTGCTTTCGGGTGAGCTGGCTGCGCGCGTCCAGCGCATTCCCTACCTCCCCGGCGATGCGTTTGAGAAGGGAGCAGCGTTGGTTGAACTAGACTGCGCCCTCTATGACGCTCAGGCCGAGAAGGTTGCTGCTGAAGTCAGGGCAGCGCGGATCAAGAGCGAGAACGCGCGTGAACTCGACGCCTTGAATTCGATCGGTGGGCTGGATGTCGCGCTGGCCCAATCCGAATATTCCCAAGCCTTGGCTGAGCTGAAAATTGCCCGCCTCAACACCGAGCGCTGCGTTATCAAAGCGCCCTGGCGCGGCCGGGTCGTCGGCCTGCGAGTCAATGCGCACGAGAATATTCGGCAGCAACAAGAGTTAATAGAGGTTGTGGGCGACCAGAACCTCGAGGCGGAAGTTGTTGTGCCTGCGGCCTGGCTCAGCTGGTTGGCTGTAGGTCAGCCTATCAGCTTGCAGGTAGACAATCTTCCCGAACCCGAATCTGCAGAGGTTCGGGCTATTATTCCCGCAATTGATGCTGTCAGTCAGACCGTCTTGCTGAGAGCAAAATTGCCAGAAAACACTCAACTGATACCGGGTATGAGCGCCACCGCTGTGTTTAGCGAACCTGCGCCTGCCGCTGAGTAATTCAGAACCTGAAACAGACCATCTGGCCGGTGCCCTAAAGGGATAGAGAATATGAAAAAACAGACCCCCGCCAACTCGATTCGTTTTCGCCGTAAGCCGCTGATTACTGCGCTGGAACCGCGTATTTTGCTTGATGGTGCTGCAGTGGCTACTGCTGCAGAAATGACCACGGACGTCGCTTTTCAGGATGCAGGAACCCACGCAGAGTCGGCTGACCAGAGCGTTCATTTTGCGGCACCCGCGCCGACCGGCAGTGAGCCGGGTAACCGTCGCGAAGTCGCCTTTGTTGATACCTCGGTAGACAACTACCAGGACCTGGTCGATGGACTGGGTGACGGCGTCGAAGTCATTCTGATCGATAGCGCCGAAAACGGTCTTGAGCAAATGGTTGCTGCACTGCAGGGCCAGACCGGTATTGATGCCATCCACCTCTTCTCACACGGTGATGTGGGGGAGGTGAAGCTCGGCACACTGACACTTAATGGCGAAAATCTGGAAGCCAACGCGCAGTTGCTCGCTGCGCTGGGTGAGACGCTGACGGAATCCGGCGACCTGATGCTCTACGGTTGCTATGTCGGGGCTGAAAGCGAGGGGCAGGGGTTCCTTGATGCGGTAGCGCAACTGACCAGCGCCGACGTAGCAGCCTCCGAAGACCTGACCGGTGCCCAGGCGCTCGGCGGGGACTGGGAGCTGGAGGTGACCAGTGGTTCGGTTGAGACGACTGCATTGGTTGCGGCTGGGTACGATGGCACGCTGGCTCCATTGGTAATCTCCAACCTTGATGACCTCGAGTACAGCGAAGGTGATGGGGCTGTGCTGATTGACGGTGATGTGACCATCGGTGGCGGCACTGATTATACCGGCGGTTATATCGACTTCGAAATTGGTGGTGCGACGTCCTCAGAGTCGCTAGGCTTCATCAGTGACAGCACACCCTCAACCGTGAACGGTGAAGTATCCATCGTTGGCACCACGGTCTACCGGGGTAACGGGTCTGTCGCGATCGTGATTGGTAGCGTTGACCCGATCAAAAACGGCGAAAATGGCCAGCCGCTGAGGATCAACTTCTCCAACGCGTTTGAAAACGGCGACTTCCAGGATGGCACCAACGGCTCGACGACTATTTCGGGCTGGACGTCCGTTATGCAACGTCTCCGGATGGGGGTTGACCAAATCGCTGGGCAACTTACGCCAGTTGACCCAACCTACCCGAGCTCTAACCTTACCGATGTCCGGGGCGATAACGGCGGTCAGCCGATCTACGATGACGTTACCGGTGGCAGTTTCACTCAAGGTGCCAAGCTGTCTAACTACGCGGGTAGCGATTCAAGTGATTTGGCGATTGAGCTAGATACCGGGGAAGATTCCATTAACGAAGGGTTTGGGGTGATTCGAGGCCCAGCCGTTTACAGCAATGGTGCAGTCGCGCTGCAAGCGGGTGATAAGGTCTCGTTCGACTGGAAAGCCCTTAGCGGCGGCGATGCCTATGATGCGTTTGGCTACATTATCGACGTTAATACCGGCGAAACCATAACTATCCTTGACAGTACTGGCACCTCCAGCAACCAGGAAACAAACTGGGCTACAGAGGAAGTTACCATCGCTGCCGGGCAGGAAGGGGTATACCGATTTGTCTTCGTAGCCGGATCCTATGACCTTACTGGTTATCGCCTGCTTGGCGGCAAACTGATGATCGACGACGTCAAGGTCACCCAAGCCAACCCGCCAGGCCCGGTTGGTGACTCTGTACTGACCTCGCTTGCCCAGCGTGTCACCTACGAAAATACCGCGGTCGACTATAACTCGCTGACCCGTACCGTTACCGTCTCGGTAATGGACAAAGCGGGCAACACTGGCTCTGATACCAGTCAGGTCAATATTGCTGAGCGCAACAACGCACCGTCGTTTAGCGGCAACGCCTCGCTTGGTGCGGTCAATGAGGACACCACTTCGCCTGCCGGCAGCACAGTGAGCAGCTTGTTTGGCTCCCTGTTCTCGGATGTGGATGCAAACTACGATCCCAAGGATTCACTCGGTGGCATCATCATCACGGGCGATGCCAGCGACTCCTCGCAGGGCGAGTGGCAGTATTCCACTGACGGCACCAACTGGCTTGCGGTTGGTACTGTGTCGGCCGATGCTGGTCTGCTGCTGTCTAGTACTGCCAGCTTGCGCTTTGTTCCCGCTGCAGATTTTAACGGTGCGCCCGGCAGCCTCAGTGTTCACGCGGTAGACAGCTCCGACTCCAGCATTACCTTTACCAGTGGTGCGACCCGACAAGCCTATGACACCACTGCAGTTGGTGGTACGGGCGGCACTACTGCCGTTTCGACCGCGGCAGTCAGCCTCGGCACCTCAATTACGCCTGTCAACGACATCCCGGTTCTTGATAACACGACAGGGACAGTAACTGGGGCAACAGAAGACACCGCAAAAACCATCACCCATGCGCAGTTGCAAGCGCTTGCTAACGCGTCGGACGTTGATGATGCGTCGGTCTCTTATCGGGTCGATTCGATTTTGAGCGGCACGCTGCGCAAGGACTCCGGTGGTGTACTTAGCGATGTTATCGCGGGTGTGACCGTAGTTGGGCCTGGCGAGAGCCTTGTTTGGCTGCCGGATAGCAACGCTAACGGGTTGCTTTCTGCCTTTACTGTTAAAGCCATAGACAGCCAAAACGCAGTATCGACGGCAAGCATGCAAGTTAGCGTGGATGTCGCGGCGGTAAACGATCCGGTAGCCATTACCGGTAAGTCCTCGGTCACGCTGAACGAAGATTCATCAATTCTGATCAACGGGTTCACGCTGACTGATATTGAGGGTGACAACGTTACCATTCGCATCAGCTCCAGCCACGGTAATCTAACGCTGGACAGTTCAGGTTCCGTCTCCGTTTCGCAGTCCGGTGGCCACACTCTGGAGTTCTCTGGTGCCATTGCTGATGTCCAGGCTGCTCTTAACTCGCTTCGTTACGCAGGCGATGCGAATTACTTCGGTAGTGACCAGCTGACTATCGAAGCCAGTGATGACAACGGCACTAACTGGCAGCCGTATCGTGTGGATGAGCAGGGCTTGTTCTACAACCCTGCGAATGGGCATTACTACGAGTACGTTAGTGCGCCCGGTATGACCTGGGCGGACGCTAAGGCCGCCGCAGAGAGCCGTGAGTTGTTTGGCTTGAAGGGTTACCTCGCGACCGTAACCTCCGCTGAGGAAAACGCATTTATCACCCCCAAACTGGGTGGCGATGGCTGGATGGGCGCCAGCGATGCTGCCGTTGAAGGCCAATGGCGCTGGGTAACTGGACCAGAGGCTGGCACCCTGTTCTGGTCCGGTACGGGCAGTGGCAGTTCGGTAGACGGTAACTACGAAAACTGGGGTGACGGTGAGCCAAACAATGCCGGCGAAGAAGACTATGCGCACTTCATCTCTAGCAATGGTAACTGGAACGATTATGCATTCGATAATGGTGCCATTCGCGGTTACATCGTCGAGTATGGTGGTGCCGGGTTTGGCACTTTGGAAGCGGCCACCCTCGATATCACCATCAACGGAGTAAACGACGCGCCGGTCGTCACTGGCGTCGATACCGATGGCGCTATCGATGGTGGCGGCCCGCTGACAGATACTGGCTCCATCACCTTTGCTGACGCAGACCCGTCTGATCGTCCGACGGCCACCGAGGCGACCAAGTCGGTTACCGCCAAGCGGGCTGATGGCACCACCAGTCTGCCGCTGACGGCCGAGCAGCAAGCGGCAATTGAGAATGCCTTCAGCATCAGCCCGGTAGCGGGTAATGATAATGACGGCACCATCGACTGGACCTACGACATCGATGCCAGCGACCTGGAGTTCCTGGCCGAAGGTGAAGTGGTCACGGCGGTCTTTACCATTACCGTAGATGACGGCCAGGGCGGCACAGCTACCCAGGACGTCACTGTGACCCTGACCGGCAGCAACGATGTGCCAGAGGTCAGCGCGGGTGATGTGACCGGTGAGATCACCGATGGCAGCAGCGACCTGACTGACAGCGGCTCGATCAGCTTTACCGATGTGGATCTGACCGACCGCCCAACGGCCACCGAGGCGACCAAGTCGGTTACCGCCAAGCGGGCTGATGGCACCACCAATCTGCCGCTGACAGCCGAGCAGCAGGCGGCAATTGAGAACGCCTTCAGCATCAGCCCGGTAGTGGGTAATGACAATGACGGCACCATCAACTGGACCTACGACATCGATGCCAGCGACCTGGAGTTCCTGGCTGAAAATGAAGTGGTCACGGCGGTGTTTACCATCACGGTCGATGACGGTAATGGCGGCACAGCTACCCAAGACGTCACTGTCACCCTGACTGGCAGCAACGATGTGCCGGAGATCAGCACGGGTGATGTGACCGGCGAGATCACCGATGGCAACAGCGACCTGACTGACAGCGGCTCGATCAGCTTTACCGATGTGGATCTGACCGACCGCCCAACGGCCACCGAGGCGACCAAGTCGGTTACCGCCAAGCGGGCTGATGGCACCACCAATCTGCCGCTGACAGCCGAGCAGCAGGCGGCAATTGAGAACGCCTTCAGCATTAGCCCGGTAGCGGGTAATGATAATGACGGCACCATCAACTGGACCTACGACATCGATGCCAGCGACCTGGAGTTCCTGGCTGAAAATGAAGTGGTCACGGCGGTCTTTACCATCACGGTCGATGACGGCAATGGCGGCACAGCTACCCAAGACGTGACTGTTACCCTGACCGGCAGCAACGATGTGCCGGAGATCAGCGCGGGTGATGTGACCGGCGAGATTACCGATGGCAACAGCGACCTGACTGACAGCGGCTCGATCAGCTTTACCGATGTGGACCTGACTGACCGCCCAACGGCGACCGAGGCGACCAAGTCGGTTACCGCCAAGCGGGCCGATGGCACCACCAATCTGCCGCTGACAGCCGAGCAGCAGGCGGCAATTGAGAACGCCTTCAGTATTAGCCCGGTAGTGGGCAATGATAATGACGGCACCATCAACTGGACCTACGACATCGATGCCAGCGACCTGGAGTTCCTGGCTGAAAATGAAGTGGTCACGGCGGTGTTTACCATCACGGTCGATGACGGCCAGGGCGGCACAGCTACCCAAGACGTCACTGTCACCCTGACCGGCAGCAACGATGTGCCGGAGATCAGCGCGGGTGATGTGACCGGCGAGATTACCGATGGCAACAGCGACCTGACTGACAGCGGCTCGATCAGCTTTACCGATGTGGACCTGACTGACCGCCCAACGGCGACCGAGGCGACCAAGTCGGTTACCGCCAAGCGGGCCGATGGCACCACCAATCTGCCGCTGACAGCCGAGCAGCAGGCGGCAATTGAGAACGCCTTCAGCATCAGCCCGGTAGTGGGTAATGACAATGACGGCACCATCAACTGGACCTACGACATCGATGCCAGCGACCTGGAGTTCCTGGCTGAAAATGAAGTGGTCACGGCGGTGTTTACCATCACGGTCGATGACGGCAATGGCGGCACAGCTACCCAGGACGTGACTGTTACCCTGACCGGCAGCAACGATGTGCCGGAGATCAGCGTGGGCGATGTAACCGGCGAGATCACTGACGGCACCGATCTGACTGACAATGGCTCGATCAGCTTTACCGATGTAGACCTGACCGACCGTCCGACGGCGACTGAGGCGACCAAGTCGGTTACCGCCAAGCGGGCCGATGGCACCACCGATCTGCCGCTGACGGCCGAGCAGCAGGCGGCGATTGAGAACGCCTTCAGCATCACCCCGGTAGTGGGTAATGACAATGACGGCACCATCAACTGGACCTACGACATCGATGCCAGCGATCTGGAGTTCCTGGCTGAAAATGAAGTGGTCACGGCGGTGTTTACCATCACCGTGGATGACGGCCAGGGCGGTACTGACACCCAGGACGTGACTGTTACCCTGACCGGCAGCAACGATGTGCCGGAGATCAGCGTGGGCGATGTAACAGGCGAGATCACCGACGGCACCGATCTGACTGACAATGGCTCGATCAGCTTTACCGATGTAGACCTGACCGACCGTCCGACGGCGACTGAGGCGACCAAGTCGGTTACCGCCAAGCGGGCCGATGGCACCACCGATCTGCCGCTGACGGCCGAGCAGCAGGCGGCAATTGAGAACGCCTTAAGCATCACCCCGGTAGTGGGTAATGACAATGACGGCACCATCAACTGGACCTACGATATTGATGCCAGCGATCTGGAGTTCCTGGCTGAAAATGAAGTGGTCACGGCGGTGTTTACCATCACCGTGGATGACGGCCAGGGCGGTACTGACACCCAGGACGTGACTGTTACCCTGACTGGTAGCAACGATGCGCCGGAAATCACTGTAGACGCACCGGCCGATTTCACCGAAGCCGCTGATGCCTCCGCGCAGGATCTGACCCAGAGCGGGCAGGTGCATTTCAGTGATGTCGACTTGACCGATACCATTGACATTTCCTTCTCATCAAATGGCGACATCAGCTGGACTCGCGGTGACAGCACTGTGGTTGGGCCGCTACCGGCAGGGCTTGCGGAAGCGCTGGTGGCTGCGTTCAATGCCAGCGGAACAGGTCTTGATAATGAAGGCCAGATTGCCTGGACCTTCGATGCTAGTGGTCTTGATCTGGACTTCCTTAACGCCGGTGACCAGATCAACTTCAGCTACACCGTGACGGTTGAAGACAGTGAGGGCGCTACTGATCAGGCTGTCGTGAGCTTCAAGGTGGTTGGTACCAACGATGCCCCTGAAGTAAGTGCACGTGAGCTGACTCGTGAGGAAATCACTGTTCAGCTGGGTGACCGCTATGCGCTGGAAGTGGACAGCCTGTTCGCGGACAAAGACTCGACGCTAAGCAGAGAGGATCTGGACTTCAGCATCAGCGGCCTGCCGCGCGGTCTGGTTTACAATCCGGAGACAGGTTCGATCTCAGGTTCGCCGCGTGAGCCTGGCGTGTTCGAGGTTCAGGTAACCGCAATCGATGCTGAGGGTGCCACTGTGACCCGGACCTTCGAATTGACGGTAACCGCCGTAGCAAACGAAGCGCCGGCTAACCCGGACCCGGGCGCCACCCCGCCGTCGGCTCCGCCTACCGATTCCGAGCCAGTTGAACTGCCGCAGTCAGGAATGCCTGACGGGCTGGTCAGCGAATCTGGTGACACGCGGGATCCGGCGGACTCCAGTGGCTTTATGCCGCCGTCCGGCCTTGGCTTCGAAAGTGGTGTTGAAGATGCCATGGGTGAGGGTGACGCGCCGACCGATGACCAGCAGGGTGCGGGCAACAGTGGTGATGGCCGAGCTGAGCAGGTCATTCTGTCCGAGCCCGGTGCCATTGTCGTGCAGGTCAAGAATACCGATGGGTCAACGACCGTTCGTGCCTCTGTAGATGTCAACGTCAATGAATCTGGGCAGGTGGAGTTCACGCAGGTTCAACAGGACGCATTCGATGTCGTCTCGCTGGTGGTAACCAGCATCCAGAGCGACTCCGAAGGGCAGGTGGTCATCGGGATTCAGGACACCAGCACCAGTGGCGGTTCTCAGCGTTACAGCGGATCGCTGTCCAGCGGCGAACAACTGCCTGGCTGGATTCAGCTGGATGCAACCAGCGGATCGGTGACTATCAGCAATCCTCCGGCTGGCCAGAAGGAGGTCAGTATTCGGGTTCAGGCCATCGGGTCCGATGGTCAGATTCGGGTGCTGGAGCTCAAGCTGGACCTGGAGGAACTGTTCAAGCGAGCTGCCACAACTGATGGCGAGGCCGTTGAGTCCAGCGAGAGCGACACTGCTGGCTTCATCCCGCTGAATGACCAACTGGCGGCTGAAGTGGCAATGCGTGATCAATACGGCAGTCGCCTCGTCACTATGCTACAGGCGGTTTAAGGTGGCTCAGTGAGCGACACTGTTGCAGCCCTGCTTGGGCTTGAACAACAACTGCGCAAGGCTTCAGACCTTGCGCAGTTGTCTTACACGCTGGTTAACCAGACGCACACATGTGTTCCCTATACCCAGGCGGTGCTGCTGGTAGGGGAACGCTTGCAGCGACCTCAGGTCGTTGCTGCCTCTGACCTGCCTACGGTCGATTACACCTCTCCCTACATTGCCTGGGTCGAACAACTGTCCAAGTTTTTCATTGGCCAGGGAAATGGGGAAAAGCAGGCGTTGTTGCGCCCCTCTGACCTTGATACCGAGTTGGCCAATGAGTGGCGTGAGCTTGAATTGCCTGATTTCGTATTTTGGCAACCATTGCGCGTTGAGGCACGTAATGGCGAGATAGCAGGGGTGCTGCTGCTGTTGCGTGACAAAGCCTGGAGTGAGGCTGAGCAGAGTGTGTTACAGCACCTGGCTGGCAGTGCTGGGCATGCCTTGTTTGCGCTGCGCCGAGGGTACCAGCTGACTCAGCTAAGGACGAGCCTGCAGAATCGCAAGGTCTGGCTGGTGGGCGCAGCGGTATTGTTTCTGGTGATGATGTTGCCGGTGCGTCTGAGTACTCTGGCTCCGGTTGAAGTGGTGCCACGGTCGCCGCACGTTGTAGCTGCGCCGCTGGAGGGGGTTGTCAGGCAGGTGGTTGTCAAACCCAACCAACAGGTGCAGCCGGGCGATCCGTTGGTCTTCCTTGAGGATACCGAGCTTGCCAGTAAAGAGGCGGTTGCAAGGCAAGCGCTCTCTGTGGCTGAGGCAGAGTTGCGAACGGTGCAGCAGGGTGGTTTTCTCGATCCTAACCAGAAAGCGAAGCTGGCCGAGCTGGAGGCCCAGGTTCGCTTGAAGCAGGCTGAATGGCAGTTCGCTAGGGATCAGCTGGAGCGCTCAAGTATCAAGGCAGATCAACCCGGTGTTGCGGTTCTCGACAACCCGGACGAGTGGAAGGGACGACCGGTTCGGGTTGGCGAACGCATCATGCAGGTAGCCGATCCCGCCAGGGTTGAATTCAAGGTCATGCTGCCGGTTAAGGACTCGATCTCCCTGATCCCGGGGGCTGAGGTGAAGGTCTTTCTGGACAATGATCCTCTGCACGCGTGGTCTGCTCACCTGAGTGAGTCCAGCTATGAACCTAAGACCACGCCGGACCAGCAACTGGCGTACCGTTTGATTGCCCAGCTGAGTGAGGCTGAGCAGGGCAATGAACCGCCTCGCATTGGTTTGCGCGGGACGGCCAAGGTGTACGGTGAAAAGGTAAGCGTGTTCTTTTATCTGTTCCGGCGTCCGATCACGTCGGTACGGCAGTGGCTGGGATGGTAGAACTGCGTCTACCGGCACTCAGGCAGGACCTGAAATTGTTGCCGGGTGGGCATGATGAGGATGGCGCGCCGCGTTATCTGCTGCACGATCGCGTGCGTAATCGCTATTTCACCCTGTCTGCGGACGCGCTGGGGTTGATTCGCCACTGGCAACCCGGTCGTACCCTTGATGACATGCAAACCCATTTGCAAGCTCAGGGGCTGGATCACGAGCCTGATGAGATTCGTGCTTTTATCGATTTTTTAATCGCCAATAATCTGGTGCTGGCTCGCAGTGAAGGGGCGTGCAACACCTTTACACAGCAGCGCGAGAACAGCCGGCTCAGTCTGTGGCAATGGCTGCTGCACAACTACCTGTTCATTCGCATCCCGCTGTTTCGCCCTGACGCCTGGTTGAATCGTATTGGGCCAAAGCTGTCCTGGCTTTTTACCCGCACGGCCCATCGGGTGGTTGTCATGCTGGGACTGATCGGCTGCCTGCTGGTGCTACGTCAATGGGACAGCTTCAGTGCCACCTTTATCTACTTTTTCAGTCTTGAAGGCTTCCTGCTTTATGGCTTGACGCTGGTCCTGGTAAAGAGTGCGCACGAGATGGGACACGCGCTGGTGTCGCAACGGCTTGGCTGCCGGGTGGCATCCATGGGCGTGGCGTTCCTGGTGATGTTTCCGGTGCTCTATACCGATACCACCGATGCGTGGAAGCTGCGCTCGCGGCGCGATCGCTTGCGGATTGTCACCGCCGGCATGAGAACAGAGATCTACCTTGCCTTGATTGCAACCTTTCTCTGGGGGCTGCTGCCTGACGGCTCACTGCGCAGTGCCGCGTTCTTTGTTGCGACTACAAGTTGGATCACATCGGTACTGGTCAACATCAGTCCATTCATGCGGTTTGATGGCTACTACGCGTTCTCTGACTTGATCGGGGTGGAGAATCTTCAGACCCGGGCGTTTGAGCTTGGCCGCTGGCGTCTGCGGCGTTGGCTCTGGGGCTTGGATGATCCTTTGCCGGAGCCCATGCCGAGAAGCCGCGCGCGGCTGCTGATCCTGTATGCCTGGGGCACCTGGCTGTATCGGTTTTTTCTGTTTCTAGGGATTGCTCTGTTGGTGTACCACTTTTTTTTCAAGGTACTGGGTATATTCCTTTTCATTGTCGAGGTGCTCTGGTTCATTCTCATGCCCATACTCAAGGAACTACGAATCTGGCGAGAGCGCCGGTCGGATTTTCACTGGACAGGCTGGCGCATTGCAGCATGGTCTTTACCTCTGCTGGGGCTGCTATGGCTGCTCCTGCCGTTGTCGGTAGACGTTCATGTCCCTGCAGTGCTGCGTGCTCAGCAGGTCCAGTCGTTGTTTGCAACGGAGCCTGCTCAGGTTACCGCTGTCGGAGTTGAATCAGGCGAGCATGTGACTGCAGGGCAGGTGCTGGTGCAGCTGGAGTCGCCTGGGTTGAGCAGGCAATTGAGTGAAACCCTGGAACAGCTGCAACTGGTTCAGCTGAAATTGTCCCGTCAACCGGTGTCCCGTGATGATCAGACGGCGCAGGCGATCAACCGGGAGCGCCTGCAGCAACTGAATGAACAGCTGGCCGGGCTTCGTCTGCGTGAGCAAAAGCTAACTATAACCGCGCCATTCAGTGGCTTCGTCGGGGCGATGGAAAGCTTGTCCGAGCATCAGTGGGTTGGTCGTGATGAACCAATTCTGACGCTGGTCAATAGTGAGCAGATGGTCGTCGAGGGGCTGGTAAACGAGCGCTATCTGACATCGGTTGAGGCTGGTCAGAGCGGCGTCTTTATTGCCGCTTCCGGTGAGGAGTCGGGGATTCCAGTCAGACTTGAGCAAATCGATATCAGTGCGGTACCCGCGCTGCCTTACGCTGAACTTGGCTCTGACGCGGGCGGGCCAATTGCGGTGCGCCGGCAAGACGACCTGCTTGTTCCGGAGGCTGCTCACTATCGTGTCGAGATGGCGCTGGCCGAACCCGCACCGACAGCGCTTCAGCTGAAAAGGGAAGTAGGTGTGGTGGTGGTTGAAGGCAAGCGCCGGAGTGCACTGCTACACCAGTTGCAGCGCCTGGCTGCCTTGTTTATTCGTGAGTCCGGGTTCTAACACCAGCAGGACTCAGGCAGGTGCGCATCAGCGGATACACAGACAACCCCGAGCAAGCAGCCCGCCCAGTTCCTGCATGACTGCAGCGTTATCATGTTGACTGGTGATCATCGCATCAGCCAGCGTGCAGCCGGTGCCGAAGCGGTTCAGAAGGTTGGCGCACAGTGCACTTACCGGTTCGGTGCGCAGTTCGAACTGCTGTCGCCATATCAGTACGGTTTCGGCCCGCCAGTTGTCCGCTGTCGGCATCGGTTGGTCTGTCATCTGGCTGTGCCATATCTGAAATACCGGGCTCTCGGCTGCTAGCAAGGTCACCGAGGGGTGCCAGACCAGGCATTGCTCCAGCTGGGCAGCAAGCGTGTCGTTGGTTTCGGCAAGCTGGACAGGGGCGCGGTTTGCCGCGTGGAACGCCCTTACCCGCGCTGCTTCGAGTTGGGCAACGTCACCCAGCCAGGGCATGTGTTGCAGCGCGGGGAACTGCAGCAGGTATTCGCCAAAACCCTCGCCATAGTGGTGCAGTGCCGGGTTGCTGGGTGGTCGGCTTGCGACAAACACGGCGGCGACGGCAGTAAAGTAGTCGCTCCCGAGCAGGCGTTCCAGTACCGGGTATATCTGTCTTAATGCAGCGGTCCGAGCGCTGCGCACGTTGTTGCGGTAGATCTCGAAGCGTTGTGCTGTTTCAGCGGCATCGCCGCTGAACAGGTCAGTGGGTATGGCGCTTTCCGGCGCTGTCAGCGCCCGGATAAAGCGTTGCTGGTGCAGTGTATTCATCCGTATGCACCCGCAGCAGGCGTTATTGCCTTGCGCTGGTGACGGCGTGCCCGTTCGACTTCTCGGGTGAGGGTTGTCCAGCTCGGTACATCAGTGTCCCACTCGATAATGGTAGGGCGCTGGCCTGCAATGCGCAGGAACTGTGCGTAGAGCGCCCAGGTCTGATCAGCGACGGCGCTGCCATGGTCATCAATCAGCAGAGAGCGGCCACTGGCGAGGGTATGCATGCTGTGCCCGGCAAGGTGGATTTCGCCCACCTCGTCCAGCGGTATCGCCTGCAGGTAGGCATCGACGTCGCCGCCATTGTTGTGGCAGCTCACTCTCAGGTTGTTCAGATCCAGCAGCAATCCGCACCCACTGCGTTGTACCAGCTCAGCGAGAAACTCGGCTTCGGGCATAGCACTGTGCGCGAACGTCAGATAGGTGGCCGGGTTCTCAATCAGAACGCGACGCCCCAGCGTGTCCTGCAGCTGGGCGACGTGATCTACCGTGCGGTCGAGCACCTCCGGGGTGTAGGCGATGGGCAGGAGGTCTGCAAGGAACTGCTCGCTGTCGCCAGCCCACGCGAGGTGCTCAGACACCAGTACGGGCGGGTGACGCTCACACAGGCGGCGCAGCTGAGCCAGGTGGGCGGCGTCAAGCGGGGCGGCTCCGCCCACTGACAAGCCGACGCCGTGGATGGACAACGGCAGCAGCGCATGCAGCCGCTCCAGCTGATGATGCAGGATTCCCCCGTCGCCGAAGTAGTTTTCCGCGTGGATTTCCAGCAGATCAATACGGCTGGTGTCGTTGATCAATTCCGCAAAGTGTTGCGGCTTGAATCCGACACCCGCACCGCGGGTCAGGGGGACGTGTTGCATGACCTCCTCCTATGGCCGCTTGACCGGGGTCAGCGAGCCCATACCATGCGGAGTTTCGATGCTGGTGCAGGTACCGGTTGGGACCAGCGTCCAGGCATCACCCTGGTAGTCAATTTTGGATGTTCCGGCGCAGGAAGTACCGGGGCCGGCGGCACAGTCATTCTGGCCTGCCAGGGAGATGCCGTAGCATTTTTCCTTGCCGGCATTGATACCGGCGGCACTGGCGTGCTGGCTGGCGGCAAGTACAGCGCCGAGCAGCGAAGCGGCAAGCGCGGTGTTGAAGTGTCGACGATCCATGATGAATGTCCTCTTTAAATGGATAGCGTGAGCTCGCGCATAGCCCGGCGCTTAACGCGCCGGTGTGCAGTGCAGGGCTCGTGGAGTGGATACCGGGTGTAGCCAGCGGCTAATCAGGTGATCAAGCGACAGGCGCCCACTGCCGTGCAACAGCAACAGCAACAGTGGGACCGCCCAGGTGCCATGGGTCGCCCAAGCTGATGGGTAAACCAGCAGCTGGATAACCAGGGTCATCACCAGCAATCCAAGGGCACCAAGCCGGGTTGTCAATCCCAACAGCAGCATCACCGGTAGCAGGTGTTCGCCGATCGTTGCCAACGCAGCGGCAATCACCGGATCAATCAGCGGCAGGCGATACTCTTCCTGAAACAGGTACAAGGCTGTGTCGTTGAGTTGCCAGCCATCGACCTTGGTGCGGCCTGACTGCCAGAACACAGCACCGGGGAAAATGCGTGCGACCAGCAGCAAGACGTCCTGCAATGGTGCTTGCAGGGACCGGGATGCAGTGGGGGAAAGCATGATAAATACCTCTCGATTGGGTAGTGCATGCGGCTACGTCAGCAGGGCCGGGCAGCCGCATCGGGTTACAGCGCGTTCGGCGCCAGGTCCTTGATCAGCGGCCAGTTGGCGTCAGCCTTGGCAATGTTGCCCGGCACGTCTTCGGCCCACTTCTTGAACACATCGGCGTTAACATTGAGGTACAGCTTGCCGTCGACAACCTTGTACTGGCTCGGATCTACATCCAGTTTCTTGCCCAGTGCGGCGCCCATCGCGCAGTAACCGCCGTATTGCGGAACGTAGGCGGTGGGGTTGGCCTGAAAAGTCTTCATGTTCTCGGCGTTGGCGAAGTAGTAGAGGGCGCCTTCGTGCTCAACCGCGAAGCGGCTGCTGCCCTCGGCCGGTTCGCCCTGGAAGTAGGAAACGGTGTCGTAACCCTTGAGAATGACGCGCTGCTCATCGACGTTGATCGCCGATGTAGAAGTTTCGTCATAGGCGTAGGTGCTGGTCGCGGTCAGCAGTGCAGCACCGCCAAAGCCCAGGGCAACGGCCAGCGAACTGGCGATAAATGCGTTCTTCAGTGTCATGGTGTAGCTCCTCGATTAATGCAAATTCAGTGGTGTGTTTTGTCGTGCTGTGCAGCGACGGTTTGAACTGTAAGTGCATTCAAAAAATCAAAGAACAGCCTTATTTTGAAAGTTACTATTGTTAAAAATGAAATAGTTGGTCTAGGCTGGCCGGTATCTAGTGGGAGCTGCAGATGGACAGATTCAAGGAAATGCAGATTTTTCAGGCAGTTGCGGAGGAGCAGAACTTTTCCTCTGCTGCGCGTCGGCTTGGCATGTCTGCGCCCAGCGTAACGCGTGCGGTCGCGGCGCTGGAGCAGCGTTTGGGCACTCTTCTGCTGGCTCGAACTACCCGCAGCGTCCATGTGACGGAGTCAGGCCAACGTTACGTTGAGGACTGTCGACGCATTTTGGCCGAGCTGGATGAGGCCGAGGAATCGGCTGGTGGCGTACATGCCCAGGCAAGAGGGTTGTTGACGGTGACAGCGCCGGTCTTGTTCGGTGAGCTATTTGTGACCCCGGTTATGGTGGACTATCTGGCAAATCACCCGGCGGTACAGATCAAGGCGCTACTGGTCGATCGGGTCGTCAATATGCTGGACGAGGGGATTGATGTTGCCGTTCGTATCGGTGATTTGCCCGATGGCAGCTTGCACAGTGTTCAGGTCGGCGAGGTGAGGCGGGTGGTGTGCGCGTCGCCCGGATACCTTGCCCGTCACGGTCGGCCAACCCACCCGCGTGATTTGGAGGCGGCGTCGGTGGTGATGTCCGCCAGCAGTACCTTGCTGACCGAGTGGCGCTTCGACGGTCCAGATGGCTGCATTCAGGTGGTACCGCAGCCACGTCTGGTGGTGACCGCCAACCAGGCTGCCATCAACGCTGCCCGGTTGGGGTGGGGCATCACCCGGGTACTTTCCTATCAGGTGGCGGAGCTGGTCAAGGCGAGGACCCTTGAGATTCTGCTGGATGATTACGAGTTGGCGCCGTTACCGATCTATGTTGTCCATCAGGGTGGCCGACGGATTCCGGCCAAGGTGCGTGAGTTTGTCGACTTTTGTGTAGAACAGCTTTCAACCAATGCTGCTCTGCAGGGCAAGGGGGCTCGCTGATGGATCGCTTTCAGGAAATGAGTGTATTTGAGGCCGTCGCGGATGAACTCAGCATGTCGGCTGCTGGACGCCGGCTGCACCTATCGGCGCCAACAGTCACGCGCGCCATCGATGCGCTGGAGAAACGGCTCGGCGTCGCGTTGCTGCGGCGCAGTACCCGCGGCGTCGAAGTGACGCCGGCTGGTGAGCGCTTTCTGGCCGATTGCCGGCGCATCCTTGCGGAGGTTGCCGATGCTGATCGGTCCGCCAGCGGTCTGCATACCTCTCCTCGTGGGCGGTTACAGGTATCCATGCCGCTGTTGTTTGGGCAATCACTGATGACGCCCATTCTGCTCGAATACCTGCAGGCCCACCCTCGGGTCGAAGTGTTTGGTGTCTATCAGGACCGGGTACCCAATCTGCATGAGGAGGGGATAGAGGTCGCGGTGCAGGTGGGGGCGCTGCCGGACTCTTCGCTGTTCGCCGCCAAGGTGGGTGACGTGCGACGTATTATCTGCGCCAGCCCGGACTATCTGAATCAGCATGGTACACCGAGCCACCCCGAACAGTTGGTCGACCATCAGATCGTGCACTCATCTGCCGATGCCCGCACGCCTGAGTGGCAGTTTGTGCAGCAGGGTGGTGTCAAGCGCTACCCCTTGCTACCGCGCTTGAGCTGCGCCACTAATCACGCAGCCATCGCTGCCGCCGAACGTGGTGCCGGGCTGGTGCGCTGTATGAGTTATCAGGTGCATGAGTCGCTGATGGCGGGTCGCCTGCAACCGGTATTGCAGCGTTTTGAGCTACCGGTTTTGCCTGTTCATGTGGTGTACCGCGAGGGACGGAGAGCGGCTGCTCGGGTGCGCAGTTTCGTCGATTTGGCGGTAGCGCGTCTGCGGGTTCATCCAGCGTTGAATAGCGATTAATTTCATTTTTCGCAATAAAGGATTGTGAACTTAGGTTATTCCGCACTTCTGTGTAAGCAAAGCAAGATAAGACTCCCGAGGGCGTGTGCACTGTCGTACATGCCCGTTTTGCCAATCGCAAGCAATGGAGTCTCCGATGTCACACCCTATCAAGTTCTACCGTTATCCGCTGTCCGGCCACGCGCACCGCGTCGAATTGATGCTGTCGCTGCTGAACGTCCCCCACGAAACGGTGTTTGTCGACCTGGCCACCGGCGCGCACAAACAGCCGGCGTTCCTGTCATTGAATGCGTTCGGCCAGGTGCCGGTCATCGAAGATCGCGGCATGGTGTTCAGCGACTCGAACGCCATTCTGGTCTACCTCGCCAGTCAGTACGACGAGGCTGCTCGTTGGCTACCCCGCGACCCGGCAGGTGCCGCCCGGGTGCAGCGCTGGTTGTCGGTTGCTGCTGGTGAGTTGGCTGCAGGACCGGCGCGGGCGCGGCTGATCACGCTGTTTGGTGCACCTTATGACGCCGAATCGACGATCGCAGCTGCGCACGACCTGTTCCGTCTGCTTGAGCGCACTCTGACCGCCAGCAGTTACCTCGCAGGCGAACAGGTGACCATCGCGGATATCGCGCTCTACAGCTACGTGGCGCACGCACCCGAAGGTAACGTGTCGCTGGCCAACTACCCGCGGGTACAAGCATGGTTGGCGCAGATTGAAGGCTTGCCCGGATTTGTCCCGATGGCCCGCTCGGCAGTAGGCCTGCAGAGTGCGTGAGGTGGTCAACGCAGGTTACAGAGGAGGTTGTCATGAGTAAGGCACAAGTCTGGCATTCGGGAGAGCGCGAATTGCAGCGTCGCCTGGGTGTTGCCGAGCGCATGGCCGAGATCGGACCGCGCGTGCTTAATCCGGTACTGCCGGAACAACATCGCGGGTTCTATCCACTGCTGCGCTTTGTTGTGGCGGGTGCGGTTTCACCGGATGGCAACCTTTGGGCTGGCCTGCTGGAGGGAGAACCAGGCTTTGCCTGGTCTCCCGACCCCACGTTGCTCCGGCTGAATACGGTAGTCAGTCGTGTGGATCCTTGCGCGGATGCCTTGCTGGCGACTGGCGCTATTGGTCTGCTCGGAATTGATTTGCAGACACGACGGCGCAACAGGTTGTCCGGCCAGATCAGCGAAGTCGACTCGAAGGGAATCAGCGTTCGGGTTGAGCAAGCGTTTGGCAATTGCCCGCAGTTCATTCAGCAAAGGCAGCTGGTGGCCGATGCGGAGGCGCCGGCGGCCGATTCCTGCGTGGTTAGCTCGAATCTGCTGACCCCTCGTATGCGGGAGCTGATTGCCGCTGCTGATACCTGCTTCGTCGCCAGTTGTCTGCCGCGAGAGGGGCTCAGCCCGGCGGTGGATGTCTCCCATCGAGGCGGCTGGCCCGGTTTTGTGAAGGTCTCTGAAAGCCGTTTGACCCTGCCCGAATTTGCTGGCAACCGCTTCTTCAACACCCTTGGTAATCTATTGATGAACCCGCGCGCGGGACTGCTGTTTGTCGATTTTGCCAGTGGTGATCTGCTTCAGTTGACCGGTCGGGTCGAGCTGGAGTGGGAAGCACCTGCTGCCAGTCGGTTTGAGGGGGTTGAGCATCTGTGGCATCTGGAGGTCGAGCAGGTTGTGTGGCGTCCGGGTGGTTCGCGGTTGCGCTGGCAGTTCGAAAGCTTCTCCCCCGCACTGCGGCGTACCGGCGTCTGGCCTGGCTGAGGTGGTCAGCAGGGGGCAACCGCGTCGACCTTGACGCGTTGTCTCCACTGCGCCGGCGACACACCCATACGCCGGCGAAAGGCGCGACTGAATGACGACAGGTCGCTATAGCCAAGCATGTCCGAGAGACTGGTGATGTCACAGCGCGAGGCCTGCAGATGCCAGCAGGCCAGATTGACTCTGACGTCCTGCAGCAGGTCTCGAAACACCAGGTGCTCCTGCTTTAGACGCCGCTGCAAGCTGCGCGGATGCAGGTTGAGGAGGGCGGCAATGCTGTTGACGCTGATCTCTTTCAGGCCGAGCAGTTCCGTGATCAGGTTGCGAATATTCAGTTCCAGATTTTCTTCCAGCTGGTCGCGAGCAGCCTGAATGTAGCCTGCGCGCTCAACTTTGTGCCCGTGTGCCAGCACGGGCAGTGGGCGTCGAAATACTGCAGCAGGGTAGCTCAGGCTGTCATGCTCCTGATCGAACCGTACCTCGCAACCAAAGTGCTGCTGATACAGCTTCATCGGCCCGACCTGACTGTGTGCAAAGGTCACGCGCAGTGGTCGCAGTTGTTCGCCACTCAAGAGGCAGGACATGCGGTGGAACCCGGCCAGGGCCATCTCGTGGTACTGCTGGGCCTGATGATCAGACTGACCCAGCTCAACACGCGCCACCTGAACCCGTCCGGCGAATTGATGCAACTGCCAATGCTCGGCGGAGCTGTGCAGACTCATGTAGCGCTGGGCAATGGCAAAGGCTTCACGCAAGGTTGCGGCGCAGCTCAGTACTTTGCCGAGCAAGCCAAGGTCTCCAACGCTTTGATGTTGCGCCAGGCGCATGCCCAGATCCGGCCGATTGAGTCGACTGGCTGCCAACGCCAGCATCTGGTGCAACTGGCCGATTTCAATCGGGTTATCGGCAACGCTGAGCTGGTCGGGGTCGACCCCAACCTCACGCAGAATGGGCTCGGCATGCTCACCGACCTCGGCGAAGAAGCCGTTGATACTCGCGCTGCGTACCACGTATCGAGCCGCCATCCGTCTTCCTTTGAACAGGCACTGGTAGTCTGTTCAGGCTATCGACTGGCAGCAGAATCTCAAGTTCGAATCGGCCAATAATATGATCAAAGTGGCCAATTTTGCGGGTAATCCCTGCGTGGCTATTTGTTTGTTGGCGATGGCTTGCCGTTGCTGTTTCTCGCCGCCTTGAAGCGCCGCCGCCACTGGGCTGGAGACACCCCCATACGCCGTTTGAATGCGCGACTGAAGGAGGAGAGGTCACTGTAACCGAGCATGTCAGAGAGCGTGGTAATGCCGCAGCGCGACGCTTGCAGGTGCCAGCAGGCCAACGTGATACGCACGTCCTGCACGAGATCACGAAATTCAAGCTGTTCTGCTTTCAGGCGCCGCTGCAGGTTGCGCGGGTGCAGTTCGAGCAGGGCGGCAACCTGATCGAGCGTAACCTCTCCGAGCCCGATCAGCTCGGTAATCAGGTTGCGCACCTGCAGTTCGAGGTTGTCTTCGAGTTGTTCGCTGGCGGAGCGCAGGTAGTCCTGTTCAGTGCCTCCCGGGTCTGTCACTTGCTGTGACACCGGTTGGCTGAACAGGGCTTCAGGGTAGACCAGGCTGTCGTGCTCCTGATCGAACCAAACATCGCAGCCGAAATGGCTGGTGTACTGCCTGAGCGGGCCGACCTGGCTATGAGCAAAGGTTACCCGCACCGGACGCTGCGGGCGACCGCTTATCAGTTGGGTGAGCCGGTGAAACACCGCGAGAGACATCTCGTGGTACTGCTGAGCCTGTGGGTTGGTCGTACCGTGTTCTGCGCGAATGATATGGACTTGGCCGGCGAAGGTTTGCAGCTGCCAGTGTTCTGCGTTGCTGTGCAGGCTCATGTAGCGCTGGGCGATACCAAACGCCTCCTGCATCGTCCGGGCGCTGGCCAGCACATTTCCCAGCAGGCCCAGCATGTCGAGCCCCTGATGGCGGGCCAGGCTGATCCCCAGATCGGGACGGGCCAGACGTACCGATGCCAGCGCGAGCAGGCGCTGCAGCTGGGTCACGTCAACCGGCAGATCGGCGGCATCGAGTTGCTGCGGCGTAATGCCAGCCTCCTGCAACAGTGCTTCTGCGGCACTGCGTGCCTCTGTCCGAAAGCCGCTGATGGCTGCGCTGCGCACGACATAGCGGAGTGTCATTGAGGAATCCTGCGCGAGGAGAATGGATACTGGAAAGCTAATCTCAGGTCGTAAAATGTCAAGTTTTGAGCTTGGCTGGTATTTAGTCTGGTGCCTCAATAAAAACAACAGAGGCTCCAGGCATGTTCGACGTGGTTATCAAAAACGGGCGCTTTTTCGACGGGACGGGTACGGCCTCACGCATTTGCAATCTGGGTATTCGCGACGGCGTGGTGGCTGAAATATCGGATCGCCCATTGCCTGAGTCAGGCGCGCGGGTGATCGATGCCAGCGCGTGCTGGGTTACTCCCGGCTTTGTCGACACGCACACCCACTATGACGCCGAGTTGATCATTGCACCGGCTTTGTCTGAGTCGGTTCGCCACGGCGTGACCACGGTACTGGTCGGCAGCTGTTCGCTGAGCATGGTGTGCTCTGAGGCTGAAGATGCTTCCGATATCTTTACCCGCGTTGAAACGGTGCCTCGCGAGAAGGTGTTGCCGATTCTGCAGCAGCACAAGACCTGGAGCCGCCCCTCCGAATGGGTTCGGTTTGTCGAGCAGCAACCACTTGGGCCCAATATCATCAGCTTCCTTGGTCACAGTGACCTGCGGGTTTCGGTGATGGGCCTGCATCGCTCGACTGACCGCGCCATTCGCCCGACCGAAGCGGAGCTGCAGCAGATGGAAGGGTTACTGGAAGAGGCGCTCGATGAAGGCTTCCTCGGGATGTCGAGCATGTGCCTGAAGTGGGACAAGATTGATGGTGACCGCGAGTGGTCAAAAAGCCTGCCAAGTACCTATGCCCGCTGGAGTGAGATGCGCCGCCTGAACCGGCAGCTGCGGCAGCGCGGTCGCGTGCACCAGGGGGCGCCGAACGCGGCCAATCCGCTACAGATTTTCCAGTATCTGGGGGAGGCGGTGGGGCTGTTGCGCAAGCCACTGAAAACCACCCTGATTTCGATGCTTGATCTCAAGGGCAACAAGACCGTCGCGCCAATGGCCAAGTTGGCCGCCCGAGTGACCAATATGCTGGGTGGCGACTTTCGTTGGCAGGTGTTGCCAACGCCATTCGCGATCTATGCCGATGGTATCGACCATGTGGTGTTTGAGGAGTTTGGCGCTGGCGAGATGGCGCGCAACCTGAAAACGGAAGTCGAGCAGAATGCGCTGTTTCAGGATGAGGCATACCGCCGCAAATTTCGCAGGTTCTATGCCGAGAAGTTCTCGCCTCGGGTCTGGCAACGTGATTTTGGCGACGCCATCATTCTCGAGTGCCCGGAGCAAGGTTACGTGGGCCGTGACTTTGCCGATATCGCGAACGAGAAGGGCGTGCACGTAGTCGACCTGTTCCTTGATCTGATGGTCGCATACGGCCGCAAATTGCGCTGGTTTACCGTGATCGGCAACCACCGCGTCGACAAACTGCGCAGCATGGTCAGCAATCCCGATACCCTGATCACCTTTTCGGACGCCGGTGCGCACATCCGCAATATGGCGTTCTACAACCTGCCGCTGCGCTTTCTGCAGCTGATCAAAGAGTCGATTGACCAAGGCGAGCCGGCCATGACCATGGAGCGTGCGGTGCACCGTCTGACGGGGGAGCAAGCCCGGTGGCTGGGCGTTGACGCCGGTACGCTGCGGGTGGGGGATCGTGCCGATGTGGTTGTCATCGATCCGGCAAAGCTCGATCAGCCGCTGGATGCCCAGTGTTGGGCTGAGATGGAAGGCTTCAACATGGAACGTATGGTCAACCGCAATCCCGGCATCGTTCCAACCGTATTGATTAACGGCAAGGTTGCCGTGGAAGAGGGGGAGCCGGTTGCGGCGCTGGGCAGGACGCAGGGTTATGGCAAATTCCTGCGCGCGGGTGAATGCAGCAATGGCTGATGCGCAGCCCGGCCCGGTTATGCCGGGGCCGGGCAGTCGCTGATCAATGATCAGGCCGGGTTTGCTGCAGGTAGTCGCTTGCCAGCATGCTCAGTGTTCGCACGCCGGTGACCAGCGCCGCATCGTCAACTATGAATCCGGGTGAATGGTTGGGCGCGGCCTTGCCCATCTGTGCCATGGGCGTGACGCCGAGGAAAACGAATAGACCGGGTGCTTCATTGGCGTAGAACGAGAAGTCTTCCGAGCCGGTGACCATGGGCGATACCACCACGCGGTCATTGGCCGCCCGGCGCAGGGTCGGCACCATGCGCTCGGTCAGTTCAGGGTTGTTGGTGGTGGTCAGATAGCTGTCGATGATCTTGACCTCGGCCTGTGCGCCGGCCGACTCTGCGATGCCCTTGGCGGTGCGTTCGATGCGCTCGTTCACCTGCTGTTGCACCTCATCACCGAAGGTGCGTACGGTGCCGGTCATGACCACTTCTTCCGGAATGATGTTGTGGCGGGTGCCACCATTGATGGTGCCGATGGTCACGACCGCCGGGGCGGGCATGATGTTGGTCTGGCGGCTAACGACGGTCTGCAGTCCGTTGATGATCTGCGCACTGGTGACAATAGGGTCAACGCCATCCCAGGGCTGCGCGCCATGGGTCTGCTTGCCATGAACACGAATGTGCAGATCACCGGAGCTGGCCATAACCGGGCCGCTGCGGTAGCCGATCAGGCCGGTTGGCATGGAGGCAGTCACATGGAGGCCGAATACCGCTGCAACCTCGGGGTTTTTCATCACCCCTGCCTCGACCATCTGACGGGCGCCGAAATGGCGTTCGCCGTCATACGCATAGTCGCTCGGGCCTTCCTCTGCCGGCTGGAAGATAAACTTCACGCTGCCGGGCAGATCCTCTTTGACGCCGGCCAGTACCTCGGCGGTTGCCATCAGGATAGCGACGTGGGCGTCATGACCACAGGCGTGCATGACTGGACGCTCTTCGCCGAGATACTGCTGGCGTACAGTGGAGGCGAATGGTAGCCCGGTTGCCTCCAGCACGGGTAAGGCATCCATGTCAGCACGCAGGGCCACTACCGGGCCCGGCTTGCCACCTTTGAGTAATCCAACAACGCCGGTGGTGCCTACTCCGGTCTGCACCTCCATGCCCAGCTGACGCAGATGTTCGGCGATCAGCGCAGCAGTGCGCTGCTCCTGGTTGCCCAGCTCCGGATGCTGGTGGATGTCATGACGCCAGGCGACCGCCTTTGGCTGGATGGCCTCGGCACTGCGTGCGAGGCGTTCATCAAGTGAGTCGTCAGCGGCGTTGGAGGCTAGGGCCAGTGGTAGCAGCAGGGTGGGAAGCAGGGCGTGACGGCGCATGGGGGTGTCCTTTTGTTTTGGTCGTTTTTGAGGTCAGGCGGGCTCGCAGACGGCTCGGTGAGCAGCCGAACCAGAAGCGAAACTGGCGATAGAACTGGCTGGTCTGGCGGTAGCCCAATAACAGTGCCAGGGTGTCGTCGGCATGATCGGAGCGCAGATACTCCAGGCAAAGCTGCTGGCGTACGTCGGCAAGGAGGTCGCTGAACGGCTGCTGTTCGGCGGTCAGCCGCCGCTGCAGGGTCCGCGGCGCGACTGCCAGCAGGCTGGCGCAGCGTGAAAGCCGCGTCTCGCCGCGTGGTAACAGGGCCGCGAGCAGTAACCGCACGGATTCGCTCCAGCAATGATGGACGCTGCTGCGAATCAACTGGCGCTCCCTGCGCGCCAGGCGGACGATGTTGGGCTTCCTGGTAGTTAGTGCGCGAGCGAGCTCCAGCGCCGGGAACCGGAGCTCCACTCGCCGCGTGCCGGGCAGCGCTACTACCGGTATTCGCAGCCAGCGCCGGCCCGCGTCCAGTGCATCGGCAGAAAGTCCGGCAATGCCTGCACTGGCCTGTTGCAGGCCAAGCCCCTGGCAGGTGCGCATTACCGCGTAAAGCGCAGCCAGCAATTGCTGCTCCGTAGCGTTGGCAGCAGGGTTTGGGGTGACCACGATGCTGGCCTGGGCTGCGTTTTGCTCAAGAATCAGGCTGGCCAGATCACTGTTCTGAGGAAAGTAGCGTTTACTCAGGTTGATCGCATCGCGCAGGGTTCGGGCGTTCCCCAGGTAGGTGGTCGCGAGAAATGCTTCGGTGTAGTCCAGATGGCTAAACGCGCGCACCAGCAGCCAGGATTCCTGCTGCTCCTCTGCCAGTTCAGTTACCAACTGACGGATGGCTGCCAGCGGTATCCGGCCGGCCTGCGAGGCAGCGTCCAGTTGATTGCGTAGCAGCGCGGCATCCAGCTCCTGGGCGGGCACGCAGGAACGCAGGCCTTTGATGACCTTTTCAAGGTGCTTTCTTGAAGCTGTTGGCACTGCTTGTAGCATGACTGAGGCAAAAACCAGAACGGCTTAGGAAGAGTAAGTGTCGCCAGCGCAGCCCGAGCCAACAAGTGCGGATTGCGCCATTCTATCAATGCTTGGCCCAGCTCATTGCTGGCGCCAAAGGCGAGGGGCTGTTTATCCGCCCGGCGATGCATGAGTCAACCATCACCGGGCACTCGATGCCCGGTGATGGCTTTTATCGTTCCGGGGCGTGGGAGCGCTGGTAGTCAGGAAAGACCGCCTTGCGAATAATGGCATGTACCCCGAGGTTGCCGTCCACCACCTGAGTGATACCAAAGTCCACCGCCACCGAGATTAGTGAAATGGCCTCGTCTTCCGTCAGTTGATGCTCGGTCATCAGGTAGTTGCGGGTCTTGCGGAAGGCGTCGCGCATGGCGGCCTCCAGCGACGAGCTTTTATACACCTGGGTCTGCGCGCTGGGGCCGAGTTCGGATTGGTAATCGGCAAAGCTCATGCCCTGCAGCACCCACTCGTCATCGGTTTCCAGAAACGGGTGGCTGAGGCTGCCGAGGAACTTGCCTGCCAAGTCGCGCTGTTTGTGCAGCACTAACTGAAAGACGCCGGTCAGTGAGCATTCGATGGCGGTGCCGCACAGCTCCGAGTCCCCTTGCGAGGCATGCGGGTCACCAACCGAGAACAGCGCGCCCGCCACCGAGACTGGCAGAAACAGGCGTGCACCTTTGCCTGCGCGCCAGTTGTCCATGTTGCCGCCAAAGTAGCTGGGCGGAATGGAGTCGACCATGCCGGATTCTCGTGGGGCGACCGCCATCACGCCAAAGTGCGGGCGCACCGGGATGCGGGCCTTTTCCAGTACCCCGAACTGCTTGTCGATGGTGTTGTGATCAACGGGTACGCCGGGGTAGTCGATGGTTGGGTGAACCACACCGAACGGGTCGGTCTGCGGCGTCCAGCGAAAGCTGTAGACCGCCTTGGCGTGGGGCGGCTGGGTGTGCTGGTGCACTTCATAGACGGTAACCACCTCGCGCTTGCGTGGTTCGGTCAGCAGGTCGTCATACTGAAATCCCCACCAGGCAGCGGCGTTGCTGCCGAAGTGGCGGCCTTCGTGGGCTGGATGGCAGCTCGGGCGCGGCAGGATATCGAGAATCCGCACTTCCAGTACATCGCCGGGTTCGGCGTCGTGAACGTAGACCGGGCCGGTGCAGATATGCACGCCAAAGCCCTCGCCGCAGCCGCGGCCGAAAATGCTGGCGTCGGCCGGGCCAGCGCCGCGGCGGTCGACGTTTTTCTTGTCGCGGGTCCAGTGAAAGACACTTTCAGCGCCGGGGTCGCCAGCGACCATCCGCTCGCAATCGTCGGTGGCGTGTTGTGACAGGGTTTCGATGGTAACGATGTCGCCGGAGCGCACGCTCAGTGCGGGTTTCAGGTCGCGGCTGAAATAGCCCCAATGTACCGTCTTGTCTGAAGCGGGCAGATAATACTGGCTGGTTCCGGCATGGCGGGTTTCGTCGGCCGGCAACGGGTGACGCTTGGGCGCAAGTCGCAATGACTGGGCGTAGCGTGCATGCTCGTCTAGCACGTCGAGAAATGAGCGGCGGTGTTTCTGCAGATCATCCTCGGCGGGTTGCTGCGCGGTGACCGACGAGCGCACGGCCGGGGCAGTCTGTGGTCGTCCACGCTGCAGCTGCGCCTGCAGGTCACTGGGCGGTGCGGCGCGGTAGGCTTTGGGTGACATGCCAACGTACTGGGAAAAGCTGCGGCTGAAATTGGCCGCGTCGTTGAAGCCCCAGCGAAAGCAGAGCTGCGCGATGCTGAACTGGGCCAGCGCCGGATTGGCGAGGTCCAGACAGCAGTGCTGGATGCGGCGGCCCTTGAGGTACTCACTGAAGGTCGTGCCGCTGTTCTTGAACAGCTTCTGCACGTAACGGGCGGACAGTCCTTCCTGCTCCGCGAGTTGTTCAATATTCAGCTCTGGGTCTTCCAGGCGAGCGTCGATGGTACGACAGACCCGACGCAGATGGGCGAGTTGCACGTCGGTGGTTTCGTCACTGCCGTTACCCTGCGGTTGCGACAGACTGGCTACCAGCAAGTCGCCGAGGGTGGCTTCCAGCGCCGGCAGCTCGGCGCCGTCGAGGTGCTGGAGTTGTTCGGCCAGCGATTCGAGCAGGCGCAGGCACACGGCACCCATGCCGCGGCTTGCGCTGATGCGGTTGTCGGCCAGTGCGCTGTTGCGCACCAGTCGCAGGAGAAAACTGGCGGACTCGAGTCGGACCAGCATGGCGCGAAAATCGGTCTGCAGCACCAGCTGCCAGTGTTGGCTCGGGTCCAGCAGGATAATGTCTCCCGGGGCCAGCGCGAGCGGATGATCGCTGGCCAACAGGTGTGCGCTGCCGCTCAGCAGGGCAACGACCAGCACGCTGTTGCGGCCGTGGCTGGCGGGCAGGGGGGTGAAGCTTTGTGGTGCAGCGTTCATGTGAACGAACACCGAATTGTGCGCCGTGGCGCATAGCGCAGCGTGATCACTGCTGTCGCGCCTGGCCGGAGCGGCGGACCTGCTGGCCAGCCCGATCTGGGTGAGAATGTCATTCCAGACGGGCTGGCGCAGTGCTTCAGGTACGTTGTTGGCGGAGAAACGTTTCAGCTCGGTCACGCGGGTGTCCGTCGCAGGTTGAGTGTCTTTCCACGGAGCAAGTCCTGTGCCATAGGTTCAGCTCCGACGAGCGGGGAACATCGACTTTTTCAGCACGGCGTGCACGCCCCAGTTACCGTCCACCACCTGGGTAATGCCGAAGTCGACCGCAACCGACATCAGTGAAATGGCTTCGTCCTCGCCCAGATTCTGGGTGGTCATCAGGAAGTGGCGCATCTTGTGGAAGGCATCGCGCATGGCCAGATCGACCGAGGACTTGCTGTAGATATCGTTCTGCGCGTTGGGACCCAGTTCGGCCAGGTAGTTGGCGTAGCTGAAGCCGTGCAGAACCCAGTCGTCCTGAGTTTCCAGCAGCGGATAGTTCAGTTCGGCCAGTGCGGTTCCGGGCAGGTCGGCCTTCTTATGCAGAATGAACTGGAAGGTGCCGGTCAGCGAACATTCGATGGCCGTGCCGCACATTTCCGAGTCGCCCTGCGAGGCGTGAGGGTCGCCGACCGAGAAGTTGGCACCTTCCACCGCCACTGGGAAGTAGATCTTCGCGCCCTTGCCGATGCGCCAGTTATCGATGTTGCCGCCGGTGTGATTCGGCGGGATCGAGCTGACCATGTCGACTTCGGCCGGTGCCACGCCGATGGTGCCGAAGTGCGGACGGATCGGAATACGGATGTCGCGCAGGATGTTTTCGTTGTGAGAAACGGTCGCGTGATTGACCGGAATGCCCGGGTAGTCGATGGTCGGATGCACCACGCCGAACGGGTCGGTCTGCGGCGTCCAGCGGAAGTTGTACACCGCCTGCGCCCAGTTGCGTTCACCGGTGGCATCGACTTCGTAGATGGTGACGACTTCGCGCTTCTTCGGCTCGCTGAGCAGATCGCCGTACTGGAAGCCCCAGTTGGCAGCAGCGTTACTACCGAAGGTTTTTCCCTTGAAATTAGGGTTGCCGCTGGGGCGTGGCACCACGTCAGCGATGCGCACCTCGAGAATATCACCGGGTTGCGCGCCCTTGATGCGCACCGGGCCGGTACAGATATGCACGCCCGCGCCGCCGCCGGCGCCTATCGGCGCGTCCATCGAACCTGCGCCACGGCGGTCGACGCCTTTGCGATTGCTATCCCAGAAGAACACCGCTTCGGCACCCGGATCGCCCTTGACCATGCGCTCGGCGTCGTCGTTAGCGTGGTGGGTAAGGGTTTCCATGGTGACGTAGTCACCGGATTCGATTTCCAGCACCGGCTTGGCGACTTTACTGAAGTAACCCCAGAGCACGGTGTCCGGGGTGGCTGGAATGTAATAGTGACGTGGGCCCGGTGCATCCGGGTCGCTGCCGGCGACGCCGCTTGCAGCATGTGCCATCGGCGTCATGCCAATGCCCACGGCGCCCAGCCCGATGGCTCCGCCGCCAACCAGCGTATTGCGCAGAAAGGAGCGGCGTGCGGTGTCGAACTCTTCCAGCACGTCCTTGCGGTTGTCTTCGGTGATGCCGTGGGTACAGCCCGGTGTGCAGATGTGATCGCTCATGTTGATTCCCCATGTCAGGTTTCGACCGCTCTGGCGTGCGGTTTGTATCCGGATTATGTGGCGACACGGAAAACCACTCTTGTCAGCAGGCGCACTAATCCTTGTCGAGCCGGCGGGGTGTGGGGGATTCGCCTTGGTTGTTCGCGCAGGGGAAACCAGTAAAATGCGCCGTTCGCATTTTTCCTGTCTGCTCCTGGAGTTGCTGCATGTCCAACCTGTTAACCCCGCCGGCGCGTCTGGCGCCGCTGTGTCTGGCCTGTCTGTTGGGTTCGCCCGCGTGTGCGTTGGCACAAGATGTTGCCGAACTGGACGCCGTTACGGTAACCGGTGAGAGCTTTGATGCGGTTGCCAGGGCGCGTGATGCTTTGAGCGAGGTGCCGGGCGGCACCAACGTGGTCGACATGCAGCAGGTCGAGCAGGGGCGGGTGGCCGGTGTGGCCGATGTGCTGGCCTATCAGCCGGGTGTGTACGCGCAGTCGCCGGGTAACGAGGGCGTGAAGATCAGCATCCGTGGTTCCGGCATCAACCGTGGGCCGGGTGCACATGCCTCCGGTAACCATATTCTGCTTGATGGCCTGCCGCTGACCGGCTCGGGCGGTACGCCCTATGAGCTGCTGGAGCCGTTGTGGCTCAATCGTGTTGAAGTGCTGCGCGGGGCTAACGGGTTTGACCGTGGCGCATTGGCACTGGGCGGCGCGGTGGATTACATCACCCGTAGTGGTTTCGACGCGCCGCGTCTGCAGCTGCGGCTGGAGGCGGGCAGTGATGGCTACCTCAAACGGCACCTTGCGTCCGGTCAGGTCATCGGTGAGCTGGATTATTACGTCGGTATCACCGACTTGCACTACGACGGTCAGCAGGATCACGCCGCCGGCAGTGGCAAGGGTGTGGTCGCCAATGTTGGTCTGCAACTGACACCGGATCTGGAGACCCGTTTCTACCTGCGTTACCGCGAGACTGAACACCAGACGCCGGGCCGCCTCACCCAGTCGCAGATTGACGACGACCCGACCCAGGCCAATGCAGGCAATATTGCTCGCGATGCCAAACGTGAGCAGCCGGGCAGCACCTGGCTGGCCAACAAGACCACGCTGCGCCTGGACGACGTCAGCACGCTGGAAATGGGGCTGGTCTATCACCATTACCCGATGGATCTGATGGAGAGCCCATATCGCATCCGGGTGGATTACAGCGATATCAGCGCCACGCTCAATTACAAGCGTGAGCACCAGCTTTTTGGCCTGAACGCCAATACGACTGTCGGCTGGCGCACCACCACCAATTTGCCGAGTAGCGATGCGAAGGAGACGGCCTATCAGCCGCTTAACGCCAATGGCACCGTCTACCCGGTCGGCACTTTGATGCGCGAGTACACGCACCAGGGCTCGGACAACGTACTGCACGTCAGCAATGAACTGGAGCTGGCTCCCAGGTTGTGGCTGACCAGCGGCCTGGCGCTGATCTACACCCAGCGTGAGGTCGAGGTCACCTGGCCCGACACCAATGAGAAACTCAACGAAGACACCTGGGACTACGCGCCGCGGCTGGGCCTGCGTTACCAGCTGGAGTCCGGCACCGAGGTGTATGGCAATCTGTCTCGTTCGGTTGAGCCGCCGCACCCGTGGTCGATGATTTGGGGGTCGCCGACGCGCTTCCCGGTCAGCAATCAGCCCTGGAGCAATCGCCAAAGCACTCCGGTCAGTCTGGATAACCAGACTGCAACGACCTTCGAACTGGGCGCGCGCGGGGACTCTGCGGTCGGTTTGTGGGATCTGGCCTGGTACTACTCGCGGGTCAATCACGAGCTGCTGACCATCGAGATTGAGCCGAATATCTTTGCCGAATCCAACGCCAGCGCCACCGTGCATCAAGGCATCGAAGCCGGGCTCACCAGTACCCTCTGGCAGGGGGAGGAATTGGGCACAGTGGCACTGCGTCAGGCCTATACCTTCAGTGATTTCCACTACCGTGACGACGACGCCTTCGGCAGCAATGCGTTGCCGGGGCTGCCGCGTCACTACTATCAGGGCGAGCTGCGCTATCAGCATCCGGTCGGCGTTTATGTAGGCCTGAATACCCAGTACGCATCCAAGGTGCCGGTGGATTACGCCAACTCCTGGAATGCCGACTCGTACACCACCTTTGGTGCGATTGTTGGTTATGACGCGCCTAAGCAGGATTGGCAGGCCTGGCTGGAGCTGCGCAACCTCACCGACGAGCACTACGCCGCAACCGTTACTCCCGGGTACAACGATAACGGCTCGGAAGCCGCGCGCTTGACGCCCGGTGAAGGTTTCGGGGTATACACGGGCTTGTCCTGGAGCTGGCTGTAAGACCAGGCGTAACCAGTTGACCGCTCATCCAATCGACTGGAACCTGAGGGTGGGTCTGCTTGACTGAATTAGTAGGTACATACTGATTCAGTCAGGAGGCACGCTATGTCATTTGATCAACAGCACCCGGGCGAAAACAACCTGCCGCATTCGCCGCTACCCGAGCTTGAGCCGCCCCACAGTCGGTGGGAGGGGCCGCTTGAAGGTGAAGAGCTTAACGAACTGGATGCGGGTGAGGTCTGCCGCAGGCTGCATGAGGACGATTGAGCACGAACTGCGAAATCGTAGTTAGACAGTCAGAGTGGCAGCTCCTGCGAGCGTGCTGAGTGGCACCGGTTTACTCAGGTAGTAGCCTTGCACCATGTCGCAGCCCAAAGCGCGCAGTGTTTCCAGCTGCGCGGCGGTTTCGACCCCCTCGGCCACGACCTGCAAATCAAGCTTGTGGGCCAGCAGGGTAATGGCTTCGACGATGGCAAGATCGTTGCCGTCGTCGGGCAGCCCCGACACGAAGGTGCGGTCCACCTTCAGTACGTGCAATGGCAGACGCTTCAGGTAGGCCAGTGAGCAGTAACCCGTGCCAAAGTCGTCAATCGCTACGGTAACGCCGAGTTCCCGCAGCGATTCCAGGGTCGCGCGCGACGATTCCAAGTCGCTTATTAGCATCTGTTCGGTGATTTCCAGCTCAAGTTGCTCTGCTGGCAGCCCGGTGTCGCGCAACACGCCTGCCACCTGCTCGGCAAGCCGCTGGGAGGAGAACTGGCGTGCCGACAAGTTGACCGCCACCCTTGGCGCATGACCGTGCTCTGCTGCGAGAATGCGCATGTCCTGGCAGGCCTGGCGCAGTACCCAGAGCCCAACGTCATCAATCAACCCGGTTTCTTCCAGCAGCGGGATAAAGTCGTTCGGTGCTACCAGGCCACGCTCGCTGTGGTTCCAGCGCAGCAACGCTTCAACGCCGCAGACTTTACCGCTGCGCAGGCTCGCCTGGGGCTGGTAGTGAAGGACGAACTCCTTGCGCTCCAATGCACGGTGCAGCTCGGACTCCAGCGCCAGTAGCCGATGCTGGCGCTCATTCATGGCCGGGGCATAGAAACGGAACGAGCGCCCACCGATGGCCTTGCTCTGGTACATGGCCGAGTCGGCGTTGCGCAGCAGGGTTTCGACGCTATCGCCATCATCCGGGTAAACGGCCACGCCGGCGCTGAAGCTGACAAAGATATCCTGGCCGGCGATGCGCACCGGCTGTTCGAAGGCGCGTTTGACCTTGTCGAGAATGCCCGGAATGGTGTCGGCATCTGTCAGGTCGCTGGCAACAATCACAAATTCGTCGCCACCGTAGCGGGCGAGAATATCGTTGGGTCGAATATGTCGACCGAGGCGCACGCTGATTTGCTGCAGCAATTGGTCACCGATACTGTGGCCCAGGCCGTCGTTGACGCGCTTGAAATTATCCATGTCGAGAAAGATGACCGCTGTCAGGTGTTTAAGCTGCCGCGCGCGGTTCATCTCGGTCTGCAATTGCTCGGCCAGTAATACCCGGTTGGCCAGTCCGGTCAGCAGGTCGTGGGTCGCCTGGTGCTGAAGTTGGGCCTCGAACTGCTTGCGTTCGCTGATGTTGCGGGCAATGGTTGAGTAATAGGCGATACGTCCGCTCTGATCGCGGTGCGCCATGACCACCTGGTGCAGATAAATATGCTGTCCTGAGGCATCCTCCAGCATCGACTCACGCTCCCAGACGCCGTGCTTTTCTGCCTGAGCAAGAGCCCCCTGAATCAATTGCTGGGCTGCGTTGAGGGCATTTTCCGCTCTTGCCTTTCCGGGCTCGTCGTCAGTCAGGTTGAGGGCGGTAGCGAGCAGGGTGTGGCCTGCCTTGTTAAGGTAGATTACCTTGCCTTTGGCGTCTGCAATGGCAACTACATCGGTGGTAGCTTCAAGAATCGCGTTCAACCGGGTACGGTCTTCGTCGGCCTGGACACGGTCGGTGATATCTCGGCCGGTGGATACAAAGTGGGTAATCTGACCATCCTGGTTGACCAGCGGGGTAATGACTTTTTCCTCGAAGAACGTCTCGCCGCTCTGCTTGCGATTGATCAGGGTGCCGCGATAGACCTGCTTGCTCAGCACGGTTTGCCAGAGTTCGGCGTAGGTGGATGGGTCCTGGTCCTGCGATTTGAGCAGGGCAGGGGTTTGCCCCTGGGTACTGGCTGGCCCATAGCCAGTTAGTTGCTCGAAGGCCGGGTTAACGTACTCAAACTCACCCTCGCGATTGGTGATGAAAATGCTGTCTGCGGCCTGCTCAACCGCCTGGGACAGCTTGCGCAGCACCTCCTGTGCCAGTCGATGCCGCTTCTGCAGCGCCTGATCGGCGATTGCCCGTTCAACGGCTGGCGTTAGCCGGGTGAGGTCATGCTTGACGATGAAGTCCTGTGCCCCGCCCTTGATTGCCGCCACGGCGGCCTTTTCGCCCAGCGTGCCGGAGACGAAGACAAAAGGAACATCCGGATCAAGCTCCCGGACGACGCGCAGCGCGCTCGCACCGTCAAATAGAGGCATGGTGTGGTCGGACAGCACCACATCCCAACCGCCGTCGGCTATGCGCTGGCGCAGATCCTTCTCCGTTTCCACGCGATCCCAGCTGATCTCACAACCCTGGGTTTCCAGGTGATTGACGATCAGCAGTGCGTCATCTTCGTTGTCCTCAAGCATGAGGACCTTCCAGCTGTTACCAGATGCGTCCCTGGCCATAATGGTGCTCCAGTCAGGTGTCGATCGCTGGTTGGTTCAAACCGAGCCAGTAGCGGCCCAGCTGTTGTGCGACCGTGACGAATTCATCAAAGTCTACCGGTTTGCGTATGTAGCTATTGGCGCCGGACTGGTATGCCTGCAAGCGGTCACTCTGTTCCAGAGATGAGGTCAATACAACCACGGGAACCAGTCGTGTGCTGTCGTTGGCGCGCAACTGGCGCAGAACTTCGAGTCCACTGAGTTTGGGCAAGTTAAGGTCGAGCAGTATCAGCGCCGGTATCTGTCGATGTTTGTTGTGTTGCTCTCCGTAAAGCTGCTGCAGTGCTTGTTCTCCGTCTTCAGCGATCATTACCGGGGTATTGATGCGGTTGCTCTTGAGTGCATGCAGCATCAGGGCGATGTCGTCAGGATTGTCTTCGACCAGCAGTATCGGGCTTTCCATCATTGCTCGCTCTCAAGAGGTTTGAACTGCAGGTAAAAGGTGGCCCCCTGTCCGACACTGGATTCAGCCCAGACACGGCCGCCCAGCTTATTCATTACGCGTGAGATCGATGCCAGGCCAATACCTGTGCCGGGAAAATCCCGTGCGCTGTGTAGTCGCTGAAAAGGAATGAACAGTTTGTCAGCATAGCTCATGTCAAAGCCGACTCCATTATCACGCACGAAGACGACGTCGCCGTCTTCACTCCCGACCCGCCCAACCTCAATCCGGGGATGTTCGGTGCTACCAGTGAACTTGAAAGCGTTCCCCAGCAGGTTCTCCATTGCAACGCCAAGGAGTGCGGGGTCTGCGAGCACTTTGATGCCGGGTTCGATGTGTACTTCAATCTCGCGCTCTGGTTGACTCTCACGGAGGCGCTCGATTGCGCCGGTCGCAACGCGGCTCAGGTTGACACTGGCCAGTTTGACGTCGGCTCGAGTCACACGGGCAAGCATGAGCAAATCGTCAATCAGCGTGCTCATGTTCTGAGCGGCCTTGCGGATCCGGCTGAAGTAATCGGCTTCCTGATCGTCGAGTTTGCCTTCGAGGCTGGTTTGCAAAATCTTGCTGAAACCGTCGATGGCCCGAAGTGGGGCTCTGAGGTCGTGGGAAACCGAATAGCTGAATGCTTCAAGCTCTCCATTGACTGCCTGCAGTTCCGTGTTTTGTCGGGCCAGTCCGTCGTTGAGTTGACGAATCTTGCGCTCGGTCGCACGGCGCTCGGTCGCGTCTCGAATGGCGCAGAAGACCAGCGGGCCGTTTGGGGTCTGGATCGGGCTCAGGCTGATCTCGACCGGTAGTCTACTGCCGTCCTTACGCTGGGCGCTGAGGCTTAGCCCCATGCCCATCGGTCGCGCTTTAGCGTCCTGCACATAGCCTTGACGGTGGTGGACGTGGCGGTCTGCTACTTCGGTTGGAATGAGTACCTCCACTTTCTGGCCGATCAACTCCTGCTGGCTGTAATCGAACATCACCATCGCCTGCTCGTTCATCAGCGTGATAGTGCCCTCGGTGTCGGTCATGAGGATGGCGTCCGGCGCCGCTTCGATCATTGCCCGGAACTTGGATTCGCTGCTGGCCAGGCTGGACTCGCTGGCGCGGCGCTGGGCAATGGAGCGGGCAAGCATGAGTGAAAGCAGGGCAAACAGCAGAATGACCAATCCCGCAGCCTGCCAGAGCGTTCGTCTGGCAGGCTGGTTGCTGCCATAGAGCTGGTCGTAGGTCAGCTGGGAGACCAGATACAGGCGCCCCAGTGATTGGCTGAGGGGAATGTCGTTGCGTGGATCGAAGTCGACGCTGGCGAACCGATAGACGGCATTGTTCGTTGTGGCGCTGCCGTCATTGTCTTCCCGAATCATCTGACTCCACAGCGATACGTGTTGCTGTGACAGATTGGCGTTGCTGCGCTCCGGTAGCATGAAGCCCCACGTTTGCTCAGGGCTATCGGCCTTAAGCCAGTAGCCATTGGCGTTGACCAGCCAGAGGGCGGCACCATTGGGTTTGTCCATTGCGGCAAGTGCATCGAGCAGATACTGACCCCGGTAGTTGATCACCAGCAGACCACGAGTTCGGCCGTCTGCGCCGGCAACCGGAGTCGCGACGCGGATGGTTGGTTGAAAAGGGCGCTCGATCTCTCCGTGTTCTACGTTCAGGTCGAATGGCGACAGATAGACGCTGCCGACGGGCTGTTGCAGCCCTAACTGAACATAGTAACGGTGGCTTTTGTCCTGCAGTTTTGCCGGCGGCAGTACCTGAGGTTGGCTGCCGACCAGCTCGACGCGAACCTGTTCGTAGCCGTGCTCATCGAGCAGGCGAATTTGATAGTACTGAGGATGGAAGCGCTGAAAAGCATCAAAAGTGGCTGCTGACTGCGCATCGGACTCAAGCAGAGCAAGCTGTCTGGCAAGGTAGAGAATATCAGCCTGGATGCTTTCCAGTCGGTCACTGAGCAGCATCCGGGCGGACATTACCTGCGCTTGCTGCTCTATCGCCGCGCTGTCTTGAAGGCTCTGCCGCTGGTTATAGAGCAGGCCAACCGTTACGACGACGGCCAGCAGTGTCAGCGGTAACCAGATGAGCAAGAAGTACCGCAGCGTGTCTCTACTCTGTGCCGAGCGGGTTTGCATTGTGTGATCATCCATGGTGCACGTGGGAACAGAGATCCTGACTTCTTGGCAGTATAGGCAATGCCCCTGATTGTGTTGCTCAATCTCGCGTCAGTTCGGCTCTGAATAACATTTCCAGCCGCAGGCTAAGGGCCCAGCGTGGCTTGAAGTCCGCCTCGCGTGGGAAATGCAGCTCGGGGACCAGGTCCCAAAACAGGTACTGGCGATGGATGTCGCGGCGATAGTTGGCCTGCAGGTAGTAGTCATTGACCCTGGGACTGGACGCGCTGCCGCCGACCATGACTGCGGCGTAGCGAATGGCACTTCGTTTGCCCAGTACCTTGTTGAGTTGCGCGCTCTGCGAAAATTCCAGCTTGTCGTAATCCTCCTGCCATTGCAGCTGGCTGACAAAACGCAGGTGGCGTGTACTGTCCAGTGGCCGACCGACGTCCCAACGGGAGCGCGCAGAATAACCGTCATGTTCGAACCAGGAGGCGCGGTTGTAGCTGGATAGTTGCCACGGACTGTCGCCCAGCTGCCAGAGCCGCTCGGCGCTGTAGCGCAGGTACGGATTGACCGGCCAGTGCAGTTTTACGCCGGCACCGAGCCGGGTCTGCCAGCCCTCGCGCTTGTCGCGGCTGCCGATTCGACTCAGCCCTGCCACTGTGCTACCCAGATCATTGGTGTCATTGCGCAGCCGTTCGGCACCTTGTTCTTCCAGGGTGCCACGGCTTTCTTCAGGGTCGCTCTCAATAATCAGCCGCAGACGTTCTTCAGTGGTGGGGACATCCAGTTTGAAGCGGATGCCCTGATCAATCTCCAGTCCATCGGACTCGCGCCAGTCAACATCGGTGCTCAGACGAAGGTAAGATTCATTATCGATGGTGTGGCTGTCGATGGTGCCGAAAAAGCCGTCGATATTGCGGGCGGTGTTGTCGACCCAACGGGTAACGCGGTCGTGAATAGGGGTAATAGTGTCGATGGCCCAGGGCGCCAGGTCGGAGTCGTCTGCTTCGTCTGCGCTGGTGGCGCTGGCAGTTAACAGCAACATCAATGCAAGGATACATCTGCTCATGCTGTTTTCTCCTTTCTCCATGGCTGAGTATAGCTATTGTGACGGATGGCAGCGATGCGCCAAGGGTGTAGACTGCGAGCCTGTAGGGCGCTGTATTCAACGGCGATCCGTTGGGGAGGCGTCATGCTGGAGACTGTGCAGGCTTTGATGGTAGTGCTGGTGTCGCTTTGGGCGATCCCGGCGCTGTGGTTCCATCGTCCGCGTCGTCTGTGGTTGCGTTATCTGCCGCTGAGTTGCTGGCTGCTGGTTATGACCGTGGTGCTTAGTCTGAACTCCCGTGGTGAGTCGCTCGATGCATTCCTGTGCTTCCTCGCCGCCTTTGGGCCTGTGCTGCTCTGGTGGCGTGGCGTCCTGCCTCGGGGCGACTGCGACTGGGCTGATGACATGGCCTACACCACCACGGGGACAGTGGACGGCGATACCCTGCGGCTGCAGCGGGTGCGCTGTTTTAACTGGCGTAGTGCCGAGGATTACGACATCCGCTGGCAGAGCCGCGAGTACGCGCTTTCGACGCTGCAATCGGTAGATATGCTGCTGTCGTTCTGGGGCCATCGCTCAATTGCCCATATGCTGGTTTCCTTCGGTTTTGCCGATGGTCGGTATTCGACCTGGTCGGTTGAGATTCGCCGCGCCCGTGGCGGAGACTATTCGGCGATTGCCGGGTTCTTCAAGCATTTCGAACTCAATATCGTGGCCAGTGAAGAACAGGACATCATCAAGGTGCGCACCAACTACCGGGATGAGGACATGTATCTTTATCGAACCCGATTGACGCCAGCCGCAGGCCGGGCGCTGCTGCTGGGCTACGTTGAGGTAGCCAACCGGCTGGCGGTGTCGCCGCGCTTCTATCACACGCTACACGCCAACTGTACCAACGTGGTGTTCCGTCTGATGCAGCGTATTCGGCCTGATTTGCGCTCGGATATTCGTTTGCTGCTCAGTGGCTACCTGGATGCCTATGTGTATCGCGAGGAGGGGCTGCAGCCGGGCTATTCGTTGGCGGAGCTTCGGCGCCGAGGCCGGATAACCGAGCGGGCGAGGGCAGTGGCGCCGGACGACGACTTTTCCGCCTGCATCCGCAAGGGGGTGCCGGGCTGTGAGGATGAACACCAGGCAGGACGCCAATATCAAGTTGCTGGCGTAACGGCGCCGTTTTGAGGAAAGGAACACGCATGAAAGTAGGTCTGTTGCAGTGTGATGACGTGAACGAGAGCCTGCTGCCCGCGCACGGTAACTATCCGGAGATGTTCGAACTGGCGTTGCGCAAGCGTCTGCCGCAGATGGACTACCGTATCTATCCTGCGCACAAGAGCGAGTTGCCCGGCGATCCTCATGAGTGCGATGTGTACCTGATTACCGGCAGTAAGCACGGTGTCTACGAGGAGCAGGAGTGGATCCGCGAGCTTGAGCGCTTCATTACTCAGCTGTGGGATCTGCGCAAGCCGCTGATTGGTGTTTGCTTTGGTCATCAGGTCATGGCGACAGCCATGGGCGGGCAGGTTGAAAAATCCGACCGTGGCTGGGGTGTAGGCGTGTCGTTCAACCAGATTCTTGAGCCCAAGCCTTGGATGCAGCCGGTTCAGGATAAGCTGGACCTGATTGTCAGTCATCAGGATCAAGTGGTCGAGCTGCCGCCGCAGGCGCAGGTAGTCGCCAGCAGCGATTTTTGCCCGAACTATCTGCTGCAGTACGGCAGCCACTTCCTCAGTGTGCAGGGGCACCCCGAGTTCGAGAAGGGCTACTCCGAAGCGCTGATGGATATGCGCAGCCTGACTATTCCTCCTGCCAGAGTGCGCGCTGGCAAAGTTTCATTGCATGCAGACCTCGACAGCGACTTGATGTTTGACTGGATTATCAACTTCCTGCGGCAAGCCCAGGGCTGATCCGGCTTTTGCCTGACGCGCGGCATCGGCGTATGCTGCGCGGGTTGACGTCTGCGCGGGAGCGCCGGCGTTTCAGCTTATACACCAACGGTGCCGCCATGATTTTTATCTCCAATCAGGTTCAGCTCGGCGACTGGGAAGTCGAAATGACGGCCGTGCGCGCGCAAGGCGCGGGTGGCCAGAACGTCAACAAGGTTTCCAGCGCGATCCACCTGCGCTTTGATATCAACACCTCCAGCCTGCCGCTGTTCTACAAGGAACGTCTGCTGGCGCTGCGCGATTCACGCATCACCAGTGATGGCGTGATTATCATCAAGGCGCAGCAGTTCCGTACCCAGGAAATGAACCGCGAGGATGCCATCAACCGGCTGCGTGAGATGATTCTGGCTGCGGGAGTGGTACAGAAGAAGCGCCGCCCGACCCGTCCGACCCGCAGTTCGCAGGTCAAACGGGTAGACGGTAAGGTCAAGCGGGGGCAGACCAAGCAACTGCGTGGCAAGGTCGATATCTAGGGCCGTTTGCCCGAGCAGCCGCAGCTCGGGCAAACGGTCAGGCTCGCACAGCCGCTAGCTGATGACCGGCACCAGCACCCTGTTGGCCGCGCCGGGCAGCGTACGCAGACTTTTGGCGCGCGTAGTATCCAGACTCCAGGTAGGTGCCTTGATGGTATCAACGAAGCGCCAGTCAGCAACCGCATCATTGGCGGTGAAGGTCACCATCAAATAGCCGCGCTGATTGGCATTCAGATAGTCCAGGCCGTCGACCAGCGTGATAATGGCCTGCTCGGCAGCTGGCACCTCGGCATCGCTCAGCCCCAGATACTCTTCCAGGCCCGGTGAGCTGACTGACGCGGTCGCAAATTCCACGCCGACCGCATCACCGCTGAGGGTGGCCAGGTTGTTAGCCCAGGCGTTGTGGGTGTCGCCAGCCAGTACAACCAGATTCTGATTCAGACCCCGAGCGGTGCCCAGCAGCACTTCGCGTTCGTAAGCGTAACCATCCCAGGCATCGAGGTTGTAGGGAATCACGGTTTCAATACGCGCGATTTCCGCTGCTGTCAGTGTCGGGTCGCCGCCTTGCTGGCGCAGTTTGATGGTGACCAGCTCGGTCAGCAGGGTAGTCAGATCACCTGAGCCGGGGTTCTGCAGTGCTGTCAGCATCTCCGCTGGCAGCAGCATACGGCCCATCAGGATCTGTTGGCCCAGCACTTGCCAAATGGCAGTCGAGGTCGCGAGCTGGGTCTGTAGCCAGTCCAGCTGCGTCTGGCCGAGCAGGGTGCGGTTGCTGTCGCTGACGTCGGCAGCAAAAGCCGTTGCGTCAAAGCCACCGGCGCCGATGTAGTTGGCATAGTCCAGTTGCTGGTCGCGGCCAATGATGCGGGTATCAAGCATATGTAGGCTGACCAGATCACCGAAGTCGAAGCGGCGATAGATGGTTTCTTCGTCGTCGGCCGAAGCAGGGCGCACTGGCATCCATTCAAAATAAGCCTGCAGCGCTGCCAGTTTGCGGGCGGTAAAGTCACCTTCGCCGTCGTTGTGGTTTTCTGCACCGTTACGCCAGGTATCGTTGGCAACCTCGTGGTCATCCCACACAGCGATAAAGGGCGCGGCTGCGTGCAGCGACTGCAGGTCGGTGTCGGTGCGATACAGCGCATAGCGGCGGCGGTAGTCGGTCAGCGAAAGAAGCTCGCCGGCATTGTTTTCGGGCAACAGGCGGCCAAGCGCTGCCGCGTCTTGGGTAGCGTATCCACCATTGCCGTATTCGTAGATGTAGTCACCCAGGTGAATGACCGCGTCGACATCCGCTTCCGCCGCAGCGGCTGCGTAGACGTGAAAGTAACCCGCCGGGTAGTTGGAACAGGACATCACCGCGAAGCGCACCTGATCGATGCTGCCTGCCGGCAGGGTTTTCATTCGGCCGACCGGTGAGATTACCTCTGCGGCCTTAAACCGGTAGTAGTAAGTGGTGCCGGGCAGCAGGTTCTGCGCATCGACCTTCAGGGTGTAATCACGTGCTGCGCCGGTGGTTGCTGTGCCGCTGTGAACCAGGTCGGTGAACGCCGCGTCGGTCGCTATTTCCCAGCCGACACTGATGTCGGCGCTGCGGCCATCGAGCGGAGTAACGCGGGTCCAGATGATGACGCGGTCAGCGAGCGGGTCACCGCTGGCCACGCCGTGGCTGAAGCTCAGCTCGCGCGCTGCGTCGTCCGACGAACTGCTGGAAAGACAGCCCTGTAGGCCGCTTGATACCACGATAGTGCCAACAGCAAGTGCTGAAACACGAAGAAAGTCACGCCGGTTGAATCCGCTCATTTCCTGCTCCTGATGATGTTTGGGCTGGGGCAGAAGGGTGGCAGCGTGGTGTGACAGACTGACGACGGGATGGTTAAGGCTTGTCGACAAACCACAGGTCGAACGCCTGCCGGGTAAGCAGGTCGCGGTTTTGTGGCGCGGGAATCCAGTTTTGCCAGCAGCGGGTGGCGTTGGTGAGAAACTCGAACAACGGCAGATGCTGGCGCAGCACTCGGCGCTTGCGATGGCTGATGACCGGGTTGAAATAGCCGAAGTAGTCGAACATCTGCCGGGGATTTTTGCGCACCCACAGCCAGGAGCCCATCTCCAGGGTAAATGGCAGGAACAGGTTGTTCGGCTGGTATTCCAACCCGTGATCGTAGAGGTAGTCCCAGAGATCACCGTGGGTGGTGTAGTTGATCGATTGCGGTTCGATGATGTACGGGTGGTGGTGCGGATAGGTCTGCTCAAACAGTTGCTTGAGGCGCAGCACCTCGGCGATATGCTCGATTGGCTTGTGACTGCGCGCGTAACTGCACCAGAGTCGATCGCGACGTCCGAATCCGCTGTGGCAATCAACGCTCATGGAGAAAGGCGCCGAGAGCAGACGTTGTTTCACCGTGCTGACAACCGCAGCCGCTTCCGCTTCCATGGGAGCGCCCAGCTTTCCCCGATACCACGGCAGACGGCGACTGATGCGATGCCCGCTTACCAGCCAGGGTACTGGCCCCATCGCATCGACCGGCGCGTTACGCATCAGGTCGACGCCATTGAGATTGCTGCGCCGGTGATGCCAGATCCCGCCGGGGTTGATCATCGGCATGAACAGCAGCCGCACGCGTTCCAGCTGCTCGCGCAGCTGATCGTCCCAGTCCAGCCGATTGACCAGACTGTGCAGCCAGGAGATGAGCACCTGTGTACCGATTCGCTCAACCCCGTGCACACCGCCAAAGAAGCCGATAACCGGCGCTTGCGGTGAGCGGCTACCGAGTTCAATCACCCGGATTGGAATATCCAGACCGTTGACAGGCACCTTGAGTGGGGTGGTAACACGAAGATGGCGCGCAGCCTGATGCAGCAAGGCTTCGAGCTGGGCGTGCTCGGGGAGATGACGTTGGATCAGGTGTTGCGCGTCGCTCATGATGCACTCGGGCGTGGGATAGCCCGATGGTGGCAGGGGAGTGTGACGATTGGGTGACGGATTGGTGTTCGTGTGAGGCGGGCGCGGCATGCCGCGCCCCTACGCAAACATATGCCGCAGCGCGGACCCGAAGGGCCGTGCGGCCGGGGTGCCATAGGGCGAGTCAGGGGAAATGGGCAGGTATTTCCCCTGACTCGCCGTAAAGGCGAAAAACGAATCACCTGCTGGCTTGGCAATCAGCCTTAACGACGAACTGCAGCGAGTTGAGACTATCCAGCGGCGTCAGTGCTATACGGTAAAGCAGCCTTCAAACCTCAATCCACCAACGCCCCATTCACAATCGCCCGCAACTCCTGCCGCACCGGATAACTCGACGACGGAATCAGCTGCGTCATAAACACCATCAACAGGTCCTCGACTGGATCAACGAAGAAGTTGGTGCTGGCCATGCCGCCCCAGCCGTATTCACCGACCGAGCCGTTTGTTTGCGATTTGGCGACGTCGATCTTGACCGAGAAGCCGAGGCCGAAGCCGCTGCCTTCGTAGGGGGTTTCACTGAAGGAACCGACGGATACACCGGGTAGGTCCTGGTTGCCGGGCAGGTGGTTCATGCGCATGAACTCAAGCGTCTTGCGGCCGATAATGCGGGCACCGTTCAGCTCACCTCCGTTGGCCAGTGCCTGGGCAAAGCGGTAGTAGTCGTCGATGGTCGAGACCAGGCCGCCGCCGCCGGAGAGAAAGCCGTGGGCTTTGGTGAAGCTGGAGTCCTGTGGGTCGTCCTGCAGGCTGAAGCTGCCGCCGGGCTGGAACTGATAGCAGGCAGCGAAGCGCGGGATGCGGTCGGCCGGGACGGTGAAGAAGGTGTCGGTCATCTCCAGCGGGTCGAAGATATGGCGCTTGAAGTAGTCGTCCAGGCTCATGCCAGACAATACTTGCACCAGATAACCGCAGACGTCTGTCGCCACCGAGTAATTCCACGCGGTGCCTGGTGAAAACTCCAGCGGCAGCCGTGACAGTTCGTCGATCAGGCGGTCGAGGGTCAGGCCGGGGCCGCCGTCGAGTTTTAGCGCACGGTAGGCGGCGTCGACGTTGGTACGATTCATGAAACCATAGGTCAGACCGGACTGGTGGGTCAGCAGGTCGCGGATGGTCATGGGGCGCTCGCAGGGCGTGGTCAGGATCTGCGGGTGGCTACCGGTTTTATAGACCCGCAGGTTACTCCAGCTGGGGATATATTTGGCTACCGGATCATCAAGCAGGAAGTGGCCTTGCTCGTACAGCTGCATCAGCGCTATTGAGGTAATCGGCTTGGTCATCGAGTAGATGCGGAACAGGGTGTCGCGCTCGACCGGCAGGCCGCGTTCGACATCTCGCAGGCCTTGCGCCTCGCAATAGACAACCTGGCCACGGCGCGCAACCAGAGTCAGAGCGCCCGGCAGCTTGCCCGCGTCGATGTAGGCCGATTGCAGGTGAGTGCCGATGCGCGAGAGTCGTTCCAGGTCGATACCGGCGATGCAGTTGCTGTTTGCCATGGAGTTATCCGTCTTGTTCGTGAACCGTCGATAGTAGCCTGTCCGGCGGCGATGCAGAAAGCGCTGTAGCGCCCAAATGGTCAGTTATCCAGCGTCGTGATGGTGGTTACAAAATAAAGTCAGGGCCACCGCTTCAGGCCTCTTGTGCGGCGACGCGGCGCGGAGTAAAAAACGCGCACCGGAGCAACATAAGGATTGCGATGAAATGAGCGAACATTCGCCCTGTCTGAACTGCGGTGCCTGTTGCGCCACATTCAGGGTGTCTTTTTACTGGGGAGAAACCGATAGTGCCCCAGGGGGTGACGTACCCACCCAGCTTACTGAACAGATAACACCGTACCGTGCCTGCATGCAGGGTACCAATCAGCCCCAGCCGCGTTGTGTGGGTCTGATGGGAACGGTCGGTGAGGGCGTTCGCTGCAGTATCTACGAGAAGCGCCCGAGTCCTTGCCGTGACTTCCCCTTTCACGGTGAAAACGGGCTGGACAGCCCGGACTGTCAGCGCGCCAGAGCCGCTCACGGCTTGCCCCCGCTACCGTCCAATCCGACCCGCCCGCGCCTGATCCCGATCGTGGCTGCTTGATTGAGGTGTCCCGCCGCCGAGCTACTGTTGCCTCGGCGGCGGGGGGCCTCAGCTCGCGCTCTGACTCTGGCTCTGATTGAGCTCCTGCTGGGCAAAGTAGGTCTGGCTGATTGCCGCGTGCAGTTCGTCAAAATCGATTTGTATTTCATCAACAAAGTCGTGCAACCGGTCCGGTTCGACCGCGAGCAGCGTGACGTCCGGCTTGCTCAGGTCCTGCCGGCAGGTTTCAACTTCTGTCAGAGCCAGTTCGTGGCGTGGAAGTGTCTGCAGCGCTTCGGCCAGTCGGTCCATGCAGCAGGCGACGCTGCGCGGGAACAACCTGTCCTGCAGCAGAAAGCTGAGCACGTCCGGTCCTCGGATACGCAGGCGCACATGCTGACGGTACATCTGATAGCCGGTCAGTGACTTGAGCACACTCATCCACTGCAGGGTCTCGAACGGCTTAAGGTCTTCGCCACTACGTGGCAGCAGGTTGGCTGAGCGTACGTCGATGATCCGGGTGGTCATGTCAGCCCGTTCCAGCTGGCGACCGAGCATCAGAAAGGAGCGGACCGGGGTAAAGCTCAGGGTGCCTTCTATCAGCCCGTTGACGGTCTGGCAGCTGCGGATCACCCGGCCCAGAAACGCATCTCGGCGACGCGGGGTGATACCCGAGCCAACCTGTTCCTTGACGCTCAGGTACAGCTGGTTGACCTCTTCCCAGATCTCCCGCGGGATGACATCGCGGGTGGTACGTAGGTTTTCCCGCGCGGCGGCCAGCGAGCTGAGGATCGAGCCGGGGTAGCGACGGTCACCACACATGAATGACAGCACGCTGGCTTCGTCACGGGTGGGGTAGAACTCGTCGAACAATTCATCATTGCCGGTGATGGCGATGATCTCGGCCCAGCCGAGCTTGGTCGCGCGCGGCAGGTCCAGCAACAGGTGGCTGTTCACGCTCAACAGGCGCGCGGTGTCTTCGGCGCGCTCCAGGTAGCGGGCCATCCAGTAAACGTTTTCGGCAACTCGTGAAAGCATTGGTCAGTTCCCCGCTAGGTCTACGATCCAGGTGTCCTTGCTGCCGCCGCCCTGCGAGGAGTTGACGACCAGCGATCCCTTGGTGAGCGCGACCCGGGTCAGGCCGCCGGTAGTAACCCAGGTCGATTCCCCGGACAGAATGAACGGTCGCAGGTCCACATGACGGGGCTCGACGTTGTTGCCGCACAGGGTCGGTGAAGTAGAGAGGCTGAGGGTTGGCTGAGCCATGTAATTGCGCGGGTTGGCCTTGATCAGCTCGGCAAAGGTCTCGCGCTCCTTCTTGCTGGCGTGCGGGCCAATCAGCATGCCATATCCGCCGGACTCGTTGGCGGGCTTGACCACCAGCTTGTCGAGGTTGTCTAGCACATACTTGCGGTCGTCCTCGAACATGCACAGGTAGCTCGGGACGTTCGGCAGCAGCGGCTGCTCGCCGAGGTAGTACTCGATGATCTTCGGGACGAAGGCGTAGATCACCTTGTCGTCCGCTACGCCAGCGCCCGGGGCATTGGCCAGCGCCACATTGCCCTTGCGCCAGGCGCGCATCAAGCCGTGTACGCCGAGCATGGAGTCAGGATTGAACACCTCCGGGTCGATGAACATGTCGTCGACCCGGCGATAGATCACGTCGACCCGCGCCAGCCCGTCGATACGGCGCATGTAGACGCAGTCGTCGTCGCCAACCACCAGATCCGTGCCCTCAACCAGCTGAACGCCCATCTGCTGGGCGAGGTAGGAGTGCTCGTAGTAGGCCGAGTTGTAGATGCCGGGGGTCAGGATGACGATGCAGGGATCGTCGCCGGGCCTGGGCGAGAGCGAGGCGAGCATGTCGTACAGCTGCGCGGTGTAGTCGTCGACCGGCTGAATCTGGCCGGCGGCGAACAGGTCCGGCATGACGCGCTTGGTGACGTTGCGGTTTTCCAGCATGTAGGAAACACCGGATGGAACCCGCAGGTTGTCTTCCAGCACGTAGAGGGTGCCGTCGTTGTCGCGCACCAGATCCGAGCCGCAGATATGTGCCCAGACGTTGTGTGGTGTGGAAATGCCGACGCACTGCGGACGGAAGTTGACCGACTGGGCCAGCACCTCGCGGGGCACGATGCCGTCCTTGACGATCTTCTGGTCGTGGTAAAGGTCGTCGATAAACATGTTGAGCGCCTGCACCCGCTGCTTGAGCCCGGCGTCGGTCTTCTGCCATTCGGTCAGAGGGATGATGCGCGGCACAATATCGAAGGGCCAGGCCCGGTCGATCATGTTGCCTTCGGTATAGACAGTAAAGGTAATGCCCATCAGCTGGATGGCGACTTCGGCCGCCGTCTTGTGCTCGCTCAACTCACGGGCGTCGAGGTTGGCAAGGTATTGACACAGTAGCTCCGCCTCCGGTCGCGGCTGGCCTGGTGCCTTGATCAGTTCATCGTAGAAGCCGTTGGATGTGTAATCGTCCCAGTTTACTTTGCTCATTCAGCTACTCTGTCCGCCAGGGGAAGGGATACTCTGCAACTTGCAATTGCCATACCAGATGCACCGGATCGGGGCATGAAGTAATAGGTGCTCTCGAACAATTGTCACTCAACCGTGTTAACTAAATTCGACGCCTTCCTATTGGCACAGGCATTGCTTCGTTGACCGGTTGGATGGATTGACCGCATACATTGATGGGATAACGGAACATGACTATTCGCGTTGCACTCCGGCATGAGACCCACTACGAGTTCGACAAGCCGATTTCGGTTGCGCCCCATCTGATACGGTTGCGTCCTGCACCGCACTGCCGCACGCCAGTCGATGCCTATAGCCTCAAGATTAGCGGAGGTGAGTACTTCATCAACTGGCAGCAGGATCCGTTCGGCAATCATGTGGCGCGATTGGTGTTTCCGGAGAAGATGACCAGCCTCGGTATTGAGGTTGAGTTGGTCGCGCCGATGACGGTGATCAACCCCTTCGATTTCTTTGTCGAGGAGTATGCCGAGCACTTTCCTTTCGCCTATAAAGATGCACTCAAAAAGGAACTCGCACCGTATCTGGAAACCGAAAAGCCGGGGCCCAAGCTGGCAAAATGGCTGGCGGCGGTTGAGCGGGAAGAGCGCTCAATCACCGACTTTCTGGTCAGCCTGAACCAGCGTCTGGCGGACGATATTCAGTACATGATCCGCATGGAACCCGGCGTGCAGAGCCCGGAGCAGACGCTTACGCTGGGTAGTGGCTCGTGCCGTGACTCGGCCTGGCTGCTGGTGCATATCTGCCGTCATCTGGGCCTAGCTGCGCGGTTTGTTTCAGGCTATCTGATTCAACTGACGGCCGACGTCAAGGCGCTGGACGGTCCGTCCGGTACCGAAACCGATTTTACCGATTTGCACGCCTGGACCGAGGTGTTTGTGCCGGGCGCGGGCTGGATCGGACTGGATCCAACCTCGGGGCTGCTGGCCGGAGAAGGGCACCTGCCGCTGGCTGCCACGGCAGAGCCGTCCAGTGCTGCGCCCATTACCGGTGCAACCGAACCGTGCGAGGTGACCTTTTCCTTTGATATGAGCGTCACCAGGGTGCACGAGGACCCGCGAGTAACCAAACCATACAGCGAAGACCAGTGGGCCGACATCCTCGCGCTGGGTGAACAGGTAGATGCGCAGTTGCAGGCGCTGGACGTGCGTTTGACCATGGGCGGCGAGCCAACCTTCGTCTCCATTGACGATATGGATGCACCAGAATGGACCATCGCTGCGCAAGGGCCAACCAAAAGAGGGCTTTCTGAGGCATTGCTGCGGCGCCTGCGCCCGCATTTTGCGCCTCATTCGCTGATTCACTATCAACAGGGCAAATGGTACCCGGGTGAGCCGCTGCCGCGTTGGGCGCTGGCGTGCTACTGGCGCCGCGACGGCAAGCCCATGTGGCAGGACGACCGTTGGCTGGCCGATATGGCTCGGGACTACGGCGTGGACGACGCGAAAGCGCACCAGTTCGCACAAGCACTGACACGACGCCTTGGGGTGTCGGCGAAGCATCTGATCCCCTGTTTTGAAGACGCCTATTACTATCTGTGGCTGGAGCGCACCCAGCCGATTGACGTCGACCTGCGTGGTGAAGACCTCAAGGATGACGACAATCGTCTGCGCCTGGCGCGGCTGCTGGAGCGCGGACTGGATGCGACAGTCGGCTACACGTTGCCGCTGACAGCTGCGGAGCAGGGCGGTTGGCTCAGTGGCAGCTGGCCGCTGCGTCGCGAGCAACTCTATCTGGTGCCGGGCGATTCACCCATGGGGCTGCGGTTGCCGTTGTCGGCGCTGCCGATCGCGCGTCGCGAGGAGGCTCAGCCGGCTTCGCTCTTCGAGGAGCAGGGCCCGCTGCCTGACTTGCACGGCGAGGTGGCCAGTCGCTACAGCGCGCTATACGCCAGCGAAGACGGCTCGCTTCACCATGTTGCTGCCGGTCAGGACTGGCAGGAGCAGCGGCCGGAGCTGATCGAAAGCGGTGTAGTCGGCACCGCGCTGTGTATCGAGCCGCGCGACGGCAAGCTGTTTATTTTTATGCCGCCATTGGCTCGGCTGGAGTCCTATCTGGAGCTGCTGGCTTGTATCGAACACACGGCAGCCGAGCTTAATCTGCCTGTTTGTATTGAGGGCTACGCGCCACCGTCGGACAACCGCATCGAGAAGTTCATGATTACGCCGGACCCGGGCGTGATTGAGGTGAACATCATGCCGGCGGCCAGTTGGCCGGAGCTGGTGCGTAACACCGAAATTCTCTACGAGGAGGCACGGCAGACGCGGCTGGGTACCGAGAAGTTCATGCTCGATGGTCGCCATACCGGCACCGGGGGCGGTAACCATGTCACCCTGGGCGGGCGAACGCCTGCCGAGTCACCTTTTCTGCGTCGTCCGGACCTGCTCGCCAGCATGCTGACCTTCTGGCAGCACCACCCGAGCCTGTCTTATCTGTTTTCCGGCATGTTCATCGGGCCGACCAGTCAGGCGCCACGGGTTGACGAGGCTAGGTATGAAGCGCTGTATGAGCTGGAGATTGCGCTGGCCCAGATGCCGTCGGGGGATGCACCTCAGCCCTGGCTGGTCGACCGGCTGGTGCGTAACCTTCTCACCGACATCACCGGCAATACCCATCGCGCCGAGTTCTGTGTCGACAAGCTGTATTCACCCGACAGTGCGACCGGCCGGCTTGGCCTGTTGGAACTGCGTGGATTTGAGATGCCGCCGCATGAGCGCATGAGCCTGATGCAGCAACTGTTGATTCGTGCGCTGGTCGCTCGCTTCTATGCCAAGCCTTACCGCCAACCGCTGGCGCGCTGGGGCACGGCGTTGCATGACAAATGGATGATGCCGCATTACCTGTGGCGTGATCTGTGCGACGTATTGCGCGACCTGCGTGCCCACGGGTTTGATTTCCGTGAAGAGTGGTTCGCGCCGTTTCTGGAGTTCCGCTTCCCGCATGCGGGTGAGGTCCAATACGAAGATACCCGCATCGAGCTGCGTCAGGCGATTGAGCCCTGGCACGTGCTGGGTGAAGAGGTTGCAGGGGGCGGGACGGCTCGCTATGTCGACTCATCCGTCGAGCGGCTGGAGGTCAAGGTGCATGACTTCAACCCTGCGCGTTACCAGTTGACCTGCAACGGTTTCAAAGTGCCGCTGCAGTCAACCGGTGTGCCGGGTGAACTGGTTGCGGCGGTGCGTTACCGTGCATGGCAGCCGCCGTCTGCACTGCATCCGATGATTACCGTCCAGGCACCGTTGGTATTTGATCTGGTCGACAACTGGAATGGTCGCTCGGTGGGTGGCTGCACCTATCACGTCGTGCACCCGGCCGGGCGCAACTTTGAGCACTTCCCCGTCAATGCCAATGAAGCAGAGGCCCGACGCATGGCGCGTTTCTGGGACTATGGGCATAGTCAGGGCAAGATTGGCGAAGTGCGGCAGGCGCCGGGGCAGGAGTATCCGCATACACTGGATTTGCGCCGCGCGGTTGTTGGCAGCTCTGGTTTATAATCTTCGGCCACCAGCTAACGCGGCTGCCTGCCAGCCTTAATCGGGAAACGCTCAATGCAACACCTTGCCAATCTGGATCCCGCAGTCAACGCCATTCTCGGCGATTATCCAGGGCACGACGGACATGACGAGCTGCTGGGCGACAACCAGCAGCCGCGCGCCCATTGGCAAGGCGTGCTGGATGATTTCGTCCAGCTTGGCCCGGATGTGCTGGCCGCGCGCTCGGAAGAAGCGCAGAACCTGTTGCATGAAAATGGCGTTACCTTCAATCCGTACGAAGACGATCCGGGACAGCTGCGCTCCTGGCAGCTCGACTGCGTGCCGTGGGTCATTCCGACCGAGGAGTGGGAGATGCTGGAAGCGGGACTGCGTCAGCGCAGTCGTCTGCTGGAGCATATTCTCGATGACCTCTACGGCGCGCGTCGCATCGTTAATGAAGGTCTGCTGCCGCCTGAGCTGATTTATACCCACCCCGGGTTTCTGTTCTCGGCGGCCGATGACCCACCGCAGGTTGAGCGCCCGCTGCTGATCTTCCACGGCACCGACATCATCCGGGACAGCAGTGGCGGCTGGCAGGTGTTGGCTGACTGGACCCAGTCGCCTGCTGGGGCCGGTTACGCGCTGGAAAACCGGATTACGCTTGCCCGTGCGCTGCCGAGCCTGTATCGCGATGCACCGATCAAGCGCCTGGCGGGTTTTCTGCAGGCTCAGCATCGCTGCCTATCCAGCCTGGCCAGCACCCAACGAGAACAAGCGAATATTGTATTGCTGTCGCCGGGGCCAGGCAGCCCGGGGTATTTCGAGCACGCCTGGCTGGCCAACTACATGAATTTCTCGCTGGTCGAAGGGGATGACCTAGTGGTCCGCGATGGCCAGGTTTCCATGCGCACGCTCGGTGGTTTGAAGCAGGTGGATGTCATTCTGCGGCAGATCAATGATCCCTGGTGTGACCCTCTGGAGTTGCGTCCTGACTCGTTGCTCGGGGTTCCCGGTCTGTTGCAGGCCGCGCGCTGCGGCAACGTGCATATTGCCAACGCGTTGGGTGCCGGTGTGCTGGAGCATCCTGGATTACTGGCCTTTCTGCCGAGTCTGTGCCGCGAGCTGCTGGGGGAAGAGTTGCTGCTGCCATGCCGGGAAACGCTCTGGTGCGGCGAACCTGCGGCGTTGGCGCAGGTGCGTGCCGAGCTGGATGGCTGGGTGCTGCGTGACATCAGCAAACCGGGACGGGTCTATCGTGCCGATCAGATGGGACTGGAAGCGCTGCGAGACCTGCGTGTCAGCATGGATCGTCAGCCGTATCTGTTCACCGCGCAGCGGCATCTCTCACCTGCGGTGGTGCCCGGTTTCAATCCGCAGAGCAAAACGTTTGAGCGTCAGAGCGCAACGCTGCGGTTCTTCAGTCTGGTCGAGCCGGATGATCTTACCAAGCCGGTCAATGAGCGTAATTATCGGGTAATGCCCGGTGGTCTGGCCTGGGTCGGCGAACCCGGCGCACCCCTGATGAAAAGTCGGCTGGTGAAGGATGTCTGGGTGACGGCGCCGGTACCACAACCGCACATCAGCCTGCTGCGTCAGGCGCTTGGTCCGATTGTCGTCACGCGCGACGGCAAGGACCTGCCGTGCCGCGTGGCGGAAAGCTTGTTCTGGATGGGGCGGTATGGTGAGCGTTTGGATACCCGCGGACGCTTGTTGCGCGAGGCGCTGGCGCGTCTGCTGCAGGATGACCGGCAGGAAACCGGTTCACAGTTGATGCCAGACCTACTGCGGGCGCTGGATGTCGCGTTGGAGCCGGACGCCTTTACTGAGGAGAATGTGCCGAACAATAGCCGATTCCCGCGCGAGTACATCGTGACCCGGGATCGTTTGCTGCAGTTGTTCTCCGACGACCTGCCCGAAGGCTTGCCGGTCATTTTTGGCAACTTCGTGCGTAACAGTCGAGCGGTTCGCGATCATCTGGGCGATGATACCTGGCGCGCGATCAACAGCTTGCGGCAGCACTTTAACAGCATGTCGCGCGCCCGTGGCGTGGTGGTAGGGCAGCGCCACCTCGAAGCCATGGTGCTCGATCTGGCGGCGTTTTTTGGTCTTTGCAACGAAACCATGCCGCATCACTACGGCTGGCGCTTCCTTGATATTGGCCGCTTCATCGAGCGTACGCTGGGCTCGCTGGAACTGCTGAAGCTCGCTCTGCTGGATGCTGATGAGCCTGGTATTCCGCTGTGGGAGGTGGTGCTGGCAACCACGGACAATCTAACGGTATATCGTCGCCGCTACCGCTCGCAGCTGCATCCGCTGGCGATTCTCGATCTGCTGCTGTTCGATGAGACCAACCCGCGTTCGGTGGGCTATATGCTCAAGCGCTTGGGGCGACAAATAGCCAAGCTGCCGTCACCGGGTAGCTCACCCTATCGCAATCTGGAGCAGCGGTTGATCATTCAGGCAACCAGCTGCCTGCATTTGGTCGACATTGAAACCCTGACTGATCTGGAAGGCTCGCCCGCTGCACGGGAGGCCTTGAGTAATCTGCTGGATCAACTGATCGAGCCGATGTCCGAGCTGTCCAACGCACTGTCGCATAGTCACTTCAGTCATGTTGAAGCTCCCCGCCAACTGGTCAGCATGCACTACACTGGCCAGCCCTGAATCGAGGTCTCTACATTGAGATACCTTTTGCGCCATACCACGCATTACCAGTACAGCGGCGCGGTGACCCTGAGTCACAACGAAGCGCGCATCCTGCCGCGGGTGTTGCCTTGGCAGGATTGCAGCAACACCCAGCTGGTAATCACCCCGATACCTGATCGCATGCGTGAGCGCACCGATTTTTTCGGTAACCGGGTGGTCTACTTTTCGATCGAGTCGCTGCACGAGAGTCTGGATGTCAGTGTTACCAGCGAGATCGTGACGCGTCCCCGCGCGAGCGCTGATATTTTCTCGAACATCAGCTGGGAACAGGCGGTCGACGAATTGCGCTATGACCCGCGCCAGACCAATCGCGATACGCTTGATGCGCGTTTGTATGCGCTCAGCTCGCCGTTTATTTTCCAGAGTCCGGGGTTGGCCGATTATGCGCGCGGCAGTTTTACGCCAGGGCGCAACCTGGTTGATGCAGTGCTGGATCTCAATCAGCGTATTTACTCCGAGTTTACCTATGATCCGGAGTTCACCACGCTAGCTACTCCGCTGCATGATGTGCTGGCTAGCAAACGCGGGGTTTGTCAGGACTTTGCGCATCTGGGGATCGGCTGCCTGCGTTCAATGGGGCTGTCTGCGAGGTATGTCAGCGGGTATATGGAGACACTGCCACCGCCGGGCCAGCAAAAGTTGCTGGGTGCCGATGCGACCCACGCCTGGCTCGCAGTATTTGTGCCCGGCTGGGGCTGGCTAGAGTTGGACCCTACCAATGGCTGTGTGCCGGATGAGCGCTACATTATTCTTGGCTGGGGCAGGGACTTCGCTGATGTGACGCCGCTCAAGGGCGTGATGACCGGTGGTGGAGACCACACGCTCAGTGTGGCAGTGGATGTGTTGCCGCAACAGGAAGGTACGCAGGGACAGGTGAGAGATCTGGTCTGACGCGCAACCATCGATTTTGATGTCTTGTCTGGCTCTGTCAGATAACAAAAAACCGGCCAACGGCCGGTTTTTTGTTGCTTGCGGCCTTGATGCTTGCCGCTGTAGCGCTTGCGCGTTACATGTTCGGGTAGTTCGGGCCACCCGTGCCTTCCGGCGCGATCCAGTTGATGTTTTGCGCTGGATCCTTGATGTCGCACGTCTTGCAGTGCACGCAGTTCTGCGCGTTGATCTGGAAGCGCTTGCTGCCGTCATCGTTGTTGACGACTTCGTAGACGCCAGCTGGGCAGTAACGCTGCGCGGGTTCGTCGTACAGGGGCAGGTTCTTCTCCAGCGGAATGCTCGGATCTTTCAGCGTCAGGTGGATCGGCTGATCTTCTTCATGGTTGGTGTTGGACATGAAGACCGAAGACAGCTTGTCGAAGCTCAATACGCCATCCGGCTTCGGATAGTCGATCTTGCTTGCTTCGGAGGCTTTCTTCAGGCAGGCATAATCCGGCTTGGTGTCGTGCAGGGTGACCGGAATTTTGCCACCGAACCAGTTCTGGTCGATGTAGTTGAACGCGCCACCGAACAGCGGGCCGAACTTGTGGATCGCCGGGCCGAAGTTACGGGCAGCGAACAGCTCTTCGTACAGCCAGCTGGACTTGAAGCTCTCAACGTAGTTGTTCAGCTCATCACCACCTTCGCGGCCAGCTTGCAGGGCCTCGACGATAGCGTCAGCGGCCAGCATGCCGGATTTCATGGCAGTGTGGCTGCCTTTGATCTTGGCAAAGTTCAGGGTGCCGAGATCACAACCGATCAGTGCGCCGCCCGGGAAGACCATCTTCGGCAGCGAGTTGATACCGCCCTTGCAGATGGCGCGTGCGCCGTAGGCAACGCGCTTGCCGCCTTCCAAATACTGTTTGATTACCGGGTGATGCTTGTAACGCTGGAACTCGTCGAACGGCGACAGGTGCGGATTCGAGTAGGACAGGTCGATGATCAGACCGACTACGACCTGGTTGTTCTCGATGTGGTACAGGAAGGAACCACCGGTGTTTTCGGTGCCGACGATGTCCAGTGGCCAACCAGCGGTGTGCACAACCAGACCTTGCTGGTGCTTGGCAGGATCAATGTCCCAGATTTCCTTGATGCCGATGCCGTAGTGCTGGGCATCTGCTTCAGAATCCAGGTTGAAACGCTTGATCAGCTGCTTGCCGATGTGGCCGCGGCAGCCTTCTGCGAACAGGGTGTATTTGGCACGCAGCTCCATACCTGGGGTGTAGAAACCCTCTTTCGGGTTGCCTTCACGGTCAACGCCTAGGTCGCCGGTCAGGATGCCGCGAACGACACCGTTCTCGTCGATCAGGGCTTCCTGGGCCGCAAAGCCCGGATATACCTCTACGCCCAGACCTTCGGCCTGTTCGGCCAGCCAGCGGCACAGGTTGCCGAGGGAGATGATGTAGTTGCCATGGTTGTGCATGGTCTTGGGGACGAGCATGTCAGGCAGCTTGGTTGCCTTCTCTTCGCTGGTAAGCATATAGATGTCATCGCGAACAACGGCGGTGTTCAGCGGGGCACCAAGCTCTTTCCAGTCAGGGAACAGCTCTTCCAGAGCACGTGGCTCGAATACGGCACCGGAGAGAATGTGAGCGCCGACTTCGGAGCCTTTCTCTACGACACAGACGCTGATGTCCTGACCGGTTTCAGCTGCCTGTTTCTTGATTCGACATGCAGCTGCCAGGCCAGAGGGGCCGGCACCTACGATGACAACGTCAAACTCCATGAATTCGCGTTCCACAATCTATCTCCTAACTCTAGGCCCGTCACATGTATCGATTCTTTGATGATCTTCCGTGATCCGAAGGAAGTGCTGATCAATTCCGCATGCCTCTGGCGTTCATGTATGCCTGGGAAGGCGTTTGGCGGTTAAACAGGACTGATGTTGAATCGTGCCTTTAACCTGAACGCGTGAGTGCCTGCAGAGGGCGTGTGGAATTGATCGGCGCTTCCTTAAGCCGCGCAGTATAACAGCCCGTTTTTTGTGCTCCAACGCAAAGATGGCGTTTTGGTCGTTTATTAGACCTTTCGTCGAATTGCTCCTATTGACCGCCTGTGCATGGAAAGTCATGATAGAGAGCTTTTGAACGGCGGGCTCTGTTTGGTCTGAACGTGAACGATCTTCATATTATAGTCACGATTATGGCCTGCCCAGTTTTGGCTACACATTGAATGAGGCAATCATGAAGGTACTTGTAGCGGTTAAGCGAGTCGTTGATTACAACGTCAAGGTTCGCGTCAAGGCGGACAACTCTGGTGTTGACCTGGCCAACGTCAAAATGTCGATGAACCCCTTCTGCGAAATCGCCGTGGAAGAAGCAGTACGTCTGAAAGAAAAAGGCGTTGCTACCGAGATCGTCGCTGTCACTGTCGGCCCAACCGCCGCCCAGGAACAACTGCGTACCGCCCTGGCACTGGGTGCTGACCGCGCTATTCTGGTCGAGTCCGCCGACGAGCTGAACTCGCTGGCCATCGCCAAGGCGCTGAAAGCCGTTGTCGATAAAGAGCAGCCGCAGCTGGTCATCCTCGGCAAGCAGGCCATCGACTCCGACAACAATCAGACTGGCCAGATGCTGGCTGCACTGTCTGGCTACGCTCAGGGCACTTTCGCCTCTGAAGTGGCTGTTGACGGCGACAGCGTCAAGGTCACCCGCGAAATCGACGGCGGTCTGCAGACCGTTGCGCTGAAGCTGCCGGCCATCGTTACCACTGACCTGCGTCTGAACGAGCCGCGCTACGCGTCGCTGCCGAACATCATGAAGGCCAAGAAGAAGCCGCTGGAAGTCGTCAAGCCGGAAGATCTGGGCGTGAGCACCGCATCGACCGTGACCACCCTGAAGGTTGAAGCCCCGGCTGCCCGCAGCGCTGGCATCAAGGTCAAGAGCGTTGACGAGCTGGTCGACAAACTGAAGAACGAAGCCAAGGTGATCTGAACATGAGCATTCTGGTTATTGCTGAACACAACAACGCCGAGCTGAACGCAGCTACCCTGAACACCGTTGCTGCCGCTCAGGCCATCGGTGGCGACATCGATGTTCTGGTTGCCGGCGCAGGCTGTGCTGCCGTTGCTGACGCTGCTGCCAAGGTCGCTGGCGTCAACAAGGTCCTGCTGGCTGACAACGCTGCCTACGCGAACCTGCTGCCGGAAAACGTTTCCCTGCTGATCGCTGAGCTGGCACAAGGGACCTCGCCGGCCACTTACAGCCACATTCTGGCTCCGGCCAGCACCAACGGTAAAAACTACCTGCCGCGTGTTGCTGCGCTGCTGGACGTTGATCAGATCTCCGAGATCATTGCCGTTGAGAGCGCTGACACCTTCAAGCGTCCGATCTACGCGGGTAACGCGATTGCCACCGTACAATCCAGCGCTGCGATCAAGGTCATCACCGTTCGTGCCACCGGTTTCGATGCGGTTGCAGCCGAAGGCGGCAGCGCTGCGGTTGAAGCGGTTGCTTCTGCCCACGACGCTGGTATCTCCAGCTTTGTCGGTGAAGAGCTGGCCAAGTCCGACCGTCCGGAGCTGGCAGGCGCCAAGATCGTCATTTCCGGTGGTCGCGGCATGCAGAACGGCGACAACTTCGAAATGCTGTACAAGGTTGCCGACAAGCTGGGCGCTGCTGTGGGTGCTTCGCGCGCCGCGGTTGATGCAGGCTTCGTACCGAACGACATGCAGGTTGGTCAGACCGGCAAGATCGTTGCACCGCAGCTGTACGTTGCGGTCGGTATCTCCGGCGCGATCCAGCACCTGGCTGGTATGAAAGACTCCAAGGTGATCGTTGCGATCAACAAGGACGAAGAAGCGCCGATCTTCCAGGTAGCCGATTACGGCCTGGTTGCCGACCTGTTCGAGGCGGTACCGGAGCTGGAAGGTAAGCTCTAAGCCGACGGCTTAGAGGCAGCGGCAAGCTTCAAGCCGCAAGAAAACCCCGGACTCGCGAGAGCCGGGGTTTTTTATTGTCTGCTCGTTGTGTGTGGGGCATTTTGGCGTAGGGGTACAGCATGCTGTGCCCGGCATGGCCCGAGGGGTATTTCGTGGGGGTATCTCGTTCCGTGCAATCTGGACCCCGGGCACGGCGTGCCGTGCCCCTACGACAGTGGAAACGACTCCAGTCGCTTACCGCTTTCGTCCACCTCAAGTGCCCAGCCGGCCTTGTCCCAGTCCCCGAGCACAATGCGCTGCGCGGGCTGGCCGTCGATCATCAGATCGTGGATTGCCGGGCGGTGGGTGTGGCCGTGGATTAGTGTGTGCACGCCTTTAGCACGCATTGTGTGGGCAACTGCACCGAGGTTGACGTCAGTGATCTCGGCGGACTTCATACGGGTTCGCGCCTGGCTTTCGTCGCGTAGCTTACGACCCAGCTTGTGGCGGGTGCTCTGCGGTAGATTTCTCAGTATGAAGCGACTGGCCGGGTTGCGCAGCCAGCGGCGCATGCGCATGTAACCCAGGTCGTCAGTGCACAGACTGTCGCCGTGCATCAGCAGCACACGTTCGCCATTCAGCTCAACAGTGGTGGGATCTCTGAGCAGGGTGCAGCGTGCCGCGCGGCAAAAACGGCGACCGAGCAGGAAGTCCCGGTTGCCGTGCATCAGGTATACCTTGGTGCCATGTTTGGTCAGGCGGGCGAGGGCGGCAGCGACCTCACGACCGAGTTCGTCGATGGTGTCGTCACCCAGCCAGACTTCGAAGAAGTCGCCCAGAATGTACAGTGCATCAAACTGCGGCGCGCGGGTTTCGAGCAGACGCAAAAACGCCCGGGTGATATCCGGGCGTTGCGCTTCCAGATGCAGATCCGAAATAAACAGATAACGCATCGGCGGCGTGATCTCAGTCGACCAGTTCAGCGCGCTCGATGATCACGTCCTCGGCCGGTACATCCTGATGACCGGCGCGGGAGGTGGTCCGCACGGCCTTGATCTTCTCGACCACGTCCATGCCATCGGTAACCTGACCGAATACCGCGTAACCCCAGCCGTGCATGGTGGGGGCGGAGAAATTCAGGAAATCGTTGTCGGCAACGTTGATGAAGAACTGCGCGCTGGCGGAGTGCGGGTCCGGCGTACGGGCCATGGCGACGGTGCCGACCTTGTTGGCGACGCCGTTGTCGGCTTCATTCTTGATCGGATCACGGGTGTCTTTTTGCTGCATGCCGGGCTCAAAACCGCCGCCCTGAATCATGAAGTTGCTGATCACGCGGTGGAAAATAGTGCCGTCGTAGTGGCCATCGCGAACATATTGCTTGAAGTTCTCGACAGTCACCGGCGCTTTGTCGGCAAACAGTTCCAGGGTGATAACGCCATAGTTGGTGTGCAGTTTGACCATCGGGTATTCCTCGGGCAGTCGAACAGGTTGGGTGTGATGCTGCCTGCATTGCTGCATTCAGGCACCTGCGAGTTTCGGGTATGATACGGGTTTTGGTCATGATGGCCTAGGGAAGCGCGACTATTGCGATAGTCCGGCTCCCGAGTAATCCCTGATGCCGAGCGCATCACCTGAGCGAGTTTTGCCGACCTTATGAACAAACCCGACGCCACGCCCCCAAGCCACTTTCTGCGCCAGATCGTCCAGGCTGATCTGGACAGCGGCAAGCACAGCAACATCGTTACCCGCTTTCCGCCGGAGCCGAACGGTTACCTGCACATCGGTCACGCCAAGTCGATCTGTCTCAACTTTGGTCTGGCCAGGGAATTTGGCGGCGTTTGCCACCTGCGCTTTGACGACACCAACCCGGCCAAGGAAGAGCAGGAATACATCGATGCGATCAAGACCGACGTTGAATGGCTTGGCTTTCAGTGGGGCGGCGGCGTGCGCTATGCCTCCGATTACTTCGATCAGCTTCACGCCTGGGCCATCGAACTGATCAAGGCTGGCAAGGCCTATGTCTGTGAGCTGACGCCCGAGCAGGCGCGTGAATACCGCGGTAATCTGACCGAGCCGGGCAAGAACAGCCCGTTCCGTGAGCGCAGCGTTGAAGAAAACCTGGATCAATTCCAGCGCATGACCGCCGGCGAGTTCGCTGACGGCGCCAAGGTACTGCGCGCCAAAATCGACATGGCCGCGCCGAACATGAACCTGCGCGATCCGATTCTGTATCGCATTCGCCACGCCCATCACCACCAGACCGGTGACAAGTGGTGTGTGTATCCAAGTTATGACTTTACCCATGGTCAGTCCGACGCCATCGAGGGCATTACCCACTCGATCTGCACCCTGGAGTTTGAAGATCACCGCCCGCTGTACGAGTGGTTTCTGGACAATCTGCCGGTGCCTGCACATCCGCGCCAGTACGAATTTGCTCGCCTGAACCTGAACTACACTGTCACCAGCAAGCGCAAACTCAAGCAACTGGTAGACGAGAAGCACGTGGATGGTTGGGACGACCCGCGTATGTCTACCCTGAGTGCCTTCCGTCGCCGCGGCTACACGCCGGCAGCCATTCGCGAGTTCTGCGAGCGCATTGGCGTGACCCGCTCTGACGGCGTGGTCGACATGGGCGTTCTCGAGTTCTGTATTCGTGACGACCTGGATGCCAACGCGCCGCGTGCCATGTGCGTGCTCAAGCCGCTGAAAGTGACCATCACCAACTACCCCGAAGGTCAGACCGAAGAGCTGCGTCTGCCGCGTCATCCCAAACAGGATATAGGCGAGCGCGTGCTGCCGTTCGAGCGCGAGATCTATATCGACCGTGAGGACTACATGGTCGATCCGCCCAAGGGCTACAAGCGTCTGGTGCCGGGTGGCGAAGTGCGTCTGCGTGGCAGCTACGTGATTCGCGCTGACGAAGCGGTAACAGATGCTGACGGGAACATCGTCGAGCTGCTGTGCAGCTACGATCCGGATACCCTCGGCAAGAACCCGGAAGGTCGCAAGGTCAAAGGCGTTATCCACTGGGTGCCTGCGAGCAGCAGCATTGAGTGCGAAGTGCGCTTGTATGATCGGCTGTTCAACGCGGCAAATCCGGACAAGGGCGAAGAGGGCACCACCTTCCTCGACAATATCAATCCGGATTCCCTGCAGGTCCTGACGGGCTGCCGTGCCGAGCCGTCGTTGGCTGACGCCACGCTGGACGACCGTTTCCAGTTCGAGCGTGAGGGCTACTTCTGCGTCGATTCACGTGATTCCAGACCCGATGCAATGGTCTTCAACCGCACCGTCACCCTGCGTGACTCCTGGGGGGGCTGATGGCGCTCGCACTCTACAACACCCTGACCAAGACCAAGGAGCCGTTCAAGCCGCTGGTCGACAATCAGGTGCGCATGTATGTCTGCGGTATGACCGTGTATGACTTCTGCCATATCGGTCACGCCCGTGTGATGGTGGCCTTTGACGTGGTCGCACGCTGGTTTCGCCACCGCGGCTATGACCTCACCTACGTGCGCAATATCACGGATATCGACGACAAGATCATCAAGCGCGCAAATGAAAACGGCGAGACCTTTCAGCAACTGACCGAGCGCATGATTGCGGCAATGCATGAAGACGAAGCCCGTCTGAACGTACTGCGCCCGGATCAGGAGCCGCGTGCCAGTCAGCACATCGACGGCATGTTCGCCATGATTCAGACGCTGATCGACAAGGGCTATGCCTACGCACCGGGTAACGGCGACGTTTATTACCGCGTCGGTAAGTTCGAAGGTTACGGCAAGCTGTCGCGCCGCAAGATCGAAGACCTGAAGATCGGCGCGCGCATCGAGGTAGACGAAGCCAAGCAGGACCCGCTCGACTTTGTTCTGTGGAAAGCCGCCAAGCCGGGTGAGCCGAGCTGGAGCTCGCCCTGGGGCGAAGGACGTCCGGGCTGGCACATCGAATGCTCGGTCATGTCGACCTGCTGCCTGGGCAACACCTTTGATATCCACGGCGGTGGCCCGGATCTGGTGTTCCCGCACCACGAGAACGAAATCGCCCAGAGCGAAGCGGCGACCGGCGAGCTGTACGCCGCCGCCTGGATGCACGCGGGCGCGGTGCGTGTCGACGGCGAGAAGATGTCCAAGAGTCTGGGCAACTTTTTCACCATTCGCGAGGTGCTGGAAAAGTATCATCCTGAAGTGGTTCGCTATCTGCTGGTCTCCAGCCACTACCGCAGCGCCATCAACTACTCCGAAGACAACCTCAAGGAAGCCAAGGGCGCACTGGAGCGGTTCTATAACGCACTCAAAGGCCTGCCCGACGCGGTGCCTGCCGGTGGTGACGCCTTCGCTGAGCGTTTTGCTGCGGCGATGGACGACGACTTCAATACCCCGGAAGCCTGCGCCGTACTGTTTGAAATGGTGCGTGAGGTCAACCGCCTGAAAGAATCTGATGCGGAAGCTGCGGCCGCCTTGGCTGCACATTTGCGTCAGTTGGCCGAAGTGCTGGGCGTGCTGCAGCTGGAGCCTGAAGCCTTCCTGCAGGCTGGCGCTGCCGGTAAGGTTGACGCCGCCGAGGTTGAAGCGCTGATTGCAGCGCGTCTGCAGGCCCGTGCCGACAAGAACTGGGGGGAGTCTGATCGTATCCGCGACCAGTTGACCGCCATGGGCGTCGTACTTGAAGACGGCAAGGGTGGTACCACTTGGCGGCTGGCTGAGTGATGCCGCATGACATGACGGATCTCCGGGGCCGCGTGGCCCTGGTCACCGGCGCCGGCAGTGCCGACGGTATCGGCTTCGCCATCGCAAGAATGTTTCATGCCGCAGGTGCAACGGTTGTATTGACCTCAACGACCAATCGCATTTTTCAGCGGCAGAACGAACTGGACCCGGATCGGTTGCGCAGCTTGGCGGTGGTGGCTGATCTGACCCACCCGGAGCAGGCCGCCGAGCTGGTCGATCAGGTTATCGAGCAATTCGGGCGGATCGATGTGCTGGTCAACAATGCCGGTATGTCCCAGTCGGGTATTGAAGCGCCGATTGGCGACCTGTTTCACCGTATGGCGTTTGAGCACTGGCAGCGCGAGATTGACCTCAACCTCAATACCTGTGTGCATGTCAGTCAGCCGGTGCTAACACACATGCTGGCTGCCGGTTTTGGTCGGGTGATCAATATTGCTTCGGTGACCGGTCCGCTGGTGACCTTCCCGGGCACGGCTGGGTACAGTGCTGCCAAATCAGCGATGGTCGGGCTGACCCGTTCCATCGCCCACGAAGTGGCTGGGCAGGGGATTACAGTCAATGCCATTGCACCCGGCTGGATTCACACCCCATCGAGTTTGCCTGCTGAACTCGAAGCAGGGCGGCATACGCCGATCGGACGGCCGGGACGGCCAGACGAGGTGGCGCGCGTGGCGCTGTTTCTGGCCAGCGAGGGTTGTAGCTACATGACTGGCCAGATGCTGGTAGTGGACGGCGGTAACTCGCTGCAGGAGATCAAGGGCTGACCTGACCCGGGGGGCATCCCGGGTCAGGTCAGTACGTCGTTACGACCAGATGTCCCGGTCAATCTTGTGTTCCAGTTCCGGATAATCTGTTGCCTTGAAGTGCGGCACTAGGCCTTCCTTGCGCTGGGCAAGGTAATCCTTGGTCAGCTTGGCGACGGTGCCGGACAGCAGCACGATACCAATCAGGTTGATGGTCGCCATCAGCCCCATTGAGGCATCGGCCGCATTGAAGACCGTGCCGACCGCCTGATAGGCACCCCAGACGACCATCGCCAATGCGGCGCAGCGTAGCGACAGCATACCCAGCTTGCCGCCGAGCCCCAGATAGACCATCGCGTTTTCCGCATACGAGTAGTTCGCGACGATAGAGGTGAAGGCGAAGAACAGGATCGCGAACGCGATGAAATAGCGACCGGCATCACCGATATGCGTTTCCAGCGCGAGCTGGGTCAGCTGGGTACCGGTCACGCCGTTGCCCGGTTCAAGTACACCTGAAAGCAGGATCATCACCGCCGTAGCGGTACAGATCACCAGTGTGTCGATAAATACCCCGGTGGCCTGCACAAAGCCCTGGGATGAGGGGTGGTGGGGCGTAGGTGTGGCCGTCGCTGCGACATTAGGCGCGGACCCCATCCCGGCTTCGTTGGAAAACAGGCCGCGCTTGATGCCATTGAGCATGGCGGCGGTTACCGAGCCAGCGACGCCGCCGGCCGCTTCTTCCAGACCAAAGGCGCTTTTGACGATGGTCGCCAGCACCCCCGGCACCTCGGAATAATTCATCGCCAGCACCACCAGTGCCATCAGTACGTAGGCCGCAGCCATAAAAGGAACAACAAACTCGGCAAAGCGAGCAATCGATCGCAAGCCACCGAAGATGACCAGCCCGGCGACTGCGGCAATGGCGACACCGACAACCAGTTTGTTGAACCCAAAGGCACCCTCCATAGCGTCGGCTATGGAGTTGGCCTGAACGGCGTTGAATACCAAACCAAATGAAATGATCAGGCAGATAGAAAAGATACTCCCCGCCCACGGCGCCTTTAGCCCCTTGGCCAGGTAAAAGGCCGGGCCACCTCGGTACTGGCCCTGGCCGTCTCGTACCTTGTAAAGCTGGGCTAACGTGCTCTCGGCATAGGCGGTTGCCATACCAACCAAAGCAACCATCCACATCCAGAAGATAGCGCCAGCTCCGCCCAGATACAGCGCGACGGCCACACCGGCGATGTTGCCGGTACCGACACGCGACGCAAGGCTGGTGCATAGTGCCTGAAAGGGCGAAATACCTGACTTGTCACTTTCCCGCGAGCCCAGCATCGAGCGAATCATTTCGCCAAAGTGCAGAAATTGCAGCGCGCCCAGGCGGATGGTAAAGAACACGCCCACAGCCAGCAGGCCGTAGATCAGGATGTATCCCCAGAAGACAGTATTTAGAGCGTCTATCACCGCGTTCATAGCGTTCCCCCATGGTTATTGGTATCGGCGTTGAAACAGATTGTTACGGGTAACTGTAGTGGCTCAGCCGCCTGTCGCCAGTCCTGGTCAGTTGAAAATATGCATTGTCAATTCGCCTGAATAGGTCGAAGATGCCTTAATCACATCAATGTCCACGCAAAACAGATAACAACAGCGCAGCGCATTAAGAGGTGAGTCATGACCGCAGCAACCCCAGACGACCTGGCTATCCATCCTCGTCGTATCGACTTCGAGTTGCCGAACCCGTTGCCAAAGCACTGGCACGGCGGTGACCCGTTCAAGAGCCATTTCTTCAATTCAATGTCGATCCTGTTTCCGGACGGTGAGCGCTTTTTCATCGATTCGGTACGTTACTTTCGTGATCGTGTCGAAGACCCGAGGCAGCGTGAGCTGATCAAGGGCTTCATCGGTCAGGAAGGGCATCACAGCCGCGAACACATCGAATACAACCGCCTGCTTGAAGAACAGGGTTATGACGTCAAGGCTCTAACGGAACCCGTTCGTCAACGTATTCGTTTTGCCAACAAACACTTCACGCCAGAGCGCCGTCTGGCAAATACCGTGGCAATGGAACATTTCACCGCCATCATGGCTGATGCGGTGTTGCGCGAAATGCGCTGGTTTGACGGGGCTATCGAACCCATGCGTCAGGTGTGGCGTTGGCACGCACTGGAGGAGACCGAACACAAGGCGGTCGCCTTTGATCTATACATGCAAGTGTGTGGAGACCGTGCGCAGCTACGCAGGGCAATGCGGCTATCGACCTTCTTCTTTCTGCGCGATGTTACCCGCGGAGTCTGGCACATGATGAAGCGTGACGGTCGGCTCAGTGATGTGGGCACCTGGTACCGAGGCATACGCTGGCTCTGGGGGCGGACCGGCTTCTTTTCGGGACTTTGGGGCGCCTATCGTGACTTTTATCGTGACGATTTTCATCCCTGGCAGCACGACAATCAAAGGCTGATGCAAGCGGTTCAGCAGGAGTTTGACTCGATCAATATGCTTGGAACAAAGTCCTGAATCGTCTCGGAAGTGATGCGCTTTCTGTTGCAAGTTGTTGTATCCTTCGCGCGTTCTGTTTCCAGGAGTGACCATGGCTATCAGTTTGTATGTTGCAAAAGAGACCCGGCGCCACGAAAAGCGTGTGGCGTTGGTTCCCGCAGTTGTTGCCAAGTTGCAGAAACTCGGCATCGAGCCCTGCGTTGAACCCGGAGCCGGTCTGGCGGCCCGAATTCCCGATAACGATTTCACTCAGGCGGGCGCTGCTGTCGCGCCGGCACCAGCCGAGACCCGGCTGTTCTTCCGAGTGCAGGCCCCGTCGTTGGAAGACATTCAGGAAATGCCGGAAGGCTCCATCCTGTGCTGCTTCATTTACGCCCAACGCGAGCCCGAAATCGTAAAAGCGCTGCGTGACAAACGTATCACCTGTTTTGCGATGGAGCTGATTCCCCGTATTACCCGGGCTCAGGCAATGGATGCGCTATCGTCTCAGGCCGCATTGGCTGGCTACTACGCGGCATTGATGGCGGGTACCCACCTGCATCGCATCCTGCCGATGATGACCACCGCTGTGGGTTCCCTGCGTCCGGCCAAGATTCTGGTCATGGGGGCCGGTGTTGCCGGTCTGCAGGCACTGGCGACTGCCAAGCGTCTTGGTGCAATGATCGAAGGCTACGACGTACGTCCTGAAGTACGCGAACAGGTGCAGTCGGTTGGCGGCAAGTTCGTCGATACCGGCGTATCGGCAGTAGGCGAGGGCGGTTATGCCCGCGAGCTGACTGCTGAAGAGCAGAAGCAGGTCAATGATGTGCTGACACGTCATGTGCAGCAAGCTGATGCCATCATCACCACGGCTTCTATCCCGGGCAAGCCGAGCCCCAAGATTCTGACCGAAGAGCAGATCATGGGCATGAAGAGCGGCTCGGTGATCATCGATCTGGCCGCAGAAGGTGGTGGCAACACGCCGCTGACCCAGCCCGGCGATACTGTTGAAGTCGGTCCGGCGACCATCGTTGCGCCGCTGAACATCGCCAGTCACCTGGCTGAGCACGCCTCCGAACTCTATTCCCGCAACCTGTTGGCTCTGGTTGGCCTGATGGTCAAGGAAGGCGAGCTGTCGCTGGATTGGGAAGATGAGGTGCTGGCTCGCTCGGTACTGACCCACGACGGTGAAATTCGCAATGAGGCAGCGCGCACCGCTGTCGAACAGCTGGCCTGAGGACGGTTTGATGGAAATGACAACTACCATTACAGGCTTTGTTGCCCTGTATATCTTTTTGCTGGCCGCATTTACCGGCTATGAAATCATCGGCCGCGTTCCGGCCATTCTGCACACCCCGCTGATGTCGGGCTCTAACTTCATTCACGGTATCGTGGTTGTTGGCGCGATGTGGGCGCTGCTGAATGCCGGTTCCACGCTGGAGCAGGTGATCGGTTTTGTTGGTGTTCTGCTGGGCGCGGGTAACGCTGCGGGTGGTTATGTAGTCACCGAGCGCATGCTTGAAATGTTCAAGCCGACCAACAAAGCATCCGGTGCGGACAAGGAGTAAGTAGACCATGTTCAGTTCTTTTTTGATTGACGCGGCCTACTTTGTCGCAGCATTTCTATTCCTTTATGGCCTCAAGCGCATGGCCAGCCCGGTTACCGCTCGGTCCGGTATTGTTGTTGCCGGTGGTGGTATGGTGCTGGCCGTTGCTGCCGCGTTTCTGTACGGCTTTGATGTCAGCGCACGCGCCGAACCGCACCTGACTACCAACCTGGTCCTGCTGGTTATCGCGTTGGCACTGGGTATTGGTTGGGCGTGGATCAGCGGCAAGCGCGTCGCCATGACCGACATGCCGCAGATGGTCGCGCTGTATAACGGCATGGGCGGTGGTGCTGCTGCTGCGATCGCCGCCACTGAGTTGCTGTCGGGCAATGCGCTGGCCCATGGTCCCGTGGTAACCATACTGGCGATTCTTGGCGGCCTGATCGGCGCGGTTGCGCTTTCTGGCTCGCTGATCGCATGGGCGAAGCTCGATGGCCGGATGAATAAGACCTGGCGTTTGTCCAAGCATCAATACGTCAACGCCTCACTGCTGGGTGCTGCGCTGTTCGTCGGTGCGGTGGTTACCGTGATGGCTATCGTCGGCGCAGAAGAGACTCCGGTTCTGCTGATTCTGGTGTTCTTTGCCGTTGCTCTGGCGTTGGGTGTACTCCTGACTACGCCAATCGGCGGTGCGGATATGCCGGTTGTGATCTCGCTGTACAACGCCTTCACCGGCCTGGCGGTTGCGTTCGAGGGTTTCGTGCTGCAGAACCCGGCGATGATCATCGCGGGTACCGTAGTCGGCTCTGCCGGTACGCTGTTGACGCTGATGATGGCCAAGGCGATGAACCGCCATGTCAGCAACATTATCTTCAGCGACTTCGGTGGTGAGGACGACGGCTCTGACGGCGAAATTCAGGGCACCATGAAGTCGTGTGATGCATCCGATGCGGCGATCTCGATGTTCTACGCCAACAAGGTTGTCATCGTTCCGGGCTATGGTCTGGCGGTCGCTCAGGCGCAGCACAAGCTGTACGAATTCGTCAAACTGCTGCAAAAGCAGGGTGTGGAAGTCAGCTTCGCGATTCACCCGGTTGCCGGTCGTATGCCGGGTCATATGAACGTGCTGTTGGCCGAGGCTGGCGTACCGTACGACATCATTTATGACCTGGAAGACATCAACGAAGAGTTTGCACAGGCCGATGTCGCCATCGTTCTGGGTGCCAACGACGTGGTCAACCCAGCAGCACGTACCCGCAAGTCCAGCCCGATCTACGGTATGCCGATCTTGAATGTCGATCAGGCGCGTCAGGCCTATGTGGTCAAGCGTGGTCAAGGCAAGGGCTACTCCGGTGTCGAGAACGAGCTGTTCTTCCTCGACAACACCTCGATGGTGTACGGCGATGCCCAGAAGGTCATGGTGCAGATGATCGAAGCGGTTAAATCGCTCGGTTAATCGGTCCCTCTGCGGCAAGCAAAGCCCCCTGTTCTCACGAACAGGGGGCTTTTTTTTGTATTTGTTCACGGACTGTAGGGGTGAACCGACAAGAAATGTTCCTAACGCGGTTTACCGAATGCTCCGGTGGTGGAGTGTGCACTCGGGGTTCGTCCCGTTTACGCGGGCGAGTAGCACAGGGTTGGCAGGAAAAAGGACGGCAGCCTGTTTGAGGCTCGAAGAGCCGAGTTCTGCCGGCCCCTGCCAAGTCGAGCAACACAGCGAACCCGAAGGGCCGCGTAGCCGGGTGCCCGGGGGGATCGCCAAGGGGGGCTGGGCAAGCAGCCCCCCCTTGGCTCGCCGTGAAGGCGAAATACTGACTCAGCAACTGCGCGTGCGTGCAACGGCAAACCGGGCCCAGATATTCGGCGAAGACCCTTTTTTGCGTCTGCGCGCGGAGTATGCTGATCTATCTTGTTATACCAATGTTCAGGAGGCAGGAATGAAACGAACGCTGACAACGCTGGTGTTGAGCGGTCTAGCCGGTATGGTGCAGGCGGATATGACGGTGCAGACAATGGCCTACGAAATCGACGGCCAGCCCTATGAAGGGCTGCTGGTGTTTGATGATGCCGTCACCACGCCCCGCCCTGGGGTTCTGATGGTGCCGAACTGGATGGGTGTGACCGACGCCGCCGCAGAGAAGGCCGCAGAAGTCGCCGGTTCCGACTATGTGGTTTTTGTTGCCGACATGTATGGTCGTGACATTCGGCCAGCCAATGCAGACGAGGCCGCCGCAGCGGCGACAACTGTGCGTAGCGATCGTCCGATGATGCGAGCGCGGGTTAATGCCGCACTGGATGTGTTGCGCGCGCAGCAGGGGGCAGTTCCGCTGGATGCGGATAATCTTGTGGCCATCGGCTTCTGTTTTGGCGGCGGAACGGTGCTCGAACTTGCACGCTCGGGTACGGATATTCGCGGTGTGGTGTCTTTCCACGGCAACCTGGATACGCCCGACCCGAACGATGCCAAGGCCATCCGCATGCCGGTTCTGGTGTTGCATGGCGCAGATGACCCGTTCGTGCCGGACGATCAGGTGGCAGATTTCACCGCAGAGATGCGTGCGGGCAATGTTGACTGGCAATTGATCAGCTACGGTGGAGCGGTGCATTCGTTTACCGACCCCTACGCGGCGATGCCGGGCAAGGCTGAGTACAACCCGGTGGTAGCCAAGCGTTCGTTCATGGCAATGCGTCAGTTCTTTACCGAGATCATGGATTGAGCGGTGGGCGCTCGCCAACGCCGCAATGAACGATCATCAAATAAGCAGCGGCACTTTCGCGTCATCGACAACAGTGATGGTGACTCCTTAGTCACCCCGCAGCCGCTCTGGCTGGCATAATGCAGACAGGTCACCCGTCGGGTGGGCGTAATAAAAAGAACAATCAACAATATGGAGATGGGTATGTCGCAACCTGAACAACCTGGTTGGCGCTGGGGGCCGTTTACCTTTCGCTTGCCGTTTTATCACTCCAAGCTGTGCTGGCCCGAGTTCTTTCAAGGTCTGCTGATTGCCGCTGCAACCGGCCTTTCACTGGTACCGCTGATGACCGGCTTCTTCGGTCTGAGCTTCGAAGAGGCCGTCGCTGTCTCCCTGATTCACTCGATTCTGATTACCTCGTCCATCATCGTCTTTGGCGAGCCCTATGCGCCGGGCTGGATTACACCGGCGTTGCCGCTGGTGCTGGCTTTTGTGCTCGGAGGCTACGAGACCCCGGATGAGCGCTTTCAGGCAATGACAGCGCTGTCTCTGGACTTTGCCCTATTGCTATTCCTGTTGGGGGTGACCGGTCTGGGCAAACGGTTCATGCTTTGGCTGCCAGACACACTGAAAGCCGGGATCATTCTTGGCGCTGCCATTGCCGCGCTCAAGCGCGTGCTGGTCGACGACGCAGACCGTTTCCTGCTACAGCAGCCAGTGGCAACGACCATCGCCTGCGCGGTCTGCCTGATCTTTGCCTTCAGCCTGCCGATGGCCAAGTTGAAAGAGAAATATCGCTTCTTCGCTCTGCTCGGCGCGCTGGGCCTGCTGCCAGGCTTTGTGCTGGCCGGCATCATCGGGCCGATGGTTGGCGAGGTGACCTACGATATTCAGTGGGGCATTCTGATTCCCCCGCTTGGCGACGCTTGGGCCAAGGTCTCGCCCTTTGCTATTGGCTGGCCGAGTATGGATATGTTCATTCAAGGCATGCCTTTGGCGCTTATCACTTACGTGATTCTGTTTGGTGACCTGGTTACCGGTAACGAAGTGATTCGTGAGGGGCTGCAAAGTCGTCAGGACGAACATATTGATATCAACCCCACGCGCTCACACATCTCGCTGGCGATTCGCAATGCGCTGATGGGCATCAGTGCGCCGTTTTTCCCAACCCAGGGCGCACTCTGGACGGGCGTGCACGTGATCATCATGCAGCGCTGGAAGCAGGGCAAGGAAGCGATGGACAGCCTGCACAGCGGCTTGGCCTCCTATTATCTAATGGGGCTGCCGATTCTGTTCTTCCTGTTGCCGTTGCTGACTGGCCTCAAGCCGCTGCTGGGGATCGCGCTGTCGTTGACCCTCGTGCTGACCGGCTTTGCCTGTGCCTATATCGCCATGGCTATTCCGAAGAACAACACGTCCCGCGGTGCAGTCGTGCTCATCGGTGCGGCGTTGGCCTTCTTCGAGCCGTGGATCGGTCTGCTGATCGGCATTGCAACCACGTTGCTGCTGGTCGGCTGGGATCGTAACCCGGACCCGATTCCACACGAGGACTGAGCGCAGCTCAGCTGCCGCACATGCGGTACACTTCGAGGGCCTGAACGCGGTTGCGTTCAGGCCCTTTGTGTTTTCAGCCATTCCTTTTTCTGCCGAGAGTTGCCGTGCGCCCACGCTCTGACAGCCAGTACGCCGGTGGTCCGGTCAACTGGCGTATCATTTTCGATCTGTTGCCGTATCTGCGTGAATACCGCGGACGAGTCGCACTGGCCATGCTCTGCATGCTGGTTGCCAAGCTGGCCGGCGTAGCGGTGCCCTGGTTGCTCAAGTTGATCGTCGATCACTTTGAAAGCGCCGCAGACGCGCTGGTGCTGGTGCCGGCGGCGTTATTGCTGTTCTACGGTGTGCTGCGCTTCTCCTCAGTTTTTTTCGGTGAACTGCGCGATGCGGTCTTTGCCCGGGTCGCCGAGCGGGCGATGCGGCGAATCTCGCTGCAGGTATTTGAGCACCTGCATCGGCTCGACCTTGGCTTTCATCTGTCGCGGCGCACCGGCGGTCTGGCTCGGGACATCGAACGTGGCACTTCCGGCATCAGTTTTTTGCTGCGTTTCATGGTGTTCAACATTCTGCCGACCCTGATCGAGATCGGGCTGATTAGCGTGATTTTGCTCGCCAACTTCAGTGCGGTTTACGCAGCGGCCGTGCTGGTCGCGGTGCTGCTGTACGGTAGTTTTTCCATCTGGTGTACGGAGTGGCGCAACCGCTTCGTGCGTGAAAGCAACCAGATGGATAATCGCTCCAACACCCGCGCCATCGATAGCCTGCTGAATTTCGAGACGGTCAAGTACTTCGGCAACGAGGCGTTTGAGGCCAGCGAGTACGACCGCAACCTGCAGGACTGGGAAGCGGCGCGGATGAAAAATCGGCTGTCGCTGGTGGCGCTCAACTCGGGGCAGGCGTTGATCATCGCCGGGGCCGTGACCCTGATGATGGTGCTGGCGGCGCGTGAGGTAAGTGCCGGCAGCATGACCGTCGGTGAGCTGGTGATGATCAACGCCTATATGATTCAGCTGTTTGTGCCACTCAACTTTCTTGGCTTCGTCTACCGCGAAATCCGCGAAGCGCTGACCAATATCGAGCGCCTGTTCAGTCTGCTACGCGCGCCGCTGAAAGTGGTTGATGCTGATAATGCCGAAACGCTGCAACTGCAGGGCGCGTCGGTCCGTTTTCACGACATACATTTTCGCTACGATCAGGGGCGAGAAGTGCTGCAGGGTATCAGCTTGGAGATTCCCGCTGGGCGGACCCTCGCGATTGTCGGCGCGAGCGGAGCGGGCAAATCAACGCTGGCGCGGCTGCTGTTCCGGTTCTACGACGTGGATAGCGGCAGCATCAGCATCGACGGCCAGGATATCCGCAGCGTCACCCAGGACAGTCTGCGTCGTGCCATTGGCGTGGTGCCGCAGGACACCGTGCTGTTCAACGCCAGCATTGGCTACAACGTCGCCTACGGTGCCCCTGGTGCGAGTGAAGAAGATATCTGGCGGGTACTGGAACTGGCGCAGCTGGATACTTTCGTCCGCAGCCTGCCGCAGAAACTGGATACCCCGGTTGGTGAGCGCGGCCTGAAGCTCTCCGGCGGCGAAAAACAGCGCATCGCTATCGCCCGTGTGTTGCTGAAGAACCCACCGATCCTCATTCTTGACGAGGCCACCGCATCGCTCGACACCCACGCCGAACGTCGCATCCTCGACGCCCTCAATCTGGTCGCCGAGCGCCGTACTACGCTCGCTATCGCCCACCGTCTCTCGACCATCATCCACGCCGACAACATTGCGGTGATCGATCAGTGCAAGGTGGTAGAGCAGGGCACGCATGCGCAGTTGCTGGCACAGCAGGGCGCTTATGCCCGATTGTGGGCAGATCAGCAGCGGGAGCGAATTGAGGCGACAGACGACTGATTCATCGGCTGAATCTCCCTTGCCGCCGCGCGCCAAACCGGCGAACAATGGGGTTTACGCGGATAACAACAAGGAGCAGCAATGAGCAGTGTAATCGAGCGGTGGCACAAGGTTGTCGAGGCGCAGGACCCGAGCGGGCTGGCGGATTTGCTGGCTGACGAGGTGGTGTTTCATTCGCCGGTGGTGCATACACCGCAGGTCGGTAAGCCAATCACTACGCTGTATCTCTCTGCCGCATTCAAGACGCTGAACGAGCCGGGGCACTTCAAGTATCTGCGTGAGCTGGTTGATGGCAACAACGCGGTGCTGGAGTTCCAGACCATCATCGACGGTATTACCGTCAACGGCATCGACATGATCCAGTGGAATGACGAAGGCAAAATCGTCGACTTCAAGGTCATGGTGCGTCCGCTCAAGGCGGTTAACGCGATTCATGCGGCCATGGGCCGCATGCTCGACGCGCTCAAGCCCGCCAAGGCCTGACGCTCACCCCGCGAGCTGGCTCGGCAGCTCCGCTGACCGGGCCAGCGCCGCGGCGTTTACTACCTCGCCAATCACCAGTACCGCCGGGCTTTTCAGCTTAAAGGCGGCGGCTGCGCTGCACAGGGCGTCGAGCCGGCAGGCCTGCTGACGCTGGTCGGGCGAGCTGGCGTTTTCGATCATGGCAACCGGCGTGCCCGGTGACATCCCTCCGCTCAACAGCCCCTGCTGAATCTGCTGTAAGCGGGCGACGCCCATATACACCACCAGCGTGGTGCCGCCCTGGGCCAGACCTTGCCAGTTCAATTCGCTGTCGTCCTGGGTATGGGCGGTGACCAGTGTTACGCCGCGGCTGACGCCGCGCAGGGTCAGCGGGATATCGCATTGGGTGGCACCGGCCAGCCCTGCGGTGATGCCGTTGACGATGCCTGCCTCAACACCGCGCTCGCGCAGCCAATGCGCTTCTTCTCCGGCACGTCCAAAGATGCACGGATCGCCGCCCTTGAGGCGCACCAGACGCTTGCCCTGACGGCCATAGCGCAGCATGAGACGGTTGATGAACTCCTGCGGGGTAGAGCGGCAGCCGCCGCGTTTGCCGACGCTGATGATCCGTGCCTGCGGGCAGTGCTGCAGAATCTCCGGGTTGACCAGATCGTCGACCATCACGACTTCCGCTTGCGCGAGCAGCCGTGCGGCTTTCAGGGTCAGCAGTTCCGGGTCGCCGGGACCTGCACCAACCAGCCAGACAGTAGGTTCGTTGTGCATGGGGTTCTCCTGTTTCAGGCCGGGATGGCCGCGTTGCTGATCATGCGTTTGATTTCCGGTACACAGGACCCGCACTGGGTGCCGCAACCGAATTCCTGTTTCAATTGATCCAGCTGCATACCGCGTTCGATGCTCGCGCAAATGCGGCTTTCGCTGACGTTCATGCAGTTGCAGACGGTTTTGTCTGGGCGGCCGACGTCGGCGCCGGGTGGTGCACTGACCGGGGCAAGGAACCAGCGGTGCAGGCTGGCGTCGGTATCGGCGCTTTGCCACAGGTTGCGCAGCCAGTCGCGGGCGAGGGTGTCACCGCTCAGGCGCAGGGCGGTAATGCGCCCCTCACTGAGTCGGATGCGCTTGGAGACGCCGCTGGCTGGGTCGTCGTAGCGCATGGTGCTGGCGTCATCCAGACCGCACAGGCTGTCGATCTCGGCCAGCAGTGCTGCGCTGGGTGCCGTGGCTGCGGCGGTGCGCATCACCAGCGCCGGGCGCTCGCGGCCGATCAGCCCCATACCGAGATAGTCGAAGCGTTCACCAAGTTGGCGCAGCGCGGAAAAGTGCTGCTGGACGTCTCCCTCAATCAGCAGAAATGACTCCCACGGCAGTTGTGCCGGGGTGACTTGTACGCTGCTCTGCTTCAGTTCGGGCTGCTTGGACAGTGGGTCGTAGCCGTTCTGGGTCAGAACGTTGCAGCCGAGACCTTTGAGAAAACGGTCGCCCCAATGCATGGGCAAAAACACCTGCCCCGGCCGCTGGGCAGGCTCAGCCAGTACTGGCAGGACCAGCTCGCCGCGGCGGCTGCTGACGCGGATCAGCTGACCGTCCTGCAGGTCACGGGCGGCGAGGTCATCCGGGTGCATCGCGAGCTGTGCCAACTCGACATGGCCGAACAGCTGCGCGGCGGTGCCGGTGCGGCTCATGCCGTGCCACTGGTCACGCAGGCGGCCGGTGTTGAGCAGCAGCGGGTAGTCGCTGTCAGTTGTTTCTTTCAACTCGGCAAGGTGTTCGGCAATGAACTGGGCGCGGCCATTGGCAGTGGCGAAGCGGCCGTCGGTGTAAAGGCGTTCGGTGCCCTGCTCGGTGGAGGCGTTAAAGGGCCATTGCTGGGGGCCGAGGCGGTCAATCAGGGCGTGACTCAAACCGCTGTAGTCCAGATCGCGGCCACGGGTCAGGCCCTTGTACTCATCGAACAGTTCGGCCGGGGAGTGAAAGGCAAACTGGCTGGGGCGGCCCGGCAGCAGCCGGCGTTCCAGGCGGCGGGCGAAGTCGCAGACGATGGACCAGTCAGCCCGCGCCTCGCCAGGCGCAGCGATGGCCGGGCGGACATGGCTGATGCGGCGTTCGGAGTTGGTGACCGTGCCTTCCTTCTCGCCCCAGCTGGCAGCAGGCAGCAGCAGGTCGGCGTAGCTGCAGGTTTCGGTCGTGGTGAAGGCTTCCTGCACGATGACAAAGGGGCAGGTGGCCAGCGCCTCGTGGATCAACTGCTGATTGGGCATGGATTGAGCCGGGTTGGTGCAGGCGATCCAGAGCGCCTTGATGCGCCCGGCGCGCACGGCTTCAAACAGATCTACCGCGCTCAGCCCCGGTTGCTCCGGCAGGTTGTCTACGCCCCAGTAGGTAGCGACCTCGCGCCGGTGTTCCGGGTTGGCAGCGTCGCGGTGCCCCGGCAGCAGGTTGGAGAGGCTGCCGGTTTCCCGTCCACCCATTGCGTTCGGCTGGCCAGTCAGCGAGAACGGGCCGCTGCCGACCTTGCCGATTTGACCGGTCGCCAGGTGCAGGTTGATCAGCGCGTTGTTCTTGGCGCTGCCGGCACTCGACTGGTTCAGGCCCATGCACCAGAGCGAGAGAAAGCTCTGCGTATCGCCGATCCAGCTGGCGGCCAGATGAAGATCCGCCTCGCTGATGCCGCACTCGGCCGCAACCAGTGCCGGGGTATAGCGCTCGACCAGGCTTTGCAGCGCTGCAAAGCCGTCGGTATGAGCGGCGATAAATGCATGGTCGATCTGCCGCTGCTCAATCAGCAGATGCAGCAGACCGTGGAACAGGGCAACGTCGGTGCCTGGGCGCAGCGCCAGGTGCAGATCGGCGATCTCGCAGGTGTCGGTGCGGCGCGGGTCGATGACGATAATACGCTTGTCTGGTTGCTCGGCCTTGGCGGCTTCCAGGCGGCGGAACAATACCGGGTGCGCCCAGGCCATATTGCTGCCGGCGATCATCAGGCACTGACTTTGCTCGACGTCGGTGTAAGAACAGGGTGGCGCGTCGGCGCCGAGGCTGCGTTTGTAGCCCACGACGGCGCTGGACATGCACAGTCGTGAGTTGCTGTCGATGTTGTTGGTGCCGATCAGGGTGCGGGCGAGCTTGTTGAAGCTGTAGTAATCCTCGGTCAGCAATTGGCCGGAGATGTAGAAGGCAACGCTGTCGGGGCCGTGTTCGGCGATGGTACGGGCAAACACCTCGGCGGCGTGGCTCAGAGCCCCGTCCCAGTCGACTCGGGCGCGCGCCAGCGATTTGCCGAGGCGCAGTTCCGGATACTGCGCGCGGGCCGCCAGATCACCGGTCAGGTGCAGGGTAGAGCCCTTGCTGCACAAGCGTCCGAGATTGGCCGGATGCGCGGGATCGCCGCTGACGTTATGGATCTTCTCACCGTCGTGATCGATCAACACACCGCAGCCGACGCCACAGTAACAACAGGTAGACGCAGTCTGTTTCATCGGGTCGCTCCTGCTGTGCGTGACAGCGGTGTGGCGTGGTCGTCGTTGGCGGCGTGCTGATGGTCTGGCTGCGTCTTACTGGCAAAAGCCTCACCGAACATCAGCAGGTGGCGGATAGTACGGATGTCGCGGCCTTCACGTACCAGCCCGAAGTACCAGGCGCTGTCGCTGGTGTCGCCATAGAAGCAGGCGCCGATCAGGCGGTTGTTACGAATAACCAGCTTGCGGTAGCTGCCGGCGACGGGGTTGCTCAGGCTGATGATCTCGCAGTGCGAGTCGCCCATGAAGTCGCCAGCGGAGAACAGGTCGATACCGGTGACTTTCAGCTTGGTTGAGGTTACCGAGCCGAGGTAGCGACCGAAGCCCAGCATCGCCAGGTGGTTTGCGCACACCTTGGCTTGTTCGTATAGCGGTGCGACCAGTCCGTAGGCAACGCCACGGTGACTGGCGCATTCGCCAATGGCATACACGCGCGGATCAAAGGTTTGCAGGGTGTCATCGACCAGAATACCGCGCTCGCAGGCCAGCCCGGCCTCTGCTGCCAGACTGATGTTTGGGCGGATGCCTGCGGCCATCACGACCAGTTCAGCCGGCACCTCGCGACCGTCCTCGCAGCGCACGGCGCGGACTCGACCGCTGTTGTCACCCAGTAGTTGGTCGGTATGCGCCTGCAGCTCGAACCGGATGCCGCGGGATTCAAGGGCCTGCTGCAGCAGGGCGCCGGCGGTGGCGTCGAGTTGTCGGTCCAGCAGCCACTTGCCAACGTGCAGCACGGTGACTTGCATCCCGCGCTGGGCGAGGCCGTTGGCGGCTTCAAGCCCGAGCAGGCCGCCACCGATGACCACGGCGTGGTGGCGGGTCTGAGCGGCATCCATCATAGCCTGGGTGTGGGCAATGTCGCGGTAGCCGATCACACCGTCCAGAGTGTTGCCGGGTACCGGGAGGATAAAGGGGCTGGAGCCGGTGGCCAGCAGCAGGCGGTCGTACTCGGCGCTGCTGCCATCGGCGGCGATGACGCGCCGTGCAGCGCGATCGATGCGCACTACCGGGTTGCCCAGATGCAGCGTGATCCCGTGACGGCGGTACCAGTCCAGATCGTTGAGCACGATGTCGTCAAAGTCCTGTTCGCCGGCCAGTACCGGTGACAGCATGATGCGGTTGTAGTTGGGGTGCGGTTCTGCGCCGAATACCGTGATGTCGTAGAGATCGGGTGCCAGCTTGAGCAGCTCTTCCAGCGTGCGGATGCCGGCCATGCCGTTGCCAATCAGTACCAGTTTCAGTTTGTGCATCACCCCTGCGCTCCGTGTTGCGCTGCAAAAACAAAAAAGGCGTCCCGACCGTTTGCACGGTGGGGACGCCTTTGTCCGATCCTGTTCTTGCAGGAGACAGGCTACCTGACGAGGTAGCCTGCTATGTAGTTACTCTCTGATATTCCCAAAGCAGATAGCGTGCCAAAGTATAATGTCTATATTTTTCATGGGGTTATGCTTTTAACTTGAACTGATTATCATGATTTGATGCACCGGCATGCGGCGTACTGCACCGCGACAGGGCGCATGTGATTCAGCGTTTGGTTAAGGGGCGGGGTTAAGCCCGTCCCAGTGAGCGGAGCGAACGGTTTGAACCAGTTGTTAGGCCGGTGCCACGATGACGACCTTTAATTGAGTTGTGACAGCTCGCAGCTCCATAGTGAGCCTTGCTTGAGCGCAGCCGGATCAATGCTTTGGACGGCAGCTTGGAATTTAGATGCCTTTTCTTCACCGAGGTAGGCGAGTAAGCACTCAGCTAACTGCTGAATGCTGGAGTTAACAAACTGTTGTGTAAAAAAATTATCTTCGTGATCAAGTAGCACAATGGTGCCAGAGTTATTTTCTAGACAAATAGGGTTGCCAGCGCCATCACTGCCTATGACAAGAAAGCGCTCCAAGCGCGCTCGGTCTTTATCAGTCCAATCACTGCGAGAGCCAAAGCACTCATATATAGGTTGCGGGCAAGCTGAGGCCGTGAAGCTCAAGCACGGAGCGGCTGACTCAGGAAGAGACCATGTCCCAAACGCTACCATCTCGGATGCTATGGCTTCAAAGCCGAGAGCTCTTTCTTTCTGAGCCCACCGACTGGCAAATGAATCTGCCATTTTTACTCCTAAGGCCTAACAGGCGTTTCAGGGAATCAGATTCGGGCGGCACTGTTGGCAGGTGCGCCCCAGGTGGTACGCCAGCGACGCTTTACGATCAACAGTCCTGCCAAGGCAAGCAAAGCAAGGAGCGCGAATAGCCACAGTCCGAACTGGTAATCGCCGGTATGCTGCTTGATAGCGCCAAGACCAGCGGCAAGGATAAAACCACCCACTCCTCCAGCCATACCGATCAGTCCGGTCATTACACCTATTTCGGCGAAGAAGCGCTGCGGAACCAGCTGAAATACCGCGCCGTTCCCGGTACCCAGGCCAAGCATGGCAATCACAAACAACACCAGTGCTACCAGGGAACTCGACAGGTTGAAACCGACAACGGCGATGCACGCCGACGCAATCGCATAGATGATCAGCAGCGAGCGGATTCCACCGATATGATCAGCCAGCGCACCGCCGAGCGGACGCATCAGGCTGCCGGCCGTGACGCAGGCAGCGGTATAGTAGCCTGCGGTGACTGGGTTGAGGTCGTATTGATCGCTGAAATAGCCAGGCAGGGCGCTGGCCAGACCGATAAAGCCGCCGAAGGTAATGCTGTAGAAAAACATGAACCACCAGCTGTCTACGTCCTGCAGGGCTCGCGCGTAATCGCTGAGCGCCTTGGGTGTCGGGCGACTGGGAGCATTACGTGCTAGCAGCACAAACAAAAGCAGGGTGATGGTAAGCGGAATGAGGGCTAGCCCGAAGACGTTTTGCCAGCCGAACAGGTAGGCTAGTCCGGGCGCAAACAGAGCTGCCAGCACAGTACCGGAATTACCAGCGCCAGCGATGCCCATGGCCTTGCCCTGATGTTCTGGTGGATACCACTGTGACGCCAGCGGCAGAGCGACCGCAAACGAGGCGCCGGCAAAGCCGAGGCCCAGCCCGAGCAGCAACGTGTGCTGGTAGCTGCTTACGCCGAGTAGCCACGCGAGCAGCAGCGAACTAATGACAATTATCTGTCCAATGATGCCCGCGGTTTTGGGCGATAGCCGATCCGCCAGAAACCCCAGCAGCAAGCGAAGCAGCGCACCCGCCAGAATCGGAGTGGCAACCATGATGCCCCGTTGTTGCGCGCTGAGCTGCAAATCGGTGGCAATTTGCACTGCCAGAGGGCCGAGCAGATACCAGACCATGAAGCTGAGATCGAAGTAAAGAAAGGCGGAAAACAGCGTGGGTGTGTGGCCAGCTTTCCAGAAACTGGTGTTCATTCAGTCTTCCTTTAGGCGCTATCAGACTCAGGTTGCAACAAATTTGGTTAGTTGGGCGCATAAAAAAACGTCGCCCCGTACGCGAAAGTGATTCGGCTTGGGAGCGACGCCTTTGTCGGATAACGCCATCCCTTTCAACTGCTAACGGGAAGGCAGGCAGAATACATGCCAGCGGCCGGGGGCAATGCTCAGCGAATGATCATTACCGACCGCTTGGATTGCTGAACAACGCGCAAAGCGTTGGTGCCCAGTAGGTAGTCTTCCAGTCGCTTGCGTTTGTGCGAAGCCATGACAATCAGATCGACATCGAGCTTGCGTGCGACCCGCAGGATTGCTTCATAGGCTTTGCCGTCGGCGACGATCCGTTGCACCTTGACGCCCTTGGGGACGTGCTCGGCGACGAAGGATTTCAAACCATCACTGATGGTTTTCTTGGCCTGATCGGCGTACTCCCGGGGGAAGAAACCGCCCACCAGTGGCATCCCGAAGTCGGGTACCACGGTAACGATATGTAGCGACGCCTGATAGGTCTGACACAGGTTCAGCGCGGTGGGCAGTGCCTTGTCCCAGGATTGCTTGTGGTTCAGGTCAACAGGCAACAGAATCTTGTTGTACATGGTCACTCCCTTATGCGCTTGCGGCGGCAGGACGCCGACGCCATTGCAGGCCCATTACCAGCAAAAATACCCCTATTGCCGGAATCCACATCCACTCCTTGGCCCAGCGATCAACCGGGGCAAGAATTTCGACAATTTCCTGGTCAAACTCGAAGCCGAGTTCTGCAGCAGGACTGCCATAGGTCACCATGTCAACCAGGGTGCGATCACCGTCCTGCATCAGCATCAGGCCAAGCTTGTCGAGCCGCTCAGCGCCGTCAGCCCCTTCAGGTACCGGAACGAGGACGAAGAAGGTGCGCGGCTGACCGATGTCGTCTTGGCCTGAGACCTGAATGCGCAGGTTGCTGCCCTTGTCCAGGCGCTCGAGGGATTGCTCCAGCTGGGCTGGCGGAATGGAGCGATAAGGATCGTGCACCATGTCCATCCAGAAGCCAGGGCGGAACAGGGTAAAGGCAACGAGCAGCAGCAACAGGCTTTCGTACCAGCGGCTTTTTACCAACAGCCAGCCTTGGGTGGCTGCGGCGAAAATAAGCATCGCGACGGTTGCAACGCAGAAGATGATGATCCCATGCAGCCAGTCCACGTCGATCAGCAGTAGGTCGGTGTTGAAGATGAACAGAAAAGGTAGCGCCGCCGTGCGCAGGCTGTAATAGAACGCCTGAAACCCGGTTCGAATGGGATCTCCCCCCGACACTGCGGCAGCGGCAAAGGAAGCAAGGCCGACGGGTGGGGTAACGTCAGCCATAATGCCGAAGTAGAACACGAACAGGTGCACGGCGATCAGCGGGACCAGCAGTCCACTTTCCTGGCCCAGCGTAACGATAACCGGCGCCAGCAGGGCGGAAACGACGATGTAGTTGGCGGTGGTTGGCAGCCCCATGCCAAGAATCAGGCTGAGTACTGCGGTCAGCAGCAACATCAGCATCAAGTTGCCCATCGACAGAATTTCGACCAGATCTGCCAGTACCAGCCCAACCCCGGTCTGGGAGACTGCACCGACGATAATGCCAGCGGTTGCCGTGGCAATGCCGATTCCGATCATATTGCGGGCACCGGCTACCAGGCCCTGCCAGAGCTCATCGAACCCCTGACGCACCGCACTGCCGGTATTGCCTTCGCCACGGAATGCTGCCATCAGGGGGCGCTGGGTGAGCATGATGACAATCATTAATATGGTCGCCCAGAAGGCAGACAGCCCTGGCGAAAGATGCTCAACCATGAGACACCAGATCAGCACGATCACCGGGAGGATGAAATGCAGCCCGGACATGACGGTGGGACGGGTCTGCGGCAGGTGAACGACCGGGGAGTTGGGGTCATCCAGCTCCAGCTCGGGATAGCGCGAGCCGATCTTCAGTAGCCCGACGTATACAACGGCCAGCGCGCCGGCGATCACCCAGCTGGCGGCGTCTCCTAATGCTGGCTTGAGCCAGCCAAGGCCGTAATAGACCGCGAACGAGAGGGCCATCAAGAGCAGAAGGCCGGTAAGGAAGCCGATGATCTTGCGCAGTAGCGGACGTGGCGGGTTGCTGCTCTGCAGGCCCTGCATGCCAGCCTTGACCGCTTCGAGGTGCACGATGTAGATCAGCGCGATATAGGAAATCAGCGCCGGCAAAAAGGCGTGTTTGATCACCTCGACATAGGAAATACCGACATACTCGACCATCAGGAACGCCGCGGCACCCATGACCGGTGGCATGATCTGGCCGTTGACCGAGGAGGCCACTTCGACGGCGCCGGCCTTTTCGGCAGAGAAGCCCACACGTTTCATCATCGGAATGGTAAACGTGCCGGTAGTGACGGTGTTGGCAATCGACGACCCGGAGATCAGGCCGGTCATGCCGGAAGCGACGACAGCCGCTTTTGCCGGGCCGCCGCGGTAATGACCCAGCAGGGAGAACGCAACCTTGATGAAATAGTTGCCGGCTCCGGCCTTATCCAGTAGCGAACCGAATAGAACGAATAGAAAGACGAAACTGGTGGAAACGCCAAGGGCAATGCCAAATACACCCTGAGCGGTAAGCCACTGATGGTTGGTCAGTGCTTCCAGACTGACCCCGCGGTGGGCAAGGATGCCCGGCATATAGGGACCGGCTACCGAGTAGATGATAAAGACCAGCGCGACGATCATCAGCGGTGGACCGAGCGCCCGGCGGGTGGCTTCCAAAAGCAGAACCAGACCGGTCACCGCGACTATCACGTCCTGGGTTGTCGGTCTGCCGGGCCGTTCTGCCAGCTCGGCGTAAAAAAGAAAAAGATACGCGGCACAAAAGGCGGCAATCAGCGCCAGAATCCAGTCGACGACCGGGATGTATTCTCGGGGGGAGCGTTTGAACGCGGGATATGCCATGAAGCCGAGAAACACGGCAAAGGCCAAATGAATGGAGCGCGCCTCGGTACTGTTGAAAACCCCAAAGCCGACCAGAAAGGGCAGTGGCGAGGCAATCCAAAGCTGAAACAGCGACCAGATGGCGGCAATACTCATCAGCAGATTTCGGGCCGCACCAGTGGGTTTTCGGGCACCGGTGTCACTGGTTGCTACCAGATCCTCAAGTTCGCTGTTGAGTTCGTTGGCGTCGCTTGGTTGGCTCATGGCTGCGCGCTGCTCCTTTGCGTTTTGATTGTGTTGTGGCAAGCATGTTGCCTGCGCGGCGTGTCTGTGGGCGCCGCGATAAGCACGAGGTCTTGTGGACGCTCGTCCAAGGCTGCCGAAATGGCGGCAGCAAAGTAATCGAGTTGTTGAAAGCAAACGGGCCACCCCTGAGGGTGGCCCGTTTCGCGTTACATCCAGCCGCGTTCTTTGTAGTAGCGGATTGCGCCTTCATGCAGCGGAGCAGAGAGGCCGTCCTTGATCATCTCTTCTTCCTTGAGGGTCGCAAACGCGGGGTGCAGGCGCTTGAACCGGTCGAAGTTCTCGAATACCGCTTTGACTGTCTGATAGACGGTTTCGGCGTCAGTGGCGGTCGAAGCCACTAGGGTGGCACGCACCCCGAAGGTTTCGGTGTCCGCATCATTGCCACGGTACAGACCGCCGGGAATGATCGCCTTGGCGTAGTAAGGACGTTCGCTGATCAGCTGATCAATTTCGGGACCGGACACGGAAACCAGATTGGCATCAACAGTGGTGGTTGCTTCCTGGATCGAGCCATTCGGGTGGCCAACGACGTAGACCATTGCATCGATGTTGTTGTCGCCCAGGGCCGCGGCCTGTTCTGCTGCATCCAGCGCGGAGGCCAGCGCGAAGTCATCCACCGTCCAGCCCAGAGCTTCCATCACCACGTCCATGGTGTCACGCTGACCGGAACCCGGGTTGCCGATATTGACGCGCTTGCCCTTGAGGTCCTTGACGCCCGCAATGTTGGCATCGTTGCGGGCAACGATGGTCAGTGGCTCGCCGTGCAGGGCGAACAGCGCACGCATGTCGGTGAAAGCGCCGTCGGCCTCGAAGCTCTGGATGCCTTCATAGGCCTTGTATTGGATGTCTGACTGCACCACGCCCATGTTCATCTCACCGCCGCGAATGGCGTTGACGTTGGCGACCGAGCCGCCGCTGGACGGGGCGTTGCAGCGAATGCCATGTTCGGCAGAATTGCGATTGAGCAGGCGGCAAACTGACTGGCCTACCACGTAGTAGACGCCTGTCTGGCCACCGGTACCGATGGTGACAAAGGTCTCTGCGACAGCGGGCGTGGCGCTGAGTGAGGCATACCCAATAGTGGCCGAAAACAGCAGGGCAAGGGATTTGCGCATCATGTGAAATAGCTCCTTTTTCTGATTGTCAGTGGCTGCTGCCATCGTACAGCTAGCCAGTGTGGGAGGCCCGATCCCGCTTCAGGGCCGAACACGTTTACCTTTTGCAGTGTAGTGGATGAATTGAGTTTCATCAGGACGATAACCGCAGTGTCGCGGTCGGGCAAGTCTGCAACAGAAGCAACAACCCGGCCATTGGGCCGGGTTGTTAGGTGGGAAGGAGTTACTCGACGGGAGGCCAGCCGCCCATCTCTCGCCAGCGATTGACGATGGTACAGAACAGGTCTGCGGTCTTTTCGGTGTCGTAGCGTGCTGAATGGGCCTCGCGGCCGTCAAAGTCGATACCGGCAGCGCTGCAGGCCTTTGCCAGCACTGTTTGACCGTAGGCCAGCCCGCCCAGGGTGGCAGTATCAAAACAGGAAAACGGATGAAACGGGTTACGCTTGATCTGGGTACGCTCAACTGCTGCGTTGAGAAAGCCGAGGTCGAAGAACGCGTTGTGCCCGACCAGCACGGCCCGTTTGCAGCCAGCTGATTTCACAGCCTTGCGGATCTGCTTGAAGATCTCGGTCAGCGCATGTTCTTCAGTGACAGCCTGGCGCAGCGGGTGATCGAGCTTGATGCCGGTGAACTCCAGCGCAGCTTGCTCAATGTTGGCACCCTCAAAGGGTTCAATTCGGAAGAAACTGGTGTGATCCGGGTAAACCAGACCGTCTTCATCCATATTGATGGTCGTCGCCGCTATTTCCAGCAGCGCATCGGTGGCGGCGTTGAAACCACCGGTTTCAACGTCAATGACCACCGGTAGAAAGCCGCGAAAGCGGTAGGCCAGCGGTGACTTGGTCTTGCCGCTGGGCGTGGCGTCCTGTTCTTCGCCATCAAAGTCAAACTCGCTCACGAAATATCCCTTGCTGTCGATGGGTAGATAGGATCAGACCAGGCGCCAGCGAATCTGTTCGCCGGCACGCAGTGGAACGATGCATTGATCGCCGAAGGGCAGTTGCTCGGGGACGGTCCAGCTGTCTCGCTCAAGTGTGATGCGATCAGTGTTGCGTGGCAAACCGTAGAAGTCCGGGCCGTGGAGGCTGGCAAAACCTTCCAGCTTGTCCAGTGCGCCAAGTTCATCGAAGGTTTCGGCGTACAACTCAATCGCGGCGTGGGCGGTATAGCAGCCGGCGCAGCCGCAGGCGGCTTCCTTCGCGTGGCGGGCGTGCGGCGCCGAGTCGGTGCCAAGGAAGAACTTGCTGGAGCCTGAAACTACGGCATCACGCAGGGCTTGCTGGTGAGTCTGACGCTTGAGTACCGGCAGACAGAACAGGTGCGGGCGAATGCCGCCAACCAACATGTGATTGCGGTTGAACATCAGGTGATGAGCGGTGATCGTAGCGCCCACGTTGTCGGAGGCGTCCTGCACGAAGGCAACGGCATCTCCGGTGGTAATGTGCTCGAACACGACCTTGAGGGCGGGGAAACGCTCTACTACCTTGACCAGTTGCTGATCAATAAATGCCTTTTCACGGTCGAAGATGTCGACTTCGGCGTGGGTCACCTCACCGTGTACCAGCAGCAGCATGCCAACGTCAGCCATTGCCTCCAGCGCAGGGTAGATGTTCTCGAGTGCAGTAACGCCAGACTGGGAGTTGGTGGTCGCACCAGCCGGATACAGCTTGGCGGCGACAACCTGACCACTGGCGTGCGCCTGACGGACAATCTCGGGAGAGGTGTGATCGGTCAGATACAGCACCATCAGCGGCTCGAAGTGTGACCCGGCAGGGCGTGCGGCAAGGATACGCTCACGGTAACCGGCGGCCTCGGCGGCATCACGAACCGGTGGCACCAGGTTGGGCATGATGATGGCGCGACCAAAGGAGCGCGCTGCATCTGGCACGGTGTGCTGCAATACGGCACCGTCGCGCAGGTGAATGTGCCAGTCGTCCGGGCGGATGAGCGTCAGGCGGTCGGTCATGCGGGGGATTCCAGTCCAGATTTGATGCCGCAATGCTACCCCAATCGCCCCAGCTTTGACACTCCGCAGGTGCTGCCGACTATTCGTGGCGGGTGGACGTCTATCGCCGCCAGCAGGTCGCAGTGCTGCGGATCGCCATCAGATGCATCTTTTTTCTGTCAGGGAATAAAGTTTTCCGATTGGCCGCCGATGAAGCAGGCAAGAGAAGTCAGCGTTCGCCCACCTGGTGGCGGCACATCTGGAGAGACGAGTGACACGAGCCCCTCTGGTCATGTTTGTCGGACTGTCAATGTCCGCTCAGGCAATGACCTTTCAGACCCGCATGGAAGACGTGCAGTGGCAGGTTGAAGGGGATCAGTTTGCCTGCCGTTTGAGTCAGTCCGTGGCGGGCTACGGGGAGGCGAGCTTCGTGCGTCGGGCGGGCGAACACCCCGAATTCGAACTCAAGGCTTGGGACAGTCCGATGCGTCCCGGTGCGGCACAGGTCTTTAACGATCCGCCGCCGTGGCGTCCCGGTACAGCCGCCCAACCGATTGGGCAGATTCAGGTCGGCGCCGGGACCTACACGATGATGGCTCCTTACGAACAGGCCGGCCGCATGCTGGCAGGGCTGGCTTCTGGTTTGCAGCCGACCATCATGCGCAGCAGCCAGGTAGGGGGCGATCAGGTTCGGGTGGTGGTTTCCAGTGTCGGATATCAGCAGGCAAGACGGGACTTTCAGTCCTGCATAAGCAAGTTGCTGCCAATCAGCGCGGCGCAGGCGGCGCAAAGTATCATCAGCTTTGGCTCGGGCGGGAGTAACCTGAGTGCCGACGCTAAAGCCAGACTCGATGCCATCCTGCAGTATATTAAGGCCGATGAGAGCCTCAGCGGCATCATCCTAGATGGGCACTCAGACAATCAGGGCAACCGCCTGGACAATCGCGAGCTATCTCGTCAGCGGGCGCTTGCCGTGCGTGACTATCTGACGGCCCAGGGGGTCGATGAAAACCTGTTCAGCATGCGTTTTCATGGCGACAGCTATCCGTTGGCGAGCAACCGCACTGAGGAAGGGCGCGCGACTAATCGCCGGGTCATGTTGCGGCTGCAGCACAACTGACGCACAGCCTACCATTCAACCGTATCGAAACCGCATCAGACCCTAAAGTTGCGGGTCTCTCCCCTGTGAATCCTGCCACTCTGGCGCTAGAATAGCGGCTTTCGCCGATTCCCCACGGGGTGGCGTTTTAGTCTTGCTTAAGGGAGCACGTAATGGCAGAAGTCAACAAAGTCGTCCTGGCCTATTCCGGCGGTCTGGATACCTCGGTCATTCTCAAGTGGCTGCAGGAAACCTACAACTGCGAAGTGGTCACCTTCACTGCCGACCTAGGTCAGGGTGAGGAAGTAGAACCTGCACGCGCCAAGGCTCAGGCCATGGGCGTCAAGGAAATCTACATCGACGACCTGCGCGAAGAGTTTGTTCGTGACTTCGTGTTCCCGATGTTCCGCGCCAACACCGTTTACGAAGGTGAGTACCTGCTGGGTACCTCCATCGCTCGCCCGCTGATTGCCAAGCGCCTGATTGAGATCGCCAACGAAACCGGCGGTGATGCCATTTCCCACGGCGCGACTGGCAAGGGTAATGACCAGGTGCGTTTCGAACTGGGTGCTTACGCGCTCAAACCGGGTGTGAAGGTGATTGCTCCCTGGCGCGAGTGGGATCTGCTGTCGCGCGAGAAACTGATGGATTACGCCGAGAAGCACGGCATTCCGATTGAGCGTCACGGCAAGAAGAAGTCTCCCTACTCGATGGATGCCAACCTGCTGCACATCTCCTATGAAGGTGGCGTGCTGGAAGACACCTGGACCGAGCACGAAGAAGACATGTGGCGCTGGACCGTCTCTCCGGAGAACGCACCTGACCAAGCCACGTATATTGAGCTGAGCTACCGCAACGGCGACATCGTCGCCATCGATGGCAAGGATATGACCCCGGCTGAAGTCCTGACCTACCTGAACAAGGTTGGCGGCGCCAATGGTATTGGTCGTCTGGATATCGTCGAAAACCGCTTCGTCGGCATGAAGTCCCGTGGCTGCTACGAAACCCCCGGCGGCACCATCATGCTGAAAGGTCACCGCGCCATCGAGTCCATCACCCTGGACCGTGAAGTTGCCCACCTGAAAGACAGCCTGATGCCGAAGTACGCTGAGCTGATCTACAACGGTTTCTGGTGGAGCCCGGAGCGCATCATGCTGCAACAGATGATTGATGCGTCCCAGCTGAACGTGAACGGCGTAGTTCGCCTCAAGCTGTACAAGGGCAACGTCATCGTGGTCGGTCGCAAGTCTGACGACTCGCTGTTTGACGCCAATATCGCCACCTTTGAAGACGATGCCGGTGCCTACGACCAGGCCGATGCGGCAGGCTTTATCAAGCTGAACGCACTGCGCATGCGCATTGCTGCTGGCAAGGGCCGCAAGCTGCTCTGATCGGCGCGACAAGGTGCCTGAATGACGCCCGGCGAAAGCGATTTCGCCGGGCGTTTTCGTTTATCTATTGCTAGCGGTAGTGCTTAACCGGTAGCTTTGACTGCATCGACACGCAAGGGTAGCGATCATGCGAATTCTGCACACCATGCTCCGGGTCGGAGATCTCGAAAAGTCCATCGCCTTTTACACCGAGGTGCTTGGCATGACCCTGCTGCGCCGCAAGGACTACCCTGAGGGGCGCTTCACCAACGTATTCGTCGGGTACGGCAATGAGGCCGAGCATACGGCGCTTGAGCTGACCTGGAACTGGGACACCGCCGCCTACGACCTGGGCACCGGTTACGGGCATATTGCGATCGAAGTACATGACGTCTACCTTGCTTGTGAACAGATCAAACAGGCAGGCGGGAAGGTAGTGCGCGAGGCCGGGCCAATGAAACACGGAACCCGGGTACTGGCGTTTGTTGAAGATCCCGACGGATATCGAATCGAACTATTGTCTGCGGGGGCATGATTTAGCGCAGTTGCTATGCCGTCATGGAGGGCAGGGGATGGCAGCGGTATTTGGAGCAATCGTTGTGCTGGTGCTCGCCGTCTGGTTCGCTATGCGACGGCTGCAGCAACGCAGGAGGTGTGCGGCACTGCATCTTGCTGTCTCACAGATACGTCTGTTGCGCCAGTTGATCGAGCAGGTTCAGCGTCACCGAGGGCTCCTGTATGGCGTATTGTCTGGCGAAGGCAGTCTGGAGGCACGTCGTTGGTCGGTAAATCAGCAAGTGAACCAGCTGCTGGAGACCTGTCGCTTGCACCAGCCAACGCTGCATTGGTACGGCACCTGGCATGCGGTACTGGCGTGCTGGGCCCAGCTGGAGGAGGGTGACGACCAGGCCGACCCCGAGCAGATGCTGCTCGCGCATAACGAAATGATTCGCAACCTGTTGGCGACCGTGGCGGCGCTCGCTGACCGCTACGATCTGGTTTGCCTTGGCCGGCTCGCGCCGCAGTCGGAAGGGTTGTGGCTGGAGCTGTTGCGCAACACCGAGCTGGTCGGGCAGTCCCGGGCTATTGGTACCGGCATAGTCGCCAATCGACAAAATCTGCAGGTATGGCGAGCACAGCTTGCAGCTTTGAGCTCGCAAATCCGTGAGATGTGTTACGCGGCGCTGGCGCGTCTGGCGTCTGATCCAGAATTGCGGGGGCTGGTCAGTCAGCCAGTGCGAGCCGCGGAGGATTCGCTCGACGTCCTGCTGGAGCGAATCCGTGAGCTACTGGAACAGCAGCCTGATCCGGGCTTCAGTTCCATCGACTACTTCCAAACGGCCACCCAGGCCTTGAGCGCCCAGCTGCTGCTGGTAGACATTCTGCTAGCGCGGCTGGAGACGCGCGCACTCAGTTGCGACTGATACCTCGAATTTGCGCCGCCATTTCGGCTGCGTAGAGGTCGGTCATACCGGCAATAAAGTCCAGTACGCGCAGATAGCTGCGGTAGGGAGGCCAGTCCGCTTGCGGGATGGTATGGCCCAACAGGTCCAGGATGCGCTGGTGTTTGAAGCTCAGATTCTGACCGGCGTGCAGCTCGTTGACCGCACCACAGAATGCATCGAGCAAGGTTTCCAGTGTGCTGTAGGCGCCGATTTCGTGCAGCGTCTTGCGCTTGTCCTGAAAAATCCGCTTGCGGGCCATTTGCTTGGCATCAAGCACGCAGCGTCGGGCGGCGCCATGCATGTGCTCGACCAGGTCTCCTTCAAGTTCACCGGCGAGCAGGGCAGGCTGTTGATCAATGAAGGCCTGGGCTGCGGCATTGACCAGATGCTCGATGGCTTTGCCGCGCAGAATCGCCAGGCGACGGCGCTGAGAGTCCTGTGGCCCCAGCTGTCGATAGGTTTCAGGCAGATCGTCGCCCACCAGGTCAAGTAGCACGCGCTCAACTTCAGCGTAGGCGAGCAGGTCCATTTCCAGCCCGTCTTCCAGGTCGATCAGCCCGTAACAGATATCGTCCGCCGCCTCGACCAGATAGACCAGTGGGTGGCGACTAAAGCGCTGGTCATCCTGGGTGGGCAGCCCCAGCTTCTCGGCTATCTGCTTCAGCAGGGGATATTCGGCCTGGTAGCAACCAAACTTGTTCTTCTTATAACCCAGTGTGTCGGCATGCCGAGCCGTCCAGGGATATTTGAGATAGGCCCCGAGGGTCGCGTAGGTCAGGCGCATTCCCCCTTCAGCCTGGTGGTACTCAATCTGGGTAAGGACCCGAAAGCCCTGCGCATTGCCTTCGAAGTGGAGAAAATCGTTGCGTTCGGCGTCGCTTAGCGGGTCAAGCAGGCCACGCCCGGCTGCCTGTCTGAACCAGTGGCGAATGGCGTCTTCACCGGAGTGCCCGTACGGTGGATTGCCTATATCGTGGGCGAGGCACGCGGCCTGAACAATGACACCCAGATCGGCTGGCTGGCACCATTCTGGCAACTGCCCGCGCAGCATTTCGCCGACTCGCATGCCCAGCGATCGGCCAACGCAGCCAACCTCCAGGCTATGGGTCAGACGGGTGTGGATGTGGTCGTTACTGGATACCGGATGGACCTGGGTTTTCTTACCCAGCCGGCGGAAGGCGCCGGAAAAGATGACGCGGTCATGATCCTTGTGAAAGGGCGTGCGGCCCAGTTCCTCATCGCTGGTAAAGGTCTTACCCAGCCGCTCGCGGCACAACAGTGTTTCCCAATCCATAGAGCTCTCCCGGGACGATGTAGTGAGTATGTTGGATGCGCAGGAGGCTGCCAAGTCGGCAGACCGGGGCAAACAAGGTAGAATGCGCGTTTTCCCAGTCTTGATGCGTACCTATGATCCAGCTCAGTCTTTATGGCACCCTCGGATGCCACCTCTGTGATGCAGCCCTTGCCGAGCTGGCGCCGTTGGCCTCCAGCGTGCAGGTCAGCCAGGTTGATATTGCGGACAGCGATGAGCTCATGGCGCGCTACCAACTGCGCATACCCGTGCTGCAACGCGCTGATACCGGCGCCGAACTGGATTGGCCGTTTGATCTGGCGACTCTGATGGACTGGCTGGCTGACTGTTTACGAGAGGAGGCCTGAGTCATGGCGATGCGAGTTGAACCCTTCTGGAAACGCAAGACGCTGGATGAGCTGGATCAGGACGAGTGGGAGTCGCTGTGTGACGGCTGTGGTCTGTGTTGTTTGCAGAAACTGGAAGATGAAGACGAGCCCCAGGCGATTTACTACACCCGCATTGCCTGCAAGCTTCTGGATCTGAAGACCTGTCGCTGCAGTGATTATCCCAATCGCCGGCAGTTTGTGCCTGACTGCATTCAGCTGACCCCAGGCAAGGCACAGGATTTCGCCTGGTTGCCACCCAGCTGTGGTTATCGCCTGGTCGCCGAGAGGGAGGATTTGCCACCGTGGCACCATCTGGTGTGCGGTGATCGTAACGCTGTTCACGCCGCCGGCATCTCCCAGTCGGGTCAGATGCTGGCCGAAGGCAGCGTGCCTGACGAAGACTGGGAAGATCACATTATCTTTCGCGTTGGCTAGTTATCGATCTCGAATTCCCGCAGTTTGGTATACAGATAGCGCACTTGGTCATACTCGAACGGGCTGTCCAGTGCGCCGTAGCGGAAGGGTGTCTGGTAGCGCAGATCGATTGCCCACACCCCCCAGGTGGCCTGGTAGTTATTCATCAGGTCCCGGTTGTGCATGTAGTTAACGTAGTCGTCTAAGACCCAGTCAACCGCGCGGCCAGTCCCGTCGCGCAGGCTGGACGGGCCAAGGAACGGGATAACCAGGTACGGTCCGGGCGGCACCCCCCACACCCCGAGTGTTTGCCCGAAATCCTCATCCTGCTGCGGCAAGCCCATTTTCTGCGCTACATCAAAGATGCCAGCCAGACCGAAAATGCTGTTGAACAGCAGCCGAGCTGTCGTTTGTCCGCTACGCTTGAACTTGCCCTGCAGCAAGCTGTTTCCAAGATTAGGTATGTCCTGCAGGTTATTGAAAACGTTAGATACGCCTGTCCGCACAGGGGAGGGCGTGGCCCACACATAGGTGCGCACTACCGGCAGATATACATACTGATCGAACTGGGCGTTGAAGCGATAGATGCGACGGTTCAGACCCTCAATCGGATCCTGTACGTTAAGGGCGCGCAGGCTGGAACGTTCAAACTGATAACGGTTCTCGCGCGCGTCGATATCCAGCTCCAGCAGTGGGTCCTTATACGCTGGCACGCCCAGCTCAAATTCCTGCGCGAAGGTCTCACCCGCCAGCAGGGTCATGCTCAGCGCTGCGGTACTGATAAGCTGTCTGATCACTGGTTATCCCCCGCCAGAAATTGCAGATAACGCTCGGCAACCGGCTCATAGTCCAGATTGCCGCCGTGCCCTCCAGTGGGGTACAGATAGGCACGATCGCCGAAGGTGTCAGCGAGAAAGTAGTAGTCGTCACGGGTCAGAATCAGTTCGCTTGCGTTGCTTACCGCAGCGATGTTGGGGTTGTCCGTGAGAAAGCTCTGGATATGGTGGAGACTGGTTTGTTCCGCCATTTGCTCAAGCGTGCCGCCGGCGTTGCGGCGCTGCCAACTGGGCAACAACTCGGTGTCAACGTAGCAGCTGAAGTCACAGAACAGGGCGCGTCGCAGGTAAGGCGTCAGCGAGGTGCTTACCTTGAGGTCTTCGTCAGCTGGCGCGTAACGCCCGCCGCCATTGATCAGGTCACTCATGAAGTTCATGTCAGCAGCAGAGAAGCGAAACACCGCACCGATCAGCATTGCCAGCTCGGCGTCGTTCAGCACCTCTGGCGAGTTCTGGATTTCTTCGAACAAGCTGGTCTGAATATCGGCGTTGCCACGATTGGCAAAGTGGCGAGACAGTTTCTGGAAGATGTGCTCGTAGAAACTGTCGTTATCGCTCACCCCGGCTACGCGGGTGTAGGACAATTCATCCATCCGTCTGACCGAGGCATAGAGGTCAACGGGCGGGTTCAGCAGCAGGACCCGTTCAAAGTGGAATTGCCCCAGATGGCTATCGAGCTCAGCGACGAAGGCCGCATGCAATGCCCCCAGACTGAATCCGGCCAGGCGATAGCCGGTGACCTTGAAACCCAATTCAGACTGCGCCTTTTGCAACGCCATGCTCATTGCCGTATGCAGGTCTCGTGCATCGTCTTCTGCGATGCCGGGCCGGCCGCTGCGCGAGGCAGCCGCAATAAAGTCGTGGTTGGACGGGGAGGAAAGCACGATGACATGCATGCCTGCCTGCCAGAACAGACGCTTCAGATAGTCCATACGGGTGCTGTCGTAGCCTGACCCGGTTCCGGCGATAAGGAAAATCAGTGGTGCTGGACCATCGTGCCAGGCAACCCGGTAATGGAGGTCACGGTACTGAGACAGGGCAGGCGGCAGGTGCCGCTCAGGGAGCACTCGCACCTGCAGGTCGGTTTGTTGTACGTCAACTTCATCGGGTACCGGTGCGCGTAATCGCTCGGGAGTGCCGGTAACCGTTGCCATGAACGGGTTGGCAACCGGATAGTCGTAAGGCGCGGCATGCGCGGAAAGGGTCATGCATGTGAGCAGACCGGAGAGCAGTGATAGCGTTCTGGTAAACCGGCGCAAGCTGATTCTCTTCCTGAGGGACACTGGAAATTTAACCTCAATTTGTCTGCAAAGTTCCTTTTATTTATCGGCTGGTGTGCCCGAATCAAGCAGAAAAAGGAGACAGCATAGGGTTCTGGTCGGCGTGTCGGCGGCGCTCCAGCCGGTTCCAGAGTTTCTCATGGAAATAGAATGCCACGGTATTGATGGCCGGCTCGATCAGCGCGACTGCGCCACCAACCATGACGCTGCCGGTCAGCAGGTACACCACGCCGAAGGCGATGGAAAAGTGCATGCAAGCGAAGGTGATGGTCTTGGTCATGGCAGTACCCCGAAACACACGTCATGAAAGTCATTAGTCAGTGTGGTCAGGATAGTCAGACCTGATCAATTAATAAATCGAATTTGTTTAATTGCGCTGATAGAAAAGGATGATTTTGGCGGAGAAAAAGCGCAGGACGGCGCCTGCGCCTCCATGGACGTCAGTCGAAATCAAAGTCGCTGAGTTCCCGTTGCAGACGGCGCTCTTCCAGATAGTTGTCGATCAAGCGACGCTTGGTCAGGCTACTTTTGGAAATGGGCGCACTGTCGGTATCGGGGGTGTCATCGTCTTCGATGAATTCGTCGTCGTCCAGTTCGATATCTGATTTGGCTTGGCTCATGACTCAACTCCACGCTGAACATGTCATTTGCGCACCTTATAAACGCAGATACGGATTTGCGGAAATAGATTTTTTCAATTGAATTTGACGAAAAAACGCAGTGTGTTTTCACTGCGTTAGCGGAGGCCGGATCGCGCGCCGCGTTCAGTCAGATGTCTTGTGCTTGTAGTCGCACAGATCTTCGATTCGACAGCTGCCGCATTGTGGCGTTCTGGCCTTGCAGACGTAGCGTCCGTGCAGGATCAGCCAGTGATGGGCATCGACCAGAAACTCCTTGGGGACGTGCTTGAGCAGCTTCTTCTCGACCTCAAGGACGTTTTTGCCGGGCGCAATGCCGGTGCGGTTGCTGACCCGGAAAATATGCGTGTCCACCGCCATGGTTGGTTGGCCAAAGGCTGTGTTGAGAACCACGTTGGCGGTCTTGCGGCCGACACCGGGCAGGGCTTCGAGTGCCTCGCGGGTTTCCGGCACCTGGCTGTTGTGTTCTTCGATCAGAATCTTGCAGGCGGCAATGACGTTGCGAGCCTTGCTGTTGAACAGGCCGATGGTCTTGATGTACTCGCTGAGGCCTTCTACGCCAAGGGCGTAAATGGCTTCGGGCGTATTGGCAACCGGGAACAGCTTTGCGGTGGCCTTGTTGACGCCGACATCAGTCGCCTGGGCAGACAGGGTTACCGCGACCAGCAACTCGAACGGCGAAGTGAAGTTCAGCTCGGTGGTAGGGTGCGGATTGTCTTCGCGCAGGCGGCGAAAGATTTCGTAGCGTTTTTCCTTGTTCATCGTTGCCTTGGCTGACCTTAGCTGATGGTGCCGGTAACACGGACCCGCTTGCTGCCAGCGGCTGCCGGTTTGACTTCGCGTGCTGCCGCGCGTTCCTTGATCTTGGCGTCGATCAGGTTCTTCAGGGCGATCAGCAGCCCCATGAACAGGAAGGCGCCCGGCGGAAGAATGACGAACAGCACGTCCTTGTAGTTGGGGAATACAACCAGCTTCCAGTCTGCGGCAATTGGGCCGAGCAGCAGGTCCATGCCGGCAAACAGCGTGCCGTGGCCGATCAGTTCGCGCAGGCCACCTAGCACGATCAGCACCAAGGTAAAGCCCAAGCCCATCATGAAACCGTCGACCGCCGACGGCAGTAGCGGGTTCTTCGACGCAAAAGCATCGGCCCGACCGAGAATCACACAGTTGGTGACGATCAGCGGAATAAAAATGCCCAGGATCTGGTACAGCTCATAGGTGAAGGCCTGCATCAGCAGTTCGATACAGGTGGTGAGCGCGGCGATAATCATGACGAAGGCGGGCAGGCGCACGGCGTCGGTCACTGCGCTGCGAATCAGCGATACCGCAAGGTTCGAACCGGTCAACACCAGTATGGTGGCGAGACCGAGGCCAAGTGCGTTGACCACGGAGCTACTGACACCCAGCAACGGGCAAAGCCCGAGCAGTTGAACCAGGCCTGGGTTATTGTGCCAGAGGCCGTCAGCGGTGATCTCGGAGAGCGTCTTGGTCGCCATGGATTACTCCTCGCCGAGCTGCAGCAAGCTGGCTCGATGTTCGTCGAAATAGTTAAGTGCCTGATAGACCGCCTTGACCACCGCGCGTGGGGTAATAGTCGCGCCGGCGAACTGATCAAACTGCCCGCCGTCCTTTTTTACCGCCCATTGCTCAGGCACCGGCATGCTTAGACTCTTGCCGTTGAAGTCCAAAACCCACTGGCTCTTAGTGGTGTCGATGCGGTCGCCCAGGCCCGGCGTTTCCCGGTGGTTGACGCTGCGCACGCCAGCGATGCTGCCATCCGCGTTGATGCCCACCAGTAGTTCGATGCGGCCACTGTAGCCGTCAGGCGCGACCACCGGCAGGATCACGGCGCTGACAGCACCGTCATTGCGTGCTCGGTAGGCGTCTTGCGCACTAGTCAGGCTCAGATACTGGCGGTCGTCGATGGTAAAGCTGTCGGCCAGCAGATCGTTGTCGTGCTGATCGTGGGGAATGATCTCGTTCAGTGCACTGAGTTGAACCCGGCGCTGGGCTTCACTGATACGCTCTGCGGTGCCTTGCTGGGTGATGGCGATCATACCCACGGTAGCCATGGCGAAAAGACCGAGAATCAGGCTGTTACGCAGTATCGAGCTGCGGGTGGTAGTCGGGTTTTCCATGGCTCAGTCCACCTTGCCCATGCCGCGTTTGGCCTTGCGGTGACCATAGGTGCGCGGCGTGCTGTAGTAGTCGATGGTCGGTGCCGCCAGATTCATCAGCAGCACAGCGAAGGCCACGGCGTCGGGGTAGCCACCCCAGGCGCGGATTACATAGACCATGATCCCTACGCCAGCACCGAAGATCAGCCGACCTTGTTTGCTGGTGGCACCAGACACGGGGTCGGTAATGATGAAGAAGGCACCGAGCATGGTCGCGCCGCTGAACAGGTGGAACAGCGGCGAGCCGTTGGAATCTGAACCGCTGCCATTCCAGAACAGCAGGCTCATTACTACCAGCGCTGCCAGCATGCCAACTGGGGCATGCCAGCTGTAAATGCGCTTGTACAGCAGTACCAGCCCACCGAGCAGGTAGGCGACGTTGACCCATTCCCAGCCGTAACCGGCAAATTGGCCAAAGGCTGGGTTGGCTGCCTGCAACTCGGTCATGGTCAAACTGTTGTTGGTCTTGACCGCATCGAGTGCGGTGGCCAGCGTCCAGCCGTCGATCTCACTGCTGACCGGCAGGAAAATACGGCTCAGGCCGTCGAGCAAGCCCAGGGTGGCATGCACGTCAGGCATCACCGCTTCAATGCCACGCCAGGCTGGCCAGCTAGTCATCTCCACCGGAAAGGAGATCAGCACCACCACGTAGCCCAGCATCGCCGGATTGAACGGGTTCTGCCCGAGGCCGCCATACAGCTGCTTGCCAAATACGATGGCAAAGCTGACCGCAATCAGCGTCAGCCACCAGGGGGCGTAGGGCGGCAACGCCAAAGCCAGCAGCCAGGCGGTGACAAGGGCGCTGCCGTCACGCAGGTAGAAGCCGATAGGGCGCTTGCGGATAGCCAGAATGAGTGATTCGACCAGCAGGGCGACCACGCTGGCGTAGACGATGTTGATCAGTGTGCCGAAACCGTAGAACCAGGTCAGCACCGCGATGCCGGGCAGCGTCGCACCGAGTACCCAGAGCATGATGGTCTGGGTATGGTTGTTACCCTTGGCGTGCGGTGAAGTCATGCGTACCAGCGCCATCAGTTGGTCTCCTTGCTGGCCATGTAGTCGGCGAACGCCTTGGCGGCGACATCCAGCGCGGCGCGGCGAGTAGCCAACGCCTGTTCGGCGGCTGCGGTGTCGGTACCCGCTTCGGTAGCTTCTTTGAGCTCACGCTCGGCGCGTTTGAAGTCTGCCTTGGTGGTAGCCAGGTTGGTTTTCAGCTCGCGCAACTGCTCGTCAATCGGCTTTTTGTCGACCCGTTGGCGGTCCGGCGGTGGAATCGGGCTGTTGTTTTCTGCGTCGTGCAAAGCTTTTTCTGCTGCGCTGAGCGCCTGTTGCTGAGTTGCCAACTGAGCCTGCAGAGCGGAATCCTCCGGGTTCTCGGCCAGGGCGCGTTCGGCTTTCCTGGCAGCTGCGCGGGCCATCGCCAGATCCAGCTTGGCCTGTTTCAGCTTTTCATCGACCGGTTTTTTTTCGGTTGCAGCTGCCGGAACGCGCGCCTCTGCGGCTTCCGCCTGCTCACGCAGCTTGGCAATTTCGGCTTGTTGCTCGTCACTGGGGCTGTCACCGGCAGCGCGTTCGGCCTTTTTGAGCGCGGCGCGCAGCATGGCGGCTTCAATCTTAAGTTTCTTGGCGTCGTCTTCACCGGCTGCCTGTGGCGCGGCAGCGGCCGGTTGGCTGCTGACGTCACCCTGGGCCTTATCGAAGGCCTCCTGCGCGTCACGTGCGGCCTGTTCCAGTTGCGGAATCTGCGCCTGCAGGTCTGCGTTATCCGGGTTGGCGGTGAGCTGCTTCTGAGCTTTTTTCAGCGCCATCTGCGCGGTGGCTGCTGCGATCTTCAGCTGCTTCTGCTCCGGTGTCAGACCACCTGCCTTTGGCACAGGCGCGTCTGGGGAGGGTGACGCAGCGCCGCCTTCTGCCTGCTTGGCAGCCTCTGCTTCCTTCGCCGCTTTCAGGCGCGCGGCTTTTTCGGCGCGGGCTATACGGTCGCGTTCCTTCTGCTCGGCTTCGCGCTGCAGACGTTCCTGGCGGTGCTCGAAACGTTGACGGGAATGGTCTGCCTTGTGCTGCTGGAGGTCGAGTGCGCGAATCTCTGACTTGGCCGCGCGGTAGTATTGCACCAGAGGAATGCTGCTTGGGCAGACGTAGGAGCACGCGCCGCACTCGATGCAGTCAAACAGGTGCTGGCGTTTGAGTTGATCGTAGTCCTTGCCCAGGGCAAAGAAGTGCAGCTGCTGCGGCAGCAGGCTGGCTGGGCAGGCCTCGGCGCATAGACCACAACGGATGCACGGTTGGGCGGGTGGCGGTGGCGGCAGTTCTGCCTTGCTACCGGCCAGCAGGCAGTTGGTGGTCTTGACGATGGGGGCGTCCAAGCTTTGCAGGGTAAACCCCATCATCGGCCCGCCCATGACCAGTCGATAGAGCTTTTCGGGCTGCAAGCCGGCAAAGGTCAGAAGGTCCCGTATCGGCGTGCCGATCAGCGCTTCGACGTTGGTTGGATGACTAAGCGCCTCGCCGGTCACAGTGGTGATGCGCTTGATCAAGGGCTGCCCCAGCAGCACGGCGTCGTGGATCGCCAGCAGGGTGCCGACGTTCTGACAAACCATGCCAAGATCGGCTGGCAGACCGCCACTGGGTACTTCCTTGCCGGTCAGAATCTGAATCAGCTGTTTCTCACCACCGGACGGGTACTTGGTCGGAAACACCACGACCTGCATGGCCCGCGCGCCAACGGCGGCACGCATGGCCTCGATCGCTTCGGGCTTGTTGTCCTCAATGCCGATCAGCACCTGCTCCGGCCGCAGGATGTGCATCAGCACCTCGATGCCAATGACAATCTGTTCTGCGTGGTAGCGCATGGCGCTGTCGTCAGCGGTAATGTACGGCTCGCACTCGGTCCCGTTGATGATCAGCGTGTGGATCTTCTGCTCGGGGCGTGCAGTGAGCTTGACGGCGGTGGGAAAACCGGCGCCGCCAAGGCCGCTGATACCGGCGGCGCGAATGATGTCGAGTAGAGCAGCCGGCTCCAGTGCACTGAAGTCACTGATCGGGTCAAGTTCGCACCAGCGGTCCTCACCGTCTGCCTCAATACGGATGGCCCATTCTTCCAGGCCGGAGGCGTGCGGGTAAGGCGCAGGCCCAATGGCGGTAACCGTACCCGACGTTGGCGCATGCAGCGGACAGCTGACGAACCCGCTGGCCTCGGCAATCAACTGCCCCTTGAGCACCTTATCGCCGACGGCGACGCACGGCTCGGCGCGGGCGCCGAGGTGCTGCTGCAATGGCACGATCAGCTGTTTTGGCAGCGGCAGGGTTTCGATGCCGTGGCTGAGTGACTGGAGCTTGTTCTCTTCCGGATGGATGCCGCCGGGGATGTCCCAGATACGGATAGGGCTGGCTGCGGTCATCAGGCGGCCCCTCGGCTGGCGTCGGTGGCAATCAGGGCTGAGCTGGGTAGCGGAAAATCCCACTTCCAGTTCTGCGGTGTGGTCGGCAGGGGCAGCATGTCGATACAGTCAACCGGGCAGGGTTCTACACAAAGGTCGCAGCCGGTGCACTCATCAACAATGACGGTGTGCATCTGTTTGGCAGCGCCAAGAATGGCATCGACCGGGCAAGCCTGGATGCACTTGGTGCAGCCGATGCATTCGGCTTCGCGGATATAGGCAACCATGCGCGGTTTTTCTTCGCCGTGCTCGGAGTCCAGCGGCAGCGCCTCGACATCCAGCAGGTCGGCCAGCGCCTGAATGGTGGATTCGCCACCGGGCGGGCACTTGTTGATCGGTTCACCGTTGGCGATGCCTTCGGCGTAGGGGCGGCAACCCGGATGGCCGCATTGGCCGCACTGGGTTTGCGGCAGCAGGTTGTTGATCTGATCAACGATGGGGTCGCCGTCGACCTTGAAGCGGACGGCGGCAAAGCCGAGCACCGCACCGAAAATCAGCGCCAGCCCCAGCAGGACGACAATGGCAGTAATGATCATCGACATGCTTACAACCTTATCAAGCCGGTGAAGCCCATGAACGCCAGTGACATCAGACCCGCCGTGATCATGCCGATGGCGGCGCCGCGGAACGGCGTAGGTACGTCGGCAATGGCGATGCGTTCACGCAGACCGGCGAACAGGATCAGAATCAGCGAGAAACCGATAGCCGCGCCGAGGCCATAGGTGGCAGATTTCATGAAGGTCTGTTCGGCGCGATTGGTGTTCAGCAGGGCGACGCCCAGTACCGCGCAGTTGGTGGTGATCAGCGGCAGGAAGATACCCAGCACCCGGTACAGTAGCGGGCTGGTCTTGTGGACGACCATTTCCGTGAACTGCACCACGACCGCGATGACCAGGATGAAGGAAATGGTGCGCAGAAACTCCAGGTCCAGCGGCACCAGAATGTACTGGAAGGTCAGATAGCTGAGGATGGAAGCCAACGTCAGCACGAAGGTAGTCGCGGCGGACATGCCGATCGCGGTTTCCAGCTTGCCGGAAACACCCATGAACGGACACAGTCCGAGGAACTGCACCAGGACGAAGTTGTTGACCAGTATGGTACTGACCAAAATGAGGGCAAATTCAGCCATGTAACCCAACCCCATGTACGGACCGGTCGCGCGCAGCTCTGCAGGCTGCTTCGTCGGTCCAGGCTAATCGGGCGGCAGGCCGCCCGCTGATTGCTCCGCTTTTGCTTACTTGACCCGCTGGCCCGGCTTGGCGCCTTGATCCGGGCTGAGCAGGAAAATCTCTTCACCGCCCGGTCCTGCCGCCAGCACCATGCCCTCGGAAACACCGAACTTCATCTTGCGCGGTGCCAGGTTGGCAACGTAGAGGGTCAGGCGGCCTTCGAGCTTGCTCGGGTCCGGGTAGGCGCTCTTGATGCCGGAGAACACATTGCGCTTGGCATCACCGATATCGAGGCTCAGACGAAGCAGTTTGTCGGCACCTTCAACGAACTCGCACTTCTCGATCAACGCCACGCGCAGGTCAACGGCGACAAAGGCGTCGAAGTTGATTTCCTCGGCCAGCGGTTCCTTGACCAGCTCACCGTTACCCGCCGGGGCGGTGCTCTCGGCTGCGGCCAGATCTTCCTTGGACGCATCGATCATGGCGTCGATTTTCGCCGGTTCAATACGGGCCAGCAGCGGCTTGAACGCATTGAGTTGGTGATTGGTCAGCAGCGTCTGGTGATCGTCCCAGCGCAGCGGTGCAACGTTCAGGAAGGCCTCTGCGTCGGCCGCCAGATTTGGCAGTACCGGCTTGAGGAAAACCACCAGCTGGCGGAACAGGTTGATACCCAGTGCACAGATGGCCTGGACTTCATCCTGCTTGCCTTCCTGCTTGTTCAATGCCCATGGTGCCTTGTCAGCAATCCAGGCGTTAGCCTTGTCGGCCAGCGCCATGATTTCGCGCATGGCGCGGGAGAAATCACGCTTCTCGTACGCGTCAGCGATGCTTGGTGCTGCGTCGATAAAGGCGCTGCTCAGTTCCGGAGCCGGGTTGCCCTCGATCATCACGCCGCCGTTGCCCTTGTGGATGAAGCCGGCGCAGCGGCTGGCGATGTTGACTACCTTGCCGACCAGATCAGAGTTGACCTTCTGTACAAAGTCTTCCAGGTTCAGGTCCAGGTCTTCCACGCCACGGCCGAGCTTGGCGGCGTAGTAGTAGCGCAGGTATTCGGGGTTCAGGTGATCCAAATAGGTGCGCGCCTTGATAAAGGTGCCGCGCGACTTGGACATTTTCTGACCGTTGACAGTCAGGTAGCCGTGTACGTTGACCGCAGTCGGCTTGCGGAAGCCTGCGCCTTCCAGCATCGCCGGCCAGAACAGCGTGTGGAAGTTGACGATGTCTTTGCCGATAAAGTGGTATAGCTCGGCGTTGGAGTCTGCATTCCAGAAAGCGTCAAAACTCAGCTCGGGACGACGGCTGCAGAGGTTCTTGAAACTGGCCATGTAACCGATTGGTGCATCCAGCCAGACGTAGAAGTACTTGCCGGGCTCGCCTGGAATCTCGAAGCCAAAGTAGGGCGCGTCACGGCTGATGTCCCATTCCTGCAGGCCGCTATCCAGCCATTCGGCAATCTTGTTCGCGACGGCGTCCTGCAGGGCACCGCTGCGGGTCCACTGTTTGAGCATGTCGGCGAAATCTTGCAGGCGGAAGAAGAAGTGCTTGGAGTCTTTCAGGACCGGGGTTGCGCCGGAGATCGCCGAGCGTGGGTCTTTCAGTTCGGTTGGCTCGTAGGTTGCGCCGCACTTCTCGCAGTTGTCACCGTACTGGTCCTCTGCCGCGCACTTGGGGCAGGTGCCCTTGATGAAGCGGTCGGCCAGGAACATGCCCTTTTCCGGATCGTAGTACTGGGTCACCGAGCGGGTGCTGATGTGGCCAGCCGCGTTCAGACGGCTATAGATCAGCTCTGCCAGCTCGCGGTTTTCCTCCGAATGGGTGGAGTAAAAATTGTCAAAGTTGACCAGAAAGTCCGCGAAGTCTGCTGAATGCTCGGCATGTACGTTGGCGATCAACTGCTCGGAAGTGATGCCTTCCTTCTCGGCGCGCAGCATGATGGCAGAGCCGTGGGCGTCGTCCGCGCAGACGTAGACGGCCTGATGGCCACGCAGCTTCTGGAAACGAACCCAGATGTCGGTCTGAATGTACTCCAGCATGTGCCCAAGGTGGATGGAACCGTTGGCATAGGGCAGGGCGCTGGTAACGAGGATCTGACGAGTCGCGGCGATATCGGACATGGGCGTTTGGGATACTTTGCGGTTGAACGTGAAAGGGCTGGGATGATAGCAGAAGGGGCGCTGCGAAGGGAGTCTTGGCAGCGCCTGCGAGAAGGGCTGTATTGTAATTTGCAGTTGCAACTGTACCTTGCTGAGACGATTGGCGCCGGCGTATAAGGTCCTGTTGCAAGGAGGCTCCATGCCATTCACCCCCGCTTCAACTTCCCCTGTCCATCCGCGTGCTGGCCGTCGCGAATGGTTGGGCCTCGCCGTGCTGGTGTTGCCCACCCTGTTACTAGCCCTGGACATGACGGTATTACACCTTGCTGCGCCGCACCTGAGCGCTGATCTTGAGCCTTCAAGTGCCGAGCTGCTGTGGATTCTGGATATCTACGGTTTTATGGTGGCGGGGTTTCTGATCACCATGGGCACCCTAGGTGACCGGATCGGCCGGCGTCGCTTGCTGCTGATTGGCGCAACTGCGTTCGGACTAGCGTCCCTTGCCGCGGCCTTTGCCCATAGCTCGGTGATGCTGATCGCCACTCGGGCGTTGCTCGGCATCGCGGGTGCAACCTTGATGCCGTCGACCTTGGCGCTGATCCGCAATATGTTCCACCTCGAACATGAGCGCACCTTGGCAATTACCATCTGGATGACTGGCTTCATTGTTGGTAGCGCTATTGGTCCACTGGTCGGCGGCATCATGCTCGCGTTCTTCTGGTGGGGCTCGGTGTTTCTGTTGGCAGTACCGGTGATGGTCTTGCTTCTGCTGGTAGGTCCCTGGCTGTTGCCCGAGTTTCGTGACGAGCAGGCCGGCCGCCTGGATCTTGCCAGCGCGCTGCTGTGCATCAGTGCCGTGTTGTTATTGATCTTTGGCATCAAAGACAGCGCGCGCGACGGGGTCAACCTATTGGCCAGCGGTTCCCTGCTGGCCGGTTTGCTGGTTGGCACCCTGTTTGTTCGCCGTCAGCGCCGACTGGTTGAGCCGATGTTTGACCTTGCGCTGTTTCGCCAGCCTGCGTTCAGCGTGTCGGTCAGCGCTATGATGCTTTGTATTCTGGCGCTGTCGGGCGCCTGGTTGTTGATCTTCCAGTACCTGCAGGGAGCGCTTGGTATGACGCCACTCCAGGCAGGGCTGGTCATGCTGCCGTCGGCGCTGTTGCAGACGGCGGCCTCGCTTTTGGTGCCGCGCATGGCGCGCTGGCTAGCGCCGCGCGTGCTGATCAGCGGAGGGCTGCTGATTGCCGTAATGGGTTTCCTGGTGCTGTTGGTGATCGGGCAGTTCCCGGGGCCATGGCTGATGGTGCTGGCCACCGTGCTGCTGGGCGTCGGTATCATGCCGATGATGATTCTGGGCACTGATCTGGTGATCGGGTCGGCGCCGCCAGAGAAAACCGGCGCTGCGGCTGCAACGTCCGAAACCGCAACCGAGATGGGGATGGCACTGGGCATAGCGGTGATCGGCAGCGTGGGCGCCGCCGTTTACCGAGAGCATATGATGGAGCAATTGCCTGCCGGGTTGAGTGCACATCAGATCGAAGTTGCCAGCGATACGGTTGGAGGTGCGCTTGGCCTGGCCGCACACTTGCCAGAGGTGATGGCGACTCAGGTGCTGTCGGCGCTGCAACTGAGTTTTACCCTGGCGCTGCAGACCAATGCCTTGATTGGCGCAATCATCATGGGCGGCGCAGCCTGGCTGACGGGGCGCTATCTGGCCGGCGCCAAACCGCATCGATGATCAAACGGCTGCGCAGAGACCTGCGCAGTCGGTCGGAAGAAGTTGCCCAACCAGACTCTTGATATCTCGGAATAATGTCATGTTCTGAGTGAGGACGTGTTGCTAACCTACTGAGATTTAAACCTTATTTTTACTTGGCTTGGCTCTTGTAAGAAGAGTTTTCCCGGGATTTTCCGGAGCAACTGACTGACGCAAGGAGCACACATGCCAACACCTGCCTATCTCACTATCGAAGGCACCAAACAGGGGCTGATTACCGCCGGTACTTTTACCGAGGACTCGGTCGGCAATATCTTTCAGGAAGGTCACGAAGACCAGGTACTGGTGCAGGGCTTCAATCACCAGGTCATCATTCCGCGTGATCCCCAGTCGGGTCAGCCGACAGGTCAGCGGGTACACAAGCCGCTGATGATCACCAAGGTGTTCGACAAGTCCTCGCCACTTATCTTCAACGCGCTGACCTCCGGCGAGCGGCTGTCACGCTGCCGACTGGAGTGGTATCGCACATCCGCAACCGGCACGCAGGAACATTACTTCACCATCGAACTGCAGGACGCCATCATCGTCGACGTCCAGTCACAGATGCCCAACTGCCAGGACCCGGCCAAAGCGCATTTTACGCATCTGGAAGACGTGTATTTCACCTACCGTAAGATCATCTGGACACATGAAGTGTCCGGCACCTCCGGCTCTGACGACTGGCGCAGCCCGATCGCAGCCTGATCACGGTTACCACCTCTACTCACACGGGGGAGGTGGTATTCACGAGACATTCCCTCGGGTTGTCTACTTTCTGCGTCGCTGGCAGTATTTGTGCGGGGAAAACAGACAACAACCAAGGGAGCCCTGATGAAATCTACCTCAGCCTATCGCCTGTATGGCGCGTCGCATTCGCTGTATACCGGTAAGGCACGTTGCTATCTACGCAATCAGGGGCTGCCCTACGTTGAACTATCGACCTGGCATCCAGATTTTGCCGAGCGCATTCTTCCGCAAATCGGGCGAGGCATCATCCCGGTGCTGGAAACGCCAGACGGTCAGGTAATCCAGGATACCGTCGACATCATCGATCACCTGGAGGCGCAGGGCGTCCCTTGGCCAGCCTACCCACAGACTCCGTTACAGCGCGTTGTTGCCGTTATTATTGAGTATTACGGTGGGCAGGCCATGTTGAAACACGCCATGCACTACCGCTGGTCATACCGGGCGGAGCAGGAAGCGTTCCTGCGTTGCGCCTTTACTCTCGGCTCGGGGGCTCAGCTGGCCGAGCAGATCATGGGCCGGATGAACTCCTATTTACCGCGTCTGGGAGTCAACGCAGACAGTATTCCGCAGATCGAGTCGTCCTTCCTGCAGTTGCTCGACCGCCTGGAGCAACACTTTGCAGAATGGCCATATTTGCTCGGCACTCAGCCTTCGATTGCCGACTATGGCCTGATCGGCCCGATGTTTGCCCACTTGGGCCGCGACCCGGTACCGCTGGCCATCATGCAGCGCCGGGCACCACGTGTTCACCGCTGGGTCGAGCGGATGACAGCGCCAGGACTCGATGTGGTCGAGTACCCCGAGTCGGAGCCAGCGTTCGTCGCCAATGATGACTTACCTTCAACGCTGATCCCGGTGTTGCAGCATATCGCCGAGGAAATCTTTCCGGAGTTGACGGATAAGCTGGCGTTTCTTGATGCCTGGGTTGCCGAGTTGCAGCCCGCCGACGGTACCCCGGTCACAGAAAAGCCGCAGGTGCGCCAAGTGGGGATGATTCAAACCCGGTTTCGTGGTGCCACCATTGAGGTCGGGGTCGAGCCTTACCTGCTTTACATTCTGCAGCGTGCAACCGATACCCTGCTGGGGCTGCAAGAGCCGGAGCGTGCGAGGGTTCAGGGTCGCCTAGCTGAACTCGGACTAGCCGATGCCGTCCGGCTCGGGCGTCAATGGAGAGTAGGGCGCAGGCACAACATCGAAGTCTGGGAGGGTGTGGCGCCCACTCAATGAGTTGTCGCTAGGCGACGCCGGACTCCACGCAACATCGGCGGCTGGGGATTGGCTTCACGCCACTGAAGAAAAGCCGAGTCGAGTGTTTCCGCAAGTTGTAGGGCGTCCGGGTTACGCCGTGAAATGACATAGACCAGTGGCCATTCGTCCAGTTGGTCGCAGCGAGTGCCTTGCAGCGGGTAATGGCGCATTGCGCGCTGCATTGGGTGGCCGTAACTGATCAGATATTGCGCCCGCCCGCGCAGCAGCAATTCCATCGCAGCGATGTGGTCCGGCGCCACAATCGGATGGGAGTGGTTCTCGGCAATAACCCGGTTGAGTTGCTCTCGATAGGTGTACCCCCGGATAAGCACCAAGTCGTGCCTGGAGAGGTCTTGGAGGCTGCTGACTTTCGGAGTGCCTTCAAGGGCAAAGGCGCACAGCTTGACGTTGATGTCGAGGGCACTGGATTCCACGGTAAACCTGCTCAAGGCCGGCACCCCTGGTGAGCCGGGCCACAGGTCTATATCGCCGGTCTCAAGGTAATGATAGATGCGGTTGATCGGGTAACGCTTCCACTCAACCCGGAATCCGCTGGCTGCCGCCAGTTCGTTGGTCAGCTCGATGATGCGTCCCTGAGCTTGGCCTTGCTCGTCGGTATAGGCCAGCGGGGGGAACTGAATGTAGCCAGCCGTCAGCACGGGCAGATCGGACTGGTTGGCGAGGCTAGCGACAGGCGTACCGAGAGCCAGCACCAGGCCGACAAGTGCACGAATAACCCTTTGGCCAAGGGCAACAGGCGTTTTCATTGTTGTTGTCATTGTGGTGTAACAAACGCATGGGTGTGTACCGAAGATAGCGAGCGGGAGTCAGGGCGTCCAGCGAATCACCTGAATGGGGTAGGGGGGGATGGCCGCGCCAGAGACGCGGCGGTTAGTCTTGCGGCACTACCGTGAGGTCGCAGGAGAACTTAGTCCAGTGCCTTGACGGAATCGAGGATCGGGCTCAGATAGGGCTTGTGCTGATCTATCTCCGAGCGAGTCAAACCGTTCATTTCGTAAGGAAACACCAGCCAGTCTTCGGTTGAGTACAGGCAAAAGTCAGGCTGCAGGCTGGTCTTCGCCGCGCCGGTACGCTTATAGAGCGTTGCGATGCGGGTATCGGTCGGCATGTTGCGTTTGAGCTGCCCATTCAGCTTGTCGATAACCGCCTGCACGCTGTGCCCGGTGCCGAATGCGTCGTCGACGATCAACAGCCGGTCACTTTGGTTCAGGTTGTCCAGCAGGTAGTGGGTGCCGTGCACGCGAATCTCGGCTTCAGGTGCTGCGACCATGGCTTCGTAATGCTCCATGCCGCGATAGGAGGTGCGCAACGCAATATGGTCGGTTTTGACACCCAGGGTCTGCAGGCACTCCTGCACGTAGATACCTACAGTGCTGCCGCCACGCCACAGCCCAACGATGAAATTGGGACGGAAACCGCTCTCGAAAATCTGTACGCCAAGACGAAACGCATCTTCGATGAGCTGGTTTTCATCGAGGAAACGGCGATTGCGAGTGCTTTGCTGCGGGGAATTGGATTGGTTCATAGCTTGCCAGGCGGCTCCCTCTGGTGTGATCATGGCGCGATTCTGGAGAAGCTTACGGTCTTATGGCTGAGAAACAATACCTTAGTGCACAAAGTCTGCTCGAAGACGCTTTCAGTCTGGCCGCGCAGGTGCTCAATTCGGGCTTTCGCCCGACGTTCATGATTGCGGTCTGGCGCGGTGGCGTGCCGATGGGTATCGCGGTTCAGGAGTTTCTGGACTACCACGGGGTACACACCGACAACATTGCGATTCGTACGTCCTCGTATCACGGCATTGACCAGCAGAGTAAGGAAGTGCGTGTGCACGGCCTGAACTATCTGGTCAAGCATGTGACCCACGAGGATTCGTTGTTGATCGTTGACGACGTTTTTGACACCGGCCGCTCGCTGGAGGCCATCATCAACGAGCTGCGGCAGAAAGCGCGCCTGAATACACCCCACGATATCCGTGTCGCCGTGCCGTACTACAAGCCAAGCCGCAACGAGCTGGACTGGGAGCCGCAGTACTATCTGCACAGCACCGACGCCTGGCTGAAGTATCCGCATTCGCTTGAGGGCTTGAGTGCGGAAGAGATCAAGGCGAACCGTCCGGCGCTGTATGAGATTCTGCAGGCGCATTTGCAGCCCGTCTGACGCTGAACCTGCTATCGTCTTAGTTAGCCTGTTGTCGCGCAGTAATGCGTCGTCGTCGATTTGGTTGCCGCAGAAAAAGCGGCTGTAATACCCAAGTATAGTTATTGCAGCGTTTACTGATCGCAGTTGGAAATAAAGCGGCTTCTGCCACACATATTTGGAAACACATAGGTCTTTAGTCGTGTATTCGGCAAGATGCCGCCTCGGTATGATGATGGCGTTGTGCCTTCATTAAATTTCGCGAGCGCGCTTATATGTTCAATAATAAATTGAAAGACATGTATAAGTCGCAAGGACGTGACCTGGAAGAGCAGAAAGCTCAAATCACCGCATTGAAGACCCACATGGCTTGCCTCGAGTGTTCGCCAGATGGCCGGATAATTAATGCGAATGATCCTATGCTCATGTTGCTAGGTTATTCACGCGAACGACTTGTTGGTCAACCGCATAGCCAACTGTGCTCACCGAAAGATACAGCCGGGCAACGTCAGTTCTGGGAGAAGCTGGCCCAGGGGCAAGCCTGCGCCGGCACGTATCGTTGTCTGGACGCTAATGGCCGAACTCTGTGGCTGGAAGCAACATATGTACCGGTGCCGGATGCCAGCGGCCGGATCTGCAAAGTGGTCATGCTGGCCAGCGACGTCTCTTCCGAGCGCCGTGCTGGGCTCGATCAACAGGCACTGATGGCCGCGTTAAACAAGTCTCTTGCCGTCATCGAATTCACTCCGGATGGTCAGATCATTACTGCCAACAGTAACTTTCTGGCTGCGGTTGGTTATTCGTTGCAGCAGATCAAGGGCAAGCACCACCGTATTTTTTGCTCCGATGCCTTCTACCAACAGCACCCCAATTTTTGGTTAGAGTTGGCACGTGGTCAGTTCATGTCAGGGCAATTTGACCGGCTTGATAGCCAGGGTCGAACTGTTTGGCTGGAAGCTACCTATAACCCGATTTTTGATGAGCAAGGCAATGTCACCAAAGTAGTTAAATTTGCCAGTGATATCACCGAGCGAATTGAGCAGGGTCAAGCTGTTCGGCAAGCCGCCGAGGTTGCCAGTAGCACGTCCGAGGAGACCGCCGCCATCGCCGAGCAAGGAATGGCATCGTTGCAAGCAGCAGTAGATACATCTGTACAGATTGCGGCTCAAGTGGCTGACGCGATAGCGTTAATTGCCCAGCTCAACGCCCAGTCCAAGAACATTGAGGAAATTGTTGCAACCATTTCTGCGATTGCCGATCAGACCAACTTGTTGGCACTGAACGCCGCCATTGAGGCCGCACGCGCCGGCGATCAGGGGCGGGGCTTTGCGGTTGTAGCTGATGAAGTGCGCCAGTTGGCGGCTCGCACCAGCAAGTCGACGTCACAGATTGCCGAAGTAGTGCAGCGCAATCGTGAGTTAACCCGCAGGGTGACCGACACCATCGACTCGGTCAGCGTTACTGCCGAGGAGGGCAGCGAGCGAACTCGTCAGGTCAGCTCAATCATGCAGGAAATCCATCAGGGCGCAGAGAATGTCTGCCGCACTACGTCCGGGTTGCTGGACGCAGGCTAGTAAGCATGCCAGCGGCTAGGTGCTAGCCGCCAGCTTTCAGGGGGGCGCAGTGAAACGTTTCGCCGCGCCCGCCGGCTCAGTTACCTGCGCGACGAAGCGCTTGCGGCGAGAAGTCTCGAGGCGTCAGCGGTGCATTGAAGTCGTACATCGGCTCGTTGTTATCCAGGCCGTCGACGAAATAGTTGCCGTCCTGCAGGTGGTATAAGGTCTCCAGAGTACTACTGAACATCGGAACGTCGTAGTAGTTGATTGGGTGGCTTTCCTGCAGACCAATCAATTCACCCGCACTGTTGCGCAGATCGACAGCCAGGATCTGCCAACTGTCTTCGTCGATGTAAAAGCGCCGCGCCGCGTATGGGTGGTGATAGCCGGTACGCAGGGTGGCGTCGAGTACCCACACACGGTGCAGCTCGTAACGCAGCAGCGCCGGATTAAGGGTGTTCGGTAGCACAATCTGATCGTAGGGAATGCCCTGCTGATGCACCGCATAGCTGTTGTAGGGCACCAGCAATTGCTGCTTGCCTACCAGGTTCCACTCGTAGCGGTCCGGCGCACCATTGAACGAATCCACCACGTCTGCGGTGGCCAGATCGCTGGTGTCAGGTTGAATTGAGTCATAGGCGAGCACGGGCAGGCGACGGACTCGGCGGCTATCCGGGCTGTAGCGCCAGGCGCGGCGAGTGGTCAACACCTGATCCAGCGGATCCTGTACGACCAGCGCCGTACCCGCGAGCTTGGCAGGCGCGGTGACTACATACTTGTAATACAGCAGCGTGTTGTCCAATTGCTCGGTGGTCATGCCATCACGGTTGTAAACGTAATAGATCGACCGGTCACGCGTGATCAGGTTGGCCTTGCCATTAATTACGACGGCCTGACTGTTAATGAAGCGGTTCTGCTCGCCTTTGTAGTGAAGGATGTGGTTCCAGATAACCTCCATGCCTTCCTGCGGGATCGGGAACGGAATGCCCGTCGCTGCTCCGCGTATGCCGTTGCCGTTGGCGATCAGTTCGGCGCGCGTGGCGTTGGCTCGGGTTGCGCGATAGATACGCTCAGGCGCTGAAGCACTGCGGCGACTGGGAAAGACGCGCAGATAGTATTCAGGCTGACGCTTGAGCAACTCGACGAGGCCTGCAGGCAACTGATCCTGATACTGGCTGAGGTTGGTGATATCCACGCGGAACAGTTCGGCGTCGGCAGCGAACGGGTCAAGGTGGTGCATGCCGGGATGATAGCCCGCCGGAGCGCTGGTGCCACCGGTCCAGGCTGGAATCGTGCCTTCAGCGTTGCCGGCTTGCTCGGCACCGAGAGGGGTAAGGTCGCGGCCCAGTCGGAGGGCTTCGTCGGGCTCCACCTTGGCGTATGCCGCGCTGGCGAAGGCCATTACGGCAATAAATGCAATCATCCTGCGCATGGTTTAACTCCTTGTAACGCTGGCCGGAACACAGATGCTGGCCGTGGTTTCGGCTATTCAGTAAGGGAGGAGGGTTGGCCGCATGGCCAAATTTCGCGCGAATTGTAGCGTTAAATGTCCGGCGTCATGGTGTTGACTACAAATTGCTACAAGACCGTTCTGCAAGCTGTGAGCTGGTTCTCTTTTGCTGCCGTTAGGTCAGCTGGTGAAACCCTTACTAAGAGCAGCCCATTGCCAGCGGGCGACCAGGCTAGGTCGCCTCTGCGGGTATGCTGGCTCAGGGGCTGGGCAATCCGATCAGGCTGGCGGCGAGTCCGCGCCCCGACAACAAGCAGGATGCCAACTGACGACCGTCAGAAGCGCAACTGAACGCCGGCAACGGCAGAGCCGTAGCTGTCAGCAGAGTCGATGCTGGTACTGTAGTTAGCGTATGCCGTCAGTTCTTCACTGAACGCCGCTTCAATGCCGATGCTTGCAGTGAAGTAATCACGATCAGGGTTGCTCGTCTGCAGGCGATTATTGGCAACATACAATCGACGATAATGTACTGGGTCCCGGCTGTCAGGTTGATGTTATCGATATCGGACGTGGTTACGCCGCCGTTACCGTCATCGTCCCCGGCGACAAAGTTGGCCACCTGATCGGCAGGGTCAAAGCTGCCCTGATAAACAAACAGGTAACCATCGTAGGTTTGGCTGGATTCAAGCGAATAACTTTCCCTCGAATGCCTTCTTTAGTGGCGGTAATGTGTTGCTGCGTTAAGGGCGGTTCAATTAACGCCATTAAGTTAATTGATTTCACCGAAAAACTGCGCTGCAGCACTATCTCCCTGTGACCAACATTACCACCGGGAGATTCACCATGAAGATGATCAAACGTATTGTCCGCCTGCGCCAACCTGTGACTAGCGAGCAGCCTGCAGAGGCCCATCCGAACTTCTGGATGTACCTGTAACCTGATTCAAGCCGCCCCGGAACTATCCAGTTCGGTCAGGACCTCGGGGTTGTTTTTGAAGGCTTTGGCGAAGATGTCGCGGTTACGGGCCATGTAGATGCTGACCTCTTCGGCAAGCTGTTCGCCCAGTTGTGGTACCGCTTTCTGCAACACCTCACTCAGTGTTTCAGCCAGTTCCAGCATCTTGTCATGACGGTCTGCTTGGGCTTTATCCATGAACAGTTGCTCCGGGTCTCTGCTACTGCGGTAAACAATTTCAACGGCCATGCGCACCTCTGGCTTGTTGGCAAAGAAGGGTGAGCGCACGCTGCGCCCAGACGCCACTATCATACTGTATGAAAATACAGTGTAAAGCGCGAATTACATCGGTCAGAGAGTGCGTGCCTACGCGCGGTAGGCTCACCGAGAAGGAGGTGCAGGTTTCTGAGCGTAGGTATCGTGGTTGATCGATCAGCCCGTTTTCAGGGTTGGTAATCGAATACCTCGACGCCCGGAGGAATCTGGTACCAGTCCTGCTTCTCGCTAACCCATACGTGACGGGTAGGTTTGATAACGCGTGTATCGTCGAGATTCGACGGCTTCAGCTTGATGATGCCAGGCTGCGCCGGGCTGTAGTGGTAGATGCGATTGCCACAGGTCGGGCAAAAGGCGGCGCCATTGATGTTGCCGCTGTCGGCCACGCGGCTCCAGTGCGACAGCGGCCCGCTGAAGCGAATGTCCTGCTCGTGAACGATCGCGGTGATGCTGAAGGCGCTGGTGGAGAGCTTCTGACACTCACGGCAGTGACACGCCATGACTGCTTGCGGTGGTGCCAGCAACTGGTAGCTGACGCTGCCGCATTGGCAGGAGCCAGAGATAGGGTACTGAATTGCGTTCATAGCGGGGCTCACATGGCAAGGACAGCGTATTGTGCCAGTTGAGGCTGAGCGCTGTCTTGTCGCCGTGCGACAGATTCAGTCGGCGCGGAGATACCGATTCTTGCGGGCGTTGATCATCATCAGGGTGATCCAGTAGGCAATGCTGACGACAGCGGGAAGGTACAACCAGCGCGGGTTCTGGATCTGCAGCAATGACAGCGCCTCCAGCCCAATCACGAGCAGCGTAACCAGATGCAGCGGCCCCGGCACAAACAGACTGCTGTCGAGTATTTTGTTTTCTAGAGGGCTCAGGTTGTCGCAATTGTTGGCGATGCCGCAGGCGGCAAAGAACAGCACCAGAGCGCCGAACAGCATGACCAGATTAACCAGAAGGGGGATCAGCACGCGCGTTCCTTACAGGCTGAGTGACGAGATATGTGCACCTTAGATCAGATCATTGCCGAGGTTAAGCCAGCTTGTCTCGAAACATGAAGTAGACCGCAGCGAGCAGGCAGAGTCCGGCCCACAGGTAGTCCAGTTTTAGTGGCTCCTTGAGATACATCACCGAAAAGGGAACAAATACCGACAAAGTAATGACCTCCTGAATAATCTTCAGTTGGCCAACTGACAACACACTGAAACCAATCCGATTGGCGGGCACCTGTAGCAGGTATTCAAAAAGGGCAATCCCCCAGCTGATTAAGGCTGCAATGATCCAGGGTTTGTTGTTCAGCTCCTTGAGGTGGGCGTACCAGGCGAAGGTCATGAAGATGTTGCTGCAGACCAGCAACGAAATGGAGATAAGCACTGGGTGCATGGCAGCTACTCGAGAGGCAGTACACAAGACTGGTGGAAAGTAGGGCTCGCCTCGGGCATGGGCCGATATACGCGCCTGACGATGCGCTTTGGCAAGGAAGTCAGGCCCGTGGGTGCGTATCCGTCATGATGACGGTTGTACCGGTGGTCTCTGAACCGGGTTGCAGCAGGTTCTTGATCGATGCCAGCGCCAGGGCAAGAAAGGCGATGGCACATATCCGATAGGTCAGCCGCGCCCAGCGGCGGCCGGCGTTACGGAATACCCGATCAACGATGGCGGCGCAGACGAACGCCCAGGCGACCGATGCAGTCATGAAACCCGCGAAGAACATGCCATAGTCCGATAGCGTCGGGTTGTTAACGCCCACCGCCCCCATGGCGCTACCCAATGCTACCCAGTAGGCAATGTTCTGCGGGTTGGTCAGAGACAGCACGGCGCCGGCGCGCAGCGCACGCTTACGGCAGGGAGCGCCGGTCTGAGTGTCCACTGCAAACTCCTGATCGGCACTTGACCAGGATTCCCAGGATAGCCATAGCAGATAGGCTGCCCCTGCTATTGCAACCGGTATCTGCAAGACCTCCATCTGCAACAGCAAACCGACTCCACCGAGCCCGAGAATGGCCCAGGTCGCGTCGCCGACCAGTGAACCAATCTGCACCGCAAACGCGGAGCGAAAACCGCCCCGAATGCCTTCACGCACGGTTTCAGCGAAGACTGCGCAAGGGGCGGCGTTAAAGATTAGGCCAAGGGCAGCAGCAGCGAAAAACAGAGTCAGCATGGCGATATCCGGAAAAATTGAGCCCCGCATAATGGCATTGGCTTGTGCCGTATCCAAGCGGGATATTGCAAGCGTGTGTAAAGCGTGGAGACGTCGTTGCTGTTATTAGATACCGGTCTCTTCATCTGGCGCGGGAATGCGAAATCCCTCTGGTACTCGGCGTGCTTCGTAGCGCGTTTTCGTCTTCAGGCTTTCGTAAATGACCAGGTCAGATTGCAGCTTGAGCATGCGATAGGCGTCGTAGTTGAACGCATCGCTCGGATCGGACGGTTCGAACTCGTCGCCGTATAGCCAGCCGCGAAAAATGGTGAAATAGATGCCTCCAGCCGCGCCCCATTGACCCGTTTCGCGGGAGAAACTGACCCTCCCGTTGGTGCTGACGGTCTGAAAATCGACTTCGTAGGTTCCGTCAGCATAATGTCGATTGAGCCATTGGTGGCGAGAACCATCCTCGCGTACCAGTGAGCCATACCAGTTGCCGACTAGCCCGTCCCATATCACCTGTTCATCGCTGCGCTGGTCCTGCGTCCAGTCCTGAATAAACTCCGGCAGCGAGATGGATTCGACGTCTTGCTTGCACCCACCCAGTAGCAGGAAAGCGGACAGCAGTAGGATTGCTCGAGTGGTCATGCGCGCCTCCTGCGCAGCGGGGTAAGGCGTCAGTCAAGCATAGTTGGCCGATGACGGGAAGTGACACGTATACGCGTTTGCAGCTCAAGAATGCGGCTTCTGCGTTCGCTCTTTTCTCTGGGTAGCTGCAAGAAACACGATAACGGTTTCCTGCGGCGCGCAGGCGCGCCGCAGGAACATACCTCAGCGTCGACCGGTGCCGGTCAGTTGAATGATGTTGTTGGGAAACTCAAGCGATTCCACCTCGGCGGTGAAATCCCGAGCAACCTTGAGGATGGTGTCGCTGACGTGCGCGTACTGCTTGGAGAAGGGCGGCCAGTAGTCGCCCAAGCCGAGCGCGTCGTTGATGACCAGTACCTGACCGTCGCAGTCGGGGCCCGCACCGATACCGATAGTCGGGATACGCAGCGTGCGGGTAATAACGCCTGCAAGGCTGTAAGGGATATGTTCCAGAACAACCATGAACGCGCCTGCGTCTTCGATCAGCTTGGCTTCCTCGAGAATACGCCGGGCGTCAGCATCATCGGTCCCGACCCGTTTAAAGGATGTAGCGGTCTGCGGTGTCAGCCCAGTATGGCCAACCACAGCAATGCCGTTGTCGACCAGGTGCCGAATCACTTCCTCCTTTGGGCCCTCAAGCTTGATGCTGCTAGCGCCGGCGGCAATCAGCCGTTGGGCGCTCGCCAGGGCCGTCTGCGGATCGGTATCGGTCAAGTAGGGCAGGTCGCCGATGATATGGGTGTTGGGCGCGCCGCGCCGTACCGCTCCAATGTGATACTCCATATGCTCCAGGGTCACATCACGGGTACTTTCAAACCCCATTTCGACCATACCCACGGTATCGCCGACCAGAATCACCGGTACGCCAGCTGCTTCAATGCCACGGGCAACCGGGCAGGTATAGGCGGTCAACATGGTGATTGGTTTTTTGCCCTTGCGGGCAAGAAAATCAGCTTCGTGCAGAGTCATGGTGATGTCTCCCAGTTCGGTGGTATCCGGCTCAGGCTCACAACGCTGCAGCTTTCGCAGGTAGTCGCAAGCCAGTGCCGAGTGCTGGGATACCAGTAAAGCGAAAGACGCTCAAGCACTATTGGCGATGGTTATTTTGTTTGGCCGGTACCATCGGCGCAGCCAAGCCTGCTCGCTGACATGCCTTGTGGCGCCGCTTACCAATGGTGTGGGCATAGCGCCCGAAAGCGGGTCTATGGAATCACTGCTGGTGGGTTTTACGCTGGACCCGCAGCGTCAGATACAGATAAAGCACGATAGCCAGATTGAGTACGAGCAGCCCGGCACTGAGCAGGTTCGGGCTCGTAGCGAGCTCATAGAGCTCGGCAGGCAGGTATATGGCACCGCTGACCAGAGCAAACCACTCGGTCCAGCGAACCTGATGCCATAAGCCCCAGGACTCGATGAACCGCACCAGTGAGTAGACCATGGCGCCGGTGGCAATCAACCCAAGCCGCGCGTCACTTAGGCTGCGGCTGGCGTCAATAATGATGCTAGGCAAGTGACTTGCGGGGTTCAGGTGCAGGTGAGCGACTAGTGATTCGGCGACGCTTTGCAGGTTATCGCCAGCGAGTTCGTGAATGCCGAGCGCGACGAGCAGTGCCAGCAGTCCCTTGCTGGCCTCGAACAGCGCAATAGGTTTCAAACCAGACAGTTTCATGCCGATACCTTGCCTTCTATCTATTCCGGCCGTTGTCGTTGGCGTTGATCGTACATTCATTCGGCCTGGCCGACATGCTTTGTGTTGCGGAGCAGGAGGGTGAAAAGCTAACGCATTTCGAACAGCTCCTGGTGTATCCGTTTACCGGACAACCCCAGGCTGATGAAGTCGCGCCGCAGGGCCTGCCCAAACGCGGTCGGGCCGCAAAACCACACGCTGGCCTGCTGCCAATGCGGAGCCAGAATTCTTATCTGCTCGGCTGTCAGGCGACCGTCGCGCGGCGAGACGCGCAAGTGCAGACGTATGCCGGCAGCGGCCGCATCGGCAGACAGCTTATCGATGGCTGCCTGGTCGACATCGCTGGTGACGTGGAAAAAATCAATATCGTGCTCGCCGCCTTGCTGCGCCAGATATTTCATCCGCGCGATGAAAGGCGTAACCCCAATGCCTGCGCCTACCCATATTTGCCGGGGAGCCGGGTCAGAGAAGTCGAAGCAGCCGTATGGACCTTCAACGGTGACCTGCATGCCGACCCGCAGCCAGTGCTTGAGCTGTCGGGTCCAGTCACCCAACGCCTTGACCACGAAGGTGACCTTTGGCATGGCCGGGTCCCACGCTGAGGCTATGGTGTAGGGGTGAGCGCCTTCATCAGCCTTGGATGTCACGAACGCAAACTGACCCGGGCTATGGCCGGGCCAGTAATCAGTCAGCGCTATTCGCGCTTCAATTACGTCAACACCGGGGTAATGGGTTATTTCTTCAATCTGCCCTTGAGCTCTGCGACTGCGGCCAACCCGTCCGGTCAATACCAACACTGCCGAGACACACCCGGCGATCAGCAGCAGTAGAGTCAGCCAGCCAACAGGCTGACTCCAGTAGCTGAACTTGATCAACACCAGACTGTGCCACGCGAGGACCAGATAGGTGATTGCGAGCCAGTTATGCGTCTTCTTGAACCAGCGGTAAGGGACCGCTTTGAGCAGCGCAAGAATAATCAGCGCAGCAGCACCATAGAAGGCCCATTCTCCCAACGATTCGGCCAGCCCACGCTGGCTCCGCAGCCATTGTTCTGCTGCCGAGATATCTAGCCCGGCGCCCCCCTCGCGGCGGGCGGGACGGCTGAGCCATCCCCACCCCACCATCCACTTGGTGCCTTTGGCAAACCACCAGTGTGCCGTGCAGACAAATAACGCACCGATCCCAAGCCATTTGTGCAGGCGGTACATCTTGTCGAGGCCGCCCAGGTGCCGTTCAAGCCAGCAAGGACGGCTGGCCAGAATCATCGCGACACTCATCATCGCCATGGCAAGGACACCGGAGTACTGCACAAATACCCCGCGAAATGCGAAGTACGTAAAGGGGGTAGGCAGTAGGGTATCGGCCGCCAGCCAGGCAGCGGAGGTGGCTAGCAACAGCAGGCAAAGCGCCAGCTTGATTCGGCTCATGGTTAGCACTCGTGTTAAGTCGAATGACTTTGCGACCGACTAAATGCCCGGAACAGAGCGGTCGCTTGACGACTTATGGTACTGCAACACAGGGGCATCGGGAGGGAAAAGAACGGATTATTGTGGCTCGAATTCCTGGCTATCCGCCCGAACCTGGTTACCTAGTGACCCGCTTTCACGCTCTCCAACGCTGCCAATTGCACAGCCGGCCAGCAGCCCGGTAACCGATATCTGTAAATACCGGCCTGTCAGCCGTGAATGAACTTCCGGGGCGACGAAGAGCGGCGGGGAAGACCCCACCGCTGGCATACTACCGCCGCTCAGCTCTTCTCCTGCGCGGATTTACTGGCCGGTCCGGGGCGCAACCAGCGAAAGGACCGGCGCAAAAACGCGTCAGCGTTGCTTTCGATCAGGACCCCGTGAGCCATGACAATGCGCTCTGGCTGCCACGCCAGTATATGCTCAATATGGGCTCTGGCCTGGTCATGGTGGCCGCGAAAGCTGAAGCGCCAGTCAATTGGCATGCCGCCATTGGGTGAAACGACTCCGGCGGCTTTGGCCAGTGGTCGTTGCAGCCAGCCCAACTGGTCAGGGTGAAAGTTCTCAATCAGGTCTGCAACGATCAAGGTGCGCGAGGCCTTGTGCAGGAAAACGCACTCGGTCATGGCGGGTGACCCGGTGAACAGCAGTTGGTCTATTTCTGCCAGCCAAGGCGGCGCACCTTCACCGAGTGTGCCGTCAAATCGCAAGTCGGGCCGTTTCTCCTGGACCTCACGGGTCCCCCACAATGCAGCGTTTGGCCAGGCCTGCTGCCAATCTGCAACAAACAGGTGGTGCAAATGGTTGGGGGCGATTAGCCAGCGTACGGGCCCGAGTGCGTCAATCGCATCCCGCAGTGGATCAGTTAGGCGCACCGGGCTGTGCACCCACAGGTCGCCGTTGGCCAGACGAATTACCGTCATTCGAGTGCTGAAGGGCAGGGTGAAGAAGCGAACGGATTCGCCGTCAACCAGCCAAACAGAAGAACAGAGTTGATTCATACCGTGCTACCAGGCGAGACAATTTGTGGTTCGGTAATCGGTTTTTTGCCGGCAAAAAACGGGTTGGGGTGAGTTTTCCCTCCCAGCTTCCAGAGCGCAATCTTGAACAGGATCTTGCGCATGTAGCCCTTGGCCGGCGCTGCCCGCACCTTTTCTCTTGGAACAGTGCCCGTGGCGCTGCTCAGGTTGACCAGTGCGCGGACGGGCCCGGTCTTGAACTCGGCATCCGGGTCACTGATGAAGGCGTGGATGAGCCCCACCAATGGCATGCCGGGGCCAAGGGTGTTGCCAATCGGGGTATTGCAGCAGCCAGCGTACCAGCGGTACAGACCTTTTTCGCTCAGGCGCAGACAGCGAATCTGGTCATGGCCATGGTGTATCTGCAGTCTGGCTGGCGGGAGCTGGTAGATATCGGTCCCCCCTTCGGCATCGAGTATCCGATCCGCCGCGTTCAAGGCGTGAGCAAACGCCTGGCAGTCGCGGCAGTAGCAAACGACACGCGTGCCGTCGACAGGATAGACCTTGATTGCTCGGCCCCTGACGGTGCCGCATTGGCACTGCAGTGCGAGGTTGTCCATATGCACATCTCCTTATCGGGTAGGCTTTGCTCATTAAAGACCAGAACCGACGTATTGTAGCGCGGTCATCGCGACTGTTCGTGACAGGTCAGGCTTGCCGTGATCCGGTAGTGTCTGATTTTTGCGCCGCTGTCGCCAGTACCGGGGACAGTCAACAACAAGTGTCCCTGTGCGTCTGACATTGGCAAAACCCCGGGGTTACGGTGATGACCACTATTGCCCCCCAAAGCTAAGAGTGGCTGGCCTAATTGCAGGAATGCTGGCATAAAGGCGTTGAAGCTGGCCGGTGGTGCTGGCTGAAGTGAGGCGCCTGCTGCTATGGCACCGACACGTCTGCTTCAGCCCCCACCTTGAACCAAGCCCGTATGCAGTCGTGACAGGGGACGGATTTGCAAAGCAACGATCGGATTGAGCGATACGCGCATGCCATAGCGAGCGTTGACCGCAAGGCATTTATTCTCAGCGATGGCCAGCGCAGGGTTGCTGGTCGCGGTATTCCTCCACAAAAGGCAGTCGAGCAGATACTCGATATTTGCCGCATCGACCGACAGTCTCGGGTACTGCACCTGGGCTCGGGATCAGGCTACCTGACCGCCATATTGGCGATGTTGGCGAAGGAAGTAGTGGCTGTAGAGCGACTGCAGCCACTTGCTGACCTGTCACGTGAACGCTTGGCAGCCCAGGGGTTGCAGAACGTCACAGTGCGCTGCGGCGATGCCAACCTGGGAGCGCCTGATCTGGCGCCCTTTGATCTGATCCTGGTCTCCACACCCAAGATTGCGACCAGAGAACCGCTGTGGGACCAGTTGGCGTTGCGTGGTGAGTTTGTCTGTATCGAGATTGGCGACGCCTCTCGTCAGCTACTGGTGAAATACATCAACCGCGGCAACAAGCGCATTGCCCGCAGTGAGCATGGTTTTATCGAGTTCGTCACCAGTGGCGACGACATCTACGTCGAGCTGGGTTTCGTCTCGCCAGATGTGCTGCGCGAGGCGCGTGCGAAGGCTGCCCGCAACCGGACCCTGGTCGTCGACGAAATCAGCCGCCTGCAGAATCTTGACGCGCAGAAGCTGTATCGCGCGTTATCGGACCAGTACGGACTGCCGCTGCTCAGTGCCAACGAGGTGATGGCACGGATTGACCCGCAGCTGCACGCTAACCTGTCGCGTGCCTACCTCAGCCACGAACACATCATTCCGATTCGCTCTGATGGCAAAACGGTTGTTGTTGCCTGTCGCGATCCGAACGCACCGATGGATGAGGTGCAGCAGCTGTTTCCCGGTCTGAAGATTGACCGGGTATTGGTAACCCCAGTCGATTATCGCCGCATCTGGGGTGCGCTTGAGCGCGGTGGGCAGACCCTTGATCGGATCGATCCAACCGCGACTAGTGACGCCGACAGCGACCTGCTGGCGGCGCAGAGTGAAAACAGCGAGGCCAAGCTGGTCAACCTCTACGAGGCCTTGCTGCTGGATGCTGTGGCTGATCGTGCCAGTGATATTCACCTTGAGCGCTATGGTGCAGATATTCGCGTGCGGCTGCGGGTGGATGGCGAACTGCGCGACCTTAACCACTACTACATCACGCCTGCCGAGTATGCTGGCCTGATCAACGTGATCAAGCTGCGCTCTGAACTCAACATCGCTGAGCGCCGGCTCCCCCAGGGCGGCCGCTCGCAGGCGCGGGTGGGCGACTCACGATTTGATCTGCGTGTGCAAGTGCAGCCGTCGCTACATGGCGAGCATGTTGTCATTCGTTTGCTGCCGCAAAACTCGTCACTGATCAGCATCGAAAAGCTGGGTATGCAGGAGCATATTGCCAACGCCTACCGGCGGTTGCTGCGCAACCCGGCCGGACTGGTGCTGGTAGTTGGCCCGACCGGGTCGGGCAAGACCACCACGCTTAATGCTGGTCTGCAGCTATTGGCGGAAGACACCACCCGCAAGGTCATCACCATCGAAGACCCGATTGAATACTCTATCGACAATATCCAGCAGACCCGGGTGCGCCCGGATATCGGCTTCAACTTTGCCGATGCCATGCGTTCGTTTGTACGCCAGGACCCGGATGTGATTCTGATCGGCGAAATTCGTGATCATGAGACCGCTCTGGAGGCCATCCGCGCCTCGCAGACCGGTCACGTTGTACTGTCAACCCTTCACTGTAACGATGCGGTAGACGCCGTGCAGCGCCTGTTCGACCTGAATGTTCACCCGAACTCGCTGGCCAGCGAGCTGCTGGCGGTCATTGCTCAGCGTCTGGCCAAGCGTGTGTGTGTGCACTGCAAGGTTGAGGACGAACCCGACCCGGAAATTCTCAAGGAAGTATTCCCCAAGGCGATTCCCAAGGGGTTCCGTTGCTTCCGTGGCAAGGGGTGCGCGCAGTGCAACGGCACTGGCACCAAAGGGCGTGTGGGCGTTATTGAGTATCTGCAGTTCAATGGCGAGCTGCGTAATGCGGTATCACGGCATACGCCGGTTGGCGAGTTGCGAGCCCTGGCACTGGATTCCGGGCTGTACACTATGCGTGACAGCGCTTTGGATCACGTCATTCAGGGCAACATTCCGCTTAGCGAGCTACCGCGGATTCTGCCGCAGGAGCGCATGGCGCCGGAAAAACGCGGTCAATGGAAGGCCTGAGGAGATAGGACATGAAAGACAAGGCCATCCAGCGGCCCGCCGCAGAAGATCGTTTCCATGATCAACTGGTCAAGTTGCAGCAATGGGACCAGGGGCCAGTGCCGCCGGGCTGGTTGCTGTCGCCAACCGCAATTGAGCACTTTGTGCTGGGTAATGACGCGTTGGGGATTGAGCGCAAGTTCGTTGCGCCGCGAGAAATGGTCAGCCGGGTAATCGTATCGCTGGCAACCAACCGTGGGGCAATGCTGATCGGGGAACCGGGGACGGCCAAATCATGGCTGTCCGAATTGATTGCCTGCGGTGTCTCGGGGCAATCGCGTCTGACCATTCAGGGCGGCACCATTTCGCATTACCGGCAATTGATCTACGACTGGAACACCAGTTTGCTGGATAAGCTCGGACCCTGTCGTGAAGCATTGATCCCGGGGGCTTTGTTCCTCGGTATGGAGCAGGGCAAGCTGGTGCGCTTTGAAGAGCTGGCCCGCTGTCCGCAGCTGGTGCAGGATGCCTTGCTGTCGATTCTGTCGGAGCGGCAGTTGCAGATACCGGAGTTGCAGGGAGAAGACGGCGTGCTCTACGCCCGTGAGGGGTTCAACGTCATTGCCACCTCCAACTCGCTCGACCGTGGCCTGTTCGATATGAGCGCAGCGCTGAAGCGACGTCTTAACTTCGAAACCATTGAGCCTATCGACGACCTGGATGCCGAACTGGATATCGTCCAGCGCGAAGCCGGTCTGCTGGCGCGTCAGTCAGGGGTAGAGATGACCGCAGATCCAGCCATACTGGAGATGCTGGTGACGGTGTTTCATGAACTACGCAACGGTCAGACGCTGAGTGGCCGAAGTACCGACCGCCTGGCCGCAGCGGTCATGTCTACCGCTGAAGCGGTAGCCGTCGCTCACGCACTGATGGTGTACGCCTGGTACTACCGCGATGGCAAGATGGCACCCGAGGATCTGCTGCACTTCATCATTGGCGCCGCGTTGAAGGATAACCCGCAGGACCGCCGCCGCGTGCGTCACTACTTTGATACCGAAGTCAGCAGCAAGCCGGGCGAGCACTGGCAGCAGCTGTATGAACAGCGCCAACTGCTAGATTGAAACGGCTACGGCTGACGGGTGCCCAGCTTGCGCAGCAGCAGCGGGCGCCCGAACAGCGCGATGACCACCAGCACGCCGAGAAAGACCAGAGCCAGCGGGTCGCTTTGCAGCAGTTGAACCACCAGCGCGATACAGGCTAGTGCGCCGGCCAGGGCGCCAAAGCCGGTGATCAGGCGGTGGCCCGCGCCGAGGCGAAAGGCCAGTGTACAGACCACGGCAAAGGTAAACAGGAAGGTCAGGCTGGCCGCTTCGACCAGCGCGATCAGCGATCCTGTAGCGACCAGTACCGCGGCAATGATGCCCAGGCCGACGACGGCTCGGTCCGGCACGCCTAAGCGGTTGTGGTGGTCTACTGCGGCAGGCAACTCACCATCGGTCGCTACCCGGTGGGCGAGCCGCGCTGTTGCAAACAGCGTGGCATTGATGGCCGAGCCGGTCGAGAATGCCGCTGCGATGGTAACCAGTACCAGCCCAACCGTACCAAAAGCCTTTTCTCCAGCGATGGCCAGTGCAACCTCTTTATGCGCAATCACCTGATCGGCACCGATCAACATGGTGGTGCCAAGGGCCACTGTCACATAGATCAATATGACGACGACAATAGCCGACAACACCGCTAGCGGCAGTGTGCGCTTGGGGTTATCGATGTCCTCGTAATCGTACGTGAGTAGCTGAAAGCCCTCGTATGCCATGAACACCGAGGCTGCACCGAACAGCGCAGCAAGCAGGTTTGCCTCCGGTACGCCGCGCGATAACGCCGGCGGGTCCCAGTGAATCAGGCCCCAACTGGCAAGGCCGAGCAGGGCGATGACCTTGAACCAGACCAGCAGTATTTCCACGCCGCCAGCAACCCCAACGCCACGCAGGTTCAGCAAAATGAACAGGGCAATGATGGCGATGCCGGTAACCCTCGGCACCCAAGGCCCAAGTCCGATCACATGGCCGAGATACTCACCGAAGGTAACAGCGTACACCGCGTTGGTCAGTACGTAGCCGACGATCAGAACCCATGCCAGGGTACCGGCAAAGTTGCGCTGGTTGATCGCGAGCAGGAAGGTAAAGGCGCCTCCACCACGGTTGTAATGCGCCGCCAACTTGACGTAGCTGTAACCGGCTGCAAGAGCGATCACTCCCGCAGCCACGAAGCTAAGCCAGGCGAGCGCGCCGGCGATGCCGACTACAACGCCCAGTGTGGAGAAGATACCGCCGCCGATCATGCCGCCAACGGCCATTGCCCAGGTCGCGTTAAAACCTAGCTTGCTGGGTGTCGCGCTCATGACGGGCTCCGTGTCGGTATCGCAAGGGAAAGCAGGGGGGGGAAGCGGTCACCGGCTGAGGCGCGATGACCGTTTAGCGTGGGTTCAGGCCAGCTGCGCCCAGAGGTCGTACTCGTCGGCGTCGGTGACAACAACGGTGACGATGTCTCCCGGCTTCAGATCTTCGTCGGTATCGAGATAGACGTTGCCGTCGATTTCCGGCGCGTCCGCCATCGAGCGACCAATCGGGCCTTCGTCGTCTACTTCGTCGATGATCACCTGAATGGTCTTGCCAATCTTTTGCTGCAAGCGCGCAGTGGAGATCGCTTGCTGGTGCGCCATGAAGCGCTCCCAACGATCCTGCTGCACGTCTTCCGGTACGGGCTCCAGGCCCAGGTCGTTGGCGGGTGCACCGTCGACGGGCGAGTACTTGAAGCAGCCAACGCGGTCGAGCTGGGCTTCGGTCAGCCAATCGAGCAGGTACTGGAAATCCTCTTCGGTTTCGCCCGGGAAACCGACAATAAAGGTCGAGCGGATGGTCAGCTCGGGGCAAATTTCGCGCCACTGCTTGATGCGCGCAAGGGTCTTGTCTTCAAATGCAGGGCGCTTCATCGCTTTGAGCACTTTGGGACTGGCGTGCTGGAAGGGGATATCCAGATACGGCAGGATCTTGCCCTCGGCCATTAGCGGGATCAGCTCATCCACATGCGGATACGGGTAGACGTAGTGCAGGCGTACCCATACGCCCAGTTCACTGAGCGCTTCGCACATCTCGGTCATGCGTGATTTAACCGGGCGGCCGTTCCAGAAGCCGGTGCGGTACTTGATGTCGACGCCGTAGGCGCTGGTGTCCTGGGAGATAACCAGCACTTCCTTAACACCGGCCTTGGCCAGACGCTCGGCTTCGCTGAGTACTTCACCAACCGGACGGCTGACCAGTTTGCCGCGCATCGACGGGATGATGCAGAAGCTGCAGCTGTGATTGCAGCCTTCGGAAATTTTCAGGTAAGCGTAGTGGCGGGGCGTCAGCTTGACGCCTTGCGGCGGTACCAGGTCGATCAGCGGGTTGTGATCCTGTTTCGGAGGAACCACCTCATGCACCGCGCTGACTACCTGTTCATACTGTTGCGGACCTGTTACGGCAAGCACGCTTGGGTGTACGTCGCGGATTGCGGTTTCTTCAACGCCCATGCAACCGGTGACGATCACCCGGCCGTTCTCGGCGATGGCCTCGCCAATAGCGTCCAGCGACTCGGCTTTGGCGGTATCGATAAAACCACAGGTATTAACGACCACCACGTCGGCATCTTCGTAGGTGGGAACCACCTGATAACCTTCGGTGCGCAGCTGGGTCAGAATGCGTTCGGAGTCAACCAGTGCCTTGGGACAGCCGAGGGAGACGAAGCCAACTTTGGGCGCGTTGGACGGGGTGGACATCAGGGACCTCACGGAGCGGTGGCATGGACTGCCATTCGTTGGAAACCGCGCATTTTATCCCCGCCTCAGCTGCACTGCCAGCATTGCGAAGCGACGAGTTGCACTGCGCCGACGGACTGCATGGAAGGCGTTGCATCTAGCGACTCGCCACTCTACAATGAGAATTATTCTCATTAATGCCGTCGGGAGCGTTATTGTGGCAGGAGAGCAGGCAAGGAGCGAGTGCGGAGCACTTTACGCAGAGCACAATCGCTGGCTGGTGGGTTGGCTGCGTCAGCGTATTGGCTGTTTGCACGATGCGTCCGACCTCGCTCAGGACACCTTCCTGAGAGTGTTGACGGCACGGGAGCGTGCGCCCCGGGATTCAATACAGGAACCACGGGCGTTTTTGCGCACAGTCGCCGGGCGTCTGCTGTCCAATCATCTACGTCGTCGCGCTCTTGAGCAAGCCTGGTTGCAGACGCTTGCAAGCCTGCCGGAGCCGCAGGTTCCGTCACCGGAAGTTCAGGCGGTGATGCTGCAGACACTGCACGAAATTGACGCCTTGCTGGACGGCCTGCCTGCACGGGCGCGCCGAGTATTTCTATTGGCCCAGCTGGAAGGGCTGACTTACGCTCAGATCGCCACAAAGCTCGGCGTGAGCGTGCGTACCATCAAACGTGACATGGCGGAGGCCTACGAGCAATGCATACTGCTGACCCCCTGATTTCTGGCCAACCACGCGAATCGCAAGACCGTGCCGTAATCCGTGAAGCGGCGCAATGGCTTGTTCGCTGGCACGACACGCCGCATGACCAGCAACTGGTTGCCGAGCTCGCGCAATGGCGCGCCCGCAGCGAGCAGCACGAGCAGGCCTGGCGTCGTGCGCAGCAGGTTAACGACAAGTTTGGCTTGCTACCGCCGCAGTTGGGGATGGCCGTGCTGGGAGAGCGCACTGAGTTGTCGCGTCGCCGCGCTATCAAGTCGCTGGTGCTGCTGATGACTGTCTTGCCGGCAGGCGTGGCAGGCTATCAGGCTCTGCCGTGGCGTGAATGGCGGGCAGATTACAGCACGCGCACTGGTGAGCAGCGCTTGATCACGCTCAACGATGGTAGTGAACTGACGCTGAACACCGATACCGCGCTGGATGTTCGCTTTAACCGGCTGCAGCGCCTTATTCGCCTGCACCGTGGTGAAGTGCTGGTCGACAGTGGTGCGGATCCGCTGCAGGCGGCTGGCCAGTCGCGTCCGCTGCGGGTCACAACACGTCATGGCAGTGTCCGCGCGCTGGGTACGCGCTTCGTTGTGCGGCAGCAGCGCGAAAGCACGCTGGTTCAGGTATTTGACGGCGCGGTCGAAATTGAGCCGCGCGGCAGCGAGCGCCGCGCGCTGATCCAGGCTGGTCAGCAATTGCGCTTCAACAGCGTGGATGCTGCCATGCCTCAACCCGTCGATCCGCATGGTGCTGACTGGTCAGAAGGGCTGCTGATTGCCGATAGCCTGCCGCTTGGGCACTTCATCGCTGAGTTGGGGCGATACCGTCCAGGGCTTCTGCGCTGCGAGGAAAGCATCGCCGGCTTGCCGGTCAGCGGGGCATTTCAGTTGGACGCCACCGATCAGGTATTGGCCAGCTTGCCGCATAGCCTTCCGGTCAGAGTAATTTACCGTACCCGTTACTGGGTATCGGTAGCCTCTGCCTAGGCTGTCTCATCCGCGAGTTGTCCCCTTTTTTTAACTCGCGTGTCTTTAACAGGGACTACAGCACAGATCGCTTTCAAGGAGTCCCTGAATGAATACACGCTTTAACGCCAGCGCAGTAGTAGCGGCACCCGTGCGCATCGCGCCGCTGGCACTGGCCATCACCCTCGGTGCGTTGGTTCCGGGAACGGCACTGGCCGATCCATCGGTCGCACCGACCCGGCACTATGAGCTTGTTGCTGGCAGTCTCAGCGCAGCGCTGACTGACTTCGCCAGGCAGGCAGGCGTAAGCGTTCAGTTTAGCGCCACACAGATTGGCGCATTGCGCGCTCCAGCGCTGGTTGGTGACTTCAGCGTCGGTGCCGGATTTGCTCGGTTGCTGGAAGGTAGCGGACTTTACGCAAAGGATCTGGGTGGTGGTGTGTACCTGATCCAGCCCGTCAGCGCTGACAGCACAATGCTGAGGGTACTGGAGGTGACCGCCGAGCGCTCGGGGCAGAACCCGCTGTTGCCCGCCGCTAGCATTGTGGCCGAAAACAGCGCTACGGCCTCGAAGACAGGCACAAGCATTCTGCAGAATGCCCAGGCCGTGAACGTCGTTACTCGAGAGGAAATCGAGGCACGCGGGGCAGGGGATGTCACCCAGGCTTTGCAATACACTCCGGGGGTCGTCAGCCAGTACGGTAATACCGATATGCGCCACGACTGGCTGTCGGTCCGTGGTTTCAATCCGGGCCGGTTCATGGACGGACTGCGCCTGCCCTACGGCGTGCTGGGCTATGCGCAGCCGCGTATTGATCCTTACCTGCTGGAACGCGTTGAAGTGCTGAAAGGGCCGGCTTCGGTGCTGTACGGCCAAAGCCTGCCGGGCGGCCTGCTCAATATGATCAGCAAGCGTCCAGGAACCGGAGCCGACAACGAACTGCGGCTGCAGTATGGTAGCCATAATCATCGCGAGCTGGCGTTTGACCTGGGGGGTGACGTGAACGAGCAGGGCTCTGTTGCCTATCGCGTTGTTGGCCTCGGCCGGGAAGCGGATTCCCAAGTGGACCATGTCGGTGAGAAGCGGACGTTGCTCGCTCCGTCGCTCATGTGGCAGGTCAGCGACAGTACGCGCCTGACGCTGCTTGCACATTATCAAAAGATTGATGCTGACGGTGGTGGCGCGCCACCGGCGCTGCCTGCTCTGGGTACGCTGTATGGCGGCGCCGGCTGGGGCAAGCTTGGGCCGGATACCTTTATCGGCGAGCCCGGCTATGATCACTTCGTGAACGAACAGTTCTTGCTCGGTTATGAGTTGGAGCATCAGCTCAACGACACCTGGACCCTGCGCCAGAATCTGCGACTGAGCGATGTGGATACCGACACCCGACGCGTTCAGGGCTACATGCTGTCAGGCAACAGTCTGGTTCGTTACGCCTGGGCGTTTCCGGAGCAGAGCCGCGCTCTGACGATTGACAACCAGGCAATGGCGGCGGTGCAGCTCGGCGACGTTGAACACCGCCTGCTGCTCGGTCTCGACTACCAGCGTGAGGAGGGCCGCTATGATGAACATTTCAGCGGTCTGAGCGTCAGCCCTATCGACCTGACGACACTGCAATATACAGGGGACGCGATAGAACCACCCTTGACCACCAGGCGGGACCAGGACCGTTATCAGGTTGGGCTCTATCTGCAGGACGAAATCCAATGGCACGCCTGGAGCGTTCAGCTCGCCGGACGATACGATGTCGCCAAGGCTGATAACGACGTGACTGACTACCTGGGTGGAACCCGAACCAGCGTCAAGCAGGATGATGAAGCGTTCAGTGGTCGAGCCGGACTGGTTTACAGCTTTGATAATGGCCTGGCACCTTACGTTGGCTACACCCGGTCATTCGCTCCGACAGCCGGTACCGGCGACGACGGAGAGGCGCTAAAGCCGACTGAGGGCGAGCAATATGAGCTGGGCCTGCGCTACCAGCCCGTCGGTAGCCGGAGTCTGTTTACCCTGTCTGCCTATCGTTTGACGCAACAGGATGTGCTTACCCGTGACCTGGTGACCAACCAGCGCTCACAAACAGGAGAGGTGGAGATCCAGGGCATCGAGCTGGAAGGCAAGATGGAAGTCACCCAAGGGATGCAGGCAATCGCTTCCTGGGCCTGGACAGACAGCGAGATCACCCGCGACGGGAACGCAGCCATCGAGGGCAATCAGCAGCCGTTCGTGCCGAAACGGCAGGGCAGTCTGTGGCTGGATTACCGCCTGCAGGACGGGCTGTTTAGAGGATTGGGCATGGGGGCGGGGGCGCGCTACCTAGGGGCCTCCTACGGCGAGACTGCAAACAACTACAAAAGTGATGCGGTGACCCTGTTCGATGCGGCCGTCAGCTATGATTTGCGCGCGCTGACAGGTGAGCCGGGGGTATCGTTGCAGCTCAGCGCCAACAACCTGACCGACCGGGAGTACATATCGACCTGTATCTCAGCGATGAGCTGCTATTGGGGCGAAGGGCGTAACGTAACCGCATCGCTCAGCTATCGGTGGTAATGCAAGCCGCGGTCAATTGCCTGCTGTGCAGGCACAAAAAAGGGCTGCCATGCAGCCCTTTTTGCTGGCCGAAGTATGTACTCAGCGCTCGATGATCTCTTCGACGTCTTCCTGCTTCATCTGCCGGTCACGATCGGTCGCGTCCTCAAACTCGATCATGCCGGTTTCTTCGTCAATCTGGGGTTTGTCTTCCGCTTCCATAACCTGGCCATCGCTGGTGCGTACCAGGTAGTCATTGCCACAGCCGGCAAGAATGAACAGGCCGAGAATACCTAGCGTGGCGACTTTCCAGTGTTTCATTGGGGCTTTCCTCCTTCAGTAAACACAGTAGATGTGACTGGGGAGGGCGGGAGGGGTTCAGACTGACCCGGGAACCTGTGACTTGGGTCACGGCACGAGAAGGGGCGCCTGAACGCCCCTTTTTGATCAGGCCGCCTGTTGACGCTGAAGTTGGCGCAAGATGAAGTCGATCGTGATTTCCGGTTGGGTAACCGGCAGCATGTGACCACCGTCGACAAGTTCCAACTCAACAACCGACAAACGATCAGCCAGTGCCTGGCCCTGCTCGGCCGGGTCGAGAATACGATCCTGACGCCCATACAGCACGCCAATCGGCAGTTGTAGATCGTCATAGCGCAGCTGCATCAACGGCAACACAGCCTCCAATGCGTTCATGTCTGTCGAGGCTGCGATAAAGTGGCTTGGACGCAGGCCCAGGAAGCCGCCGCCGCGCATCGGGAAGTCCGCCGGCACCGTTTCCGGCCCAAACACGATATCCATGATCTGCTCGCGCTTACGAATCGACATGGGAACGGCGAGCGTCCAGCCGACCAGTGTGCGCAACCACGGTTGGCGAATGGCAAAGCCGTTGAAGGCGTCGGAAATCTTGCTCGGCATGTGGGTTAACGGCGCGACCAGCGCCAGTCCGCGGACCTTGTCTGGATGACGCAGTGCGGTAGCCAGAGAGACTGCACCTCCCAGCGAGTGGCCAACCAGCAGCGGCTTGCCGAGTTGCAGCGCATCAATGACACCTGCAACCACATCCGCCTGCACTGCAAGAGAGGCAGAGGAGCGGGCAGGGCGCTCTGAATAGCCGCTGCCAGGGCGATCAATGGCGACCACTCGATGCGTTTTAGCCAGCGCATCAATCACACCATAACCGAAGTTCTGGGCGACCCCGCTCAGGCCGTGAATCAGCAGAATGGTATCCGGCCCACTGCCCTGCTCGATATAGTGAATACGATTACCCATCACGGTAACGAAGCTGCCTTCAGGCGGCAGGCCCAACTCGACCCGCTTGGCGATGAACAGGGTATACAGGTACAGCCCGGCAATACCCAGCAGCAGTGCAATCAGCAGAAAACTGAACAGATAGTTCACGTTGAGATCCTTTGCGTCAGGTGAGTGCTTATGCGTCTTTGGTGGCCAGCCCCGCCAGCAAACGCCAGTAGTTGACGGGCATCAGCCGTTCCAGCCAGGACAGGATACGGGCGTCGTTGCCGACCAGCACACGTGCCTTGTCACGCTCAATACCCTTGAGGATGATCTGGGCAGCCTTGGGCGGCGGCATGCGCAGAAGGCGGTTGGCTCTGTCCAGCTTCTGCTGCTTTTCGGCCTCGCTGACAGTTTCGGGTGAACGTGCGCTGGTGGCAATGGAGGTCGCAACGCCGCCAGGGTGAACCACGGTCACGCCTACGTTGCTGTCGAGCAGTTCAAGGCGCAGCGCGTTGGAGAAACCACGGACCGCAAACTTGCTCGCGCAGTAAGCGGTCTGGCCCGCTGGGGTGATCAGCCCAAACAGGCTCGAAACATTGACGATACGGGCCTCTGGTCGCTGTTTCAGTAGCGGCAGGAATGCCCGGCACATGGTGACAACCGCGTCGAAGTTGATTGACATCAGCCAGTCGAAGTTCTCGACGCTGACCTGGTCGAAGTTGCCCCCCAGAGCAACCCCCGCGTTGTTGATCAGCAGGTCCACACTGCCGTGCTCGGCAATGACTGCGGCTGGCAAGGCCGCAACAGCTGCACGGTCCGAGACGTCGAGCGGATGCTCGCTTACGCGAACGCCCATCGCCCGCGCTTGCGTTGCCGTTTCGGCCAATGAGTCCTGATTAAGGTCCGCCAGCGCCAGGTTACAACCACTGCGTGCCAGAGCATTGGCCAGCGCACGGCCGATGCCGCTGCCGGCTCCGGTGAGCACCGCTACACGATCTTTGGTCTGCATTTCGTTCGTTTTCCTTATTATTGAAACTGCATTACGCCGTCATCGATACGGCCGTACTGGATGGTGAACTTGTCCTTCAGGTAGTTCTGGTGCAGTTGCCACGGCGCACGATCTCCCTGTTTCGGCAGCACGTTGGCAGCGCGCTGAACATAGCCGGAGGTGAAGTCAAGGAACGGCTGCTCCTGCACCGACGCATCGCGGCGTACCACGGCCTCGCGGTAGTTATGCTTGTCCATGTAGCGCAGCAGACGGCAAGCATAGTTGGCCGTCAATTCGGCTTTCAGGGTCCAGGACGCATTGGTATAGCCGAAGGTGACGATCATATTCGGCACATCACTGAGCATCATGCCCTTATAGGACATGCGCTCGTTGAACAGCATGGGAGCGCCATCAACCGAGACGGTCACATCACCCAGTGCATTCACCTTGAGACCGGTTGCCGTCACGACGATGTCGGCCTCAAGCTCCTCGCCGGAGCTCAGACGAATGCCGGTTTCGGTAAAGCTATCGATGGTATCGGTCACGACACTGGCACGGCCGGCCCGCACATCGCGGAACAGGTCGCCATCCGGCACCGCGCAGACGCGCTGATCCCATGGCTTGTAGTCAGGGGTGAAGTGCTTCATATCGACATCGCCAATCTGGGTCTTGACCATGTGTAGCACGCGTTCTTTGAACTGCTCGGGACGGTTGCGGGCGACGCGATAAAAGAATTGGGTCAAAAACACGTTCTTCCAGCGGGTCAGCGAGTGAGCAGCCTGTAATGGCATCCATTTTTGCAACGTCTGGGCGATACCGTCGCGCTGCGGGCGCGTTACCACATAACTGGGGGTGCGCTGGAGCATGGTGACGTGAGCGGCCGTTTTGGCCATTGCCGGAACCAGCGTAACCGCTGTCGCGCCGCTACCAATAACGATCACCCGCTTACCGCTGTAGTCGAGGTTTTCCGGCCAGAACTGCGGGTGAATAATCTGCCCCTTGAATGCATTTTCGTTGGGGAATTGCGGCCGGTAACCTTCGTCGTAGCTGTAGTAGCCCGAACAGGAGAACAGGAAGCGGGCCTGGTAATGTTCTTCCTGCTCCTGACCGGACGCGTCGGTAGTAACGGCGACAACCTCCCACCGTGCTCGCTCGCTGGACCAGTTTGCAGAGACCACGCGGCGCTGGAATCGTATGTTGTGAATTGCACCTGAGTCTTCGGCGATCTCTTCGATGTAGCGCTTGATGTCAGGTCCGTCAGCGATAGACTTGCGGTTGGTCCAGGGCTTGTAGCTGTAGCTTAGGGTGTACATGTCCGAATCGGAGCGGATGCCAGGATAGCGAAACAGGTCCCAAGTTCCCCCGATGGCCTGGCGGCGCTCAAGAATCAGATAACGCTTGTCTGGGCACTGAGCGCTGAGCGCATGGGCCGCGCCTATGCCGGATAGCCCCGCGCCGATGATCAGTACATCCAGTGGTACAGGTTCAAATGCTTGTTGTTCTTGTGTCATTGTGGTGTCCCGTCACGTGGGTAGTGGTGACAATCTAGATTGTCATATATGCTTTGGCAATCCCTATTGTCAGAATTCACTGCATGAATACAGCTACTACCGTCAAACGTCGTTATCGTGGTTCCTCTACCGAGGAGCGCAGGGCGTTGCGACGTCAGCAACTTATCGACGCTGCGACCCAGGTCTATGGTGAGTTTGGGTACCGTCACTCCGGCGTCAAGCAGGTATGCGATGCTGCGGGCCTGACCCAGCGTTACTTCTACGAATCATTCGGGCACAGTGATGAGTTGCTGATTGCCTGTTACGAGCAGGCAGCTCGTCAGGTACGAGAGTTCAATATGGCCGCAGCGCAGGCAGCCGGTGAAGATCGAATGGCCCGAAGCCGGGCGATGCTGCACGCCTATTTCAGCTTTCTGCGTGACAACCCCAAGCTCGCGCGTCTGTTGTTCATTGATATTCGCGGCATCAGCCCGGCGGTAGACGAGGCGATCGATCAGGCGCTGAAAGCCAGCAGTGAAGACATGACTCGGGCACTGGCACATCCTGGTGAGCATTTTGACGAAATGCTGCAGGCTGGAATCCTGGGTGGGGTAATTCACATTGCGCTGTACTGGATGGCCTCCGGGTATGCCCAACCGGTTGAGGCAGTGACCGAAACAGCGCTGAAATTGGGACTGTCGTTGCTTGCCTAGGCCCGGCGCTGACAGGGATTTCAAGCAAAAAAAAGCCCCGCTAATGCGGGGCTTTTTTCGGGTCAGCTATCAGACCTGTGCGACCGGGATGGACGCAGCGGCTTTCTGGTAGGACTCAATTTCGTTGAAGTTCATGTAGCGATAGACATCGGCTGCCATGCTGTTCAGATCAGCAGCGTAGCCCATGTACTCTTCAACAGTCGGCAGGCGGCCCAGGATGGACGCAACCGATGCCAGCTCGGCAGAGGCAAGGTACACGTCAGCGCCATCACCCAAACGGTTCGGGAAGTTCCGTGTGGAGGTGGAGACAACGGTGGACTTCGCCGCAACGCGTGCCTGGTTACCCATGCACAGCGAGCAACCCGGCATTTCCATACGCGCGCCCGCTTTACCGTAGATGCCGTAGTAGCCTTCTTCGGTCAGCTGGTACTGATCCATCTTGGTCGGCGGAGCCAGCCACAGACGAGTCGGCAGAGCGCCCTTATTCTTCTCGAGCAGCTTGCCCGCAGCGCGGAAGTGACCGATGTTGGTCATGCACGAGCCGATGAAGACTTCGTCGATCTTCTCGCCCTGTACGGAGGACAGCAGGCGGGCATCGTCCGGGTCGTTCGGCGCACAGAGTACCGGCTCCTTGACGTCAGCCAGATCGATTTCGATCACGGCAGCGTACTCGGCGTCAGCATCGGCAGCCATCAGGTTCGGATTGGCCAGCCATTCTTCCATCGCCTGAGCACGACGCTCCAGCGTACGCGGATCCTGGTAGCCGTTGGCGATCATCCAGCGCAGCAGGACGATGTTGGACTTCAGGTACTCGGCAACCGACTCTTCGCTCAGCTTGATGGTACAGCCGGCAGCGGAACGCTCGGCGGACGCATCGGACAGCTCGAATGCCTGTTCGGCAGTCAGGTGATCCAGGCCTTCGATCTCGAGAATGCGGCCGGAGAAGATGTTCTTCTTGCCTTTCTTCTCGACGGTCAGCAGACCTTGCTGAATAGCGTAGTAGGGGATGGCATGAACCAGGTCACGCAGGGTGATGCCAGGTTGCATCTCGCCCTTGAAGCGAACCAGAACGGATTCCGGCATGTCCAGCGGCATGACGCCGGTGGCGGCTGCGAAGGCGACCAGGCCGGAACCGGCCGGGAAGGAGATGCCCATCGGGAAGCGGGTGTGCGAGTCACCACCGGTACCAACGGTATCGGGCAGCAGCATGCGGTTCAGCCAGCTGTGGATGATGCCGTCACCCGGACGCAGCGCAACACCACCACGGTTGTGGATGAAGTCGGGCAGGGTGTGGTGAGTGGTCACGTCGATCGGTTTCGGATACGCCGCAGTGTGGCAGAAAGACTGCATGACCAGATCAGCCGAGAAGCCCAGGCACGCCAGGTCTTTCAGCTCGTCACGGGTCATCGGGCCGGTGGTGTCCTGAGAACCAACGGTAGTCATTTTCGGTTCGCAATAGGTACCGGGGCGAATACCCTCCACGCCGCAGGCCTTGCCCACCATTTTCTGAGCCAGGGTGTAACCCTTGCCAGTGTCTGCCGGTTGTTCCGGTTTGCGGAACAGGTCGGAAGTACCCAGACCCAGCTCAGTGCGGGCCTTCTCGGTCAGACCGCGACCGATGATCAGCGGGATACGGCCGCCAGCGCGTACTTCGTCCAGCAGCACCTGAGTCTTCAGCTCAAAGGTGGTGATGACGTCGTCAGTGCCGTGCTTGCAGACCTTGCCTTCGTAGGGGTAAACGTCGATAACGTCGCCCATGTTCAGGTCGGTGCAATCAAATTCGATCGGCAGGGCGCCAGCGTCTTCCATGGTGTTGTAGAAGATCGGGGCAATCTTGGAGCCGAAGCAGAAACCGCCTGCACGCTTGTTCGGAACGTTCGGGATGTCATCGCCGAAGAACCACAGAACGGAGTTGGTGGCGGACTTGCGGGAAGAACCGGTACCCACCACATCGCCAACGTAGGCGACCGGGAAGCCCTTGGCTTTAACTTCTTCGATCTGCTTGAGCGGGCCAACAGCACCTGGCTCGACCGGCTCGATGCCGTCACGTGCCATTTTCAGCATTGCCAGAGCGTGCAGCGGGATATCCGGGCGGGACCAAGCGTCAGGTGCCGGAGACAGGTCGTCGGTGTTGGTTTCGCCAGGAACCTTGAAAACGGTCAGAGAAATCTTCTCAGCAACAGCTGGCTTGTTGACGAACCATTCGCCGTCAGCCCAGGACTGCAGGACTGCCTTAGCGTAGGCGTTGCCGGCCTTGGCCTTCTCGGCAACATCGTGGAATGCGTCAAACATCAGTAGGGTGTGCTTGAGTTGTTCCGCGGCAGTAGCGGCCAGTGCGGCGTCATCCAGCAGCTCAACCAGAGTGGCGATGTTGTAGCCGCCCTGCATGGTGCCCAGCAGCTCAACAGCGCGCTCTTTAGTCAGCAGCGGAGATGTGGCTTCGCCCTTGGCGATAGCGGAGAGGAAACCGGCCTTGACGTAGGCGGCTTCGTCAACGCCCGGCGGGACGCGGTTGGTCAGCAGGTCAAGCAGAAACGCTTCTTCACCAGCCGGCGGGTTTTTCAGCAGGTCTACCAGACCAGCAGTTTGTTCGGCGTTTAGCGGCTGGGGCACGATGCCCTGAGCGGCGCGCTCTTCAACGTGTTTGCGATAGGCTTCAAGCACAGTTATTACCCTCATCAGTCTGTTCCACCGAAGTGGAACGGTCATCCTCTCGGACCCCGGGAAGCACTGAATAAGCATCTTGGCCAAGGGAGTTATTCAGTGCTTCCCTAAAGTGTGCCGACAAATAAGACTGTTACAAACGTCTGCCCGTATTGGTGGGGGGCAACCTGGGTAACTGGTGGCAGATACGTAACGGGTTGCGGGCGAACGCCTGAAACACAGCCCTAACGGCGGGCTGATTCTACAGGATGCAACGCACAAAGTTAAGTTGCCACGCAGTTGTATCCCGGTTGAGTCACATGGCTGTGCCTGTCACGGCGTGTCGTTTATCATGCGCGTTTCATGCGCAGGCGGGTTGTTAGTATGGTGGATCGTCCAACCTATTCCAGTAAAACGCCCTGTGTGGGCTTGTGCTCCACGGTTTACGGGGATCAGGTCTGTCGTGGCTGCAAGCGTTTCAGTCACGAGATTGTTGACTGGAACCGCTACGATACCCATGCCCGGGCGGCCGTCTGGCAGCGACTGGAGCAATTGATTGAGCAGGTGATTATGGCTCGGGTGGAACTGGTTTCAGCGGTGGAGCTGAACCGGGCGCTTGAGCATTACAAGGTAGCTGTCGATGCCGCTATGCCGCTGGGCATGAAGGTGTTGCGGCTGCTTGCCCGACTTGGCGACGAACCGTTGGGTGCTGCGGGTATCAGGCTGAGAGGGGAGTGGGTTGGCATGCCAACCCGTCAGTTGCGGGATGACGTGGATCAAGCCTTCTTTGCGCTTTCCCAAGCCTATTACGACCGGCGAATGCCGCCGGTCGCGTAGACAGACTCTACTTACTTCTCCAGCAGTGCCTCAAGGTGAGCCAGCGTGTCCTCCGGCTTGAGTACCAGAATGTCACTGTTGAGCTGATCCAGCACAACCTCAGCAGTGTTGCCGATCAGAGCGCCAGCGATGCCCTTGCGAGCGATGGTGCCGATGACGGTGACACTGGCACCTAGCTGGCCAGCAACCTGCGGAATCAGGAAGTCAGCCGGGCCTTCAGCGATATGCAGGTGCGCCGAATCGATGCCGTACTGCGCAGTGTACTGTCCGGCCTTTTCCAGGTAGTCAGCGGCGATGCGTTCTTTCAACTGGTAATCGGGATCAGCGGACGAGAGCATGGGCGCCGGGTGCGCACTGACCAGATGCAGCTGACCACCAACCATTTCGGCGATGTCTGCAGCATGACTGACAATGGTGTCGTGCAGTACGTGGTGCTGATCGTCGTGATTGCCCACGTCAACGGCCGCCAGTATGTTGCCTTTCATCCAACTGTCGCCATTCTTAACCATCAGCACTGGAGCTGGGCAGTAACGCAGCAGCTTCCAGTCATCGGGGGTAAGCAACGCCTTGCGCAACGGGTTGTCCGGACGATGCTGCTTGACTACCAGATCGCAGCCCTCACGGGTAACCGCTCGGCAGATGGTGTCAGTGAGGTTGTTGTGCCAGTCCTGAGTGACACTGCAGCGAACGCCCTTGGCATCCTGCTCCACCCGCAGGCGCGCCAGCAGATCGCTGTAATCCTGGCGGTCCTCACACACCAGAAGGTGCAGTTCGCATTCAATAAAGCCCGCAATAAGGCTGGCACGGGTCAGTGCAACCTGTTCCTGTTGGGTTGGGTCGATAACTACTAGAATGCGCTTGACGGCTTGCATGCGGTTCTCCCTGTCTTGATTTTTTTAACGTATGTGACCGTTATACTAAATGTAGCTGTTTTTTGCCCGGCTTGTGTTGATCCAGGTCTATTCGGGCTGCTGATGGCGACCCAGAGCGGGTATACTGCGTCGCGTTAAGAGTCGACCTGTGACGGACCCCATGCTGCCCGATGAACTACTTGCATTTCTGCCCTGCCGAACGCCTGATGCCTGGATTGAGCAGGCGCTGGCTCACCCGGACATACTGCTGATAGATCACGCCAATTGCGAGAAAAAGGCCGCATCTACCGCCTTGATGCTGATGTTCCGCTATGTCGACAAGCCCGATCTGCTGCAGAAGATGTCGCGCCTGGCCCGCGAGGAGCTGCGCCACTTCGAACAGGTTACAGCGATCATGGCCAAGCGGGGAATTAGCTATCGTGGCCTGTCGGCCAGTCACTACGCCCAGCGGCTGCGCCAGCACGTCCGTACCACCGAGCCTGGTCGCCTGATCGACACCCTGATTGTCGGGGCGTTCATCGAAGCGCGCTCATGCGAGCGTTTTGCTAAGCTCGCTCCGCACCTGGATGAAGAGCTGGGTGACTTCTATCGTTCGCTGCTCAAGTCAGAAGCGCGCCACTATCAGGACTATCTGCGGCTGGCCAAGAGCTACGCAGATGGTCCCATTGATGAGCATGTCGCACGCTTTGCCGACGTTGAGCGCGAGGCTATTCTGGCGGATGATGCTGACTTCCGATTCCACAGCGGGGTTGCAGCCTGAGGACTGAACTCTGGCGCTCCAAGGCGAGTCTCCAGTCAGGTCTTTCTGGTTTCACAGCAAGGGATTGATATGTTCAAGTCAGCGGCACCTCGCATTACCTGCCTTTCCTCAGTGATACACGCTTGCGGTCTGGCCGCCTTGCTGGCAAGCGGGCTTGCCCAGGCAGCGGTAGAAAACAGTTGCGAACGCATCGTGGTCACCGGTAACCCGGACTACCCACCCCTGATCTGGGCTCCAGAAGGGGATGAAAAGCTGACGGGCGTGGCTGTCGAGATGTTGCAGTTGGCGCTGAAGGACTCCGGTATCGCAGTCGAACTGCTCGGCCTTGGCTCCCGTGAAAAGGCACTTGAGGCAGTAGAGGCGGGTCAGGTCGACGTAATGGCCGGCGTTTTTCTGTCGCGGGAGCGGTTGCGCTCACTCGATTTCGTGTACCCGCCAATCATGGATGTGCCGAGCGTGTTCTTTGTCCGACGCGGGGCAGCTTTTCCCTACAGCGGTTGGCAGGACTTGCAGGGCAAACGCGGCGCAGCGCAGCAGGGCAGTCGGTTCGGGTTGTCATTTGACACCTACGCCGCTGATCACCTGCAACTGCAGCGACTGAGCAGCGGCGAGTCCGCACTGCGCAAGCTACTCAAAGGCCAACTGGACTATGTCGTGCTCGAGCGCTACCAGGGGCTGGCTCTGGCGCAGCAACTGGGCGTTGATGCGCAACTGGATACGTTGGAAGGCTCGTTCATCAATGCGCCGCTGTACCTGGCAATTTCCCATAACTCCGTCTGCAATTCGCCGGCACTGCGTTCCGCACTGGCGCTGGGTATGCAGGAGCTGGCACAGCGGAATCAGGCCAGTCGTCTGCTCGATAAGTATCGCCAGCTCTGGGCCGCACCGTTCCAGCCGACAGTCGAGGCTGCGGAGATCCCGGTCACCGAGTAGCGAACACGCTGCATGGGTCTAACAGATCCCTGGCGGCGAATCTGTACCGGTCAACTGTGCTATATCTGTAGCTGTTACGGATTTAGTCACACAGGTTACTCTTAGGCTCCCGTTAAAGCCCGCCGGAGGACGCCAGCATGACCAGTCTGCTCTATCAGAAAATTGCACGACAGCTGGCGGAAGACATACAGAAAGGGGTCTATCGCCCCGGCGAGCGCGTTCCCTCTGTTCGCAAACTGAGCACTCAGAAAGGCGTCAGCCACGCCACGGTGCTACAAGCCTATGCGACCCTGGAGGATCAGGGCCTGATCCACGCGCGTCCGCAATCCGGCTATTACGTCCACCAAACGCCGGCACTGACTGCGCCAACCCCGCAGATAGCCAAAGTTGAGGCGCCGTACGCGGTTACCCGCAGCAGCATCATTACCGAGATCCTTTCACAGGCCCGGCGCGAAGGCGTAATACCGCTAGGCGCGGCGGTGCCCTCCAGCGATTACCTACCGTTGCGTGCTCTGCATCAGCAGATGAGCAAGGTCACTCGCTTTCATAGCCAGCAGGCTTTCAGCTACACCTTCAGCCCCGGCTACGAGCCACTCAGGCGGCAGGTTGCGATACGTATGCGTGATGCCGGAGCGATGGTCGATCCGGCCAACGTAGTGATCACCAACGGCTGCGTTGAAGCACTGCAGCTGTCGTTACGCGCAGTGACCCGGCCTGGTGATCTGATTGCGACCGAGTCCCCTAGCTATTACGGGCTGGTGCAGCTTTGCCAACTGCTGGACCTGAAAGTGGTCGAGATTCCGACTGACCCTGACAGCGGTCTCAGTCTGGAAGCCTTGCAACGTGCACTGAATAAATGGCCGATCAAGGCGCTGGTGCTGACGGCGCGCGCCGGTAATCCGATGGGAGCCACGATGCCCGAAGCGCGCCAACGCAAGCTGGTGGCGATGATGGCCCAGCGTCAGTTGACGATCATTGAAGACGATATCTACGGCGAGCTGATGTTCGATGACGGCCAGTCCAAGGCGCTTAAGGCGTTCGACTGCTCGGATACCGTGATCTATTGCTCCAGCTTTTCCAAGACCATTTCACCCGGCGTGCGCACCGGGTGGCTGGTTACGCGCCGCTATCAGCAAGCGATAGAGCAGTTGCAGACCTTTACCACGCTGTCTGCCTGCAGTGTTAGTCAGATGGCTGTTGCCGCCTATCTGGAAAACGGTGGTTACGACCGGCATCTGCGGCATATTCGCCAGGAATACTGCACCAATCTAAGTCAGTTCCAACTGGCGATTCAGCAGTATTTTCCCGAAGGAACCCAGATCACGCGCCCTAAAGGGGGCTTTATTCTCTGGCTGAGCTTACCGGGTGGGGTAGATACGCTGACGCTGTTCAACCGGGCGATGGAGCACGACATCAGTATTGCACCGGGTGTGGTGTTCAGTAACTCGGACCAGTTCAATCACTGCTTGCGTTTGAACTGCGGTATTCCCTGGAACAGGGCAACTGAACAGGCAGTGATGACCTTAGGGGTTCTGGCTAGGCAACTGATAATGGAGACCGCGCGCGACGCGGTCGTGGCAGAGGAAATATCTATTTGATTTATAGTGTTACGAGCGTTTTCTAATGTAAAAAGGCCTGCATAAGCAGGCCTTTTTACTGCCTGTCAGACCGTTACTGCGCAGCAGCCTTGGCGCTTTCACGCAGCTTCTGGTGTTCGCGCGTCAGCTTCTGCGACAGCTCAATGATCTGCTCGCGCATCCAGCGGTTCGCCGGGTCTTGGTCGGTGCTCTCGTGCCAAAACAGGTGAGTCTCGATGGCCGGTACGTCGTCGATCGGCAGTGTCGTCCAGTGTAGATTATGACGTTGCGCGAAACGCTCATGTACCGTCATGATCAGGTCGGTCGACTCCAGTACCAGCGGTGCCATCTGGTAATGCTGCGAACGCATGACCACACGGCGCTGAATGCCCATTTTGCCTAGCGCCAGATCCACATGCCCCAGGCCGTTGCGGCGGCTGGAAATATGAATGTGTGACTGTGCAAGGTAGTCGTCCAGGGTGATCTTGTCTTTCTTGGCCAGAGGATGACCCTTACGCATGACGCAAACGTGGCGATCCTCGAACAGCTTGACGTGGCGGACCTGAGTGTCTGTGTTCAGCGGCGCGTCGATCGCGAAGTCAAGACGGCCGGCTGCGAGTTCCTTGGTGGTTTCACGGCGCTTGATCAGGAAGCTGTCGATATTGATGTTCGGCGCCGAGCGCCGAATACGCGAAGCAAGGTGCGGCAGGATGACCGCCTCGGTCAGGTCGGTCATGCTGATGCGATACGTCTTGGTAGCCTGTTCAGGCACGAAACTGCGACTTTCCTGCACTGAAACACGCAGCAGCTGCAGTGCGTTACGAACAGGGGTGATGATGTTCTGTGCCATTGGTGTCGGCACCATGCCCTGGGCAGTACGCACAAACAGCGGGTCATTGAAGGTTTCGCGCAGGCGCGCCAAAGCGTTACTGACCGCAGGTTGAGTGATGCCGACGATCTGGCCAGCCCTTGTCAGATTGGCTTCTGTATAGATCGCGTCAAAGACAATGAACAGATTCAGGTCGACCTTACTGAGGTTCATCGCAACTTCCTTTAGTTAATTGACTCACGTCGAGACAAGGCAGTTCAGCAGAAGGGTCAAGTATATATCGCTTATGAATGTTAATACACGGCAAAAATAGGTTAGATAAATCCATTTGCCTCATCTAGCATTTTCTTTGTCGATACCCAACCAAATGAAGGCAATCACTATGGATTTCGGATACTCCCCCAAGGTCAAGGAACTGCGCGAGCGCGTGGACAGCTTCATGCAGGAGCATGTGTTCCCGGCCGAGCATATCTTTAACCAGCAGGTAGCAGAAGGCGACCGCTGGCAGCCGACCGCCATTGTCGAAGAGCTGAAGGTAAAAGCACGCGCTGCCGGTCTGTGGAACCTGTTCCTGCCTGAGTCCGAGCTGGGTGCTGGCCTGACCAACCTGGAATACGCGCCGCTGGCTGAGCTGATGGGCCGCTCCGGCCTGGCTTCCGAAGCCTTTAACTGCAGTGCGCCGGACACCGGCAACATGGAAACCATCGTTCGCTACGGCTCCGAAGAGCACAAGGAAAAGTGGCTCAAACCGCTGCTGGCAGGCGAAATCCGTTCCTGCTTCGGCATGACCGAGCCGGGTGTTGCTTCCTCTGATGCCACTAACATGGAGGCCAACGCGCACCGCGAAGGTGACGAGTGGGTCATCAACGGTCGCAAGTGGTGGACTTCCGGTGCTTGTGATCCGCGCTGCAAAGTCATGATCTTCATGGGCCTGACCAACCCGGATGCACCTCGCCACCAGCAGCACTCCATGATTCTGGTGCCGATGGACGCTCCCGGCCTGAAGGTTATCCGCCCGCTGCCGGTATTCGGCTATGACGACGCACCGCACGGCCACGCTGAGGTCGTACTGGAAAACGTCCGCGTACCTTACTCCAACGTTCTGCTGGGTGAGGGCCGCGGCTTCGAAATCGCTCAAGGTCGCCTTGGCCCGGGTCGTATCCACCACTGCATGCGCTCCATCGGTGCTGCCGAGCGCGCTCTGGATCTGATGTGCAAGCGCTCGGTCGAGCGTGAAGCCTTCGGCAAGCGCCTGGCTCAACTGGGTGGCAACATCGATCTGATCGCTCAGTCGCGCATTGAGATCAACCAGGCTCGCCTGCTGACTCTGAACGCTGCCTATATGATGGACACCGTGGGCAACAAGGTCGCCAAGAGCGAAATCGCGCAGATCAAGGTCGTCGCGCCCAACGTTGCGCTGAACGTCATTGACCGCGCTATTCAGATGCACGGTGGTGCCGGTGTGTCCGAGGACTTCCCGCTGGCTAACATGTACGCAATGCAGCGCACACTGCGCCTGGCCGATGGTCCGGATGAAGTACACCGCGCAGCGATCGGCAAGCTGGAGCTCGGCAAGTACATGCCGCGCAAGTAAAGCCGCGTAACAGAAAAGACCCGCTCTCATGAGCGGGTTTTTTTATGCCCGGCAGGGTGCAAATGTCGGGCGCAACAACGCCCACCCGAGTTCTCGGGTGAGATGTAATCTGGGTGGCGTTGTGATCAGCCGGGCGAGGAGGGATGCCCGGCGGGGGGCGGCGGTATCAGCGGGCGCGGTAGGTGATACGACCTTTGGTCAGGTCATACGGTGTCAGCTCAACACGTACCTTGTCACCAGTCAGGATGCGGATGTAGTTTTTACGCATCTTGCCTGAAATGTGGGCAGTCACGACATGGCCATTTTCCAGTTCAACGCGGAACATGGTGTTCGGCAGTGTGTCGATGATAGTGCCTTCCATTTCAATGCTGTCTTCTTTTGCCATTAAGCAACGACCTCTCGGGGTGGATTCTGGGTGGGCGATTGGATGATTACCCACAAAAAAGGTGGCCAATTGTGCCTGAAAACAGCACTTGAGCCAAGTTTACGCTGGAATTTTTACTGTTTATGTATGCTCAGGTCAGGCGAATCCAGCGCTGATTGACCAGCATCTCCAGTGGACGGTACTCCGTCTTGTAGCTCATCTTCCGGCAATTTTTGATCCAGTAGCCGAGATAGACCGCTTCTAACCCCTGTCTACGGGTCTCCTCAATTTGCCAAAGGATGGCGTAGCGGCCGAGGCTACGTCGCGTCTCGTCAGGGTCAAAAAAGGTATAAACCGCAGACAAGCCATTGCTCAATTGATCGGTGACCGCGACTGCCAGCAGCCGTGACTGGTCCCGAAAGGCGTAGAATCGGCAGAAGTTCCAGTCCTTGGCGAGAAACGAAGCAAACTGCTCCTTGCTTGGCGGAAACATGTCGCCGTCGGCATGGCGAGCCCGAATGTAACGCTCGTAAAGCGCGTAGATCTCGTCGGTCAGCTCGGGCATCAGTTGTTCTATCTGCAGGTCCCGGTTGCGCTTGAGAATGCGCTTCTGCGCGCTGCTTGGGGTAAACGCCTCAACCGGAATGCGCGCGGGGATACAAGCACTGCACTGCTTGCAGTGCGGGCGATACAGGTGGTCGCCGCTACGTCGAAAACCAAGCTCCGAGAGCTGGCTATAGGTTTCGATATCGATAGGCTGCTGTGGGTCGAGAAATAGCGTCGTCGCCCGTTCTTCCGGCAGATAACTGCAGGCGTGCGGGTGAGTGGCATAAAATTTGAGTTGCGACAGGTCAGTCATGGCGTCTTCCCGGGCAGCAATTGCCCGAGTATACGGCGGCTGGTTGGCGGTTCAAAGTGCTGCCGGCCAAGCATTCGCGGCGCCCTGAGGACAGAGTTGCGTCAGCGCCTGCAAGAAGGCGTCGCGAGGCATACTCTGAGCGCCAAGACTGAACAGGTGGTCTGTCGGCATCTGGCAATCAATCAGCTCGACGCCCCAGTGCTGCAATTGCTCGACCAGAGTGATAAAACCGAGTTTCGATGCGTTGCTGGCTTTGCTGAACATCGACTCACCAAAGAACACCTTGCCCAGCGCAACGCCGTACAGCCCGCCGACCAGCTGCTCTTGCTCCCAGACTTCGACCGAGTGAGCGATGCCGGCCTGATGCAGCGCGATGTAGGCATCCTGCATTTCGGTCGTTATCCAGGTCCCATCCGCGTCACGCCTGGGTGCGGCGCAGGCCTTAATCACCGCAGGAAAATCCTGGTCGAATGTGACGGTTGTTCGCCCCTGCCTGATCAGCTTGCGCATGCTGCGCGAGATGTGCAGGTTTTCCGGGTAAACCACGGTGCGCGGGGCCGGGCACCACCAGAGAATCGGCTGTCCAGGGGCGTACCAGGGAAATATGCCGTGACGGTAAGCGTTGACCAGTCGCTCGACGGAGAGGTCGCCACCCGCTGCGAGCAAGCCGTTGGGCTCGTTCATCGCCAGCTCCACCGGCGGAAATGCCGTGTCGCCTGCCGTTAGCCATGTCAGTTGCGCCATACGTGCTCCGAGTCCGCTTCAGTAATTCAAATGGTTTATCAGGAACGGGTTATAAGCTATTGTCCCCAATGAATAAAGCGGGACAATTGGGTGGAACATCCGGAACTTGGGATGGTCTGCTGTCCGACAATTGTGCTCCGCGGTTGTAAAAACGGTCGACTCAGGCCGTACAATAACCGCCTGACTCCAGATGGAAGCGTCGTTTTGAAGGATACTGCAGCCCAGAAAATCTCCCTGCCCTGGCGTGAGCAGCTGTCTTTGCGCCTGCGCGAAGGCGCTCTGCTGGCAATGATCGCACTGTGCCTTTACCTGTGCATGGCATTGTTCACGTTTGATCCGAGTGACCCGGGCTGGACTCGCAGCGGCGGCAGCTCACTCGTGCAGAATGCCGGCGGTGCGATGGGGGCCTGGATTGCCGACGTATTGTTGCTCTCACTGGGTTACCTGGCATTTCTGTTCCCGCTTATTGTCGCCGTCAAGGTCTACCAGATGTTTCGCCGCCGACACGAGCCACTGATCTGGAACGGCTGGCTGTTTTCCTGGCGGTTGATCGGCTTCGTCCTCACCCTGCTGGCGGGCACCGCGCTGGCGGCCTTGCATGGCACTGCCGGTGCTCATTTCCCGGAAGGCGCCGGTGCCGGCGGGGTGCTGGGCCAGCTACTACGTGATCTGACGTATCCTGCACTGAATATGCAGGGCAGCACGCTGTTGTACCTGACCCTGTTCCTGTTCGGCTTGACGGTGTTTACCAATCTGTCGTGGTTGAAGGTGATGGACATCACCGGGCGCCTGACCCTGGACCTGCTCGATCTGCTCAAGCGTGGCTGGGCGAGCTGGCGTGCCCGGCGTGCGAGTGCACCGGTTGCTGTTGCTCCGGCGCGTGACCCACGTCCAGCCGCCGCACCACGCAAAGAACCATCGTTCAGTGCGGAAGAGCAGAAGCGGGCCGACGCCTCACGCGCTCAGCGACAGGAAGCGCTGGCCAAGCACGTGGCGTCTCGGGAGAACCGCACACCGCCCGAAATCGTTCCGCTGGACACCAAGCCGGTCGAGTCCAGCGTGCGCACGCAGAAAGAGAAGCAGACGCGACTGTTCACCGATACTGCGGACCCGGATTCGCTGCCACCCATCTCGCTATTGGACCCAGCCAGCAAGAAAACCAAAGGGTTTTCTGCCGAGTCGCTGGAGGGTATGTCGCGACTGCTGGAGATCAAGCTGAAGGACTTTGGCGTCGAAGCGCAGGTTGAAAAGGTTCAGCCCGGCCCGGTTATTACCCGATTCGAGATCCAGCCGGCACCCGGCGTCAAGGTCAGCAAGATTTCCAACCTGGCAAAAGACCTGGCGCGCTCGCTCGCGGTCATCAGTGTGCGTGTGGTTGAGGTCATCCCGGGCAAGACCACTGTCGGTATCGAAATCCCCAACGAAGATCGTGAAATAGTCCGCCTCTCTGAAGTGCTGGAAACCCGCGAGTTCGACGAAGCCCAGTCCCCGGTCACGCTGGCCCTGGGGCACGATATCGGTGGCCATCCGGTCATGGCTGACCTGGCCAAGATGCCGCACCTGCTGGTAGCAGGCACCACCGGCTCCGGTAAATCCGTGGGTGTGAACGCGATGCTGTTGAGCATCCTGTTCAAGGCAACGCCGTCGGAAGTACGCCTGATCATGGTTGACCCGAAGATGCTGGAGCTCTCTATCTACGAGGGCATACCCCACCTGCTGGCTCCGGTCGTAACGGACATGAAGGAGGCCTCCAACGCGCTGCGCTGGTGTGTCGCTGAAATGGAACGGCGCTACAAGCTGATGGCCGCAATGGGGGTACGTAACCTCGCGGGCTTCAACCGCAAGGTAAAAGATGCAGCCAAGGCCGGCACACCGCTGAGCGACCCACTGTATCGCCGTGAAAGCATGGATGACCTGGCCCCGGAACTTGAGGCATTGCCGGTGATCGTAGTGGTAATCGACGAGTTCGCCGACATGATGATGATTGTCGGCAAGAAGGTCGAGGAACTGATTGCGCGTATCGCCCAGAAGGCACGTGCCGCCGGCATTCACCTGATTCTGGCGACACAGCGCCCCTCGGTCGACGTCATCACCGGTCTGATCAAGGCAAACATCCCGACCCGCATGGCTTTCCAGGTATCCAGCAAGATCGATTCACGCACCATCCTTGATCAGGGTGGGGCAGAACAATTGCTTGGCCACGGTGACATGTTGTACATGCCGCCGGGCACCAGCTTGCCGGTCCGGGTGCACGGCGCCTTTGTTTCGGACGATGAGGTCCATCGCCTGGTCGATGCCTGGAAACAGCGCGGCGAGCCCGACTACATTCAGGATATTCTGGATGGCGCCGACGATTCGGCTGCCGGTGGCAGCTATGAAGGCGGCAGTGGCGGTGAAGACAGCGAGGAGGATGCGCTTTATGACGAAGCGGTTCGCTTCGTGACCGAAAGCCGCAGAGCGTCCATCTCGGCAGTACAGCGCAAACTCAAGATTGGCTATAACCGCGCCGCACGTATGATTGAAGCCATGGAAATGGCCGGCGTGGTTACCTCAATGAATACCAATGGCTCGCGTGAGGTAATCGCACCTCCGCCGGTCCGCGATTAAGTGGAGACATTCCCCATCATGTTAAAAATCTTGTCTGGCTGGCGTTGGCTGGGCCTGTGCGCCGCACTGGTCAGTATGTCAGCAGTGGCACAGGACGACGCCGATGCGGCTGCTGAGCGCCTGAATCAGCTGTTGTCGGCGGCTGACACGCTGACTGCCAATTTTTCGCAGATGACCCTCAGCTCTAATGGCTCGAACCTACAGGAGACTACCGGGCAAGTGGCACTGCAGCGACCGGGCAAGTTTCGTTGGCACACAGACCCACCATTGGAACAGTTGCTGATTTCGGATGGCCAAAAGGTCTGGCTGTATGACCCGGACCTGATGCAGGTTACCATCCAGAAGCTGGATCAGCGTCTGACCCATACTCCGGCCTTGTTGCTGTCCGGCGATGTCAGCACGCTCACGGACAACTTCAGCATTAGCTGGACCCAGGGCGGCAGCGTGGACGACTTCGTACTGACGCCCAAGGCTAACGACACCATGTTCGAGACCCTGCGGCTGTCATTCCGGGACGGGCTGATCAACGACATGCAGCTGAATGACCCTATCGGGCAACGCACCAACATCCTGTTCCAGAACGTCGTTCTCAATGAGCCGGTTGCTGCTTCGCAGTTCGGCTTTGATGTGCCTGACGGAGTCGACGTCATCAGTGAATAACGGCGGACTGTTCGCAGCGCCGGCACCTCGCGAGCCGCTGGCCGCGCGCATGCGGCCACGCAATCTCGATGAATACGCCGGGCAGGATCATCTGCTGGGCGCAGGACGGCCGCTGCGAACGGCGCTAGAGCAGGGTGCGCTCCACTCGATGATTTTCTGGGGGCCCCCCGGTGTCGGGAAAACCACTCTGGCGCGACTGATCGCTACGGTCAGCGATGCCCACTTTGAAACGCTGTCAGCGGTACTTGCCGGGGTAAAGGACATTCGCCAAGCGGTCGAGCTTGCCCGGCAGAACTACGCTGCCAATGGCCGCCGTACCATCCTGTTTGTCGATGAGGTGCATCGCTTCAACAAGGCCCAGCAGGACGCCTTTCTTCCCTACGTGGAAGATGGCACCTTGCTGTTCATTGGCGCGACCACCGAGAACCCGTCGTTTGAGCTGAACAACGCATTGCTTTCACGCGCACGCGTCTATGTGTTGAAAGGGCTGGACGAGGAAGCGCTGAGCGGCCTGCTGGATCGCGCACTTGCCGATACGGAGCGGGGGCTGGGGCAACTGCAGTTGCAACTTGCACCCCAAGCCCGTCAGTTACTGCTTGATGCATCCGACGGTGATGCCCGCCGCCTGCTGAATCTGCTGGAGATTGCCGCAGACCTGGTAGAGCAGGGCGGTGTGATCGAATCGGACCTGCTGGGTGAGCTGCTGAGTGATTCGCGGCGCCGCTTCGACAAGGGCGGTGAAGCCTTTTATGATCAGATTTCTGCGTTGCACAAATCGGTTCGCGGTTCCAACCCGGATGCTGCCCTGTACTGGTTTGCACGTATGCTCGATGGCGGCTGTGATCCGCTGTATATCGCGCGTCGCGTTGTCCGTATGGCCAGTGAGGACATCGGCAACGCAGACCCGCGTGCACTGACCCTGTGCCTTAACGCCTGGGATGTGCAGGAACGCCTCGGCAGTCCCGAAGGCGAGCTGGCGGTGGCTCAGGCGATTACCTATCTGGCCTGCGCCCCGAAAAGTAATGCGGTGTACAAGGCATTCAATACCGCCATGCGTGATGTCGCCGAACAGGGATCGCTCGAGGTCCCGCTGCACCTGCGCAATGCGCCAACCAAGCTGATGAAGGAACTGGGTTACAGCGACGGCTATCGCTATGCCCATGATGAGCCGGAGGCCTACGCCGCAGGTGAGGATTACTTCCCCGACGCCATAGAACCCCGTCAATACTATCAGCCGGTTCCGCGCGGGCTTGAATTGAAAATTGCGCAAAAGCTGCAGCACCTGCGCGCACTGGATGCCACGAGCAGCAGGCAACGGAGGAAGGATGATTAAGCTGTATCTGGCCGTTATGCTGGGCGGCTCACTCGGTGCAGTCGCGCGCTACGCCGTAGCACAGTGGTCGGTCGCCCACTGGCCCAAGCTGTTTCCACTACCGACCTTGATCGTCAATCTGCTCGGATGCCTGCTTATCGGTGTACTATACGGCCTTTGGCTGGAGCGCCCGGAATTCTCCCCCTTGCTGCGGCAAACGCTTGTGGTGGGATTCCTTGGTGCCTTTACCACGTTTTCGACCTTCTCGCTGGATACCTTGCGGCTCCTGGAGAACGGCGAAGGTCTGCTGGCTCTGGCTTACATTCTGCTCAGCGTGTGCGTTGGACTGCTCGCCACCTGGGCCGGCCTGTCGCTCGCGCGCTGATCGGCCGCCACCTGAAACTGTTGAAGATGATGACCCATGCTTGACGCAAAACTCGTTCGTACCCAACCGCAACTACTCGCCGAGCGCCTTGCCGCCCGTGGTTTTGAGCTGGATCTCGCACAGCTCGAAGCACTGGAATCACGACGCAAGGACGTTCAGACCCGCACCGAGAATCTGCAGGCGGAACGTAACAGTCGCTCCAAGTCGATCGGGCAGGCCAAAGCGCGCGGCGAAGACATTCAACCGCTGCTGGCCGACGTTGACCGTATGGGCAACGAGCTGGCAGAAGCCAAGCAGCAGTTGGAGGCAATTCAGCTCGAACTGGATGCCATGTTGCTGAGCATGCCAAACCTGCCCGCAGAGGGTGTGCCGGTTGGCAAGGATGAGGACGAAAACGTCGAGGTCCGCCGCTGGGGGAGACCGCGTGAATTTGATTTCGAGGTAAAGGACCACGTCGCACTGGGTGAGCAACACGGTTATCTGGACTTTGAAACCGCCGCCAAGCTTTCTGGTGCGCGCTTTGCCCTGATGCGCGGGCCGATTGCACGGCTGCATCGTGCTCTGGCCCAGTTCATGCTGGACCTGCACGTGAATGAGCACGGTTATGAAGAGGCATACACGCCTTATCTGGTTCAGGCCGAAGCCCTGCAGGGTACCGGTCAGCTACCGAAATTCGAAGAAGATCTGTTCAAGATCAAGCGTGGCGAAGACCAGCGCGATCTCTACCTGATCCCGACTGCCGAAGTATCGCTGACCAACATCGTCAGCCAGAGCATCGTCGCCGCTGAGGAATTGCCGATCAAACTGACCGCCCACACCCCCTGTTTCCGCAGTGAGGCGGGTTCCGCCGGTCGCGATACTCGCGGCATGATTCGGCAGCATCAGTTCGACAAGGTCGAGATGGTCCAGATTGTCCGTCCGCAGGACTCCGCCGAGGCACTCGAAGAGCTGACAGGTCACGCCGAGGACGTACTCAAGCGTCTGGAGCTGCCGTACCGCACGATGGCCCTGTGCACCGGTGACATGGGCTTCAGTGCCCAGCAGACCTACGACCTGGAAGTCTGGGTGCCGAGCCAGGGCAAGTACCGGGAGATTTCCTCCTGCTCCAACTGCGGCGACTTCCAGGCTCGTCGGATGCAGGCGCGCTGGCGCAACCCGGAAACCGGCAAGCCGGAGCTGGTACATACCCTCAACGGCTCCGGGCTGGCGGTGGGTCGTACCTTGGTGGCCGTACTTGAAAACTACCAGCAGGCCGATGGCAGCATCGAAGTGCCGCAGGCCCTGCGCAGCTATATGGGTGGCGTTGAACGCATCGGCTGAGCCGAGTTCGATAGCCCACCTAAAGCGGGAGCCAATGGCTCCCGCTTTGCCTTTTGATGATGTATGCCGAGGAACCAAGCATGGAATTCCTGCCCCTGTTTCATAATCTGACCGGCCGTCGTGTGCTGGTTGTCGGCGGTGGCGAAATTGCCCTGCGCAAAGCCCGCTTGCTTGGCGAGGCCGGCGCCCAGCTGTATGTAGTGGCACCCGAAATTGAGCCGGCGCTACGCGAACTGGTTGCCGCTAGCAATGGCGCGGTCCGCGAAGGGGGGTATCAGCCGTCGGATCTGGACGACGCCGTGCTTGCGATTGCCGCGACGGATGACGAAACACTCAACGCCCGGGTGTCGGTTGATGCCCAAGCGCTGCGGATTCCGGTCAACGCAGTGGACGCGCCGCACCTGTGTACGGTCATCTTCCCAGCAATCGTCGATCGTTCGCCGCTGCTGATCGCCATTTCCAGCGGCAGCCATGCGCCGGTTCTGGCGCGGCTGTCTCGGGCGCGGATTGAAACCCTGTTTCCGGCGGCGTATGGACGTCTGGCCCAGTTGGCCAAGCGCTTCCGGCAGCAGGTCAAGCAGGCATTGCCAACCATCAATCAGCGCCGGGCATTTTGGGAGAACATCTTCCAGGGTGAGGTTGCCGAGCACGTGTTTGCTGGACGTGACGCTGAAGCGGCACAACTGCTTGAAGCTGAGCTTGCCAGTCAGCACGAGCAAGTTTATCGCGGCGAGGTCTATCTGGTTGGCGCAGGTCCAGGCGACCCGGACCTGCTGACTTTTCGCGCCCTGCGTTTGATGCAACAGGCTGATGTGGTGCTGCATGACCGTCTGGTTGCGCCCGCCATCATCGATCTATGCCGCCGCGATGCCGACCGCATCTACGTCGGCAAGGCACGCAGCGATCATGCCGTGCCGCAGGAAGAGATCAACCAGTTACTCGTGCGGCTGGCGAAAGAGGGCAAGCGGGTACTGCGGCTAAAGGGCGGTGACCCGTTCATATTTGGCCGTGGTGGCGAGGAAATCGAACAGCTGGCAGCGCACGGTATACCTTTTCAGGTGGTACCGGGCATCACGGCTGCTAATGGCTGCTCGGCCTATGCCGGCATTCCGCTGACCCATCGTGATCACGCGCAGTCGGTACGCTTTGTCACCGGGCACCTGAAGGATGGCACCACCAACTTGCCCTGGAGCGACCTGGTGGCGCCAGGGCAGACGCTGGTGTTTTACATGGGACTGGTTGGGCTGCCGGAGATCTGCAGTCAGTTGATTGCCCACGGTCGCAGTGGCGATACACCGATCGCGCTGGTTCAGCAGGGCACGACCAGCAACCAGAAGGTGTTGATCGGCACTCTGGCGGACATGCCTGAGCGGGTCAGTGGTGAACAGATCAAACCGCCGACGCTGCTGATTGTAGGCGAAGTGGTTTCACTGCATGACAAACTCAAATGGTTCAACGCCGAAGCCTTGCCGACAGTGCAAGGTGTGCTTGGAACAGAACAGGGCTAAACCGCCAAATGCCGGACGTCAATAGCGCCGGCTCTGGCGTGGTTCAGGTAAATCAGGCAGGGTTTAGCTTCTGTTTCAGGAGTAAGTCATGACTGGATCTGCCATTGTCACCCCATCTGATGAGATTGAAAGCGATCTGCTGCCAGAGGAGCTGTCACAGGCCGTTTACGGCTTTTTCAATCGCATTCCGTTCAACCGCCTGCTCGGTATCGAGATCGATGAGCTGCGTCGCGACTGCGTCGCCATGAGTCTGGCAATGCGGCCTGATCTGATTGGTAATTTCACCCAGGGTATTCTGCACGGCGGCGCGATTTCGTCATTGATCGACGTATGCGGTGGCGCAATGGCGTTGATCGGCGCGTTTGATCGCCACGCCCACCTTACCGTGCAGGAACGGATGGTGCGCCTGTCCAAACTCGGCACCATTGACCTGCGAGTTGATTATCTGCGCCCCGGTCGGGGCGATCAGTTTGTCTGCACGTCTGTTCCGCTGCGCTCGGGCAACAAGGTCGGCGTGGTGCGCTCCGAGCTGCATTCCAATGACGGCACCCTGATCGCTGTCGGGACCGGAACCTACCTCTGCGGATAGGCCGGACGAGCGAATCAGGCGACGGGTTTGCCGGTCACCGATGCGCGCTCCGACAATTCGATCCAGACACCGTCCGGGTCGCGGATGAAGGCGATACGGGCAGTTGTACCCAACGTTACCGGTTCACGCTCACCTTTGGCGCCGTTGCCCAGCGCCTCCGCATAAGCGGCATCACAGTCAAACACCTGCAGCGTCAGGTAACGCAAGCCGGTTGCTGCCAGCCCCTGCTGATCGTCCTGCGGTGGCGTGTCACCTTGCTCCAGCAATAGCTGAGCCTTTCCGCAACGCAGTGCGCCTGGGGCGATAAGCTCGCAACCCAGTACTTGAGTGTAAAACTGCTGACTGGCGTCGAGATCGGCGACCTGTAGACGCACTGCAAGCCCTTCGACTCCGTCAGTACCGATTGGCAGCAGCGTGATCCGATTACCGTCAGGATCCTGCAGCGTGCTCCGCTCGTTCACCCCGTTAAGGGCAACCAGCAGTTCCTTGATCGGAGCCTGGACAGGCGAGGGTAACGGATCACGGGCGTCGTTCAGCTTGAGCACAGCCTCGCCGGCGTTGTAGCGATGTTGCAGGACGCCGCCGCCAAGCTTCAGGGTGTGATCAAACGACAGGCCAACCAGCTCGCGCCAGAACCGCTGTTGGGCATCGTGTTGATTGGTAAACAGGCCAACATCAAAAAAGGCTTTGGCAAGACTCACAGGGCGTTCCTCAGCGGGCTAGAGGCGTCAACCCTAGCCCGCGCAGACGCCGCTAGCGAGATTGAATCATGCAGGGAATCTGCTGCTATCTCTGCACGTGATGGCGGTATTACCGCTGACGGCGCTTGAGCAGCCAGCGCCCACCCAGGGCTACCAGCAACAGTATTACCAGGCCTGCAATCGCAAGGCTCAGGCGGTTTTTGGCAATGAACTGCTCACGCCCGTTTTTCCTGACCTGCTCCCAGGCACGATAGTCGCTGGGCACTTCGATCACATGGTAGCGCTCCACATAGTCACGATAAGCCTGATAAAGCTCGTTCACGAGTTCCGGATGCTGTTTAGCCAGGTTGTGACGCTCCAGCGGATCGGTTGAGGTGTTGAACAGCTGCGGACCAAGGCGGGCGGGAATTGCGTTGGTGCTGGACGCGACTAGTTTATAATCACCGCGCCAGACGGCAATGCCACCAGCCAGTTCATATACGGTCGTGCGTTCGGCATCATGTACCCGGTCAGAGCGGCCTTCAAGCAACCCGCGCATGCTTTCCCCCATGATCGGGTTAATCTGGCGCCCGCGGTACTCCGAACCGGGCTGCGCGACGCCTGCCACATCAAGCAATGTAGGTGTAATGTCGGTGACGTAGCCGAAGCTGTTGGTGCGCGTACCCGCAGCAACACGTCCTGGCTGACTGACGATCAAAGGGACGCGCATGCCGCCACTGAAAGGCGAGCCCTTGTAGGAGTAGAAGGGCGTGTTGGACGCGTAGGCCCAACCAGGGCCATATTCGCTATAGCTGCCGGGAGCCCCGAGCGCGTCATAGTCGGTGTTGTAGCGCAGCCGGTAGAACAGCGGCGCGACTTCGCGCAATACCGTTGATTCACCGCCGTTATCGCTCATGAACAGGATCAGGGTATTGTCATACTGCCCGGTCTCTTTGAGGTAACGGATGACCTTGCCCACGCTCTGGTCCATTGCCTCGGCCATGCCGGCGAACACCGCCATCTGTCTCGCGCGATACGCCTTTTCCTCATCGCTCAGACTATTCCAGTCAATGTGGCGACGGGCATAAAAGGTACCCCAGTCATCAGTAACCGCATTTTCGCCAGTGTCCGGCAACAGGCCGCTGGCCAATTGACGCTGGTAGCGGGCCTCGCGAATGGCATCCCAGCCATCGTCATACATTTTCGCGTAGCGGTCGATGTACTCCTCCGGTACCTGATGCGGTGCGTGTACAGCCTGGAAGGCAAGATAGCCAAAGAACGGCTTGCCTTCGCTGCGTCCGCCGTCGATATAGCTGATCAGCTTGTCGGCATAGGTAAAGGAGGAATAAAAGTTGGCCGGCAATTCGACCGGCTTTCCATCCTCGATCCAGGTCGCGCTGCCGCCCGGCAGGTAGTGCTTGGCCTCCCAATTGTCCGCACCGCTTTCCATCAGGGCGAAGGAGTGCTTGAAGCCGCGCGCAACAGGCTGACTTTGGGGGCGATCACCCAGATGCCATTTGCCGGCCATGTAAGTGTTGTAACCGGCATCCTGCAGCAGAGTCGGCAACGTGACGACACTGTCATTCAACCAGGTTTCGTAGCCAGGTTGCCCCTTTTGGTTGTCAGCCATGATCTCCTTCATGTTGCCCATACCGACCAGGTGGTTGGTCACGCCGCTCATCAGCATCGAGCGCGTTGGCGAGCAGGTCGCAGCAACATGAAAGTTGGTGAACTGCAGGCCGCTCTCGGCAAGCTGATCGATGTTGGGCGTGTGAATTTCACCACCGTAGGCACCAAGATCACTGAAGCCGAGGTCGTCAGCCACGATCAGTAGAATGTTCGGTCGAGGGGCCGCTGCAGCGGCTGACAGTGGCAAGGCGCAACTCAGGCCCAGTAGCAGCAAGTTGCGAGTGAGACGTTGCATTGTATTGTCCTTGTTATAGCGATGGGCTGTATCAGGTCAAGTATAGGGAGTGATATTTCTGGCGCTGCGACCGAGCGTAGCCACTCGACTGTCTCTGCTAGCCATAAACACACGACGTTTCAGTGATACGGCTGGGCTGGACGCTATTGAAGGCTGCTTGGGTGCTTTACGGGAGTTCGCCCCGGTAACCGAAGAGCAGACAATGCGATCAGAGGTGAGGGCGGGTAAGCCGTCATCGGCGGTTGGGTTTACGTAGCCTCGCCACTGTCTTGGAGCTGGCTGCAGCCGAAGTCAGATCTGGCAACGTAGGCTATTGTTGTATCCGGGTAACGCGACCGACTAACGTCAAAAAGTCCGCGATCGAGTATTCGGTTTCAACCCGGCGTGATGGAACCACGGCGTGGTGCTGACGCTCAGAAGGTGCACCAACCCGCGAATTAATGACAGGAGCAGGGGGCATGCGCGCGCATTATCTACAACACGCCGAGTTTGAAGGGCTCGGCATGATTGAGCATTGGCTACACTCAAAAGGCTACGAGATCAGCTGCAGTCGAATGTACGCTGGCGATCCTCTACCGGCGCTCGACGAGTTCGACGTGCTAATTATCATGGGCGGCCCAATGAGCGCTAACGACGAAGCGCAATTGCCATGGCTGCATAGTGAGAAGGCCTTTATTCGCGCGGCGCTGACAGCGGACAAAGTCATTTTAGGCATCTGCCTTGGCGCCCAGTTGATTGCGGCCAGCCTGGGGCAGGCGGTATATCCCAACCGCGAACGAGAGATCGGCTGGTTCCCGGTTCGCGGCAGCACCCATCAGAACGGCGCAGCATTTCACTTTCCGCCCCGGCTGCCGGTGCTGCATTGGCACGGAGAGACCTTCGATCTTCCGCACGGTGCCGTACTATTGGCCTCCAGTGAGGTCTGCCGAAATCAGGCCTTTCAGCTTGGCCGTTCGGTTATTGGCCTGCAGTTTCACCTGGAGGCTAACCGCCAGTTGCTAGATCAATTTGTTACCGCCGAAGCGGCTTCACTCGTGCCGTCCGAGTGGGTGCAGAGCGCCGAGCACATTCTGCAGGTTGATGATTCAACTCTGGCGTCTACCACCGACTTGCTTGATCGCCTGCTCCACTATCTGACGGAGGGTAAATGAAACGTGTATTTGCAGTTCTGGGCTTTTGTGCCGCCGCAAGCGTGCTGAGCGGTTGTGTTCGTTTGCCCGCCGGAGTCGAACCGGTAAGCCCTTTCACGGCCGACCGCTACCTCGGTCAATGGTACGAAATAGCCCGCCTAGACCACCGGTTCGAGCGCGGCCTGACTCAGGTCAGCGCGAACTACAGCTATGGTGACGATGGTGAGATTCGAGTAATCAACCGCGGCTGCGACGGGCGCAGCGGCGAGTGGCAACAGGCAGAGGGGCGGGCGAAGTTCGTCGACAGCGATGACAAGGGCTTTCTCAAGGTTTCGTTCTTCGGTCCGTTTTATGGCAGCTATGCCATTTTCGAGCTGGACCCGGAATACCGGTATGCCTTTGTATCCGGTCCGAACCATGACTACCTGTGGTTACTGGCCCGGGAGCCAGAGCCAGACGCCTCGCTGCGTCATCAATTCGTCGAGCAGGCAGGTGAGTTGGGGTTCCCGGTTGATCATCTGATTTGGGTAAAACACGGTGACAGCCGCTGCGACTGACACTGTTTGAAAAAATGCACAGGGTCGTAGCCATCCACCACCGCAACAAGCTACTCTCTCGCTCTAACAAACAATAATAAAGCTGGAGTCGTTGCTTGCTTGATTTGACTACGCTGATGCTGGTTTTGGCACTGACAACTGCAACGGCGGTGATTTGTCTGCTGGTGGCAGCTGCGCTGAACCCTCGCGTTCCCGCCATTCGCTTTTGGGCAATCGGCCTAACCGTTGTTGTTCTGGGTGCCTTGCTGCAATCCGCCCGTGCGGTTATACCACTCTGGATCAGTGCAGCGGTCATCACCCAGGGCTATTTCCTGCTCTGGTGGGGCGCACGCTGCCATCGCCTGGGCCATGGTGCAGGCGGATTCTGGCAGGTCACCGGTGCTCTATTGGTGTGCCAGAGCACCGTATTCTACTTTCTGCAGGATTCGCTCCGGTTCAGCATCATCACCCATAGTGCCATCGTCATAACCGTTGCTGCACTTATGATCGGCGAAGTCGTGCGCGTCCGACGCAGTCAGCGGACCCTTACCTACGCCTGGTGCGGCATCTGGTTGATGCACGGAGCGCTCTATTTCCGCCGTCTGTTGCTGTACAGCTTTGACCCGCTCTATGCCAGCGTCACCACCTTCGAACAAGGGGAGGCGGTGGAAGCGCTCAACTATCTTGAAGGCATCGTCTTCATCTATGCCTTTACCATGATCTGCATAATGTTCCTGCTACGCAGCCTGCAGGATGAGCTCAAAACGCAGGCCATGCACGATCCGCTGACGTTGCTGTACAACCGCCGCGCCTTTGAGCAGGCCGCACGGCAGCGGCTGGAAGACAACCGGCACTCAGGCGAGCATGGGGTTCTGCTCCTGCTTGACCTGGATGAGTTCAAAGCGGTGAACGACAACCATGGGCACGCTGCGGGCGATGCTGTGCTGGCTCGATTTGCCGAAGTGCTGCGTAACGCAGCGCGAGAGCAAGACCTCACGTGCCGTTTTGGCGGCGAAGAATTTCTCCTGATGCTTTCCAACTGCGACATGGCCCAGGCTAGGCAACTGGCCGAACGTATTCGCGAGGTATGGGAGCAACAGACCATTCAGGCGGGAGAACCCGTCATAACCAGCACTGTATCCATCGGTTTTGCGCCGGTTCCGGCAGATACAATGCTATCGCTGCACGAACTGGTCGAACGGGCAGATCAGGCGCTTTACCAAGCCAAACAGCAAGGACGAAATCGCTGCTGCAGCTGGCCGCTCCTGGTAGCCGACATGCAACACTGAGCGACACCATCGGCAAGCGATTATTTCACGCAGACATCTTGCCTTTATCTACTCTGTTCAATAGAGTGCTTTGCACAAGAACAAACGAGCTGGATACCAGTCATGCCGCCTTCAAGAGAGGAAGCGGCGCAGGCGCTGCGCGAAATCAGTAACGTGCAGGCGCGTGTCGCCGGATTTCAGGATTATCGATTCGAAGCAAGCCAACTGATTGTCTGGGGGTTGCTGAACATCATTGGTTGTATCGGCAGCGCGCTGTTTGCTGATCACCTCCTATTGATCTGGTTAGCTGTCGTGGTTGTTGGCCTGGTGCTGGGTGTTGCCATGGCTATCCGCGGTGCCCCGACCGTGCCCGGCGTTGTCTGGCGTTACCTGCTGGTTATCCTGTCTATTTTGCTGTTCGATATTCTGCTGCACTGCATTTTCTGGCCACTGTCGCCACGCCAGGGCAGCATGATTGTGCCGCTGTTCGTGGCCACCATCTACATCGTTCGCGGTGCCCAATCCCGTCCCCGATATATCGCCATCGGTGCCATCCTTGCGCTGCTCTGTACCCTGAGCTTCCTGTTTGCCGGTGACGGCTACTGGTATTGGCTGGCAGTCGCCTGGGGCGGCACCTTTGTGATTTCAGGCCTCTGGCTGCGGAGGTGCTGATGCAGTCACCAAACGACCTCATCCATCAGCCAGTGCGCCTCAAGATCATGGCCGCGCTGAATACGCTGTCGTCGGATCAATGGCTGGAATTTGTCTCGCTCAGATCGATTGTTGACACCACTGACGGTAACCTTGGCGCGCACCTCAATACGCTCGAGGCCGCTGAGTACGTTCGAATCAAAAAGGACTTCGCAGGAAAGAAGCCGCGTACGCGGGTCTGCCTCAGCACCAAGGGACGTGCCGCGTTCGGCCAGTACGTTGCCGAATTGCACGCCATTCTGGCGCCTCAGAACCTGGATACCTGATACGGCATCGCACCAGACTCACCTTACAACATCAAAAAAACTGGAGTTGGTATGGATATTCGTTCGTTCTCTCACACCACAGGGCGCTGGCAACAACGTCTGCGCACCCTGTCCTTGCTGGTCCTGCTGATCGCTGGCGGCGGAGCCACCAGTTTCGTTCTTGCGCAGGCAGAAGACCAGTCAGCGAGTGCCCAGCCATCAGCCGATGTTGCGACGGCAAGTGCCCCAGCGGCGCCTGCTACGCAGGAGGTAACGCAGGCATCGGGTGCAGAGACTCCGGCACAGCCGACTGCTTCGTTTGGTGTGCGCGAAATGTACGAACAGGCCGACCCTCTGGTGAAGTCGGTGATGTTGCTGCTGGTTCTGTGCTCGGTACTCACCTGGGGCGTCCTGTTCGAAAAGATATTTGTGTTCGGCTCCGCCCGACGTCGCAACAAGCGCTTCCTGGCGGCTTACCGTGCCGGGCAGGTTGAGCAGCTTGGCGAGCAACTTGAGTACAGCGCGATGGGGCGCATGTGGAAAGCCGCCCAGGCGGAGCTGAGTCACTATCGTAAGCTGCAGGGGGACGGTGCTGACGCCGACCGGGTCAACCGGTTGCTGCAACGCCTCGCTCTGACCGCAGGTATCGTCCAGGAGCGCGACCTGGCCCGCATGGGGACGATGATGGGGGTACTTGCGACTATCGGCGCCACCGCACCCTTCATCGGCCTGTTCGGCACCGTCTGGGGAATCCTCAACAGTTTTGCCAGTATCGCGACCCTAAAGTCTGCGAGCCTGGCGGTTGTCGCGCCTGGTATTGCCGAGGCGCTTCTGGCCACTGCGCTGGGGCTGTTTGCCGCGATTCCAGCGGTGATGATCTTCAACAAGTTCGCACGTGACATCAACGGCTTCGTTGGCGCGCTGGACAACTTCTCCGCCGAGATGATTGCCGGCGTGTCGCGTCAACTGGACGAAGGACGCTGATATGGGCATTCAGCTAAATTCCGGGCCGCTGGTAAAGCGGCACAACTACCAGGAAAACGCCGAAATGAACATTACGCCCTTCGTGGACGTAATGCTGGTGCTGCTGATCATCTTTATGGTTGCCGCACCGCTGGCGACCGTGGACGTGCCGGTTGACCTGCCAAGCAACGCTGCTGCGCCAAACCCGCCGCCGGAGGAGCCAGTGTACGTCAGCGTGCAGGCTGATGGCCGGCTGTATGTGCAGGAACAGTCGGTTGCGCTCGGTGAGCTAGCTGCGGGTGTCAACCTGGTCACCAACGGGGATGTGCGTACCCGATTATTTCTGCGCGGCGACAAGTCGGTTGAGTACGGCACCCTGATGCAGGTCATGAATACCTTGCAAAAAGCCGGATACGGGCAAATCAGCCTGGTCGCTTCGGAAGAACTGGAGCCCTGATGAGCGCCTATCGAGAACGCAGTAGCTGGCCGTTCAGGCTGCTCGTGGTCCTGATTGCCATCGGTTTGCATATTGGACTGCTGGCATGGCTGCAAGGCGCGCAGTTTCGTCATCAGGCCCCTCCAACTGCGCCGGAGACGATCGCTGTGGATCTGTATGTCCCGCCACCGCCCCCTCCGGAACCCGAGCCCGAGCCCGAACCGGAGCCCGAACCGGAGCCTGAGCCTGAGCCTGAGCCAGTAGCGGAGCCGCCGCCTAAGCCGGTGGTTCAGAGGCCCACACCACCGCCCGCCGCGCCACCCAAACCTCGAGGGCCACCGGTACACAGTTTTGGAGCCAACCAGCAGTGGGCGGCTCCACCCAGTCCGCCGCCAACCGCCGCCAGTACGCGAGGGCGAATGGCTCCCTCTGGCTACGCGGATACGGTAAAGGGCAGGGTGATCGCGAACCTACAGCGACCAGAGGGCGCGGTCTACAAGCCGCCGCCAGGCTACAACGGCGATCCGAATGACTTCAAGCGCCACTGTTACATCCCCTACGAAATTACGGTGGATGGCCGTGGGCAAATGGTTGGCTTTGAGATCGACCCTTGTGGCGACGAGGTGCTCGATCAGGCAGCCCGCCAGGCGATTCGGCGAGCAGGCCCGTTTCCGCCGCCTCCAGGTGGCGGGGAAGGGCGTTACACCATTTACGGAACAGCTATTTTTCTGGACTGATTACGGAGTATTGGCATGTTGAACCCATCGCGTATCGCCCTGGCAGTGAGTGTGATTCTTCTATCCGCCTGCGCCAGTGCACCGGTTCCGCCCAAACCCAAGCCAGACCTGACGCCCCGTCTCTCTGCGCTGCCAGCACCGGGACGTGCCAGCTTTGATTGCAGTGGGGCGCTGCCGGAAGTGCATCGGCAGATTTGTGCCAACGATGCGTTGGCGGCGCAGGATCGTGCCTTGGCGTCGCTGTTGCACAAACGGATCGACAATCTGGACCTGCCAGGTGCACTGGTTCTTGAGGCCAATCAACGCCAGTGGCTTCTCGCACGCGCTGGCGCATGTGGCTTGGGTACCGAGATAGGTACCGCCATGCCATCGAACCCGGATGCACAAGCGTGCCTGGCCAGCCTCTATCGGCAACGTATCGCCGAGCTGCGCAGTTGGCCTGAGCCAGAGGCCGGTGCCAGCTCACAGCGCCATGCCTGGGCAAGCTATGCGGAGTTCCGGTTGGCCGAGGATCTGCGCCCCGGATTTTGCAGCGCGGTCGGTTCGGCACTGAATCGCGCGCTGGCGACCGACGGGCAGGCAAACATTGAGGCACTAACCGGCGCAACCCTACTGGCAGGTAGCCACGCCGACAAGACCGAGACCAGCGCCGACGGACATCGCTACCGCGTAGAGCTATATAACGCCGGCCTGTATGCTGGGTACCAGCAGCGGGCTCGGGGCTTGCTGGTGGATGACCGGGTTGTAATGGACCATCGCACCATGCCGGCCTGGATCGCGAAGCAGCCCGGTTACGGTGGCCGAGCCAATGCCTCCTCGTCACAGACCAGCGACTACGGCAGCATTGATCTGTTCAGCTATCAAGGCGAGACGCTGGCACTGGTGAATGAAACATGGGGGTTCTATTCGCCTGCCGCCCGCGGCGAGTCTGCCTATGCCGGAGTCTATGCGCTAGGTAATGAGCTCAAGCCTCTATGCCTGTTCCAGAGTTATCTCACCCCGCCGCGCACTGATAATCTCCGTGGTCTGCCAACCTACGCCCAATTGAACAGCGAACTCGAACAGCTTGCCGGTGATCCGTTGCCGGGCTACGCGCAAAGTGATCGCAGGGACCTGTTCCAGCGTTGGAAGGAGCGCCAGTGGACGCTGCTGAACCTACCCCTGTTGGGCGTGGACGAATACCGACGCAGCGGACGCGAGGCCGCCATTGCCGTGCGCAACGACGCCGCAATGGAGCAATTTTTCCTCTGGTCGGAACGCAACCTGGGCAACAAGCAGCGCTATCGGCAGCTAATGCCTCTGCTGGCACCAGCGCATCAGGAGCTGCAAAGCATGTTTGCCGCTCAGGGGCTAACCGCCGATGAAGCCACACTTGCGGCCGCTCTGCTGTTCCATGAAACCTTCGCACGAACCATGGAAAACCTGCAGGTGCCCGATCAGTTGCCAGCGATGCCGCCGGCGCCATTTGCCCGCTATCAAGCGCGCTACGCCATTGCACCTCAGCCCGGTGCTCTGGAGCAGGGACGGCAGTTTGCCACGCTGCACAGCGTTGTCCTCAACGGTGCACCACTCAACGTAGTAGCCGACTTCATTGACTACGAAACCGACGTATTGGGCAGCAATCGCGGCATCGGGCCGGACGGGGATACCGCGTTGATGGCAGCGGTAGCGAGCCCGGAAACGCTCTCGCTATTGCTGCGCCGCGGCTTTGATGTCAATGCGCGCAACCAGTGGGGGCGCACCGCATTGATGACAGCCGCACAGAATGGCGAAAGCGAGTCAGTTCGGCTGCTGCTTGCTGCCGGTGCCCAACTGCATGCCGAAACCCGCGCGACCGCCAATGCAGGAGTCGGTGGCCCTGATCGCAGGGAAGCTGCCAGCGGTCGACAAACAGCCCTGCTGCTGGCTGCTAATAGCGGTGATGAGGCGACCATACGGGCGTTAATGGACGCCGGCGCCATGCGTCAGGCTTGGCGTGGCTACGATGAGCAAATCTGCCGGGCTGTTGCGGTAAACAGTAACCTGAGCGAAAGTCAGCGCTCCGCCTTCAAGAACTCCGAGCTGTGTGCGTCCACCTATGCACCATTACCGGTGAGCGCCCAGAGTACGGTTGATATTCGCGCAGGTGATGAACTGATCATCAGAGAGGACGGTCAGAACTATCCGATCCAACTGATTCGGCGTCCAGAAATGACGCTGTTTGGCAGGCCGACTGAAATTGCGCCCCAAAACCTGACGTCTGATGTCGGCCCGCTGGCAATCAACGTTGCAACTACCGCGACCCGTCGAGCCAAGGTTCGCGTCGCAGGGCCGTTGAATTTGGTGTTCGACGACCTGAGCACTAACACGCCTGATATGCTGCGTTTTCTAGTCAGCTTCCCGGTCACCGGCTCGCCGGTGACTCAGCCCGGCTATCGGGTGGTACAAGCACCGGAGCAACAGGTACTGAGTCTGGAGTTTGACCCGCAGCAGCATCAGGTCGAGGCGGCATGGCGTGCGTTGTACAGCGCTGCCTATACTCAAGGCCTGAAACCCGGGAAAACGGGGTATGTCGTGATCGACAACCGCGGTAGCCGTCGCGTCAGCTACCACCTACGGGTTACCGATCAGTACGAGGAACAAGATAACTAGCCGCCGGTCTGGCCGGGCAGGGCGGCGACACGGACCAGGATGTATCCATGTTGCGACAGCTCTTGCTGGTCGCCGCAGCCTGTCTCATGACGGGCTGCGCGACCGCTGGTATGACCCACGACGAATTGCCAACGTACTACTTGCCAGCAGATCCTGCGAGCAAACTGAGCCGCTATCTGGACAGCCAGAGGCCTGAAGACCCGGATAAGTCGGGCTTCATTCTGCTGCACAACGGTTCAGACGCACTAGCCGCGCGTATCCGCCTGATCGACATGGCCGAGCGCAGCCTCGACATCCAGTACTACATCTATAACACCGACACCACTGGTGGCCTGCTCACCGAGCATCTGCTCAAGGCTGCAGATCGTGGTGTTCGCGTGCGGCTGCTGATCGACGACGTTGGCGCCAGCCTGGAAGACGTCAAAGTCGCCACTGTGGACCTGCATCCCAATATCGATGTCCGCCTGTATAACCCGCTGAGCCTGCGCAGCGAATGGGCAAAGATATTCAGCAAATTAGGTGAGTTCGGGCGGATCAATTACCGGATGCACAACAAGGTCATCGTTGCCGACAACACCGCGCTGATCACTGGCGGCCGCAACATCGGCGATGAGTATTTCGCGTTGACGGATATCGACTTCCAGGATGTCGATGTTATCGGCATAGGGCCGATCGCCGCCCAGGCGTCCGACAGTTTCGACAACTTCTGGAATAGCGGAATTGCCATTCCGATCAATGCCATGGCCGAGGACCGGAACGCGGATGACCTGGCTCGAATGCGCGCCAACCTGGGCTCTATAAGCCGTCAAGCTGCGCGCAACCCGTATCTGAGAGCGGTAGGCCGCTCCCGGTTCCTGACCGGTCTGGATGGCAGTGCTCTGGACTGGCATTGGGGCAATGCCAAGTGGTTTTACGATGACCCGTCGAAGTCGGATCCTCACAGTGACGGTAACAAGGTCGCGTTTCTGGGCCGCAGCCTGATCGAGCCGATTAGTCAGACCGAAGAGGAGCTACTGCTTACATCTGCCTACTTCGTGCCACGTCAGGGCGGCGAAAAAATGCTGTTGAGTCTGATCGAGCGTGGCGTGGATGTCTCCCTGCTAACCAATTCGCTGGCTACCACGGACGTGCTGGCGGTACATAGCGGCTACGCCAAGTCGCGTGAACCGCTGCTTGAGGGCGGCATGAAGCTCTGGGAACTGAGGCCGATTGCCGGACAGCAGGAACGCGCGAGTCCGTTCCTCGGTGAGTCTCTTGCCAGCCTTCACGCCAAAACCTTTGTTTTTGACCGCCAGGCGGTATTTGTCGGATCGGTCAACCTGGACGCACGCTCAATCCTGCTCAATACCGAAGCCGGTGTATTCATCGAAAACCCGGAGCTGGCGCAGGAAATGGTTGAGCTGTTCCAGCGTTGGACTTCAGAAGACTACGCCTTCAGAGTGGATCTTGATGATCGCGGCGATCTGCGCTGGCGCGCAGAAGGCCAAACCTGGGATACCGAGCCGGACGCAGGGCTATTCCGCCGTTTCATGAGCTGGACCCTCGGCTGGTTGCCCCTGTCGGGTCAGCTCTGAAGCCGCTTCAGGCCCGTCCAGCCAGCCAGCTACGAACAGCGGCCAGGTAAGCACTGCCACAGCGTGCCACCTCGCTGGAGTCGCAGCTTTCAACCGCCTGATGCAATGACTCCAACGGTTCGGCCACTGTCGTAGCGGGTGTACCCAGCTGCAGCAAGTCGCTCTCCAACTGATAGCTCAGTTCATCGAGCTGGCTCAGCGCGTGTTGATCCAGCGGCTGCCCGAGAATCTGTTGCAGTGACTGGCTGTGTACGCTCAGCTGCATCACTGCCGCCTGCACGGGGGAGAGTAACGCCGGAGCCGTATTTCCCAGGGCGGCCGGCGCCATCATGCTGACGGTAAGGCTGACGGGTATCAGATACACTTTCATTGATGCTCTCTCGCTAATGACAATCAATCTCATTTGCGAGTTTAGCCATTCGCACATCGAATGCAATAGCGTTGAACGGACTTTTTGTCGCAGTCAGAGCAGTGGGCTAAGGAAGAACATCATCCGTTCAACCACCCGTGCAGCGCGCGAGCGAGTCTGCCACTGCTCCAGCTCCAGAGACTGACTATCCGCAAGGTAGCCCTCCAGCAAGCGCTTGATGGCGGCGCAGCCCTCTGGCGAAAACAGCGTGACCGTCAGCTCGAAATTGAGCTGCAAACTGCGAATATCCAGATTTACGCTGCCGACCAGCGCCAGTTGGTCATCCATGAGCATCGCTTTGGTATGTAGCAAACCACCACGAAACAGATAGATCTCGCCGCCGGCCTGAAGAAAGCGCTCGTAGTAGGCTCGGCTTGCCCAGCCGACAAGGTGCGAGTCGTTTCGCTCAGGCACCAGCACCTTGACTCTGACCCCACGCCGCGCTGCCTGGCACAGTGCGTCGAAAATTGCTTCCGATGGCACAAAGTAGGGCGTACTGATGACGATGGAATCATTGGCCCGGTAGATGCTGGACAGCACCGCCTGGCTGATCAGATCTTCCCCCATACCGGGGCCCGACGGCAGTATCGACAGCCATTTGTAGCAGTTGGGCGGGCTCGGCAAAGCAGGAGTGAGGCGGCGTACACCGGTTTCCACTTCCCAATCCCAGGCAAAGACCTTGTCTAGCCCACGAGCAGCCGGCCCGTCCAGCCGTAGCATGATGTCGACCCACTCTCCGACCTTGGCTTCGCGCTTGAAATAACTGGGGTCCGCCATATTCATCGACCCGGTGTACGCCAGATGTCCGTCGATGACAATCAGCTTGCGATGCAACCGCAGGTCTATACGCTGTGCCAGAGCACGCCAGGGTCGCACTGGCAATGCCGGTACAACTTCTATTCCTGCGTCGATAAAACGCTTGCGCCAACTGGAACGGAAAAAGGGCCGGCTGCCGGCGTGGTCTATCAGCAACGACACCTTGACGCCACGCGTGCTGGCTAAGATCAGCGCTTCGCCGAGTTCATCCACGCGTCCCCCGGGGTACCAGATGTAGGTTTCCAGGTGAATGCTCTGCTCAGCGTTGGCGACGTCCTTGCACAAGCGGCTGAAGATAGTCTGCGGCGTGTCGAGCAGCTCCATCTGCTGATAACCCAGCGCGCCGATGCCCAACCGGGTCTCGATCAGTTGACGAATACCCTGTACCAATGAACCACCGGGCAAGGGCGCGTTCACGGTTCGGAAATCTTCAGCGATACTCTGAAGAAACGGCTCAACCATGGCTTCGGCCCGCCGGGCGCGCTGACGGCCCAGATTCAACTCGCCGAGCATCAGATAGAGGATGGCGCCGACCAGCGGCAGGATATAGATGACCAGCAGCCAGGAAAGGGTAACGCTGACCGGGTTACGACGACCGATGACCCGAAAGGTGACCACGGCAGTAAAAAGCCAGTAGAGTACCGCTAGGGCAATGCCGATGATGTGTTCGATGTAGCTCATGCGGATTGAACAGAGTGCTGTCCAGATGGCCAAACCCGAAATCTAGCAGCAATTGTACTCCTCGTTAAGAACAACCAGTCTTGAGATTCTCACCGCATGTTGCCATTTTCCTTTATTGACCGTTTGCGTTATTTGGTCGAGCGCCAGTTTGTAAAGGGCGCGCACTACCAATTGCTGGTAGTCGCCGCGTTCATCGCGTTGATTTCCCTGCTCGGCGGCTGGCTGGCGTGGCCTACCGGCGGTGATGACAGCTTTGCGGATTCGGTTTGGTGGGCGTTTCTGCGTCTGACCGATCCAGGCTACCTTGGCGATGATCAGGGTACCTGGCGGCGTATTGTGTCCACCGTGCTAACCCTGAGTGGCTATGTGGTGTTTCTCGGCGCCCTGGTCGCGATCATGACGCGCTGGTTGATCGCCATGATGGTCAAGCTTGAACAGGGGCTGACCCCGGTGACCGTCAGCGGACACATCGTCATTCTTGGCTGGACCAACCGGACAATTCCGCTTGTGCAGGAAATTCTTGATGTTAATGGCGGCATCCAGCGCCTGCTCAAGGCGCGCCTGACCAAGCGTCTGCGACTGGTTATTCTGGCCGAAGAGGTCACCGCAGAACATATGCACGAACTCCGCGCAGTGCCGTTGATTCGCAGGCACATGAGCAACATCATTTTGCGTTCGGGCACCGCCCTGCAACCTGAAGATCTGGACCGGGCGGCCTGCCTGCAAGCGGCGGTGGTATTGATTCCCGGACGCACCCAGAGTGCCGGCTCGCTGGTCAGCAGCGATGTCGAGGCGATCAAGGCTTTGCTCACACTGCAGGCGCAGGCCCATCGTCACGGAATCACACCGCCCTATGTGGTCGCTGAAGTGGACGACAGTCGCAAGCTGGCTGTTATGCAGCGTGCTTACTCTGGCCCGCTGGAGGTGCTCGCCAGTGATGCCCTGGTCAGCCGGTTATTCGCCCAGTCGATTGTCCATCCCGGGCTGCCGGAGCTGTTTGGCGAGGTCATGACCGTCCACGAAGGCAATGAGTTCTACATTCGCTCGACCGATAACTGCATAGGACAAACCCTTGCCGATATCGGTAGCCGAACCCCGCAGGCGATTGTCTGCGGTCTGATGCGGCCGACCGGGGGAGGTTGGAGGACCTGGCTGAACGCGCCTAGCGATGAAGTCATCCGGAACGGTGACAAGCTGGTCATGCTGGCACGCGCCTACGAACATGCAGAGCCCCCTAAGCAGCAGAGCGAGGTTCTGGCTCGGGCACTTCAACGCCCCTCCGGAGCGCTGCGGCACCGCAACGCTGCCGGCGGATTGCGTCGGCTACTGGTGCTGGGCTGGAATCGACGCGTTCCCGCATTACTGAACGAGCTGGCCAGCTATACCGATTATCGGTTTGAAGTGCACAACGTAGCGGTTGTGAAGGCTGCGGACCGGCAAGCAATGGTCGCCAGCTACAGCGCCGCCGCCTCAGGTATCGAGTGCCATTACACCGACGCTGACTATATGGTTGAAGGTGCGCTTGGCGATCTGACGGAGGAACGTTTCGACAGCATTATTCTGGTTTCGTCTGATCGTCTGGATAGCGGCGAAGAAGCTGACGCTCGCGCTATGGTCGGCTATCTAATCGTCGATGAGCTCCTGCGCGAGCGCGCCTCTCGGCCGCAGATTCTGCTCGAGCTGAGTGATCCTGCGAACGAGAGCCTGGTGGTGCGTAAGCGCGGCGAGACCATTGTCAGTCCGATGATTCTCAGTCATTTAATGGCGCAGATTGCGCAGCGGCGCGAGCTGGGGCTGATGTTCGAGGAACTGCTGACTGCCGGCGGACCGGAGCTAGTGGTCCATGATCAGCAGCGCTATCCAATGCAGAGCGTAACCACCTTCGCCGATCTTGAAGCCGTGGTCGCATTGCAGGGAGATACCGCATTGGGCGTGTATCGTGTTCGTGCTGACGAGGAGGGGAAACGCCTGCAGCTGAATCCCCAGCGGGACAAACCGTTGCGGCTCTCCGAGGGAGACCAGTTGGTCGTGCTGACAACCCTGCCAGAGATCGCCTAAAGGCAATTCTCCGGCTTGGGTAGCCCTGCGATCTTGCTACCCAGTTTTGCCGGGCTGCCAGGAAACAGACTCAGCAGATACATGCTGTTGCCCTTGTCCTTGCCCAGCTCTTGGCCGACAAACTTGACCAGCGGCCGCATGGCAGGCGACAACTGGAAGGTCTGATAGAAACGCCTCAGCAGTAGAACCACCTCCATGTGCGCGTCGGTCAGTTCGATGCCCTCGCGCTTGGCGAGGGCATGGGCCACAGCTTCAGACCAGTCATCCAGCGCCACCAGGAAGCCCTCCTTATCCAGCGGGACCACACGCCCGTCAGCATTGATGAAGTCGTTCACCAGCTCAGTACCTTGTCGTAGAGCGTGCAAATCTCAACCATCCCCGGATAGTCAATCAGCTTGACCCGTGCCGGCAGATCATCAATCGCCAGCCCGCGTGCCAGTACGTCGGATTCCAGTGCAAACAACTTGATACTCGCTGGCAGCAACTGCATGGCGTTTACCGCGCTTGTGCGCGGCAGCAACGCGTAGACCGCGTCCTCGATCAGCAAAAGACCTTGCTCTGGGCCGATTACTCGCAGACTGCTGGCAAAATGGGTGTCGTCCTGCGGCGCATGCCGCAGCAGATGTAACAGGGTAGACCTCATAGGGTAACCACCTGATCGTGATGCTCCAGCAAGGTTGCAATCTCCGAGCTATCCACTGCTTTGCAGTTGAGTACAAAGCGACCAGGCTGTAGCCCACGTTCGGCTAGAGAGTGGTGGCAGACAAACAGGTCTTCAACACCGAACATTGGCAGGGCTTGCAGGTTGGATGCGACGGGCTTCTGCTCGATCAGCGTCGATTCCTGGCCGGGCAGTAGCTGCAGCACACCGGCGTCCATAAACAGCATACTGACCGGAACGCCAAATGCAGCAGCTGCCAACGCCAGATCCAGCGCTTCGCGTGCGGCAATCGAGGTCGGCGGCTGGCGGCTGATCACCAGCAGGCTTCTCAGTTCAGGTTCCAAAAGTCACCGCCCGGTCCGCAGTCTGCAGAGCATCAACCCATTGCCCAAGTCCGGACAGCGCCCAGGGCGAGCCGGTATTCGCCGCCGGTCGCTCCCAGCGATCGGCTTCTGCCTCGTTCAGAACGCCTCGACGCAACGCCGCAGCGATGCAAACTACTGCATCAAGGTCATGTTCCGAGATAAAGGCGCTCCAACTGCGGGCGAGGTCGCACTCGTCCTGCGGCTGCACGCCCAAAGTGGATGCGAGATGAACGGCATCACGATAAAAAAACAAGCGGCTGATCTGGTGACCGCTGGCAAGCACCGCCTCGGCAAATTTCAAGGCGCTGCGAGCGGCAGGGTCTTGGGGGCCAGCCAACAGGGCAATAGCAAACTTCATAGTCTCTGGCTCGTAAACAAAATGGCCCGCCAAAAGGCGGGCCATTGAGTATAACGCAGCGTCTGGGTTCAGTCGTCGCTGAAGATGCCCAGCAGCTGGAGCAGGCTGAGGAACAGGTTATAAATCGATACAAACAGGGTGATGGTTGCCATGATGTAGTTGTCTTCACCACCGTGGATGATTGCACTGGTCTGATACAGAATCACCGCCGAGGAGAACAGCACAAAGCCGGCGGAAATAGCCAGTTGCAGGCCGCTGATCTGGATAAACAAACTGGCAACTACTGCGCACATCAGAACGATACAGCCTGCCAGGATGAAGCCCGACAGGAAGCTGAAATCCTTGCGACTAAGAATCGCATAGGCCGACAGACCAAAAAATACGACTGCCGTCATACCCAGTGCCATCGACACCAGTTGCCCGCCATTGGGCAGCGACAGGTAGGCGTTCAGGATCGGCCCAAGGGTATAGCCGAGGAAGCCTGTGAAGGCGAAGGTGCTGACCAGTCCCCAGGCTGAGTTACGCAGTTTTGTGGTCAGAAACAGCAAACCGTAGAAGCCAACCAGTGTCACGATGATGCCTGGGTAGGGCAGATTCAGGCTCATGGACACGAAGGCAACCACGGCGCTGAAAGCCAACGTCATGGCCAGCAGCGTGTAGGTATTCCGGAACAGCTTGCTGACTTCTGCTTCGCTGACGCCAGCGTGTTGAAGGGTAGTGTTGTGTTCCTGCATGTTCATGTACAGCTCCTGTATCGGAAAGCAAAAATCCGTTGGTAGGCCTCGATCATACGGCTTGATCACAGCAAATCAAGCAGCGCAGCGCATCGAACTATTTCTATTCATGTTGACGAACTCACAGCGTTACAGTTCACACCGATAGTGCGCGCTGAATCACGTCATCCAGCATGTTGAGCAACTTCTTCTCCTCAACCGGCTTATCGAGCCAGGCAAGGCACGGATCGTTATCACCGTGGAGCAGGCGCTGACCTTCATCGCAGTAGGCTGACACCACCAGGATGGGCATTCGCCCGGTTAGCGGCTCGGCACGCAATTCACGAATAAGATTAAGGCCGTGACCGTCCTGCAGGCGCAAATCGGTTACCAGCGCGTCAAACCGTTCCTGCTGAAGCAACAGCTGGGCACCATGCAGCGATATGCTGGTGGTCGGGATGTAGCCAGCTCGACGCAAAACCAGCGCAATGAAATCCGCAATCATCGGGTCGTCATCCACCACCAGCACCTTTCGCTTGGTGTTATTCGGCGTGCTTTCCGGGAGCTCTTCAGTGGCACGCTCGGCTGGCAGACTCAGCCAAAAGCAAGCACCGTTTGGAGGCTCCGAAAAAAAGCCGACATCACCGTCCATCTGCTCCATCAGTTCTCGGGATATGGCAAGCCCGAGGCCGGTACCAGGCTGCTTGCGCTTGTCCGAGCCGTCGGCCTGAGCAAACTTGCCAAACACCTGATCCTGAAACTCGAATGGAATGCCTTCACCTTCGTCAGTGACGCTGACGCGAACCCGCTCGCCATCATGCAACACCTCAATCACCACCTGCGAACCCTCGGGCGAGAACTTGATAGCATTTGACAGGTAATTATTGAGCACTTGGTGCAGACGCATGCTGTCTACCCGCACCCAGACATCAGCAAAATCACGGCAGACAAGATCAATATTGCGGATGTCCGCGAATGCCCGGTTGGCAGACAACGCTTCCTCAACCAGTTCTCTGAGTGCGTAGGTGCGTATTTCAAACTTCATTTTGCCTGCCGCAAGCTTTTCCATATCCAGCAGGTCGTTGATCAGATGATTGAGACGCTGACTGTTGCTCTCGGCGATTTCCAACATTTTGCTCATCGCAGCGGGCACATCTCCCAGAGAGCCACTGTTGATGATAGCCAGCGCGCCGGAAATGGAGGTGAGGGGAGTGCGCAACTCATGGCTGACCGTGGAGACAAACTGGCTCTTCATCTGCTCGATCCGCTTCTGTTCGGTCAGATCAAGCATGGTACCGCTGGCCCTTAGAGCGACGCCCTCGTGGTCCCTTTGGATGGCCCCGCGCAACAAAACAGGCACCAGGTGTCCGGCCTTGTGACTTAACCGCACCTCAGCAGAAAACGCCATCTGATCAGAATAGATAGCATCGCGCAGCAGTTGCGTCAGGGCATGACGGTCATCCGGAGCCAGCAAGGACTGCCAGCGGTGCAGTGACTGTTCATCGCTGAGAGCCGGGTAACCAAGCATTTCCCAGGCACGCTCGGATGCGACAAAGCGCATTTCGGCAATATGGATATCCCACCAGCCGTCATTGCTGCCTTTCAGCACCAGGCGCTGCCGCTCCTCTGCCTGACGCAGGGCAGTGTTGCTGGCGCGTAGCTGTTTCGTCATGCGCCCGGCAAGCAATTCGGCTTGCTGCTTGCGCAGGGCGAGGAGGCTGGCCATGACAAACAGCAGCGAGCTGATACAGAAGCCGACGATGAACACCCAGAGACTGTTGTTGTAACGCTGGTCAAACGTCGGCGTACTGTTGAATTCAAGCTGCCAGTCACGCCCGTACAGACTCAGCTCAACGGTGCGTTGCAGACTCGCCACGTCGTCACCATTGGCGAGATCGGAAAACAGGACGGGGTTGTCCAGCCCGGCAGCAGTGTCGATTAGCCGATAACCGATACCGGGGGTGAGTGACCCGAGGATGCCGGACAACAGGTCGCCCATACGATAGGGGCTGTAGACAAAGCCCCGCAGCGCCGCCATGCGTTCATCCGGCGTATCGAGCAGCATTCCCTGCCGATAGACCGGCACGTACATAAGGATACCCGCCTGAACCAGACCGTGGGTTTCCTGCAAAAGCTTGACCGGCCCCGTTATTCGGGTGGTCGCCGTCTCAGCCGCGGCGCGCATTGCAGCGTGCCGGGTTGGTTCCGAGTACATGTCAAAGCCAAAGGCGGCGAGGTTTCTGCCTTCAAACGGCTCAAGGTAGACAATTGACGTGTATAGCAGGCGGTCGCCCTGAGGGTGGACCCGGAAGTCGGGAAAGCCTTCGCTGCGCACTTCCTGCTCAAAGCGCGCCAGCTCCTGTTCACGCAGGACTTTTGCGTAACCGACGCCGAGGATCCCGGGAAAGTTTTCAGCAAGACGCAGACGCTCTACCAGAATGCGCCACTCCTGACGCTGCACACTTGCGCTGGCATCCAATACGCCCGCGCCGCCAAGCAAAATCTGTTCGTGGTCGATCATGCGCTTGCGAATCGCGTCGGTAATATCGTCCGTCAACAGGACAAACTCGCGATTGGCGGCATCCGCTTCTCGGTCGATCAGATACACCCCGGCAAAAACGGTGCTCAGCAAGCCGATGAACAACACGAACCAGGAGATGCCATTCTGGTGACTGAAAACGGCTCTGGGGAACAGGCTGTTAGCCGAAGTTTGCTTGTTTTCTGTCATCCAAATGTCCGAGATGGGCGCAGCGCCAGCCCGAAGGCGAGCATTACCCGAATAATAATTGCTTGGGTGGTGCTACGCATAGGCCTGAACGGAATGACTTTTTAGCTAGGCGCGTTGGCGGCGCCCGTTGAGGCACTGCTGGCAGCCTTGCAAAGAATGATATAATTTTTGACGCTTGAATAATGACATAAAGCCCATGCTAGACAGCTTCGGCTTAATTAGCGCTGAAACGCCCATAACAGAAGGCTTGTGCGCATTATTGAGAACGGGTAGCGTTCCTTTTTTTTTACGACTGACTGGTCAAGCGCCGCATTATCAGGAAGCAGAATGCATGGAAATGGCAGAGATCAAGGGTGGGCTGGACAAGGACTTTTTCACGCGGATGCAAGATCGTCAAAATCGACGCCTGCGCCTGATCGGCAATCTGGTCATTCTGGTCCTGTTGACTATCGAGTTACGCACGCTGCTGATCGGCGCCTGGAACGACTCCATTCTGGTAGCAGCGGCATTGGCTACCGTGCTGGTGGCGCGCAAACTTACTGCGCGTGGCAAACCGGAATATGCGGTCTCTGTTGCTCTCATGACCCTCACTTTGCTGGTCAGCTGCTCAATGTGGCTGGAGCAGGGGCTCTACAGCGGTGCCTTGATAGCTTTCCCGACGGTATTGGTGGTGGCAGGCGTCATCGCGTCAGAGCGCTTGTTCTGGGCGTTACTGACGATCATGCTAGCGACAGTCGCCTTGATCAGTTTTTCCGCCTATTTCGGCTACCGGGCTTTTCAACCGTTGCCCATTGGAGTAGGGCGATGGGCTGTCGTTAGCAGCATACTGATGGTATCGGCGGGTACCATAGTCTGGATGATGCGAGAAATGCGCAACATGCAGAGTTCGCTGGAGCGAGAAGGCAAGCGACTCCGTTGCTCCCAAGCAAAAATAACCCATTTGGTAGGCCATGACGCACTGACGGGGCTAGCCAATCGAACCGCCTTCAGCAGCCATGTAACACAAATGATCGAAGCTGCTCGTACGCAACAGCGACCGCTGGCGTTGCTGTACATGGATGTAGACAACTTCAAAACAATCAACGACTCGCTTGGCCACACGGCCGGGGATGAGTTAATTCGCTCGGTCGCTGGCCGCCTTAAACAGGTGGTCCGTGATGCCGACACGCTCTGTCGGCACGGCGGCGATGAATTTGTAATGGCACTGGCCAACTTTGTAATGGCACTGGCCAACATTGATGATGTGCATACCGCCGTTGCAGTTGCGCAACGCATGCAGGAAGTGGTTTCACAACCTTTCGAACTCAGCTCCAAACAGTTGCTGACCTCCCTGTCAGTCGGTATTTCCTTGTTCCCGAACGACGGTCATGACGCCGACACCCTGGTGCAGAAATCAGAACTGGCGATGCTGCAGGCCAAGAAAGCAGGGCGCAACACCCATTTCGTCCACCAAGAGGACTTGAGCGCAGACAGCCACCAGCGCCTGGATATAGAGCAAGCCCTGCGCCAGGCGATTTCACGAGACGAACTGCGCCTCTATTACCAGCCAATCATTGCCCTGAAGGGCGAAAGGCTGGTCGGCGCAGAAGCATTGCTACGTTGGCAGCATCCTGAGCAAGGACTGCTTTCGCCAGACCGATTCATGGATGTTGCGGAACAGTCAGGGTTGATCGCAGAAATTGGCGAGTGGGTGATCCGGCGCGCCTGCGAGGACGCTATGCGCTGGCAGCAGCACGGACTAAGGCTGGGGGTTTCGGTCAATTTGTCGGCAATCCAGATACGGCGCAATAATCTGCAGAGCGTGATTGTTGACGTACTGAACGAAAGCGGCCTGGAACCCGAGCTGCTCGAACTGGAGCTCACCGAATCGATGTTGCTGGAGAAATCAGATGCTTTTCTGCAGTTGCTGAAAAACCTGAAGAAGCTTGGCGTCTCCCTGGCAATCGATGATTTCGGTACCGGCTACTCGAATCTGTCATACCTGCAGCGATTTAACGTGGATCGCCTGAAAGTCGACAAATCGTTCGTACTCGACTTGAGTAGCAACGAGCAGAATCGCGCCATCGTTACAGCGGTCATCCAAATGGCACACAGCCTGAAGCTGCAGGTAACCGCCGAAGGAATTGAGCATCAACTGGTGCAACGCATCCTGACGTCACTTGGTTGCGATCATGCGCAGGGGTATCTGTTTTCCCGGCCGCTGGAGCCAGACGCGTTCCTGGGATATGCGCGCTCGTACAGCGAACGCGCGTAAGGCGATGGGCACCCGGCGTGTTGAGATTGTTTCACTCTCTGGTCGCACCCAGCACTTCGCATAATATATATTATGTTAAATATAATATTGCGGAGATAACGTTTGTGCACTTTGTTCGTTACAGTGCTCTCTCGTCAACGTGCAATCGTGCACAGCTCACCCTGCAATGGTGTCCCCGCCTGAGCGCTTAGCAGACGCTTGATCAGCGCTATGTTGTCCTGATTATCTAGTCCATCGCGCATGGCAATCACCAGCGGCACCTCCAACAGCATCTTGGCTACGCGCACCTCTCCAATGCCATGGCGTTCAGCGAGGTACTCCATCACCGTTGGATCGGTAGCCGCAAGCTGGAACCGGCCCAGGCTGAGCATCTTCAGCAACGACAGCTCACCGCTTGCACCGTTGTCGATACTCTGTGGGAATCGCTCTATCAGCGCCTGGAACTGTCTGGGGTAGACATAGCTTTTGACAACCCCTATCCGATGCTCGGAGAAAGCCTGGTCAATGTCATCAACGCTGACGTCACTATCCTCCATTGCCATTAGCGCAAGGTGAGATGATGTAACCTCACCTGAGGACACGAAGCCATCATGCACCTCTGTCGGCCACGCTGGAAAGTAGCCAAGATATCCAGGCTGGCGGGCAATCTGCTGGGCTCGGCGCCAAGGATAGAACTCGACCTGCAACTCAATAGCGCACTGCCCCAGAAGGTTTCGCAGATGCTGAATGGCATTACCACCGGTCGCCATCGAGGATGCGCTGTAGGGCTCCCAGTCGAGTGCCGTAATTTTCAAGATACGAGCGGCATGCTCATCGCGACCGAAATCAGCAGCAGTGACAGAGGCGCTGACCGCAAAAACCAAAGGAATAAATAGCCAAGTACGCAAGTTCAAACGCGGACTCCGTCGTCAACCAGCTGTTCAGGATTGAGCATAGCAGCAATATACCCTGCCGCTGGTTGTTGAACAGTATCCGCGCGGTCACTGACCGGCCGGAGCTACCCTGGCAGATTCAAGCCGACAGCATGTGTGCTGGCAGCCGCTCCCTCAGGCCGGCTCCTCCACATTACTTACCCATGAACCGAACGGGTCGCCCAAAGCGGCCCATTGCGCGGGCTCCAACTGCATTTCAGCATCGGACAACAGGCAACTATCCAGATCCTGCTGCAACTGCCCAGCGTCCAGGCCTTGACCAATGAACACCAGCTCCTGCCGGCAGTCGCCACTTTCTGGCCGCCATTGCTGCATGATCTCTTTGAGCATGTCTGGATCGGTCGGCCAGTGTTCGCGATCAACAAAACGCCACCAGCGCCCCGCCAGCCCATGCCGCATCAGGCTGCCCGCCTGGGACCAGCTGCCCGCCAGCGTCCACTTGCTGGCCAGCCAGAACAGCCCTTTGGAGCGAAGCAGCCTGCCGTTGCGCCACGGGCTGCTGATGAAACTGTAGAAACGTTGCGGATGAAACGGGCGGTTCGCTCGGTACACGGTAGAGCCAATACCGTATTCCTCCGTTTCCGGAATGTGCTCGCCGCGCAGTTCCTGCAGCCAACCCGGCGCTTCGGCAGCCCGCTCGAAATTGAACAGGCCGGTATTGAGTACCTCGCGCAGCGGGACGTTACCCATCACCATTGGCAGGATGTTCGCGTGTCGGTTGAGGTTACGCAGGATGGACGTCAGCTCCGCGAGCGCGTCCCGACTGATCAGATCACTCTTGCTGATCAGGATGACATCGGCGAACTCGACCTGCTCGACCAGCAGGTCGGTAATCGAACGCTCGTCGTCCTCACCCAGGGTTTCGCCGCGGCTGGCGAGACTGGCGGACTGTTCGTAGTCGTTCAGGAAGTTGACCCCATCGACGACCGTAACCATCGTATCGAGTCGGGCCATATCAGCTAGTGCAGCGCCCTCCCCATCCCTGAAGGTAAAGGTCTCTGCGACCGGTAGCGGTTCGGATATGCCGGTGGACTCAATCAGCAGGTAGTCATATCGCCCCTCTTTCGCCAGCCGGCCGACCTCCTCCAGCAGGTCCTCACGCAGGGTGCAGCAGATGCAGCCGTTGCTCATCTCAACCAGCCGCTCTTCTGCCCGGTTCAGGGTGACATCCCGCTGGACCTCGCTGGCGTCGATATTGATTTCACTCATGTCGTTGACGATAACGGCAACGCGCAGTCCGTCACGGTTTTTAAGAATGGCGTTAAGCAACGTGCTTTTTCCAGCGCCCAGGAAGCCGGACAGGACAGTGACAGGTAGTTTTTCAGGCATGACGTTAATCTCGGACTCAATAATGGTTATAACATAACATTTAATCCAAAAAAGTCACGCACCAGTCAGCCTGGACATCAAAGCTTTGAATACGTCGGTATGTAACATGGCGGTCTTGCTTGATTGTCTGGCAGGTTAGGAGGTATTCAAACTGCATGCCCTACCCTATATAAGGAAGAACAATGTACTGCCTGGACGATATCCGCTTCGAACAACAACAGATAAGCGGACTGAGCACCCGCATAGCACGGGTGGGAACCGGCCCGGTTGCACTGTTTATTCACGGCTGGCCTGAGTGCTGGTACTCCTGGCGACAGCAGATGGTGGCGCTAGCCAATGCGGGCTATACGGCGGTCGCCCCTGACATGCCCGGCTTCGGCGAAACCGAGGCGCTAGCGCAAATTGATGATTACAACGTCACCCGCATTGCCGGCTTTATGCAGGGGCTGGTCGCGCACTACAGCCCGGACGCGCCGCTATTGTTGATCGGCCACGACTGGGGTGCGATCAACAGCTGGCAGTTTGTGCAGTTGCATCCGGAATGCGTCGAAAGGCTGATCATCATGAGCGTCCCGCTGCGCCCGGTTGCTGATGTACCGCCAATCGAGTTTTTGCGCAGCTATTTCAAAGATCAGTTCTTTTATCAGATCTACTTTCAGGAACCGGGCGTTGCCGAAACCGAGTTCGACGCTGACCCGGAAGGCATCTTGCGCGCGCTCTACTGCTCCCCGGATACGCCGCGCCACCCTCCTCTGCTGGGCAAGTCGCTTTCCGAAGGCGGCGGCTGGATTGGCCGCCTGGGTGTACCGAAGGAGCAACCTGCCTGGCTCTCCGACGAGATGCTCGCTTATTATCTGAATGCCTATCGGCATAGCGGATTTGCCGGCGGTATCAACTACTACCGCAATCTGGGCGAGAACTGGCGCCGCCTGCTGCCACTGCGCGAGAGTAAAATCACCTGCCCGGTGCTGTTTATTGCCGGTACTGCAGATATGGTGATTCAAGGCATGGGCGCAGATGCACTGCGTGAAATGATGGCACCACGCGTTCCGCACCTCGACATCGTCATGCTGCCGAAGATTGGCCACTGGCTTCAGAACGAGGCGCCCGAGGCTGTGAATGAGGCGATGCTGCGCTTTCTCCAGCTGCCTTAAGGTGGGGAAATGCGCCTGAGCCTGCAGCCCGGGCGCATTCAATCAAAGACCGGCAAACAACGTTGGCGATGGCAAGACCCGAAAGTCGATCGACATCATCAGACTCAGCGCGGTGATGGCGATGATCGAGAAACCGAACAGCTTGCGTGCCCACAAGCGGTCATCCACCTCTTCGCGGTAACCAGACAGCGCAATCACCAGCCACCAGATGCTGACCAGCAGCGCGATGACCAGATAACCGTAACCGGCAAAACCGGACAGCGTCAGCATCAGTGCTGCCGCCGCAAAGGCGAGGATGTACCAGACGATGTGCTGTTTGGTGACCCGAATGCCCTCTTTGACCGGTAGTACCGGAATGCCGGCTGCGCTGTAATCATCGAAGCGGAAGATCGCAATCGCGTACGAATGCGGCATCTGCCACAGACAAAAGATCAACAGCAACAGCGCGGCACCGGTGTCGAACTGACCGGTCACGGCGCAGTAGCCCACCACCGGCGGCATGGCACCCGACAGGCTGCCGACCAGCGTGCCGTAGACCGAACGGCGCTTCATCCAGAGGCTGTACACGCCCACATAGATAAAGAAGCCGAACGCCGCCAGCGCGGTGGCGACCGGCGTGGTGTACCACCAAAGCATACCGAAACCGGCCAGCCCCAGCACCACACCATGGGCCAGTGCCGCCAGCAGCGAAATCTGCCCGGTGACCAGCACCCTGCTCCGCGTCCGCTGCATATGCCGATCAATGTCGCGGTCGATGCAGTTGTTCATTACGCAGCCACTGGCAACCACCAGCGACAGCCCGATCACGGTAGCCAGCAGCAGACCGAGATCGATCTGCCCCTGAGCGGCGAGGAAGTATCCCCCCGCCACCGCAATCAGGTTGCCAAATATGATGCCGGGCTTGGTGACCAGCAGATAGCGTTTCAGTTTCACTGGAACATCCAGGGCATCATCAGCATGTCGGCGTTGACCATGATCCAGATGGCCAGCCCCACCAGCATGACGATGATCAGCACGGTGAACAGGAAGGCCACCAAGTTCCAGCGGCCCTCGGACGAGGTGTTCATGTGCAGGAAGCACACCAGATGCACTACGATCTGCACAACGCCCATGACGACCATGCTGATCAGATTGACGCTCTGGCTGAACTGCCCACTCATCACCATCCCGAACGGGATGGCGGTGAGGATGACCGAGAGAATAAAGCCGATGGCGTAGGAGCCGTAGCTGCCGTGACCGGCACCGGCATCGGAATGCGCATGACTCATCAGACAACCCCCATCAGATAGACAATGGTGAACACGCAGATCCAGACGATATCCAGGAAGTGCCAGAACAGGCTCAGGCACATCAGGCGTGTGTTGTTACGGTCGGTCAGACCGCGCCGGCTGACCTGCAGCATCATGACGATCATCCACACCAGACCGGCGGTCACGTGCAGACCGTGCATGCCGACCAGGGTGAAGAAGGACGACAGGAACGCGCTCTTGTCTGGGCCAAAGCCTTCGGCAATCAGGTGGTGGAATTCGTTGATTTCCATCCCGATAAAACCCGCGCCCAGCACAAAGGTCGCCGCCAGCCAGGCTAGTGTCTGACCTTTGAAGCCACGGTGCGCCGCGATCATGGCAAAGCCGTAGGTGCAGCTGCTGACCAGCAGCAGCGCGGTTTCACCCAGCACATAGGGCAGCTCGAAGATGTCCTTGCCGCTGGGGCCGCCGGCCGTGTGGTTGACCAGCACGGCGTAGGTGGCGAACACGCAGGCAAACAGAATGCAGTCGGTCATCAGGTACAGCCAGAAGCCGAATACGGTGTTGCCGCCGGTGTCGTGGTGCGCATGGTCGTCATGCGCCACGGCGTGATTGGAGTGCATTACAGTGCTCGACATCAGATCTGCTCCGCAACGGGTTGAGTGTTCAGCACCGAACGCGGCGCTGCAAAGTTGGCGTGGTGCAGGTTCTCGATGCGCTCGATTTCGTCGGGCTGCACGTAGTAGTCGACGTCCTCGTTGTAGCTGCGTGCGATAAAGGTCGCGATCATGCCGATGAAGCTAACCGCGCCCAGCCACCAGATGTGCCAGACCAGGGCAAAGCCGAATACCGCGCCCACCAGACCAATAATCACGCCAGCTGAAGTGTTCTTCGGCATGTGAATCGGCGCGTAGTGATCGGGGCGAAGATAGGCCTCGCCACGCTCTTTCATATCCTGGAAGGCATCCAGCACACGCACGGTCGGGGTAACCGCGAAGTTGTAGAACGGCGGCGGCGAACTGGTGGACCACTCCAGGGTGCGACCACCCCACGGGTCACCAGTCACGTCACGCAGCGATTCACGGTTGCGCAGGCTGACCACCAGCTGTGCCAGCTGGAACAGAATGCCGCACAGAATCAGGCCTGCACCGAAGAAGGCAACGATCAGGTACGGCTGCCACATCGGGTTGTCGTAATGGTTCAGGCGACGGGTCATGCCCATGAAGCCGAGGATATACAGCGGCATGAAGGCCACGAAGAATCCGGTAATCCAGCACCAGAAGGCCCCCTTGCCCAGACGCTCATCCAGCTTGAAGCCGAAGGCCTTCGGGAACCAGAAGGTAAAGCCGGCAAGATAACCGAATACCGCACCACCGATGATGGTGTTGTGGAAGTGAGCGATCAAAAACAGGCTGTTGTGCAGCACGAAGTCCGCACCTGGCACGGCCAGCAAAACGCCGGTCATACCGCCTACCGTGAAGGTCACCATAAAGCCCAGGGTCCACAGCACCGGGGTGGTGAACTGCACGCGACCGCGGAACATGGTGAACAGCCAGTTGAACAGCTTCACCCCCGTTGGCACCGAAATGATCATGGTAGCCACGCCGAAGAACGCGTTGACGTTGGCACCCGAGCCCATGGTGAAGAAGTGATGCAGCCAGACCACGAAGCCCAGTACGGTGATCGCCGCGCTGGCCCAGATCATCGAGGTATAGCCGAACAGCTTCTTGCCCGAAAAGGTCGAAATCACTTCAGAGAAGATACCGAACGCCGGCAGAATCAGGATGTACACTTCGGGATGACCCCAGGCCCAGAACAGGTTGATGTACATCATGGCGTTGCCGCCAAGCTCGTTGGTGAAGAAGTGCATGCCCAGATAACGGTCCAGACTCAGCAGCCCCAGAGTGGCGGTCAGAATCGGGAAGGATGCGATGATCAGGATGTTGGTGAAGGTGCAGGTCCAGGTGAAGACCGGCATTTTCATCAGCGTCATGCCCGGAGCACGCATCTTGAATACGGTGACCAGGAAGTTGACACCGGTCAGCAGCGTCCCCAGCCCCGATAACTGCAGCGCCCAGATGTAATAGTCGACCCCCACGCCCGGGCTGTAGCCCAGTTCGGCCAGCGGTGGGTAGGCAACCCAACCAGTGCGAGCGAACTCCCCTACCCCCAGCGACACGTTGACCAGAATCGCGCCGGCCACGAACAGCCAGAAGCTCAGCGAGTTAAGGAACGGGAAGGCAACGTCACGGGCGCCAATCTGCAGCGGTACCGCGATGTTCATCAGACCGACCATGAACGGCATGGCCATGAAGATAATCATGATGACGCCATGGGCGGTAAAGATCTGGTCGTAGTGCTCCGGCGGCAGATAGCCCTGTGATGCCCCTTCGGCCACCGCGAGCTGGCCGCGCATCATGATCGCGTCGGCAAAACCGCGCAGCAGCATGATCAGGGCAACCAGGATGTACATCACACCGATTTTCTTGTGGTCGACCGAGGTCAGCCACTCGGTCCACAGGTAGCCCCACTTGCGGTAGTAGGTGATGGTGCCAAAGATCCCCAGACCGGCAATCGCAACGATCGCCAGGGTGACCATGATAATGGGCTCGTGAAACGGCACGGCCTCGAGTGTCAGCTTGCCAAACATCAGTGGGTCTCCTCGGCAGCGTTCATGGGCATGCCCGCCATTTCGGCGCCCGCATGTGCCTCATGGCCGGCGTGACCCGCGTGGTCTTCGTGGCCGGCCGCGTGCTTACCGCCGTTGTGGTATTGCATGAGGATGGTGTCGTACAGGATCGGGCTAACGCTGCCGTAGTAGCGGACCGGATCGGCCTTGCTCGGCGCTGCCAGCGCCGGATAGCTGTCCAGATCCAGCGTCTCGCTGTTGGCCTTGACCTGGCTAACCCAGTCGTTAAAGCCCTGCTCATCGGTGGCGATGGCCTGGAACTTCATGTCGGAGAAGCCTTCGCCACTGAGGTTGGCGGAGAACCCGTCATAGCTGCCCTGATGATTGGCGATCAGGTGCAGCTTGGTCTGCATGCCGGCCATCGAGTAGATCTGGCTGCCCAGCGCCGGAATGAAGAACGAGTTCATCGCCGACTGGGAGGTGATCTTGAAGTTGACGGGCGTGTCGACCGGGAAGGCCAGTTCGTTGACGGTGGCAATGCCCTGCTCCGGATAGATGAACAGCCACTTCCAGTCCAGCGATACCACCTGCACTTCAATCGGCTTTACGTCCGAGTCCAGCGGGCGATAGGGGTCCAACTCGTGGGTGGTCTTCCAGGTGATGGTGCCGAGAATGGCAACGATCACGCAGGGGATCAGCCATACCACCAGCTCAATAGCGGTGGAGTGGGACCAGTTGGGTCGATAGGTCGCCTTGGTGTTGCTTGCACGGTACTTCCAGGCAAACACCAGGGTCATCACGATGACCGGAATGACCACGATTAGCATCAGCAGCGTGGCGGTGATGATCAGCGACTTTTCGTCGACGCCGACCTGCCCTTTCGGGTCCAGCAACACCATCTTGCAGCCACTAAGCATCAGCAGCGGCAGCCAGGCGAGCCGTTTCAGGAGTGAAGTTATCTGCTTCGGGTTCATGTTGCAGCCTTAGTCGTTGAACAGGCCCTCGCGCCCGACAGGGAACGAGGTGCAACACGTTCGCAGCATGAAGTGTTCGCCATGACAGGCCGGCAAACATCACGCCAGACAGGTGCGACAGGTCATTGGCCGGATAGCGGACTTATACCCATAAACCGAGCTATCCAGCCGACCTCAACCTCACCAATCCAGGCCTGATGTTCACCCACACTGTCGCCGGGCCCATTACGTACGCAGCAGTACCCGAGCGTCTCCCGCATGAGCGCGCGTCGAGTGCTGCCTGGTGTCGTTATGGGTCAGCGGTTATGTCTTGTGCAGACTGGGGCGGCGTACATCTTCAATCGCCTGAGTGGCCGCGGGAGCGGCACCTTCCGTGGAGAGCCAGATCGGACGTCTGGAACGTGTTACGAGAAGTATTACAAAGTATTTCATGATGGCGCGCAATTGTAACAACTAGTGACACAGGTCAATACATTGTTCCAAATCTGCTATTGCCATAGCGCGCGTAGCTGAATGCGAACGGGTCGCAAGTCACGTGTGGCGCGGCTTGCAGCGGGAGACTCCTGCTCTGCGGCAGGCGCCTCAATGGGTGCGGCAATCTGCCGCGGGTGAGCAACGCGCGCCAACGCAGAGCTAACGTGAGACAGGCACGGGCGGTGCGGCGACAGGCCGCAGAGAGGTCGCTGGTTTAAATATGCCGAATGCGTACCATCAAGGTATTACCATGAGGTGCAGAACATGACCCAATCCCTACCCCCTTACGGCACCGCCGACGCGTCCTACCAGGCTGCTGGCGGCATTGATGGCATTCGCCTGCTGGTCGACGATTTTTATCAAGAGATGGACAGCTGGGAAGGCGCACAGGAACTGCGGGCCCTGCACGCGCCGGATTTGGCGTCGGCGCGAGCTAAGCTGACCGCATTTCTGTCAGGCTGGCTGGGAGGGCCGAGACTGTTTCAGCAGCAGTATGGCGGCATCAGTATTCCCGCCTTTCATGCCAAATGGGATGTAGGCCCGGAGCTGCGGGACCAGTGGCTTGAATGCATGGCACGGGCGATAGCAAAACAGCCGTACCACCCGACCTTTGCCAGCTATCTGCTGGAGCAACTGCGAGTGCCCGCCAACCGGGTAGTGCAAGCCAGTCAGGCGATACGTCAGGCTCAGCAGTAGCCGCTACAGCGGTTTTTCCCAGAACAGTGCCCGGCCCATTTCCGGCAGCAGTTGGTAACCCTGAAAGCCAAAACCAAGGTAGCTACGCTGAGCAGCCTGGTTACCTTCCAACACTTCCAGGGTGAGCTTGCAGCAACCTCGCTGCCGGGCAATGTCCTCGACCTGATTCAGCATCTGCCGAGCAATGCCCTGCCCTCGCCAACGGCGTGAAACGATCACGTCGTGAATATTGATTAGCGGCTTGCCCTTGAACGTGGAAAACGCCTCGAAGCAGTTGACCAGGCCAACATACTGGCCGTCGGCAACCGCGAGCACAAACAGGTAATCCGTCCGTGAGGACAGCTTTTCCGGTAGCGATTCGAGCAACTCCGGAGCAAGCGCCGCAGCGCCACCCATAGGGTCAAGCGCATATTCAGCGAGCAACGACTTCAACGCCGCAGCATGAATTTCGTTGCCAAGATCGCCGACGATCACTTCCAAAGTCATTGCGTTGCATCCTTGTTCTGAAGCTGTTGTTGCAGTGTCAACAGGGTTTGGTTGGCAGGGGTCAAATCAAGCCCTTCGGCAATTAGCGCCAGGGCAGCGGCGCGCTGATCGGCACTGTTGAGCGCGACGGCGAGTACGTATCGATAGTGGGTGTTCTGCGGGTCGAGCACAACTGCGCGGCGCAGCTCGATCAGAGCGGTGGTCATATCCTTGCTGCGTACCTTGAGCAGCCCCAGGCTGAAGTGCAACGGGGCAGCCTGCGGCAACGCCTCCAACCCTTTGTTAAGCAGTGTTTCGGCCATAGGATCGCGCATCGACGCGCGATACAGATCGGCCAGATTGATGTAGGCACCGATGAAATAGGGATCAAGCTTCAAGGCCTGTGCGTAGGCATCTTCCGCCAGTGCAAGCTGATTACGCGCCTGATAGTACAGGCCAATGTTTAACTGCGCCGAAGGATCATCGGCGTTGGCCTGTTGCGCTTTGAGGTATTGCTGCTGCGCCTGGCGCAACTTTTCAATGTCATCACCTTGCATCTGCTCTGGCGGAATATCCAGCAACTGCGCGGCCGCCTGCAGCCTGACCACGCGTTCAGGCGCATCCAGCAGCGGGCTGGCAAGCTGCCAACGGGTGACCGGCGGGTAACTGCCAATCGCCTCCAGCGCGCCCAGGCGAATCACCGGGTCCTTCGCACGCAGGGCAACGAACAGCGACTGGGCTACCTCCGGCCCAGGCCAGGCCTGCAGCAGGCTGGCGGCAGTGGCACGGGCGATCGCTGGCTGGCCTTCGTCGGCCAACAGCGTCAACAGATCCTTCTGGGCGCCAACAGATCCCGCTCGGCCGGCTGCCAGAGTGTGCGCATACTGCTGCAAGCCCTGCGGTACGTGCCCGTACCATTGTTCGACGTGCTCTGCCGCCCATTCGGGTGTTTCGTCGCTGTGACACTGATTGCAGGCGTTGGGCACACCGAGGCTGACGCTCAGATCAGGACGCGGAATACGCAAGCTGTGATCGCGCCGAGGATCCACTTCCATGTACGTTGTGGTCGGCATATGGCAATCCACGCAGGCGCTGCCCTGCACGCTGCTGTGAAAGTGGTGCTTCGGCGTCTGGTACTGGTCGGCCTGGTGACACTGCAGGCAGACACCATCGCCGGGGACCTTGAGTTCCAGCGAGTGCGGGTTGTGGCAGTCACTGCAGGTCACGCCGGCCTGATACATTTTGCTCTGCAGGAACGAGCCATGCACAAACACCTCATCCTGAATCTGACCGTCGGGGTAATACAGGCCCTGATCAAGGGTAGCGAGCAGATAATTTTCCACCAGCAAACCGGCATCCTGCGGGTCATCAAACAATTGCGCACGGCGGGAGTGGCAGGCAGCACAGGCTTGAATTTCCTTCTCGCTGTCGCGCGGTTTGCTGCGACTGGGCGTGCCGTTCTCGTCATGCTGCCAGGTGACACCCTCACGCTCATCAAAGCGCACCGCAAGACCTAGGGTATTCGCCATGTCTGGGTGCGCATCAGGCGTCTCGGCCCATTCCAGATGGTCCGACGCCGGGCCGTGGCAGGACTCGCAGGACACGTCGATCTCGGCCCAGCGGGTGTCATAACGGTCGGTCGCGGCGTTGAAATTGCGTTCCAGATTGGTTGAATGGCATTCAGCGCACATCAGGTTCCAGTTGAACTGACGGCCACTCCAGTGCAGCGCCTTGACCGGGTCGTCGCCATTGACATCAGGGTTGAGCTGGAACCAGCGCTGGCCGCCCTCCCCAGCTGGCCGCGCATCCCAGGCAACACTGAACGCCTGATAACGGCCGCCGGGCATCGCCAGCAGATACTGCTGCAGCGGATAGACCCCAAAGGTGTACTCGGCAACATAGTCATGCTGGCGGCCATCCGGACCCAGGGTATTGACCAGGAACTGGCCGTCACGCTGGAAGAAGGTGCTGGTCACCCCGCCAAAACGGAAGGTGGCATTATTGAAGTCCCCCAGGACAGTTACCGCACTGGCTTCTTGCATCGCCTGATCATGGTGCGAGCCGTCGAAATCGCGAGTCTGCTGCTCATGGCAACCAGCACATACCTCACGACCAACGTAGTGCCGATCCTGGAGAACGACTGAATCCCGAGCTAGCGCAGGCGGCGTCACAGCGGCCGGTTGCACCGCTGGCGCGACAGGCGGCAAAACCGGCTCACTGGTGCGCATACTGAACCACCAGACGACGACTGCGCCAGCGACTAGAACAAGCGGCAAAAGCAATCGCCACAGCGACGGAACGGGGGCGGCCTCTCTGGATTTCTTATTATTGGCCATTGGCTGGCAACTTCCTTTTCACGGTTGTGCAGGCATGCTAGCGAACCTTGCGGCAATTAGGCCAGCGGCAGCTTGGACTTGGTGCCGCATCAGCGGCAGACTTCGTCCTCAACCCGGTTACGGCCACCGGCTTTTGCCCGATAGGTGACCAGGTCTGCCGCATTGAGCAACTGATCAAGAGTCGCGCTGCCACCATCCGAAGCGGTTACACCAAAACTGCAGGTCATCTGGATGCGCTGGCCACGGTAGTCGATATCCAGCGCCTCGATGGAAGCCCGCAACCGCTCGGCCAGATCGCGGGCAGCCTTCAGCCCGGTTGCCGGTAGCAAAACAGCAAACTCCTCGCCGCCCAGCCTGGCTGCGATATCCGCCGCACGGGTATGACTTCTGAGCACCTCTGCCAGCGCCTTTAACACGACATCACCGGCTGCATGCCCATAACAATCGTTGATGCGCTTGAAACGGTCGGCATCCAGCGCAATCAGTGCTACCGGGTGGCCTTGGCGCCGAGCCTGCTCAATGGCCGACCGGCCGAGGGCAAACAACGCGCGGCGGTTGGCCAGCCCGGTGAGCGCATCTTCGTTGGCCAGTTGCTCGGCCTGCAGGCGCGCAGCGGTGAGTTGCGTCTGCAGATCCTTGAGATCGGTAATGTCGGTAGCGATTTCTATGCGTACCAGCCGGCCGTCGGGCCAGCGAATGGCCTGGTCGCGGCACTGATACCAGCGGTTATTCCGGGTATTGCGAAACTCCCAGACCTGTACCCCAGTCGCCGCGCCCTCGGCGTCCACCAACATTGCGTTGTTGCAGAATGTGCACGGACCTTTCTGCCCTTTTTGCAACACCTGCCAACATTTTCGGTTATCGATTTCGCCCCATTCGGCACGTCCATAAGCGTTGAGGAACAACAGCTCATGGGTCTGCATGTCGGCGACATAAACCAGCGCATCCAGGCTGTCCAGCACGGTTTCAATGGCCGTTTGCCCCGCGTCAGGGCTATCGGTCTTCACATCAGAATCGTCGCTCATGATGGCACCCGCAATGACTGCGCGCTTAGGCGCAGCCGGTCAAAGAACGAGCGCTCCGAAGCTACTCCATGCGGTGGGCATACTCGATTGTTTTAGTTAACAAGTCCAACAGCAAACCCCTAACGATACCGCCATCTGGCTAACGATGGGTGATAGATATGTGACATCATGTACCGGATTACCTGTATACCATTCCACCTGTCGCCAGGGGTGTCCGAAGTCATGCGCTTCGGGCTGAGAACAGGCCACGCCTTGGCTGGCCCAAACCCTGGAACCTGATCCGGCTCATACCGGCGGAGGAAGCGCGACATGCTGTACCTGTCCATTGCAGCCCTGGCTGCCGTGTTGTTGCTGTTTGTCTGGATCGGCCTGCGCTCACGCGGCCAGGAAGCTCTTGACGACTTTGTTACCGCTCGCAATTCGCAGAGCAGCTGGGCTATCGGCCTCTCCTTCCTGGCATCAGGCATGGGTGGCTGGATTCTGTTTGCTCCGCCGGAAGTCGGCGTGCTGGTCGGGCCGCTGGGCTTGGCTGGCTATGCAGTCGGGGCGGCCCTGCCCTTTCTGGTCTTCGCCCTTTGCGGCCCGGCGATTCGTTGCCGTCTGCCGGAAGGCCGCAGCATCGGTGAATTCGCCCAGCACTGCTATGGTCTTGGTGTCCGCCGCTGGGTCGGGCTCATCTCGCTGCTATATATGGCGTGTTTTCTGATCGCGGAGCTGACAGCAATTGGGGCGATTACCTCCATGCTGTCTGATATCAATGGCAACCTAGTGGTGGTGGGTGTGGCACTGACCACGCTGATATACACGGCATGGGGTGGGCTGCGCGCCAGCATGACAACCGACCGCTGGCAAGGCTGGTTGCTGATTGCGCTGTTGCTGCTGGTTGGCGGTGTTGCCATGACCCGACTGCCGAGCATCAAAGCAGACGCAGTACTACCGAGTATTCCAGCGTCTGCCGCGTTCGGCGTTGCGCTGACTCTGATCATCGCGGTGACGGCAGCCAACCTGTTCCACCAAGGCTACTGGCAGCGACTCTGGGCAGCACGCGATGAGTCTGCGCTGGGACGTGGCGCTGTCATCGGTGGTGTTGCCACCGTATTGGTTGTTGCTGCCGTTGGCGGCCTGGGCATTCTGACCCTGATGAGTGGCGCCGATGTCGGCTCCCCACCCATTCCCTTCTTCGCCATGCTGCATGATGCGCCTGGCTGGCTTTCCCTGCCCGCGCTGCTGCTGGCGATTACCCTGGTTGCCTCGTCGGTCGACACCCTACAGAACGCCATTGTTTCACTTGCGGTGACTGAAAAGCAGGGGCTAAGCCTGTCCGCCGCGCGCTGGTTTACATTGCTACTGATGATCCCCGTGGTCATCCTTGCTCTTCAAGGTAACTCCGTTCTGCGGCTATTCCTGATCGCGGACCTGCTCTGCGCAACCGCAGTCGTTCCGGTGTTGCTCGGTCTCTGGTCGCGCATGACGCCGGCGGCAGCGATCCTCGGCGGGCTGGCTGGCCTGGTCGGCGCCCTGCTACCGGGATGGATAACTACCGGCAGCCTCTATCAGGGCCTGCTGATCGCCAGTTTCCCTAATGCTATTCCAACGTTGGGCCCCTTTATTGGAGCATTACTGACATCAACGCTGGTCAGCATTATTTGTGCCCTACTGTTGCCGGCACGACGCCCGCAAACTGCTCACTGACCTTCTCTACTCAGCCGCAATGCGCGGCTGAGCCTCCCCCATTTATCCCCTATCGTTGGCAATAAATGTCGACTTGTTTTCCGGATTCGACCAGCTCGATCCCGGCACTGGCGTGCAATCTTATAGTTCTCGCAAGCAACACATAATAAAAAGAGAAACCACTATGACCAACGAGCACGTCGACGTGCTGATCATCGGCGCCGGTTTGTCCGGCATCGGGACAGCGGTGCACCTCTCGCAAGAGTGCCCGGGCAAACGCATCGCCATTCTTGAGCGCCGGGAGCGCGTCGGTGGCACCTGGGACCTGTTCAACTACCCCGGCATCCGCTCTGATTCGGACATGTTCAGCTTCGGCTACGACTTTCGTCCCTGGAATGCGCTCAACACCCTGGCCGACGGCGAATCCATCCGCAACTACATTGGCGATACTGCGCGTGAATATGGCGTGGACAAGCTGATTCGCTTTGGTATCGAGACCGAGCAGGCCCAATGGTGCAGTGAACAGCAACAGTGGATCATCAGTGCGCGCGACCTGAGCAACGGGGAGCCACGCCACTACAGCTGCGACTTCCTAATCAGCTGCACGGGGTACTACGACCACAAGAACGGCTACCTTCCCGATTTCCCGGGCGTTGAGCGCTTTCAGGGTCGGTGCATCCACCCCCAGCACTGGCCAGCAGACCTGGACTACAAGGGCAAAAAGGTCGTTGTTATCGGCAGTGGCGCCACGGCGGTTACAGTGGTGCCGGCGATGGCCGACCAGGCGGCACACGTCACCATGCTGCAGCGCTCACCCTCATATGTGATGACGGTGCCGGCGCATGACAAGATCACAGAAATACTACGCAGGGTGATGCCCGAAAGCTGGGCCAATGGCATGGCCCGGAAGCGCAACATTCTGATTCAGCGCTGGCTGTTCAAGGCCGCACGCCGCTGGCCTGAGCGAATGCGTAAACACCTGCTCAACCAGGTCGCCAAACAGCTGGACGATCCGGCACAGATGAAACACTTCACCCCCAGCTACATGCCATGGGACCAGCGCCTCTGCGCCGTGCCCGATGGCGATCTGTTCAAGGCGATCAACAGCGGCAAAGCATCCGTGGTCACTGATCAGATCGACACCTTTACCGAACGCGGCATCAAGCTAGCATCAGGGCATGAATTGGATGCCGACATCATCATCACCGCGACCGGACTCAAAGTGCAGCTGCTCGGCGGCACCCAACTGCTGATTGACGGCAAGCCCTTCGACCTGCAGCAGCAGATGACCTACAAAGGGGTGCTGCTGCAGAACGTACCGAATATGGCCTGGATCTTTGGCTATACCAACGCCCCCTGGACCCTGAAGTCGGATATCGCGGCACGTTATGTCTGCCGGCTGATCAACCACCTTCGCGCAATCGGCATGCAGGTAGTTACCCCACGCGATTACCAGGGTTGCACCGAACAAAATGCATCGGTACTGGGAGCGCTTGAGTCCGGTTATGTGCAGCGTGCAGATACGGTGCTGCCCCGCCAGGGACAAGTCGCGCCGTGGCGCCTGCTCAACTCGTACGAAGACGACCGTCAAATGCTGCTGAATGAATCGCTTGAGGACGACATCCTCGAGTTTCTACCTCGCAATGCACAGTCAGACAACAGCAACGCTCGCCCTGGAACCCGGGCGGCATGATTAGTGGAGACTCCCGCTTGAACACATCCGTTAACCACCTCACCGTACTGGGTGCCGGCGTTCTGGGCGCCCAGATTGCATGGCACAGCGCGTTTAAAGGAAAGCAGGTTGTGGTCTATGATCTGTTTTCCGAAGCACTGGCGCGCTGTCAAATTGCTCACCACCAGTATGCGGATATTTATCGCAAGGACCTCGGCGCAAGCCCGGAGCAAATCGAACAGACGTTTGCTCGCCTGCGCTACAGCAGCGACCTGGCGGACGCCGTCGCTGACGCCGAGCTGGTTATTGAAGCGGTCCCAGAAATCCCCGAGATCAAATCACAGGTATACCGCGACATGGCGCCGTTGCTACCTGCGAACTGTCTGGTGGCAACCAATTCCTCCACCTTGTTGCCAAGCCAGTTCGCTGAGGACACCGGACGGCCCGACAAGTACTGCGCGCTGCATTTCGCCAATCTGATCTGGTCCATGAACCTGGCCGAAATTATGGCCCACGCAAGCACAGCCGAGCAGACGCTGCGCAGCATTACCCGGTTCGCCATCGAGATTGGCATGATCCCGGTACCGGTGCGAAAGCCGCAGAATGGCTACGTTATCAACTCCCTGCTGGTGCCATTGTTGACCGCTGCACAAACCCTCGTCACCAACGGCATTACGACGCCGGAGACCGTCGACAGAACCTACATGGTGATGAATCGCGGAGTGAGCATGGGACCGTTTGGCGTGATCGACGTCGTCGGAATGAAAACCTACTACGACGTCACTCAGTATTGGGGCAACCTCAATCAGGACGAGCAAGCACTCAAGAACGCAGACTACATCAAGCACAACTTTCTTGATCAGGGCAAGCTGGGGCTGCAGACCGGCAGCGGCTTCTACAACTACCCGAACCCAGCCTACGCCGATCCGGATTTCCTCGCCGAGCCCGGCATGGAGATTGTTGACGAGGTCGTCAGGCTGACGCTGCCCCACTAAGGCCTAAGGCGGTGCAGCTTCACTGCCCCGCCATGCCATTACTGGGCTTCAACCTCGCGCTCGTGATACCCGCCCGGCTCACCCACCAGCAATACCAACAGCGCCAGCAGTGGCATCGAGCCGCCGAGCAGGGACGCGGCCAGCCAGCCACCGCTGACATACGCCCAGGCGCCCAGCGCTGAGCCAATCGCCCCGCCAACAAAGAAGGTCGCCATGTAGAGGGCGTTTAAACGACTGCGCTCTGCCTCGCCCAGGGAGTAGATCGCACGCTGCCCCAGTACGACATTGCCAGATACGCCCAGATCAAGCAGCACCGCGGCCACCACAAGTAACAGCAGCGATAGCGCAGATCCGGGCGCGACAATATGCGTCATCGCAAACGCCACCATCACCGACACCATTGCGCTGATGGTGGCGACACGGGTAAGGCCGCGGTCAGCCAAGCGGCCAGCAACCGGGGCAGATACCACACCCGCCACACCGGCCAGCGCAAACAGTGCAATGCCGGACTGGGATAACCCGAAGTCCGGACCAGCCAGCAACAGCGGAGTCGTCGTCCAGAACAAGCTGAATGCCCCGAACATCATTGCCTGATAGAAGGCTCGGCGCTGCAGAATAGGTGTGTGCCGCGCCAGCGCTGCCATCGACCGCAGCAGCGCCAGGTAGCCCATGCTTGCAGTAGGAACCCGGCGCGGAATGACCCGGCGCATGACCAGCACCAATGCAACCATTAATCCGGCCGAAATGAAGAACATGGCGCGCCAGGAGACCAGATCCGCAACAAAGCTGGATACCGGCCGAGCCAGCATAATGCCGAACATCAGGCCACCCATCACATTGCCGACCACCTGCCCCCGCCGCGCAGGTGCAGCCAGGTGTGCTGCGAGGGGGACGATAATCTGCACCGCCACCGCACCGATGCCAATGACCAGCGAGCAGGCCAGAAAGGTGAGCGGAGAATCAGACAGCGCAGTGCCAAGCGACGCCAGCGCCAACAACAGCACCATCGCGCTGATCAGCGACCTGTTCTCGAGCCTGTCTGCCAATGGCACAACCAGCAGCAGGCCAATCACGTAGCCGATCTGGGTCAATGTCACGATGAGGCCGCTGGCCTCCGGCGTCATGCCGAGCGATAGGCTGATCGGACCGACCAGTGGCTGCGCATAGTAAATATTGGCCACAATCAGGCCACAGCACGCGGCAAGAAAGCACATCAGCCCGTTGGCAATGCCCCTGCTGTTCTCTGGCACGTTTGACATTGGCGCTCCATTACAAGCCGAAAAAGGAAGGCGGCCATGCTACGCCTATTTATTCGTATTTTGTCGAACTATATGTCTGACCGAACTGAAAAGACTGTTGCATAAATAGAACGGAGTTTAGCTGTTGAGCAGCTTCAGCATGCTGGAACGCTGCTCATCATTCAGCGCCTGTTGCTTGGTTGCCTTGGTGAGGCTCGCGTAGGCTGTGCTGAGCGCGCTGGATAAGCTGGCAAGTTGGCTACGCAGGCCATCCATCAACAGGCTGCGCTCTTCATCAGATAGATCCTGTTGGCGAGCCAGCTCACTTATCTGCTGCTGAACCTCGGCAATCTGCTGTTTCAGGTCACGGATATGCTTGAGCAACCGTTTGATGACCTCCGGTAAATCGCTGTCATCAATATCTTGATTGCGGTTGCTCTGTTCAGCCTTTTCTGCCCGCTCCGACAGCGATACCTTAACGCTGTCAGCGATATCGCGATTACTGCCGAGTGTCGGCGTGGCGGGCTCCGCTGCAGCTGAAGACACCCCACCCTGGCGCCTGCCAACGTCAGTCCAGTTCAACTCGCCAATGCGCATAGCCGGCACCCCACGTAGCGATAGATACCTGCCTATATCGGTCGCTTATCGACGAACTTTAGCTCCAATCCGTTTTGACCGGAGGGACGACCTTACTTATATTGTCCGCCGCCGCTACCCTTGCGGCATCGTTCTCGGGGCGGGGTGAAACTCCCCACCGGCGGTGATGGAGCCCGACTCCCAAGCCCGCGAGCGCTCTGCAGGTGCAGAGGTCAGCAGATCTGGTGAGACTCCAGAGCCGACGGTTACAGTCCGGATAGGAGAGAACGCGACAGCCACCATGCCGATGCATGTCGACGTGGCGCTGCCCGTTCGCCCTGATTCAAACCGACATTGAGACATGAATCAGAGCCAGACGATGAATAACTTTCAACCTTCGCAACAACGCATTGCCTTCATTCACGCCTCTTGGCACGCCGACATCGTGCTGCGCTGCCTGGATGGCTTTCGTGAAGAAATTGCCACCCGCGGTTATAACCCAGACCTGATCGATGTGATCGCAGTCCCCGGGGCCTATGAAATTCCGCTGCAGGCCAAGCTGCTGGCCAAGACTGGTCGCTACACATCCATCGCCTGTTCCGGACTGGTCGTTGACGGCGGCATATATCGCCATGACTTCGTAGCCAACGCGGTCATCAGCGGCATGATGCAGGTGCAGCTGGAGACCGAGGTGCCGGTATTAACTGCCGTGCTGACCCCGCATCACTTTCACGAGCATAGCGAGCACCAGAACTATTACCGCACGCACTTTGTCACCAAAGGGCGAGAACTGGCGGCCGCAGCAGACTCCGCAATGTCGCTGCGTTGGCAGGTACTCAACAGCTGATCCTACCCTCCTCATCGCCGGCCGCGTCAGCTGCCGGCGATCCTGAAACCGATCTGCAGCACGACCTGAAAGTGTGCGACCTGATCGTCCGCGATGTGCCCACGGGTTTCCTTTACCTCAAACCACTCCATATAGCGGATAGTCTTCGCACACTCCGCGATCGCCGCTCTGATGGCGTCATCAATGCTGTTGGGTGACGAGCCAACAACTTCCACCTTCTTGTAGACATGATGGTTGGACATGGTCCACCTCCACTTTTGCCATGAATGTGCACTCAGTATGGCAAAGCCCCGTGCGCCTCGCCTGCAGCACCAGCGCGCATTGCAATATGCTGTCATCGGCATATAATCCATAATGCAAATCACTATCATTAATTGATTGAGCACAATCAACAGGGAGCTATACATGGCCGTGCGTTTTCCCTTGCAGGCGCTTGCGCTAGCAATTTCCACCTCTTTCCTTCTGACCGCATGCAACGACAACGAGCAAGCCACGGCGCCGGAAGCTGCCGCGCCCGCTGCCCCCGTTGCAGAAACAGCACCTGCCAGTGCGCCAGAAACAACGGGCGTTGCCCCCGCTGCGATCGTCAATCACTACGCCGATTTGGCACTGGCAACCTATGAGGACGCGCTGGCTACCGCCAAAACCCTGGACGCCGCTACTGACGCGCTGATTGCCAATCCCACTGAAGAAACCCTTGCCGCCGCCCGCACCGCCTGGCTGCAATCACGTGTTCCGTACCAGCAATCTGAGGTTTTCCGTTTCAGTAACTCGGTGGTTGATGACTGGGAAGGTCAGCTCAACGCCTGGCCACTGGACGAGGGGCTGATCGACTACGTCAATGCCGAGGATTACCAGCACGCATTGGGTAATGAAGGTGCCAATGCCAATATCATCGCCAGCAAAGAGCTGAACGTCGGTGGCGAAACACTGGACCTGACCAACATCACGCCCGAGCTGCTGGCCAGCCTGAACGAGGTAGGTGGTTCTGAAGCCAACGTAGCTACCGGCTATCACGCAATCGAGTTTCTGCTCTGGGGTCAGGACCTGAACGGCTTTGAGGCTGGCGCCGGTAACCGCAAGGCAACTGACTATGCTGTCGGCGACGCCTGCACCAACGGCAACTGTGACCGCCGCGCGGCTTACCTAGATGCGGTTACCGACCTGCTGGTCTCCGACCTGAACTGGATGGTTGGCCAATGGACAGCAGGCATTGATGGTAACTACCGTGCCGAACTGACCGCGCTCGAGCCGACCGCCGTGTACCAGAAGATGCTGTTCGGCATGGGCTCGCTGTCACTGGGCGAGCTCGCCGGTGAGCGCATGAAGGTCGCACTGGAAGCCAACTCCTATGAAGACGAACACGACTGCTTCAGCGACAACACCCACAACTCCCACTACTACAACGCACTCGGTATCCAGAACGTCTATACCGGCAACTACAAGCGTGTTGACGGTACCGAGCTGAGCGGCGCTTCGCTGGCTGACCTGGTTGGTCAGATCGACCCCGAACTGAACCAGAAACTGATCGGCCAGCTGGACGCCAGTGTTGCGGCACTTGGTCACATGAAGTCCACCGCTGAAGCGTCAGAAAACCCGGTTACCTTTGATATGATGATCGCGCCCGAAAACACTCAAGGTGCAGAAATCATCAACAACGCCATTGCCACGCTGGTTGAGCAGACTGGCTCGATTGAGCAGGTCGCAGCGGTTGTCGGCGTCGAGTCCCTCGAGCCCGACGATGCTGGTCATCAGTTCTGATCTGGCGTAGTTCCTGTGCCCGGCGGCAACCCCGCCGGGCAATCTGACAGATACGCTCCTTGCTGATACTCACCCAGGCAAAGTGAAACGACATCCATGCTTCATCCTCTCCTCCGCGCTAGCGCGCTGCTGGTCCCTGTGTTGCTGATCTCGAATTTGACCCAGGCCACTGAAACCACCTACCCGATTCAAGACACACCGCTCACCGGTGGTGACGGCAGCGTCAAGCAACATGACCAAAACGCCTACTCGCTACCCTTGGCAAACATGTCGATGACCAAGCGCCTTGATTTCAGCGTAGGCAACAGTTTTTTTCGCAACCCCTGGGTGGTTGCTCCGGCCAGCACGGACGCCCGTGACGGACTTGGCCCGCTGTTCAACACCAACTCCTGCCAGGGCTGTCACCTGAAAGACGGACGTGGTCACGCACCAGCATCCATCGACACACTCTCAGTCTCGCTGTTCCTGCGCCTTTCTGTCCCTGCGGACCCGGAACAGGATGCCGACCTGCTACGTGAACACGGCCTCAAGCCGGCTCCCATCTATGGCGGCCAGCTGCAGACCTCAGCAATTCCCGGCATGAAGCCGGAAGCCGACATGATCGTCGAGTGGCAATCGGTTACCCAGACATTGGGTGACGGCACCAAGGTCGTCATGCGCAAGCCCGTCTATCACATTGAAAACCCTAACTACGGTCCGCTGCCGAACGATCTACTGACCTCCCCGCGCGTCGCACCGCAGATGATCGGTCTGGGCTTGGTTGAGGCAATTCCGGAAGCGGCGCTGCTGGCCAACGAAGACCCGGACGACGCTAATGGTGATGGCATATCCGGCCGCGCCAATCGCGTTTGGGACCGCGTTGCCAAGCAAACCGTTGTCGGGCGCTTTGGCTGGAAGGCCGGACAACCCAGCATCATGCAGCAGAGCATGGATGCCTTCGCTGGCGACATGGGGTTAACGTCGACCGTTACACCAGCGACGGACTGCACACCGCAGCAACAGTGTGATCGCTTCCCGAACGGCGGTGACATCGAGGTAACCGACAACGTTGCCAACTTTATCAACTTTTACGCTACCAGCCTGGCCGTACCGACCCGTCGTGAACAGGACAACCCGCAGGTCCAGCGCGGCGCCAGCGTTTTCAACGATATAGGTTGCGCCGCCTGCCACACGCCACGTTACACCACCGGCCAGGTTGAACGTCCTGAGCTGAGCGGTCAGGTCATCTGGCCCTATTCCGACTTCCTGCTGCACGACATGGGCCCCGGCCTGGCGGACGGCCGGCCGGAATTCCTGGCGGACGGCAACGAATGGCGTACCCCTCCGCTGTGGGGCCTAGGGCTGACCAAGGTAGTGAACCCGCAAGCCGGTTTTTTACATGACGGTCGTGCAGAGACCGTGGAACATGCCATCCTCTGGCACGACGGTGAAGCGCGTCCAGCAGCGGACCAGTATCGTATGTTGCCGCAAGCAGAACGCGACGCCCTGCTTCGCTTCCTCAACTCTCTCTGAGGCCTGAACATGAGACTGACTGCTCCCCTGTTTATCCTGACAACCGCCAGCGTGCTTGGCATCAGCCTGAGCGTGCAGGCACAAGACACATCGCCGCGCGCTGCCTGGCACACCCAGATCGGGCATGGTTATCAGCAACTGGCGGACCAGACTGAACAACTGGCCAGCCAGGCCGATGCATATTGCGCCAGCCCCAGCGACAGCGGTCTGACTGAGGTGAAAACGCTCTGGACCAACGCTTTTGCTGCCTGGCAAGCGGTTCGTTTTGTCGATTTTGGGCCAATTGAGCAGAACACTCGCGCCTGGAAGTTCCAGTTCTGGCCCGATCCCAAGAACCTCACTGCCAGCAAGGCCAGTTACTGGCTAAAGCCCGAGCGTGAGAGCGTTACGGCGGCCGATCTGGCGCGCGACAGCGTCGCCATTCAGGGGTTTCCGGCAGCCGAGTACCTACTGTTTGATCCCAAGGTTAGCGATGGTGAGAATGCCTTGCCCAGCGCCCCATCCTGCCGGCTGCTAACGGCTATCGCGCACAATCTTGAGAACAACGCAGCCGAGCTGAGCAATGACTGGGGCCAGCTTCAGGCGCGATACCTGCAAACCGCCGACTACAACAACGGCACACTCATTTCGGCCATGCATGCGCTTGAGATCATGGCTGACTGGCGTATTGCCGCACCGCTGGGTGTGCGTGGTAACGGTAGGCCCAACCCTTACCTGGCTGACGCCTGGCGTTCCGGAGAGTCACTGAACATGATCAGGGCCTCCCTGCAGGGCATGGCCGATTACTTTGTGCCGGGGCTCAACGCACTGATGGCCGAGAACGATGCACTACCTCTGGCCGAAGAGTTCAGCGCTCAGTTGAACAAGACGCTGGGGCACTTTACTGGATTGCCATCCGATATCACCCCTTTGCTGCAGACCGAAGAAGGCGTCGCCAGCCTCAATGCGCTACTGGCAGATGTTCGCGCAACGGGGCAAATCCTGACCGGACCGATCGCAGCCAAACTCAGTGTTGTCCGCGGCTTCAACTCCAGCGACGGAGACTGATTGGTGCTTGATCGGCGCAGGTTCCTGAAGGCCTCAGTCGCCATCACCTCGGCGGGCGCGCTGGCTGCATGCAGCGGCCGCCTGCCATTTGCAGAGCGAAAGCCGGCCATGGAACTCATCAGTGCCGTCGACGACGATGCAGGACAGCATTACATCACGGGCGTTGATCGCACTGGCAAGACGCGCTTTCAGATTCCGGTTGCTGAGCGCTGCCACGGTGGCTGCGCTCAGCCGCACGGTGATCATGTAGTGATATTTGCGCGCCGCCCCGGCCGTCTCATGCACGTGCTCAATACCCGCACAGGACAACGTGAGCACAGCATTCATGCAGGTGATGGATTTCATTACTACGGACACGGCGTCTACAGCCCGGACGCGCGCTACCTGTACGTAACCATGAACAACTACGTCACCTCCGCCGGCCTGGTACGGGTCTATGATGCGCACGATGGCTATAGTGTCGTGACCGACTACGACCTCGCCGGCATCGGCCCCCACGAACTGCGCCTGCACCCGGATGGCAACACGCTGATCGTTGCACTTGGCGGGATAGAAACCCATCCGGACTATGATCGAATCAAGCTGAACCTGGATCGCATGGAGCCGGCGCTGATTCTGATGGACCGCCACAGCGGCGAGATTATTGCCCGCCACGTACCATCCCACCACCAGCTCAGCTGTCGTCATCTGGACGTTAGCCCTGAGGGCATCGTGATTGCCGGGTATCAGTATGAAGGCCCCGAATGGGAGTCGCCGCCGTTGATTGCACGGCTGGACACCCGCACCGGGGCGTTCACCGAGCTGGATTGGCCAGTAGAAGAGTTACTGCCGCTAAAAAATTATACGGCCAGCATTGCGATCAGCCACCACACACCCTATGCGGTTGTTACTGCGCCGCTGGGCGGTCTGGCTCTGATCATCAACTATCAGACTGGGGAGGTGGTACAGCGCGTGATGGTGAAGGATGTCGCCGGTGCGCTGCCGTACGGTGAGCAGGACTTTATCGTGTCGTCTGGGCTGGGCGGCGTTTTCGTACTATCCCCTGATCGGAATCAGGCCATGGCGCACGGCAAATACCCCGTACGTTGGGACAACCACCTGACTCCAGGACGCTATTTGAGCGCCTGACGTGCGTGTGGCCAGTCGCTGCTCAGCGGCTGGCCACCATCTTGGCAATGCATTGCCTGGACTCTTCCGGCAACGCGGTAAAATGCATACCGGTCCAAAACTGTTCTCCGTTGATACTGACCCGATTCCACAAGCTCTCGGCATCCAGCAAAAACTCCTTCACGCCGTTTAACGTCATCGGCAAATTGATCTGCAACGCAAAGGCCCTATTCAGGTCTACCGGGCGGCTGCTGAGCAGCATCAAGCCCTCCTCATGCAAGTCAACCACGCGCCCCAGATGATCCCCGGTCTCCAGATCAAACACTTCCAGACTGCTACTCACCAAATGCCGTTCCAACCGTCTGCGCTCCGTCATTTCGTGCTCGAATTCCTGTTGGGTCCGATGATGACACCATTACATCACCTGCCTCAGTGTGCTGGAAAAACATAGTGGCGAAAAGCTACATATGCACCTACTTTTACCAACCACGACACATTTCCACCATCGTTGCTTGCAATTGGTGCAGCGGCGCTATGTCACTTCTTCTAACGCCCCTTTTCGGGGTATGGTTCACTCACTATCCCGTTTCCTTCAAGGACTTCCATATGCGTTTCAATCGATTTTCACTGCTGCTGATTGGTTGCGCTCTTGCCCAGCTGGTAGACGCTCATGAGTTTGAAGCCGGCGAGTTACATATTGCCCATCCTTGGTCACGTGCCATGCCTCCAGCGGTGCCAACGGGTGCAGCCTATCTAGAGATCAGCAACCATGGCGCCGAAAATGACACCTTGTTGGGAGCCGACAGCCCAGCAGCGGACAAGGTTGAGATTCACGAGCACGTTCATGCCGACGGTTTGATGAAGATGCAGCAGGTGGATAGCCTGGTCATCGCCCCCGGAGAAACAGTCACCTTTCAGCCCGGCGCTTACCACTTGATGCTTTTCAACCTCAAGCAGCCGCTGAGCGCTGGCGAGCATTTCCCGCTGACGCTGCATTTCGCCGTGGCAGGTGATGTAGACGTAGTGGTAAATGTGCAGGCGGCAGACGAGCCGGCAACGCATGATGCTGGCTCAGGTCACGCACATCACTGATCTGAGCGGTTGCGATCCAGCAGGTGGAAGCGCGGCAGCGCCAGATGCCAGCGGATCGCAGCCAGTCGGATAGCCAGGACCAGTGCGATGCAAATGGCGGTAATTACGTCCTCGTGCAACGGCAGCGCCTGCAGCCCAATGTACGTGAAGGAGCCGATAATGCAGGCCGTTGCGTAAATTTCCTTGTGAAAGATCAGCGGAATTTCATTGCAGATGATATCCCGCATGACGCCACCTGCGACCCCAGTCATAACCCCCATGATGACCGCAGCGCTCACCGGGACACCGTAATTCAGCGCCACCTGGGTGCCGATCACGGTAAATACTGCCAACCCGAAGGCATCTGCCACCAACAGCCCGGTTTCATTGATCGGGCGCGTCAGCCGGACCCACAGCACGGTGCCGACAGCCGCCAGGCTAGCGACCAAAATGTACACATCGTTGCGAATCCAGCTGACCGGATGGTTACCCAGTATGGCGTCGCGAAGCGTGCCACCACCCAGAGCGGTGATGATGGCGATCACCAGCACTCCGAACAGATCCATGGATTTGCGCCCCGCCATCAGCGCACCGGTAATGGCAAACACCGCCACACCAAACAAATCGAAGGCGTAAAACCAGCTCATGTATGCAGCACTCCACAAGGAGCCGCGATCAGTCCTCGCGGCTAGGCGTGCGCATGGTAACAAACTCCTCGGCTGCGGTGGGGTGAATACCCAGCGTCGCGTCGAACACGGCTTTGGTCGCCCCTGCCTTCACTGCGACGGCCAGACCCTGAACGATTTCGCCCGCTTCCGGCCCAACCATATGAATGCCTAGAACCCGGTCCGTCTCCTTATCTACCAGCAGCTTCATAAGGCTCTGCTCGCTGCGTCCGGCCAAGGTATTGCGCATCGCTCGGAAGCGGCTCTCGTAGACTTTCAGCTTGTGCCCCTTGGCCCGCGCATCGTCCTCGGTCAAGCCGAGGGTGGCAATATTGGGGATACAGAATACGGCCGTCGGGATATCGTTGTAGTCGACCGGCAGATACTCTTCAGGGCGATACAGTCGACGCGCCAAAGCCATCCCTTCGGCCAGTGCCACTGGCGTCAATTGCACGGTGCCGGTGACGTCCCCAATCGCCAGCACCGCCGGATCAGAGGTCTGGTAGTGTTCGTCAACGCGGATGTTGCCCTTGTCGTCGAGCGTCACACTGGTGTTTTCCAGCCCCAGATCGTCGGTGTGTGCCCGACGCCCCGTGGCATAAAGCACCAGATCGGTTTCGATCTGGTCACCATTGGTGAGGGTCACGCTCAGCGACTGATCAGCATTGCGCTCAATGCGGGCGACGTCGCTGTTGAAGCGCAGCCGCACCCCTTTCTCGGCCAGCACAGAAGCCATGTGCTCTCGCACGCTACGATCGAAGCCACGAAGGAACAGATCCCCTCGATACAGCTGGGTAGTTTCGCAACCAAGCCCATGGAAAATACCGGCAAACTCGATGGCAATATAGCCGCCACCAACGACCAGTGCCCGCTTTGGCAGGCTATCGAGAAAGAAGACCTCGTTGGAACTGATTACATGCTCGTTGCCCGGGAAGTCCGGAACGTGGGGCCAGCCCCCTGTCGCAACCAAAATACGCTCGGCACTGTAGCGACGACCGTCGACTTCTACGTGATGCGAGTCGATGAATCGTGCCCGCCCTTCAATCAATTGCACACCCGCGGATATCAACAGGTTGCGGTAGATGCCATTCAGCCGACTGATCTCGGCATTCTTGTTGGCGACCAGCCGCGGCCACTCGAAACCGGGGGCAGCAATATCCCAGCCATACCCTGCGGCGTCGGCAATATCCTCGGCAAAATGCGCAGCGTAGGAAAACAGCTTCTTCGGCACACAGCCTACGTTGACGCAGGTGCCCCCCAGATAGCGATCTTCAGCCACTGCCACCCGGGCACCGAAGCCAGCGGCCATGCGACTGGCGCGTACGCCGCCGGAACCGGCACCGATAACAAAAAGATCAAAGTCATACTGGGACATGGGCTACCTTCCTGCCTGCGCTGAATAATGAAGTGCCCCAGCATACCGCAAAGTCGGGCTAATCAGACCACCTTGCGCAGTAGCGGCGCCGGGCTGTCCATGGGCACTCGGCCGACGCCCACATGCCGAAAGCCGAAGGTACCCAATACAGCGGGATCATACTGATTGCGCCCGTCGACGATGACAGGCTCGCGCATCAGGCGCGCCATCAGTGCGAAGTCCGGTTGCCGGAACTGTTTCCACTCGGTGATCAACGCCAGCGCATCGGCATCGTTCAGGACCGCATACGGGTCGCTGAATAACCGCAGCTGCCCGCGCGCGACAGCCTCCGGGTAGGCCTTGGCGATGTTCTCGCTGGCAATAGGGTCGAAAGCCTGCACACGAGCACCTAGATCCAGCAGCCCCTCAATCAACACCCGGCTTGGCGCATCGCGAATGTCGTCGGTACCCGGCTTGAAGGCCAGGCCCCAGATGGCAACGGTTTTGCCGGCCACCCCTTCGCTGTAAAGCTTGCGCAGCATACGCATCGGCCAGGTTTTCTGCGCCTGGTTACGCGCTTCGACTGCCTGCAGGATTGGCAGCTGCATCTCACGCTCCTGCGCCATATGCAGCATCGCGCGAATATCCTTCGGAAAACAGGAGCCACCATAACCGCAGCCGGCGTAAATGAAGTGGTGGCCGATACGCGGGTCCGCACCAATACCCTTGCGCACTTCCTCAACATCCACTCCCAGGCTTTCACACAGATTGGCGACTTCGTTGATAAATGAAATCTTGGTGGCAAGGAACGTGTTGGCCGCGTACTTGGTCATTTCTGCAGCGCGACGTGGCATGCACAAAATGCGATCGTGGTTGCGCACGAACGGCTCGTAAAGGCGGCGCATGGTGCGCTCCGCACTGACATCTTCCGCTCCCAGGATAATTCGGTCCGGGCGCATAAAGTCATCAATAGCCGCGCCCTCTTTGAGGAACTCGGGATTGCTGACAACGCTATGCCGCCAGTTCATACCGCGACGCTGGCAGTGCTGATCCAGAATAGATTGAACACGGCAGGCGGTGCCCACCGGCGCAGTCGACTTGCAAACGACAATGGTCGGCGACTCAAGTGAACACCCCAGCTGAGCTGCAACCTCAAGAATCTGCGAGATATCCGCACTGCCGTCAGCGGCTGAGGGAGTGCCCACAGCGATGAAAACTACCTCGCTATTGCGCAGCACCGGGTTCAGCTGGCTGCTGAAGGTCAACCGTCCAGCCGCGTGGTTGGTCTGCAGCAGCGCTTCGATACCCGGTTCAAAGATCGGAGATATGCCGCGGTGCAGCGCCTCGACACGCTCAGCACTGGTGTCGACACAGGCCACTCTATTGCCCATCTCGGCAAAGCAAGCCGCTGTTACCAGGCCGACATAGCCGCAACCAATCACCGTAATCTGCATGGTCAATTTCCTCACTGGCGTTGAGAAGAATTGCGCCATGCGGCTGTGACACTCAGGTTACCTGGCGGTTAATACTTGATGACCCGCGCAGACGCTGACACGAATCAGGCCCCGCACGCGGTAATCCCGCATAATCGCGGAAATGGGCGCAGAGTGAGCGCCATAGTTTCCCTATCTGATTAACAGGCAAGGGGATACAATCAAGCCGCGACCCATTTCCCGGCTAGGTCATGATGACGGGCTCTACACAGGAAAATTCGCACTGGATAGTGCGATTAAATTATCGGAATCGCACCGCTTCATTTGCCCTGCTGTTTGCGGCAATCGGTGTCTACTTCTATGGCGTTGCCCATAGCGGATTTGCGTGGGCGATGCTCGTCCTGCAGTTTCTGATTTACCCTCACCTGATGTATTTGCGTGCCAGACACTCGCGCTCGCCGCTGGCAGCCGAGCTGAACAACCTGCTGTGCGATTCGTTGCTGTTTGGCATATGGATCGGTTGGCTGGGGTTTCCGCTCTGGATCAGCTACACAATGGTCATTGGCGTGACCATCAATCTGATGGTGTTCAGAGGGCCGAAAGGCTTTCTGCAAGCCGCAGCAGCGCTGGCAGCAGGTGTGCTGCTGTCGCTCGCCATCCAGTCGCCCCAACTTGCGCATTACAGCTACTGGCCGTCGGACCTGCTCTGCATTGCCGGACTGACGCTATACCTGATGATGGTAGGCAATGTCGCTTTCACGCGAAATGACCGGATACGCGAAACACGGGACCAACTGCACAAAAGCCAAAAGGCGCTGCAGCAGGCAAACCAGGCTCTGCAAAGGCAACTGGAAGAAAACACGTTGCTGCAACAGCAACTGCGTGAGCAGGCTGACCGGGATCCGCTGACCGGCGCCTATAATCGTCGATACTTCGATGTCAGCATCAACAGGGAGCTGAGCTTCTGCCAACGGCATGAACAACCACTGTCGCTGGTGCTGCTCGATATCGATCACTTCAAGTCCGTCAACGATGACCATGGTCACCAGGCCGGCGACCTGCTGCTGGTGGCCCTCGCAAACCTGCTGCACCAGCACTCAAGGGCAAGTGACATTGTCTGCCGCTTTGGCGGAGAAGAGTTTCTGATCGTATTACCGAATACCGACTGCACAACGGCGAAAGAGCGCGCCGAACAGTACCGCGTGGCGTTCGCTGCAGCCGGGGTTACCTGGCTTGATCAACCTGTCAGCAGAACGCTTTCGGCCGGAGTTGCCTGTTTTCCAGCACAAGCCAATGATGCGGCAGGTCTTATTCACTGTGCAGACGTCGCGCTCTATGAGGCAAAGAAGTCAGGACGCAACCGCGTGGTGCCCTTCAGCGAAGAGACACGCGAGGCGACTCATCCGTCTTCCTAGAGCGCCAAGTTTTGTGGGATATAGTAGAAAACCAGCGCAATCATACACAGCGCCCCACCCCACATCAGCGCCACCCCCGATCGCGTTTCTGATCTGGAGTAACCACCACCAATCAGCATGACGCCCAGCGTAAAGATGGCTACCGTAACCCAGAACTGTTCGCCGCTCATGAACACCCTCCCGTATTGATTGCTGAGAGTATAAGCGATAATTGGCATGACCAAGCTGACGCAGGTCATGCAGAAACAGCTCTGCGGGGGGCTTCAGAAGGGATGCTGATTCGCGCTTGGCGAGATATTGGTGCCCGGAGCCGGGGTCGAACCGGCACGACCTAAAGGTCGAGGGATTTTAAGTCCCTTGCGTCTACCAATTTCGCCATCCGGGCGAAGAAAAGATTGGAGGCCGAGGTCGGAATCGAACCGGCGTACACGGATTTGCAATCCGCTGCATGACCACTCTGCCACCCGGCCTCAAAAGGGAAGCTATTGTGCTGTGGATGACGTCAGCACAATATACAAACTGGAGCGGGAAACGAGACTCGAACTCGCGACCCCGACCTTGGCAAGGTCGTGCTCTACCAACTGAGCTATTCCCGCTTAAAAAGCGTTACTGCTTGACCGTGTGGAGGTGATACCCCGTAAGGGCGTGCTCTACCAATCGATCAGTTCTCGCTAATCGCCTCTGCAGTACCACGCTGGGTGGTCTGAACTTGCTGAGCAGTTCACTGCATCGGACGGCGCTCATTCTATCCATCTGCGCCGGCCTGTCAAGTTGTTGATTCAAAAAAAGTTATTTGGGGGAATTTTGATCACTATCGGGGCGCAGGTGCGGCCAGGCAGCCAGCAGATAGACCACCATCGACCACAGGGTCAGTACGGCAGACATTGCCAGCAGAATGTACCCGACTATTACCCATAGCGTGAGCTGCGGCGGGTTGGCCAACAACACGACCAGGGCCACCATCTGCAGCGCCGTCTTGTATTTACCCAGTTGGGAGACTGCGACTTGTGCTCTGGCTCCCATCTCCGCCATCCACTCACGTAACGCAGAAATAACCAGCTCACGGCCGATGATAATTGCCGCTGGCGCAGTCACCCAGAAGTTGGCGTGGTGCTGAACCAGCAGCACCAGCGCAATCACGACCATCAGCTTGTCCGCGACCGGATCGAGGAACGCTCCAAAGGGAGTGCTTTGCTCCAGTTTGCGCGCCAGATAGCCGTCCAGCCAGTCGGTTACACTCGCCAGCGTAAACACCAGCGCCGCCGCAATGTAGCTCCAGTGGAACGGCATGTAGAACAGCAGGATAAAAATGGGGATCAGCGCAACCCGGATGAGGGTCAGAATATTTGGAATGTTCATGGTTTCCGCGGCCTTGTACGAGCAACCATTCTAATCGCTATGCAGGACCGCATAAATCTGTTCCGCGAGTTTTTTACTGATGCCAGGCGCCTTTGCTATTTCCACCGCACTGGCCCGCTTCAACTCCTGCAAGCCGCCAAAATGTTTCAGTAGTTCGCGCCGACGTTTTGGCCCCACTCCCGGGATACCCTCAAGGCTTGAGCTGGTTCGCGCCTTGCCTCTGCGCTGGCGGTGACCAGTGATGGCAAAACGGTGCGCCTCGTCCCGAATATGCTGAATAAGGTGCAACGCTGGCGAGTGGCCTGGTAGCACCAGCTCGTTATCGGGGGTATTGAGAAAGAGAGTCTCCATGCCTGCCTTGCGGGTAACACCCTTGGCAACGCCCAGCAGTGTCAGATCGTGAATAGCGAGTTCCTGCAACACATCACGCGCCATGTTCATCTGCCCTTTGCCGCCATCAACCAGCAGGATATCGGGCATCTTGCCCTCACCTTCCTTGATCCGCGAGAAACGGCGCATCAACGCCTGGTGCATTGCGGCATAGTCGTCTCCTGCGGTAACGCCCTCGATATTGAACCGGCGATAGTCGCTCTTGAGTGGCCCTTCCGGGCCAAACACCACACAAGAAGCCACGGTAGCCTCACCGCTTGAGTGACTGATGTCGTAGCACTCAAGGCGAGTCGGCAGTTCATCCAGTTGCAGCGCCTGCTGCAGGGCTTCAAATCGTTGCTGGACATGCTGACGGTTGCTCAGCAGGCTGGCCAGCGACTGCTCGGCATTACTGCTTGCCAACTCCTGCCAACGTCGCCGCGTACCGCGTACCCGTGGACTGATGCTGACGCTAAAGCCACGCGCCTCACTCAATGCGCTGGTGATGACCGCAAAGTCATCGTGCTCGGCGTTGACGATGATTTCCGCCGGCACCTCGCGCTCGGCCGTCCCCAGATAATATTGAGGCAGGAATGCAGCAAGCACTTCGCCCGGCTGCTGCTCGATCGGCACCCGTGGAAAGTGATTTTTGCTGCCCAGGACCCGGCCATGGCGCACCATGATGACGTGAACGCAGGCCCCTCCAGGCGCAACGGCGGCTGCGACAATATCAGCGCTACCCTGCTCGGTATCAATATTCTGCTGATCCTGCACCCGGCGCAGCAGGGCGATCTGATCACGCAACTCGGCAGCACGCTCAAAATCAAGCGCCATGGACGCCTGCTCCATTGCTGCTGTGAGTTCGTCATTCAGCGCATTGCTCCGCCCTTCCAGAAACATCACCGAGTGACGAACATCCTCCGCATACTCCGCCGCATCAACCAGCCCCACACACGGGGCCTTACAGCGCTTGATCTGATACTGCAGGCACGGACGGGTACGGTTGCGGTAATAGCTATCCTCACACTGGCGAACAAAAAAGGCCTTCTGCAACAGGTTAAGGCTCTCGCGAATCGCACCCGCGCTCGGGTAAGGCCCGAAGTACCGCCCTTTGGCACGCTTGGTTCCCCGATGCAGCCCTAGCCTTGGAAAGTCGTCATTGCTGGAAAGGAACACATAGGGGTAGGACTTATCGTCCCGCAACAGGATGTTGTACGGCGGGCGATTAGCCTTGATCAGGCTCTGCTCCAGCAGCAGCGCTTCGGTCTCGTTGGCAGTGATCGTCGTGTCGATCTGCTGGATGCGAGCAACCAGCGCTTCAGTCTTTGGGCTGAGGCCGGTCTTGCGAAAATAGCTGGAAAGGCGTTTTTTCAGGTTGCCGGCCTTGCCGACATACAGCAGCTCACCCTCAGCATCGAACATCCGATACACGCCGGGCTTGCTACTGGCCGAGGCCAGAAAGGCCTTGGCATCGAATTCGGGAAGCGTAGTCACTGCCGGCTTGCGTCTACCATGCCGTGGCGAACAGCTAGGAGGGTCAGCTCCACGTCGCTGGTGACACCCAGTTTCTCGAAGATCCGATAACGGTAGGTATTGACGGTCTTCGGACTCAGGCAGAGCTTGTCGGAAATGCTCTGAACCTTTTCGCAGCTGACGATCATCAGGGCGATCTGGATTTCACGTTCGGACAGGCAGTCGAACGGTGAGTCGCCGCCGGGATTAAACTGCTTGAGTGCGAGCTGCTGGGCAACATTGGGGCTGATATAGCGTTGACCAGAGTGCACCTGACGTATCGCCGAGACCATTTCATCGAGGGCTGCGCCCTTGGTTACGTAACCGGCTGCACCCGCCTGCATCAGGCGTGTCGGAAAGGGTTCTTCATCACAGACCGTGACGGCGATCACCTTGACGTGCTTGTCGTACTGCACCAGCTTGCGAGTGGCCTCAAGCCCACCGATACCAGGCATGCGCACATCCATCAGGATGACGTCCGGTTTGAGTTCGCGAGCGCGGGTGACGGCAGTTTCACCGCTGTCAGCTTCACCGATGACGGAGAGTCCCGGGACGTCACTCAGCATACGACTGATGCCCATGCGTACCAAATCATGGTCATCAACCACCAGTACCTTGATCAAGCCCTACCCCTTGAACAAACCGAACCGTGTTACCCCGCCAACGGCGGAGGCGGCATCCCAGCACGCTGCCTTACTATACTGAGCGAACGCGACGCACATCGATTACCGGCTACTGTCATCGGCAACTGATGATCGGCGTCTTTTAGGCGCCACAATAACAAAATGACCGGTCAGATGAAATCACTTGTCCACGGACTTGCGAGCGGTGCCCAAACTCTGCAGAGGATCAACAACCAAGGTCGGATGGCAGTCACCGTCGACTCACGCAATACTGGCTGTAAACACGAGGCGAAGCGCCAATGAGCAAAGATGACAAGTTCACCCAGGCTGGCAAAACCGCAGTGATGCAGAACATCCAGGGCATCATCGGCTTTCTGCTCGGCTACCCGCCATTCAACCTGATGGAACAGGGGCATCTGGCCTGGCTTGTTGAACACGCACAACTGCGCTTCTTTGCTGCTGGCGACCCCATTATTCAACCGCAGGACGGTCCGGTTCAGCACTTCTTCATCGTCAAACAGGGGCTTATACGCGGCGAACGGGTCGTGCCTGGCAGCGACGACCCAGACACCACTTTTGAGATCGGCACTGGAGAGTGTTTCCCCCTCGCGGCACTGCTGGGCGAACGAGCTACCCGGACACTTCACCGCGCAGCGGAAGACAGCTTCTGCCTGACAGTCAAGCGGGACGACTTCGTTACCCTGTTCAGTCAGTCAATGCCGTTTAGAGACTTTGCCCTGCGCGGAGTCAGTAGCCTGCTGGAGCAAGTCAATCAACAGGCGCAGAAGCAGGCGAGCGAAACCCTTGGATCACACTACTCGCTAGATACCCGCCTGGACGGCCTGATTGCCCGCGAGCCCATTCACTGCTACCCCACAACCTGCATTCGTGATGCCGTCAAACAAATGCATGAGGCCGGTGTAGGTAGCATCGTCATCACTGACCAGCAACAGGCCCCCACGGGCATCTTCACGCTGCGCGACCTGCGTGCCCTCATTGCCAACGATGCCGCGGACCTGAATAGCCCCATCAGCGACGTAATGACACCGCAACCGGCGGCACTACCCTCCTCTGCCAGCGCCTTCGACGCGGCTATCGCCATGACCAGGCGGCACATTGCACACATCTGCCTAGTAGACGACGGCAAGCTCACGGGTGTTGTTTCCGAGCGCGACCTGTTCTCGCTGCAGCGGGTAAACCTCGTGCACCTGGCACGCATGCTACGGCAGGCGGAAAGCGTAGAACGTCTGTGTGAGCTGCGCGGCGACATTCACAAGCTGGTCGACAGCATGCTCGCGCACGGCGCGTCCTCAGGTCAGATAACCCGCATCATCACGCTATTCAACGATCACACGGTATGTCGTGTGATCGAGCTCAGTGTCGAGGCACACGGTGATCCCGGCATTCCATTCAGCTGGCTGTGCTTCGGAAGCGAAGGACGGCAGGAGCAGACACTGCATACCGATCAGGACAACGGCATTTTGTTTACCGCCGTTTCCGCTCAAGAAACAGAAGAACGCCGTGCGCGCCTGCTGCCATTAGCAGCGCACATCAACAACGCACTCGCCGAATGCGGTTTCAGTCTGTGCAAAGGCAACATCATGGCCAGCAATCCCGAACTGTGCCTATCAGCCCACGAATGGCGAGAAAGGTTCTCACGGATGGTGCGCAGCACCACACCAGCAAACCTTCTCAGCTCATCAATCTACTTCGACTTTCGCGTGGTCTGGGGTGACAAACGCGCACCGGAACAGCTGTTTGCGGACGTGCTACGTCAGATCGGCGGCAATACCCTGTTCCAGCAACAGATGGCACAGAATGCGCTGCTCAACCGTCCGCCAATCGGGCGCCTGCGCGACTTTGTGGTAGCGCGTAGCGGTGCAGAAAAGGACACCCTCGACACCAAGGTGCAGGGGCTCAGCCCATTCGTAGACGGCGCGCGGCTGCTGGCGCTGGCCAACGGGATCAGCGTCGCCAATACCCTGGAGCGGTTACAGCAACTGCGCGAGCGTCGAGTGCTCGACCCACAAGACGCTGACGCCTATATCGAAGGCTATCAGTTCATTCAATTGGTGCGCATGCAGCAACATCAGCAGCAGGAGCGCGACGGCCGACCGTTCAGCAACCGGCTCGACCCGGAAAATCTCAACCAGCTGGACCGGCGCATTCTGCGCGAGTCGTTCCGGCAGGCAAAACGGCTGCAGGCCAGCCTTGCGCTGAGATACAACCTGTGAATCCCCTTGGTTGGCTGACTTCACGCAGGCGCGGGCTGACGGCTGAGCAACAACAGCGCAAAACGGCCCTGCCAGCCCACCAGCCGTTTGACAGTACGCTGCTATCCGATTGCCGTTTCGTCGTTATGGACTTGGAAACAAGCGGCCTTAACGTCAACCGGGACCGGATTTTGTCGGTCGGCGCAGTGGTCATTGAAGGCGGCCTGATCGATCTGGGCACTCAATACGAATGCACGCTGTATCAGGAGAATCACCGGGTAACGGAGTCGGTGCTCATTCACGGCATTGCGCCCAGCGCAGTTGCCGAAGGCGTCGCGCCGGCAGACGCACTGCTGGATTTTATGGACTTTGCTGGCCAATGCGTGTTTGTCGCCTTTCACGCCGCATTCGACCACCGCATGCTGCAACGGGGCTTGCGGGACGAGCTGGGCCAGCGTTTGCGCCATCGTTTTCTGGATGTCGCAGAACTCGCGCCCATGCTCTGTCCTGGTGCCAGCAGCCGACAAAGCCTCGATGAGTGGCAAAGTCACTTTAAGGTAGTCAACCAGCAGCGTCATCACGCGGCGGCTGACGCACTGGCAACGGCCGAGCTGATGCTCATTCTGCTCTCACTGGCTCATCGCGAAAATCTCACGACGCTAGCCGACCTGGAATCAAGACTGCGTCACTGGCGGCGACTGAGGCAAGCCAGAATTGGCACCATGTAGCGACATAAACGGGCATTTTGTCGTCATTTAGCGCCACCAAAACCGCTTTTACCGACAGACAGCTCTGGTATATGACTCTGATTCTTGATAGCGTGCGCGCCCTCACCGAATCACCAATCAATATCCGGAGCATTCCATGAACAGACACGCCTGGCTGAAGTCCTCTGCTGCCCTGGCCGTCACCCTCGCCGCCACCGGCGTCAGCGCCAATGGTCTGAGCATCAACGAACAAAGCGCCAGCGGGATGGGAACTGGGTTTGCAGGACGCTCATCCGCCGCCGAAGACGCCAGCACCTTGTTTGGCAATCCGGCCGGCATGTCCAGGCTTGACAGAACCGAGGTCAGTGGTGGCTTTGCTACCATCTTCGCCTCAACCGACATCAGTGATGCCCGGGGCGCCCTGCCCGGCAGCAACAAAGGCGATATGGTGCCTAATGCTGTTGTGCCCTTTGGTTATCTGGTGACGCCGCTCAATGAACGCTGGCACGCTGGCCTCGGTATCTACGCACCTTTCGGCGTCATCAGCGACTACGAGAAAGGATTTCAGGGTCGCTACCATGGCCTGCACAGCAATGTTCAGGTGGTTACCCTGCAGCCCACCCTGAGCTATCAGGTCAGCGATCGCGTATCCGTTGGCTTTGGCCCGACCATCAACCAGATCAAGGGCAAGCTGACACGCAACTCACCACACGCTGTAGCGCCCGGTGTCGGCCCGGACACTCATGTCAGCGTCAAGGGTGACGATATTGGCTACGGCTTTAACGCCGGTGTGCTGGTCGCGCTGACCGAGCAACTGAGCTGGGGGCTGACCTATCACTCCAAGGTCGATTACACCCTGGAGGGTCGCACCCGCGTCAAAGGCTCCGTGGCTCCTGGTCTGAACGGCACCTACGACGCCAGCCTCGACTTCACTACGCCAGAGTCGATTGATACCTCGATCAGCTGGCACCTGGACCCGCGCTGGACCCTGTACGCTGGGACGACCTGGACGCGCTGGAGCCGTCTGGACAAGATTGTGATCGAGAACGATGGTGTTGCAGCCGCTTATCAGGGCCGCATTGGCGTCATCCAGGAAGACATGCAGTGGGATGACATCTGGTCATGGGCGGTTGGCGCCTCCTATCAGCTGAACCCGCAATGGGTGCTACGTGCCGGCTTTACCGTTGATCCGTCGCCCACCAATGACACCCATCGGACCGTGCGCGTGCCGGTATCTGACCGCAAGGTATTCTCCCTCGGCGCCGGCTGGGATGTGACTCCGGATCTGACGCTGGACGTTGCTTACTCCTACCTGCGCGAAGCCAAAGGCGAGATCAACACCGCAGACTACACTGCCGAGTTCCGCAACGATGCACACGGCCTGGCCACTCAGGTTAGCTGGCGCTTCTGACCGGTCTCCCATAAAAAACGCCCCGCATCATGCGGGGCGTTTTTGTTTCAGAGCTGCTGATCAGTGATCAACTGCAGCCCCTGCACCACGCGGGATACGGATATCCTCGATCAGATGCTGGATCTTCTCCGGCGGCGCCTTGGTAACCGAGGCAACCAGTACTGCCGCGATGAAGTTGAAGATCATACCCAGGGTACCGATACCTTCCGGAGAGATACCGAACCACCAGTCGTCTGCGGTCGCAGTTGGGTTGATGAACTTGAAGTAGACGATATAACCGAAGGTGAAGGTCAGACCGACAATCATCCCGGCGATAGCCCCTTCTTTGTTCATCTTCTTCGAGAAAATACCCATGACGATGACCGGGAAGAACGAGGCCGCCGCCAGACCGAACGCGAAGGCGACCACCTGCGCCACGAAGGCCGGTGGGTAGATCCCGAAAAGACCGGCGATGGCGATGGCGACACCCGCCGCAACCCGCGCAGCCAGCAACTCCTGTTTCTCGGTAATATTCGGCGCCATGTTGCTCTTGAGCAAGTCATGGGAGACCGAGGTCGAGATCACCAGCAACAGACCCGCAGCAGTAGACAGCGCCGCAGCCAAGCCACCCGCCGCAATCAGGGCAACGACCCAGCCCGGCAGAGAGGCGATTTCCGGGTTAGCCAGAACCATGATGTCGCGGTCCACATACAGTTCGGTTGTAGCAGCAGTTGGCTCGTTGCTGATCAGACGCTCACCGTTGGTGCCGCGCTCGTCAGTAAACTTCGGAGCGCCAACGAACGGCGCACCCGGGCCGTACTGAATCACGCCGTCGTTGTTCTTGTCCTGCCAGGCAATCAGACCCGCATTTTCCCAGGTCTTGAGCCAGGTCGGCACCTGCTCGTAAGCGACGTTCGGCACCGAGGTCAGCAGATTGGTGCGGGCAAACGCAGCAACCGCCGGCGCAGTAGTGTAGAGAATCGCGATGAACAACAGAGCGTAACCAGCTGATTTACGGGCATCACGCACGGTCGGAGTGGTGAAAAAACGAACGATAACGTGGGGCAGACCCGCAGTACCGACCATCAGCGCCATGGTGATGAAGAACACATCGATGGTCGACTTGGACCCGTCTGTGTAGGCACCAAAGCCCAGTTCAGCGCCCAGCCCGTTCAGCCGCTCCAGTACCGATTGCCCGGTACCGGTTACCTCACTACCAAAGCCCAGTTGCGGGATTGGGTTGCCGGTAATCAGCATGGAGATGTAAATGGCCGGAACCATATAGGCAAACATCATCACGCAGTACTGGGCTACTTGAGTGTAGGTGATGCCCTTCATACCGCCGAGTACGGCGTAGAAGAACACGATGGCCATACCGATGACGACGCCAGTGTTGATATCCACTTCCAGGTAACGGGAGAACACGATGCCAACACCGCGCATTTGGCCAGCCACGTAGGTAAAGGAAATGAAGATCACACAGATCACCGCCACTACCCGGGCTGTCTGTGAGTAGTAGCGCTCGCCGACAAACTCCGGCACAGTGAACTTGCCGAATTTGCGCAGGTACGGCGCCAGACACATTGCCAGCAGCACATAACCACCGGTCCAGCCCATCAGGTACACCGAGCCGTCATAACCGGTGAAGGAGATGATACCGGCCATGGAGATGAAGGATGCGGCAGACATCCAGTCAGCCCCGGTAGCCATACCGTTGGCAATCGGGTGTACGCCCTTGCTGGCAACGTAGTACTCGCTGGTGCTACCCGCACGAGACCAGATGGCAATGGCGATATACAGCGCGAAGGTCGCGCCGACGAACAGATAAATCAGAGTTTGGGTATCCATCGCTGGGATCCTGTTCTTATTCTTCGTGGAAGTCGTACTTGCGATCGAGCTGATTCATCTTCCAGACGTACACGAAGATGAGCACCACGAAGGCGTAGATGGAACCCTGCTGGGCAAACCAGAACCCCAGCGGGAAGCCGAAGAACTGGATGGCGTTGAGCTGGTCTACGAACAGCACGCCGGCACCGAAGGAAACCACAAACCAGACGACCAGCAGGGTCAGCATGAGTTTGAGGTTTTCACGCCAGTAACCGCGCGCTGCCTCTTCTTTTGACATGGACATTAGCGTCTCCATTGTTGTTGTTATTACGTCAGTAACGGTAGCACCGGGATACGCAGGTGAAGAGTAAGACTTTGGTAGAACGGACGTTAAGCACCACGACCTAGTAGTAAAAATCACATTAGAAATAAATCATAACCATTTGATTTAAATGAAAACAAAATAGACGGTAGATCACATTAACAACCCTATTAGACTAAAGACGCCCCCGCCCCGTACCCCTTGAATACACCCCACACTCCCCCTGCGACAGACATCGTCTAAAGTGAAAGAACCGCCCTTAGCTGGAGATGGACATGAAACGTTTTGCGTTATTGATAACCAGCCTGCTGCTGTCAACACAGGCACTGGCGTTGTCCCTGTCGGAGCTGACCCAGCAGGACACCGCAACAGCCATGAAGGACGCCCTGACTCAAGGCGCGCAGCTGGCCGTCAGTGAACTCGGCAAGCCCGGCGGGTTCAGCAATAACCCGGATGTGCGCATTGAACTGCCAGGCAAGCTGGGTAGCGCTGCACGCACGCTGAAAATGATGGGAATGGGGAGCCAGATCACCGCGTTGGAAAACAGCATGAATCAGGCTGCGGAGGCTGCGGTGCCCCAGGCGCAATCCATTCTGGTCAACGCCATCAGCAGGATGAGCCTGACAGACGCCAAGGGTGTCCTCACCGGCGGTAACGACTCCGCAACACAGTATCTCGAACGCAGCAGCCGAGAAGAGATTCGCGCGCTCTTTCTTCCGGTGGTCAAGCAAGCCACTGATCAGATTGGGGTAGCCCAGCAATACAACACATTTGCCTCCCAGGCAGCGGGGTTTGGCGTTGTCGACGCCAACGCGACCAGCGTCGAGAGCTACGTTACCGAAAAGGCGCTGGATAGCCTGTTCGAGATGATCGCCCAACAGGAAGCAACGATTCGCAGCGACCCAACAGCGGCTGCCAGCAACCTTGCACGCAAGGTCTTCGGCGCTCTGTAACGCGCGCAACCGGGCGTCATACCCGGTTGCCTCTTCCTACTTGTTTGACGTGAGCAACCAGGCGTTCGGCGATATCATTCAACGGCAGTACCTCGGCGGCCCCCCCTAGCCGAATCGCTTCCTTCGGCATCCCAAACACCACACAGCTGGCCTCATCCTGAGCGATGGTCAGCGCGCCACGCTGCTGCATGGTGAACATCCCCTGCCCTCCATCCTTGCCCATTCCAGTCAACAACACGCCGGTAGCGCTGGCACCGCAGGTCTGCGCCACCGAATCGAACATCACATCAACCGATGGCTTGTGCCGGTTCACCGGCTCGGCGTCAGAGAGCTTGCACACCAAATCCGCCCCGTAACGCTCGACCAGCAGGTGCTTGTCACCGGGCGCAAGATACGCATGCCCGGGCAAGATCCGTTCGCCACCCTTTACCTCCTGGACCCGCAGGCGAGAAAGCCGGTCAAGGCGGGCCGCGTAGGAGGTGGTAAAACCAGGCGGCATGTGCTGGGTCATGACGATACCCGGCATACCCACTGGCAACCGTTCGAGGACCGCACGAATAGCTTCGGTACCGCCAGTGGATGCGCCAATGGCGATGACATGCTCGGTGCCCTGATAGTTAATCTGTTCGGATAAGGCTGCCTTGCCGCTGGAGGTCGGGCCAGCCCGCTTCACGCGAGCCTGCGCAGCGCCCCGGAGTTTGTCCAGCAAGGTGTCGCGGTACTCTTCCAACCCCTTGCGGATATCCAGCTTGGGTTTGGCAATAAAATCCACCGCCCCCAGCTCAAGTGCCCGCAGCGTCGCGTCAGCCCCATCCTCGGTAAGCGTAGACACCATCACCACCGGCGTCGGCCTGGCTTTCATCAGCTTGGACAGGAAGGTCAGACCATCCATCCGCGGCATCTCGATATCGAGGGTGATCACATCAGGCGCGAACTGGTTGACCAGATCACGCGCAGCGTAAGCATCATTCGCGGTCCCGACCAGCCTGAAGCCTGGTGCAGTGCGAATCAGCTCACCGAGGACCTGGCGTATCAGCGCTGAATCATCGACCACAAGAACCGATATCGTCATCGCTTACTCCTCGAACAGATCCACACTGCCTGACGCGACTTCGTATTTGACCCGCGTACGGTACTCACGCTCACGCTCAAAAATAGTGTCGTTCTTGATGGTTACGATCCGCTTCACCCAGACCTGGCCTGTCTCGGGGAAAAAATACACCTTGCGCGGAAAATCCTGCAGCAGATCGGCAGCGGCAACAGGAATCTGCTCATTGGCCAAATAGCGGGTGACAAAGTCAGCGTTGCGCTTGCCCACATCGTTCAGCAACATCCCCCGCAACACGGCAGCCCCGCCAAATACCTTGGCCTCAAGACGCTCACGCCGGCCACCCAGCTTGATGATCTGGTTGATCAGCAACTCCATCGCATAGGAACCATATCGAGCCGACTGGGTGGGTTTACCCGGTTCAGCCGAGCCATCCAGAGGCAACAGGAAGTGATTCATCCCACCAATACCGTTGACCCGGTCTCTGATGCACGCGGCCACACAGGAGCCCAACACGGTGACAATCACTTCAGGCTGGCTGGTAGCGTAGTATTCGCCCGGCAGAATTTTCGTTGCCTGCCGGTCAAAATAGCGATCGTAATACTGGTTCATCGCCAACTCCGCCGCCGCGCTCATCAGCCTCTCCCAACCGCGGCATACACGGTTCTATCCACCAGCCTCACAAGTCTGGTGGCGTTAGTGAAACTTTCCGAGTGGCCGGCTATGTACAGTCCGTCATCGGTGAGCATGGGAATCATCCGCTCCAGCAGCTTGAGCTGCGTGGGTTTATCGAAATAGATCATCACATTACGGCAGAAAATAACGTCGAATGGACCCTCAACAGGCCATTGGCTCGACAGCAGGTTGAGCGTTCTGAATTCAATCAGCCGTTGCAGCTCTCTGCGCATTTTGACCATCCCTGCCTGAGCTGACCCTGGCCGTCCCCGCAAGCAAAACTGCTTTAGCCTCGCCGCTGATAAACCAGCGCAGCGCTCCTGGGTGTAGATGCCATTCTGTGCGTGCTGCAACACCTGGCTGTCGATATCGGTGGCGATAATGGATACCGGCGGATTGCTACCCAGCGCTTCCAGCGCCACCATGGCCATCGAGTAGGGCTCTTCACCCGTACTGGCTGCAGCACACCACAGTCTGAAGCGGCGTCCCCGCCCTGAGTTCTCCCGCAAAAAGCGCCCCAGGACATCGAAGTGGTGCGATTCGCGAAAGAACGACGTCAGGTTAGTGGTCAGCGCATTAACGAAATGCTCTTTTTCCTCTCTATACGCTTCCAGGTAGCGCAGATAGTCACTCAGCGATCGCAGCTTCAGCGCCCGCAGACGCCGAGCCAAGCGGCTGTAGACCAGTTGAAATTTGCTGTCGGCCATGCTGATGCCAGTGCTGGCATACAGTAGTTTGCGCACAGCCTCGAAGTCGTCCCAGCCATATTCGAACTCGCGCTCTGGTTGATCCGTCCTTGTTATCACTCTGCGCCATCCCGTCAGAAGGATTCCCAATCACTGTCATCATCGTGGTCTGGTGCGTCCAGCGTTCTGCCGGATTTGGGCTTTCCACCCCTTATTTCCGTTCGCGGCTTAGCGGGTGCGACCTGCTTGCTGGCAACTACGCCCGTGCGCGGCGGCGCCAGCAATGCCGCAGACATGGGGCCATCGTCGCTCTGATCCAGTTTGAAAGCACTGACCTGACGCTGGAGCCCTTCGGTCTGCGAGCGCAGGCTTTCAGCCGCCGCTGCCGCCTGCTCAACCAACGCGGCGTTCTGCTGGGTCATCTCGTCCATCTGGCCCACGGCGGTGTTGACCTCTTCTATCCCGCTGGCCTGCTCGACCGATGCAGCAGCGATTTCCGCCATTATGTCGTTCACCCGCTTGATCGCAGTCACGATCTCGGTCATGGTTTCGCCCGACTTGTTAACCAGGGTATTGCCACCTTCGATCTTGGACACGGAGTCGGAAATCAGCTGTTTGATGTCCTTGGCCGCCTCGGCCGAGCGCTGCGCCAGGGTCCGCACTTCAGTGGCTACCACCGCAAACCCACGGCCCTGCTCACCAGCCCTTGCCGCCTCAACAGCGGCGTTGAGTGCGAGAATGTTGGTCTGGAAAGCGATGCCGTCAATCACACCAATGATGTCGCTAATCTTGCGCGCCGACTCATTGATTGATTCCATGGTGATCACAACCTGACGAATCAGATCACCGCCTTCGGTTGCGATATCCGTCGCCTGCTCGGCCAGCACGTTGGCCTGCTTGGCGTTGTCAGTGTTGGTTCTCACGGTTGACGTCAGTTGTTCAATGCTGGACGCGGTTTCTTCCAGGCTGGAGGCCTGCTGCTCGGTTCGGCTCGACAGATCGGCGTTACCTTGGGCGATCTCGCTCGACGCCGTCATAATGGTGCCCGATGCTCCACGAATTTCACCAATCATGGCGGACAGGCTTTCCGTGGTGCGGTTGCAGAAGTTCTTCAACTCAAGGAAAGTGCCTTCGTATTCCGCACTGACTTTCTCGGTCAGGTTGCCGTCGGAAATGGCACCCAATACGCGGGCAATATCCTTGAGCCCCTTGTCCGAGGTTTCCATCAACTGGTTAAGCCCGGTTGCCAGCTCGAGGAAGAAGCCCTGTTTGCCCTCACTCGCGATCCGCTGAGTGAAATCACCGGCCCCTGCAGCCGCCACCAGACTGGTCACTGCATCGGAGGCTTTCAGCTCCTCCGTCCGGTCAAGCCACTCGACTACGGTACCCAGACGGCTGCCATCCGGCGCGAATACGGGATTGGCGATCAGGCCGAAGGTGCTGTCGCCCAACACGATTTGCGCCCGATGGGTCCCCTGCAGACTGCTCAGCATATTCATCTGGTGAGCCGGATTCTTGTGGAAGCGGTCGATGCTGCCGCCAAGTACCTTGTCGACCGAGAAAGCCGGCAGATCGCGTTTGATTTGCGCTTCCGAGTGCCGCAGCATGCTTTCCACCGCCTTGTTCATGTAGACGATGTCGCGGTGCTCGTCGGCAATCATGATGTTGTTGCTGGAATTATCGACCGCCTGGCGGATGCGGGTGTTGAAGATGGCCAGATTCTCGGCCTCCAGCTCCCGGGTGCGATCCTTCCACTCAACCACCGTCCCCAGGCGCTCACCCGATTCACTGAAAATCGGATTGGCGATAAGGCCAAACGTGTTTCGCCCGAGCGTAATCTGCGCACGATGCGTGTCTTGCAAGCGACCGAGCATGCCCATCTGATGTGCCGGATCCTTGTGAAAGCGGTCGATGCTGCCACCCAGCACCGTTTCGGCAGAAAACCCGGGCAGGTCCTTGCGGATCTCGTCTTCGGCATCGCGCAGCATCTGCAGCACCGCATCGTTCATGTACACCACATTGCGCTCGCCATCGGCAATCATGATGTTGGTGTTGGCATTATCAACCGCCTGACGAATACGCGTGTTGAACAAGTCCCGATCAACCCGCGCATTAGCGTTTTCCTGTAAACGCTCAAGCAAGGTCATGACGCTGTCCGACGCCTCTGCCTTGGCCTGAAACCGTTGCAGGATCTGACAGATCAGACTGCGCAGCTCGCGCGGCTCAGCACCCAGCTTCATACGAATGCTGTTTAGTCCGCCCAGCCCAACGACGATACCAGCCAACCCACCAACCAATGCGATCACCAACCAGACGGTCAGCGCAGGTGGCCCACCGACGCCTGCCAGCGCCAGCAATGCGGCAACCGCTGTCACCGCACTCGGCAGTACTGCTGACAGCATGACAACGCGAAACGAAGGTAACTGTTGCATGTAACTCTCCTCCAGGTGCCAGGCTTGCCGGGGAAATGCCTCGGACGTCCTGTTCCTTGGTTGTGGCAGACGCAATCGTTGTTTCAGGATTCCATTTTCTTCAGCGCAGCATCGACCAGTCCCAGCTCGCTGCTAGTGACCAGCGCTTCGATGTTGACGAGAATGACCATGCGACCGCTTACCTTTGCCAGCCCCATCAGAAAGCGGCTGTCAAAGGCAACACCAAACTCGGGTGGCGGCCGCCGTTGAGATGCGGTCAGCGCAATGACGTCCGATACGCTGTCGACGACAATGCCAACCATTCGCTCATTGATCTGCAGAACAATGACGATTGTGAACTCGTTGTACGTCGCCTCGCCGACATCAAATTTGATGCGCAGGTCGACGATGGGCACGATATCCCCGCGCAGGTTGATGACGCCCTTGATATAGGCCGGGGCCTTGGCAATCTTGGTCACGGACTCATAGCCGCGTATTTCCTTCACTGCCATGATGTCGATGGCGTAATGCTCGTCACCCAGCACGAAGGTTAGAAACTCGCTGGCAGGACCGTCGTTGTCCGCCTTGCCAGCAGCCTGATCTTTCTGCCCGCTCATGCGATCTCCTCGTCCAGTGTCGGTACGACATCGGCCAGCGACTCGACGTCGAGAATCAGCGCGACGCTGCCGTCGCCCATGATCGTGGCTCCGGCCGCGCCAGGAACCCGCTTGTAGTGTTGCTCAAGACTCTTGATCACAACCTGTTGCTGGCCAACCAGCTCATCAACCAGCAAGCCATAGCGCCGCTTGCTGGTTTCGATCAGTACCACGATGCCGTCTGCCGGTGAGGTGTGCTGCGGCACGGCGTCCATAACCTGATACAGCGGCAGCACCGGCCAAAACTGATCACGCACATGGAGTAGCGCGCTACCGGCCAGCTGTTCGATGTTTTCAGGATAGGGACGCATGGACTCGATGATGCTGACCAGAGGAATGATGAAGGTCTGGTCACCAACCATGACGCCCATGCCGTCGACAATTGCCAGCGTCAGCGGCAAAGTGATGGTGATGGTGGAACCTTGCAGGGCGCGGCTGGCGATGTTGACCCGTCCACCCAGTTGCTGAATATTGCGTCGAACCACGTCCATACCGACGCCACGACCGGATACATCGGTAACGACTTCGGCGGTCGAAAAACCGGGCTGGAATATCAGATCCCAGACATCGGCGTCGTTCATGTCATCATTGACGCTGAGACCGTTTTCGCGAGCCTTGCCCAGAATGCGTTCGCGATTCAGCCCGGCACCGTCGTCGTCAATGCAAATTTGAATCGTGCCGCCACGCTGGGCTGCGCTGATGGTGATGGTGCCGGTTTCCGGCTTACCACGATCTCGACGCACATCCGGTCGTTCAATGCCATGGTCGATACTATTGCGCACCAGATGGGTAAGCGGATCTACCAGCTTTTCAATCAGCCCCTTATCCAGTTCCGTGTGCTCGCCTTCCAGTACCAGTTCAACCTGTTTTTCCAGCTTTCGGGCAAGGTCACGTACTACCCGCGGAAACCGGTTAAAAACGAAGGAAACCGGCATCATCCGAATGGACATGACCGACTCCTGTATCTCCCGGGTATGGCGTTCCAACTCCGCCAGCGCTGAGCCGAGGCGCGAATTGCTGCCACCCAGATCGTCGCCGAGTACCTTGAGCATCGATTGGGTAATGACCAGCTCGCCGACCAGGTTGATCAGTGAATCAACCTTCTCCACATCGACGCGAATGGTGGACGACTCGCCTGCAGCAGCCTTTTTGACCGGGTTGCCATCCCTGCCGGGCGCGCCTGCAACCTGCGCCGCAGTCGGAGTGGCCGTGTCGGTATCGGCTGCCTCGAACAGGCCCCAGCCGGCCTCGTCCGACGCTTGAGCAACGGCTGGTGGGTCAAAGAAGCCGAAGTCATCATCTGCCTCTGCGTCGGTGGTGGCCGGCTGATCAAAAAAACCGAAGCCGTCATCTGGCGGCTCGTCAGCTACTGCCGCCCCCAATATCGATTCGAGAAGACTGGTAGTGCGCTCGACTTCGGGCCAGTCGATGTCCTGCTGGTTGCGATAGCTGTCTAGCACCTGCCGCAGGCAGTCAATCACGCCGAGAAACTGATCTACCAGATCGTTACTGAGCGGACGCTGCCCTTTGCGCACCTGATCCAGCAGGTTCTCCATGATATGGGTAATCTGACCGAGGGCATCAAACCCGAAGATGCCGCTGGCGCCCTTGATGGAATGCGCCGCACGGAATATGCAATTCAGGTCTTCCGGTTCCGGGTTATCGACCGACATCGACATGAGCAGGCGCTCCATCGTGTCGATGTGCTCCTGACTCTCTTCGAAAAACACTGAGTGAAACTGATTCAGTTCGACACTCATGATGGTCTCCGCAGGCGGCTCAGGTTCAGGGCAGAACCTTGGACGCGACCGCCAGCAGCTTGGCTGGGTCGAACGGCTTCACCATCCAGCCGGTGGCTCCGGCTGCCTTGCCCTGGCTCTTCATGTCATCACTGGCTTCGGTGGTCAGCACCAGGATTGGGGTTCGACTGTAGGCTCCCATTGAACGCAGCTTCTTAATGAGTGTAAGGCCGTCCATACGCGGCATATTTTGATCGGTCAGGACACAATCAAATCGGCTACGCTCGCACAGCTCTAGTGCAGCCTGACCATCGTTTGCAGCAGTTACTTCATAACCTGCAGTTTTGAGCGTGTGCTCGACCATCTGCCGAATCGATGCTGAATCGTCCACCACCAGAATGTGCTTACCCATGCCGCTTGATCTCCCAACGTCGATAGTCGTGAGGCTTTCAGCCCTCTAAAATAGCTCTACCTCTCCACTGGCCATTGAGTTCTGACTGACCGGGCTGGCACGAAATGCAGTTAATTGCGCACCGACTCGTTCCAGTTCGGCGATCAGCTCTTCGCCCTCCAGACGCGTCAACGCTGAGGTGATCTGTTGCATCAGCTCCATACGACTGATTACGTATCCGGCCGTCTGTGTGGTGATGTCTTCAAACTGCAGACCGCGGGTGGCGCGCTCAGACGCATCGATCAACTGCAGTGCCAGGCTGTCGATCTCTTCGGTCAGCGCACGATCACGCTCAGCCATCTGCTGGAGGGCAACAATCGACTGCTCCGCCTGCCGCCGGGAATGAGTCAGCCAATCCATGTCCTGACTTGCGATATCGCCCATGTGCTTGCTGAGATGCACCACTGCACTCTCGATGCCGTTCAGCTTGGTCTTGATCTCGTCACTGAACAGCGTAGAACGGCGCGACAGGTTCCTCACCTCATCCGCTACAACGGCAAACCCGCGGCCGTGCTCGCCAGCGCGTGCCGCTTCAATGGCGGCGTTGAGCGCCAGCAGGTTGGTCTGGCCAGCGATCTGGTCAATCTCGTGCACCGCCTTCATCAGCTCGGGCATCTGGTCAGCGATTTCAGTAACTTTGCTGACCAGTTCGGATAGATCCTCAGCGACGCCCGCAGCATTACGAATGACCGTATCCAGTGTTTCAGTAGTGTGCTCAGCAAAGCTGTCGAGGCTGGAATGGGTATTGTCGCCATTGCCGCGCGGCAACATCTTGCGTACAGCCCCCTGTTGACTAGCGAGCAACTCGTGAATGTCGGTAAAGGCCTGCCTGATCAGACCAACACCATCGGTGATCAAAGCGGACATGTCCTGCAGCTGTTGGCGATACAGCGCCAGCTCGGGTTGCTGCAAACGACCCAGTTCATTCAACGCACGCTGATCAGGCTGAGTAGCCGAGGCTGTTGCTCCATCCGGCGTTTCAATACCCGATCCAGAACGGCCGATCAGGAACAGGAAAAGTCCGGCAGACACACCAACGGCAACAACGACCGCCACCCACGCCGGCCAGATCAGAGCGACAAGCCCGCCCATGACCAAGGCAGCAAAACTGGACATCAGCACGGGTAGGTGAACAGCAGTTTGTGGTCTCATACTCATGAAGCCTTCCTGTTCCAACATCTGCACTGGGCCATCACAATCGCGTCCTGTCTGGTCGATTTTTATGGGTCGACGCTTAACAGGATTCCGTCGCTACGGAGAGGAACGGTTTGCTGAAAGCCACCATGCATCCCTTAAAGTCCAAGCCTAGCCGAGATGTGGCAGATGGCTAGTTAGTGCAACGCAGCCATTGGTTGCAAAGCAGCATGTCATTGATATACATGGAAATTCTGATGATATGGCCATCAGGAACAGGTAACCGGGCAGCAGAATCTGCCCGGTCGAGGGGATCAGGTGCGAAGGTGTGCGGCCAGCGCTGACAGCGCAGCACTGGTCATCTCGTAAGTGAATTCATTGCTGGCAACCGGGTGAGAGGCGGTACGTACCACGGTCAGTTCCGCCGCCGGATTGATGTGTATCAGTTGCCCATGCACCCCCATGGCTTCATACACGCCATCGGCGTTGTGACTGATCCACCACTGGTTGTGATAGGAGTAGCCGTCCATGCCACGCCGGCCGAAATCGGCAAAGGCTTCGCGATCGGCGCCGCGCTGCAGGTCCTCAATGATCGCGGCCGGGATGACCTGCTGACCATTCCAGCGTCCACCGCCGCGCATCATCTCGGCAAACCGGGCCAAATCGCGCAAAGTCGCATTCAGCCCCGCACCAGCCCATTCGGTACCCGTCGGGTCCAGCAGCAACAGCGCGTCCTCCTCTGCCCCCAGTTTGCTCCAGATGCGCTCACCAATATGGGTCGCCACATCCTTGCCGCTGGCGCGGCGAATCAGCCAGCCCAGCACCTCGGTGTGTACCGTGCGATACGCAAAATAGCGACCGTGCTCGCGAGCGGCACCGATGGTGGGTAGGTAATCGTAGAGACGGGTCGGGCCGGCCCACTGCGGCGAATGGGTAATGCCGGCAGCGAGACCGTAGTACTTCACGTCCGACGTACCGTCAGCGTAGACCTCCGAGTACTTGATGTCCGCTGTCATATCCAGCACCTGCTGCACACTGGCACCACGCCAGCCTGATACAGCCAATTCGGGAATCAGGTCAGTCACCTGGGCGTTCGGATCAATAACGTCCTCGGCGATCAGCATCGCTGCCACCAGACCGGTAAACGACTTGGTCACCGACCAGAGCATATGCGGGCTGAGCGGGTCGGGTTGATTGGGGTACTGCTCATAGATCACCTTGCCGCGGTGCAGAATGACGCAGGCATCGGCGTAACTCCGGGACAGAAATTCAGCAAAATCGATCTCGCTGCCGTCATTCAGGGGAATGCGCAGCGCATTGATCTCGTCGCCAAGGTTCGCTCCACGCGGCAACTCACTGGCAGCGCCACTACCACGCCTGATCTGGCGTGACGGCACAAGCTCGCGCATATGCTGGAACGCCCAGCGCAGCTTCGGGTACTCGACCAGGTAGTTTTCGCGGGTAACCAGCTTCTCGGGGGCCGGCGGAAAGCCCTCCATGAAACCCAGCAGCTCATAGCGCACGGTATCCGGCGCGGGAAGATCGGGTGCCGCATCGGCGGCGGCATACAGGCGGCGGCCCATACCCGGTTGAAAGCCATGAAAGTGTGTCATAGGGCTGTCCTGTTTTTGTTGTTGTGCAGCCCCTCACGTTAGGAGGTCGGTGTCAGTGCAGCAAGCATCCCCTGCTGAACGCTATGTTCCATCATTCAGACACTGAACACCGGCGGCCACTATGGCTTGAATTCACCCGAGCAGATGCGCACAATGCTGGACATTCAACCAGTATCCAATTCAAGCCATGCCCGCTCTGCTCGCGACCGACTTCTACTACCTGCGCAACTTCGAATTTGTTCTGGAGTGGGTTGGTGCGCGCTATGACGATCTGTTGGGTGAGCAGGAACGCCGGTTTGTTCAGCATTTTCCGACTCTGCCCGAGCGCTCACGGGCGCTGCTGGTGCGCTTGATCATGCGCAAGGGCGATCATTTCCGCGTCAGCCGGCTGCGCTATGAGGAGATCGGCGATATTGAGTCCGCGGCGCAGCCTCTGCTGGACCTGAACTGGTTGTCCGTTGAAGAACCCATGGATGTATCCAGCCTCGCCAGGCTGCTGCTCAAGACGGAATTGGCGTCACTGGATCTGGGCGTTGAGCAGGCCGGCAAGCTGGGCAAGCAGGCGCTGATCGATACATTGTTGGCCGGTAATCACGCACCAAGGCCCTGGCACGCTTGGCCAGGCATCCCGACAGACAATGTCTTGAGCCTGCAGATCAGCGATCTGTGCGCCCGTTTCAGGTTGCTGTTTTTCGGCAATCTGTCGCAGGACTGGAGCGAGTTCGTGCTGACCGAGCTCGGCCTCCAGCAGTACGAGTCGGTGCCGTTTCCGGCCCATTCGCGCAATTTCCATCATCCCTGCGATGTTGACCAATACATTTTTCTCAGGCGTTGTCGGGACGAGCTTGAGGCTGGCGACGACGCCATGAGGATTGTCGCTCAACTTGCGCCTTTTGCCACCGACAACCCCTGGATCGAACGTCGGCATCAGCGTTTGCGCTTTCAGCTTGGCCAGCAGTTGGAACGCGAGCAGCAACTGGAGCAGGCACTGGCACTCTACCTGCAGTGCAGCCACAGCGAGGCACGCCAGCGGGCAATCAGGCTGCATGAACGGCTGGAGCAATACGAACAGGCCTACACGCTGGCAACCACGGCTCATGCGGCGCCTCACACTGCGAGCGAGCAGCAGTTGGTAGAGCGGGCCCTGAAGCGGCTTGGCCGCAAACTCCAGCAGCCGGTGCCCAGCCCCGTGCCGGAACCCGAAACGAAAACCACGCAACTGATACTGCCGGGGCCGGACCCGCAGGGTGTTGAGCTGGCTGTTGCCGCCCATCTGGCTGCGCCGGATGCACCGGTGTTCTACGTCGAGAATGCGTTAATCGGCAGCCTGTTTGGCCTGCTCTGCTGGGAGGCGATTTTTGCTCCCCTGCCCGGCGCCTTCTTCCACCCGTTCCAGAGCGGGCCAGCCGACCTGTACGACGCCGACTTTGCCGACCGTCGCGCCGCGCTGTTCGATGCCGCGCTGGCCCGGCTGGACGATGGCAGTTACCGCGAGCATATCCGCAGCATATGGCAGCAGAAACAGGGGCTGCAGTCACCCTTTGTGTTCTGGGGGCTGCTCGATGAGCCACTGCTGGAACTGGCTTTGCACTGCATCCCTGCCCGCCACCTGCGACTCTGGTGTGAACGCATGCTCAAAGACATCCGCGCCAACCGCGCCGGCATGCCCGACCTGATCCAGTTCTGGCCCGCCGAGCAGCGCTATTGCATGGTCGAGGTCAAGGGCCCCGGCGATCGCCTGCAAGACAACCAGCGCCGCTGGCTGGCGTTCTGTGCCGAGCACGCGATGCCGGTTGAGGTAGTGCATGTGCAGTGGGAAGCGCCATGAGCTATCAAGTTGCCGTGCGCGCGCTGTGCGAGTTCACCGCCAAACAAGGCGACCTGGACCTGCGCTTTACCCCGGCGCCCACCGCGCAGGAAGGTATCGCCGGGCACCAGACCGTGGTCTCACGCCGCGGCGCGGGCTACCTCAGCGAGCTGACGCTGGCAGGCAGTTATCCCGGTTTGCTGGTAGTCGGACGGGCCGACGGCTACGACCCCGAGCAAAACCTGCTGGAAGAGATTAAAACCCACCGCGGCGACATCAGCCGCATCCCGGACAACCATCGGGTGCTGCACTGGGCGCAGGCCAAGGTCTACGGCTGGCTACTGTGTGCCGAGCTGCAACTCGAAGAGATCGATCTGGCGGTGGTGTACTTCAACGTGGTCACCCAAAAGGAAACCGTCTTTCGTGAGACGTTTTCCGCCGACGCGCTACGCCAGTTCTTCGCCCAGCAGTGCGACCGCTTTATCGCCTGGGCCCGGCAGGAAACCCACCACCGGGGTGTACGTGACCAGCAGTTACAGCAGCTGACCTTCCCCTACTCCAGTTTCCGTGCCGGCCAGCGCCAACTGGCCAAGGCGGTTTACCGCGCGGCGCGTGACGGCAAGACGCTGATGACCCAGGCCACCACCGGCATCGGCAAGACGCTCGGCACCCTGTTCCCGCAGCTCAAGGCGATGCCGGAACAGCAAGTAGATCGGCTTTTCTTTCTCACTGCCAAGACACCCGGTCGTCAGCTCGCGCTGGACGCACTGCAAAGCCTGCGTGCGCACAGCGAGACACCACTGAACCTGCGCATTCTGGAGCACATCGCCCGCGACAAGGCCTGCGAACACCCGGACAAGGCCTGCCACGGCGAATCCTGCCCGCTCGCCGAAGGCTTCTACGACCGCTTGCCAGCAGCGCGCGCCGAGGCCGTTGCCGAGCACTGGCTCGACCAGGCCGCCGTGCGCCGCATCGCCCTGAAACACAACATCTGCCCCTACTACCTCAGCCAGGAGTTGTGCCGATGGAGCGATCTGGTGGTAGGCGACTACAACTACTACTTCGATATGACCGCCCTGCTCTACGGGCTGACGGTCCTCAATGACTGGCGCGTCACCGTACTGGTCGACGAAGCCCACAATCTGATTGATCGCGCCCGCGGCATGTATACCGCTGAGCTGGACCAGGGCGTATTCAATACCCTACGCAAACAGGCCCCGGCGGCCCTGAAAGCACCGCTGGACCGGGTTGCCCGGCACTGGAATGCGCTGCACCGAGACCAGACCGAGGACTATCAGATCTACCCGGCGATTGCCGACCTGTTCATCCTCAGCCTGCAAAAAGCCGTCAGCGCCATTACCGAACATCTGACAGACCAGCCCGATGGCAACGCCAACGCGCTGATTCTGTTCTACTTCGACGCCATGCTGTTCTGTCGCCTGGCCGAAGCCTACGGTCCTCACTCGCTGTTCGACATTACCCGCCACGCTGGTGCCAGTGGCCGCCGCACCCTGTCGACTCTGTGCCTGCGCAACATGGTGCCGGCCCCGTTCCTGCAGCAGCGCTTCACCACCGCCCATAGCACCACGCTGTTTTCTGCGACCCTGAGCCCCGCCCATTACTACCGTGACCTGCTCGGGCTACCCGAGGACAGCCAATGGCTGGAAGTCGAGTCGCCGTTCCATGCAGGTCAGCTCAGCGTCTCGGTCATCCGCAACCTGTCTACCCGCTACCAGCACCGCACTGCCAGCCTGCAGCCGATCAGCGAACTGATGGCCCAACAATTTGCCCGCCAGCCCGGCAACTATCTGGCCTTCTTCAGCAGCTACGCCTACCTCGAACAGGTCGTAGAGAAGTTCCAGCGCCTGTACCCGGATATCCCGGTCTGGACTCAGTCCCGCAGCATGAACGAAGGAGAACGCAGCGCCTTTCTGGCCCGCTTTCACGAACAGGGGCGAGGCATCGGTTTCGCCGTGCTCGGTGGTGCTTTTGGCGAAGGCATCGACCTGCCAGGGCGTCGACTGATCGGCGCCTTTATCGCGACCCTCGGGCTACCGCAGATCAACCCGGTCAACGAAGAAATGCGCGAACGGCTGGAAGTCATGTTCAACGGCAGCGCTGGCAGCGGCTACGAATACGCCTACCTGTACCCCGGGTTGCAAAAGGTAGTGCAGGCAGCCGGACGGGTAATTCGTACAACGGAGGATCAGGGCGTGGTCTATTTGCTGGACGACCGCTTCGGCCAGCGTACCGTGCGCGAGCTGCTGCCGCGGTGGTGGGAAATTGGTAGTCAGGTGCTTCCGCCACCCCATAAAAATCCCAGACTCAATCTGGAAAACCAAAGCAACCTTTTGATTTAACTTGAAATACAAGACATACCAATCAGGCTCTCTATTTAGCTAACCGTGCATCGTCACCAGCATTTCCCCCGCCGAAGTCTTGCCGTTAGCACCCGGCAATGCCCAGCGCTCCGAACGCCCAGCGCCAAGCTCGACCACGGCCAATGTTGGATTTCAATCAGGGGTCTGATGAGCGCAGCAGTTGGCAGATCCGTTAACAATGCTGCTAGCACGGGCAGTTTGAGCATCATTTGGATTATCAGGAGGGTGTAAACGTCCGGTTTTTCTGCTCAAATCGGGTTTTCCATGGCAGGAGCCCGAGCCAATGCAGGCAAAACTTGAGCAGCGTTCATTTCTATTGTTGCTGATCGTTGTAACCCTTCTCTTTCTCTATCTACTCAAACCCTTTTTCGGCGCAGTGTTCTGGGCATGTGTGATTGCCCTGCTGTTCCACCCCCTGCATATACGCCTGAGCAAACGCTGGGGCGGCCACGAAAACATGGCCGCACTGGCCACACTGACTGTCTGCATGGCGCTGTGTATTCTGCCGGCGGTGTTTGTCATCACCTCGTTTGTGCAGGAAGGCCACGCGCTGTACGAGCGGGTGCAAAGCGGCAAGTTGGACCCGGCCGCGATCATGGACAAACTGCGTACCAGCTTCCCGATGGTTGAGAGCCTGTTTGGACGCTTGAATATCGACCTCGACCGCATCAAGTCGCTTGCCACTGATGCAGCGGTTACTTCCAGTCGTTTCCTGGCACAGAATGCCGTTCAGCTAGGCCAAGGAACATTGAGCTTTTTCGCCAGCCTGGCGCTGATGATTTACCTGGCATTCTTCCTGCTGCGCGATGGTCCCGAGCTGGTAAATCTGCTGGTACGTGCCTTGCCACTGGGCGATGAGCGCGAATATCAGTTGTTCGGCAAGTTCGCCGAGGTGACCCGCGCCACCGTCAAAGGCAATCTGGTGGTCGCCGCAGTCCAGGGCGCTCTTGGCGGACTGATCTTCTGGGCACTGGATATCCCCGGTCCACTGCTGTGGGGTGTGGTGATGACAATGCTGTCGCTGATCCCGGTAGTCGGTGCCAGCCTGATCTGGGGCCCCGTCGCGATCTATCTGTTGGCGATTGGGCACTGGACCCAAGGCATCATCCTGATCGCCTTCGGCGCGCTCGTCATCGGCCTGGTCGATAACCTGCTGCGCCCGCTGTTGGTGGGGCGCGACACCAAGCTGCCGGACTATCTGGTCCTGCTGTCAACGCTCGGCGGCTTTGCCCTGTTCGGCATAAACGGTTTTGTTATTGGACCGCTGATTGCGGCGCTGTTTATTGCCTTCTGGCAGATATTTGTCGAAGAGTTTAATCCGACCGCCGACGCGCAGGCAGTGGAGCAGCAGGCCGAGGAACTGGAATAGCAGCGCCGCTGCGGGCTATTCGCCGCTCAGGCGGGCATTACCTGCCCGTCTGGTCCGGCGTCCACCGCACCACACGATTACGCCCCTGCGCCTTGGCAAGGTAGAGTACACGATCCGCAAGGTTGAACCAGTGATCAACATCGTGCAGGCCATCAAAAAAGTCGCAGTAGCCGATGCTGACGGTAATGCCGATTTCGATGTCGTCGTCGAGCTGGATGCAGGACGCCTGCAGCGACAGCCGAAATCGCTCCAGCACATCGAGGGCATTTGTTTCTGACGTCTGGGTCAGCAACACCGCAAACTCCTCCCCGCCTACCCGTGCATGCACATCCGAGCGCCGCACGGCATCGGATAGCGTCTGTGCAAACAACTGCAGAACCTTATCTCCCGCCTGATGGCCGTATTTGTCGTTTACCGACTTGAAAAAGTCGATATCCATGACCGCCAGCGAGACCCGCTGACCATAGCGCAGCGCCTGCTCGAACAGGCTGTCGGCCATGCTGAAAAACAACTTGCGATTGGCCAGTCCAGTGAGGGCATCATGCGTCGCCTCGCGCAGCAGCGCCGCCTCAGCCTGCGCGCGCTGCTCTTCCAGCTGGCGGGCGCGGATCATGGTGCCCAACACAGTCGCAAACGGCGCCAGCAACTCGATTTGCTCCTTGCTGTATCCACCATCACGGTTGCCAACCGCGATCATCCCGACAGCCTCGCCATTGAAACGCAGCGGAATGCCCAGAAAGTTATTGATCGCCGGATGTCCATGCGGCTGGCCCCGGCTGGCTGGATGCCGACTGACCGTGTCGGTGCAGACCACCGTGTTGTGAGTGACGACATGGCCAAACAGGTTGTTGAGCGAGTGAAAGCGCAGGGACTGCCCCTCGTCCCGGTGGGAGGCATACCAGGCGCGACTGGCGTCATCCCAGCTGATATTGGAGATGCTGGGCACCTCCAGATACTGCGAACCGTCTTCGGTGTTACGCAGAATGCCAATAAAGCCCAGCCAGCTGTCAGTGATCGCCAGCAGCGGCTCGAACAGGCGGTCACACGCGGCGACCAGGCTTTGATCGACCAGAAAGGCCTGCTGCACCTCCGCAACCAGCGACATCAACTCCTGCTGGCGCACGTCCAACTGTTCCAGTTGCCGATGGAGGGTGACATCTCGAATGCAGCCGCAGACCCGCGCATACTCACCCTTCTCCATCGCCGGCAAGGTGGCCGCCGCAACAATGATCCAGCGATAGTGACCATCAGCCGCACGTACACGCAGCTCAACTTCCTCCACGTCAAAACTCGCGCGCGGAGTCAGGCCTGCCTTGACCGCTTGTTCGAGCGTCTGGCGGTCATCGGGATGGATCCGTTCCAGACAGGCTTCAAGCGACAGGTCCGCAGCATGCGGCCCCAGTCCGAGCCAGTCAGCGGCACGTTCGCACAGGGTGACAAAGTGATCATCCGGGCACCACTCCCAGACGCCAGAACAGGCTGTCTGGAGCGCGGCCAGCAGCCGATGGGAAGCCTGCTCTTCGGCACGCTCATCCAACTTGAGGGGGGTCACATCCTGCAGGAAGACCTGCACCAGATCCGGCGTCGGACGCGCCCCGTCAAACGACAGCATCACCCAACGGTCACCGATCAGAAAGGTCAGCTGACGACGCCTGTCCTGCCCTTTCGCCAACTGGATAAACAGCTCGTCAAGCCGCCGCGCAGAAAGCGGTGAAACCAGCAAACCTAGCCCAGCGCCCTGCTTGATCCGCGCCACGGTATCTCGCCCAACGACCGCATCCAACGCGGCATCCCACTCAGCGAGCAAATAAGGTCGCGTCAGCTGAATGAGCACCTCGGCGTCGTGGCGCGCGTCTTTCAGATTGCTGCTCACGTGCTTTCCCATTGCACATCGTCCTCATTGCCCAAGACTCGAAGACGAGCCTGCGCCCACCCTTGCATCCGCGCCTGCACTGTTAACGGAGGTCAGAACCAATACCTGCTTCCTTTCTTTTTAGAGCATAGTGTTGATCAGTAATGGCGCAAGGCCGCCCTGGCCAAAGCCGACGCAAGCCCTATGCGCAACGCCCTGCAGCCGTATAATGGCCGCTTTGCAAAAGGTGATGGGCAGGTCGATGACAGAGCTGCAGCAAGCAGGCAAAGTGGGAACAGTGTCAGCGGTCACACTCAACCGTGCACGCCTGCGCCCGCCGCCGTTACCCGCAGCCATGCTTGAACGCGATGCACTGATCCGGTGCCTGAGCGCATCAGGCAGCCGTCTAACCCTGCTGACCAGCCCCCTCGGTTACGGCAAGACGACACTGATGGCAGCCTGCGCCGTCAACATGGACGGCGACTGGGGCTGGCTGCGATGCTGCAGCGCAGACAACCAGCCAGCGGTGTTTCTGCAGCATCTCGCTGCCCTGTTCGGCCTGCTACCGTCGTCCCCTGAACAGGAGCAGACACTCGGCACCGCGTTGTTCAATGCACTCGAAGCCCGTTCCCGGCCTTTCACCCTGTTTCTCGATGACCTGCATCTGCTGCGTTCGCCCAGCACCCGACGGCTGCTGAATGAACTGATTGGCTTCGCCGCGCCCCAACTAAGAATCGTCGCGGCAAGCGAAGGGCTACCCGAACTGAAAATCGCGCACCTGCGCAGGGACCAGCAATTACAGCTGATCGGTACCAGTGAGCTGTCGCTCGACAACACCCAGATCGCACAACTGGCCAGTAAACGCGGCGCCATACTGGATAACGACAGCATCTACCAGCTGCGCACCAGCAGCGAAGGTTGGATCAGCGGCGTGCTGCTTGCGCTGGCAGCACGCGCTGACAACGCAGACGCCAGCGAATATATCGCTGACTACCTCAGCCAATCGCTGCTGCAAGGTCTGCCGCCCAAAATGCAGTACTTTCTTCAGCAGACTGCGGTGGTCAGTGCGTTCAACCCGGAGCTGGCCGCGCAGCTGAGCGGGGACGAGCAGGCCGGACGCATCCTTCGCTGGCTAGCTCGCCACGATCTGTTCATCCAGCCCAACCCCGATGACCTGCTGACCCACCGCTACCACCCCGCCCTGCGCAGCGCCTGCCTTCGTCGCCTGCAACGCCGCGACTCAGCGTCACTGCGCGCCCTGCATCTGCAGGCCGCCGACTGGCTGCTGCAGCATCGCTGCTATGGCGAGGCGGTCTACCAGTTGGGGCGCGGCGGCGATTACAACCGCTTGCTGGCTGAGGTCGAACAGCACAGTTTTGACCTGCTGCGCGAGGGCAAGGTCGACTCCATCGTCGACTTTCTGATGGACTTGCCCGACCGTGACACCGATCACCTGACACTGGCGATCACTGAAGCGAGTACCGTGATCGCCACCAATGATATCGAGCGTGCGCGCCACTGCCTGCTGCTCCTGCAACGCCTGGTGCGTGAGGCGCAGGTGCCCGCCGACCGCCCCGAGCGGCTGTTCCAGACCATCGCCTTTTTGCGCAGCAGACTCGCCGTACTGGGCGGCAACTACCGGCATGGTCTGCGGTTGACTGACAGCAGCATGCGTCACTGGCCCCAACGTACCGCCGCCAGCGCTGTGCTGCTCTACAACCGCGCCAGCTGCCTGCTGGCACTCGGCGACCTGGATTGCGCCGAGCAGGCGGCCCATGAAGCACTGGAACAACTGACCCAGTTCGCCTTCCGCGGCTACACCCACAACCTGCACCTGCTACTGACCCAGATCGACCTTGCTCGCGGCGATACCCTGCAGGCTGACCAGCGCCTGGTGAGTATGCTGCAGCACGACCCGGCAGCCACCTCCAACACCTTCTACGACCTGTTCCTCAACATTGGCCAGGCGCTGGTCCAGATGCAGCAAGGCAAATTTGAGGCAGCGCGCCAGCAGCTGGCCCAGGCCGAGGCAGCCGCGCTGGAGGTGGTGCACAGCGCAGCCCTGCCCTGGGTATTGCACCATCAGGCCTGTCTGTACGACGCCTGGGGGCAGCCCGAGCAGGCAATCAAGCTCTGGGATGAGTCGCGCAGGCTGGCATGGCAATACCGCTTGTACGGTATCTATCGCATCGCCGGCGCCTGGCGGGTACGGCTGGCGGTGCGTCAGCAGGACGAGCCCATCATTGCCCAGTGGCTGGCTGAATGGGTCTGGTGTGAAGAGCACTACGGCGAGGCACTGCACTACGAAGAACGCCTGGCCCGCGGCTGGGTGCTCTGCCATCAGGGGGAGACTCGAGCGGCGCAGGCGCTGGCCCACCAGCTACAGGAGCAGGCAAGTGCACAGGGCAACCGACTGCTCGCGTTGCAGGTGCATCTGCTCAACGCTCGAGTCGCCCGAAACGGGCATCAGCAGGCCGAACTGTACTCAGCGCTGGAGCAGGCTTTGCAGCTGAGCCTTGGCCACCGCCTGGGCCAATTGCTCCAGCACGAAGGCACGGAACTGCGCAACGAGCTGCGTCAGTTGCTGTCACCCGCCTTCCGGCGCCAGCAAGGCTTGCCTGACCTACCGACCAGCAAGCAACTGCTCCATCCACTGCAGGCCCTGCTTGCTGACGCAGATCCGCAGCAGACCCTGATCGATCCCTTGACCCGACGTGAGCAGGACGTGCTGCAGCGGATCGCCCGCGGCCAGGGTAATCAGCAGATTGCCAACGGTCTCAACGTCAGCCTCAGCACGGTCAAGACCCACATCAACAACCTGTTCCGCAAACTCGGCGCCGCCGAGCGGCAGCAGGCCATTCAGATTGCCCGCACACTGAATTTGCTGAACTAAATCTCCACCCGTCTCCACCCAAAATTCAACCTGCAAATCCACCCGTGGTTTGACGCAAAACCGCGTCCGGCTTGTTACAACGTCTGCCTGTGATCCACCCTGCCGACGAGGCCATCATGTCCGACAAGCTGCTGAACGAACGCGAGCTGAACTTCCAGCTCTACGAAATGCTCGACACCGAGGCGCTGCTGCAACGTCCGCGCTACGCCGAGCACGACCGCGCCGTCTTCGACGCCACGCTGGAAACCGCCCGCGGCATCGCTGCCGAATTTCTTGCCCCGCACAACCAGAAAGGCGACGCCAACGAGCCGACCTTCGACGGTGAAAAGGTCACCCTGATTCCGGAAACCAAAGCCGCCTGGAACGCCCTGGCCGAAGCCGGCTTCCACGCCGCGCACCACGATGCAGAAGACGGCGGCCTGCAGCTGCCGGAAGTCATCCTGCGCAGCTGCGTTGCATATTTCAGCGCCGCCAACATTTCCACTTCCGGCTACTCCTTCCTGACCATCGGCTCCGCCAACCTGGTCAAGAGCTTCGCCAGCGACGCACTGCGCGAGCGTTTCCTGCCGCCGATGCTGGACGGCCGCTACAGCGGCACCATGGCCCTGACCGAGCCGGGCCAAGGCTCTGCCCTCGGCGACATCCGCACCACCGCGCGCCCGGCAGCAGACGGCAGCTACCGCGTATTCGGCCAGAAGATGTTCATCTCCGGCGGCGACCACGAGCTGACCGACAACATCGTGCACATGGTGCTGGCTCGTATCGAAGGCGCACCGGCTGGCGTCAAGGGCATCTCCCTGTTCCTGGTACCCAAGGTGCTGGTCAACGAGGATGGCAGTCTGGGCGCGCGCAACGACGTCGCACTGGCCGGTCTGCTGCACAAGATGGGTTACCGCAACACCACCTCCACCGTACTGAGCTTCGGTGAGAACGACGGTGCGGTCGGCTATCTGGTCGGCGAGGCCAACAAGGGCCTGTCGTATATGTTCCAGATGATGAACGAAGCCCGTATCGGCGTTGCCCTCGGCGCCTCCGTGCTGGCCTATCAGAGCTACATTCACGCGCTCGACTACGCCCGCGAACGCCCGCAGGGCCGTCTGCCGGGCAGCAAGGATCCGTTGTCTACCCAAGTGCGCATCGTCCAGCACGCTGACGTGCGCCGTATGTTGCTCCAGCAGAAGGTCTACGCCGAAGGCAGTCTGAGCCTGTGCCTGTATGCCAGCAGCCTGTTCGAGGACTCGCACACCGCGCCCACCGAAGCCGAGCGTGAAGACGCCAACGAGCTGCTCGATCTGCTGATCCCGATGGTCAAGTCCTACCCATCCAAGTACGGCGTGATCGCCTCCGATCTGGGCATCCAGATCCTTGGTGGCTCCGGTTACATCCGCGAATATCCGCTGGAACAGTACTACCGCGACAACCGTCTGAACCCGATCCACGAAGGCACCGAAGGCATCCACGGGCTCGACCTGCTGGGCCGCAAGCTGAGCCAACGCGGCGGCAAGGGCTACCGCCTGTTCCTCGACGCAGCGCGCGCCAGCATTGCCGAAGCCGGCACCAGCAAACAATGCGCTGGCATGGCCGCGGCGCTGAACGACGCGGTTGGCATTCTGGATCAGGTGAGCAGCGATCTGCTGCAACAGGTCGCTGCTGACGTCGATCTGGGTCTGGCCAATGCCACCGCCTACCTCGACCTGTTTGGTCGCGTGGTTGTCGGCTGGATCTGGCTGCGTCAGGCACTGGTGGCCGAACGCGCGCTGGAGGCTGGCGCAGAAGGCAGCGAGGCTGACTTCTACCAGGGCAAGCTGCACGCCGCGCGCTACTTCATGGACTGGGAACTGGCCAGCCTCGCCAGCCAGGCCCGCCTGCTGAGCGCCGGCAACCGCCTGACCTACGACATGCAAGACGCCTGGTTCTGAGTTTGGGCCTCAGGGCCTGAAATCGGAAAGGTTGCGGGCGGCTCCACGCCGCCGCCCGCGCCATCTGCTTTTCCCTTCTGCACTCCCTCCCCTGTACCTAATCAAGCACAGAGTCCCCCCAAGACGGTATCTACGACGCCCAGCGTTTGAACAACACACTGGCGTTGACTCCGCCAAAGCCAAAGCCATTCGACAGCGCGTATTCGATCGGCATCGGCCGTGCACCGCCGCGTACCAGGTCGAGCCCGGCCGTCGCCTCATCGGGGTTATCGAGATTGAGCGTGGCTGGCGCCAACTGGTCGCGCAGCGACAGCACGGTAAACACCGCTTCGATGCCGCCAGCCGCGCCCAGCAAGTGGCCGGTGGCCGACTTGGTCGAGCTGATGGCCGGGCCATCACTGTTACCGAACAACGCTTTGAGTGCCGCCAGTTCCCCCAGATCACCGACTGGAGTGGAGGTGGCGTGGGCATTGAGGTATTGCACCTGCTCCGGGGCAACGCCCGCCTGCTTGAGCGCTTGCTCCATTGCACGCCGCGCGCCGCTGCCGTCTTCCGGGCCGGCGGTCATGTGGTAGGCGTCGGCGCTGGTGCCGTAACCCACCAATTCGGCCAGCGGCGTCGCGCCGCGGGCCAAGGCGTGCTCCAGTGACTCGATCACCAAAAGTCCTGCGCCCTCGCCCATGACAAAACCGTCCCGCGCCTGATCGAACGGCCGCGAGGCCTTTTCCGGCGCATCGCTGTGGCTGCCAGACAACGCACGCGCTGCTGCAAAGCCACCGAGGCTGACGCGGTGAATGCAGGCCTCGGCGCCGCCGGCGATGGCAATGTCGGCTTCGCCTGCGCGAATCATCCGCGCCGCATCACCAATCGCCTGCACGCCCGCTGCACAGGCGGTAACCGGTGCACCAAGCGGCCCCTTGAAGCCGTGCAGAATGGAAATGTGGCCGGCAGCCATGTTGCAGAGAAAGGCCGGGATGGTGAACGGCGACAGCCGGCGCGGACCTTTGCTGTCGGTAGTGCGCACCGCTTCGACCATGGCCGGGAAGCCGCCAGTGCCCGAGGCAATGATGGTGGCGGTACGCTCCTGCCCCTCGCTGTCCTGCGGAGCCCAACCCGCCTGGGTCAGTGCCTCCTGCGCAGCGGCGATGGCAAACAGGATAAAGCGGTCCATCTTGCGCTGCTCTTTCGCCGGCAGGTAGCAGTCCGGGTCGAACCCGGCTTGCGGGTCCTGCTCGACGCTCGGTACCTGGCCGCCAATGCGAACCGCCAGGTCACCGATCAGCTCTTCGGGCAACGTGCGGATGCCGGACTGACCAGCCGTCAGCCGTTGCCAGACCGCTTCCACCCCTGTTCCCAGCGGCGATACTGCGCCCATGCCGGTGACCACAATGCGCTTGTTCATCAGAGTCCTGCTCCTTCGTTTCGGGAAAGTCCAATAGCAGATGGACGTTACTATCATAATGAAAGTAACATTCTGAACCAGACTTGTATGCAACCGGACGATCAGATTTATGCAGCGAAAGAAGCTCACCCACGCCGAATGCCCCATTGCCCGCAGCCTGGATCAGGTCGGCGAGTGGTGGAGTATTTTGTTAATGCGTGATGCCCTGCATGGATTACGTCGGTTCGATGCGTTTTCACAGAGTTTAGGCATTGCGCCAAACATGCTGACCCGACGCCTCAACGCACTGGTCGAGGCCGGAATGCTAGAACGGGTGCCTTACAGCCAGCGGCCGCTGCGCTACGAATACGTGCCGACGGCAAAGGGTGAGGATTTTGCGTCGGTGCTGATGGCCTTCGTTGACTGGGGCAATCGCCACTATGCCGCTGAGGGCGAAAGCGTGCAGGTGGTGGATCGTGACACCGGCAAGCGCCTGCAGTTGGCCTTCACCGACCCGGAGGATGGCCGTGTGCTAGCGCCGGAACAGTGCACAGTGCAGCCGGGGCCGGCCGCCAGCGACGCGATGCGCGAGCGGCTTGGCCGCAAGCACGCTCGCCCAGCGTTGACCACCTGATTTAGTGCCCGCAGGCCCGATACCACTCCACGCCATGGGCATCGCGCTGCATTTCGACCTGGCCCTGCGCAATCAGACAGTTGAGGTTGGCGCGGCTTTCACCGGTCGCCAACGCCAGCACGATGCCGTCATCCATGCCAATCGGCCGACCAAACAAACACTCGAAAATATCGACACTGCGGCGCGCTTCGCGCAGCTCGTCGCGCAGCTGGTGCAGCAGCGCCTGCTGACTGTCGACCAAATCATTGATCCGTGCGTGCAAACCCTGGAAGCAGGCGTTGTGGGACGGCAGCACCAGCACGCGATCGCTGACAACATCACGAATCCGGCGCATCGAGGTCAGCCACTCACCCAACGGGTTGCCATCCGGGTCGCGGGCCTGTACCGATACGTTGGATGAAATCAGCGGCAATACCTGATCGCCGGAGATGAATAACTCAAGTTCCGCGCAGTACAGGCAGGCATGCTCGGCGGTATGGCCCTGGCCGACGATCACCTGCCAGTCGTGCTCGCCAATGCTGAGTACGTCGCCGTCACCGATACGGCGGAAGCGCTCGGGAAACGGGTGCACCATGCTGGAGATACCACCGTAGTTGTCGCGCCAGTAAGCAAGCGCGCTGTCATTCCAGCCGGCACGACGGTAGAACGCCAGCTCCACCTCGGGGGCTTCCCGGCCCTGCAGCCGCGCCGCGTTGCAGGCGTGATATTCGATATGAGGCATCCACAGCTCGCAGCCAAAACGCTCGACCAGCCAGCCGGCCAGACCGGCATGATCGGCATGACGGTGAGTACAGATGACCCGCGTTACCGGCAGCCCCCCAAGTACCTCATCAAACAGCTGCTCCCAGACGGCCATCGCCTGTTTGGTCCAGACGCCGGTATCGACCAGCGTCCAGCCGTCGCGATCACGCAACGCCCAAAGGTTCACGTGATCCAGCCTGAACGGCAGCGGCATGCGAATCCACAGCACGCCCGGCTGCACCTCCAGCGTCGCGCCCAGTGCGGGTGTAGTAAGCGGGTAAATCAGACCTTCTGTTGCCATAGCGTTACTGCTTCTTGATCAGGAGTGAGTGAGGAGTGGGTCAGCTGGGCTTGTCTTCCAGCAGCCGCCTAGGATGCATGCCGTTGACCATGCCCATGAACGGCGGGTGGATCGAATATCCCAGCATGCGCTGGATATGCGGACTGCATTCGCGGGCGCGCGGTAGCGGGACGGACAGGCTGAAGTTCTCCTGCTGACGTACCCAGGGCTCGCAGTACTGCGCCGTCACGGCAAGACGCGGCGCGGCGCTCTGGTTGGCACCACCGCCATGCCAAAGGGTGCCGAGAAACAGCACCATCGAACCCTTGGGCATGATCACCGGGATCGACCTGGCGCAGTCGTCGGGCGTTGGCGCATGGCCGTCCCAGGTATGACTGGCGGGAATAACCACGGTTGCGCCGTTGTCAGCGGTAAAGTCGTCCATCGCGATAATGGTCGCCGCGCCGAAATGCGGACGTGGACGCGGCACCGGGTAGAAGGCATCGTCGTGGTGCAGCGGTTGCGCCTGCTCGCCGGGCAGAATGTTGATTACCTGCAGCTGCGACAGCAGATAGTTCGGTGCCAGCACCCGATCCAGCAACCCCAGCACCAGCGGATGTTCCACCAGCGGGTTGCAGGCCAGGGTCTTGGTAACCACCGCGTAGAGCCGCTGGGTCAGCGTGCCCTCGAAATCGTTGCGGCCGCAGTGCGCGGGCAGCAGGCTGCGCAACTCGGCGCTGATCTGCTCGACCTGCACCTCGGGGACAATCCGCTCCAGAATCACATAGCCGTCGCGCAGTAGTGCTGCATGCAGCCGCTCAAGCTCGGCGGCATCGACCGCCTCCTGACTGCCCGCCGTTGACTTGTAGGCCTTGGCGTAGCCGCTTTTAAGGTACTCACTATCACCGGATAACACACGCTGACTCATGCTCGCCCCCTGTTGTCGTTGTTGGCCGACGCGCAGGTGCGAGGCACCTGTCGGCATCGGTGGACGTGAACGATGCGATGACCGCGCCAAGCGCAGCGCGGCGATACCCCATTGTAGAGAGGCTGGCTCCGCTGATAAGGGGCACAAGGCGGACGATCCTGCCAATTACCGGACTGGTCAGTCTGCTGTTGAGGGGCTATTCAGCGAGCAAATGATCGATCAGGGCGCGGGCGAACGATGAAACCGGTGCCTTGCTGCTGGTGCAGATTTTCAGGTCACGCTGGGCCCAGCCGTCTTCCACTTCGATGATCGATACCGGCTGGCGGCCCGACAGCTTGACTGCTTCACGCGGCACCAGACCAACCCCAACCCCAGCGGCAACCATTCGGCATACCGCCTCGAAGCTGTTGACCTGCACGCGCACGTTCAAATGAGAGCCCATGTTGGAAGCGGTATTCATGGTGAAGGTATGGATCGCCGAGCCCGCATGCAGCATGACAAAGGGCTCACCAATCACCTGGGCGAACGCCAATGAACCGGCTGTCGCCAGACGATGCCCTGGATCGGTGATCAAGACCAGCCGATCCGCCCGATATGGCACCAGATCAACTTCCTGATAGTCGTCGTAGCCGGCAACGATGCCGATTTCTGCGTCACCGCGAGCAACACCGGCGAGGATGTCGGCGCTGGTGTGCTCCTCCAGATTCACACTGACCTGCGGATGCTCAGCCAGAAACGCCGCCAGATCATTCGGCAGGTAGCTGTGAATCGCGTGCGTGTTGGCCCACAGCCGCACATGCCCCTGCACCCCTTCGGCAAAGGGAGCGAGATCCGAATGCATCTGCTCCAGTCGGGCAAACACCTGACGGGCATGACGCAGAAATATCTCGCCGGCGCGTGTCAGCTCCACCCCGCGCGAGCGACGGTGCAACAACACCGTACCAAGCGACGCCTCCAGCATCTTGATTCGGTGGCTGGCGGAAGATGGCGCAAGGAATGCCCGTTCGGCCCCATGTGTGAGGCTCTGGCACTCGGCTATGGCGATGAACAATCGCAGGTCGGTCAGGTTGTATTTCATGTGAATTCGAAAAATACGAACGCTTCAGTGGGGAAAACGCAATTCTATAGGCAGCGAAAGCACAATAGCATCCAACAAGTTGAACAAACTCAGCAGAGTGCTCCATGACCCGCACCGCCCTTACCCCACGACAAACCGGTATGCTGCTCGCCGTCCTCGCCGCCTTCGGCTTCTCGTTCAAGGCGATTTTCGTCAAGCTCGCCTATCTCGTCGGCCCCGTCGACGCGATTACCCTGCTCTCGCTGCGCATGCTGTTTTCGCTGCCGATGTTCCTGCTCAGCGGTTACGCCTATCTGCGCACTGGCCCCCGCCTCAACCACAAGGATTGGGCGCTGCTGATCTTTCTCGGTCTGACCGGTTACTACGGCGCGTCGATTCTGGACTTTGCCGGGTTGCAGTACATCTCTGCCGGGCTGGAGCGGGTAATCCTGTTCACCTACCCGACCATCACCATCCTGATCGGCCTGCTGTTTCTTGGTAAAACCGCCAGCCCGCGTCTGATCGGCGCCCTGGTGCTCTGCTACGCGGGTGTGAGTCTGGTGTTTCTCAGCGACCACCAGTTCGCTGAAGACAGCATTGCGCCCTGGATCGGCGCTGCTCTGGTGTTCGCCTCGGCCGTGTCATACGCCTGCTATACCGCCTTTGCCGAAGTGTCGATCGCCAAGCTCGGGGCTGCGCGGTTCTCCATTCTGGCGTTGATCGTGTCGATCCTCGCCGCGCAGCTGCACTTTGTGGTGACCAACCCGATCAGCGACCTGATCCAGCCTTTACCGATCTACGCCTATTGCGCTGCCATGGCGCTGTTCTCGACCGTGCTGCCGATCTTCTTTCAGTCCGGCGCGATTCAGCGTATTGGTGCAGGGCCAACGGTTCTGGTGGGGATGCTTGGTCCGGTCATGACCATTTTCTTCAGTTGGCTGCTGCTGGCCGAACCGCTGACCTGGGTGCAGCTCGGTGGCACGGCACTGGTGATCGCCGGCATTTACCTGATCCGTAAAAGCTGAGGCGCGGCGCCCCTGCTCAGGTCGCCGCGCACAGCCCGGAAAAAGTCTTCGATGAAATACCTTGTTGTCCTGACCTTGTCTGCCCTGTTCATGACGACATTGAGCGCCCACGCCCGGCCGTCACTCTGTTAACAGTCGCCACCACTGGCTGCCGCCATGCGGCGCAGACATATCAAGATGTTCCCCCATCTGCGGCGTGGTCAGCGTCACACCGTGCTGCTCGGCCAGTCTGGTTATCTGTTCAAACGGGTCGTCCCAGGTGTGCATCGACAGATCAAAGGTGCCGTTGTGAATCGGATACAGCCAACGCGCCTTGAGATCGAGGAAGGCCTGCAGGGTCTGCTCAGGCAGCATGTGCACATACTCCCAACGCGGGTTGTAGGCCCCGGTCTCCATAAAAGCGATATCAAACGGGCCCAGGCGCTCACCTATCTCGCGAAATCCGTCGAAATACCCGGTGTCACCGCTGAAAAACAGCTTGCTGTCCGGGCGTTGCAGCACCCATGAGCACCAGAGCGTACGGTTGCCGTCCGAGAAGCCGCGACCGGAAAAGTGCTGCGCCGGTGTCGCCGTCGCACGCACACCATCGATTTCGACGTCGTCCCACCAGTCCAGCTCCCGCACCTTGCCAGGCGGCACGCCCCACCGGATCAGCGTCGCGCCGACACCCAGCGGTGTAATGAACTGCTCGACCTTGTGTTGCAGCTGCCGAATTGCAGCGTGATCCAGATGGTCGTAATGATTGTGCGACAGCACCACCACCTTGATCGGTGGCAACTCGGCAATCGAGATAGGCGGCGCATGAAAGCGTTTTGGCCCAAACCACTGCACTGGCGAAGCGCGCTTGCTGAACACCGGATCGGTTAGCCAGAAGGCATCATTGAGTTTGAACACCAGGCTGGAATGGCCGAGCCGCCAGACGCTGTTGTCAGGCGCCGCCAGCAGATCAGCCTGAGCCAACGGCTGCACTGATATAGCCCGACCCGGTACCGTTCCTGACGGTTTGTTGAAGAGGAAGTCACGCCAGACCGCCAGACCCTGCCGAAACGTCATTGGCTCACGCGACACCTTGTTGCGAAAGCGCTCATGGCGAAACTGTGCCGACTCGGGATAGATCGGTAACGATGGCCTGAGTGATCCGGTTACCGCTGCGCGGGCAGCCGCCAGCAAAGACACCAGCACCGCCGACAGGCGCGTCGGACGCCAATCGGTGAACCTGCGCGGGCAGCGTTTTCCAAGCCCCTTGCCGTCATCCTTACTCATCACTTAGATACCTCCAGGCCCCTGGTCCGGCCGCCGGCCGTATTTTGCGGGTCGCGGCATATCACGGGCTTGTCCAAATAGCCTGCAATCTGCTCAGCGCCTCCTGATCTGAGATTTCTCCCCGGAAGTGACCGCTGACCACGGGATAAAATGCATGGGACACTGACATGGGGCTGGCACCGCTCATGGCAATGGACTCCAGCAGCGTACCCCGCATGTTGCCCATACGCACATCATGAATTGCCTTGCGCCCACAACCTGAGAAGCCGTCTGCTACGGCATCGACCCTGGCCGGTGCGGCCCCTTTGGTGATGTTGAGTTCACGTTGTACTTCCGGACTCATTAGCGCAGTCGCGAATGCTGCGCGAACGGAATCCGATGTCCTCTGGTTACGGAACACAACTATCTGGTCGCTGTTGAAAAGCACCATGCCCTGAGTGTCTGGAAAACGCTGGCAAAGGTAGTCCTGCCCTTCCACCAGTCCAAAATGATTGAACTCGGCAATAGCCCAGCTGCCTTGCAACTGAACCAGAGCCTGCCCGGTACGCACCATTGCGGTTGCCTCGTTCCAACGTAAACCGAGGCCTGGGGTTTGAGCGTAATCGCGTAGTTCACGCATCCGCGCAAATACGACTTTCAGCAGCTCCAGGTCAGGCTCGGTCGGCTTCAATTGGAGAAAGACCCGCCGATAGAACTCGGCACCGCCCACCCCAGCGCTGACGGCCTCAAACAGCAACATGTGCTGCCCCGCCTCATCACCTATAGCCAATGGCACAAGACCCGCTTGCCGCGCCTTCTCCAACGCAACAATAAAATCATCCCAGGTATCCAGCACCGGTAGATCCAACTGGTGTGCTAGCGCCGCGTTTAGCCAGATCCAGTTGGTTGAATGGATGTTGATGGGAATGCTGACCCAATGCCCTTCTACGCGAGAAAGCCTCTGCACCGCCGTGGGGACAACCTCGTCCCAGTCATTGGCCGCAGCGACATCGTCCAGCAACAGCAAAGCGTTGGAGTTCATCAACTGCCGAACATCGGTACTGAGAACAACCGCGGCGTCAGGCCCGTCGCCCTGCTCTATTCGCTGCGCCAATGTCTGGCGGTAGCCAATCAGGTTGCCCTGCTGAACACGACCACTTTCCGCCCAGCGCACACCTAGCTGCTCGACGTACCGCCGCAGAGTGGTCACCGCATCCCGCTCTCCGGCGGAGCCCCACCAGTGATACAGCTCAAATGGTGCAGGTTCGGCATCCTGGGCAGCAGCCAAGGGCGATACCAGCGACAGCAATGCAGGCAGCACGAGTTTCAACATTCCGTTGTCTCTGAGTCAAAAGACGCTGCATTCTGCCTGCCCGAAGGTCGGTACTACAAGCTGCGCCATCCCAATGAACCTGGGGTGGCGCAGCCTGCCATCAAGTGGATTACTCCACCAGCACGCCCTGCGCCACCTCCAGCACAACCGTTTGAGAAGAGACTGTTGCCGTGTAGACATCGTAACCAGCCACGCTGGCCCCGGCATCCAGAGTCCAGCCGCTGGAGGCATTGAGTTCAACGCTGTCCACGCCGGCACCATCACCATCAATACGCAGCGTATTGCGGGCATCAGTCATATCAAACACGTCTTCCGCACTCAGGCTGGCAATGCTGTTTTCGCCGTTGCCTGTCAGATCAATGGCTTCGATATTCCGCGCCGAACCACTCAGCTCACTGCCGGTGACCGACTCATCAAAGCGTAGCTGAATGGTGTCGTCTTCCCCTCTGCCATTAATCAGCGATCCAGTCCACAGCAGCTGGTCGTCACCGGCCGTACCGTATTGCGGCGTAATGTTGGTAGTGATTTCAGCCCAGGCAGCAGACTCCTCGTGGGTCCATGCCGAGGTATCACCATTCTCACTCTCGACCGTCTGGGCTCGCACCTGAACCTCACCCAGAGCATCGACACTCTGCACGAAGCCCAACCGACTTACCTCGTCCTGGGTCAGTCCTTCCAGAGTGTAAACGCCGTCGGCGTAGCTGACGTTCTCTGTACCACTAATCAGCACACCATCCAGATAGAACGCCGCATGCTCTCCCATGCCCTTGAATTGCAGATTGATGGTTTCTATCGACGCGTCAGTGGCATCAACCTGCTCGATGTCTCTCATCTCGGCGTTCAGGTTCAGCTGGATAATCTCACCCTCGTTGCCGAAACTAGGCGTAGGTGTGAGTACCAGCCCCTCGGCCACAGCCTCAACGGTAAGAGAGAACCCCTGCTCGGTTGCAGTAATCTCGCTTAGGCTGCTTTCCTGACTATTTACGATCAGGCGCAGTTGCTCCAGCGTACCACTCCAGTGGGCTGGCGGCAGGATCCCGATAAATGCGGGAAGTTCTCCGTCGCCCAACAACCAGGTATTGGTGCCATCACCAGCGCTGCCAGCGTTGCTGCCAAGGCTGGCCAAGGTGGCATCGGCGGCGCTGTCACCCACATACACCAGGAAGCCGTTGGGCAGACCGCTCAACAGAATTGTCCCGACCGCCTCCGAACCGTCTGCATCTACCAGACCGCCATCGGTTACGTTCAGTTGAATAACATTTGACTTGTTTGCGGTGACCTGCCCAAACGTATTCTCGGCGCCAGTGGTGTCAGCAACGGAAAAGTCGTAGCCGCTGTTGACCGGTTCAACCGTTGCCGTCGCCGTTGTGGTTGTGGTCTTGACCACACTGGAGTCCAGCTCCTGACCCCGGGAGATGACAGAGAGGTTGATCGAACCACTGACATGCTGGTCCACCGGGGTGTAGCGCAAGTCGACGCTATTTCCGCCGGCAGCGACATCGATCACGTAGTAGCTGCCGTCCGGTACACCGCTCACGCCGCTCACACTGGTCAGCGTCAGCGGATTGCCAGACGAATCCTGCAGCACACCGCCCTGCATCGCCGTCGGCTCGTCCAGCGTTAGATAAATATTGCCATCGATCAGCGTCCAGTTCGGATCATCTGCCGGGTTGGACAGGTCGATACTGATCTCAACATCATTACCCTCGGCGACAGCCGGCGCGCTGATCAACACGTCTGCGTCATCAGTGACAGGAATCACCGACTGCTGCATCGTAATCGCGGCTTCGGCGCGCCCGCCGGATGGGACGTAGGTGGTCAATTTGGCGTCGTAGACAAAATCGCCGTCATGCTTGTTCCAGTCAGCCGGAGGCGTCACCACAATATTGTCGAGCAGCGTCTGCAGCTCAGCGTCCCCGCCGACTCCCGATGCAGTCCAGACCTCCTGCCCGTCGATGACGGTCAAGCGCATGCCGGACACGGTTGTGCCCGCTGGCAAGTCGGTCAGGGTGACAGTGAAGCCGTTGTCGGTTACGCCGTCCTCAATGCTCGCATTGATACCCTCACCCAGCGAAAACGCGGTGTCCTCAGTCGGCTCGAAAGCACTTTGCTCCCATTGCTGAATCTCTGCGGGCTGCGCTGGCTCGCCTTCAGCGAACGTCGTACTCAGGCTGACGCTGGTGCTGTCACTCAGCTGCTGGCCGTTGTTGGCGTCTTCGGTGATCACGGTAACGGTTATCTGGTGATCATCCAGGCCGCCGGCGCGGGCCTGCACCCTCAAGGTGACAGACGGGGTAAGCTGGCCGTTAAACGCCGTTTCCGGCACCAGCATCCACTGACCGTTCCCCAGATACTCGCCATTCTCTACGATCACACCGTCCGGCACATTGTCGAGAAGAATGCGATTAAGTTGTTCGCTGCCATCATAGTCGCCGCCCTGGTTAGCAATGTTCAGCTCAACAACGACGTTTGCCGGCGCCGCCAGACTGGAATCAGCACCAGAGGTCACCGTCAGCACCGGCTGGTCGGTAATCGGGTTGACCGTGATGCTGTAGGAATCGTCGGTAGAACTCTGAACATCGCTCACTGTGCCATCTGCCGCCGGATCGGTAATCAGATAATGGACATCGATTTCAGCAGAGCCGCTCCAGTTCTCGCGCCCCTGGGCGTGGATACTGTTGAGCGCCTCGCCAGACAGTTTGTACCAACCGTCTTCCAGCGTGATTCCCGGTAAACCGTCCGACACAGCCTGTGCCAGGGAAACACCACCAGAGCCGTAGGTCAGCGTAAAGTCAGTGGCACCATCTACATCCAATGCGCTCAACCACACCGCATCCAGCTGCTCATCGGTATCGCCGTTCTGATGTTGAATACCGAATGACAGTGCCGTACTGACATCTTCATCAATGGAGGCGGTCAGGTTAATACTCGCTTCCGGTGACGGTTCTACCCTCACGCTGACAACATGCGGATCAGTCAACGAGTCGCCGTCGTTCTCCGTCGTCACTGCATACAGATCAAACGACGCAGTACCGTTGAAGTTCGGCGGAGTGACCAGCACCGCGGTCTGCAGCTGCGCCTCCGTCAGTGACCAGACTCCGTCGCCTATCAGCGTCCCGCCGATCAGAGTGAAGCCAGCGGGCAGGTTGCTGACTTTGAAACTCAGGACTTCTGAACCATCGCTGTCGGTCAACGAAGCGCCGGTAACCAGTTGATTGAGCGGCACCCCTCCATTTGCGTCGACATCCGCTTCTTGAAAGCTCTGGTCCGCCGGATCGACGATAGTCAGTTCCGCTGAGTCTGCCACGCCTTTTGGTGAAACCAGAATATCCAGTTGATAGGCAGAAGACTCGCTGACATAGGGCGAGTTTAGGTCGCCCGGGATAGTCAGGGTATCAACCGAAACCGTATCAACCGTCAGGGTAAAGGGCTCATTACTGTTCGGTGGCGCGGTAATAGTCATGGCCCCGCCCTTGGCCGGGTCAAAGTCGTCGATGGCAACAGACCAGGAACCGTCTCCCGTCGATACGATGCTGAAACCGGCCGGCAGACCGGTCGCATCCTGAGTCAGCGTAATACCGTCGTAGACCAGCGTGGTTCCGTCCGGAATTGCCGAAATGGTGACATTGAATGTTTCTGACGGGTCAGAGCTGCTAGGCCGAATCGACAGCGGCATCGCCTCATCTTCCAGCCCCCTGACATGCGCAGTTACTGTGGTTGTCGCAGTATCGGCAACCGGTGCAATAAAGACGTTGGTCAACACTGCGTTACCGCTGACAGCCTCGTTATAGCTCAGCGCGGCCAGCTCGGCAGGTGACAACTCATCAACGTTGCGGCCTGCCAGATCATCCTCATCGTAGTCTCGCGTAACGGCTTGAACATCAATCGAGAAGGACCCGGAGAAGTCCGGTGCGGCCTTGAATTGGAGGGTATTCAGGTACTCGACAGGCACTTCGATCGGGTCGCCGCCGTAAACCTGTGTTACCCAGGTTGTACCGCCATCAGTTGAATAACGGAAACTGGAACCGATAGCGTCGGTATTTGAGCCGTCACCAACAACCAGCTCAGGCGTCAGCAGCGCGAACACCTTTTCACTGGCGCTGTCTTCATTGCTCCAGTTGTCAGCCAGGTTAAATCCTGACTCCTGCCCCAGGGAGAACCAGGCGTCTTCAGCGCCAGGCGTTAGATAGTCGTGACCAGGCGTCAAAGTGACATCGTTGCCACCTGCATCGTTGGAGTCGGTGTCGACAGTCTCGGCAACCGGAGTAACCTGAACCTCAAGTTGAATGTCAGTGAAGGTCTGGTTAGCCGGGCCGACCGCGCCGTCGTTGCTGTTGTCGCGAACCGAAATATCCAGCGTCAGAGTAGTGTCCAGGCTACTGTGGTCCGGTGCTTTGATGGTGTAGGACTTGTAATCACCTGAAAGCACATCTGCCGGGTCAATCACCAATTGGCCGCCTGACGGCGTCAGCGGATTGCCTTCGTGATCTTCGATGACCCAACCGGCCGGGATATCCTTGATGGTAATGCCGGTAAGTTCTTCAGAACCATCGGTATCGCCCGGCGAAACATTGGCCAGGAAATTGACCGCCGTGTCTTCAGGGGTCGTTACCCCTTCCACATCCGGCGCATCGGCCACCGGGTCAACCTGCAGGTTCAGGGTGACCGAATCCTGCTCCACCACCGGTGCAACACCAGCGCTGTCATCGTCCCGGTCTTGCGACTTGAGGGTGACGGTGACCGCTACCGCAGCGCCACTGTAGTCCGCTGGCGGCGTGATATCCATCTGCGGCAGCCCGGTAGCGCTGGTGGAAAGCCCGCCCGCTGGCACAGTGACCACCGGATTGGCAGCAGTCACCACAATCACGCCGTCGGCAGTGGTTACGGTAGAGCCTTCCGGCAAACCGGCGATCTCAAACCAGCGCTCCTCGCTGCCATCAACATCAGGCAGGCTATTCCCATCATTGTCGGGATATTCAACTTTCAGCGCCGCCGCAAGATCATAGGTGCTGTCTTCATTAATCGACAGCGAGCGGGTATCGGTATCGTCAGCAAAACTGAGCGACACAGGGTCGGTTACAGCTGCAACATCGACGACAACGCTGGTCGACGATTCGGCACCAGCAACACCTGGTATCGGCGTTCCCGTGTTGTCTACCTCATAGCTGGTAACGCGCATCTCAACCGTGAAATTCTCATGCGCGTCCTCGGGGGGCAGTACTTTCAGTGCCTCGAACTGCTGCTGCGTCAGGGTGAGGGTGTTGCCCGTTATGCCGCTAATGTGTGTGCCATCACTGATCACAATCGTAATCGCATCACCGGTCGACTCGTATAGCAGTGCGTCACTGTTGCTGGCATCCAGCAATACAGCACCTGCCGGGATACCCGAGAGCGTTATCACTCCCAGCAGCTCCGGGTTGTCGCCGGCAACTCCCGCACCGTTCTGGTCACCACTGTCGACAACCGCCGGCGCGTTCAGGCCAAGCGCAACCGCGACGTCCTCGCTCGTGGTAACGGTAGCCGCATCGGTACTTAACTGAGGCGCATCGGCAACCGGTGTGACGTTTACAGTAACCGTTACCGAGGCGATATCAGAACCGTTAACCGTCTCATAGCGGAAGCTGTCCGCCCCATCGTGGTTGCTGTAATTTGGCTCCGGCACGAAGGTGATACTGCCATTGGAGTTAACCGTGACCGTGCCGAAAAAATGCTTGTCCGCGACGTCTGTACCGGCTGGATAACTGTAGCTGACGCTGCCGTCACCGTTGGTAGTTGCCGTCAACGGGACGCCATTGACGTCATAAACCGTTGTATTTTCAGGGTTGGCATCAGCGCTGGTGTTAAAGGTATTGGCTGCGTTGCCGGCTAAGCTGTCTTCGTCAACGGTAATGCTCTTGCTTGTGACCGGAGCATCGTCTTCGACGGCAATCACAAAATCACCGCTGTCGTTGTCACCGTCGCCATCCACCACGTCATAGGCAAATGGCAGATTCAGTGACGTCGCGCCGCCATGGTTCAACGGGCGATTTAGCGTAAAGGTGTAGGAAGCATCGCTGCTGCTGGAATCGTTGATAGACACAACAAAAACCTGATCGCCAGCGCTACGGCCGTCCCCGCTGAACGCCGTGAGGGTGTGACCATCAGCGCTAATGACGTACTGCAGCATGACTGGATCACCAGAGCCGTCATAGCCGGCACTCAGCCCCAGTGCCTCAAGGGTGGACTGATTGGCGGCGAAGGTGACATCAGCGACACCGCTGCCGGCCGTGTTGTCTGCCCCGACCCGCACATCCAGATCACCGGAAACGCTGGTCGGTGCTCCCCCTTCGCCTTCCCGGCTACCGCCGGCCAAACCCGCCTCAGTGACCGAGGCGTTCTCAGCGGTGCCAACAGAAGGGGCGTCATCGACGATGTTGATCTGCAACTGGTCTGTATGGCTCGCCCCGCCCGCATCCGTTACAACCGCAGTAATAGCATCAATGGCGTTATCATCTTCGCCAGCCTGCTCATTGTCATAGGGACGGTCCAAGGTGTAGCTGTACTGCAGCTCCGCTACGGTGGGGACGCCACCAACGGAATCGGTAGCAGACAGCCCAGTCAGGGTTAACGTCCCGTACGGCGTGGTGATCTGCTGTGGTGTCGTACCGAGGCTTTGCAGTTGCGCAAGCGTCAACGTAACCGCGTTTGCGCCGTCACCAAGAGTCACACTGGCGAGACCATCAGCCGTGTTCAGCTGGATCGAACCGGCAACCGCAGCCGACTGCATGCCGGGACCGTCGGTGGTCAGGCCTGATTCGTATACCGTCGCATCACCAGCGGCCTCGATACCCGTGCCACTGCCGTTATCATCGTTAGGGGTAAGCAGCGGCGCACCGTCGGTGTTGCCATTAATGGTGATGGTCAGGGTGGTAGTGCTCCAGTCACCATCGGCATCCTTGATGGTGTAGCTGAAGGTGTCGGTCAGGCTGTCGCCGTCTTTCAGCGCATTAACATCGGCATTGCTGTCGTCCAGCACATAGCTGTACTCACCGTCGCTGCCCAGCACCAGGGTGCCGTAGCTGCCAGTAACACTGCTACCGACCGAGCCGCTCAGCTCAGTGGTCACGGTGCCGGTGGATACACCGGTGACCGTGGTGGCATCGGCACCCAGGTCATCCTCACCACTGCCAGTGTTGCTGATAACGTTGCCCGTCGCGGGCGTGCCCGAGTCTTCGTCAACGCTGTTGGTATCCGCGTTGGCCTCGGGCGCGGTGTCGGTAACCAGGATCACCAGATCACTCGGCGCGGTGCTCTCGTCAGCATTGTCGGTGACGATGATCGGGAAGCTGTCGGTGACGCTGTCGTCGCCCGCGCTGTGATCCTTCGACGTGCCGCTCTGCTGGTAGCGGTAGGTCACCTCACCGGTGGTTTCATTAAAACCGGTCAGGGTCAGTTGCCCTTCGCTGCCGGTGATATTGACCGGCGTGGTGCCCAGATTGTCCAGCTGCTCAGCCGTGACGGTGATACCACCCACGCTGATCTGCTTCAGGCCATCCGGGGCAGTCACGGTAAAGGTGCCGGTGACCGGTGTCGTCGCATCCTCGGCGATGCTGTTGTCACCCACCTCGGCGCCATTCAGGTCACTCACGCTCACGCCCGGTGCACCATCGGTGTTGCCGTTGATGGTGATGGTCAGGGTGGTAGTGCTCCAGTCGCCATCGGCATCCTTGATGGTGTAGCTGAAGGTGTCGGTCAGGCTGTCGCCGTCCTTCAGCGCATTGACGTCGGCATTACTGTCGTCCAGCACATAGCTGTACTCACCGTCACTGCCCAGCACCAGGGTGCCGTAGCTGCCCACTACATTGCCGCCAACGGCGCCGGTCAGTTCGCCGCTGGCAGTACCGGTAGTGACGCCGGTTACCGTAGTGGTGTCCGCGCCAACATCATCTTCACCACTGCCGCTGTCGCTGATGACGTTGCCCGTTGCGGGCGTGCCCGAGTCTTCGTCAACGCTGTTGGTATCCGCGTTGGCCTCAGGCGCGGTATCGGTAATCAGGATCACCAGATCACTCGGCGCGGTGCTCTCGTCAGCATTGTCGGTGACGATGATCGGGAAACTGTCGGTGACGCTGTCGTCGCCCGCGCTGTGATCCTTCGACGTGCCGCTCTGCTGGTAGCGGTAGGTCACCTCACCGGTGGTTTCATTAAAACCGGTTAGAGTCAGTTGCCCTTCGCTGCCATTGATCACCACTGGGGTCGTGCTCAGGTCAGCCAGTTGCTCGGCGCTGACGGTCTCGCCGCCTACACTGATCTGCTTCAGACCATCCGGCGCGGTCACCGTAAAGGTGCCGGTGACCGGTGTCGTCGCATCCTCGGCGATGCTGTTGTCACCCACCTCGGCGCCGTTCAGGTCATTCACACTCACGCCCGGCGCACCGTCGGTGTTGCCATTGATGGTGATGGTCAGGGTGGTGGTGCTCCAGTCACCATCGGCATCCTTGATGGTGTAGCTGAAGGTGTCAGTCAGGCTGTCGCCGTCCTTCAACGCATTGACGTCGGCATTGCTGTCGTCCAGCACATAGCTGTATTCGCCGTCGCTGCCCAGCACCAGAGTGCCGTAGCTGCCAGTAACACTGCTGCCAACCGAGCCAGTCAGCTCAGTGGTCACCGTACCGGTGGATACACCAGTGACCGTGGTGGCATCGGCACCCAGGTCATCCTCACCACTGCCAGTGTCGCTGATGACGTTGCCCGTTGCGGGCGTGCCCGAGTCTTCGTCAACGCTGTTGGTATCCACGTTGGCCTCAGGCGCGGTATCGGTAATCAGGATCACCAGATCACTCGGCGCGGTGCTCTCGTCAGCATTGTCGGTGACGATGATCGGGAAACTGTCGGTGACGCTGTCGTCGCCCGCACTGTGATCCTTCGCCGTACCAGTTTGCTGGTAGCGGTAGGTCACCTCACCGGTGGTTTCATTAAAACCGGTCAGGGTCAGTTGCCCTTCGCTGCCATTGATCAGCACTGGGGTCGTGCTCAGGTCAGCCAGTTGCTCGGCGCTGACGGTCTCGCCGCCCACGCTGATCTGCTTCAGGCCATCCGGGGCAGTCACGGTAAAGGTGCCGGTGACCGGTGTCGTCGCATCCTCGGCGATGCTGTTGTCACCCACCTCGGCGCCATTCAGGTCACTCACGCTCACGCCCGGTGCACCATCGGTGTTGCCGTTGATGGTGATGGTCAGGGTGGTAGTGCTCCAGTCGCCATCGGCATCCTTGATGGTGTAGCTGAAGGTGTCGGTCAGGCTGTCGCCGTCCTTCAGCGCATTGACGTCGGCATTACTGTCGTCCAGCACATAGCTGTACTCACCGTCACTGCCCAGCACCAGGGTGCCGTAGCTGCCCACTACATTGCCGCCAACGGCGCCGGTCAGTTCGCCGCTGGCAGTACCGGTAGTGACGCCGGTTACCGTAGTGGTGTCCGCGCCAACATCATCTTCACCGCTGCCGCTGTCGCTGATGATGTTGCCCGTTGCGGGCGTGCCCGAGTCTTCGTCAACGCTGTTGGTATCCGCGTTGGCCTCAGGCGCGGTATCGGTAATCAGGATCACCAGATCACTCGGCGCGGTGCTCTCGTCAGCATTGTCGGTGACGATGATCGGGAAACTGTCGGTGACGCTGTTGTCGCCCGCGCTGTGATCCTTCGCCGTACCGGTTTGCTGGTAGCGGTAGGTCACCTCACCGGTGGCTTCGTCAAAACCAGTCAGGGTCAATTGCCCTTCGCTGCCGGTGATATTGACCGGCGTGGTGCCCAGGTTGTCCAGTTGCTCGGCGCTGACAGTCTCGCCACCCACACTGATCTGCTTCAGGCCATCCGGGGCAGTCACGGTAAAGGTGCCGGTGACCGGTGTCGTCGCATCCTCGGCGATGCTGTTGTCACCCACCTCGGCGCCATTCAGGTCACTCACGCTCACGCCCGGTGCACCATCGGTGTTGCCGTTGATGGTGATGGTCAGGGTGGTAGTGCTCCAGTCGCCATCGGCATCCTTGATGGTGTAGCTGAAGGTGTCGGTCAGGCTGTCGCCGTCCTTCAGCGCATTGACGTCGGCATTACTGTCGTCCAGCACATAGCTGTACTCACCGTCACTGCCCAGCACCAGGGTGCCGTAGCTGCCCACTACGTTGCCGCCAACGGCGCCGGTCAGTTCGCCGCTGGCAGTACCGGTAGTGACGCCGGTGACTGTGGTGGTGTCCGCGCCAACATCATCTTCACCGCTGCCGGTGTCGCTGATAACGTTGCCCGTCGCGGGCGTGCCCGAGTCTTCGTCAACGCTGTTGGTATCCGCGTTGGCCTCGGGCGCGGTGTCGGTAACCAGGATCACCAGATCACTCGGCGCGGTGCTCTCGTCAGCATTGTCGGTGACGATGATCGGGAAGCTGTCGGTGACGCTGTCGTCGCCCGCGCTGTGATCCTTCGACGTGCCGCTCTGCTGGTAGCGGTAGGTCACCTCACCGGTGGCTTCATCAAAACCGGTCAGGGTCAGTTGCCCTTCGCTGCCGGTGATATTGACCGGCGTGGTGCCCAGATTGTCCAACTGCTCAGCCGTGACGGTGACGCCGCCCACACTGATCTGCTTCAGGCCATCCGGGGCAGTCACGGTAAAGGTGCCGGTGACCGGTGTCGTCGCATCCTCGGCGATGCTGTTGTCACCCACCTCGGCGCCGTTCAGGTCATCCACACTCACGCCCGGGGCACCGTCGGTGTTGCCGTTGATGGTGATGGTCAGGGTCGCGGTATCTTCCCCCCCTTCTCCGTCCGAGATTCGATAGGTAAACACCTCGGTCAGGGTATCGCCATCCTTCAGCGCATTGACCAACGGATTGTCGTTGTCGAGCACGTAGGAATAGGAACCATCGGCGCTAAGAACCAGCTCGCCATACTGCCCTGTTACCGTAGCGCCGACATTGCCGACCGGGTCGCTACCACTTGCGCCGGCCTCGACGCCGACTACCAGCAGATCATCCCCGTCAGGGTCAGAATCCGCTGCGGCCGATCCGTTGTCGGCACCTTCGCCAGTGATCACATTGCCAGCCGTTGCCGGGCCATCTTCAGCGATGCTGTTGGTGTCGTCTGCGGCAGTGGGCGCCGGGTTGGTCACCGTCCAGGCCAGCTCATGAGTCGTGGCGTTTCCAGCAGAATCCGTGGCAACAATGGTCACCGTATAGCGACCATCAGAACCGTCACCGCCCTGGCTGGCAGAGTTATCCAGCGAGCCGGTAATACGTCCACTTTGCGGGTCAAAGCTCAAGCCGGGTGGCAACCCTTGCACCTCGTAGGAGATCGGCGAACTGTCACTGAAATAGCTGTCAAGCTCCAGATCAATAACGTCGGTATCTGCGTCCTCTCGCTCAGAAACCAGCGGCTCCGGCGCGATGTTGTCGACGGGTTTGTTGTCGTCACTGGAAGCACTATTGCCGTTGTCGACCGACACAGTGGCCTTTACCACCACATCGGTTTGACCAACCGCTACCGGCACTTCAACTACGACGCCATCAAGCAGATCCTGCTCGGTAACCATGCGCTCGAGCAGCACGTTGTCGTCACCGTCGGTCACCACCAGCTTGTCACCTGCACGCACCTGGTCATCCAGCGTCACCAGTGCCGAGACGGTGCCATCGCTGCCGATCTCAGCTGCATTGTAGATACCGTCTTCCCCGGCCCCCTGCAGCTCCACATCAACTCCGGGGCGACGCGCGGGCAGCCCCTCACCATGTTCGTCCCCACCTCGATGCTCACGCCAGTCATCGATATCACGAGGATACGCCGGATAGCCCATATCCAGCGGACGCAGAGTCTCCTCAATACGTGCTACGGCGAGCGGCGAAAGCCCATCTGACTCAATGATCTCGGCAATCCGAACCAATTGAATGAACTTGCTGCCCTGCAGCGTCACTGGGACATCGGCGGTCGGTTCACTGCGGGCCGCGGTACCCGTCTCGGCAGTCAGGGACTCTATCGGCTGCAGCGATTGGGGAGATTGCGGCACGGACACCTGTGCAACCAGCTCGGAAAAGTCTTCCACCGGCATGCTTTGCTCGCCGACGAAGCTGATCACCTGGTTGTCGCCAAAGTCGACATCGACCTGCGCGCCGGGTTCGACAATCAGCGTTTCGCTGGCAAGTAGACGATCTCCCGCTTGCAATTCCCTGCGCGCGCCGCCAGAGGCCAGAGCCCAAGCTTCACCAACAAGAGTGACGACAGTAATCAGCGTGTTCATAGTGACCTCATTTTCATGTCCCTGGCCGCCCAACCCTCGGGCGCGCACTTGATTGCATTCCATCCGGACGCAAAGCGCCGGTTAAAAACGATGCGGCGTTCGGCTGTTTTCCAACCGATAGCAAACGGCTTTGCGGTCAGCGCGGCACTGCAGTCCAGCCCGCACCATCCCGAATCACGGCACCGCCGAGTGAAGCCTCAGCGTTCACTCAGCGCATTCCCTTTTGCCCGCAAAATGGGTTTAAGCAGATAGTCGAGTACCGTTCGCTTGCCGGTCATGATGTCCAGCTGGACAGTCATTCCTGGTATCACGGCAAAGCGTTGGGCAAATTCGTTGTCTGTGGTCACCGCGCGCACCAGGTAATAGGTGTTGTCGCGATCATCGGTAATGCTGTCGGCGCTGATGTGCTGCAGTGAGGCAGACATGCCGCCGTATATTGAAAAGTCATAGGCATGCAGCTTGATCGTGGCAGGCAACCCCGGACGCAGAAAGGCAATGTCCTTGGGCGCGATATTCGCTTCCACCACCAGCCGATCGTCACTCGGGACGATCTCAAGCACAGCATGCCCCTGCTGCACTACCCCGCCGATGGTGTTGTACAGAATCCGCTGCACTGTGCCGTTGACCGGCGAGCGAATCTCCGAGAACTTCACTCTATCCGCCAGACCATCCACGTTCTTGCTCAGGCTGCTGCGGGTACTGGTTGCCTCGCTGAGCTCCGAGCGCCACTGATTGCGCATTCCCAACTCGACCTCGGAAATTCGCGCGGCGGCCTCCTGAATGCTGGCCTCGATCTGACGCAGCTTTGCTTCGGCCTGTCGACGCTCGCCATTTGCCGATGCTTCGTCGCGCTCCAACCGCAGGATATCCATCTCGGACACCGCACCTGTCTTCAACAGTGGCCGGGTTACGCGCAGTTCGCGAGCAGACATCTCCTGCGCCTGACGCGCAGCGTGCAGGCGAGCGGCAACTTCATCGCGCTCGCGCAAACGCTGGCTGCGCTGCTCCTCGGCGATCTGCAAGCGCTTTTGCAGCTCATCCAGGCTGGACTGGTAGTAATCCAGCTCCTGATCCGCCACCAACTGCTCGGCCGGCGTCAGTGGCGCGTCGTAGCGCGGTGCATACTCAGTCCCATCGACCAGCGCCTGAAGGCGTTCGATCTTGGCACTGAGGGCGAACATCTTCACCGCACCTTCCTGAAAGCTCGCCACAAAGCGCGTCGGGTCGATTCGCACCAGCAAATCGCCTTTACTGACCTGATCACCTTCGCTAACCAAAACTTCCTCAACGACCCCGCCGTCGACAGCCTGGATAACCTGCAATTGCTGCGAAGGAATAATCTTGCCTTCGCCTCGGGTGACTTCATCAACACTGGCGAGTGACGCCCAGACCAGCAACCCGATCAACGCCAGAACAACCGTGTACAAAAGGCCACGGGCGCGCAGCTCTCGCTGGTCTGCAATGCTCTGGTCGGCAGCAATACGCCAGTCGGCAGAAAAGCTGGAAAACCCGGCGAACAGCGGACGAAACAGCCGGTCAACCCAGCCACTGCCCGCCGCAGCGACGACCGACAGGCGACCAAGCCCGTCGAAAGCCTGCTGCTCAACGGAGCCCTCTACCGACTTGGAGGTATCTACGTCGCGCGCGCTCATCGTGCTTTCCTCTGAATGGCACCGCGATTAAGCTCTTCAAGGACCGCCTGCTTTGGACCGTCCGCCACGACGCCGCCCCCATCCATGACAATCAGCCGATCAACCATGTGCAGCAGGCTGGTGCGGTGGGTAATCAGCAGCAACGATTTGCCACGCGACAGTTGGCCCAGCGCACTGCTGACGTGATTTTCCATCACGCTGTCCATCGCGCTGGTAGGCTCATCGAGCAACAGAATGGCGCTGTCTGGCATCAGCGCACGCGCCAGCGCAACACCTTGCCGCTGGCCACCAGACAATCGGCGTCCGCCTTCACCAACAGGCATGGCCAAACCATCCGCGTGATTGCCGACCAACCCCTTGAGACCCGCGCGCTCTATTGCCTCCAGCAGGCGGGCGCGGTCCGGAGAGTCGATGCCGAGCGTGACGTTGTCGTACACGCTGCCGCTGATCAACTGGATATCCTGCGGCAGATAGCCAATCGCACTGCGCAACTCGGCGATATCAAGCTGCTCGATGTGAACGCCGTCGATAAAAATGCTGCCGGAACTCGGCCGATACAGCCCGAGCACCAACTTCTCCAGCGTGCTTTTGCCCGACCCGGCACGCCCGAGCACGGCCACCCGCTCACCAGCACGAAGATGAAATGACACATCAGACAGCGCCGGCCGGTCTTCTCCTGGGTAGGTAAAGCTGACGTTGCGAAATTCGATTTCGCCTCTCAACCTGGGCCGGCTCAGCACCTGCCGCGACGGATCTCGCTCCTGCTCGCTGACCATGATTCCCTCTAGCGATTGCAGAGCTGTAGCCGCCTGATGGTATTGAGTCAGCAGTGATGCCGCTTGCGATACCGGCGCCAGTGCACGCGAGGACAACATATAGGCGGCAATCAGCGCGCCCTGGCTCATCTCTCCATCAATGACCAGGTACACGCCCACCAGAATCATCACCACCGACACCGACTGCTGTATCCATGCAGCGCCGGTACCGACCGAGCTTCCCAGTAACCGTTGCTTGCCGGAGCAGGCCGAGAGAAAGATTGTGGCCTGCTCCCACATCGCCTGCATGCGCCCAGTGGCATTAAAGCTCTTCAGTATCTGGGCGGAGCCCAGCGCTTCGATCAATCCGGCATTGCGCTGGGCGCTGGCCTGGCTGGAGCTTTCTGCCAGCTTGTGCATCCGCCCCTGCACCGCCAGCGCATAGAGCAGTACCAGCAGAGCCCCGACCAACACAGGCACCGCCATATACACGGAAATCAATCCAATAATGAGGATGAACAGCAGGAAGAACGGCAGATCAATCAGCGCCACCACCACCATGGAGCCGGTGAACGAGCGCACAGACTCAAACGCCTGCACGTTGGCAGCAAAGGAGCCAATGGAAGCGGGCTGCTTCTCCATGCGCATTCCGAGAATGCGTTGCATGATTCTCGACGACAGCACCATATCGGCTCGTTGCGCCGCCCGTTCGACAAACCAGCTGCGAAGCATGCGCAAGGTCAGGTCCGCGCAGATGATCAGAAACGCCCCCGCCGCCAGCACCCAGAGAGTATCGGTCGCGTGATTTGGCACGACCCGGTCGTACACGTTCATCACGAACAGCGGTAGCGTCAACGCCAGCAGGTTGACGAAGAACGCCGCAACCAGCACATCGCGATACACCCGCCGGTTAGCCTTGATCGCACTCCAGAACCAATGCTCATCGGCACTTGGCTGCGCTGCGCGGGCAGGGTCTGGCGCCGGTCGAAAGGCCTTTCGGCAGTATATGACCACCCCGGTGAATATGGGCGCCAACTCATCAAGCGCCAGCTCCTGGCGCTGCATGCCCAGTTCCGGCTGCCGCACCTGGGCGGTCCTGCTGTCACGGTCAATCTGATCGAGCAGGCAGGCGCGATTGCCCTCCAGCAACAGCACACAAGGCAGTAGCTGGGTGTTAATTCGCCCCAGCGGCTGGCGTATCAGGTTGACTGAAAAGTCGAGCCGGTCAGCAGCGCGCTCAAACAGCGAAGGTGACAATCTGCCGCCTTGCAGCGGCAAACCGTCTACCAGTGCACCACGAGTGGTAGCAATGCCCTGATCCGTCGCCAGCGCCAGCAGGCAGGCACTCAGCGGATCATCTACCTGAGGATCAGGCGCATCATGCGCAATCTGAGCGCCGCTTGGGGTCTGCACGATAACGACCTACTGAGTCCGCTCGATCAGCAGTTCGACACGGCGATTTTGCGCACGCCCCTCGGCAGTCGCGTTGCTCGCGACGGGCTGGTCAGCCGCCACACCCGTCGCGGTAATCACGCTGGCCTGCACGCCAGCACTGATCAGAAAGTCGCGAACAGCGACCGCCCGTGCCTGTGACAAGGAGCGATTGAGTGCGTCGCTGCCAGTGCTGTCGGTATGCCCAACGACCCGAACGGATTTTACCCGTCCGCCGCCCAGCGCCGCCTGCTCAACGATGTCCTTAATCCGGGTCAGCGCGCTTGCCTTGAGTTCAGCGCTGCCGCTGTCGAATAACGCGTCGCCGGACAGACCTACTGTTTCGGCCAACGGCATGGCACGGTCATATTGGCTAATGTTCAACTGAGCATCGCTATAGGCTGAGCAGTAACGGCTCTCAGCCGGAGCAGCCTCACCGGACAGGGCATCCTCCAGCGTGGGAACCTGCTCGCCCGTCACCGACAGCGTAGACAGCAGCGTCCCCATGCTCTGAAGCGTCCGCAGTTCTGCCAGTTGTTGATCGTACTTGCCAGCGACATAAGCACGCTCGGCCTGATAGGCCTCGTTTTCAGAGTCAAGAACATCCAGCAGGGTGCGGCGACCAATATCAAATTGCTGACGATAGGCCTCAATCACACTGCCGGAGGCGTCACGGTGCGCTGCCAACGACTGCTTGCGGACTTCGATGTTGAGAATGTCGGTGTAGGCGATAGTCGCAGTCTGACGAAGATCGACACAGGCCTTGTCACGCAGGCTCTGGGCCTGATTGATTCGACTGTGAGCTGCGCGCTCGGCCGCCCGATCACTGCCGCCGTTGAACAGGTTATAGCGCATTCTCAACTCAACGATGTTCTCGCTACCATAGGAGTCTGGATCGGTGCGGTTATCGAAGCTGTTGTTGTTTTTGTAAATACCCTGACGCAAACCCAGCTCGAGTGTGGGGTAACGATTGGCCTTGGCAGCGCCCAGATCTGCCTCCGCGCTGCGGATATTCTCAAAAGCGGCATACAGAGCAGGGTTGTTCGCAAAACTGGTATTGAGCACCTGCTCAAGGCTATCCGGTACACGCCCTTGCGGAATGCTGACCGGGTCCATGTCATCGCTGGGTGCACGACCGACCAGACGCTGGAAGCGGGCTGTGACACTTTGCAGGTTGGCAACTTCGGTCATCAGGTTGGAGCGTGCCAGCGACACCCTGCCTTCGATCTGCTTGAGATCAGCGTGATTGCCCACCCCGCTCTCTGCGCGTTCTTCCACATGCTGCTGCACACGCAGGTGATGACTCAGGTTCTCCTGAGCGAGACCGACCAGGTCACGATAGCGAAGCACATCAAGATAGGCCTCTGCCGCTTCCAGCGCCTTGGCCTCGGCTTCGCTCAGCGCCTCATAGTAGAGCGCGCGGCTGCTGTACTCTGCATGGGCCAGGTTATTGCGAACGCGGAAGCCGTCAAACAGCATTTGGGTAAGTGAAATTTCCGCGTAGTTTCGAGAATAGTCACTGCGGTTATCAAACTGACGATTGCCCTGCCCCAGCGAGGCATCAACATCAATGGAGGGCAAATAACCGCCGGCAGCAACGCGAGCATCATGCTGAGAAGCGTAGTAAGCCTGCAGACTGGAGCTGATCTCAGGGTTGCTATCAAGCGTCTCGGCCACCACGGCGCGCAAAGAGTCGGTTTCGGCCTGGGCACTCATGGAGCAAATCGCCAAGCCAATCGCCAGCGCCAGAGACCGGCGCCCACGCGCCAGGGAAGACTGTTTCATCAAGGTAGAACGGTGGGTACGCATAGCTTACTCCGAGCGGTTCATCAGCAAGATCCGAACGACACCAATGCCATTGATCACCTTGACGGAAGCTGCGTTAACACCACCAAGCGGCTCAGACGTAACCCAATGTAAGGTCAGATCGAAACGCCACAGCGGAGGGAGTCGCGTCCAGGCGAGACATGATGAACATTCCCGATCATTCAGTTGTTCGTCAGGGGTGGGCCCGTTGGAGCCGGTCAGACTCAAGTGCTGTAGAAAAAACCGCGACTGAACTCCGGTCGCCACCCCGCGAGGGGAATTCTATTGAAGGGGGGCAACCCGCAAACAGGCCACAATCCGGAAAGCTGGAACGTCAGAAAACGAACCATAATCCGCCGATTCAAAGCCCTACCGCCGACAGCAACCGCAAGCAGCCTGTTATTGCGCCAGACAGGCCCCTGCTCTCAGAGGTATATGAGCCGGGCACGCACCTTTGAATGCGCGGACAGGCAACGCCTGATCAGGCACCTAAGATGTGGCGCAAGTACAATTGTGGAACGCCATCTGTTGGCTCATGATTGCCAGCGCCTGAAGAAAAACGAGCAGTCACCATGTCGTCACTCCGGATATTTTCCCTATCTATCGCGCTGCCGCTGAGTGCCATTGCACCGCTGGCCGCTGCTGCGGTTAATGTCATGCACTGGTGGGTGTCGCCGGGTGAGCAAGCGAGTATTCAGGTCATTCAGCAATATCAGGCTGAGCGTGGCATCGAGTGGATCACCACGGCGCGCAAAGGCAGCGGCACATCGAGCTATATGGATGCCGTCCGACAACGAGTGGCCTCCGGTGCACCACCGATGGCCTCCCAGGCAATTGGCTACGACATCCAGGATTGGGCCATGCAAGGCAAACTGGCCAATCTCGACGCCATCGCAGCAGACCAGGAATGGGAAGAAGTAATCCCCGCAGAGATTCAGGCGCTGTCGCGCTATCAGGGCCATTGGGTCGCCGTCCCCATCAATGCGCACGCAACCAACCGGTTGTGGCTCAACCAGAAACTGCTGTCGCAACTGGAACTTTCGGCCCCCGATACCTGGCCAGAGCTGCTGCAGATGCTCGATAAGGCACGTGCTGCAGGCGCTACTCCGCTTGCAATCGGCAATGAGCCGTGGGAACACACATTACTGTTTGAGAACGTTGCCGCGGGCACCGGCGGTGCCGATTTCTATCGACGGGTATTCCTCGATCTCACCCCCACGGCAGCAGACGACCTACTGTTACTGCAGAGCTTTGAGAGAATGCGCCAGCTACGGAGCTATATGGACGCCGGCAGGCACAATCGCAGCTGGGATGAGGCTACCGACCTGGTGCGCAACGGCCAAGCGTTAATGCAGGCTCAGGGCACCTGGGTCAATGGCGAGTTCCGCGCGCACGGTCTGATTCCAGAGCAGGACTACGCCTGTTTTCGCTTTCCTGATACCCAGGGCCTGTTTCTGTTCAACAGCGACCAGTACTTGCTCTTCAAGGATTATCCCGCCACACCCGAGATACGCGAGGCGTTTGCCAGCTCGCTGATGGACATCGAGCTACAGCGACGAGTCAACATTGCCACGGGCGCGGCACCGGCCAGAGTTGATGTGCCAAGTGCCACATTTGACCTGTGCGGCCAGCAGGCAATCAACGATCTGCGCGCTTCAAACATGCGGCGCACCGTTATGGGTTCCGTCGCCATGGGCAACGCCAACCCGGGCCAAGTGAAAGAGGCGATATACACCATCGTCAGCAGTCACCTTAATGACCAGTTGAGTGATGCCGAGGCGGTTGCTCAATTGAAGGCTGCCATTACCAGCTTCTCGCCGTCATTCCCCGGTACCAGCAGATGAACATTCTCAGCAAATTCAACCTCACCAGCAGGATCGTCTTTTTAGTGTCCCTGCTGGGCGCGCTTGCCGTCATTATCACGGTGTATTCACTGGCCAGCCTGCGGGCGGTAGACCGTGACTATCGTGCCCTGCTCAATCAGGACGCCAGAGCATCACTGCTGATCAGCGCGGCCATGCTCGATCTGAGCGACGCCAGCCATCTGGTCCTGTCTGTGCTGACAGAACAGGAAGTCGCCGACATGCGCCAGACGCAACAGCAACTGGCCGTCGTCATGGAAGACTTTGACGATAAGCTGGCAACGATCGCACCGCTGGTGAGCAACGCCAGCCACCAGTTGAGCCTGATCCGCCAGCAGGAACGGGCTCTATTTGAGCAGGCCAACGCCGTCATCGACTCCGCTGCCCGCTGGCGAGGCGATCGAGCCCTGACAATCATTCACCAGGAGTTCGACCCAACCCTCCAGTCAATACGCCAGAATATGGATGTATTGCGAAGCCGCACTGTTAACAATTTCAACTCCACCTCAGAGGCACTCAGTGCAACTACTCGCGCAACAATGGTGAACACCGCCGCCGCATTCACCCTTGCCCTGATCCTTGTCATTGGCCTGTCGGCCTACATTTCATTGACGCAAATATCGCGGCCAATCAAGCAATTGACCAGAACCATGAACAGGCTCAGCCTGCGCGACTATGCCTGCCCTATTGATCACACCGAACGACAGGACGAAGTGGGCAGCATGGCAAAGGCGCTTGAGGTATTCCGAGACAACATGCAACGTGCCGATCGGCTAGAGCGCGAAGCGCTGATCGATGCTGAGAACAGGCGGATATCCCAGCAGTTGATCGACCTCACCGAGGCAATGCCCGGAGCCGTGTTCCAACTCCGCGTCAATCCGGATGGAGAACAGCGGTTTCAGTTCCTTAGCGGCAAGGCAAGCCGCTACATCGGAGATGCGGCATTCGATGCCAGCCACTCAGGATTGCGCCTGGACCGAATTCGCGTTGATAAAAGCCCTGAACATACCCGAGCGATGGAACGCCTCATAAGCCAAAGCCTGAACCAGTTGTGCCCGCTGGATATGGAAATGGAAGTTGAGACGGAAACGCAGCGCTTCTGGCTGAAAACCCTCGCCAGTGCGCGGAAGACCAGCGACGGCGCAATACTGCTAAACGGCATCTGGCTTGATACCAGTGAAGCTAAAGCCCAAGCTCAGGCGCTGGAAACCGCAAAGGAGCAGGCTGAGCAAGCTGCCAAGGCCAAATCAGACTTTCTGGCCACCATGAGTCATGAAATACGAACCCCGATGAACGCCATCCTGGGGTTCGCCGAGCTGGTTCTTAAACACCCGCTAGAACAGCGCCAGCGCGAACACATGGAAAAGCTCGTGCGCTCAGGCCAACACCTGCTCGGCATCATCAACGACATTCTTGATTTTTCCAAAATCGACGGCAAGCATCTGACCGTCGAACGCATTCCATTCTCGCCCCAGCAACTGCTTGATGACACTAGGGAGATGCTTGGAGACAAAGCCCGGGACAAGGGCTTGCAGCTTGAGTTTGAACCGGCGTCTGCGTTGCCGAATCTGATCGGCGATCCCCTGAGGATCTATCAGATCCTGCTCAACTACACCAACAATGCCATCAAGTTCAGTGAGCACGGCATCATTACCCTTCGCCTTGAACTGCAGCAAGTCGCTGGCGAAGGAACGTGCCTGTATGGCGAGGTTGAGGATCAGGGCATCGGCTTGAGCAAGCAGGAACAGGCAAAGCTCTTTGCGCCCTTCCAGCAGGCAGATACTTCTATCACGCGTCGCTATGGTGGAACCGGGCTTGGCCTGGCAATTTCTCGCAGTCTGAGCGAGCTGATGGACGGCGACGTCGGCGTTCGCAGCACCCCAGGCAAAGGTAGTTGCTTCTGGTTCCGGGTGCAGGTCGGCATCGCAGCGCCCGACACCCCACTCACCATCAGCTCACCAACACCGCCACAGGCTGACCCGGGTTTGAACGGGTTACGTGTTCTACTAGTGGACGATAATCAGGTGAACCGTCTGGTTGCGAAGGAGTTCCTGCACGAAGCGGGGATATTGGTAGACGAAGTCGAGGATGGCTACGACGCAGTGCAACAGCTAACCCAAAATAGCCAACGCAAGTACGACGCGGTGCTGATGGACGTCATGATGCCCGGACTCGATGGCCTCAGCGCGACCCGCATCCTGCGCCAGAATACCCGGCTCTACAAACTGCCAATCATCGCCATGAGCGCCAACGCTAGTCAGGAGGATGAAAAAAAATCGCTGCAGGCAGGCATGAATGTCCACCTCGCCAAACCCATCGATCAGCATTTACTCTGGAGAACCCTGAGCCGTCTGTGCCTGGGTAACGTGGCCGACATACCGTCGCGCCGCCCCCCCGCGCCGGAAGCCGAGGACAGCGCATCGGTACTGGACCCTCTTCCGCTGGAGACTCTGAAGCAACTGGTGAGTACCGAGCGATTTATATCCATGCTCGCGATGCTGAGCGCCGACTGCATAAAGCGCGGTGAACGTTTCCGGGTTCTCGGCGACGCCGCCGACCCACAGACGTTGTCACGCGAAGCGCATGATCTGATCAGTACGGCGGGACACTCTGGACTGAGAAAGCTAGAGCAAAGCGCACGGACGCTGAAGAGCGAACTCGAAAACGCGCCTGACGAGACGGTACTGAAAAAACTGTGCATGACCATCTACCAGAATGCTATGACCTCGGTAGCCACATTGGAAACCTACTTCGGCGTGCGCAGCTGACGTCCGTCGACCGTGCTAATCCGCCTGCCGCCTGCGCTCGCACAGCGACTGGACCTGCTCCAGCAGCGCCTCGGTACTGGACGGTTTCAGCAGCGAAGCATCAAATGCTAGGTCTGAGTATGCAGCCTTAGGCCTCGGCGGCAGCGACGAATAGAGCAACACCGGCAATGCCCCATAGCGCGAACGAATAATCTGCAGTAGCTCCCAGCCGTCAATCCCCGGCATCAACTGATCGGTCACCAGCAGATCAAAAGGCGAGCGTTCAAGCTCTTCCAGAGCTTCTTCTGCAGTTGCTACGGTCACAACATCAAAGCCGTAACCCAGCAACAGATCGCCAAGAAACTCGCGGGTCAGCTCAACATCATCTACCAACAGGATGCTGAAGCCGTCGCCGTCCACACCGGAGGCGTAGTCCTCGTGAAATACCGAGTCGACCTCTTCCTCCGAGCCGACTTCCAGTTGCAGAGCAAAGCTGAAGGCGCTCCCGCCGCCTGGAACGCTGTTCACCTGAAGCGCCGCGTCCATTTGTTTCAGCAACTCGACAACGATCGACAGGCCGAGCCCGAATCCATCCACCCCCGACGCATTATCCCCTCGCCGAAACGCTTCCAGCATCCGATAGCTGTTCTCGGCAGGAAACCCGACACCGGTGTCACGAACGGTGAAGCGCAGCCTTACGCTGGCCTCCTCACGGACAGCACTGACCTGTAATACGATCAGCCCGTCGCGGGTAAACTTGGCCGCGTTGCTCAGCAGATTCATCAAAACCCGGCGCAACTGCTGGAAATCCGCATTCACGATGGCCGGCAGGTCCTCGGCGAAGTCGCAGCGCAACACGTTATTGCCTCGCTGAGCGAGAAAGCTGCCCTCTTCCTCTATCTCACGCAAAAAACCGAACAAGTATCCGGGCGCCAGACTCAGTTCGATGTGCTGCAACTCTACCCGGGACAGGGCAACAAGATCATCAAGTAGACTCAGTTGCTGCCCGGCCAGTCGCTCGATTCGCCGTAAATACCCGACAGAAGAGCTGACCCGCGCTTCACGAGCGTAGTTGATGATGCTCCCCAACGGTGACCGCAGGTCATGGCTAATACGCCCGAGCAGAGAGCTGCGAGCCTCAAGCGACTCCCGAAGCTGGGTAGTACGTTGCTCAACCTGGCTTTCCAGTCGCTCGTGCTTGGCACGTTGCAGGTGGGTAACTTCTTCATTGGCCTCACGTTCGCGCTTACGCAGCTGCCGAACCTCCGATATCAAGGTACAAACCAACACCAGCGCGAGGAAAAACGAGGTCTGCAGCGAAAAGCCGTCCAGTACCTCAAATTCATAATCGAGGACAACGTTACGGTAAAGCCAATAAATCCCCTGAAACGAAAGCTGCAAGCAGAGTAGCCAAGCAAGCCAGCTGACTGGAACCCGGCGAATAACCGACAGCAGCAACGAAACAGGCAGCAGGATGTAGATACCAAAAAGCAGGATGTAAAAGCGCTCCCGAGACATGAAGAAATCGCCAAAAGCACCCTGAAGCAACACAAACACCGTCACGCACACCAAGCCCAGCGTAATGGCATTGAACCAGCGCCCAAGAAAGCGCATGCGAAACAATTCGAAGATGAAAAAGTAGCCAAATGCGTAGGTGATTGCAGACAGAATGGCGACTGCCGCTCTCGACCAGGGCAACAACGTCGGCCAATAAAACAAGTAACCATCCACTGCCAGCACAAACGCACAATAGAACAGCAGCGCCAGACCGTTGAGAACCAGTACCTTCGAGCGAATGACGACACCCACGACCAACCCGACCAGAACGATCAGCAGCACTGCGCCGACGGTAAAACCATCCAGCAAGTGCTCGGCAGACATCGACTCAATCAATGTCTGCTGATCCCATAATGTCGGCGCGAGCCACATCGAGCTGCGACTGACTATTCGAACCAGCACCTGGCGTTGTTCACCGGGCTGCAGCTGAAGTTCAAATCGTGGTTGCCGTGCAAGGAAGTCCCATTGCTCAAGCGGGACCAGACTGCCAGCCTGCTCCAGGCTCCACCCTCCTGCCCCCTTGCTATATACCTTCAGCTCCTCAAGCCGTGGCTCGCCTATGGTCAGCCAACTGCTACAAGGGCCTGATCGCTCGTTCTGCAAAGTGAACCTGAGCCAGATAGCCGACCGGGTGAAGTTCCAGTTGGGAGGGCCAAGTCGATAAGGCACAAAGGCGCTAAGGGGTAAAGCCAGCACCTCCGCAGGCTCAAGCGCATGGCTCGGGTCCTCAAGCAGGAATGCCTGACCATACAGCGGCACCTGCCCCTCAAGGCAGGCATCGACTGCCGCCGCCGCCGACAGAGGCCACGCCAGCAACAACAGCAGCGCCGAGAACAACCCGCCACCGGCCTTGAGCGCCATACGGATCAGTCCGCGCCGAAGGTTAGCAACACCGGCATCCCGAACAAGAAGGCTATTCAACGGTCACATCTTTGGCCTGTTGCCTGAACTCGGTTGGCGTCACGCCGATCTTGTGGCGAAATGCGGTGGTGAAATTACAGGCGCTGCCATATCCGACCCAGTCAGCGATATCCTGCACACTCATCTCGCTTTCGGCGAGCAGCTGCTGACTCTTGCGCAATCGTAACTCACGTACATAAGCAAACACTGTCGTGCCCATGTGCTCACGAAATAGCCGGGACAAACGCTTGTCATAGGTGCCCACTCGCTGGGCAATTTCAGCGAGGGACGGCAGCTCTCCGAGGTTATCGTTGATCAGGCGCATGGCTGCCCGCAGCAACAGTTGATCTTCGGAGTTGCTGTTACGCGTAATGCCCGCCCCTTCAGCCAGGGCAGCAGCCTCCGTGCTTGGGGACGAGTTCAGATGGAGGTGGACACGAATGCGTGCAATGACCTCCTTGGGGTCGCACGGCTTGAGCACATAATCCCCACCGCCAACCTGAAATCCCTTGAGGCGATTGTCCAGCGAGCCTGCGGAGCTGAGGAAGATAACCGGGATAGGATGCAGTCCATCTGCTTCTCTCAGCAGGCGGCAAAAGGTGAAACCATCCATATGTGGCATCTGCAAATCTAATAGAACAAGGTCTGGACGCAGCACCAGAGCACGCTGCAACCCTTGCCGGGCATCATTTGCCGCCGAAACCTTCCACCCCGCCCGGCGCATCGCCTGAATAATCGTGCGGACATCATCGGGATTATCGTCGACAACCAGGATGTGCGGGATTTCTATGTCCGCGGTACGACCCGCCTCCCCTTCTATACCTCTAAGCATTTCAAGCACTCCCAAGCAGGTACTTGCCTGCTCTTCCCCTCGCTCAAAGCCAGCGGCCGAGCAATCAAAGGCACGCCCTGTGCGCTGCGAGTTAACCTACCACCCATTCCAAGAATCATGGAGTTTTCTGCGGAAACATCCATGCAACTTAACGTTGCGCGAGACAGCCCATGCGAGACCCCCAACTACTAATAGAGCTTTACTGGTACATATATGTGGTAGAACTGGGTAGTTTCTCCGCCGTGGCGCAGCAAACCGGTATCGCAAAATCAAGCCTGAGCCGCAGAATCAAGAACCTGGAAACCAGGCTCGGCGTACAATTGCTCAGTCGCGGCCCACGCAAATTCCTGATGACCACCGTCGGCGAAGAGGTGTACAGCAACGCACTGGAAATGATCGCAGCGGCCCACGCAGCAAAAACGTCTGCAGAAGAGGCCAGAGAAGAGCCCGGCGGACTCATCAAAATCACCGTACCGGCCGTGCTGTCAGGTTATCTGATCAGCCAGCTGAAGCACTTCAAAAACCGCTATCCAGGCGTGCGCTTTGAGCTTTATTACGAGCACGAGATCACAAGCAAATCGAATATTCACTTTGATCTGAGTTTCACCCTTGAAGCCGCACCCACCAACAGCTCAGAAATAGTGGTTCGCCCAATTGCGAACCTATGCCAGGCATTCTTCGCCAGCCCGGAAGTAGCCGCACAACTGACGGAGAAAACGACCATTGCCGAGGTTGAAGACACTCAGTTGCTGGTACTTGGCCAAGGCTCGACCCCTGCGCCACTTTACCTGCAAAGCGGTGTCAGGCAGGTAAACAAGCCCTCCCTGGTGTCCAGCAACCTGCAAACGCTCAAGGACGCTGCCAAGGCGGGGTTGGGTATTGCATGCCTGCCAATAGTGGGTTGCGAAGCAGAGCTCGCCTCTAATCAGTTGCAAACCGTGTGCGTTCAAGACCGGCCAATGCCTATGCTACTGACCAGCCAGACGCCGCCGTTCAAAGGCATAACACCGACGACTCGGCAACTCATCAAAACCATAGCTGCCGGACTGGAAGGATACGCTGAGCCTAATTAGCTGCACAGCAGAGACCAACGGAACCGACCCACCTGCCCGCCAATGCTACTGCTCCAAGAGCTGCGCCAGCTCCTGAGAGCTACGGTGCTCGGACTGGGCGAGGCTTCCACCAGCAGCGCATCGTCCTGAATCTGCGGGATATGACGATTGACGTCTTCTGTGACCTGGCGCTGCTGCTCCGCCGCTACGATCTGCGAGTTCTGGTCACGGATATTGTCTACCGCACCACGCATCTGCTCAAACTCTATCAGGAGCAGGCTGATGTCACTGCCAGCTCGGCATGCTTGCGCAAACGGTGGCGGAGCTTTGAATTTGGATAGTGCCTAAGAGCCGGGACTATTCGGCGCCAAACGGGAGTTTTTATGTACTGATGATCAAGGGGGCAACCAATTTGATAATTAAACACCAATCAAGCTGGCTACCCCCTCCATGAGTCAGAAACATATAATTCAGCCCCAATTGCCATTCAGATGAAGCGATTTATCTGCTTGCCGATATTAATCGGCAAGCAGTTTGCAATCATCTGAAAGCGACGCCAATTACCACATAGTATGCATTACCAAATTCGCGTAGCCACTATCATCGCTAGAACGACTTGAATCAGCATAGCCAAGAGACAAATCAATGCCCGTGCTATCAGTCACTTTAATACCTGTAAAGCCAAGGCCATACCGTTGCTCATCAAAACTTTCGTTTCCTAGACCCACAATTTCCGGCCCGACAGTGACGGGACCAAATTCATAACCAACGTGAGCGCGAGACCAATAGGTATCATAGGCTGTTGAGTAATCACCCAAAATACCAAACGATACTTTATCAGTAACTTTTGTTAGAAAATCGAGCCCGATTTTAGCACCAACCTCTGAACCATCAACGTCACTGCTAGGATCATTCGGGCTCAAATCATAATCCTGGTAAGACACACCAAGATACCCAGTTAATCGCGTATCCGCACTGAAAAAGTGTTGATAGCCAACAGACAGATCGGCGTTATAATTATCACCGTCTATTCCTCTAACACCATTATTGTATTCATAGGTACCCCCCCCCAAGCTTCCGCGCAACAGATAGCCTGTCGCACTCAGGTCATTGTTGAGGGCTTTAACTCCGCCAAGGTAAGCGTAATTAGCGTCGTCAGTGAAATCCCCACCAAGCCAGGTTACCAGGCCATCGGCGTGGGATGATTGAGCTACAATGAGCAGTGTCATCGAGCTTGAGAGTAACAATGTCTTTCTTATATTTTTCAGCATTTGCGGCTTCTCCGATTTCAAATGGTATTTTAAGCTAGACCAAGGTTTCAGTGCGCATCGACTCAAGTGTGACTTCTTGTATCTTTTGCACGGCTTTGGCTTTACTCTCCTGCGTACTCACCTCATATAAAAAGAAAGTCTGATTATTCAGCCCTTTCAAGGAGGCATTAGGTGACGTTAGTGTCTCGCTCACCATAAGCTCAAGCACACTAACATCCTGTTTTTCTATTTTCATGATACTCAGTTTCTGCCCTGGGCTGAGTGTCTTGTATGTCACCAGCTTTTGACCATTTACAACAACACCGTGTTCTTGGCCATCAAACAGCACTGAATAATGGAAAGGCTTAGCTTGCTTTTCTTTGCTAAAAAGCCCCAACAGCTTATCTGAGGCCATTGCAAAATAAGCATTGCGTTGAATGATTTCACGATGCCAATCAACCGAATAGATATCTTGCGCCAGGAGATCTACCTGCTGTTGACTTTCGAATAATAACGCCCCGGAAACCAGGTATTGCTGGTGCTGAATTTTACAGCAACGTGCAACTTCAAACTTCAGCGAAATAACACCAGAAGAGCCATATAAATTGACCGCCTTAACAGAGCCTGGCTCTATTGTCTGACTGCTATATACACTCATCCAATTTTCGGAAATTTGTTCCACTTCAGAAAATATGTGACTCTCCAGAAACTGGCAAATCATTGGAATTTTAAACCGATAAAAGCTATGGGTCTGCTTCGCATCTTTATAGGCTTTTCTGATAAAAACCAGCGCTCGAGCGATATTGTAGAGAGCCCAGAAACCGGCAATCAACACTAGGTCAGCAGTATAGCCCTGCCCCATGGGTTGGAAGATGTCTATTGCTATATGGTCGCTAAATGACAGTGTAGCTATTGCCACGAGCAAGGTGAAAAGCGGGCCAGTCTGAAAATCCTGTGACAGCCGATAAAAGGCAATGATGAGTGCGATTGCACTGAGACATATCACTACAATCTGAGGCGTCATCAAGCGCCAATTCAACTGGCCCTTGATGTTTTTACTTGAAGATATCCATCGTGTACGCCAACCTAACAGGCCGATCGAAGCCATAATGTGGATTGGCCAGCGGGCCATTGAAAAAATCTCGTTTGTCCAGAAACGAGTATAGCCACAACCAATCTCTTGTAATAAAAGGTAGCTTATCCAGGGGAACAATAATACAACGCCAATATTGAATATAGAGATTTCAAACGGAGGCATCCCAAAAACAAGGGAAATCAAGGGAATAGCAAACAACAACAGTTGCTGCCAACCTTCTAGATAAATCAACCCCAAAGACAGATAAGAAATACGTTGTTTGAATGTGAGCCCTTTACAAAAAAGGATATTCTCGTGCCGCAAACAATGTAGATTTCCTATTGCCCACCTGAAACGTGTCTTATGGTATTCATCCAAATCAGCCGCTGCGATGCCATAGGCAACTGACTCATTTAAATAGACCGTCTCGTACCCCGCTTTATGTAATTTGAGCGAGGTATGGATATCTTCTGTCACGGTAGTCGTGGGAATGCCACCAACCTTATCAATGGCATCGCGGCGATAAACAACGCCTGTGCCAACACAGGATGCGCCATTTGCCGAGTCACGACAAGACTGTGCAATATTGTAGAAAAAAGATTGATCATGCCATAAAGCACGTCCATCTTGTGCATTCATGTATTGAAAAGCATCAACATTGTAATAATCCTGTGGCGTCTGAACCAAAGCCACATTAGGCTCAGCAAAGAAGCCCAGCATCTTGTCCAGCGCGTTCGGCATGGCAATATGATCTGCATCCAAGACCATAAAAAATTCGGCCTCACTGTGCTCAAGACCGAAGTTCAAATTACCCGCTTTCGCAGAATGATTGGCAGGCCGACTCAAGTAGTGAATGCCTAGCTCGTCGGCTAAGCGTTTCACTTCCGGGCTCTTTCCGTCGTCCAAAACAAAGGTATTGTGGGGATACTGTATTGCTTTTGCAGCCAGCAGCGTTCTTCTGATCACCTGTATCGGCTCTTGATAGACAGGGACCAGAACATCGACACTCAGGCCTTCTGGGGCAGGTAAGGACTTGCGATGCCGATATCGCCATGAGGTCAAAATCGTTGTCAGGCCTAATATAAAACCAATCACTTCCGCAATGTAATAAGCATAAGAGATGATGAGCGAATCATCATCAATAATCGTATAACGCCAAGACAAATAAGCAATTAAACTGACCACATAAAAACAGGCAACCGTGCGCCGCCATATTTTTCGCCGCTCAAACCTGTTATGCATTTGTTCTGAGACTGAACGATATGCTGAATCATTGTGCATTAAGGATTATCCATTTTAGACCTGTTGATCCCTCACTCGTCACACCGTCTCAAGCAAATAAACTGAGATAAAAAAACAGCCACTAAATTGAGCACCGTCAATTGGGGAATAATCATAAGCTGGTGCGGTTAGAACCTTCAAAAATCAGAAAGAAGAACCTGCAGCCATTTATTCAAGCCTGCTCCACCTTACTGGCCCCCATATTTGCCGTACTGGTTGCCGTTCACCTCGTACTGCTCGACCCGCCCCGGAGCCTTGAGCGTCTATTATGCCTATCTCCGCCTCCTGACTCTGCCCCAGATCTTGATTATGGCACGAATTGTCATAAACAAGCCCAGATCAAACTCAGGACGCAAGGCATGCATCATTTGGGCTAGCTATAACGTGTTGATCTACCCAGCTACTCAATCATGCGTTCACATTAAACAGAGCGGCGGCACTGTGCTCAATCGCAAGAGTTATGCGGCAAAACCAGTCGACGGCCTCCAGTGAAGAAACGTCACAAATAATTATTTGTTCTGATGGAAGTGATTAAGCTATAGCGTGCTGATACAGGTATTCACCTGACTGTTGACCGCTGTCAGGGATGGCGGCCATACCGCCTCGAACCGGGTTATGAAACGGGCCCCTACCTGTCCGTAACCTAGAGAAGCACGCATGACCACAGAGGGGAAATAGCACGACGTAATCTCAGTCTACTGGACCTGGCTCGAGAGTTGCGCAACTTCAGAAAGGCCCGCCAGGTGAATGCTTGATCTGCACATTTTTAGGATGTCATTCTCCTCCGGAGCTCTGAGAGCTGGCGCTTCAAGCATTTAATCTCTCCTGCTCCAGGATCTTCTGCTTGGCCTTTGATGACGCCTTCTTGACCCGCCTCATGGTAAATATTCCCTCGCGGAATTCTTTGCGCCAGCGTGACAGCATGAAGGGATGAATATCCAGCTCTTCTGCAACGCCTTTCACGCTGCGATAGGCCTAGACTCCATTCGGCAGCATTAACCTTGAACTCAACGCTGCACTGCTGAGTTTCCTTTCCCATATGCACTGTCAGCATCGTATCTACCCTCAGAGGGAGTTATCGATGCGTTTCCATTGAAGTGGAGAAAATCCAAGAGCGATTCAAACCATTTGCTAGGTATTTACCTCATCTCTTCTACCGGCTGCAAGCCAATGCATAAGTAGAAAGGCCTGAGCTGCCACTGCAATGAAAGCTCCTGGTAAATATGCAGATTCGCAACCAAAAACTTGGACGAAGGCCATGCCAGTTATCCAACCAATAGGTAGGAAAGGAATGGATAAAATTATGCCGAGCATCATGATGCCACCACCTAATAGATTAGTGATGGGAAATATAGATGCATAAGCCAGTGCAATGGCTAGCTGTATGGTGAGAGGACGCCACGTTTCCATGTAATACCTAACGCTTGGCTAAGGGGGTGGGCTTCAGTCCGCCCCAGTGAGCGAAGCGAACAAATTGCTAGAGATATTACCTCTTATTGATTTCATTAATTATTTCTGTATTGGTAAGGTGGTTTACTAAGGGAGGTCGATTGCCTCTAAACCGAGGCCAGCCAATGCGTTTTAGCTCAGTCCAGTTTATTGCGCATGAAGATGGTGAGATATCATCATTCCAGAAAATTACGTAATCCCTACCGAGCGTTATAGTTGGCCCGCAGCTTGAAAGAGGCGAAGCGCTTTTGAACGACATCACTGACTCCGCGCTGCCTTTGTAAATTTCTAGAACTTTAACCATGCCTTCAACAGCCATATCCTCTTCAGTGTTCTCTATAAAATTTATGACTTTTAACTCAAAAGGCACCACTCTGGCTATATTTTGATATTGGCTTACATTTTCTTCTGTTGGCTGTGGTGCCCAGCACCTACATGCTTCGGCAATATTTGCAAAAAACATTGACGCCAGAATGGCTATGAATAACTTCACGCGAGCCCTCTAACGCGCAAGCTCACGCGCGGCTGCGGAGGCGTGGACGTTGCGAGGACCGCCTTGTTGGGCCACTGCATAGCTATGCGTCGTGCCCGATGGATGTTTTACGCATTAAATACCGCCGAAATAGAAACGCGATGCCTGCGATGAAGAAAGCTCCAGCACAAAGGAGACCACAAGCAACTGGGGCCGACTCATGTGTAACCACGACACCATCAAAGTACCTGCCTTCACTGTTGTAACATAGCCGCGCCAAGCGAAAGGTGGCAACACCAAGCAAAACGCCAACAGCAGCCGCTAGCAAGATGACGCCATTTAGCACCGTCCCGATCAGCTTCATGCTTCTGAGGCCCAACGCACCCAGCAGGCGCAGGTTTGCAGTGGAGCCGCAGGCGGAACGGAAAACCCGTCGCTCTGCCTAGGCTTGTTAGGCTTACCATCCAGAGTAGCGCACATAGCCGGCATCCAATTCAAAGACATAGTCCCTTCCTCTAGACCCATTGATAGATGCACTAAAACTCATCGATATACGGCCTTCTTCGATTTGTGACCAGCCATAGCTGCTCTTGCAAATTACCCTGAAGTTCAGCAAACCCTCTGGATGGCTCGTATGCAACGCGTCATTCCGATCGACCTGCACTCCATTAAAGGCAATTCCATTTGCATTAGTCATAACCAGATTACTAATTTCGATGACTGGATCTTGCCCACTAAAGTAAGCCCGCACACATGCAGTGGCTGTTTTCGCTCTATGGCTCTGCACGATAATCTGAGGGTACAAAGAAACACCAAAAATGCTATTTTGTGCAATTTTCTCTAAGTTTCTCTCCGGAAAAACTAACTCACCATAGTGCTCGGGACTGTACACCCGTAGAGTTGGGGGCCCATAGGCACAGCCCCCGATCAACATAAGAATATATATCAGCACTACGCGCATCTATTTGCCTAACGCCGCCAACACAGGCAGCCGAAGCGCAGCGTAGGCTGTCCAGTGCAATGCGTTTTTTTCATTGCACGATTGTGCTTGGCCTTGTTAGTACTATTTGTAGTGGTACCACCAATTACCATTATTTTCTCTATCTACTGTTTCTTGCGACTCAATATCAAACACCACCTCAGGACTTGCTTGTATTGGCCAGTTAAAAGTATCAAGCAACCCTTTCATTGATGCAATAAAAGAGCTATTAGACTTTAATGCTTCTTTGGCCTTATCGGTTGGCACTCCTACAACAAAAATCAGGTGCTTTGGATTAATGTAATACGCTCCAAAAGGCCAAATCATTGGCTTGAACCCCTCAGCTCTCACGAGATTCTTAAGAGCAGATTCAATTCTCCAAATTTTCCACTTCAGTAGCAGCAGGTTCATATTGAGTACTAACGCTCTAATAAACGGCAGCTGAAGCGCAGCGTAGGCTGTCCGGTGCGCGCCCTTTGCGCGCGAAATTCATTAGTTTGTTATGTATTTTGGCATTAGCCTGCTTTGTAGGCAACAAGCTTGGCTTCCTCGTCCGAGAAAGTCTGATGCTGACATGTGACTCTTTGCCCTGGAGCATACTCCCAGACTTCTTCCTCTGGCACCTCTTCAGAATCAGCGATTGTGTATGTCCCATCATAATTTTTCGAAGCACTTACTGGTCGCCACACAAGTGTTCCTTCATCCAGTAGCTTTACGTAGATCGTATCCATACTCACTTACAACACATAACGCCGCGAACTGCGGCGCGCAGCGTCCGACAGCCTTGCCTTGTTATGACTGTTTAACTTCTGAATATTCAGCAAAAAACTTATCCTCTGGACACGGAATCTCGCTTAACTGGAACCAAGATACCATATTAGCCAGCAGAGGAATTATTGCCGCACCGGCCACCGCTGGATTAATATTGCTTTTAAGACATATCTTTGCATTAGGAACAAGAGTCACTTTATAACTAAATGCGGGACTACCATTTGCCTTGACCTGAAAATTATATGTACCAGAATCCATTTTGACCTTCATAAATTGGTTATTTCCAATTGACCCAAAATACTGGTCATTAAATCCAATGAGCATACCACTCGCAGCAGCAGGAAATGCCGCTGGTCGAATAAAGATGACTTCCGTCTGATCGTTACCATCAGTTGCAATCCGCATATTTGGAGAGATGGAAGAACAAGCAGACACTAGCAACACCAATACCGGTAGTAAAATTATATTTTTCATACTTGCAACTCATCTCCATTTAGGTCATAACAATTAAATGGACTGAAGGCTTTATGATTGCATATTAATGACATCTTCATAACAACACCTCGCCCGGTCGACTCGATATATAAATTACCACTAAAAACAATCAGTTATCTTCCTACCGCCACATACGACCTGTATTAGCTTGACTTTCTCTTTTTGTGCAACTAATAACGCTGTATAAAAAACTGCATGGGTGCGATATGGATATCACACCAGCCAAGCCACAGCTGCGAGAGCAGCTTCGCAACGCCATAAGGGTGAATCACTACAGCATTCGTACCAAGAAGACCAGCCGGGGCCAGATACGCTATTTCCTGCGCTACCACCAAATGCGCCCCCCCTCTGGAGTAGCAGCGAGATGGGTTGTGCGAACGGCGACGATTGACAAGCCAGCGGGCTGCCACACCTTCAGGCAAGCTTTTGCCGCGGAACTGATGTACTGCGGCAGTGACGTTCGCACGGCACAACCCTTGTTTGGGCATGCCAATGTGCGTGCTACGCAGATTTATACCCATTTCCTTGGTAATACCTTTGCCGGGGTGCAAAGTCCGCTCAGCTGATGAGCTATCCATTTTCAGCTTCAAGACTATTCCAGGGCGCAAATCGCTGTCCATACCCCAAAGACCACGGCTGCAGTAAAGATGACGAGTGTTCAAGCAGGGTCCTGGACAGTTGGACAACTTCAGCAGGTGCCTTGCGCCCACAGATCAGAGCATTCGCGCAAACGCTAACCGAATCAAAAGTATGGGCCAGAGTATGGGCCAGCCCCCCCCCAGAAACAAAAAAGCCCCAAGATACGGGGCTTTGAGGTCGGATAGTGGCGGACGTACAGTATTATCTGGCGCCCGACGCCTCACCACTACGCGGCCGCCGTCGCCAAGCGACAACGTTCCTCGCCTGCTGCACAGGCTCGGTCGAACGAGGACTCTCTCCGAGCCCCTACTGAAAAACAAAAAACCCGGCGCAAGGCCGGGTTTTTTGTGTGTATGGCGGAGGGACAGGGATTCGAACCCTGGGAAGGCTTTCACCTTCGCCGGTTTTCAAGACCGGTGCATTCAACCGCTCTGCCATCCCTCCACGGCGGGCAATGTTACTGGAAATCCCTGCAGAGTCAATGGGGTAGACGCACAGAGTTCAGATAATTCTACTGCCCGCCTCATCCGTTACAGTGCTGCCAGTGCTGCTTCGTAGTTCGGCTCCTGGCCAATTTCACTGACCAGTTCGCTGTAAAGCACGTTGTCGTCTTCATCCAGCACCACGACTGCACGGGCGGTCAGGCCGGCCAGGGGGCCGTTTTCGATGTCGACACCGTAGTCGCGAATGAACTCACGACCACGCAGGGTGGACAGGTTGATGACGTTATCCAGGCCTTCCGCGCCGCAGAAACGTGCCTGGGCAAACGGCAGGTCGGCCGAAATGCACAGCACGACGGTATTCTCCAGGCTGCTAGCCTTGGCGTTGAAGGTGCGAATGGAAGTGGCGCAAACCGGAGTATCGACGCTCGGGAAGATGTTGAGGATTTTGCGCTTGCCGGTCAGACTGGCGAGGCTGACGTCGGACAGGTCCTTGGCAACCAGGGTAAAGCCCGGAGCTTTGTCGCCCTTGACCGGGAAGGTGCCGCCGATAGAAATGGGATTACCGCGCAGAGTGACGCTAGACATGATGACTCCTTCAATGTGCTAAAGCACAGTATGGTTGTACGTCAAAAACGGGACGCAAAGGCGCGCCCCGTCGAAAAATCAGAAGTCGATACGATAGAAGAAATCCAGGGAGCTGGCAAAACCGCTGACAGCTTCCAGATACAAACGCCGTGACAGCTCGTAACGCAACGCCAGCTGGTTGGATGGCTCAAATACGCCAACACCGTAGCGCACACTGAGCTTGTCGGTAATGCTGCCGCTGGCGACAACCTGCGTGTCCACCCCCTGCCCTTCGGCCTCTACCGCGAAGTCCTCCAGACCGAGTACGTCGCCAATATGGCGGGTAATCGGCGCAGCACCTGCGAGGCCAAGCCCCAGCGCGGCCTTCGCCAGCATGTTGTTGTCGCCCTCCTGGCCAAGCGGCCGGCCCAGCACCAGGTAGGACATCGCTTCCTGCTGCGACATGCCCGGCTCCGAGAAGACGACGGTTGTTGGCCTGCTGGCGTTGCCGGTCACCCGTAGCCCGGCGACAACATCGTCGACCTTGCGAATGGCCTCGATGTTCAAATAGGGCTCGCTGATCGGGCCAGAAAACAGCAGCAGCGCCCGCCGCAGTTGCAGATCCTGGCCCAGGCGTCGGAACTCGCCGTCGAGAATCTGCAGGTCACCATTGGCGTTGAGGTTCTCCTGTACTTCCAGCTGCCCTTTCAGGCGTCCCTTGAGGCCGAAAGCATTGAGTCGAAGCTCATCTCCGATATTGAGTTTGACGCGGGCAGTGATGCCAAGCGGGCTGTCCCGCTGTGCTGTCTCGCGGCCCACAATGACGGTATCTGGCGACACGCGCACTGCTTCTGCCGGTAGCTCTCGCACCACGATATCGCCAGCCGGCACTGACAGCTCTCCTCCCACATGCAGGTTGCCGCTGCGCAGACTGATTTCCAAGTTAGGCGCGACAAACAGTCTGGCGTAAGGCTCAACGCTAACAGGCAGATCATGGCCCTGTAGCGTCAGGGCAACATCAAGCGGTGCCCAACCAACACGCCCCTGCAAGCTGGCCTCGCCCTTGTCGCCGCTACGCCACTGGGCATCAACATCAGCGGCCTGGCCATCAATCCGGATGTCAGCCTGCAGGCTCTCGAGGCTGACAGGCAGATTGGGGCCCGACACCAGACCATCGCGCAGCGTCAACAGGCCAGTCACCAGAGGGTCAGACAGTGTGCCGCCCAGCTCGCCGCTGCCATTGAGCGTAGCACGCAGCTCTTCCACATCCGGCAAGAACGGGCGGAGAAAGTCGAGTTGCAGCTTCTCCAGCTGATAGCGGCCCGACAGCCGTTGTGCGCCAGCCGGGTCACGCACATCAGCGTCGACCTGCAGGCGCCCGATCACGTCGCTGCGCAACTCGAATAGCGCCTTTGCATTCCGTGCCTGGAGGTCAGTCGACAGCTCAATTTGCTGGTACGGAAATGCCAGCGTCTGGTCGCGATCGCTCACGGTAATCACGCCATCAGCGGAGCTGATATTCACGTTGGCGACCGGCGCCTGACCTGCCTTCTGCTGCAATTCAAACCGGCCCTGCAATAAGCCGTGCCAGTCGAAATCAGGCGGAAACCACGGCGCAAGATCAACAATATCAAGGTTGCTCATGCTCACATTCAGGCGACGGTCAGGCATGAGTGTTTGCTGGTCATTAAAACAGAGACTGGCGTCAGCCTGACGCCAGCAATGCGCCCCCAACTGCAGCCGGCCGCTGGCGACCTGATAATTAAGTGCGGCCGAACTTTCCTGTCGCAGCTCAAGATGCTTGTGGCGCAGCACGCCCTGGCTCAACTGGCCGTGCCATGCGCTATCGGACAGCTGCCCGTCGAGATTCAGCTCCGCTTCGGCAATCCCATCCAGCAGCGTGACCCTGGCCCGATGATTGGCGCGATTGCCCGCTACCGACAGCTGTAAGTTGCCCAACTGTGTGTCTGCGCTGCGTATTCCATCTGCAGAAAGCTGTGCCGATACCGGCAACACGTCACTCAATGTTGAATCGGCTTGCAGCGCTAGATTCGCTATGCGCAGATCCTGGTAACCAAGGCGCGAGCCTGTCGCCGTCAGCACAATGCGCGGCGCATCAGCGCTCCCAGCCAGCCGGGCGTCGCCGGTTAGAACACCACGCAGGCCGGGCCAGAGCGTCTTCATCTCCTTGAGCTGTATATTCAGTTGGGCAGCAACCTCAGGTCCCCAGTGGCCTTCACCGCTGACACGGTTATTGCCCTGCGCCAGCTCAAGGCTGGAAACAGCCCAGGTTTCATCCGACTTGCTCAACGCCCCGGAAAATTTTAACGGCTGTGCCCGCAGCACCCCAGCCAGATCCCAGTTGGCATCCAGACGCAGTTGTTCGCCCTGCAGTTGACCGTTGCTGGTCAGCTTGCCGCTGAGGCTGCCGGGCAAGGCTGCGACGAATACGCTCGGGTCTACACCGTCCAGCTGAAATTGCCCTTGCCACTGAACATCGGGTGCCAGCCCCAGCTGGAGCGTGCCCGTTGCCCTGCCCGCCTGCGTGGTAACAGTCAGCGGAGTGACATCCAGCGCTTGCTGATCCCCCTGAACGTGCGCGCTAACAGCAACTTCCTGCGCGGCAACGCCCGTCAACCGCCCATCAAATTGAGCTTCAACCTTGCCTCGGCTCAGGCTGGCGGTCGCGGTCAGCTGCTGCAGTGCTACTTCGCCGGTATCCAATGGATACAGTGACTGCCAGGGGAATTGATCCATTGCCAGCTGGAGTTCCGCAGCGAGTTCGCCTCGCCAGTCAGCGCTGCCGCTGGCAACCAGTTGCTGTTCTGGCTGATCGACCACCTGGAGGGTAATCGAGGCTTGGTCTACCCCAGTCAATCCTGCCTTAGCGTGCAATGCCAGCGACACCGCGCCAGTTGCTCCCGGCAGCCGGGCATCAGCCTGCAGCGCGTAGCCCGACTCAAGATCTCCTGCCAACTCCAAGCCAAGGTCTTGCAGCGTCAGCGTCTGCGGCAAGCTTTGCAGCAGCAGAAAGTCCTGTCCTTGCCACTGCAGCTGCACAGGGTAACCAGCTGCGAACAGATCGGCAGACGCGTCCAGGTGACCGGTCAGATAGCCCCGGCTATCGGCCTTGAGTTCAAGCTGGCGCAGATCACCACTGACATGCAGGCGAAGACGCCAGTCGCGTTCATCCACTGGCGGCAATATCAGGTCGGCGGTCACCTCCAGCGGCCAGTCGTCTTGCATCTGCAGCGTACCATCCAGGCGCCAGTGCAGGTCTGGACCACTGCCACTGAAGCTCTGGATCACCAGTTGATTGCCACGGCCAAACGCGATCAACTCAAGCTCTTTCAGCAGCGCGGTTTCACCATCCAGCGAAAGTTCGCCCAAATGCAGTTGACCAATTTCCAGCGCCAGCGGCAACTGCACTGTCGGCAAATTCAGCTCTGACGGATTTTCTTGCGCTTCGGTTGGTTGCGTCAGCACGACGACCCGTTGAGCTGACAATGTATCCAGGCATAAGGTGCCGCCAAACAGGCAAGACGGACTCCACTCCAGGGCAAGCTCTTCGACACGCACATCGAGCGCCTCATCCTGCCAGCGCAACTGCGAGAAAGACCAGCCCCGCCACAGGTTGCCCTGCTCAAACTCAAGCGTTAACTGCGGCAACATTGAGTCGACCTGATTGAACAGCCATCGATTGACCGACTCGCTCCCCATCAGTAAGCCGAGCAACAGCGGCAGCGCCAGGATAAATATCAGTCCACGCAGCAGTGCCTTGGCGAGAAAACGGATCACAATTCCGGCCCCATCGAGAAATGAATCTTGAAGCCGACATCAGGATCAGACAGCGAGCGGGCCAGATCAAAGCGAATCGGGCCAATAGGCGACACCCAGCGCAGCCCAATACCAACGCTGGTTTTCAGTGGGTCCATCAACGAATCAACCGCGTTACCGTAATCAACAAATGTCGCGGCGCGCCAGCTTTTGATGAATTCGTACTGATACTCGGCGCTACTCGCAATCAGATAGCGCGCCCCGATGGTTTCGCCGGTGCTGTCGACCGGCGACAGGCTTTGATAGTCATAGCCGCGAATACTCTGGTCCCCGCCGGCGAAAAATCGCAGCGATGGCGGGATACTGGAAAAGTCATTGGTGGCAACGGCTCCCAGCGCAACACGGCCAAGAAAGCGGTGGTTGTCAAACAGGGTGTAGAGCCCTTTTACCTGCCCCATGACCCGGGCGAAATCCACCGATGACAGCACCCCTTCCTTGGCTCCCTGCACATCGAGCAGCAGACTATAGCCGCGCCGCGGGTCAATGCCGCCGGAGCTCTGCGCACGCTGCATTACCAGGCTGGGAATCAGCATCGTAGCCGTACCACTATCATCACCTAGCGAGAACACTTCCTGCTGCAATCGCAGGCCGACACTGCGTTGCCAACCGCTTTCAAGCCGTTTGTTCACTTCCGCGCCAACCGCGAGACTGTGAGTCTGTACGTCGTCGATGTCTTCTTTCTGCCAACCCACGAAGTAACGCAGGTTGTGGGTAATCGGGTTGTCCAGTGGCACTTGGTAGAACGCGCTGATTTGCTGCCGCGGTAACGACAGCTCCATGCTAGCGCCGCGGCTGTGACCCTGCGGATTGATCCAGTGCTGATCCCACGTCATCTTGCCGCGTGCGCCCACGTCAGTGGAGTAGCCGCCACCAAAGCCGAGCGAATGCGGGTCGCGCTCGGTAATCTCAACCTCCACCGGCACCTGCTCGCCCGCCGCCCTGTCCAGCGGAGCGGTAACCAGCACACCATTGAAGTAGCCGCTTGAAAGCAGATCCTGATTCAACTTGCCGACCAGATCGGCATCGTATGGAGTACCAGCCTCAAAGGGCACCATGCGTGCAAGCAGGTCGTCACTGAACTGGGTTTCGGAAAAATGCACTGCGCCGAGTGAGTAACGTGGCCCGGTACTGTACTGGATGTCGACATCAGCCTTACCTTGCTCGACATCCACACGCAGTTGGCGTTTGAAATACTGACCTTCGAAGTAGCCGTAGCGCAGCGCCCGGTTATTGATGCGCGATTTCAATGTTTCATAACGACCGTGGTTGAGCACTTGCCCCGAGGCCAGCAACTCCTCCACACCAAGCTGAAAAGACTCGGTACCGGCACCCGGCCCGAGCACTTCAACCGCCACCTTGTCCAGCCGCACCGGGTCACCAAGCTCGACCTTCAGCTCCACCAGTGGTGCGTCTTCCGGGCCGGTGACCTTGAGGTCGTTGCGACTCTGGTAATAGCCCAGTGCCTGTGCGGCCAGGGTCGCCTGCTCATCAATGTGCCTCAGCTGACGCTCCATGTCGGCCCGGCTGCCGGCCTCTACCGGGCCAATATAGGCCTCGATATTTTCGCGTACAGACCTTTTCGCTGGCTCGACTGTGACCTTGACCCCGGCCTGAGCAACAGACACGGCAGAGACAAGAAACAACAGTGGAAAAGCGCGACGCATGAGCTCCATCCTGGCAGGTATTCGCAGCGCGAATGCTAACACACGCCAGGGTGGCCGGCGTGTCCCAAATCAGACGCATTTAGGCTACCCTAGTCAGCCTCTTCAGCGTCGCGCTGTGCGACCGAACCTCGTACCACAGGACACACCCATGAAGATCGTCTCGTTCAACATCAACGGCCTGCGGGCTCGTCCGCACCAGCTGCAGGAGCTGGTTACGCGTCACAACCCGGACGTCATTGGCCTGCAGGAAACCAAGGTTGACGATCCGCAGTTCCCGCTGGCCGATGTTGAGGCACTGGGATACCACGTTGCCTTCCACGGCCAGAAAGGTCATTACGGCGTAGCCCTATTGACCCGCCAGCAGCCGCTCTGGGTGCGCAAGGGCTTTCCGACCGACGACGATGATGCCCAGCGCCGGATGATCAGCGCAGCCATCCCGTGTGCAGACGGCGAGCCACTGATCGTGTTCAACGGCTACTTCCCGCAGGGCGAAAGCCGCGACCATCCAACCAAGTTTCCGGCCAAGGAAAAGTTCTACCAGGACCTGCAAGCGCACCTGGAAAGCGAGTTCACACCGGATCAACGCATCGCCATCATCGGCGACATGAACATTTCCGACACAGACGCCGACATCGGCATTGGCCCGGACAACGCCAAGCGCTGGCTGCGCACCGGCAAGTGCAGTTTCCTGCCGGAAGAACGTGGCTGGATGCAGCGTCTGAAGGGCTGGGGACTGGTCGATACCTTCCGCCACCTGAACCCCGACTCCGACCGCTTCAGCTGGTTCGACTACCGCAGCCGCGGTTTTGAAGACACCCCCAAGCGCGGACTGCGCATCGATATGGTGCTGGCCAGCCGGGCACTGGCCGAGCACTGTGTAGAAAGCGACATCGACTACGACATTCGCGGGATGGAGAAACCCTCCGACCACGCGCCGATCTGGTCGCGCTTCGACGTCTAAGCCAGACAAAAAAAGACCGGCATTCGCCGGTCTTTTTCGTTACGGAAAGCCTCAGGCGACCTCCGCCTCCGGCACCTCAATTTCCAACTCGCCATCACGCAGCGTGACGTGCACTGTACCGCCCTGCTCGGCCAGCTCGCCAAACAGGATCTGCTCGGCCAGCGGACGCTTGATCTTGTCCTGAATCAAGCGGGCCATCGGGCGAGCGCCCATCATCGGATCGTAGCCGTGCTCGGCCAGCCAGTTGCGGGCATCTTCGTCCACATCCAGCAGTACGTGCTTGTCTTCCAGCTGGGCCTGCAGTTCGGTGAGGAACTTGTCGACCACGAACTTGATGCTTTCGTGAGTCAGGCGGCCAAACTGGATAATTGCATCCAGACGGTTGCGGAACTCCGGCGTGAAGGCTTTCTTGATGATCTCCATACCGTCGGTACTGTGATCCTGCTTGGTGAAACCGATCGACGCGCGCGACATGGTTTCGGCACCAGCGTTGGTGGTCATCACCAGGATAACGTTGCGGAAATCAGCCTTACGACCATTGTTATCGGTCAGCGTACCGTGGTCCATCACCTGCAGCAGCAGGTTGAAGACTTCGGGATGCGCCTTCTCGATTTCGTCGAGCAGCAATACGCAATGCGGACTCTTGGTGACAGCTTCGGTCAACAGGCCGCCCTGGTCGAAACCGACGTAGCCCGGAGGCGCACCAATCAAACGGGAGACGGTGTGCCGCTCCATGTACTCGGACATGTCGAAGCGCAGCAGCTCAACGCCAAGGCTCTTGGCCAGCTGACGAGTCACTTCTGTCTTGCCGACACCAGTCGGACCGGCGAACAGGAAAGAGCCGACCGGCTTGTCTGCCGACTTCAAGCCGGCACGCGACAGCTTGATCGCGGTAGACAGTGCGTCGATCGCGCTGTCCTGACCAAACACCACCAGTTTCAGGTCGCGTTCCAGGTTCTTCAGCAGCTCCTTGTCGCTTGAGGAAACATGCTTCGGTGGAATCCGCGCGATCTTGGCGACAATCGCCTCGACCTCGGGCACGTCGATGAATTCCGGACGATTTTCTGGCAATTGCAGGCGCTGATAGGCGCCTGCCTCGTCGATCACGTCAATCGCCTTGTCGGGCATGTGACGGTCATTGATATAGCGGCTGGCCAATTCAGCCGCCGCTTTCAGCGCCTCATCGGTATAGCGAATACCGTGGTGCTCCTCGAAGCGGCTCTTGAGCCCCTTGAGAATCTGAATGGTGTCGGTAACCGACGGCTCGACCACATCGACCTTCTGGAAGCGACGCGCCAACGCGCGATCTTTCTCGAAAATACCGCGAAACTCCTGAAAGGTAGTGGAACCAATGCAACGAATTTCACCGGACGACAGCAGCGGCTTAAGCAGATTCGAGGCGTCCATAACACCGCCCGAGGCCGCGCCAGCACCAATGATGGTGTGGATTTCGTCGATGAACAGAATCGCGTGCGGGCGCTTCTTCAGCGCTTTGAGCAACGCCTTGAAGCGTTTCTCAAAGTCACCGCGGTACTTGGTGCCCGCCAGCAGCGCGCCCAAGTCCAACGAGTAGACCACGGCTTCAGACAGGGTATCCGGCACCTCGCCATCAACGATGCGCTTGGCGAGCCCCTCGGCAATGGCCGTCTTGCCGACGCCAGCCTCGCCGACCAGCAGCGGATTATTCTTGCGGCGGCGCATGAGAATCTGCGCAACGCGCTCTACCTCAGATGCACGCCCTACGAGGGGATCGATCCGCCCCTTGCGCGCCATCTCGTTCAGATTGCTGGCATAGGCCTCCAGCGGGTTGCTGGCGGTCGCCCCTTCTGCCGCCTCTTCATCCATGGACTCCTGCTCATCGCCAAGCTGCTCGGCATCGCTCTGAACCTTGGAGATCCCGTGGGAGATGAAGTTGACGATGTCGATACGCGCAATCTGCTGCTGCTTGAGGAAAAAGACAGCCTGACTTTCCTGCTCGCTGAAAATCGCAACCAGCACGTTCGCGCCACTGACCTCGCCCTTGCCGGAGCTCTGGACATGGAATACCGCGCGCTGCAGTACGCGCTGAAAACCCAGCGTCGGCTGGGTCTCACGCTCCTGATCCTGCTTCGGAATCAGCGGCGTGGTGGAGTCGATAAATTCAGTGAGTTCGCTCCGCAGGCGCTCCATATCTGCGCCACAGGCATTGAGGACTTCGATCGCGGCCTGATTGTCCAGCAGCGCCAGCAGCAGGTGTTCAACGGTCATGAACTCATGCCGCTTGTTGCGTGCATCCTTGAACGCCAGATTCAGGGTGATTTCGAGATCTCTATTGAGCATGTTGCCACCTCATATGCGATGCAAATCGCCTTGTTACGCTTCCCGTTCAATCTGACACATCAACGGGTGCTGGCATTCCCTCGCGTAGTCGTTGACTTCCGCGGCCTTGGTTTCGGCTATGTCCCGGGTATAAATGCCACAGACCGCTCTACCTTCAGTATGCACCTTGAGCATGATCTGAGTAGCACTTTCCCGGTTGTGGGCAAAAAAACGCTCCAGAACCTCCACGACAAAATCCATCGGCGTGTAGTCATCGTTAAGCATGATGACCTTGTAACGAGACGGTGGCTTGAGCTGAGGCTTGCTGGTCTCGACCGCCAGGCCGTGATCATCCTCGTGCTCGGGTTCCCCCGCCCCCTGATTTAAGGTTAGTTGAAAATCTGTCATTGAAAACATCTGCCATTTCACCGCTGGAAGCCAGAAAAGATGCCGCTCATCGCAAAACTGCGTACTGGTACACAGGTTGCTTTGGGGCCAACTTGACTTGCCCCGATTCGATGTTAAAAGTGTAATAGTGCCTGACTGACCGGTCACCATTTATATCCGGAACAGACCGCTGGTCAGCAAGGGCCACACCAATCACATGACGTGACAAGCTACCAGAGGGACGCAGTATGGAGAACGGTAAGGTCAAATGGTTCAATAATGCCAAGGGCTACGGGTTTATCGTAGCGAACGGGCGGGACGAGGACCTCTTTGCGCACTATTCAGCTATCCACATGGATGGCTATAAAACGCTCAAGGCCGGCCAGCCGGTTCAGTTTGACATCATCCAGGGCCCCAAGGGCTTGCACGCCATCAACATCCAATCCACTGTTGAGCACGCTAGCAAGAAACAGGTGGAAAATGAAGGCGCAGCGAGCCTCATGCATGACTGATCGCTGATTTCGATCGCGCAAACAACAAAGCCGGCTTTCGCCGGCTTTGTTGTTCTTGCCCGGAAACGAGCCGCCCTGGGCGGCTCGCACCGCAGTACTTACATCGAGCCGATAACGTCGTCACCAAACTCGGAGCACTTACGCAGCTTGGCACCATCCATCAGGCGCTCAAAGTCATAAGTGACGGTCTTGTTGGCGATCGCACCGTTAACACCCTTGATGATCAGATCAGCCGCTTCAACCCAGCCCATGTGGCGGAGCATCATTTCAGCAGACAGGATCACCGAACCCGGGTTGACCTTGTCCTGACCAGCGTACTTCGGAGCAGTACCGTGGGTCGCTTCGAACATGGCAACGGAGTCAGACAGGTTGGCGCCCGGAGCGATACCGATACCACCCACTTCAGCGGCCAGCGCGTCGGACAGGTAGTCACCGTTCAGGTTCAGGGTAGCGATCACGTCGTATTCGGCCGGACGCAGCAGGATTTGCTGCAGCATGGCGTCAGCGATGACATCCTTGACTACGATAGTCTTGCCGGTGTTCGGGTTCTTGAACTGCATCCACGGGCCGCCGTCCAGCAGCTCAGCACCGAATTCGTCACGGGCAATCTCGTAACCCCAATCCTTGAAGGCACCTTCGGTGAACTTCATGATGTTGCCCTTGTGAACCAGGGTCAGGGAGTCACGGTCGTTGTCGACGGTGTATTGCAGAGCCTGGCGAACCAGACGCTTGGTGCCTGCTTCGGAAACTGGCTTGATACCGATACCGCACATGTCGGTGAAGCGGATCTTCTTGACGCCCATTTCTTCGGTCAGGAACTTGATGATCTTTTCAGCTTCCGGGCTACCGGCTTTCCACTCGACACCCGCGTAGATGTCTTCGGAGTTCTCGCGGAAGATGACCATGTCAACATCACCCGGCTTCTTGACCGGGCTCGGCACGCCTTCAAACCAGCGAACCGGACGCTGACAGACGTACAGGTCAAGTTCCTGACGCAGGGCAACGTTGAGGGAGCGGATACCACCACCTACCGGAGTAGTCAGCGGGCCCTTGATGGAAACAACGTACTCTTTAATGGCGTCCAGCGTCTCAGCCGGCAGCCAGGTGTCTTGATCGTAGACTTGAGTGGCTTTCTCGCCCGCATAAACTTCCATCCAGGAAATCTTGCGCTTGCCGGAGTACGCTTTTTCAACAGCAGCGTCGACGACCTTGATCATGACAGGGGAAATATCGAAACCGATGCCGTCACCCTCGATGAAGGGGATGATCGGATTGTCGGGTACGTTCAGGGAAAGGTCGGCGTTAACGGTAATTTTGTCGCCGCTGGCCGGCACCTGGATCTTTTGGTATCCCATCTTTGACTCCGTTTATGTTGTCGTTGCCACAGGCGATGCCGGCAGGTGGGTAACCCCCGACATCCCATGAATACGGATTTTCAGCCGCGCTATTGTTGTAGTTTTCCTACAGAATGTCACGCACTTTTGTCTTCAATCTCGCCACCAACCCCTCTCCTTCGCTATTTAAGCAATCTATGAGAGTCGATCAATCAAGAATATGTAGTAACACTACAACCACACTACAAAACGCAGCCAATCAGAATCCTAGCTGTTTTCCGCCGCTTTACCAAAGCCGGCGGCGGAGGTTGTTCACCGCAACAGCGGTTTGCGCTACCCTATCGCACCTGCCGAGGAGCCGCGATGCGATTTTTACCCCACGTTACTGTCGCCACCATCGTCGAGCATCAGTCACGCTATCTGATGGTTGAGGAGGAGCGTGATGGGCGCATTGTCCTGAATCAACCTGCGGGCCACCTGGAAGCCGACGAAACCCTGCTCCAGGCCGCCTTGCGAGAAACCCTGGAAGAAACCGGCTGGCACGTCGAACTCACTGCTGTAGTTGGCCTATATCTTTTTCAGGCAGCCAACGGCGAAACCTACCAGCGCGTTTGTTTCAGTGCCAAGCCTATCAGTCATGAGCCAGAACGCACGCTGGACGAAGGTATTATTCGCGCCCGCTGGATGTCGCTGGACGAACTTGTCGACAATACTGAAATGCTGCGCAGCCATCTGGTTCTAGGTTGCGTGCAGGACTACCTGAATAAACCGCACTACTCACTGGATCTGATTCGCTGATATGTCTACCCAGCCCAATACGCCCAATTCTGAAATTCGCGTCATCGTCGGCATGTCCGGCGGTGTCGACTCGTCCGTTTCTGCAGCGCTGCTGCTGGAACAGGGCTATCAGGTAGAAGGTCTGTTCATGAAGAACTGGGACGAAGACGACGGCACTGAGTACTGCACTGCCAAGGAAGACCTCGCTGACGCGCAGGCTGTCAGTGACCGCTTGGGGATCAAGCTGCACACCGCGAACTTTGCTGCCGAGTACTGGGACAATGTGTTCGAGCATTTCCTCGAAGAGTACAAAGCCGGCCGCACACCCAATCCGGACATCCTCTGCAACCGCGAAATCAAGTTCAAGGCGTTTCTGGACTACGCCCTGTCGTTGGGCGCCGACCTGATCGCTACGGGTCATTACGTCCGCCGCGCTGAACGCGACGGTCAGACCGTGCTGCTGCGCGGGATCGACAACAACAAGGACCAGAGCTACTTCCTGCATGCCGTCGGTGCCGAGCAGATCGCGCGCACCCTGTTCCCCGTTGGCGAACTGGAGAAGCCCGAAGTGCGTCGCATCGCCGAGCGCTACGAGCTGGCGACCGCCCGCAAGAAGGACTCGACTGGCATCTGCTTTATCGGCGAGCGTCGTTTCAGCGACTTTCTCAAACAGTACCTGCCCGCCCAGCCCGGCGACATTGAGACCACGGACGGCACCGTGATCGGCCGTCACCACGGCTTGATGTACCACACTATCGGTCAGCGTCAGGGGCTGGGCATCGGCGGCCTACAAGGCGCCAGCGACGAGCCCTGGTACGTACTGCGCAAGGATCTGACCAATAACGTACTGGTCGTCGGCCAGGGCAATAACCATCCATGGCTGTTTTCCGACGCCCTTACCTGCTCATCGATCTACTGGGTCAATCCGATCGACACCAGCGAACCGCTGCGCCTGACTGCCAAGGTCCGCTACCGTCAGGCTGACCAGGCCTGCACGCTGGAGCAGACTGCTGACGGCTACCTCGTACGCTTTGACGAGCCGCAACGCGCTGTGACGCCCGGCCAGTCGCTGGTCTTGTACAGCGGCGACATCTGCCTGGGTGGCGGCGTGATCGAGACCGCCATTGCCAGCGGAGACGCGCCGTGAGCCGTATCACTGACCAAATCATCGCACTGGGGGCCACATTCGAAGCCGGCATTCAGGTTGATCGCCTGGCACGCAGCGGCAAGGTGTCCGAAGGCCCTGTAGCCTGCCTGGTTGCCAGCATCCTCAACCGCTCACCCGACAACGTGATCGACGTTTATGGTGGCAGCCCGCACCAGATTCGCAACGGCCTGCAAGCACTGGAAGCTATGCTGGAGCGCGATACCGGTGCGCTCCAGCGAGACGCTCTGCGCTATGTAATGAACCTGCTCTCCCTTGAGCGTCAGCTGGCCAAGCGCGAGGACATGCTGCAGGTGCTCGGCCAACGCATCGCCCAGGCCGAACACCAGGTCGAGCACTTTGGCCTGCTGCACGATAACGTCATGGCCTCACTGGGTAGCACCTATCAGGACACTATCAGCACCTTGCGCCTGCGCATTCAGGTGCACGGTGACATGCGCTTTTTGCAGCAGCCGGAGGTCGCCAACCGGGTGCGCACGCTGCTGCTGGCCGGTATTCGCTCTGCCACACTCTGGCGCCAGGTTGGCGGCCATCGCTGGCAGTTGCTATTTCAACGCAAGAAGCTGCTGGACGCCACCCGCGCGGTGCTGCGTGGTTGAACTGGTCCGCCAGGACCAGCCGCGCGCTGGCGCCATGCTGCTGGCGCTGTCCGCCCTGCTGTTCGCCTGCATGGGCGTGCTGATCCGCGAGGTATCCGAAGGCGTCAATAACGAAACCGTCGTCTTCGCACGCAACCTGATCGGCGTGCTGTTTTTCCTGCCGATCATTCTGGTTCGCGGCTTCGGGCCTTTCCGCACCAATCGCCTTGGCAATCACTTCCTGCGTACCTTCTATGGCCTTGGCGCCATGTACTGCTTCTTCTACGCCATCGCTCACCTACCGCTGGCAGACGCCATGGTGTTCACCTACGCAGCCCCCGTCTTCACGCCGGTTCTGGCCTGGTGGTGGCTGAAGGAAAGCCTGACCGGGCGCATGCTGCTGGCGGTATCCATCGGCTTCGTTGGCGTTGTCCTGGTCGCCAAACCAAGCGGTGCGCTGTTTGACCCCAAAGCCCTCGCCGGCGTAGCCGCCAGCCTGCTCGCGGCCTGCGCCTTCGTCTCCATCAGAGCCATGAGCAACAGCGAGCCAGCAACCCGCATCGTCTTCTATTTTTCGACCTTTTCAGCCCTGCTGTCGGCCATTCCGATGACTTGGGCCTGGCAACCCCTGACACTGAAACAAGTCGGCCTACTGATTGCGGTAGGCCTGGTAGCGACCGTCAGCCAACTGGTGATGTCCAAGGCCTACGCCCTCGCCCCACCCGGCAAGATCGGGCCATTGAGCTACCTGGCTATCGTGTTTTCCGGGCTGTTTGCCTGGGCGCTGTGGGGCGAGGTACCGGGCTGGTCATCCTGGGCCGGTGCCGGCCTGATCTTCGCTGCCAGCCTGATCAGCGTGTATCTGCCCTCCAAGTCGGACAAAAGCCGCACGGCTGGTGTATGATTTGGCCCTTTTCCGCCAGCTGCTCGACGAGAGAACTATGCAACTTTCTTCCCTGACCGCCGTATCCCCGGTTGATGGCCGCTATGGCAGCAAGACCGCCAGCCTGCGTTCTATTTTCAGCGAATATGGCCTGATTCGCTTCCGTGTACAGGTCGAAGTGCGCTGGCTGCAGTGCCTCGCCGCTCATCCGGGCATCAGCGAAGTCGCGCCCTTCTCCGCCGAAGCCAATGCGATCCTGAATCGCCTGGCTGAAGACTTCGACATGGCCCACGCCGAGCGCGTCAAAGAGTTCGAGCGCACCACCAACCACGACGTGAAAGCCGTCGAGTATCTACTCAAGGAACAGGCCAAGCAGCTTCCGGAGCTGGAAAAAGTCAGCGAATTCATTCACTTCGCCTGCACTTCTGAGGACATTAATAACCTGTCCCACGCGCTGATGCTGCGCGCCGGCCGCGATGAAGTGCTACTGCCGCTGATGCGCCAAATTGCGTCCGCCATTCGCACCCTGGCCGTTGAGCATGCCGCCGTTCCGATGTTGTCACGTACCCACGGCCAGCCCGCCTCCCCGACCACACTGGGCAAGGAACTGGCCAACGTGGTTTACCGCCTGGAACGCCAGATCGCTCAGATTGAGAGCATCCCGCTGCTGGGCAAGATCAATGGCGCCGTCGGCAACTACAACGCCCACCTGTCTGCCTACCCCGAACTGGACTGGGAGGCCAACGCCAAGCAGTTCATCGAGCAGACGCTGGGCCTGCAGTTCAACCCCTATACCACCCAGATTGAGCCGCACGACTACATTGCCGAGCTGTTCGACGCCGTCGCCCGTTTCAACACCATCCTGATCGACTTCGACCGCGATATTTGGGGCTACATCTCGCTGGGCTACTTCAAACAGAAGACTGTCGCCGGCGAAATCGGCTCCTCGACCATGCCGCACAAGGTCAACCCGATCGACTTCGAAAACTCCGAAGGTAACCTGGGCATCGCCAACGCCATCATGCAGCACTTGGCCAGCAAACTGCCGATCTCCCGCTGGCAGCGCGACCTGACCGACTCGACCGTACTGCGTAACCTGGGCGTCGGCTTTGCCCACAGCGTCATTGCCTATGAATCGTCACTCAAGGGCATCGGCAAGCTGGAGCTGAACGAAGCCCGCCTGGCTGAGGATCTGAACAACTGCTGGGAAGTCCTGGCCGAGCCGATTCAGACCGTCATGCGCCGTTTCGGCGTTGAAAACGCCTATGAAAAGCTCAAGGACCTGACCCGCGGCAAAGGCATCACCCCAGATGCCCTGCTAGCCTTCGTCGATGGCCTGGATATTCCGGAGCAAGCCAAGGCCGAGCTCAAGGCGATGACCCCGGCCAGCTACATCGGCAATGCCGTGGCGCAAGCCAAACGTATCTGACCCGGCCGGTCCTAACGGACCCGCCACCCTTTACCAACGCCCGGATTGACCGGGCGTTGTCTATTCTGGAGCCAGAATGATGACCAATAAATTTGACTCGCTGTTCGGTGATATCGGGGTAGAACGCTTCCTCGCCGAGTATTGGCAACGTAAACCACTGCTGATCCGCCAGGCCTTCCCCAACTTTGAAAGTCCCATTGAGCCGAATGAACTGGCAGGCTTGTCGCTAGAGGAAGAAGTCGAGTCCAGGCTGATCCTCAAAGACGGCGCTCACCCGTGGGAACTGCAGCGCGGCCCCTTCCCTGACGACACCTATTCCAAGCTGCCGGAACACGACTGGACTCTGCTGGTGCAGGCCGTGGATCAGTTCATCCCGGAGGTCGCCGACCTGCTCGAACAGTTCCGCTTCCTGCCAACCTGGCGCATTGACGACATCATGATCAGCTATGCAGCACCTGGCGGTGGCGTGGGCCCGCACTATGATAACTACGATGTCTTCCTGCTGCAGGGACACGGCAAGCGTCGCTGGCGCGTCGGCCAGCATTGTACCGTCGACAGCCCGCTGCTCGACCACCCCGATCTGCGCATCCTTGCCGACTTCGACTGCCAGGATGAGTGGGTACTGGAGCCGGGCGACATGCTCTATATCCCGCCGGGCATTGCCCATGACGGCATCGCTGAGACCGACTGCATGACCATTTCGGTCGGCTTTCGCGCACCGAGCCATCAGGAGGTACTGGTGCATTTCACTGACTACCTCGCCCACCACCTCAGTGACGATGAGCGTTACACCGACGCCGGTGCCAGCCTGCCTCAGGACCCGGCTGCCATCGATCAGGCAGCGATCGAGCGTTTGCAACAAAGCGTACTGGAACTGGTCTCAGATAAAGAAGCACTGGCAACCTGGTTCGGCCGCCATATGACCGAAGCCAAATACCCGGAGTTGGCTCAGGTCTACGCGGGCGAGCCAGAGCCACTGATGGAAGCGCTGCATGAAGGCATCGGACTATGCACCAACCCGGCAGTCCGCCTGGCCTACTGGCAGGCCAGTGACGGTAGCCTGCGACTGTTCGCCAACGGCGAACACTGTGTGGTCGGCAGTTCGCTGCTGCCGCTGGTTCAGCTAATCTGTAATCAGCGCTCACTGCCAGCCGAAGTACTACTTGGCTGGGCCGCAGAAGACGACGCGCAGGAGCTGCTTGAACAGTTGGTGGAGAAAGGCTTTTTGCTGATGGAGAGGCAGGATGAGTGATATCGTCGTGACAACCGTTGACTGGCACACAGGCAAGGCCCTGCGTGACATTCGTCAAAAGGTATTCATCGATGAACAACAGGTGCCGGAAGACCTGGAGTGGGACGCGCAGGATGAAGAGGCAACGCACTTTCTGCTGCTGCGCGCCGGCCACCCGGTCGGCACCGGCAGGCTGCTAAAAGACGGCCATATCGGCCGCATAGCCATTTTGCCGCAACACCGGGGCCTTGGCCTTGGCGAGCGCCTGATGCGGGCCATCATGGCGCACGCCATCGACAACAGCATGCACACACTACTCCTGTCCGCGCAAACCCACGCAGTTCCCTTTTATCAGCGCCTGGGCTTTGAGGTCTGCTCGGACATCTATCTCGATGCCGGCATCGAACATCAGGACATGCGCTGGAGCGATGACACGCAGGAATCCGATCATCTGCCCCACATCGAGTTTGTCTCGCCCGGACGCTTCACCATCCACAACCCGGATGAAGCACTGGCACCTCCAACTGAGTACAACCAGCCAGGCATGACCGCCATCGATGAGCACAACGCCCAGCAGCAACTCATACAACTGATCGATGACTGCCGCCAGACACTGCTCATTTACTCGCCTGAGCAGGCGCAATGGCTGTTCAATCGCCAGGCCACCATCCAGGCATGCGAGCGACTCATTGCACGTAACCCCAAGGCACGCATTCAAACACTGCTGCAGGACGTCAGCAACGAGTTCCTCAGCGGCCACACACTGCTGAGCGTCATGCGCCGTTTCCCCAGTCTCTGCCAGATCCGCAAGCAGCACCCGGACCTGCCAAGGCAGTCTTACTGCCAGGCCATGACTGATCAACAGGGCTTTCTGATGTTGCCAATCGCCCGCACACGTGAGGGCTTTGTTCGGGTAGAAAGCCGAGATCAAGTGAAACGCTGGAGCGATAGCTTCAACGATCTCTGGGGCACTAGCCAGACCGACTCGGCCATTAGGAGCTTCCTGCTATGAAAGATCGCGCATTCGCAGCCCTGCTCGCCAGCATGCTGTGGCTGGTAACGATAACCAGCCAGGCGGCACCAACCACGGAAATCGTGCCACTAGGCTACAACATGGCCGAAAACCTGATTCCCGCGCTGCAGCCGATGCTGCAATCCAATGAACGAGTATCGGCGTACGGCAACCAACTACTGATCCGCGCAGAACCGCATCGACTCAGCGAAATCAAACAGCTGATCGCCCAATTGGACAAGCAGCCTTCGCGCCTTTTGATCAGTGTCGCCAATACGGGAAGCAGCAGCGGCATCGAGCAGGGTTACCGCGTTGATGGCCGGGTTGATACCGGGCCGGTCGACATCATTGTTGGCCAGCCTCGCCACGACGGCAACACTGCACGCATCATCAACCGCCGCACCACTGGTGCCAACGACGGCGTGCGCCAGATAACCGCCAACGAGGGCTATCCGGTGCTGATACAAGGCGGCCAGAGCGTCCCGATAACAACAACCACAACCAACATCTACGGACAGGTGGTCCAGCAAACCCAGTACCAGGACGTAACCGAGGGTTTTTACGCCACCGTGCGCCTCAACGGCGACCTCGCCACCATCACCATCAGCGCCAACAACAACCGTCTGAACAGCGAACACCGCAATGTCATTGACGTTCAGCAGGCCGATACCGTCGTCACCGCAAGACTCGGTGAATGGGTCTCCATTGGCGGAATCAACAACACGTCGCGCGACAACAGCGGCGACGTTGGCCGCAGCATCAGCACGCAACGCAATGACACCACCAGCTTGCGGCTCAAGGTTGATCGACTTGACTGATGCGTCACAGCCCGAACTTTGTAGTGCCGCTAAAAAAATCACTACAAACGGCATTGACTTATCAGGGCCGAAGTCCCATCATTGCCCTCGCTCCCGCTAGCCAGAGACCTTAAGGTCTCCGCTTCGCACCCATACCAACGGTTCGATGCGTGTCTTTACAGCCCACAAGGCAGAATGACGAGGTGGCGACTGGAACCAAGTTGTCCTGAGGGACGGGGAAGCAATTTAAGCTGCACAGTTAACGCCGGCAGGCAAACGCCATTATCGATGGCTTAGCGCTCGCACAACTGTCACCTCCTCTCCTCTCGGCATCTAGCCAGTCTCTTCCTTTTCATATTGTCCTTTGAGCGTAACCGCAGCAGCGGAGCATTGGGTCGACAAATCGTGCAGAACCTAACGCAAACTTTGAAGGATTGACCATGTCAGCTTATCAAAACGACATCAAAGCAGCTGCCGAGCTGAAAGAACAAGCAGGTAGTGGCTGGAGCGCTATCAACCCTGAGTCCGTCGCTCGCATGCGCGCACAGAACCGCTTCAAAACCGGTCTGGACGTTGCCAAGTACACCGCGGCCATCATGCGCAAAGACATGGCTGACTACGACGCCGACTCTTCCGTATACACCCAGTCCCTGGGTTGCTGGCACGGCTTCATCGGTCAGCAAAAGCTGATCTCCATCAAGAAGCACCTGAAGACCACCAACAAGCGTTACCTGTACCTGTCCGGCTGGATGGTTGCTGCTCTGCGTTCCGAGTTCGGTCCGCTGCCTGACCAATCCATGCACGAGAAGACTTCCGTTGCCGCTCTGATCGAAGAGCTGTACACCTTCCTGCGTCAAGCTGACGCCCGCGAACTCGACCTGCTGTTCACCGCTCTGGACGACGCTCGCGAAGCTGGCGACCAAGCCAAAGCGGCTGAAATCCAGTCCCAGATCGACAACTTCGAAACTCACGTTGTGCCGATCATCGCCGACATCGACGCTGGTTTCGGTAACGCTGAAGCGACCTACCTGCTGGCCAAGAAGATGATCGAAGCTGGTGCTTGCTGCATCCAGATCGAAAACCAGGTTTCCGACGAGAAGCAGTGCGGTCACCAGGATGGCAAGGTAACCGTTCCGCACTCCGACTTCCTCGCCAAGATCAACGCTGTTCGTTACGCGTTCCTCGAGTTGGGTGTTGACGACGGCGTGATCGTTGCCCGTACCGATTCCCTGGGTGCTGGCCTGACCAAGCAGATCGCTGTCACCAACGAGCCGGGCGACCTGGGCGACAAGTACAACAGCTTCCTGGACGGCGACTACATCTCCAGCGCCGACGACATCCAGAACGGCGACGTTGTAATCAAGTCCAACGGTAAACTGCTGAAGCCCAAGCGTCTGGCTTCCGGTCTGTTCCAGTTCCGCAAGGACACCGGTGTTGACCGCGTTGTTCTGGACTGCATCACCAGCCTGCAACACGGTGCCGACCTGCTGTGGATCGAAACCGAGAAGCCGCACGTTGGTCAGATCGCTGAGATGGTTAACCGCATCCGCGAAGTCGTCCCGAACGCCAAGCTGGTTTACAACAACAGCCCGTCCTTCAACTGGACTCTGAACTTCCGTCAGCAGGTATTCGATGCCATGGCTGCAGAAGGCAAGGACGTTTCCGCTTACGATCGCGCCAAGCTGATGAGCGTTGAGTACGATGAAACCGAGCTGGCTCAACTGGCTGACGAGAAGATCCGTACCTTCCAGGCTGACGCCTCTCGCGAAGCGGGTATCTTCCACCACCTGATCACCCTGCCGACGTACCACACTGCCGCACTGTCTACCGACAATCTGGCAAAAGGCTACTTCGACAAGGAAGGCATGCTGGCATACGTCAAAGGTGTTCAACGTCAGGAAATCCGTCAGGGTATCGCCTGCGTCAAGCACCAGAACATGGCTGGCTCCGACATCGGTGACAACCATAAAGAGTACTTCGCTGGCGAAGCAGCTCTGAAAGCTGGCGGTAAAGACAACACCATGAACCAGTTCGGCTGATAAGCCACTGGTTCAGAGCCTTCGGGCTCAGGTGTGAAAAAGGGGCTGCCTATGGCAGCCCCTTTTTTCTATCAAGCATCACGCTGCTCAGGTAAAATGCGCAGCTCTTCTGCCCCACCACCACGCTTCACGCAACAAGGCATTAATCAGTTATGGCACGCCTGCAACTTGAGTTCCCAGAGAACCAGTTTTACTTCACCACGCAGCTCACGGTGCGTATCACCGACATCAACGGTGCCAACCATCTGGCCAATGATTCGATGATCTCGATGATCTCCGAGGCGCGAGCGCGCTTTCTGTATCAGTTCGGTATCGAAGAGGTGAGCGAGAAAGGCGTAGGCATCATCGTTACCGACCTGGCAACCACCTACCTTCGCGAGGCTTTCGCCCGTGACGCACTGATTTTTGAAGTCGGCCTGATGGACCTGAACAAATACGGGGGCGACATCATTTTCCGTATCAGCAAGGCCAGCAATGGCGAACTGGTTGCCTTGGCCAAATCCGGCTTTGTCTTTTTCCACTTTGCCACCGGCAAGGTACGTCCGATGCCGGAAGACTTCCGCCTGCGCTTTCCCGGCGTCAACTCAATCGAGCAAGAAAGCACAGACGGCTGACAATTCAGACAATAAAAAACCCGGCCACTGGCCGGGTTTTTTTGTGCTCTGGTTAGTGAATTACTTCACTTCAACCTGAGCCTCAACTTCAGCTTCAACGCGACGGTTCATGGAACGGCCTTCGTCAGTGCTGTTGTCAGCGATCGGACGCGCTTCACCGTAACCAACCGAGCTAACGCGAGAACCGTCAACACCTTCGCTGATCAGCGCTTCGCGAACTGCGTTGGCACGACGCTCAGACAGGTTCTGGTTGTAGGCATCGCTACCGACGGAGTCAGTATGACCTTCAACGGTAGTGGTTACCGACGGGTAGGTCTTCATGAACTCAGCCAGGCTCTGGATGTCCTGACGGTATTCCGGACGAATAGTGTCCTTGTCGAAATCGAACAGCACGTCCAGCTCAACACGGACCGACTGCATTTCAGGTGCGGGGGTCGGCTCCGGCATCGGTGCAGGCGCAGGCGCTGGCTCAGCGACCGGCTCAGACTTGCCACCGAAGTTGATACCCAGACCTACACCGGCTTGCCATTCGGTATTGCCGTGATCGAAACCATACAGTGCATCAACACCTGCCTTCACGAAGAAGTTCTCGTTCAGGTAGTTCTTGATACCAACACCAGCCATGGCCATGGTGGTGCGGTCATCGGTGTTATCGCTATCAGCCTTCAGCTCTTGATGAGCCAGACCGGCAGAGATGTAGGGGAGAACATTGCCGGTACCGAAATGATAAACCGCTTCGACCTGAGCCAGCTTGCCGTCAACATCTTCGTTGGTGCCATCGACTTCCAGGTTCTTGTACTTACCAAGGCCCATGTTCAGCAGCACGTTTTCGCTGACGAAGTAACCGATGTTGCCACCCACCAGGGTGCCATCATTCAGGCCGTACATGCTGTCAGTGAAGTAACGGTCAGCAAAGGCTTCAACCTCAACCGAACCGGCCTTTCCAGCCATCGCAGACATGCTGGATGCGGCAATAGCAGCACCAACAACGAGACCCACAGTGTTTTTCAATTTCATCTTTGAATCCCCATCAAATCCATTAAGACGTTAAGCTTGTGCAAAACTCCGCAACAGTATAACTGAATCCTGCTAATAACTATACAAGTCTTATATAAAAGGACTGTCAATCTGATTACGCAGTTTCTCCAATGCTCGCTTATAGCGCATTTTGGTCGCACTCAACCCCATATGCATGATGTCTGCAATCTCCTGAAATTCGAGCTCCGCTACAAAGCGTAGCACCAAAATCTCACGATCAATCGGATTTACGTGCACCAGCAAGCTATTCAGGCCTTTTGAGGCCTCTGGCTGCAGCTCCTGCTCGTCGGCCTCCTCCTGCGGATCAAGGCTGAGCGCGTCGAGCAGACGGCGTTTGCGCTTCTCTTTGCGGTACTGAGTTATACATTCGTTATAAGTAATACTATATAGCCACGTTTTAAACTTGGCCTTGCCTTCAAACTGTTTCAGCCCATGCAAGACTTTCAGCATTACTTCCTGACAAACGTCATCAGCATCCCGCTCGTTACCTAAATAACGAACACAAACATTGAACAAAGTTCGCTGATACCGCCGCATCAACTCCTCATAGGCAGTCGTAGTGTGAATAAGCTCACTCTTTGCCCTGAGCACCAGCTCCTCGTCATCGAGGTCTGCCGGATTGTAATGGCGGCGTGGACGGTTGAGACTGACCAAGGTAGTAACGTCTTCCGTGTGGCTATCAGCGGCGCTCAGCGCCGCACCTGCTCGTCAATCAACAAGCGATTGGCCAGCGACACCAGCTCACCATCATCATTGAGGATCTGCGTCTTGACGGTGCCAATCTCCTCAACGACCCCTTCAACTCCCGCCACCTTGATGCGATCGCCGGGCTGATAGAGTTCGCGGACGTAAACGCCGGCAATGATCTGGGAAACCACCTGGCGACTGCCAAGACCTAGTGCCAGTGCGGCTGCACCACCAAAACACACCAGCACAATCGCAATGACCAGATTGAGCAGCGCCGTTTCGATCTGCAACTGACCGATCGCCAGCGAGACAGTAATAATGACCAGCAGTCCCTGTACGAACCGCCCCAGACCGCTCGCATACTCCATCCCCATGCTTTCTGCCGTGCCGCGCACAACACCGTTAACCAGGTGCGACAGCAGCAGACCACCAAGCAGGATCAAAGCCGCACCGACGACCTTTGGCAGGTACAGCGTGATAGCGTCCAGCGTAGACGATACCCGCGCCAACCCCAGAGACTCGGACGCCGATACAACGAAGGTCAGCAGGATAAACCAGTAGGCAACCTTACCCGTCAGATCAGATACTGAACTGTTGATACCGACGCGGGCCAGCATCTTATTGACGCCCGTACCGCCCATCAGACGATCCAAGCCAACCTTTGCCAGTCCTTTGCTTAGCACCGCATCAACCACCTTGGCCACAATCAAGCCAAGCAGCACGATGAACAGCGCAGCAATCAGGTCGGGAATAAATGAGGCCACCTTGCTCCACAGAGTGGTCATGGCCGCTACGAAGCTTTGACTCCAGACATCGAATTCCATGGCTGAGCTCTCTTGACTACCGATCAGTAGGGTTGGAAGTGTTGTTTGAACGACGACTGGGCTTGAGGTTCCGCATACCACGGGAACCACCTTCGGTCAGCACCCAGCCCCAGCGAGTCACCAGCCCCAGCAGATCGAACACCGCGCCGTGAATGTGCGCTCGATGCAAAACCCGATCCAGTCGCTGACCGTCCGTGCGCTTGGCATCGGTTCCGTTATCATCGCGCAGCATTGCACGTAGCTGACTCTCAAGCGAATCGTCGTCTGACATGACTCTAGTCTCCTGCAATGGATGAAGCCGCTGCTGAAATACGGCATCCAGATGCAACAAGGGGGAGGTGTTACCACCCTCCCCCTTGCTTGGTGCCACCGGGGCTGCCGTTACTCGGGCATGCTCAACGCCACAGGCGAGACGATAATGCCGTTGTTATCGGCGTAGACGAACTCACCCGGACGGAAGGTCACACCAGCGAAGGTAACCACGACGTTGAGATCGCCAATACCACGCTTGTCGGTTTTCATCGGATGACTGGCCAGCGCCTGGATTCCAAGCGGTGTTTGCGCCAACACGTCGACATCACGAACACAGCCATAAACGATGATACCTTCCCAGCCGTTCTTGGCCGCCTTCTCCGCGAGCATGTCACCCAACAGAGCGCGGCGCATGGAACCGCCACCATCAACCACCATCACCTTGCCGGTGCCGTCCTGATCGACCTGCTCCTTGACGATCGAGTTGTCCTCGTGACATTTCACGGTGACAATCTGGCCGCCGAAAGAGTCGTGGCCGCCGAAGTTACTGAACATCGGCTCGACCACGGCAACCTCGGGATAGGCATCACACAGATCCGGCGTTACATAGTGCTGCATGGCATTCTCCTTGAACTTGAAGGTACTGGTGCTTACTTGTCATTCTCTGCAAGGAAGAACCAGGTGTCCATCACCGAGTCAGGGTTCAGCGACACGCTCTCGATACCCTGCTCCATCAGCCAGCGAGCCAGATCCGGGTGATCCGACGGCCCCTGACCGCAGATACCGATGTACTTGTTCGCAGCACGGCAGGCGGAAATGGCGTTACTCAGCAACTTCTTGACCGCAGCGTTACGCTCATCGAACAGGTGAGCAATGATGCCGGAGTCACGATCCAGCCCCAGGGTCAGCTGAGTCAGGTCGTTAGAACCGATAGAGAAACCATCGAAGTGCTCCAGGAACTCTTCGGCCAGCAGCGCGTTGGCCGGCAGCTCACACATCATAATCAGACGCAGACCATTCTCGCCCCGCTTCAGCCCGTTCTCACCCAGCAGCTCGACAACCTGCTTGGCTTCGCCAACGGTGCGCACAAACGGAATCATGATCTCGACGTTGGTCAAACCCATTTCGTCGCGCACGCGCTTCATCGCACGGCATTCCAGCTCGAAGCAGTCGCGGAAGGAGTCGCTGATGTAACGCGAAGCACCGCGGAAGCCCAGCATCGGGTTTTCTTCTTCCGGCTCGTACAGTTTGCCGCCAATCAGGTTGGCGTATTCGTTGGACTTGAAGTCCGACATGCGGACGATGACCTTTTTCGGCCAGAACGCAGCGGCCAGGGTGCTAATGCCTTCAACCAGCTTGTCAACGTAGAAGTCGACCGGCGAGCCGTAACCGGCAACGCGTTTTTGCACGCTGTCCTTAACATCAGCCGGCAGACTGTCGAAGTTCAGCAGTGCTTTCGGGTGAACGCCGATCATGCGGTTGATGATGAATTCCAGACGCGCCAGCCCCACACCCTCGTTGGGCAGGTTGGCGAAGTCGAATGCGCGGTCCGGGTTGCCGACGTTCATCATGATTTTGAACGGCAGCGGCGGCATGGCGTCGACGCTGTTGGTCTTGATATCGAAGGACAGCTGACCGGAGTAGATCAGACCGGTATCACCCTCGGCGCAGGACACGGTGACTTCCTGACCGTCTTTCAGTTCGGTGGTGGCATTACCGCAGCCAACGACAGCAGGAATACCCAACTCGCGAGCAATGATTGCCGCGTGGCAGGTGCGGCCGCCACGGTTGGTGACGATCGCGCTAGCACGCTTCATGACCGGCTCCCAATCCGGGTCGGTCATATCGGAAACCAACACGTCGCCCGGCTGAACCTTGCCCATCTCGGCGACGTCATTGACGATGCGCACGCGACCGGCGCCGATGCGCTGACCGATGGCGCGCCCTTCAACCAGTACAGTGCCCTTTTCTTTCAGCAGGTAACGTTCCATGACGTTGGCGCTGCTGCGGCTCTTCACGGTTTCCGGGCGAGCCTGAACGATGTACAGCTTGCCGTCGTCGCCGTCTTTGGCCCATTCGATATCCATCGGGCGGCCATAGTGCTGCTCGATGATGACGGCCTGCTTGGCCAGATTCACCACTTCTTCCTCAGACAGACAGAAGCGGCTGCGCTCGGCCAGATCGACATCGACGGTCTTCACTGAACGACCCGCCTTGGCTTCGTCGCCATAGACCATCTTGATCGCCTTACTGCCCAGATTGCGACGCAGGACCGACGGACGACCAGCAGCCAGCGTCGGCTTGTGGACGTAGAACTCGTCCGGGTTGACCGCACCCTGCACAACGGTTTCGCCCAGGCCATAAGCACCAGTAATGAAGACGGCATCGCGGAAGCCGGACTCGGTGTCCAGAGTAAACATGACGCCAGCGGTGCCGGTTTCAGAGCGAACCATTCGCTGCACGCCAGCTGACAAAGCAACCAACTTGTGGTCAAAACCCTGGTGTACGCGGTAGGCAATGGCGCGATCATTGAACAGCGATGCGAACACTTCCTTGGCAGCGTGAATGACGTTGTCAACGCCACGAATGTTCAGGAAGGTTTCCTGCTGACCGGCGAAGGAAGCATCTGGCAAATCTTCTGCGGTAGCAGAGGAACGAACGGCAACGGCCAGATTGGGGTTGCCGTCGGAGAGTTTGGCGAACTCATCGCGGATCGCCTTATCCAGCGCCGCCGGGAACTCAGCGTCCATGACCCACTGACGGATCTGGGCACCGGTTTCGGCCAGCGCATTGACGTCGTCGACGTCGAGCTTGTCCAGGGCGGCGTGAATGCGGTCATTCAGACCACTCTGCTCGAGAAATTCCCGATAGGCGTCTGCAGTGGTTGCAAAGCCACCGGGAACCGTTACGCCGGCGTTGGCCAGATTGCTGATCATTTCGCCGAGGGAGGCGTTCTTGCCGCCTACGCGCTCGACGTCATCGACACCCAGCTGCTCGAAGGACACTACGTACTCTAACAAGGTGATCTCTCCGTCAATCTATTTAATAAGTCTGTGCGGCGGCGGGAGCATACTGGCCTGCCCGCCACAAATGCGCCACAATGCCGATCTTTGAAGGCCGCACCAGCAATTTTGCGGGCAGCCCTTAACCGAGACACGACATCTTAAGGCTTCGTGAATGAAACGCACCGCTTTTTTCATTTCTGATGGTACCGGCATCACCGCCGAGACGCTTGGTCAAAGCCTGCTGGCGCAGTTCGAGAACATCCAGTTCTCCAAGCTGCTGCGCCCTTACGTCGATACCGTGGAAAAAGCGCGTGACATGGTACAACAAATCAATGCCGCTGCCGAGCAAGATGCGGCCCGGCCGATCATTTTTGATACCGTGGTCAATAGCGAGATTCGTCAAGAGCTGGCTAAATCCAACGGCTACATGATCGATATTTTCTCGACCTTTCTTGCCCCACTTGAGCAAGAGCTGGGCGACGGCTCGTCCTATTCGGTCGGCAAGACTCACTCAATTCAGCATAACAGCCACTACAAAGACCGCATTGATGCGGTGCATTACGCCATGGACAACGACGATGGCGCCCGCACCCACCACTACGCGCAAGCCGATATCATCCTGGTTGGCGTGTCGCGCTGCGGCAAGACACCAAGCTGCCTGTACATGGCACTGCAGTACGGTATCCGCGCCGCCAACTATCCGTTGACCGAAGATGATATGGAAAGCCTGCAGCTGCCCAAAGCGCTCAAGCAGAACAAGAGCAAGCTGTTCGGCCTGACCATCGACCCGGACCGACTGGCCAGCATCCGCAATGAACGCCGCCCGAACAGTCGGTATTCCAGCTACCCGCAGTGCGAGTTTGAAGTGCGCGAGGTGGAAAATCTGTTCCGCAAGGAAAACATCCCCTACCTCAACTCGACGCACTACTCGGTGGAAGAGATTTCAGCGAAAATCCTGATGCAGATGGGCATTGAGCGCCGACTTAAATAACGCGCCCAACCCGTTGAATTTACGCTATTTAACGGATCAACTTGAGATCGTCTCGAGTACACCACTGCAACGATCAGGGAAGCAGTCAACCACACCCACGGGTATTGACCGCCTCCCTGCACCCGGGTGGCAAGCAGCGCATGACACCTGCCATGCCTGAATAGCAGTGCAAACCTTCCCGACCTCCAGCCTCGCCTGATACAGCACCCCGCACCAGCAACCCGAGAATAGTCCACTGCACACCTGCGCAACCGAACAGCCGCCGCCCCCGCTCCACCACAGCGATGATCAGGCGGGAAGACGGCGGCGTCATCGGAGGCTGAACGATCAGGCAGCTAGCGAGTCAGAATTCATGAAACGTCTGGACAAAAGGAAACCAAAGCATGGATCTGATTCGCGTACTGATCGCCATTTTGCTGCCACCGCTGGGTGTCTTCTTGCAAGTCGGTTTTGGCGGCGCCTTCTGGCTGAACATCCTGCTGACACTGCTCGGCTATATTCCCGGCATCGTGCATGCGGTGTGGATCATCGCCAAACGCGACTAACCCACAGCATCATGGACTGGCGGCCGCTTCTGCGGCCTGCAGCCAGCCACGAATGGAGAAGTCATACTCTTTACGCGCAGGATTGCAGACCTTACTGAAACGGCAGTAGTTGACCTGTGGCCGCCCAGCGGCAAGATAGTTCAGGTATACCTCGGCCATCTGCGGGTCAAAGAGCGCAAACATACTGCGCTCCATCTCAAGCCCTTCTGATTCAGCAAAATCAACCCCATGGTCATAGTCGTACAAGACCACCAGCGCCCAGGCTGCGGCCAGGTGGTGCCCTCCAGCCATAGACTGCAACTCACCGTCGAGCAACGATCTGGTGGCGCGCTCGGTCATGTTGACGGTTGATACCAGAAGGTCACGGGCGGGCCTGAGCCCCGCACCACGAATGGCCTCCAGCGCGCCGAAGGCCATCAGGTCGCTACCCGTCCAGAGCAGCCGGGTACGAGGGTAGCGTTTGAGTAGAATCGGCGTCTGATAGCGAGCGATATCTCGCTGCCAGTCAGCATAGACCGTCTGACGCAGTGCCACCTGCGGATACTCGGCAACCGCCAGCTCCATGCCGTAGGTACGTCGCCGGGAGCTGTCGGTTGCACGATCACCGGATATAGCCAGCATTTCCAGCATCACTTCGTCTGGCGACTGAAATTGGGCTAGCCCCTGCCTGATCAGAGCCTGTGCAGTCAGATACCCCGCCTCTTGTGCGTTTGGCACCAGACTTCCCAACCAGTAGTGCAAGTGCTCTCGCGGATAACCAAGCATGCCTCGCTCAGCGTCCTGCACCCCGTTGTAGGCAGAAAAAACACGAACACCAGCGCGCTCGGCAATCTCAAGCTGGCCCGGTAATGTCTGCTTGTCTGCAGCAACCAACAGATAATCCGGCCGCCGCTCCGCCGGCCGCCCGACCACTTCACGGGCGAGACTGAGCTGGGCCAAGTGATTGCGCTCGGCATAGAGGATTTCAAGTTCAATGCCGAGACTGCCTGCCGCGTGCTGCAACCCTTCCGCAGCATCGACCCAGAAGGGTTCGTTGGACTTGCCCGGGCTGATGAAGACGACCTGCATCGCCACCGCCGGCTGTGCTAGCAGCAGACACAGCAACGCCAGCGAGCCGCAACGGCGGTAATAGCGGTGGTAATACAGGTAATTGAACAGACTGGACACGCCAGGAAACATGGTGCAACGACCGCATGCAGGTTTGAACAGAACCTCAGGGTGACACCCAAGCGCCAAACGGATAGTCTCGAGCCTCCCCTTCAAGCGCCGCAATGGTACCAGAGCAGCTAGCCTGGCGCAGCGTCGCAAGTCAGAACGAGCAGGAGAACCTGAAATGAAAAAACTGTTTGCTGGCGGTCTGATGCTGCTTTCCAGCGTCGCCCAGGCGGCCGAAATAGAGGTGTACCGTGACCCATCATGCGGCTGCTGCCATGCCTGGATTGAGCACCTGGAAGAAAACGGCTTCGAAGTCACCGACCACGTAACTTCGCAGGTAGTCGCACTCAAGCAGGAACTGGGCGTTTCACCAGCCCTGCGCTCCTGCCATACCGCCGTTTACAAAGGGATTTTTATCGAGGGCCACGTGCCAGCCAGCGACATTCTGGCCCTGGACGACACCAGCGACCTGCGTGGACTTGCAGTGCCGGGCATGCCTGTCGGCTCACCAGGAATGGAGATGGGAGACCGACACGACGCCTACCACGTCATCGCGGTTGGCGCTGATGGCAGCCAGCGCGTTTACAGCGAGCATTGACGCTCAACGCGCCTCATCAACCTCTTCGATGAACGGGCCGAACCAGCTGTCTGCACGGCGTCGGGCATCGGCCTGCACATCGCTGTCGATGTACATCGCAACCATCGCCAGCGCACTGGCAAACACGCCCAGATCATCGGTGAAACCGAGCAGCGGCGTGAAGTCCGGGATCGCATCCAACGGAGCAATGAAGTACGCCAGGACACTGACGATGACCGCTTTAGCCCACGCAGGTGTCTCCGGGCGACGCGCAGCATAATAGAGGCACAGCGCCTTCTCGACGACTTCACGTCCTGCCAGCCGCGCATGAGAACTCAGCTTTCTCCAGAACTCGCGATCAGTAAAGGTTGCTTTCATGGGGTTACCCTCCATACCACGTATATCAGCCGATAGTAGAGAGGCTGCCGATCAGCTGCAAGCTGATGAACATCAGCGACCAGCAATAGCCACGCAGTCACGGCCGGCATCCTTTGCCGCATAGAGACATTCATCCGCCTCCTTTAGCCAGTGCTCGCGCTCCGCGTGGGCACCCAGCAAACAACCACCGATAGACACCGTGACAGGCTTACCATCGGGGCGTTTCAATCCTTCACGCACGCACTGCTGGATCTTCTTCGCGACCCCGGATAGCCCCTCATCATCAACCTTCGGAACCAGCAGGACGAACTCTTCACCCCCGAGACGAAACAAGCGGTCTGAGGCCCTACAGGCATCGCTGACCAGGCGCACAAAGCGAACCAGCACATCGTCCCCGGCCGCATGGCCAAACTGGTCGTTGATCTGCTTGAAGTGGTCCAGATCCATCACCAGTAAGCCAAAACTCAGGTCATAGCGCTTGCTGTCGGCCAGTGCAATATCCAGCTCGCGATCCATGGTCCGGCGGTTCCCTATGCCGGTAAGCGGATCTTCCGTCGCCAACTGGGAAAGCTGTTTGCGCTGCGCCCTGCCACGAAAGGCGAACACAAAGGCAAACAAGCTGGCCAGCTCATAAGTCACGATAAACGAGCCCATCTGATAGCCGCTCGCAAACACCTGCCCCGGATGCAGCCAGCCAAACAGGCACACCGCTGCCAACGTTACCTGAGTAACGATGACGCTCTGCAGCGGCGGAACCACGAAGAAGTTGAACAGAATCAGGACGTACATCCAGAACACGCCGTTGGTACCCAGCTTGATGCTGACCAGAAATGCGCCCAGTGAGTAAATGGCAGCAAGAAATTGTCCGGGCCGAATGGTATCGCCGGTACGCCAGGCGTAGACCACCGCCATCAGCGTGCTGCTGACGAGAAAGGTATCGGTAAGCCCCACCAGCCAATTGCGTTCACCCAACCGGTAGACGGCATAGGGAGTCACGCCCAGAACGGCGAGGACACCGACCAGGGTAATGATGGACAACTGAAAGTCATCCCTCAGTCTGGACCAGAAGGTGCGCATTCAGAAAACTCTTATGTTGTTATTTTTATAGTCTGCCGCACGACATCAAGCCTGCGGGACAGGTCGCGACGCGACCATAGCTGTTGTCTCAGTCAAGCACAACCGTCACGTAAGCGACAGGCATAACGCTCAGGCTGCAGCTGCAGCCTGGATACGCTGAACCATCGCCCGCAGGCCATTGCCACGGGTCACGCTGAGGTGCTTGAGCAGGTTCAGTTGAGTGAAGTAGGCTTCAACGTCGAAGGCACGAATCTCCTCGACACGCTTACCGTTGTACGCTGCAAGGACAACGGCAAGCAGCCCCTTGACGATAAAGGCATCACTGTCAGCGTCAAAATACAGCCTGTCACCGTCGCGGCGACTGACCAGCCAGACCTGGCTTTGGCATCCACGCACCAGGTTTTCTTCAGTACGCTGGCTCGGATCCAGCTCGGGTAATTCCCTGCCCAGATCAATGATGTACTTGTAGCGGTCTTCCCAGCTGTCGAAAAACGACAGGGTATCAACGATATCCTCACTGGTGATTTCCGTACCAAATCGACTCATGTGCTGCCGTCCTCAGAAAAACATGCCGGTTTCGAGCTGCGCTTCTTCGCTCATCATATGCCGCTGCCAGGGTGGATCGAACACAAGGTCAACCTTGACCTCGTTGACGTTAGGCACCAGCTTGACGCGATACTCGACGTCGCCAACCAGTACCGGTCCCATCCCGCAGCCGGGCGCGGTAAGCGTCATCTGGATGGTCACCTTGTGGGCAGACTGGTCGACGGCGACATCATAAATCAGCCCCAGATTGACCAGGTCGACCGGAATTTCCGGATCGTAGACAGTCTTGAGGGCGTCCCAGACCTGCTCCTCCCGAATCTGTTCATCGACTGGCTCCGGGAAGGACAGCAGCTCGGGCTCCAGCCCAAGCGCCTCGGCATCGGTGCCATCAACACGCACCATCTGACCGTTGTAGGTCACAGTGTAGTTGCCGCCAAGCGCCTGGGTGATAGTCACGAAGGTATCTTTGGGGATGGTCAGGGGTGTTCCATCGGGAACTCGGCGTGCCGGACAATCGGCCCGGGCTACCACCATGCGACGTTCCATCGGGTTTCCTCGAAAAGATAACGGCCCGCCCCCGCAGGCGAGCCGTGAACAGGACAGATGATCAGTTGACGCTGAAGCTCTCGCCGCAGCCGCATTCGTCCTTGACGTTAGGATTGATGAACTTGATCTGCTGGTTGATGCCCTCGCGGACCAGGTCAATCTCGGTACCGGAGAGTACCTGCAGGCTGTTGCCGTCCACCAGCAACTCGACCTGATCGTCAAGCTGGTAGTGCAGGTCGCTATCGCTCGCCTGCTCCACCAGATCAATGGCGTACATGAAGCCGGTACAACCGCTCTTTTTCACGCTAAGACGGACAGCCTTGCCCTGCTGACCACTCAGCTGACGACGGAAATGTGCCAATGCAGCCGGAGTAACCGTAACCGCCTGCTGTTTGGGATCAAAGGATTCAACGCTCATCTGCAGTACTCCTTAAATCAGAAACTGCCGTACTTTTTCCAGCGCTTCAAACAGCCTGTCAATATCTGCACGGGTGTTATAGAAAGCCAAACTGGCCCGCACCGTGCCCGGAATACCAAGCTGCTCCATGATTGGCTGCGCGCAATGGCTACCGGTGCGAACCGCCACGCCCTGCTGATCCAGCAGCATACCGACATCATTAGGGTGCGCGCCTTCCAGCAGGAAGCTCATCACGCTGGTCTTGTGTGCAGACGTGCCAACCAGGCGAACACCGGGGGTTGCCCGTGCGCGCTCTTCGGCATAGTCCAGCAGAGCCTGTTCATGGGCTGCAGCCCCGGCGCGATCCAGCTGGTTCAGGTAGTCGATGGCGGCACCAAAGGCGATCACCCCGGCAATATCCGGAGTACCCGCCTCAAACTTGTAGGGCAGCTGGTTGAAGGATGTGCCGGCGAAACTCACGGTCTCGATCATCTCGCCACCACCCTGATAGGGCGGCATGGCCTCCAGTAGATCACGCTTGCCATACAGCACGCCGAGGCCGGTCGGACCAAACAGCTTATGTGCAGAGAAAGCGTAGAAGTCACAATCCAGCGCCTGAACATCCACTGGCCAGTGACTGACGGCCTGCGCACCATCAATCAAAACCAGCGCGCCCACCGCGTGGGCCAGACGCACCACATCGGTAACCGGATTGACGGTGCCCAAGGCATTGGAAACGTGGCCACAGGCAACCATCTTGACACGCTCATCGAGCATTGTTTCCAGCGCCGCCAGGTCCAACGTGCCGTTGGCGTCCACTGGAATAGGTTCAACGCTGGCCCCCTTCTCCGCCGCCACCAGTTGCCACGGTACGATGTTGGAATGGTGTTCCATTGCCGAGACCAGCACCCGATCTCCCGCCTGGAGGTTGGCTCGCCCCCAACTGGCGGCCACGAGATTGATACTCTCGGTGGTGCCGCGAGTCCAGATCACCTGGCGCGCTTCAGGCGCGTTGATAAACTCGGCGACCTTGACTCGCGCAGCCTCAAACTTCTGCGTCGCCCGGTCCGCTAGCGCATGCGCACCACGGTGGACGTTGCTGTTGTCCTGCTCGTAATAGTCAACCAGCGCCTGAATGACCGCGCGCGGTTTCTGGGTGGTCGCGGCGTTATCGAGATACACCAGCGGGTGGCCGTTGACCTCCTGATTCAGAATCGGGAAATCGGCACGCACACGCTCGGCGTCAAACGGCAGCCGCTTCGTGAGATCATTCATAGCCAAGCTGCCCTACCATCTCGCTGGGTTGACCGAACAGCGAGACCAGGCGAGGACGCAGGTAATCCTGCACAGCCTGTTCCGGTACCTGACTCAGCAGTTCGTTGATAAAGCCAAAGCTCAGCATAGTGATCGCATCGGCCTTGGATACACCGCGACTCTGCAGGTAATACAGCGACGTCTCATCCAGCTGGCTGATGGTTGCACCGTGGGCACAGCGCACGTCGTCTGCGTAGATTTCCAATTCGGGCTTGGTATTGATCTCGGCGGAGCGCGAAGTCAGCAAGTTTTTGTTGCTGAGTTCAGCGAGCGTCTTCTGCGCCTGCGGATGAATGTGAATGCGGCCATTGAATACGGCCTTCGCCGAGTCACCGATGATGCCGCGAAACACCTCGTTGCTGGTGCAATGTGGCACGCAATGCTCAACATTGGTGTGATAGTCGATGACTTGGCGGTTACGCGGCAGGTAGATGCCGTTCAGATCCAGGTGCGCACCTTCGCCCAGCATGTTGACCTGATAGTCGATGCGCTTTAGGCGACTGCCCTGAGCCAGCGTAAAGCCGTGGAAACGGGCATCACGCTGCAGGTTCACATGCACACCACCAACATGCAGCAGGTCTTCCTGCTCCAGATTGATACGATAGTGCTGAACTTGCGCATTGTTGCCCACAACCACTTCAGTCAGGCTGTTTACAAAGCCGTTTTGCGCATGCACATCTGATGCGTAATGCTCGATCAGTTCAGCCTCGGCGTTGTCTTCCAGCACCAGCAGCAGGCGCTGACTGGCAGCGACCGGGGTACGCTGTGGCGTACTGATATTGACAACGTAGAGCGGTTTTTCCAGGCGCTGATTACGCCCGACATGCACCAGCACACCGTCAGCAGCCCAGGCATTGCTGAGCGCTGCGAACAGGTGCCGATCACTGTCGACTACCTGCCCCAAGTGCTGCCGAATCAACACCTGCTGGGCGCTGTCAGCCTCACCAAAACGGACAATCCCCGTCGGCAAGCTGCTTGAATGCTCGGCACTGAATCGGCCGTTGATAAACACCAGACGGGTCGCGTCCAGCTCAAGCTGTTCGACATCAGCCAGCGCCTGCGCGTCCGAGGCAGAACCCCAATCGAGCTGCGAGTATTGCTGCAGCGGAGCCAGCGACAGGTACTTCCAGTTTTCGGTCTTGCGGCCCGGCCAGCTGGCCTCGGCCCAGGTGCTGGCGCCCTGCTTGCGCAGGTCAGCCAACCACTCGGGAGACTGTTGCTGTGCAGCGAGCTGCAAGGCCGTCTGTTGAAAATCACTCATCGGATCAGACCACCTCGCTTTCAAGCCAGCCGTAACCCTTGGCTTCCAGCTCCAGAGCCAGACTCTTGTCGCCGGATTTGACGATGCGGCCACCAGCCAGGACGTGCACGTAATCCGGCACGATGTAGTCCAGCAGACGCTGATAGTGGGTTACCACTAGGAAGCTGCGCTTGCCGTCACGCATCGCGTTAACGCCGTCGGCAACCACTTGCAGGGCATCGATATCCAAACCGGAGTCAGTCTCGTCGAGAATGCACAGATCCGGTTCCAGCAGCATCATCTGCATGATCTCATTGCGCTTCTTCTCGCCGCCGGAGAACCCTTCGTTGACGCCGCGCTTCAGGAAGCTGGCGTCCAGGTTGACGCGCTTGCAGGTCTCGCGTGCCAGCTTGAGAAAGTCGACCGAGGAAATCTCATCCAGCCCCCGGTGCTTGCGCTTGGCATCAACCGCCGCCTTGAGGAATTCCATGTTGCTGACGCCGGGAATCTCAACCGGGTACTGAAACGCCAGGAACAAACCTTCACGTGCACGCTCCTCGGTTTCCATCTCCAGCAGGTCGTGCCCCTTGAAGGTGACGCTGCCGGCAGTGGCTTCGTAACCGGGCCGACCAGAAAGCACGTTACCCATGGTGCTTTTGCCTGAGCCATTGGGGCCCATGATGGCGTGAACTTCGCCTGGCTTGACCTCGATGGACAGGCCTTTGAGGATATCTTTCTCTTCAACTTTCGCGTACAAGTCTTTGATATTTAGCATCATTTATGCCTGATAAATTACTTTAACCGTTTTGAGCTGCACCAACAGGCAATCAGCCCACAGAACCTTCGAGACTGACCTCAAGCAGCTTGCCGGCTTCCACCGCAAACTCCATTGGCAACTCTTTGAACACCTCGCGGCAGAAGCCGTTGACGATCATCGAGACCGCCTTCTCAGCGTCAAGGCCACGCTGCTGGCACAGGAACAACTGGTCATCACTGACCTTGGAGGTTGTTGCCTCGTGCTCCACGACGGCGCTCGGGTTCTTGCTTTCGATGTACGGGAAGGTGTGCGCACCGCAGCGATCGCCGATCAACAGCGAGTCACACTGGGTGTAGTTACGCGCCCCTTCGGCACCTGGGTTGATACGCACCAGGCCACGATAGGCGCTATCACTGCGCCCGGCAGAAATGCCTTTGGCGACGATGGTCGAACGGGTGTTCTTGCCAAGGTGAATCATCTTGGTCCCGGTATCGGCCTGCTGGAAATTATTGGTCAGCGCAACCGAGTAGAACTCGCCTACGCTGTTGTCGCCCTTGAGGATGCAGCTCGGATACTTCCAGGTGACGGCAGAACCGGTTTCGACCTGGGTCCAGGAGATCTTCGCGTTGGTGTGGGCAATGCCACGCTTGGTCACGAAGTTGTAGATACCGCCCTTACCCTCCGCGTTGCCCGGATACCAGTTCTGCACGGTAGAGTACTTGATCTGCGCGTTATCCAGCGCGACCAGCTCAACAACCGCGGCGTGCAGCTGGTTCTCGTCACGCATCGGCGCAGTACAGCCTTCCAGGTAGCTTACATAGGAGCCTTCGTCAGCGACGATCAAGGTGCGCTCGAACTGCCCGGTGTTCATCTCGTTGATGCGGAAGTAGGTCGACAGCTCCATCGGACAGCGAACACCCTTGGGGATGTAGACGAAGGAGCCATCGGAGAACACTGCGGAGTTCAGTGCTGCATAGAAGTTGTCTTTCTGCGGTACAACGCTGCCAAGGTACTGTTTGATCAAGTCTGGGTACTTGTGCACGGCCTCACTGATCGGGCAGAAAATGACGCCTGCCTCGTAAAGCTTCTCGCGGAAAGTGGTAACCACGGAGACCGAGTCAAAGACTGCATCAACGGCAACACCCGCAAGCATTTCCTGCTCATGCAGCGGAATGCCCAGCTTTTCATAGGTCGCCAGCAGCTCAGGATCAACCTCGTCGAGGCTCTTGGGCTTGCTGTCCATGCTTTTCGGGGCCGAATAATAGGACACCGCCTGGAAGTCGATCTCCGGGTAATGCACGTGAGCCCAGGTCGGCTCATCCATTTCCAGCCAGGACTGGAATGCCTTGAGTCGCCACTCGAGCAACCATTCAGGCTCGCCCTTCTTGGCCGAAATGAAACGGATCACGTCTTCATTGAGCCCCGGAGGCAGGGTTTCAGACTCGATGGCCGAGTGGAACCCCGCCGCGTAGTCCTTCCTGATCAGGCTTTCGACTTCTTCAGTCACGGTATCACCTCAATATTACAGCCGACGCTGATAGCGCGACTGCCACTTCTTGATTCAGGCACGCGTCCACCCGGTGGCGCTGCATGCGTGGAGAGTTCTACGACTCTTTAAATAATTCGCTCGAGCGCGCTGATGCTGCTACGCACGTTGGTAGCGCAATGATCCTGCCGCGAGCTGACGCGCTGAATATCTTCGCGCGAAACCAGATCGGCCAGACTGATCTCATCGAGAAACTGGCGCAGCCTGGCGCTCAGGTCAGACCAAAGATGGTGGGTCAGGCAGACAGCGCCGTCCTGGCAGTCGCCCTTACCCAAACAGCGCGTCGCATCCATCGAGTCGTTCACTGCCTCGACGATCTGCGCAACACTGATTGCCGCCGCCCCGCCTGCCAGCTTGTAGCCGCCGCCGGGGCCGCGAACACTCTCGACCAGCTTGCCGCGACGCAGCTTGGCAAACAGCTGTTCAAGATAGGAAATGGATACGCCCTGACGCATGGAAATGTCAGCCAGCGTGATGGGGCCCTGGTCCTCGTGCAACGCCAGATCCAGCATAGCTGTAACGGCGTAACGACCCTTGGTGGTCAATCGCATAGACGCTCTCGAGCGGATAAATTCACCGCTGCACTATGCAATATCCAAGCATTTCAGTCAAGTATTACCCCTTGCCGGCCGCCGTATTATAGAGCGATGCGCACGGTATCGAAAGGCGACACCAGAACGTCAATTACACTGCTTCACAAGAAATCAGCTGAAGCGCCACCAGCGACAATGCTATCGTTGATCGCCTCAGGGAGGCTCGACCCAGTTCTGCGCGCTGCGAACAGCGCTCAGCCGGCGTCACAGCTTCGGCACACTGCCGGAGAAACGCTGGGCTCGATCAGCCTCCCTCGACACACCTATAACAAGGAGCCATGCAGAATGAGCCATCACCAGCAGTTCTACATCAACGGTCAATGGGTATCGCCCAAGGGCACCCAAACCCTGGATGTCATCAACCCGGCCACCGAAGAAGCCGTTGCCACCATCGCGCTTGGCAACAAGGAAGACGTTGATCTCGCGGTAGCCGCCGCCAAAGCCGCCTTCGACAGCTACTCCAACACGACCCGCGAAGAACGCATTGCTCTGCTGGAGCGCATCATCGAGGTGTTCAAAAAGCGCATGGGCGACGTTGCCGTTGCCATCTCCCAGGAAATGGGTGCTCCGGCAAAACTGGCGAAAGCTGCCCAGGCGCCGTCCGGACTGGGACACTTCGTTACCGCTCTTGGCGCACTGAAGGAGTTCGAGTTTGAAGAAACCATCGGTACCACTCTGGTAACCAAGGAGCCGATTGGCGTATGCGGCCTGATCACCCCGTGGAACTGGCCCATGAACCAGCTCACGTGCAAGATCGCACCGGCGCTGGCAACTGGCTGCACCATGGTGCTCAAACCCTCTGAAGTCGCACCGCTGTCGGCACTGATTCTCGCCGAGATTCTGGAAGAAGCAGGCGTACCAGCCGGCGTGTTCAACCTGGTCAATGGCGATGGCCCGACTGTGGGTGCTGCCATGTCCGGTCACCCGGACATCGATATGATGTCGTTCACCGGCTCTACCGCTGCTGGTCGTCAGGTGATGACCAACGGCGCGCAAACCATCAAACGTGTTGCACTGGAACTGGGCGGCAAGTCAGCCAACATCCTGCTCGACGACGTCAACTTCGAGAAGATGGTTGCCCACGGCGTCATGTCCTGCATGAACAACAGTGGCCAGTCCTGCAACGCACCGACCCGCATGCTGGTTCCCAACAGCCGTATGGACGAAGTCGCGGCGATTGCCCAGGCCGCTGTTGCCAAAGTCAAGGCAGGCGATCCAAATGCAGCCGACACCGTTATCGGCCCGGTCGTCTCCAAGGCCCAATGGACCAAGATTCAGGACCTGATCACCGCTGGTATCGAAGAAGGTGCCAAGGTAGTCGCAGGTGGTCCTGGCCGCCCGGAAGGTCTGGACAAAGGCTACTACGTCAAGCCGACTATCTTCAGTCACGTCACCAACGAGATGACCATCGCCCGCGAGGAAATCTTCGGCCCGGTGCTGTCGATCATTGGTTATGAAGACGAGGACGACGCGGTACGCATCGCCAACGACACCCGTTACGGCCTGTCCGGCTATGTTTCCTCTAGTGATCTCGACCGTGCTCGCAAGGTTGCCCGCCGTATTCGCACGGGCATGGTGCACCTGAACGGCGCTCAACTGGATCCGCGTGCGCCCTTTGGCGGTTACAAGGAATCCGGTGTCGGCCGCGAATGGGGTCACTACGGCTTCGAAGACTTCCTCGAGGTCAAGTCGATCTTCGGTTACAACCAGGCCTGATCCTGCGGTACCGATAGCAAAAAGCCTCTGCCCTTACGGGTAGAGGCTTTTTTATTGCCACTGCGTGGGCGCCGCAGCACCCACGCCTTCTGATTACCGACTGAGTTCAACCAACAACGCGTTGAGACGTCGCACGTAAGCCGCCGGGTCATTCAGCGACTCACCTGCCGCCAGCGCCGCCTGATCAAACAGGATACGACTCAGGTCACCAAAACGTTCCTCATCCTGCTCTCCGTCCAAACGATCGAGCAGCGGATGCGCTGGATTGATCTCCAGGATCGGCTTGCTTTCTGGCGCCTTCTGCCCGGTAGCCTCCAGGATGCGGCGCATTTGCAGCCCCATATCATCCTCGTTGATTACCAGTACCGCCGGCGAGTCGGTCAGACGATGGGAGACTCGCACCTCCTGCAGGTCGTCCTTCAACACCTCCTGGATGCGCTTGACCAGATCGGCCTTCTCTTGAGCGGCCTTTTCCTGCTCCTGCTTGTCCTCTTCACCCTCCAGCTTGCCGAGGTCGAGGTCACCGCGAGCCACATCGACAAACTGCTTACCCTTGTACTCGCTCAGGTGGCTCATCAGCCACTCGTCAATACGATCCGTCAGCAGCAGTACTTCGATACCCTTCTTGCGGAAGATCTCCAGGTGCGGGCTGTTCTTAACCTGCGCGTAACGCTCGCCAGTCAGGTAGTAAATCTTGTCCTGCCCCTCAACCATTCGCTCGAGGTAGGCGTCCAGACTGACCACTTCACTGTCGTCAGTCTGCGCGGTTGATGCAAAACGCAGCAGGCCAGCAATTTTCTCACGGTTGCCAAAGTCCTCTGCCGGACCCTCTTTCATCACGCTGCCAAAGGCTTTCCAGAAGGTGGCGTACTGCTCCGGTTCCTTCTTGGCCATCTTCTCCAGCATGTCGAGCACCCGCTTGGTCAGCGCCGACTTCATGCTATCGATGGCCGGATCTTTCTGCAGAATCTCACGCGATACGTTCAGCGACAGGTCGTTGGAGTCGACCACACCCTTGATGAATCGCAGGTACAGCGGCAGAAACTGTTCGGCGTCATCCATAATGAACACCCGCTGCACATACAGCTTCAGGCCACGCGGCGCCTCGCGCTGATACAGGTCAAACGGTGCGCGGCCCGGCACATACAGCAGACTGGTGTATTCAAGCTTGCCTTCAACCTTGTTGTGACTCCAACTCAGCGGGTCCTCAAAGTCGTGGGCTACGTGCTTGTAGAACTCCTTGTACTCGTCATCCGAGACCTCGGTACGGCCGCGAGTCCAGAGCGCGCTGGCGCGATTGACACTCTCCCATTCCGGCTCAGTCGGTGCATCCTTCTCCTCACCGTGGTGCTGCTTGGGCAATTCAATCGGCAGGGAGATATGGTCCGAGTATTTGGTTACGACATTGCGCAGACGGAAGCCATCAGCAAACTCACTCTCAGCGGCTTTCAGGTGCAGCACAATGCGGGTTCCGCGCTCGGGCTTCTCAATTGTGGCGATACTGAACTCGCCCTCACCGGCTGACTCCCAGTGCACCCCCTCTTCCGCCGGCAGACCCGCGCGACGGGTAAAGACTTCTACCTTGTCGGCAACAATGAATGCGCTGTAAAAACCGACCCCAAACTGACCAATCAGCTGGGAGTCTTTTTTCTGATCACCAGTCAACTGCTGCATGAATGCGGCGGTGCCGGATTTGGCAATGGTGCCCAGATGGTCAATGACTTCCTGACGGGACATGCCAATGCCGTTGTCTTCAATTGTCAGGGTGTTGGCTGCCGGATCCGCGCTGATACGAATACGCAAATCAGGCTGATTCTCCAGCAGCGCCGGAGTGGCTATCGCTTCGAAGCGCAGCTTGTCAGACGCGTCCGATGCGTTGGAAATCAGCTCACGCAGGAAGATTTCCTTGTTCGAGTACATCGAATGAATCATGAGGTGAAGCAGTTGCTTGACCTCAGTCTGAAATCCGAGTGTTTCCTTATGAGCGTCCACGGTCATAACGAAGTGTCTCCATTGATGCAGTTCAGGGCGAGCCGGTCAGGCCGGCGATGCATCTAGAGATGGGGACAATTTGAGTACTTTCAAGGCCCTGCAAAAAAAGGGCAGTACACATCAGCGACGTGCGCGAGTCTCGATCAGGACAACATCTTCAGGATGAAACTGGAAGTCCACCTGATTGGCACCCTGTGGCAGCGACAAAACGATACGTCGATCACCGGTGACCTCCTTCAACACACCTTCGTAGCTGCGCCCCGTGACAGTGAGCACCCGGGCGGACCGGCCAATGAAGCGTGCCGGGCTATCCAGCAGCGTTTGCAGGTTCAGTTCCCGCCATCCGGCAGGTTCAACCACGACCGGAGGTGGTTCGACAGGCGCTGGCGCAGGCGCACTGAGTGACTTGCCCAGCCAGTCAGGCTGACCATCCAGTAGAACCCGCCCACCAAGGCGCGTTGCATGGTCTGCGGGCAAGTGCAGATGAACGGTCATCTCGGTTTTGCTAGCGCCTACCGGAGCCAGAGCAATACTCAGGCTGTAAGCGGATGGGATACGGCGCAGACCGGGGGCTGTCAGGGCACCGGTGTACCATTGAATAACCAACTCGGGCCAGGGACCATCGTCACCGGGCAACAGGTCAATCGCCGTGCCGTGCAACAGCGCAGGTGCCTTGTCAAAACGGACCACCAGCGAACGCAGAGTCCGGTTAGCCGCGGTCTCGGCGAAAATCAGTTGATCACCACGCCAGTAGACGTTGTCAGGCACAAAGGGTTGGCCCATGAGCGTCCCGCTAAGCGCCGCCGACGCCGGGGTTTCCGCCCAGTTACCACTCAACAGGCGGTCAAAGCGTTCGGGTTGATCACGATACAGCAAGCCCACCCCGGCCACGACCGAGACCAATGCGATAACCAGCAACACCCGCGGCAACACGGGATAACCGCGACCACGCAGCAGCGGTGTAATCACTGGCAGCAAGGTTGCGACCATCAAAGGCCCCGGGCCCAGACTCAGGCTGGCAAATACCAACCACGCCCAGGATACGGCTAGCGCAACCATTCCCCCCAGAATCAACAAGGCTTCCATGTCGCCTGATCTTCTCCGATTAGCGATCTAGTCCAGTTTGAAGTGCGCACGCGCCGTCGCGATCGGTTCGCTGGAGTGCGTTTGCCAAGCAGTGATAGCGACGTTACCTACCCGCCGACCCTGACGCCAAACCTGGCAGGTAGCGTAGGTATCACGGTACAGCCCAGCGCGCAGGTAATCCACCGAGAAGTCGATGATTTTGGGAAACACCTCACTGTTCATGAACATCATCAGGTGAAGCATCGCTGACTGCTCCATGAATCCGGCGATTACGCCACCGTGCAGTGCAGGCAATACCGGGTTGCCAATGTTGAGCTCCTGACGCGGCAGCGTAAAAAAAGCCTCGCTGCCCAGCCGCGTCACTTGCATGCCAATCATCCGGGCATAGGGAATCAGCTCAACCAGCGCGCTGTAGTTGCCCGTCTCGTGGGACCGGGTAATAAGCTCCTGAACCTGCGGCTCACTCAGACTCATGCTTCCCCCTGATCAATCTGTTTGCCCAGGTCCGCCTGATGAACGGCCTTGCCCATGCGCATGAAGGTGCCGACCACATGGGCAATCGGCTGCTCGCGATCATCCTGGTAGGCCACGCCACGGGTAAAGATGACCGTCGGCGTTACCCGATAACATTCAGCGAAACCGAAGATCGGTTTACCCGGCTCGGCCGGGTGCATGTAGTCGATGCGCAGGTCCAGCGTCGGGCAGATTTCGAACTCCGGCAGGTAGCAGACGGTCGAGATACCGCAGCAGGTGTCCATCAGCGTGGTAATGGCCCCGCCGTGGATGACGCCGGTAACCGGATTTCCAACGATCTGTTCGCTGTAGGGAAGGCGCAGAACAAGCCCGCTCTGGTCGGCGCTCTCCACCGTTATCTGCAAATGCTGACAGTGACGCAACACGGATAGAAAATTGCGCGCGCGCAGTTCAATTTCGCTCATGAACGCTGTGACCTTGGCGTAGCTAGTCAATAAGGCTGAGCATAGTACCCAGAACCTGAACTAGACTCCATAAGTTGGCCTCAGATTGAACTTTGCCGCCGGCGGTGAGCACTAACTCCTTGAATCCACTGATCTGCAGGAGTATTCAGATGAATCGTAAAGGATATGTTGCCGCAGCACTGGCATTAACTGCGAGTCTTTGGCTAACCGGGTGTCAGCAAGAGCCCGAAGACAAGATGGAAGACGCCAAGCAGGAAATGTCGGATGCCGTAAACAGCATGGGTGACGCTGTCGAAAGCACTGGCGAGGCCATCGAACAGAAAGCCCAAGAAGCACAATAAGAAGGGGCAAAGGTATCGCCCTGACTATCAAGGAGAGAGCAAATGAAGAAAGTAGCTGCCACAATGGTACTGATGGCGGGCGTAGGTCTTATGGCCGGCTGCCAGGAAAGTGCAGAAGACAAGATGGACGACGCCCGCGAGTCAATGTCGGAAGCAGTGGAGAGCATGAACGATGCCGCTCATGACGTCGCCGACGCGACCGAGCAAAAGGCACGTGAGATGACCGGCAACGAGCAGACTGCTGGTGAAGTAGTGCAGGAGAAGGTCGAAGCGGCTGGCGAGCAGGTTGAGGAAGCCTACGATGCGACCAAGGAAAACGTAGAGCAGGCGTACGACGCCACCAAGGAAAATGTCGAGCAGGCGTACGAAACATCCTCCGACTATGTAGAGGAGAAGGCAGACGCTGTGCAGGAAGCGGCTACCGAATCCAAAAACGAGATGGAGAAAGCCGTAGAGGAATAAACTCTATGGAGCAGGCATGCCGCCCGGCATGCCTGCCTTCACTCCCTCTCTTCACCCCAGCGCGGGGATCAGCAGCAATCCCAGGCAGCAGACAAAACCAACAATCCACGCCAGACTGCGCAGCGTTGCCAGATTCATCAAATACAGCACGCTATAAGCTATCCGGCAGGCAATAAACAGCAGGCACAGCACGTTGGCCAGGCTGCCGCCAGTGCCTGTTACCAGAACCACTAGCACCCCTGCTGCGAACAACGGAAACCCCTCGATCATATTCTGATGAGATGCCAAAGCCCGTGCGCCCCACCCGGTCAGTGCCGCCTGTTGCGCCCGCGGGTGGGCGTTGTCATATCCCTTGCCTGAGCGGCCCTGGGCGATGGCGACAGGAACCTTGGTAAACACCAGCAGCAACGCTGCAATAAACAAACACCAAAGAGGCACACTCATTCCGTTTTCTCCATTTGTGCAGACGGGGGTATCGGCGCCGGGCTGAACATCATGATGTGCAGCACATCCGAATGAAACTCACGGCGATACAGTACCACCACCACACCGGCGACGGTCAGAATGAACAACAGCGGATTGATGAACCAAGTGAGCGTACCCAAAGCAAAATAGTATGAGCGAAGGCCCAGGTTGAACTCATTGCCGGCCATGGACAACACCCGAGCCATACGCTCGGCATAAGCGTTGCGCTCTGTCTCGGTCACATTCTTCTCACCTAGCAGCGGCGCAGATCCCAGCAGTACCGAGGCAAAATTGTACTGGCGCATGCCCCAGGAGAAGGTGAAAAACGCATAGACAAAGATCGCGGTCAGCACCAGTAACTTGAGCTCGAATATCTCGCGCCCCACTTGGGCAACAAAGGGCAGTTCGTGCAGCAGCACAACTGCCTTGTCTGATGCCCCGATAACGGTGATCAGGCCGGCAAGAATCAGCAGCGTACTGGATGCGAAAAACGACGTGTTGCGCTCCAAATTGCCGATAACGCTGGCATCGGCCATACGCTGCTCGCGCATCAGCAAACGGTTCATCCAGTCTCGACGATACAGATGCAAAACACTGGCAAGGCAAGCAGTATCTCTGCCCTTGCGCAATGCATATAAGGTGTAGCCCACCCAGCAAAGCAAAAACCAGCTGACCGCCAGCAGGTTGATCCAAACACTTCCCGCATCCGGAATCGACAGCATTACCTCTCCTCAGATACCACCAGTACATCTGTAGCCGGGCACCCCATGGCGCCTGGCCCGTTACCGTCGCAGACTACCGTGACGCAGATACTCGACGAGTATAGCTGCCAGCAGGGTCACAGCGACCGGCAGCAGCCATCCAAGACTTTTATCTGACAACGGTAATGCGTCAATCCATGCCCCGGCACTGCTGATCAGTCCCGCGGCCTTCAAACCATCAATCACACCAAACACCAAGGTAACCAGCATCGCCGGGCGCATCAGATTCTGCGGGCGAGCCATGGAGGCACACAACAGGCTCATGCTTACCAGCACGATCGCCAGCGGGTAAAGACCGACCAGCACCGGGATTGAAAAGCTGATCAAACTATCCAGCCCCTGGTTAGCCACGGCCATGCTGAACAAGCCAAACACCCACACTATCAACTGGTAGCTGACCGGCAGCAGGCGGCTGAAGTACTCACCACAGGCAGTTAGCAAGCCGACCGCTGTGGTCATGCACGCCAGGATAATCACCAGAGCTAGCAGCGCGCTGCCAGCAGTACCAAATCGGTGCTGCACGTAAGAGGCCAGAATCTGCCCGCCATTTACCCCCGACTCGACCAGCGCACCGCTGGTGGCGCCAAGGTAGAACAGTGCCAGATACACCGTCGACAGGCCCGCAGCAGCGATCACTGCGGCCAACACGGTGTAACGAGTAATCAGACGATTCTCGCTTACCTGACGGTCACGAATAGCGGTAGTAATAACGATGCCGTACACCAGCGCGCCGAGTGTATCCATGGTCAAGTAGCCCTGCAGAAACCCCTGAATCAGGGGCGCAGAACGGTACTGCTCGGTCGGCGCGTGCATCTCGCCCGCAGGGAACAACAACGCCGCGATGCCAAGCAGGAACAGTCCCGACAGCAGTATGGGGGTAATGTATTTACCGACTCGGTCGACCAGCTGCCCCGGCTTCAGGGCGAGAAAGATAACCACTGAAAAATAGACAACCGAATAACCCAGCAAAGCTAGCCAGCTATCCTGAACAAAGGGCACCACACCAATCTGATAGGAGACCACCGCCGTGCGCGGCGTGGCAAACAGCGGCCCGATAGCGAGGTACACCAGAACGCTGAGCAGCACACCGGCAACCCGTCCAAGCGGCCCCGTCAGCGGTACAAGACCACCGCCGACGCGCGCAAGCGCAATCAGGGTCAGCAGCGGCAAACCGACGGCCGTAATCAGAAAGCCAAAAGCCGTCGGCCAGATATTCTCACCGGCAGCCAGGCCTGCACTCGGTGGAAAAATCACGTTGCCTGCACCAAGAAACAGGGCAAACGTCATAAAGCCGAGAGCCAGTACATCAATGGGAGTAAGTTGTTTGGTCATAGAATCTTGTTTGGGTGTTCGCTGTACGAGTGACTGCTCCCTGCACCCTCGAACATGGATAAAGGCAAAGGACGCTACCGGCAACCGCCGGCAGACCAGATAGTCGTGGGAATCCGGAACTGATCAAAAATCACGTCCCGTAGTTTTTTGGCGGCAAATTCTACCTTGTTCTGTACAACCGCATCGAACAAAGCCGCCGGGCGGTAGTCCGCTGAACTGCATCCATCGAGCGATTGGGCTGCTCCGAGGCGGCCTCGCATCTGCCACTCGCCCTGCTCGTTAGTCAGCCAGATTCTTCCGAATGGCGGCACATCCTGCACGTCACGGCTGAGCACAACGAACCCCTGCTCACCCTCTTCCTGCAACCTCACCGCCCATATCAGGCAACCGTTACCATCGGCCACCTGAGCGCGACAGCCAGCCATAGCAGGTTGCTCCAACAACTTGTCGAGCAGCGATTGTGGCACTACCTCGCCCCGGGGAAAAACCGGCAAGGACGCCAGCTTCTCTTCCAGATGGGTGCGAGTGTCACGCGTTCGGCCCAACGCCTGCAGCGCCATCGCTGCAAGCCTGGCAGAGGATCCACCACCATCAACCGGCTCTCTGGCCAGCTCCATCAGAGCAGCAACGCCGTACCCTGCCCCCTGCCTGGTGAGAAAGTTGATCAACGCCTGATCATCAACCTGCCCACGGTGCATGCGCTCCATCTGGCTATCAACACTCAGGCGCCGTGGATCAAGCGGCCCACCCAACAGCAGAACCACCGCGAGCACCGTTGCTGCCGATGCCAGCACGTTGGTCGCCGGCATAAGCCTGCCAGGCAAACGGCCAAGCAACGTCGCCAGGGCGTCCAATGCATATCCGCCGACCAGCAGACCGATAATAAGCACCACCAGCACGGCCCAGATACGCTCCGGCGTCAGACCATACTGGTCGATACGCAGGCTTAGAGAGTAGCCCGCAACGATCACCATCGGGAGCAAGGCCAGCTTGCCAACCGCGGTGAGAAGGCGCATTGCCCGATGCCGTGAGGTCATTTGCGCGCCCCCACGGGAGGCAAGGTTGAGGAGCAACAAACTTAGCGCCGCAAACCACAGCAACAGCGTTGCCGCTCGCCCCGTCGACAGCAGGCGATCAATGCCCTGCACACCCCAGCTCGCAACAAAGCAAATCCCCAGCAACGCGGCCAAGGGATACAACCAGCCACATAGCTGCTGCGAACGCTGATATACAAAGTCAGTCACCCGGTGCGTGCGCACAACAACCGACACGGCGTGGGAAAACACCAGGGTACTCAAAGGAATGGAGAACCAGGCCTGTTCTATCAGGTCAGACAGAAAGCGCAGCTCAATCAATTTGAACAGCCCGGCCGCCGAGGCCAGAACGCCCCAGAACAAAGCCAGCACCAGCGCGGATTGGGCCAGCAACAGCGCGTTGCGCAGCAACGCATCTACCCAGCGCGCATAATCAATACGCCACCTGCCCCGCTGCAAAAGGGCCAGCGCAGGCACCAGCAGAAAGGCAACGATCCCCAGAATCAGAGCTGGCGCGAGATAATCACCCACCTGCGCCGGCGTCCAGCCCGCGGCATCACTTCGTCTCCCCAGGCTGCTGGCTGTCAGCCCTTGATGCAGGCCAATCAGCGCTGTTACCAGCGCAACGCCAATACTCAGCAACCAACGCCGCACCGCCGTTGCCTCGCTGGCGCAGTAGAAACTCAGCGGCAGAAAGATCATGACCATGAACAGCGGAATATAGGCCGCAGCATGGGTGGCAGGCCAGACGTGCAACTCTGCCGACTGATACAAACCATAGGCCAACATGGCCTGCAAGCCGCCCACCATCAGATGCAACACACTGATCCGGTCAAAAGCTTTCATGTGAACTCTTCCTGCGCGCAACGCGTCCGTTCCTGCAAACGTGCATAAAAAGCATGGCAGATAAAACAAAACCCCGCCGAAGCGGGGTCTTGTCACTACCTGTGACCAATGACGCTTACTTCATGGTCCAGCCAGTCAGTTCTGCCAGCGCAGCGCCGATTTCGGCCAGCGAGCGAACAGTTTTAACGCCTGCGTCTTCCAGAGCAGCAAACTTCTCGTCTGCAGTGCCCTTACCACCGGAGATGATCGCACCAGCGTGACCCATACGCTTGCCTGCCGGAGCAGTAACACCAGCGATGTAGGAAACAACCGGCTTGGTGACGTTGGCCTTGATGAACGCAGCTGCTTCTTCTTCAGCGCTACCGCCGATCTCACCGATCATGACGATCGCTTCGGTCTTCGGATCGTCCTGGAACATCTTCAGGATGTCGATGAAGTTGGAACCCGGGATCGGGTCACCACCGATACCAACGCAAGTGGACTGACCGAAGCCGGCGTCAGTGGTCTGCTTGACCGCTTCATAGGTCAGGGTACCGGAGCGAGATACGATACCGACCTTGCCCGGCAGGTGGATGTGGCCCGGCATGATACCGATCTTGCACTCACCGGGGGTGATAACACCCGGGCAGTTCGGGCCGATCAGACGTACGCCCAGCTCGTCACACTTGACCTTGGCGTCCAGCATGTCCAGCGTCGGGATGCCTTCGGTGATGCAGACAATCAGCTTTATGCCGCTGTTGGCCGCTTCAAGGATGGAGTCCTTGCAGAACGGAGCCGGAACGTAGATCACGCTGGCTTCGGCGCCAGTTACTTCAACTGCTTCAGCAACGGTGTTAAACACCGGCAGACCCAGGTGAGTGGTACCGCCCTTGCCCGGTGTTACGCCACCAACCATCTTGGTGCCGTAGGCAATCGCCTGCTCGGAGTGGAAAGTGCCCTGCGAGCCGGTGAAGCCCTGGCAGATGACCTTGGTGTCTTTGTTGATCAGGATGCTCATTATTTACCCTCCGCGGCCTTGACGACTTGCTGGGCAGCGTCGGTCAGACTGGTTGCAGCGATGATGTTCAGGCCACTCTCGGCCAGTACCTTGGCGCCGAGATCGGCGTTGTTGCCTTCCAGACGAACAACAACCGGTACCTTAACGCCTACTTCTTTAACGGCGCCGATGATGCCTTCAGCAATCATGTCGCAGCGTACGATACCGCCGAAGATGTTAACCAGAACGGCCTGTACGTTGGAGTCGGACAGAATGATCTTGAACGCTTCGGTAACGCGCTCTTTGGTCGCGCCGCCGCCTACGTCCAGGAAGTTGGCCGGCTTGCCGCCGTGCAGGTTAACGATGTCCATAGTGCCCATGGCCAGACCGGCACCGTTGACCATGCAGCCGATATTGCCTTCCAGAGCAACGTAGTTCAGTTCGAACTTGGCAGCGTGGGCTTCACGCGGATCGTCCTGAGACGGATCGTGCATGGCCCGCAGCTTGGGCTGACGGTACATGGCGTTGCCATCGATGTTGATCTTGGCGTCCAGGCAATGCAGGTTGCCGTCTTCCTTGATCACCAGCGGGTTGATTTCCAGCAGAGCCAGGTCGTAGTCGGCAAACAGCTTGCCCAGGCCTACGAAAATGTTGGTGAACTGCTTGATCTGGTCGCCTTCGAGGCCCAGCTTGAATGCCAGCTCACGGCCCTGATAGGGCTGCGGGCCAACCAGCGGGTCGATGGTTGCCTTGAGGATCTTCTCGGGGGTTTCTTCCGCAACCTTCTCGATCTCGACACCACCTTCGGTGGAGGCCATGAAGACGATACGGCGAGTGGAACGATCAACTACCGCGCCCAGGTAAAGTTCCTTGGCGATGTCGGTGCAGGACTCAACCAGAATCTTGCTGACCGGCTGACCATTGGCATCTGTCTGATAAGTAACCAGACGCTGACCCAGCCACTTCTCGGCGAAGGCTTTTGCATCTTCCTTGCTCTTGACCAGCTTTACACCGCCGGCTTTACCGCGGCCACCAGCGTGAACCTGAGCCTTGACGACCCACATGTCGCCGCCAATCTTGTCACAGGCTTCAGCCGCTTCTTCCGGAGTGTCGACAGCAAAACCCTTGGATACTGGAAGGCCGTATTCAGCGAACAGCTGCTTCCCCTGATATTCGTGAAGATTCATGCTTTTCTACCGTTTTGATCGTGTAGGAATTACGTTTTATAGCCACTGTCCTAGGGGACCGTAACCACCAATGCCGTTCTGCCGGAGACCTGCTGACCCGCACATGTCTCATCCTTTACATGCCCTGCTGCCTGCACTCGCCCTTTTCGACGGGCTCGTGACGGGCAAACCGGCATCCGGCAACACGGCTGACCACCCTATCGTGGCCTGGCCGATTGCTCGGCCAAAGTTGTCCTTTAAGCTGCGCCGTTGACCCGACTGTCGCACTGCGACCGCCGGGTCAGCGCGCTATATTAACGCTTCTTGCGGTTGGCGACATGAATTGCGTGGCCATTTACCGCCAGTGCCGCTTCATGCAGGGCCTCGGACAGCGTCGGGTGCGAGAAGACCATCATGCCCAGATCTTCAGCGCTGGTACCGAATTCCATCGCAATGGCGCCCTGCTGAACCAGTTCGGCAGCGCTTGGGCCAATAACGTGAACGCCCAGCACGCGGTCGGTCTTGGCATCGGCGATCATCTTGACGAAGCCACCGGTGTCGTTGGCAGCAACCGCGCGACCGCTGGCAGCAAACGGGAAGACACCAACGTTGAACTCGACGCCTTCGGCCTTGAGCTGCTTCTCGTTCTTGCCGACCCACGCGATTTCCGGGTGGGTGTAAATAACAGACGGGATCAGGTCGTAGTTCATCGCCGCCTTGTGGCCGGCAATGCGCTCGGCAACCATTACGCCCTCTTCCGACGACTTGTGGGCCAGCATTGGGCCGCGAACCATGTCGCCGACGGCGTAAACGCCCGGCACGCTGGTTGCGCAGTAGTCGTCGACGTAGACCATGCCGCGCTCGTCCAGATCGACACCACAATCAGAGGCCAGCAGGTTTTCGGTGTACGGACGGCGGCCAACGGCCACGATCAGCTTGTCAAAGGTCAGTTGCTGCTCGCCTTCGCTGTCGGTAAACGACACGGTGACCTGCTTGCGCTTGATCTCGGTACCGGTAACCCGAGCACCCAGGCGAACCTGCAGACCCTGTTTGGTAAAGGTCTTCAGCGCTTCCTTGGCAACCTGTTCATCAGCCAGGCTGAGGAACGAATCCAGCGCCTCGAACACAACTACTTCAGCGCCCAGGCGGCGCCATACCGAACCCAGCTCCAGACCGATCACACCAGCACCGATAACGCCCAGTTTCTTCGGTACAGAGGTGAAGTCCAGAGCACCAGTGGAATCAACGACAATATCGTCGGTCAGCGGTGCCGGCGGAATATTGATCGGCACAGAGCCGGAGGCCAGAATCACGTTTTCAGCGTCCAGCACAGTGACAGTGCCGTCCGGCGCGGTCACTTCAACTTTCTTGCCTGCCAGCAGCTTGCCGTGACCTTCGATGCTGGTCACGCCGTTGGCCTTGAACAGGGTGGCAACGCCGCCGCTGAACTGCTTGACGATCTTGTCCTTGCGCTCGACCATCGCCGGGACATCCATGCTGATGCCCTTGACGTCGATACCATGGACCTTGTAACCCTCTTTGGCCTCATGGTACTTCCAAGTGCTGTCCAGCAGCGCCTTGGACGGAATGCAGCCAACATTCAGGCAGGTACCACCAAGGGCGTTCTTGCCGTCCTTGCCGACGTATTTTTCGATACAGGCGGTCTTCAGACCCAGCTGCGCCGCGCGGATGGCAGCGACATAACCGCCGGGGCCCGCGCCAATGACTACCACATCGTATTTCTGACTCATGAGCAAATCCTCTGTTGGCAGCAGAACTCAAAGCGGAGCCCGGCACTAGGTGCCGGGCGAGTAATCTACTGCGGAAAACCCGTGTTACCGATCAAACGTCCAGCAGCAGACGAGCCGGGTCTTCCAGCAGGTCCTTGATGGCAACCAGGAAGCTCACTGCTTCCTTGCCGTCGATCAGGCGGTGGTCGTAGGACAGCGCCAGATACATCATCGGCAGAATGACGACCTGACCGTTAACCGCCATCGGACGGTCCTGGATCTTGTGCATGCCCAGAATGGCAGCCTGCGGGGGGTTGACGATCGGGGTGGAAACCAGCGAGCCAAACACGCCACCATTGGAGATGGTGAACGTACCGCCAGTCATCTCTTCCATGGTCAGCTTGCCATCACGTGCCTTGCGGCCGTAATCAGCGATGGTGCCTTCGATGTCCGCCAGGCCCATGCTCTCGGTGTTACGCAGAATCGGCACAACCAGACCGCGGTCGCTGGATACGGCTACGCCGATATCCTGATAACCGTGGTAGACAACATCGTTGCCGTCGATCGAGGCGTTGACCGCCGGATAGCGCTTGAGCGCTTCGGTAGCTGCCTTGACGAAGAAGGACATGAAGCCCAGACGTACGCCATTGTGCTTCTTCTCGAACAGATCCTTGTACTTGCTGCGCAGATCCATGATCGGCTTCATGTTGACCTCGTTAAAGGTGGTCAACATGGCCATGCTGGACTGGGCGTCAACCAGACGCTCAGCGATCCGGGCGCGCAGGCGAGTCATCGGTACGCGCTTCTCGACGCGATCACCTTCAGCTACGGCAACAGCCGCAGCCGGTGCAGCCGGTGCCGCAGCAGGCTTGGCAGCCGGCGCGTTCTTCTTGGCTTCGATGGCGTTCAGCACGTCTTCCTTGGTGACGCGCCCCCCCTTGCCGGAGCCGGTGATGTCGGCAGCGGCAAGGCCGTTCTCTTCGGCCAGTTTGCGTGCAGCCGGCGACAGCAGCGGTTCTTCACCGCCCGCCTCGGCTTCGGGGGCTGCCTCAGCCTTGCTTTCGGCAGGTTTGGCGGCCGGTGCAGCCGCTTTTTCGCCAGCTTTCAGGGTGCCCAGCACTTCGCCGCTGAGCACGGTATCCCCTTCAGCCTTGGCGATGTCACCCATTACGCCATCAGCTTCTGCCAGTACTTCCATTACAACCTTGTCGGTCTCGATATCAACCAGCAGTTCGTCGCGCTTTACCGCATCGCCAGGCTGTTTGTGCCAAGTGGCAACCGTGCCGTCAGCAACTGATTCCGGAAAAGTAGGGGCTTTGATTTCAATAGCCATTGTCGATCCTTATTAATCTCTGTTGTCTGGCGTAGCTCAGACGGTAAAGGCGTCTTGCAGGAGTTTTTCCTGCTGTTCGGCGTGCATGGAAGGATGGCCGCAGGCAGGCGCGGCAGAAGCCTCACGTCCAGCGTAGTCCAGATACAGATTCTTGGTCTTGTGCTGAGCAACGACCCGACGCATGTGATGCTGGCTGCAGTACCAGGCACCCTGGTTCATTGGCTCTTCCTGACACCAGACAACCTTCTTCAGGTTCTTGTACGGTGCTAGCGCTTCAGCGAGGTCATCTTCAGGGAACGGATACAGCTGCTCGATACGAATCACAACGGCGTTATCCAGCTCTTCGTTGCGACGCTTCTCCAGCAGGTCGTAGTACACCTTGCCGCTACACATGATCACGCGATCCACCTTCTTCGGATCGATTGCATCGATCTCGGGGATCACAGTCTGGAAGGAGCCTTCGGCCAGCTCTTCCAGCGTCGAGGTAGCGAGCTTGTGGCGCAGCAATGATTTCGGTGTCAGGGCGATCAGCGGCTTGCGCAGCGGACGAATGACCTGACGGCGCAGCATGTGATAAACCTGAGCAGGCGTTGAGGGTACGCACACCTGAATGTTGTGCTCGGCGCTCAATTGCAGGAAGCGCTCAAGACGTGCAGACGAGTGCTCCGGGCCCTGCCCTTCGTACCCGTGTGGCAGCAGCATGGTCAGACCACACAGACGCCCCCATTTGTGCTCACCACTGGTAATGAACTGATCAACCACCACCTGAGCACCGTTGAAGAAGTCACCAAACTGGGCTTCCCAGATAACCAGTGCGTTCGGCGTGGTCGTCGCGTAGCCGTATTCGAACGCCAGCACGGCTTCTTCGGAGAGCAGCGAGTCGTAAATATCGAAACGCGGCTGGTTGTCGCTCAGCTTGCGCAGCGGCACATAGGCGCGGCCATCGTTCTGGCTGTGCAGCACAGCATGACGGTGCGAGAAAGTACCACGACCGACGTCCTGACCAGTGATGCGCACCGGGTGACCTTCATGCAGCAGAGTGGCGTACGCCATGGTCTCAGCGAAACCCCAGTTCAGAGCGAGCGCACCGGCAGCCATCTTGCGTCGGTCTTCAACAATTTTGCCAACCTGACGCTGCAATACCAGACCATCCGGCAGATCAGTCAGGCGATTAGCCAGTTCCTGCAGGGTTTTCAGGTCAAAGCTGGTGTCGTGACGCGCAGTCCACTTGTGGTTCAGATAAGGCGCCCAGTCAACAAACGAACTACTGTCCGGCTCCTTGACCAAGCTCTTGACCACGTGGTCACCGTTATCCAGCGCGTTGCGATATTCCTCGAAGTAATCCTGAACGTCTTCCTTGCTCAGCACACCCTCGGCGACCAGACGCTCGGCGTACAGCTCACGGGTAGTCGCGTGCTTGGTGATCACTTCGTACATCAGCGGCTGGGTACCGGACGGCTCGTCGGCCTCGTTGTGGCCGCGACGACGGTAGCAGACCATATCGATGACGACATCACGCTTGAACTGCATGCGGTAATCAACGGCCAGTTGAGTGACGAACAGAACCGCTTCCGGGTCGTCGCCATTGACGTGGAAAATCGGCGCCTGAATCATCTTGGCGACATCGGTACAGTACTCGGTGGAGCGCGCATCGTCCTGACGGCTGGTGGTAAAACCAACCTGGTTGTTAATGACGATGTGGATTGTGCCGCCGGTCTTGTAGGCACGGGTCTGGGACATCTGGAATGTCTCCATGACCACACCCTGCCCCGCAAACGCCGCGTCACCATGGATGCTGATCGGCAGTACCTTGTCACCGGTGACATCCAGGCGACGGTCCTGACGTGCACGCACGGAACCTTCCACCACCGGAGAGACAATCTCCAGGTGAGACGGGTTGAACGCCAGCGCAAGATGAACTTCGCCACCGGAGGTCATGACGTTAGAGGAGAAGCCCTGGTGATACTTCACGTCACCAGACCCCATATCGACCTTCTTCTTGCCTTCGAACTCGTCGAACAGGTCGCGGGGGTTCTTGCCGAGGGTATTGACCAGGACGTTCAGGCGACCACGGTGGGCCATGCCAAGCACAACTTCCTGAGTACCATAGGAGCCGGACCGCTGAATGATTTCGTCCAGCATCGGAATCAGGCTCTCGCCACCTTCCACACCAAAGCGTTTGGTGCCGGGGTACTTGGTGCCCAGATACTTTTCCAGACCTTCAGCAGCAGTCAGGCGCTCCAGCAAATGACGCTTGGTATCTGCGCCGAGCTGCGGCTTGCCACGTACACTCTCCATGCGCTGCTGGAACCAGCGACGCTGGGTTGAGTCGACGATGTGCATGTACTCGGCCCCGAAGGTCGAGCAGTACGTGGACTTCAGCGCATCCAGAATGTCGCGCAGCGTAGCCTCGTCCTTACCGATATGCATCTCGCCGGTACGGAACACGGTGTCCAGGTCGGCTTCAGTCAGGCCGTAGTCGGCCAGTGTCAGATCGACGATTTCTTCGCGTTTCCAGAGTCCCAGCGGATCCAGATTCGAGGCCTGATGGCCACGCATCCGGAAAGCCTGAATCAGGCGTAGGACATCAATCTGCTTCTTTTCGTGTTCGCTGCTGACGGCGCCGCCGCTGACAGCCTGCGGACGACGATTGCTCTTGGCGAGAAGGAGAAATTGGTCGCGAATCGCGGAGTGAGGAACGTCCGAACCGGCGTGACCGTTTACCTGGGGCAGCTTTTGGAAATAGCTACGCCACTCTTCGGAAACACTGTTCGGATCTTGCAGATAGAGCTCATAAAGCTCTTCAACATAGGACGCATTCCCACCGTCAAGGTGAGAGGTGCTCCACAGCTGCTGCATTACGCTGTCTGGCATGCTTGGTCACCCTCTATAAGGGGACACCACCTGGCGCAAAGACCATTAATTGGCGAGTAAAAACTCAGCCATCCGCGCGAAACTGCTGGCGTTGATTTGGGGGCAGTGTCGCTGCCTCAAATCCTGCCGCCACCTATTCCGTCAAACGGAAAATTGCCGGCCCCGACAGATAGTTCGGGTGTTACCCGAGTGCCCCTGCTGGTTTAGGTACATACAAATCGCTGCTTTTTGGGCTGCGATTCGTTAAAAAACTGTCCGGCTCCCTATGGCAGGAGCCGGCACAGGCCAACTTAATGCAATTTCAGCCGATCAGGTACCACTTTGCAGCAGCATGTTGCGGATGTGTCCAATAGCGCGGGTCGGATTCAGACCCTTCGGGCACACATTCACGCAGTTCATGATGCCGCGGCAGCGAAATACGCTGAACGGATCATCCAGGGACGCCAGACGCTCGTCGGTCTTTTCGTCACGGCTGTCCGCCAGGAAGCGGTAAGCCTGCAGCAGACCAGCCGGGCCGATGAACTTGTCCGGGTTCCACCAGAAAGAAGGACAGGCAGTAGAGCAGCATGCACAGAGAATACACTCGTACAGGCCGTCCAGCTTTTCCCGCTCTTCGGGTGACTGCAGACGCTCGATAGCAGGCGCCGGCGTGTCGTTTTGCAGATACGGCTGAATTTTTTCGTACTGCTTGTAGAAGATGCTCATATCTACAACCAAGTCACGAATTACCGGCAAACCAGGCAGCGGACGCAGAACAAGCTTGTTGTTCTTGACCACAGCGGACAGCGGCGTGATGCACGCCAGGCCGTTCTTGCCGTTGATATTCATACCATCAGAGCCACAAACACCCTCGCGGCAGGAACGACGGTAGGAGAAACCACCGTCCTGTTCCTTGATCAGGGCCAGCACGTCAAGAACCATGATGTCCTTGCCGTCGGTATCAACCTGAAAGTCCTGCATGTACGGGGCGTTGTCGCTCTCCGGGTTGTAACGATAAACACTCACTTGCAACATATCGGTCACCCTTAGTAAGTACGTACTTTAGGTTGGAACGCCGGAACAGTCTTGGGCGCGAAGTTAACTGCGCGCTTGTTGAGCTGCTTGGTTTCGGGCATGTACAGGCTGTGGCACAGCCAGTTTTCGTCATCGCGATCTTCGAAATCTTCACGAGCGTGGGCACCGCGGCTTTCCTTGCGGGCTTCAGCTGCAATCGCGGTGGCTTCAGCCACTTCCAGCAGGTTCTGCAGTTCCAATGCTTCGATACGAGCGGTGTTGAATGCCTGACTCTTGTCGTCGATCTTGACGTTGGCGATACGCTCACGCAAATCAGCTAGCTGGGCAATACCCTTCTGCATGTATTCACCAGTACGGAATACACCGAAATAGTTTTGCATGCAGTTCTGCAGTTCTTTACGCAGCGGAGCAACGTCTTCGCCAGTGGTACGCTCATTCAGACCGGACAGACGCGCCAGGGAGGCGTCGATATCGGACTCGGACGCACCGCGGTACTCGATACCATCCTTCAGAGCAGACTCCAGGTGCAGACCGGCAGCGCGACCGAAGACAACCAGGTCGAGCAGCGAGTTACCGCCCAGACGGTTCGCACCGTGCACGGATACGCAAGCGACCTCACCAACAGCGAACAGACCTTCGACGATCTTGTCGTTGCCGTTAGCGTCCTGAGTGATTGCCTGACCGTGGATGTTGGTAGCAACACCACCCATCATGTAGTGGCAGGTCGGTACAACCGGAACCGGAGCAGTAACCGGATCAACGTGCGCGAAGGTCTTGGACAGTTCACAGATACCCGGCAGACGGCTGTGCAGCACTTCTTCGCCCAGGTGATCCAGCTTCAGCAGTACGTGATCCTTGTTCGGACCAACGCCGTTGCCGGCCAGAATCTCTTTGACCATGGAGCGCGCGACAACGTCGCGACCAGCCAGGTCTTTCGCGTTCGGAGCATAACGTTCCATGAAACGCTCGCCGTGCGCGTTGATCAGGTAACCACCTTCACCACGGCAACCCTCGGTGACCAGTACACCAGCGCCGGCGATACCGGTCGGGTGGAACTGCCACATTTCGATGTCCTGCACCGGCACGCCAGCACGCAGGGCCATACCGACACCGTCACCAGTGTTGATCAGGGCATTGGTAGTAGAGGCATAGATACGACCAGCGCCACCGGTAGCCAGCACAGTTGCCTTGGCACGGATGTATACGGTCTCGCCGGTTTCGATGCAGATCGCAATAACGCCAACGACAGCGCCGTCCTGGTTCTTGACCAGATCAACGGCATACCACTCGTTCAGGAACGAGGTGTTGTGCTTGACGTTGTTCTGATAAAGGGTGTGCAGCAGAGCGTGACCAGTACGGTCAGCGGCAGCACAGGTACGGGCAGCCTGAGTTGGGTTATCCGGACCTTTGGACTGACCGCCGAACGGACGCTGGTAGATACGACCGGTTTCAGTACGGGAGAACGGCAGCCCCATGTGCTCAAGCTCGAAGACTGCTTCCGGGCCGACAGAACACATGTACTCGATAGCGTCCTGGTCACCGATATAGTCGGAGCCCTTGACGGTGTCGTACATGTGCCAGCGCCAATCGTCATTCGGATCAGCCGAGGCGATGGCGCAGGTGATACCACCTTGAGCCGAAACGGTGTGCGAGCGAGTCGGGAATACCTTGGTTACCACAGCAGTCTTGTGACCACCTTGAGCCAGCTGCAGCGCAGCGCGCATGCCAGCACCACCACCACCTACGATGATGGCATCAAAAGTCAGTGTGCGAATAGTAGACATTTAGTTACCCCAGAGAATCTGCACGCCCCAGACGAAAAGTACAAACATGACCAGACCGCAGACCGCCTGGAACAGGAAGCGGACAACAGTGGCAGACTTGCCGAGGGCCATGGGAGTCAGGTAATCGGTAGAGATGGTCCACATCCCTACCCAGGCATGCACACTTAGCGCGACCAGGGTCAGCAGGCTGAAGATGCGCATCCAGCTCTGGGCAAACAGACCTTGCCAATCGGCAAAGGTCAGCCCGGGATTGCAAATCAGATAGCCAAGCAGAAACAACACATAAGCAGCGAGAACTACAGCGGAGACGCGTTGCGCCATCCAGTCATACAGACCGCTGCGAGACAGGTTGGTGACATTCGTTACCATATCCAAACCCCCAGAAGAACAATCACGATGGCAGAAACTACGATCACTATCTGTGAACCAAGCTTGCCGCTTTCCAGCCCTTCACCAATACCAGCATCCATGACCAGGTGACGCACACCGGCAATGAGGTGGTACAGAAGCGCAGACAGAATGCCCCAAATGACCAGCTTGGCCAGCGGGTTCGCCAGACAGCTCTTGACCTGCTCAAAGCCGCTCTCGGAACTGAGAGAGGTGTCGAGCATCCAGAGCAGTGCTGCGATTGCGACAAACAGAATGACGCCAGAAATGCGATGCAAAATTGACGTATAGGCGGTTACAGGAAGCTTGATTGTCCTGAGGTCGAGGTTGACGGGTCGTTTGCTATTCACGGCTATATTCACACTCAGGGCCCTGTGGACAGGGCTGGATTATAGGAAGGCGTACTCTGACGCCTTTAATGACCCGCCCCAGCAGCTTCTGGCGAAGCCCTGCGGGTCACTTTGCCGGTCAAGGAGTATAGTGACTTAGGCCATTGATTACAACGGAACAGCCTGCGGGAAACGCTCTGTTTCCGCGCTGTAAAGTCTAGCCCCTCAACACAAAACGCTTGCAATTAAAGCTTTTAATTGCCCTCATTTCCTTTCACTATCCGCACAATTGACAAACCGATTTATCACCTTATAGTGATGCGGGCCCTGCGTGGGGGGTCACCTTTTCGATACAGCAAAACAGGAGGCCATCAATGGCTGACAAAAAGGCGCAGTTGATCATCGAGGGCGCGGCCCCCATCGAGCTGCCAGTCTATTCCGGGACCATGGGCCCCGATGTTGTGGACGTACGCGGCTTGACCGCCCAAGGCGTATTCACCTTCGATCCTGGCTTTATGGCCACTTCGTCCTGTGAATCCAAGATTACCTATATTGATGGTGAGAAAGGCGTACTCCTGCACCGCGGCTACCCAATCGACCAACTGGCAGAGAAGTCCGACTTCCTGGAAACCTGCTTCCTGCTGCTCAAAGGCGAGCTACCCAACGCAGAAGAAAAAACCAAGTTCGACAACACCATCAAGAACCACACCATGGTTCACGAGCAACTGAAGAACTTCTTCAACGGCTTCCGCCGCGATGCTCACCCGATGGCCATTATGTGTGGCGTCGTCGGCGCCCTCTCCGCCTTCTACCACGACTCTCTGGACATCAACGATCCGCACCATCGCGAAATTTCCGCAATTCGCCTGATCGCCAAGATGCCGACTCTGGCCGCCATGGTCTACAAGTACTCCATGGGCCAGCCCATGATGTACCCGCGCAACGACCTGAGCTACTCCGAAAACTTCCTGCACATGATGTTCAACACACCCTGTGAAGAGAAGAAGATCAGCCCGGTACTGGCCAAGGCCATGGATCGCATCTTTGTCCTGCATGCCGATCACGAACAGAACGCCTCCACCTCCACTGTCCGCCTGGCCGGCTCTTCCGGTGCCAACCCGTTCGCCTGTATCGCAGCCGGCATCGCCGCCCTGTGGGGACCGGCACACGGCGGTGCGAACGAAGCCGTACTGCGTATGCTGGACGAGATTGGCGACGTGTCAAACATCGAGAAGTTTGTTGCCAAAGCCAAAGACAAGGACGACCCGTTCAAGCTGATGGGCTTTGGTCACCGCGTTTACAAGAACTTCGACCCACGCGCCAAGGTCATGAAAGAGACCTGCGACGAAGTGCTGGCTGAGCTGGGCATCAACGATCCGCAGCTGGAACTGGCCATGAAGCTGGAAGAGATCGCACGCAACGACCCCTACTTCAAAGAGCGCAACCTGTACCCCAACGTCGACTTCTACTCCGGCATCATCCTGAAGGCGATCGGCATTCCGACCGAAATGTTCACCGTTATCTTTGCTACCGGCCGTACTCCAGGCTGGATTGCGCACTGGAACGAGATGATCAGCGGTCCGTACAAGATTGGCCGTCCGCGCCAGCTGTACACCGGCTCCACCCAGCGCGACTACCCCAGCAAGTAAGTCGCCTGCAGCCAATAAAAAACCCGCCTCGGCGGGTTTTTTATTGGCTCTGTCTTATCCCTCATCATTCAGCGTCGACGCGTACCCCACCCCGGCCTAGCTCAATCCGCACCCCATCCTAAAACCCGAAAACGACCAGCCGCCCCCAATTCTGGCGATCACCTGAGGCAACGCCAGAGCTTGCGCACTCCGCGCCGTATCGCTCGGAACAACCAGAAAGGCGGCATCGCCGGCATATAGAAATCATGCTGAGATGGTGATGTCGGAATCTGTCTTTTGCGCGATTCGTGCTTCTCGTTGCAACTCATGGCTCAGCCTCCTGCGAAAGTGAAGCACTACCTTCTCGCGCCATCATTGTTCAATCCAGCGAATTTAAATAACATGCAAATTCAATTTAATTGAACGAGGGTTTCATGACTGCCACCCCAAAAAGCGCAGCCTTACCGCTACTGGAACTGGATGTATTGCGTAGCTTCATTGCCATTGCCGAGACCGGCAGCTTCTCTACCGCTGCAGCGCAGGTACACCGCACCCCGTCCGCCATCAGCATGCAGATCAAGCGCCTGGAAGAATTGCTTGGCTACCGACTACTAAAGCGCGAGCCACGTCGCGCCAGCGTCACGGTCGAGGGCGAGGCGTTGCTCGGCTTTGCCCGACGCATGCTCAACCTCAACGAGCAGGCCCTGAGCCGGTTTTACCACCCAGAGCTCAATGGCAGCGTGAGCCTCGGCACCTCCGATGACGTAGGCACACGCATCCTGCCCACCGTGCTGAGCAGCTTTGCGCGCAACTACCCTGGCGTGCAGGTTGATGTAGTGATGGCGCGCAGCAAGGACATGAGCGAACAAATACGCCAAGGCGAACTGGATCTGGCATTGGTTACCTCTGGCAGCCATGCCCCCAGTGGCGAGGTAGTCCACACCGAGCAACTGGTCTGGGCAGAATGCGCAGGCGGACAAGCAGCAACGCAGCGCCCCTTGCCGCTCTCGCTTGCCGGCCCCGGCTGCGTATGGCGAGAAGCCGCTCTGGCCGCACTCGATCGCGCCGGCATGGCGTATCGGATTGCCTATGTAAGTGAGCACTGCGCGGGCCAGCAGGCGGCCATGGAAGCGGATTTGGCGGTAGCCCCTTTCCCGCGCAGCCTGGTGAGAAAACCCCTCAAAATCGTCGACAACGCCGCCGGTCTACCGCCAATGGGCAGTTACCAGATCGTACTTGAGCGCGGCAGTAAGGGCAGCCCGCTGGTCGACGCACTGCAGAGCTTTGTCATCCAGAGCTTTGCAAACCTATGACAGTTACCAACTGAACTGGCCCGGAAACCGGGGAGCACTGTACAGGTCATTGCGAATGCCACTGTACCGCAGCAAAAGTCGCCGATCATGATTGTATAGGCAGCTCCACCCCACATCCCGACGGAGCCCGCCACATCATGTCCGCAAGAGACCTTGGATTCGCCTTGCTGGTCATCCTGATCTGGGGGCTCAATTTTGTCGTAATCAAGCTGGGACTTGATGAACTCCCACCCATGCTGCTCGGCGCCATGCGCTTCGCGCTGGCGGCCATTCCGGCCGTATTTTTCGTTCGCCGCCCCCAAATCCCGCTGCGCTGGCTGGTCGCCTACGGAATGACGATCTCCTTTGGCCAGTTCGCCTTTTTGTTCAGCGCGATGGCTAACGGCATGCCCGCAGGGCTGGCTTCTCTAGTGCTGCAGTCGCAGGCGTTTTTCACCTTGCTGCTGGCGGCCCGGCTACTGAGCGAAAAAGTCAGAGCCCATAATCTGGCGGGGCTGTTGACTGCCGCAGCCGGACTACTCCTGATCGGCTTGCGAAGCGGTTCAAGCATGACCGCGATCGGCCTCGTACTGACGCTGTGCGCCGCACTGATGTGGGCCTGCGGCAACATCATCACCAAACGGGTCGGGCAGATTGATCTGACCAGTCTGGTCGTATGGGGCAGCCTGATCCCGCCACTGCCATTTCTGGCGATGTCACTCTGGCTGGAAGGGCCGCAGCAGATCGGTCAAGCCCTGTCACAGATCAGCTCGACCGCCATTTTCGCCCTGTTCTACCTGGCGTTTGGTGCGACGCTGATCGGCTATGGCCTATGGAGCCGCTTGCTGTCTCGCTATCCTGCGGGCCAGATCGCTCCATTCTCGATGCTGGTTCCGGTGATCGGCCTCAGTTCGGCCAACATATTGCTGGGTGAAACACTGGACGAGATGCAACTGCTAGGCGCGCTTCTCATCCTGCTTGGACTAACCATCAACGTTTTCGGCGGCACCTTGCGTCGGCGCAGAAGCCAATTGCGTGAAAGCTAGGACGCGCCAGTTTCAGACTCCAGCCAGCCAATAATCCGCAGGGCATCGGCCCGCGTGTTGCCGCACACGCTTTCTTCCGGTAAAAAGCCGGCACAGACCGCCGGACGGTCGGGAGAACCGAAGATCGCGCAGCGCATGTCCGGCAACAGCTGAATGCAGGGCATACCAGCAGGTTTACCGCCCGGCATGCCCGGAATTGGCGATGTGATCGACGGCGCAGTGCAGCACGCACCGCAGGCTGCACGACACTCCATCAGTCGCCTTTCTGTAGGCGGGCAATCAGGCTTGACGTATCCCAGCGCCCGCCGCCCATTGCCTGAACATCAGCATAGAACTGATCAACCAGAGCAGTGACAGGCAACTGCGCGCCGTTGCGTCGGGCCTCTTCCAGCACGATGGCAAAATCCTTGCGCATCCAGTCGACAGCAAACCCGAAATCAAACTCGCCATCGAGCATGGTCCGGTAACGGTTTTCCATCTGCCAGGACTGGGCAGCCCCTTTGCTGATCACAGAAACGACCGCATCGCCATCCAGGCCTGCGCGCTGAGCAAAATGCATCGCCTCCGACAGCCCCTGCAATAGCCCACCAATACAAATTTGATTGACCATTTTGGTCAATTGGCCGCTACCAGACTCACCCATACGGCGCAGCATTTTGGAATAGCAATTCAGAACCGGTCTCGCGAGGTCGAATACGGACTCATCACCGCCAACCATGATGGTCAACTGACCTTTCTCGGCACCGGCCTGACCACCGGAAACCGGCGCATCCAAGAAGCCCACGCCGTAGTTGGCAGCAGCCGCAAAAAGCTCGCGCGCAACGCCCGCCGACGCCGTGGTGTGATCAACCACCACCTGCCCCTGGTGTGAGCCGGCGAAGACGCCCTGCTGACCACAGACCACGTCGCGCAAGTCATCATCATTGCCTACACACATGAGCACAAAGTCCTGGCCTCGCGCAGCGGCGGCCGGTGTTTCGGCTGACTTGCCACCGTACTCCTGCACCCAGCGTGCCGCTTTTTCGGCGGTCCGGTTGTAGACCGTGACCTGATGCCCTGCCCGCTGCAGATGCCCCGCCATGGGATAACCCATAACACCTAGACCGATAAACGCAACGTTTGCCATAACTCACCCCATTGTTGTCGGATGCCGACTTCAAGCCGTCCGAAGATTCAAACCCACAGCGACGCAATTGCCCGAAAGATCGGCCCTCGGCATAATGAGCGCCCTTTCATCTGCAGGAGTATTGCGCGTGTTTCAGGTAAATCAGTATTTCGATGGTCAGGTTGCCTCAATTGCCTTCAAACAACCCGAAGGCGCAGCCACCGTCGGCGTGATGGCTCCCGGCGAATATGAGTTCGGTACCAGCCAACTGGAAATCATGCACGTTATCAACGGCGCCCTGACCGTCAAGCTGCCAGGCAGCGATGAGTGGAACACCTACAATACCGGTGACCAGTTCACCGTGCCGGCCAACAGCCGCTTTAACCTGAAAGTCGAGCGCGATACCGCCTACCTGTGCGAGTACCGCTGAACATCACCCCGGCGCCCGGCGCCGGGGTCTCTCAAAACCCTTCAGGGGTTTCAGTCATTCCCTTGCGATACCCCTCAATGAACGCCTCAGGCATGCGCTTTGGCCGCCCTGTCGACAGTTCGATGCAGACAAACGTGGTTCGCGCCCGCAGCAGTGTCAGTCCGTCACGCTTGCGGCACAACTGAAAGTGCCGCGTCATGCGCAGCTTGCCATCCCAGCTGATGATCCAGGTTGCCATCTCCAGCTCGTCACCCTCGTAAGCCGACGCCAGATAATCGATCTCGTGGCGCACGACCGCCATGGCCCGATCCAGCTCCCGATACTCCTCCAGACCCAGGCCAAGCGCGTTTGAATGCCGCCAGGCACAACGCTCAAGCCAGCGGACATAAACAGCATTATTGGCGTGCCCCAACTCGTCGATATCGTCAGACATCACCGTAATCGGCTGGGTAAAGGGGGTTGGCAGATCCCAGTTCACAGGCTTGCATCTCCTTGGCAGCGGACGTAAATCAGTTTGATGGGAGATGGTACTACAAAGACACACTGCAACCCGCAATGCAAAGCCCACAAACCCGCATTAGGCTGAGAGCAGCCACCAGCAACAGGGACGCGTCATGTTCAAACAACTGAATTTCCCGATCTTGATCATTCATCCAGCCATCGGTCAGAGCAATGTTGCAGGACGTCAACTCGCCGCATTGATTGATGCCATTTCCAGCGAAGGGTTCCAGGTACTGGGCGCAGAGCAACTGGAGGAAGGCAAGCTAATCGCCGAAGCGCATCGGGGTCTGTCATGCATTCTGTTTACACCGGAAGCCCAGAGCGACCTGTCCCAGGTCGAAACCCTGTTCAATGCCGCTCACAGCCGCTCCCCGGAATTGCCGATCATGGCACTTAGCACCCGCCAGACCATTGATCCAGAGCTGCTGTCAGCGCTGCGCGAACTGCATCAGATTCGCGGCATAATCTACCTGTTCGAAGACACTCTCCCCTTCATTGCAGGGCAAATCGCCCGCACCGCTCGCAGCTATTTGGGACAGCTGTTGCCACCGTTTTTCAAGGCACTGCTGGAATACAGCAGTCGTGCCAGTTACTCATGGCACTCACCCGGACACGGGGGCGGCGTCGCTTTTCGAAAAAGCCCGGTTGGGCGCGCCTTCCACGATTTCTTCGGCGAAAACACCCTGCGCTCGGACCTTTCTGTATCAGTGCCAGGGCTTGGCTCACTACTGGACCACACCGGCCCCGTCGCCGAAGCAGAGACCAATACGGCCCGCGTCTTTGGTGCAGATCACGCCTTCTATGTGGTCAATGGCACCTCAACCTCAAACAAGATCATCTGGCACGCCTACGTTACTCGGGACGATGTCGTACTGGTCGACCGCAACTGCCACAAGTCGATCCTGCACGCGATCATCATGACCGGCGCCATCCCAATCTATCTGACCGGCTCACGCAACGATTACGGCATTATCGGCCCGATCACACACGACAGCTTCAGCATGGAAAGACTGAACCAGAAGCTCGCCGAACACCCCTTGCTGCAAGATCGAACAGAGCCCCCACGCATTCGCCTTGCGGTGCTAACAAACTCAACCTACGACGGCCTCTGCTACAACACCCACATGATTGCCGAACAACTGCGCGACCGGGTTGATGTCCTGCACTTCGACGAGGCCTGGTACGGCTATGCCGCCTTCCATCCCTTCTACCAGGGGCGCCACGGCATGAGCAGCAGTAGCCCAAGACGCAGCGGCCACCCTCTGGTATTCGCCACCCAGTCACCTCACAAGGTGCTGGCAGCACTCTCCCAGGCATCCATCATCCTTGCCCGTGACAGCGCAGACCAGCAACTCGATAGCGAGCGCTTTAACGAGGCGTACATGATGCACACCTCCACCTCGCCACATTACGGCATGATTGCGTCGATTGATGTTGCTACCGGCATGATGGCCGGCCCTGCCGGCGAATCACTGGTCCAGGAAACACTCGACGAGGCCCTTTCCTTCCGCCGCGCGATGCAGCAGACCGCAGACCAGATGGATGAAGATGAATGGTGGTTCGATGTCTGGGAGCCCGAGCATGCATTGACCTCCGACGCCCTGACCGCGCAACACTGGACGCTCGCCAATAACGCACAGTGGCATGGGTTTGGCGCAATGGCAGACGACTATGCGCTGCTCGACCCGATCAAGGTCAGCCTGCTGACTCCCGGCGTAGAGGACAAAGGGCGACTAGCGAAAAGCGGCATCCCGGCGGCAGTGGTAACACGCTTTCTCGCCTCACGCGGCCTGGTTGTTGAGAAAACCGGGCTCTACTCCTTTCTGATTCTGTTTTCGCTGGGTATCACCAAGGGCAAGTGGAGCACGCTACTGTCGGAACTCCGCGAGTTCAAACGCCTATATGATCGCAATGCACCGCTCGACACCACGCTACCCGAGATAGCCCAGCGCCCCGAGTACGCGAACCTCGGGCTACGCGATCTATGCCAGCAATTGCACCAATGCTACAAGCAGCACGCCCTGGTACACCTGCAGCGCGCCATGTATACAGACCTCCCAAGCATGAGCCTGCGCCCGGCTGACGCCTATCAGCAAATGGTTCGCGGCAGGGTGCAAGCTACGCCCATCGATGAACTCAATGGCCGCCTCGCTGCAGTCATGCTCGTGCCGTATCCGCCGGGCATCCCCGTCATCATGCCTGGTGAACGCTTCCCGGAGGACAATAGCATTGCCGCCTATCTGGCAGCAGCAATCGACCTGGAAACCCGTTTCCCCGGCTTCGGTAATGACATACACGGATTGCGCCACGACAACGTCGACGGCGAGCCGCGCTGGCAGGTGGACTGTTTGATAGAAGGTTGAGCGCAGAAAACAAAAAAGGCCGGCGAATTCGCCGGCCTTTTTGAATTGGTGGAGCTAAGCGGGATCGAACCGCTGACCTCCTGCATGCCATGCAGGCGCTCTCCCAGCTGAGCTATAGCCCCAGGTCTTGCGACCCTGATACGCTTTCACGCATCGGTAAAAATGGCGTCCCCTAGGGGACTCGAACCCCTGTTACCGCCGTGAAAGGGCGGTGTCCTAGGCCACTAGACGAAGGGGACGCAATCCCTTCTCTGAACAGTCTGGAATCTGTTCAGCAGTGTAGAAAACAGGTCGACGCGAACGTCGACCAAAAAAACTTGGTGGAGCTAAGCGGGATCGAACCGCTGACCTCCTGCATGCCATGCAGGCGCTCTCCCAGCTGAGCTATAGCCCCGTCTCAATGACGGTGCGCATATTAAGATTGACGCCTTCGGGTGTCAACAGAAATTTACGCAAAACAGCAACTTATCTTGAAACCAGCCGCAAGCTGCAAGCCATAAGCCGCAAGCTGATTGGTGGGGCGGCGAACCGCGGCGCTAGGATCCCTCCGCGCCGCTTTCAGCTGGAGGCTAGATCGCCGCCAGCTCCTTCTGCCAGGCCTTGTTCTCTTTCTTCGAGGTGCCACCCAGCAGCTCGACGGTCTGACGCAGGCGATAGCGGGTCAGGTCCGGGCCAAGGTGCGCCATGGCATCCAGCACTGATACCGAGCTGGCTTGGCCGGTAATCGCCGGGAACAGCAGCGGCATCAGATCGCGCAGTTTCAGCTCCATGTAGGCTGCGACAGCCTGAATGACACCGGTAATGTTGTCCTTGTCCCAGTCGCGCAGCGCTTCAAGCTTCCACAGCAACAACTGCAGCGCCTTGCGCACGCCGTCGGCGTCCAGTTTTTTGTGCACAAACAACTCAGGTGCAGGATCAACCTTGCCGGCCATAAAGAAGCTCAGCAGGTTCGGCAGATCGCTGAAGGTTTCCACACGGGTCTGCGCCAGCGAGATCATCGGCTTGAGGTACGCCGGATTCAACGCCCACTGCTGCACTGCTGCGGCAAACTGATCCTCGGACAGCTCACGAATCCACTGTCCGTTCAGCCACGACAGCTTGTCGATGTCAAAAATCGGCCCACCCAGCGAGACACGCTGAATGTCGAAGTGCTCAACCATTTCAGCGAGGGTGAACTTTTCGCGTTCGTCAGGCATCGACCAGCCCATCCGGCCGAGGTAGTTCAGCAGCGCTTCCGGCAGGTAGCCCATGCGCTCGTAAAAGGTAATGCTGGTCGGATTCTTGCGCTTGGACAGCTTGCTCTTGTCCGGGTTGCGCAACAGTGGCATGTGGCACAGCTGCGGCATGTCCCAACCGAAATACTGGTACAGCAGGATGTGCTTGGGCGCGGAGTTGATCCACTCCTCACCACGCAGGACGTGGGTAATGCCCATCAGGTGATCGTCCACCACGTTGGCCAGGTGATAGGTCGGCAGACCATCGGCCTTCATCAGCACCTGCATGTCGACCTGCTCCCACGGGATGTCGATCTCGCCACGCAGCATGTCCTGCACCTTACAGATACCTTCGTTCGGCACCTTCATGCGCACAACGTGCGCTTCGCCTGCAGCTACGCGGGCGTTCACTTCATCCTCAGTCAGGTTCAGGCAGTGGCCGTCATAGCCGGGCGTCTGCTTGTTCGCCATTTGCTCGGCCCGCAGCGCATCAAGCCGATCACTGGAGCAGAAGCAGCGGAAGGCATGGCCCTTCTCGATCAACGCTTCGCTGTGCTCGTGATAAATGGCGCTGCGTTCACTCTGACGATAGGGGCCATGCGGGCCACCCACATCCGGACCTTCGTCCCATTCAAGACCCAGCCAGCGCAGGGAGTCGAGAATCTGCTTTTCAGAGGCAGCGCTGGAACGCACCTGGTCAGTATCTTCAATACGCAGGATGAACTGTCCGCCGTGCTGGCGGGCAAAACACTGGTTGAACAGCGCAATGTAGGCGGTGCCGACGTGCGGGTCACCGGTTGGGGAAGGCGCAATGCGGGTACGAACAGTCATGAATTCTCTCGATCTGGCGACCCGGCAAACCCGGGTCGGACTACAGGATAACGGCCGATTTTATCAGGGCTTAGCCCTCAACCTCTATATGGCTCGACGAGCGTAATCGCAGCCGGTCGACGACAAAATCAAGAAACGCCTTGACCTTCATCGCTTGGAAGCGGCGCGACGGGTACAGCGCATACAACTCACTCGACGGCAGCTCGGTTTGCTCCAGCACTCGGACCAAAGTGCCCGACTCGACACAAGGTTCGGCGATGAACGCAGGAACATTGATGATGCCGACACCCGCCAGTGCGGCTTCCCGGGCGAAGGTGATGTTATTGACCAGCAGCACCGGGTTGATCGGAACGCTGACGGCGGGTTGATCAAAACGCCACTTGCGTGACCCGTCTACCAGCGCGTGGATGCAGCGGTGATTGGTCAGCTCCTCAGGCGCTTGCGGCATGCCATAACGTTTAATGTAATCCGGGCTGGCATACAGCTGCCGGGGGCTTGTCATCAAGCGGCGGGCGACCAGGCTGGAGTCCTGCGGGCGGCCAAGGTAAATGACCACATCCACGCCCTCCTCGACCGGATCCACTGCACGAGTCGTCAGCTCGACCTCCACCTGAATCGCCGGATAGCTGCGCATGAATTCCCCAACTACTCCGCCGAGAAACAGCTGACCGAATTCGATCGGCGAACTGACCCGCAGCAACCCGGTTGGCTCGCGCTGCAGCTGCATGATCGCCTGCTCAGCCTCAGAGAACTCCTGCATGATCTGGCGGCAACGCTCGTAGTAAGCTTGCCCCACCTCAGTCAGGCGCAGCTTGCGTGTCGTGCGATTGAGTAGCCGCACGCCCAAACGGTCCTCCAGCTGGGCGATGCGCCGACTGACCGTTGACTTCTGCATCCCCAACGTCGCCGCCGCACTGGTAAAACTGTGACACTCAACGACTCGAGTGAAGACCAACGCATCATCCAGACCCATGCCTACTGTTCCCCTGCTGCAACAAAGTTTCCAGATTCTAGCGCCTCCGGCTGTCCGGGGAACAGTGTTAGAGTGCAGGCAGAAAAATAATTGAGAAATGGTATGTCCGCCCGAGTTAGAGCACGTCTGTTCGTATTTCTCCTCATCTGCGCCGTGGCAGGCGTGGCTGCCTTTGCCCAGTGGTGGTTCGTTGGCCGCTTCTACGAAGAAACCGACAACGCCTACGTTCAGGGTGACATTACCCCGGTGTCCAGTCGGCTGTCCGCACAGGTCATCGAAGTGCTGGTCGACGATAATCAGGCGGTTGTACCCGGCGATTTACTCGTGCGACTGGACGCCCGCGATTTCGAAATTGCCCTCGCCGAAGCCAATGCCAACCTTGCGACCAGGCGAGCCGAACAGCAGCAGGCACAGTCACGGCTGATCCAGCAGGACAGTCTGATCGCGGCCGCCTCAGCCAACGTCGACGCCAGCCAGGCAGAGCAGCGCCGGGTCGAACTCGACATCAAACGCATTACCCCGCTGCGCCAGTCCGGTTACGCCTCGGAAGAGCAGTTGAGCAACTACCGTGCTCAACTTGAAGTAACCCGAGCGCAGGTCAGCAAGGCGCAGGCAGATCTGCAGACCCAGCGACTGGCCAAAGACACGCTGGCCGCAGACATTGCCCGACTGGGCGCCCAGATTCAGGCCGCAGAAGCGGCGGTCAGGCAGGCCCAGCTTGATCTTGAACGCACCGAAATACGCGCCCCGATTGCCGGACGCGTTGGCCAGCGCAATGTCCGGATCGGCCAGAACGTGTCTCCCGGCAGCAACCTGCTTGCGGTCGTGCCCGATGCCGAGCTGTGGATCAAGGCCAACTTCAAGGAAACCCAGATCAGCCGCATGCACGAAGGGCTCAAGGCCGAACTGGTATTCGATACCTTCCCTGATCAACCCGTAAGCGGGACACTGCAGAGCCTGTTTCCAGCATCCGGTGCCCAGTTCAGCTTGCTGCCGCCGGACAACGCCACCGGCAACTTCACCAAGGTGGTTCAGCGGATTCCAGTGAAATTGGTAGTTGATGAGAACAGCCCGCTGGCAGGGCTGATCCGGCCAGGCATGTCGGTACACGTCAAGGTCGACCTGCGTGACTGAAGCCGGCTCTGCCCACGATATACCGCCGCCTGGCAGGCGCGACTGGATCGCGCTGCTCAGCGCTATTCTGGGCGCCTTCATGGCGATCCTCGATATCCAGATCATCAATTCGTCGCTGAAGGATATTCAGGGTGCGCTGTCGGCCACCATTGAGGAAGGCTCCTGGATTTCAACCTCATATCTGGTTGCCGAAATCATCATCATTCCGCTTGCAGCCTGGTTGACGACTATCTTTTCGCCACGTCGATTCGCGGTAGCGATCTCCGCGATGTTCGTGATCGCGTCACTGTTGTGCTCGATGGCCTGGAATCTCGAAAGCATGATCGTATTCCGCGCCCTGCAAGGCCTCGCCGGCGGCGCGCTGATTCCGTTTGCCTTTACCCTGATCCTGATCAAGCTGCCGCCAGCATCCCGCCCCAAGGGCATGGCGATGTTCGCAATTACCGCGACCTTCGCCCCCTCCATCGGCCCAACCATTGGCGGCTGGCTGACCGAGCATTTCGGTTGGGAGTACATCTTCTACATCAATATCGTACCGGGCATTCTGATGGCGACAGGCCTGATGTACGGTCTGGACAAATCGCAGCCGCGCTGGGAACTGCTGCGTCAGGGCGACTATATCGGCATCATCACCATGGCGGTCGGGCTTGGTTGCCTGCAGGTTTTTCTGGAAGAAGGTCACCGCAAGGATTGGCTAGAGTCGAATCTCATGGTCGCGCTGGCAGTCATCAGCTTTATCAGCCTGGTTAGCTTCGTCATCATCCAGCTTACCCGGGACAATCCGTTGGTAAACCTGCGCCTGCTGAAGGATCGCAACTTCCTGCTCGGCAGCCTGGCCAACATCGGCCTGGGGGTCGGTCTCTATGGCACCGTGTTCGTGCTGCCTGTTTACCTTGCCCAGATTCAACAGTACAACGCCCTGCAAATTGGTCAGGTCATCATGTGGATGGGGATCCCCCAGCTGCTGATTATTCCGCTGGTACCTGTTCTCATGCGCTTTGTAGATGCACGCCTGATCTGCGCTGCCGGCTTCTTTCTGTTTGCCTTTGCCAGTTTCTACAGCGGCAGTCTGAATCTGGACTTTGCTGGCGATCAGTTTATCGCCATCCAGATTTTCCGCGCATTCGGGCAACCCATGGTCCTGGTCCCCATGTCGATCATCGCCACCGCCATGATCGCGCCGTCGCAAGCCGGTTCCGCGTCGAGTCTGTACAACATCCTGCGCAACCTCGGGGGTGCCATCGGCATTGCGGCACTGGCCACCATTCTCGATAGCCGAGCCAAGTACTACTTCGACTTTCTCCGCGAATACGTTACCCCGGGCAACCCGGCGTTCGAGGAGCGCATGCGCCTTTTAACCCATCAGCTCGGCAACGAGCAAAGCGCCCTGCAGCTGCTCAGCAATCAGGTTCATCAGCAGGCAGCCATCCTCGCCTACAACGATGCCTTTCACCTGATCGCATTCATGCTGGGCTGCTCCATGGTCTTTGTACTCCTGTGCAAACCGCTGCCCAAAGCCCCGCCCCACGGCGCGCCCGCCGAGGCAGAACCAGCCCACCCTTAGCTGTAGTTTTTTTTGATCACCCTATGGCAATAGAGCACTCCAAAGGGTAGCATCGGCCAATATTGTCAAATATTTTAAACAAACATTTGCACAGGTGCCCTCATGGCCGAGACCCAACACACAACCTCCTACTACGCAGCCTCAGCCAACCCCGCTCCCGAACGCCCGCCCCTGCAGGGCAGTCATGAGACCGATGTCTGCATCATCGGTGCAGGATTTACCGGCATCTCTGCCGCTCTGCATCTCGCGGAGCAAGGCTTCAAGGTAACCGTCCTTGAAGCGGTCAAGGTTGGCTTTGGCGCTTCTGGCCGCAATGGCGGCCAAATCGTCAACAGCTACAGCCGCGACATTGACGTGATCGAGCGGACGCTAGGCGCCCAGCAGGCGCGACTGCTGGGGGACATGGCTTTTGAAGGAGGCCGTATCATTCGTGAGCGCGTAGCCAAGTACGACATCCAGTGTGACCTGAAAGACGGCGGTGTCTTTGCGGCATTCAACAGCAAGCACATGCAGCACCTTGAAGCTCAAAAGAAACTCTGGGAGCGCTATGGCAATACCCAGCTTGAGATGCTCGACAGCAAACGCATTCGCGAAGTGGTCAACACCGATATCTACGTCGGCGGCATGCTCGACATGAGCGGCGGCCACATCCACCCCTTGAATCTGGTGCTTGGCGAAGCTGCCGCATTCGAATCACTGGGCGGAGTAATCCATGAACTGTCGCCAGTCACCCGCGTCGAGCAGGGTGAGAACCCGGTTGTGCATACCGCCCAAGGTCAGGTCAAGGCGCGCTTCGTGATCGTGGCCGGCAATGCCTACCTCGGTGACCTGCTGCCACAATTGGCAGCCAAATCCATGCCCTGCGGCACCCAGGTGGTTACCACCGAGCCGCTTTCGGACGAGCTGGCTGCATCGCTGCTGCCGCAGGACTATTGCGTGGAAGACTGCGCCTACCTGCTCGATTACTACCGTCTATCTGGCGACAAGCGCCTGATCTTTGGTGGCGGTGTCGTTTACGGTGCCCGCGACCCGAGCAACATTGAAGCGCTGATTCGCCCCAACCTGATCAAGACCTTCCCACAGCTCAAGGATGTGAAGATCGATTACGCCTGGACAGGTAACTTCCTGCTGACCCTGTCACGCCTCCCGCAGATGGGGCGGATCGGCAACAATATTTATTACTCGCAAGGTTGCAGTGGCCACGGGGTTACCTTTACTCACGTCGCTGGCCGGGTGCTGGCGGAGGCGCTTCGCGGCCAGGCTGAACGTTTCGACGCCTTCGCTGCGCTGCCACATTACCCCTTTCCAGGCGGGCGACTGTTCCGAATCCCGTTCACCGCGATTGGCGCCTGGTATTACCAGATGCGTGACAAACTCGGGATCTAACAGGCCGTGAACCAGATCACAGCGGCAGTGGCATTGTGGAACCTGTACAGGTTGTATGAGTCGGTTATAGGGAGCGCTTCTTGCGCAACGACGAAAGCCACCTATCGTGGTTAACAGCTTCCAAGCAGGGAAGCCACAACAAACCGAGGTATGCCCGATGACTTTCATGCGAACAACAAAGCGTTATCTGTCCATCATGCTCACCGCCCTGTTCCTGCTGACTTCCATGGCCAGCATCCAGGCTCAGGCCGCCATGATCGGCACCGGAGAAGCCGTAGCCCAACAGCAGCTCAGCGTCGACCGCGCCGAACTCAAAAGCATGCTCGATGACAAGGCGGTGCAGGACAAACTGGCAAGCATGGGTGTAACCCAGGATCAGGTTGAGAAGCGTATCGACAGCCTGACCGCTGACGAACTGGCGCAATTCAACAGTCAACTCGATCAGGCTCCGGCGGGCGCCGGCGTGGTGGGTATCATCGTGCTGTTCCTGGTCATCTTCATCATCACCGACATGCTTTGCGCAACCAACGTCTACAGCTTCGTCAACTGCGTAAACTGACACCATGTACAAGGCCATTCGCCTGGCCTTGGCACTTGGGCTGACAGCACTGCTGTCAGCCTGTGCCGGGCTTGCCCCCATCCAACAGCAAAGCATTCCGGACGATCTGCCACCCAACCGGCTGCTAACCAACCTTCCGTTTCATGCCCAGGACGAGTATCAATGCGGCCCTGCGGCTCTTTCGATGCTGCTCGGACAGCGCAACATCAACATTTCCCCGGAGCAACTGAAAGACCGCGTCTACCTACCGGAACGCAAGGGTAGCCTGCAGGTTGAAATGGTCGCCGCCGCCCGGCAACAAGGCCTGCTGGTCTACCCCCTGGCGCCGGAGCTGAAAGCTATCTTGCGCGAAATCGATGCCGGCAATGCCGTGCTAGTCATGCAGAACCTCGCCTTTAACTGGTATCCACAGTGGCACTACGCAGTGGTGGTTGGGTATGACCTCAATACCCGGGAGCTGATCCTGCATTCCGGACTGAACGCACGCCAACGCGAACCCTTTGGCCTGTTCCTGCGCACCTGGCAACGAGCAGACAATTGGGCGGTCGTCGCCATGCCAGCCGGCAAGCTGCCGGCAACCGCCGAACCACTTCCCTACCTGAAAGCAGCAGCTGATCTCGAACAGGTCGGGCAGACAGCCAGCGCAGAGGCCGCCTACCAGGCAGCAAGCGAACACTGGACCGACCAGCCCGCCGCTCTACTTGGTCAAGGCAATATCGCCTGGAACAGTGGCCGCCAGAGCGAGGCCGTCGACCATTTCAGTGAACTGGTACGGCGCTTCCCCGACTACCCGGCCGGCTGGAACAACCTGGCCACCGCCATGGAAGAAATGGGCTGTCGGGAAGCGGCAGAGCAAGTCCGTAGCTGCGCCACTGAACAGCAAGTAAACCACAGCAAGGTCAGTACCGAGGCTGATTGCCTGATCCCCGTCTGCCGCTGAGCCGCGGGCTTGCCTGACGGCGAGCCCACTCCGGCGACAAGCATCCCGCAGAGACGCTGACAGCGTGACAACCGACGATGACATCAAGCAATGGTGACAGCGGGCAGGTCGCACCTATCAGAGACGCTCGATCATCAAGCGGACCAGCCCAGTCATCCGTGCGCTGATTTTTGCCATCCTGCATCCTCCGAAAACACCGCTCGCTCTTCATGAGTCGCCCCTCGCCATAGACACACCCCGGTAAACCGCTGAGCCTGAGTAACCTTGATGAAGCGAGGCGCATATCAGTCGATATCAACACACAGGGTTGCGCCATTTGCTCTCAGCGCTGCGCAATCTCTTGCGCACAGCGCCGAGACATCAGTCACAAGAGCCCACAACAGAAACCTGAAAAAACACATAACCAATTGATTTAACAGGCATATATAAATAAGGAACGAAGTTTGCCATAACAACTGAAACGCGAGTCAGGACGACTCGCGCCGGACCTGCAATGGATTGGCTATGCCGCACACACCACCTTTGTATCGAGCGTTGCTGCTCTCGCTGCTCTGCCTGCTTGCCGGGTGCAGTGGCAATATGCGTTTTGACGATGACCAGTATCGCCCGCTCAATAAGCAGATGCCGCAACCGCTCCCGGAGCGTCGCGCATGGAACTGACGCTGGAAGTCATCCACCCTCCCCGTCACAACGGCGAGCCGCCTCTGAGCCACACCTTCAGAGCTGCAGGCGGCATCATCGGCCGCGCCAGCCAGTGTGACTGGATACTGGAAGATCCATCCCGGGTTCTTTCCGGCCAGCACGCCGAAGTACATTTTGACCAGCAACGCTATCAACTGATCGACCTGAGCAGCAACGGGGTTACCCGTAAACACGATAGTCTGCGCCTGCCCAAGGGAACGCCGGTACCCATTGAGCATGGCGAGGTCTACCGGATGGGCGAATTCGAGATCCGCGCAAGACTGCATGCGGCTTCAGCGTTGCCGCCCCACGCGCTCATTCCCGACGACGCATTCCTTGAACTTGATAGTGACAGCGCGGCTACCAGTAGCGGTGATCTGCTTGACCTGCTGTCGCCCGGCAGCGGGCACCCCACCCCGTCGACCGTCAACGCCGCCGTCACGACTGAAGGTGAGCACCACCGGATCGAGTCGGAGCACATCCGCCTGCCACGTGAAGCTGTTCCCCCTCAGTGCCCGCAGCCGGCGTCTGACGATCTTGCCCAGCAGGTCTGCCAACGGCTTGGACTGGAAGGCCACCATGAATTTGCCCGACATTACGCCCTCCAAGCAGCAACCCTGCTAAGAGTCTTGATCGGCGAGATTCGGCAGAGCCTGCACACTCAGCAGCAGTTGGATAGCCAGCTTGACTGCAGCACCGAGCCACACCCATGGTCGCGCAGCGAGTCACCTGAGGCCTGTCTGGCGCAATTGCTACAGCGTAGCGATGATGCCGCCAGCCTATTGCGCAGCGCCTGCAATCGTTTGCGCGCACAAACACTGGCACTGCACCAGGCCAGCCAGCACAGCGCTGAACGCCTTCCCCTGCTACTGGCTCCCCATCAGCTAACCACAGCTCTGGGCGCACTGCGCACCGACGGGGCGCGCTGGCGCGCACTTTGCCAACTCTACGCCCAGCAACCGGAGCAGGTGCAACAGCGCTATCACAACGCCTTCAACGCAGCCTACCGCGAGCAATCCCGGATTTTGAGCTCACTACACCAGCACTTCGGATAACCGCATGCCCTGTTTTCGCTACCTACTGCTGATAATCGCCTGCAGCGTGCTCAACGCTTGCAGCGTGCTATCCCCCTACTCCGACCTGACCAAGCTGGAGCTGCATATCAACGCCTCCGAACAACTAAACCCGGATTTGCATGGCCGGCCGTCGCCCCTTGTGCTCCAACTGGTTGAACTCAGTCACCCGACGGCGTTTGAGCAAGCCGACTACTTCGCCCTGCAGCACCGTGCCCCCCAGTTGCTAGCAGCCGACCTGCTGGCGATGGAGGAGCTGGAGCTGCGTCCAGGCGAACAGCGAATGCTGAAACTCGCACTGCAACCGCAAACACGCTATCTCGGCCTGGTAGCAAGTTACCGTGACCTGAACAGCAGTCGCTGGCGTATTACTCTCGATGTGCAACAGCGTGAACGCAACGCAGCGCAAATACAGCTCAACGCCTACGGCTTCGGTCAGGCAAACAGCGATGGGGCGCCATAGCATGCAGGCGCAGAAGATGGTCTGGCACGAGGGCATGCTGCTGCGCCCCCAGCACTTTCAGCAGCAGGACCGATACCATGAGCAGCAGCTCGCGCTCCGGGTACAGGGGCTGTACGCCGACGCCTGGGGCTTCCACACACTGGAGCTTGATGAGCAGTTTTTACCGCTCGGCAAGCTGGTCGTCAGCAGAGCCCACGGTCTACTGCCTGACGGCACCCTGTTTCAACTGAACGCCGAGCTGGCGCCGCTGGCACTGGATATACCCGCCAACCTGAGCGACGCCGACGTTTACCTCACTCTGCCCCTGCAGGCAGGCGAACACATCGAAGTTGGCAGCGCAAAACGCGACAGTTCACTCGCCCGTTTCACCGCAATCGAGCAAGAGCTTAGTGACAACGCGGGTAATCCAGAACTGGGTAGTTCTCTGCTCTTTGCACAACCCAACTTCAGGTTGCAGCTAGACGCCGATGAGCAGTCAGCCGGTTTGGTTCGTCTGCGGGTCTGCACGATTCGCGAGAGCAACGGCGATGGCGCCATCAGCCTTGATGAGCGCTTCCCGCCAACATTTATCCACTGTCAGAGCAGCCCATACCTGAAACGTTGCCTGCAGGAGGTACTCAGTCTGCTGCAACAACGCGCTGACACCCTTGCCGAGCGCTTACGCGCCCGTGGCAAAGCTGCCGGTGCTGAACTGGGAGACCTGTTGACCCTTCAACTAATCAATCGCTACGAGACTGTACTGCGGCATCATTTGCACGGTAGCCATACGCCAGCCAACCAGCTATTTGCCCTGCTGCTAGCGCTGCAGGGCGAGCTGGCAACATTTTGCGCTGACAGCAGACGGCCGCTGACCGGCCTGCAATACCAGCATTCGTCTCAGAGCCAAAGCTTCAGCGCACTGATGCAGGCCTTGCGGCAGGCGTTGTCCAGCGTTCTTGAACAGCATGCAGTAGAGCTGCCGCTGCAGCAGCGCCAGTACGGCGTGCAGGTTGCGCCCATTAACGATCCGGCGCTCATCGAAGGAGCGCGTTTTGTACTCGCCGCCAAGGCCAGCTGCAGTGGTGAAGAGCTGCGCAACCGGCTGCCTAATCATCTCAAAATTGGGGCCGTCGAGCATATCCGTCAGTTGGTGAACCTTCACCTGCCGGGTATCCGGATCCAGCCCTTGCCGGTTGCCCCCAGGCAATTGCCTTACCATCGAGACCACTGCTATTTCGCCCTTGAACCAAGCAGTGACGAGCGCGCACACCTTACCAGTTCAGGCGGCATTGCCTTCCATGCCGCTGGCGACCTGCCTGATCTGCACCTGGCATTCTGGGCCATCAGAGACTGACCTTCATGTATACCACCAACCACTACCCCAGCGACGATCGCACCGTCGTCCTTTCGGCTGACCATGCCTGGAATACCCGGCTGCCATTGACCGATCCCATGGAGCGACAGCCACTGCCCGCAAGCAGCACTGCCGACAGCAGCTGGTTGCCCGGCGCGCCACAGCCAAATGTACTGCTTACAGCCGCAGCCCCACTGTTGTCCGAACTGGTACGGATAAGAAACAGCAATACCGAGCCCGAACCCACCGATATTCTTCGCGTCACGCTTGAAGCAGGTGTCCAGCAGTTCGATCAGCAGTGCCGTGCGCTAGCCCTCACCCCAGCGAACCGACAGGTCGCCCGCTACCTGCTCTGCACCGCGCTGGATGAGGCAATTCTCACCACGCGCTGGGGTACTGACAGCGACTGGTCCAACCGCAGCCTGCTAAGCGCCTTTCATCAGGAGACCTTTGGTGGTGAAAAGTTTTTCCTGCTACTTACCCGCCTATCACAGGACACCGCCCGGCATATCGATATCCTTGAGCTGATGCTGGTTTGCCTCTCCCTCGGTTTCGAAGGTCGCTACCGTCTACAGATGCGCGGTCACATTGAGCTCGAACGCATTCGCACTCGCCTGCATTCTGAACTGCAACGCTACCGGGCAACGCCGGACATGGAGTTTGCTCAAAACTGTTGCCAGCCGGAACGCAACGATGTCAAGCGTCCGCCACCACGCTGGCTGATAGCAGCCGCCACCGCCGGCTGCGTAGCTTCATTATTCCTGGCGTTCAATTATCACCTAGAACAACGTCGGGACATTGCATTGCAACCCTACCTCAGCAGCAGCGGTATACAGGTGGCCACACCCGGAGCAGTACAATGAAACCGGTTCTAATCCGCCTGCTGACACTGCTGCGAAAACCGGCCTGCTGGTCAATCCTGTTGCTGCTGCTCCTGGCTGTTACGGTCTGGTTTACTGGTCCCAGTATTGCAGTGAATGGCACGGCGATCTGGGCGCCCCCCTACAGCCGGTTGATCACCATCGCAGCACTGCTTCTGCCCTGGCTGGGCTGGCAAGCTATCCGCTACTACCAGCAACGGCCTGACAGGCGCAGCGCCCGGACAGCCGATACCGATGCGATCCATACGCGCATTGCCCTTGAACAACGCCACCAGTTGAATCAACAACTGCTGGCTGACCGCGGTATCAGTCGCCGCCAGCAAAAGCGCTGGCCCTGGCTTGTGCTGCTGGGTCCTGCCGCTGCCGGTAAAAGCAGCCTGTTCAATGACACCCGACTGGCAGCCAGCCGCAGCACTGCAGCATCGCCAACGTCTGGCTACGGACACAGTCCTGTCGAGTGGCATAACCTGGACCACTGCAGTTGGCTGGAAACCACCGCCGCCTGCCTGCCGGACGCCGAACAAGGGCCTCCCTCAGCGGCCTGGCAGGCCCTGCTCGGCCTCCTTCGTCAGCGCGCCGAACCCGCCATCAGCGGCGTCGCACTAATACTTCCGGTAGACCTGCTACTCGACCACAACCCGCTGGAGCTGGACCTTCTAGCGCGCCGCTACCGGCGTGCCCTGAGCGAACTTCGCCACGCGCTTGGACTGGACCTGCCGGTATTCCTGCTGCTGAGCAAGGCTGACCTGCTGCCCGGGATTACCGAACTGTCTCAGCAATTACCCGCGGCCCAGCGCGAGCAGCCGTTCGGCGTCACGCTGCCTGCAGCTTCAGAGCCAAATTCGACGCTTTCCAATACGCTAGCCCCCCTGTTGAGCCAATTGAACCGTCAGGTGCTGTATCGCATTCAGCAGGAGCCTGACAGTACTCGCCGCGGGCGTATCTATGACCTCCCATACCAATTGGCCAAACTGGAGGGGCCGCTACGGAGCTTTCTCAGCCAGGCCGTTGACAGCAACAGCTACCAGCAAGGCAGTCGGCTGCATGGGGTGTACCTCACCGTTGCCGGTAACCAGCACCAGATCGCACACCCCGGAGATCCGAGCGAGCCCGTGGTGCAACCCGCCTTCGTCAAGCAACTGGTGGAAAATACACTGCTCGCACGGTCGGGCGGCGTCACCATCACCACAGAGCACCAGCGCCGGCAACGTGCCAGGCACCGGCTGGTGACGGGGATCGCCGCCGCTTGCATCACAGTCTGCACTGCCATATGGGCACTGCAGTACGACCGGGAAGCGGAACAACTGCAGCAACTCGCTCAGCTGGGACAGCACTTCACAACCAGTCCTGTCCGCGTCCAGGCTCATACCCGGATTGAACCACTCCTCCAGCAACTCGATACGCGCTACGCTGCAACCCTGATTCCGCAGCCATCCCATACCCCTTCGAGCCTGCATCAGCTCAGCCTGCAACAATCAGCCGTGACGCTTCCAGTGGTCAGGAAGGCCTATGCCGAGAGTCTTCAGGTGTTCCTTGTGCCGCTGATACTTCGGCAGCTCGAACACCGGCTGCAAACCGATCTAAACGATCGTCAGAAGCTGATTGGCCACCTGCGAGCCTATCTGATGCTGTCCTTGCCCGATCGACGAGACAGCAGCTACTTGCAGAACTGGATGCGCTCGGAATGGTTGCGTCGCTACCCGGCTCAGCCAGAAGTCAGACAGAGCCTGGATGCCCACCTAACCCGGCTGCTTGCGGCGCCACTACAGGCGCAGACAGTCGATGATGCGCTGATAGCCGATACCCGTGCACTACTGCTGCAGGAGCCGCTGGCGCAGCTCTGTTATCGATTGCTGCTGGAGCAATCCAGATCGCTACCCAGTTATCGACTCGATACCCGACTTGGCCGTCACCACCAATTGCTCGCACCAAGACCCGTCGAGATCCCAGGGTTCTACGTGAAAGCCGGATACGAAAGCCTGCTGCGGGCAAAGGGGCCAGCCCTGATCAACGACCTGCTGGCAGATGACTGGGTTCTGGGCAGTGGCACACATGTGCGTGACAAGATCGGCGAGCAACTGCTTGCGGAGCTGGAAGCCATGTACTTTCAGGACTACACCGAGCACTGGATCCGCGCCCTTGCCAGCCTGCAGTTAAAGCGCCTGGCAAGATACGACGCACCTGACGATCTGGCTGCGCTATCATCCGCCGACTCGCCATTACTGGCACTGTTGCAACAGATCAGGCTGCACACTGGCCTGATCAGTAATAGTGAAACCAACCCAAGCCGCGGCAAGCAAGCCCTGCAACAGCACTTCAGCCAACTGCACCAACTGCTTGACGAGACAGCCACGCCCCAAGCGGAGTTGGCTCAGGTACTGCAGAACCTGGGCGCATTGCAGCTCCAGCTCGCCCAGTTGGAAGACGCCAGTACCCGCGGACTGCTCGCCTTCAAAATGGCCAGCGCCCGAATGCAACGCCGGAACGATGCCATCAGTGCAACCCGCAACAGCGCTGCGCAACTACCTGCACCGCTGCAAGGCTGGATCCGACAACTGGCAGATCAGAGCTGGCAGAGCGTGCTCGCCAGCTCTGCCGACTACCTAAATAGTCGATACCGCAACGATGTTTACGCCCCCTACAAGGAAGCTCTGGCCGATCATTATCCCTTCTCGCCGAGTAGTCAGAAGGACGTCGAGCTTGGCGATTTCAAGCGTTTCTTCCAGCGAGAGGGCACCATACAACGCTTCACCAGTCAGTATCTTGAGCCGTTTTTGATCAGCACTGGCGGAGGTTACCGCCTGCGCCTGGTTGATGGCAGAGCACTGCCCTTGTCAGCCCAACTGCTCGCCCAGCTGAACCAGGCCAACGCCATTCACAACAGCTTCTTTGCCGCTGATCCATTTGAACCGTCAGTCGGGTTTCGCCTGGAGCCCTACTCGCTTGATGCAAGCCTGGGGCGTGCCAGTTTTGATTATGGCAACCAGCAACTGGAATACCGCCACGGCCCAATCGTCCCTATGGCATTTAGCTGGCCTGCGCCATTGGATGACAGCCGGGTAACCCTGACGCTTGAAGACCTCGGCGGTCGGCGAATGAGCCTGCAGCAGCATCAAGGCATTTGGTCACTGTTCCGCCTGCTCGATCAAATGACCCTTGAGCGCCAGGAGCAACGTGACGCGCTGCAATTAAGAGCCAGTATCGGTGGCATGCGCGCCCATTATCTGCTGCACAGTCAGCGCTCGCCCAACCCGTTCGCACCGGGCCTGCTGGCGGGTTTCAACCTGCCTGCGCGCTTGTGATGATCTGGTCTTGCAGCCATCATACCGACTCGGGCAAGCAGCGCTGGCACAACGAAGATGCCGTGCTGGCTCGCCCGGATGCGGGGCTTTGGGCTGTCGCAGACGGAATGGGCGGCCACCGCAATGGTGGGCTGGCCAGCCGACTGATTGTCGACACCCTTGGCGCAATGACACTGGGCAGCAACCTTGATCAAAACCAGCGACGTGTGCGTCAGCTACTGCAACAGATCAACCGCCGCCTGAGCCAAGATATGACCCGACTGGCAGGCAAGCCGTCAGGCCCGGTTGGCAGCACCGTCGTCACCTTGCTTCTAAGTGCCGATCGGGCGATCTGCCTGTGGGCCGGCGACAGCCGCTGCTACCTCTGGCGACACAAGCAGCTTCACCTGTTGACCCGTGATCACTCACTGCTACAACAGTTGATTGATCGCGGCTGTGTAGATGCCCGTCACGCTGCCGCTCACCCCTGCGCGCATGTACTCACCCGGGCAGTGGGTGCTCATGAAAACCTGCAACTGGACAGCACTGCATTCTCAGTTCAGCCCGGGGACGCACTGCTGCTGTGCAGCGATGGCCTGTACCGCGAACTGTCGGAGGCGCAACTGGCTTCGGTACTGGAGCTGCGCACCACAGGTAATCCCGCCGCACAGCTGATCCAGCTGGCGATGCAAGGGCCGGCACGGGACAACCTAAGCGCGGTAGTCATCACGACTGCCAGGGGATGACACAAAATGCCGCACACTACGACCACCGATGCCATTCCTCCCTTGCCTGAACTGTTGAGCAACCGCTATCGGGTTGAGCGACTGCTCGGGGTCGGAGGCATGGGCGCGGTGTATCAGGTTCGCGACCTGCTTCGAGACCAGTTTCATGATCCACAGCCCCGAATCGCGCTGAAAGCGCTGAACGACAACTTCGCAGCCCACCCGGACGCCAACGCCCTGCTCTACAGCGAGTACGCCTTGACCTGTCGTCTCAATCACCCTCACATCATCCGGCCATACAGCTATCATATCGACCCGGTCAGCCGGCGCGCCTTTCTTACTCTTGAGTTGCTGGACGGTCCAACCCTCGACCAGGTCATTGTCGACCGAGCCGATGGCATGCTCTGGCCCGAGCTGCAACAGATCGCAATAGCGCTGCTGTCTGCCCTGGCTCACGCACATGCCGCAGGAGTGCTGCACGGCGATCTCAAACCGGGCAACGTCATGCTGACGACGGCTGGCTTACGCCTGTTTGACTTTGGCTTGGGACAGGCCTGCGCAGGCAACTTGCAACGCCTGCCGCGCCTGAGCCGACGTCTGGCAGCCTGGACTCCACGCTACGCCGCACTGGAATTGCTCGACGGCGGTGAACTGACGCAGGCCAGTGACGTATATGCCATTGCCTGCGTGCTTTACGAGCTCGCCAGCGGGCACCATCCATTCAGTCGGCTGACAGCGCGCCAGGCGCTGCGCATGCAACAGGACAAAAGCTTGCAGAAACCGGGAAATATGCCATCCAGCGTATGGCGAGAACTGCGGGCGGCGCTGGCATTTGAGCCGACGCAGCGCAATTCCAGTGCCGCGGCGTTACTGCAAGCGTTTACAGAGGGAAAGCAGAGCTGGTGGTCACCGGCGAGGCGGTGGAGATTGCGACCGACGGGAACACCGTCGGTCGCAGAAGCATCAGAGTGACAGGTCGCGATTGGACGCCGCAATGAAGGCCTTCTTCAGGTCCTCGTAGGTATGCACGGCCGGGAACTGCGGAAACTCGCGTATAACGTTGTCCGGCGCGTGGAACAGGATACCGGCATGGGCTTCGGACAACATGGTGGTGTCGTTGTAGGAATCACCAGCGGCAATAATACGATAGTAAATACTCTTCAGTGCGATGACCGATTGACGCTTCGGGTCTTTCTGACGCAGTTGGTAGTCGACAACACGATCAGTCTCGTCGGTGATCAGGCGGTGACACAGCAGCGTCGGGAAACCCAGCTGGCGCATCAACGGCTGCGAGAACTCGTAAAAGGTGTCAGAGAGAATGACCACCTGGAAACGCTCGCGAAGCCAGTCAACAAACTCGACGGCGCCGTCCAGCGGCTTCAACGTCGCGATCACTTCCTGGATATCCGACAGTTTAAGGCCATGCTTGTCCAGAATGGACAGGCGCTGCTTCATCAGCACATCGTAATCCGGGATGTCGCGGGTGGTTGCCTTGAGTTCCTCGATGCCGGTCTTCTCGGCAAAGGCAATCCAGATTTCGGGGACCAGCACCCCTTCCAGGTCAAGGCAAGCGATTTCCACACGACACTCCTGATATTCAAGGTTGAGACTGGCGCACAATCTACCGGCAAGCGGGTCGCCGCGCAATCACAAGGGCGGAGCAAGACCCTCCGCATAAGTCGAAAAACGCATAAAAATATAACTAAATAAAAGAGGATGGACTAAAGCGCCCTTTGCTAGACTGCCCGCACAGAACGGTGGCACATCGATCCACCGCCGGATAGAGAGCCTGATATCCATGAGCAACTTTGACATCGACCAGCTGGCCACTAACTACGCCGGCAAATCCCCACAGCAGATTCTGGAGCTGGCATTCGCCAACTTCGACAATCTTTGGCTGTCCTTCAGCGGCGCCGACGATATCGTCGTCCTGGACATGGCCTGGAAGATCAACCCGAACATCAAGGTCTTCACCCTCGACACCGGCCGTCTGCATGCAGAGACCTACCGTTTCCTCGATCAGGTGCGCAAACACTATGGCATTCAGCTCGAGGTGTTGTCGCCTGACCATCAGCAGCTTGAAGCGTATGTCCGCGAGAAGGGGTTGTTTGACTTCTACGAAAGCGGCCATGGCGAATGCTGCGGTGTGCGCAAGATCGCCCCGCTGCGCCGCAAACTGTCTACCGTAGATGCCTGGATTACCGGTCAGCGCAAGGACCAGAGCCCGACCCGTGTCGATGTGCCGGTAGTCCAGCTGGACAGCGGCTTTTCTACCCCCGAACATCAACTGGTCAAGTTCAACCCGCTGGCCAATTACACCAGCGAAGACGTATGGAACTACATTCGGATGCTGGAAATACCCTACAACCCGCTGCATGAACGTGGCTTCATCAGCATCGGCTGCGAGCCCTGCACCCGGCCGGTATTGCCCAACCAGCACGAACGTGAAGGGCGTTGGTGGTGGGAAGAAGCGACCAAAAAGGAATGCGGCCTGCACGGCAGCAATCTGATCGCCAAATCATAAAAAAAACCGGCGCAGATACGTCTGCGCCGGCTTACTTGTACCGGACCTTACCCTGATCAGAGTACCGGAAGCTCCACCCCCTCGAACAACGCCTCCAATTCTAGCTTGCTGCTGCACTGCAGCGCCCGATCAATCATGTCCCGGGTCAGGTGTGGCGCAAACGCCTCGATAAATTCGTACATGTATCCACGCAAAAACGTGCCTCGGCGAAAGCCAATCTTGGTGATACTCGACTCAAACAGCTGACTGGCGTCGATGACCTCCAGGTCCGGATCCATCTCAGGGTCGATTGCCATGTGAGCGACAATACCGACGCCAAGCCCCAGACGTACATAGGTTTTGATCACGTCCGCGTCGGCCGCAGTAAACACGACTTTCGGTGACAATCCCCGATTGTTGAAGGCGTCATCCAACTTGGAACGACCGGTGAAACCGAACACATAGGTGACCAGCGGCCATTCGGCCAGCGCCTCCAGGGTGAGCTCTCCCCCGCTGGCAAGCGGATGCCCCTTGGGTACGATGACACAACGGTTCCAGCGATAGCACGGCATCATGACCAGATCGGCAAACAACTCCAACGCCTCGGTGGCAATGGCAAAATCGGCCGTGCCGTCAACGGTCATTTCGCAGATCTGCATCGGCGTGCCTTGATGCATGTGCAGTGACACGTCAGGGTAATTCTTGATGAACTTCTGGATGATCGGCGGCAACGCATAGCGCGCCTGGGTATGGGTCGTTGCCAGCGTCAGCGTGCCTTTGCGTTCATTGCTGAATTCCTGAGCAATCTGCTTGATGCTGTCGACCTTGCGCAGGATCTCACCAGCAGTCGCGATGATCTGCTCACCTGCAGGCGTAATGCGCGTCAGATGCTTACCGCTGCGCGAAAATACTTCAACACCCAGCTCGTCCTCGAGCAGCCTGATTTGCTTGCTGATCCCCGGCTGCGAGGTGTACAGACTCTGAGCCGTTGCCGACACGTTCAGGTCGTGGTGTGCTACTTCCCAGATGTAGCGCAGTTGCTGCAGTTTCATGGATATTTTCCCCTTACGCCCCTGAACACCACAGGCTGTGACGCCTGTGGTTAACGTCATGCTTATAACCAGATAGGCTCTTATGACAGTAAGGTTAGTCCATAAATTCCTGCACGCATACGAATTACCACCGGACAAACCGACCGGTGGCAAAAACAATGCCGACTCAAACGGAGCCAGATGCCTTCAAGTTACTGATTCCGTGCGGCACGTGCCCCGTCGGAACCACATCGACGGCACGCCGGCAGTGTCCTTCCTGATCATCGAAAAACAGGTCAGCACCAAAGGCCTGAAGAAACTGGGACTTGTCCAGGCCGCCAAGAAACAGCGACTCATCCAGCCGGATATCCCATTCGCGCAGGGTCCGAATCACCCGCTCATGCGCCGGGGCGCTGCGGGCAGTGAACAGCGCAGTGCGGATTGGGCACTGCGCGCCGGCAAACTCGGTCTGAATACGGTTCAGGGCGGCGAGAAACGCCTTAAAAGGCCCACCACCGAGCGGCTCGCGCGCCGCGGCCTGCTCGCTGGCCTGAAAGGCGGCCAAACCTTCGCGCTGAAAAACCTGCTCAGATTCATCGGAGAACAACACCGCGTCCCCGTCGAAGGCAATGCGTAACTCATCACGCTGTTCTCGGGCACGCTTGGCCGGGAAGATAGTGGCGGCAGCGAAGCCGGCCTCCAGTGTCGCCCGAACATCTTCGGCATGGGTCGACAGGAACAGCTGACAGCCAAACGCCGGGATGTAGGTAAACGGACTACGGCCGCCGGCGAAGGCCGCACGGGTAATACCCAGACCGTAATGCTGAATGGAGTTGAATACCCGCAAGCCGGTATCCGCACTGTTGCGTGAAATGAGGACAACCTCGACCCGGCTGTCCCCTTCAAGCAGGTTGTTGATTCGAAGTAGTTTCTGAACCAGCGGAAAGGCCTCCCCCTGCTCCAGCGGGATGTCTTCCCGGGCAATCTGATATTGTCGATAGGCTTCCAACCCCTCCTGCTCGAAAACCTGGTGGCTTTCGTCCAGATCAAACAGTGCTCTGGACGAGATGGCGATTACCAGTTTGTCTCCGAGCAGGCTGGGCATGAATATTCCCTATTCGTTGGTCAGATAGCGGGCTTGAATGAACTTCAGCTGATCCAACATTGCCTCGATTTTCGGCAGGCTGCAACCGACCTCTGCAGCCAAACGGAGCAGTTCACCATAAAGCGCATCCAATTCCATCGGGCGCTTGTGCAGCCAATCGTGATACATGCTCGGATGGTAGTCAGGCATGGCCTCGGTACCCTTGAACATGAACTCGATGGCACCGTCTTCCACGGCCACACCACGCGCCCGTGCGGTTGCCACGACTTCCTGCATCATTTCAGTAATGAGCTTGCGGCTGGCCGGGTTGCCAACCAGCTCACGGGTACCGGCATTCAAGACAACCGAAATCCCGTTGAATGGCGCATTCCAAATGAGTTTTTTCCAGCGTGCTTCATCAACGCCGGGCAGCAGACGTGTTGGGATATTGCCGGAATTGAGCAACTCTGCACCTTCCTGCAGCAACGCCTGTTGCTCCTCTGCCGAGGCAGCGGGACCGGAATGGTAGCCCAAATCGATCATGCCGCTGGCCTGATGCTTGACTACGCCTGGCCCCTCGCGGAACAGACATACGTAGCACAGGCCACCGATCAGGTGCATGCTGTCAGGCAGGAAAGGACGCAGGTGATCCTCGTTGTTCAGTCCGTTCTGCAGCAGCACGACCTTGGCATCCGGCTTGCCCGCCTTAGCAATGATCTCGCCAAGGTTATCGGCAGTGGATTTTGCGCCAACAAAGATCCAGTCGCACTTGGGCATGTCTGCCGCATCCTTGTAGGCCTGTACCGGATGCAGGTGGAGAGTTGGGTTGACCAGACTGTCGATGGTGATGCCCTTTTCCTTTACCGCGTCAAACTCACTGCGCAGCAGGAAGTGCACGTCATTACCGCCGTTGGCCAGCATCGCGCCATAAAACCCGCCAATGGCGCCGGTGCCAATGATCCCTACCTTCAGATTACTCTGACTCATACAACCCTCATTTGGATGATGTGTTATTGGTATATCGCCATGGTAATCGCCTCATCTGTCAGGAGACAGTCAACAACACGACAAACCTGCGACCGAATGACTCATCATTCAGCGGAGCGCCAATTTATTTTGTTTTTCAGGGCAATAGCCTGCTGGCGGGGTAGCCTAAGGCGGCAAGCTTGATTAAGCTGTGTGGCACTCAAAATGCGCCGCAACGCCGTGGCAAGCAATACTTTCCGGGATGACTGATGGCTGATTTACCTATTGATGACTTGAACGTAACCTCCAACGAGATTCTGATCACGCCCGAGCAACTGAAGGCGAAGATTCCCCTCAGCGAGGCTGCCCAGGCAACCGTGGTGGAAAGCCGCCAGGTTATTCGCGACATTCTCGACGGCAAGGATCATCGCCTGTTCATTGTCATCGGTCCGTGCTCCATCCACGACGTAGAAGCCGCCAAGGACTATGCCGCCCGCCTGAAAGAGCTGGCCGCAGAAGTCAGTGACACCCTTTATCTGGTCATGCGGGTGTATTTCGAGAAGCCGCGCACCACCGTTGGCTGGAAGGGCCTGATCAATGATCCCTACCTGGATGATTCGTTCAAGATTCAGGACGGCCTGAAAATTGGTCGCGAGCTGCTGCGAGACCTGACCGAGATGGGGCTGCCGACGGCCACCGAGGCGCTCGACCCGATCTCTCCGCAATACTTGCAGGACCTGATTTCCTGGTCGGCCATCGGTGCACGCACCACCGAATCGCAAACCCACCGCGAAATGTCCTCCGGCCTGTCGTCAGCCGTTGGCTTCAAGAACGGCACTGACGGCGGGCTGGCAGTGGCGATCAACGCGCTGCAATCGGTATCCAGCCCGCACCGTTTCCTCGGCATCAATCAGCAGGGTCAGGTCTCGATCGTGACTACCAAGGGCAACCCTTATGGTCACGTCGTCTTGCGTGGCGGTAATGGCAAGCCGAACTACGACTCGGTCAGCGTAGCGCTGTGCGAGAAGGATCTGGAGAAGGCCGGTATCAGCAAGAACATCATGGTCGACTGCAGCCACGCCAACTCCAACAAGGATCCGGGCTTGCAGCCGCTGGTGATGGATAACGTCGCCAACCAGATTCTGGAAGGCAATGACTCCATCATCGGTTTGATGGTTGAAAGCAATATTGGCTGGGGCAACCAATCGATTCCGAAGGACCTGTCCCAACTGCAGTACGGCATCTCCGTTACCGACGCCTGCATCGACTGGGCTACCACCGTACAGAGCGTTCGCTCCATGCGCGACAAGCTCAAGGATGTTTTGCCCCGCCGGGCCCGCCTGCAACAGGACTGAGCCTCTCGGCCATAAAAAAACCGCCCAATGGGCGGTTTTTTTATGGCGATATGTACTGAATAACTAACTGACTGCAACGGCATTACGTTCCATGTAGCGTTCAACGTACGAGCAGGACGGAATGACCGTGTACCCGTGTTCCTGCGCAAAAGCCAGTGCGTGAGCGGTTAGCCGAGCGGCCAATCCCTTGCCACGCAGGCTGTCTGGAACGAAGGTCCGATAGATATCCAAAGTCTTCTTGCCCAAATCCATATAAGCCAGATATGCCCGCATACCGCCCAATGTAATATAGAACTGCTTGCCTTCCCTATCGTGCTGGATGGTCGCATTCATATTCATTGTCTGTCTCCCAGGCAGAAAGCGTCGAGCGAAGAGTTATCCACTATAGACCGAGATCGGGCGGAATGTTTCCCCGCCCGTCTCAAAAAAAGTGAATTACGCTCAGGACACCATGCCCATGCCCAGCGACATCAGCAGGGCAATGGAGGCCAGGCAGGCAATGACCGGGACAGCGACGGTTACCACGAAGATATCCCGGTAAGCTTCCTTGTGGGTAATACCCATGATCATGAATGTCGCAATTACCGCGCCGCAGTGCGGCAGCGAGTCCAGACCGCCAGCGGCAATCGCAGCGATACGGTGGAGAATCTCGGGATCAACACCCATCTCGATATAATGCGGCCCCAGCGACTGCATAAAGATCTGCAAGCCACCGGAAGACGAGCCGACAATCGCCGAGACCACGCTGACCGAAGCAAATACCGACAGCAACGGCGGCAGATCGACATTGAGAATCCAGTTGGCAAACTGGGCAAACCCGGCGGTCTGGGTCACTACCCCACCAAAGCCAATCACAGCTGCGGTATTGAGCAAAGGCATGATGGAGTCATCGGCGCCCTGGCCAAATGCCTGCGCAGCCTTGCGACGCAACGCCGGAAACAGCAGCACGCAGGTAAGCGAACCGAGAATGAGCGAGATACTCGGCCAGATGATCGGCTGAGCCGCGCTGAACATCAGCACCCGAGCCACAATGCCGTCACTTTCGGACCAGTCAGCCAATCCCAAAACCGCACGGGGCAGCATGATCGAGCCCAGCACGACTACCATCGGGATCAACGCCATCCACCACACCGGTGCATCATTCGGATCACCGATAAGCTGCTCCATGCGGCGGTCCTGGGCATTCTCGACAAACCCCTCGCCACGCGCCTGAGCACGCTTCCACTGGCTTTCCACATACCACATGCCAAGGCCAGCCATGAGCAGCGCGGCAAAGATCCCGATCCAGCCACCGGCAAACAGATCGGTGCCCAACGCACTGGCCGAAATTACGTTGTGAATCGACGGTGTTCCCGGTAGCGCGGTCATGGTGAAGGTGCCGGCACCCACCGAGGTCGCCGCAGCCCAAAGCCGCTTGGGCAGATTGGCCTCACGCATCAGGGTGATACCCAGCGGATACATGGTGAACACCACGACGAACACCACCACGCCGCCGTAGGTCAGCAAGGCGCAGACGATCATGCCAACCAGCAGCGTATGACGGACACCCAGCGCGCGGGTGATCGATAACGCGATACTCTTGGCAGCCTGGCTGGTCGCCATCACCTTGCCGAAAATGGCACCACAGAGAAACAACAAAAAGAACTTGCCAGCGAAGGTGAACGCACCCAGCGGGCCAAACGGGAAGAACTCGAGGAAGGTTTGCGAGATCAACATGCCGTTGGTTAGAGCCACCACCAACGCACAAACCAGCGACGCGATGAAGATGTTGATCCCCCGCAGCGCCAGATAGATCAGTAGAGTTACTCCGGCGAGAAGGCCGATATTTCCGAGCATTGTTTTTATCCTTGTAGTGAACTGCGTGGCTACATTACCCCACACCAGATACACCACAAAGCCTTCGGCACCCGAATCAGAGCTCTTTATTGTTGTTCATTGGTAACAGAATTATTGCTCCCCCACTTCCAACCGGTGATGCAACTGCTACTATTAACGGCGCTATCAGGAACGCACAGCAGAGGGCCGACGGAACTTTGCCGCCATAATCCGGTCTTCCGCTGTGCGTTCTTGAAGCAGGACTTTTTACACAAGGGGAAAGTTATGAAAACTGCACTGAAAGTATCTGCCGTAGCTCTGGCCGCACTGGTTGCAGCTGGCTGCAGCAACAGCATGGAAAAGGAACTGAGCGCTCGCGTTGCCGCTAACGAAAACGCTACTGCCAGTGCCCAGGCCCGTGCTGACGAAGCATATCGCAAGGCTAACGAAGCTCTGGCTGCCGCTCAACGCGCCCAGCAGACTGCTGACGAAGCCAACGAGCGCGCTCTGCGTATGCTTGAGAAAGCCAGCCAGAAATAAGGCCAGCTTTGCCGATCCGGATCACATGGTCCGGATCGGTTGCCCAATGACTCCCGGAATACCACTCTCGGCGTAGACCAGATCACGGATCGCCGTCCAGTCCAGTCTGAATCCCTGCACCTTTTCGTGCTCATCCGCAAACAGTTTCTGAATCGCAGCCTGCTTGTCGAGGGTTGACGGCATGCCGTGCTCATCCAGCGCCGTATGCACCTCCAGGTAGAGCAATCCGTCCTTGATACCCAGCTTGTATGGCTGATTGACGATGGTTACCGGCGTACCAACGGGCACCTGCGGAAACAGCTCGGTGATGTCTTCGTTGCGCATGCGGAAACAGCCATGACTGACCCGCGTGCCGATACCAAATTTCTTATTGGTTCCGTGGATCACGTAACCGCTGAGCGCCAGATTCATCTTGAACGGCCCCATCGGGTTGTCCGGCCCTGGCGGTACAACCGACGGCAACGGATCACCGTTGGCGGCGTGTTCCTCAAGAATCGATTTGGGCGGATACCAAGACGGCCTCTCTTCCTTGCGCAGAATGCGTGTCTCGCCGATGGGCGACGACCAACCTTCACGACCGATACCAACCGGATAACTGGATACCAGCTCGCCTCCCTTGTGGAAGTAGTACATGCGAAACTCGGGCAGATTGATCACCACCCCTTCACGCGTACCGGCAGGCAGCACATGCTCGCCCGGCAGCACAATCTCAACGCCCTCTCCCGGCAACCAGGGATCAATTCCGGGATTGGCTGCCGTCATCTCCAGATAACCGAACCCCCGAGCACTGCCGAGATCCGCAAAGGTATCCTCGTAGCGTGCCTGATAGCGCGATACTTCGCCGATCAGATCCTGATCAGGTGACAGCAGCGGGTAATCATTGGCCTGCACCGAACCAACTGCCCATGCGGCAAATACCAACCCGCCGCCAATCTTGCCCAGTCGAGAACGCCCACTCAACATCAATTCAGCTCCCACTCAGCTCATGATCAAATCAAACTGCTGCATCGCAGTCTGACCACTGGCGCTGCGTGCAGTGGCTGGCCTCCGGCCGGCGCTCCTGGCCTGCTCTGCGAGATCCATGCAAGCCGGGCAGAGCGAGCGCAGGTCCTTGCGCGTCAGCTCTCGATATATCGGCGACGACGGCAGCAAATCTCCACACAGCGTGCGCTCTCTCGGTACGTCGAGGCGCAGATTTATATCAACCAGGTGAACATGCCAGGGATCTTCAACAAACAGATCCCGCTGCTCATCCTGTTCCACCAGACACCAGCGTCTGGCCATCCAGGACACACTCAATTCAGGGCTCCACCTTAATCATTTGTCGCAGCCTGTGGCTGCGCCAGAACCCATTCACGTATTACCGGCCAGACATTCTCGAGAATACCTGGCTGTCCTTGCGCGTTCGGATGAATGCCATCGGCCTGCATCAATTCACTGCGCCCAGCCACCCCTTCCAGCACAAATGGCACTAATGCCACGCCCTGCTGCTCGGCGACCGTTCGAAAGACCTGTTCAAAGGCTCGGGTATAACGAACACCGTAATTCGGTGGAATACGCATACCCAGCAGTATGACGTCAGCCCCAGCCGCACGCGAGCGTTCGACCATGGCAGTAAGATTCTGTTGCATATTATCTGGTGGCAGGCCGCGTAGGCCATCATTGCCACCCAACTCGATCACCACCAGCTCGGGAGAATACTGCGCTAGCAGCGATGGCAGACGGGCCAGACCACCTGCAGTCGTGTCCCCGCTCACCGATGCGTTCCGCACCTCCAGCGGGCGATTCTCGGCCTCAAGCCGCTGCTCCAGCAGTGCAGCCCAGCCATCGCTGATTTCCAGACCGAAAGCGGCGCTGATACTATCACCCACGATCAGGATCCCCTGTGCTGCCGCGGGAACAGAGAGCGAACACAGCAGCATCGCTCCCAGCCAGTTTCTCAAGACATTCATCAGGCCCGTATACCATGTCAGACACCGTTGTAATCGCCCGCCACCTTAGCAAAGTCGTGACCAGCTCGGAAGCGCCGCTACAGATACTGGACGACGTTTCCATCGCCATCGAACGGGGCAGCAGTCTGGCCATTGTCGGTGCCTCCGGCTCAGGCAAGTCAACCTTACTCAGCCTGCTGGCCGGCCTGGACCTGCCGAGCAGCGGCGACGTTATCCTCGCCGGTGAGAACCTAAGCGCCCTGAACGAAGACCAGCGTGCCAGCCTGCGCGGCCGTGAGGTTGGATTCGTCTTCCAGTCCTTTCAGTTGCTGGACAGCCTGACCGCACTTGAGAATGTCATGCTCCCGCTGGAACTGCATGGCCGGGCAGATGCTCGCGAGCGAGCTGGCGAGCTGTTACAACGGGTAGGGCTGGAAGCCAGACGCCAGCATTACCCGCAACAGCTATCAGGTGGCGAGCAGCAACGCGTCGCCATCGCGCGCGCCTTCGCCAGTGAACCCAGCATCCTGTTCGCCGACGAACCCACCGGTAACCTCGACGCCGCAACGGGCGAACGGATCAGCGACCTGCTGTTTACCCTCAACCGTGAACGCGGCACCACTCTGGTGCTGGTAACCCACGATGCTCGTCTGGCTGCCCGCTGTCAGCGCGCGGTGCAGATGCAAGCGGGCCGCCTGCAGGATGAAAACGCGTGAGCCGCGCCAACCTGCCGTTGCTCGCCTGGCGGCTGCTCCGTCGCGAATGGCGTGCCGGAGAGCTTGGTGTATTGCTCAGCGCCCTGCTGATCGCCGTGACCATCAGCACCGCCATCAGCCTGTTCACCCAGCGACTCGAGCACAGCATGACGGACCGCGCGGCTGAGTTTCTCGGTGCAGATCTGGTGGTGTCATCACGCAGCCCCCTGCCTGCCAGCTATGAGGAGCAGGCTAAGGCGCTAGGCCTGCAGTTGAGCAGGCAAGTCGAGTTTTCCAGCGTCATGGCCAGCGACACTCAGATGCTGCTGTCCAGCGTGAAGGCGGTCGACAGCGCCTACCCGCTGCGTGGAGAGCTGCGCATCAGCGCTGCCGCCTTTGCCGAGGAACGCCGTACCAGCGAAATTCCGCCACAAGGCGAAATCTGGATTGAGCCGCGCCTGCTGAACCAGTTGGATATCCAGATCAGTGACACCCTTGAGGTCGGCTACGCCAATCTGCGGGTCAGCGCGCTGCTAACCCACGAGCCCGACCGCGCCAGCGACTTCTACAGCCTGACACCGCGGGTATTGATGAACCTTGAGGATCTCGACGCCACGGGCATCGTGCAACCCGGAAGCCGAGTGAGCTATCGCCTGCTGCTCAGCGGCGAGCGAGCCGCATTGAAAACCTACCGCGAGTGGATCGAACCGATTCTGGAGGTCAACCAGCGCCTGACCGGCGTCGACGACGGTAACCGGCAGGTCGGCAATGCACTATCGCGGGCCAATCAGTTTCTCGGCCTGGCCAGCATCGCCGCGATCATTCTCGCCGGCGTCGCAGTTGCGCTGTCATCCGGTCGGTTTGCCGTACGCCATTTTGATACCAGCGCGCTACTGCGCTGCATGGGGCTGCAGCGCCGGCAGGTACTGATGCTATTTACTCTGCAGCTGCTTTACATCGGAGCGCTGGCAACGGTCGCCGGCATCGCCCTTGGCCTGCTGGTGCAATGGGGGCTGTTGCTCCTGCTCAGCGACCTGCTGCCGCCAACGCTGCCCGACGCAGGGCTGCTGCCGCTGGCAGTCGGTGCCGCAACCGGTTTCAGCGCGCTGCTCGGCTTTGCCCTGCCACCCTTGCTGCGGCTCGGGCGCGTAGCCCCGCTGCGAGTACTGCGCCGTGACCTTGAGCCGATGCCGGGCAGCAGCTGGCTTATCTACGGGCTAGCGCTGGGCGTACTCAGCCTGCTGATGTGGCAGTTTACCGGCGACTTGCGTATCACCCTGGCGATGCTGTTTGGTGGCGCAGTGGCCGCATTGCTGCTTGGCTGTCTGGCTTGGCTGCTATTGCGGGCCGTGGCCGGGCGCCTGCGCGACGCGGGGCTTGCATGGCGGCTCGGCAGCGGCGAGCTGCTCAAGCGCCCCGCTGCTGCCGCGACCCAGATCCTGTCGTTCGGACTGATCTTCATGTGCATGCTGGTAGTGCTGATTCTACGTACCGAGCTGCTCAGTTCCTGGCAAAGCCAGCTGCCGGAGGACGCCCCCAATCACTTTGTCCTGAACATCCTGCCGTCCGAACAGGACACTTTCACGGAAGCACTAGCACAGATCGGTGCGCGCAGCGCACCGCTGTATCCGGTGACCCCGGGCCGGCTCGTCAGCATCAACAACGAGCCAGTGCGCACCGACGTCAGCAAGGAGAACCGTAACCGGGATCGAGGCACCCGAGCCGTCAACCGCGACCTCAGTCTGACCTGGTCTGCCCACTTACCGGCAGATAACGCGCTGCGTGAAGGCCGCTGGTGGAGCGCCACAGAGCAATCCGGCAGTGCTCGGGTTTCGATAGAGGCAGAGCTTGCCGACAGTCTTGGCGTAAAGCTCGGCGACACGCTGGGTTTTGTGATCGAGGGCCGTGAGCTGTCAGCCCAGGTCAGCAGTATCCGCACCGTGGAGTGGGACAACTTTACGCCCAACTTCTACATGATTTTCGCGCCCGGCGATCTGGCTGGGCTGCCCGCCACGCTGCTGACCAGTTTTTACCTGCCCGCAGCACAGCGCGACCAGCTGCGTCAGCTGAACCGACAGTTCCCGGCCATGACCCTGCTTGAAGTCGAGCCGCTGCTGGAGCAAATCCGCGGCATACTCAAACAGGTTACCCTTGCTGTCGAGTATGTGCTGCTGTTTGTCTTGCTGGCTGGCCTGACGGTGCTGTTCGCTGCACTGCAGGCCACACTGGATGAGCGCCTGCACCAGGGCGCGCTGCTGCGGACACTCGGCGCCGGGCGCTCCCTGCTGCGCCGTGCCAGTTGGATGGAGTTTCTACTCCTGGGCCTACTCGCCGGCCTGCTTGCGGTCATTGCCGCCGAACTGGCGACCTGGGCGCTGTATCGCTTTGCGCTGAATCTGGATTGGGCTCCGCACCTGCTGTTCTGGTTGGCAACCCCGGCCAGCGCAGCCGTGCTGATCGGCTGCGCCGGCGTATGGGGCACCCGCGCGGTGCTGCAACAGAGTCCAATGCGCCTGATTAACCGCAGTAGTTAGCGGAAGCCGGACCTAGCAACGGAGCCGATCAACCGCAGCGCGGCTCGGTTGCCAAAACCCGCATTAGATCAACCCCGGCAGCGGCCATCTCTGGCATACTGCCGCTCTGTTTCGCAGTCAGAACCGGCTCCCCCATGAAAGGATTCAATCCGTTTTCGCGTATCTCGGCGTCCCCTACCCGCCCTGTCAGTCAGGCGTCGTCCAGCGCCAGCTTCGATGTAGCTGCGCTGGTCAACGGACCATTCGGTGACCCCGAGCAGTCAGGTACTGTACCCGCGCTCGAGTTGGCCGAAAAGCTGCGCCAGGCCTACTTCTGGATCGTCAACCACGCAGTGATCAGCCCGCACTACGACGTTGAGTACAACCTCTCGCCGCCGCAGCCCATCCACTTCGGTGACAGCCAAACACCACTTTATCTGCCGACCGACCAGAGCTACTCCAGCTTTATCCTGCTGCCGATTCTGACCTTTGCCGCCCGTCGCAAGTGCCTGTTCATCGGCGGCCCCGGTCGCGGCAAGACCGCCTCCGCACTCCTCATGGGTCTGCTCGCGGGGTACAGCCCCAAGCAGGTACGCCGCGCGATGCAGCACGGCCATCCACAGATGACAGTTGCCGACCTGCTCGGCAACCCGATGCCGATGGACATCATGAAAGCGGATCAGCAGTCGGACATTCGCATCAGTTGGCGCAGCTGGCTGGACATGCGTGTAAAGATCGTTGACGAGTACAACCGCATCCCGACGCGCACCCAAAGCGCGCTGCTTACGGTAATGGGCGACAACTACGCCGAGATGTTCAACCAGATTCACGAGTGCCCGCCGGCGGCCTGGTACCTGACCGCCAACGATGACCAGGGCGGCGGTACCTACCCGGTTATCGAAGCCTTGAAAGACCGGGTCGACGTGGTGGTGCAAGCGCTGCCGTTCAACCCACGTTTTCTGGATGAACTGCTGATACGTATCGAGGAAGGGGTCGACCCGGCGGACTGTTTGCCAGAGGTGCTGCAGTTCAGCGAGGCCGAGATGGCGCAAATGGAGACAGACATCCGCGCGGTCACCCTGCCGGCGGACCTGCGCCAGCGGCTGGAGTTTTTCGCCAGCCAGTTTGAGTTCAGCGAGTATTCCGGGCAACAGTTCGAATACAAGAGCAAGGACACCTCGCGCCTGGCTGGCGTTGCCCGTCACCAGTTGGCCATGCTCGAGAACGGTCGCGATCGGCTTGCCGATCTGGGCTGCCAGACCCGCAACGGCCTTTCGGTTCGCAGCCTGATGTCATTGATCGTCTTCGCCAAGGCGATGGCGTATTTTCGCGGCAACCGCGAGGTCGAGTTGAACGACCTGACTCAAATGCTGCCTTTCGTGCTGCACTCGCACCTGTTTGCCGACGAAGATGCGCCGTTCTTTCAACAGCCGGAGAATGCCGCTTTCCTCAGCGACAAGATCGGCTGGCTGCGTCATTTGTTCCAGCTCAGCTGTCGTGAGTTCGAACGCCAGGGTCGCCACCGGAGCGACGATGTCGCCGCGCTCAAGGCTGAGCTGGATGAAGGGTTGGAGGGGCTTTCGCTCAAGGACTGTCGCAAGCGCCTGCAACGCATCGAGCGCACGCTGCAACAACTGGCCAGCGGCAACAAGTTGTCCGGCGCAGTACACGACGACGCCATGACGCTGAAATACCTGCACCAGCGCTACAGCAACTACCTGCGCTGGCTGACGACTCAGGGCTGACATGCGCTCCGAATGGCTCGCACAGTATCTGTTAAAGCAGGCTGACACGCTCAACCAGAGCTATCGCCTGGCTCGTCAGGGCGACCAGGCCGAGTTCGCCCGCTGCTTCAGCGGCTTTCTGCTCGACGCGCTCGACCCACTGATGGCAGCGTTGGACCATTGGCCCTCGGCGAACAAGGCAGGGCTCACAGAAGTAACCTACCAGGCAGGGCTGACGCTGGTGCAACGGGGTTGGCTGGCAGCACAGCAGCGCGACCTGACCCTTGCCCTGTTTACCCGCGTGCTGCCGCAGTGGCTAGCGCCCTACCCGGCGGATGCGCCGCGGCTGCTGGTGCAACTGCTCAATACGTTGTCGCATCTGCCGACAGCAGCGCAGCGCAGTAACCTGCTGAGCCAATGGCAATGCTGCCGCCCTACCCCGGCCGCCGCCCCAGATTATCTGCTGATACTCGGCTGGATGGCCGGACTGCCCGAGTTTCGCACGGCAGCGGTCGCCGCCCTCAGCCGTCAACCTGCGCTGGTGGCGCAATTGCAACTGGGCGCGCCGGAGCACTTTGCCCATCCCTGGTGGCGAGGCCCAGAACGTGGCTGGCAAACCGAACCGGTTGTCTTAGGCGCGGCAACCTGGCTGGGCGGCGAATTCAGTGAGTTACCGGTGTTGCTGATGGCCGCCGGGCACCCCCTGATCCAGGCAGGCGACGACTGCTGGCAACTGCACGTCGATACCTGGGGGCATAAATTGCTGCCGCACTCGCCGGAGCAAGCAACGCCAGTGCCAACGCAGGACCTGCTGCAGCTCCCGGCCGCACTGGGCACCCCCTGGCGCAGCTACGATCAGGTACGACAGTGTCTGGAGCGCCGCCACGAGTGGGTCGTCAGCTTTCACAACAGCTATCGCCTTATGATCATCCCGAAAACCGGGGACCACTCATGAGCGCCGATCCGCAACTGGCCCATTGGCAGGCACAATGGCAACAAGCTCTGCTGCTCTGGAGCGACCATCTGCAGCTGCAAGAGCCCCTGTGGCTGTTCGATGTCGAAGCGGCCGAAGCCGCGGGGCTGACCGAGAGCTTTGCCGCCATTCGCCTCACCTCACAGCGGGTGATGGTTAACCTGCAGGAGATCACCGAGCGCGGGCTGGACGACTACGCACTGGAAGTACTGGCGCATGAGATCGGCCACCACGTTTATGCCCCTGCCAACATGACGCAACACCTGCAACTATTGGCCGTCATCCGCCAGTCACTGCCCGGCAGCGAGCAACTCGCCCCCCTGGTCGCCAACCTGTATACCGATCTGCTGATCAATCACCACCTGCAGCGGCACACGCCGTGTCAGATGGAGGCCATCTACCTGCACCTCAAACCGGCCAGCGCCACACCGCTATGGCAGCTGTATATGCGCATTTACGAACGCCTGTGGCAGTTGCCACCAGAAACCCTGGCTTCTGCCCCACTCGGCAACTCAGAGGAAGGCGACGCCTGGCTGGGTAGCCGCATTATCAAGGTCTACGGCAAGGACTGGCTGACCGGCGCCAGCCGTTTCGCTACCCTGTTGTTGCGCTACCTGCAGGATGACGAACAAGCGGCAAACGACGCCTTCGGCGTGCTGGCCGACACCGCTGACGCCGGCAACGGTCACACCGGCACCGGTGTGCCATCGCTACCGGCCATCGACGTGCTGCATCCTAGCCAAGACCCAGAGTTGAGCGAGCAGACGCTGGGCGCCCCCGCAACCGACAGCCCTTGCGATGCGGTCGCAGCCAAGCGCTCCCCCGGGCAGTCGCTGGAGCCACAGGAATACTATGAAGTGCTGCGCGCCGCCGGCGTCGATATCTCCCGGCACGATGCCACGGTCAACTATTACCGCGACGCCGTACGCCCCTACCTGCTGCCGTTTCCTGCAAAATCAACACCTGCCCCCAGCGAACCCGAGCGTGAAGGCACGACGCTCTGGGAACCGGGTGACGACCCCGGCGAACTCGACTGGTTTGCAACCCTGCTGGCCGGCGCGGATCCCATCCCCGGCGTCACCACCCACAAGGCGGTGTACAGCGTCGACACTAGCGAACAGCCACGACAGCAGGTCTGCGATCTGGACCTGTACGTGGACAGCTCCGGTTCCATGCCCAATCCGCAGTATCAACTGTCCTATCCGGCACTGGCCGGTGTATTGCTCTGCATATCAGCACTGCGCGCCGGCGCCCAGGTGCAGGTCACGCTGTGGAGCGGGCCGCGCCAGTGTCTGAGCACCGATGGTTTCATTCGCGATGAGGCCGGCGCGTTGCGCGTTCTGACCGGATTCTTTGGAGGCTCGACCAGCTTCCCGCTGAAGCTGCTGCGCGAAACCTACGATCAGCCACGCCAAACGCCGACACAGGTTGTGGTGCTGTCAGACGATGGCGTCAGTTCCATGTTCTCCGACGATGAGCGCGGCACCGCGGGTGCCGAGATCAGTGCACGTACGCTGCGCCACTGCGGCGGTGCGGGTCACTGGGTGCTCGACCTGCCGATGGAGCTAGACAGCCAGACCGGGCACGCCTGGCTGCAGGATGCCTATGAGAAGATGCGACTGGGCAGGGATCAAGGCTGGCAGGTTCATCGCGTCAACGGGCTTGAGCCCATGCTCAGCTTCGCCCGGCACTTTGCCCGACAATACTATCAGGCCAGTGCATCCACCTCGCAGCGAGCGGCCCGCCCATGAGCAACCTGCAGTCCGGCCCGTCCATGCACTACCTGCACCAGCGCTTGCTGGCCTACCCCGCTGGCCAGGCACCCGCCGGACAGAGCCTCATCGCCCTACTGAACGATCTGCTCGTACGACTGGAACCCGCAGTCACAACGGCAACACTGCTGCCGATTTACTCACTGCCCTTGTGGGACGAGCACGAAGGTCACGACCGAGCGGACACGCTGTTGCTGATGGTCTGGTTGCTGGCAGATGATGCCTTTTGCGAGCTGACGCTGTACGCCGATGAAATCATCAGCCTGCTGGCCTCAAGCAACCAACTGATGGATACCACGCACCCCAACCTGGATGACGAAGACCAGCGTGAAGAACTTATCCGCCTGACCCTCAACGGCCTGCGCCTGAAACCACAGAATGAAACCAACCAGCAGGCGCAGGATCGCTTGCTGATGGTCAGCTCCAGCGAACGGGCACGGGTCGTGGCAGCCTCCAGAGCCGCCGAAGAGCGCGCCGAAGCCATTCGCAAGGCACTGGCAGAAAAGCGCGCGCGCGAAGCGGCAGACAAGTACACCCGCGAATGACCAGTCAGACTACAGACCTCGCCCCCTGGCTCGATACCCGGCGACTGCCAAACTTGAGCGTGCGCGCCGCAGAACGGCTGCAGCGCTGCTTGCAACACCCTGCTGCGCCGTCTTTGAGCGGTCGCAGCGGACACCATCTGGACGCCGTTGCGCTGTCACAGCTGGCCGCCGACAAGCAAGCACTGCAGCATCCGGAAACAAACTGGCTGGCCGCCTTTCTTGATCACTGTCGCCGTCAGGTACCGCGCTATCGCGACTATCCGTGGCACCAACCGCTCGAAGCGCTACCCTGCACATCCCGCCAGGATCTGAGCTGCGAGATCGCGACGTTTGTACCAGACGACATCGACCCGCGACAGCTGATCGTGTTTGAAACCAGCGGCACCACCGGGCACCCGCTGCGCGTGCCTTCCCTACCGCTGGTAGCGGCGCGTTACCACTGCTTTCACGAACGGATTGTCGGCTGGCACGGGATCGACCTGCAGAGCTTGCCCGGCGACACCGGCGTGATGCTGGTCGGCGATCAGCAGCGTTGCTTCACCTACGCATCGGTCTTGCCCTATTGGGACGACAAGGTGCTGCTGAAGCTGAACATGAACCCTGCCGACTGGCCGAGCGCTGAGGCCCGCGGGCGCTATCTGGATCAGGTCAAACCGCTGCTGATGACCGGGGACCCGCGCAGCCTGAGCACTCTGCTGAACATCGAGTTCACCCACCGCCCCGCAGCCATCCTGTCAACCTCCATGACATTGCTGCAGGGCCTGAAGGACCGGCTGGCCAGTCGCTTTGAGTGCCCGGTCATCAATCTGTATTCGATGAACGAGGCCGGACCGATAGCCGCCGATGACGGCAGCGGCCACGGTCTGCGGCTGATCCAAAACACACTCAAGGTCGAGCTGCTCAACCGCCAAGGGCGTCCCGTCGCCGCCGGCGAGCGCGGCGAAATCACCCTGACCGGCGGCTTCAACCCGTGCCTGCCGCTGCTGCGCTATCGCACCGGCGATTACGCCTGCCTGTATGAAAGCGCTGAGGGCCACCGCTACCTGCAACAGCTAGATGGCCGCCCGCCAGTGCGCTTCCATGCCGCCGGCCGTTGGCTCAACAACGTCGACATTACGCACCTGATGCAGCCGTTCGAGCTGGCCCAGTATCAACTGCATCAACAGGCCGACGGCTCGCTGATAGTGCGCCTGCGCGGTCACACCGACGAGCCGGCCCTGCGCCAGGCTCTGCTCGACACCTTTGGTATCGACTGCGACATTCGCTTCGCCCCCTTTCCACTCGATGCCGACAAACTCATTCAATACACCAGCGATTACCCCGGAGCCCACGACGGATGAGCAGCCTTACTCTGCTGGAATACAGCGCGAATGCCTTCTTTCTGATCAGCGTATTCCTCGCTGCTCGCAACCAGCGACACACCTGGACGCTGGGTATCGTCGGCTGCGTGCTGTTTGCCATCCTGTTCTTTCAGGTCCAGTTGTATGCGGACGCGACTTTGATGCTCTTTTACATCTGCACCAGCATAATCGGCTGGCGGCAGTGGCAGCGCGGCGCCAGCGCCGAAGCCATCAGCAGAAGCTCCTGGCCGCAATTGGCCCTGTACCTGCTGGCGGCCGTCGCGACCCTGCTGGCCTATGGCGCGCTGCTGCACCTGCATACCGATGCCTACGCCCCCTTCGTCGACTCTGCCGTATTGACCTTCAGCGTGACCGCGCAGTTATTGCTGATGAAGCGTCGAGTGGAAACCTGGTGGTTCTGGCTGATCGTCAACACCATTGCCGTGCCGCTGTACGCTTCCCGTGAGCTGATGCTGACCTCGCTGGTTTACGTCGGTTTCTGGATCAATGCCTGTTACGGGCTCTGGCGCTGGCACCGAGAACTGAGCAAAGCATGTCAAAGCCCTACCGAACCGGCCTAGTCGTCGGCAAGTTTTCGCCACTGCACAGCGGTCATCGATACCTGATCGACACCGCAACAGCGGCTTGCGAGCAGGTACTGCTCCTGAGTTACTCGCGTCCGGAATTTGCTGGCTGCACCAGCGCCCTGCGCCAACAATGGCTCAATGACGGCTGGCCGCAGCATCAGTGCGTGGTGCTCGATGCCGCGCAGGCCTGCCGGCTCGGGCTGGCAATGCCCGACAATGACGCCAGTGACCTGCCGCAGCGCCAATTCTGCGCCGAGCTGATCGACCGCACCCTCGGCGAACCGGTCAACGCGGTGTTCAGCAGCGAAGACTATGGGCAAGGGTTCGCCGACTACCTCGCCGCGCATTGGCAACGACCGGTTGATTCGGTGCTGGTGGATCGCGAACGCCAGCGCTACCCGATCAGTGGCTCAACCCTGCGCGCCGCACCCGACGCCAACTGGCAGACACCAAACGTACTGGCAGCCCAGCGCTGTCAACGGATCGCCCTGATTGGCGCCGAGTCGACCGGCAAGACCAGCCTCGGGCAGTGGCTGGCGCAGCACAGAGGCTGGCGCTGGGTCGCTGAATTTGGCCGCCAGCACTGGCAAGACTGCGACGGCGTACTGACATCGGATGATCTGCTGCACATCGCCCGCACCCAGGTCGAACTTGAAGATCAGGCCGTTGCCCTCGCGCTAAACGACGGCCAACCTGCAGTCGTCTGCGATACCACGCCGTTGACCACGCTGATCTATCACCGGTTGCTATTCCCCGAGCCGCCCCCGGATGAGCTGATCGCCCTCGCCGAGCGCCCCTATCACCAACTCTGGCTATGTTCGGCCGATTTTCCGATGGTGCAGGACGGCACCCGCAGCCCGGAGACATTTCGCCAACAACAGCAAGCGCTGTACGCGTCAGAACTGGCCAGCAGGCAACTCAGGCCGATGAGGCTGCAGGGCTCCATAAAGCAACGACGGGCGCGGCTCGCAGCTATGACGCCATCGGACTCACCAAGGGAAAACAACAAAACAGGCCGAAAAACGCCGTCCTAGAGAGATCGAAGACTTGAACACCGGCAGCCGATCGCGCTAGTTTGACCCGAACTGAGGGCCGCGCCGGAGCGTATTGACCGGTATCAACACCCTATGTCCGGTATCATATAGAATGGACCTCGTAGCAGCGATCATCCGCGATCTGCCTGCATACAGGATAAGGAATCGTCGTGCAGAAACCTCCCCGCAACCTCGTCCGTGGCCTACTGGCCGTAGCCGCCCTTGCCGCCATTGCTGTCATTGCCTGGCTGGAACTCAAACCTTCCGGGTACGGTGATGGCTTTGCCAGCGGAAACGGCCGCATCGAAGCGACCGAAATCAACGTTGCAACCAAGCTTGGTGGGCGCGTCGCCCGGATTCTGGTAGATGAAGGCGACTTTGTTAACGCCGGTGAATTGCTGGCAGAGATGGACACCAGCACCCTGCAGGCTCAACTGCAGCAGGCGCAGGCCCAGTCGCGCCAAGCCGAAAACGCCATCCAGACTGCTCAGGCTCTGGTCAGCCAGCGTGAAAGCGAGCGCGCCACGGCAGAGGCACTGCTGTCGCAACGCCAGGCGGAATTGAATGCCGCGCAAAAACGCCATGACCGGATCAAGGTACTGGTTCAGCGCAATGCCATGTCACGCCAGCAACTCGACGACGCGCTCGCCGCGCTCGAGAGCACTCAGGCAGCAGTGGCGTCGGCCCGTGCCCAGATTCAGTCTGCCGAGGCCGGCATTGCTGCCGCACGCTCGCAGGTCATTGGCGCCGAGTCCGCGCTAGATGCCGCCCGCGCAGCGGTAGACCGTATTGCCGCCGACATCAAAGACAGCAGCCTGACCGCAGACCGTCACGCGCGGGTCCAATTCCGTACGGTTGAGCCGGGTGAGGTGCTGGGCGCCGGCGGCCGGGTGCTAAACCTGGTTGACCTTACTGATGTCTACATGACCTTCTTCCTGCCGGAGCGACTGGCTGGACGTGTGGCCATGGGCTCCGACGCCCACATCATCATCGACGCCGCACCGCAATACGTCATTCCCGCTACTGTCAGCTATGTCGCCAGCGTTGCGCAGTTCACACCCAAGTCGGTAGAAACCGAGCGGGAACGGGAAAAGATGATGTTCCGTATCCGTGCCCGTATTGATCCCAAGCTGCTTGAGCAGCACATAGAGCAGGTCAAGACCGGGCTGCCCGGCGTAGCCTGGCTGAAGCTAGACGCAGACGCCGACTGGCCGGCGGACCTTGAAGTCAACGTCGGAAACTGAGCATGGACACGCGCGCCCCAGTCGCTCGACTGGAAGGCATCAACCTGAGGTACGGCACGGTAGCCGCACTGGATTCGCTCACCCTCGATTTGCCCGCCGGCTGCATGGTCGGCCTGATCGGCCCCGACGGTGTCGGCAAGTCCAGTCTGCTGTCACTGGTTGCAGGCGCTCGCCGCCTGCAACAAGGGCAGTTGCAGGTGCTGGACGGAGACATGCGCAGCGCAGGGCATAGGCGGCGAGTATGTCCGCGCATCGCCTTCATGCCACAAGGGCTTGGCAAGAACCTCTACCCGACCCTCAGCGTATCGGAGAACCTCGAGTTCTTTGGCCGCCTGTTCAACCAGGATAGGCAGGAGCGCAAGGCCCGGATCAGCGGGCTGCTCGCCAGCACCGGCATGAGTCGCTTTATTGACCGCCCGGCCGGCAAGCTATCTGGAGGTATGAAGCAGAAGCTCGGACTGTGCTGTGCGCTGATTCACGACCCTGATCTGTTGATCCTCGACGAACCGACTACGGGCGTCGACCCGCTGTCTCGCAGCCAGTTCTGGGACCTTATTCGCCGAATCCGTGCTGCGCGGCCGCAGATGAGCGTGCTGATCGCCAGCGCCTACATGGACGAAGCGCAAAACTTCGACTGGTTGGTAGCCATGGACGCCGGCAAAGTACTTGCGACCGGCACACCGCAGGAGATCCTGAAACAGACCGGGTCCAGCAGCCTGGAGCAGGCTTTCGTCGCCCTGCTTCCGGAGGAAAAGCGCCGCCAGCACCAGCAACTGATCATCCCGCCGCGGACCCAGCAGACCGGCATCGCCATCGAGGCCCACAACCTGACCCGCCGCTTTGGCGATTTCGTAGCGGTCGACAAGGTCAACTTCCGTATCGAACGGGGCGAAATATTTGGCTTTCTCGGCTCCAACGGGTGCGGCAAGTCGACGACGATGAAAATGCTCACCGGCCTGCTACCGTTCAGTGAAGGTGAGGCGTCAGTACTCGGCAAACCGGTCGACCCCAATGACATCTCGGTGCGCATGCGCGTTGGCTACATGTCGCAGGCATTCTCGCTGTACAGTGAGTTGACCGTACGTCAAAACCTCGTGCTGCACGCCAAGCTGTATCACCTCTCAGCGGAACAAGGGCCGCTGCGTGTGCATGAGCTACTGGATCAGTTCAATCTGCACGACGTCGCCGACAGCTTGCCAATGGACCTCCCGCTTGGAGTCCGCCAACGCCTGTCACTGGCGGTCGCAGTCATCCACAAACCAGAGATTCTGATCCTCGACGAACCGACCTCCGGTGTCGATCCGGTTGCCCGCGACATGTTCTGGGCGCTGCTGGCCAAGCTGTCGCGCGAAGATGGTGTGACCATTTTCATATCCACCCACTTCATGAACGAAGCTGAACGTTGCGATCGCATGTCGCTGATGCACGCGGGGAAGGTACTGGTCAGCGGCGCGCCCGAGGAGCTGCGCAAGCAGCGCGGCAAGGACTCACTGGAAGAAGCCTTCATCGACTGGCTGCGCGAGGCCAGCGGGCCGGACGAGAGCGCACCTGCGGCCGTCAGACTGACACCACCGGGCGCAAGCGAAGAGCCTGCAAAAGGGCCTCGCTTCAGCCTTCGCCGGCTGCTCAGTTACACCCGACGCGAAACCATGGAACTGCGCCGTGACCCGGTACGGGGCATGCTGGCGCTGGCAGGCAGCGTGTTTCTGATGATCATCATGGGTTACGGCATCAACATGGACGTGGAGAACCTGACCTTTGCCGTGCTGGATCGAGACCAGACGACCTACAGCCAGAACTATGCGCTGGAGCTATCCGGCTCACGTTACTTTATCGAAAAACCGCCGCTGCACAGCCATGCCGAGCTGGATGAGCGCATGCGCGCGGGCGACATTAGCCTGGCATTGGAGATCCCGCCGGGCTTTGGTCGTGATCTGCTGCGCGGCGACAACCCTCAGGTTGCCTACTGGATTGATGGCGCCATGCCGATGCGCGCAGATACCCTGCGCGGTTACGCCCAGGGCATTCATCTGAACTACCTGCTGACGCTCGCAGCCCATCAGCCCACCACCTACAGGACCAGCCTGGTCAACGTCGAAACGCGCTACCGCTACAACCCCGATGTGGAAAGTTTGCCGGCCATGGTTCCTGCGGTCATTCCAATTCTGTTGATGATGATCCCGGCGATGTTGACGGCTCTGGCGGTAGTTCGCGAGAAGGAGCTTGGCTCAATCACCAACTTCTACGTCACACCGGTGAGCAAGCTCGAGTTCCTGCTCGGCAAGCAATTGCCCTACGTTGCACTGGGCTTCGTCAACTTCATCGCCCTGCTGCTGCTAGCCGTATTTGCCTTTGACGTTCCTATCAAGGGCAGCCTGGCCACCCTGCTGCTCGGCGGACTGCTCTATCTCATCTGCGCAACCGGTCTCGGCCTGCTGGTATCGTCACTGCTGAAGAGCCAGATTGCGGCCATTTTCGGCACGGCGATCGCAACCCTGATTCCAGCCATCCAGTTTTCCGGGATGCTGCACCCAGTATCAGCCATGGAGGGGGCCGGTGCATTGATCGGCCAGCTCTACCCGACGACGCACTTTCTGATCATCACCCGCGGCGTCTTTTCAAAGGCGCTGGGGTTTGCGGATCTGCACAGTTATTTCATCCCGCTGCTGGTGTCCATCCCGGTACTGACGCTTGCCAGTATCGCGGGCCTGAGAAAGCAGGAGAAATGACATGATGCGATCTCTCGGCAACATTCTTCAGCTCGGCATCAAGGAGCTGCGCAGCCTGGCACGCGACCCTGCGCTGGTGCTGCTGATCATCTATGCCTTCAGTCTGAGCATCTACTCCTCTGCCACCGCCATGCCGGAAACCCCGAATCGGGCGACCATTGCGGTCGTCGATGAAGACCGCTCACAGGTTTCTGCCCGGCTGATTGACGCGTTCCAGCTGCCCTACTTTCTGCCCCCGACGCTGATCGACCACCGTCAGATGGATCAGGGCATGGACGGTGGCCTGTACACCTTTACGCTGAACATTCCACCCGACTTCCAGCGCGACCTGCTCGCAGGCGAGCAACCATCCATCCAGCTGAATGTGGATGCGACTCAGGTAAGTCAGGCGTTCAGCGGTGCCGGTCATATTCAGCAGATCATCCAGCGGGAAGCAGCCGCCTTCGCACAGCGCTATCAGGGCACCGCCAGCCAGCCGGTCGAAGCGGTGGTGCGTGTAGCCTACAACCCCAATCTTGATGCCAGCTGGTTCGGTGCCATCACCGAGGTCATCAACCAGATCACCATGCTGTCGATCATCCTGACCGGCGCGGCGCTGATACGCGAACGCGAGCACGGCACCATCGAGCACTTGCTGGTGATGCCGGTTACGCCATTGGAGATCATGCTGGCCAAAGTGTGGGCAATGGGCCTGGTGGTGCTGACAGCATCGGCACTTGCGTTGCAATTCATCGTCGAAGGCTGGCTACAGGTGCCCATTCAAGGCGCGATGGCCCTGTTTCTGGCTGGCACAGCACTGCACCTGTTTGCCACCACCTCGATGGGAATTTTCCTCGGCACGGTTGCCCGCTCGATGCCACAGCTCGGGCTGCTGATCATGCTGGTTCTGATCCCGCTGGAAATTCTGTCCGGGGCTGTAACGCCACGCGAAAGCATGCCGGTGCCGGTACAACTGATCATGTCGCTGGCACCGACCACACACTTCGTCGAACTGGCCCAGAGTGTCCTGCTGCGCGGCGCGGGCCTCGAAATCGTTTGGCCTAAGCTACTGGCATTGACGGCCATTGGTGGGGTGTTCTTTTGCGCTGCCCTGCGACGCCTGCGCAGCACCCTGCAGTAGTAACCAAACAGCGCATCAGTCGATGTGGTAACGAATGGATTCGATGTCCCAGCTTTTCACCGACTCGGGTGTGCGCACGATAACTTCGTCGCCCACCGCCTTGCCCAGACAGGCTCGAACAATAGGCGCATTGACCGAAACGTAGTCCTTGCGACCGTATATTTCGTCAGGGCCGACAATACGAAACAGCAGCTCCCGGCCGTCTTCATCGACCAGCGCCACCCAGGCGCCAAAGAATGCCCGACCTTCCTGAACCGGGCTGTACTCGACGACGCGGAGCTTATCAAGGCGGTTGCGAAGGAAGCGTACCCGCCGATCAATTTCTCGCAGGCGCTTCTTGTTGTACTGGTAATCGGCGTTCTCCGAGCGGTCACCAAGACTGGCCGCCCATTGAACCAGTCTGGTGACCTCTGGGCGCTCCTGCCGCCAGAGCTGATCCAGCTCCTGCTTGAGCGCAGCGTGCCCTTCCGGGGTGATGACGTTGGTATCCATAGCGCTATCCGAAAAGTACCGAAGCCACCGGACCTGATGGTCCGGCGGTGCAAAGACGGCATTGTCGACTTAACGCCCTGACGCTGTCGACATTCACTGCGCCGTCTGTGGGCTGTTTTCAGCGCTCTCGGACTCACGGCTTGCCTTGCCGTTTTCCGTGGCGGTCTCCAGGTAGATCAGCGTCCAGTCGGCCTCCGGCTCAATCGTCTGCTCCGGCGAGAAGACCCGCAACCGACGCTCAGGCGTCAGGGCCAGCAATGGCGTACGCCCCTTGCCCGCTTCTTCCCGCCATTGGGCGTAACTGAAGCCCTCGGTCAGCGTCGTGGCCTTGAAGCGCGCCCCTTGACTGATCAAGCTCGACAGCTTGCTGAACGTCATGCCATCCGGGCCAAGCGGTGCGCCCTCGTGCTTGGCTGATATCTGCAAACGCTCGTTGGCACCGCTACGTTCGTTGCGTACGGTGAAAATGCGGTGTGCGGCAAAGTCACGCTGAAAATGCTGGTTGAGCAATGCATTGCGCTCGCGCTCCGGCGTGATCGTAAGCAAGGAGCCCAACCCGGTCAGATCAAGGCTGCTGTCCACCTGGGCCGACAACGGGTTGCCGCGCACAGTGCGCAAGCCTTTCATCCGGGCCTGACTGATTGACTCCCAATGGGTATCAACCATCAGCAGCGGGACATCCAGCTTCTGCAAAACTTCCCCAAGTGCACGGGCAACCGCGTTGGCCCCAATAATCAGAACACCACGGCGCTCGGGCTCGGTTACTCGCAACAATCGGGCAACGGTTCGCGCCGTCGCACTCTGAAAGACAACAGTACCAATGATGACGGCAAAGGTCAGCGCACTTACCAGCGCGGCATTTTCATAACCGGCCTGCTCCAGACGCAGCGCAAACAGTGCCGATACCGCCGCGGCGACGATACCCCGTGGCCCGATCCAGGCAATCAGTGCCCGCTCACGCCAGTTCAGCTCGCTACCCAGGCTGCTGATCCAGACTGCCAGCGGTCTGGCGACAAACTGGATCACCAGCAGCAACGCCAGCGCTGGCCAGCCAAGCGCCAACAGCGCGCCCAGATCCAGTCGCGCCGCCAGCAGGATGAACAGGCCAGAGATGAGCAGCACCGACAGGTGTTCCTTGAACACCAGAATCTCTTCAATATCGACACCACGGGCATTCGCCAGCCAGATTCCCATGACCGTCACCGCCAGCAGGCCGGACTCATGCGCCAGTTCGTTGGCCAGCGTAAAGGTCACCAACACCACGGTCAGCGAGGCCAGGACTTCGAGGTATTCAGGAATCCAGTGTCGCCGCATGGCGGTTGCCATCAATGCTCCACCGGCAACACCAGCGATGGTGCCGTAGCAGACCACCTTGGCAAATATCAGCAAGCCGGCGATAAAGCCGCTGTCACCGGCGCTCTGCGCCGCAATCCACTCGTAAACCAGCACCGCCAGCAAGGCGCCGATCGGGTCGATCAAAATACCCTCCCAGCGCAACACCCGTGAAATGCGCTGGGTCGCACGCAGCGTCCGCAGCATCGGAACAATGACTGTAGGCCCGGTTACCACAACCAATGCGCCGAACAACGCCGACAGGCCGGGCTCTAGGCCGATCAGCCAGTAACAGGCAACACTGATCACCCCCCAGGTAACCAGCGCACCGACTGTCACCAGCCGCCTTACCACACTACCGGTTTCCTTCAACTGGTCGAACTTGAGCGTCAGGCTGCCTTCGAACAGGATCAGCGCGACACAGAGCGATACCAGCGGAAACAGCAGGTCACCAAGAAACTCATCGGGCGACAGCACACCGACGACCGGTCCCAGCAGAATACCGGCAAGCAGCAGAAACAAAATCGCAGGCAGGCGCAAACGCCAGGCACTGAGCTGGCAGACAAGGCTAACCAGGGCAACCCCCGAAAACGTCAGTGCCGGGGTAATCAGATGTTGAATGTCTGTCACGTTTAGCTTTCCTGCTGCTCTGTTGCGTACACCTTGCGGTCACGTTGATGCGGTACATGCAGGTCTGGCCCCATGCCCAGCGCAACGATCCGATTCGGATTGATGCTGGAGTGACTGTAATAGTAATGCTGCTTGATGTGCTCGAAGTCGACGGTGTCGGCAATACCCGGCCACTGGTAAAGCTCGCGCAGGTAACCGAGCAGATTCGGATAATCTTCGATACGCTGCAGGTTGCACTTGAAGTGCCCGTGGTAGACCGGATCAAAGCGCACCAGCGTGGTGAACAGACGCCAATCAGCCAAGGTCAGCTCGCTACCAGCCAGATAGCGGCGCTCACCGAGCAACGCCTCCACCCAGTCCAGAGCGGCAAAGAGTTCGCGACAGGCCTGCTCGTAGACATCCTGCTCGGTAGCAAACCCGGTCTTGTAAACCCCGTTATTAATATCACTGTAGACGCGCTCGTTGATCCGCTCGATTTCGTTCTGCAACGCGCTCGGATAATAGTCATCACGATTGCCAGTCACGTCATCAAACGCGCTGTTGAAAATGCGGATGATCTCGGCCGACTCGTTGTTGACGATCGTCTCTTCCTGTCGATCCCATAGCACCGGCACGGTGACTCTGCCGGTGTAGTCCGGGCGGGTATGGGTATACAGCTGGTGCATGCAACGATAACCGTACAGCGGCTCGGGCTCGGCAAACTGCCAGCCCTGATCAAGCATGTGCGGGTGCACGACCGTGACGCCAATATGCGACTCCAGTCCCTTGAGGTGACGCATGATCAGCGTGCGATGAGCCCAGGGACAGGCCAGCGAGACATACAGATGGTAACGCCCGGACGCTGGCGCAAAGCGCGCACCTGGCTCAATCCAATCACGAAACCCGGCATCCTCACGCTTGAAGGCGCCACCCGTACTGCTGGTGTCATACCACTGATCGACCCATTGGCCGTCAATCAGACGTCCCATGCCCTGCTCCTTGATCCTGTCACTTGGCCTCTAAGCCTGACACTTTGTGCTACCGCTGAACAGGTCAGACAAAAGGCAGAGGTATTTTGCCCATAAAACACGTATAATACGCGGCTATCTCTTCCCTAAGGTTCACTTCCCGTATGTCCGATACCGCTCCGGCCCGGCAATTTGCCGATCTCGGCCTGCCTGCTCATCTCCTCGAGGCCCTCAACAGCCTCGGCTACGAAACCCCCTCCCCAATCCAGGCGGAAGCTATCCCCACGCTTCTGGCTGGCAAAGACCTGCTCGGTCTGGCGCAGACCGGCACTGGCAAGACCGCAGCCTTCGCGCTGCCTGTACTGGCTGGCATTGACGTCAGCCTCCGCGCAACTCAGGCACTGATCCTGACCCCGACCCGCGAGCTTGCGCTCCAGGTTGCCGAAGCATTCCAGCGCTACGCCCAGAACATGCGCGGCTTTACCGTTCTTGCCCTCTATGGCGGTTCGGCGTTTGCCCCCCAGTTCAAGGCGCTTGAGCGCGGCGCTCACGTCGTCGTGGCGACGCCAGGCCGTCTCACCGACCACCTGCGCCGTGGCAGCCTCAAGCTGCAAGACCTGCGTTATCTGGCGCTCGATGAAGCTGACGAGATGCTCAAGATGGGCTTCGCCGACGACCTTGAAGCCGTCTTTGAAGAAGTGCCGGATACCACCCAGAAGGCGTTGTTCTCCGCGACCATGCCGCCGGGCGTGCGCAACGTAGCGCGCAATCATATGAAAGAGCCTGCTGAGATCCGCCTGCACAGCGGCGCGAGCAGCAGTCTCGAGACCATCACCCAGAAAGTCTGGGAAGTCTCCAACCACCACAAGCTGGACGCCATGACCCGCCTGCTCGAAGTCGAGCCAGTCGAAGCCATGATCGTCTTCGTACGCACCAAGACTGCCAGCCTCGAACTGGCGGAACGTCTTGAAGCCCGCGGCTTTGCTGCCGCCGCGCTGAATGGTGACCTGACCCAGCAACTGCGCGAGCAGGTCGTTGACCGCCTCAAGCGTGGCTTGCTGGACATCGTGGTTGCGACCGACGTTGCCGCCCGTGGCCTGGACGTTGAGCGAATTACTCACGTACTGAACTACGACCTGCCGCACGACAGCGAAAGCTACGTACACCGCATCGGTCGTACCGGCCGCGCCGGTCGCCAGGGTACTGCGATCCTGTTCGCTACCCCGCGCGAGCGTCGTCTGCTGCACGTACTGGAGCGCGCTACCGGCCAGAAGATCGAGCCGCAGGCCCTGCCGACCGCCGACGCCGTGCGCAGCGGCCGTCTGAACAAGCTGGCATCGCGCCTGAACGACGCCCGTGAACAGGCCACTTCGCTGCACCAGCAACTGGTCAGCGACCTGCAGGAACTCACCAGCCTGGACGCAACCGAACTGGCTGCCGCCCTGCTGACCTTGCTGCCGAGCGCCAAGACCTTGCTGGAACCGGTGGCGGACCTGCCCAGCGCACCGCCGCGCCGTGAGCGCGAGTTCGATCGCGACAGCGGCCTGACCCGTTACAAGGTGCAAGGTGGTCGCAAGACCGGCCTGATGCCCAAGCCGCTGGTCGACGTGCTGGTCAAGGTTGGTGGCCTGCAACGCCAACAGATTGGTCACATCAAACTGTTCAACGAACACACTGGTGTCTTCCTGCCGACGCTGGATCAGGCGGTAATCAACCGTCTGGCTGGCGCCGAAATCAACGGCGTAACCTTGCAGATCAAGGCCTGGCCGCTGCCGGAAGGCGAGCTGCCGCCACGTGACCGCGCGCCCCGTGGCAAACCGCCGCGCCGCGAATACGCAGGCAAGCCGAAGGGCCCGCGCAAGGCCTGAGGAACGCACTGCAGATGGAATGGGTCGACATCGGCGTCAATCTGACGGACAAAGCCTTCAATAGTGACCGCGACGCGGTACTGGAGCGGGCCCGTCAGGCCGGTGTCAGCCAGCAGTTGCTGACCATGACCTCGCTGGAGCAGGCAGAACAGTTGCTTGCTCTATGCGCGGACCACCCCGAACACCTCTTTACCACTGCTGGCGTGCACCCGCACGAGGCCCGTCACTGGACCGCCGACAGCAGCCGCCAGCTACGTGAGCTAAGCAGCCAACCCGCCGTTCGTGCCATTGGCGAATGCGGCCTGGACTACAACCGCGATTTCTCCCCCCGCGCCGCTCAACTGAGCGCACTCGAAGAGCAACTTGCAGCAGCCGCCGACTCCGGTCTGCCGGTATTTCTCCATGAGCGCGACGCAAGCGATACCCTGATCGCTGTCCTGCGTGACTTCCGCGACCGTCTTAGCGGTGCCGTGGTGCACTGTTTTACCGCAGACAGGAAAGCCCTCTATGCCTATCTGGATATGGACCTCTACGTTGGCATTACCGGCTGGATCTGTGACGAACGCCGGGGCACTGACCTCCAAGGCCTGGTGAAGGACATTCCTGACAATCGCCTGTTACTGGAAACGGATGCACCCTGGCTATTGCCGCGTACGCTGTCACCCAAGCCGAAAAATCGCCGCAACGAGCCGGCCTTCCTGCCGGAAGTCGCACGCATGGTGGCTGACTGTCGCCAGCAATCGATTTCCCACCTGAGCCAACATACCTGCGATAACGCTCGCCGCCTGTTTCAGCTTCCAATACCGAACCGATAGTCTATATTTGCTGCACCATAGCAACGGAAATGCAGCCAGGGACTAGCATGCCTGAAACGAAACGGACGGCCACCGGGCGATTCCTTCTCGCACCCTTGCTGGGCATGCTGCCGCTGCTGCTGCTCGGTATCACGCTCAGTCTGTTTCACTACCAGCAACTCAATCGTCTGATGCACGCCGATGGCAACGCCATCTTCCAGCGCATCGTGCAGCAGGTCACCCGAGAACTGGAGAATGTCTACCATCCGCCGATGCAGGCGCTGAACCTGCTCGCGCTCAGTAAACTGGTCAATACCGACAGTCTCTCCCAGCGCATGGACTACCTGCCCATGCTCGCCCAGGTTCTGACCGACAACCCACAACTCAACTCTGTCTATGCGGGCTGGCACGACGGTGATTACCTTATGCTGCGGCCACTGGGTAGCCGCATCAACCAACAGCGTTTCAGTGCGCCACAGCGGGCACGCTGGATGGCCTGGCACATCGATATCGACGAAGAGGAAAGCCGGCACAACAGCTATCTGTTTTTGGATGAGAACCTAAAAATCGTCGAGGCTCGCCTGGCAGCTGACGAAGGCTACGATCCGCGCCAACGCCCCTGGTATGCTGCAGCCAGCAAGGCTGATCAGCGCATGATTACCACCCCCTATCTGTTTTTCTCCACCCGAGAATTTGGCACTACCCTTGCCCGGGCCAGCGGGAGCATCGCCGTGTTCGGCGCTGACCTCACCCTTGACCGCCTCTCGGAAACCCTTCGCCAACAGCGAATGACTCCCTCTTCAGAGCTGGTTCTCTACACCTCGGACGGCGTCGTGGTGGCCTATCAGGATCCCCATCGTCTGCAGCACACCACCCAGGGCAGTAGCTACCTGGAGCCAAGACACTTCAACGAACTCGGCAGTACCTTGCTGGCAACCCTCGCTCTTGACGGTTACACCAGGGAACGCCAGACGATCAAGACACTGGAGGGGCAGCGCTGGGTCATTCAGCAGCAGCGCATCGACATCATGGGCACACCCGACGTCTACCTGGCGGTGCTGGTGCCGGAAACAGAGTTACTGTCGGAGGCCTATCGGTTACGCACACTCGGATTCTGGCTCTCGCTGGGCATCAGCGCGTTGCTGTTGCCATTAAGCTGGGTGCTGTGGCGGGTACTGCTGGATCCACGCAATCGTGACCGTTGATCTAACAAATTACTTTAACCCCTTGGCGCAAATCGTTATTTAAGTGATGATGCAAGAATACGGGGACTGACGAACACGCGGTTCTGCTGTCAGCAATCCAAAGGCTACGGAGCTGGATACCATGTCCAATCTTTTCGCACGCACCCTGCTCTGTCTGGTCCCGACGATCAGCCTGCTGGCCAGCCTGCCGCTGCAGGCAGCAGACAGCGGCACCCTACCAGGCCGCGTCAACAGCGCCCTGCAAGCTGCCAAGATTCCCGCCGACGCACTGTCTCTGGCTGTTATCCCGCTGGAAAACCAGGGCATGGCCCAGTTCGTCAACGCCGATCAGCCAGTCAACCCCGCTTCCACTATGAAGCTGGTGACAACCTACGCTGCGCTGGAAATCCTTGGTCCGACCTATCACTGGAATACCGATCTATTCGCTGACGGTGACGTTGTTGACGGCACTCTGCAAGGTGACCTGATCTTCCGCAGCGGCGGCGACCCCAAGCTGACACTCGAGCGCATGTGGCTGATGCTGCGCGACCTGAAGGCCGCCGGCATTCGCCATATCAATGGCAACCTGGTGCTGCAGCCGGCCGACATGCGTTTCCCCGCTGACATTCCGCCGTTCATTGATGACAGCGGCAACCAGAACCGTCCGTTTCTGGTTGAACCAGATCCGCTGTTGACCAACCTCAAGGTGTTCGTACTGAGCAGCTTTGCTGAAGAAGGTGGCGTGCGTATCAATCTCGAGCCGGCGCTGCCTGAAGTCAAGGTAGTCAACCAGATCGCCCTGCTGCCCGCCCCCACTCGCAGTTGCCCGGCGCCGGACGTTGAGTACAACATTCAGGACAGCGGCCACGAAGCTGTTGTTACCCTCACAGGTAACCTGCATGAGGGCTGCATGGCGCAGCGTTACCTGACCGCGCTGACCGCGACCACTTACACCGCCAGCACCCTGCGCACGCTGTGGGCGGAAATGGGCGGCACTATTCGCGGCGACAATCAGATTGGCCGGGCTCCGCGCAGTGCCCGCCTGGTCTCACGCAGCACCTCTCCGGACCTGGTTGAAGTAGTGCGGGATATCAACAAGTGGAGCAACAACACCATGGCCCGGCAGTTGTTCCTCACTATCGGCCGGGAAAACCGTATTGCCACAGATCGTGACGATCACAAAGCTGCCGTCCGCGTCATCGACGAGTGGCTCAACAATAAGGGTATTCGCGCCAATACGCTGGTGCTGGAAAATGGATCGGGGCTATCCCGTATGGAACGCCTGACCGCACGCGACATGGCACAACTGCTGGCTCAGGCCTGGCAAAGCCCGTACAGCGCCGAGTTTATCGCCTCCATGCCGCTGGCGGCCATGGACGGAACCATGCGTCGTCGCCTGCGCAATACGCCAGTTGCCGGCCAGGCTCACATCAAGACGGGCTCACTGCGCAACGTCAAGGCGATTGCCGGGATCACCCGAGACGCCAACGGCCAAAGCTGGGCCGTCGCCGCCATCGTCAACCATGCCGCTGCCGGCGGTAGCGGACAGGCGCTTGATCTGGTGCTGCAAGACGTCTATCGCCGCGCACCGACAGACATCGCCAGCGCCAGCGGTCATTGATGAGTCACCGCCCTCAGGGGCGGTGACTCAGCTTCCAAGTCCGGTGAATACGCGCATTGCGCTGAAAATCACGATCCAGCGTCTGGGCTGAAATATCCTCCACCAGATACCGCGCCTCCACCGACTCATCCATGCGGAAACGACGGAAGTTGTTGGAAAAATACAGCACTCCGCCCGGCGCCAACCGTTTCATCGCCAACTCGAGCAGTCGCGGGTGGTCGCGCTGTACATCGAACACCCCTTCCAGCTTCTTCGAGTTCGAGAAGGTTGGCGGATCAATGAAAATCAGATCGAACTGCTGATCCCCGGCCTGCTCCAGCCATGCCATCACATCGGAACGCACCAGCTTGTGCAGGTCAGACAGACCGTTAAGCGACAGGTTGCGCCGCGCCCAGTCCAGGTAGGTATTGGATAGGTCCACGCTGGTGGTTGAACGCGCGCCTGCGGCCGCTGCATGCACGGTCGCCGTCGCGGTGTAGCAGAACAGATTAAGGAAACGCTTGCCCTTGGCCTCGCCAGCGATGCGCAAACGCATCGGCCGGTGATCGAGGAACAGCCCGGTATCAAGATAGTCGGTCAGGTTGACTAGCAAACGTACCTGACCTTCGTGCACCTCGAAAAACTCGCCCTGTTGGGCCATTCGCTGATACTGCTGTTTGCCGGACTGACGCTGACGCTGCTTCAGGGCAATATGCTCCGGCGGGACACCCAGCACCTGCGGCAGCGCCGCCATGACATCCTGCAGGCGCGCCTCCGCCTTGTCTTCATCAATCGACTGCGGCGGCGCATACTCCTGCACATGCACCCGGTCACCATACAGATCAACCGCGACGGCAAACTCTGGCATGTCGGCATCGTAAACGCGATAACACTCAATGCCCTGCTGGCGTGCCCATTTACCCAGATTCTTCAGGTTCTTTTTCAACCGATTGGCAAACATCTGCGCCGACTCGCTGAGTCGGGCCGCCTCAACCGCTGCAGCCTCGCCCGCTGGCGCATCAGCCGCCTTGGTGACAAAGCGTTCCGACTGCAGATCCATCAACAGCAGCTTGCACGGCAGCGCGCCGTTAAACAGATTGTATTGCTTGTGACTGCGAATCCCCATGCGTTTGCCCAGGTCCACATTGCCGGTGAAGATCGCGGCCTGCCAGCCCTGACACTGCTGGCGCAGCACTTCGCCCAGCTTCTGATAGAGATACACCAGACTCGCGGTCGTGCCCAGGCGCTCACCGTAGGGCGGGTTACAGACCACAAGACCTTTCTGCCCACGATCCGGGTTGGGAGCAAAGGTCGCCAGCTCACCCTGGAACACCTTGACCCACTCCCCCACACCGGCACGCTGAATGTTGTTACGGACCGGCTGCAATAGACGGGGATCAGCCTCATAGCCACGGATCCACAATGGCGGACGCGCCAATCCACGCTCGGCGCGCTCGCGGGCGTCGGTCAGCACCTTTTGCCAGAGCACAGGTACGTGCTGCTGCCAGCGGCTGAAGCCCCAGTGCTCACGCTGCAGGTTGGGAGCCACATCGGCAGCCATGAGCGCCGCCTCGACCAGGAAGGTACCCGACCCGCACATCGGATCGGTCAGCGCACCGCCGGCTTCGGCCAGTGCCGGCCAGCCGGAACGGATCAGAATGGCCGCTGCGAGGTTTTCCTTGAGCGGAGCAGCCCCCTGCTGCAGGCGATAGCCGCGCTGATGCAGGCTGGCGCCGGACAGATCCAGCGCCAGCTGCACCTCACCGCGGTGGCAGTGCACATTGATGCGCAGGTCAGGCCGCACCTTGTCCACGCCCGGACGGGTACCATCAGGGCGACGCAGTTGGTCAACAATCGCGTCCTTGACCTTCAGCGCGCCAAAGTGAGTGTTGTCCACGCCCGCCAGCGAGCCGGTGAAATCAATCGCCAGGGTGCCATCCGGCGCCAGATGGTCACGCCAATCGATCAGCTGCACGCCGGCATACAAATCTTCGGCCGTCCCGGCCAAAAAACGCTTAAGAACCAGCAGTACCCGGTTACCGAGACGCGACCACAGACACAGACGATATCCGAGTTCGATATCGCCCTGCGCCGACACGCCGGCAACGGTTTCTTTGGCCGACTCCGCGCCCAAGGCAAGCACTTCATCTCGCAGCAGACCCTCCACTCCCTTCGGGCAGGTAACAAAAAATTCAAGGATCTCGCGCATGTCGTTGATTTCCGGAATACGATGACGTTTATATTTCAGTGACAGCTAACCAGCTGCCTCAGGTATGCTAAATCGGTCTTTGTAGCGGTGACGGCCGATAGGGTACAACAGGGTATGACTTGAGCGGTGACAGTATTCGAAGCCGGGCCAATACACCCTATCCGACCGGCTTCCTTGCAGCGTAGTCAACAACCGATTACGCGCTACTTTGGAACGACTCGGATCGTTCAGAAAATGTCATACCACACGAGGACGCTACCCTATGAGAAGACTCAAGCGTGATCCGATGGAACGAGCATTTCAACGCGGTTACCAGCACGGAGTGAGTGGCAAATCCCAGGACACCTGCCCTTTTAACAACCCCTCTACCAGACAGAATTGGATCAATGGTTGGCGCGAAGGCCGCGCGGACCGTTGGGATGGCTTCACCGGCATCTCCGGCGTGCACCGACTCAATGAGATGCACGCGGTAGGCTAAACTCTCAAGCCGTTCTTCATTTTCCCCAAAGGCGCTCGCCCACAGCGCCGGGCCTCATGAAGGCCCACCTAGCCCCCGCTCTGCGGGGGCTTCCATTTTCAGCGCGGCATCACTGCAATCGCGTCAGCGCATTCACGGATCAGTTCTGGCCCGCGATAGATGAAGCCGCTGTAAAGCTGCACCAGGCTCGCGCCAGCGGCGATCTTGTCGGCCGCATCGGCACCACTGAAGATCCCGCCCACCCCAATGATCGGTATCTGCCCCTTCAATTCTGCGGCCAGCAGACGAATCACTTCAGTCGACATGTCGGTCAGCGGCGCACCAGACAGGCCTCCAGCCTCGCTGGCATAGGGCGAATCGGCGACGGCGGTGCGATCAAGCGTTGTATTGGTCGCGATGACCGCATCCATACCCGCTTCCAACAGCGTCGCGCCGACCAGCGCGACTTCTTCTTCATTCATGTCCGGCGCAATCTTGATAGCAATCGGCACGTACCGTCCACGTTCCTCGGCCAGCGCCGTCTGGCACTGCTTGATCTGGCCAAGCAGCACCTTGAGCGTTTCACCGTATTGCAGGGTACGCAGACCTGGGGTATTCGGTGACGACAGGTTGACGGTGACATAGCTGGCCCGGTCATAGACCTTACGCAGACAGTAGAGATAATCGTCCACCGCATTCTCGACCGGAGTGACCGCGTTCTTGCCGATATTGATGCCCAACACGCCGCTGTAGCGCACGCCCGACAGCCGCTCAAGCATGGCATCAACACCCTCGTTGTTAAAACCGAAGCGGTTGATGATTGCCAACTGCTCAGGCAGACGGAACAGGCGCGGCTTGGGGTTACCCGGTTGTGGCCGCGGCGTGACGGTGCCGACTTCCAGAAAACCGAAGCCCATCGCTGCCATCCCGTCGACAGCAACCGCGTTCTTGTCCAGTCCGGCAGCCAGCCCAACCGGGTTGTCAAAGGTCAGCCCCATCACCTCAACCGGCTGAGTCGGCACCGGGCGCACCAGCTTGTCGGCCAGCCGCAACCGCCCGGCAGCGCCGATCATGTCCAGTGCAAGGTCGTGGGAAGTTTCCGCGGGCAGGCGGAACATCAGCGAGCGAAGCAGTTCGTACATGGCGGGTATCCGGGGCAGAAAATCAGGCTGCAGAGTATACCTGAATCGAGCGCCTGCGCTCAGCCCGCCAGCCGCTCCAGCTTAAGCAGTTGGCCGTCATCGGTGAATTGCATGAGAAAGCTGCCGTACACACCCTGATGGGTTAAAAAAGGCCGCAAATGATGGGCCGGCAAACTGACACGCCGGCCATCACGGCTGTACATCATGACCCGCTCGGCGCGCCCCTGATACCAGGCAAGGTAGCGCTCGGCGGGTAACGCCAGATCTATGATCAACTGCTGCATGCATCGTCCTGAACAACCAGACGGGCGTGCTGAGCCAAATCCAGCAGCTCACGCATCGCTACCGCCACCATGGGGTAATCACCGGCGCCAGCACTCTTCAGCTCACCCAGCATGGTCTGCCAGCGCAACACCATCGCCTGATTGCGCTGCACCCAGTCAGCAACCAATTCATCGACCGGCGTTGCCTCATCACCGCCCTGCAGCGCCGCAACAGTGATGCTGCGTGCCTGCCAGTCAAGATCATCGCGGTAACTTTCCCGTGCCAATGCCTGCCAATGGTTGTCGACCTGCAGCCCGGTCACCTGCTGACCGAACCAGGGCAGCTGCAGATGACTGCCGAGTGCGAAGAACACTTGCGCCACGCGCTCGGCATTCTGCCCGGTTGCATCGGCCGCTTCAACGATCCCCAGCAGCGTGTAGGCATGTCCAGTCCCGGCCACCACCCGCGCAATGGCCTCCGGCACACCTTCGTCAACGTAATGCTGATAGCGCTCGTCCCACAGGTGCCGCACATCCCCTTCCAGCAACTGGTCAAAGCGCTCGGCCAGCGTCCGCACGCACGGCGCGAAGTGGGCGACCTCGCGCTCCGGCAGCAGCTCGCTGCGACGGTTGCGAATGAACCACCGGCTGGCGCGGCGGCCAAGCCGCATGAGTTCTTCCATCAACTCCAGCTGGACCTCGGCCGAGACCTGATGATCGAGTGCCTCTATGCCGGCGAAGTGCTCCTGCAGGTGGAAAACATCCCGTGCGACAACCCAGGCCCGTGCGACATCACTGACCGCAGCGCCGGTGGACTGTTCCAGTCGTCGCAGGAAGGTAATGCCCATGTGGTTGACCAGATTGTTCGCCAGTTGAGTCGCGACAATTTCGCGCCGCAGCCGGTGGCGACCCAGTGCATCACTCCAGGATTTGAGCAGTACCGCCGGGAAAGCGGTCTCCAGCTCCCGAGCCAGGTAAGGGTCTTCCGGCACATCAGAGGCTACCAGCGCCTCTTTGAGATCAGCCTTCGAGTAAGAGATCAGCACCGACAGCTCGGCCCGGGTCAACCCCTTGCCGGTCGCCTTGCGCTCGGCAAGCTGGTCGTCCTCGGGCAAAAACTCCAGCGCCCGGTTGAGCTTGCCGCTGCTCTCCATTGAGTTGATGAAGCGCTGGTACTCGCCCATGGTCTGGGCGGCCTGGCGCTGGGCCAGACTGATGGCCTGGGTCTGCTTGTAGTTGTTGCCGAGCACCAGCTCGGCTACCGCGTCGGTCATGCTGGCCAGCAGCTTATTGCGCTGCTTGGCCGTCATGTCCTGGGCGGCGACCACTTCGTTGAGCAGAATCTTGATATTGACCTCGTGGTCGGAGCAGTCGACGCCACCGGCATTGTCAATAAAGTCTGTGTTGAGCGCACCGCCGTTGAGGCAGTACTCGATACGCCCGAGCTGGGTCAGCCCAAGGTTGCCGCCCTCGCCTACGACCCGGCAGCGCAGGTCGCGACCGTTGACCCTCAGCGCGTCGTTGGCTTTATCACCCACATCGGCATGGGTTTCGCTGCTGCCTTTGACGTAGGTGCCGATCCCGCCATTCCAGATCAGGTCCACCGGTGCTTTCAACAGTTGATGGATCAGCTCGGTCGGCGTCAAGCGCTCGGCGCTGATATCGAAGCGCGCGCGCATCTGCGGAGTCAGGGTGATCTGCTTGAGGCTGCGCGAAAAGACGCCGCCCCCCTCGGATATCAGGCTGGCGTCATAATCGGCCCAACTCGAGCGCGGCAGGGCAAACAGGCGCTCGCGCTCCGCGTAGCTGCGCTCGGGGTCAGGGTCGGGATCGATAAAGATATGCTGGTGGTTGAACGCAGCCACCAGTTTGAGCATGCGCGACTGCAACAGACCATTGCCGAAGACATCGCCGGCCATGTCGCCAATGCCGATCACGCTGACCGGATCAGTCTGCACGTTGATACCCAGCTCACGGAAATGCCGCTGTACCGACACCCAGGCGCCGCGTGCGGTGATGCCCATCTTCTTGTGGTCATAGCCTGCCGAGCCGCCGGACGCGAAGGCGTCACCCAGCCAGAAGCCGTAGCCCGCAGCAATTTCGTTGGCGATATCCGAGAAGGTTGCCGTGCCCTTATCGGCGGCCACCACCAGATAGGGATCATCGGCGTCGTGCCGTACCACGTTGGCCGGCGGCACAACGCTTCCATCGGCCAGGTTGTCGGTAATATCCAGCAGGCCTTGAATAAACAAGCGATAGCAGGCAATGGCTTCTTGCTGCACTTCATCGCGGCTTCCCCCCAGGGGCAGCCGGCGCGGAACGAATCCCCCCTTGGCGCCGACCGGCACGATCACCGCATTCTTCACCTGCTGCGCCTTGACCAGACCAAGCACTTCGGTACGGTAGTCCTCTTCGCGATCGGACCAGCGTAATCCACCGCGGGCAACTTTGCCGCCACGCAGGTGGACACCCTCGACCCGCGGCGAATAGACAAATATCTCGAACATCGGCCGCGGCAACGGCAACTCGGGAATTGCCGACGGGTCGAACTTCAGGCTCACATAGTCCTTGCTCTGACCCGCTGCGTCAGGCTGGAAGAAGTTGGTGCGTAGCGTTGCCTTGATCAGATCAAGATAGCGCCGCAGGATACGGTCTTCATTGAGCACCGCCACCTCATCCAGCGCGCCAAGAATCGCCTTTTCCAGCTTCTGCTGCATATCGCCCAGATCCTCGGCACTGAGCTTGCGCGCCAGATAAAAACGGGTACGGAACAGACGTACCAACTCGCGCGCGATATCGGCGTGGGCAACCAGGGTGCTGGCGATGTAAGGCAGCTCAAAGCCCAGTCGAATCTGCTTGAGATAGCGGGCATAGGCGCGCAGCAGCGCCACATCACGCCAGGGCAAACCGGACAGCAGTACCAGGCGGTTGAACCCGTCATTCTCCGCCTGCCCGGACCAGACTGCCTTGAAGGCGTCACGGAACAGCTCGTTGGCTTCCTGGATATCCAGCGTGGCGCCACCAACAAAGGTAAATTCGAAATCATGGATCCAGAACGTCGTTCCATCGGCCTGGGCAATGCGGAAGGGAAACTCGCCCAATACCCGCAGCCCCAGGTTCTCAAGAACCGGGATCACATCCGATAACGGCAGCGACTCGTTCAGGTGGTACAGTTTGCAGTGCAGCACGCCCTGGGTCTGTGCCAGCGGCTGATAAAAACTCATCGCCAGCGGCGCCTCAGGCGTCAACCCCAGCAGCGTCTGCAGGTCAACTACCCCGGTGGCAGCAGTAAAACGATCGCTATACCCCGCTGGAAAGCCATCCCCCAGGTGGGCTAGCACATCGGTAGCTCGCGCCTCGCCCAGACTCTCCAGCAACCGATCACGAAACTCGTCCTGCCAGTTACGGCAGGCGCGCACCACTTCCTGTTCTATTTTCACGGGGTCAATGTCCGGGGTCTTGGTCGGGTCAACACGCAGGATGAACTGAGTGCGCGCCAGAATGGATTCGGAGAAGTAAGTCCAGAACTCGCTTTCCGTTGCCTGCAACCGCTCCAGCAGGACTGCCTGGATCTTCAGCCTGATGTCGGTCGAGTACACATCCCGTGGGACGAATGCCAGCGCGTAGTAGAAGCGACCGTAATTACCACGACGCAGAAACAGCCGAATTTGGTTGCGCTCCTGCATCTGCACGATGTTAAGCGCGGTTTCGGCCAGCTCGTCGACCGACATCTGGAACAGGTCGTCGCGCGGCAGCACCTGCAGCACCTGCTCCAGTTCCTTGGCCAGATGGCTGCTCGGCAGAAATCCGGAGACCGAACGCACATGTGCCACCTTGCGCCGAACGTGGGGAATGTTATCGACCAGCGCCGAATAGACGCGCGAGGTATAGAGCCCCATGAAGCGATGTTCCTGCACCACGTTGCCGTCCAGATCGACTTCCCGCACCGAGACATAATCTGGATAGGCCGGACGATGTACACGGCTCAGCTGCGAAGCCTTGGCAAACGAAAGCAACAGCGGCGCCTGCAGATAGCCGATCACCTGCTCCGGCAAGCCGTCGACGCTCTCATCACGCGGGTTCAGAGCCAGCGCGCCGAGACTCGCGCCGGGGCGCAGGCCAAGGCGTTGCTCCGGCAAGCCTTCGTTGATGGAAAAACACTCATAACCAAGAAAGGTAAAATGGTCATCCAGCAACCACTCCAGAAAGGCAACGGCTTCAGTCCGCTCCTCCCGAGCGAAGTAGTGTTTGCGTCGACTGCCCAGCATGGCGATCAGCTCAACCACCCGCGCGCGCATGGCGGGAAAATCGTGAACCGTCGCCCGGACGTTGCTCAGCGCTTCGAGCAGGCTATCCTGCAAGGCACGCAAATCCGCACTGGTTGTCGCGCGGTCTATCTCGATATACATCACCGACTCGGCCCGCGCTTCCTTTTTGCCTGCGCCGTTGGCCAGCAACTGCACAAGCTTGCCATCTTCCCTGCGCTCAACCGTCATGATGCTGTTGTAGAGATTGTGGATAGCGTAGCCGCGACGGCCAAGCTCCATGCGTACTGAGTCGACCAGAAACGGCAAATCACGGTGCACCACCTCAACCACCGTGTGCGTGCTCTGCCAGCCGTGCTGCTGGGTATCCGGGTTGAACACCCGTAACTTGACCTCACCGCCAGGTAGCGTTTGCAGGAAGCGCCACGCCGAAAGAGTGCAACCGAGCAGGTCGTTATCCTGCCGAGACGCCAGCTCCGCATGTGAGGCAATACCAAAGAAGTTACTGCAAAACAGGCCGATCGCATCACGGTCAGCCTTGGTAACCAGCGCCTGCAGGCGCTCGGTCAGTGATTCAATAAACGCCTGTTTGGAACTGGCCATGATCAACGCCATCTTGCCGACCTCCAGAATCGCGGGTGTATCGGCAGCACCGCTCTGAACGCACGCTGACGCTTTATTTCAGCGGTGCCGCATTAATTGTGATGTGAGGATAGTCTAGACCAAAGGGATTTCGTTAAAGTGACGTACACTGACGCCAGCCAGCGAACCAGAACAACGGAAAACACATGACCCATCGGGAATCCCTGCTGCAGTTGAAGGCCTTTATGGGCCAGCACATTTTCGGCCAGGAGCATTTGATTGATCGCATGCTGATCAGCCTGCTCGCTGGCGGTCACGTGCTGGTCGAGGGCGCCCCGGGCCTGGCCAAAACCAAGGCGATCAAGGCGCTGTCCGAAGGCATCGAAGCGGACTTTCACCGGATTCAGTTCACCCCTGACCTGCTGCCGGCCGACATTACCGGTACCGAGGTCTACCACCCGGAAACAACGACCTTCAGCTTCCAGCAGGGACCGATCTTCCACCATCTGGTGTTGGCCGACGAGATCAACCGCGCGCCGGCCAAGGTGCAGTCGGCACTGCTTGAGGCAATGGCCGAGCGCCAGGTCAGTATCGGCCGCCAGACCTACGCCCTACCCGAGCTGTTCATGGTCATGGCGACCCAGAACCCGATTGAGCAGGAAGGTACCTATCCACTGCCCGAAGCACAGCTCGACCGTTTTCTGATGCATGTACGCATCGGCTTCCCGGACGCGGCACTGGAGCGTCAGATCCTGCAACTGGCCCGAGGTGAAGCGCGCGGCGACGAACCAAAGATGGCCGAGCGCATTACCCAGCAGAGCATTCTGGCTGCCCGCCAGGAGGTGCTCGACCTGTTCATGGCTGACGCCGTGGAGGAATATCTGATCCAGCTGGTGATGGCAACCCGCCGGCCGGACCAGTACAACCCGCAGCTGGCCGAATGGCTGGAAATGGGTGCCAGCCCGCGCGGCACCATCGCGCTGGATCGCTGTGCCCGTGCTCACGCCTGGCTGGCCGGGCGCGACTTCGTCAGCCCGGAAGACGTGCAAGCCATCGCCCACGACGTGCTGCGTCACCGGGTTCTGCTCAGCTTTGAAGCGGAAGCGGCCGGCATCGACAGTGACCAGGCGATCAACCTGCTGATCGACTCGGTCCCCGTTGTCTGAACCATGACGGTCAGCCTTGATCCGACCCTGCACACCAGTCTGGAGGCGCTGCTCGCAACTCGCAGGCATTGTCACGAACTGCCCCTGTTCAGCCGACCGGTGCGCAACGGACGACAGACCGGCCAGCAGAACTCGCGCCTGCGCGGCCGCGGCGTCGACTTCGATCAGGTGCGTGCCTACCTGCCGGGTGACGACATTCGCAACATCGACTGGCGCGTCACCGCACGCAGTCAGAAGGTACACACCAAGGTATTCAATGAGGAACGGGAACGTCCGGTCTTTTTGATTGGTGAGCAGAGTCCCCGACTGTTCTTCGGCAGCCAGCGCTACCTCAAGTCAGTACTGGCTGCGGAGACCTGCGCATTGATTGCCTGGACGGCTTTGGCCCACCATGACCGGGTAGGTGGCATGGTATTCGGATCAGGGCAATGCCATGAAGTGCGCCCGCGCCGGGATCGCAAGGCCCTGCTGCAGCTACTACAGCTTTTGGTGCAAGCCAATCACGCCCTGGCACCGGAACACGCAGACCCCGCCGACCCGGTCAGCGAGGCGCTCAACATGGCGCTGCGTCACAGTCGCGAGATCATCCGCCCCGGCAGTATTCTGTATATCGTCTGCGACCACGCGGCAATCGACAGCCTGAACCAGAGCTTGCTGATTCCACTGGCCGGCCATAATGACCTGATCCTGCTACCGGTGTTCGACCCGCTCGACAGTGAGCTGCCCGCCAACGGCGCACTCGATTTTGTGCAAGGCAAGCAACGGTTAACCCTGAACAGCAGCGACGATGCTACCCGCGCGGCATACGCTGCCCAGTTTCAGGCCCAGCGCCAGGCCTGGATGCGCCTGGCACGCCGACTACGCTGCAGCCTGCTGCCACTCGATACCCGCGCACCGGCCCACGAGCAACTGCGCGACAATCTCGGCGGCCACCCGAAGGCGGCGCAGACATGAGCAGTCCACTGGAAGGCAGCCTGCTGCTGCCCACCCTGCCGCCACCGATCAGTTGGTGGCCTCCTGCCCCGGGCTGGCTCGCTCTCGCTGCGTTGCTGGTAGTGCTGCTGATCCTCGCTCCACTGGTGATACTGCTGAACCGTCGGCGTCAACGGCGCCGACTGAAGGCTCAGCGCATTCTCTGGGAAATACCCGATGGCCTGTCCGATCACGACTGGCTCGCCGCGCTCAATACCCAGATCAAACGGCATCTGAAAAGCCGTGGAGAGATCTCCGCCACCCGACTGTACGGTGCCAGCTGGGTTGAATATTTATGTCAACACTACCCACGGCCACGCGCGGACTTGCTGGCACCGCTGGGCGGCAGCCTGTATCAGGCTGACGTGCAGCTGAGCAGCGCAGATCGCCGTATATTGCAGCGCGAGCTGCTGCGCTGGATAAGGCACAACCATGTTTGAACTGGCCTGGCCCGCGAGCATTCTGCTGCTGCCATTGCCCTGGTTGCTGCGCTGGCTGCTGCCGCCTGCGAAGCGGCCAGAGGCGGCCTTGCAGATTGGCTTCATGGCACGCCTGCAACGGCTCGACGCCAGTCAGCCCAGCCGCCCTCACCCGGCAAGGCGAACCGCGCCGCTGATCCTGATGTGGCTGCTGCTGGTTTTTGCCAGCGCACGGCCGCAGTTGCTCGGCGCGCCGCTGCCACCGCCCAGCAGCGGTCGGGACATGATGCTGGCGGTCGACCTATCGGCAAGCATGGATACCCGCGATCTGACACTCGACGATAAACCGGCAAATCGTCTCAGTGTCGTCCAGCACTGGCTGGACAGCTTGATCGAGCAACGCAGCGGTGACCGTATCGGGCTGATCCTGTTTGGCACCCGTGCCTATGTGCAGTCGCCCCTGACCTACGATCTCGACAGCGTCCGGCAGTGGCTGGATGAAGCCTTTATCGGTCTGGCTGGCCGCGACACGGCGATCGGCGATGCTATCGGCCTGGCGATCAAGCGGCTGATGGCACAACCGGCCAACAGCCGAGTGCTGCTGCTAGTGACCGACGGAGCCAACACCACGGGAGGGATATCGCCGGTCCAGGCCGCACGGCTGGCAGCCGATGAGCATATTCGTATTTTCACCATTGGCGTGGGAGCTGAGAGCAAGGGCAACAACGATCTGATGAGCCTGCTTGAAGGTAACGCGGATCCGGCCAGTGACCTTGACGAGGCAACCCTGCAGGAAATCGCCAACGTCACCGATGGCGCCTATTTTCGGGTCCGCGACAGCGCCTCACTGGCCGCCGCCGTGCAACGTATCGAACAGCTCGAGCCCAGCCTGCGTAGCGGCCCGGCCAGCCGCAAAGCGTTGCCGTTGTACCACTGGCCGCTGGCTGCCGCCTTGCTGATCAGCCTGCTCTGGAGCAGCCCAATGCTGCGCAGGAGGTTGAATGCTGGCTGATCATGCCCTGCCCCTCACCTTTCTGCGCCCGCTTTGGCTACTCGGTGTTTTGCCCGCCCTCGCCCTGTGCGGGTATCTGTATCGGCATCGACGCCAGCGCTCCGGCTGGGACGGCCTGTTGCCCTCAACGCTGCGCAAGGCGCTTGTCGAGGGCCAGCCTGGGCGGCTATACGCCGGCCGCTATATGCTGCTCGCCGCAATCTGGACACTTAGCCTGATTACCCTCGCCGGCCCGGCCTGGGAATCGACCGATACCGTGCAACGGGAAGACAGCGCCAGCCTGATTCTGGTCCTGCAGGTGTCGCGCAGCATGCTGTCCAATGATCTGCAGCCCACCCGGCTGGAGCGTGCCAAGCGCAAGATTCGCGACATCCTGCAACGCTATCCGGACCGCCGCGTCGCGCTCATTGCCTATGCTGGCAGCGCTCATCTGGTCGCCCCGCTGACTCGGGACCATACAACGCTGATCAATCTGCTTGACGCCCTGCACCCGGACATCATGCCGGCACGCGGTCAACAGGCCGATCAGGCGCTGCTGCTTGCTGCCAACCTGCGCGCCGAACATGGCGACAGCGCCACCCAGGTGTTACTGCTGAGCAGCGGTATCGACGACATTGATCCCGAACGCCTAGAACTGGCGGCTGACCGGCTGGGCCAGAGCCTGCAGGTCATTGGAATCGGTACCGCCGACGGAGCCCCCGTCCCGCTGGCCGAGGGCGGCTTCATGCGCGACGACCAGGGCCGCATCCTGCTGCCGCGCCTGAACGAACCCGAGCTGATCGAATTTGCCCGTTCAGAGGGCGGGAGCTACGCTCGCATGAGCCTCGATGACAGCGATATAGGGCAGTTGCTGGAATCCGATTTCGCGGCCCAGCAAGCCAACGCCGAGCAGCGTCAGCGCAGCGACCAGGGCCACTGGCTGTTGCTGGTGCTATTACCCCTGGTTGCACTCGGCGCACGGCGCGGCTGGCTGCTGGTTGCGGTTTGCGCACTCTGGTTACCGCAACCCGCCTCAGCCATGAGCTGGTCTGACCTCTGGCAACGGCCAGACCAGCAAGCTGCCGCCCTGCTGGCCAACGGCAAACCGGCAGCAGCAGCCGCGCTGTTCGACGACCCGCAATGGCGCGCACAAGCGCTGCTGGACAGTGGCGACTACGCAGCGGCAGCAGCCGTCTGGGGCGCACTGGCCGAGCAACAGCCGGACAACGCCGAGCTGCACTTCAATCACGGCACAGCGCTTGCTCTGGCTGGCGACTACCAGCAAGCACTCGCAGCTTTCGAGCAGACACTCACCCGCGCCCCGGATCACACCGCCGCCCGTCACAACCGCCAACAAGTAGAAGCCTATCTGGCCGAGCAGCAGGCACAGCAGAACGAAGCCGAAGACCAAGCCAGCGAGCCGCAACCGCAGTCCGGGGACACCAGCGGCGGCACGGGAAGCGAAACCGAAGACAATGCCGGCGCAGTTGCCGACACCACCACCGAAACCAACCAGGGCAGCGACAGCAGCAGCTCCGCCAGCGCGACCGGTAACCGCACCGACGGTGATGAAATCGGCACTGAAACCCGCAATGACGGCACAGCAGGCGGCGAGCTGACCGACAGCCCCGAGCTGGAGGGCAGCAGCTCTGCCGCTGTCGGTGGTGGAGCCGGCAGTCGCCGGCAGATCGAACAACGCCAGGCTGTGCAACAATGGCTGCGGGATATTCCCGACAATCCGGCGGAACTGCTGCGTCGCAAGTTCCTCTATCAGCACCTGCAACAAAACGACGGACGCCCCCGATAATGCGCAAGTTGCTTTTCACCCTGCTCCTGCTGACCACCAGCCTGCCCGGCTTTGCCGCGCTGCAGGCCAGCGTCGATCGCACTCAGCTGGTTGAACAGCAGCCGCTGGAGCTGACGCTGGAAAGCACCCTGGCCAAGCGGACCGACCAACCGGACCTGAGCCCGCTTGAAACCCATTTCCAAATTGAATCCAGCCGCAAGCTCAATCTGGTCAGCACCATCAACGGCCGCAGTCTGCCCGTCACGCGTTGGGTTATACGCCTGCTGCCGCTGCGCACCGGCTATGTCGTCATCCCGCCGCTGGAACTTGCCGGCGAGCGCAGCGAGCCGGTCACCCTGCATGTCCTGACCCAGGCCCAGGCCAGCGACATCAGCCCGACGGATATCGCACCGATCTTTATCGACAGCGAACTCGACACACACACACCCTATGTACAGGCTCAGGTGCTGCTGACGCTGCGCATTTACCACTCGGTGTCACTGTATGACGACTCTACCCTCAGCGGGCTGGAAATTCCCGACGCCCGGGTCGAAGCGCTTGGTGCGCCGAAAACCTACGAACGGGACATCAACGGCGTCGTCCACGGCGTGATCGAGGTCCGCTACGCCATCTATCCGCAACACAGTGGTGTGCTCGACATACCATCCCAACTGTTCAGCGCTACCGCAGTTCAGGCACGCAGCACCGCCAGCCAGTCCGGCAGTCACAACGCGCGGTTCATCCAGCTGCGCTCACCCAGTCAACAGCTGCAGGTCAAACCCATACCTGAAAGCTATCCGGCGGGTGTGCCGTGGTTGCCCGCCCGGCAGGTGAGACTGAGCCAAAACTGGCAACCCGACCCATCAGGCGAGCTGACTCGCGGCGAACCGTTGACCCGCACGCTGTCCATTCAGGCGGATGGGCTGACTGCGATGCAGCTGCCAGAGCTGAATACCCTCGCCGACGATCAGGACGAGCTGCGTCAGTACAGTGATCAGCCGCAACTGGAAAACCAGCTGTCCAGCACCGGCGTACTCGGCCTGCGTCAGGAAAGCTCGGCGGTCGTCGCACGCCACGCCGGACGTCACATCGTGCCCGCCATTCGTGTGTCATGGTGGAATACGACAACCGACCAGTTGGAAACATCCGAGCTCGACGCCGTCACCCTGAATATCCGCGGCAACAACAGCTTCAATGACACCAGCAACACCTACACGGGTCCGCCACCGGCAGAACTGCCAGTACTCTGGCCCTGGCAACTCGCCACCGTCCTGTTGCTCGCCGCACTGACTTGGGCGCTAGTCAAGTTGCATGGCGCACGCCGCGCGCTCACCGCCCTTGATGAGCTGGGTGAGGATACCGTCAGCCTCGACACCGATGAGCCCGGCAACCCGCTGGCCGACCTGCAAACCGCCTGCCGCCACAACCAGCCTGCAGAAGCACGCAAGGCACTGGAGCACTGGGCCAAGCAGCAGGAAAGCGACCTCATTGCCCTCAGCCACGCTCATCCCATCCTCGCCGATGCGCTGGATGATCTGAACGGCTGCCTGTTTGGCCAGACCGAACATGCTTGGCGCGGCAAACCGCTCTGGCGCGCCGTGCGCAAGGTGACCCAGGCCCGCCAGCGCGAGACCGAAGCGCTGGGTGAGAATGCGATTGAGCCGCTATATCCGGATGTGTGAGTAACGTTCGGTTCGAGGCCAATTAACAGCATCGCCGCGTGCTGCGCCCACCACATCGACATCATCTCAACCGGGCAAATTGAGCTACCGCACTGGCAATACCCACGCGCACATCACAAGCCAGCCACATAAGTACGCACACTTTCGCTGTTGTCGAGCCCTCTTTTCGCCTTCACGGCGAGCCAAGGGGGGCAGCTTGCCCAGCCCCCCTTGGCGATCCCCCTGGGCACCCGACTACGCGGCCCTTCGGGTTCGCTGCGTTGCTCGGTTTGGCAGGGGCCGGCAGAACTCGGCTCTTCGAGCCTCAAACAGGCTGCCGTCCTTTTTCCTGCCAACCCTGCGCTACTCGCCCGCGTAAACGGGACGAACCTCACGTGCACACTCCGCCATACATTGAAGCGTCAGGCATCGCCGGCACAATGCCTGACGTGCGCGCTGACATTCCGTACAGAACTCAAAATGTCCCCCACAAAAAAACCGCCCGAAGGCGGTTTTTTTGTGCAGCTCAACCCACTCAGCTACGCAGCTTGTCCGGACGGATCAAGAAGCGGGCCAGCGCCGGCAACAGCCAGAGTGCGCCAAACATGTTCCACAGGAACATGAAGGTCAACAGGATACCCATGTCGGCCTGGAACTTGATCGCGGAGAAGATCCAGGTGGCGACACCGATAGCCAAGGTGAAGCCGGTGAAGGTCACGGCCTTACCCGTGGTCTTCAGGGTTTCATAGTAGGCTTCCTGCAGCGGCAGGCCCTGACGCAGGTAGGTTTCCAGGCGACTGTAGATATAAATGCCGTAGTCGACACCAATACCCACACCCAGCGCAATTACCGGCAGCGTTGCCACCTTCACACCAATGCCGAGGAAGGCCATCAGCGCGTTGGCCAGAACCGAGGTCAGGGCCAGCGGGATGATGATGCAGAGCACGGCGCGGATCGAGCGGAAGGTGATCAGACACATCAGGATGACCACCGCGTACACAGTGAGCAGCATCTTGGTCTGGGACGCCTCGATCACCACGTTGGTGGCTGCTTCAATACCAGCATTACCGGCCGCCAGCAGGAACTGCAGGTTGTCGGTGTTGTGCTCGGCGGCAAATTCCTCAACCGCAGCAGTAGCGCGCTTGAGGGTCTCCGCCTTGTGATCATCAAGGAAGATCATCACCGGTGCCAGCGAACAGGACGAGTTGAACATACCAGACGGCGCACGGCTGATGGCGTTGTTCAGGTTGTCCTGGTTGCGCGACAGCGTCTGCCACTTCAGGTTGCCTTCGTTGTTGCCCATGATGACCTGCTTGGCAACAGTCACCAGCGATACCGCCGACTGCACGCCCTCCAGGTTGTTCATGCGCCATTCCAGCTGATCAATGGCTTCCATGGTCTCGTAGGCCGAGCACATCTCATCCGGCGTCTTGACCATGACTACCAGAATGTCGGAACTGGTTGAGTAGTTCTCGATGATGAACTGGTTGTCCAGGTTGTACCGCGAATCCGCACGCAACTCCGGCGCACCCGGATCAAGGTCACCGATGGCAACATCCCTGCCGTGGTAAATACCGAAGGCAAAGGCAACGATTGCGAGCAGGATCGAGATTGGCGCTACCGCCGGATGGGCAAACTTGGCCACGCTCAGCCACAATTTCTGCGGACGGTTGGCGAGGTTACGATTGCGCTCAACGGCCTTGCGGCTGATACCGATATAGGACATCAGGATCGGCAGCAGCATCAGGTTGGTCAGGATGATGACACCCACGCCAACCGAGGCGGCGATACCCAGCTCACGGATAACTTCGATCTCGATCAGCAGCAGCGTCACGAAGCCAACCGCGTCAGAGATCAGCGCCACGATGCCCGGAATGTACAGCGCGCGGAACGCGCGACGGGCTGCGGTGCGACTGTCATCGGCATTGGTGTATTCGATCGCCATGCCGTTGATGATCTGCACACCGTGGGAAATACCGATGGCGAAGACCAGGAACGGGACCAGAATCGAGTACGGATCCAGGCCAAAGCCGAGCGTGCGCAACAAGCCTAGCTGCCAGACCACCGCGATGACCGAGCACACCAGCGTGGTGATGGAGCTCTTGAAGCAACGCGTGAACATCATCAGCAGAACGAAGGTAATGACCAGCGCAGCACCAAAGAACATCACGACCTTGATGATGCCGTCGATCAGGTCACCAACCTTTTTGGCAAAGCCGACGATATGGATCTGGATGTTCGGGTTCTCACCCTGGAACTCGCTGCGAATTTTCTCTTCCAGCTGACGGGAGAAATCGCCGTAGTCGAGCTGGATCAGCTCACCCTGGTTTTCCGGGTTCGGGTAGGCTTCCTGCAACGGCACGTCAATGATGGTTGACTTGAAGTTGTTCGCTACCAGACGACCGATTTCGCCAGACTTGAGCACGTTTTCACGCAGCTCTTCCAGGTCGGCCTCGGTCAGATAGGCCGGACGATTGGCCACCGGGCCACCGTCAAAACCGTACTCGGTTACCTCGGTCCAGCGGACATTCGGCGTCCACAGCGAACGCAGATTCGAGCGATCAACACCGGGCAGGAAGAACACCTCGTCGTTGATACGCTTGAGGCTCTCCATGTACTCGGTACTGAAGATATCACCATCTTTGATCTCGACAGCGATCCGAATCGAGTTGCCGAGATTTGGCAGATCGTTCTCGTGCGCGATCATGTTGGCGATGTAGGGGTGCTTGAGAGGAATCATCTTCTCGAAGCTGGTATCGGGCTTGACCTGCGCAGCCTGATAACCGAAGAACACGGTCAGCAGCGCGAACAGCAGAAGAACAACAATCCGATTGTTGAAGATCAAGCGTTCCACAAAGGGAGCGCTCGTTTCCTGATGATGCTTGGACATCCAGACTCTCCTGGCAGCTGATTATTATTGGTTGTTGGGCAGGCCGCTGGCCGCCGCCTTGACTACACCGTGCTGACCGACCAGTACCAGTTCGCCGTCAGGCAGACGCTTGGCCGTTGCCAGGGCAACACGGTCAGGACGTACGGCCACACTGAAACTCTCGCCATGGTCCGTGCTGGTCACTACGACGCCACCAGCGCCCACGACAGCCAGCGAACCGTCAGCGGACAGATTGCCACCAAGCAGGGTTGCCTCCAGCGGGCCGTTATTGGGGGTATGCAGCTCAACCTGCTCCCAGCTGTCGCCAAAGTCAGTGGAACGGTACATGTTCCCGCGCAGGCCCCACGCCAGGACCTGGCCCACAATGCCCGTACCGGCGGTACCGAACCAGGTACCGTCATAAGGAGAGGTCTGCAGGGTTTCCCAGGTTTCGCCAAAGTCGGGCGAACGGTACATGGTGCCCATCTCGCCCACCAGGAACAGACCGGTATCTGCAACAGCGGTCACGGCGTTGTAGTGGAAGCCATCCGGGTTGTCGATATCGAAGGACAGGTCTTCCCAGGTCTTGCCGCCATCATCGGTGCGCAGATAGGTACCGTAAGCACCAAAGGCAAAACCGGTATTGGCATCACGGAACCACAGATCCATAAGGGGGCGCTCGAGCAGACCGGGGCCATCCGGATCGACCGCTTCATCCAGAGCCGGGTCGCGGTACTGCAGCTCCCAGTTCACACCGGCATCACTGGAATGCAGGATCACGCCATCATGACCAACAGCCCAGCCGTTGTTGGCGTCGACAAAGTACACTGCAGTCAGCAACTGACGTACCGGAGACTGAGCCTGAGTCCAGCTGGCTCCCTGGTCATCCGAGTAGACGATATGACCACGGCTCCCCACCGCAACCAAACGATCGCCGGCAGACGCGACGTCCAGCAGCAAAGTGTGGCTCGCCAACTCGGACATGATTGCCGGCTTAGGCGCCTCGGCGACGGTCTCGGCAGCCAGAGCGGGTGTGATTGATGCGGTCATCAGTGCCGCACCAAGGCCGGCAGCCTTGAAGATACGAGCAGCAAAGGATTGCTTGCGGAACTGCGCCCGCTGGCCGATGGCACAGGCCAGTTGAGTCGTTTGAGTGCGCCAACGAGTGGGCTCACGCATACACCATTCCCCCTTATTGTTATCCATCTTTCCGTTTTAAAACGGGACTGCCCATGGTAACGAGCGCAACATGGGCGCGCCAACGGCTCACGGTTATCTTTTGTTAATCACGTTATCTATGCAGAACCCGGCATTTTCGCAGCAATATTTCGACACACACTAATCAGGCACAGCGAATGCAGTAGAACGAAACCGGAAACAGTCGATCACTGCCGCACGACCTGCCACCTCAGCAGGGTGACAACAGGCACAAAAAAACCCGCCGATTGGCGGGTTTTTTGTACTACAGCGCTATCAGTGCGACAGCTTGCTACCGCGAGAGTTACGTACTTTCTCCGGATTGATCAGGAAGCGAGCCAGTGCCGGCAGCAGCAGCATCGCACCGATCATGTTGACCAGGAACATGAAGGTCAGCATCAGACCCATGTCGGCCTGGAACTTGATCGCAGAGAAGATCCAGGTAGCCACACCGATTGCCAGACACAAACCAGTGAACAGTACCGCCTTACCAGTGGAGCGCAGCGTTTCGTAGTACGCCTCCTGCAGCGGCATGCCCTGACGCAGGAAACTCTCCAGCCGGCTGTAGATATAGATACCGTAGTCAACACCGATACCCACACCCAGCGCGATCACCGGCAGGGTCGCGACCTTCATACCAATGCCCAGGAAAGCCATCAGAGCGTTACCCAAGACCGAAGTCAGAATCAGCGGCAGGACGATGCAGATAGTCGCCGGCAGCGAGCGGAAGGTAATCATGCACATCACCGCCACCCAGATATACACCAGCACCAGAATCAGCAGCTCGGAGCTGGAGATGATCTCGTTGGTAGCCGCCTCAATACCGGCGTTACCGGCCGCCAGCTTGAACACCATGTCGTCGGTGTTGTTTTCAGCAGCAAACTCTTCGACCGCAGCGGTGGCACGCTTGAGCGTGTCGGCCTTGTGGTCATCCAGGAACACCATGACCGGTGCCAGCGAGCAGGCCGAGTTGAACATGCCGGACGGCGCACGACTGATGGCGTTGTTCAGGACATCCTGGTTGCGCGACAGGCCCTGCCACTTCAGGTTGCCTTCGTTGGAACCCATGATCACCTGTTTGGCAACCGTCACCAGAGAGACAGCCGACTGTACACCTTCCAGATTCTGCATTTTCCACTGCAGCTGATCGATCGCCTCCATGGTTTCGTACGCAGAGCACTTCTCCGGCGGAGTAGCGACCATGACGACCAGGATGTCGGAGCTGGTGGTGTAGTTCTGAATGATGAAATCGTTGTCCTTGTTGTAGCGCGAGTCAGGACGCAGCTCAGGCGCACCAGCATCCAGGTCACCGACCTTGATGTTGTTCTTCTGGTACACAAAGCAGCTGGCACCAGCCACCAGGGCGACGATGACCATCCACGGCGCCACATTCGGGTGAGCGACGTTGGACAGGAAGCGCCAGAATGGATGCTCGCGCACCGCGTCACGCTTGGAGCGTTCAACCGCTTTCTTGCTGATACCCAGGTAAGAAATGGTGACCGGCAGCATGATCAGGTTGGTAAAGACGATAACCGCCACACCGATCGAGGCACCGATTGCCAGCTCGTGGATCACATCAATCTTGATGACCAACAGGGTAATGAAACCGACCGCATCAGCCAGAATCGCGATCATGCCCGGCAGGAACAGCTGGCGGAAGGTCAAACGGGCTGCGATCAGCGCGTTATCTGCCCCACCCGACTGCAGCGCAATACCGTTGATCTTCTGTACGCCGTGGGAAATACCGATGGCGAAGATCAGGAACGGTACCAGCATCGAATACGGGTCCAGACCGAAGCCAACCAGATTGATCAGACCCAGCTGCCAGATCACTGCGATCACGGTGGTCACCAGCACCGATACGGTACTGCGGATACACCAGGTGAACATGTACAGCAGGACAAAGGTAATGACGAACGCGATGGCAAAGAAACCGACAACACCGATCAAGCCATCGATCAGGTCACCGACCTTCTTGGCAAAGCCGACGATGTGGATCTTGATGTTCGGGTTTTCGGACTGGAAGCGGTCACGAATCTTCTCTTCCAGCAGGTGCGAGAACTGCTTGTAGTCCAGGCGCAACAGCTCGCTCTGGTTATCCGGGTTCGGATAGAACTCCTGCAACGGCACCTCGATGATGCTCGACTTGAAGTTGTTGGCAACCAGACGACCGATTTCACCAGACTTCAGGACGTTGGCCCGCAGCTCTTCCAGGTCTGCCTGACTGGTATAGGACGGGTGGTTGGTTACCGGACCACCGTCAAAACCGTACTCGGTTACTTCGGTCCAGCGCACGTTTGGCGTCCACAGCGAGCGCAGATTAGAGCGGTCTACACCCGGCAGAAAGAACACCTCGTCGTTGATCTGCTTGAGCGTCTCCATGTACTCGGTGCTGAAAATATCACCGTCTTCAATGGCGACCGCAATGCGGATCGAGTTGCCGAGGTTGGCCAGATCATTCTGGTGCTCGAGCATGTTGACGATATAGGGATGTTCCAGCGGTATCATCTTGGCAAAGCTGGTGTCGGGTCGCACCTGCAGCGCCTGGTACCCCAGAAACAGGGTAACGAGCGAGAAAATAATCACCACAGCGAGGCGGTTATTGAATACCAACCGCTCCATGAATGGTGCGTTACTCTGGTCAAAAGACATCCAGATTCTCCTGGCTTGTAATTATTATCAGTGAGCTTTCAAGGCACTTGCCGGCATGGTGGCAACACCATGCTGACCGACCAGTAGCAGTTCACCGTCGCCCAACGCCTTGGCCGAGGCCAGTGCGATACGGTCAGGACGGGTCATGACGTCAAAGCTGTTGCCGCCGTCATCGCTGGTCAGTACAACACCGCCAGCGCCGACGACAACCAGCTTGCCGTCGGCGGACAGGCCGCCGCCCAGCAGGGTCGCTTCCAGTGGGCCGTTGTTCGGAGTCAGCAGCTCGACCTGTTCCCAGGTGTCGCCAAAGTCGGCAGAGCGGAACATGTTGCCGCGCAGGCCCCAAACCAGCACAACGTTGTCGCGGTTGGTGCCTGACGCCCCAAACCAGGAACCGTCATAAGGCAGATCGGTCAGGGTCTCCCAGGTATCACCGTAATCAGCCGAGCGATACAGGGTGCCCATTTCGCCAGCCAGCATCAGGCCTGCTCCCTTCACGACGGTGATCGCGTTGTAGTGGAAGCCATCGGGGTTATCGATGTCGTAGGAACGGTCTTCCCAGGTTTTGCCACCGTCATCGGTACGCAGGAAGGTGCCATAGGCGCCAACTGCAAAGCCGGTGTTGGCATTCTTGAACCAGACGTCCATCAGCGGACGCTCCAGCAGACTCGGACCATCCGGATCGACCGGCTGGTCCAGCTCGGGATCGCGGTACTGCATCTCCCAATTGGCACCGGCATCGCTGGTGTGCAGGATCAGCGAGTCATGACCGACAGCCCAGCCGTTCTTGTCGTCAGCAAAGTAGACGGCAGTCAGCAGCTGGCGAACCGGTACATTCGCCTGAGTCCAGGATTTCCCCTGATCATCGGAATAAACGATGTGGCCACGGCTGCCAACGGCAACCAGACGATCGCCGGCAACAGCTGCATCGACCAGTAAGGTGTGTGACGCCAGCTCGGACTTGATAGCAGGCTGCACGCTTTCCGCTAAGCCATCAGCGGCCTGCGCAGATGCGGCACCCAGTGCCACCATGCCGGACAGCATCACGGCTTGCGCAACAGCACTGACGGAAAAGGTTTTCTTAAGATGTTTGCCCGACGCTTGCATATCTGTCCGGGCCACGAATGGAGCGCGCCAAATGGACGGCTTACGCATACACCACCCCTCTTTGTTTTTATAGGTGCTTCTGCTCCGCTACGGGAACACGTTGTAATTTAACCCGGCGCGCACCCCACACAGGCACAAACACCGAATAAGTTATCCCTCCAGCGGACAAGGCATATTAGAGGCCCGCAAGGCGCTACACAAATACCTCTCGGTAATTTTTTATTAAAATTTCGCCCTTGCGTGTGCTGAGTAACTCATTTATCGCCCTTGACTTCAAGACCCGCGTCCCAGACAGACGCGGGTCTTCTCCCTCAGGCAAGCGACTTGCTGACTACCTCGTAAACATCAGGCGAGAGCGGGTTCTCTCCCAGGATTCGCGCCAGCTGGGCCTTCATCAGTTCCTGCCGACCCGGCTCGAGTTTGCGCCAGCGGCTCAGCGGCGTCACCAGACGCGAGGCAATCTGCGGGTTGCTGCGGTCCAGCTCAATGATCCGGTCGGCCAGAAACGCATAGCCACTGCCATCCAGCGCATGGAAGTTAACCAGGTTCTGGTTGGCGAACGCGCCGATCAGCGAGCGCACCTTGTTCGGATTACGCATGGTGAACAAAGGATGCTCCATCAGCTTGCGCACCCGATCCAGCGCACCGGGCTGGCTGGCGGCGGCCTGAATGCTGAACCACTGATCCATAACCAGCGGATACTCGGCCCAGCGCTCGGCAAACTCTGCCAACGCCGCTTCACGCTGCTGCTCGAACGGGGAATTGACCAAAGCCACCAGCGCGGCCTGACGATCGGTCATGTTGGTTGATTCGACAAACTGGCGCACGCACCACCCCACCACTTGCTGCTCACCGGTCAGCATCAGGTAGGCCAGCAGGCTGTTTTTCAGGCTGCGCGCGGCCATGGCATCGGCCTTGGCGCTAAACGCCCCCGCCCCGGCGGCAGACAGAAGCTGATAACGCGCTGACATCTCGTCACGCAGTGCTTCAGCCAGCGCTCGACGCAGCCACTCACGGGCGTAATGAATCGCGTCAACATACGCCACCTCTGCCAGCTCAATCAGATAGGCCTCGGACGGCAGACGAATGATTTCAGCCACCATGGCGGCATCCAGGTCGGCATCAGTGATCACGCTGCGCATAACCTCAACCAGGCGCTGATCCAGGTTGAGCGGCCGACCGGCACGGTGAATTTCGACCAGTCCCTGCAACACGTCAACCGCCAGTCCCTGCGCCGCTTCCCAGCGGTTGAAGCCGTCCGGGTCGTGCTTGGCAAGGAACACCCGATCATCGCGACTGTAAGGATAGCTGAGCTTGACCGGCGCGGAGAAGCCGCGCAGCAGCGACGGTAGCGGGCAATTCGGTACATTCTCGAACACCAGCGTTTGCTCGGCCTCGGTAATGGATACCACCGCCTCGTTGCCAAGGGCCTTGCCCTCCAGCTGCAACGGAATTTCGTTGCCGTCACGATCCAGCAGCGCCATGCGCACCGGGATTACCTGGGGCTGCTTCTCGGGCTGACCCGGCGTTGGTGGGCAGATCTGGCTGAAGTGCAAGCGATACTCGCGGCTGGCCGCGTCGTATTCGCTGCGCACGTTCAGGCGCGGCGTGCCGGCCTGGCTGTACCAACGTTTGAACTGGGTAAAGTCGGCACCGTTGGCGTCTTCCAGCGCCTTGATGAAGTCATCACAGGTGACCGCCTGACCATCGTGGCGCTCGAAATACAGGTCGGTGCCCTTGCGGAAGCCCTCTTCACCCAACAGGGTATGCAGCATGCGCACGACTTCGGCGCCCTTCTCGTAGACGGTCAGGGTGTAGAAGTTGGATATCTCGATAAAGGAGTCCGGACGCACCGGATGCGCCATCGGGCCGGCGTCTTCGGCGAACTGGTTCGCGCGCAGGAAAGTGACATCCTCGATACGCTTGACCGTGCGCGAGTTCATGTCGGCAGAAAATTCCGAGTCGCGGAAGACAGTAAAGCCTTCCTTCAGCGATAGCTGAAACCAGTCGCGGCAGGTCACCCGGTTGCCGGACCAGTTGTGGAAATACTCGTGCGCTACCACGGCTTCGACCCGCTGGAAGGCCATATCGGTGGCGGTGTCCTGGTGGGCCAGCACGCAACTGGAGTTGAAGATATTGAGGCCCTTGTTCTCCATCGCGCCCATGTTGAAGTCGTTAACCGCAACGATCATAAAGATATCCAGATCGTACTCGCGGCCATAGACCTCCTCGTCCCAGCGCATCGAGCGCTTGAGGCTGTCCATGGCGTGGTCGCACTGGGTGCGGTTTTCCGGCTCGACGTAGATGCGCAGATCGATGGTGCGCCCGCTCATGGTGGTGAAGCTGTCCTGCAACAGGCACAGATCTCCGGCGACCAGGGCAAACAGATAGGCCGGCTTGGGGAACGGGTCTTCCCAACTGACCCAGTGGCGACCGCCTTCGTGCTCACCCGAGGCAATCGGGTTGCCGTTGGACAGCAGCACCGGATAGCGCTCACGCTCAGCGATCACCGTGGTGGTGAAGCGGCTCATCACATCCGGGCGGTCGAGATAATAGGTAATCTTGCGGAAACCCTCGGCCTCGCACTGGGTGCAGAACATGCTGCCAGACTTGTACAGCCCTTCGAGCGCGGTATTGTTCTGCGGCTCAATACGGGTAGTCAGGGCCAGTTCGAATTGCGCGCTGGTCGGCTGCAGCGTCAGGCTGTCACTGTCGACCTGGTAGGCGTCGGCCGTCAGCTCCTGCTCATCCAGCACCACCTTCTGTAACTCCAGCTGCTGGCCATCCAGAACCAGCGGCGGCAGCGCGTTTTCACTGTGGCGGTCAGCGTTTAGGCGCAAGGCCAAACGACTGTGTACCAGCGCGTGGTCTTCAAACAGCTCAAAGGTCAGTTGGGTCTCGTCGATCCAGTAATCCGGGGCTTGGTAGTCCTTGAGGTAAATCGTCTTCGGTTGTTCGGTACGCATGTCTGAGCTCCGCTGCAGCCGGGGCGAGCCGGCCGATGAATCATGTTCGGCCGCCCCGCTGCAGAGCGGCCCTGCCGAAATGGCTCAACTGGCGCTGAATGCCAGTTGATAGGCTGTGTACTTGCGAATATTGATGACCGCAGTGTCGAGCAGCAGATACTGCCCCTTGATGCCGAGCAGGGTGCCTTCCAGCACCGGCTCCTTGTCGAGATTGGCCGATTGCGGCTTGGCGACGTACTGCTCGACCGGGTAACGAATCTCCAGCGCCTCGGCCTGCGGCAGCAACTGCACCGCCTGCAGCCCGAACCGCGCCTGCAGCTCGGCTATGCCGGCCTCGGCATTGTCGAGCAATCGATCACGTTCGGCGTATAGATCCAGAGGGGCTGGATTGCCTTTGAGCAATGCACGCCAGTTGGTCTTGTCTGCCACCTGCTGGCGCAGCAGGTCTTCAACCAGTCCAGACTGTTGGCGAGTCGCTACGCGCAAGATAGGCAGCGCCTGACTGGCGCCCTGATCAACCCAGCGCGTCGGCACCTGCGTGGCGCGGGTAATACCCACCTTGAGGCCCGAGGAGTTGGCTAGGTAGACAATGTGATCGGTCATGCAGAACTGCTCACCCCAGGCCGGCTCACGACAAGTGCCCTGGTCGTAATGGCACTTTTCCGGGCTCATGATGCAGCTGTCGCACTGCGCCAGCTTGGTGAAACAGGGGTAGCAATAGCCCTGACTAAAACTCTTCTTGGTCTTGCGCCCACAGTGCACACAATGGATTGGCCCCATGGCCTCCAGCCGAATGGTCTTGCCCAGCAAGCCGTTCAGCGGCACCCGTTCCTCACCGATGGGCAGACTGTAGTCAACCGGAGCGTCGGCCGCATCGAGCCGACCGATCATCTTTCTGACGTTGCCTTCGAACTGCAGGAGACTCAATGCAGCGTCTCCGAACCCGTTGAAAACAGGATATTCGGCACGTCCTTTTGCTGCGACTTGCAGGCCTGCGGCCCCATGTAACCGGTGCGCTCCTCTTCCGGCAGGTTGTCCTGTTCCCAGGCGATCATCGCCTGCAGGCACAGCTCCTTCTGCTCGCGCGTCAGCTTGCGGCCATCAGGCCACTTGCCAATCTCCACAGCCAGCTTGAGGCTTTGGTAGATATCAGGGGTGATGTTGCGCAGCATATCGATGAAAGTGGTCATCGCGCCTCCCGCTGGAATATTGAAAAGCCGATATTGTACTCGCTCACCGCAGCCGCTGCAGTGTTCCGGCGACCGCGCCGATGGCGCACCCAGCAACAAAACCGCTGACATGCGCCGCGTTGGCAATGGCACCAAAGCCCAGCAGAGTGATCAGTCCGGTCATGCAAAGCACCAGCCACGCCAGCATCATGATGATCACGCCACGTGGCAAATCAAAGAACACGTTGGGTGCGAGTTTCTGGTAAACCCAGCAATAACCCAACAAGCCATAGAGCACGCCGGATAGCCCGCCAAACAGACTGCTTCCGCTCCACAACCACTGTGCCGTGTTCGATACCACACCAATCAGCAGGGTCAGCCCCAGCAGCCAGAGCCCACCGGAGCGCATCTCGATGCGCCGCCCCAATTCCCAGTACCAGAGTGCATTAAACGCCAGATGCATGATGCCAAAGTGCAGGAAGATCGGCGTAATCAACCGCCACCACTGGGTCATGTCAGGCTGAGCCGCTAGATGCCCAGACGCCTCCAACGGCGTAAAGGTAAACATGACGATGCCCCCGGCATCGCTGCCCAGCCCGGTCAGCAGCGCCACGACCGCGGTAATCGCCAGTACCGCGAGAGTCACCGGGATCAACCGGTGCGCCTGCCGCCAGAACTGCGCAGCCTCGCTCGGTGGGCGCCGCGGTGCCGGACTATCCGCCAGCGCCTGTGGCCCTTGTGCGTAGGCGTCGCGAACGATCTGCGCGGCGGCTTCATCAACCACCCAGACCACCTGCATGCCGCCCTCTTCCACCACCCGATGCACCACGCCACGACCGCGCAGAAAGCGCACCAGCGGTGACAAATCTTCATCGAGCTGACAGTTCAACGCCTTGAGCATGTGATTCCTCAATCCAGTTTGGGTACATCGACCCAGACAAAATGGTCGCGATCCAGATGACGCTCGCCGCTCCAGCGGTAGGCTACCAACTTGCCGTACTTGACCGCGCTGTAATCCAGGCAGGCCAGATTGGGGCGAATTGGATGCGGTCGCCCCTGTTGCCAGTAATGACCTACAAACAGCATCGGCTGTTCCGGTCCATAGATCAGCAGCTCGGCGCGCTGATCATCGCTGAGCGGCCTGGCCGCGATCTCGGTTGGCAGCGCATCGGGCTGAAACACCACATCGCCATAGGTCAGTGGCGCCTCTTCCCAAAACTTGGTGCGGAAAAAAGCGCGGGTAAACCCGTCCTTGCCGGTCATCGTCATGCCGTGCGGCAGGCGCATGTCAGTGCCACGCAGCAGTCGGTCAAAGGTCTGAGCGGCAAAGCTGCCCCGCTCCACCGAGGCCTCAATGAACTCACGATCGATACGGCCGTCGGGATATTGCTCGCGCAACGGCTGAATCAGTCGCGCATCCCAGCAGGCGTGAACCATGCGGAACAGGCCGAAATCGAGAAACAGTGGCAACTGAGCGAACCACTCGACGAACTCACACCACTCCTGTGGCCACGGGGCAAACTGTTCGAGGGTATCGCCAATCAGGCGCAAATGGCGCTCATTGTGGTCACGCAGGTACTCGCGGCCACTGCCCGCCGGCGCACGGGTTTCCCAGCACAGGGCGTTGAATTCATGGTTACCCATGATGCACTGCGCCTCGCCCGCTTCGACCATACCATGCACAATGTGCAGCGCCTCGCGAATACGTGGGCCGCGGTCAATGATGTCGCCAAGAAACAGTGCCTTGCGTTGCGGGTGGCGCCATACCCCCGCCTGAACGCGATACCCTATCAACTCGAGCAAGCGCTCCAGCGTGTGCGCACATCCGTGCACGTCTCCGATGATGTCGTAACCCTGATGCTCTTCCATCCGTTACCTACTGATCCGTCAGCCGGCTGGACCAGCCGAGCTTGCTGCGACAGATCGCGTAGAAATTGTGATCCAGCGGATGCAGCAGGCGCAGCTTCTGCGGCTTCTTGCGGATGGTAATGCTGTCGCCGGGCGCGCAGGAGATGTGCACCTGGCCGTCACAGCTGACCTGCGGATAGATACCGCTTTGCTTGGAGATAATGATCTTCAGCTCGCTGTTGCCATCGACCACGATCGGTCGGCTCGACAGGGTATGCGGGAACATCGGCACCAGCACCACGGCATCCAGTTTCGGATGCATGATCGGGCCACCGGCCGACAACGCGTAGGCGGTCGATCCGGTGGGGGTGGCGACAATCAGGCCATCGGATTTCTGGCTGTAGACAAACTGGCCGTCAACGTAGAGTTCGAATTCGATCATCCGCGCCGACTTGCCCGGATGCAGCAGCACATCATTCAGTGCCTCACTGGTACCCAGCTGCTCCTCGCCGCGGCGCACGAAGGCGTCAAGCAGAAAGCGGGTTTCGACCATGTACTGACCGGCCAGCACATCGCCAACCTTCTGTTCCAGTTCATCCGGCGGAATATCGGTCAAAAAACCGAGGCCGCCACGGTTAACTCCCAGCACCGGAATGTTGTAGCGACATAGCGCACGGGCCGCGCCGAGCAGGCTGCCGTCGCCGCCCACCACGATGACCAGGTCGCAGATCTCACCCATCATCTTGCGCGAGCAAACCTGCTGCTGATGGCCGGGAAGCAGATCCGCCACCGCATCCTCAAGGATCACCGTATGCCCGGTATCGAGCAGAAAGCGCTTGAGGCGTTTGAGGGTATCGACCACCCGCCCGCTGCCAAGGCGTCCGATGAGACCGATATTGCGGAACTGATCCATACCACCTCTTTGCGTTCGTGTCAGAGATGCCCGAGACTGGGCGGACGAGCGCCGATTATTCCGCAGCCAGCCTGGGCTGGCAAATACGAGAGGTTTCATGCTGCCCGTCTTTGCACACGCCAGCGTCCGTGATATGGCCTGGATTGCCTTCAGCCCGGCCCTGCTCGACGACCAACTGCTCCCCATGCGCGACCCGCTGAGAGGCAGCGTATGGAGGGACGATCCCGAGCAACTACTGCACGCCTTGGCGCTGCTGGACGAAGACCCTGCGACGCTCGAGGCGCTGCTCGGTGACTCCCCGGACCGCCGCCTGGGCAACTATTATGAGCGTCTCTGGCATGCCCTGCTCACCCTTGCCCCCGACACCCGCATCCTCGCCCACAATCTGGCCCTGCGCGACGGTGCCCACACCTACGGTGAATTGGATCTGATCATCCAGGCCGCAGACAGCGCAATCGTCCACCTGGAGCTGGCAATCAAGTTCTATCTGGCCCGACCGGAGCTGCCGCTCGCCAGCGGCCAGACCAGCGATCCGGCCAGTTGGTGGGGAGTGGACCCACGAGACAACCTGGCCAACAAGCTCAGGCGCCTGCGTGAGCATCAGTTGCCTTTGGGCGGACGACTGACCGAGCTGGCGACTACACACCGGGCGCTGCCGCTGCCCGACTGTTCTGCCGCCTGGCTGCAAGGCGGCCTGTTTCAGCCACTGCACGACCCGGTACCCCCAGTGCTCGGCCAGATAATCACGGCAGCACCTTATCACTGGTGCCACCGGCACGAACTCGCGTCGCTGGATGCTGAAGAGCGCTGGTTGCCAATGGCGCACAAGGCCTGGCTGATGCCACCTGCCGCGTCGGAAGCGCCCGTACTTGGACCGAGCGAAATGCGGGCACGAAGTGATCGGAGCGGGAACAAGCGAGCGGTGATGTTCTGCCGAGCAGGACAGGCGCTACTGGAAAGTGAACGGCTGCTGTGTGTGGATGATGTCTGGCCGCATGACTAGACCGAAACCACGCTATTCAAAGTCACTGGCGGTACGATTCTGAAATTTGCTCAGCTCACGCTTGAGCGCGGCGTTGATCCGCTGCTGCTCAGCCAGCTCCTGCTTGATATCAAGCAGCTCGCCCTGAACGATCTCCAGATGGTCAGCATGAATCCCCTTGAGTTCGACCAGCGCCTGTTCCTTCTCTAGCGCCATCGCCTTGATCCGGGTACCCAGTGCCTCAACCTGCTTGCGCAATTCGCGCACCTCCTGCGCATGCTGTTCGCGCAAGCGTTGCAGCTCACCACTAGCCGCTGCCGTAGCGGACGCTGCGGCAGGCGGCGTACTGGTCAGCGGAATGAGGTCGTCAACGTCGTTGACCTGCCCGCCACCGTACCAGGTGTCCTCGGCAGCCATATGCAAACGTTCGGGAGCGATGTAGCGAATGGCCTCTTCGTCTTCGCCAAGAATACCCAGCGCGTTGTGGGCTACGGCTTCCTTGACCAGCGCCAGATCGTTGCTGTTGCCGCGGGCACCCGGCTTCCACAACATCGGCCGGTACTGCGGCTGCTTGTTGAACCCCAGACAAACCAGCCGGATCGGGCCACCGCCCATGTCAGGACCACGGTCACCACGTTCGGCAATCTGCCGCAAAGGCAGGTTCCACAGTCGGTTGACGTAGCCATCAAGGTCAAAATCAAGATTGAAGAATACGGCAGAACGCACCTGCAGCCGGGTGTTGATCTGCAGAAAGACGGCCTCCACAGTTTCGTCGGCGTATTCGGGAGCCGCGACCATGCCGTCCAACAGGGCCTCAAATTCGGGAAACAGCATCTCCTTCGAGATACCTCGCTCCGAAAAGAACATGACCGCCTCGGTCAGCAGCGGCTTTGTTGGCGTATTCATGACCCTTTCTCCTTGCCCCGAGCAACACTGTGCGCCAATTCTCGGGCAATTGCACCCCGCGCCTCTATCAGGCAGTGAGTGTAGGCAAAAGGTTCATTTTGGTGTGTGACCGATTTGGCACGCGGTTCGCCGGACCGAAAGAATAGTTGGGAAAAGCGGGAATCTGTCGCAGATTTTCGGTAAACGGCGACGCCCGAAAAACGGGCGCCGCCTGTAGGTTACTAGCGCCGAATCAAATCTCTGCAGCCAGGCGCGAACCCTGATCAATTGCCCGTTTGGCGTCCAGCTCGGCAGCGACGTCAGCACCACCGATCAGATGTACGCTCTTGCCAGCAGCAACCAAGCCATCCTGCAGTTCGCGCAGCGGCTCCTGACCGGCGCAGAGAATGATGGTGTCGACCGGCAGCACCTTGGGTTCACCGTTCTCGCCAATGCTGATATGCAGGCCCTGGTCATCCACTTTGAGGTAATTGACCGAATTGAGCATCTGCACCTGCTTGCTCTTCAGGCCCGCGCGATGAATCCAGCCAGTGGTCTTGCCCAGACCGTTACCTACCTTGCTGGTCTTGCGCTGCAGCAGGTAGACCTCACGGGCCGGCGGGTGCGGCTGCGGTTTGATACCGGCAATACCGCCACGCGCTTCCAGCTGCGGGTCGATCCCCCACTCCTTCCAGAACAAGTCGATATCCTGGCTCGGGCTGGTGCCCTGGTGGGTGATCATCTCGGAGACGTCAAAGCCGATACCGCCGGCGCCGATCACGGCGACCTTCTGCCCGACCGGCTTGCGCTGCAAAATGGCATCCAGATAGCTGATGACCTTCGGGTGCTCGATACCTGGAATAGCCGGTGTGCGCGGCACAATGCCGGTCGCCAGAATCACCTCGTCGAACTCGGTCAGATCGCTCGCATCAACACGGCGATTGAGTTCCAGCTTGACGCCAGTCTTCTCGATCCGCTTAGCGAAGTAGCGCAGCGTCTCATAGAACTCTTCCTTGCCCGGCACCAGTTTGGCGATGTTGAACTGGCCACCGATCTGCTCGGCCGCATCAAACAGGGTGACCTGATGACCGCGCTCGGCGGCAACCGTAGCAGCTGCCAGACCGGCCGGACCGGCACCGACCACAGCGATGTTCTTCACCTGGGTGGTCGGAATGAAGTTCAGCTCGGTTTCGTGACAGGCACGCGGGTTGACCAGACAGCTGGTCAGCTTGCCGCCAAAGGTGTGATCCAGGCAGGCCTGGTTACAGCCGATGCAGGTGTTGATCTCATCGGCACGACCGGCGGCCGCCTTGTTGACGAAATCCGGATCAGCGAGGAACGGACGCGCCATGGAAATCATGTCCGCCGCGCCGTCGGCCAGCAGTTGGTCGGCCAGTTCCGGGGTATTGATGCGGTTGGTGGTCACCAGCGGGATCGACACCTCGCCCTTGAGCTTGGCGGTCACCTTGGCGAAAGCGCCACGCGGCACTTTGGTGGCGATGGTCGGAATCCGCGCTTCGTGCCAGCCGATACCGGTATTGATGATGGTCGCACCAGCCTGCTCGATGGCCTTGGCCAGCATGACCACTTCATCCCAGGTGCTGCCACCTTCGACCAGGTCGAGCATCGACAGCCGATAGATGATGATGAACTCAGGGCCGACCGCTTCACGGACCCGGCGGACAATCTCAACCGGCAGGCGCATGCGATTCTCGTAGCTACCGCCCCAGCGGTCAGTCCGCTTGTTGACGTGGGCAACCAGAAACTGATTGATGAAGTACCCTTCCGAGCCCATGACTTCAACACCGTCGTAACCCGCCTCCTTGGCCAAGGTGGCGCAACGGGCAAAGTCAGAGATCTGCTTTTCTATCCCTTCCTCGTCCAGTTCCTTGGGGGTGAACGGGTTGATCGGCGCCTGAACCGCACTGGCGGAAACCTGTTTGGGGCTGTAGGCGTAACGGCCCGCGTGCAGGATTTGCATGCAGATTTTGCCGCCCTCGGCATGCACCGCGTCGGTGATCACCTTGTGCTGGGCAGCCTCTTCAGGCGTGGTCATCTTGGCCGCGCCCTGGGCAACACAGCCTTCCTCGTTCGGTCCGATACCACCGGTGACAATCAGCCCCGCACCACCGCGGGCGCGCTCAGCAAAGTAGGCCGCCTGACGATTGAAACCGTTCGGGCGTTCTTCCAGACCGGTATGCATTGAGCCCATCAGGGTACGGTTGCGTAGCTTGGTAAAGCCCAGGTCCAGCGGGGCCAGCAGGTGCGGATACAAAGATTGTTCGCTCATCGGATACTCCAGCATCATCAGGATGGCGCAGCGGATACCTGTCCGGCGCCTCGTTATGGCCCCAACAATAGGCCCGGTAACCGGCTTACTCAATAACCTTAAATGACACTTTAATAACCTTGAATTACACTCCTTAGGTACCTACCCGCCCCGGAGCAACGTCCACAATGAAACTCGGTGACCTGTCCGTCGGCTACCTGCTCAGCCTGCGCGAAGCCATCCTGCGCATGGGGCTGGACCCGGCGCCGCTATTTGGCCGGTTTCGTATCACCGACGCCCTGTTGGCGCAGCCCCACGCCCGTATCAGCATTCCGCGATTCATGCGTCTGGGTAACGCGGCGATTCGCTACACTCGCGAGCCCGCCATCGGCCTGCTGATGGGTCAGTGCAGTCGCATCAGCCATCTTGGCCTGAGTGGCATGGCGGCGCAGTGCGCGCCGAACCTCGGCGCAGCGTTCAGCACCATGATCGAGTTCGAGCTGCTCGGCAGCCAGAACTATCGCGGTCACTCAAGCTTTGAGCCACCCGCCCTGCGCTTCTATTCGATCAGCCCATACAACATGTTCAACCTGTTTGTGGTCGATTCCGCATTGGCTGCACGTGCCCAGGTAGGCCGGGACCTGACCGGCGGCAAGGCCCAACTGCGTGAAGTACACATCGAATTTCCGGCACCGCCCTATGCAGCGCGCTACGAACCGTTCTTCGGCTGCCCGGTGCATTTCGAGCAGCCACACAACCAGCTGGTCTGGGAGCCGCGCAGCCTTGACCTGCCGCTGGCGCAAAGCGCCGCGCCGACCCACGCACACCTGCGCGAGCTGTGTGCACAGCGGTTGAACGAGCTGACTCGTCACCGGGGCCTGCGTGAGCGGGTGGAAACGCTGATTGCTCCGCAACTGGACAGTCAGCCGCCGTCTCTGGCGCAGGCGGCTTATGAACTGGGGTTACCTGCCTGGACCTTGCGTCGCCGCTTGCACCAGGAGGCGGGTACGAGCTATCAGCAGATCATTGACGAGATGCGGAGAAACCTCGCGATCACCTATATCCGCGACACAGAAATGGCGTTGGGGGAGATTGCGTTCCTGCTCGGCTTCTCGGCACCTGAGGCATTTCAGCGCGCATTCAAACGCTGGACCGGCACAGCCCCCGGTAGCTACAGAAAGACAGTTATTGCGGAGGGAATAAAAGAATAGTATTTAAAAACAGGCAGTTAAAAATAAAAGAAAGAAATTGCGCGAAGAGCATCATAACTCTTCGGCATCTTCCACGTCGTCATCCCACTGTTGGGATTGCAGTTCGATCAATTCTTCAATGTAGTCACTCATGTGAGGTTCCTTCTTCGTTTCAATGTTCTGGTCTCGACCTGACCTTAGTCACATCAGATGACACTGAGATGAAAATAACCCACATAGGTTCCGCCCGGGTTTGATCCAGATCAGACCAGCTGCACGGCAACCACTGCCAGCACCGCCGCCTCGATCACTTCAACCAGGGCCCCGGCGGTGTCACCCGTTGTACCGCCCAGCCGAGCGAGCAGCGAACGTCGCCACAACGCCAGCAGGCTGATGGTCACGACCAGCGCCAACAGGCCAACCCAGCCGAGGCACAAGGTCAGGCCGGTGTGCAGTAGCAGCGTTAGCTTCAGACGCTCACGGGGCATCTGCGCCACCAGCAGCGAGCCCATCCCCTGAGGCCGTACATAGGGCGTACTCAGCAGCAGCCCGGCCAGCGCGCCGCGCGCCAGCCAGGGCGCCAGCAGCAATGCCGGCCAAGCCGCAGTTTCAAGCAGGCTGACCAGTGCCGCCCACTTCACCAGCAGCAGCAAGACCAGCACGGTCACCCCGACCGGTCCGCAGGCCGGATCCTTCATGATCTTCAAAGTCCGTTCGGCACTCCCCATGCCGCCGACCCAGGCATCCGCCGTATCGGCCAGCCCGTCAAGGTGCAGACCGCCGCTAAACCAGACCCAGAAAACCAGCAACAGCGCGGCAGCCAGCGGCGTAGCAACACCGCCAAGCAGCCAGCTCAGAAGCAGCAGCGCAAAGCCGAGCAACAGCCCAACAGCCGGATACCACAACAGTGAGCGGCCGAGCTCCTGACCGGTCGGCTCACGCCACAGTCGCACAGGTATGCGGCTCAGCAGTTGCAGGGCGAGGCCAAAGGGAATCATGCCGGGAGCTCCTCAACGCGACCGTTCCGGTAGGTCAGGCGATACAGCGCGCCGTGGGCCACCTCAACCTGCAGTAACTGCGCGGCGGGCAAACCCCGTGCTGCGGCAAGCAACAAGCGCATCACGCCGCCGTGAGTGACCAGCAGCAACGTCTGGTCAGGGTACTCGCGCTCCAGCTGCGCCAGCGCCGCCCAGACCCGCTCGGCAAACCGGGCCACAGGCTCACCATCCGGCGGCGTGAAACCATAAGGGTCAGACCAGAAGGCGCCCAGCGCGTCAGCCTGGTCCAGCATCAGATCGCTGGGGTGACGGCCTTCCCATTGGCCGAAGTGCAGTTCGCGCAGGCCGTCGGCATAACTCAAAGGGAGCCCGTCGCGCAGGCTCAGCTGCAGCGCAAACAGGCCGCACCTGCGTAGCGGGGAACTGACAATACGCTGCCAGTCAGGTAATGCCGGCAGTGCCCCCCACATCTGCTGCCATCCCAGGTCGGTGAGATCGTCATCGATACTGCCACGCAGACCACCGCCTTGCTGTGTCTCGCCATGGCGCAGCAGCAGCAACCGCAGACTCATACCAGGCTCCCCGAGACTGCCGCCTCTGCGAAGGTCGCCATTTCATTGTGTAGCCTGCAGGCGGCCTGCAGCAGCGGTACCGCCAGGGCCGCGCCGCTCGCCTCCCCCAGGCGCAGATCCAGAGACAGCAAAGGTTCAGCATCCAGCTCCTGTAGCAGAAAACGATGCCCCGGCTCAGCGCCACGGTGGCTGTAGAGCAACCAGCGACGAACGTCTGTGTTCATGCGTACGGCGCATAACGCGGCGGCCGTACTGATGTAACCGTCCACCAGCACCGGCAGGCCGTTCTGCGCAGCTGCGACATAGGCCCCGGCAAGCGCCGCCACCTCCAGCCCACCAACCCGACGCAGCGTCTCAAACGCGTCATTGGCATGCGGGCGATGATGGGCCACAGCCCGCTCGATGATCCTGCTCTTGTGCCGTAATCCAAGCGCCGTGAGTCCGGTGCCAAGGCCCACCAGCTCGCTCACCGGCTGGTCCAGCAGCAAGGCCGACAGCGCACAGGCGCTGCTGGTATTGCCTATCCCCATCTCACCACCGATAAATAGCTCGGCACCATCCTCGACAGCCCGCTGAACAGCCTCCTGACCGACGCGCAGCGCGGCATCGCATTGCGCTGCGGTCATTGCTGCGCCGTGCAGGAAACTCGCTGTACCCGCGGCAATATTGAGATGGTGCACCCCCGGTAGCGGCGCAATCTCGTGCGCCAACCCCAGGTCGATCAGTTCCAGCGGTGCGCCAAGATGCCGCGCCAGTACACTGATCGCAGCGCCACCCTGGGCAAAATTGGCCAGCATCTGTCCGGTGACTTCCTGCGGAAAGGCCGACACCCCTTCAACCGCGATACCGTGATCGGCGGCAAAAACGCTGATCCAGATGCGCTCCAGGCTGGGTGTGCCACGGCGCTGCAGGCTGGCCAGGGTTACCGCGACCTGTTCCAGGCGCCCCAGGGAACCGGCGGGCTTGGTGAGTTGTGCCTCTCGCGCCAACGCCTGAGCCAAGCGGCCCGCATCCAAAGGTACGACCGGCTGTTGCCACCACGGTGTTGTCACAGCTTTTCTCCTTTTAACACTTGCGGCAGACCCGCAACGCAGAACACCACACGTTCACAGGTTGCCGCCAGCGCTTGATGCAGCCAGCCGGCCTCATCGACAAAACGGCGGGTCAACTCGCCCATCGGCACGACGCCCAGACCGGTTTCGTTGCTGACCAGCAGAATGCGCCCGGGCAAGGTGGTAAGCACGTCCAGCAACGCGCTGCGCTCGCGCACCCATGCTTGCGGGTCGTCAGTCAGCAGCAGGTTGCTCAGCCACAGCGTCAGGCAATCGACCAGCAGGCAGCGGTCAGCCCGCGCCTGCTCAGCAAGTGCCCGCGCCAGTGCCAACGGCTCCTCGACCAGCGCCCAATCTGCCGGTCGCTGATGACGGTGGCGTTCAACCCGCTCGCGCATCTCCTCATCGCGTGGCAGGCAGGTCGCGATATACACCACGTCCAACCCGCTTTCAGTTGCGCGCTGCTCGGCGTATCGGCTCTTGCCGGAACGCGCACCACCGAGAATCAACTCAGCCATGAGCCACCCCGCACAGCTCGCGCAACGCTGCGGTATCCAAATGCTGCTCAACCAGGTCGGCGAGCCGATCCAGATCGCGCTCGCGCAAGGCGGCGTAGTCGACGCCCTGCGCCTGCTGCAAACCGGCCCAGCCAAGCAGTGCCTGCTGCGCTGCAGGGGACTCGAACAGGCCATGCAGGTAGGTACCGGCTATCTGCCCGTCATCACTCAGCACACCATCGGCGCGGTCGTCATCGAGCAACACCAAGGGGTTCTCGAGCGCGTCCCCCTCGCTGGTGCCGGCGTGAATTTCATAGCCACTGACCTCCGCGTGGTCGAGGCTCAGCCGTCCGCGAACATTGCGCAGCTGCTTATCGATACGCAACTCGGTGACCATGTCCAACAATCCCAGACCCCGCTCTGTACCAGCCGGCCCTTCAAGTCCGAGCGGATCATCAACACAGTTACCCAGCATCTGAAAGCCGCCGCAAATGCCCAGCAGCCGACCGCCGTAGCGCAGATGACGAGCGATATCCTGATCCCAGCCCTCCGCGCGCAGATGCTGCAGATCCGCCCGTACGCTCTTGGAGCCGGGCAGAATAATGAGGTCAGCCGGCGGCAACGCCTGCCCGGCCGGAATGAACTGCAGGTCAACCTGCGGATGCAGGCGCAACGGATCAAAGTCGGTGTGATTGCTGATACGCGGCAACACCGGCACCACGACCCGCAGCGCGTCGGCAGCGCCGCCGACCTGCCGCGTCTCGACCGCATCTTCCGCCTCCAGATGCAGATCCTGCAGATACGGCAGAACGCCGAGCACCGGCTTGCCGGTGTACTGCTCCAGCCACCGCAGCCCCGGCTCCAACAGCGCGATGTCGCCACGGAAACGGTTGATGACAAAGCCCCTTACCCGGGCCTGCTCTGATTCGGACAGCAGCGCCAGCGTGCCGGCCAGGTGCGCGAATACCCCGCCCTTGTCGATGTCGGCAACGATGATCACCGGGCAATCAACCGCCTCGGCAAAGCCCATATTGGCGATATCGCCTTCACGCAGATTGATCTCGGCCGGCGAACCGGCGCCTTCCACCATCACGACCTGCGCCCACTCGCAAAGACGACCATGAGCTGCCAGCACCGCCTGCATCGCGGTCGGCTTGTAAGCGTGGTAGCTCACCGCATCCATGGTGCCGATCGGGTGGCCGTTGATGATCACCTGCGCCCCCACGTCGGTATTGGGCTTAAGCAGAATCGGATTGAGGTCGGTGTGGGTCGGCACGCGCGCGGCCTGCGCCTGCACCGCCTGCGCCCGGCCGATCTCGCCGCCATTGGCGGTGACCGCCGCGTTCAGCGCCATGTTCTGCGGCTTGAACGGCGCCACCACCACGTTCTGACGGACCAGCCAGCGGCACAAGGCGCTGACCAGCGTACTCTTGCCGGCATCAGAGGTGGTGCCCTGCACCATCAGCGTTGTCATTGTCGTGCTCTCATGCTCGTGTTCAAGGCCTGCTCAAGCCGTTCCCAGTCGCGCTGGTGATGGGGCAGACCAAAACGCAGTCCGTTGAGGGCCGGGAACAGGCGCACGAGTACGCCCTGCAGGGCCAGATTGAGGTACAGCCGCTCGGCGCGTTCCGACTCACGCCACTGGAACAAGCCACAACCCGCCCCGCCGCTCAGACCCGCCTGTATCAGCAGCGCATCGAGCCGCTCACTGGCGGTCTTCAGCCGATAGCGCCAGAGCTGCTGGGTGCTGGCATCCAGCAGCGCGGCAAGGCCGACCGCCCGGGCCGGACCGCTCACGGCCCAGGGGCCCAGAGCCTTCTCCAGTTGGCCCAGCAAGGCAGGAGCCGCCAGCACAAATCCCAAACGCAGACCGGCCAGACCAAAGAACTTACCCAGCGAACGCAGCACGATTAGCCCTTCCCGGTCGGTGAAGCTGGCAAGGCTGTGCTCGGGTGTAACATCCATAAAGGCTTCATCAACCAGCAGCCAGCCACCCCGGCTCGCCAGCTCGGCGTGCCATTTCAGCAGTTGCTCGGTTGTAAGCAGTTGAGCGGTGGGGTTGTTCGGATTCACTGCGAGCAGCACATCCAGCTGCGGCAGCACGTCGGCAACGTCATCCAGCTGCACGCTGCGCACCGCGTGCCCGGCCCGGCGCCACGCGTCGGCATGCTCGGCGTAGGTCGGCTCCAGCACCCCGACCCGACTTGGGGCGCGCAACAGCGGTAACGCCTGAATGGCCGCCTGCGAGCCAGCCACCGGCAGCGCGGCAGGGGCACCGTAATAGTCACCGGCCACGCCTGACAGGTTATCGTCGGTTTCGGGCAGGCGCTGCCAGATAGATTGCGGCAGCGCCGGTATCGGCCAGGCAAAGGGCGAGATGCCGGTGGACAGGTCAAGCCACTGCTCTACCGGCCGGTTGAAGCGCCGGGCGGCTTCACGCAAACGCCCTCCGTGTTCAAGCATGGCTAACTCCCCAGATCAGTACGATCACCAGCACCCACAGCAGCACGCTGCGACGCACCAGCAGCAGCGCACGGTCAATATCGGCGGCCACCGCACGCGGCCCTTCGCCAAGCAGCGGGCGCTGTTCGACTCGGCCGTGATACATCGCCGGGCCACCCAGCTCGCGCTCCAGCGCACCGGCACCTGCGGCCATCACCGGTCCGGCGTTGGGGCTGTCCCACAGCCGAGCCTGGCTGCGCCAGCAACGCCAGGCCAGCCGCGCGTTGCCGCACAGTGCGTAGCTCACCGCCACCAGCCGGGCAGGAATAAAATTGAGCACATCGTCCAGCCGCGCCGCGACGCGGCCGAACAGCAGAAAACGCGGCGAGCGGTAACCCCACATCGCATCCAACGTGTTGGCCAGTCGGTACAGAACAACACCGGGGGCGCCGGCCACAGCAAACCAAAACAGCGCCGAAAACACCGCGTCACTGCCATTCTCCAGCACCGATTCGACGGTAGCGCGGGCGACGCCCTCCTCGTCCAGCGCACGGGTGTCGCGGCTGACCATGCGTCCGACCAGCTCGCGCGCGCGCGGCAGATCCCCGCGCTCCAGCGCCTGTGCAACGGGCCGGGCATGGGCGCCAAGGCTTTCCCAACCGATGGCCGCGTACAGACACAGCAGTGATACCAGCCAGCCGATCACTGGCTGCGCCGCCAGCCACCAGACCAGGGCTATCGGCGGTACCACTGCCAGCACCCAGGCCAGCGCGCCGCGGGCGATGCTGCCGCCAGCCGTGGTATTCAGACGCTGCTCCAGCCCAGCGGCGAGATTGCCAAAGCCCACCAGCGGATGATGCCGACGCGGTTCACCCAGCAGCGCATCCAGCGTCACCCCAGCCACCACCAGCGGCCCGAGCAGACTCATGAAAGCGCCCACTGGCGAATCAGCGCAGCGAGCTGATCCAACCCGTCGGTCAGTGCGCCGATCCCCGGCTGCAGAATGTCGGCCGACTTGATCTCGAACAGCTGCGCCTGCGCCACCGCCGGAACCTGATTCCAGCCGTCACGCTCGACCACCTGTTCCGGGCAAAAGCGCTTGCCGCACCAGGAGCCGATGATGATATCGGGCGCGCGCCGCACCACTTCAAGCGGGTCGGCGATGATGCGCTGCTTCGCCCGCGGCAGTGCGGCCAGATCACTGAAGCAATCCTCGCCACCGGCCAGAGCGATCAACTCGCTGACCCAGCCGATGCCACTGATCAGCGGCTCATTCCACTCCTCGAAATACACTCGCGGGCGACGCGGCAGTGCCGCTGCCTGCGCGGCAACCGCCGCCATGCGCCCTTCCAGTTCCTGAACCAGCGCCTCGGCGCGATCTGCCGCGCCCACCAGCGCCCCCAGCGTACGAATCATTGCCAAGATGCCGGCAATACTGCGCTGGTTGAACAGGTGAACTTCCAGCCCTGCCCGCGCCAGGTCGGCAACTATGTCTGCCTGCAGGTCGCAGTAACCCAGCACCAGATCCGGCTGCAGAGCGAGAATCTCGTCGTGCTTCGCGCTGGTGAACGCGCCGATCTTGGGTTTTTCCTTGCGCGCCTGCGGGGGCCGCACGGTGAAGCCGGAGATGCCGACAATGCGCTGCTGTTCACCGAGCGCATAGAGCACTTCGCAGGTTTCAGTCGACAGGCAAACAATACGTTGCGGCCCGAACGCGCTCATCAGCGCTCCTCCCATTGATCGGTAAACAGCATGTCATCCAGCGGTCGGGCCTCAGCCCAGCGTTCTTGCTCCAGCATCGGCCGGCTGTAGAACGCATCGACCGGGCCCAGACAGAGCACCGCGACCGGTCGCGCACCCGCTGGCAACGCCAGCAGGTCGGCCAGCGCCTGCGGATCGAACAGCGAGACCCAGCCCAGCCCCAGCCCTTCCGTCCGCGCCGCCAGCCAGAGGTTCTGGATGGCGCAGGCGACCGAGGCCAGATCCATGTCTGGCATGGTCCGGCGACCGAACACATGCGCCTCGCGCCCCGGCGGCAAGGCTGCGACCAGCAGCTCAGCGCAGCTCAGTACCCCTTCGACCTTGAGTCGCATGAACTCGTCCTCCCGCTCGCCCAGGGCACGCGCCGTCTCCAGCCGCTCCTGTTCCACCAACTGATGGATCGACTCGCGTAGCGCTTGGCGGGTAATTCGCACAAAGCGCCAGGGCTGCATCAGGCCGACGCTCGGGGCCTGATGCGCGGCCTGCAACAAACGCTGCAACTGCTCTTGCGGTACCTCGCCCGCAGCAAAGTGGCGCATGTCGCGGCGCTCGCGAATGGCGCGGTACACCGCGTCACGCTCCTGCGGGTCAAAGGCGTGCCGGGTCATGGCCGGAACAGCGCCGCCGCAGCCTGCGGATTGCTCGGCAGGTAGAAATGGATGTAGGACGCCGTCAGCCGGCTGTCACGAAACACCGCTTCGCTGGTGCGCCGGTAGTTCGGACATTCGCCCTGTGCCAACGCTTCCAGTCGGGTATCCAGCAGCGAATGATGGAAGGTGTGGCCGCGCAGCGTGCCCTCGGGCAAGCGCACCTCCTGCAGCGCCAGTGCCGCCAGGCGTAACTGCATCACCGCCTTGCCCGGCAGCAATCCGGCCATGCGGTGCTGCACGCCATCACGGTCGGTCAGGGCATCCAGCAGATACAGCATCCCGCCGCACTCGGCGACCAGCGGCTTGCCAGCGGCGTGATGGGCTTGCAGCGCCTGCGCCATCACCGCATTCGCGGCCAGGGTCTCGCCGTGCAACTCGGGATAGCCGCCGGGCAGATACACACTGTCGACTTCCGGCAGCGCCTCGTCGGCAAGCGGCGAGAAGAAGCTAAGTTCAGCGCCCATCGCCTGCAGCAGCGCCAGATTGGCCTGATAGACAAAGGCAAAGGCCTGATCTCGCGCCACACCGATACGCACGCCCGCCAACAACGGCTGCAGCGCCTCGGCACTCGGTGCCGGGAAGCTCACCGGTTCCGGCAAAGGGGCACCACTGCTCTGCTCCAAGGCATCGGCTGCGGCATCCAGCCGCGCCAGCAGATCCGGCAGCTCGGCGGCCTGTACCAACCCAAGGTGTCGGCTCGGCAGTTCGAGGTCAGCGGCTCTGGGCAGGCCGCCATACCAGTGCAGGCTGTCCGGCAGACTGTCGCGCAGAATCTCGCCGTGACGAACACTGCCCAGCTTGTTGCCCAGCACCCCGGCAAAGCCCAGATCCGGCTGGAAGTTCGCCAGCCCCCAGGCCACCGCCGCAAAGGTTTGCGCCATACAGGAGCCATCGATAACACCCAGTACCGGCACGCCAAACTCACGGGCAAGATCAGCTGCAGACGGCGTACCGTCGAACAACCCCATGACGCCCTCAATCAGAATCAGATCGGCTTCGGCCGCCGCTTCCCAGAGCAACCGGCGGGACTGCTCCAGGCCAACCATCCACAAGTCCAGCTGATACACCGGCGCACCACTGGCGGCCTGCAGAATCATCGGATCAAGAAAGTCCGGGCCACATTTGAACACCCGCACCTTTCTGCCCTGCCGGCTGTGCAGCCGCGCCAATGCAGCAGTCACTGTGGTTTTGCCCTGCCCCGAGGCCGGTGCGGCGATCAGCATCGCCGGGCAAGCGCGTGCGGTCAAAACTCCACCCCCTTCTGCGCCTTGATGCCCGCCTTGAACGCGTGCTTGGTCATGCCCATATCGGTCACGGTGTCCGCAGCCTCAACCAACGCCGGCGGCGCACCGCGGCCGGTGACGACCACGTGCTGATGGGCCGGCCGCGCCTGAATATCGGCGATCACCTGATCGAGCTGCAGGTAACCGTATTTCAGCGCGATATTCAGCTCATCCAGCAGCACCAGCGCGACCTGCGGATCGCGCATCAGCTCAACCGCTACGGCCCAGGCGGCTTCGGCCTTGGCGATGTCGTCCTGCCGGTTCTGGGTTTCCCAGGTAAAGCCGGCGCCCATAACGTGATAGCGCACCTCATCAGGGAAGCGCCGGAAGAAGGTTTCCTCACCGGTACTGCGCGCGCCCTTGATGAACTGCACGATACCTACGCGCAGACCATGCCCTAGCGCGCGGGCGGCCATGCCGAAACCGGAGCTGCTCTTGCCCTTGCCATTGCCGGTCAGCACCAGCAGCACGCCGCGTTCGTCAGGTGCCTGGGCGATTTTCTCATCAACCACCTGCTTCTTGCGCTGCATGCGCTCGCGGTGGCGCTGATCGCGCTCGGCAGATTCGCTCATGCGCGCTGGCTCGAGTTACCGAACAGCGCTGCCGCACTGCGCGCACCCACGTACAGCACGACCGCCACGGCAACGTAGGCCGCCATGGTGCTCAGATAGGACGGGTAGTAATGAGCCAGACGCTCGATCATGCCAACAAAAGTCGGCTCGGCGTAGCGGCCGGAGAACCAGTAAAAGCCACCGCTGGTAAACACCTGACAGACCAGCGCGCTGACCATCATGGTCGGTACCAGAACCAGCAGCGACGAGGCCTGTTCACGGTGCCAGCCAGCGTACAGACGGCCGCCGAACCACAGAGCCGCGTAGCCGGGCAGCAGCGCCCAGTAGGCGATGGTCATGCAATGGTGCCCCACATTGGCCCAGCCAACGGTCAGCACGTCCACCGCCACAGCAGCGGCAAAAAACAGCGGATACGCCCAGACCGGGCGCAGCAGCACGCCGACCAGGAAGAACACCGCCCAGGAGGCGCTTGGCAGGTTGAGCTGCGGGAAGTGGCTACCGCGCGTCATGATCATCAGCGCCAGCAGCAGCGCGCCAACCACCAGTTGGGTATGTTTCGAGGTCTTCAGCACAGCCTTTCTCCTTTGCGGTTTTTCCAAACGTCAATGCCGGGCATTGCCCGGCTTTTTATTCAGGGCGCCACCGCGAACGGCGGCGCCAGTCAAACGACGCGATTACAGCGGCTGGTAACGCAGAGTCAGATACCCTGCACGGCCCGGCTGCGTATAGGTCGCGGCGGTTTCATACTCGTTGTCGAACAGGTTGCTGACCCGTGCCTGCACCCGCCAGGCATCACTCAGCCAGTACTCGGCCCGCAGCTCAACGGTGTTGTAGCCATGCAGGTCGCTGGTGTTGGTGGCGTTATTCCAGCGGCGACCCTCGGCGTGGACGCTCGCACCCAGACCGATACGGCCAAAGCGGCGGTCGACATCCAGGTTGAAAATCTGCTCCGGCACCCGACGCAGCAGCAGGTCGTCATCAGCGCTGCTGGAGCGGTTCTCCGGGTCCTGCAGGGTCAGGTTCGCCTGCCAGCTCCAACCCAGCTGCTGAGTCAGCACTTCCAGCTCCAGACCGGTGATACGCGCCTTATCGACGTTCTCGGCCATCGACACTCCGCCAACACGGACGCTGGCAATCATGTCGTCGATGTCATTGCGGAAGGCGTTGGCCGACCAACTACCCCAACGGTGCTGGCCACGCAGCCCGACTTCCAGGTTACGTGAGGTCTCCGCCTCGATAGCCGGGTTGCCATATCCGGGGTAATACAGCTCGTTGAAGGTCGGGGCCCTAAAGGCCGTACCGTAGCTGGTGGTCAGACTGATGCTGTCGGTTAGCGCATAGCCGTAACCGACACTGCCGGTGGTGTGCTCACTGTATGCTTCGTTATCGTCATGACGCAGCCCCAGCTGCCACTCATGGCGACCTGCCTGCAACAGGTATTGGGCAAACAGACCGTGGTTGTAACGGCTGTCTTCCGGGTAATCGACGCTGCTGCTGATGCTGTCCTGCTGCCAGTCATAACCGACAGTCAGCAGCTGATTGGCGCTCAGCGCCAGGTCGTTCTGCCAGCTTGCACTGTCACGGCGCGTGTCGTAGCGGGTATCGAAACTACTACCCTTGTAGTTTTCGTTCTTGTCCTCGCTGCGGCCCACCTGCAGGGTGACATCCCAGAACGACGACGGCGCAAATCGCGCGCGCGCGCCATAGGCTCTCAACACACTGTCGGCGTTGGCCTTGTTGCCGGAGTCGTAATCGTTGTGCGACTCGACCTGCAGGAGATTGGCATCCAGCAGCAAGCCGTTGGCGAAACGGTAGCCGCCGGACAAGCTGGCCGACAGTTCACGGTAGCCGTCGTGGTCCTTCTCGCGGGATGGCCGCGCATCGTAGCCCTCGGTATCCAGACTGCTGATACCCAGGTTGAACCAGGCATTGTCATCGCCACCGGAGACACCGGCGGTACCGGCGCGATGCTGGCGACTGCCAACAGTGGTCGAGAAATACGGCGTCAGACCATCACCACCTTTGCGGGTAAAGATCTGCACTACACCGCCAAGGGCCTCGGAGCCATACAGGCTTGAGCGTGGGCCGCGGACGATCTCGATCCGTTCGATCTGCTCAACCGGCAGGTTCTGCAGTGCAGCAACGCCTGAGGTCGCCGAGCCGACACGCACGCCGTCGATCATCACCAACACGTGCTTGTCGCTGCTACCACGAATCTGCAGCGAGGTGCTCTTGCCCGGGCCGCCGTTGTTGATAAGGTTGACCCCGGTTGCACGGCGCAGCAGCTCTTCGGCCGTATTGACCTGTAGGCGCTCGATATCGGTCCGCTCGAAAACCGTAGTGGCGGCAATATTGCTGGCGTGACTGGTCCGGGTGGCGGTCACGACATCGCGACCGAGATCCACAGTGCTGGCGAAAGAAAGGGAGGACAGGCCAATAAGGCCCAGCGCCAGAGGGGCGCGTGCAAGGATTGTCATGCTGCTTGGCTGCTCCGTCGTACCGACCCGTACGACACTGTCTGATCGGGACAGGCTGGAGCGGCAGGAACACGGCATGAACACGGGGAGGACGCCGCACACCTACAGCGCCCACCGCACTGTCGTGAAAGGCATCAGGCCGGTCTCCGGGCTTGCGACTGGACGTGAGTCCGACTACCTGAGCCTTCCCATGCATTCAGCACAGTGGCGTATTTCAGGTGCCTCGCCTTGTTGGCGGACGTCGCTTACCGTTGCGGGGGCAGCGCCGGAATTGTCTGCTCTGGCAGACGCACCGGCTTCCCAGTTTCACCCTCCTCGAATTGGAGGGAACCTGAAGCGAGGCTGAGAGTAGTGACCGACCTAGGCCATGTCAACTGCCGTACTGCTGAATCGGATTGCACCACCATGGCACGCAGCTCGCACTACCGCAGTGCAGGCCACACTGATTCAACCAGCCGTGCTGCCGGTGCCCTTGAGCATGTCGTTGTAGCTCAACACCGTACGGGCAACCTCGGCCAGACGCTGATTGCGCTCCATCGCTGCATTCTGCAGGGCGCGGTAGGCGTCTTGCTCATTGAGGCCATGCTGCTTCATCAGCAGCCCCTTGGCGCGCTCGATCACCTTGCGCTCGTTAAGCGTCTGGCGGGCGTCCTCCAGTTCGTCCTGCAACTGCTGCAGGCGCGCCGTCTGCTCGTGCAGCAGATCCAGCAGCGAGCCATTGACCTGCCCGCCCGGCGCCTCGCTGGGCAGACTCTGAAAGTCGGTCGCCTGCACGTTATAGAGTTTGACCGCCGGATCGGCACTGCCGTGATCCAGCTTGTCCAACTGGCGTATCAATCTTCGCTGGTTATCCAGATCGGCCTGCGCCTGCGCGATCTTCTCCGCACACAACTGCTGCAGATGGACAGCCAGCTGATCCTCAATCTGCTTCATCGCATCAATGCGCTGGGTGGTCAGCTCAAACCAGACATCGCCCAATGCGCCCTGCACCCGTTGCTCTGTACTAGTGCGCTCGGCCATCTGCCGCAGGCGCGCAATCTGCTCAAGCAACTCGTCAGCACAGAGCGTCTGCCACAATGCCAGTGACGGCGCGTCTGCCGCCTGCTGAAAGCTCTCAAAGCAGCGCGCCTGACCATCCTGCAGAAAACGCAGCTTGCCCTGCACCGCCGGATCGAAGTAACCGGCCATAAAACCCGCTACCCCTGTCGCCCGCTCCTGCCCGGCCAGCTCCTTGCCCTGCATGAAATTGAACAGTGCAACCAAAGCACGCGTTACCCGCGGATCCACCGCCGTATCAGCCGCATCGAACACCACGGCCAGCAATCCCGCGATCTGCCGGGAAAACAGCCGCGTGGCTTCAGCCGCCGACAGCGACTCGGCGCGTACGCGCTCACGCAGCCCGGGCAGACCGTCCAGACTATGCAACACATAAGCAATACGCGTGAACAGACGGGCCTTGTCGGCGCCGACGCTGCTTTCCGGGTGGATCTGCTCGAAGGCCCTGCGCACAACAATTTCCTGCTCGGCGGCCGCCTCACTGAGTGCATCAAGGGACTCGCGATGGCTATCAGCCTCACCGCCCAGGCAGAAATTGGAGTAACCTCGTTCACGCTGCAGCGCATGCACCAGGCGGCTTACCTCGGTAACCAGTGCACAGGTCAGCGACAGGGCCTGCAAGCCTTGCATTTCGCTGCGCCGCGCTGCCAGCATGAAGTCCAGCGCTGATGACATGAATGTTTCTCCGCCACGATTGATCTACCCACATTGAGCAAGACCTATGCCAGCCGGGCGGTTCACATCACAGAGAAATCGTTCTATAACCACGAACACTGCTCGAACCTTTTACCGGAGGAATACATGTTCGAACCGGGTCACCTGCATATCAGCCGTATCCGCCTGCTGCCATCCGACACCGGGTTCAGCCTCGACATCCGCTACAGCATCGAAGATCAGCGCAAAGGCGTGGACTTCACCGTCGATGGCACAGTAAACGACAACGAAATTCACGAGCGCTTTTCGCTGCCGCGTGATACCGCTTTCAACTTCGCCAGCAATGTCGACCATATTCTGCGTCGACACGGCGTATTGACGCCGGAGTTCATGTCGCTGACAGCGCATCATGAATACGACGCCATGTTTGAGGACATTCGCGGGCGACTGCACGCCTGGAACGGCGAGCCGATTGACCCGAGCCATCTGAAGTAGCGCCGAGTCAACCCGAAAAAAAGACACAAAAAAACCCCAGCTCTTGCGAACTGGGGCTTCTTGAATAATGGCGCAGCGGACGGGACTCGAACCCGCGACCCCCGGCGTGACAGGCCGGTATTCTAACCAACTGAACTACCGCTGCGCATCGTTCTTACGGCTGCTGGAAATCGACCTTAAGTCGCTCACCTTGTCCGTCTGAACTGGCGCGCATTTTATAGATTCTATCAACCGAGTCAAGCACTTGCAGAAGATTTATTGAAAATATCTTCAGCACTCCCGTGCAGCCCTCAGTTCATCTGCACCGCCTCCCTTTCGGTCGCTGACAGGGTCGGCCGTAACCACAGCCGACAGACCGCTGGCACCACCAACAAGGTGAGTACCGTGGAGGCCAGCAGGCCGGAAATAATCGCCCAGGCCATTGGCGGCCATAGTGTCGAACTGGAGAATGCCAGCGGCAGCAGCCCGGCGATGGTCGTGGCCGTCGTCAACAGAATCGGCCGGGTTCGACGCACCACCGCATCAGACACCGACCGATCAATCGTTCGGCCCTGCGCCAAGCCCTGATCCACCACGTCGATCAGCACAATCGCGTTATTGACCACGATACCAACGAGCGCGATAACCCCAAGCAGCGACTGGAAGCCAAACGGCACACCGGAAAACACCAATCCGGGCAGCACGCCCGCGCTGGCAAGCGGCACCGTCAGCAGCACGATGCCGAGGCGCTTGAACGAATTGAACTGCAGCAGCAGGAAGAACAGCAACAACAGAATACCGATGGGTGCCGTGGTAAACAGCGCACGGTTGGCATCGCCAGAGCCCTCACTGTCGCCGCCTATTTCCAGCCGTGTACCGACCGGCAATGCCACCTGGGTGAGCCGTTCCTGCAGCGCCTGCAGAACCTGACTGAAGCTGTAGCCCTGCTCCAGGCCGGCAGTCACCGTCAGCACACGCACGCCATCACGCTGGCGAATACTCGCTGGCTGCCAGGCGGGCACCACTCTCGCCACGGCAGTCAGCGGCACGGCCTGCCCCTGTGCATTAAACACGTTGGCAGACAGCAGTCGCTGCAGGGATTGCTGACTGCCCTCGTGGGTGCGTAACAAGATCGGAATCGGGTCCAGCTCCTGGCGATATTGCTCAACCGTCGTTCCGAGACTCTGGCGGAACAGCGCCTGCGCCACATCGGCCCGGTTCAACCCGAAGCGCTGCGCCTGGGCATCGTCCACCTCGATCCTGACGGTCGGCACCCCGAGGTCGATATCGTGGCGCACATCCACCGCGCCCGGCACCTGCTTGAGCAGCGCGAACAACTGCTCCGCAGAGGCAATACGCTGACGGTCGTCCGGATGGTAAACCCGTAACTCGACCGGTGCCTCGCGCGGCGGCCCCTGCCCCAGGGTTGTCGCCACTACATCCAGCTCGGGCCATTGCTCTGCTACGCTATCGCGCACCCAATGGATCAGCGGCCTGGTGTCAGCGAGTGATCGGGTATTGACCACCAGCCGTGCCCGATTGGGGGCCTTCGGATACCGGTTGAGGTTGTAGTAAAAACTGGGGCCGGTGGCGCCAGTGAAACGGTGCACCGAGAGCACTCCGGCTTGCCTCATGAGCTGAGCCTCCAGCGCTGCGGCGACCTCGGTGGTGTAATGCTGGTCGGTTCCTTCCGGCATGAACAGCTCGACCACGACCTGCGCACGATCAGCATTGGGGAAGAACTGCAGTTTGACCAGCGGAACCAGCGCCAGACTAACCGCAACCACTGCGGCGCCGAGCAGCAGCATCCCCTTCGGTGCACGCTCACTGAGCCTTGCCAATCCCGCTGAAAAACTTTCCATTCGGGTATTCATGCGTACTGGCGCAGGCCGCAGAAAGTACCCGGCCAGCATCGGCGCCACGCTGATCGCGAGTAGATAACTCACCAAGAGCGTCAACATGATCATGACCGGGATACCACGCGTGAAGTCTGCCGTGCCCCCCTTGGATAGCAGCATGGGAGTGAAAGCCGCCAGTGTCGTCGCAGTAGAGGCGCCCAGCGGCCCCGCCAACTCGCGCACAGCATTGAACGCAGCCTGCCAGCGGGATTCGCCAGCGTTCAGGCGGTCTTGGATGTTCTCGACCATCACAATGGCGTTGTCGATCAGAATACCCAGTGAAATCACCATACCGATCACCGCGATCTGGTGCAGAATGCCACCGCCAAGGTCGTACAGACCGAGACTGATCAGCGCGACCAATGGCAGCATCGCCGCCACCAGAACCCCCATCCGCCAGCCCATCCCCAGCAACACCACAGCGACAATGATCAACACACTGCTGAGCAGGTTCTGCTCCAGGCCATCCAGCCGCTCCTTGACCTGATCGGGCTGAAAGAACATTTCATCGATCCGCAGCGGTGCGAACTCGGGGCGCAGCGTATCCAGCCGCGTACGCAGCTGTTCGCCAAAACGAATCGCGTCCACCTGGCCCCGCTCCAGAATCAGTCCGACCAGAACGCTCTGATCACCGTCAAACCAGGCCCGTTCACCAATCGGCTCGACCGGACCGCGCCAGATATCAGCAATCGCGGCCAACGGCACGCTGCCACCCTGCGGCAACGGGATCTGGGTTGCCTTCAGCGCGGCCAGATCAACGAACTCACTGTTCGGCAGCACGCCCAGGCGCTGGGAGCCAACCACCACGAAACCACCTGGAATGACCTGATTACGCTGAGCCAGCAGGCCTGACAGCATCTGCGGCGACAGACCCAACCTGCTCAGCTCCGCATCGCGCAGCGCGATGGTGATCTGCTCATCGGTGTCACCATACAGCTCGACCCGCGCCAACCCGGGGAGATCCATCAACTGCCGCTTGAGGCGCTCGGCCTCATCACTCAGGCGCACCACCGAGGCATCGCCACGCACCGCCAGCACAACCGCCGGAATGTCCAGCAGTCGGTCATCCAGCTCCATACTCCGCACCCCGTCAGGGAACGAGAGCTGCGCCCGGGTCATGGCCTGCCGCACGCGATCCCAGGCCGCATCGGTGTCGTAGATCGTGTCATCCAGCATGACCGAGACCAGTGCCACGCCGGTGCGCGCAGTAGCGCGGATGAAATCGACCTCGGAGACTTGCGACAACTCATCCGACAGCGGCTCCAGCAGCAGCCGCTCCACCGACTCTGCCACGGCTCCCGGATAGACCACTGTGATCAGGCCTGCGCGGTATGGAAAGCTGGGGTCTTCCTGGCGCGCCATCGTCAGGTAGGACGCAACCCCGAGCACCGCCAGCATGACGACCACCATGCCCAGCAGCCGTGGGCGCATCAGCCGTTGCAGGTTCATGGCAGCAGCTCCACGGTGTCACCGTCAGCCAACCGACTGATGCCGGCATACACCACCTGATCACCAGCGCTGAGGGGCCCGTCTCGCAGCAGGGCACGCTCACCCTCAAAGCCGTCGACATCAATGGCGACCCGCTCCACACACTGATCAGTCAGGCGAAATACCGACAAACCAGCAGCAGAGCGCATCACAGCGGCCAACGGCACACTCAGGGCTTCCGCATCAGCCGGCTGCAGACCGACCTCAAGCGCATCGCCAGCCTGTACCGGCCCGTCCAGACCGACAACCAGCGGATACAGCACCGACCCTAGCGAGGCGCCGCGCCCAAGCTCGGCCACCCGCCCCGATAGCGGCTGATCTGCCAGCACCGACCAGACTGGCACCGGAGATCCAACTACCAAACCGTTCAGCAGCGCTGCGGGCACCAGCACCTCAACTTCCATGCCGTCGCCAGCAGCCATCTGCAAGACCGGTTGACCGGCGGCAACAAACTCACCCGGCTCGACCAGCAAGGCCTCGATACTGCCGTCAAAGGGGGCTCGCAGACGGGTCTCACCATTCAACTGCTCACTCTGCTGCAGGCTGGCGCGGGCGCTGCGCACACCAGCCTCTAGGGCAGCAAGACGCGCCTGTTGCTGCTCCTGATCAGCCTGCGAAAGTACGCCGCGCTGGAACAGTTGCTCGGCTCTTCGCAAATCCCGACGTGCCTGTGCGGCCTGGGCCTGCAATTCGGCCAGCCGGGCACGCGCCGCATCACGTGCCGGTCCGAGCTGCGGGTTGTAGAGCGTTGCCAGCACGTCCCCTGCTTTGACCGCCTGACCGATCTCTACAGGCCGCGTTGCCAAGGTGCCTCCGACCTGAAAGGTCAGGCTCGCGCGTTGCCGAGCCCGCGCGCTACCGGCAAAGCGCAATGCTTGCTGCCCTGCACCGACCGCAACCTCTGCCACCCTGACCGGAACAGCCACGGGTGCTGCAACACCTGGAGACTCCCCACCCTCGCCGCGACAACCGGCAACCGCCAAGCCAGCGACTGCCGCCAGGACCCACAAGCGGCAGCGCCGCCCTTGCCAACCCGATGCTCTGACCATCATCCTGCTCCCGGAAAGACAAACCTTATTAACACTTTGTCAGACATTGACACATTGTCAATAACTGGCAAAATGTTTTTCATCACCGCAATCGAGAAAACCGATGAGCGCTACCGAACGCAGAGAACGGGAAAAACAGGAACGCCGGGACAGCATCCTGGACAGTGCCGAACAGTGCTTCTTCAGCAAAGGGTACGAGCGCACCTCAATGAACGAGATAGCGCACGGAGCCACACTCAGCCGGGCGCTGCTTTACGTGTACTTCAAGGACAAAGCGGCAATCATGCGCGGCCTGATGCTGCGCGCCGGGCAACGCCTGCTGGAGCGCTTCCACAGCGCACAGGCAGCGGGCGGCAGCGGCCTGGAGCAACTCAAGCGGATCGGCCGGAGCTACTATCAATTCAGCATCGAGTGCCCGGATTATTTTGATGTATTGACCGACGCCAGCACCTTTGCACACCTGGTCGACAGCGACGAGCAAAGCGCCGAACTGGCGCACTGCTACGAGCAGTCAATGGCCTGCATGCTGCAATCGATCCACGATGGCATTACCGATGGCAGCCTCAACCCTGAGCTGGCCGCAGAGCCCCTGCTGACAGCCAACTTTTTGCGCGGCGCGCTGCACGGGGTCATCCTGCAGACCCGCCAGCACGACCCCTGCCAAGACAATCAGCCGTCACCAGAGCAGATGATCGACTTCACCCTGCAGATGCTAAACCAGTCACTGCGCGCCTGAGGCAGTTGCTTGCCATCCCCGGGATCAGCGCCCATGATGACTACTCATACACTTGAGGAGTACCCCATGCCCTGGTATGGATGGCTATTCATGGCACTGGCCTTCGGCAGCGTGCTGGGCAGCCTGCTGCTGTTGCGTGACAACGCTGGCAGCAACCGCGTCAGCCCGGAAACCCTGGCCAAGGTCAAGGCACGCGAAGCACAGCTCAAGGCAGAGGAAGCCGAGGAAGAAAAGCGCTGAACAACGCGGTAGACTAGGCGCCTGTAACGCCAGACTTCAACCAGGCGTCGCTTTCGCGATGCCGTCATCATTACGACGCTGACAAACCATGGTCAATTCACTGCAAGCTCAACTGCTCAAGGCCGGACTGGTCGACGAGAAGAAACTCAAGCAGGCGCAGCGCGCCAAAAAGAAAGAAGCCAAGGCTCAACCAGCCGGCGAGAAAACCCCAAGCGCCGCGCAGAAAGCCCGCGAACAAAAGGCCGAACGTGACCGCGAACTGAATCAACAGCGCCAGGCAGAGGCCGCGCGCAAGGCAGCCGAAGCGCAGGCCAAGCAGATGATCGAGCAGAACGTAGTCGATCGCGCTGGCGGCGAAACACCCTATCAGTTCGTCAGCAAGAACAAGATCAAGAAGATCCATGTCACCGAAGAGCAGTTTGCTCTGCTCAGCCGAGGCCGGCTCGGAATTACCCGCCTGTCAGGCGGATTTGTACTGATTCCGATCGACATCGCCGAAAAGGTCCGCGAGCGCGTACCGCACTGGCCGGTGCATGTGGCCGAGGTGAAGAAAGAAAGCGCCGCCGAGGATGATCCCTACGCCGGCTACGAGATTCCTGACGATCTCATGTGGTAAGGCGAATCGGCCGCGCCAGGCACCCCGTCCTGGCGCGGCGGATTCGTTTATCAGGCGTCTGCTTCCGTAGCGGATTCAACCGGTTGGTTGCCCGCGCCATTTTCCTCGCGATCATGCTGACGCTGGCGCTCCTGATCATAGTCATCCTCGGAGCAGTTCGGCTTATGCATGAACGTTCTGGATACGTCGATCAGGCCGACGTGTTCAATCGTGCGACGACCGATCAATACCGGATAGTTCATGTCGCCGCGATCGCGCAGCGAGAATTGCTCCTCGTAGACCCGATCTCCCATACAGATCGACATCTTCACCACCGGCCGGCGATCCGCCCCCCCAGCACCGCGTACCAGAATCCGCCGAAAGACCGGCCGCTCAAAGTGCATGGTGACCATCTCGTCAGTATCGGCATCGCGTACCGGCACATCGTAGCGAACCCACTCCTTGCCGTGATGCTCAAATTCTTCCAGGTTGACTGCATGCATGGACGAGGTCAGAGCACCTGAGTCCACCTTGATCTTGACCGCCGTGTACTCCGGCAGAATCAACCCTTTCTCGATCCAGCCAACCACCCGCGGACCGAACTGCACAGCCTCATCCGCCGCATGCGCGACGCCTGCGCCCAGCGCAGCACACAACAGACCAACCGACAGACCCGCCAACTTCAATACTGACCGCATGAGACACCCTTACATTGATTAACCACCGGCCTTTTTGCCGGCGAGACAGAGCGCGCAGTGCCACGCGCCTTATGAGTAAAGATCACAAAAACAGATAACCTCTTGCAACCCCGGCGCGCATGCAGTCAAATCGCCAGCACGGATGACGGGAAAATACCGCTCAGGTTTTGACGGATTCGGCCGACACTGAGATACAACGCCACTGCGAACAGGATTCGTTGCAGGCATAAAAAAATAATAGACATCACCACTAGGCGTGTGGAGGTTACATGAAGCTGTTGCGCAACATTCGAATCAGTCAGAGGATCTGGCTGATCCTGATTATTGCCCTGGGCAGTACTATCATTTCCGAGGGGCTCTCCCTCTCCCACCTCCATACCGAAATGAAGCAGGACGAGGTCACCAAGGCAACACATCTCGTCGAGGTTGCGCACGACTTGATGGAGTACTACCACAAGAAGGAAGTCAGTGGAGAACTCACCGGTGAGCAGGCTCGCCAACAGGCCCTGGAAGCACTCTCGGCGTTGCGCTACGACGGCAACGAATACTTCTGGGTCAACGACCTCGACAACATCATGATCATGCATCCGCTGGCGCCACAGACCGTCGGCACGGACCTGTCCGAAGCCAAGAACACCGACGGCGTGAGCGTTATCCGCGAAATGGTAGCACTGGCCAGAGACAAAGGCACCGCCAGCTTCCAGTACAACTGGCCAAAGCCGGGTGAGAAGGAACCATCGCAAAAGATCGCTGCGTTCAAGCTGTTCAAACCCTGGGGTTACATGATCGGTACCGGCATCTATATCGATGCCCTGCAAGCCAAATTCCAGCAAGCACTGTACACCTCGCTGATCACGGCCCTGATCATCACGCTGGTAATGTTCGCCCTGCTCTTCATCATCGGGCGCAGCATTTCGCAACCGCTGGACAAGGTGGTCAACGCCATGCGCGGCATCGCGAGCGGTGAAGCCGACCTGACCCGTCGCCTGGATGACGATGCCCATGACGAGCTGTCCCAGATCGCCAGCTACTTTAACCGTTTCAATCGCAACCTGGCCGACATCATCGGTCAATTGGGTGACAGCGCCCGCCAGTTGATCAGCTCCAGCCAGCAACTGGATCAGATCAGCAACAACAGCCTGCGCGACATGAGCCGCCAGTCCGAGCGCATGGAATTGATGGCCACCGCCATCAACGAGATCACCTACGGTGTGCAGGACGTGGCTCAGAACGCCAACGCCGCCGCCCAAGAGGTCGAGAACGCCAACCAGGGTGCCGCCAACGGTCGCCAGCAGGTCGAGCAGACCATCCACGAGATACGTCTGCTGTCCGACAGCGTCAACACCGCTGTTCAGCACATGGAAACCCTGTCCACCGATGCGAACGAAATCACCTCCGTGCTGGACGTCATCCGCAACATCGCCGAGCAGACCAACCTGCTGGCGCTGAACGCCGCCATTGAGGCAGCGCGTGCCGGTGAGATGGGACGTGGTTTTGCAGTGGTTGCCGACGAGGTACGCAATCTGGCCCAGCGCACCCAGCAGTCGACCGAAGAAATCCACAACATGATCAGCAAGCTGCAGACCAACACCCAAACGGTGGTCGGTGTGATCAATGAGAGCAGCCGCCACTCCCAGGCCAGCGTGGATCAGGTCAATGAGGCCGGCACAGCATTGGAGCAGATTGCTCAATCGATGGAGCAACTGGTTGCGCTCAACGCCTCGATTGCCAGCGCCACTACCCAGCAATCGACCGTGGTTGAAGACGTAAACCGCAACGTCACCGAAGCGGCCGAGCTAGCTCGCGAAACTACCGATGGTGCCCGCGAAACAGCGCAGGCAGGTCAGCACCTGGCTGGCCTGGGTCGTCAGATCGACGAACTGGTACGCCGCTTCAAAGTCTGATCGGCCTGCCACAGCAAAAAAGCCCAGCCCGGATTCCCGGGCTGGGCTTTTTTGTGATTCATCGCGGAGGGTCAGTGCGAGCCTCCACTTGCAGCTTACCGTTTAATGCATGCGCGGTTGTTGTGTCAGTCTTTCGCCTTCACGGCGAGCCAAAGGGGACCGCTTGCCCGGGCACCCGGCTACGCGGCCCTTCGGGTTCGCTGCGTTGCTCGGTCTAGCCGGGGCCGGCAGAACTCGTCGCTGCGCTCCTCAAACAGGCTGCCGTCCTTTTTCCCGCCAGCCCTGCGCTACTCGCCCGCGTAAACGGGGCCAACCCCGGTGCACACCCAACCATTCGCGCATTCGGTTAACTGCCTCGCCCCCTTGTCGCACTGGCCCAAACTTCGCAAAGAACCACAAAAACGCCCTGCCCGGTTTCCCGAGCAGGGCTTTTTTGTGCCTGAATGCGTTACAGCACCATCACCGCAATCCAGCCAAAAATAATCAGCGGCAGGTTGTAGTGGATGAAGGTCGGCACCACAGTATCCCAGATGTGGTTGTGCTGGCCGTCCACGTTCAGACCCGCAGTCGGGCCGAGGGTCGAGTCGGAGGCAGGAGAACCGGCATCACCCAGCGCCGCGGCGGTGCCAACCAGAGCAACGATCGCCGCCGGACTGAAGCCAAGGTGCATCGCCAGCGGCACATAAATGGCTGCAATGATCGGTATGGTCGAAAAAGATGAGCCGATGCCCATGGTAATCAGCAGCCCGACCAGCAACATCAGCAGTGCTGCCAGCGCCCGGTTGTCGCCAATCATCGCCGCAGAACTGTCAACCAACGTAGCAATCGCACCGGTCGCACGCATGACCTCGGCAAAGCCGGCAGCAGCAATCATGATGAAGCCGATCATGGCCATCATCTTCATGCCCTCGGTGAATACCCCGTCGGCCTCACGCCAGCGCACGACACCCGATACCGAGAAAATGACGAAGCCGGCCAGCGCGCCCATGATCATGGAGTCCAGCCAAAGCTGAATGACGAACGCGGCGACCACTGCGCCCAGCGCAACCAGCAGCGACATCGGGTTGTAGCTGGCTTCCGCGCGCTCCACTTCACTGATTCGCTGCTCATCGTAATGCCGTGGTTTGCGGTAGCTGACAAACACTGCCACCAGCAGACCAAACAGCATGCCCAGCGCCGGCAGGGCCATCGAGTGCATGACGTTGATACCCTCAACGGAGGCGCCGCTTTCCGCCACGTTTGCCAATAGGATGTCATTGAGGAAGATGCCGCCAAAACCGACCGGCAGGAACATGTAGGGCGTGATCAGACCAAAGGTCAGCACGCAGGCCACGGCTCGACGATCCAGCTTCAGCCGCGCCATCACGAACAACAACGGCGGCACCAGCAGCGGAATGAACGCGATGTGAATCGGCAGGATGTTCTGTGAGGAGATAGCAACGGCCAGCAGCACCAGCAACAGCATCAGCTTGAGCACGCCGCCGCCACCGTCGCGTCGACTGTCGACCAGACCAAGCCCCTTGTCCGCCAGCGCATGGGCCAGACCAGACTTGGCAATCGCTACGGCAAACGCCCCCAGCAGCGCGTAGCTCAGCGCAATATTGGCCCCTTTGCCTAGCCCGGACTGGAAGGTGCTCAGGGTGGTTTCCAAACCCAGGCCGCCCAGTAGACCGCCGGTCAACGCACCAAAAATCAAGGCAACCACCACATGCACGCGGCACAGGCTGAGCACCAGCATCACGGCGACAGCCGCTACTACTGCATTCATTTCTGACTCCCCATCTTCATGTCGCCTGCCGCCCCTTTGCAGCAAGCCCCACAACCCGGCGCCAAACGAGGCACCCCGAAGGCCGCGTACTCTGCCCCACTCCCCTGCCACTGTCAAAGAGCGCTGACCAAAGGCACCAACGTGCCAGGATCAGGTACAGTAAGCCCCCCATCACGTCATTGAGGCCCGTCATGCAACGCATCGCCATTGTCGCCGGCAGTAGCCGCACCGATAGCCAGACCGCCAAGGTCGCCGCCTTTATCCGTCAAACACTGATCAGCACCCACAACCTGGACGCCGAGGCGGTTTCAGTTATTGATCTGGGCAAAGGGCCTTTGCCGCTGTGGCCAAGTGAAGAGGACAGCCGATGGCCTGAATACGAAGCACAACTAAGCGCTGCGGATGCGGCGATCATTCTAGCGCCGGAATGGCACGGAATGGCCTGCCCGGCGATCAAGAACTTCTTCCTCTACGCCAGCAAGGCACAATTGGCCCACAAACCCGCGATGCTGGGTGCCATCTCTGCGAGTGTCGGCGGCGCATTCCCGATCAGCGAACTGCGCGCTTCCAGCTACAAGAACTGCCGCCTGTGCTACATCCCGGAGCACCTGATCGTACGTGACGTTAACCATGTCATGAACGGCGAAACGCCAGAGTCCCAGGCCGACGAGCGCTTGCGTCAGCGACTCGATTACAATCTCGATGTACTGCTGCATTACACCCGCGCGCTGGCAAGCATCCGTCCCTTGATTGACATGAGCAACCCCGCCTTTGCCAACGGCATGTCCTGATCAGGGCCGCATTAGACTAAAGTACAGGCCGTCATCCTACCGTCCGGGCGGCGGCCTGCAAGGCTCGGAACAGAGCCATCACGCCTGCTGATTCACTGCATTTTCAAGACACTCGCATGACAGTTCGACGATGGTCGTAAAGTCAGGCGTGCAGTCGCGTGCTTTATTTTCCTCGGCGTAACCCATGCCACACCTCACATCAGGAGAATAACAATGAAGCATGTGACTCCCCTAGCGCTCGCCGTTACCGCGGCGATTGCCTGCGGCAACACCCAGGCCGCGGGATTCGCAGACGACGCCACCGCGTCCCTGCAACTGCGCAATTTCTACTTCAATCGCGATTTCAGAGACCCCGGTGCACAGTCCAAGGCCGAGGAATGGGCCCAAGGCTTCATCTTCAAAGCAGAATCCGGCTACACCCCTGGCGCACTGGGATTCGGTGTCGACGTCTACGCTGGCCTCGGTCTGAAGCTGGACTCCGATGACGAGCGCGCCGGCTCAGGATTGCTGGCCAACAGCTATGGTGATGAAGGCAAGGGCAGCTATAGCGAAGCCACCGCCGCGCTCAAGGCGCGCCTGTCCAACACCGTCCTCAAGGTTGGCGGCCTGATGCCCAAACTGCCAGTCGTCAGCTCCGGCGATTCCCGCCTTCTCCCGCAGAGTTTCACTGGCGCCAGTTTGTCCATGAACGAAATCGAGAATCTCGATATTCAGGCCGGCCAGTTGCGTGAGGTCAACTACCGCAACAGCAGCAACCGTGAAGACATACGCGCCACCGTTGGCGGCGCCTCTGACCGCTTCAACTACCTGGGCGGTAGCTACGCCTTCAACAGTAAAAACACCACCATTGGGCTCTGGCGTGCGGAACTGCAGGACGTCTACAACCAGAACCTGATCAACCTGATTCACACCCAGCCGGTGGGTGACTGGAAGCTCGGCGTCAACCTTGCCTGGTTTGATAGCAGTGACGATGGCAACCAGCCCATCGACATTGACCACCAACTGACCTCACTGACATTGTCCGCAGCCACCGGCCCGCACACTTTCCGGCTGGGCTATCAGGACAGTGACGGGGATACCGCCTTCCCATACCTGGCCGAGACCGATCCGTACATCGTCAACTATGTGCAGATCCTCGACTTCACCCGCGCCGATGAGCAGTCCTGGCAGGCGCGCTACGACATCAACTTTGCATCGCTGGGCGTCCCCGGATTGAGCGCATTTGCCCGCTATGTCAGCGGTGACAACTTCAAGGTAGCCGGCAATGATGGCAGCGAGTGGGAGCGCGACATCGACGTCAGCTACACCGTCCAGAGCGGCACATTCAAGAATCTGGCCGTACGCTGGCGTAACGCCATGGTGCGTTCCGACGCCACCCGCGACATCGATGAGAACCGCCTGATCCTGAGCTACAGCATTGCCCTGAAGTAATACTGCTCCATCCAGGCCCCCCACACGATTGCCTGGAATTTTGCCGCTGCGCCATCCCCGATTGGTCGCAGCGGTTTTTTTTGCTCAGCACGGACATCAGTGCAAGCTGAAAGCAAACGGTCCACCGCAGGGACACCTGCCCTCCAACCTGTGAAGACCTGCCTTGCGCCCCCGGTCCTCTGCCTTGCGCTCTCGAGCCCCACATCCAAGCCATGAAAAAAGGCGCCGAAGCGCCTTTTTCAATGCGGACAATCGCCTGCTCAGTAACGCTCAACCTCGGCTTCACTGCGCAACTGCTGCTGGGCTGCGGCAAAGTCCTGCTGTCCCGACTGACCGGCAACGAACAGACCATACTGATCCGCGCCACCTTCTGCCGACTGCACGTCTTCAGCAACCGAAACACCGTTCAGCACGACCAGCCAGTAGCCGCCTGCCGCACGCTTGAAGCTGGCGTAGACCGGCTTGTCGGCCTCAGGCTTCGGCATGGCAAAGACATTACGTAGCAGGGCTTGGTCAATCTGGTTTTCACCACGACCAACCGCTTCGTGCTGCTGCCATTCGAGGCCCGCCTGCTCAGCCGCCGCGTCAACGGTCAGCGCCTGCGAACGCAGTTGCTCAACCAGTTGATCAGCCTTCTCAGCAGCGGCTTGCTCAGCCTTGGTATGGGCAAGTTGGGTACGGATGTCTGCACTAACGTCTGCCAGTGGGCGCTGCTCCGGCGTGAGGTGCTGCTTCACCCGAATGACCACCACGGTGTCAGCGTCCAGCTCAATCAGATCACTGTTGAATCCGTTGTTCAGAACGTCATCGCTGAACGCTGCGTTCATCACCTTCGGGTTGGCCGCCAGGCCTTCACCACCGAGACGCTCGACCGGCCCCAGCGTTTCAACAGTCAGGCCAAGCGCAGCGGCAGGCTCTGCCAGGTCTGGGGCTTCATGAGCCAGATTGGCCAGTTGCTGGGAAGCATCAACAAAGCTGCGTTCGACCTGCTCGGTCTTCAGTTCCTGGACCAGTTGATCACGCATGGAGTCCAACGAAGGCACTTCCGGCGCCTTCAGATCGGTCAACTTGACCAATTGGAAGCCATAGCTGGTACGCACTGGCGCGGACACTTCGCCCGGCTGCAACGCAAACAGCGCGTCATCAAACGCCTGGTCGAAGCTACCCTTAACGATGTAGCCCAGATCACCGCCATCACGGGAGCTGCCGGTGTCATCTGACATTTCTTCAGCGACCTTGGCAAAGTCCTCACCAGCCGCAATACGCGCTGCAGCCTCATCGATGCGTGCCTTGGCAGCAGCCTCGTCGTCGCCGATCTCAACCAGAATATGCGAGGCGCGACGCTGCTCGGCAAGATTGCCGATTTCACGCTCGTAGAGCTGCTGAACAGCCTCGTCATCGACCTCGACCTGGTCGAAGAAACTCTTGCGTGACAGTGTCAGCGTATTCAGCACTACTCGCTCAGGGGTCATGAATTGCTGCGCATTAGCAGCGTAATAGGCTTCCACCTCGGCATCTGTTACCTCGGTGTCAACATCGTCGACCGGCATTGCCAACGCAGCAAAATCACGAGTCTGGTTCTCCAGCGCAGCTAACTGCTTACTCTCCAGCGGCGTGGCAAAGGAGGTGGCCTCGTATCCATTGCGATACTGGGTAATCAGCAACTGCTGACGCACCAGGTCACGGAAGGCCATACGCGATGGCATCCCCATGTTGCGAATCACCACATCAAAACGGTTGGCGTCAAACTTACCGTCAACCTGAAAGTCCGGCGTACTCAGGATCAACTGATCGATCATCTGATCGGAAATCTGGAAACCCGCTTCCTGAGCTCCCTGAATCAATACAGAGCGTTCAATCATGCCGTCCAGCACGGTGCTGCGCAGGAAGGCTTCATCGATCATGCTCGGATCAAACTGACTGCCCATCTGCTGCAGCTGCTGCATCAACTGGCGGCGCTGCAGAGCAACGGCCTGCTCAAGCTCCAGCTTCGAAATCGGCTCACCGTTGACCTCGGCTGCTTCATCCGCCTTGTTGGTAAAGCGGTTGATGGATTCCCATCCTGTCAGCGCAAAAATCAGCACGATGATGCCGACGATCACCTTGGCGACCCAGCTCTGTGCATTGTCCCTCATTGTTTGCAGCATCATGCCCCCGAAGCGTCTGCAGAGTACGACTTTAAGGCCTTCGGCCTCCGAAATGGTTCCGGCGTCGCTTTTTTATTTGTCCAACAAAAAAGGCGCATCACATTGATGCGCCTTTCTGCTAACTGTCGAGACCAGCTGGAGAAGCCATCGCTGGCAGTCTGGTTACCGGTCCCGAAGCGCATCCCAACAACCGGGATGCGTCACATCAGATCAGGGACGCGATCAGTTAACGGCGTCCTTCAGAGCCTTGCCAGCCTTGAAGCTGGGGATCTTGGCTGCGCTGATCTCGATCGGCTGACCAGTCTGCGGGTTGCGACCAGTGCGAGCGGCACGCTCTTTGACTGCGAAAGTACCGAAACCTACCAGAACAACCGAATCACCGTCTTTCAGAGCACCGGTAACGGAATCAATGACGGCGTCCAGAGCACGACCGGCAGCAGCTTTCGGAATATCGGCAGATGCGGCGATGGCATCAATCAGTTCAGACTTGTTCACTCTAAGTCCCCTTATATCTAGTTCAATGAGTTGTTAGTCATTATGTAAGCTTTTGGTCTTAGCAAAGCTGTGGCCAGTCAGCATACCTGCATAGGTCGAAGCCGCTTTATAGCAAGCGGTCAAAAACCGTGTCAAGGAGTGCCAATGGCACTCTGGACGGGTCAGTGAAAGCATCCACAGCGGAATCCATCACCCACCAAACTCTGATGGTCCTATCAGTGAGTACTGATGCGTCCCTTTTCATCAGTCTCGCGATTGTCATCCTTTGCCACCATCTCTTCAACCCCTTCTTTCAAGGGCTCCGGCGAGTATTGCAGCGCAATAGCCAACACTTCGTCAATCCATTTTACCGGTTTAACCTCGATATCCTGGAGGATCTTCTCAGGAATCTCTTTCAGATCACGTAAATTGTCGTGCGGAATGATCACGGTACGGATGCCGCCGCGGTGCGCAGCCAGCAATTTCTCCTTCAAACCACCAATCGGCAGAACCTGACCGCGCAACGCAATTTCGCCGGTCATGGCAACATCTGCCCGCACCGGGATACCAGTCAACGCGGATACCAACGCGGTACACATGCCGATACCAGCGCTCGGACCATCCTTCGGCGTCGCGCCTTCCGGCACGTGGATATGGATGTCGTTCTTCTCGTGAAAATCAGCCGCAATACCAAGACTCGCAGCGCGGCTCCGCACCACTGTCAGCGCCGCACTGATGGATTCCTGCATGACGTCACCCAGCGAACCGGTTTTGATCTGACGCCCCTTGCCCGGTACCACAACCGCCTCCAGACTGAGCAATTCACCGCCAACCTGGGTCCACGCCAGACCGGTTACCTGACCGACCTGGTCGCTCTCCTCGGCCAGGCCGTACTTGAACTTGCGCACGCCCAGATAATGCTCCAGCAGCGCCTCGTCCAGCACTACCGGCTTGGGCTTGCGTTCAGTTGCCTGCTCCTTGACCACCTTGCGGCAGACCTTGGCGATCTGGCGCTCCAGGCCACGCACACCCGCTTCACGGGTGTAGTAGCGAATCAGGTCACGCAGCGATTCAAGGGTGAAGGTAAGCTCGCCTTTTTTCAGACCGTTGTTCTTGGTCTGCTTCGGCACCAGATAGCGCTGGGCAATATTGATCTTTTCATCTTCGGTGTAACCCGGGATGCGGATAATTTCCATCCGGTCCAGCAACGGGGCGGGAATGTTCATCGAGTTAGAGGTGCAGATGAACATCACATCAGACAGGTCGTAATCGACTTCCAAATAGTGATCGTTGAAGGCGTGATTCTGCTCCGGGTCGAGCACTTCGAGCAGGGCTGAGGACGGATCGCCGCGCATGTCCTGCCCCATCTTGTCGATCTCATCGAGCAGGAACAGCGGGTTCTTCACCCCGGCCTTGGTCATTTTCTGAATCAATTTGCCCGGCATCGAACCGATGTAGGTACGACGGTGACCACGAATTTCGGCCTCATCACGCACGCCACCCAGCGCCATGCGCACAAACTCGCGATTGGTCGCACGCGCCAGTGACTCACCCAGAGACGTCTTACCAACGCCCGGAGGGCCCACCAGACACAGCACAGGGCCTTTCAGCTTGCGTACCCGCTTCTGCACCGCCAAATACTCGAGAATGCGCTCTTTGACCTCTTCCAGGCCATAGTGATCGGTCTCCAGTACCTTCTCGGCGCGCTGGATGTCATGCTTGACCTTGGTCGCCTTCTTCCACGGCACGCCCGTCAGCCAATCGATGTAGGAGCGGACCACCGTGGCTTCTGCCGACATGGGCGACATCATCTTCAGCTTGTTCAACTCGGCGTTCGCCTTGGCCAGCGCCTCTTCAGTCATCCCTGCCTCGTCAATCTTGCGACGCAGGTCGTCGAACTCACTGTGTCCGTCCTCCAGATTACCCATCTCCTTCTGGATGGCTTTCATCTGCTCGTTGAGGTAATACTCGCGCTGACTGCGCTCCATCTGTTTCTTGACCCGGCCACGGATGCGCTTCTCGACCTGCAGTAGATCGATTTCACCATCGAGCACGCCAAGCACATGCTCAACCCGATCACGCAGTGGCAGGACTTCCAGAATCTTTTGCTTTTCATCCAGTTTTAGCGACAAATGCGCCGCCATGGTGTCGACCAGACGGCCGGGCTCGTCGATGCTGGACAGCGAAGAGACGACTTCGGCCGGCACTTTCTTGCCGAGCTGCACGAACTGCTCAAACTGGCTCATCAGGCTGCGCACCAGCACTTCGGACTCGCGCTCATCCAGTGCGGAGTCGTCCAGCAGGTCGACCTCTGCGCGCTGATAATTGCCGGTGTCGTCCAGTTCGGTAATACGGGCACGACGCTCACCTTCGACCAGCACCTTCACTGTGCCGTCGGGCAGTTTCAGCAGCTGCAGAATGGTGGCCAGGGTACCCATTTCGTAGAGACCGTCACGACCCGGATCGTCGTCACCCGGATCCCGCTGGGCGACCAGTAGCACCTGCTTATTGCTCGACATCGCCGCGTCGAGCGCCTGAATGGATTTGTCACGCCCGACAAACAGCGGGATGACCATATGGGGATACACCACCACATCACGCAGTGGCAGGAGCGGGAATTCGCTAGAAGTCGTCATGGCAGAGGCTCGCTCGGTGAAGGGTACCCTGCAATGCGGCACCGATACTTGAAGATGTCATGTTTTCAACATGGGGGCTGCTGCGGAAAATTACAAGCGCGGGAACAGCATCAATGACAAACAGATTGCACAATGGCAACCCGGAAACAACAACGCCGCCCGAGGGCGGCGTTGCAACATAGACGATCAGTCTTCAGGGACCGCCTTGGGCGGCTGCTCCGGCGTCTCGTAGATCAGAAGCGGCTTGGCATCGCCACTGATAACGTTCTCGTCGATGACCACCTTGCTGACGTTCTCAGCAGAGGGGATTTCGTACATGGTTTCCAGCAGCACGCTCTCCAGAATGGAGCGCAGGCCACGGGCGCCGGTCTTACGCTCCAGTGCACGGGAAGCAATTGCCTTCAGCGCATCGGTGCGGAACTCCAGCTCCACGTCTTCCATATCGAACAGCCGCGCATACTGCTTGGTCAGCGCGTTTTTCGGCTCGGTCAGAATCTGGATCAAGGCATCCTCGTCCAGCTCATTCAGCGTCGCAATCACCGGCAGACGACCAACGAATTCCGGGATCAGACCAAAACGCACCAGATCATCCGGCTCGACATCCTTCAAGGTGTCACCCACCTTCTTGCCGGCATCGTTGCTGCGCACGGTCGCGTTGAAACCGATACCGCTTTTCTCGGAGCGATCACGAATGACCTTCTCCAAACCAGCAAACGCACCGCCGCAGATAAACAGGATGTTGCGGGTATCAACCTGCAGAAACTCCTGTTGCGGGTGCTTACGGCCACCTTGCGGCGGAACCGAAGCAACGGTGCCTTCAATCAGCTTCAGCAGCGCCTGCTGCACACCCTCACCCGAGACGTCGCGGGTGATGGACGGGTTGTCAGACTTGCGCGAAATCTTGTCGATCTCGTCGATGTAGACAATACCCATCTGGGCCTTCTCCACATCGTAGTCGCACTTCTGCAGCAACTTCTGAATGATGTTCTCGACATCCTCACCGACATAGCCCGCTTCGGTCAGGGTGGTGGCATCAGCGATGGTAAAGGGCACGTTCAGCAGCCGGGCCAGCGTTTCGGCCAGCAACGTTTTACCTGAACCAGTCGGACCGATCAGCAGAATATTGCTCTTACCCAGTTCAACGTCGTCCTTGCCCTGACGCTGATTCAAACGCTTGTAGTGGTTGTAGACCGCAACAGACAGCACTTTCTTAGCCCGCTGCTGACCAATCACGTACTGGTCCAGAATCGAGCAAATTTCGACCGGCGTCGGCAGCTTCTGCTGACTGCTCTCGGTCTGACTTTCCTGCACTTCTTCGCGAATGATGTCGTTGCACAGATCAACGCACTCATCGCAGATAAACACGGAGGGGCCGGCAATCAGCTTGCGCACTTCATGCTGGCTCTTGCCGCAGAAGGAGCAATACAGCAGTTTGCCGTTGTCGTCGCCCTTCCCAGTCATATCGGTCATCGAAAACCCCTACTCTTGAATCGCTCTCAAATACAAAGATGGGGGCATTATTCCCACTTTGCAAGTGCGACCCGATCAACTTGCACCGGCTATACAGCACCGTACCCGCCAACGGCCAAGGTACGGCGCACAGGGCACGCCGGCGTTAAACAACCTTTACTCGGCGCTGGTACGCGATTCCAGAACCTGATCGATGAGACCGTACTCAACCGCCTCGGCACCGCTCATGAAACGGTCACGATCGGTATCGCGCGCAATCACGTCCAGCGGCTGACCGGTGTGGTCAGCAAGCACCTTGTTCAGACGCTCACGGATGAACAGGATCTCGCGGGCATGAATCTCGATGTCAGACGCCTGCCCCTGGAAACCACCCAGCGGCTGGTGAATCATCATTCGCGCATGCGGCAGGCAGAATCGCTTGCCGGCAGCACCGCCAGCCAACAACAGCGCACCCATGCTGCAAGCCTGACCAATACACAGGGTACTGACGTTCGGCTTGATGAACTGCATGGTGTCGTAAATGGCCATGCCAGCGGTCACTGAACCGCCCGGGGAGTTGATATACAGGTGGATGTCCTTGTCCGGGTTCTCCGACTCAAGGAACAGCAGCTGCGCTACAACCAGATTGGCCATGTAGTCTTCCACCTGACCCACGAGGAAGATCACGCGCTCTTTCAGCAGCCGCGAATAAATATCGTAGGAGCGTTCACCCCGAGCAGACTGCTCGATCACCATCGGGACCAGGCCGCCTGCGGCCTTCACGTCTGGGGGCAACTGCATAAAGCTGTTTTGGGTCATGGATTCCTGTCACTCCGAATGTGCTAGTCGCAAAAACGCGCAAGCCAGCCCGAAGGCTGGCTTGCGTTTACGGAAAGCGGCAGCGAATTATTCGCCTGCTTGTGCTTCCTCGGCCTCACCAGCTTCAACCTGAGCAGGTTGTGCCGGCTTCACAGCCTCTTCATAAGCGACTTTCTTATCAGTCACTTGCGCCTTCTGGAGCACAGTATCCACGACTTGTTCTTCCAGCACAACCGACTGGATTTCGCCCAGTTGCTGTTCGTTCTGGTAGTACCAGTTGATGACCTGCTCCGGCTCTTGGTAGGCAGAAGCCAGCTCTTCAACCATCGCACGAACGCGATCGTTGTCCGGCTTGATGTCGTTTTGCTTGACGACTTCAGCCACGATCAGGCCCAGGCTAACGCGGCGCTTGGCCTGCTCTTCGAACAGCTCAGCCGGCAGTTGGCTGGCCTGAATGTTGGCACCACCGAACTGCTGCACAGCCTGCTCACGCAGACGGTCGATTTCAGTGCTGATCAGCGCCTTCGGCACTTCAACAGTGTTGGTATTCAGCAGACCGTCCATGACCTGGCCTTTGACCTTGGTCTTGATCGCCTGACGCAGTTCACGCTCCATGTTCTTACGAACTTCGGCGCGGAAACCTTCCAGACCACCTTCGTTTACACCAAACTGAGCGAAGAACTCGTCATTCAGCTCCGGCAGAGCCGGTGCAGCAACCGCTTGAACGGTAGTTTCGAACTCGGCGGCCTTACCAGCCAGATCCAGGTTCTGATAATCCTCAGGGAAGGTGACGTTCAGGGTCAGGCTGTCGCCCGCCTTGGCACCGACCAGACCTTCTTCAAAGCCTGGAATCATGCGGCCAGAGCCCAGCACCAGGTTGGTGCCATTGGCAGTACCACCCTGGAAGACTTCGCCGTCGATCTTGCCAACGAAGTCGATGGTGACCTGATCGCCGTTTTCGGCAGCACGCTCAACCGCTTCAAAACGGGTGTTTTGCTTACGCAGGGTTTCCAGCATGGTGTCGACGTCAGCGTCAGTCACTTCCGACTCGGGACGCTCAACACTGATGGTTTCAAAACCCGCCAGAGTGACTTCCGGGTAGACTTCGAACGTAGCGATGTACTCGAAATCCTTGCCAGCTTCCATGGACTTAGGCTCAACGCTCGGCGCACCAGCCGGGTTCAGCTTTTCCTGCATGACCGCTTCGTAGAAGGAGGACTGAATCACTTCGCCGATAACTTCCTGATGAGCGGAAGCACCAAAGCGCTTGCGGATAACGCTCATCGGCACCTTGCCAGGACGGAAACCATCAACGCGGGCGCGCTTGGCGGTCTGCTGCAGACGCTTGTTGACCTCGTTTTCAATACGATCGGCAGGAATGCCTACGGTCATACGGCGCTCGAGGCCGGAAGTGGTTTCAACCGAAACTTGCATGGATAGTCCTCGTTCAACAGACAAAGAAAATGATTATTGGTAGATTCCAAAGGGACGACATTCTAGTCGCTTGAATAGCAGAAGTCATCACCGTAGCGATAAAGCGCAAAACAACGCCTCCTTGCCCCCCAATACAACCCCACAACTGAAAAAAACGGACCGTTCGGCCGTCATATTCCAGCGACCCGGCTAACGCAAACAGCGAAATAAAAACAACCACAAGGCAGTGAGCGAAATCCACGAACGCCAAAAACAAAAAACCGCCCTTACGAGGCGGTTTTTGTTGAAGCCATCGGACATGCATCAATCCGACTGAAGGATGGTGCGGACGGGGAGACTCGAACCCACCAACTCACAGCGGCCACCGCTGGAGGCCGCATTCTACCGTTGATTTGCGCCGGCCGGGGGTGTTTGTTTGTTCCCAGAGTGTTCCCAGCGGGAATGTGTCGGCGTCCTGAGAGGCCCTGCCGTGGTGGCTTCGCTGCGATTTGGGTTGAGGCCTCCATAAAAGGTAATTTTTGTAACTAACAGATTAACCATAAGAATTATCTATCAATATCAAATAGTTAAGAAGCAATCCTAAAGGTGATTAAACTGCAATTTCTACGTAACCCCGTTACCTTTTCAGGGTGCAACCTTTTGGAAAACTCAAACCCTTTAAAATCAGCAACTTGCAAAAAAATTACATTTCACATTACGTAAAGTGACACTCCTTTGTAATCCGCGCAGCCCAGCAAATACGGGCGCTACAGGCCAATTTCGACCGCCGATTACAGAAATTACCTTTTTTGAAAATCCAACCCTGCCCCAACCCCTGCTCCGCTACCTCATGAATACCCCCAAAATCCCCTACAGTGCGGAATTCCGAAGAATCCAAGCCCGGCCATACCCTGCGCGTCGGCGCTGCGTTTGGGCCGCTTGAGCGCGCTGCAGGGGTGCAGAAAAAGTCATACGTTTAGCCCGCAGGTGAGGTGGGGAGAAGACCGCGCGCCAGCGGTGGTGGGCATGGGATTGGCGCTGGGCCCTGGCGGGTGCTGTGGTTCTGGGTGCAGGCATGAAAAAGCCGCCTCGGGGGCGGCTCTGGGTGATGGCCTGGTGGGTCAGCTGAGGCGTGCCGTGGGTGGGGCCTGGTCGTTGTCGAAGGTGATGACCTCTTCGCCCAGCCACTCGTTGAGAGCGGTGAAGCGGGCCTGCAGGGGCAGCAGTTCGTTTTCTATCCAAATCTCTGACGCATCCTTGGGCGAGCCAAAGCCGCCAGCGTTCACCGGGACAATCCCCAGTAGCTGCGGCGGTACCCGCAATGCTGCCAGTTGGTCGTCTCGGCTGACGTTTTTGATTGAGCCGAAATCATCCTTCGCTGCCACCTCGCTGATGGGGATCACCTGCAGACCATCTTTTTTGCCACCTGGTGCATACACCAGCAGGTTGCGAAAATTGCCGGGGCCTTTGCTCTGTTTCATGGCGTCACTGATGGCGGCAATGTCCTGCTCATCGTGCACCGTGTCGTTGATATACAGCACAAAGCCCGCGTGCGATCCGTTCTGGTAGTACTTGCGGCGAAACAGCGTGGCGGACTCATTCAGCAGCGCGCTGTGCAGCGCCGCGTACCACTCAGGCACGCCGTAAATCTCTTGGTTAATGTCAGCATCACGAAGCTGAAACACGGCGCCCTTCTTGAAAGGATGTTCATCCTGCCAGCCCCGGACGTAGTAGTAGGTGTCGAGGTCTTCCCCTCGCCGGGTGTACTTGGAGAGTGCCGGCAACAGCTGCATGGGCCCGCGCAGCCGATTCTCTTTGCGCTCCAGGTACCCGTTGCCGCTCCATAGGAAATCAAGCGCGAATTGTTCGAAGTGCTGCCTGCTCAGCAGCTTGGTCGGCACAAACGAACGGCTCAGCATGTTGCGCTTGAACATCAGCCCTGATTGTAGGAACACCGACGCCCTGGTCGCCTTGGCCAAGCCGCTGAGCGACAGCGGCGGCTCATACCAGCGCCCATTCATCCAGCATTCAAGATGGTCGAGCAGTTCCCGACTATCGAGCACCGGCATAGGGTCGCCAAAGGTGAACGCCTGGATGCCATCGCGCGGGCTGGCTTCGGTTGTCTCGTTGCTCATCCAATAATCTCCATGCGCGCTGTATTGGCGCCGGTGCGCCCTTCCAGCGGTTCGTTGTGTAATGCGTGAAAAAGCGCCCACGCCAGATCCGCGTGGCCGGTCTCATCGGTGCGCCCGGCGACAAAAGTCATCTGCCGACCGCTGGGGGTCATGGTCTTGCGGATCGCCATGAGGCTGGCGGCCAGATCAGTCCATCCGGCATCGAACTGCAGGCGGGCGTTGCGGATTACGTCCATGGCTTTCATCACCAGGCGTACCTTGACCTCTGGCGAGTAGCTGAACGTGGTCAGCCCTGGGAAGAACTGGCGCACCAGCTGGGCAACGCCGGTGCCCATGCCCGTGGTATCGAGCCCGATATAGGTCACCCGGTAGCGCTGCGTCACCTTGCGGATGAACTCGGCCTGGGCCTGAAAATCCATACCTTTGAACTGATGGCGCTCCAACACCCGGAAGTGCCCGCCCGCAACCAGCGGCGGCATAACCACAATTAACCCCGCGCTGTCGCCGCTCTCCGATGGGTCATAGCCAACCCAGACGGGCCGCTCACCCACTGGCCTTGGCGCAAACGGCTTGTAGTCGTCCCACACTTCCCAGGTATCGACCATGCAGGGCTGCAGCAGCTTGAGCGGGAATATCGAGTCGCCGTCATCGATGAACAGACACATCAGCAGGTTGGCGAAGGCGTCGGCGTCGTATTCCTCGCGCAGCTCTTCGAGGTCGAACAGGTCACACCCGCGCGCCTCAGCATCCAGAATCGTGACGATCTGCCGCCACACGCGGTCTTCACACAGCCGCCCCTGCGCCAGGGCGTCGTGGCTCACATCGATGCGCACCCGCTTGTCAGCCGGCAGGCGCTTGTTGCGCTGCTCACCGGTCCAGATCGGGTAGGCCTCATGGGCCATGGTGGATGGGGTGCTGAAATAGGTTTTGCGCCACTTCTTGTGCAGCGCCATGCCCGACGCCACCTTGTTGATCTGCTGGAAGCCATGCACCCAGAAGAACTCATCAAAGTAGAAATTGCCGCTGCGCCCCTGAGCCGTCCGGTAGTTGGTACCCAAAAAGTGCAGCTCTGCCCCGTTCCACAGCACGATGGGGTCACCGGTCAGCTTGACTCCCACCACGTCATTGAGAAACGCCTGCATGTAGGTTTTGAACTGGTGCGCCTGGGCCTTGCTGGCTGACAGGAAAATCTGGTTGCGCCCGGTCGTGATGGCGTCGATCAGCGCTTCCCGCGCAAAGTAGAACGTAGCCCCGATCTGCCGAGACTTGAGGATCATCCTGGTGCGCATGTTCCCTGCGCGGTACCAGTCCAGCTGGTAGTCGAAGCACCCCTCCCGGAACGCATCGACCAGCTGCTCGATCTGCTCCTCGCTCAGCTCGTTGCGCGTTGGCGCCTTCTTCGGCCCTGCGTTACGTGCCGCGATATTGGGATTTAGATCGGTCTCGGTGCCGCCGCCCTGATAGCGCTGGATCCGCGCCTGCCGCTCAAGCTGCCGGTGCAGCAGGTCAATCTCTTTAAAGTCGCCGCCAGTCTTCGGGTCTTTCAGAATCAGCTGGACTAAACGGGCTTCCAAAGCACCGCCAACCCGCTCTACAGTATCGGCGCGGTCCCAGCTGTCCCTGTCTTTCCAGCTGTGGATGGTCTTCGCGTTCTCGCCCAGATAGTCCGCAATGTCGCAGACACGCCACCCGGTCCAGTACAGGAAACGAGCGTGCCGGCGGTTGTCGATTTGAGGCTGAGTGATTGCGTTCATGCAGCAGATGCTGACGCCCGCGCGCGTACTCAGCTCGCCCCCTACGGTTTAGCGTCCCCCGCCCCACCTGCCCTGCGTTGCTGGCAGAGCGCCCACTGCCGACCATGCCCTCAACACCTATCTGGTTTCAGGATTGAGGACGCAAGGCATGGCAACCAAATCTCGCTCGAAGTTCTTCCGCGTCGCAGTTGAAGGCGGTACCACTGACGGCCGCAAGATCGAGCGCAAGTGGCTCGAAGACGCCGCCAAAAACTACAACGTCAACACCTACGGCGCCCGCGTCTGGATGGAGCACTTCCGCAGCATCACCGCCGACGGCCCCTTCCGCGCATACGGCGACGTGGTAGCCCTCAAGACCGAAGAGGTCGAGGTTGCCGGCCAGAAGCGTCTGGCACTGTTCGCACAGATTGAGCCAACCGACGAACTCATCGCCATCAACAAGAAGCGCCAGAAGATCTTCACCAGCATCGAACTGAACCCGCGCTTCTCCGACACCGGCACCGCCTACATGGAAGGCCTGGCAGTCACCGATAGCCCCGCCAGCCTGGGCACCGAAATGCTGACCTTCTCGGCCCAGAACCCGGACAAGAACCCGCTGGCCGGTCGTAAACAGCACAAAGACAACCTGTTCACCGAGGCACTGGAAGTCGAGCTCGACTTCGAAGACGTCACCCCGGCCGAGCCGAGCAAAGCCGACGGCCTTTTCGCCCGTGTACGCGAGCTCATGGGCAAACAGAAGGACAAGGACGGCAAGGACGCCGAACTCTTCAACGAGTTGGGCAACAGCGTCGAAGCCATCGCCCAGCACCTGGCTGACCAGGACAAGCAGTTCAACCAGCTCAAGACCGACCTCGCCGGACTGCGCAAGGACTACAAGAGCACAGCCGACCAGTTGGATGAGCTGAAAAAGACGCTCTCCAACGAACCAGACACCAGATACACCCAGCGCCCGGCTGCGACGGGTGGCGACGGGCAGATCGAAACCGACTGCTGATTCCAAACACCAGGTAAGGCCCTTTCAGTCACGGAGTAACAAACATGCGTAATGACACTCGTCGCCTTTTCAATGCCTACTTGGCCAAGCTGGCCCAGATCAACAACGTTGAATCTGCCACTCAGTCGTTCAACGTCGACCCTTCCGTCGCGCAGACGCTGGAGAATCGTATTCAGGAGTCCAGCGCCTTCCTGCAACGCGTCAACATGGTCCCGGTTTCGATGCAGTCTGGTGAAAAGGTAGGCCTTGGTGTTGGCGGCCCAATCGCCGGCACAACCGATACCACTGCCCAGGACCGTCAAACCAGCGACCCGACCGAGCTGGATAAAAGTGGCTACTTCTGCACCCAGACCAACTTTGACACCCACCTGCGCTACCCCAAGCTGGACGCATGGCGCCAGTTCAAAGACTTTCAGGCCCGGATCCGCGACGCCATCCTGCGCCGGCAGGCGCTGGACCGCATCATGATTGGCTTTAACGGCGTAGCCCGCGCAGCCACCTCTGACAAGGTCGCCAACCCCATGCTGCAGGACGTGAACGTCGGCTGGCTGCAGAAGTACCGCCTGCACTCGCCTCAGCGCGTAATGAGCGAAGTCGTCGACGCCAGCGGTGAGGTCACCTACGGCGCCGGCGGTGACTACGCCAACCTGGATGCCATCGTCTACGACGCGGTGAACAACCTGATTGAGCCCTGGTACCAGGAAGACACTGAGCTGGTAGCCATCTGCGGCCGCGCGCTGATGCACGACAAGTATTTCCCGCTGGTCGATTCCGAACAGGCCCCCACCGAACAGCTGGCCCGCGACATCATCATCAGCCAAAAGCGCATCGGCGGCTTGCCGGCAGTGCGGGTGCCCTCCTTCCCGGCCAATGCCGTGCTGGTCACTCGCCTCGACAACCTGTCCATCTACTGGCAGGAAGAGACCCGCCGCCGCAACGTGGTGGATAACTCCAAGCGCGACCGCGTCGAGAACTACGAGTCCGTCAATGAAGCCTACGTGGTCGAAGACTACGGCTGCGGCGCCCTGATCGAAAACATCACCCCGTTTGAGCCGTAAGCAACAGTAGTCAAGCTACAGCCCGCCCGCTGCCGCTCACCCGGCAGCAGGCCAACCAGGAGAACACCCGCATGGCCCGCAAACTGTCGCCCGCCGCCCGTCACATGATGCGCATCGCAGCCGGCCAAGCCGCTGCTGCCGCCGCAGAGGCCAACGGCCACATGGAAGGCGCCACCGCCTACGAACTCCAGCTCGCCCAGCTCCACCAACACCGCCTGCAGCTCAAGCAGGTACAGAGCCAGGAGCAAAAGGCCGAGCTCAAGCGCCGGATTCTGCCCGACTACGCCCCCTACGTTGAGGGCGTGCTCACTGCTGGCAAAGGCGCCCAAGACGAAGTGCTCACCACCATCATGCTCTGGAACTTCGATGCCGGTGACTACGCCGCCGGCATGCACATTGGCGCGTACGTTGTCGAGCACGGCCTCACCATGCCCGACCGCTTCAACCGCACCGCAGCCTGCCTGATCGCAGAAGAACCCGCCGAGCTGGCCCTGCGCGCGCTGCGTGCTGGCGACAGCTTCCCGGTTGAGCCGCTGCTCGAAGCGCTGCGCATCACCCACGAGCAGGACATGCCCGACGAGGCGCGCGCCAAGCTGCACCTCGCAATCGGCACCGCACAGGCCCACGGCATCAACGCCGACAACCTCAGCGAAGACAATGCCGGCCTGCTGGAAAGCGCAAGCGAGCACCTCACCCGTGCCATTCAGCTGCATGACAAATGCGGCGGCAAGAAAACCCTGGAAGGCGTTAACCGCCTCCTGAAGAAATACGCCGACAGCAACAACGGCTAACAGAGCGTCTCCCCACGCACCGGCGGCTCGGGGCTGATCAGCGGTTTACTCCTTGCCTGCTGTGACGCCCCGACCACCGCCGACTATAAGGGCTGCCCCATGAGCGGATTCATCGGCCAAGCGGCCACCCAACCTTTCATCCTCAGCAACGACCCCTTCTTCCCCGAGATCGACGCCACCGCCCTGCGCGCTTCCGTGCGCCTGTCTGGCGACGTATCAGACAAGCGCCTCGAAACCGCCATCGTCGACGCCATGCTCACAACCAACCGCGAGCTCAAGGCAAGAAAGGCCGAGTGGCTCGCCGCTGGCCACGCTTCCCTGGCACAAGTTGACCCAGCAACCATCGCAGACCGAAACGTCCTTGAGCAGCTGTACACCCGCGCCGTGCGTGCCCTCGTTGCCGCCGAGTTTGCAGAGCGGTACCGCGGCTACGACGCCACCGCCAGCGGCGTGCGAGAAGACGCCGAGCAACTACCCACCGCCGACGACTTCCGCCGCGACTACCGCCACGCCCTGCGCGACCTGCTCGGCACCCGTCACGCCACCATCGAGCTGATCTGATGGCCACCACTCGTGCCATGCAAGGCGACACCCTCGACGCCATCGCCTGGCGGGAATACGGCCGCACCGCTGGTGTCGTCGAGCAACTGCTGCAGCTCAACCCCGGGCTGGCCGATCAAGGCCCCATCATCGCCAGCGGCACGCTCATCAACCTGCCTGACGCGCCGCCAACCGCCAACGAAGCCCAAACGCTCAACCTCTGGGACTGACTAAGGACGCACCATGGCCGATCCAACCACCACCACCGCCGTCGCCACTGCCGTCGCAGGCGTAGGCGTAGGTCTTGCCGCCGTGGCACCCCAGCTCGATGGCAACGCCCTGTTTGGCGCCATCATTGGCGCCGCACTGATCGCCCTCAACCAACGCAACATCAAGGGCTGGCAGCGTCTGCTCGGCCTGCTGGTTTCCATCGGTGCCGGCTACGTCAGCGCCGCCGAGATCGTCACCCAAACCCCAATCACCCGCACCGCCCCTGCTGGCTTCGTCGGCGCGGTACTGGTGGTGCCGGTCGTGCTCAAGTTGCTCGAGGTAGTGGAGAAAACCGACTTCGCCAGCCTAGTCCCCAGCTGGATCAAACGAGACAAGGGGGAGTGACCATGCTCAGCACCCTGTTCGCCACCATCGTAGCCGCGCTGCACGTCGCCACCGCCCTGCGCCTGGTCTGCTACCGCCGCCGCGGCTCACGCATCCGCCGCGGCATCGCCGTGCTGGCATCGCTGCTGATCGGCGTCCTGCTCTGCAACGCAGTAGACATCATCCTGTTCCACCAGCCAGTCAGCATCTGGCAGGGCGCGCTATCGATCCTGCTGCTGATCCTGGTCTATCGCTCCCGCGGCAACCTCGCCGCCCTGCTGAGGCCCACCCCATGACCGTACTCAAACACGGCAGCACCGGCCGCGCCGTTGTCCAGCTGCAGCGGCAGCTCAACGCCAAGGGCGCCAAGCTGTTCCCCGATGGTGACTATGGAGACGAAACCGAAAAGGCCGTGCGCGCCTACCAGCTGCGCATCGGCCTGGTTGTCGACGGCATCGCCGGCCCTAAAACACAACACGCCCTCAGCGGTGGCGACTGCTGCCAGCTGCTGCGCAACAGCACCCTGCTGGCCGCGGCCACGCGCCTGGGTGCTGAGGTGGCGGCCGTCTACGCCGTCAACGAAGTGGAAAGCCTCGGCGAAGGCTTCCTGGCCAACGGCAAGCCCAAGATCCTGTTCGAGCGCCACGTCATGCTCCAGCGGCTCAGCCTGCAGCGCCACGACAGCGACGACCCTGCAGCGCTCAAGGCCCACGCTGCAGAGCTGGCCGCCCTCTACCCCAACCTGGTCAACCCGCGCCCCGGCGGCTACGCCGGCGGCACAGCAGAGCATCAGCGCTTGGCACAGGCCCGCATGATCGATGCGCTCTGCGCGCCGGAGTCTGCCAGCTGGGGCGCCTTCCAGATCATGGGCTATCACGCCCAGGCGCTCGGCTACACCAGCGTGGACGACTTCACCCAGCGCATGGCCAAAGACGAGAACGAACAGTTCGAGGCCTTCGTGCGGTTCATAGAAGCAGACCCCGCGCTGCACAAAGCACTCAAAGCCAAACGCTGGACCGAGTTCGCCCGTCGTTATAACGGCCCCGCCTACGCCCGCAACCTGTACGACGTCAAACTCGCCCGCGCCTACCAGCGCTACCAGGAACAAACCGAAGAGGTGCACGCATGACCAAAGCTCAGCTGGACGCAATCCGCAAACTGCAGATCAACGACGGCGATGCCCTGGTGCTCCCCCAAGACGTAGACCCGTCTGACATCAACCTATTGATGGAAACGCTGCGAGAGCTGGTCCCGCCGCCACAACGTGTAATGGTCATTGTTGGGCCGCTCGACAAGCTTTCCGAGGCAGACATGAACGCCGCCGGCTGGTACCGCAAATGACCACCCTACGCCAAAGCCTCTACGGCCTCGCCCTGCTCGCCGCCCTGGCCGGCCTGCTGTACATCCAGCACCAACGGGTAGAGATCGCCCAAGGCGCCACCCAGCTGGCGACCGAGCGCGCCCAGACGGCAGAGCAGCAAAGCGCCGCCCACCTGCAAACCATCACCAAGCTAACCGCCGCGCTGGATTCAGAGCGCATCGCACAGCAGCAACTGCAAACGCAGACCGCTGGCATCCGGCAGCAACTGCGCACCAGCCAACAACAGATCGAGGAGCTGAAACGTGAAAACGAAGATCTACGCGAGTGGGCTGATACTCAACTGCCTGCTGCTGCTCGCAGCCTGCGCACCCGCCCCGCCATTACCGGCGCCGCAGCCTATCGAGATTGGCTGTCCCGCCGTAACGCCATGCACCCTGTCCCCAACGCAGCCGCAGACCAACGGTCACCTGCTGACTGACGCAGACGTAACAGAGGCCGATTGGGCCGAGTGCGCCGCCAAGGTCGATATGGTTTACCAGCACCAGGAGCAACACCGTGTACAAACCCAGCAGCCTCAAACAGCACCTGATCAACAGCGTTAAGGAGCTTCAGCGCAGCCCCGATCGGGTGCTGGTGTTCATGGATGAGGGCAATGTCGTGTGCTCCAGCGCCCCCGGCCTGTCGTTTGAATACCGCTACACCCTCACCCTGATCATTACCGACTACGCCGGCCAACCAGACGCCGTGTTCATCCCCCTGCTGGCGTGGGTCGGTCAGCACCAGCGCGAGCTGCTCGACAACCACGAGCAACGGCAGGAGGCCATTAGCTTCAACGCCGAAGTGCTTGCCAGCGACCTGGTAGACATCGAGATCAGCCTGCCGCTGACCGAGCGCACCATCGTCAAAACTCAAGCCGATGGCCAGCTCAACATCAGCCACCCACCAGAACCCCAGCTTGATCCATTCCTACCCGCCGGCACCTACCAGCTGCGCGACAGCAACGGCGAAGTGCTGACCGAATGGCAAAGCGCCGCCCCGGCCAACGGAAACGGCGTCACCATCGATGGCTGACAACCTACGCGCCCTCGAAGACTGGGCAGGCGCCCTGCTCAACCGGCTGGAGCCCAAGGCGCGCCGCCAGCTCTGCCAGAGCATCGCCCGCGATCTGCGCCGCAGCCAGCAGCAACGCATCAGAGCCCAGCGCAACCCGGATGGCACACCCTACGCCCCGCGCAAAAAGCAACTACGCGCCAAGTCCGGCCGCATTCGCCAGCGCAAGATGTTCACCAAACTGAGCCAGGCCAAGCACCTCAAGACCCAGGCCACCGCCAACGGGCTCAGCGTCGAATTCGTCGGCCGCACCGCCCGCATTGCCCGGGTACACCAACGCGGCCTGCGCGACACGGCCATCAAGGGCGGGCCAGAAATCCAATACCCAAGGCGCGAGCTGCTCGGCCTCACCGCCGATGACCTGGACCTCATCCGCTCCTGCCTGCTCGATCATCTGACCTAACAGCGCGTCAGCCGCCCCCCGATCAACCCGCGCTGGAGTGCATCGCGCGCGCGGGTGGGCAATTCTGGCCCGCATGAACGCAATCGCCGAATTACGCCGCCTACTCGACAACCTGCTCAGACCGGGCACCGTATACGCGGTGGATACCGTCAACACCCGCTGCCGCGTCAAATCCGGCTCCCTGCTGACCGATTGGCTGCCGTACTTTGTCCACCGCGCCGGAACCCGCCGCGATGTCGAGCACCCAACCACCGGCGAACAGTGCCTGGTACTCAGCCCCAGCGGCGTAATGGCCGCCGGCCTCGTTCTCGTCGGCATCAACTCTGACCAGTTCCCCGCACCGCACAGCAACCCGAACCTGCACAGCAGCCACTTTGCGGATGGCGCCTGGTTCGGATATGACGAAGCCACCCACCGCATGCGGTTTGTGAACGGCCCCACCCAGATCAGCGCAGACCGCACCGCCATCAGCCTGGTCAGCAACGGCAGTTCCATCGTCATCAATGAAGCCGGGATTTTCTTCAACGGCCTGCGGGTCGCCCATGGCGGCGTCAACATCGGCAGCACGCACAATCACCCGATCACCGGCGGCAGCTCGGCCCCCGGCCCAACAGGTGACCCGCAGTGAACGGCATGAGCACCACCGGTAAACCCATCAGCGGGCTGGAGCACCTACGCCAGTCCATTGCCGACATCATCACCACGCCCATCGGCACCCGCGTCATGCGCCGCGAGTACGGCAGCCTGGTGCCCTCACTGATCGACGCCCCGCAAAACAACGCCACCACCGTGCGCCTGTATAGCGCCATTACCAGCGCCCTGATGCGCTGGGAGCCGCGTGTGCGCCTCAGCCGAGTGGCTATCACCCACACCGCCGCCGGCGCCGCCGTGCTGGATCTGGAAGGCCAAAATACCGAAACCGGCGCAGCAGTCAGCCTGCAAGTGCCGCTGCAATTGGGGGCTGCTGCATGAGCGCATTCACAGGGGTAGACCTATCGCGCCTGCCACCGCCAGACGTCATCGAGCAGCTGGACTATGAAACCGTGCTGGCCAGCGTCCTGGCCGATCTGCGCGCGGCCTATCCAGAGTTCGACGCCCTGGTCGAATCCGACCCGGCCTATAAGGTCGCCCAGGTGATCGCCTATCGAGAGCTGAACCTGCGCCAACGCATCAACGAATCCGCGCTCGCCACCATGCTCGCCTTTGCCGAAGATGCCGATCTGGATCACATCGGCGCCCGCTACGATGTCGCCCGCCTGGTAGTGGATCCCGGCGACGCCACCGCCATTCCCCCGGTACCGGCAACACTGGAGCCAGACGACGACTTCCGCCGCCGCATCCAGCTCAGCTTTGAAGCCTTCACCACCGCAGGCTCTACCGGCAGCTACATCTATCACGCGCTCAGTGCCAGCGGCCAAGTCAAAGACGCCAGCGCCACCAGCCCCGCACCGACACAGGTCACGATCTATGTGCTGTCACGCACCGCCGATGGTGTAGCAGACGAGCTGCTGCTCGCTGATGTCGCCGCCGCGCTTAACGCTGAAAAGGTGCGGCCCATGACCGACCTGGTCACCGTGCTGTCAGCCGGCATTGTGGAATATGTGATCGAGGCCGAGCTCACCCCATACCCCGGCCCTGATGCCGGCCTAGTTGTCGCCGCCGCCTACGCCGCCGTGCAGGCATATTGCGACAGCGTGCACCGCATGGGCTACGACGTGACCGCATCCGGCGTACTCGCAGCCCTGCACCAACCCGGCGCCCAGCGCGTGAAACTCACCGGCGCCACCCCAGCCGCCGACGCCGAGGGCCGCCTGCTGCAGATCGCAGACAACGAAGCGCCGTACTGCACCGCAATTAACATCACCCTGGCCGGGGTGCCCGATGTCTGAGGCATCGCTGCTGCCGCCCAACGCCACCGCCCAAGAGCGCGCGCTCGCCAGTGTCGCTGCGCGGCTCACCGCGCTGGAGGTGCCACACCGCACCCTGCACGACGGGCTTACCGCCCCCGAGGCACTGCTGCCGTGGCTCGCGTGGGAATACTCAGTGGATGAATGGGACACAACCTGGAGCGAAGAGCAGCGCCGGGGCAGCATCGCCGCATCAATCGCCATTCACCGCCACAAAGGCACCATTGGCGCGGTGCGCGCCGGCCTGGCCGGCATCGGCATCAACGTGCGGGTACAAGAGTGGTTTGCTCAGATTCCCCAGGGCGAGCCGGGCACCTTTCACCTGCTGATCAACGCCAGCCAATACCCCGTCACGCTCGGCAACCTGCACCAACTCATTGCCGTACTCGAGCAGTCCAAAAACCTGCGCAGCCACATGACCCTGGCCCAGCTCAGCGCCACCACCACTGCCGAGCTGCGCAGCGTCGCCGTTACTTGCGGCGGCCACGAGGTCGGCGTCAATTACGCCGTGGATGATCTGACCCTGCTGCTGGAAGGCGCCGTCAACGGCATGCAGCAGACCGAAGACGCAGCCAACGCGCTGCACACCCTGATCAACGAAACGATGCCCGCACCGGGCTACTGGTGAGCACATGAGCCTGTACAACAACGTGGAACAATTCGCCCTTGATGTCGCCCTAGCGCATCTGATAGTCCACGGCGATGAGAACACCACAGTAGAAACCGAGGGCGGCCCCGTCGATAGCTTCGCCAAGCTGATAGCCGAGCTGCGCGCTGCTGTGAGCGACGAGTTCGACACCGCCGCCATCCTGCAGCGCCTCACCGCGCTGGAATCCAAGCCCGCCCCGGTGCCCGTGCAAATCGTCAACGCCAGCCGCGCCCTGGTACTGGCCGACGCCAGCCAGTACCTGGCGGTGGATAGCGCAGAGGCCGTCACCCTCACTCTGCCAGCCCAAGCAACAGTGGCGTGGCCGGAAAACTGCGAGATCTACATTCAGCAGATCGGCGACGGCCAAGTCACCATCAACGCTAGCGCCGTGACCATCATCACCGAAGAGACATTGACCACCCGCAAAAAAGGCGCGCCCATCACCCTCAAGCGGCTGGGTGCAGATCTGTGGACTGTATTTGGCTCGCTGGAGGCTGCGGAATGATTCGGGGGGTGATTGCCAGCGCCATCAAACGCGCCATTGGCAACCCTGTTCTGGTGGCCACCGGGGGCGTGGTCACTGATCGCGTGATTGATTACACCCCTTACCGCATACACACATTCACTGAGAGCGACACTTTCACCGTGGAGAGCAACAGCGCAGAGGTGGAGTACCTGATCGTGGGTGGCGGTGGCGGTGGTGGCAGAACAAACACCGGCGGCGGCGGCGGTGCCGGTGTTATCCGCACCGGGTCGCTGATCATCGGCCCCGGCACCTATGCGGTTACTGTGGGCGCCGGTGGTGCGCGCGCCGATTACCTATACGGATACAACGGCGGCAATAGCAGCGCATTTGGTGTCACTGCTTTAGGTGGCGGCGGCGGCGGCGGTGGCGGTTCTGGCAACAATCCGGACTACGCCGGCTGCGATGGTGGAAACGGTGGTGGTGGCGGTGGTAGTTACAGAGGCATAAGCCAACCAGGTGGAACTGGTAGCCCAGGCAATAACGGCGGTTTCGGGTACGAAACACTAGGCACCGGCGGCCGCCGGGGCGGTGGCGGTGGAAGCATGGTTGAAGCCGGGCAGGACGGTTACGCCGCGAGCCGCGCGGGCTGTGGCGGCGAAGGCCTGCGCGTCAACATTGACGGCGGGCGTCACTACTTCGCCAGCGGTGGCTGTGGCGGCACCAATGGCTCATCGCTCAGCCGGGTGCAGGTCGGTGGGGGCGGCGATGGCGCCAGAGACTCGCGCGGGGCGCGCTCAGGCAATGCCAACAGCGGTGGCGGGGGTGGTGGTGCGTCTGATTCCTACAGAACGCCAGGCGCTGGTGGCTCCGGCATCGTGATACTGCGCTACCGCACCGGCAAACCAGGCTCAGCGGTTGATCCTTTGCTGCCTTTTGTCACCAGCCTGATTACTGCAGAAGGCGCCGTCGGCACCGATACCATAACCGACTTTAGGGGGGGGCCTTGGGAACCTGTTGCCGCTGGTGCGGTGTCAGTCATCGAAAGCGGAATATTCCCCAACGGCCAAGCCATCGCGGTTCCCGGCGGAGATGCCAACTGTTTTGCCGCCGACTTTGATCTGTCCGCTGGCGACTTCTGCATTGAATTGGAAATCGCTTTTACTGCCTGGGCTGGTGGTGGCTACGCGGCTCCGCTGCTGCAATACGGCACCGACGACGAGGGCGAAGACGGGTTCGGAGTTTCGGTCTACTCACCAACCTACATCTCAACGGATCAGCGCAAGCTGCTGACTATACGCAACGGCTACCACAACACCGCCAGCGTGGCCTTTGACGCCAAGTTGGGCGACGCCGTGCATTTGGCCATTCACTACATCGGCGGGCAGTTATACGTCTCTGCCAACGACTCCGCCTGGAGTGTTCCGCTTGCTGGTTTCTCCATGCCTAGCGGAGCCAAGCCGCTGCAGATTGGGAATCTTACCGGCACCTGGCTGCAGGCTAGAGAGTTTCATTTAGGTTCAGGCCGCATCACCCAAGCTGCGACCAGATACGCCGCACCCTACGCGCCGCCGCCCCTGCCGTATCCAACCGTTTAGAGGTAAACCATGAACGCATACCGCACAGTCCACACACCTGCAGGCCTGGCAATGATGGCCGCCGCGCAAGCCAGCGGCGTGCCGATCACCCTCGTGGATATGGCCGTGGGCGACGGCAACGGCAACCCGGTTTACCCAGAGGATCTAACCACCGGCCTAGTGCGCGAGCGTTACCGCGCCACCATCAACAGCGCAACCCAAAACCCCAACGAGCCCAACCGCTGGACGGTTGAGCTGATCATCCCCGCCGAGGTGGGCGGCTTTGTCATGCGGGAACTTGCGGTTTTCGATTCCAACGGCACCATGTTTGCCGTGGCCAACCTGCCAGACGCGCAAAAGCCCAGCGTAGGCGACGGCGCGTTCAGCGATACCGTGTTGCGCATGGAATTTCTGGTCACCAACGCCAATGACGTCACCTTCCTGATCGACCCGGCCGCCATCGTCGCAACCCGCACCTGGATTCTGAACAACCTCACCAGCGCCCAGCTGCTGCCCGGCGGCAACACCGGCCAAGTGCTCACCAAGGTCAGCAACGCCGACGGCGACACCGAATGGAGCGATCCGGACGCGGTAAACGTCACCGTAGATATGATCGAAGAGCGCCAGACCCTCGCTGCGGGCCAAACCCAGATCGACCTGGCCATCTGCACCACGCGCGGCCTTGCCGTGTACATCGAAGGGATCCGCATCAACCAGGGCGCGCTGGCGGCCGAGTGGAAGAAGAACCCCGTAGACGAAGAGGCATCCATCATCCTCGGCAAGAGCTGGCCCGCCAGCAGCAAAGTGCTGATGGTGCAGAACGAACCCAGCAACATGGCATCGCCCCCGCTGCAGCGTGACCAGAACCTGGCAGACGTGCCAGACAAGGCCGCCGCCCGCGCCAACCTGGGCGTGTACAGCAAGGCTGAATCCGACCTGCTGGCACCCGTTGGCAAGGTGGCGTACTTCGCCACATCCACGCCGCCGGCGGGCTGGCTCAAGGCCAACGGCGCGCTGGTCAGCCGCACCGCGTATGCCCGTCTGTTTTCTGCTCTGGGCGAGAGTTGGGGCGCCGGCGATGGCTTCAACACCTTCAAGCTGCCGGATCTGCGCGGCGAGTTTATCCGCGCATTCGATGACGGCCGTGGGCAAGACGTGGGGCGCGTATTCGGCACCGTTCAGGGCGGCGCGGTCATCGAGCACGAACACATCTTCGCCACCAGCGAGCGGCCGCACATGAACAGCTACCCGGTGCGCGATGCGAGTGACTACATTGCTTACTACGGCGTTTCGTCAAACGACCCGGCCTACAGACTCACACGTTCGCTAACAGGCCAAGCACCCAGCATGGGCCGCACCGGAGGCGTCTACAGCGGCGCAGGTGAAACCCGCCCGCGCAACGTCGCGCTACTCGCCTGCATCAAGTATTGAGGCCGCCACCATGAGCAAAACCGTTTACCAAACCGACCACGCCGGCCTCTTTCTGTGCGCAGTCAAAGCCGACGAATCCCCGCTGGAACCCGGCGTCTACCTGCTGCCCGCCGGCGCAGTAGAAACCCCGCCCCCTGAAGACTGGCCAGAAGACAAGTGGCCCCGCTGGACAGGTGCCAGCTGGGCGCTGGTCAACCGCCCGCGCCAACCTGAGCAACACAGCCCCGCCGCCAAGCTGGCCAGCTTCCTAGCCAATAACCCAGACGTAGCGGCCCTGATCGAGGAGCAACAGCAATGAGCAAGGTTTTGGAAATGTGGGAACACATGCCCGGCGTTGAAGTGGTCTATGCCGTCAGCGCCGCCCCGCCCGATGGCTGGCTGCTCTGCGATGGCTCAGCCCTGGCCGAAGGCACCGCCGACAACCTGCGCGCCATGCTGATTGCAGAGGGCAACCCCTTTGGCGTATCCGGCGCTGATCCGCTGCTGCCAGATCGCACCGCCGAGGCACTGCCCTACATCATCAAAGCCTGATAGCATCAAGGCGCTTAGGTCGAAATAAGCGCCCCCGTTTCGGCGGGGTTCTTCGCCCGCCGTGTAACGCCCCCCGCACCACCGCTGCCAACTGGCTCACCCCTCGCCCGCGCGTCACCCTCAAGGCTCACAGGTCAACGTACTGCAGGAGCCACCCATGCCAGCCGCTTATCACCACGGCGTGCGCGTCGTCGAGATCAACGAGGGCGTCCGTCCCATCCGCACCATCAGCACCGCCGTGGTCGGCTTGGTCTGCACTGCCGACGATGCCGACGCCACCCTCTTCCCGCTCAACAAACCCGTGCTGCTCACAGACGTGCTCAGCGCGATCGGCAGCGCCGGTACCGAAGGCACCCTGGCCATCGCGCTCAAGGCCATTGCCGCCAACGCCAGCCCCATCACCATCGTGGTGCGCGTAGCCGAAGGCGCAGACGAGGCAGAAACCAACAGCAACGTAATCGGCACCGTCACCGCCGGCGGCGAATACACCGGCCTCAAAGCGCTGCTGGCCGCCAAGAGCCAACTAGGCGTCACACCTCGCATCATCGGCGCACCGGGGCTGGATACCCTGCCCGTAGCCACCGAGCTGGCGAGCATCGCCCAGCAGCTGCGCGCTATGGCCTATGCCAGCTGTTCCGGGTGCGAAACCAAAGAAGAGGCCGTCACCTACCGCGAGAATTTCAGTGCCCGCGAGCTCATGCTCATCTGGCCCGACTTCACCGGCTGGGATACCGACGCCAACGCCGAGGTAACCATTCCCGCCGTGGCCGTAGCCCTTGGCCTCCGCGCCAAGATCGATCAGCAAACCGGCTGGCACAAGACGCTCTCAAACGTCGGAGTCAACGGCGTAACCGGCATCAGCAAACCGGTGTACTGGGATCTGCAAAACCCCGCAACCGATGCCGGCTACCTCAACGAGAACGACATCACCACCCTGGTGCGCGCTGACGGCTTCCGCTTCTGGGGCTCACGCACCTGCAGTGATGACCCGCTGTTCGCCTTTGAGTCCAGCACCCGCACCGCCCAGGTGCTGGCCGACACCATCGCCGAGGCGCACCTCTGGGCCGTAGACAAGCCCATGCACCCCAGCCTGGTGCGCGACATTCTGGAAGGCATCAACGCCAAGTTCCGCGAACTCAAGTCCGGCGGCTACATCATCGACGCCAGCGCCTGGTACGACGAAGCCGCCAACAGCGCCGCCACCCTCAAGGATGGCCAGCTGCTGATCGACTACGACTACACGCCGGTACCGCCGCTGGAAAACCTCACGCTGCGCCAGCGCATCACTGACAGCTACCTAGCCGACTTTGCCAGCCGCATCAACGCCTGATCATCCAGCCCTGGCCATGCCGGGGCTAACTACTGGAGAGCGCCCCTATGGCCCTGCCGCGCAAACTCAAGAACTTCAACATCTTCAACGATGCCAACAGCTACCAGGGCATCGCCAAAAACATCACCCTGCCCGCCTTGGCCCGCAAAATGGAGGCCTACCGAGGCGGCGGCATGAACGGCCCGGTCAAGGCCGACATGGGCCTGTCCGACGACGGCATCCAGGTGGAATGGACCCTCGGCGGCTGGGACTTACTCGCCATTCGCCAGTGGGGCGCCACCAGCGCCAGTGCCGTGGCCCTACGCTTTACCGGCGCCGTGCAGCAAGACGACACCGGCGCCACCCAAGCGGTTGAAGTGGTCATGCGCGGCCGGCATGAAGAGATCGACTTCGGCAACGCCGAGCCCGGAGCCGACACCGAGCACAGCATCACCACAACCTGCACCTACTACAAGCTCACCGTAGACGGAGAGGTCCTGGTCGAGATCGACATTCTCAACATGATCGAGATCGTCAACGGCGAAGACATCCTGGCCGACCAGCGCGCCGCCCTCGGCATCTAACCCCTGAGCCACAACCAAACACCCCCGGCGCGCATGCCGGGGCCACCCAGCAAAGGAGCACCCCCATGGACAAGCCAGACGCCGCAGCAACACCGCAGCCAAAGCAACAGCAGCCCGACAACCACCAGGTCATCGAGCTGGACGAACCCATCAAGCGCGGCACCACCGAGATCACCGAAGTGACCCTGCGCAAGCCCGTATCCGGAGAGCTGCGCGGCGTCAGCCTCATGGAGTTGGCCCAGATGGACGTGCAAGCCCTGCGCAAAGTGCTGCCACGCATCACCACCCCAAGCCTGACCGACATCGAGGTCGGCCGCATGGACCCCGCAGACCTCATGCAATGCGGGGTCGCCGTAGCCAGTTTTTTGCTCACGAAGAAAGCACGGCAGGCCTCCCTCGAAGCGTAGAAGAAGCCATGGGCGATATCGCCCTGGTGTATCACTGGGGGCCGAGCGAAATGGACCGCCTCGGCCTGCCGGAGCTGATGGACTGGCGCACCCGCGCAATCAAGCAATGGAACCAGGTGCATGGCGCAAAAGCTGAAACTTGAGGTAGTGCTGCAGGCACTCGACCGGGCAACCAAACCGATTCGCGCCATCACCCAGGGCAGCGTCGGGCTTGGCCGCGAGCTCAAGACCACACGCGACCAGCTCAAGCAGCTGCAAGCGCAGCAGCGCGATGTCCGCTCCTACCGTGTCGCCGCCGTAGCTGCTGCGCAGCAAACCCGTGCCATACGTGACCTTGCAACAAAATCACGTGGCTACTCACAAGCTCTAGAGCAGCAGCGCACCGTTCATCAGAACCTGCGTGGGAACCTCAAGTCAGCCCAGACCCAGTACAACAAGCTCGCCCGAGCGCTGATTGACGGCAAAGGCAACACTGCCGAGTTTCAACGGGAGCTTGAGAAGGCAAACATCCGCCTGACCTCTGCCCGCCAGGCGTTCGAGCGCTCATCCGGCAGCATCAAGCAGTATCAAACACGCCTACGCAACGCAGATCACAAGCTGGACGAGCTTAACCGGAGCCACAAGGCCAGCCAGGACCAACTGACAGCAGTAAAGCAACGGCTTGAACAGGCTGGCATCAGCACCCACAAATTAGGCAATCAAGAGCGCGCACTCCGCCAGCGAATCGACGGCACAAACACCCAACTGCAAGAGCAAGAGCGCAGGCTCAAAGCCGTCACCGCCCAGCAACAGCGCCTCGCCCGCGCCAAACAGCAGTACCAGCGTACCCAGGCTATGGCTGGATCCATGGCCGGTACCGGTGCCGCAGGGCTGGCCACTGGCAGCGGCATGATCTACACCGGTGCTCGCTTGCTCGCCCCCGGCATTGAGTTTGATTCGGGCATAAGCCGGGTGCAGGCACTGGCCAGGCTCAATGCCAACAGCCCCGAGCTGGCCGCGCTGCGCGCCCAAGCCCGGGAGCTGGGCGCCAACACCCAATTCACCGCCAACGATGCAGCCCAGGGCCAAGGCTTTTTGGCCATGGCAGGCTTCTCGCCAGAGGCCATTCAGGCGGCAATGCCGGCCATGCTCGATGTTGCCAAGGCCGGCGCAATGGATCTGGCATCTACCGCAGACGTGGCATCCAACATCCTCACCGGCTTCAACCTTGAAGCCGCCGAAATGGCCCGCGTAGGCGACGTACTCACCGCCGCCTTCACCCGCTCCAACACCTCGCTGGAGATGCTGGGCGAAACCATGAAGTACGCAGCCCCCAACGCCGCCGCCTACGGGCAAGACATCGAAACCATGGCGGCGGCCGCGGGCAAGCTCGGCGATGCAGGTATTCAGGGGAGCATGGCCGGTACCGCAATGCGCGCGATTCTCAGCCGCTTGGCAGCGCCGCCGAAGATGGCAGCAGACGCCATAGCCGAGCTGGGCATTCAGGTTGCAGACGCCGAGGGCAACATGCGCCCCCTGCCCGACCTGCTCAAAGAGATTCACGACCGCACCGCCGCCATGGGCGACACCCAGCGCGGCCGGTTGCTTAAGGCCATCGCTGGCGAAGAGGCAGGCAGCGCGCTTACCGTGCTCACCCAGCAAGCTGGCAGCGGCGCCCTGCAAGAGCTGATCGCCCAGCTGCGCGTTGCCCAGGGCGAAGCATCAGCCACCGCCAAGGTTATGGCCGACAACCTCGGCGGCGACCTGGAAAGCCTCAAAAGCGTCTGGGCTGACCTCGGCATCCAGATGCAAGACACCGCCAACAAAGACCTGCGCGGCATGGTTCAGGGCATTGCTGAAGTTGTGCGCGGCATCAAAGCGTGGATGGTCGAAAACCCAGAGCTCACCGGCGCCATCATCAAAACCGCCGCAGGCATGGCCCTGCTGATTACCCTATTCGGCGGCATTACGCTCGCCCTGGCATCGGTGCTCGGTCCGTTCGCAATGATCCGCTACGGCCTAGTGCTGTTCACCGGTAAATCGCTTGCTCTGCTGCCCGTCATCAAGAGCGTAGGCACCGCATTCCTGTGGCTCGGCCGCATGCTCATGGCAAACCCGATCGGTATCGCCATCGGTCTGCTGGTAGCCGCGGGCTGGCTGCTCTACAAGAACTGGGACGGCGTAGTCGGTGGCCTCAAAGCCATCTGGCAAAACCTCTCTGAAGTGGGGCAGCGTGTGTGGGCCGAGGTCAAAGAAGCATTCAACGGCGGCATCCTTGGCGTCGGTCAGCTCATTGCCAACTGGTCACCGCTGGGTCTGTTCTACAAAGCCTTTGCTGCCGTCATGAGCTGGTTTGGGGTAGACCTGCCAAGCAAATTCACCGACTTCGGGGCCATGCTCATGCAGGGCCTAGTCAATGGCATAAAAAACAGCCTCGGCGCAGTAAAAGGGGCCATTACCAGCGCAGGCGACTCCACCGTTAGCTGGTTCAAAGATAAGCTCGGCATCCACAGCCCAAGCCGCGTATTTGCCGAGCTGGGCGGCTTCACCATGCAGGGCCTGGCCCAAGGCATTCAGCGCCAACAGAGCGAGCCACTGGCCGCCGTTGCGGGCGTCTCCCAGCGTCTGGCCAACGCCGCCGATGGCATCCGCTTTGACAGCCGCCGCCCACTGTCTGCCCGCCCGGCCTACGCCGGCAACACCGGCAGCCAATACGAGATTCACATTCACACCACCCCAGGCATGAGCCCGCAAGCCATCGCCCACGCCGTCGCCGCCGAGCTGGACCGCCGCGAGCGCGCCGCCAGCGCCCGCCGCCGCAGCAGCCTGTATGACCAGGAGTAACCACCCATGATGATGGCCCTCGGACTCTACGTGTTCAGCCTCTCAACCACCGCCTACCAACAGCTGCAGCGGCAAACCGCCTGGCGCCACCCCAGTAACCCGCGCGTGGGCGCACTGCCAGCCCGCCAGTTCGTCGGCAAAGGCGACGACACCATCACCCTCAGCGGGCTCATCCTGCCGGAGATCAGCGGCCAACGGCTGTCACTCGATGCCCTGCGCCTGATGGCAGACAGCGGCAAAGCCTGGCCCCTGGTCGAAGGCACCGGCCGCATCTACGGCCTGTGGATCATCGAAAACCTGCAAGAAACCAACACCCTATTTTTCAAAGACGGCGCGCCCCGGCGCATCGAGTTCAGCATCACCCTGCAGCGCGTGGACGACAGCCAGATCGAGCTGCTCGGCAGCCTGCTCAGCACCATCGGGAACATCCTGCGATGATCCCCCTGACCCACCATGCGGCCCCCGCGTACCGCATCACCGTCAACGGGCAAAACATCACCAGCAAGGTCAGCCCCCGCCTGATCAGCATCACCCTCACCGATAACCGCGGCCTCGAGGCAGACCAGCTAGACATCACCCTGTCAGACCACGACGGCCAACTGGCCATCCCGCCCAAGGGCGCGCAGGTTGAGCTGTGGCTCGGCTGGTCAGACACCGGGCTGGTGTACAAAGGCAGCTACCGGGTAGACGAAACCGAGCACAGCGGCACGCCGGACACCCTCAGCATCCGCGCCCGCAGCGCGGATCTACGCAGCGCACTCAGCCGCAAGCGCGAACGCAGCTGGCACAGCGTCACCCTGGGCGACGTGCTGCACACCATCGCAGAGGCCTACAGCCTCAAACCGGTAATAGACGTAGTGCTCGCCGCCCTGCCGCTTGCCCACCAGGACCAAACCAACGAATCAGACGCCAACCTGCTCACCCGTCTCGCGCAAGAGCACGACGTCATCGCCACCATCAAAGCCGGCCACCTGCTGGTCACCCCTGTGGGCGCCGCCAAAACCGCCAGCGGCCTTGCCCTGCCCCACGTTCACCACACAAGGGCAAGCGGAGACAGTCACCGCTTTCTGCAAGCAGACCGCGACGCCTACACCGGCGTGCGCGCCCATTACTACCAGCCCAACAGCGCAGAGCGGCTGGAAGCGCTGATCGGCACAGACGACAACATCAAAACCCTGCGCCACGTCTACGCAGACCAGGCCAGCGCCCTGCAAGCCGTGCGCAGCGAATGGCGCAGGCTGCAGCGCGGCGTCGCCACGCTGAGCTACACCCTCGCCCTCGGCCGGGCCGACCTGATACCAGAAATGACCTTCAGTCTCAGCGGCATCAAGCCAGAGATCAGCGCCGTGGTATGGCTCTGCAGCCGCGTAGTGCACAACCTGACAGACAGCGGCTACACCGTCGCCCTGGAGCTGGAAAACCAGCTGGCCGAAGACGACGACCTCGCCGCCCTGGTCGAAACGGAATACACCGGGGTAATCGCCTGGTACCGCGACGAAAGCGGCACCCAGCAGAAGGTCACAGAGGGGGATCTAACCAGCCCGCTGCGCCTGACTCACTTGTATGCGAGCCAAGCCAGCGCAGAGCGGGCGGTGAAGCGGGAGTTTGAGAGGGTCGTGCAGAAAGGCTGACAATCTCAAGCTAGAATGCTGACGGGCGACCAATGAGTATCCAAGTAACAACATTCAAAAAACGCTACTATCGCTGCTTTTTCGGTCCGTCGTCATAGTCATAAGGTTGAGCACCGAGTAAGGATTTTTGCTCTTCGTTCCAGGGAAGACTCAGAGCATGACCTGTGGTGCCAGTTTTCCTCTCAGTGTCTTCCACTTTCCTGAGCAAATGCTCGAGCTCAGCGATGCGATCCTCGGCAGCCATGAGCGCGTGCAGATGGGTTTTTGCTTCTTCCGATGTCACACTCAACCGTTCAGTAAGTGACTCGACATTTGTTTGCAACGCCGCGGTCGTCCGTGTGCTCTCAGCGAGCCTTGAAGCCAATTCTTCGTGTTTCTGCTGAAACGCCAACGTGACGTCTTCATGCTCCTTGGAAAGCCTGGTCAACCGATCATTTTTTTGCATGTACTGATCAATTTCTTGGTCTTTGTCACTGAGCCAGCCCGCGTACTGGTTCCTCAAATCCTGGAATTCACCAGCAGATCGGGGAGTCTGCTCATCAAGTGAAATAGCCCACCCCTTGATCTTGTTCTTCTGCCATTTCCAGTACAAACCGACCGCTCCGCTAAACCAAGGAGACAGGATCACAAACACCAGCGCTAAAATGGCCGGCCAAATCAACCCTTGCATGTACCCGCTGTCAAAGAACGAATCATGAGCGTAGGTCTTATCTAGATAGCCAATTTTGGCGCTCAATGGCTCATTGGATAGGACGGTTAAGATTGTTTTGAAATTTAATATGCTCCAGGAGATCAGGAACGCGGGAGTGAAGGGGTTTGACAGCCGATAGCTGAGGTGCTCTTTAAATGACTCGATCCAGTCCATGGGTAACTCCTAGTAATGTGCCCACAAAATGCCCCTGATCGGCAGTTTGTGCAATACCGCACAGTTTCAGGTGTAACCCTTCCCCCTAGCGACTAACAAATACGCCACAGTCAGTCCGAATCGGAAACCGGAGATCAAGGTGCCAATAATCGACTGCTGCGGTGATGGCATGTACTACGCCGCAGGTGAATACCACGTGCTGGAATCGCTAGCAGCCGTTGCTGAACCGCCCGGGCCGAGCTACCGCGATTCCACCGCTGCCGGTGAACAAGTCCAAGTTCATCCGTTCCGTTTGGAAACCCCGCACGGAGTCATGCGCTGGGTGGTGGAGGTAGTCGAGTACGAAGAGCCAAAGTGCTCAGCCATCAAGGGCTTCAGCCTGATCAGCGCGCCGGCCGGTATTGCGCTCATCGCACCACTAGCGTTTACCCTGCTGGACGGTCATGCCTGAAGAAGCGCAAAAGAAAACCGGGGCCAAAGGCCCCGGTCTGACTGGTCACCGCTTGATGAAAATGAAAATCTGGATCAGCAAAATCGCTAGCTCAAGATATTTCACGCGCACCTCCTACAACCTGAGAGAGGTTAATCCAAACGGGGGTGCGATATTTGACATGCACTAGTGCAAATCACATACTGCGGTTGCTTGTCTACGAAAGTAGAAACCCCGTGCCTCGGCACTTTGAATAAGGGACGCTGTGGCGGCGTCCCTTTTTCTTTTCTTACGTAAATCGATGCCGTCCTTTTCTGGCATTACGTAATTCGGTGCGTTAATGAAAGGCTATAGCCAGATGCTGCAAACATCAACATCAAAAAGACACGGTTTTTTGTGTTTTTCGGGTTGACTTTCTGCACGTTCAACTTTTTTTAGAACATTTAGCATACTCAAGCTCAGCCGCTTACTTTCGGTAACTGCGCCCCTCTATCTAACCTTCCCGCCGCATAGCCAGCACCTCCATAAACCGCAGAATATCCGCCTGCGCCTGCTCATCAAGCGCCCTGAACAGTGACAGCAAAAGCTGTTCTCGTTGGCTCAGGGTAGGCTCGCTTCCTTTCGCGCCTGGCTCAGTGTTGTGGGTGTAGTCCTTCATGCTGCAACTCCTAACGTCACGAGCGCGCTAGCCACCCTGGCTGCGCGCACAGGAGTCACCTATTGTCTGCATGTTGAGCGGTCAGTAGGGCTGGCAAATTAGCGGTTTTCGATGCTTTGAGCCCAATTGCGTAAAAATTTCGGATTGCTCAGCAATTGCCAAGCCAGCGGGCACAGATATACTGTATGCATGAACAGTAAATCACGTGAGACGCACCCCATGGCCACCGCAATCATCCTTGGCCCCGCCGCCGAGTCTTACACCGAGCTCCCCTTCTACTCCTGCCGCGTGCCTGCGGGCTTTCCCAGCCCAGCGCAAGACCACATGGAACAAGCCCTCTCGCTGGATGCCCTGCTAGAGATAGACGCCCCCCACACCTACCTGGTGCGTGCCCAAGGGCACAGCATGGAAGGTGCGGGCATCTTTGATGGCGACGTGCTGGTCGTCAGCCGAGCGCGGGACGCACGTAAAGGCGACATCGTGATCGCCGCCATCAACGGCGACACCTTCGTCAAACGCTACACTCGGCAGGGCGACCAAGTGGTGCTGTGCTCAGAAAACCCCAAATACCCGCCCCGCTACATCCTGGAGGGCGACGAGCTGCTTATCTGGGGCGTGGTCACCGGCAGCATCCGTAGGCACAGCCATGCCTGATAAAGCCTTTGCCCTGATCGACTGCAACAGCTTTTACGCCAGCTGCGAGCGCGTCTTCCGGCCCGACTTGGCGCGAACGCCCATCGTCGTGCTGAGCAATAACGACGGCTGCGTCATCGCCCGCAGCGCGGATGCAAAGCCCTTTGTAAAAATGGGTGAGCCCTACTTCAAGATTCAGCACACGCTCAAAAAGCACGGCGTGCTGGCGTTCAGCAGCAACTACGCATTGTATGGCGATATGTCCCAACGGGTGATGACCACCATCGAAGGCATGGTGCCCGCGCTGGAGGTCTACAGCATCGACGAAGCCTTCGCAGACCTCACCGGCCTGCCCGAGCCACTGGAAAACATCGGCCGCGAGATCCGCGCCCGCGTACTCAAGCACACCGGCATACCCACCGGCGTGGGCATTGCCGCCACCAAAACCCTGGCCAAGCTGGCCAACCACGCAGCAAAGCGCTGGCAACGGCAAACCGGTGGCGTGGTCGATCTGCGTGACCCACAGCGGCGCGAGAAGCTGCTGCGCGTGCTACCGGTGAGTGAGGTATGGGGTATTGGCCGGCGCATGACCGAGCACCTTACCGCCAGCGGCATCAAAACAGCGTGGGATCTCGCCCAGGCAAACCCCGCAACCCTGCGCCGACAATACAGCGTAGTCATCGAGAAAACCGCCCGCGAGCTACGCGGCATAGCCTGCCTGGCGCTGGAAGAAGCAGCCCCACCCAAACAAGAGATCTGCAGCAGCCGCTCATTTGGCCAGCGCATTCACAACATCGAGCAGCTGCGGGAAGCCGTGGCCAGCTACACCACCCGCGCCTGCGAGAAGCTGCGCGCCCAGGGCTCTCACTGCAAAAAGGTGCGAGTAAGCATCCGCACCGGCATGTTCAACCCAGATGAACCCAAGTTCTCCAAGGGCATTGTGTGCGAGCTGCCCTACCCGACTGACGACACCCGCCTGGTGATTCACACCGCCCTGGCCGGGCTGGAGCAGATCTATCGCACAGGGTATGCGTATGCGAAAGCCGAGATCCTGCTGATGGATTTACGGCAGCCGGGGGAGTTCACGGAGGATCTGTTTGCAGAGGTGCAGCCAGCAGCGGCTGCGCGCGTGATGGGGGTGCTGGATCAAATCAATGGGCGTTGGGGGAAAGGGACGTTGCGACCGGCGAGTGTGCCGGAAGCTGCGGGCTGGGGCATGCGGCAGGAGCTCAGGAGCCCCTCTTATACAACCGCTTACCAGTCACTCAAACAGGCCAACTGTAACTAGTCTGATGCCCTGCCACGCAGGTGCTTTAGTGGCCTAAGAATCAACCCGCACTCATGCTGGATGACAGGAGGCGCAGGAAACGTATAATCTGCGTCCATTATTAGAAGGGAGGTTTCATGCCTACTGCTGTGTCGCTTTTTTCAGGCTGTGGGGGCTCGGACGCAGGAGTTACAGCGGCTGGCTTTGATGTCGTGATGGCCAACGATATCCTGCCGTATGCTCGTGATGTCTACTTAGCCAATTTCCCTGATACGGATTATCGCCTTGGAGACATTTGCGAAATAAACGACTTCCCACAAGCGGACCTCCTCGTGGGCTGCTATCCATGCCAAGGTTTCAGCCAGGGGGGCGCACGTGAAGCCAACCGCAAAATCAACACTCTATACCTTGAGTTCGCCAGAGCGCTCAATTCTATTCAGCCCAAGGCCTTTATCGCTGAGAATGTATCGGGTCTGAGAAGAAGCACTTATCGACACTTGCTGGAAGATCAGCTCAAACGGTTCTCCGAAGCGGGCGAAGAAGGCTACGCAGTATACTGGGCTCAGTTAAATGCCCACGAATATGGCGTCGCGCAAGAACGGAAGCGCGTAGTCATTGTGGGCATCCGCAAGGATCTAGATACGGGTTTTGAGTTCCCCGCCGCCACTCATGGCCCAAATGCAGACCGTGACTTTTTCAGCATCGGTGAGGCTTTGGACGGGCTACCAGACTGGCCTGTCGGCGAATTTTGTGAAGACCCCTTTCACTGGTACTACCTATCTCGCAACCGGCGGAGAGATTGGAGCGAGCTGAGCAAAACCATAGTGAGTCACATGAGGCACATGCCTCTGCATCCTATCAGCCCAAAACTACTTAGGATTCATACGGACAAGTGGGAGTTTGAAACCGATGCGCCTGCGAGACGCTTCTCATACAAAGAGGCGGCGAGACTCCAAGGGTTTATGCCGAAGTACACAACCCACGGTGGTGACCTTATTTTTCCTGACACCATAAATAGCGGGAAAAATATTAGTTACAACATGCTGCGTCACAAATTTAGAGTCATTGGCAACGCAGTACCGCCGCCAATGTTTGAAGCTGTAGGAAAAGCGATCGTAGAGAAGCTCCACCTAAACTAGATCCAACCTATAGCCCAGAAAATCATCCAAGAGTTCAGGAGGTGCAATATGCTCCCAATGCTCCTCTACTGAAACAGCTTTGATGACTCTTAAACGATCAAAAATAATTGTGCGAGAAAGCTGGCCTCTGACAGCCCACCTTCCACGATTATCCCTGAAACAGTGGGGAATAAATATTAACTGCATCCACGGATGTGAGGGATGAATACATTCATTCAACCGGTCTCCAGATATCTCGCTCTGTTTCGCAGACCAATTTTTCCGGGAGCAGGCACATTGGCCCAACGCTGAGGGCACGTTCTTACGTTCATAATCATCCAAACTCAGCCAAGCCGCCAAATCGATTCCGCCGTCGCCTGAGTCCCTACCGCGGAATGTGCCTTCATCACACATACCTTCACCGCCTATGTGTCCCGCAAGTTGATTCAGGCGCTCCCACTTGGCGCCGGTGTAATCAGTCTCATTCTTGCCGAACGCCACAACATGAGCAGACTCCGGAAAAATGGACTTCATTGCAAAATAAGAGGCGCGTTCAAAAGGATCAGTTAGCAAATTATAACTAGCATCAATGAAAGGTAAATTCGCACAGAGAAGAAAAAAAACGTAAGCCTTCTGATCTGCAGAAAGATCCTCGGCACCAGTAATAACCTTACCACCGCAATCTATGCTGAATGGGTATTTATCGCCAAAAGCTTCCTTCCTCCATTCAAGCTGCGCAAAACAGTCGTCTAAAACATCTCCTGTCCACAACTGATAATCAGAGTCTTTTTTACCCAAGTCTCTAACATGATCAACGATTGACTCGCGTGAGCAGGAGCGATCAACGGTTATTAAGCATAGTAACTCCACAAAGTCAGCGAGTGTGTGAATATCCAAGTCCCGAGGGGAATCTAGCTTCATCATCACTCTTCATCCGTGCGGAATCGATCTTTGATAGAGGCAGCAAGCGCAGAGGCAGCTTTTCTAACCCTATCTGCCTGGGTAAAGTCAGTCTCCTCCAAATCATCTACCGCACTCAGCATTGCCTGCGCATCTGACAAACCATCCTCAGCCTCTTTAAGAAGCTTTCTGAAAGCCTTGAGTGGACCCTCAGTATACAAGTCAGCACGTTCGAGGGTTTCACCTCGTCTAAGCTCTTCCAACGCCTTATCATTCGCAACAACGCGATTTAATTTATCGAAGTTACGCGACTCTCCTAATACTGTATGAGCTCCATGCCGCTTATCAAAAACCCACGTAAAAAATTCCTCAAATTTACCGAGATCTAAATTCGCCGCATCTACGTCAGACGAGTTTTGAATCCCGATAAACTCACAAATATTAGGATATCCGATACCTGTGGTAAGCAGAGAAAACGGGACGTCATCTTCATCAATTTTCAGCTTTGCGAGGACGCCAGTATCTCTAGCCACCTCCAAAAGATGCAGGCCTGTTAGAAGCTTTGCAACATGAGCCCCTTTGCTACCGATTTCTTTAGCTAGAGCTTTGTGTGCGTCGACATGATTTAGGTTTCCATGACGATCACGCAACTGCTTCAAATATCTAGCCTTTGCAAGAGAATCCCACTCTTTGATGCCGGTAATATGACGATAACCAAGATAGCTAAGAATGCTATCTCGCTGCTGAAACTCTAAGACAGGTATATCATCCACCGGCCTTATTTTTGCAGAAGCTCGCGCCTGGTTAACTTGGCCGGGCAGCACTGGCGGCTTATCGTCATTTGATAATAGTTTTAATGCTCCTAGCCGCCGATTACCTTCAACTACCGTATAACCACCTTCAGGCCTCGGAACGACAAGTAACGGCTCACCAAGAAAAAAACCATGCTCGCCGATAGAAAGCATAAGTTCGATGAGGTTACATTCGAGCAGTAGGTACTTCAACACGGCGTCTTCGCCAGAATGACGAAGTGCGAGCGGAAGTCTTGGATTATCCGGGTCAAAATGGAGGTCGCTCAAGCTTACCGATTCAAGCCGCGACATAAATACCCCTCATAAATTCTTCCATTATACGAATCGAGTACCGCAGAAAGGCATGTGTACTCTTGCTGTGAACAGAGCCATTCGCTGCTACTGGCTTGTTTAGATAAAACTTAATGGCCAGCGCTTAATATATTTATCGATTCCCTCTCCTGGGCGGCTTTGGTCGGTCAATTCAATTAATACTCAGTTGCCCTCAGTTTTTTTCTCCACCCTGACTGGTCGCAGCCAAGGCGTTGGTCAATCTGCTCACAGCGGCCTGATCGGCTTCGCTGAGGCACCTAAAGCTATCAATGACCGCTGACTCCTGGTCGCTGAGTCCCTCTGCCCCACTCGGCGTTCTTTGGCCGGTCAGGACGTATAGAACATCAACACCATGGGAAGCCCATACCGCCAAATACTCAGCATTGGGGCTGCGTTCATCGCGCTCATACAGCCCTAGAGTCTTCTTTGTGATGCCGGCCGCTGCCGCCATTGTCTCTTGGCTCCAGCCAAGAGCTTCACGTTCGTCCTTTAGCCGACCACCAATAGAAACCATACGGTTACTTTCCTGTTGACAAAGAAACCATTCGGTTCCAATCTATAAGCGTCTTACACAAACAAAGGCCGCGATAGAAACCGTTTGGTTCCTTCAGCTGGCATCAACGTAAAAGGAGTTCACACCATGCTTACCCCTGACGAATCGCCGGCTTACACCACCGTTATCGGCTGCCGCTGCGGCAAAACCTTCCTTCTGGATATTCCCGCTGGCGCAGTCAAAAGCCCGCGTGAAACCCTCGGTGCCTTTCACCGGCGCGTGGCCGTGGCAGTCACTGAGCTGGATAGTCGATCTCCATTGCCCTGCTGTCGTCGCGGTAAGACTCCAACGCAAACGGCTGCGCCAGCTTGTACAGGTCGAGCAGGGTGTAGTCCTCACCCGGCACCGCACCAGCAGTAAGCATCGACTGCTCAATGGTGTAGGCAATGCCTAAGAACTCATCCGTCAGACTCTTACGGTTAATCAAGTCCTTATCCAGGGTGTCTCTCGCGATTAGTCCTTTCGCCACTGCCACGCCTCCCGCTCTGTTTGTCTTACACATTGTAAGGAATCCTAAGATATGACCACCCAAAACGCCACTGCTTTGCGCTCCCCCTCCCCTCGTGGCTGCAGCAAACCATTGATGACGCACCTCACCGAGGACGAGCGCGCCCAGCTCGCCAAGATGGCAGATGCAGAAATGCGCTCCCTGGCTGCCATGGCGCGCCTGCTGATCGTCAAGGGCATGCAAGCCCACAACAAACAGTCCCGCCGTTAAACCCTACTGCTAGCCGCTAAACAGGGAAACGAGAACATGACCCGCGAGATTCTTGAAACCCGTCGCCAGGTGGTCAGCGCCATCATCCGCGCTTACCCCGGTGGGCGTGAGGGCGCAGCTGGCCGCCTTGGTCTGTCGCTCAAGCAGTTTGATAACCACGCCTACGAGAACAACGGCCACCGCCCGCTGGATGACTCACAAATCGCCGCGCTTGAGGCCGTGACCAACACCACCTTTCTGGCTGATTACATCTGCCAGCAGTTTGGCGGCTTCTTTGTGCACATGCCGGCCACCGAGCTGCTGGACAACATAGAGCTGCACCAGCGCAGCCTGCGCACCTCCAGCCGGCGCGGCAAGGTAGATCAGCACATTGCTAAGGCGCTGGAAGACGGCGAGATCTGCCCGCGTGAAAAGCGCGAGATCCTCGCACTGCATGCCAAGCATCTGGCAGAGCGCCACGGCCAGGTGCTGGCCACCATCACCCTGCACACCCGGGAGAAGCAGCCATGACAGCCCCCAACCATGGCGGCTACCGCTGCCTGTGCCCGGCCTGCGGTGAGCCCATGTTCATCCGCAAGAGCGAGAAGCAAACGCCCACCTTCCAGACCATGTATGCCCGCTGCAACAACATTGTGTGCGGTGCCAGCTACGTGGGCACGCTGACGTGGGATTACACCCTCTCGCCGTCTGGCTTGCCGCAGCCGCAGGTCACCCTGCCGCTCTCCCCCGCCAAAGAGCGCCTGCAGGCCCTGCGTGATCTCGCGCCCACCGGTAACAAAGACCAACTCACATTTCTTGAGCAGCTCGACCAAGAGGCCACAGCATGAAAGCCATACCGCAGGACTATCAGGACGACATGCAAGCCGCTGCCCTGGCCTACATGCGCCGGCATGAGGCAGAGCACCTGGGCGCCAGCCAGGCGTTGATCAACCGCGCGGCGGAGCACCTCGAATGCGCACTGGGCGTTGCCCGCCCATTGGCAGAAAAGCTGGTACTGCGCGCCTACGGTGAGCTGCACAGCACCGCCACCCCATACCGGGTAGACCTAGACGCCACCAGCCCCCATACCGTGGCCCTGGTGGATACCCGCACAGGGCTCACCCATGCGGTGCCTGCTGCGCTGATCGCGCAGCACCTGGTTGCCTCGCCCAAGCGAAAGCGGCTAACCACCGCCAACTGACCCCCAAACACCCCAGCCCTTGCCCGCCTTGCGTGGGTAGGGGGGAGCTGCACCCAGAGCACGGTGAACCACATGCAAAACCTGACGCACCAGCCCCCTCAACTGCCGCAGGCGCCCTGCTGTGCCGCCACCCTGCGCGAGCACCTAAGCAGCCTGCCGGCACTGCAACACACCGCCAGCAACCACCCCATGCTGCAGGACTGGCTACAGCACATGCTGACCGAGGCAGCAGCCCGCAACCAGGTCATGCTGAACTGGTACGCCTCCCGGGCAGACGGTTACCTGATGGGCCTGAGCTTTAACAGCAAACGCAGCGTCACCGGTGAGCTGCTGCAGCTGGGCCAGCTATGCCGCCGCTTGTCAGCGGAGGCCGCGCAGTGAGTGCAGTACGTGAAATGCCGCCCAAGCTGTATCAAACCGTGCTGGACCGTCTCAAAAAGCAATACAACCTGGTGCCCGCTGGCAATACCGGCTGGCTGCGCAAAGGCGTTTGCCCCACCTGTGGCGGCGGCAAAAGCAAAGAGCCCTCGCTCTACGCTCACCAGCAGGCGCCCTGGGTGCTCATGTGCGGCCGCGGCAAATGCCGCGCACAAATCCACATCAAAGACGTGTTCACCGACCTCTTCGAGGACGTCAGCCGCAACCACCCGGCCACGCCTGAAAACCCCGCTGCCAGCGCAGATGCCTACCTGAGCTTTAACCGCGGCTTTGACCTGCAGATGATCCGCAGCTGGTACACCCAAGAGAATTATTGGGACCAGCACCTCAACATCGGCAGCGCCACAGTGCGGTTCACCATGCCCGATGGCGGCTACTGGGAGCGGCTGATCGACAGGCCCGCGCGCTTCGGCAGCAAAAAAGCCCGCTTCAAACCCGGCTGGAGCTACCGCGGTAAATGCTGGGTGCCGCCCTGCGTGGATCTGCTGGAGGTCAAAGAGCTGTGGATTGTTGAGGGCATATTCGACGCCATCGCCCTGCTGCTCCACGGCATCGCCGCCGTCTCCATGATGAGCAGCGCGCCCTACCCCGAGGCCTTTCTGCAGGATCTGGCCACCCAGCGCCTGGCGCAGGAAGGCAAAGACGGCAAGGCCCCCAAACTGCCCGCCCTGGTATGGGCGCTGGACAACGAGCCCTCGGCGCATGCAGGCATCCGCAAGTACGTCCCCCGTGCCGCTGAGCTGGGCTATCGCAGCAGTGCCGCGCAGATCCCGCAGCGCGGCCGCAAGGTGGATTGGAACGACCTGCACCAGCTGCGCTGGGCCACCATCGATGACGAGGCCAAGCGTAAAGAGCGCATCGACAAAGACCTGCGAGAGGCACGCCACTACGGCGACCTGCTGCTGGCTGAGAGCGCCATGGATTACGGCATGCTCATGTACAGCTGGCGGGAGCGGCAAGAGTTCCCGTTCGTCTACGAGAACTGCCTTTGGTGGTTCAAGAACGATCTGAACAAGTACAACAGCGCCAAACAAGCCCTGGAAGACAGTGAGCGCCCAGAAGATCGCCAGCTTACCGAGAAGCAACGGCGCGACCGCGCCCTGCGCCTGGCCGGCGGCGTAGTCGAGTTGGCCAACTGCTCTTTCCAGGCTCTGTATTACCAGCGCAACCTGATTACAGACGAGGCCTGGTACTACCTGCGCATTGAATTCCCGCATGACGGCGGCACCGTCAAGGCCACCTTCACCAGCGGCCAGCTGGCGGCAGCGTCTGAATTCAAAAAACGCCTGCTGCACGTTGCCACCGGCGCCATGTATACCGGCAGCGGTGCGCAGCTTGATCACCTGATGCGCAAGCAGTTGTATGGCCTCAAGGTGGTCGAAACCATCGATTACATGGGCTACAGCAAAGAGCACCAGGCCTATGTGTTTGCAGACGTAGCGGTCAAGGGTGGGCAGGTTTACCACGCCAACGACGAAGACTACTTCGACATGGGCAAAACCCGCCTCAAGACGCTGCAGCGCTCTATCAAACTGCACATCGAGACGCGGCCCACCCATTACACCGAGGCCTGGCTACCCAAGCTGTGGCTGTGCTTTGGGGCAAAAGGGGCCATTGTGCTGGCGTTCTGGCTGGGCTCGACGCTGGCCGAGCAGATCAGGGGCGTGCACAAGAGCTTCCCGTTCCTGGAGTTCACCGGCGAGCCAGGCGCCGGCAAGTCCACGCTGATCAACTTCATCTGGAAAATGTTCGGCCGGGCTGATGACGAAGGCAAAGACCCGTCCAAGGGCACCCAGTCAGGCCGCCGGCGCTGGATGGGCCAAGTGTCCAACCAACCTGTTGTGCTGCTAGAGGCAGACCGTAACGACCCGGCAGCCGGCATCAACGGCCGCCCAAAAAAGGCTTACGACTGGGACGAACTCAAACCCCTATACAACGGCGGCAGCTTGGGCGTAACCGGTGTGAAGACCGCCGGCAACGAAACCTACGAGCCGCCCTTTCGCGGCAGCATCGTCATTAGCCAGAACGCCGCTGTAAGCGCGCACGAGGCGATTTTGACCCGCCTGGTCAAAGTGCTACTGCTGCGCCCAGAAACAACGCCAGAGAGCCGCGTTGCCATCGCTGAGCTGGAACAGATGCAGGTGGAGCAGCTGAGCCACTTCATGGTCAAGGTGATGACGCAAGAGGCGGCGCTGATGGAGCGCTTTGTTTCGGCTTTCAAGGGGCATGAGACCACCCTGCGCGGCGTTAAAGATATCCGCGTGGAACGCATCATCAAAAACCACGCGCAAATGATGGCCCTGATCGACTGCCTGGCCATGGTCTGCCCTCTCACTCAACAGCAGGTAAACGACTGCCGCGCCGAGCTGGTGAGCATGGCCATCGATCGTCAGTTGGCCATCAACGCCGATCACCCCGGCGTGGCCCAGTTCTGGGACGTGTACGAGTACCTGGAGTCCGAGCGCGAAGACGGCGTAGTCAACCACAGCCGCGACCCAAACCTGATCGCCATCAACATCAACGAGTTTGTGCGCCTGGCGGCAGAGCACCGTCAGGAGCTGCCCAGCGCGAGCGACCTGCGCACCTGGCTGCCCGACAGCAGCAGCCGCAAGTACCTGGGGCAGCGCGCCGTGAATAGTCGGATCCGCGAGCGGCAGAACCAGCACCGCAACAACGCCTTCGACAGCAACCTCAAGCCCGCCACCGTCCGGTGCTGGGTGTTTGAGAACCCCAATCGGCGCGGCAACGCCGATACCAACTGAAAGGAGAGCACCATGCAAGGCAAACCGTTCCTCGGCCAGATGAAAGACTTCACCATCGCAGACCTGAACAAGCCCCATTGGGCATCAGGCCCGGCCAACGGCAAATACGTGCTGGGGGCCGTGCTGCCCACCCGCGACGGCCGCCGCACCGGTAACGCCAAGATCATGGCCATTAGAAGCGTCGACTACGCCGACGGTACACCGAGCCAAACGCACTACCAGGCCAAGACCGACGCCGGCAATACCACCTGGTACAACGCCGCTGAACTTGAGCAGCTGTTTTACCCGCCAGAGTGGGTGGCACGCATTCCCCCGCCGAGCCGCCACAACGACCTGGTAATGGCACTTATGTGCGTCGCCATGGGGGCAAGGCCATGAGTCATCACGCCCAGAACATCGCCAGCCTGGCGGGCAGCGCGGCGTTGATCGCCCTGCTGATCATCCTGGCCTACCAATTCCCGGATGCGCTCAGCGCTCTGGCTCACAAGTAACGCAACGCCCCGGTGCGGCAACACCGGGGCCAAGCAAGGAGAGCACCATGCAAGCAAGCGCAAACCACACTAACGAGCTGGACCAACTGCGCGTAGCAGAGCACCTGTATAGGAAAATGCAGGCCATGCAGCACCAACGCGCAGCAGTGAAGGCCTCAGGCATGCCCGCGCTGCGTCGGCTGGTCACCGTCGCCCAGGGCGGCAGCGGCCAAAGCGCCGTGGTGAGCCACTTTCTGCTGAGCCTGTACAACGGCCCCGGCTACCCCTTCCCCCTCACCGACCTGCGCGCCCTGGACGAAGAGCTGCACAGCGACTGCATGGCCGTGCTGATGATGGACTGGGCACCCGAAAAGGAAGTGCATGAGCTGATCGAGGGCGGGCACCACATTTTTCAAAGTCTGGCAGCCCGCTGGGGCTAACCCAGCCACAAAAAAGCCCCGCCGAGCGGCAACTCAGCGGGGCCAACCACCGAAAGGAGAGCACCATGCAAACAGAGCAATCCAGTAGCAGTGAAATCAAGGCTACCACTCACAACAACATCAAGCGATACAAGGTCACCGAAGCAACTGAGCTAGTAACAGTCAAAACCCGTGAACTTAGGGGCCCCGCGTTCAATTGGGCAGTAGCCCGCGCGATCTGGGCACGGGATATCAAGATTCACACCGACTTGAAGATATCGGCGGAGTTCGCTGGCACTCTGCATTGTGCTTGCTTCCGACCTATGGATAACTGGGATCTGTGCGGAGAGATACTGCAAAAGTTTCGCCTGACCATCGAGCCACATGATTCGCAGCCGGCTGGGTTATGGCGCGCGTCCATGACTCGCTCTGAGCCTGTGATTGTTGGGGTCTCTGCTACTCCCTGCATGGCAATCTGCAAAGTCCTTCTTGCTCATTACTTTGGCGATACGGCTGATGTTCCGGCTGTTTTGATGAGGACGACCGCACGTGGCTGATCTGCCATTGAAGCAACTACTACTAGAGGCCGAAGCCCGCGACTGGCTTCGGCGCGGCTACACCAACGCCCAGCGCGTGGCCGAGCTGCAGGAGCTAATCACCAGCAAGCGCGGCAAAGCTGCGGCAGAACGCCTGCTGGAAGAAATGCGCCGGCAGTGGAGCCGCCGAGCCGAGTGGATGCAATAAGAATTCAGCAACGTAGTTTCTCGGCCCCTGCAGGGGCCGTTTTTTTGCCAGCCGCATAGACTGGCAACGATTCAAAGCGTGGGGACGCTCAATGGCAGACGGTGTAGAGGTGCGCGGCAACCGCGTGCGTGTGTATTTCAGATACCAGGGGGAGCTGTGCCGCGAACCGGTCAAAGGTGAGGCAACACCAGCCAATATCGCCAACGCCCACCGCCTGGTGGGCACCATCAACTACGAAATTCAGCAGGGCACATTCAACTATGCCCGGCACTTCCCATACTCACCCAAGGTTAAAACCAGCACGCTGGGCTACTACCTCGACCTGCTGCTCGACATAAAGCGCAATGAAATGTCCGCATCAGGGTACCGAGGCCATGCCAGCAAGGTCAGAAACCACATCCGGCCCAAGTGGGGCGACCGGCAGGCCGAGAGCATCGAGCACATTGAGGTCACCGCCTGGGTCCAGCAGGAGCTGATGGCAAAGCTGCATAACAAGACCATCCGCGACATCGTCAACATCATGCACCAGACCTACACGCTCTACCGCTCGCGCAACCGGTCAGCACACGACCCCACCACCGGCATCACCATCAAGCTGCCCGATACCGAAGAGGTGGACCCGTTCAACCGGGAAGAGATTGAAAAAATCATCACCCCAGACCCTGACCTGCAGCAGGAGATTAACCTTGCGCAGTTCATGCTGTGGAGCGGCCCCCGCGTGTCTGAGGCCATTTCATTGGCATGGGAAGATGTCATCGATCTGGAGGCCGGGATCATCCGCTTTCGGCGGGCCCAGGTGCGCGGGCACTACAAGGTAACCAAAACACGGCGGTCAAACCGCGAGCTCAAGCTGCTCAAGCCCGCCCACGACGCCCTGCTCGCCCAGTTCAAACTGACAGGGCACTTGCCGCCCGTGGAGGTGGCCGTCACCGACAGGGACAACCGCACAGTGCGCAAAAGCCGGCTGCGGTTCGTATTCCACAAAACAAGCACGCAAGCGGCCTGGACCAGCTCAGACGTGCTGCTGAAAAATTGGTGGGTGGGTCATCTGGAGAAACACGGCGTGCGGTACCGCAGCCCGAAAAACTGCCGGCACACCTTCGCCAGCCAGGTACTTAGCACCGGTGTTGCGCCGGTGGAGTGGATCGCCGAATACATGGGCCACACCACCACCGCGATGATCCACCGCCACTACGGCACCTGGATACCCCGGCGTGCGCACGACCAGCTCGACATAATCGCCGCAGCCCTGAAATTCTGACCCTAGAAACGGCAAAAGCCGCCCTCGTGAGGCGGCTTTTTTGTGCCCGTTGTTCCCAAAGTGTTCCCAAAACGCTCCCAATCAGAGGGGATTCATTTGCAACCACTAATAAAAACAACAGCTTAGATGGTGCGGACGGGGAGACTCGAACTCCCACACCTCGCGGCGCCAGAACCTAAATCTGGTGTGTCTACCAATTTCACCACGTCCGCTTTGTAGCACTTCAAACGAAAACGCCAGGCAGTGCCTGGCATTTTCTAAAATAAGTGGGGTGGACGATGGGGATCGAACCCACGACAACAGGAGTCACAATCCTGTGCTCTACCAACTGAGCTACGCCCACCACTACATACTTCTCACTCACACAGCCTTGCCTGAATGGCACGCCCGGCAGGACTCGAACCTGCGACCATCCGCTTAGAAGGCGGATGCTCTATCCAGCTGAGCTACGGGCGCCCTGTGCATTCTTTCGCCCGTTAGAGCTAAGACGTCCAGATCAACTTGTGACGCTAATCCGGTGCTGCCTGGTCGCCTTCCAAACCGGTGTCGCTGTGTTTGTGAAGCGGGGCGAATAATACTGAGCGACGCCCACCACGTCAACGCTCAGAACAAAAAAATTTAATCACATGAGGAAGTTATCCTGATTCCCTGCACTGACCATCAATAGCCACATGACAATTCAGCACAGTCTTCGGGGTTTTCCGACAACCTGCCCCACTCGCCCTTTTTCCGCAGGGTCCGGCATGCCACAATAGCGCCACTTTTTTCTGCGTCAGGAACCCCATGAACGCCCAACTCATCGATGGCAAGCAGATTGCCGCCAACCTCCGCAAGGAAATCGCCAGCAAAGTCACCGAACGCAAGAATAATGGCCTGCGCCTCCCTGGTCTTGCTGTCATTCTGGTCGGCAGCGATCCTGCCTCCCAAGTGTACGTGTCGCACAAACGCAAGGACTGCGAAGAAGTCGGGTTCCTGTCCCGTTCGCACGACCTGCCGGCTACCACCAGCCAGCAGGAGCTGCTCGACCTGATCGACAACCTCAACGATGATCCGGAAATCGACGGCATTTTGGTTCAACTGCCCCTGCCGGCACACCTGGAAGCCTCCCAGCTGTTGGAGCGCATCCGCCCTGACAAGGACGTTGACGGCTTTCACCCCTACAACATTGGCCGCCTGGCCCAGCGTATGCCGCTGCTGCGCCCATGCACACCGATGGGGATTATCCGCCTGCTGAAGAGCACCGGCGTTGATCTCTACGGCCTGGACGCCACCGTGGTCGGCGCCTCCAACATCGTTGGCCGGCCGATGGCACTGGAGCTGCTACTGGCAGGCTGCACCACGACAGTCACTCACCGCTTTACCAAAAACCTGGAAGACCATGTCCGCCGGTCTGATCTGGTCGTAGTTGCCGCCGGCAAGCCCGGACTGGTAAAGGGTGAGTGGATCAAACCGGGCGCGATTGTGATCGACGTAGGCATCAACCGCATGGACGATGGTCGACTGGTTGGTGATGTTGAGTTTGGCCCAGCCGCCGAGCGCGCCAGCTGGATCACGCCGGTGCCGGGTGGCGTTGGCCCGATGACCCGCGCCTGCCTGTTGGAAAACACCCTGCACGCCTGCGAGCATCTGCACAGCTGAGCCGGCTGCCGCTGCAGACATAAAAACGCCCGGCCAGTGCCGGGCGTTTTTGTTTTCACGCATACGGTCAGAGCGAACCGGTCATGCCGCCATCCACCGGCAGATTGATGCCGTTGATATAGGAGGCCGCTGGCGAGGCGAGAAAGCCGACTGCATTGGCGAACTCAGCCGGTTCAGCAAAGCGCCCTACCGGTACGCGGGCCGCCATACCTGTCGCCACCTGCTCGACTGAGCGCCCGCTGCTGGTGGCTGTGCTGGCAATCAGACTGTTCAGCCTGGGGGTCTGGGTTAACCCCGGCAGCACGTTGTTGACCGTAATGCCATCAGCCGCCAGCTCACTGGACAGGGTCTTGGCCCAGTTCGCGACCGCCGCCCGCACCGTGTTGGAAACGCCAAGACTGGCAAGCGGCTGCTTAACCGAGGTGGACAGCACATTAAGGATGCGGCCGTACCCGGCGCTGCGCATACCAGGCAGCAACTGTTTGAGGATGGCCTGCGCATTGACCATATGCTGCATCAAGGCGTCGGCATAGGCCTCCGGCAGTGCATCACTGGCCCGACCAGGCGCTGGCCCACCCGTATTGTTTAGCCAGATGTGAAACGGACCACCGCGCTCCAGCTCACCGGCAAGCGCCAAGGCCAGGGCAGCGCGATCGGTTGCATCGACAGCAAGGACATCGTGGCGCTGCCCGTGCTCTGCCGGCAGGCTGTCACGGACCCGCTGTAGCTTGTCGAGCGAGCGCGCAAGCACCACAACCTCTGCGCCCTGCGCTGCCAATTGACGGGCGCAAGCCTCGCCCAACCCCTGACTACCACCACAGACCAGCGCACGCCGACCCGACAGATCCAGATTCATGTCATTCCCCCATCGCGTTACCAGACTCGACCGAGCCTAGCACGCGATGAGAGTCAACACATCAGAACGCGTCGCCGGGCACCCGGACGCTGCCTTCCATCAGGATACGCGCACTGCGGCTCATAATCGCTTTGGTGACAACCCACTGGCCATCAACCTGCTTGGCCTCGGCACCGACCCGCAGCGAGCCTGAGGGATGACCAAAGCGCACAGCCTCGCGCTCACCACCGCCAGCCGCGATATTGACGAGCGTACCGGGAATTGCCGCCGCCGTGCCGATGGCAACCGCGCAGGTCCCCATCATGGCGTGGTGCAACTTACCCATAGACAGCGCACGGACCAGCAAGTCGACGTCAGACGCCTCGATCTGCTTGCCGCTGGAGGCCTGATAGCTCTTCGGCGGCGAGACAAAGGCGATCTTCGGTGTGTGCTGACGCTTGACTGCTTCTTCCGCAGTTTTGATCAATCCCATACGCAGCGCGCCGGCGATACGAATCTGCTCAAAGCGGGCCAGCTGGGCTGGATCACTGTTGATGTCTTCGCGCAGCTCAGTGCCCTTGTAGCCAATATCTTCAGCATTGACGAACACAGTCGGGATGCCCGCAGTGATCATCGTCGCCTTGAAGGTACCAACACCAGGCACCTCTAGATCATCGACCAGATTGCCGGTGGGAAACATAGAGCCGCCCTCTTCACCGTCGTCGGACGGATCAAGGAACTCCAGCACGATTTCAGCCGCCGGGAAGGTCACGCCATCCAGTTCGAAATCACCGGTTTCCTGAACTTCACCGTTGGTGATCGGCACATGGGCGATGATGGTTTTCTGAATGTTGGCCTGCCAGATGCGGACAACACAGGTGCCGTTCTGCGGAATTCGCGCCGGATCAACCAAACCGGCGTGAATGGCAAAGGCACCCGCAGCGGTCGACAGGTTGCCGCAGTTGCCGCTCCAGTCAACGAAGGCACTGTCGATCGAGACCTGACCGTACAGGTAATCGACGTCGTGCTCGGGCTGGCTGCTTTTTGAAAGAATCACGCACTTGGAGGTCGACGAGGTGGCGCCGCCCATGCCGTCGATGTGCGCACTGTACGGATCGGGGCTGCCGATCACGCGCATGAACAGCTTGTCACGCGCCTCGCCCGGCACCTGACAGCGCTCGGGCAGATCCTGAAGGCGAAAGAACACGCCTTTACTGGTACCGCCACGAATGTAGGTAGCGGGAATTTTGACTTGGGCTGCATGAGCCATGAAAACGTCTCCTGAAAAGAACACCGGGGCGCAAGCGCCCCGGTTCTGGATCAACCTTGTTCTGACTCAAGGAAGTCCTTGGCGAAGCGCTGCAGCACCCCGCCCGCCTTGTACACACTGACATCGGCAGCGGTATCCAGACGGCAGGTCACTGGCACTTCTACCACCTCACCATTGCGGCGATTGATCACCAGCGTCAGATCGCAGCGTGGCGACACATCACCCTTGATGTCATAGGTCTCGGTGCCGTCCAGCGCCAGCGTCAGGCGCGTGGTGCCCGGCTTGAACTCGACCGGCAGCACGCCCATGCCCACCAGGTTGGTACGGTGAATGCGCTCGAAGCCTTCTGCCACGATCACTTCAACACCCGCCAGACGCACGCCCTTGGCCGCCCAGTCACGGGACGAACCCTGACCATAATCGGCACCGGCAACGATGATCAGCGGCTGCTTGCGCTCCATGTAGGCCTCAATCGCCTCCCACATGCGCATGACCTTGCCTTCCGGCTCGACCCGGGCCAGGGAGCCCTGACGCACGCTGCCGTCTTCGTTCAGCACCATCTCGTTGAACAGCTTGGGATTGGCCAAGGTGGCGCGCTGCGCGGTCAGGTGATCACCACGGTGGGTGGCGTAGGAGTTGAAGTCCTCCTCCGGCAGGCCCATTTTGTGCAGATATTCACCCGCCGCGCTATCCAGCAGGATCGCATTGGACGGCGACAGGTGGTCGGTGGTGATGTTGTCCGGCAGGATCGCCAGCGGACGCATACCCTTGAGCGCCGGCTTGCGAGCCAGTGCGCCTTCCCAGTACGGCGGGCGACGGATGTAGGTGGACATCGGACGCCAGTCATACAGCGGGCTTTCAGCCTCCTGCACGTTACCCAGATCGAACATCGGAATGTAGACCTGGCGGAACTGCTCCGGCTTGACGCTGGCGGCCACGATGGCGTCGATTTCCTCGTCGCTCGGCCACAGGTCCTTCAGGGTGACCGGGTTGCCCTCTTTGTCGGTGCCCAGTGCATCGCGCTCGATATCGAAGCGCACAGTACCGGCAATAGCGTAGGCCACCACCAGCGGCGGCGAGGCCAGGAACGCCTGCTTGGCATACGGATGGATACGACCATCGAAGTTGCGGTTACCGGACAGCACCGCAGTGGCGTACAGGTCGCGGTCGATGATTTCCTGCTGGATTTTCGGGTCCAGCGCACCGGACATGCCATTACAGGTGGTGCAGGCGTAGGCCACAATACCGAAGCCGAGCTTCTCCAGCTCCGGCAGCAGACCAGCCTCTTCCAGATACAGCCGAGCCACCTTGGAACCGGGCGCAAACGAGGATTTTACCCATGGCTTGCGTACCAGCCCCAGGTCGTTGGCTTTCTTGGCCAACAGACCGGCCGCCACCACGTTGCGCGGGTTGGAGGTGTTGGTGCAGCTGGTAATGGCGGCGATGATTACAGCGCCATCGGGCATCAGGCCGTGAGCCTCTTCCTCTTTACCCGCCTCCCACTTGGCCTCGTCGGAGATACCGCGCTCGGCCAGCGCCGAGGTCGGCAGACGACGGTGCGGATTGGACGGGCCCGCCATGTTACGGACGACGCTGCCCAGATCGAAACGCAGCACGCGCTCGTACTCGGCGGTTTTCAGCGCATCGCTCCACAGCCCCAGCTCCTTGGCGTAGGTCTCGACCAGCGCCACCTGCTCGGGCTCGCGCCCAGTCAGCTTGAGGTAGTCGATGGTCTGGCCGTCGATGTAGAACATCGAGGCAGTGGCGCCGTACTCGGGGCACATGTTGGAGATCGTGGCGCGGTCACCGATGGTCAGGCTGTCTGCACCTTCGCCAAAGAACTCGACATAGGCACCAACCACCCGCTCCTGACGCAGGAACTCGGTGATGGCCAGGACGATGTCGGTCGCGGTGATGCCGGGCTGACGCTTGCCGGTCAGCTCGACACCAACGATGTCGGGCAGGCGCATCATCGACGGATGACCCAGCATCACGGTTTCGGCCTCCAGACCGCCGACACCAATGGCGATGACGCCCAACGCATCAACGTGCGGGGTGTGCGAGTCGGTACCGACGCAGGTATCAGGGAAGGCAACACCACCCCGCGCCTGAATCACCGGGCTCATCTTCTCCAGATTGATCTGGTGCATGATGCCGTTGCCGGCCGGGATCACGTCGACGTTCTTGAACGCAGTCTTGGTCCACTCGATAAAGTGGAAGCGGTCCTCGTTGCGGCGATCTTCGATGGCACGGTTCTTCTCGAACGCGTCCGGGTCGAAACCGGCCGCCTCTACCGCCAGCGAGTGGTCAACGATCAGCTGGGTCGGCACCACCGGGTTGACCTTGGACGGGTCACCACCCTTCTCGGCGATGGCGTCACGCAGGCCAGCCAGGTCGACCAGTGCGGTCTGACCGAGAATGTCGTGACAGACCACACGGGCCGGATACCAGGGGAAGTCCAGATCGCGCTTGCGGTAAACCAGCTGCTCCAGCGATGCGGTCAGATCTTCCGGATCGCAGCGGCGCACCAGCTGCTCGGCCAGCACGCGGGAAGTATAGGGCAGCTTGGCCCAGGCACCGGCCTGGATCGCTTCAACCGCCTCTTTGGCGTCGAAGTAATCCAGCTGGGTACCCGGCAGGGCTTTGCGGAATTGGGTATTCATCTTACTTGCGATCCTTGAGTGCCACGAACGGCACATCTTCTGGGCCAACATAGTTGGCGCTCGGACGGATAATCTTGCCGTCGATACGCTGCTCGATCACGTGGCTGGACCAGCCGGCGGTACGGGCAATCACGAACAGCGGCGTAAACATCGCGGTGGGCACGCCCATCATGTGGTAGCTCACAGCGCTGAACCAATCGAGGTTGGGGAACATCTTCTTGATTTCCCACATCACGCTTTCCAGGCGCTCGGCGATGTCGTACATCTTGGTGTTGTTCTGCTCGACAGACAGCTCGCGAGCTACGTCCTTGATCACCTTGTTGCGCGGGTCAGACACGGTGTAAACCGGGTGACCAAAACCAATGACCACTTCCTTCTTCTCGACACGGGCGCGGATGTCGGCCTCAGCCTCTTCCGGGTTGTCGTAGCGCTTCTGGATCTCGAAGGCGACTTCGTTGGCGCCGCCGTGCTTGGGACCACGCAGGGCACCAATCGCACCAGCGATGCACGAATGCATGTCGGAACCGGTACCGGCGATCACGCGGCTGGTGAAGGTAGAGGCATTGAATTCGTGCTCGGCGTACAGGTTGAGGCTGGTGTGCATGGCACGCACCCAGGACTCGCGCGGCTTCTCGCCATGCAGCAGGTGCAGGAAGTGACCACCGATAGAGTCGTCGTCGGTCTCAACGTCGATACGCTTGCCGTTGTGGCTGAAGTGGTACCAGTACAGCAGCATGGAGCCGAACGACGCCATCAGCTTGTCGGCGATGTCACGGGCGCCCGGGTGATTGTGATCATCCTTCTCGGGGGACACACAACCCAAAACCGATACACCGGTACGCATCACATCCATCGGGTGGGCAGACGGCGGCAGCTGCTCAAGGGCGGCCATGACCGCAGCCGGCAGGCCGCGCAGCGCCTTCAGCTTGGCCTTGTAACCCGTCAGCTCGGCGATGGTCGGCAACTTGCCGTGGACCAGCAGGTGAGCGATTTCTTCGAATTCGCAGGTGGTGGCCAGATCCAGGATGTCGTAGCCACGGTAGTGCAGATCGTTACCACTGCGACCGACGGTGCACAGCGCGGTGTTGCCGGCAGCCGTGCCGCTCAGGGCGACGGACTTCTTCGGCTTGAAAGTTGGGGTCTCGGTGTTGGACGTCATGGCGTTGGTCTCCTCACGGATCGTTCTTATAAATGAATGTTGGCCTCGTCTGGCGGGGCCAGTGCCAAGGTTTACTTTTTGCCGGCGGCAAACAGGTCGTCCAGCTTCTGCTCAAACGCGTGATAACCGATGCGATCATAGAGCTCCGCACGGGTCTGCATGGTGTCAACCACGTTCTGCTGGTGACCTTCGGTGCGGATCGCGTTGTATACGTTCTCAGCGGCCTTGTTGGAGGCGCGGAAGGCAGACAACGGGTAGAGCTGGATGGCGACGCCAACCGACGCCAACTCGTCGCGGGTGAACAGCGGTGTGGCACCGAACTCGGTGATGTTGGCCAGGACCGGCACGTTCAGTTCCTTGACGAAACGCTCGTACGTCGGCAGGTCGTAGGCGGCCTCGGCGAAGATGCCGTCGGCGCCTGCCTCAACGTACGCCTTGCAACGCTCGATCGCTGCATCCACACCTTCAGCCTGAATGGCATCGGTACGGGCAATCAGGAAGAAGTCCGGATCGGTCTTGGCATCAACTGCCGCCTTGATGCGGTTGACCATCTCCTCGGTGGAGACGATTTCCTTGCCCGGACGGTGACCACAGCGCTTGGCACCCACCTGATCTTCAATGTGAGCTGCAGCAGCGCCGGCCTTGATCAGGCTCTTGACGGTACGCTCGATATTGAACGCGCTCGGACCGAAGCCGGTGTCGATGTCGACCAGCAGCGGCAAGTCGCAGACATCCGTGATGCGGCGCACATCGATCAGTACGTCTTCCAGAGTATTGATACCCAGATCCGGCAGACCCAGCGAACCGGCGGCGACACCACCGCCAGACAGGTAGAGAGCCTGGAAGCCGGCGCGCTTGGCCAGCAAGGCGTGGTTGGCGTTAATGGCACCAATGACCTGCAACGGACTTTCGGCAGCAAGTGCTTCGCGGAAACGTTTACCCGGGGTTTTCGACATCAGACTGTTCCTCCTGAGGAAGTGACAGCATCGCCCTGCTCCTGCAGTCGACGCTCGATGTTGCGGCGTGAGGCGCTGATATGACGACGCATCAGCATTTCCGCCAGCTCGCCATCGCGATCGGCAATGGCCTGAATAATGTTGTGGTGTTCGGCAAAGGCTTGCTTCGGCCGTTTGGGGGTAGTCGAGAAACGGTAGCGGTACATGCGCACCAGCTGATAGAGCTCATCGCAGAGCATGTGACTCAGGGTTCGGTTCTTGCTCCCCTGCACGATCAGATAGTGGATATCCAGATCGCCTTCCTGCTGATAGTAGGACTTGTTGGCCTTCAGACCACTGTGCTGCTCATGCATGGCGAGCACGTCGCGCAGTGCGGCGATCTCATCCTCAGTCATATTCTGCGCAGCCAGCCTACAGGCCATCCCCTCCAGCGCTTCACGCACGTGATACAGCTCGATTAGCTCAGCGTAGTCCAGCGACACCACCCGTACGCCAGCATGGGGAATGCGTACGACCAGACGTCGCCCTTCAAGCCGGCGGATAGCTTCACGCAACGGGCCGCGACCAATACCGAAGGTGGTCGACAGGTATTGCTCGCTAATACGGGTGCCGGGTGCGATCTCGCCTTTGACGATCGCCGCCTGGATACGTTCGAAGGCACCATCGGACAGTGTCTGAGTGGGCCCGTCAAGAGTAGCTTCAGCCAATTGTCTACAATCCTGTTTGCGGAGTTGGAAACAAGGAGGATTTTGCGCCCCATCAATCAGGATTGTCAACAATCTACCGGCAGCCGGGCTTTGTTCTATGCTGAAACAGCCGTTTTGCACCAACATTGTCGGCAACACCGAGGGAACCCCTCGACATCAGGCAGGTCTGCCGGAGGGCCAAAAAAAAGGCTCTGCGGGGTATCTACGAGGCGCCGTGCGCACATGCTAAGATGCCGCCAGCCTGCCGCGCCTGCCGGAGTGCTCTACAGTCAGGCCGACCTAAAACAGTTGTTGAGATAACTATGCAATCAATAAATCTGCACCTGAAGATCCTGATCGCCACACTGGTGGCACTCGGCGTACTTATTACCGGTTACCAGATCTACGTCCTCGACATCCCGGTTACCGAGGATGAAACCGACGATATCTGGAGCCTGGATGCAAAAGTCGAGTTTCGCGCAACACCCGGCACCCCGATCAAGGCGCAGTTCTTTATTCCACCGCTCAATCAGGATTACGTGAGCCTGAATGAGAGTTTTATCTCCAACAACTATGGCGTTAGCGTCAACAATCAGAAAGGCAACCGTCGGGTTACCTGGTCATCGCGTCGTGCCAGCGGTACCCAGACGCTGTATTACCGTCTGGTGCTGACCCAACGCTACAGCGAAGAGCAAGCCAAGGCAGCGCCGCCGCCAACACCGCAACCGATTCAGCTGGAAGGCCCGGAGCAGGTTGCGGCTGACGCGCTGATCAATCCGATTCGCCAGCACTCGGCCGACATCGAGACCTTCATCAGTGAAACCATTCGCCGGGTAAACGACATTACCGACGATAACGTCAAGCTGCTGCTGGCCGGCGGCACCACTGCCATGGACAAGGCCCGAGTCATTGATCTGCTGCTATCTAACGCGCGCATCCCGCTGGAACTGGTTCACACCATTCGCCTGGAAAACGCCGACACCCAGACCCCGGAACTCTGGCTGCGCAGCTATAACGGCGAACGCTGGCTGTATTTCCATCCCGAAACTGGCCAACAGGGCATCCCTGACAACCGCCTGGTCTGGTGGACCGGCAACGACCCACTGCTGGCGCTGGAAGGCGGCCGTCAGGCCAACGTCACCCTGACCGTCAGCAACAGCGAGATGAACGCCCTTCGGCTGGCCAAGCTGACCACTCAGAACAGCGCTTCCGCCCTGCTGGAGTACTCGCTGTACGGCCTTCCGTTGCAGGCCCAGCGCGTGTATCAGGTGATGATCATGATCCCGGTTGGCGTACTGGTCATTCTGATTTTGCGCAACCTGATCGGCATGCAGACCCTGGGGACCTTCACCCCGGTACTGATCGCCCTCGCCTTCCGCGAGACCGAACTCGGCTGGGGTATTGCGCTGTTTACCCTGATCACCGCGCTGGGTCTGTCGTTACGTTCCTATCTTGAACACCTCAAGTTGCAGATGCTGCCGCGCCTGTCAGTGGTATTGACCTTTGTGGTACTGGTCATCGCCGCCATCAGCCTGTTCAGCCACAAACTGGGGATGGAAAAGGCACTGGCCGTTTCGCTGTTCCCGATGGTGATCCTGACCATGACCATCGAGCGCCTATCCATCACCTGGGAAGAACGGGGCGGCGCGCAGTCACTCAAGGCCGCCATCGGCACCCTGATTGCCGCAACGCTGGCACACCTGCTGATGACCATTCCGGAACTGACCTACTTCGTCTTCACCTTCCCGGCTGTGCTGCTGATTCTGGTGGCCTTCATGCTGGCGATGGGTCGCTACCGCGGCTACCGCCTCACCGAGTTGATGCGCTTCAAGGCGCTGACCAAGAGCTGAGGAAACGACATGTTCTTCTGGAAAACCTGGAAAGCGCTGTCCGACGCGGGCGTCATGGGGATTAACCGTCGCAACGCTGACTACGTACTCAAGTACAACAAGCGTCACCTGTACCCGGTGGTGGACGACAAGATCCTGACCAAGGAGCGCGCCATCACCGCCGGCATTCATGTGCCCGAACTGTACGGCATCATCGAAACCGAGAAGGATTTCGACACTTTCGACAGCATCGTCGCCGAACACCGCGACTTCGTCATCAAGCCGGCGCAAGGCGCTGGCGGCGACGGCATCATTGTCATCGCCGACCGCTTCGAAGGGATGTACAAAACCGTCGGCGGCAAGATCATCAGCCGCGACGAGATCGGTCACCACATCTCCAGCATCCTGTCGGGGCTGTACTCGCTGGGTGGCCACCGTGACCGGGTCCTGATCGAATATCGCGTCACCCCGGACCAGATTTTCAAAAGCATCAGCTACGAGGGCGTGCCGGATATCCGCATCATCTGCCTGATGGGCTACCCGGTGATGGCCATGCTGCGTCTGCCGACCCGTCAGTCCGGCGGCAAGGCCAACCTGCACCAGGGCGCAATCGGCGTTGGTGTCGATCTGGCCACTGGCATCACCCTCAAGGGCACCTGGCTGAACAAGATCATCAGCAAGCACCCGGACACCACCAACGAGGTGGACGGCGTGCAACTGCCAGACTGGAACGGCTTCATGCACCTGGCCGCCTCCTGTTACGAACTGTCCGGCCTGGGCTACATCGGCGTGGATCTGGTGCTGGATCAGGACAAGGGGCCGCTGATTCTTGAGCTGAACGCACGCCCCGGTCTCAACATCCAGATCGCCAACGACGCGGGCCTGACCACCCGCGCCCACATCGTCGAACGGCACGTCGCACAGCTCAAGAAGGAGGGTCGCGAGGAGTCCGCCGAGGAACGCGTTGCCTTCTCCCAGCAGCATTTTGGCAAACTGCCGGGGGCTCCAATGTCCAGCGATGAGGCAAACGCCAGCACCGCATGACCGGAGACACTCCCGAGTACCGCCTGCACGAGCTGCCCTATCAGGCCAGTCCAATCCCTCGGCTGGAGGCTGTCCGGGCGCTTGGCGCGCCGGTGCTGCTCGACTCGGCAGACAGGCGCAACCAACTGGGCCGCTACAGTCTGCTGTGCGCGGGACCACTGCTGCAGATTGTCGACGACCAGCCACCCGCACAGGTGCAACAGCACCTGCGTGCGGCTCTGCAACAGCTAGGGCCTGCCCGCTGGCCTACTGACCTGCATCTGCCGTTTGGCGCAGGACTGGTCGGTTATCTCGCCTACGACTACGGCCGCCAGCTGGAAACCCTGCCTAGCCATGCCCGTCACGACCTTGCTCTGCCGGATCTGAACTTTGGCCTCTATGACTGGTGTCTGGTCAGCGACCATCAGCGTCAGCGCTGCTGGCTGGTCTGCCACCCACAGGTTGACCTCGTGCGGCAACAAGCACTGCTGGCACGACTGCAGAGCAGCCCGCCGGCTCGTGGCCCTTTCAAACTCAAAAGCCCGTTTTCGGCCGAGCAAGACAAGGCCCAATATGCCCACGCGTTTGCCCGCATTCAGAACTACATCCAGGCCGGCGACTGTTATCAGATCAACCTGGCGCAGCGCTTCAGCAGTCGCTATACCGGAGATCCGCTGACAGCTTACAACGCCCTGCGCGAACGCAGCCCAACCCCCTTCTCCGCCTACCTGGAAACGACCGAAGGTGCGCTGCTCTGCCTGTCACCCGAGCGTTTCATCGAGATGCGCGACGGCCGCGTCGAAACGCGACCAATCAAGGGCACGCGCAGGCGCAGCGGTGAACCGGAAGAAGACCGAGCCCTCGCCAACGAACTGCAGCAGTGCGAGAAGGACCGGGCAGAAAACCTTATGATCGTGGACCTCCTGCGCAATGACCTCGGCCGCAGCTGCGAGCCGGGCAGCATCCGGGTGCCGGAACTGTTCAGTCTGGAAAGCTACCCGAACGTGCACCACCTGGTAAGCAGCATCACCGGACGGCTGCGCAGTGACTGTGATGCCATCGACCTGCTGATGCACGCCTTCCCCGGCGGCTCGATTACCGGTGCGCCAAAGATACGGGCCATGCAGATCATCGAGGAACTGGAGCCGGTGCGCCGCAGTCTGTATTGCGGCAGCGTCGGCTACCTCGGCTGCGAAGGCCAGATGGACTTCAATATCGCCATTCGCAGCCTTGTGTGTCATGCCAGCCACATTTACTGCTGGGGCGGTGGCGGCATCGTCGCCGACTCCGAACTGGATGCCGAATACCAGGAAACCCTGACCAAGGTTGGCAACCTGCTGGATGCCCTGCACCAAGCCCAGTAAAGCGCCCCCCTTGTTAAAGGACAAAAAGAAGCCCGGTCTGAACCGGGCTTCTTTGTCTGCCAATGCTCACATCACGCCGGAGCAACTGCCTCATCTTCGGCATCAGCCAGTTGGGCATCGGACGCCATCGCCGCCTCCATTCGCCGCGAGTCCGCCACAAAGTGACGCGCACCCATCAGCAGGGCCAGCATCGCCGCGAGCAGCGCAACCGGGATAGAGATCATCGCGTCGTGCAGCCCCTGCGCCTTGAAGACCTCACTCATTTCTGCAGCACCCGCCGCAACCCGTGCTGCCTCGGCAAACTGATCCGACAGCAGACCAACCACAACGGGGCCCATACCGCCACCCAGCAGATACAGACAGGCGAAGAACAGGGCCACCGCGGTACCGCGCAGACGTGGCTCAATTACGTCCTGAATCGCGGTGTAAACGCTGGTGAAGTAGTTGTAGGAGAACAGCCAGCCGATCGCGAATACGGTGATGAACAGACTGATCGCAATCTCGTCCTGCAGCAGCGCATAACCGGTTGCCAGCGCCGAAACCAGCATGCTGATCGCGCCAAACATCAGTCGGCCAGTGGCCCAGCGCTGATGCACCTTGTCGGCAATCCAGCCACCGGTGGTCAGGCCGATCAGGCCGGTAACACCGACAATTACCCCGGTAGAAACAGCCGCTTGCTGCAGCGACAGATGGAAGTAACGTTGCAGCATCGGCACCATGAACGAGTTACAGGCATAAGACGCGAAGTTGTAAGCCAGACCGGCCAGCGTCAGCCACCAGAAGGTGCGTACGGCAAAAATCTTGCGCATCGGCTTGTCGACCGGCTGGGTGCTGGTCCGCACCACTTCGGCGGCGCCGCGTGCCGGCTCCTTGATCATGAAGACAAACACGGCCAGCAACAGCCCCGGCACAGCAGCAATGTAGAATGGCGCGCGCCAGCTATCGAACGCCTCCACCATTGCGCCCACAGTAAAGAATGCCAACAGCAGGCCAAGCGGCAGGCCAAGCATAAATATCCCCATCGCCCGGGCCCGCTTGTGCGCTGGGAACAGATCACCAATCAGGGAATTTGCAGCAGGCGCATAGCTCGCCTCGCCCACGCCGACCCCCATGCGAATGATCAGGAAACTCCAGAAGTTCCAGGCAGCGCCGGTCAACGCCGTAAAACCGCTCCAGACTGCCAGCCCCCAGCCCATGATCTTGCGGCGCGAACCAATATCAGCCATACGCCCCAACTGAATGCCGGCCAGCGCATAGATCACCGTGAAGGCGGTCCCCCCCAGCCCAAGCTGAAAGTCGCTCAGATCCCACTCCATTCGCAGCGGCTCGATAATGATGGCCGGGATGGTGCGATCGAAAAAATTGAACATGTTCGCCAGGAACAGCAGGAAGAGTACCCGCCAGGCGTTTTTCGCCTGTTGTGGCTGTTGCATGAGCTGACCTCTCTTGTTATTCAACCTTGCCAGAGCAAGGGAAGAGCCTCTGGATTGGGCATTTCGACCAGTCTCACCGATCCCGACAGGGACCGAAACCAATAAGCGTCATATGATCACAGCGCTATCAATTAGCTGAATGGCCGTTTCTGTCGCCCCCTTGCCCGTATCGCCCCTGTGACGACGCGCAGGTTAAGTAGCACCGATAGCCGTCGCTAAGATGTTCAATACCCTCGCAGGAAGACGAGCTGACGGTTGGGCTGCACTCCCCAACGACGAAGCCCTGCGCCAGCGCGGCGCTCGGACTGTCGACTGGCTGTTCGACCCGTTGCTCAATACGATAGGCGCCAGCAGCCGGGTCGAGCGCTCTCAGTACAAGAAAGCACAGCCTGACAGGTCATACCTCAAAGGCGTAACGTCAACAGCGCAGCCACAATCAACGCCCCCGCTGCGGCCAGCAACGCACTGTTAAAGCTGAGAAAAAGGGTGTGCAGCCGGTCGGCCATCAAGGGGCCAGCAATCTGGCCAACCCCGTAGGCCAGGGTCATGACGGCCATCAGGTTGATCTTCGCGTGACGGGCAGCCTGCTGCGCGGCCGGCATGGCGATGGTAACCGTGCCCATGAAGGTGCCCCCGACCAGCAAGGCGCTCAGCAAAAAGCCAGTCGTCGTCGGCAACATGGCTGGCAGCGCGACGCCACCGGCCTGAATCAGCAGATTTACCCGTAGTGCAGCGCGCGATCCCAGTCGCTGATGGACCCGGTGCCACACAAAGCAGGACGGTGCCGCACCCAACCCGAAAACCGCCCAGACATGGGCTGCATTCAGGTCCGGAAAGCTGTCGCGCACCAGCACCGGCAGATAGGTTGCCGTCACGATGTAGCCCAACCCCGCCAAACCGTAGAGCACCACCAGGGGCCAGGCTGCGACCGGCGCGGCGCTCTGCCCTGACGCCGTACCCGGGGCGGCAGCGACCACAGCCCGATCGAGCAGCAGACCAGGCAACGCCAGCAGGCTCAAAGCGAAGCAAACTACGCCCAGCAGCAACCATAAACCTGCGCTGTGCAAGCCAAACGCGCCCCCCAACACCAGCAGCTCGGCAGACACAGCAATACCCAGACCGACCCCGGCATACAGTAACGGCGCACCGGCAAACTGCCGGCGATGCTCAAACAACCAAAGCGAGCCAGCCACCATCGCCACCGCACTCAGCACACCCGCCAGCAGTCGCACAACCACGATGCCCCAGGTCGCGGTGACCACGGCCAGCGCCGCCAGGCAAGCCGATGTCCCCAGCATGGCCACGACGCACAGCAGGTGCGCCCGATGACTGCGCGTCCACATCAGCAGCAGCGCACCGAGCAGGTAGCCAGCGTAGTTGGCCGAGGCTGCCAGACTGCCGCCCTGCAACGTCAGCACGCCCTCCTCGACCATCAGTGGGTATAGCGCGGTAAAGGCAAAGCGACCGAAGCCCATACCGATCACCAAAATCAGCGCCGCCTCAGCCGCGCTGCGCAAGTCAGACTGCCGGTGCATCAGGGGCCTCCGGCAACAGCGCCTGCAGTCGCTCGAATGCGGGCGTGGCGTAGTGCTGTCGCCAGACCAGCAGGGTATCGGCCTGCACCACTGGCAGCGTCTGCAGCTGACTATGGGCCGGGCTGAGCATTAACACACTCTCAGGCAACAACGAGACACAGGTGCCTGCCGCCACGCAGGCAATCATCGCGTGATAGGAATTCATCTCCTGCACGCGCCACTCGAGCGAGCCCGACACGCCCAGCAATTGCTCGGCGATGCCGCGATACGTACACCCCTGAGGAAACGCCGCCAGCGAACGCAGCGCGATGGCACCCACGCCCTCCGCTGGCAGGGCATCGGCCGGCAGCGCCAGCAACAGCTGTTCACGCCATACTGCACACCCTTGCAGCCCCAGCTCAGACAGACCGTCCAGGCCACCGAAGTCCGCCGGCAGAGCAACGAAGGCGCAGTCCAACTGACCGTTGCGCACCTTTTCCAATAATGGCCGCGACGGCCCCGTCTGCAGCTGCAGGTGCGTCTGCGGATATTGCCGATGATAGTCCGCCAACACCGCCGGCAAACGCGCAGCCGCAGTGCTTTCCATGCTGCCGATGCGCAAGCCGCCGGCGTGTCCGCCAGCACTGACGACATGTCGCGCCTCCTCCTCCAGCGCCAGTAATCGGGCGGTATATTCAACCAAGCGCTCGCCAGCGGCCGACAGCGACATGCGCTTACCAACACGGCTGAACAGCTCGATGCCCAACTCACCCTCTAGCTGCTGAATCCGCGTGCTGACGTTGGAGGGCGCACGCCCCAGACGCGCCGCTGCGCGAGTAATGCTCAGTTCGGCGGCAACGGCAGAAAAAATACGCAGGGTTTCGCTGTCCATATAATTCTCATTGAAAGAATATTTATTAAATAATATTCTCCAAAAAAGAACACATCAACAGCCCGGGAGATAATATGCACCCTACCTCACCTCTGCTGGAGCACATCGGTATCGAGCTGCCTCTGATTCAAGCCCCTATGGCGGGCGTATCCACCCCGGAGCTGGCCGCAGCGGTATCCAATGCCGGCGGTCTGGGCTCCATCGCCATCGGTGCCGGCAACGCTCAGCAAGCCCGCAGCGCACTGGCGCAAACCCGCGCCCTGACCTCTCGGCCCTTCAACGTAAACCTGTTCTGCCACGCACCTGCCGTGCACGACGCGGCGCGTGAGGCTGCCTGGCTGAAGTATCTTGCGCCCCTGTTTCACAGCGTCGGGGCGCAGCCCCCTGAAGCGCTAAGCGAGATCTACCGCAGTTTTGTAGAGGACGACGAGACGCTGGAGTTGTTGCTGGAACAGCGGCCGGCGGTCGTCAGCTTCCACTTCGGTCTGCCTGCTGCCGAGCGCATCAAGGCACTGAAAGACGCCGGTATCTGCCTGCTGGCGACCGCGACCAACCTGCACGAAGCGCAGCTGGTCGAGCAAGCCGGCATCGACGCCATCGTCGCTCAGGGGATCGAGGCTGGCGGTCATAGGGGCATGTTTGATCCCTCCGCAGACGATGAGCAGCTGGGCACCTCGGCACTGCTTGCGCAGCTAGGCCAACACATAACGCTGCCCATTATCGCCGCCGGCGGCATCATGAACGGCCAGCAGGTCGCTAGCGCCCTAGCCCAGGGCGCTGTTGCAGCCCAGCTCGGCACCGCCTTTGTGTTGTGCCCGGAGTCCTGCGCGCCAGCGGCCTACCGCGCCAACTTGTCGAGCGAACATGCCCGGAACACCCGCTTGACCAGCGCGTTCTCCGGCCGCCCGGCACGCGGTATCGTCAACGAGCTGATACGGTTCTGTGATGGCGCCGACACGCCCGTGCCGCCGGGCTACCCCATCGCCTACGACGCCGCCAAACAGCTGCACGCCGCCGCCAGCCAACAGGGTAATCACGCCTTTGCCGCGCATTGGGCCGGCCAGGGCGCCGCGCTGGCCCGTCAGCTACCGGCGGCGGAGCTGGTTGCCGTGCTGGCACGCGAATGGCGCGAGAGCGTCTGATCCGTTGATCAGCGCCCTGGCGCGCCGATCATTCGGGTTGATTGAACCAGATACGATTGGAGAACGGATCAACCACCTGGAAGCCATAGTCGCCCCACGCTGCCAACTCCAGCGAGGGACGACAGTATGCGTAATTCCTGGCCTGCAGCTCTGCCAGCAACGCACGCGCATCACTGACATTGACAAACAATTTGCTACCCGGCGAGCAATCGCCCGAATGCTCACTCAAGTGCAGCACCAGTGCCCCCTTCGATACCTGCATGTACAGCGGGTAACCCGGCTCGAAACGGTGCTCCCAATCCAAGGTCATACCGAGAAAACCGAGGTAGAAGTCCCTCGCTTTCTGTTCATCGAAAATCCGCATTATCGGGATAGTCTGAAAGTCCAAGCCAATGTCCTCAGGTCACGGTGATGACCAATAATGAGGAATACTAACCGAAGTCTGGCGGCAGCCGCGTCGCTACCGCCTGCCAGCAGCGCCGGATCTCCCGCGCCACCCCGCCCCGGCCGCCAACTCGCGCCAGCTGGGTCACCGGCTTGATATGGGTCAGTAACCAGTCATCCGACCAGCCTGACCACTCCCCCGCCACCGAGCGCAGATTGCCGGCAAGCACTGGAAACAGCTCGGCCCAAAGCACCTGTTTAACCTGCATGGGCAAGTAGCCGCTTTCCAACACCACTCGGGCGATATAGTCGAAGGCTGTGCCATCTGGCTCTGTATCCAGAAAAAGCTCGGACAGCGCTCGCCACAGGGCCAGGCGACGCTCATCCACCGGCGGCATGGACACCGGCGCGGCACGTGCGGGCATCAGCCTTTGTCGCAAAAAACTGAACATCGAACGCTCTCCCTCGTGAGTCGCAGCCCCAACCCGGGCAGCGCGGTGGCTATAACGCTTGCAAGCCCGGATGCGCGAGGTCCAGAGGACCGACGCCCCAGCCCAGCGCCGTGGCGAAACGCGACACGTCCGCCTGCAGCGCTGCATCAAACATCACCGGGGGCTCGCACAAGTCCTGCTCCAGCAACAGAGTGCCATAGGCTCCCTCGTGGTAGATCAGATCCCCGGTCAACCCGGCAAACAACTGCGCTGCACTGGTCATCAGCGAGCTCTCACCTACGTTAGCGCCCAACTGGCATTGCAGGCCGGCCGCAGACGCCATCTGGTGAAACTGCAGTGCATTCAGCAGCCCGCCCACCTTGGATATCTTGATGTTCAGGCAATCGAGCACCTGGGCCTGGATCAGCTGCTGCAAAACCGGTCGCAAACGCACCTGCTCATCCAGCACGATACGAACATCGCAGCGGCTCTTGATCCGTCCATGCACCGTGACCAGGGCCTGGGTATCCGTCACGATAGCCGGCTGCTCCAGACAAGAGATGGCATAACGCTCGATGATCTGGGCAGCGTCAGCGGCGGGCACGTCTTCCCAGGCGCCATTGGCGTCGAGACGAATATCGTTGTCCGGGTAGGCCGTGCGCAGCAGCTCCAGTTGCTGGTGGATTCGTTTCAGATCACGCCCCACCTTGAGCTTCAGCGGGCCCACGGCAAACCCGCGCATCTGCTCCACCAACTTGGCGAGCGCCGTCGGCGCTTCATCAGATACCACTGCCGAATACTGAATACGGCCAGCCTGCAACCCGCCAAACCAGTCCGCAAGCGGCGTTTTGCGTACCTTGCTGAGCAGGTCCAGCAGCGCCAACTCCAGCAGTGCACGTGCGCACTGCTGCTGCTCGAAGCGCGACTCGAAAGCCTCGCAGAAGCGTGCGATATCGCCCACTGACTGAAACGCCACCTGGCTCAGCGCCGGCAGAAACTGGCGGATTGCTGCCTCAGTCTGCTCCAGCGTCTCGCCGGATACATAGGCCCGCGGCAAGGCCTCACCAAACCCCGAAACGACCTCACCGTCAACGCTGGCCGTCAGGTGTAGCAGCAGGGACTCGGACGATTGACGCTCGGCCAAGGCATGCTTGAACGACTGGCGAAACGGCAGCCGCATGCGATACAGCTGTGCGCTATCAACCTGCATGATGAGCACTCCTGCGCGGCTTTCCGGCAATCAGTCGACGCACGAAGTACGTTACATTTCTGATGTTCATCGGACACACCAGCAACAAGCCGTCGCCGTTGGCGTGCCCTGGATTGCATTGCGCATAGAAGCGAATAAAACGGTTATGTAAATCCTGCTCGGCAATCATGACGCTCTTGTCGCTCAAGAGATTGGACGGCTTTCTAACCGTTCTGGTGGACGCCTGAAAGGTGTCGGGATAGTAGCGCTCCCCTATCGCTGCCTTGAGACTCAGTATCTCCGGTGGCGTTTCGCGGTCAGGGTGCGGGAAGTAGTCGGCTAGGTTGTTGGCCATGACCAGGTAAGGCTTGTAGCTCAGAGCATCGGTCCAGAAATAGCAGGTGCGCAGCGGGTGACGACACTTCGCCTGCAGCATGAACCGAAGCACCGTACGCTGAACCAGCATCCGTCCGCGATATGCGGGATCGATATAGACCTGACCAAAGTACAGTGTCGGCATTGGCTTGCTGCCGCCGATCAAGAAGTCATGGAAACGCACGCCAATACACCCGACCAGCCGGCCGGAAGCGCGGTGGCGAAACAGCACCACCTTGTCCAGCCGTTGCCAGCGCTCGCTGAATTGCTCAAATGCGATAGTGTGCGCCTGGCCATACAGCGCCCAGATTTCCTCGTTCAGCGAGGGAGCAATCTCCGCGCAGTCCAAACAGCGAGCCTGAATTGAAAACATGATCCCTCAACCACCTTGCGCCGGCGCAGCTCATTTTTGCGTACTGTCTATCACGGCAGCGTGCTGCCCTTCCCCATTGGTCAGCCATTGCAGTCGAAGGCAACGGCAATATGCCGCGAGTGTACCCAGTCAGCTGCGCTGCGCCCAGCGACCAGATAAAGCTGACCGCCACGTCAATCGCTGCAGTTACCCGCTTTCCTGAACCCGGCCGCCAGCGCGGCGGTCTCGGATTCAAAATGTACCTGATTGCGTGCTGCGACCTGGTCATAGCTCGGACAGCCTGAGGGCAGATGATAAACCTTGCTGTTTCGATTACCGATGATGCCGCCAGTGCTGCCAGCGGCTGGCTCGTGCCTGACCGCGGGCACTGAAGATACAACACCATCGCGTGTAGGCCTGTGCCCAAGCGTCCAGGACCGCTCGCCCGTGACAAAGGGATTATTGTGGCCCATCACCCGCGCAGTGCGGTCACTCCACTCCCGTTCCCACTCGCTAACCGGATACTGACGATTCCACGCCATCAGCAGTTGTTGCTGCTGACGAGACATCGATAACCCGTAGCGGTCGTACATGTAAAAGTGAATCCGCGCGACCAGCCCCTTCACTTCATCCCGAGGCTCGGCCACCCGTTGCTGGAAGTTGACCTTTGAAGTACAGGCACCGTACTGCGCAGGCGCTCGGCCGACCATTGCGTACTGGAAGTTGCTACGATCGCCATTGACCTCCCCCACGGACGGGTAGAGGTTAAACAGATCAGCCTCCATCGCCCGGAACACCGGATCGTTCATCACGCAATTGCGCCGCCCGCCGTTCTGCCAGCACTGGCGCTGATGGCCAAACACCCAGGCAGGCACAATATGCTCCCATTCGATCCGCTCTGCCCGCGTCTGCTGGGCGCGCGTCTGATAACCACAGGAGCGCGCATCGACCCGACCTCCGGACCGCCCAACCCAATCCCAGCGGCACCCACAATACAGATCGCCCTGCCTGACGGCCCGCTCATCAAAAAAGACTTCTCGCTTGGCAATCGCCTTGGCAGCAGAGAAGCTCGACGGCGCGTCAGCAAAGGAGGTGGAAACAAACAGGCACAGCAGTACAACGACAGACAGATCAGCCAGCGACTTCATAACGCGGAGCTTTCTCGGCAAAAGCGCGCATTGTAGGGATGTTCGCCGGTTACCGATAGCGCCTAAGGCTCAAGCACGGGCCTTAGAGAGGCAAACAAGATACACCAGGGCGACCGACTGACGAGCTTTCACGCAAAGAAAGACACTGCGAAAGGCAACCCTAGTCGCCGCGGGCAAAGCTGGCAGCTGGTGCCTTTTTTAGCTTTACCGCTCCCCCGTTCGAAAGCCCGTGTTTCCTGATAAAATACCCAACCCAGCCAGGTGCCCCAGCCCCTGCTGCGCGCAGCTCGGCTTTCCATCCTGTCCGAGCGTCAGTGCTGTTATCTGCTCATCTGCCCTGGCCGCGCGATACAACCGCTACTCTGTGGCGGACCAATAGCCCTAGCACCACGCAGACAGTCAGCCATGAACCCGCAAGCCTCCCGCCCAACAACACCTCGCGCCCAGAGCCCAATCGCCGCTTCAGCGTTGCGCCGATGATGGATTGGAAGCACATTAAAAATTAATCAATAAAAATCATAAATTTACAAAGAAAAAGAAAAACCCTGTAGCACTATTTAAGCACCGCCATACGAAAAGGCACTATCGAACCTTGACGGTCATGCCCGTCTATCGCTCATCATTGAGGCCCATCTGACCGCAACGAGCGCCCAAACCAATGCTGAAAAAAGCCTACAAATCCAGCATAGAGCTTCTCAAGGCACTGAAAAAGCAAGCGCGCTGGCTAGTTTTTGATGTGGTCCCTTGGCTGCGCCCACTCTACCCTCTCTTACTTGGACTGCTTTTCTCCGGTATCGCGATCAAACTTTTTCCCCATAGCAGCCTCGGAAACATCCTAATTTCCCTACAGATCACTGGCGCATTCCTGAGTGCTGGGGCGCTACTGCTCTCAGCGCTCGACTCTCAAGTACCATCACCATTAGCCGTACTCACGAACTGGCTGAAAACGTTCCCTCGCAACCCCCTACAAAAGCGGACCGTTCATTCTGGCTCAGCACACGGGAAAATGTCTGGACCTGTCGGGGCAGGCTATATGACAGGCGGGCTAGGCCCGAATGCCTCTCAGACAGACATCAATGCCTGGCTGATCAACGAGCTACACGCGCTAATCGAAGTAACAACCAGATCTAACCTGGAAAACAAACTGAAATTTCATGCGCTAGAACAAAGGCTTGATCACCAACAGAACCAGTCAGAAGCTACTGAGAAAAAGCTGCAGGAAGACATTAGAAAAGCCAGCACCACTAATTTCTATCAAATCATTGTAGGGCTGCTCATGGTTTCCATCGGCTCGATCCTTTCCGCCCTGCTTCTTTGACCTCGGCTGCGAGCCCAAAGCACAGGACTGCATTCAACCTATGAGCGCGCTACCACAACCCAACGCCGGCAGCGTGACCAACTGATACACATACGGCCGTGCGCCACCGGGGCCAGTGGGTGACAGGCGCACCCGCTTGTAACCGAGCAAGCGCAGGCAGCTGCCGACGGACGTTTGGGTGCCGCGGTCATTGACCAGCTGCAGCGCTTCTATCACTTGCTGCACGCTGAAGCCTTGCGGCCAGTCGTTAGCCACCAGGTGCGCACGGATGCGTTGCTGCAGCTCATAGGCTTTGCGTTGCGGCGCTGGCAGGTCTGGGCCATCCAGCCAGGGGCTGGCGTCCAGTTCTGCTGCCAGATCCACGCCGGTGGTGCGCTCGGCTGCTTGATTGGCGCGGGTGGCGGCCAGCCGGCGCGGCATACCCATACTGCGGCCGACGGTGTAGAGCGAGCGGAAAACCCGCCCCGCCGCAACCACCTCTTCCGCTTCTACCCGTGGCGCTCTGGGTGCCGGCTCCGGATCGGGCTGCGTGTTGGGCATCACGTACGCGCCGTATTTGCGGATGCTGGGCAGCACCTCCGCGGTGACCCACTTCTTGAAGCGCTTGGCCGAGGCTTTGCGGCTACGCAGGATAGCGGAGTACAGGCCGGACTCATTGATGATTAGCATGTCCTGCTCACCGCCAAGGGTCGGCACATTCTGCCGACCCTTTTCATCATCATCCAAATTACGCGTCATGTCCTTCGCTTCGGCGTACGCCAGTGCCGCTGCAACATCACCAGCTACCCACCACGGCTCACCACCCACCAGTATCACTCGCACCGGTTTGTCATCAAACGCGAACTCGATAGGCTGGCTCATGTCTTGCCCTCCTCGCCGCACTCCTCAGAACGTAGGCCGGCATTGACCAAGGCCAGCAGTGCCTTATCGCTTTGAGCATCCAAGCCGCCCTCCAGATCGCAGACAGCCACCTCTAACCAGGCGTCCAGCTCAGAGAAGAAGCCAACCACCTGCCCACGCAGAGCTGACTGCTCCGGCGTTAACGCGCTCGCAGCGGCCGGGCCGATCATATCCAGAACAATCCACTGGAGCGCGCCCAAGCCCTCCGGCCGGCCGTGCTGCTTGAGGTACTTCAGGTAAATGCGAGCCAGCCCGCGGCCTACTTCGTTGCCGCCGGCGTAGCCGCCCGTTCTGGGCACAGCCCAAAAGCTGAACTGGGTGCGGCCCCGCACTGGGCCAATGAAGGGTAAGCGATGCAGCGGGAGATCCCGCCGGTTGTTGAAGTGCAGCGGAGCCGCTGCCGGCGCCTGCGCTTGGACGCTCATTGGGCACCTCCACGGGCTTCCAGGTCACGGGCTTTGGCCATGGCTGCGTTGTAACGCTTGAGCCGGACAGACAGGGAGGAGTCCGCATGCAGCGCCGTAAGTGCCTGAGCACGGTAGCGGGCAGCACGATTTTTGAACGGATTGAGGGTAAGAACGGGAAGTTTCGGCATGTTAGTAGCCTCTTGTGTAGCGGTCTGTTTCCGCTCGCCCCGTCGCCAAACAGGGTGAGCGAACCGTGCAGGTTGGCGAACCGGCCACAAGTAACCGGCAGACCCGAAGGTCTCCCACACGGCCCGCCCATAAAGGCCTTGCCGTGTTGCGGACACAAAAAAACCGCGCAATGGCGGTGTCCGCCTTGTGTTTCGGGTCGCCAAACCCGTGTCGCTGAATTTGCAGCGACCTAGTGAAAGTATCCGAACCAGTGCCAAAAATCAACAGACTCACAGATAACAAAAAAAGTCCATGATCAAATTATCTGGAAATTCTGATCATGGTCACAGGCCACCTGAAACCGTAACTTGGTCACCAAGGAGGCGTAAGCCTCCCTTTCCCCACTAAGGAGCAAGCGATGATCGTATCTATTTTGGTTGGCGTGACCCGGGCAATGGCACCTATTGTCATTGGCACATTAACAGCTCAGCTAACGGCGGACGCCTACGACGCATTCAAGGCAAAAAGAAGAAGCCAGAAGCCTGAAAGCGATACAGGGAAAGACTAAAAATGCTAAAAACACTAATTGGTCGCAGCTCCAGCCGAGGCTGGATCCATAGCAAAACGGAAACCGTCAACCTTCTACCGTATGGAAAGCAAAAGCTTGATGGCTCACATGATCACCGCACCAACAAGGGGAAAGACAGAACGCCAGCGCAACGGCGCTCTGACGCAGAAAGAAGAAAATAGTGTTTTAAATCGTAGCCCGCAGCCACAGGACATTACATGACAAGACAAGAGGAAATGGAAAAAAAAAGTGCCGAGGCGGCGGGCTTAGTTCTCATAGACAATCTATATCAAAGCCAAATCCTCGTATCTTTAGTGTTTAACGAGAATGAGATCGCTTGGCTCAAAAAAATATCAGCTCACATCAAGATTCTAACATCGCTTTTAGACCCACCGCAAAAGCAAGCGAGCGAGCTCGAACAGTGGGCGCTAACCTTATTGGAAGTCGAACTTTTCGACGGAAATCCAGTAAACCATAAAATATGCCAAGAAATAGCCCCACCCTCCCTCGACCACATTAAGAATCTAATAAGGACCACTTATAAATCAAAGGAAGACCTTCGCAAAAAAATAAAAGAAGCTATGAAACAGTCGAATTTCCCAGAAAAAACAGTCGACCAATTGCTAAGCCAAACAAAGCTACTTGCAAATATGCTGGGGGACGCACCTGCAACAGTTCGTCAGCGCTTATCGGAGCGGATATTTTGCCTGGAATATCCAAACGCCCTCATTGAAGTATCTCGACTCCTAATCGACGGCGAGGTTTTGAAGTCAACAAAATCCCACACCTCAACACATGCTTTTGAGAGCGACAACATTGCGGCAGCCGCTTTAGTTATCGCTCAGGTCCACGCAATGAGAGTCAACCTGACACTGCATGCAGAGCTCGAAAGCTTCTACTTGCGCGAAATACTTACAGACCTAGCGCCATTGACAATTGGTCAAGACGACGATGCACGCAAGAATTACCTGCAGCTAGAAACTGCATTAAAAACCATCAATTCAGAAAATAAACACACACCCCACCTCCTCTCCATAAACTTTCCTCGAACCAGCTCGCCACAACCAGCCCCCCTCAATCCAATCCCATCAAAAAGCGACAAAGGAGAAAATCTGGCGCAGTACTTCCTCTCAACAAAGGAGCTCACCATAACGACAGCAACATTAATCAAGAAGCCTCTGCAGGCCCTACCACTCTCGCTTGCGCTTTTGGCACAAGTAAAAAAAAACAAGAACCCCTCAAGGCCCTTATACTCGGAAGAAAAACAAGAAGACTCTATAGCTCATGAAGTATTCAGAGAAGCACGAGAGCTAGCGTTAGAATTTAGCGCAAGAGGTATTGAAAAATACCGCAGCAAAAAACTTCAGAAGCACATAAAAAAACTCACCATATACCACCAGCTAATAAAAAAAACAGACTCGACCGGACCAACGCTTTTCCTCGACTACTACCGACTTCTCTGCATAAACCACTTCTAAACCAAACTTAGAGCAAGAGAAATATATATCACTTGACGCGGGATACAAAATCATTAGCAGAAAAATCCAGTTCGTAGTTAACGACTGTTTCCCTAAAGCAAGTCGTCTTGCAACGAAGCCTCCTGCAGCTCGACGCACCCAAGCACCTGCGCAGCACAGCTAAGCAGCGCCGCCTCCGCCTCATCCAACGCCCTGCGCCAATCGTCATTCACTACTAGCGGTTTGCGCGCCGGCAGCTGGCACGGCACCAGGCTGCACTGCGCTTTTTGAACGGTAGGCTGCGGGATCGGTTGTGGCTGGCCGGGCGTAGAGCAGCCCGAGTTCAGCAGGCACATGCTCAGACAAATACTCCCGAATCGTTTGGTCATTCTGTTCCAGCTCCTCTATCGCTTGTGATTGATCATTGGCGTTGCGATCCACCTGTTGGCGCAGCAGCTCCAGCCCTCGGCCAATCTCCGCGATGCGCCCCATCTCCTGTTGCTGCCCTTCCAGCACCCGCGCTTGCACCTGTATAAGCTCATCAGCCTTAGCCAGATCCCGCTCGGCTGTATCAGCCCGCAGCCGCTGCAGCTCAATGCGCGGCGACACCGCCCACCACCCCGCCCCCAGCACAATCACCAACAGCCCAGCCGCGGCCGCGAGCTGACCCACCCATTTCCAGTTCCCAAACATGATTCCTCCAGGCACAAAAAAGCCCGCAGCTGCGGGCTGGTGGATGACAGCAAGGCAGCTGCCGACAGATACGCGTGCGTGATAATCTCGCTGTTTTTTCAGGGACGATCAGGGCATGACAAAAAAGCGTTGGGATATACCGAAGCGGACTCAAAACACCCCGCAAGCTTCAGCCCAACAGGAAGCGCCGTTAGGTATGGGCAAACTGATAGAGCAGTTCAAGTGGTTCCCCGCCCTGGCCCTTCTGATCAACGGGCTGCTTGCAGGAACGGGATACCTTTTCATCGCTGGGTTTCTAGCCAAGGTAGGTATAGACGTTGCCGAGCTAGAAATTAGCCTGCCCTCACTGCTCCTATATGGCTACATTTTCACACTGGACACTACCTCTGCAATTGAGAGCGCAGGACCAGCCTTATTCACTGTGGCCTTGGTGCTTACAGGCCTCTTCGTTTGGCTTTTTTACACAGCTCTCAATGGCGCTTACCCCAACCAAAACGACTGGTTTCGAATAATCCTAAGCCTCTCCCTTGGAACTGTGTCTGCTGTACTACTTCTTCTCGGCCCCGCATGGATATTTAACTCCGGCGGCGCCAACGCGATGCGCAGCGAGCTGATCAAAATGCACATCAGCTCTACTGATGCCCAGCTGACGCGCACTCATTCGATAAACACGCCCGACGGCCCGATTCAGGGCAGTCTCGTGATCGCAGACCAGCGATACACCTACCTAAGATCTGGCAATGTGGTCTATAAGATCGCCAACGACTCGCAAACAGTGGTTAGAGCGATTACGTTCACTCCCGCCAGTACCGATGAGGAGAATGAAGGTGAAGGCTAATCGTCATCTTGCTTACCGGCCAAACCCGCGTGAGTACGCCGCCCGCAACGCGGCCCGCAGGTACGTTGCAACTCTGCTGCTGGATGCCGGTGAGCACGCTGACGCATTTAACGACGAAGACCTGACCGAAGCAGAACGTGCCATTGCCAGAGACGAAGTGAAACGCCTCGGCATCGAGCTGGCCCAGCGGTACAAATGCGAGCTGTAGCGCTACCGACGCCCCTGGTGCTGCAGGGAGTAATGGTTACCATCGTTAAAACGCCCGCCCCAACTACCGCCAAGTGACTCCCAGTATTCACCCAGCGGCCGGTGGTCTTCGGTGCTGGTCAGGTACTGGCCGTTACGGAACAGATTGAAGTCCACTGCCAGCCGCTGCTTGTGCAGACTGCTGGCGGCGCTGTAGCTCTTCTTCTCCCCTACCTTGCCGTGCACCCGCGGATCTCGATAGGCATCACCAAAGGTCAGCTCATACCCTTGCTGATATGCGTACTCAATCAGCAGGCCGATCATGCGCGTGAAGCGCCGCTGTTTACTTCCCAGGGTCATGTTTTCTCCAGGCATAAAAAAGCCCGCCGAAGCGGGCTAAGAAAGAGAGAAGTTCTAGATAAAACTTTCTGAAAAATATCGGGCGTTAATTTCCTACACGCCCTCCCCTATCGTAAATAATCCTTACTGGCCCATTTGACAGGGCAACGACGATCTCATCGCCCGAGCGCCCATCCATATCCTGGACAGCATCAATAGTGTAATTACTCTGAAAATCATAAGTCCTTACAGCACCCGACCTATGCGAAACAATCTTAATAGAATTTGGCAGAACAATTATCACTTCCTCGCCCGACCGTCCATCTGTATCAGCAGTTCGCTGATAAATAGCCCAACTCTGCTCGGTAGTAATCGGGTATTTTTTTACTCTGCCGTTACGCCCGCCAGTGATAACATAAAGTTCAGTCGACGTGCGCCCGATAACCTGCAAACCCGACTTACCAAGATCAGCGACACCGTAATATTCGCTGAAACCTGAAAAATTAAATTCCTTATAACTGGGAAGCCTCGGATCAACAATACGTATTCCACCAGGCTTGCTGATAATTAGGTCAAGGCCGTTCCCTGAAAGATCCGCGAGATCAACCAAAGTCCAGCTATCATTTCCAGGGAAGTGAATATCCCGCTGACTGGAGCTCTCGTCAGAAATTATTCGAAGGCTATTACCGAACCTGACTATCAGCTCGTCAGCCCCATCGCTGGTTAAATCAGCTGCACGTACAATTGACCAAGCCATACGACCGACAGGATAGCGTCTAATCGATTGATAGGCGTGGTCAATTATCACCACATCTTCGCCAGCCTTCAGCACCAGCTCCGCGCCATCATTTCCATCTGTATCGTAAGCACCAAAAAGAGACCAAGCGGTGTTGCCGAGAGAGTAGTCACGTCGATTCCCATTCGGCTGAAGGACTCTAATACCGAAGCTCTCTCTATATACCAGATCCCTCTGGCCATCACCCCTCAGGTCCCAACTACCTAAATACGTCCCTGCATAAGAGGGAGAACTAAAAGCAGCCAAAGCAAGAACCGAAAGGACAAAGAACAATATCTGATTACGCATAACCCCATCCCTATATCAAAATTCCATTCATAATTCGCAATCATCGTCCTGCACTAACCAAGCCAAAGAACCGCATAACCGGCATTTTTTAACAGACCATTCATTTACCAAGTATCGCGGACTGGCCAGTCCCGATAAACATATCACGTTTCGCTTACCCATAAGTCAATGCCTTTTAAGTGCTTAATTTTCATAAGCGTGACCCTTATCACCTTCGATGAACGAAAACATGCAACAAACAGAAACAGTGATCCTCAGAAAAAAGGGATGGGCGCTTTGTTACTCAGGCTCCCACAACTCACGACGTTACTACACCTCAATGTCGTACTGCGGCAGGCTCGGCGCTTGGCCGGTGATGCTGCCGTCTGTAATAAACACCTTCTGCCCTACCCCTACGCTGGTGCCCTGCACTACCACGTTCACGCCGTTGCGCAGAGTCACGGTGCTGGTTCCGGTTGTGCTGTTGACGCTGACCACCGTGCCGACTGTGCGGCTGCCGCCCGGCAGCAGGCCGATGAAGCGTTTCCACGGGTTGACTGTTGCCACTACGCGACCTCCGCGTGATGCCGTTCAAGACGGACGCTTTGCTTGACTCGGCTTGCGCCGATGCCCTCTGCGGTGATCTCTGTGCTCAGGCACAGGCCGCGCCAGGTTTCGTCAACGTCGCGCACCTCACACAGCTGCGCGGGTGTGACCAGGCCGGGGGCGGTTTCTGCCGGGAAGAGCGGCAGGTTCAGGGTGACAATCTCCTGATTGCCGCCCTTACTGATCTCGGCAATGCCTCGGCTGCGGGCCACTTCGGTGCCGGTGATCCAGTCCGCGAACACGTCCGGCGCGGGGTTATCGCCTGCGGTACCGGCTCGGCGCACATCGACTGCGACGCCGTAGTTGGTGCCGCTGACATAGCAGCCATTCCACTCCGGTTGCGGCTGCCACTCACTGCCCCAGTCGCTGATGATTGCAGCGGGAATGATGCGGTCCATCACTGCGCTGGACCACTGCCAGACCGGCGCGCGGTAGCGCGGCAAGATGGTCAGCTCGTCACTGGCCATTGCAGGACTGACAACGCCGCCTGCCGTCTCGGCCAGTGAGGCGATCACCTGCATTGGCGTCTGGCTCTGGTAGCTGAACGCCCCTGCAGGCATGGTCCAGTCAGGCGGGCCGAGGGTGTAGCTTTCCCAATTCAGGGTGAAGCCGGTGTTGATCAGCTCATTGCTGGCGGCCAGCTCGGCGTTGATATCTGCCGAGTTCACCTGGCTGCGTGCTGGTGCGTAAGGCGCGGCCAGCAGCTGGGTGCGGCTGACGCCGGTGATGCCGTAGACTTCTTTGCCGAGCTGGCCAGTGCCGCTGTAGCGGTCGATCAGGAACACCCAGACGTGGCCATTGATGGCCACTTCCACTTCCTTCGGGCCGTTGGCATCTGGCCGCACCTGACTGAGCGACGTGTGCCCGAACAGGTTGGCCGAGAGCGTCCAGGCGAAGCTGTCGATATCACGCCCGATGCGCAGGTTTGTCGCCTCCAGCGGCACACGGTCGGGCAGCACCAGGAAGCTGACGCTGTTGGCGATCATGTAAGTCTCCAGAATATCCGGCTCGGCCGGCGGGGTGATAATGGTGATGGGGCCTTCGTAGTCCGGGTACTCGATGCCTGTCGGCACTGGGTCCAGCGGGGTTGCCCTGCCCCACAGCAAGCGGCTGAACAGGTTGACCCGGCGAGCGGGCCGCACCGGCATGCGGGTTGACGCATCCACTGGGCCGATCTGGCCGGCCACCGTCGCGGGCAGCTCAAAGGTGAAGAACACCGCACCGTTCACAGCTGGCGTGTACAGCCCTCCGTCGAACGCGAACGCCAACGGTTTCGGCGGCACATACAACTGGCTGCTCTGCTGCTGCAGCTTCCGGGCGCGATACTCAGCGCTGCGCTGATAGCGGCCACGGGTGGTCGCATCCTTGGCCGGCACGCGCGGGTTGTAGACCAGCCGCACCCGCCATTCGACCGGCTGGATGCTCTGATCCCACCCCGGCGCAACGCCCAAATCCTTGGCCGGCAGGTCACCCCATTGCGCGCGGCTTGCTGCACCATCCATAGCGCTGGCAGCGCCCCACTCCAGATCGTTGCTGCTGTCCTTCGCTGGCACCCCAGACCATGGCGCGCCGCGCTGCAGGTCGACAACTTGGCCGATGCCCCAGCCGGAAACACCAGCCGCATCGCGGTGGCCGACTGCGCTCCAGCTCGCATCGGCTCCCGCGTCTGCGGTTGCCGATGGGCGCGACCAGGTGCTGGTCAGGGACGTGACGAGGCTGGGGGGCAGTGCGTAGCCAGCATAGTTGCCGCCGAAATCAAACACCAACGGCAGCACAGGGACATACTGACCGCCCTCAAACTCAAAGACAGCCGTTGACGGCACATAGCTCATATCGTTACCAGCTGGAATTAGAGATATGGGCGAGCGCCCTTGTAAGGATGCCCTTCGCCGAGAGCTGACTGGAGCCCGAGCTCCCAAGCTACCCAGCCGTCAATTCGCTCAAGATCAGCGTCACTGATATCCGACGAGCCCGCCAAGATAGCGACGACATCAACATCAGCGCAGTCGCTTGTACTTCCGATAGTGTTTGAGCCAATGAGTATCGCGCCTGACGGAGTGTTGGAAGTGTTACCCGTCGTCAACCAGCCCGCATCTTCGGTATCCAACTCACCATCAACAAATAGTCGCAAGCGAGTCGCTGAATAGTCCGCGACAGTCGCAGCAAAGCTCCAAACGCCGTGCCGCTGAACACTACCGTTTACCCCATCATAGGAATCCGAGTCTCGCCGACGCCCCCCTGTTGAAGGACGGTTCTGGCCACCGGACTGAACACCACCCGCTGCCAATCCAAGGCGATAGGCTGACGCGTTATTCCGTGCGACGAAGATGGCTCGGTTGGCGGGGTCCGCATCTTCTCCGCGCTTCTTATAGACGGCGTAAACCCAGGCCTTGTTGACGTTACGAAACAAGTCGAGAACGTCACCGCTGTCGGCGTACAGCGTGTCGTTCAGTCCGTCGAACGCAATAACGCGCTTACCGCCAACAGACGCATCCGAGGCGACAATTACAGGCCTTGCACTGGAATCGGGTTGCCCGAAAGATCCGCCAAGAGAGCCTTTGTTATTTGCCCAAACGGCGGCACGACCAGCCACGTCTGTGATTTCGCTTTCCCAATCAAGCCAAACCTCTGGTGGCACAGCAAGATTCATCGGGGTCCACGGCACATCAGCGTATTGTACCGCCAAAGGCCCATGCGCAAGAGGCCGATAGTACCTAACAGCTTCCAGCATCGCAGTACCAACTGGCTGCGGGCCAATAGCTGCACTGTTCCACCAATCTGGCTCTGATGCCGGCAAGGTTCCCGCCTGCGTTACCCGGTATAGCCAGCCAACGAAACTCGTCGGGCGCACCAGTTCGCCTACAGCGACCACCATATTGGCTTCCCACTTGCTACCCCACTCGTCGATGGCCAGCGCGTAGATATCCGACTGGTACTGTGCCTGGATCAGCAGCTCCGCGAGCCCAGACTCATCACTGGTACCACTACCGGCAATGCGCCAAGTTCCATCTATTTGACGTTCAACGGCAACGATATGCCGTGGCGCAGGCAGGCTATCCACCCGCACCTGCGCCTGAAGCACACCGGCCAACAGATTCTCTTCACTCATCAGTCTGCATCCCCGCGAATCTGGATCTTGAACTGGTCGTCTTCAACCGTGCCTTGCCCGCTTACTACCGTTCGCACGATCCACATCGGCCCGAGGCAGGCATCGGTGTTGAAGCGCACCGCGTTGCTGGCAGCCCAACCACTACCCCAGCCGGCAGCCCGAATCACGAAGTACGGCGAGCCGGTAGCAGGGTTGATGGGTGCACAATCGCTGCCGGTGGTGCCGGTGGCGATCACACCCAGTTGCTCTTCAACCACATTGAACGTGGTGGAGCCGGTGAAAATGATTGCCCACTTGCCGCTGATGGCGCCGATATTGGTGATCTCGACCGGGTAGTTCAGCAGGTTGAACTGGGCGGTGGTGCTATTGCCCTGCTGGGTGTCGGTCCAGTTGGGTGCGCCGGTGTTCCACGTTTGCTGGGTGAACCAGTTGAATACCCGCGCCTGCAGGTCGCCCCAGGTCACGGCGCTACTGACCGCCGTTTCACCCGCTGGCATATCCCACGGCACAGGCGAGCCGATGCCGAGCGCGCCGGTAATCTGCACCTCGGTGCACACGGTCATGTGTTCTACGCGGTCGCGGATCACCAGCGGGCCGGTCAGCGGGTTGCCTTCGGCATCCACGGCGGTGAACGGGTCTGCCCAGGTCAACGTGCCCAGCTCGCGGTCAGTGGTGTACTGATCGGGGCGCAGGGCCACGCCGTTGGCGTCGAACACCTCAATGGCGGCCTGATAGATGCGCGGCAGCTGCACCGTGTCACCGGCCACCGGGGTGGCCTCTGCCTCAGCGGTGTGCTGGATCACCAGAACGTCGCCGTCACGGTACACCGGCACGCGGCCATCCGCTGGCAAACGCACCGGGGCCAGACCCAGCAGCTCTGCCGACATTGGCAAGCTGGTCTGCACAACGGCGTTGTACGTCAGCAGGGTTGCGATCACCGGCACATCGCTGGAGCCGGTTTCATCATCCGGGTTGGTGGTGAAGCGCATGCGGACGATGCCGGTCTGGCTGTCTACAGTGCCGCGCATGATGCCGTTGTTAATGGTGCCATTCAGGTCAGACGTTGCCGTAATGATCTGGGCCGTATCTGCCCGCACCGCCGTTACCTGCACGCTGGCAGGCCGTAGCGGCGCGCCCGGTGTGCGCCAGGTGGCATCGGTGGTGCCGAAGCCAGAGCGCGCAGTCAGGCAGGCCAGCACGGTGACGGAACCACTCAGGCCCGCCGGGTAGCTGGCCAGCGTGGCGATGCCGCTGGCGTAATCCACGGTGCCCACGGCGGTACCGGCGTTGGTGGTGGTGCTCAGCCCCTTGAACAGGATGCCGGCGCGATCCACATACGTCTCGCCGCCCCACTGCAGCAGCAGGCTGCCGGGCACGATGGCGTCGCTCACACCGGGCAGCAGATCCCACTGCAGGCCGGGCGCTGCCACGCTGTCGGTCTGGGCTGCGTAACTGGCACCGGATGCCTGCGCGCGCACCATGAGCGTGCCGCCGAATACTTCCTGCCGAGGCACAACGGTGGATGCCTGATACGGCACCCGAACCGGGCGCACGTTCGATTCAGTGCGGTACGCGGTGTAGTACTCGGTGTAGTCGTACTGCTGCTCCACCTTGAGGCTGAATGCGCCGGTGGTGTAGTTGATGCTGCCGGTGAAGCCCGTCCAGTTGCCGCTGCCATCGTCGTTGGCTTCGTAGTCCACCAGCACCGAGCCGGTGAAGCTGCCGCCGTTGGCGGGCAGTTTCTCGGTCTGGCTGGACTGCCAGCGGACCTGCACCGAGCCTGGCTGCAGCGGCGCGCCGGGAATGGTACCGGTGATGATGCCGCCTGCATCCGGGGTGCCGGTGAGCGGGGTGTCTACATCCACGCCAGCGCGGTCGTAATCAAACACAATGCTGCTGCCCTGATCCGGCGTGCTGGCCAGCGTGAGACTGACCGCCCCAGACAGATAAGCAATGGTGCCGGTACCGGCCGCACCACTCAGGGTGCCATCGCCCGCATCGAGCAGGGTCTTGCTGACGCCGCCCTGCAGCACGGTGACCACAACGCTGCCCGGCTCCACGCCCTCATACGGCAACTGGTGCTCAATGCGGATCTCGGGCGCAGTACCGCCACCAGTGTGGGTCTGCAGGTTATCGTCATTCTGGGCGACGTAGCTGTAGATCAAGCTGGTGTTCACGTCTGGCAGGGCGTTGAGGCTGATGCTCACCGCGCCAGTGGCAAAGTCCACAGTGCCGCTCCCCTCGCCCGACAGCTCGCCGTTGCCAAGGTCTTGCAGCTCATACCACTTGCCCAGCGCCATGAAGCTGACCGACAGCGTGCCGGGGCGCGGCTTTGCGTCTGCGAGGTTGAGCGTATAGGCAAAGCCTCGGGTGGCCAGCACAATCTCAATCTCGCCGGTGACGCTCTCGCCGGTCACGGCGGCGGCTGGCTGGTAGGTCAGGCTGGCCGCGCCAGTGTAGGTGCTGGCTCGATAGGCGTTGATCTCGCCGGTTTCGTAATCGACGGTGATGCGGGTAAAGCTGTTGGTGCCACTGCGCCAGGTCAGCTCGCCCTGCCCTTCGTCTGCGTACACGCCGCCGTTGATGCTGAGCGACAGGCTGCCCAAGGCCGCGCCGTGGGTGATGAAACTGCGGCTCTGGCCTGCAGCGACCTGCGTGAACGTAAGGCTGATGGTGCGGCTGTCTGGGCTGGCCGGGACAACGAAGCGCTTGCGCGCACCGCCCAGCTGGTTGGTGAGCGCGCTTTCTTTCACGGCGCTGGGTACCAGCTGCGAGTAAACGGAATCCACGTTGACGGTCATATCGCCAGCGGTGATCGCGGCAGCGAGGGGGCTGATGCCGTAATAGCGGGCCGAGTCTGCAACCTGCGTGGCCAGCACCACGCTCTTCGGTTCGTTGGCCAGGTTGCTGGGCGTGGTGCCGCCGGGCACGGCCTGGCCGCCAGGGAACTTGACCAGCAGCGGCGCAGTGATGGTGATCGAGAGACGGCGGCGGGTGAAGTTCACAAAGTTGCCGTTGCCGTAGTCGTAAACAAACTCCTCAAGCGAGGCTTCCAACGCCTGCACACGGATGTATTGCGTGCTGGAGCCGTTGGACAGCTGGAACACGTCGCCCACTTCTGGCACGCGGGCCTCTTGCCGCTGAATGCCGGTGATTGCGCGCTGGCCGGCGTACTGGTCGCCCAGCAGCTCAAACTGCGCGACGGTCGACGGCACTACATAGCCCTCGATCACAGAACGGGCGTCAGAGCGTTCATCGGTCTGGCTGTTGGAATTGAACAGCAGCACCGCGACACGCGGGTCAGCCGGGGCTTTGGTGACGATAGAGTGCGCGCCCAGATAGGCATCGGCATTCTCGGTCAGCACACCGGCAAACACCTTGCGCAGCGCGATGCGGCCGAGGGTGCGATCCAGCCGGCTGATATCGGGGAACAGGTTGTTCACCTCACCATCCACCACAGCATCGCCAGTGGCGCGTCGGTCAGGCGTTGGGACTTCAGGATTTTCACGTCATCGACGGTGATGGTCATGCTTTTCTCCGGGCATAAAAAAACCCTGCCGGGGCAGGGTTAAAAAATTCTTGATTTACTTGCTTAACAGCTACTTGTTCCGAGTTGACGGTGACAGTTTATGATTTTCGAATGCCGCGTGGGTGGGCTCACTCCCTTTACGCCATTCCGACGACAGGTAGACGCCCTTACACTTTTCCAAGAATTTCAGTGCGTCTTTTGCGTAGAGTCCCCTACTAACGAGCATCTCAAGAGCTTGATCCTCAGTAATAATTCCATCACGAATAGCCGCACCGATCTCACTCGCTTCTGACGCTTTAAATGACTGGTCCAGATTAATATCTGACGTTGCCGACATTGTTCGCGTGGAGTTACCCCTGAAGCTGTTAGACTCAAGATCAGCCACCCGCTTCGACAACCCTCTAGTCAGCATCAATATTTCGCTCAGCATGCTGTCCTCAGTTCTAGGTGGCGAAGGATCTGCGACTGGATTGTCTGCCAATGCCTGGCGTAGCTCAGCCTCAAAACTGGGCCAATAAACTTGGAAAACCTTTTCCAAGATAGCCTGGTCAAGCTTCTGGTCACCTAGGCATCCATTCAGAGTAGACAGCAAACTCCACATTCCGACTTTATCTAGACTGGTATGGTTGAACTGCGCTAGGGGCCCCTCGATGTCAGAAGCTTCTAGATCGATTAATACAGGACACACTCGGTTTGTGGTAAGCCCTTTGGCCAGCGCACCTGCCTCAAAAAGAATCCAAGGCTTCTCTTTATTGCTTTTCGTGAGACAAATTATACCGATAGACGCCTCTTGGAGTCGGCCTGATATCTCCGCGAACCATGCAGCACCACGATCAATGTCATGCGTAGAGATCCATGGCTCGGATGATTGAAGTGTGCACTTAATCCACCCTTTCAGCAGCTCAGCAACCGCCTGACTCGGCTGGCCAGACCAGCTAATGAATACTTTCATCTCAATCCCTTGGACAAGTGAAGAAAGCTCGATGATTGCACAGCTCCCGCAGCCAACACCACCACCGAAGTTAACGGTTGCTGTCTAGGCAGCCTTCACGCTTTAAGATCCGGGTCTAGCGGCGGCGCTACAGTGATCAGCCGCAGGGTCAGCTCGTACACGGTGTCAGCCATTTCCTGCGAGCGCTCGACTTGCTTGGCGGCAAGCGGCGGGCCATCTGCCCTGTTCCAGGTGACCCAATGCTGATCGCCGCGCGGCAGCACCAGCAGCATCTGGGCGCTGGGCTGGTCGCGTAGTGCTTCCAGCGCCCGCACGGTGGCCAGCGTGAACCACGCTCCTCCGTTGCTCTGCAGGGTGATCGGGCGCCCGTACAGCTTGACGCCTTCCTGAACCAGAAACGCACCGGACAAGCTGCGCTCCTGGCTCTGGGTAATGGCGTCCCACTCAAACTCATCTACCCACTCCAGCTGGTCGCCGGCCAAATCCGGGTCATCAGCCAGATCCACAGCGCCAAGGGTTAATGGCATCACACACTCCTCAATCCGGCTTGCTCAAGAATCCCCAGCAGCGCATCTTCCTGCCCTGACGCAACGCTCACATCCACCGAGCTACCGCGCGCCGTCTCCAGCCTGATGATCTTGCTGGGGGTGGCCGCTGCCGCCTCGGGCGCTGCTGCCGCTGTCGGAGCGGTTGCTGGGCCTGCGGCGTTGCGGTTCGCCCGGCGCGTTTCATCCGTAATGGACTGCAGCAGGGTCATGGCCTCGGCAATGTTGCGCACCGCCTCTTCATTGCCAGCGGCCTGCGCCTCAGCCATTTGCGCCTGCAGCTCACGCTGCCGGCTTTCCAACCGGCGGCGCTCAATGGCTTCGGTGTTGCCCTGCAGGCGGTCCAGCTCATCGCGCAGGCTGTCCAGCGTTGCACGGCTGCTGTTGCCCAGCTCCTGCATGCGCTGCTGGGCACCGGCAATCGCGGCGTCCAGCTGCTGCAGATCGGAGTCTTCCAGCAGCTCCAGCTCCTGCCGGGCTTGCTTGGCCTTCGCCGCAAAGTCCTTCAGGTCATTGCCGCCGGCTTCATACTCCTGCATCAGCGCCTGGACGGTTTGCTTCTGGTCCAGAAACTGCCGCTGGATTAGACGGCTGGCCGCAAGCGTCTCATCTGCCCAGCGCGCGAACGGGCTACGGAAGCGATCGTTCAGGTTGTCCTGAATATCGGCCAACTGGTCGTTGACGATGTTCAGCGATGCCGCCGTGCCGTCAATGCTGCTGGTGTCCAGGTCGATATCAACGTTGCTGATGCCCTTGAGCGCATCGAACGCTTCCAGCGCCTTCTCGCTCAGCTCGGCCAGCGGCGCGCGGGCAGCGGTCATCACCTCATCAAAGAAGGTGCTGAACGCATCACGGAACACCGCTTGCTGCTCTGCCCGCGCATCTGCAGCAGCCTGCTCAGCTGCTGCCTGCTCGGCCAGCGCATCGGTCACCGCCTGCAGTTGACGCTCCAGATTAGACTGGGCGTCTGCCTGAGTGCCGGTGGATTTGGTCAGCCGCTGCTGCTGCTTTTCCAGATCCTTGATGGCCTTGTTGTACTGATCAACCGAGAGCTTGCCATCCTCATACAACTTGCTGATGGCTGTGCGCAGTTTGCTGATATCAACGTCAGTCTTGGCGTTGCTGATGGCCTTCTGTGCGCCGGCGAAGTCTTCCAGCTCGTCGATCAGATCAGAGAGGGACTTTGCCGTTTTCTCGGCTTCGCCCCCTACTTCGTCCAGCTTATCGGCAACAATGCCGAGCCCGGCGGCGTATTCCTGCTGGGTGATGGCACCGTCTTGGTATGCACTCAGCATGGCCGCGCGCAGGCCTTGCAGCTGCTCAACAGTGGTAGCGGTGTCGATCAGCTTTTGGGCTTCGGCAAAGTCCGCAATGGCCTTAGTGCCAGTAACTGCAGCATCAATGGCGGCGTTTGCCATGACCTGCTGGGCGATGACCATTTCATCAGCGAGCGCCTGATGCATCATCCGCTGTTGGTCAGTCTCGCTTTTGACCGCCTGGGTTACGTCCCGCGCGCCCTGCACCTGATGCCGGGTGGTCACATCCCAAGCATTGCGAATGCTTTCGCCGGACTGCTCGATCTGATTGACCAGCGCGCCCTGCAGCATTGTGATCTCGCCGCGGGCGTTGGTGATCCTCTCTTTCAGGGAATCCAGATTGAAGGCGTCAGCAATGGCCTCCCCTGCTGCCAGAAACGGGTCAGCGATGTTCTTCGCCAGTGTCACGGCTGCAAGGCCGATTGCCGCGAAGCCAGCCACCAGCCCCTGAAACAGGGTGGTGAAGGGGGCCACAAACAGCTGCACCCGCATGCGGGCATCGTCCAGCTTGGCACCCAGATCGCTCAGCCAGGCGCCTGCCTTGTCGCTCAGCTCGCTGAGGTCGAAGTCGGCAATGTCACCGATGAAGCGCTTAACCCACTCCGACGCCTCGATGAAAGCATCAGACAGCGTGGTCGCCAACTGATCCAGCTTGCCGTCACGATCCATCTGGTCGATGGCGTCGGCCACGCCCAAAAGCTGCTGCTTGACGTAATCGAGCGCGCCGCTTTCGCCAATGCGGTTTAGGAAGCCATCAAACACATCGCGCAGGTTGCTCACGATACCTACCAGCCGCGTCATGTTCGCAGCTGCAGCACCCTCCGCGTCGCGACCGATCTCTTCGATCAACTGCCGGATAACATCACGGCCAAGCTTGCCCTTGCTGGCCAGCTCTTCGACCTTAGCAGCCGTCTGGCCGGTGACTTTCGCAAGCATTTCCCACGCAGGCACGCCGCGCTCGACTAGCTGCAGGATCTCCTCAGTCTGCAGCTTCTGCTTGGCCCAGGCTTGGCCGAGAGCCGACGAGATGCCGGTCAGCTTTTCCAGGCCGCCACCAAGCTTCTGCGACTGGTCAGTAACTGCCTGCAGAGTGCCATCCATGGGGTCAAGGCCATAAGCCTTGAGCAGCGTGAACGCTTCGGTTACGTCCTGCAGCTGGAGCGGCGTGTCCTTTGCAAACCGCGTGATCCACTCCGTCGCCCGCTCACCACCTTCAACAGACCCCATTAGTGCCTCAAGCTGGGTCCGCATTCCTTCAAACTTATCGCCTGTTTCAAGCATCTTGAAGATGCCATCGCGCACCAGATTCAGGCCTTTCTGTACCAGGCCAAACGCGGCATTCAGCGAGATATAGGCCGCAGCAAAGGCCAGCACCTGCCTGGCACCGGAGGACATAGCCGCACGGGCGGCATCAACGCGCGAGCGATACTCGGATGACGCCCGCGACACTCGCCGCAACTCGGCTTCCAGGCGCCGCACCTCATCGGTGTTGTCACCTACTGCCGCCTTGGCCTTGGCCAGCTCGGCGGCTAGCCGCTTCTCTTCGTTGGCCAAGTCTGCCGTATCAATACCCGCATCACGGGCGGCGGCCTCCTGATCGCTCAGGCTGGCGTTCAGTGCGGCCACTTGCTTGGACAGCTTGCGGCCTTCGCGCTCGGCTTCTTTGAGAGACTGTGCCAGACCCGCAGCGCCCGGGGATTGGTTCAGCGCCTCACGCAGCTCCCGCACCTGCAGGTCATTCTGCACCAGCGCCTGCTCTGCCTGCTCGGCAGCGCGCTGGGTTTGCTTCAGGCTCTCAGCCAAGCCACGGGCGGACTTTGCCCGGTCAAACTCGTCACGCAGGCTCTGGCTCTGTGACTGCACATCCTCCAGCGCCTTGGCCGCTTTGCGGGCCTCGGGCGACAGATCATCCTTGCCGCGCAAGATGAACTGAATCAGGCGGTCTTTGATGCCAGCCATGGGTTTTCTCCGGACATAAAAAACCCCGCATTGAGCGGGGTATAAAAAGGCTATCTGGTAGCTCTGGGATGGCCTGCTAGAGGCTCTGCTCTACCCGCGTGCAACTACGGGCAGGGTGGCTTGCAGCTGCCGGGCCAAGCCCTGCAGCACCTGCAATACCGATTCACGCCAGCGTATCTGCTGCACTGGCGTACCGTCTGAGTGCCGCTTGGCGGTGTCCAGAATCACACCGTGCTTGCGCCCCTCTGGCGTCAACTCCCAACGGTGCTTGCCTTTGGCGTATTCAAAGCGGCGCTGCAAGCCAACCTGAGCCAGCAACTTATTCATGGCATTGGCGCTCATGCCGTGCTTCTTACCCAGCTCGGTGGCCGTGTAGTGCAGCTCCTGCTCCTGATTGACCAGCCCGGTGATACCAAGCAGCGCCATTGGTGCAACCCCGGTTTGCTTCTCTACCGCCTTGTTGGTGTAAAGCAACAGCTGGTTGCCCTGCAGCCCGTATGCCGAGCCAAGCGCCATCATGCTGGCGTTGACCTTGACGATTCCCTCAAGAATCTCAGCTCGACTGCTCTGAAACTCCCGGATCGCGCCCTGGGTGAACTCGCCGTTGGCAGCAACATGGTAGGCGCCGGTTTTGCGGATGCTGGGGAGCACCTCTGCCGTCACCCACTTTTTGAAGCGCTTCGCCTCAGCCTTACGGCTGCGAAGGATCAGGCTGTAGAGCCCTGACTCATTGATCAAGATCGGCTTGCGACCCGAACCCGAATACTCTTCGTGTTCACATTTTTCGTCGCTATCCAATCCAAGCAAGGCCTTATTGGTGTCGCTCAGCAAAAGCGCCGCGCAGACATCAACGGCGAAGAACCATGGCTGATCATCAATCAGCAGGGTGCGCACTTCGCGGACATCAAACCTAAACGGAATCACGTTGCTCATGCCGCTTGCCCCCGTTCTGCTGGTTTGCCCAAAAGCTTGATGAGTATCTCTACCTGGCTTTGCAGCAGCCACACACTGTCCAGCATGTGTTTCTGCACCACACTGCCATCCTCCACCGCCACAAACAGCAGCGTAGCCATTGCCTCTAGGCGCGATGCCACGCAGTGAAGCGGGTCGTTGATCTGGTCCAGACTGGTGATACCCCGCACATTGAGCGCCTCTTCCGGGGAGATACAGAATGTCTCGTCTGCTTGCGGTGCAAGCGATTGTCTGTTAGCGTTCGCCATGTGATCGATCCCTAAGTTGATTACATTATCTAAAGCCCCTGACGTTGCCGCGTCGGGGGCTTTCTCTTTTATGCCGCCTGCTTGCTTTCGTCCAGCGTCTGGCATCGCTCCAACTCCCTTACCAATTGTGCGTTCATTGATCTTCCACTATGTTTTGCCTTTGCCTTGAGCCAAGCGGCAACATCATGAGGAAGGCGTATCTGCGTCCTGTATTTCATGCTGCCCCCTTTGAGTGACACAGCTGTCACTATAACCACTTAACGGATAGTGTCAAGATTAGTGACATGAAAGAAGAAATTTACAGATCTCAATTCCGGCTTCCATACGAGCTGTATGAGAAGCTCAAGGAAGCTGCCGACAAAAGCGGATCATCGGTCAATGCTGAGTTGGTATTGCGACTGCAACAAAGCTTCGACAACCCCGACGAACAGCTCAAGAAAATACAAAACAAGCTAGCCGTTCAGGAGCTCAAAGCGATGCTTTCTGAAGCGAGCCTAACCGTTGGCATGATGAACTTGCTCACCAAGGTCGACACGCAAACGCCAGAAACAGCAGAAGCGGCTGAGGAGCTTTTCAATTCACTCCGAAACCGCCTTGCGAACCTCGGCGATCTTGAGCAGCGAGTCGAGGAAATAACGTCCTCGATCATTACGGAATAGCGGTTTAACCCGCGAATAAAAAACCCTGCCATAAGCAGGGTCTATAATCGCGGCGAAGGCTAATTCCAAGAGACAACACACCCAAGTTTGTCGACATAAATATAAAGACGCCCAGGGTATACCCACTGGTCATTGCCATGAGAGCCGCCATTTATCCGTAAAGGCGCACCAAGCGCTTTACGAAGCTGTTCGGTGTTCATGCCGATCAGCGCCCTCTCTTGCACGATTGCCGTGCGAATCTCTCGGTCACTCAGGTCGCTGCACTGGTAGCCAGCACCGACCACATTGATGCGAGAGCCCCCACTCGAACTCCTCTCGGGCAGCACTCCAACGTCGCCCCAAGGAATGTAATCCGAATTCCCGCTTGGCGGGTCGTTTCTTGCGTCAACAGGATCACCGCCAGAGCCGTCCGGGCAGGCCTGCTGGCTAAACACCGTGCTGCCGTCAGCACCCACACACCTGTAAACCTGCGCATACCCCGGCGCGTGCAGCGCCAATGCAGCCAGTCCAACAACTACACATGCCATCCTTGCAGCCATAAGGTGCCCTCCTTTCAACTGAGGGCACCTTAGCACATCACTCACACCATCAAGCCGCCATATCCATCTGGCAGAACTTGCTGATGCCGGTACCGGTAATGCGGTCGTCGGCCAGCGCTTCGCCCGGGATCTCCAGCTTCAGGTATTCCTGACCGAAGGCTTGCATCTGGCTGACAAGGCCCAGCTTCACGCGATGCACGCGCAGGCTGTAGGGCTCGCCCGACTGAGCGTCGTTCAGGCCAGCAATGTAAATCTCCAGCTCGACCGCAGGCGCCGTCAGCATCTGAATGACGCTGGCACCGCGCGGGGTGTAGCTGGCTTTGACGCCGGCGCTGGTGATGTTGGTTGTGCTCAACACGATGATGCCGTGCTGGTTCAGCAGGTAGTCGGTACCGGCAACCAGTGCAGTGTCTGACGCCGTTTTCAGCACCGGGGCAACCGTGAGGTCCGGCAGGTGCTTGAACGGAATCAGCTCACCCAGCACACCGGCGCAGGCCAGGGCTTCATCCGGAATGGGGGTGGTGTCGACCTCGGTCACCGTCGCCCGGGTGGCACGCGCGATGTTCTCAGGCGTGAGATCCCACAGGCCGAGGGTGGTGTTCACGTCCGTCACGCGATCACGGACGTTACGGTTGCCGCCACCGCCACGATAGTTCGGCAGGGCAATGCGGTTGGTCTGGTAGGAGATGTTGAAGACATCGCAGTTGCCGATATCCAGCAGTGCATCCTGGCTCTGATAGGCGCGGGCGTACGCAATGCCCTCACCGATAAACGAACGATCTACTTGTGCCATGAGGAGGTCCTCCCGTTAGGCCTTGGCGGCTGGCTCGGCCTTCTCAGGCGTGGCCGGCTGTTTGGCGGTTGCTTCGGTGGGCTTGGCAACAAACCCGTTTTTGATGGCGTGGGCGGCCACATCCGGCGGCAGATTCTGCTCGCCCTTTGGATAGGCCACGACCTTGCCGCCCGCATTCCAATTGAATGGTGCGGTGACGTTGTGCTTCGGCATGATTGCCTCCGGTTATTTGAGGGGTTGTTGGTAGTTGATTTGCAGCTGCATGACGTGGGCGGCCCACTGACGACCGGGCGCTGGCGGCAACGAGGACTCGCTGGGCATGGCAACCTGTTGCACACCCTGAACAGTCAGCCCTGCCTTCTGCCCTGCCAGCGCGACTTTCACTGCAAGCCGCCCAGCCCGCATCGCCGGCGCGAAAGCCCGCAGCTTGGTGACCAAGGTCACGCTTACCGTGGTTTGCTCGCGCACACCGGCGTCGCCGACGCGCTGCAACTCCTGCGTGTCGCCTGGCTGCAGGATGATGAAGCTGTCCGGCAGCGCGGGATCGGCCTCATCCAGCACCCGCAGCACGCTGTCTTCAAACACCAGCGAGCCAAAGTCGGGCACCGCCGCCAACCGCTGTTCCAGCTCTGCAAGCAGCAGGCTCTGTACGTCAGCAGGCATATCAGGGCCTCACGTAGAAGGTGATCAGGGAACCGTCATCAGACTCAATGCCGTCCAGGTGCATGGTTTTGCCGGCGATCAGCTTGACCGGCTCGCCCGCATTGCTGCGGAATGCGCCCTTGCGGTCGTAGCTGCCCAGCGCGCCTTTCAGCACGCAGATGGTGATCACGCGATCAACAGCACCGGACAGGTCGTTGATGCGCTCGACGTCCTGCTCGACGATGGCATCGATCCCCTCAACCGCAACCGAACCGGATGCGGTGAGGAAGTCGACGCGCCCATCCTTGAGCGAGTCCAGCAGGGTGGCGTCCATGTCGCCTGCCAGATCAGCGAAGCTGGCCACGGTCAGATGGTCAGCGTGCGCACCGCCAGCGGCTTGGTGCACAGGTGCAGCGGGTTGGACTGCGCCTCGCCCGCGATACCCTTATCAAAAGGCATGCGCTCCAGCTTGGCGTAGTACGGCAGGCCCTCGGTATTGACCGTTTCCATATAGTCAGCCGGGGCAAAGGCGCTGATGCACAGATCCGGCACACCTTCCGGCACCAGACGGGCCTCGTTGTCAGCCACGAAGGGCTTGCCGCCCAGCTGGCCGCGATAGCGCTCCCAGAGAATGCCGCCAAACTCGAAGGCCTTGCGACGATCCCCACGCAGAGCGCTGGCAGCCTCGCTGGCCAGATAGGTCTCGCGCACGTTCTTGTGGGAGATCAGGTTGTTCCAGAAGGTCTTACCACACCAGGCGTGAGCGCCGGTGCCAGTGAGCGCGCCCAATGCATCCTCCTGAACATCCAGCACCTCAACACATTTAGCGCTGACATCCGTGTCGGGATTGCCCAACTCAAAAGAGAACGCCTTGGGACGGGTCAGGCCAAAGCGCTGGAAGATATCCAGCAAAGGCGTCTTGCCATCGGCATCCAGCACCAGACCATTGATAGCGCCAACGCGCTGGTACTCATGAGTAACGTCCAGGCTCATCTGCGCCTTGTTAAGACGACGCTCAATAACACGCTGCGCCTGCTGCAGCTCGGTGGTGCTACCCACCGCGCGAATACCCTGGATCTCATCAGCGAGCACCTTAAAGGTCTGCGGCAGGTGCACGGTGTTGAACGGGATCAGATTGCGCTTGTCGGCAAGCACTGTCAGACCGACGCTGCCGCGTTCACCGGCAGGTACGAGTGCCAGAGTGGTGCCGTCCTTTTCGATCTGGACAACAGTGGAGTTGACGCCCTGTTCAGAGAACAGGCCCGAGGCACCGATCTGGCCGGCAACCTGCGGAGTGTCATTGATGACAGCCAACAGCGCCATTACGCCGAAGGCTTCATCTTCAAAAAGGGAAATCTCAGCCATGGTGGGCTCCTTGCAATAAAAAACCCCGCGATAGCGGGGTTGAGGGGTGAACAGTCAGATCAGCTCTGCTGGCTTGGGTCAGGGGCGGATGACGATGCCAAGCGCTGCGAGATCCGTGCGCCCGCTTGCATCTAAGCCAGTCAACAGCCGCTCGGTGACTTCCGCGTCGCGCACTACGCCGACTGCCATGGCATCCACATCGGTGGCGTCCACCGGGCCATACAGAATGGCAGAGGCAGTGCGGCGACCATCGTCGGTGCCGTCATCGTCGTACGCCACGTACTCACCCAGGTTGGCCGTCACCTCCAGCGTGAAAGCGTCGCCCTCGACAAAATCGGTGCTGCCATCAGCCAGAGTGAAACCAAGGCCTGCGGCCTCAAACGCCTCGCCCACCTCACCGGTACCGACCACCGTGCCATTCGATGCGGTGACCTCGAAGGTTCCACCGTTGGCCGCAGCTTCAGTGATGGTCAGCAGGTAAGTGCCAGACACCGCGTCACTGCTGATGGCGATGCTGCCGATGGTGCCGTTGCCGGTGTTACCCCCTGCAGCCGTTGGCACCATAGCGTTGGCGGCGGTGATCATGGCCAACAAGGTGCCAGCAGCCAGTTGACCGGCACCTTTGACGATCACAATGTTTTCTCGGCTACGCGCACCGTTGGCCTCCGAAAGGAGGAATTCACCGGCGTGCACGCCTTCGGTTTTAATGCTCATGCTTGCGCTCCTTTCGAGGCAGTTTGCTGATTACGCCGCTTGGCATACACGGCGCCAGGATCGACCGCCTTCGCACTGGGCGCGGGCTGATCGTCCACCTTGGGGTGGTTGGTGATTTCAACCTGGCCGCTGTTGGCGACCAGCTTGTCGAAGAGCTTGCTGCGGGCCACATCGACCGTGGCGCTGGCTTTGATCAGATCAGCGGCCATGCCTGCTTGCTTGGCGAGCACGCAAAGCGCCTTCACATCCTTGGCCTGTTTCACCGCAGCCATGACGGCCGCTTCATCCTTCAGGCCGCTGGCTTTAATGATCACATCTGCGTGATCAGCTATGCCTGCCTTGCTGCACTCGGCAACGGCCAGTGCGGCCAGCGCGGCCTTTTCCGGATCGTTGCTGTTCTGCGGCTCAGCAGTGGCTGGCTCATCCGTCGGCGGCACATCCGGATCAGCAGGCTGCTCCGGTTCCTTCTCAACCTGCGCACGTACCGAGTCGGGCATATTGCGGTAACGATTGAGGATGCGCAGGCTGGTGGTGTTGCTGACGCTGCCGGCACCGGTGAGCACCTCATCGACAAACCCCATGTCCTTGGCTTCGCTGGCGGTGAGCCAAGTCTCGGCATTGATCATGCGTCGCAACTCGGCTTCGTCGATACTCAACTGGCGATGCTGAAAACTGGCGACGATGCCCTCCACCATCTGATCCATGATGTCGGCGATCTTGCGAAACTCCTCGCTGTCGCCAGCGGCCCAGGTCCAAGGGTTGTGCATCATCAGCATGGCGTTGTCATGCATCTGCACCCGGTGGGCACCCATGGCCACGATGCCAGCAGAACTCAGAGCGAAGCCGTCAATGCGGGCAGTGACCCGTTCGCCGAGACGTTGCAGAGCGTTATGGATAGCGAACCCGTCGCCCACCTCCCCACCGATGCTGTTGATGGCGATTACGATGGGGCGCTGGCCATCGTCGGCGTTTTTCAGTTCAGCCAGGAACTGCTCAGCCGATTTGCCCCAATCTCCGATCTCGCCGTAGATCTCGATCTCCAGCGGCTGGCTGGCATCTTCTGTGCCAGCGTTGTTGATCCGGTACCAACCGCCGTCCGAGCTGCGAGTGCCGGACCCCTTGTTCATGATGCGCCACGGCAACAAAGCCGCAGCGGCCATTGCCATGGCGATGATGTGCTGCCAGTGCTTCTTCATGGTTTGTCTTCCTCGTCGGTGGTGCCCCCGTCGCCAGTGTCCTGAACAGCCGAGGTGTCGGTTTTGTAACTGAGGCCGAGGCGCTTGGCCCGGGCGTTGTCTTGGGCGTTCTCGTTGTCGATCACTTCCGCGTCATACCCCGTGCGCAGCGCATGTTCACTGCGGCTCAGCAGACCTGCTCCGATCTCAAGGATCTTGCCTTGCACGTCCTGCACCGGGTGGTGATATGCCCAGCCCTGCGGAATCCAGCGTGTGCGCCGATAATCCCGGTACCGCGTTGGGTACTCCGGCAGATCAAGCGCGCCGGATAGGTATGCCGTGTCCAGCCAGGCAATACGCACTGGGCGGCAAAGCTGGTGCACATAGACCGAAAATTGCAGCTGCTCAATGCGGCGCCGAAAGTCGTTCAACAGAATGCGCAGCACCCGGTCGCTGATGTCCTTCATGTCGCCAGTGAGCAGCTCATAGGGCAGCTCTACGCCGGCGGCTGCGGCCTGCAGCTGCTGCCGCATGAAGTCGACGTAGGTGTTGCCGGCGTCCGGCGGGTCGGAGAACTCAATCTCCTCGCCCTCCAGCAGCTCCTGCATTGAACCGGGCTCAAGGGCAACCATCGGTGTGCCGTCAGCAGCGGTGACAATCCGCTCGCCTGTTACCGGGTCCACCTCTGGCGGGCCTTCTGAAGGTGGCTTCTTAATGAAGCCGGCAAACAGGTTGCTGACCTCCTGCCGGAACAGCACCGCGTCGTCGTAGTTATCCAACGACTTGAGCCGCAGCAGCACAGGTGTCAGGCGCGGGATACCGCGCAGCTGTCCGGCCTCCAACAGCTCGTAAACGTGCAGTACCTGGTCAGCCGGAATCCGATGCAGCGCGTTGTAGCCAGCAATTTGAGCGCCGCTGTCACCGGGGTTCTGCTGATACATCCAGTAAGCAACCCGCTTGCCGACTGCATCAAACTCGATACCGGCCCGCACTACGTTGCCGCGTCGGGTTTTGAAGTTGCGGTCAATCGGCACAAACTCAGCTGGCAGAACCTGCAGTTGGAACGGCACCGCCAACCCATCACTGTCGCGCCGGTAGCGGTAGCGCACGAAGCACTCGCCGGCCTCTTCCACCATTCGGCCGATCAGGGCCTGCAGACCGTAGAAGTCGGTGCGCTCATCCGCATCGGCTTCGTCGCACCAGTCCTCCCAACACTCCTGCAACAGCGAGCGAATCGCGTCGTCCTTGATCTGCGGGCGCGGCGTGATGCCTGTACCGATGATGTTGGTGACGCGCTTGCTGATGGCCGACAGTGCGTATGGGTCGTTTCTGACCGCTGCGCGGCTGCGACGGCGGAGCAACGGCAACGCCGGCAATGCAACGCTGTTGAGTGCCGCTGCTGGGGCCTCCCAGCCCTTGTCGCGTCGGCCAGTCCCTGCGCCGTCATAACTGTTGCGGATACGTTGCGGGGTAACTCGGATTCTGCTCATCAGATGCCCTTGCCCCCGTGATACAACCGCACTGTGCGTGAGCGGCCAGCCTTGCCTGCGCTTTCGCGCGACAGTTGTTTGATGTACTCGGCCTCCAGCATCCGCAGGCTGGCCAGCTCGGCACGCTGCAGCTCGCGGTCGCCCTTGCGGGTCCGCTGGCCTTTCTTCAGGACTTCATCGATCTGCGCCCGAACACCGTCCAGGCGCTGCTGTGCAGTGCTCATGATTTGCCCCTTGATCTATCTGCGGGACAGGTACCCGCTGCGGGAAGTGCGACGCCGCGCTGCCGCAGGTGCAGGCGCGGGTGGTTTGGGCTCTGGCTTGCTGGGCACCTCTGACGATTCCTGCGGATCATCATCAGCCGGTGCAGGGGCTGTGATATCAGCTGGCTCGCTGAACAGGCTGCGCTGGCTGAAGGCCGTGCGTAGCCGCTCCCAGTCAGCCACGCTGTAACGCGGAATGCTCAGGTAATGCGCCATGGCCAGGTTATAAACCAGCAGGTCGAGACCTTCGTTTCGGTCAGCCTTGGCCTTGGTCCACTCCACGCGCCGGTATCCACGCACATAGCGGGTGATCTTCCGCTCGGCCACGCACTGCGCGTAGAAGTCGTCCGGCAGGTCGTTAGAAAAGTGCAGCGCGCCCGGCCCTTCCTTGAGGCCATACCGGTTGTAGATCCAGTCCTTAGCGGTGTCGGTACCGATCAACCACAGCTCGGCACCCTCTTTCTCGGTGGTCCCCTTCCATGTCACGTCGACCTTGGAAGGTCGCTGTGCAATCACAGGCCGCCCGGTCTTGCTCGCACCCTTCACCGCGAAGATGTTGCGCCAGCGCCGCAGGCGGCAGAACTGGTAAACCTCTTGCGTGTGGTGGCCACCGGAGTCGATAGGTGCAGCGCGAATCGATAGTTCAATGCCAGAGGCATGCAGGTATCGGCGCTTCAGCTCTTCATCCAGCTGCGCCCAGGTACGGTCATCCTCTGGCCGGCCCTGAATCACCTTGTGATCCACAACCCAGCGTTCCAGCCCTTCGCCCCAGCCGATCACCAGCATCTCAAGCCGGTCGTCTTGGGTATCCACTGCTGCAGTCAGCAGCATGGCCAGCGCAGGCACGGTACCCAGCCGATAATCCTCGGCCCGCTTTTGCAGCTCCTCGGCCTTGGTCATCTCCTGCGCGCTGTCCCAGACCTCTGCCAAGCGGGTGTTGTAGAACACCTGCATGGGCTCAAGGTCACCCTTTGCCAGGGCGGCAGCCGCCTTGTCGTACTGACGGGCCAGATCTACCCAGCTCTTCCAGCCCAGCGGCATGTAAAGGGCAGACAGCGTGAAGCTGACCGTCTCGCCATCGCCTGACGAATGGGCTCGCCATTCGCCCTTGGCCAGCATCTCGGCCTTGTGGTGCTCTTCGATAAAGGCACCCTGCCCGCTGCAATGTTCGTTGCAGCAGACCATGCCAGCCCAGCTGTAGTCTTTGGCCCACTTTAGGTTCTGCCACTCCAGGTGCTGGTACTCGCCGCAGTACGGGCAAGGCACGTAGTAGTGGCGCTGATCGCCCTGCTCAAACAGGTCAGTGATGCGCGAGGCACCCTTAACCGTTGGCGAGCTGGAAAAGTAGAACTTGGCGTTGCGGCCAAAGGTGGAACCGCGGGCCTCGGCCAGCTCGACCGGGTCGCCTTCGTTCTGAACGTCAACGTCCCAGCGGTCCACCTCATCGCCGTACACATACCGGGCCGATACTTCCGCCAGGTTGGCAGCGGAGCCTGCCGTGGTGACGTACAGCGTGCCGCCTTCAAATTCCTTTGTGTCCATCGTGTTGCGCGAGTCGCGTGACCGCGAAACAGCCACTTTCTCGCGCAGCGCTGGCGACGCCTTGACCGTCTTGTCGATACGGCCGCTGACCCGCTTGGCCAGGCCGAGGCTGGGCAGCAGCGTCAGGATGTTCGACGGCGCCATGTGAATCACGCCACCAATCCAGTTCAGCGCGATCTGCGTCTTCATCATCTGCGAGGCGACCTTGGTCACCACGCGCTTGGCCGGGTGTGCTGGCGACAAGCAGCGCATCGGCTCGCGGGCGTAGGGCGTGCGGTCAGTCCGGTATGGCCCTGGCTCGGCTGCCCCAGTATCACGCGGAATCCGCATGTACTCGTCGGCCCACTCATCAATCCAAAGTTCGGGGTCTGGCTCCAGCCCACGACATAACGCCGAGCGGTACTGCTCGGCACCGTCCGCGTAGTCAATGTTCATAGGTTCAGCTCAGTGTTTGCAGCACCCGCTCCAGATCCGCCGCGCTCAGTCGGCTTGCATCCTCCAGCACTCGCCGCAGATGGGTAGTCAGTACCCGTTCCAGTTCCCACGGGTCAGTGATGGCCGCCAGCTCTGGCGCAACCTGCTTGGGCAGCCCCAGCACCAGATCGCGCAGCGCGCGCCCGGCAGCAAAAGCCGTTTCTTCCACCGCCTGACGCTCAACCAGGCTGCCGGCTGCCTTACGGGCTTCGCTCTCGGCAAGCTGCGCCAGATAGTGCTCCCGCTGTGCGCGGGATGACTGGTAATCGTATTGGCCGGACGGCTTAGCACCCGGCGGCGCAGTGTCTGCAGGGGCGTTAGGTGCTACGTGAGCGCCGACGCCCTTCTCCACACGGTCGCGCTGGTGACGCTCGGCAACGCCCGCCTTGCTTGGGTCCGCACTGGCCTCCAGCAAGGCGCGCGTCTCGTCCACCAACACCTTGCCGGATTCATCCAGCACCAGCCGCCCCTGCTTAGCCAGCTTGGAGACATAGGCCTTAGAGCAGCCCATCAGCGCCGCAAACTCGGACTTACTGGCTGTCTGCATACCGTCACCCGTTAACCGTTAACCACTCCCGGTTAACCAGTTCACCCTGTTAACTAACTCTCACGCCCTCCCGCTAACGAGAAAACGCGAGCCGAATAACCCTTGCCCGTTTCGGCGCCCCAGGGGCCCCGGCCACCCTGCCGGACACCTCGGGCCAGCAGCCCGCTCACCTACCCCGCGAACCGCTCGATGGCCCGCCCGATGGCGTTCTCCACCAGCGCATCATTCTCGGCCACCCGCCGGACGACGCGGTGGAAGTCGAAGCGGGCCGAGTAGTTGGGTTGCCTAACGAACAGAAGCACCAAAGCGAGAGTCTTGCCTCTTCGCTCAGCGATACCAATGGGGCGTTTGCCACGCTTCATCACGAAGAACGCCTTCGCGTGGCCCTTCTTCAGGGAGCGTGCGCTCTGGGTTGCAACGATGGTCGAGCCTGATGGGTTGTCTGCACCAAGCCCCGATAGAATCTGCTGCATGTGGCCGCGCGACATATTGCCGTGTGCATCCATGCGGGCACCCGGCCCCGGAGCCAGAAACATGCCCGAAGGCAGAATGCCCTGCTCTCGCAGCCGGTACTCCGACCGTTTGACCGAGCGCGCACCGCCGTAGACTTGCGGCTCAAACCACGCCTCGGGCGCCTGGCCACCGCCTGCCCCATCTTTCTCGTCCTTCACCCACACCGCCGCTTCTGGGGCCGATGGCTTGGCACGCAGCAGCCTGAATGCGTTCAGGGTAAAGCGCGTGGGCCTGTCGAATGCAGTGCGGGCCTCGGCCTGCAGCATCTTGATGGCCTCGCCGCCAACCTCGTTGACCGCCCATGCCAGTGCCGGATTGGCCTGCTTGCCCAGCTTCGCCAGATCTGCCAGCGCGTCATCCAGGTCGGTGACCCTGATGGCGCCTTGCATTACTCGTCCGACCTCTGCGCGGGCCGCGTAGGCACCTCCCACACCCCAGCCCGCTTAGCGGCCCAGCGCTCGAACAGGCTGCTCGCCACATCACCGCCCAACATCGCGGAGAAGATGCACAGGGCCGCGCTGAGGTACGGGTGGACCGACAGGGCAAACGCACCCATGAACACCGCAATGCCAACCAGCCCGGCAGCGCCGAAGCGCATACCGATACGTGCAGCAATCTGCCGCCAGCTCAGGTTGATCAGCGCGGAGGCTCGCAGCATCTCGCCACTAAGCCCGGATGCCAAGGCCAGGAGAATCGCCATCCACAACGGGATCTCGGCAATCGCCTTGCCGATGGGTGCAGGGTTGCTTGGGTCAGACATGCGGCCTCCGCGAGTTGAATAAAAAACCCAGCCGAGTGGCTGGGTAAAAAGATCTATAACTTGGTCTGCTGTACTGGCTTCATGCTACCTTTTTGATTGCTGCCGTGGAGGCAGCGCCAACTAAAAGGAATCGGTATGGCCAAATACAAAATTGCTCACATCAGGGAGCAGGGGCAAGACATGATCATCGTCCCGCTAGATTCATCGTTTAATCTCAAATCCCAGCACGATCAGAATGAAGTAATGGACGCTCTACAAGCAGCCGCAACCTCTGCAGGCCTCGCTGGGCATGTAGTTCTCATCTGGAAGAACAGCAATACCGTGCGCTTTATGGCGCCGCCACAATGGCATCCGTTCTTCAAAAGCCCAGGCATCTATCAGCTAGTGATGTCCAACCTAAACAAAGAGCTCACAATTTACTGAACCTATCGCTGCCGGTCTGTTCGACTGGCAGCAACTTTTCTTCCTTAGCTCTTTCCGTAGCCATGCTCAACACAGCTAGGATCTCATCGATACGGCCATTTTTTCGATGAGACAAAGCCGTCATACCTAACTCCGGGCTTTGTGACCAAATCACCTCACCACCGTCGTCCAGTATTCGAACTTGCATTCTGATTCTCCAGAGCCGACAAAGCGTTGCACTGATATCCTGGCATTAAAAACCCCGCCGAAGCGGGGTTTGGAATAGGTGCCCTCAGATGAGGGCGGTGACCGGCAGGGTTGACCGGTCGGAGCGACACAGCACTATCGCCTTTGGCATCGTGACCCGCCACAGACGCAACGAGACACAACGTACACGCTTTGTACCCCCAGAGGCCCAAGGCGTAAACCGGCATTTAACGCCTGATCGGGAACGCTGCCGCCATCCTGCGACGATCCTGCGGCAATCCTGTTTTTGCCCTGATGAACGGTCATGCGGCCCGCTCCCGATCAGCAGCTTCCTTGATCGCCCTTGCAACTTCACGCTGCATCCGCGCACGCTGCTGCGCCAGGGCAATCGCGGGCTCCGTGCGCCGTGCGGCCTTTCGCACCTCTGCCAGCCACTTCGCCCGCACCTTCTCCGCCTGCACTCCCTTGGCCTCCAGCGCCGCCATCATGGCTGCTCCCGGTAGCACTTCCAGCAGCTCGGCGTGCAGCCGATTGAGTCGAGCCCGGTAAGTGTTGCGCGAGCACGCCAACCGGAGGTACTGCTCTGCTAGCGGCAGCATCACCTGAGCCACATAGCGCACCTCAGCCAGCGCGGTCAGTTCGCGCCCCTTCGAGCCCTGAGCATCGATCTCAGCCAATGCCTGCGCAACCGCCTCACTCAGCTGGCTTTGCACCACATGCTGCTCCACCAGCGACAGACAGCGGTGCCCGCCAACACCCGGCGCAGCTTCGTCGACGTGCCCCAGCACACACGGCACAGCAACCTCACCGATCGGGCTGGCCTGCTGCTGCCCCCACTCCACCAGAATCGCCTCGATTGTTGGATTCATTCAGCCCCCCCGCGGCAGCATTGCCATTTCAACCCGCTCGATCATCGCAGCCCCTCCCAATCAGCCTATATCCAGACCGTCAACGGCCCGCGCCACTCGATCCAGCGAGTCCGAAATAGAGCTCAAATCATTGCCTACCCGCTGCAAGCCAGCGAGATTGGTGGCGGAATGGAAATCGGCGGCGCAGGTCTGCATGAACGCAGCCACCAGCCCCGGATTAGCTGCCGCAAAACCATCACCAAACTGAGCGTCAATCTCGCGCACAGCTTCGCGCATGTAATGCGCAGCAGTGCCTGACGCCTGATCCACAAGAACCTCAAAACTTGCATCGACTGTTGGAACCATTGTTTACCCCTCCAGTTAAGGTTGTGACACTGGTGACACGGAAAAAACCTTTTAAAACAACACTGTCACCAGTGTCACCACTGTCACATGTATAAATATAAATATGAACATGCGCGCGCACGTGTGTACGCGCACGCGACTGGTGACACTGGTGACACTGGTGACACGCCCGCAATACGCGGCCTCCAGCCCGTCACATAAGTCACAGCGCGGCAAATAACCTGTGACATCACGCCGCTTCCTGATTTTGCTGGGCAGACTCCGGACGCACGTACGGCCTGATACGAACCCCCTCGCCAGGTACACGCTGCAACTTTTGCTTCGTCCAGCCAAGCCTTCTCAGAATGTCGCCAACCCGACGCTGCTCGGGCTTGTTCATGCGCGCCATATCCATCTGCAGCGCCCGCTGCAACAGCTCCATCACAGTCACCGAGTTGATCCGCCCTTGCTGCCCTGCGCGGTAGTAGACGTGCGGAGCCCTGCCCTCCAGATAATCGACAATGGCCTCCTCCCACGCGTCTTCAACGTACCGCTCATCCTGCTCGGCCTGCGCCAGATCTTTCGGATAGTCCCACCATCTGAACCCACGCTGGAACAACACCAACGCCTCAGCCCATAGTTGATCGCGCCATTGCCGCACATACCCCACGTCAGCCTTACGGCAGAGCACAGGTAAAAATCGCCGCGCACCCGTTGGGTCCAGAAGGTAGGCATCAGCGTTGGTCGTCCCGATGAAGATGCACTGGCGCGGATGGCTGCTCGCATGCCGGTCATACGGTGCCCGATACTTATCGTCCCGGCGCGTGATCGACATCTTCACCTGGTTGATATCGGCCTTCGAGAAACTCTGCATCTCGCCGATCTCCACGCCCCAGTTGCCCTGCATGGTTACGTAAAAATCCTTGGTGGCCGGCGGCTCTGCCGTTTCGAGATACCATTCCATCCCGAACAGCTCAGCCACGCAGGTCGACTTACCCAACCCCTGCCCGCCTTCCAGCACCACCATCTCATCGACTTTGCAGCCAGGGCGCTCGATACGCGCTACCGCCGATACCAGCAAGCCCTGCCCAACGTGCTCGGTGTAAGCATTGTCATCAGCACCGAAAACGTCACGCATGAACGTAGGCAGCCGCGGCACATCATCCCAGACCGGCAGCGCATCCAGATACTCACGCACCGGGTGATACCGGTTATCCCAGGCCACCATCCGCACCGCCTCATCAGCCGTGCTGCTGCTGCGCAGCCTCAGCCCCCACACCAGCTGCAGCCACACCAGAGCCTTGCTGGCATCAACGTCACCCCATGGCCCCGCCGAACCATCCGGCACTGGCGGCGCCCGCAGCTTCTCGATCCGGTCCGCAAACTCGTTGTACGCCAGCACACCCTGCCACTCCGGCGCGTGTTTCAGAATCAGGTAGGCATTCGACAGCTCAGGCAACAACACTCCACCATCGGTACGCCTCAGCTGAATCTGCCACGCATCAGGATCACCGCCCGCCGCAAGGCCATCGTAGGGGGGGATTGCAGTATCGGCATCACCGGAACTGACTTGTACCCCAGGCTCAGCCTTGCGGCTGGAGCGCGATTCATCCACGGTGCCAATGGGCGGTGCATCATCGCGCACAGACGGATTACCCTGCCGCACTGGGCGCGAATCGAGGCCGAGTATCTTTGCCGCCGCCTTGGTCGCCGCCTTCGCATCGCCGTCATGCTGCAGAATGCGGAACACATCAAAGGCGTCATTCATGTGCTCGTTAGCCAACGGGTCAGACGCATGATGCGAATACACCCGCCCATCCGTCACCGCCACACCAGGCAACCCGCTAGAGCTGCACGGCGCCAACCACTTGTTGCCCCGCCGCTCATACCCGTGCGCGGCCAGCAGGCTCTCCACATCGTGCGCCCGGTTAAACTGCTCGATCACATCCCCACCGCCAGAGGGCGGCGCAGCGGGCCGCGCTGGGTGCCTCACCACCGCTGCCGGCTTGGGTGCCCACGGGCAGGCCGCAACCGCATCACGCTTGAATGCCTGCCAGTTCAACCACACCGCCAGCAGCGCCTGCGGCAACACAGGCAAGCCTGCATCAGCATCAGGCGCAGTGCGCCAGGTGTAGGGCTTGCCGGTACCGGGGTGGATCGACGGCGGCAGCACGTCCTGCACCAGCCCTGCGCGCAGCTCAAACACCGTGAAGCGCTTGACCTTGTCCGCCTCAGCACGCGCCTGCGCCTCGCCTGCCGCGTCACCCGCCTCTTTCGCCGCCTTGGCCTGCGCCATGTATGTCTTGAAGATCGACCCGTCAGGGTCGTCTTGATGCGGCCACGTCAGCGAATGCCGGTCCAGTTCCAGCCCATCGGGCACACGGAACAGCACCCGGAACCGCGCCGGGTTGCCCACCACAGTGGGGCAGCTGTCCGCCATCGCATCCAGGTCAACACCCAGCAGCTCCCGCAGCGCATACCGCGTCCACTCCACATCATCCGCATCGAGCGAGCACACCCGGCTTGGGCCAAGCACTACGCCCAAGTTGTTCTGCGGGTTACGCTGCCAAAAAGCCTCAGCGGCTGCTGCGTCTGTGAGATAGCCTCCGGGCTGGTTCCAGCCCTTGCCTTTTGGTGCCTTCTCGCCTGGATCAATCGAGACCAGAGTCAAGCCGAAAGCATCGATATACCGCCGTGCCCAGGCGCTGATCGGGGCTTCGCGCTTCTCCGTCATCGCGCCCCCTTCCGCTGCTCGTTGATTGATTGGCAGTGAATGCAGTACTCGCACCCCGGCACCACCTCGCGGCGCTTCAGGGGTATCGCTTGCCCACAGGCAACGCAGTACGGGTTATCGATAGCCAGCCGAGAGGCTTGGTACCGACGCTCTGCCAAAGCGTCATCAATCATCTGCTGAGTACGCTCAGCGCCCAGGTCTCCAAAGTCAGGCATGGTCACAACCCTCCATCGCCTGCTCAGCACCCGCAACAATGCCCAAGATTCGCCCGACCAACTGATTCGCGTGGTAACGAAGCCGCTCAACCTCATGGGGCTCCCATCTTGAGTCAGCTGCGCCCTCAGTCAGGCTTTCGACAAATTCGCCCTCCTCCCGCAGCAGATCCGCCAGCGCCCGCAGAGCTTCCCGCGTTGCCGGTACCGGCTGCGGCACAAACGCCAGCGCACCAGCTGGCCGCACTAGCGCAGCAACAAGGCGAGGGTCTTGGGTGTGAGAGAGAATGTCCTCGATCCACTCCGGCGCGATTGGCCGGCGGTCTTTCGGATTGACCACTTTCTGCAGAGCATCCGGGTCGATGCCCATGCTCAGCGCCACGCCGGTGATGCCGGCCCGATCATCACGGCAGGCGCGATACAGCGCAGCCCTGATCGAAAGCACCGGCCCAGCGTCCGGCAACAGGTCCTTACGGCTCATAGGTTTTATTTCCCCTGTAACGCCGTAGCCGCAATGCAGGCGCTTGGCCTATCATTGCGGTACAGCAGGTGAGCCCGATTGATACGTGCTGTGTCCAAGGGCTCACTGGTTGAGGAGCGTCGGGTGGTGCCGTGCTCCGGACTGCAGGGTCAGGGTCTTACTGTGGTAGGTGGCCCCTGATTCCTGCCTCTATTCAGCCAGTCGCAATGCGGCTGGCTTTGTTTCTTGCTCTGTGCCGGTAGCGGTCTGCTGGTGAGGCTCCCGCTACCGGCTCCCGCCGCTGGATTACTTGGCTGTGTCTCCGGCGGGTTGTTACTCATTTCACAAGGATGCTGCTATGTCTGACACCCCCGAGTTAATCACTGTCGGCATGCTCAAGGACTACCTCAACGGCTATGCCGATGACATGGAACTGGACTTCAGCGGCCTGGCCTTCTACCGGCTGAAGCAACGCAGCCCCACGCTTGTTCAAGTCGAGTTCAACGAACTGGTGTACCGCGACAAGCAAACAGGCCGCGTGGTGGTTGAGAACCACGAATAAGGTGCCCGGCTGCGGCCAGTGCGGTTTCTACGTCCTTTGGTGCATAGCTCTCAAACGGCTGGCCGTCCTTGCGCGCCTGCAACATCAGGCCGTTTTCAGTATGGGTGATTGCGACTTCAAGCCCAGGGGCTACGCCGAACTGATCGCTGTAGGCGTTAAAGGTGCTCATTGCTGTGTCTCCGGCGGGTGGTGATTCTCAGGCTGCTGCTGGTTCGGCTGGCTGATTGCGTAGATAGTCCCAATCGATGTCCGGCCGAATGTCCTCACAACGGACTGCTCCGCCGCTGGCTATATCGATGCGGATCGCGAGTTCAGCGCTCGCCCGCCGACCGTAAGCAACCTGTCTGAGCTGCCCGGGAGTGCTGCGGCACTTCAGCGCAAACGCCTCCAGAGCATCCGCCTTCAACGGCTTGATGTAATCCAGCAGCTTCATAACGTGGGCTCGTTTAAAATGATTTGGCCTGATTTTGTTACCTTAAGGTAATTAATGTCAACACCTTTAGGTCAATTACTTTTTAGTAAAAATAGGTGCACAATTTTTGAATGCACACGCAATCAATCAGGCGAGCCAATCTGGCAGCTCTCATAGAAACTAAATTCGGCGGCGTCCAAAGCGCACTGGCCCAAGCTATTGAACGCTCACCCAGCTACGTGAACCGCTGCCTTCTTCCCGAAGACCATCACAACTACAAGCCCATCGGCGAAAAGTTTGCGAGGCACGTAGAGAAGATGCTCGGCATGCTGCCCGGCGCGCTCGACGCCCCCCCAGGCTCGGACAATCCAGAGCGCCGATCCCTGCTGCGCCGGGCAGGCGAGCCGTATGCGGACTCCCGCCTAGCCCCAGTCGAGACATGGAGTGACGACACCCCCCTCGGAGAGGACGAGGTAGAGCTACCGTTTTACAAGGAAGTTGAAATGTCCGCCGGCAAAGGCTCCGAAGTAAGAATTGAAGATCATGGCCGCAAGCTGCGCTTCGGGAAGCGCACCCTCAGCCGCAAGAACATCATCCCCGAATGCGCCGCCTGCGCCACCGTGACCGGCAACAGCATGGAGCCGGTGCTGCCTGACGGCACCACAGTCGGCATCAACACCAGCATCACCGGCATCAAAGACGGCCAAATGTACGCCATCGACCATGACGGTCAGCTTCGGGTTAAAGTGCTTTACCGGCGCCCAGGCAACGGCATCCGCCTGCACAGCTATAACGACGCAGAGCACCCAGACGAGGTTTATGAGGCTGATTACGTGGACGAGAAGATCCGCATTATCGGCCAAGTGTTTTGGTATTCCGTATTGCTGTGACCTTTTTTACCAAAAGGTACTGATCAGACCCTTTACTTAAAGGTACATTTGTGTTGAACCCACCTACCACACAGGTTCAACACAATGCGGACACAGCCAAGCAACACCTGCAGGGTCTACCTGCACCCCACAGCGGCCAGTAACCCGGCCACTATCAAAGACATCATCAAGCGCACCGGCCTTGCCATCGTTATCGGTGGCAATCGCGCCGCCGCCGCTCTGCGCCCTTCTCAGCCAGTCGACGACCAAGGCCCCTGGAACGGGGGTGACGCAGCATGATTCGCCTCACCGCCGTCAGCCAGCAGCTGCTGGCCCACCAGCTCAAAAGCCCCGGCACCTTCGTCACCGTGCTGCAGCGCCATACTGGCGAGCGCATCCGCGCCACGCTGACTACCGAGCGCCAAGACGGCCGCATCAGCCTAACCCTGCGCGCCCAGGGCACCGTCAACAGCACCACGCTGCCAGCCAAGCAAGCCGAAACCACCCTCAAACGCCGCGCCCAGCGCTGGATTGAAGACTGCGCTAATGGCCGGTTGGAGCGTGCAGCGTGAGCCCGGAAGAACAGCCCAAAGCCGGTTGCTCCCGAGAATTCGACCTGTCCACCGCCGCCAAACTGCTGGGCAGTGGCCGCAACCGCTTTTGCGCTGACCTGCAGGCTCGGAGAGTCCTCGACCAGTTCAACCTCCCCTACAACACCTCAGACGTAGACCGTGGGCGTTTGCGCGTGAAGCTCAAGTCACACAAGGGCAACTCGCAGATCAACAACGGTCACGGCCAGATCTATGGCAAAACCTACGTTACCGAGAAGGGCTTGCGCTGGCTCGCCGGCCTGCTGGGCGTTGAGATCGAAGAGGCAGACGGCAAGGAGGACGCAGCATGATGAAGCACCTCCCAACCAACCCTGCCCCGCTGATCAACCACGCAATCGGCGCGATCAAGCTGCTGCAGCTGCACCTGGACCACCCTACGGCCATCAACGCACGCGAAGCCCGCGCGGCCGGCACGGAAGCGGTGCAACGCCTGCAGCAGCTCGATGACACAGGCTTGCGCCTGGCAGAAGCACTGAACATCGCTGCCAGCCACTTCCCCTACCCGCTCTCCGTTAGCGTAGGGATGGCCGGCCAGCGCTACGACCAGCTGCAGGTCATCGTCAGTGACGGCAACCACATCATGCACACCATCAGCGCCAAAACCGTTGACGGCCTGCGGGAGCTGCTGGGCGTTAATGCGCACCCGGCACGGAGTGCCAGCCAATGACAGTACCGGCCACGCTGGAGCAGCTGCGCCGCCGCTACGACCGGCCATGCCTGCCCCTTGAAGAAGTCCGCGCCGAGTGGCTGCCGCACATCACCAATGTGCAACACCTGCTCAGCGAGATCCGCGCAGGCCGCATTCGCCTGCGTTACACCAAGCTCCACAGCAACAAGGGCGCCCCCGTCGTTTACCTCGACGACCTCGCCCGCTGGCTGGAGAGCTGCAACCCACGCACCACCAAACCAGCCGCCAACCAAGCGGAACTCAGCAGCACCAAAGCAAACGCGGGGCTCACCACCCCGCGTGAACCTGAAGGACACAGCACATGACACAAATCACTCAAAACCCAGCAACCGTAATCGCGATACTGATCACTGCAGCAGCCGTCCTGCCGTTGCTGGCGGGGGCGTATGCACTCGGCAGGGGTAAAAACCGACAAGAGAACCAGGCACTGAGCATCGCCTACCAAGGCGCAGTTCAGCTGGAGCGCGAAGCCACACACGCAGCCAGCGCGGCTCACCGAGCAGCAAAGGCAGCCCGTGCCGATCTGAAGCGCAGCCAAGAGAACGCCGCCCGGGCACTGGAGCAGCAACAGCTTAACCATGACCAGGAGCTGCAGGCTCTGCGAAACCAGCTCAACCCGCTCAGCGAGCGCGACATCAGCACCATCGGGAAGATGGCCGAAAAACTGAACCTCGCCGCCAACGCCTTGCACGCCACCGGCAGCTTCAGGGAGTCACGTGAAGCCAAGAACCTTGCCTCAAGCGGGTTCCGCATCGCATCCGACCTTACCCGTGCTCGCGCACTGCAGGAGGCCGCGTGACCATGCAGGCACCCGACTTTCTAAACGCAGGTTTGCGGCACATGGAAGACCGCGCGGTGACCTATGACAAGCCCCAAGGGGAGAGATCAATGGGCATGACTGTCGCCATGGCCAACATCCTGCTGGCCGACAAGTTACGCGAGCCCCTAACCGAGGAGGACGGTTGGAACTTCATGGAGCTGCTAAAGCTGGTGCGCTCAAAACAAGGTGAGTTCAAAGCAGATAACTATGAAGATCGTGCAGCATATGCAGGGCTGGCAGGGGAAGCCGCGGGCGCAGAACGTCAGGCCTCAGCTATGGATAATACGCGATGAGCGCCATAGCCTCATTCAGCCTCGGCCCCCATGGACGCGTGCAAGCTGAGCCAAGAGTTCAAACTCTCGACCCAAGCGTCCTGGTAAGCCTCTGCCTCCGCAACCAGGAGGCCCGCTTGGTCAGCCAACAAGGCAGCCCCCTTGTGAAGGGAATTGAGCATCGACCTAAAGTCCCTGAGCTCCTCGTGCAGCTGCATACAACCGAACCAACGATCAAAGTCCCTATCACGTTGCAGCATTTGCTCCAGAGCAGCGAGCAAAAAGTCGACGGTATGTGCGTAGTGCTCGTGCGTTTTCCAACTGGCCCCAGGTGCGCCCTTAGTCCACTGTTCATACTCAACGCCAAAGTCTTTAACACGAATGGTGATTTGGATAGCCGCCTGCCAATTCTTTTTTTCTTCCACAAACACGAGATGTCGCCGCTCTCGACGCTGCGTCCAGCTAGTCCAGCTCGCAACGCCTACAGCAACCAGAATAGCCAAGATACTGCCCACAGCCTGAACCCAGGCGGGAGCAGCGCTATCGGCCCAGGGCAGCGCCCTGAGCCAGTTGACCAGCATCCCTACGAGCACACCAATTGCTGCTGCTTCAATCGTGCTCCAGATCAAAACTTTAGGCCCCAGCTTTCTTACTGGCCTTCTGTACATAGCGCGCCACAACATAGCCGGCATCCTTTCCTAAATCAGATTAAGCAACCCCAAGGCGACCGCCGTCACCTGGAGAACAGGTACACATGAAAACTCTATTTCTTCTGATGGCGCAATATGATGGCCTCTCCATTATCCCACTGGACAGAGTCTGCGCGGACTATTTCAGCCACCTGAGCGTAGAGAAGCTGCAGCGCAAAGTGATGGCTGCAGAGATCGACTTGCCGATTGTGAGGATGGAAGGCAGCCAAAAAGCCGCAAAAGGGGTGCACCTGCAGGACCTAGCCCAATACCTCGACAACCAACGGACGAAGGCAGTGATTGAGAATGACAAGCTACAGGGACGCTATCGGAAAACGGGGTAACTAACCGGAGTGGATATACTTTTTTGCCCGCTGCAACAACTCTATCTGACGCTCGATAACTTGGGGATCGTTTGAGCTATCCAAAAACTTGTTAGCCTCTTGAATCGAAGTAAAAAAGTCAGACATCCCAAAGTAAAAGGCAATCATCCCTCTATAACACTCCTGAAGACTATAGCAATGACGCTCTGCCTCTTCATCCCCTACTCCGTCATGTATGTGGGCATTTCGATAATCCTTTAGATAAGTCAAAACCTGAAAGTAATACTCAGGATCATCAAACACATAAGAACAGCGCTTAATCATCACGTCCGATTTTTGCCCCACACCAATCAGCAGCGATTCCATTGCAGACCAGAGCTTATGTAGGGTTGCATTATAATCAAATTCATCTAGAGCAAGCGCATATCTTGCAATGCAAGAAACTATTCGCACCTGATCTCCCGCAGGATAGCGACTTATGTATTTAAATCTAAATCGCAAATACTTAGCAAGACTGGCTTTTTCTTTAGCCACATTACCCGGAGCCCCAGCCGGCTGAATAGCCGAGAAGTGCGGTTCATACCAATAGGAATTCACCCCGCTAAGCGCTCCATCTGCGAAATGGATACAGTGCATCCCCCCCAGCATAACCTTATTGAGAGGCCTGTATGCGCGCCCGCCATAGCTAAAACTCTGCTCAGGATTATAACGCAGCCCAAGCAGCCCCCTGAGGAAGTTTAGGTCATGCATTGCTTTATGGAATGCATCGGAAACATTCTTAGCTTTAACCATAACGACAACACGCGTGTACTGCGAGGGAAGCGGCGACTCATTAGGAAAGTTAAACCTCCAGTGCTTTTCATTGGCCGCACGGGTGCTATATTTCTTGGGCAAGGGACCAGAGTGACAATAAACCGTTGAACTAGGGAGTTTAATTCTAGCGGGCAACAAACCATGACTAATTGAAAGGGAGCTCGTCAACCTGAAATCCTGCATATCTGCAGCATCATATGCTGCCACTTGTTTACGCAGTTCCCCGATAAAATCATCTTTATTAAGAGAGCCCGCGTTAGCACAAATGGAGAAAGCCTTCATGCGAAACATGACTTTAGTGCTAAAGCTGTAATCGCGCTTATAAACAAGCATATTATGCAAAATGGGCATCAAGCCAAAATGCTCCCCATTTTCAACCCTTATTGCCCCACCATCTGAAACAGAAGTAACCTCCGCGAGTCTTGCAAGCACAAGCTCAGGTTTAGCACCCTTTTTCCACTCGACACTCTTCATTCCCTGCCTCTGCCATCCCTATGATTTTGTAAAAGCAGCTAAGAGCCTAGGGGCTTCCTTAACACTCCCCGCACTTAGCCAACCAGAGTACCGGTCGCCGCGTCCACGCAAGTGAGTGTAACGCCGCAATGAGTTCCAGTCCCGGTGCCCAGAAACGCTGGCCACCCGCGGAATATCCCAATCCATCTCAAATAATCGACTCACACCGTCATGCCGCAAGTCATGAAAGCGCAGATCCTCAATCTCTAGGAATTTGCACGCCCTTGTGAATGAGGCGGAGATAGAGCTGGAGTTGTAGGGGAAGATCTCGTCAGCCAGCCGCGGCATGCTCTGCACAATGGCCCATGCCTCATCAGGCAGGTGGCACCACACATCGTTGCCCAGTTTCTGGCCGGGGTTCTTCATATCCCGCACCAGTACACGCTGGCCAGCCTCGTCCAGGTCGGCCCAGCGAATGCGGGTGATCTCGTCTTGCCGGCGCGTAGAGAACAGCGCGAAGGCAATCACCTTTGGCATAGGAATAGATGAGGGTCGACGCTGTTGCATCTCGGAGAAGTGCGTCATGAGCAGGTCCAGCTCTTCAAGGCTCGGCCGACGATCACGCTCTTTGCTCCGAGACGCCATGCCCATTTTGCGCAGTACCTTGCGGGCATCAGCCATCGCGTGATGATCCACCTCAAAGCCCCAGGCGGGCCGCGCTACAGACATCACCGCACCCAGGTGGGAAAGGTCATTGCCGATGGTCTGCGGCTGCACCGCCCCGCCCTGCTCACTGCGGCGCCAGTGCGCATACTCGACCAGGCGCTGACTGGTGAGGTCGGTGTCGGCCAGGTCGCCCAACCAGGTATCGGCAATCGCCTTCAATGTTGCACGCTTGGTTTTGCCCAGCGGCCGCACCCGCTCAAACTCTTCCAGGTAGCGCAAGATCATTTCTCGCACAGTCACACCACCGCGCAAAGCTTTATCAAGCGCACCCGGCTGGGCCAGCTCCCCTTCTCGCTTTTTCAGCCAAGCGCCGGCGGCCTGCTTGCGCTCAAAGGTTTGGCTTTCCTGATAAACTACGCTGCCTTGGCGCTTGATCCGGATCTGCGCCGTGTAACTCGATTTTCCGTTCTTGCGTTTGCGTTCTGTGATGGTGCCCATGGCGGTGCTACATTTTTTTTAGACGGTGCTACATTGTAGCACTCACCTTAAAAAAACAGCCGAAAACAGCAGAAATTAAGCACTAAACAGGCAGTCAGAAATGCACCCAGAATCCACATCAAGCCCAGTAACCACGCGGCCAGAGCCCAATCGCCGCTTCAGCGTTGCGCCGATGATGGACTGGACCGACCGCCACTATCGCTACTTTGCGCGACTGATCAGCCGGCGTGCGCTGCTGTATACCGAAATGGTCACTACGGGCGCGGTGCTGCATGGCGACCGTGAGCGTTTTCTGGGTTACAGCGCCGAAGAGCAGCCGTTGGCACTGCAGCTGGGCGGCAGCAATCCGCAGGAGCTGGCCCAGTGCGCGGCGCTGGCTGAAGAAGCCGGCTACGCCGAGGTCAACCTGAACGTCGGCTGCCCCAGCGATCGGGTGCAGAACAATATGATTGGCGCCTGCTTGATGGCGCACCCGGCGCTGGTGGGTGACTGCGTTAAGGCGATGCAGGATACCTGCAGCACGCCGGTCACGGTCAAGCATCGTATCGGCATCAACGGTCGGGAGAGCTATGCCGAGCTATGCGATTTCGTCGGCACGGTTCACGAGGCGGGCTGCACCAGTTTCACTGTTCACGCGCGCATCGCCATTCTGGAAGGGCTATCGCCGAAGGAAAATCGCGAGATACCGCCGCTGAAGTATGAGGTAGTGCATCAGCTCAAGCGCGACTTCCCGCAGCTAGAGATCATCCTCAACGGCGGCCTGACCGACCTGGATGTCATGCAAGCGCAGCTGTCCCATGTTGATGGGGTGATGGTAGGACGCGAGGCGTACCACAACCCGTGGCTGCTGTCCGAGGTGGATAGTCGTTTCTTCGGCGACGACCATCCGCGGCCTTCACGTATCGAGGTGATGGCGCTGATGCGGCCGTACATCGAGCGGCACGTCACCGCTGGCGGCCAGATGCATCACATCACCCGCCACATGCTGGGGCTATTCCAGGGCTTACCCGGCGCACGCCACTTCCGGCGCGAGCTGAGCACCACCATCCACCGCACTAATGAGCCATTGGCGCTGTACGACCAGCTGCTGGAACAGATGCAGGCACGCGTCGGCTGATTGCGACTGTCAAAGCCTATGAGGTAAGGTCGGAGGGATACTAGGGAGTACCGCCGTAACATGACCTCAAAACTGGATAGTCTGAAACAACACACCCTGATCGTTGCCGACACTGGCGACATCGATGCCATCCGCCAGCACCAGCCAATCGACGCCACCACCAACCCGTCACTGCTACTCAAGGCCGCCGAGCTGACCAGCTGCGAGCCGCTTTTGGAGCGCGCCATCGGCGAAGCAGCAGGCGGTACAGAACCAGTCAGCAACGCCTGCGATCGCTTTGCAGTCGCCGTCGGCAGCGAAATCCTCGGCCTGATCCCGGGGCGTATCTCCACTGAGGTCGATGCCCGTCTGTCCTTTGATCAGGACGCCACCTTTCGCAAGGCCTGCGAACTGATCGAGCTATACGAACGCGCTGGCATCACCCGTGATCGGGTGCTGATCAAGATTGCCGCCACCTGGGAAGGGATTCAGGCCGCTGCAGCGCTGGAGCGAGAAGGCATCCAGTGCAACCTGACACTGTTGTTTTCCTTCGCCCAGGCTCGCGCCTGCGCGGATGCCGGGGTCTACCTCATCTCGCCGTTCGTTGGCCGCATCTACGACTGGTACAAACAGCACGAGGGTAGAGACTTCAGCGGGACTGATGATCCGGGCGTGCAATCGGTGGCGCGCATCTTCCGCTACTACAAGGCGCACATGTACGAAACGGTCGTAATGGGTGCAAGCTTCCGCAATACCGGCCAGATCGAAGCACTAACCGGCTGCGATCGCCTGACCATCAGCCCGCAATTGCTGCAAAGCCTGCAGGAGCAGCCAGGTGCACTGCAGCCGTCGACCATACTGCGTCAGGGCGTGGTCGACGAGCGCATTGAACTGGATCAGATCGCGTTCCGCTGGGCCCACAACGAGGATGCCATGGCGACGGAGAAACTGGCGGAGGGAATTCGGGCGTTTGCAGCAGATCAGCTCAAGCTGGAGAAGCTGGTCGCAGCGAAGTTGGGGTCAGTTGCCTGACCCTTCCAGGGCGCTGACCAGATCGCGAAAGGCTTCGCGATTGCTGTCGTTGAGGTCCATCAGAATGCGATGGGCCTCAAGAACCTTATGCTTGACCTTGTCTTCGGACAACATCTGAGCCGGCAGATCCTGCAGCTCTTCGCAGGTCGGCGTCGATTCCGGCACGATATTGAAGACCTGATCGAACCCCATGCTTTGCAGCAGCCGGTTCATATCTTCATGATTGGACACCAGCGTCGGCAGAAAGCCAACCTTCTGGCGCGACAGAATGGAGAGCTTGGCAAGCAGCCCCAAGGAGGTGCTGTCGATGCACTCGGTCTCTGTCAGATCAATCACAATGGCCTTGAACGTCAGGACACTGAAGATCTTTTCGATATAGGCATCCAGCGCTGCACATAGCGTCAGGCGCACATCACCAATGAACTTGAGCACAAAGGTGCCTTGCGCTTCCGCAAACTGGATTTTTCCAGTCGTCATCATTCTGCGTTCCTGCTCAACACCAACACGGATATGTCATCGGGCATCGTTTTATTGGGATCCAGCCCCAGGGCGGCCATGATACCTTGCATGCAGCCACCTTGCTCAGCAATCAGCGCGGGAAGTCGCGCCTCTTTCTCTTTCAGCGTAGTCCCTTCCAGGCAGTCCAGCACACCATCGGAACACAGCGTCAGAGTAAAGTGCTCGGGCAGCGGGATGGTTTCGTCCTGATAATCGGCATCCTCAAACAACCCGACCGGCCGCCCCTTACCCGGCAGATAACGCGCCTCACCATCGGCGTAAATCACCGGCAACGGCAAATGACCTCCGATGCTGTAGGTCAGCGTTTTTTCCTGCTCATCAATCACGCCACCGAGCATGGTTACATGCTTGCCCAGCTTGCAACTGATCAGACTGCGATTGATGTGTCCCAGCACATCGGAGGGCTTGAACTCGATACGTCCCTGCCCTTCGACCTTGCGCTGCTCGTACATCAGCCGGGTTGTCATGAACTTGAGTAGCACAGTGACGAATGCCGACGACGAGCCATGGCCGGATACATCCGCCAGATAGAACGCCAGTTGCGAGTCGGAGACGCGGAAATAATCGACAAAATCGCCAGACAGATACAGTGAGGGAATCAGCTTGTGCTCAAGCCTGTACTCACCACTGGTCCAAGGGGTGACCGGCAGCATGTTGAGCTGAACCTGATGGCCCGCAGCCTGATCATCGCGCAGTTCCTTGAGATGCATCTCAAGTTCGCGGTTGGCCCGCTCAAGACGCTCGCGAATACGCTGGTTTTCAAGCCGCAGACGATAACGGTCCAGCGCCCTGCGCACCGAGTGCTCCAGCACCTCGGGATCATTTAACGGATTGAGCAGAAAGTCGCTGGCTCCAAGGCGCAGCGCCTGAACCACATCGGTCATCGCCCCCTCGGCCGACATCACGATGACCGGCACGTCCAGACCAGATTCGGTAATTTGACGCACCAGCTCGAAACCCTGGCTGTCACCAAGGTGAAGGTCGCACAGAACCAGCTCGGGACGCTGCTTCTCGAACAGGGCCAGACCACCCCCCGCATCAGCGGCCTGGATTACGTCATGACCATTACCTTCCAACAGTGCTGACAGACGTTGGCGAACCTTGTCGTCGTCGTCAATCACCAGCAGTGTGGTGCCTGGAGGCTGCATAAAATCCCTACGTCATTGTCGCAGCGCGCATCTTTCGCGGCGACCACAGGGTGGCTGAGTCGAGCCGGAAATAACCCGGCGTTTTCAAGGGGGAAACACTACTCCCATCCGCTGCTGCAAGCAACCGTTGCAGAAGGCTGGAAGGATGCTTGTCGGAGGCCCAACTCGGAACTACGATGACCAGTAGAAAACCAAAAAACAGACGTATCTGCCGAAGCCGGAGTCGCCGATGTCGTTTCATGACCAGCAGTACAGCGAAAAGCGTGATTTCATGCGCATGACAGTGGAAACCGCCGCCACACTTACCTTTGGTGCTGACAATCACACCTGCGATGTACTGTGCCGCGATCTATCCAACCAGGGGGCTCAGGTAATGGCCAGTGAGGCAGTGGCGGAGGGTACTGTCGCGACCCTGTCCATCCCCTCACCGACTCCGGGTATGCAGGGCTTGCAGGCCAAGGGTGAAGTGGTGCGCTGTCAAGCCGAGAGCGACGGTCGCTTCAGCATCGGGCTGCGCTTTGACAGCCTGAGCTGAAGCAACCAACGCCCCGACGATCAGAACTCGTCGGGGACGTTTCCGTCGCGTACTTTGTACTCGCGATTCTGCAGGTATGCGTTACGGATAAAGGTGTAACGGTCACCGGTGATCAGGCGTTCCTGATCCAGCAGGCCGGCCCGGATATCTACCGTCTCCAGCGCAAACAGCTGGTTACGCGCACGAATGTCATTCAGGTAGCCGGTATAGGTGTAATTGAGGAAGTTTTCAGGCAGTTTTGAGCCGGTATCACGCACCGTATTCGGTCCGAGGAACGGTAGCATGACGTAAGGACCGCTCGGCACTCCCCAGTACCCCAGAGTCTGCCCCAGATCCTCGTCACTGCGTTCTAGCCCCATGCGGCTTGCCACGTCTACCAGGCCCCCGCCACCCAGCAGGGTGTTGAACAGAAAGCGCGACATATCCACCCCTGCCCGATTGAACTTGCCCTGCAATCCGTTGTTCAGGAAGTTCATCGGCTCTCCAAGGTTGTTGAAGAAGTTGCCTACCCCATCACGCATGAACTGCGGAGTCACCGACTTATACCCCTTGGCAACCGGCTTGAGCGTATAACGGTCTACCGTGTCATTGAACCGGAAGGTAGCGCGGTTAAACGTCTCCCACGGGTCGGGGTCAACATACGCCGAGTCGTAATCGTCGTAGTCATCGGCAGCAAAAACAGGTGTAATACAGGCCAGCGACAGCGCCGACAACACCATTGCCAAGGCTCCTGTATTCAGCAGATTCATCAGCGGTTTCTCCATTCTTCGCTTTTGATAGGTGCAGCAGCCCGCGGGCTCTGCCGGCCCGTCAGTGTAATGCATAACTTCCGTCAATTTCAGCGAAATTTGCCATGACAGACCATTCCACAACCCTGCTCTATACCACCGAAATACCCATCCGCTATGGCGACATGGACAGTAACCAGCACGTCAACAACACCCGCTACTACCAGTATCTGGAAGATGCCCGCATCGAATGGCTTGATGGCCTGGGCGCACCACGACGGGAAGTTGGCCAGGGCCTGGTACTGCTGACCTGCACCCATCACTTCCTGAAACCCGCCTTTCACCCCGGCACTATCGTCGTCGAGCTGTACGCCGGCGTCGTCGGTCGTACCAGCCTGACGCTGGAACACAAGCTTTACGTCAAGGGCCAACCCGACCTAATCGGCTACGGTGATGTGAAGATGGTGTGGATTACGGTGAATAATCAGCGGCCAATCCCGGTTCCCAACAGTGTGCGCGTCGCCATGGGTGCAGAACCGCTGGACGAAGCACAGTAATAAACCTGCAACACCTTGATACGATGATGTGCGGTCAACACGCGTTTCCGACCAGGAGCACGGACCATGAACGCACATCAGATCGAGGCAGTTCTCTTCGATCTTGCCGGCACCCTGACTGCAGCCCGACCGACAGCCGACGAACCGGCTCTGCTGCCACAGGCTTTGCCAGCACTCCAACGTTTGCAGCACAGCGGCATTTGCGCGGGCCTGCTGCTGGACCGACATGACCGCCAACTTACGCCGATCGAGTCGCTAATCAGCGCGACAATCTGCACCGAACCACACCTGCGACCGCTACCTGCACCGGACCTGCCCGTTACTCTGGCGCTGCGCCTGCAAGCGCACACACTTAAACACTGCGTTCTGGTCAGCGGCAGCTCCGATGGAATCCGTGCCGGGCTCAACGCAGGCCTCTGGACCATCGGCACCGCGCTGAGTGGTGCACTGGACCAACACGGCAACGCACACTGGTCCGCTCTTGGCTCCGAGGAGCAGGACCGTATTCGGCTGCAGGCCACCATGACGCTGATGAATGCAGGCGCCCACTACGTCATCGACAACGTCTCCGAACTAGACAGCTGCCTGCGCGACATTGAGCTACGGCAGGCCAAAGTTTGAATGCCGTAAAACCAGCGGACGTGTTGTCCATCTAGAGGTATAGTAAAAGCACACTGGATGGACAGGAGAGTTACATGCCCACTGATCGTTTGAAGTCGCAGCTGGAGTCGCTGCAGAACACCCTGAATGAAAGCGACTCACCACTCAGCAGCGAAGAGCGCGAGGCACTACAGGCGCTGGCAACCAGCCTGGAAGCAAAGTTGCTGAACGAAGCCAGCGACGTCGAAGTAGAGGAAGACCCAAGCCTGGTCGATGGGGTCAACCTGATGGCTGAGCAGTTCGAAGCTCGGCATCCCACCCTTGCCACCACACTGCGCAGCGTCATGCAGAGCCTGGCAGACATGGGAATCTGACTGTCCGGACGCTCCGCCGCTGGTGGAGCGTCGCCCATCTACCCTATTGGCGCGCCAGCCGCAGATTTTCCGGCATGCCCGGCTGCGTGGACCGCCAGGGATTGATATCCAGTCCGCCACGACGAACATAGCGCGCGTACACAGTCAGCGTCGCCCCCTCCCCCAATAGCTTGAGAATATCCAGGAAGATGCGCTCCACGCATTGCTCGTGGAAATCCGAGTGCTGCCTGAATGAGACCAGATACCGTACCAGAGACGCGTGATCCAGTGCCGGGCCACTGTAACTGATCTGCACTGATCCCCAATCCGGCTGCCCCGTGACCGGGCAGTTGGATTTAAGCAAGTGACTGTGCAGTACCTCGGTCACTGGCCCCGCGCTGGCCGCCAGACTCAGCAGCGAAGGATCATAGCTGTAGCTCGACACCTCGACATCCAGGTCGTCGATACAGGTCCCGGGCAGCATGAACAGCCCCGCCTGATGCAGCTGCTGCATACTTAGCAGCCGCACCATCACCGGCCCCTGCGCCGCAACCGACAGGTCGGTCTCCAGCGTCTTCAGCAGGTCATGACGATCCCGGAAAACCGTCTGATTGAGTGAGTTCAGATACAGCTTGAACGACTTGGACTCGACAATCCGCGCCGCCTTGATCGGGAAGACGAACTCTGCGGCAGCCACCACGGGCTTGCCAGAAGGTGTCAGCCAGGACAGCTCGAAGCAGTTCCAGATATCAGCGCCGTGAAACGGCAGTTGCTGCGGATCCAGCCCCAACTCCTGCCATTTCGGCAGTCGTGAGATTGGATACAGCAGCGACGGCGTGTAAACGCTGATGTAGGCACTGGACTTGCCCAGCGGCGACTCGGTCGCAGGATGATCAGTCATGGAATACCCCGGGAATCGACAACGGGCCGCCGGCTGACGGCCCGCGCCCATTATTGCCGCATACCCGTGCCTCTGACCAGCAACCAGTAGCTCACGCTGTAGAGCGCGACGGTAAAAATAGCCATGATGATAAGGGCAGTCGCGATTGGAATATCGGACACCCCCAAAATGCCGTAACGAAACGCATTGACCATGTGCAGAATCGGGTTGACCTGCGACACCGCATGCCAGAACGGCGGTAACAGGTTGATTGAGTAAAACACCCCGCCCAGATAGGTCAGCGGCGTCAGCACAAAGGTCGGCACGATCGAGATGTCATCGAAGGTACGAGCGAATACCGCGTTGATGAAGCCGCCCAGCGAAAACACCAGCGAGGTAAAGAAGATCACCACAATGGTCAGCCAAACGTGCTCCACACGCAGCTTGGTGAAGAACAGCGACGTCAGCGTCACGATCAACCCCACCGCCAGCCCACGGGCAACACCGCCGAAGGTGTAACCAAGCAGGATCACATGCGGCGACACCGGTGCCACCATCAGCTCCTCAATGGAGCGCTGAAACTTGGTACTGAAGAAACTCGAGACCACGTTGGAGTAGCTGTTGGTAATCACCGACATCATGATCAGGCCCGGCACGATGTAATCGATGTACCGGAATCCGCCCATCTCGCCGATGCGGCTGCCGATCAGATGACCAAAGATGACAAAATACAGCGTCATGGTGATCGCCGGCGGCAGCAGTGTCTGCGCCCAGATACGGGTAAAGCGGCGAATCTCCTTGGTCAGGATGGTCGTAAAGGCCACCCAGCCCTGTTGCCAGTACTGCATGCTCAGGCTCCCTTCTTCTCGGCGTTTTCATCGACCAGCGTAAGAAACAACTCCTCCAGCCGGTTACTTTTGTTGCGCATGCTCACCACATCGATTCCCGCCTCACTGAGCGCCGCAAACAGCGCATTCAGGCCTTGAGCCTTATCCACCTGCACCTCAAGCGTATGCTCGTCGACCAGTCGCGCCGTGTAACCTGTCAGCGCTGGCGCCTCGGTCAGGGTCTGGCGCGTATCGAGCAGGAAGGTTTCGACATGCAGCTCTTTCAACAGCGCGCGCATGCTGGTGTTATGAATGATCCGGCCTTCATCGATAATCGCGATGTGGCGGCACAGCTGCTCGGCCTCTTCCAGATAGTGCGTGGTGAGCACGATGGTAATGCCCTGCGCGTTGATCTCCTGCAGGAACTGCCACATCGAGCGGCGGATCTCGATATCCACACCGGCAGTGGGCTCATCCAGAATCAGCAGCCTGGGTTCGTGAATCAATGCCCGGGCGATCATCAGCCGGCGCTTCATACCGCCAGACAGCATCCGCGAAGGCACATCGCGTTTTTCCCACAAACCAAGACGCTTCAGGTAATGCTCGGCGCGTTCACGCGCACGGGCCAGCGGAATGCCGTAATACCCGGCCTGGCTGACCAGAATATCGATAACTTTCTCGAACTGACTGAAATTGAATTCCTGCGGCACCACCCCGATGCAGCGCTTTGCAGCAAGCAGCTCGCGGTCGATGTCGTGACCGAAGATGCTGACCTCGCCTGCCGACTTGTTGACCAGTGATGACAGGATGCCGATGGTAGTGGACTTGCCCGCCCCATTGGGTCCCAGCAGAGCAAAGAAGTCCCCTTCGCGCACCTCCAGATCAATGCCCTTGAGAGCACGCATTCCGGTTGCATAGGTCTTCTCAAGCCCCCGGATACGTATAGCTGCAGTCATGCCGTGCCTCACGTCTTGGAAGTTGAGGCCTAACTATGAGGGCGGATCGACAGGAATCAAGGTCAGCCACCGAAACTCCCTCTCTATCAATACTGAGACATGGTTTATGCGAATGATAATACCGCTGTGCGAAACTACGGGCTTACAATTTTGCTACAATTGCGCGCGGCCGGTCGATTGTGACGAACAACGGGACAACGTATTCTCGCTGCAGAACAACAAACGCCGGAGACAATAAATGGCCCAAACGCCAGAAAACACGGCTGACCAGAACGACGTCAGTCACCGCATCACCCCCGCCTATCGACGCTACGCGCTGTTGATTCTGGTTCTGGCGTATACGTCCAGCCACGTCGACCGCAATATCGTCGGGATCCTGATTGAACCCCTCAAGGCAGATCTGCTGCTGTCGGACACCCAGCTGGGGTTCCTGTCCGGCATCGCCTTCGCCCTGTTCTACGCGACTCTTGGCATTCCGATTGCGATCTTTGCCGACCGTTCCAACCGCCGCAATATCATCGCCTGGTCCATTGCTATCTGGAGCGTGATGACCGCCATGTGCGGCCTGGCCCAGAACTTCTGGCAGTTGGCGATCGCCCGGATCGGCGTTGGTGTCGGTGAAGCAGGGTCCAGCCCGCCGTCGCACTCCATGCTTGCCGACCTCTACCCGAAAGAAAAGCGCTCAAGCGCCATGTCCATCTACGCGCTTGGCGTCTACCTGGGCATCATGATCGGCTTCATCGTCGGCGGTTTTGTTGCCGAATGGTGGGGCTGGCGCGCAGCGTTTTTCGTTGTCGGCCTGCCGGGCATCCTGATCGCCCTGCTGGTGCGCTTCACCATGATCGAACCACCGCGCGGTTTTGCCGACGGCGTCAAGCCGCCGCCTATGGGCAAAGTCAACGTCAAGGCCGGCTTTGCAGTACTTTGGCGTGTCCGTACCACCCGTCATGTCGTTCTCGGGGTCACCCTGACCGCATTGGTCGGCTACGGCACCATTGTTTGGAACCCGGCGTTCCTGATTCGTAGCCACGGTTTGACCCCAGGCCAGGTCGGACTCTTCCTCGGCCCCCTGATGGGGATTATCGGTGGCCTTGGTGCCTGGATCGGCGGCATGTTGGCAGACAAGCTGGCCGCCCGTGATGCCAGCTGGAACGCCTGGATCGTGGGCTTGGCCAAGCTGCTGACAATTCCGTTCATTATTGCCTTCTATATGATCGACAGCACCTTCTGGGCGCTGCTCGCTTACTGCCCGGCCGTATTCCTCGGTGCCTTCTACCTCGGCCCCAGCTTCGCCATGATCCAGAGCCTGACCCCGCTGCGCAGCCGCGCGCTGGCATCGGCCATCATGTTGCTGGTACTGAACCTGGTGGGGCTTGGCCTCGGTCCACAACTAATCGGCATCGTCAGCGACCTCGTCAGCGGCCCGTTCGGTTCCGACAGCCTACGCTACGCGCTTATCGGCGCAGCATTCGTCAATATCTGGGCCTGTGCACACTACTACCTCGCTGGCCGCACCATCCGTTACGACCTCGACACTGTCGACGCCTGACGCGTTTGTTACGGGCGCCAACCGGCGCTCGTAACACCATGTCACTGCACGCGCACGACCTCAGCCGCCCAGAACAGCTATGCTGACAGGGTACTGAACAATTCCGATCCCACCTCTGAGTCGCCCTGCAACGGCCTGCCCCTAAAGGCACCCGCGCCCTGCCTGCTGCAAAATCGGAGATCGAACGGAATTATTCAGCACATCCTCTGGTCTGGAGAGATGTACCGAAAAGGAGTGCGCAATATGATGACCCTGCTTTGGCTGGTTGGACTGCTGCTCTGCATCAGCGGTCTTGCCTACATCCGAACTAGCTTGCTCAACGCCACCCTCGGCGTAGCAGCCTACCTGGCAGTAATGACACTGCTCGGCCCGGTTCACTGGTTAATCGACCTGTTGTTATGGGCCCTGTTTCTTGGTATCGCCATACCGGTCAACCTACCCGACTGGCGCAAACAGAGCATCAGCGCCCCGTTGCTGGGCTGGTTTCGCAAGGTGCTGCCCCCGCTATCCGATACCGAACAGGAAGCGCTCGACGCCGGCACGGTCTGGTGGGATGGCGAGCTGTTCAGCGGCCGTCCTGACTGGGGCAAGCTGCACAACTTCCCAACTCCGCGCTTGAGCGAGGAGGAACAGGCCTTCCTCGACGGCCCGGTGGAACAACTCTGTCAGATGACCAACGAGTGGGAGGTCACCACCGAGCTGCAGGATCTTCCTCCCCAAGTTTGGCGTTTTATCAAGGACAATGGCTTCTTCGGCCTGATCATTCCCAAGGAATATGGCGGTAAAGGCTTCTCCGCAATCGCTCACTCACAGATAGCGATGAAACTGGCCAGTCGCAGCGGCGACCTCGGCTCCACTGTCATGGTGCCGAACTCATTAGGCCCTGCCGAGCTGCTGATGCACTACGGCACAGAGGAGCAGAAGCAATATTATCTGCCGCGCCTGGCTCGCGGCGAAGAAGTTCCCTGTTTTGCGCTCACCGCACCTGAAGCGGGCTCTGACGCGGGTGCCATGCCCGACAAGGGCATCATCTGCAAGGGCCAGTGGAACGGCGAAGAAGTCATCGGCCTGCGCGTCACTTGGGAAAAGCGCTATATCACCCTCGGCCCCGTTGCCACGGTGCTCGGCCTGGCGTTCAAGGCCTACGACCCGGATCACCTGCTCGGCGATGAAGAATCGCTCGGCATTACCCTTGCACTGATCCCGACCGACACGGAAGGCGTCAACATTGGGCGACGTCACTTCCCGCTCAACGCGGCCTTCATGAACGGCCCCAATTCCGGTACCGACGTGTTCATCCCGATGGACTATCTGATCGGCGGCCAAGAGCGAATTGGTCAGGGCTGGATGATGCTGATGAACTGCCTCTCGGTCGGCCGATCCATTTCGCTGCCAGCCGGCAGCATTGGTGCCGCCAAGATGGCCAGCATGACCACCGGCGCCTACGCCCGCATTCGCCAACAGTTCAATCTGCCGATTGGCGAGTTTGAAGGCATTCAGGAAGCGCTGGCCCGGATCGGTGGTAACACTTACGTGATGGACGCCGCTCGCACCATGACCGCCGGCGCGGTAGATCTGGGCGAGAAGCCCTCGGTGCTGTCAGCAGTCGTCAAATACCACCTTACCGAACGCATGCGCCAGTGCATCAATGATGCGATGGATGTGCACGGCGGCAAGGGCATCTGCATGGGGCCACGTAATTACCTCGGTCGTGCCTACCAATCGGTACCCATTTCGATAACCGTTGAAGGTGCCAACATCCTCACCCGTAACATGATGATCTTCGGTCAGGGAGCCATCCGTTGCCATCCGTATGTGCTGCGGGAGATGCAGGCTGCCGGCCTGGAAGACCAGAACGAAGGATTGAAGCAATTTGACCGCCTGCTGTTTGAGCACATCGGTTACTCGCTCAGCAACGCCGCTGGCAGCCTGCTGCTTGGCCTCAGCGCCGGCAAGCTTGCCAGCGCGCCAGACTACCCGGAAACGCGTCGCTACTATCAGCAGCTCACGCGTCTTTCCGCTGCCTTCGCGACGCTGACCGACTGCACCATGCTCATGCTGGGCGGTGAGCTGAAACGCCGCGAACGTCTTTCTGCTCGTCTGGGCGACATCATGAGCAACCTTTATCTAGCCAGCGCCACCCTCAAGCACTTTGATGACCAGGGCCGCCCGGAAGAGGATCTGCCCTTTGTCCGGTGGGGGCTAGAAGACCTGCTGTACCGCATCGAAACCAGCCTGCATGAGGTGCTGCTCAACTTCCCGAACCGGCATCTCGGTTGCCTGCTGCGGGTGATCGTATTTCCGCTTGGACGCCGACTCGCACCGCCCAGCGATGCAACTGGCGCAGAGATCGCACGCCGGCTGATGCGTCCCGGCGCCGCACGCGACCGCCTGCTGGCGGGCTGCTATCAGAGCGATGACCCGACTGACGTGACCGGCCTGCTCAACAGCACGCTTGCCAAGGTAATCCAGGCTGATCCGATTGAGGCGCGGCTTCACAAGGCTGTCCGCTCAGGTGAGCTGGAGCACGACAGCGATGCCGACACCCTCGCTGTTGCCGCTGAAAGCGGCGTGATCAGCCCGGAGGAAGCCGAACTGGTGCGCGATGCCAGGGCTGCGCGGCTTGCCGTCATCACCGTGGACGACTTCTCCAAGGAGGAAATGACGCCACGCAAAACACGCCGCAGCAAGGCGGCAAAATCAGAGAGTGAATGATGCCTTGAGCGGCCGGCCAGGCTGGCCGGCCGCTCAACCGGCTCCCCGCGCGACAGCGCCCACAACCTGATAGACTCCCGCCCTGGCAACATCAGGAGTCCCCATGAACACCCCACCCAGTTACCACGAATACCATCTCGCCCTACTGCAGAGTCTCTACGACACCATCCGCGCACAGACTGCGCTGCTTGAGCAACTGCAAGAGGAAAGCAACGAGCTGTTCATGGAACGCTTTGACGAGCTGCTGGCGCAGCTGCAGCAAGGCGATCATGACGACCTCTATCTGGGGCAAGACATTCTCTGTCAGATCATCGCCCGCTACCCGCAGATCGCTCACCTGATTCCTCGCGACCTGCTCTGGTACTTTGGCGGCGATTGCCTGCACTACATGCCCGACGAAGAAATCACCCAGTACCAGTTGCTCGACGAGCATCGCGCTGAAGCTGAAGAGCGCGGCGAAACCTTCGACTGGGAACAGGCTCGGCAGCTGCTGCAGACCCGCTGAGCCAAGACCACGAGGCAGACCGCAGAAGCGCAGCCTGCCTCGCTTCCATTCTGGCCCGAATTTCGGGCACAAAAAAACCGTCACGTGGACGGTTTCTTTGGTGAATCTGGAGCGGGAAACGAGACTCGAACTCGCGAGGCTCCGCGCCCCGCAGCTACCCGCCCAGCCCGACCTCGGCAAGGTCGTACTCTACCAACTGAGCTATTCCTTTAGCCCCCGAATTTCGGACACAAAAAAACCGCCACGTAGGCGGTTTCTTTGATGAATCTGGAGCGGGAAACGAGACTCGAACTCGCGAGGCTCCGCGCCCCGCCCCGACCTCGGCAAGGTCGTACTCTACCAACTGAGCTATTCCTTTAGCCCCCGAATTTCGGGCACAAAAAAACCGCCACGCGGACGGTTTCTTTGATGAATCTGGAGCGGGAAACGAGACTCGAACTCGCGAGGCTCCGCGCCCCGCCCCGACCTCGGCAAGGTCGTACTCTACCAACTGAGCTATTCCTTTAGCCCCCGAATTTCGGGCACAAAAAAACCGCCACGCGGACGGTTTCTTTGATGAATCTGGAGCGGGAAACGAGACTCGAACTCGCGACCCCGACCTTGGCAAGGTCGTGCTCTACCAACTGAGCTATTCCCGCAAATCTGACGCCGAAAATGGCGTCCCCTAGGGGACTCGAACCCCTGTTACCGCCGTGAAAGGGCGGTGTCCTAGGCCACTAGACGAAGGGGACGTATCCGGACTTCTCTATGCCGAGGTGTTACCCCTGGCCACCTGCAACGTGTTGTTCGCTGCAAGTGGCGCGCATTTTATGCGCCACCTGCCACCTCGTCAACAACTAATATGCAGCATCTTCAACAAAACCCGAATTACTTGCGGGCACAAAAAAACCGCCACGTGGACGGTTTCTTTGATGAATCTGGAGCGGGAAACGAGACTCGAACTCGCGAGGCTACCCGCCCAGCCCCGACCTCGGCAAGGTCGTGCTCTACCAACTGAGCTATTCCTTTTGTGCCCGAATTTCGGGCACAAAAAAACCGCCTCAAGGACGGTTTCTTTGTTGAATCTGGAGCGGGAAACGAGACTCGAACTCGCGACCCCGACCTTGGCAAGGTCGTGCTCTACCAACTGAGCTATTCCCGCAAATCTGACGCCGAAATGGCGTCCCCTAGGGGACTCGAACCCCTGTTACCGCCGTGAAAGGGCGGTGTCCTAGGCCACTAGACGAAGGGGACGTATCCGGACTTCTCTATGCCGAGGTGTTACCTCTGGCTACTTGCAACGTGTTGTTCGCTGTAAGTGGCGCGCATTTTATGCAGCACCCGAACCACCGTCAACCCCTCAAGCTGATATTTTTTCTGGTTTTTTTGGCTTTCCCAGCCTGCCACGACCAAGGCAAATCAATACACAGGACGACACTCCAACGGCTCCCTCCCCGCTCCGCAGGAGGAAAAAAGGCTTGTCCCACCGATTTGAGTCGGCCATGATGCGAAAGTGACACTGGTCTGAGGCGCGATGCAGGCCAGTATTGGCAACGACTACCGAAAAGCTCCGACTTACATAAGAGAGACAATAATCGTGTCACCACTACTTATAGGCGGTTTGCTGGCGGGAGGTTTAACCGTTCTCGTCTGCGTAGGATTTATCAGCCATAGCCTGGAGCGCAGTCGGCTTGAACGTGCTCGACAGACTGCGGAGCTGAGCGCGCGCATCAAGCTTAGCCGTCACGCCATGGGCAGCATTCCCGGCCAGTTCCTGCCGCCCGAGCTGGTCAGCGTAGTAATGCAGATTGAAGCAGCGTTGCTGGACCGGCTCTACAGCATCAGCAAGACACCAGATATCGAAAAACGACTAGCGCAAACCCGGGCGGCCATTGCCGAGGGAAACCTGCCGAGCAATCCCGTTGTCGAGCTCGACAACGAAGCCAAGGGCAAAGAAGCGCGTGTCCAGCTGGAGAACCTGCTCAAGCAGTTGCAACTGGCCCAGCAGGACCGCCTGATCGACGCTGCCACCTTTAAGCAGGCCGGGGGCCTGGTTCGCCGCTTCCTGATAACAGCCACCCTTGAGACCTTCAACGCCACGGCCAAGCTCGGCATGCAACAGGGCAAGCCGCGCATAGCCAAGTTACAGTACGAGCGCGCCATCGCCTTCCTGACCCGGCTTAACAACCCGGCACTTGCCCAGCATCTGGAACAGTACAAGCGCCTGATGCAGCGTGCCGAGGCTGCAGTTGTTGAGCAGAACCGTGCCGACGAAGGTCAACCCAGCGAACTGACAGCCGGCCTTGCCGAACTGGAATCCGAAGACGCCGACTGGCAGAAAAAAGCGGTTTACGACGACTGATCGATTCGCGCGCGAATCAACCAAGAACCGCAGCCTGCACAGTTCGTATGCTGACACACGGGACTACGGCAGCGATCTCCCCTACCATTCGCTGCTGCGCGCGAATGCCGCCCTGACAATCTTATTACCCAACAGCTCCGGAGCCACAACATGGCCTTGACTCTCTATGGCGCCATTCTGTCGCCTTTCGTGCGCAAGGTGCGCATCCTGCTGGCCGAGCACCAGATCCCCTACGAGCAGACCTTTATTCCCCCTCGCGGCCAGCCGGACTGGTATTACGACATCAGCCCGCTTGGACGCATCCCGGCGATTGTCGATGGCGACGTCAAGCTGGCGGACTCTGCAGTCATCGCCCAATACCTGCAGGACAGCCGCGGCGGCCCCTCGCTCTACGGCACCACGCCGGAAGACGCCGCTCGCGTGCGCTGGATTGAGAAGTACGCAGATTACGAACTCGCACCGCATTGCACCTTCGCCGTGTTCTTTACACGCATTGTGGCTTGTAGCGTCGGCGAGCAGGCAGACGAAAGCAGGGCGCAGACCGCGCTGATCAAACACCTGCCGCCGCTATTTGATTATCTGGAGGGTGAGCTGGGCGACCGTAAGTACTTCCTCGGCGAGCAATTCAGCATGGCCGACATCGCCGTGGTCTGTCAGTTGATCAACATGGCGCACGGCGGCGAATTGATCGACGAACAGCGCTGGCCTGGGCTGTCCTCGTTGCTGAGCCGCGTTACCGCCCGCGAAAGCGTCTCGGCCCTGCTACCCGCCGAGCATCAACTGGTCGCCAGGCTCAGCGGCCGAATCTAGGCTAGGCCGCCGCCAACAGAGCGCGTCAGCTCACCAGCAGCTGACGCCCGACCCAGGAACGGGCAAACTGATAAGCACAGCGCCCGTTTCGATTACCCCGCCCAGTCGCCCAGCGAACGGCCTCCAGTTGCAGCGCGTCATTCCACTGCCACTGCAGGCCATGCTCATCAGCCAGTTGCCCGAGCCACTTCTGAACCACCGCCAGATAATGCTCCTGACTGAATGGGTAGAACGATACCCACAACCCAAAGCGGTCAGACAGGGCAATCTTTTCCTCAATCGCCTCGCCCGGGTGAATCTCGCCATCAACCTGCTTGGCAGACAGGTTGTCGCTATTGTGCTCCGGTAGCAGGTGTCGACGATTCGAAGTCGCGTACAGCAGGATATTTTCCGGACTGGCTTCCACGGTGCCGTCCAACACCGTCTTCAGGGCTTTGTAGCCGCTGTCATCCGCCTCGAAAGCCAGGTCGTCACAGAACAGCACGAAACGCCAGGGCTGACCGGCCAGCAGCGGCAACAGTGCAGACAAATGCACCAGATCAGCCTTGTCCACTTCAATCAGGCGCATGCCCGCCTGCGCGTACTCACTGAGCAACGCCCTGACCAGCGATGACTTGCCGGTACCGCGAGCGCCCCAAAGCAACGCATTATTGGCTGGCAACCCGCGCACAAACTGCCCGGTATTGGCCTGCAACAGCTGCTTCTGCCGCTCCACACCCACCAAATCATCCAGTCGCAGGCTAAGGCTGACCTGCAACGGGCGCAGCTGACATTGCTGCCCTTCCATGCTCCAGCGCGCGGCGAACGTGCTGCCCCAATCGACCTCCAAGGGCGCTGCCGGCAAGGTCCGCTCGAAGCGCTCGATGAAGTCAACAATACGCTGCATGAACTGCTCGCTACCGACGCCTGACATGGGTTTCTCCTCTGACCATCAAACGTGCAAGAATGCCACGCCAGCGCACCTGCCACCACCATCGCAGCGAATAGCCATCACACCGCCCACAATTGCGCTAAGCTCTGCACAGGACGCCACCGGATTCGACGCCCCATCATGGATATTCGCTTTACCAACCGACTGTCATTCAAGCAGGCGCGCCTCAGCGTTCTCGCAGCCTTTATTCTCGGCACCCTGCTCAGTCTGATTCAGGTAATCGTCGACTATCGCTCCGAAGATGCATTGATCGACCAGGAAGTACAGGCACAGATCAACGTCAGCCTGAGTCCCGCCTCACGTATCGCCTACAACATTGATGCAGAGCTGGCACTGGAACTGGTAAACGGACTACTCGAGGCCCCCGAAGTAGTACGCGCCGAAATCATCGACAACAATGGCATTGCCCTCGCCAGCGTCAGCCGGCCGATGGCAGACAGCGGCTACCGTGCTGTGAGCGACGCCCTGTTCGGCAGGCGGCGCGACTACTCCCAGCCCCTGTACGTCGATCATGCCCCCAACGAGTTGCTTGGGCACCTGGTCATCGAGGTTGACACCTTCTATCAAGGTGCGAGCTTTCTGCGCCGCGCCGGCCTCACTATGCTGTCCGGGTTTGTCCTCAGCCTGGTGCTGTCACTGATCCTCATGGTGCTGTTCTACGCCATGCTGACCAAGCCGCTGGTGCACCTGATCAACGATCTGCTGCACATGAAGACCGAGGGCGAGCGCAGCCGCCTGCCTTGCCCCGAAGGACACGAGCGAGATGAAATCGGCGCGTTGGTGGAGGTGATCAACCGCCAATTACAAAGCATCGACGTCAACTTGCGACAGAAGCTGCGTGCCGAAGAACGTCTGCGCAAGTACCTGGAGGAGCTGGAAAGCATAGTCGAAGCACGCACGACCGAGCTACAGCACACCAACGGTCAGCTGCGCGAATCCAATCGCGAACTGGAAGCCTCCCGTGAGGCCGCGCTCGACATGGCCCGGGCGCGCTCGGCATTCCTGGCCAACATGAGCCACGAGATCCGTACACCAATCAACGGCCTGCTCGGCATGATCGGCCTGACCCTGGACAGCACCCTGAATGATGAGCAGCGCCAGCAGCTGTCGATCGCCTACGACTCGGGCAAGGTTCTGGTAGCGCTGCTCAACGATATTCTCGACCTGTCCAAGTTCGAAGCCGGCAAGCTGCAGCTTGAACAAATTCCGTTTGATTTGGGTGCCCTGCTGGAAGAAACCGCCAGTCTGCTCTCACAGAACGCCGGAAAACAGGATATCGAGCTGATCTGCGAGATCGACCCCGCACTGCCCGGGCTCCTGCTGGGCGACCCGACGCGTATCCGTCAAATCATCAGCAACCTGCTCTCCAATGCGCTCAAGTTCACCGAGCATGGGCATGTCGCGCTGCGCCTGACATTGGAGCGCAGCGAGGGCGAACAGCAGCACGTCTGCATCAGTGTTAGCGACACCGGCATTGGCATCCCCGAACAGGCCATCAACGACATTTTCTCGCCATTCACCCAGGCCGACGCCCAGATTTCCCGCCGATTCGGCGGCACCGGCCTTGGCCTGACGCTGTGCAAGAGCCTGACCGACGCCATGCACGGTGAACTGAGCGTGGAGTCTACCCAGGGCCGCGGCAGCACCTTCAGCGTGCGCCTGCCATTGCTGCGCCATGAACAGGCGCCCCGCTACGCTCGCCCGCAACCTTGCTCCGTCCTGATCTGGAATCAGCGCGGACATCTACAGGGCGGTACCCTGCAGCGCCTGCTGGAAAGCTGGCAGATGCAGTGCAAGCGAATCGACTATGCCCCTGATCAGGAACTTCCTGACAGTCTACCGGCCGCCCGCTGCTGGTTGATCGACAGTCCTCAGTTAGCCGAGCGGCTGCGCGAGCGGAAACCGGATATTCCCCGCCTGCTGATCTGCAGCTACAGCCAGCAGCTCGATAAGGCCAGAGCCGAGGCCTGCCACGTCCGACAGCAGGTCGCTACGCCGCCACCACGCCACCGTCTTGCGCGCGCCATCGACAATCTGTTTGAGGCCCAGCCAAGCAGCGAGGCGAGTACCGCTCAGCAGCAAATGGGCAATGGCCAGCGGCTCTTGCTGGTAGAAGACAACGCAGTAAACCAGATGGTGGCCAAAGGCATGCTGAGCCGGCTTGGTTTTCAGGTCGATCTGGCCGAGCATGGCGAAATCGCACTTACCAAGCTCGCTGAACAGGACTATGACCTGGTGCTGATGGACTGCAACATGCCGGTAATGGACGGCTACGAAACCAGCCGCCGCATGCGCGCCGACCCGCGCTGGCAGAACCTGCCAATCGTCGCGCTCACCGCCAACGCACTGCACGAGGATCGCCAGCGCTGCAAGGACGCCGGCATGGACGACTACTTGGCCAAACCCGTCAAGCGAGAGGATTTGCAGGCAATACTGCAGCGCTGGCTGAAACCGGCCGAATAAGTTATTCCTGCAACTCCCGCAGCAACTGATCAAGCCCGCTGCGCAACACCATGACCTGTTCTTTGCTCATGCCCGTGCTGCACATCAAAGCTCTTGGCACATCACCGGCTTGTTCTCGCAAACGCTCGCCGGCAGCGGTCAGGCTAACCTGAAGCTGACGCTCATCGCCGCCCTTGACTCGCTCTCGCTGGACCAGACCCTGAGTTTCCAGCCGCTTCAGCAGCGGGGTCAAGGTACCGGAATCGAGTTGCAAGCGCTCACCGAGCGCCTTGACCCCCGGGTGCTGGGGCGGCTCCCGCTGCCACTCCCAGAGCACCAGCATGACCAGATACTGCGGATAGGTCAGGCCCAGCGGATCAAGCAGAGGACGATAGGTCCGCATCAACGCCCGCGAGGCGGCATACAGCGCAAAGCACAGCTGATTATCCAGTGCCAGCAGTTCATCCAGCTCGTCCGGGTTGCGCGCTGCAGTCACGACAACAACGCCTCGATGTCCGCACGCAACTCCTCTGGCGCAGTGGTGGGTGCATAGCGCTTGATGACCTTGCCCTGGCCATCAACCAGAAACTTGGTGAAGTTCCATTTGATGCCCTTGCTACCCAGCAGACCCGGTGCCTGCTTCTTCAATTCAACAAATAGCGGGTGGGCATTGCTGCCGTTGACGTCAACCTTTTTGAACAACGGGAAGCTGACGCCGTAGTTCAACTCGCAGAACTCGCTGATTTCGTCGCTGTTGCCAGGCTCCTGGGCACCAAACTGATTGCACGGGAAACCGGTGACCTGCAGGCCACGATCCCGGTAGTCCTGCCACAGCGCCTCAAGGCCCTTGTATTGGGGGGTAAAACCGCACTTGCTGGCGGTATTTACCACCAGATAAGCCTTACCGCCCAGCTCTGCCAGGGACGACTCGCGGTTATCGATGGTGGTGCACGGAATATCCAGCAACTTGCTCATGATGGCTTCCTTGAAAGACATGGCTGAAATTAAATAATCACCCAGCCAGCCTAGCCACAAATACATTTATGTCAATAAAATTGTGCACAACTAATTACCTATCTCGAGGTTCCAGCCGCAGGCAGACCGAGTTGATGCAGTAGCGCAGCCCGGTCGGTGGCGGCCCGTCCGGGAAGACGTGCCCCAGATGCGCGTCACACTGGGCGCAGGTTACTTCGATGCGGTGCATGCCATGGCTGAAGTCCTCGTGTTCCTCAACCACCTCCGGACGCACCGGCTGGTAATAACTCGGCCAGCCACAACCGGCATCAAACTGGGTATCGGTATCGAACAATGCCGCATCGCAACAGATGCAGTGGTACACACCGGGGGTACTGTTGCGGTAGTAGGCGCCGGTAAACGGCCGTTCTGTCCCCTTCAGGCGGCACACCTGAAACTGGGTATCCGACAGCTGTTCGCGCCACTCGGATTCACTCTTGCTGATCTTGTTCATCAAATCACTCCGGATAACCATAATCGGGCTTTCCCACTCGCCCACGCAGCACGTATGATGGGCGCTTTACGCGCGCTCAGGGAAGTCTTCAATCGCCTCCCCGACACACCCTACTCAGCCCTGGATCGACAAGGTAAGCACCATGCAGGTTAGCAAGTCCAACAAATTGGCCAATGTCTGTTATGACATTCGCGGGCCCGTTCTGCGGCACGCCAAGCGCCTCGAGGAAGAAGGCCACCGCATTCTCAAGTTGAACATTGGCAACCCTGCACCCTTTGGTTTTGAAGCGCCGGAGGAAATTCTCCAGGACGTGATTCTGAACCTGCCTACCGCCCAGGGCTACAGCGACTCGCGCGGCTTATTCTCAGCCCGCAAGGCTGTCATGCACTACACCCAGACCAAGAATATTCCAGGCGTGGGCATTGACGACATCTACCTCGGAAACGGCGTATCCGAGCTGATTGTCATGTCCATGCAGGGCCTGCTCAACAACGGCGATGAGGTGTTGATCCCTGCACCGGACTATCCGCTGTGGACCGCGTCGGTCAGCCTGTCCGGCGGCAAGCCCGTACACTACCTGTGCGACGAGCAGTCCGACTGGTACCCGGATATCGACGATATCCGCAGCAAGATCACCCCCAACACCCGGGCGATGGTCGTGATCAACCCGAACAACCCGACCGGTGCGGTCTACCCGCGTGAAGTGCTGGAGCAACTCGCCCAGGTCGCACGCGAGCACAACCTGATCCTGTTCGCCGACGAGATCTACGACAAGATCCTGTACGACGGCGCCGTCCACGAGTCGCTGGCTTCCGTCGCCCCCGACGTGCTTTGCCTGACCTTCAACGGTCTGTCCAAGTCGTACCGGGTTGCCGGTTTCCGCTCTGGCTGGATGATCATCAGCGGTCCGAAGCAGCACGCCACCAGCTACCTGGAAGGTCTGGAAATCCTCGCTTCCATGCGCCTGTGTGCCAACGTACCGTCACAGCACGCCATTCAGACCGCACTTGGCGGATACCAGAGCATCAACGACCTGATCCTGCCGGGCGGCCGCCTGCTGGAGCAACGTGACACCGCCTGGGAAATGCTCAATGACATCCCCGGCGTCAGCTGCACCAAACCCAAGGGAGCGCTGTATCTGTTCCCGCGCCTTGATCCGAAGGTGTATCCGATCCACAACGACGAGAAGATGGTGCTCGACCTGCTGCTGCAGGAAAAGATCCTGATCGTCCAGGGCACCGCCTTCAACTGGCCGTGGCCTGACCACTTCCGCATCGTTTCGCTGCCGCGCAAGGATGATCTGGAAATGGCTATCGGCCGCATCGGCAACTTCCTCAAGACCTACCGACAGTAAGCCCCGTGGCAGCGGATCTTCATATCGAGGACTTCCACCAGGATGTTGCCCGCATCCTGGTGGCGCTTTACAACCGTTTCCCTCAGCCCGGCAGCCTGTTTGTCGTCGACCTGATCGGCGAGCATGAACCCGATGCCTTCGGCGTTCCCGCACCACGCCACATGGCCTGTTTCAGCGCCATGATATGGCTGGCCAACGAAGGCTTCCTGCGTTACACCGACACCATCCGCCAGGAAGCAATCGACCAGTGTTGCCTGACCGAGCGTGCCTTTACCCTCCTCTCCGCGCCTGACCCACAGCGTTTACAGTCAGACTTGCCAGCCAGTGTCGCGCGCCAACAGGCAACCCTTGCCCAACGCCTGCGCGACGCCCTGCGCAGTGGCTCCAGCAACGAAATCTTCGACGCAGTGCAGCAGTGCTTTCGGCGCTGATCACAACCGTTTCTTGCGGAACCTCAGTACGACACGTTTTGTCATAGAGTCGCCGTTGAAAGACGCCGGCTTTCGCCCAATATAAGCCCCATGCATGCGGCCAGCGGCTCTGCCAGACGGCTGCAACTGCCTGTTTTCATTCGATAGGAATAGATACCCTCATGATGCGAATTCTGTTGTTTCTGGCTACCAACGTGGCTGTAATTCTGGTCGCCAGTGTCACTCTCAGTCTCCTGGGCGTCGGCAGCGTCCACGACGGCCAGGGCGGCATGAACCTGCAGGCGCTGCTGATCTTCTGTGCCGTATTCGGTTTTGCCGGCTCCTTCGTTTCGCTGTTCCTGTCCAAGTGGATGGCCAAGCGCAGCACCGGTGCCCGCGTGATTGAACAGCCGCAAACCCAGCAGGAGCGCTGGCTGGTCAGCACCGTTGAAGAGCTGGCGCGCACCGCCGGTATCGGCATGCCGGAAGTGGCGATCTTCCCGTCCCGAGCGCCAAACGCGTTTGCCACCGGCTGGAACAAGAACGCGTCGCTGGTTGCCGTGTCTGAAGGCATGTTGCAGCGCTTCAGCCCGGCCGAAGTGAAGGCGGTTATGGCACACGAGATCGGTCACGTAGCCAATGGCGACATGGTCACCCTGTCGCTGATCCAGGGCGTGGTAAACACCTTCGTCATGTTCTTTGCCCGCATCATTGGCAACTTTGTTGATCGCGCGGTATTCAAGAACGAAAGTGACGGCCCCGGCATCGGGTACTTTATCGCCACCATCTTCGCCGAGCTGGTGCTGGGTATTCTGGCCAGCATCATTGTGATGTGGTTCTCCCGTCAGCGTGAGTTCCGCGCCGATGCCGCCGGCGCCCAGCTGGCAGGGGCAGGCGCTATGATTGCAGCGCTGGAGCACCTGAAAGCGGAGCAAGGTATTCCGGTTGAGCTACCCGGCGAGATGACTGCCTTCGGTATCAACGGTGGCCTGAAGAACGGCCTCGCTGGCCTGCTGATGAGCCACCCGCCGCTGGATGAGCGCATCGCCGCGCTGCGTGCAGGCAACTACCGCTGAGTTATTAAACGGCTAAAAGAAAGGGATCAGGCGTTATACCTGATCCCTTTTTTGTTTCAAACCACCCGCGCTGTCTGAAGCGTTTCGTCCAATGACAACCCCGTTCAGGGCTCACCCAGCAGCGTCTCGAAATCAGGGTCATTTTCTGCCTTGCAAGCGGCACGCTGCGAAGCAATGTTCGCCTCATCAGCCGCCAATTGAGCCAGAAACGCCTCGTCAATCCGGGTGGCTGGAACCGCCAACGCGGATGCCGAATAGCTACCGGAAAAGCCGCTCAGCGACACACCCGTCAACCCCTTCAGCGCACTCAGCGTCGGCCCCAAACTTCCGCCGGAACAATGGAATGTACCAGCAGTACAACTACAGTCTTCACGCACGCGGTAAGAGCCGATCCGGGATTTAGCCGGCAACCTGAGCAGTGACTCGGGCAGGTCGCCGTCCAGCCTAGAGCCCGGCTTGTAGGCGCCGTACACAACTGCTCTGACGTCAACACCAAACGGATTGGACAGGTACCACCTGACCGGGCTGTAGGAGCTCAGGACCAGCGCGACCGGCCCTTCTGTGCGCTCCAGATTCAGCACGATGGACAGGTCCTGCGCACTGCTCTCATAGACCCCAGCGTAATACAGGGTCACGTCCGCCGGCAGCGCTTCACCCAGGCGTGCGCGAACCTCACTGACCTCGAGATAGGTCTGTTCGCTGCCGATATCCACGTTGAACTCGGTGGTGTGCCAGTTGTTGACGTACTCGACCTCCAGTTTGTGCACACCCGGTTCAAAGCGATACAGCATCGACTGATCGGAGCCGCCCTCATAGAGCACCCGACCATCAATCAGAACGCGTGACTTGGCCCAGCTCTGACTGACCGAAATCCGCTTCACGGTCGGCTCCTCAAACATGAGGTTGCCGACCCAATAGCCACCGAAGTCGCCCGATTCGATGCCGTGGAAATCGTCCCGAACATAGTTGATCGCGATGTTATCCACGGTCTCTGTGGCAATCACCTGCTGCGGTTGCTTGGTATTGATATAGAAAGCCTGAAACTGCCCGGTGGGGATGTCTCCAGAGGGGTTAAGGCGTGAGCCCCAGGTGCTGGCTGCGGGCAGCAGATCACCAGCAGATTTGATGGCTTCGCCCGCCCCAGCATCACCGGACCGGCGCAGGTGCCGACCACCGACGGACCGCGCGTTGCGCATCTGCTCCTGTTGATAGGCAACATCCGCCTTGCTGCAATCAAGCTGGTAGCCGTACTGCGGTAACCTGCTCTGGTAGCTGCAGCGCTCAAGATACGCGGCAAACTGGCCCTGATAGGCGTCTTCCCCTTCACTCAACCCGGCCGGGTAACGTCCGCTACGCTGGTATACCGCTTCAAGGTGCTGAAGAACATCACGTGACACCATCCCCTGGTTGCGCCGCTGATTTGCTTCCGGGCCGAACCCAAGGCGGTAGTTATCAACCCGCGCTGCTCGCTCCTTCAAGGCATCGGTAGCTGCAGCGGTATGCAGATACTGCTCTTCTATCTGGTCGAACGCCTGAACCGCTGACGCCAACTCGCCTCTATCCCAATCTTGAATAGCATGATTGAGCAGCGTGCGGGCCTCCTCCTCCGAGTTGGAACAACCGGCCAGCTGCGACAAAAGCACTGCCGCCAAAATGATTTTTCTCATGAAGCCACTCCCTTGCGTGCACTCACCACCGTTGCCCATCAGCTAATGGTAAGCCCGATTCTTCCTGACCGCGTGAACGCCGTCGTTTAGCTAGTGCAGAACCAACCAGGGCGATGAAAGTGCACAAAATGGCTCAACAGCAACGAAGCACTTCTGCAAAAGCCGTTTGTTGTTTTGATGGTCCGCCAGCTCAGACCGCCGCCCCAAACACATAGCGATAGATCAGATAGCCAAGCACCACCAACACACCTATCAGCACCAGCCCACCGCCTCCTTCCGGTACCCGTGAGGAGCTGTTCAGTCCATGTTGCTCACAGTACTCCTCAATGACCTCCTTAGCCTCTTTCAAGCCAATCCCGCGCTGCTCTCGCAGCAGCTTGATTGCCTCGATTTTACGGCCGTCCTGCAGCGCGCTTACAACCTGGACATCCAGTTCCCTTTTCATACTTGTGCCTTCATTCCGCCGCATCCACGTGCTCGAAGCTGCCAGTCCCAAGGAAAGCAATGACCTGCGCGATGACCTTCTGGTTGCTCATCATGAAGGTATGAGTAACGGGCAGCTCGATATAGTCGCGCATTCCCGCCAACTTGGTGTTTTCCGTGGACACCTTGCCGTCGTTTGGCCCCGGAATCAGCGTTGAGAGGAACAGATTCACGCTACGGGTGCCCGCAATGATGCCAACGTCGAAATCGGCCTTGCCAAGGGTATTAGGGACACTCATTGTCCCCGTGCCGAGCTGCATACCCGCATCGCCATTGAGGAAGTGAAAACCCGGCACATCGCCCAGCTCATCGACCACTTCGCTACCGCCATTGGGCGGCCCCAGCATCACCACCCTGCCGAGGCGTTCCAGCTGATGGGTACCCAGATACTGGCGAACCAGAATCCCGCCCAGGGAATGGGTAACAAAGTGAATTTGTCCGTCTGCGGGGCACCTGGCAATAGCCGGGGCAATGGCCATCTCGGCCAGCGGCTCAATGGCGTAGTCGCGTGAAGGGTAGCCGTCGTTGATGGTCGCATACCCCTCTTCGACCAATGCCTCCTGCAGCGTATCCATCGAGTCAGGTGTTCTTGCCAGGCCATGCAGCAATACCACGCAATCCGCGTTGCTCACGACCGGAAACACCACACACAGGACCAACAGCAGCCACCTCATGCAGCCACCGGGCTCACGGAACCGGGAAAAAGTCATGCGCCGCATTGTAGACGTAGAGTTCGCTGAAGCGATCATCGTGCTGCTGCCTGATGGCTGATAAAACCCCGACAATATGCTCAACCTCTCGCTCAAATACAAAGGGGGAATACAGCCCCACCAGCAATATACCCGCACCGCTGGACTCAAACACCTCAGTAATGGACGCCTTGGCGTACTTCTTCTCAACCACCGCAACGACCTCCTCGATGAAGCTTTCGTCCGGGTTGAGTGCGACTCCGCGCCCAACGGGAATGTACTCCACATCATCGGCAGCAAAACTGGTCAGGCTACGGGCAAAGTCAGCACCAATAAACGCATCGGTAATCTCGATCCAGCTGGGCGTGCCATCAAGCACGACAACTGCATCCGGCGGGTCCGGATAACCGACAATCGACAACGTTCGTCCAGCACGTTCCAGGTAATGTTTGAAGGAACGAATCACACTTTGCTCATGGGCCTTCTTGATATCGCGTCTGTTCATTGCTGCCTTGTAGCGGAAGATGACAATACCCGCGGACCGATGTCTTCAGCGGAGCGTTATCAGCAAATTACCCTAATCGGGCGACGACTGCCCTGCTTCACTCCGCCTTCCAGCTGACCGGATACAACATTTCTTCTCGATATCCGCTGAGTACCCGACGCAGACCGCTGAGTTCGCTGTCCAGCTGGCTGTCACCGGTATCGACCAGGAACGGGCGTCCGGACAAACTGCGCAGCTTGGTTTTGGTGGCCACCACCAGCAAATTTTCGAGCCCGACAGCGCGAATGACACGCGGCGACAACTGCTGATTGCCGCGCCCGAGAATATGCCCCTGGCCACCGATAGCGGTAACCAGAATGCGCCAGTCGCCCCCTTGCCGGACCAGCTCCCAGAGCTGTTGCTCGGTCGCATCGCGCAGGATTAGCTCACCGTCGAGCAACACATCGACACCCAGCAGCGTACCTTCGAGTCCCATCGCCTCCAGCAACCCAAGGGTGGTAGAGCCGGGACCGAGAATCCAGCCAGTACTGTCATCCTGCTCTTCCTGCAGACCGGCGGCGATGTCGTCGAGCACCAGGGTTTCCACTTCCCGCCCGCCCTGCTTCACCTGTTGGACGAAACGTCCCTCCTCCGGCACCGAGAGCTCGCCATAATGCCGGGTGCGCACCTGGCCATTACGAAAGGCCTGCTCGTCAATGTCACGCACATCAGCCTCGCGCAGACGAATCAGCTCGCCCTGCACCAGCAGCGCAGCAAGCTCGCCGGCCGCCCGCGGATTGACCGCATACACGCCGGAATGAATCTTGACCCCCGCCGGAATACCCAGCACCAACTGACGCCCGTCGAGCTGGTTGCAGATGTTACGCGCGGTCCCGTCGCCACCGGCAAACAGCAACAGATCAATACCCTGATCACTCATCTGCCGGGCAATGGTCTCAGTGTCTTCAGCAGATGTTTCCGGTGGGCAAGACAGCGCCCCGACTACCTCGCACTCAAAGCCCATGTCGGCCAGCAAATCAGCCCCCATCACCCCTGGGGCAGCCAGCAACCGGATGCGATCGCGCAGCGGCAGCAGCGATGCCAGCGCCTGCCGGACGCGGCTGTGCGCCTGCGGTTCAACGCCCATGGCCAATGCCTGCTCGGCCACGCCATCGGAGCCCTTGAGCGCCGCACGGCCGCCTACCCCCGCCAGCGGGTTGATAATCAACCCCAGACAAAAACGGGTGTTGTGATGCTCTGCTACCGGGTTTTCCATGTCACAAATCCGTCATGCCAATGCCATATCCTGCGTTCAGCTGCCAACGCGGCTGAACCTGACTGATAACGGGAGACAACCATGAACGTGCCTGCCCTTAAACCTTGTCGTGAAACCGCCGAGATTCTGGTTCACCCGGCTCACTGTGTCGGTGGCCACATCATCGACGAACACGGCCGTGAAATCGCCATCACCGAACAGATGATCCAGCACGCCTGCGAACAACTGGACCGTCAGTGGGTGGCTGCGCAACCGCGCTTTAAACATTGAATCCGGCGGCCGCCATCAGCGCGGCCTGCCCTTCCCCATCCGCGTGCAGAATCCTCACCTGCGGACACTCACGACGCAACGGATAGTCCTTGCGCAACGTATCAAATGCAGCCCCGGTGCTCTGACCGGCCAGCGGCATCATCATCGCCCGAAACCGGGCATCATCATCACGCACGTCATACACCTGACGCAGCGCCTTTTCCAGCAGCCACTGGGCCGGCGTCTCGGCGCTGAACTGCAGCTGCGCACATCCCGCCTCCGGCGCCAGCGCCTGCAGTGTCAGCCGAGGCTGCTCACCACGGTGCCGACACCAGGCCTGATAAATCTGCTCGGTACCGCGTAGCTTGCCATCGAGACTGTAGCCGGCAATATGCGGCGTTCCCAACGCACACAGCTTGAGCAATGCGGTATCGACCTGCGGCTCCAGCTCCCATACATCCAACGCCACCTGCACATCGGGACGTTCAGCCAGCAGCACAGACAATGCATGATTGTCGATCACCGGCCCTCGGCTACTGTTGATCAGCCAGGTCCCGTGCTGCAGCGCCATTAACCGAGGCGCATCCAGCAGGTGCCAGGTTGCATCCGGGCCGTTGCGGGTCAGCGGGACGTGACAACTGACCACGTCGACCTGCGCCAGCAGCGCATCCAGCTCGACAAAACCGGCCTCGCCACGAGCGGCCCGCGGCGGATCGCACAGCACGCACTCCACGCCCAGCGCACCAAGCGTTGCCGCCAGCCGACTACCCACTTCGCCAACACCGACGATACCCACCCGGCGCTCACGCCACGGCAGGCCGGTTCGCTCCGACAGGGTCAACAGACAACTGAGCACATACTCGACCACACCGCGGGCGTTGCAGCCCGGTGCGCTGGCAACCGTAATTCCTGCCGTCGCCAGCCCCGGCAAATCCAGGTGATCCGTGCCAATGGTGCAGGTACCGACAAACTGTACCGGCGTGCCCTCGAGCAGCGCTGGGTCAACCCGCGTCACCGAACGCACCAGCAGCGCATCGGCGTCCAGCAAGTGCCCACGGCGGATACTGCGCCCGGGCAGCGTCGTCAGCCGACCTTGATCGGCAAAGAAGGCCTGCAGCAGGGGGATATTTTCGTCGGCAACGATATGCATGTGGGGGGTCACTTGGCAGAAGGAACGCGGAACATTGTCGAGCGTCGGTGGCAGCGCTGTCCACCCGGCTGCGCATTTTGTCGCTTTGTTGCAACAACCGCTTGCACCGAGACAACGCCGCTGCTTAACTGAAACCCACAGTTCGAATGTGACTTTTCGGTCTGATAATGATTCCAAGCGTTTTTTGAGGCACTGCCTCACCTTGCAGGACCTGCCTGAGTAACGGGAGCATCGACGCACTGCCCACTGCGCCGCCCCCGGAACTGTCCTCACCACCCCTGTCGCCATAACCACAATCACAGCGGTCGCGCATCGACCTGCCTGGCGATTTTGCTTGTTTACGGCCATTTGCCTGCAACTGCCCTGTATGACCCGCCAGCGGCGGCCGGGTCCAGCCAATTCCGGAGACAGGGAACATGAAAGCAGAACACGATGTTGTAGAAACACTGGGGCTATTTCGCATCCACACCCATTATTACGCCAGCCCGGCACCGCGCGGTACGGTCATTCTGGTCAACGGCTCATTGGCCACCACGGCCTCGTTCGCGCAGACGGTGCGCTACCTGCAGCCGCACTTCAATGTGGTGTTATTTGATGAGCCGTACGCGGGTCAGTCAAAGCCGCTCAACAGCAACCGGCGGCCGATTACCAAGGAGCAGGAAGCCGGAATCCTGCTGGAGCTGATCGAGCACTATCAAGCCGATCACCTGATGTCCTTTTCGTGGGGTGGCGCCTCGGCTCTGCTGGCATTGGCTCAACGCCCGAAGCGACTGCAAAAGGCTATCGTGCTGGCGTTTTCGCCGGTCATCAACTCGGCCATGCGTGCCTATCTGGAACGCGGCATCGACCTGCTGCTCAACGCCGAACGCCGCCAGCTGGGCGAGCTGCTCAACTCAACCATTGGTGAATACCTGCCATCGCTGGTCAAACGCTTCAACTTCCGTCACATCATCAGTCTGGAAGAACACGAGTACCATCAGATGGCGTTCCACGTCAGTCAGGTACTGACCCAAGATACGCGATGCTATCTGCGCGGCAGCGCCGATATTGACGTGCCAATCCTGTTCATCAACGGCGACCGGGACCGCTATACCAGCGTCGAGGACGCCCGCGATTTCAACCGCTACGTACGCCGAAGCAGTTTTGCCACGATACAGGGCGCCGGACATTTTCTGGATATGGAGAGCCGCGAAGCCTGGATTCAGACTCGCGATGCGGTGCTGCAGTACCTTGCACCGGATGCCCTCGTCGCCCCTGAGCCAGTTGAGCAACACAGGCCGCGCGGTGCGCAGGTCATCCCGATGACGGTCTAGACCAGCGGCTCCAGCAGGCCGACATCGAGCGCCCGACCCGGCTGATAGGCGTCGAGCAAGGCGTGTGCGAACCGGGTTGGCCGCTCGCCCATGCCTTGCTGCAGATAAACCCGCGCCTGCGCGTGCACCCTCTCCCGGAAGGGTGAGGCGTCGGTCTGCTCGCCGCTCAGGTTATCGGTACTCACGTCAAAACGGTGCCCGGCAGCCAGACAAAAGATCATCTCCAACGCCTGCGGCTTGACCTCAACCTGCTCGAAGGTGCGCTGCTGCTCAGCGGTGCGCCCATCCGGCGCATACCAGTAACCAAAGTCTGGCAACAGCCGACGCTCCGGCCCGGCAACACACCAGTGTGCAACCTCATGCAATGCGCTGCGAAAGTAATCACGGGTAAACAGGATACGGTGGCGCGGATGCGCTGCATCGGCCGGCAGGTATTCGGGCTCCGGATAGCCGCCCCGCAGACAGGTGTTGAGGTCGGCGAGAAAACACTCGTCGAACAGGCGAATCAGGTCCTGACAGTCGTGATGCATGCTGAAAACCATGGGTGCTGAATGACTGAGCGCCAGCGCTCGAACCGGCCCCGGGCGAAACACCAGCAAGCAGCGTGACGGTGCAGCTGGACAATATGCCGCAACTTGCTAGCATGGGCGGTTTTGACGTCAGGTCCGGCCAGAATGACCAGCACTCCTCCCCTACCCGCTCGGGCGCGCATTGTAACAGAACTGCGCGCGCTGATTGCGCTGGTGCTCCCGATCATCGCGGCGCAGCTGGCACATACCCTGCTGGGTTTTGTCGACACCGCCATGGCCGGACGCGTCAGCGCCGAAGCGCTGGCAGCTGTGGCATTGGGTAACTCGTTCTGGATTCCGACCCTGCTGTTTCTCACCGGGGTGATGATGATCGTCACCTCCAAGGTTGCTGCCGCCAATGGGGCCGGCCGTATCAGTGAAACCGGTGCGCTGGTGCGCCAGGGCGCCTGGCTGGGGCTGATGATCGGCTGCGGCTGCATGCTGTTTCTCAACCTGATGCGACCGGTGCTGGGCTGGATGGAGGTCGATCCACTGCTGATCCCGGTGACGCTCAACTACCTGCTGGCCATCTCCCTCGGCTTCCCGGCGGTCGGTGTCATGCTGGCTCTGCGCGGGCTAAGCGACGGTCTCTCGCGCACCAAGCCGGCGATGCTCATCGGCTTCATCGGACTGCTGATCAACGTCCCCGCCAACTACGTGCTGGTCTACGGTAAATTCGGCTTCCCGGCCATGGGCGCGGTCGGCTGCGGCGTCGCCACGGCGATCGTCATGTGGGCGATGCTGGGCTGCCTGCTGGTGCACCTCAAGCGCGCGTCGTTCTATCAGCCCTGCGGCCTGTTCGAACGGTTTGACTGGCCGAAGGCGCGAACCCAGGGCGAGCTGATCGGCCTGGGCTTCCCGATCGGCATCGCATTGTTTGCCGAAACCAGTATGTTCGCGGTGATCGCGCTGTTGATCGGCAGTCTCGGTGCCATCGTGGTAGCCGCCCACCAGGTCACCCTCAACTTCACCTCGCTGGCGTTCATGGTGCCCTTCAGTCTGGGGCTGGCCATCACCGTCCGCGTGGGGCACAACCTGGGGCGCGGCGGCGCCCGTGATGCCATGCTGACGACGAAGGTAGGGCTGGTCCTAGCGCTGCTGTTTGCCGCCATCGCTGCCATCATCATGTTCACCCTGGCCAACCAGATCCCGCTGATCTACACCCAGGACCCGCAGGTACTGGCTCTCGCCTCCAGCTTGTTCGTTCTCGCTGCGCTGTACCAGTTCTCGGATGCGGTGCAGGTGGCCTGCGCTGGCGCGCTGCGCGGCTTCCAGGACACCCGCCTGCCAATGCTGCTGACCATGGTCGCCTACTGGCTGATCGGTCTGCCGACCGGTTACCTACTCGGCCTGACCGACTGGCTCGGGCCGGCCAGAGGCCCTGCCGGCTTCTGGCTCGGACTGATCGTTGGCCTGAGCAGCGCAGCACTGTTTCTCGGCTTGCGGCTGCGCAACGTCAGCCGTAAACCCATTCACCAGCGCGGGCTTCACCACTAGGGCATACTGGCGCCATGCGCTCACTGCCCGTTCTGCTCGCCCTGTTGTCCATCACCGCGCTATGTGTCGGCTGCCAGCCAACGCCCGACGCAGAGCGGCAGATGGACAATTATCTGGATCGCGTCGCCCGCGTACTCAGGCAGCAGTTCACCCCGTTCAATCCCGACCAACTCAGTCAATATCGACTGCCCGAACGGCGTGATCGGCTCTACGACATCCCCGCTGAACGCATCAGCCTGCTGGACCTGCTGATCGACGTAAACCAATGCAAGCCGTTGCAACAGCGCATTGCCGAACGTAATAGCGTGCTCGGCAAGGTCATGCCCTGGAGTAGCCGCCTGGGCTACGAGGGGGAGCTGCTGCGCGCACTGGACAGCTGTCGGCAAAGCCTTGCAGACGATCCGCAGCAGCAGGAGCTGCTGACCGAGCTGAGCGACATCGCCGAGCGCAAGCGCAGCCAGTTACCGGCGGTGTTCTGGAACGCGATCAACGCCAGCAGCGAGACAGAGCACTACCTGCGCTTCGCGACCGAGCCGTTGCCCGTCTCCAGCGACGCCCTGACCGACGCGGGACTGCCTGCGTTGCAGCAGTTGACGGCGATTGGCAGCGCCCTGCCCGCCCGACTCCCCCCGCCGGTAAGCGAACTGGACCCGCTATTCCAGGCCCTGCAACGCAGTCAACGCAGCAGCCAGCTGATTACCGCCCTGGCACAAACCCGTCACGGCCTGCAGCAGGCCACCGCGATGCTGCGAGCACAACCAGCAACCTATTTGTGCCCGATGAACCAGCCATCAGAGCGGTCGAAGATTCTGCTCAACGTCTTTGTCTTGTTCTACGCCGGCGAGATCCAACCCTATCTGGCGCAACTGCAACGGCTCGGCGAACCCTGGGCCGCGCAGATCGAGCAATTACGTGCTGTTGCGCATATCCCACCTGCCACAGCGCAGGCGCTGGATCGCTTGGCGGGTACTCCAGAGGCGTTGTGGGATAGCTACCGGCAGGCAGTGGATGAACACACTCAGGCCTGGCAGGACGTGCTTGGTACCTGCCAGTCAGCCCCCGGGCAAGCCGGCTGGCAGACGCCCTGAGACGCCGCTCAGCCTGCCTTGCGAATCAGGTAGTGAAAAACGCCATCCGTCTCGTTCTGGTCAACCAGCTCATGGCCGAGGAAGCTGCAGAAACGCGGGATATCGCGCTGGGTAGAAGGGTCCGTCGCGAGCACCTGCAGGAGCTCACCGGCGGCCATGTCGCGCACCGCATTGTGCAGCATCATGACCGGCTCGGGGCACATCAAGCCCTGGGTATCGAGAGTAGCGATGGCATCAGACATGGGCAGGTCCCGCAGCAGAAAACGACGATTATCCCGAAATGCCGCAGTGCTTGCCAGACGCAGCCTGTCGACCGACACTGGAAGGGAAAGTCGTCAAGACGCAACACCCCGAAACGGGTAAGGAAAAAGCATGATCAAGGTGTTGATTGAAAGGGATATTGCAGAAGGTCTGGAAGTACCCTACGAAGAGGTAGCCCGGCGCGTACTGTCGGCGGCCATCCAGTCGCCTGGGTTCATCTCGGGTGAGTCGTTCAGGGATCTGGAACATCCTAACCGGCGGGTCATTATGGTGACCTGGCAGAACATCCACTCCTGGCAGCGCTGGGAAGAATCGGAAGCCCGCCGCGACGCCATCAGCAACTTCGCTCCCATTCTGCTTGAAGAAGAGCGCATCACCCTGCTTGAGCCGCTGTAATCCGTTCAGCGTAGCGACCAACCACGCCAGAGAGCATCCGGCGACTCTGGCGTGATGCCTGAATCAGTGCATTTTTGTCAGCAAATGCGCACTGCCTCCAATTTTTCCGAGCTTTTCACAGCCATTGTCTGGCGACGCCCCTAAGCTTTGCTCCACGGCCTGAGCGCTATCGCTCGAACGCCGCATGGATCGCATAGCAAGGAACACGGATGTTCGCCCTATTTACCGCAGTACAGCATGCTCTGTACCCGGACAGCATCGACCGAGCGCACAATGCGCCAACAGCGGGTATCAGGACATGATGCGTCGATACCTGCTGATCGATGGCGCGCGCTACCCCGATGCGCTCGCGCGCCTGTATGGACGCAATGAAGTGCTGGAAGTCGAACCGCTCTATTTCGATACCCCCTGGCACGGCGCAGCCGATCTTGGCCCGCTATTGGTAAGCGCCGATCCCGCTTCCGGTCTTTTCCTTGAATTCGAAACCGACCTAGCGCTGCACTCAAGCGCCGCCGAGCTCAGCAGTCACTTGAGCCTGAACGCTGTCGCCATTCACCTGCGCCGCTTTAATCACGTCTCCGACGTTACCGGCGGAGAAACCCTGCTGCGTTATGCCGATCCATTGGTCGCCTGGTTCTGGCTGCACAGCTACCACGCCGACACCCTTCGCGCGGTTATGGGACCAATCACGCGCTGGCGTATCGCTGCGCCATCCAGCGCACTGCTCCCGCAACAACCGTCGCGCTGGCACGATTTCAGCCCCGCCCCGCGAGCAACCGAAAACGCGCTTCCCGTCTTACCACTCGGGCACCCGCAGCTGTCAGCCCTGCAGCAAGCCTACCAACACCAGTTGAAAGAGCGCCTTTACCGCTGGCTGCAAAAAAACCGAAAAACAGCCCTTGCGGCGATTCCCAAACATGCACTGGATGCCTGGTTCGACGCACGCCTCGCGGATGCCGAAGCCTTTGGTCTCAGCACCGAGCGCAGCATCGCGGTGTGGTGCGACCTCAGCCTGCGTGATGGCAGCGACTTTGCAGTCGCCCCCCAGGGCGCGTTCCAACGCGGGCTTGCGCAGGTTAAGCAGCAGCCCCCGCAAACACCCGACCAACAACTGCAGCACTACTACCGCAACTGCGTATGCGCTATCGCAAGGAATGCCGAGAACCATGACCATCCTGCATAGAGAACAGGCACTACTGGAAAGCCTCTGGGCCATCTTCGAAGACAAACCCGCCAGCGCAGCCGCTCAGTGCCCGCTCCAGGAGCAAGAGCTCGCCATCTTCCCGGTGCGTTACGCGATTGATGAGGCCTCGGACAGTTCTGACCAGCCCGGCCCCAATCCTATTCCACCGCACTGGCAGGGCCACCAATCACTGCCAGTGCTGAACCAGCGCAGCTATACCCTGCGGCAACTGCGTGACGGTTGGCTGTATGTGATCGACCGCACCGCCAATACCCGGGACGAATACCAGATAATCGGCGCTCGCTTCAGCAAAGTCGCCAGCAGCGCCCGTGCTGCAGGTCAACCACTTGCCTGCTCAAATGGCCTCAGCCATCTGCTGTACCCACGCCAACACCAGCTGTATATCGCCTACTCAGCCGAGCGGTGGACGGCCTGGACACACGAGCGCATGCAGGAGCCGGTGAACCAGGAAAAATGGATGCGTGGACTCGATTTGGCCACCTATGCCAAAACGCTCTCGGCACCCCACTGCGCCCCGCTGAGGCACTTGGGCGAGACAGTCGCCGATATCGACAACGGCACAGCAGTCCCCGGCCAGCGCTTCGACAGCACCACGCTGCCCACACAGGCCACAGGTGAAGACGCCACACACAAACCGGTCCTGGGCAGCAACACAGTGCTTGCCAGCGTACCCGACCAGGACTCCGCCCTGTTCATCGCGCTGGACGATCATCTTGGCATCCTTGATGACCTCAGCATGCAGAGCGCCGGACCGGCGCTCGAACTCAGCCAGTTCGAAGAGCAACACCTGCACAAGCTGACCATAGCTCAACATATCGAACTGCTGGCCGGTGTTGATTTCTCTCCGCTGGAGTCAGAGATGGGGCTGTCACCAGAAGCCTTTCACGCATTCAAACAGAAGGCGCAGGACTATCTCACTGCCAAGGCGCGCTACCTGAAGGAATTGAACAGACCAACGGATGGAATCAGCGCAATCGCCGCGGGCCAGACGTTGGAACAACACCAGCAGCAACTGATTAGCGGATACGGGCAGGATATGCCGGCCAAACTGGACGGTCTGGTTGAACAATGGGGCACGCGGGAAACCCTGCGCGACCAGGTGCGCTTTGAGGAATCACAAACCTTCGCACTGGAAAAAGAGCAAGAGCTCGAGGATATACACGCCAGACTGACGCCCTGCCTGCAAGACCTGATCACCTGGTTAAAGAGACTGGGACCTGACCCACTGGGGCTATTTCTCGATCAGACGGACGAAGAACAGTGCCTGAGCCTGATCAACCACGCTGACGCCTGGCTGTCCTTCCTCGCCCACGATCAGCAAGCGCAGCAATGGGTGATTGAGGACTACGCCATCCCCAAAACGCTGATTGGTCTGGCCAACTACAACTTCGACGCAGAGCTCGCCTCAGGTATCGAGCAACTGGCCAAGGAGTTCGTCGAAGAGGACGGCATATCCCTGGCGACCAGTGCCTCCGTCGCCAAGCGCACACAGGAAATCAGCGACGTCCTCAGCAACGAAACCATCCGCAACAGCGCGATCTTTCAGCGCCTGAGCAGGCCAGCGCAGAAAGCCTACGAAACCTTACTGCGCGTCGCAGCTGCCAACTACGAAAAGACCTGGCAAGCATTCGAATTCAAGCTGCTTCCCGCCATCAGCAGCCGCCATGCGCCGCGCTGGAAAACCATTGCCCATGCGTCTATCTCGGTATCCATACATAGCCTGACCAACGAAACCCGCCCGTTTCTGGTGATCGACGGTCAATACCGGCAAAAACACGCCGCCTGGATGCGCAAGGTCACTCAGCTCACTCGCCGCATTGACGCCCAAAGCCGTGTCGTGAGGATAGGCAGAGCCCACGATCGCATGGCAGCGGTAAGGGACGTCCATCAGCTCAAACGCCAGCTCGACTCCCTCATGCTGGAGATCCCAAACAAGGTTCTGGCCAGCGGCGAACTCAACACCCAGACCCTGCGTACTCATACTGAGCACCGCACCTACTCCATACAGACCCTGGTCCGTGCGGAGCTGGCGCAACAGCTGGAACTGAAAGCACGAGACTATGGCGCCTACCTCAAACGGGTAAACGAATGGACAAAACGCAACGCCGCCCAAGGTCTCGCCGGCCTGGTCACCGTCCTCAACATCTGGAACTTCCACGAGGCCATGACCGCAGCCGGCGCTAGTGGCGAATGGAACCGGCAAGACCAGTTAGCAGTGAGCACGGCCGCCAGCAGCATGCTGGCGAGCCTGGCCACAATGACGTTGATACCGGCGTGGTCGAAGATTAGTGGTCTAACGGGCTCGGTTACAACTACCGGGGCTAAACCGCAACTAATCCGACTTACCAGTGCTGCGGCCCATAAGTGGGAAAGCGGCTTAGAGCACAAGGCACTGTTCAAGAGTTTTGCAATGCGAGCAATTGCAGTGTCTGCGCTTTCTGTTATTGCCGCGGCAGCCGAATTCTGGCATCAAAACGACGAGATAAATCAAGCAAAATCAGCGAACAGAGCTTTAGCGCTGCAGATAAAGCAACTAGCTACATTCGGAATGGGTCTTTTCTCAATGGCTCAGCTATCTCGAGCGATAGGAGCTTTTATCGGAAGCAGAGCAGCGGGGGTTTTCTTTGCCCCCTGGATTACCATAGCAATAGCGCTACTTGGCGTCCTGTACCTGACAGCATCAATAATTGCCGATGCTTTGAAACTAAGTGGGTTAGAACTTTGGCTCTACCGCAGCCGCTGGGGGAAATCAGACAAAAGTTTCTGGGAAAATACCACGCAGGGAAATACAGACGAACTAAGAGCTTTGCACGAAGTGTTGCTGCGCCCTACCATTATTGCGAAAACACAAGAAGACGGTGTTTGGCTAAAGCTGATTTTCCCTCCGAGCATCGCCGGACAAACGATAAGCCTCTACCCGATGATGGTCACTGAGGGTAATTGGTTTCGCTCTGACAGAGAAACCGGCTACCGCGCGGGCATGTACTCGGGATATATGTCAGAGGGTCGCTGGATTGAGTTCAACGAGCTTGGTGAATGGGATTCCCTTGGAACGCGCAATCATCCGAACACGGCTTGGCCTGCTTACAAGACGACTGACTGGCGTATCTGGCTAGTTCACATACCACGCTCCCGTGGCATGGACAGACTAGACATCAGCATCAACTATCCACCTCCTGTGCTGCAACGCCCCGACAATCTCGGATATCGATTCAGCATCGACCTGGCCGGAATACAGGCGGACACGTTGCATGAAAATCCTTACGTAAAATATGGACAATTCAAACTCGCTAGTATCACCACATCCCCTTATGAGCATGTGAGAAAAAGTTCAAAGTCCAGCTTTAATTTGGGAGTCATTTAATGAGAAGGACCTCATGGAACAAAACAGCAGAGCTATCAGAAAAAATGAAGTGGGGACATGCAGAAGATCCTGCAGCAATGGCGTGGACGGTAAAAGCGATAGACCACAAAATCATGAACCGCGGTGACTCCATCATTGTGCCGTGCACTCTTGGAGCCGCCGTAGGGCTATATAGCATGTTACTTGGCGAAGGCCGCTATGCAGGTGTTTTTTATATTTCCGTTTTGCTTGGCTGGTTTCTCTTTTACAAAGACGCCATGCAAAAAACCGTCTTTGTCTACCGCGCAACCTCCGAGCACTTGGAGGTCTGCCGCTGGCAAGACATTCCTGACATGGTGTTTATCTTCCTGCGTGTATTCCCTTTCCTGATGATTGGGGTGTTGTTGATGCTATTGATCAGCAACCCGGCGCTATCCATTGCCGCATTGGCCGGCCCAGCTTTGGTGGGGATCGGACTGGCCTCGGTGGGTGGCGACTCGAGCTACCAAACCTACTGGCAGGACTTTCATCATGATGAGTATCTGTGGAGCGAGGTGCTGGAGGCGATGCTCGACGCCGAGCAAGGCCTCATCGTGCTAACACTGCCCTACGAACTGCCCGCCGAGTACGCAGCCCAGATAGAAAATCCCGAGCAGTTCACCAGCCAGGATGTCCGACTGTACTTCCGTAAAGATCAGCAGACCGAAGTGATTGCCATGGTTAAGGACCGAATACCCGACATCGAACTCACACCCGGCCGGCAAATATACGAATTGTAATGAGCCCAGCCATCAAAAGGCAGCACACACACCTATAAACCAGCCCGACAGACTTTTGCAGGCACGTGCCAACCATTTTTAACGCAGGAACAACGCAATGAGACGGACCTCATGGCGCAAAACAGCAGAGCTTTCAAAAAAGATGGAGTGGAAGCACTCCGAAGAAGGCGTTCTATTGACATGGACAGTCAAGGCTATTGACAAGAAGATACTGGCATTCGACGGGATAGGAATTATCTGCATCATAGGAGCGTCGCTTTGCATCGCTTTGTATAGCTATTTTTTTAACGATGCTTTTGAAGTCGATATATTCTGCGCGACTGCCGCATTCATGGGCTTTTTTTTCTACAAACACTCCATGCAAAAAACAGTCTTCGTCTATCGCGCAACCTCCAACCACCTTGAAGTGTGCCGCTGGCAAGACATTCCTGACATGGTGTTTATCTTTATACGCGTCATCCCTTTCGTGATGATCGGGATTGTCCTGATGCTATTGATCAGCAACCCGGCACTCTCCATTGCTGCGCTGGCCGGCCCGGCTTTGGTGGGGATCGGACTGGCCTCGGTGGGTGGCGACTCGAGCTACCAAACCTACTGGCAAGACTTTCAGCATGATGACTATCTGTGGAGCGACGTGCTAGAGGCCATGCTGGACGCCGAGCAAGGCCTCATCGTGCTAACGCTACCTTACGAACTGCCGCCTGAGTATGCCGCGCAAATAGAAAGTCCGGAGCAGCTCAACAGCCAGGATGTCCGACTGTACTTCCGCAAAGACCAGCAAGCCGAGGTGATTGCCATGGTCAGGAACCGGATACCACACATCGAACTGACGCCGGGCAGGCAGATATACGAATTTTGATGGGCGTAGCCATCAACAGGCAGCACACACCTATAAACCGCCCCGACAGACTTTTGCGGGCACGTGCCAACCATTTTTAACGCGGGAACAACGCAATGAGACGGACCTCGTGGCGCAAAATACCGAACTTAACAGAAGACCAAGAGTGGACACATGATAATGAGACAGCCGTAGCTACCTGGACAGTCAAAGCAATCGACAAGAGAATAATCCCTGAAGGCAGCATCATTGTCATAAGCACGCTCATAACGGTTGGGTTCGGCCTGTGGGTAGGCATGGGTTACGCGGCCTTCCTGGCTGCTCTACCCATGACTTTCATCTTCTACAAACAAGCCATGCAAAAAACCGTCTTCGTCTACCGCGCAACCTCCAAGCACCTTGAGGTGTGCCGCTGGCAAGACATTCCTGACATGGTGTTTATCTTCCTGCGTGTATTCCCTTTCGTGATGATCGGGATTGTCTTGATGCTGTTGATCAGCAACCCGGCACTCTCCATTGCTGCGCTGGCCGGCCCGGCTTTGGTGGGGATCGGACTAGCCTCGGTGGGTGGCGATTCGAGCTACCAAACCTACTGGCAGGACTTTCATCATGATGAGTATCTGTGGAGCGAGGTGCTGGAGGCGATGCTCGACGCCGAGCAAGGCCTCATCGTGCTAACACTGCCCTACGAACTGCCCGCCGAGTACGCAGCCCAGATAGAAAATCCGGAGCAGTTCAACAGCCAGGATGTCCGACTGTACTTCCGTAAAGACCAGCAGGCCGAAGTGATTTCCATGGTTAAGGACCGAATACCCGACATCGAACTCACACCCGGCCGGCAGATATACGAATTGTAATGAGCCCAGCCATCAACAGGCAGCACACACATCTATAAATCGACCCGACAGACACGTGCCAAGCATTTTTAACGCAGGAACAACGCAATGAGACGGACCTCGTGGCGCAAAACACCGGACCTTTCTGGAAGCCAGAACTGGATTCATACAGGTGGCACAGAAATCAAGACATGGACCGTTAAAGCAATCGACCAGAGCATCTTGCAAAATGGCATGGGAATGATAGTTGTGGGCAGCATTTCTTTTGCCGTTAGCCTGTGTTTTGCCCTCATAGGAGACTACGAAAACTTCAGACTATTCTTCTTTCCAATATCAGTGCTGGTTATCCTTTTCTACAAACAAGCCATGCAAAAAACCATCTTCGTCTACCGCGCAACCTTCAAGCACTTGGAGGTCTGCCGCTGGCAAGACATTCCCGACATGGTCTTTATCTTTATACGCGTCATCCCTTTCCTGATGATTGGGGTGGTGTTGATGCTATTGATCAGCAACCCGGCGCTATCCATTGCCGCACTGGCAGGCCCGGCTTTGGTAGGGATCGGACTGGCCTCGGTGGGTGGCGACTCGAGCTACCAAACCTACTGGCAGGACTTTCAGCATGGTGAGTATCTGTGGAGCGACGTGCTGGAGGCCATGCTGGACGCCGAGCAAGGCCTTATCGTGCTAACGCTACCTTACGAACTGCCGCCTGAGTACGCCGCGCAAATAGAAAATCCGGAGCAGTTCAACAGCCAGGATGTACGACTGTACTTCCGCAAAGACCAGCAGGCCGAGGTGATTGGGCTGGTTAAAAGGCAGATTCCAACCATCCCCCTGAGTCCTGGCCGGCAAAGCTATGATTGATAGAGAGTGCAGAGTGCGCACAGCAGACAGAAATCACGACCTGATTCCAAACAACAGATGGCACTCCACTTTTGTCATTTTGAGAGCACGCATGGGCCTGCCAGGTTAGGCAAAACATCACGCGCACTACTCACTCTGCACCATACGCAGGAAGTGAATGATATTGCCCCTTAAAGTACAGCAGCGGCTCGACGGGAGCAGATTCTTGCGGGCTCAACGCTTTCACCTCGCCAATCACGATCAAGTGGTCGCCCGCGACGTGTTCGGCGTGAATTTCGCAATCCAGCCAGTGCAGGCTACCGTCAATGACAGGGCTTCCCAAAGGCGAACTCTGCCACTCAACGCTGTGCCATTTGTCCGCGCCTTGCCGAGCAAACCGGTTGGATATGCTGACCTGATCGCCGGATAGGATATTGACCGCAAACCGTCCCGCCCGGCGAATTTTGGGATAGCTGTACGAGTTGGATTTGACGCTGAATGATACCAACGGAGGGCTCATCGACACGCTGTAGAACGATTGACAGGTAAAACCAATCGGCTCGCCATCGACATTTGAGGTGATGACCGTGATACCGGAAGCATAGTGCCCGAGCGCTTCTCGAAAGCTCAAGGGTTCTACGACAGAGCAGGGAAAAGACATGGCAGGTCCTAAAATCATAAATACAAATACAGCGTGGGTGGACGCCCTGAGCGTAATATGGGGGCCAGCGAACGTAAGCCAGAGCCTTTCCAAAACCAGCCCGTTAAAGGCAGCGTGATTGATCTAAAATTTCAACCGCTGCTGCTCCCAAGTCATTACACCCTCACGCTACTAACCAAGGACCTCCTGGCGAACAATTTCTGCACCCGCGCTCAAGGCTCTCAACTTCCCTCTCGCCAGCTCGCGAGACAGAGGCGCCATACCACAGTTGGTGCACGGGTAAAGCTTGTCGGCGTCAACAAACTGCAGCGCCTTACGCAGAGTGCTGGCAACCTCCTCCGGTGTTTCTACAGTATTGGTTGCCACATCAATGGCACCCAACATCACCTTCTTTCCGCGGATCAGTTCAATCAGGTCCATTGGAACATGCGAGTTTTGACACTCCAGCGAGATCATATCGATCTTGGATTTTTGCAGTTTGGGGAACGCTTCTTCGTACTGACGCCATTCGGAACCCAGCGTTTTTTTCCAGTCGGTATTAGCCTTGATGCCATAGCCATAGCAAATGTGGACCGCCGTTTCACATTTCAGGCCTTCTATGGCTCGCTCCAACGTGGCTACACCCCAGTCATTCAACTCATCAAAGAACACGTTAAAAGCAGGCTCATCAAACTGAATAATGTCGACACCGGCGGCCTCGAGTTCTTTGGCTTCCTGATTGAGAATCTTAGCGAACTCCCAGGCCAGCTTTTCGCGGCTTTTGTAGTGCGCATCGTAAAGCGTATCAATCATAGTCATGGGCCCTGGCAGTGCCCACTTGATAGGTTGATCCGTCAGTTGCCGTAAATAGATTGCGTCCTCAACAAACACCGGCTTCTGGCGAGCAACCGAGCCAACGACAGTCGGCACACTGGCATCGTACCGATCACGAATCCGAACAGTTTCCCGCTTCGAAAAATCGACACCATCGAGGTGTTCGATAAAGGTGGTTACGAAGTGCTGACGTGTTTGTTCTCCATCACTCACAATATCAATACCCGCGTGTTGCTGCTCATGCAACGACAGGCGCAATGCATCGCGCTTGCCTTCGCGCAGCGCTTCCCCTTCAAGCTTCCAGGGTGACCACAGCTTCTCCGGTTCCGCAAGCCAGGATGGTTTGGGCAGGCTGCCCGCAGTTGACGTAGGTAATAGTTTGTTCATGGTAAATCGTGCCGTGTATCCTGGTTATTTAAAGAGAGCAACTGGCAGACCACTGCTCAAGCAGATCCCGGTAAGGCTTGATGAAGTGCTCCTCAGCAAACTTTCCTTGTGCAACAGCAAGCTCGCTGCGTTCTTTTCGGTCATAGACAATGCGGGTCAATGAGTGATCCGGATTCTGCAAGTTGGGTTGATAGCACTTTCCGGCAGCCGCGTTAGCGTTGTATATCTCTGGCCGATAGATTTTCTGGAACGTTTCCATGGTGCTGATGGTACTGATGAGCTCCAGATCGGTGTAATCGTTAAGCAAGTCTCCGAAAAAGTAGAACGCCAGCGGTGCAACACTGTTTGGCGGCATGAAATAGCGAACAGCCAGCCCCATCTTCTTAAAATACTGCTCAGTTAAAGAAGACTCATTTGGTTCATACTCAAAGCCCAGCACAGGGTGCTGGTTACCGGTCCGATAGTAGGTTTTGTTATCCGAAACACTCAGGCAGATAACCGGCAGCTTTTTGAAATGCTGCTTATACGCACCTGAGTCCACAAAATGCTTGAACAGCTTACCGTGCAGATCACCAAAATCGGCTGGCACGCTGAAACTGGATTGCCCTTTGTTATGGTCCAGCAACACTACGCTGAAGTCATAATCCCGGAGGTAGGATGAGAAGTTGTTGCCGACGATACCTTCAATGCGTCTGTTGGTCTTTTTATCAACAATATTGGTTTTCAGTATCTCGATCGCTGGAAAGCTATCCGCTGTATCCGAAGCGTCAACCGCCATCTCGACAGAAATTATTTCCAGTTCGACTGCATAACGTTCGCCCTTGGGGTTATCCCAATGTGCCAACGCATTGAAGCGGTTATCAATCATCCTCAGAGCGTTACGCAAATTCTCCTGGCGATTATCACCACGAGCAAGGTTGGCGAAATTGGTAGTTATCCGCGTACTGTCGGAGGGGTGGTAATTCTCATCAAAACAAATGCTTTTGATAGCAAACTCAAACTCGGTGTTCATCGCAGTCGGTATCCTGACATCTGAAAAAAGCCTGAATGCAGCAACAGTCTATTCAGCGCTCTCAATTTCTTTTTCTGGCGTACACACCAGGGAATAGCCGGCAGTTTATGCCAGCCTGAAATTGAACAAAACTGAACGTATTTCACTACTGCATTAGTCAAACTCATGATGCAAAAAATACAATGGTCGCAGCCCAGCCAGATGTATCGTTTCCGCCTGGTCTGCGCGATGTTTGGCGGGTATACGCCTAGTACAGGCAAGCAACTGCGTAGGATGAACGTGCTCAGAGACGCGACTGGCTGTCAGACAATGCGATACCGACGCCCCGTCACCCGATCAACGACGATGGTTTGAGACACCGGAGGCCGCCTGGCGCCTTACTCTATGACCAAAAGAAGCGTTTCGCGCAGGCGCGCGGTTAACGAGATACGGCCTACCGCAACACCCGAATATGGCAGGTCACCTCTTCCCGGTCGGTATACAACTGCTTGCAAGCCAGCTCTGCCTTGATGCCAACCTCGTCCAAGGCATCCTGAATATGCGCCAGACACTGCATTACTTCGGGGTAGCGCTGCTTCATCGGCAACTTGAAGTTGATGATCAGCTCGCGGCACAGCTTCTGGGTAATCCATTTGGCGGCCAGGGCGCTGCTGCGGGCAGGCTTGTCGACGATGTCACACACCATCCAGTCGACGGTACGCTTGGGCTTGTACATGTAGCCGTCGGCCTGCACATGCTCAACCTGCCCGCTATCCATCAGGCGACGATCCATCGGACCGTTGTCGACGGCAATCACCTTCATCAGCCGGTTGACCAGTTGCCAGGTCCAGCCACCGGGGGCAGCGCCCAGGTCGACGGCGGTCATACCCGCCTTTAGGCGCATGTCCCAGTCATCACGCGGAATAAAGTGATGCCACGCCTCTTCCAGCTTCAGCGTCGAGCGGCTTGGCGCCTCTTTCGGCACGCGCAGACGCGGAATGCCCATTGGCCAGGGCGCGCCATTGTCAGCCCAGGACCAGCCGACGAAGACCTTCTGACCACTCTCGAAACACAGGTGCAGACGCGGCAGCTCGGTTTTATTCGGGCGCACGAAGCGGGTCTTGGTCAGCGCGCGCTCCAGCGGCCCCCTGAGCTTTTTGGTCAGCGCGGCAAGCGCCTTACCGTCGTTGGTATCGGCGGTTTCCAGCCAGAACAGCGAGGCAATCGGGCCCTGTGCACAGGCGGTAATAATCGGGCTGACGCGGTCCTCCGGGTCGAGCTCTACCCAACTCCCCAGCGCCCACTGTCGAGCGAAGATCAGTTGCCGGAAGTCGATGGCCTGCATGAGCTGCTGGGCATCGCCCGTCTGCGGGCAGACAAAGCGCACCAGCGCACTGCCGTCTCGGGTCACGGGGTAGCCGGCTATGCCCTGCTCGTTGGCCAGCTCCTGCATCTCCGCAGCGGCTTCGCCTTCGAAGCCTGGACGGCAATGTAGCAACAGTTCCTGCATGATTCGCTCCCGAAAGGTAATGGGGCGCTACTCTACAGGCAGACAGGCACCGGTTGAAGCGTCAGGCAGCGATCCGCGACGAGTTGCCGAGGCGCACCGCCAGGTCAGCAACATCACGCGGGGCTGTTGCAGCCAGCCACAGACGCGGCCCCAACCGCTGATATACGCCTTGCAACTGCGCCACCAACTCTGCAGACAGGTCAGACGCCGGCAGTACCAGTGATAGCGCCTTGTAGGCAGGAAGCCGATCCAGCACTGTCACCAGCGCACGTTCCGGGTCACGCAGTTCGATCTGCAGTGCATCAACGGGCAGGTTGCAGGCCAGCCCCAGATTGTCGACCAGAGCGCCGCCGCTCACCGCCAGCAGCCGCTTGAGGGCGGTACGCTGCAGTCGGTTGTAGCTATGCTCGCAGGCTGCGGTCCAGACCGGTGCCAATGGCCGCGCAAGCTGGGGCTCATCCAACTCAACCCACTCCACACCCTGCTTGCCAAGCGCGAGCAACAGGCTGTCATAACCATCCAGCAAACCGTCCAGTTGCTCCAATGCTGCCTCGTCCCCATCGGTCATCGACCACAACAATGACAGCGGCCCCGGAATAATGGGTTTAACGTTGAACCCGGCAGCACGCGCCCTGGCAACCCGTTCCAGCAGCGAGTCAAACGGTGGCATACCCTCTGCTGCTACGCTGACCCATGCCATGCCAGCATCGGCCTGCTGGTGCCAGCGATCTGACTCCTGAGCGGGTGATGTATTGGGGCCGGTTTGGTGCAGCAACATGAGGTGCCTCCTGACAGATCAATAAAGTGGGCAATGCTCGCGCGCGGCAACCGCTGAATCAAACTCATATTGCTCATGCTATAGTTCGATTTTTCTCATGCAGACAAATCCAGCCGCCATGCTTGAACTCCGTCACCTGCGCACCCTGTCTACCTTGCGCGAGGCCGAAAGCCTTGTTGAAGCAGCCGAGCGACTGCATCTGACCCAATCAGCCCTGTCACATCAGATCAAGGACCTGGAAGAACGGCTGGGTATGAGCCTGTTTGTGCGCAAGAGCAAACCCGTGCGGTTTACCAGTGCAGGCCTGCGACTGCTGCGACTGGCCGACACCCTGCTACCCCAGGTGCGCCAGGCCGAGCGCGACATCCAGCGGCTTGCTGGTGGGCAAGCCGGACGCCTGCACATGGCCATCGAATGTCACAGCTGCTTCCAGTGGCTGATGCCGACCATTGACCAGTTCCGTAACGCCTGGCCCGAGGTCGAGGTGGATTTTGCTTCCGGTTTTTTCTTCGCCCCACTACCCGCGCTGGCCAGGGGTGACCTGGACCTGGTCGTCACCTCGGACCCGCTCGACATCCCCGGTATCACCTACGTTCCGCTGTTCACTTACGAAGCCCTGCTGGCAGTGAGTAACCAGCACCCGCTCAGCACTCGCCAGCACATCACGCCTGACGATCTGGTTGGGGAGACGCTGATCACCTACCCGGTAGAACGCGAGCGACTGGACGTTTTCAAACAGTTTCTGGATCCGGCCGGCGTTGAACCGGCAGGCATTCGTACCGCCGAAATGACCATAATGATGATGCAGCTGGTGGCGTCGGGGCGCGGCGTCTGCTGCTTGCCCAACTGGGCGCTCGCGGAATACCTGCATAAGGGCTACGCCAGCGCCTGTCGACTTGGGCCGGACGGCCTGTTCGGCACGCTGTATGCCGCCGTACGCGAAGACATGATGGCGATGCCTTATCTGCAGGATTTCCTGCTTACGGCCAAGGACACCTCCTTCGCAACCCTTGAAGGAGTCAGTGCGCGCTCTGGTGACTGAGCCCATTCGGGTGAAGTGGCACAGGGCCGCTGCCACCGCAGTCCCAGGCAATCCGCTCTGATAACAAAGGCTTGCCGTAACTACTTACAGACCCACTTATCTCCCTCCTGAGACAACACGCCGGGATAACCCATCCGGGCGACTTTACCCCTCTGTGCAGCTCCCTAACGTTGGTGTCCTGCGCTATCTCGGCGCAGCCATCCATACAACAACAGAAAAAGGACTCTCAGGATGAACGCACCTCTGTTCAAGCTGGCCGCACTCACACTCGGCCTATCCCTTGCCAGCGTCGCGCTGGCGAACAACCCAGGCGGTGGCGGCGGCACAGCCCCTGACACCGGCACCGGCTTCCCGGGCGTCAGCAACTTCAGCGCCAGCGGCTCCTTCGCTACCACTAGCGGCAGCGCTGGCGCCAGCTGCACGGTATTCCGTCCTTCCACACTTGGCGCGAATAATCGCAAGCACCCGATCATTGTCTGGGGTAACGGCACCACTGCCTCGCCGAACACCTATGCCTCCCTGCTGCAGCACTGGGCTTCGCACGGTTTCGTTGTGATCGCCGCCAATACCTCCAATGCTGGCACTGGCCAGGAAATGCTCGGTTGCGTCGATTACCTGACCACCCAGAACAACCGCAGCACCGGCACCTATGCCGGCAAGCTGGACCTGAACCGCATCGGCGCTGCGGGTCACTCCCAGGGCGGCGGCGGCACCATCATGGCGGGTCAGGACTACCGCATCAAAGTGACTGCGCCCTTCCAGCCCTACACCATTGGCCTGGGTCACAACAGCAGCTCTCAATCCAACCAAAATGGCCCGATGTTCCTGATGACCGGCAGCATCGACACCATCGCCAGCCCCACCCTGAATGCCCTGCCGGTCTACACCCGCGCCAACGTACCGGTATTCTGGGGCGAACTGTCCGGCGCCAGCCACTTTGAACCGGTGGGCAACGCCGGTGACTTCCGTGGCCCGGCAACCGCCTGGTTCCGTTATCACCTGATGGACGACGCCAGCGCCGAAGACAGCTTCTACGGCAGCAATTGCGACCTGTGCACCGATCGCGACTGGGATGTACGCCGCAAAGGTATCAACTAAGCAACCCGCCATGCCGGTCGCCTCGCGCTGTCGGCATGGCGACACTTGCCGCACCAACCTCTGGTGTATCCTCTGTCCGCTCATACAACAACAGAGGAACGTCCATGTCCGCCTCCCCTACCAAAGTCGCGCTAGTTACCGGCGCAGGCACCGGCATCGGCCGCGCCACCAGCATTGCCCTGCTCAAGGCGGGCTATCACGTTGCCCTCACCGGTCGCAACGCCGATAAACTGCAGCGCAGCCTGGAAGGCCTGGGTGAACTGGCCAGCAATGCACTGGTGATTACCTCAGACGTGCGCGACCCAGCATCGGTTAAGGCACTGTTTGACCAGGTACAGCACACCTGGGGTCGTCTCGATGTACTGTTCAATAACGCAGGCACCGGGGCACCGCCGCTGCCGCTTGAGGACCTGCCGTTCGAACACTGGCAGGCGACCATCGATACCAACCTGACCGGTGCCTTCCTCTGCACCCAGCAGGCCTTTCGACTGATGAAAGCACAGACCCCGATGGGTGGCCGCATCATCAACAACGGATCAATCTCAGCCACTGCCCCGCGTCCCAACTCCGCGCCCTACACCGCCTCCAAACACGGTATGACCGGCCTGACCAAAGCCACCTCACTGGACGGCCGCAAGTACAACATCGCCTGTGGGCAGATCGACATCGGCAACGCCGCCACCGAGATGGCCGCGCCGATGCAGCGTGGCATTCCGCAGGCCAACGGCGAGATCATGGTCGAGCCGGTGATGGACGTGGAGCACGTCGCCCAGGCGGTTGTTCAGATGGCCGAACTGCCGCTGGAAACCAACGTTCAGTTCATGACCATCATGGCCACCCGAATGCCATTCATTGGCCGCGGATGATCTGCACCGAGACGTCTGGCCGGAGCGTTTTCCAGCCAGACGGAACCGCCCACTGACGAACCAGTGAAGCGCGGCTACACATTTGCTCACCCACTTCCCCTTGCTTCAATTGCGGGACACTTTCCTTCTTGGTATCACCATTGTTACCATGCACCCCTTGAGCCAAAGAAGAAAACCCAACGCCAGGAAAGCAGCGAATGACCAGCCACCAGACCCCCCTTGCTCTTGCCCTCTCCAAACGCAAAACCGACGAACGCGCAACGCCGATCTCCGCCTTTCGTATGGCCCGTAGCTGGTGGCTTGAGGGGCGCCGTCTGAACCTGTCGCAGTTGGCCGAAGAGCTGGGAATCGGACGTGCGACGCTGATGCGCTGGGTGGGCAACAAGGACTTGCTGATGGGGGAAATTCTCTGGTCGCTATACAAGCGGATCTACGACGAAGCCATCGCCCGAGCCGAACAGACGCCCAACCTCAAGGGCATCGAGTACCTGACCCAGATCTATGAGGACATCAACGTCGCACTGATCAACGCCCGCCCCATGTACGACTTTCTGCAAGCCGAGCCGCAGTGGGGGCTGCAACTGCTTACTGCGCGCACCTCCGGTTTGCAGGAGCGCCTGATCAGTACCTGGCAGAAGATGTTTGAAGAGGCGATTGCCGCCGGCGAGATCAAACCGGAGATGGACGCCCAGAGTCTGGCGCTGTACATCGTGCGCATCGGTGAAAGCGCCATATACTGCGATCTTATCTGCGGCCGCAAACCTGAGCCGGGCCCAGCTACCACGGCATTCCGTCTGCTCGTGAACGGGCACCAGCGCTGAGCAACAAAAAAGGGCACAGTGTCTGTGCCCTTGTCGTTTCGGATGACAAAACCTACTGGCGTAGCGGCCAGTCGATGATAAAGGCCGCCCCGCCCAGCTCCTTCGACGTTTCAACCCGCGCGTAGCCACGGTGCCAGTAGGCAATTCGGCGCACGATGGATAAGCCTAGGCCGTAACCGCCACTGGCGCGGGTGCGACTGTCATCCAGCCGCAGGAACGGCGTAAAGACCCGCTCACGATAAGCCTCGGGAATCCCCGGACCATCATCCTCCACAATCAGCCGACAGCGCCCATTGGCAACCCGCGTGGTGACCTTGACCCTGGCGGCGGCATGGCGCAGAGCGTTGCTGACAAGATTGGTCAGCGCTCGATGCAGATAGCGCGCTTCAGCATCGACGGCATGGGCACGACCATGGGAAAGATCTTCATGTTCCAGCTGAACGCTCGCCGCCAACGGTAGCAGCTCTGCCACGACCTGCTCGACCGTAGCCAGCACATCGACCGGCTGCAATACCAGCGCCGGCGCCCCCTGCTCAAGTCGAGCGTAGGTCAGGATTTCGTCGACCAGCTTGTCCAGCTCACTGAGGTCGCCATCCATGCTGTCCAGATAGCGCTTTCTGTCTACCTCACTGCCAGCAGTCTCGACCATTTCCAGACCGAAGCGCAGACGCGCCACCGGCGTACGCAGCTCGTGCGAAACGGCGCGGATCATCTCCTGCTGAATACGCATCATCCGCTGCAAATGTCCCGCCATGTCGTTGAAGGCGCGGGCCAGACTGCCGACCGAGTCACTGCCGATTACCTCCGCCCGGGCATCAAGATTACCGCGCGCCAGATGGGTCGCTGCCGACTCCAGATTCATCAGCCGCTGTTCCAACTGACGCACCAGCAGGTAGATCAGCAGACCACTGAGCGACAGCGCCAGCAAACCCGTCATCAGCAGCATCTCTGGTGGATACTCCTGCATCTGGTAAATAGGCCCCAAGCTGACTACCCAGTTGGTATCCGGGATCTTCATATACATCATCACCGCGTTACCGTCCGGCCCCAGACTCAGCACGGTATCGAACTCATCCAGACGCCGACGCTGGTCGGTGTCCAGGTCGGTTTCGTTCAGGCGAGTGAGATTGAGCGGAAAGCCAAAGCCCTTGTCCCGCCGCAGTCGCTGCAGCCAGGTAGGCATGTCGCTTTCCGGGTGACGTACCAGCTCGTCGGCAATCAGAAACAGCGTTGCCCGGCCCAGCTGCTCGGAGATTTTCTCGATATCGGCTGTGAGCACCTGCTGCTGGCTGAGGTCGACCAGACTATAGACCCGTACTTCGGCCGGCGCCCTGCTGAGCACCAGCACACGGCCCTGGATCAGACGCGACCAGTTACCCGACTCAAGCCCCAGATCATCCAGGCGGCGCAACTCCAGCGGTACGCCGATCAGTCGCATCCAGACCGCCAGCGCCTTCTGGCGCTCCGCCTCGTCCATCGGTTCAAGATTATCGGCCATCAGCCGGAAAGTACCGGTGGCCATCCGCTCGCGGTAGTCCTCCGCGCGCACATCGTTGATCATCCGGATGCTGATCAACGCCAGAAAGGAGACGGCGACCAACACCAGCAGCATGCCACCGTAGATACGCAGAAAAATCGAGTTCACTGCTGATCCGGACCAGGACTGACGAACAGATAGCCCTTGCTGCGGACGGTCTTGATCAATCGCGGCAAATCAGGATCATCACCGATTTTTGGACGAATGCGCGAGATGCGCACATCGATCGAACGGTCCTGACCGTCGTACTCGATACCGCGCAGCGCAATGAAGATCTCCTCACGACTCAGAATTCGCCCTGCATTACTGGACAACAGCCACAGCAGGTCAAACTCGGCACCGGTCAGCTCGATCAGCTCACCACGCAGCCAGGCCTCGCGGCGGTCGTTGTCGATGATCAGCTCACCAAATTCCAGGCGCGTCGGCGCCTCGCTGGTTTCCGGCTCGCTGGTTCTGCGCAACAGCGCACGAATCCGCGCGAGCAGTACCTGCGGTCTGACCGGCTTGTTGACGTAATCGTCTGCCCCGAGCTCCAGGCCACGGATCTGCGCTTCATCTTCACTGCGCGCGGTGAGCATCAGGATCGGTCGCACGAAGCCTGCGGCACGAACACGCTCGCAAATCGACAAACCATCCTCACCCGGCAGCATCAAATCCAGCACAACCAGTGCAGGCTGGGTATCGAGAATACGCTGCACCGCAGCGCCGCCGTCCGCTTCAATTGCAACAGGCAAACCCTGCGCCTGCAAAAACTCGGCAATCAGACCTGCCAGCTTCTGGTCGTCCTCGACAATCAGGATGTAACCACTGTCTGCCTCCACCCTCGCCTCCCGCTAGCTGAACTACTCGAATCAGCCGGCGATTGTAGCACTCGCCTGCGTTCAGGCCACAGCCCCTGACCCAGAGCGCTGGAAACAGCTTATCTCCATGCTGGCAACAGGCTGAAAACAAGCAAAAAGTAAACACTAGATATAGTGATTTTTTCTCAACTTCCGCAAACCCGCGCCAGCTCTGAGCTACGCCAAGGTCAAGGCGATTATGCGATGAAATCGACAAATAATCGCCTTGCCACATCAACAAACACACACTATCTTGTGCCAAACACAGGGCAGACACCTAGATATTGATCAAATAGTCACCAGCCGCCACACGCTGCCATTGACTGTCTGCCGCTTGAACAGCACGCCCCAGGCTGGCCGAGCCAGCTTACGCAAACATCTACATATTGTGTTCACGACCAAACAAAGGAGCATGTCATGCAGGTCACCCCTTCCGCCGCTGACACCACATCATCCGCCCTGCAGACAGACAACCAGCAGAATCCGGACCTGCAGCTCAGCGCGCCAGGCCAGCTGCGGGTGATCAAACGCAACGGCACACTGGTGCCCTATACCGACGACAAGATCCGCATCGCCATGACCAAAGCGTTTCTGGCGGTTGAAGGCAGCCAGGCGGCCGCATCTTCGCGCATTCGCGCCACTGTCGACGAACTCACCGACGTCATCAGCGCAATCTTCAAGCGTCGCCTGCCCTCCGGCGGCACTCTGCATATCGAAGAGATCCAGGATCAGGTCGAACTGGCCCTGATGCGTTCGGGCGAACAGAAAATTGCCCGTGCCTACGTCCTCTACCGTGAAGAGCACGCCCGCCAGCGCCAGGCGCGCCAGAGCACCGGCGAAGCACACCCAAGCATTCGCATCACCCTGCCTGACGGCAGCCGCGAGCCGCTGGACCTCGGCCGTTTGCGTACCGTCATCGCCGAGGCCTGCGAGGGCCTGCCGGAAGTCGACGCCAACCACATCGAACAGGAAACCCTGAAGAACCTGTACGACGGTGTGACCCAGATCGACGTCAACACCGCGTTGGTAATGACCTCCCGCACCCTGGTCGAGCGTGAGCCGAGCTACAGTCAGGTCACCGCCCGCCTGCTGCTCGACAACCTGCGTGCCGAAGCCCTGAGTCACCTCGAAATTGCGCCCAGCGCGACCCATGGCGAAATGGCCGAGCTGTACGCCAAGACACTGCCTGCCTACGTCAAGGCCGGTATCGGGTACGAACTGCTGGACGCCAAGCTGGCGGAGTACGACCTGGAGCAACTGGGCGCGGCGATTGACCACAACCGCGACCAGCTGTTCGGCTACCTCGGCCTGCAAACCCTGTACGATCGCTACTTCCTGCACCGCGACGGCACCCGCATCGAACTGCCGCAGATCTTCTTCATGCGCGTGGCCATGGGCCTGGCCATCGAGGAGCCGCAGAAGAACGAGCGCGCCATCGAGTTCTACAACCTGCTGTCCAGCTTCGACTACATGGCCTCCACGCCGACCCTGTTTAACGCCGGCACCCTGCGTCCGCAGCTGTCGTCGTGCTACCTCACCACCGTGCCAGACGAGCTGTCCGGCATCTACAAGGCCATCCACGACAACGCCATGCTGTCCAAGTTTGCCGGCGGCCTGGGTAACGACTGGACGCCGGTCCGCGCGATGGGCGCCTACATCAAGGGCACCAACGGCAAGAGCCAGGGCGTCGTGCCCTTCCTCAAAGTGGTCAATGACACCGCCGTTGCGGTCAACCAGGGCGGCAAGCGCAAGGGCGCGGTCTGCGGCTATCTGGAAACCTGGCACCTGGATATCGAGGAATTCCTCGAACTACGCAAGAACACCGGTGACGACCGCCGCCGTACCCATGACATGAACACCGCGAACTGGATTCCGGACCTGTTCATGAAGCGCGTGTTCGAAGACGGCCAGTGGACCCTGTTCTCGCCCTCCGACGTGCCGGACCTGCACGACCTGACCGGCAAGGCCTTCGAAGAGCGCTACGAGTACTACGAAGCGCTGACCGAGTACGGCAAGCTGAAACTGCACAAGAAAGTGCGCGCAGCCGACCTGTGGCGCAAGATGCTCAGCATGCTGTTCGAAACCGGCCACCCGTGGCTGACCTTCAAGGACGCCTGCAACCTGCGCAGCCCGCAGCAGCACGCGGGTGTAGTTCACAGCTCCAACCTGTGCACCGAGATCACCCTGAACACCAGCGAAGATGAAATCGCCGTCTGTAACCTGGGCTCGGTCAACCTGGTCAATCACATCAAAGATGGCAAGCTGGACACCGCCAAGCTGGAGCGCACCGTGCGCACTGCGGTACGCATGCTCGATAACGTCATCGACATCAACTACTACTCGGTACCGCAGGCCCGCAACTCTAACCTCAAGCACCGCCCGGTTGGTCTGGGTCTCATGGGCTTCCAGGATGCGCTCTACCTGCAGCACATCGCCTACGGCTCCAACGAAGCCGTCGCCTTTGCCGACCAGTCGATGGAAGCCATCAGCTACTTCGCCATCCAGGCCTCCTGCGATCTGGCCGACGAGCGCGGCAGCTACTCCAGCTTCGACGGCTCGCTGTGGTCTCAGGGCATCCTGCCCTACGACTCACTCGATATTCTGGCCGAGCAACGTGGTGCCAAGTACATAGACGTGGACCGCAGCGTTACCCTGGACTGGGAGCCGGTGCGCGAGCGCGTCAAGAAAGGCATTCGCAACTCCAACATCATGGCCATCGCGCCGACCGCGACCATCGCAAACATCACCGGCGTGTCGCAGTCGATCGAGCCGACGTATCAGAACCTGTACGTCAAATCGAACCTGTCGGGCGAATTCACCGTGATCAACCCGTACCTGGTGCGTGACCTCAAGGCACGCGGCATGTGGGATGCGGTCATGGTCAACGACCTCAAGTACTACGACGGTTCCGTGCAACAGATCGACCGTATCCCGGACGATATCAAGGCGATGTACGCCACCGCCTTCGAGGTAGAAACCAAATGGATCGTTGAAGCCGCCAGCCGCCGTCAGAAGTGGATCGATCAGGCTCAGTCGCTGAACCTGTACATCGCTGGTGCCAGCGGCAAGAAGCTGGACGTGACCTACCGCATGGCTTGGTTCCGTGGTCTGAAAACCACCTACTACCTCCGTGCCCTGGCCGCCACCAGCACCGAGAAGTCCACCGTCAACACCGGCAAGCTGAACGCCGTATCCAGCGGCGCCGACAGCGCCCAAAGCGCAGCGCCTGCTGGCCCAGCGCCGGTGCCGCAGGCGTGCTCCATTGATGACCCGGACTGCGAGGCGTGTCAGTAAGCGCACCTATCTGAGCGGCGCCCGCGTTGTTGCCGTGCCAGCCGAACCCGGTCACGTACTCCAGTACGCTCCCGAGTCCGGCCGGCCCGGCGCCTAGCGCTCACTCGCTCAGCTACGTGCTTAAGCCGAGAACCGATAACAACTAGAGTCACCCCGCCCCTCGCGTCATTCCCGCGAAAGCGGGAATCCAGAAAAACCCAAGCGCCGCGCCGAGGCCAAACTTTACGACTCTGGGCGCCACTACACAGAACCACTTGCCGCTTGAAGCTTATCGCTTGCGGCTGTCGACCAAAGGGAGACACACCATGCTCAGCTGGGACGATTTCGACACCGAAGACACCACCACCGCACCGGCCACCAAAGCCGCGCCCAAACCGACCGCACCGGTTGCCGACAGCCCGGTGATAGAGAACATCGCCGAAGGTTCAGTAGAAGACGCGCGTCAGATCAGCGCCGATGACTCCGATGCCATCGCCCGCGCCAAGGCAGCGCTCGACGAACTGGACGTTCAGGAAGGCCTGGATGATCTGGAAGGCGCAGCCGCCCGCGTTCAAGTTGGCGACAAGCAGATGATCAATGCCCGCGCCGACCTCAACCAGCTGGTGCCCTTCAAGTATGACTGGGCCTGGCAGAAGTACCTCGACGGCTGCGCCAACCACTGGATGCCGCAAGAGGTCAACATGACCGCCGACATCGCCCTGTGGAAAAGCGCTGACGGTCTGACCGAAGACGAGCGCCGCATCGTCAAGCGCAACCTGGGCTTCTTCTCCACCGCCGACAGCCTGGTCGCCAACAACCTGGTACTGGCCGTGTACCGCTTGATCACCAACCCCGAATGCCGTCAGTACATTCTGCGTCAGGCCTTCGAAGAGGCGATCCACACCCATGCCTATCAGTACTGCATCGAGTCACTGGGCATGGATGAAGGCGAAATCTTCAACATGTACCACGAGATCCCGAGCGTCGCGAAAAAGGCCTCCTGGGGCCTCAAATACACCCGTTCAATCTCCGATCCAACCTTCAACACCGGCACCCCTGAAACCGACCGCCAGTTCCTGCGCAACCTGATTGCCTACTACTGCGTACTGGAAGGCGTGTTCTTCTACTGCGGCTTCACCCAGATCCTGTCCATGGGTCGCCGCAACAAGATGACCGGCACCGCCGAGCAGTTCCAGTACATCCTGCGTGACGAATCCATGCACCTGAACTTCGGCATCGACGTGATCAACCAGATCAAGATCGAAAACCCGCACCTGTGGGACGACGCCATGAAGGATGAAGCGACCCAGATGATCCTCCAGGGCACCCAGCTGGAAATCGAATACGCCCGCGACACCATGCCCCGCGGCGTACTGGGCATGAACGCCGCGATGATGGAGGACTACCTCAAATTCATCGCCAACCGCCGCCTGACTCAGATCGGTCTGAAGGAACAGTACCCGGGCACCACCAACCCGTTCCCGTGGATGAGCGAGATCATGGACCTGAAGAAAGAGAAAAACTTCTTCGAAACTCGCGTGATCGAGTATCAGACTGGCGGGGCATTGAGCTGGGATTGATCCTTCAGCGAAAAAAGCCCGGCAATGCCGGGCTTTTTTATTGAGTACCAGATCCACGCAACATTGGGTCTGGCGGCCCTGAAAAAACTTAGCCTATCAACCTTCGAACCAAACGCCATGACGCGAGGAGCAGCGTCGCCACGAAGCCCAATATGAAGTACAAAAAGTGTGCTCCCAGGAAAACAAGGTCTGAGCCTTCATGATTCAGTTGACTGGTCGGCTCAATGCCCAATACGACTTCCAGCAGCACCAACATACCAAGAGCAACGAGCAAACCTGTCTGTAGCCGCTGGAACGATGAAGCTAGCATGACGGCCAGCATCGGCAGAAAAGCGATCAAGGCAAACACCGCGTCCATAGCAGACACACTTTCCGGATACCGTGGGTCACCCGCCGCACAAACAACAAAAAGCGGTGAGCACAGCACCATGGACGCCAGAGTGAATATGACCGCTCTACCCTCCTCTAAAAGCCCTTTTTCCATACTATCTTCCTTGATATTCAAAACTCGTTCACCGCTGAACATGACCGACTAACGCGACATATGTCAGCCCCGCCCTCCACCAAGAGACCTGATACCGCTGTCAGTGTTCCCCTGTCCGCGCTCGCTTCACCCCCACCACCAGCACATTCCCCGACACTCCTCCCCAGGCCGAGAGCCGCTGGTAGTCATGTTCCAGCACCTGCACCTCAAAATACGGCTCCAGTAACTCGATCAACTGAGCAAAGGTCACGGCGACCATCGGGTGTTCGTCCTTCCAGAGCTGGATACCACCGCCGTCGGTACGTTCGATACGTAGACGTAAACGCTGCTGCTCACCTTCGCCTGAGTAGTACCAGCCAGAGCTGAAGCGAAACTCGGCGCCGTCCTGATGGGCGGTGTGCGAGACGAAGGAGCTGTTGTCGATCTGGCTCTTGTCCACCGCGTTAAAGCAAAACACCCCGCCATCGACTAGTGCAGCATGGACACTGGCGATACACGTGCGCAGCCGGTCGACGCTGCCGCTGTAGTGGATGGAGTAAAGAAAACAGGTCACCAGATCAAGCGGCTGATCAGCCTGAAAACCACACATATCCTGTAGCGAGAACGACGCCTCAGGGCAGCGCTGATGCGCTAGATCCAGCATCGGCTGGTTGATATCCAGCCCACTGCTCTGAAAGCCCGCGTCGAGGAAGTGGCGTACATGCGGGCCGGTGCCGCAGGCCAGATCCAGGTGGCGTTTGCCGCCATTGCCGAACAACTGATGAACACGCTGAACACACTGGCTTTGCGCCTGATAGTCGATATCCGCGCACATCAGGTCGTAGTAACCGGACAGGTCGGTATAAATGGCGTTGTGGGACATGATGACCTGAGGCGTCAGTTACGGTGGCGCATCATATATCGGCGCGGTGAAAAGTCACCGAGAATTCGACGAATGCCGGGGCGATGAGCCAGCAAACATCTTGCAGAGGTGTGGATAAAGAGGAATCGACTGCGCACTGGTGGCGCAGTCGAGGTAGTGGTTATGACAACGCGGTCATAACCGGTTCCATCACGGGGGAGGCGTACAGGCAGGCAGGCCGAGACGTTCGTCAACGGTAAACGTACATCCGTAGTCCGCATCAGCAATCGCCACCGGGTCCAGCACATCGTCGCCAGCAGGCTTGGGACCACCGTTCACCCAAGTGAGCCAATCGGTGACCGCGGCTGTGTACTCACCTGCCGAGAAGTCGCAATGACTCTGCGCTCGAATGGCACGCTGCACCAGCAGATCATCGTTGCCATTGTCGATGGCACGTTCAAGATAGAGCTGTTGATGGCGGAACGGTACGTAGAAGTCACCCAGCGTGTGCATGGTCAGCACCGGTACGTCGAAGTCACCGTTCACCATCGGAATCCAGCGCACGCCATCATCACGCAGCGGGTTGGCATTCGGGTCAGCACTGAGCCTCGGCACACTCTGGTTGAACAACTCTTCTTCTGGAGTAGGCGTAGGATCATCTGTCCAACGGTACACCCGTGTCTGGTTATCGTAGATATTGCTAGCCAGAATGCCGTTTACGGTGCCGTCGGATCCACCAGTACCCAATACCACATCATTAAAGAAGTAGTCGAAACCCTCATCGAAAATGGGACGCTCTCCACCAGTCAGGTTCCGAGCGATATCGATCAGGCGCTGCCCGTCGGCGTTCTTAGGTGAACTCCAGTCAGGAGCACCACCCTGCTTGGTGTTAAACAACGCAGTTACCATTGGGCCGGCAACGGCGATCACTTCGATGGTGCTCACCGGATAAAACGTCCCGGCAAGCTCACGGAACTGCGGATAATCGTCCTGATCATAGCCCGCGATCTGCAGCATCAACCGAGTGTAGTCACCCAGCCACTGGAACTCATTCTGTTCAGACTGACAGAACGGCGCAGCCCCTGCGTACGGAACTTGGAATTGTGTGCGCTCCAGATTTTCACGGTCTACCGCAGCAGCCGCAATATGCCCCCCCATGGAGACACCTGAAATCAGATACTGGGTAGGCGTATCCAGGCGCTCGCTGTAGTCACGCTCAACGTAATCCACAAAGTTCAACGCCAGCTTGTTGGTATCTTCAATACCTGCCCGGGCGTCGTACCAGTTAGCCGAGTAAGAGGATGCAGCCCATGCGTAGCCCGCATCGATTACGGTCTGGCGCCAGCCGTCTGGAGGCATTTGCACGGCGAGTTCTGCCCCAGTGCCTGCATAGCCGTGCGTCCACATGATCACGCCGCGACCATCCCAGTTACTCGGCACCTCGACGGCATAAATCGCTTCGCCTTGCAGAGCGTCATATTTACCGAAGTAAATCTGACTGCCTTGCAGCGCGGAAGGGAGAGTGACAGGGAGTTCTGCGGTAAATGTTCGGCTATCGTGCACACGCGTCGCTGCTCCGGGCTGGGCAGGAGATGAACTTCCACCACCGCCTCCACCACCGCCGCCACTCAAACAACCGGTCAACATGAACGTCGAAAGTGCTACGGACAGTGCTGTCCGCTGCCAATAAGCTGTTGGCAAGGTAAACCTCCAATGTTTGTTTTTATAATTTTTGGTTCCTGCGCAGCTCCTGCGCAGGCCGAGCATAATAGAGATGCAAACGAAATGGCACTTTATCATCACACCTGATACTGCCACCTGCGCCAGACCCATTATTGCCACCTGAATGGGTGCCCGCAGAGCGTCAAAATCACCCATTAGCCGCTGTCGGTGGCGCAGTTCAGATGCAGCACCCTGTCACACTGGTTAAACTACAGCCCGGCCTTAATACCCATCTATTCTGTAAGGAAACCCAGACCATGCCCCAAGACTCGCGTTTTGCCGCCATGCCCGATGCCAACGGCTACTTCGGCCCCTATGGTGGTCAGCTGGTACCGCCGGAGCTGAAGCAGGCAATGGATGATATCGACGCCGCATACGAAGAGATCCGTCAGCGCGAAGACTTTCAACAGGAGCTGGCCAGTCTGTTTGCCGATTACGTCGGTCGCCCGAGTCCGATCTTCCACGCCAAGCGGCTGTCGGAAAAGCTCGGCGGCGCGCAGATTCATCTCAAGCGTGAAGACCTGAACCACACCGGGGCGCACAAGATCAATCACTGCCTAGGTGAAGCGCTGCTGGCCAAGTTCATGGGCAAGAAGAAGGTGATCGCCGAGACTGGCGCCGGCCAGCACGGTGTGGCGCTGGCCACCGCCTGCGCGCTGGTAGGCATTCCCTGCGAGATTCACATGGGTAAGGTGGATATCGAGAAAGAACACCCGAATGTTACCAAGATGCGCATTCTCGGCTGCAAACTGGTACCGGTCACCCGCGGTGCGGCCACCCTGAAAGAGGCGGTCGACAGCGCCTTTGAGGAATACCTGAAAAACCCGACGGACTATATCTATGCCATTGGGTCGGTGGTCGGCCCGCACCCGTTCCCGAAAATGGTGCGCGACTTCCAGTCGATCATCGGCAACGAGTCACGCGAGCAGTTCCTCGCCAAGTACAACCGCCTGCCTGATCACGTTGCTGCCTGTGTTGGTGGCGGCTCCAACGCCATGGGCATGTTCACCGCCTTCCTGAACGACGAGGCCGTGCATTTGGTGGGCGTGGAGCCTGCTGGCGAGGGTCTGGACAAGGTCGGCCGCCACGCCGCCACCATGTCGGTCGGCAAGCCGGGAGAACTGCACGGCATGGCCTGTTACGTGCTGGAAGACGAGCAAGGCAACCCCTCTGCCGTGCACTCTATCGCCTCAGGCCTGGACTACCCCGGTGTTGGCCCGCAACACAGCTACCTGAAAGATATCGGTCGCGTCGACTACCAGTCGGTTACCGACCAGGAGTGTCTGGATGCCTTTATGACCCTGTCGCGTACCGAAGGCATCATTCCCGCACTGGAAAGCGCGCATGCTGTGGCCTGGGCCATGCGCGAAGCGCCGAAGCTGCCGAAGGACAGCCACATTCTGGTGAATCTGTCCGGCCGTGGTGACAAGGACGCTGACTACGTCGCGCAGAAGCTGGGGCTGTAAGCGCTAGAGAGAGGGTCTCGGTGGACACGCCTTTGGCTTCGTCCACCCTACCCGCAGCCCAGCCGTAGGGCGGACTAAGCGCAGCGTGTCCGCCAGCAGACTCACGGTCAAACGCAGTCAGGATTCACAGGGTGCACACCCCGCCCGGCACCGCCATGACCCAATCCCTTACCGCCTGAATCGTTGGCTCGTTCTTGCGATTTTCCGGGTAGACCAGATAAAACGCCTTGCCCTTGATCTCAGGCCCGAACGGCTGCACCAGGCGCCCGGCGGCCAGCTCATCCTCGATCAGTTCGCGGCTCATCAGCGCCACACCCTGCGCACCGACTGCAGCAGATACCGCGTGGGTCTCGTCCGAGAAAACCAGTCCGGCACTGACATCCAACCCTGGCACTTTCGCCAGTTTCTGCCAGCCCGCCCAATCAATCGGCCCGGAGCCAACCGATGGACTGTGGAAGTGGATCAACGGATGGTTCGGCAAGTCCGCCACGTCACGCACGCCAAGCAGTGGGCTGCAGGCAGGCACGAAGGTATTTTCCAGTAGCTTCTCGGCTACCAGTCCCGGCCAGCGACCATCGCCATAGCGAATGGCAATATCCGCCGTGACGCCGTCCAGTGCCACCGCCTCGTGCGAGGCATGAATGCGCAAGTCGATGTTCGGGTGGGTTTCGCGCAGCATGCAGACCCAGGACAGCAACCAGCGCGAGGCGATGACCGGCGTCGTGCTTAGCGTGATGGCCTGCCGCTGCGGCCTGTTGCGCAAGCGTTCAACGGCCGTACTGATGTTATCGAACGCATTCTCCAGCACATCCTTCAGCTCGCGCCCCTGGGCGGTCAGCTCCAACTTGCGCGGTTTGCGCACGAATAACGCAACGCCGAGTGACTCCTCCAGCGAGCGTACCTGATGACTGATCGCCGTGGCAGTAACCGATAGTTCTTCCGCCGCCCGCTTGGCGCTCTCATGCCGAGCCGCAGCCTCGAATGCCCGGAGCGCAGATAGCGGCGGTAATTTACGCTGCACCATAGATGAGTTCCTTTCAGCTGAACGTCAAAATATTCATCGTTTGTCGCCATCTATCCTCGACCGTAGCCTAAGTGTGTTGCCAATTTCAGATGAATTCAACTTCAGGAGAAAACACATGTCGCACATTCTTCAACTGGACGTCAGCGCCCGTCCCGGCTTCGCCGGCAAGGACTTGCACGGCTCACACAGCCGCAGTCTCAGCCACCGTTTTGTCAGCCAGTGGCTGGCACAGCGTCCGCAAGACACAACCACCTACCGTGACATCGGGCAACACCCACCCGCCTGCATCAACCACGACTTGATCGCAGCCAGCTTCACGCCCGAAGCGCAGCGCGAGCCCTGGATGCACGAGACGCTGGCAGAAAGTAACCAACTCGCTGACGAGTTGATCGCAGCCGATATTCTGGTCATTGGTGTGCCGATGTATAACTTCAGCATGCCCGCCGCGTTGAAGGCGTGGATCGATCAGGTTGTACGCCCGGGCAAGACCGTGGATATCGACACCAGCAACCCGGAAGATCCCTACACCCCGCTGCTGGCTGACCGCCCGCGCCACGCGGTCATTCTCAGCGCACGGGGCGGTGTCGGCTTTGGCCCCGGTGGCCAGATGGAAGCGCTCAACCACCTGGAGCCCGCCCTGATCACAGCCCTGGGGTTTATGGGCATCACGCAAATCCACCAGATCGCCATTGAAGGGCAGGAAATCGGCGGCGACGTGCTTGCCAGCTCGGTCGCCCAGGCCAATGCGGCGGTCGATGCGCTGGTGCAGCAACTGCAGCAGACTCCACAAGCAGAGCGGCTGGCGCAAACAGCCTAGGCGTCGCTAGTCAGCGGTTGGCTGCTGCGCCAACCGCTGCCTGAAGCAAGTCCGAGGCGGATTAGGTCTTGTAAAGAAAGGTCGCGCTCAGCAAGGCGTCCAATGACGTTGCCTTTGTTGCCGACTACGCTGACGCGCTGCAGGAGATGGCCAGCGACTGCACCTACCAGCAGATCGTCCATCGCTACCAGAAGCCCTAACCTAAGTGGATCTGATCACGCGGCAAAATCAGACAGCGCGCGCATCCTGCCATTCTGATCACTGACACCCGCCCGACCGCAGGACATGCTGTGACGCCAATGCCAACAGCGAGTGCACATGCCCCACTACCGCCGAATTCACGTTGCCGGTGCCCAGTACTTCTTCACCGTGACACTGCAAGACCGCCAAAGCGACCTGCTGGTGCGCGAGGTCACGCTATTGCGAGAGTGCGTGCGCCGCACCAAAGACCGCCTGCCATTTGATATCGATGCTTGGGTGGTGCTGCCTGACCACATGCACTGCGTTTGGACGCTGCCACCCGGTGACGCAGACTATGCTCTGCGCTGGCAGCTGATAAAGCATGGGTTTTCCAGTCGCCTACCGAAGAATGAGTCCATATCCAGTAGCCGGCAGCGCCGACGGGAGCGCGGCATTTGGCAGCGACGTTATTGGGAACACCTGATTCGTGATGAGCGCGATTATGCGCGGCACATCGATTACATCCATTACAACCCAATCAAACACGGGCATGTAACCCGGCTCGCAGACTGGCCCTACTCAAGCTTTAACCGCGCCGTTGCCGCCGGTATCTATCCGGCGGATTGGGGCGATGCACCAAGCGAGCAAGGCACCCAATTCGGCGAGTGAAGCCCAACCGTAGGGTGGTCAGCGCGCAGCGTTGGCCACCGAAAGGAGCCGCAAAATCGTTTCAGCGTCGCGTTAGCCGCGGAGCGCTAGCGTCGTGCTGGGGCGCGCGGACACGCCTGCGGCTTTGTCCGCCCTACGACGCGTAGGGTGGTCAGCGCATAGCGTTGGCCACCGAAGGGAGCCGCAAAATCGTTTGCAGCGTCGCGTTAGCCGCGGGGCCTGGCGTCGTGCTGGAGCGCGCGGACACGCCTGCGGCTTTGTCCGCCCTACGACGCGTAGGGTGGTCAGCGCATAGCGTTGGCCACCGAAGGGAGCCGCAAAATCGTTTGCAGCGTCGCGTTAGCCGCGGGGCCTGGCGTCGTGCTGGAGCGCGCGGACACGCCTGCGGCTTTGTCCGCCCTACGACGCGTAGGGTGGTCAGCGCGTAGCGTTGGCCACCGAAGGGAGCCGCAAAATCGTTTGCAGCGTCGCGTTAGCCGCGGGGCGCTAGCGTCGTGCTAGAGCGCGCGGACACGCCTAGGGCTTTTTGCGCCAGGCGGATCGAGGGCGGGAAGGTTGCAGGAGGGGTTTGACTGCGGCGGCGTCGTTGCGGACAGCACTGGCAGCCGCTTTTGCCCGCGCAGCGTGGAGTTTCTTATAGCTGTCGATCAGGCGTAGATGGCGATCCAGCCCTTCCAGCTTCATGCTGGTCAGGGTCAGGCCGTAGAAGCGCACATCACCTTCCACCGAACCGATCACCGCATCCATGCGCTCGTTACCGAACATGCGGCGGAAGTTGGGTTCAAAGTCGGCCAACGCCAACTCCTCGTCCAGCAGTACCTCCAGCACCACGTTGAGCGCCTGATAGAAAAGCCCGCGTTCGACGGTGTTGTCGTTGAACTGCAGGAAGGCTTCAACCTGTTCCTTGGCGTCCTCAAAGCGCTCCAGCGCCAGGTAGATCAGCAGCTTCAGCTCAAGAATGGTCAGCTGGCCCCAGGTGGTGTTGTCGTCGAATTCGATACCGATCAGCGTCTTGATGTCGGTGTAGCCATCCAGTTCGCTTTCTTCCAGCCGCTCGACCAGCCCCTGCAACTGCTCATCACTCAGGCTGTGCAGATTGAGAATGTCTTCGCGGAATAGCAGCGCCTTGTTGGTGTTGTCCCATATAAGGTCTTCGGCCGGGTAGATCTCGGAGTAGTCCGGCACCAGAATCCGGCAGGCGTTGGCACCCAGATCGGTGTAGGTCGCCATATAGGCTTCCTTGCCGATGTCCTTGAGGATGCCGAACAGGGTGTCCGCTTCCTGCTGGTTGGAGTTTGCGCCCTCGCTGGAGAAGTCCCACTCGACAAAGTCGTAGTCCGACTTGGCACTGAAGAAGCGCCAGGACACCACGCCGCTGGAGTCGATAAAGTGCTCGACAAAGTTGTTCGGTTCAGTCACCGCCTGGCTTTCAAAGGTCGGCTGCGGCAGATCGTTGAGACCTTCGAAGCTGCGCCCCTGCAGCAGCTCGGTGAGGCTGCGTTCCAGCGCCACCTCAAGGCTCGGATGCGCACCGAAGGAGGCAAACACACCGCCAGTGCGCGGATTCATCAGCGTCACGCACATGACCGGGAAGCGGCCGCCAAGCGAGGCGTCCTTAACCAGCACCGGGAAGCCCTGCTCTTCGAGCCCCTTGATGCCGGCAACAATGCCCGGATACTTCGCCAGCACAGAATCCGGCACATCCGGCAGCGCCAGCTCACCTTCCAGAATCTCGCGCTTGACCGCCCGCTCGAAGATCTCCGACAAACACTGCACCTGCGCCTCGGCCAGCGTGTTACCCGCGCTCATGCCGTTGCTGAGGAACAGGTTCTCGATCAGGTTGGAGGGGAAGTACACCTCCTTGCCGTCAGACTGCCGCACGAACGGCAGCGCACAGATCCCACGCTCGGTATTGCCGGAGTTGGTGTCGATCAGGTGCGAGCCGCGCAGTTCGCCTTCCGGGTTGTAGATCGCCAGACAATAGGAATCGAGCAACCCCACGGGCAGCGCGTCATTGCGTCCGACCTTGAACCAGCGCTCGTTCGGATAGTGGACGAACTCGGCATTGGCGATGTCTTCGCCCCAGAACTGGTCGTTATAGAAGAAGTTGCAGTTCAGCCGCTCGATAAACTCACCCAGCGCCGAGGCCAGCGCCGCTTCCTTGGTCGCACCCTTGCCGTTGGTGAAACACAGCGGCGACTGGGCGTCACGAATATGCAGCGACCAGACGTTGGGCACGATATTGCGCCAGGAGGCGATTTCGATTTTCATGCCCAGTCCGGCCAGGATGCCGGACATGTTGGCGATGGTCTGTTCCAGCGGCAGGTCCTTGCCGAGAATCCGCGTGCCCTCGCCATCGGTCTGCACCGGTATCAGCAAAGACTGGGCGTCGGCGTCCAGATTTTCGACCTCTTCGATGACAAAGTCCGGGCCGGTCTGCACTACCTTCTTGACCGTGCAGCGCTCAATCGAGCGCAGGATACCCAGTCGATCCTTCTCGGAAATATCAGCGGGCAACTCAACCTGAATTTTGAAGATCTGCTTGTAGCGGTCTTCCGGGTCAACGATGTTGTTCTGCGACAGGCGAATATTGTCGGTCGGGATGTTGCGGGTGTTGCAGTAGAGTTTGACAAAATACGCCGCGCACAGCGCCGACGACGCCAGAAAGTAATCAAACGGCCCCGGCGCGGAGCCATCGCCCTTGTAGCGAATCGGCTGGTCAGCCACCACCGTGAAGTCATCGAATTTGGCTTCAAGTCGGAGGTTGTCGAGAAAGTTGACCTTGATTTCCATGCGGGCACCGGCGTTTGAGGGCGAATTGACTGGCCGGCCATTATCCGGTTTTTGTCGATGATGTCATGTCCCGTCGGCTGACCGGCGCGCCCGCTTCGGTCTGAGCAGGGGGCAGGCAGTGCAGTACTCCACAGGGTCACTGGCCTGGTAGTAGAAGCAGCAGGTGCGCCGAAAGCGGATACAGCGACCATCCGGCAACTGCGTTGGCGCGCGGCGAAAGTGCTGCAGCGGATTGTAGGTTAGACCAAACAGAGCCGCTGGCGCGTCACCAAGCAGCCAGTCAAAGTCGGCCTGTACACGTGCACGCGACTGCGGATCAGCCAGGTGCCCCATGCGTTTTTCATACAGCGAGTACACCCGTGCGGCCGTGTTATCCCAGAGAATGCGCCGGGCGATACCGCTACTCTGGTGCAGGCTTTCTAGCAGCGGCGCCAGCAGGTTGGCAAACAGGCCGCGCACGACCTCTGCACGCCAAACCTCGCGAGCTGCGTCAGAAACCGGCGCGGTCAGGATGGCCTGTTCAGACACTGGCATGACAGACACCCAGCGCCTGCCATCATGCTGGTAGTCCAGCAGACAGTTATCAGGCGTCAGCTGCAATCCACGGTTGCACGCCGACATTGCATACAGGCTGGCTCCCGTGGCCAGAAAAGCAAAGCGCTTAACCAGCAGCGAGGCAGTGATCGCCGGGGTGGGTGCACCGATCACTGGCCCCAGCAGGGCCAGCAATGCGTCACAACGGCGCGGTTCGAACAGCGCGCGTGGCGGCAACGCGTCTAGATGTTCGCCTTCCTCAAGCACACGCAGCTGCAAGGGCCCATAGAGTTGAGCCCAATCCTGCGCACTGAAAGCCGCACGCCAGCTCACTGTGGCACCTGCCGCCCAAACGGCACACACATCGGCGTGCCGAAGAACGGATCGGCAATAATGCGACACTCCAGACCAAACACCTCACGCACCAGCGCCTCGTTCAATATTTGCGCTGGCGCGCCCTGCGCGTAGGCGGTGCGCCGGTGCACTGCCACCATATGATCGGCGTAACGACTGGCCAGATTCAGATCGTGCAAGACCATGATCACGGTCTTGCACTGCTCACGATTAAGCGCGCGCAACAGATCCAGAATATCGATCTGATGGGCCAGGTCGAGATAGGTGGTGGGCTCGTCCAGCAGCAGCAGGTCAGTATCCTGCGCCAGCGTCATGGCAATCCAGACGCGCTGACGCTGTCCGCCGGACAAATCATCCACCGGGCGATCCGCCAGCGTGGCCACGCCGGTCAGCGCCATAGCGCGCTCAACCTTGGCCTCATCCTCCGGTGACCATTGCTGCCACCAGCTCTGGTGAGGGTGACGCCCCAGCGCCACCAGTTGCCGCACACTGATACCTTCCGGGGCCTGCGGAGTCTGCGGCAGTATCGCCAACTCGCGGGCGACCTGTGCCGTCGGCCGCTCGCGGATATCCTGCCCGTTCAGCACCACAGCCCCGGCGCGTGGCGGCAGCAGGCGGGCCAGCGCCTTGAGCAGCGTGCTCTTGCCACAGCCATTGCTGCCGATCAACACCGATACCTTACCCGGCGGCAACTGCAACGCCAGTTGCTCAATGATCGTCTGACGTGCGTAACCCAGAGTCAGATCTCGAGTCGCCAAGGTGGCCATGTGTTGCTCCTCAATGCGTCTGACGCAGCAGTAAATAGAGAAAATAAGGCGCGCCGAGCACCGCGACAAAAATGCCGGCCGGTAAATCCAGTGGCAGAAATAACGTGCGCCCAACCAGATCGGCGAGCACGACCAGCAGGCCGCCCAGCAGCCCAGCCATGATGGCCTGCATGACAAATCCCCCACCGATCAGCCGACGGGCCATATGCGGTGCAATCAGCCCAACAAACGCCATCGCACCGCCCCAGGCGACCGCCGCACCGGCCAGCCCGACACTGACCAGCAACAGCCCGGCGCGCACCCACTGCAGGCGCACGCCAAGGCCCCGGGCGGCGTCATCGTCGAGTTGCTGCACCGGCACGGTGCGGGCCAACGGCACCAGCGGCAATAGCACCAGCAGCAGACACCAGGCCAGTGCCGCCGCCTGCTCGCCAGTGGCGCCATAGACGCTGCCAGTCAGCCAGACATAGGCCGAAAGCGTCGTGGTCAGGGGGCTGAAAACCAGTGTGAACGTGGTCAGAGCTGCCGCCAGGGCCGTTACACCCACGCCCACCAGCACCAGCCGCAGCGGGCTGACACCCTGCCGCCAGGCCAGAAGATAGACGACCAGAGCAGCCAGAATAGCGCCGAGAATCGCCGCCAGCGGAAGCCAGTCACTTCCCCATATCGGCGCCAACAAGGCCAGATAGAGCACCGCTCCGGCACTCGCACCACCGGTAATTCCCAAAAGATCCGGAGACGCCAGCGGGTTACGAACCAGACTCTGCAAGATCAGCCCGGACAGCGCCAGCGCAGCACCGACCAGGGCCGCGAGCAACAGGCGCGGCAAACGCAACTGTTGCACGATAAACACCGGCCCAGGCTCGCCCTGCCCCATCAGCAGCGCCAACGTCTGCCAGGGAGAAAACACAACCCGCCCCACTGCGATGGCGCCCAGCACCACCAACAGGACGAGCACAGTCACCAGCAGCAGGCGGCGCAATCCGGAAGGCGAGCAACGGCGCGAGAAGCGGCGCCAGCGCAGCGTCAGGCTAGCCATGCTGCTGCGCCCTGCGTACCAGTGCAATGAACAGCGGCGCTCCGCACAGCGCAGTCATCACGCCGACCGGCACCTGTTGCGGCAGAATCACCAGTCGCGCCGCCACATCCGCCAGCAGCAGCAGGCTGCCGCCGGCCAGTGCACAACCGGGCAGCAACCAGCGGTGATCGCTGCTCAGCCAACGCCGAACCATGTGCGGCACTAGTAAGCCAACAAAGCCGATGCTGCCAGCCAATGCCACAGCGCTGCCGGCCAGACAGATGATCAGGCCTGCCAGACCCAGCTGTAGCGTGCCAACGCGCTGCCCCAGCGCAACCGCGATGCTGTGTCCGGCACTGAGTACATTTACCTGAGCGGCCAGCAAACAGGCGCAGACCAGCGCCAACAACATACCCAGCAGCAGCGGCGCGGCAGTATTCAGCTCGCGTTCGGCCAGCGAGCCGGCGAGCCAGAACAGCACGGTATCCAGCCCCTGCTGATCAACCACCAGCAATGCCTGGCTAAAAGCCGAGAACAACGCCGTCAACGCAGCACCAGCCAGCACCATCCGTAGTGGGTTCAGCGCGCCCTGCCCCCGCATTCCAATCAGCCAGACCAGGGTACCGGCCAAAGCGGCACCGCCAAGCGCACACCAGAGCCACAGACGCGGATCCTGCACGCCCAGCAGCGCGACGAGCAAGATGATCGCAAAACTCGCCCCGGCATTAATGCCAAACAGTCCGGGCGAGGCCATGGGATTACGCGTCAGTGCCTGCATCAGCGCTCCGGCGACCGCCAGTCCTGCGCCCACAACAACACCTGTCAACGTACGCGTCAGGCGCGCACCTGCCACCAACTGCTGCAGCGGATCGTGAACCTGTCCCGGCCAGAGCGCCGTCAGCAGGGCTTCGGGCGGCAACCACAGCGGACCGGCCATGAGACTAAGCAGCATGCTGACAAGCAGCGCCAGCAACAGGATCGATAGCTTCAGAGTGAAGGTCACATCCCCTCCAGCACACGCAGTTGCTGCTCGATGTCGTCGAGCATCAGACTGGCGCCGAGAATGCCGCCGGACAGGCTCCATGGCACGCCGTCCACAGTCCAGACACGCCCCTGCCTAGGAGCCTGCAACTGCTGCCAAAGCGGGTGTGCCAGCAACCGCTGGTACTGTTGCTCGGCTACCGCACTGGTCCGGCGCTGGAACACCACAAACAGCGCGGCATCCACCACTGGCAGACTTTCGCGACTGGCGAGCTTCAACGAGGTGCCGCTGGCGGTGCGTGCGGTCGAGTTCCAGGCAAAGCCCAATTCGCTCAGCACCAGACCAGCGAAGCTGTCCGGCAGATAGCTGCGAATGTGGTCCTCTCTGATGTCCAGAACCGAGACGGTAAGCGGCCACTGCGGCCCAAACACCGATTGCAGACGACGCCGCAGTTGCCCGATACGCCGCTGCCAATGCGCCAGCAACTGCTGCGCCTGGGCCTCGCGCTGCAGAGCCACACCCATTGTCTGCAGGGTCTGTTTGAACTCAAAGACCTCATCGAGCATCACCAATTGCCCCATGCGCGCCAACAATGGAGCAATGCGCGCATGCCGAAAGCGCGAGGCGACAATCACATCCGGTTGCAGCAGGGCGATGTCTTCCAGGCTGGGCTGGGTCTCCAGCCCCACGTGGGCGACACCGGAGAGCGCCGGGCGCAGATAACGATAGGTCGGCCGTTCACTCCAGGAGTCAACCACAGCACAGGGCGTCACCCCCAACGCCACGGCACTGTCTGTCGCCCCCTGAAACAAGGTCACCACGCGCAGCTCGGCCGCACGCCCGGCCACCGGCAAGGGCAGCAACAGCAGTCCCAACGACAGGCGCAGCAGCCTGCGCCGGGACAGCGCGGTTTGCTCGCCCCTACTCACGCGCACCTCATTGCGTTGCGCCGCACGCGGCACAGTAGTCGCGCCCTGCCATCTCAGAAGCCCAGGGTCGCGGAGAACAGATAGGTGCGCGGGCTCGATAGGGTCAGGCCGGCGGCACTGTCGTCGGAGGCACCGGCAGAGATCCAGGAGCGATCATCCAGAACATTCTCAACGCTGGCCCGCAGGGTCACGTTCTTGCCAGCGGTCTCAAAGGCATAGCGCGCGCCCAGGTCAAAGCGTTCCCAGCCGTCGATCTTCTTGCTGTTGGCTTGATCAAGGTACTGCGAGCTGGAGTGAATACCGCGCGCGGTCAGGGTCAAACCGTGCATTGACGGCACATCCCACTCGGCGCCCAGATTGACGCTGTACTCGGGCGTAGCAGGCGCGCGATTACCATCCACCGCCGGGTCGTTGGTCGCGGTCAATTCGCTGTCGATGTACATCAATCCGCCGAGCAGACGCACACCCTCCCAGGGCTCGCCGAAGGTACTCAGCTCAATCCCGCGATTTTCACGTTTGCCGTTAGGCCCGAATACCCGGGTGACGGCGTCGGTCTCGTAAGCCGGCTGGCGGATACGGAAGGCACTCACGGTTAAGCCAAAATTACCCCGGTCGTACTTGGCACCCAGTTCCACCTGGCGGCTGACAAACGGCGGGAAGATTTGATCCTCGTTGATCGAGGTAGAGGGCGCGATCTTGCCCTGGCTCAAGCCTTCCATGTAATTGGCGTAGATCGACACCTCCGGCGCAAGCCGATACACCACGCCTACCGAAGGCGATACCTTTTCCTCGTCGTAAGCGGTGGCGCCTTTGATGTCGTTGGTCCAGTCATCCACCTTCACCCGCTGCCAGCGCGCGCCAAGGGTCACCAGCAAACGGTCATCCATGAAGCCCAGAGTGTCGGCCAGCGCCACACCGCTGAACCGGTTCTCGGTGTAGACATCGTTATCGATACGGGTGGGGACCCCTGGCACAGGCGTCGGGACCGGGTCGTACAGATTGCTGGGGGCGGTGGCGTAGCGTGCACCGCCGTTAGTGAAATCCATATAGAAATAGCTGGCAGCCAGATTCACCTCATGGCTGACGGGTCCGGTCTGCAACCAGCTGCGCAAACCGGCGGTGGCGGTGCGGACACTTTCATCACGGGTAAAGTCGCGGGGCTGAACATTGAAATCACCCGCCTCGTTGATGATCGACACATTATGACGCAGGAAGTCGTGATTGCTCTCACGCACGCCAGCCGCGCCGTAGAACAGCAGATCATCACTGATATCGTACTCGCCACTGAGCGCGGCAAAGGTATCTTCGGTGCGCGCCTTGCTCCAGGCCTGCGCGTAGTTATCATTGACCCGGTCAGCGTCCGGGATCGGCGCCGCCGCACCGATAAGAACCCGCTCCTGCGGCGCGTCTGTATCGCGCTCGGTATGACCGATATCGGCGCCCAGGCGCAGACGTTCACCACGGTAATCGAGGCCCAGCACCGCCATTTCGCGGTCGACGTGCTGATGCTCCCACTCGGTGTCACCAGACTGGCGCACACCGTTGAAGCGCACACCAAAGCGGTTGTCCTCGCCAAAACGCCGCCCTATGTCCAGCGCCCCGCCAACCTGGCTGTCGGAAGCGTAGCTGCCGGTAAACTCGGTGAGCGGTGTATCCGCCGCCCGCTTGGACACCACGTTGATGCCTCCCCCGACTGCGCCACGAGGCGAGATGCCGTTGATCAACTGACTGGGGCCCTTGATGATATCGACCCGGTCTGCCATCTCCATGTCGATCGAATAGGTCGGCAGAATGCCGTACAGGCCATTAAACGCGACATCGGTATTGAACAGACTGAAGCCACGAATAGTGAACTGCTCGAAGCGCCCGCCTGCCGGATTGGTGGAGCGTACCGAAGGATCGTTGGCAACCAGATCCAGCAGCGTGCGGGCATTCTGGTTCTGGGCGGTTTCACTGGTATAGGTCGTGGCGCTGAACGGGGTTTCCATGAAATCCCGTGAGCCGAGCATGCCCTGGGAAGTCTGCATGGTGACCTGCCCACCCGCGTAGCGCTCACCGCCGGCCAACTGCGGGCTGACACCCACCACCGTGATGGGAGCGATCTCCTGAGCCTCGCCCTGGGCGGGGGCAGGTATCAGCGTATAACCACCAGCACCGACCGGCTGGATCTGCAGCCCACTGCCCTGCAACAGGCGGGCAAAGCCCTCCTCTACGCTGTAGCTACCGGACAGGCCATCACTGCGGCGCCCCTGCATCAGCGCCGGATCAACCGATAGGCTCACACCTGCCTGACCGGCAAAGCGCGTCAGGGCTGCGCCCAGATCGCCCGCGGGCACCGCGTAACTGCGTCGTTCCAGCTGCTGCGCGTAGCTGGTAGAGATGGCCAACGGGCTGACACTCAAGCCCATCACCAGGCCCAGATGCAACAATGAACGCAGGCGCAGCGATGCGCGCTCAGTCGATACTGCAGACATAAACCAGATCCTCGTTTTTTGCTTTCTCACCGCTACTGACTGACGAGCGCAAAAAAAGGGACAGGGTTCAGGCATTTTTTTTCCTGGGCTCAAGCGATACCCAGTAGCGCGTGCGCGTCTGCACGTTCAGAGGCAGACTGGCAGCCAGCAATGCCAGCACCTGGTCGGTGTCATCCACACGGAAACTGCCGGTGACGCGCAGGCGCTCCAGAGCCGGATCCCAGCGCAATACGCCGGGTCGATAGCGACGCAACTCGCGCAGAAAATCGCCCAACGGCTGGTTGTCGGCCAGCAGCACACCGTTCCGCCAATCAGGCAGCGTAGGGTCATAGCTCGCCCAATCGGACAAGCCGGTGGCGGTCACCGACACCTGCTGGCCACCTTCCAGTAGCTCGCTCGCACCGCCCCCGGCTGCCAGTTGCACCCGTCCGCGGGCCACCGCAACACGGCAATGATCATCGTAGCGTCGCACGCAAACCTCGGCCTCGCGCAGGGTCAGTACCCCCTGCGGCAAGATGACACTCAGCGGCTCGCGGGCTGCGGCATACAGCGCAACTTCACCGCGCACCAGCATCAGCCGCCGCGCAGCCAAATCCAGATTCACCGCGCTGCCGGTATTGAGCTGTAGCTCAACCCCTTGGGTCAGCGGCATACGTTGCTGCTCTCCCGTTGCGGTGTGTACATCTGCAGTCCACGCCTGCATAGGCAGCTGCCGTCCAACCAGCCAGGCCGCTGGCAGCAACGCCCCCACACCCAACACCCGCTTGACGGCCACCCGCCGCCCCAGATCCGGCCGGTCCAGCGCGGCCAGCGACAGCGCCGATGGTAGCCCGGCGAAACGCTGGCGTAGCTGTAGTGCCCGCTGCCAGGCCTGCTCATGCTCGGAGCTGCGGTTGCGCCACTGCGCCAGGCGCGCACGATCCGCCTCACTGCAGTCCTCGGCATCCAGCAGCGCCAGCCAGCGCGCGGCGGCTCGGGTAATGTCCTTGCGGTCGGCCTGCGTCAGCCTGCTCATCACAGCTCCATCAGCAGGCAGTGCTCGTAAGCCTGAGCCATGTAGCGTTTGACAGTGCGCTCGGAGACCTCCAGCCGCGCAGCAATCTCGCGATACCCCACCCCCTCAAGCTGGCTCCAGAGAAAAGCCCGCCGCACACCCAGCGGCAAACCATCCAGTAACTCGTCCAGCGCCTGCAGGGTTTCCAGCAGCGCCCAACGCTGTTCTGGCGATGGCGTTACCTCCTGCGGCAACTGTTGCAGGGCATCCATGTAAGCCTGTTCCAGGCTGCGCCGCGCATAAAACGTATTGAGCAGGCGCTTGCCCACAGTCAGCAGATAGGCCCGCGGCTCACGAATCTCAGCCACGGTCTGCGAGCTTGTCAGTACCCGGATGAAGGTATCCTGACTCAGATCGGCTGCATCCCACGTGTTACCCAACTGGCGACGCAACCAGTTCTGCAACCAGCTATGATGATCGCGATAAAGGGTATGTAGGCTCTGCTGCTTGGCTGTCGCGGCGTCGGTCATAGGCAGTCTGGGTTGCGGGCACGAGGACAAATGAGATTGATTGTATTTAACAAATAGCATCAACTGCAATGTGTTAGTGCCTGCAACAGGCATATCTGTTGCTCAACCTGCCCGCCAGCATTGCACTGGCCGTGCGAACCCAGCACGATAGCCATACGCCTCCAAGTGCAGATACGCCATGACCACGACGCCTGCCACACGCCAACCCTGCCCTCCGGGCACCTGCGATTGCGACCGTGACACCCTCGCCGGCCAAGGGAATGCAGACCCGCGCATCCTGCGGCTGACCCTGCATGAGGAAAAGCGCCTGCTGGCCCGGCTGGAAGCCATTACCACGCTGGAAGAGCTCGAACACCTGCAACTACGCATGTACCAGCAATTGGGCATTCGTCTGGTCATCACCCCCGGCTTTGGCGAGGTGCGCAGCGTGCACGGCATCAACATCCAGTTGCTGCCCCAGCCAGGGCTTTGCCGCAAGACACGCAAGTCCGTCCCCGCCGCCATCCGCCGCGGCCTGAAAACGCACCCGGAGATTACCTTCGCGCTGCTGAACAACCAGGACTTGCTACGCGACGCCTGAGCTGTCAGCAGCGTCGACTGACGCTTAAATAGCGCCTACCCGGCACTCAGATACACCCGGCGAGCCGGAAGGAAGCGCTGAATGCGCGACTGTTGCCATGAAATCGCCATCTGGGTCTACGCTTTAACTTAGTGTTTTCGGAACGCAAGACTCAAGGAACCACCACGGTGCTAGGTGTTCAGCACCATGGCAAGAACACGAGGCGCAAAGCAATGCTCCGCAATATTCCGCTCCGGACGAAACTTCTACTCATACTGGTATTACCTGTGTTGGGCTTTCTGGCCTTTTCCAGCATCTACGTTTCAGACAAGTACCAAACGCTGCGTGAGATGAGTCTAGCCACCAAGGCCAGCGCTGAGGCACTGGAAATCAGTCAGGTGATCACCACCCTGCAACGCGAGCGCGGCGCGAGCGGCGTGTTCATCAGTAGCCGTGGCGCCGCCATGCGCGATGAGCTTGGCGCGTTTCGCGACGACAGCGATGAAGCCATTCGCCAGATGCGCTCGCGGGTTAATCAGCAAACACCACTCATGAGTGAAACATTACGCGCGCTTGAGACGCTGCCCGGTCTGCGCGACCAAGTTAACGCCTTGAGCCTTAATGGCCGTGAATCAGGGGCTCGCTATACGGCGACAATCAACCTCCTGATCGACTACACACAGGCCCTGGAAGCGAACATAAACGACCCCGAACTCCTGCGCCTACTCAGCGGGCTCAACGAATTTGTCGAAATGAAGGAACGCGCCGGCCGGGAACGTGCGCTGCTTGGCATGGCTTTCGCGCAGAACAGCTTCGATGTTGAGCTGCTGACACGCTTCAGCAAAAACCTGGGCGAGTTTGGCGTTTATCTGGATGCCTTCGAACGCCGCGCCCCGGCGGAACTGAAAACCGAACTCGAAGAGATAATGCAGCTACCTGTCTCACAGCAAGTGGCAAGCCGGCAGCGCCTTGCCGTCGAAACACCAATTGGTGAGGCCCTTGGTATGAAGCCTCAGGACTGGTTCAAACTGTCGACCGAGCGGATTGATCTGATGGGGCGGATCGAGGAGGAGCTTGGCCAGCAGGTAAATCAACTGGCAGTTCAAGACCACAAGGCCGCACTCCGAAATGTCTGGCTGGCGGTGGCAGCCCTGCTGGTGGTCATTATCGCCGTGGCGTCACTGACTTATCTGATCATTCGCAATATCAATTCAGGCGTCAGTGACCTCAATGACACCCTGATCGCACTCGCCGGGCGCGACCTCACCGCACAATCGCGTTACCAAGGCAGCGACGAGTTTGGCAAGATCGCGGCCAACCTCAACAACGTGGTACAGCACATCAGGGACGTGATCCAGGACATAGGCAGCGCCGCGACGCAGGTAGCGACAGCGGCTGAGCAAAGCTCATCTGTCGCCATGCAAACCAGCCAGAACGTCGCCCAGCAGCGCCAGGGTACTGACCAGGTTGCCACTGCTATCAACCAGATGAGCGCGACGGTACGCGATGTCGCCTGCAGCACGACAGAAGCAGCCGAAATGTCGCGGCAGGTTAACGATACAACCGCGCAAGGCAAGGCGGAGATTGTGAACACGGTCCGGCTGGTACAGGGGCTGTCCTCGCAGGCCGCCGAGACTGCCCAGCTGATTCAGGAACTGAAGAAAGAGAGCGACGCCATTTCCTCGGTCATCGACGTGATCCGTGGCGTCGCCGAGCAGACCAATCTGCTGGCGCTCAATGCCGCTATCGAAGCGGCTCGGGCAGGTGATCAGGGACGCGGTTTCGCAGTGGTCGCCGATGAGGTACGGCAACTGGCGCAAAAAACCCAAGAGTCCACTGTCAGCATTCAGCACATGATCAGTAACCTGCAAAGCGGATCTGATCGCGCAGCCAACTCCATGAGGGAAACCCTGAGCAAAGCCGAATCGGGTGCCAGTAACGTAGTCAAGGCTGGCGATTTGCTGGAAACCATCGCTGAAGGGATCGCCAGCATCAGCGATCGCAACATTCAGGTCGCGTCTGCCGCTGAGGAGCAAAGCCTCGTATCAGAAGAGATCAACCGGAATGTCAACGACATAAACGATCTGGTGATACAGGTCAGCGCAGGTGCAGAGCAGACAGCGAGCACCAGCCGTGAGCTGGCACGGCTGGCAGCTCAGCAACAGCAGCTGGTGAGCCGCTTCAAAATCGCCTGACGGGTAATCAGCACAGGTTGCATTGGTCATGCCGTTGATATTGCCTATGCAGCCCGTGACTCTCGTGCGAGACCGCACGCCGCCCGTGGCGAGGCAGCCTCAGACGGTGCCTGGTAGGCGCAGGCACATATTATTGGTCGGTCCCTGTCGGGGCTCCGCGTTCAGGATCGAAAAAAACATCAGCGCACGGTAGCAGGCCAAGGCACTCTGCCACTATATTGAGCGGCATGATCCCAGCTCCCCCGATTCCCCACGACAAGCTATTGGATTTGCTGCTGGATGTCGTCTGCGTCGTAAACAAGGAGGGACGCTTTTTATCCGTTAGCGCAGCCAGCGAACGGGTGTTTGGCTATACGCCGGAAGAACTGATTGGCCGCACGACCTTCGAGTTGATGCACCCGGATGATCGGGAGGCCACCCGGCAGATCGTCGAACGCATTACCGCCGGCCAGCCCTCGGGCGACCACGAAAACCGCTACGTCCACAAACAGGGCCATATTGTCTACATCATGTGGTCAACCCAATGGTTCGAGGCTGAACAGGTGCGCGTTGGCGTCGCCCGTGACATCACGGCACGGAAACAGGCCGAGGCCAGACAGGCCGCAGTGTATGCGGTGTCGGCAGCAGCGCACTCGGCAGAGACGCTGCCCGCACTCTACCAGCGCATGCACTGCCTGATAGCCCAGCAGCTGCCAGTCCAGGCCTTTTCAGTTGCACTCTATGATGCTGAGCATGATCAACTGAGCTTTCCATACCATGCTGGGGACGGTCTGACGGCGCCTCGGCCTGCTCCACTTGCCGCTTATCCGTCATTAGCGCGAACGATTCGCTCATATCCACAGTCCACCGCCAAGCCGGAAAAAAGCGGGCAATCGCATCAACTCTGCGTACTGCTGCTGCACGACGGTACCCCCATCGGCGCACTCACCATACGAAGTCGGCGGAGTAATCCAGACTTCAGCGCACGAGACACCGAGTTTCTGAATTTTGTCGCCAGTCAACTGGCCACGGCCATCAACCGGCACCGCGCCCACGAAAAACTCTCCTTCCTCGCCCAGCACGACCAACTGACGCAGTTGCCCAATCGCGCGCTGTTCATGGATCGCCTGCAGGGCGCCCTGATGCGCGCACAGCGCGGTGGCGGGCAACTGGCTGTGCTGTATCTCGACCTGGACAGCTTCAAGCAGATCAATGACACCTACGGCCATGCCGTTGGCGACCACCTGCTGCAACAGGTTGCAGTCAGGTTGCGCCAGAGCGTGCGCGAGTCCGACAGCTGCGGCCGTCTGGGTGGCGATGAGTTTGCAGTCTTGCTCGACAGCATTCGGCAACGGCAGGACGCCGCCAGCGTGGCGAAAAAGATCCTCAGCAATCTAGGGTCGCCCTTCCTGATTGAAGGGCATTCCCTGACCTGCACACCCAGCGTCGGCATCGCGGTCTACCCCGAGCACGGCCAAAGCGAACGCCAGCTGATGCATCATGCCGACAACGCGATGTTCGCAGCCAAGCGCAACGGCGGCGCCGGTTACGCCTTTTTCCCGAATGACCCAGCCTGACTCGCGAGGAAGCCTAGCAGTTTCTCAGCGACTACCGCAGGCTGCTCCTGCTCCACCCAGTGCCCCGCTCCGGCAACCAGATCGACGCTGCGCATGTCGGTGCACACACGGCGCTGCATCAGCTCCAGCGCGCCGGGGCTCTGATAGGTACCCCAGTCACTTGCACCGGAAATAAAACAAGATGGCACCGTAATCTGCCGCCCCGCAAACAGCAGCATCTCCGCCTGCGCGGCGGCCGAGCCCAGCGAGCGATAGCACTGCAGCCCACCCTGCAAGCCAGTGTCAGCAAAGATAGCCGCATAGACAGCCAGTTCAGCGTCGCTCAGCCAGTTGCAGGCCTCAACCTGCGCCTGCGACGGCATCTCAGCGGCAACCGTTTCGGCGATAGTCCTGCCCTGCTCCATGATGTAATAAGTCGGCATGTTAGCCAGATCTTCAGCGCTGGCGGACGCCAAAGGCGCGGGCTGATTGCCCGCCCAGTCAGCGCTCTTCATGTGAAAATAGGCGCGCAGAAAGTCGTGCAGTCCCTGCTCACACGCCAGCATGTGCGCATTGGCATCGGGCTGGCAGAAATAACGCTGGTAATGCAGCCGCGGCGGGGTGAGCGCGGCCAGATCAGCGTGCAGCTGCGCAGCCGCATACGCTCCGTTCTGCCCATCAAAGCGGTAACTGACAGGCCCAGGATAGGGTGCACTCATCAATGCCACCGAGCGGAACACGTCCGGACGCGTCAGTGCGCAAGTGCCAGCAACCGGCGAACCTATATCGTGGCCGACCACCGCCGCAACCGCGTCATAGCCCAGCGCAAACACCAGCCCCAGCGCGTCGCGCACCAGATTGAGAAACCCGTACTGGCTGATGTCGCCGTCGTAACGCGCATCACCGCCTTCGGTCATGCCGTAGCCACGCTGATCGGGAGCCACCACGTGGTATCCGGCTCTCGCCAGCGGCAACATCACCTTACGCCAACTGAACGCCAGCTCCGGAAAGCCATGCAGCAACAGCACGCATTCTCGCCCGGGCTGTTCATAGCCAGCCTCGAGGATGTGGACGTTCAAACCATTGCCGTTGTTAATCTGGCGGGAGCGAATACCTGGCGGCAACTGTGCCAGCATCGCGGCGCGGGCAGCATCGCTGACCGCGCGGGCATTGAATTCGGGCATGGCGCTTCTTCTTGTTTTAGTCGTTATGAAGGCGAGGAAAGCCTCAACCTAGCGAGCCCGCCCAGACATGGCAACCGTCAGGCAGACAGGGTGAACCAAGCGAATTTAACGACATTGGCAAAATGAATTGAGCCCAAGGCAAGTTACCAACTCACACGAGCAGCGCCGCCAAGACTGCAGCGCTGAAAATCGCCAGCATGCCCCAAGTCAGGGACGGCGTCATGCTCATGAAAAAACGCCGCGACCGCTGCAAGCCAGTGTGACGGAAGCCCCCACGAAACAACGTGTTTACCGCTATGACGAGTGGATCAACAAAGGGGGTCCGGGGGTTGCTGTTGCTCCAGCCTTTTTCCGGACTACCAAAAGCATAAAAAAGGTAAACAAATGGCAAGAAGATGCCGATGATCAGTACCAGAACAACGTTACTGCCGGAGTCGGCTATGCGCTTGCAGTAAGCATTCACCAGAACGTACACCAGCATCAGCGTCAACCCTGTACCCAACGCAGTAAAACGGTCTCTGGGCAAAATCCAGAAACCGGCTAATCCAATCAACCACACGATGGCGCCCGTGAGAGCCAGGCCGACAAAAAACTCGGTACGGCTCAAACGCCCGCCCGTGGCGAACATGGCCTTGAAGAACCATTTCCATCCGGTTCGGGGTGGTGTGCTGACAATACTGTTGCGAGCAGCCGCCAACAGCAAACAGAACCTCTGCATTGACTCTTCCGACACGGGCAAGGTGATGCACTGATCCTGAGTCCAGTGGAAACTGTCGTCCAATAGCACAAGCACATCTGCGGGCAGCGGTTGCTGCTGCTTATCTGAGAACAATTGAATCAGTGCAGGCAGCAGCAAGGCTCCGTGACGCAATCGAATATCCAGATTAGAGAGCTCCGGGGTACCTAAAAGCGCTTGCCAGTTACCCAGGTCGTTGCGTCTCTGGGCGTCTTGCAGCAGGTCCTGAAATGCCTCGGCCAGCGTCTGCATTCGCCGGGCAAAGGCTTCGTTCTCAGCAATCGCAAGGCGCTCCTGATCGACCTTTGCCTGCTGCCGGACATCGGGCGCTGGCGGCACGACGGGCTGTTCTGATGCGTTGTTTTCTTCGCTGATCGGAAGGCGCGAGTGGACATTGATCGGGGCTGCCCTGGCGGTGAGCCCTTGCGCCGTTTCGTAAGCCTCACGCAACGCCATGAATTGCTCCGGATGCTCTTCCGGATGCACCTCTTTCAGCTGCCTCGCATAGGCACGCTTGATGGTCCGCAGATCACTGTAGGGTTCGACGCCGAGCGTCTCCCAGCAGCTCACCAGCGCCCCCTGCTGGCCCGCAGCTCTGCCAGACGCTGCTCGACCAGCCCACGCGCGTCGGCGCAACGCTGCAGATCCTGTGAGTCCATTGCGGCTTCAAAGTACTGAATCAACTCCTCCAGATAGTTACGCTCATCACCGAGCGCCTCCGCCCACATCCGCTCGGCCTCTCCCATCAAGGTAATATTGGCGCTGTCTTCCCGTGGGTGAAACTTGAGCTTCTCCATATCCTTGAGCAACTTGGCCAGGGTTTGCTCGTCAATTTCGCTGGTCGTGTTCTGGATCACCAGGCTGCTGCGCATGCCTGTGCTAACGACCCCTGCCTGCACTTCCAGCACACCGTTGATGTCGTAGGTGAAACGCACATCGACGGCCTCCTCACCCGCCCTGGCGCCGGGCACCTGGACTATCAGCTCGCCAATTTTTACGTTGTTGCGCACCATCCGCTGCTCACCTTGATACACCGACAGATTAACCACACGCTGGTTGTCGGCAACCGTGTAGAAGCGGTCCATGCGGCTAGTCGGGATCACCGTATTGCGCGGGATAATCACACTGAAGAAGCCTGAAGAGCGCTGGTCGCCCACCTCTTTAGACACCTCGATGCCCAATGAGAACGGACAGACGTCTGTCAGCACCGTATCGCGCAAACTGGCGTTACGCTCTTTAAGTGCGGCCTGAACGGCGGCCCCCATAGCGACCACCAGGTCAGGATCGATGGTTGTCGCGGGAATGCGGCCGAACAGGCGGCCCACATGACTGCGCACAACAGGCATACGGGTTGCGCCGCCGACCAGAATGACCTCGTCAAAATCCTCGCGGTTCATACCGGCGTCCAGCACCGCCCGTTCTACTGGTCCGCGAATCCGATCGAGCAATACGCTGCACGCCTGCACAAAAGCCTCACGGGTGAACACCAGGCGGTGCTCCTTGCCTCCCAGGCTGACGACCAACGGCACTTCTTGCTGATCGGCCAGCGCCTTCTTGGCCTCATCACAGACACGATACAAATGCGCCCGCTCTTCCCTGCTGAGCGCCTGACGCTCATAGCCGATCTGCTCACATACGGCACCCAGCATCGCTGCGGTAAAGTCTTCACCGCCAAGAAAGCTGTCGCCGCTGGTGGCGTGCACTTCGAGCAGGTCTTCGAACTTTTCGAGAATGGAAACGTCGAGCGTACCGCCACCCAGATCGATGACAATGAAACGGCATTCTTCTTCATTCTCCTGAATGCCGTATGCCAACGCGGCGGCCGTCGGCTCGTTGATCAACCGTTCCACCTTCAGACCCGCCAGACGGGCGGCGTTCAAAGTGGCAGTGCGCTGGTGGTTATTGAAGTAGGCAGGGACGCTGATGATTGCCTCGTCTACCGACTCTCCAAGATAGACTTCGGCATCGGCCTTCAGCTGTTTGAGCACCAGCGCGGAGAGCTCCTCGGCGCTGAACTGGCGTTTGCCCAGAGTCGCCTTTTCGCTGGTCCCCATAAGGCGCTTGAATTGAGCGGCGGTCTGCTCCGGATGGGTGACCAGCCTGTCTTTGGCGGCGCGACCAACCATGACCATGCCGTTGTCATCAACGCTGACCACCGACGGAGTCAACAGCTCGCCAAGCGCATTGGGAATAATGATGCTCTTGTCGTCACGCCAGACACTAACCAAGCTGTTTGTGGTACCCAGATCTATCCCTACAACGGCCATGCCCCAATTCCTTCTGTTGGCGTTTTTTGGGGCCAGTATATACAGAGCGCTTGCAGCAGGAACAGAGCCTGAATATGCCTTGGCCGGCATCGCCGCCCTGACAGAAACACACACAAAAACCGCCCGAAGGCGGCCTTTGCGGTCCCACTCCGAGCTGTTATCAGGCAGCAGCCAGATCCGATTCAGCCTCAGCCAGCATGGCAAACTCTTCGTCGGCCGACTTGGCAACCAGATGCTTGCGGCTGTATCCGAAGTAGTACGCAGCGCCGATCACGAACAGCCCCATGGTGAAGAAAAACGCGCGCGGGTCGAAGGCATACACGCCGGTCAGTGCAATCAGTGACAGCACCAGCGCGATACCCGAGGTCACCACACCGCCCGGAGTTTTGTACGGGCGTGGCAGCTCAGGCTGTTTAACACGCAGCAGGATGTGACTGAGCGCCATCAGTGCGTAAGACACGGTCGCACCGACAACCGCCATCGCCAGCATCAGATCACCCTCACCGCTCAGCGAGGCGATAAAGCCGAAGATACCCGGCACAATCAGCGCACGTGCTGGCACCTTGCGCTCGGTGGTCAGCGACAGCGACTTGGGCAAATAACCGGCGCGTGACAGGGCGAATACCAGACGGCTGTAGCCGTAGATGATCGAGAAGAACGAGGCGACCAGACCTGCCAGACCCAGTACGTTGACCAGTGTAGCCAGACTGGCGTTACCGGTTGCGTTCAGCGCATCCACCAGCGGTACCGCGCTTTCGCCCATGGCTTGCGCCCCGGCGGCGCCGGGCACCAGCACCACAACCATCAAGGCAGTAAACAGCAGAAAGACCATGGCACCGATGATGCCCTTGGGCACGTCCTTGCCCGGGTCCTTGGCTTCTTCAGCCGCCAGCGGCACGCCTTCGACAGCCAGGAACAGCCACATGGCAAACGGCAGCGCCGCCCACACACCGTACCAGCCCAGCGGCAGCAGCTCGCTGGCACCGTTGGCGTCGGTCATGGCGATGTCGAACAGGTTGTTGATGTCAAAGTGCATCACCAGCGCCACGCCGGTGGCAACGATGGCGAATACCGCCAGACCGCTGATCACCATCATTACCTTTAACGCTTCACCCACACCCGCCAGGTGAATGCCGACGAATACCAGATAGAAGATTGCGTAGACCCACGGACCGTTGAAGCCGAGCAGCGCTTCCACCGCCGAACCAATGAAGATAACGATGGCCGCCGGCGCCAGCGCATATTCAATCAGCACCGCCAGACCGGTTAGAAAGCCACCGGTAGGCCCCATCGCCTGCCGGGCAAAGCTGTAACCACCACCCGCAGCCGGAATGGCCGCCGACATTTCCGCCAGCGACAGCACCAGGGTCAGATACATCAACCCCATGAGCACTGCGGCAATCGCAAAGCCTGCCCAGCCCGCCTGCGCGATGCCGAAGTTCCAGCCGGCAAAATCGCCGGAAATAACATAAGAGACGCCAAGCCCGGCGAGCAGAATCCAGCCCGCAGTCCCGCGCTTGAGTTGCCGTTTGGCAAGGTACGCCTGATGGTCGTTAGACATGAGAGATCCTCAGTAGTGTTGCAGATGTGAATGACGCCTCCCCGACGTCACTCGGAAACCAGAAAATTGCGACCGCTGCCGCCGTATTCGATAACCGCGTCTTCGGTGCGATCCTTGAGGTTGACCCCCGAGAGCTTCAACCGCTGCGCCTCACGCAACAGATACAACGCCCGTTTGGCCCCCTCGACATGCGGCAGCCCCGCCGGCCGCACGTTGGAAATACAGTTGCGTGATGCATCGGTCAGCCCCGGTTTGGGTGACCAGGTCAAGTAAAGGCCAAGACTGTCCGGCGAACTCAGACCTGGACGCTCACCAATCAGCAGCAATACCGCGCGCGCGTTCAACAACGCGCCCACGTCATCACCAACGGCCACGCGGCCCTGCTCAACGATGGTCAGCGGCGCCAGTGAGCACTCCGGCAACTCGCCGGCCAACAGCCCCATAAAACGCTGCAGAAACGGCACTGCGTTCTGCGCAATTGCGCGGGATGACAGGCCGTCCACAATCACGATGGCCAGATCGCTCGGCTTGTCGCAGCCCAGTTCGACCAATTGCTCGCGTGAGGCATCGTCCAGCAGGCGCCCCAGATCCGGGCGCTGCAGATAGGTCATGCGATCAGTCGCCTGACTGTGCAGGCGCATCGGCTCACCCAGCGCAGCCAACTGCGGGTCAGCAGCCAGCTCACTACAGAGGGCGTCGATATCCAGCGGCAGATGCACCGCATCACGGGCCTGCGCGTGGGACAGCTGAAACGCCAGCAGCTCGCTGGTCGGTAGGCTGATCCCTGCGCGCCCCAGACCGATACGCGCATCGGTAAATTCGCGCAGCCGACGCCAGGGGTTCTCGACCACCGCACCCGGCTGGTTGCGGGTTTTGTCATTTGACGAACTCATGCTCTGCCTCCCGGCAACGCCTTGAGTGAGCGGGCAAAGGGCTCAGGCAGTGCGTCGTGCAGAATGTGGCGGTCGGCATCGCGCATGATCTGCATGCGGGTCAGCCACTGTTCGAACTCCGGCGACGGCTTCAGCCCCAGCGCACGGCGCGCATACAGCGCGTCATGAAATGAAGTGGTCTGGTAATTGAGCATGATGTCGTCCGAGCCGGGGATGCCCATCACGAAGGAGCAGCCTGCCACGCCCAGCAGGGTCAGCAGGTTGTCCATGTCGTTCTGATCGGCTTCGGCGTGGTTGGTATAGCAGACGTCGCAGCCCATCGGCACGCCGAGCAGCTTGGCGCAGAAGTGATCTTCCAGCCCGGCGCGGATAATTTCCTTGCCGTCAAACAGGTACTCCGGACCAATAAAGCCGACTACGGTATTGACCAGCAGCGGCTGGAACTTTCGCGCCACGGCATAAGCGCGGGCCTCGCAGGTCTGCTGATCCAGTCCATGATGGGCATTCGCCGACAGCGCGCTGCCCTGCCCTGTCTCGAAATACATCACGTTGTTGCCAACGGTACCGCGTTGCAAACTCAAGGCCGCCTGCTGCGCCTCGGCTAGAGTTGCCAGGTTGAAACCAAAGCTGCTGTTGGTCGCCTCGGTTCCGCCAATCGACTGGAACACCAGATCAACCGGCGCCCCGGCCTCGATGCACTCGATGGTATTGGTCACGTGAGTCAGCACGCAGGATTGGGTCGGGATCTCGTATTTTTCGATCACCTCGCCCATCAGCTTCATCAATTTGATCGCCTGCGCCACGTTATCGGTAGCAGGGTTGATACCAATCACCGCATCACCGTTACCGTAGAGCAGCCCATCGAGAATGCTGGCGGCGATGCCATTCACATCATCAGTCGGGTGATTCGGCTGCAAACGGGTCGACAATCTGCCCGGCAAACCGATGGTGTTGCGGAACGCGGTGGTCACATGACACTTCTTGGCGACCAAAATCAGATCCTGATTACGCATGATCTTGCTCACCGCCGCGGCCATCTCCGGCGTCACACCCGCACGAATCGATTGCAGCACCTCCGGGGTCGCGTGGTCGCTCAGCAGCCAGTTGCGAAAGTCCCCGACGGTCAGGTGCGATATGGGCGCAAACGCCGCCGGGTCGTGCTCGTCGATAATCAGCCGGGTGATTTCGTCCGCTTCATAGGGCACCAGCGCCTCGTTCAGAAAGGTCTTCAGTGGTACCTCGGCCAGCGCCATCTGCGCGACCGCGCGCTCCTCGGCAGACAGCGCGATAACGCCAGCCAGCCGATCGCCGGAGCGCTGCGGCGTGGCCTTGGCCATCAGCTCGGCCAGATCGCGGAAGCCGAACGTTCGGCTGCCCAGCGTGTAACGGTAAGAATGCGTCATCGTGTTACCTCAGGCATGCAAATTGCTGCGAATGTCGCGCAAGATGCGCGAAGCAGCGACAGATGCCTGAAATACAAGCCATACCCGTTCCAGCGGACTATCAAGATTTGGCAAAAGTGAATAAGGCAGCCGATTTACGCCCTTCGTGCCATATTCCGCCCGCAAATCCTGCGCTAGGATGCCGTCAATCGAACACGCGAGCGCTCGTCAATGCAGCCCATAACGGAGCACAACGCACCAGCAAGGAGCACACGTGAGGCACAGGACGCCGACGAACACGCCCACAACCTGACCAACTGGCAGCAGGAATACGACCAGTTGGGCGGCGGATGCTTCTATGGGCGAATAGATGAAGTCGCTCTGGACGGCTGCCAGCTGTTCAAGGAGCACACCAACCGCTCCCTGCGGCAGCAATGCAACGTTTGGAAAGACGCACTCTGGCTGGGTATTCCCGCCCACGCTGCGGACTGCCGCATCAACGGCCTAGAGGTCGGCAGCGATCAACTGATGTGCCGCCCCGGTAGCCGCGACTTCGAGTTAATGACGCCAGATGCCTTCGACATCTACGGCATCGTCATCAAGGAAGAGATGTTACTGCGCGCCGCCGAACGTGAAGAACGCACGCTGGACCTGCAATCACTCGAACACAGCCCGCGCCTGACCGTACCGCAGGAGCAGCTCGACCAAGTCCGCGGCCTGCTGGAGCAGGTGCTCTACCGCGGCGCCCTCGGGCTCGACAGCGAACACCAGCAACAACTCGCCAGCCAGGCCCTGCTGGAACTGGTCGCCAATGCCGCCCAACCGTCAGCAGCGCCCAGCTACGCGCATCGGCGCAAGGTAGTCGAACAGGTCAAAACCTATCTGGCCGATCACCCGGACGCACCGCTCAGCATCCCCGAACTCTGCGAGCGCGTACACGTCAGCCGTCGCACCCTGCAATACAGCTTCGAAAGCATCCTCGGCATCAGCCCGCTACAGTTCCTGCGCAGCGCCCGCCTCAACCGCGTTCGCCGCGCCCTCAGCGACCCGCAACAAACCAGCCCCATCGCCGTCATCGCGGCAGACAGCGGCTTCTGGCACCCGGGGCAGTTTGCGCGGGATTACAAAGCGTTGTTTGGTGAGAATCCGTCGGAGACGGTGAAGCGGAGTCAGTAGCTCAAACGCCTCCGCTCAGCGCCATACTCAACGCAGCACGACGCCTTCGCGCCATGCAGTAGAACGTGAAAGCAGTAATTCCGAGCATGGGCAGGCCCGTCACTGCGGCGCTAATCCAGAGATAATCCAGTGCGCCAAGCAACGAAACCGGCTCAACCTCCATCACATAAGGGATGACTCCCAATAGACCGGCAAAGATTGCTCCAAGCGCGACACTGAAAAGGTAGGCAACCAACACCCAAGCGTACGCCATCACCACGCCGCGCAAGCGAATTAACGCCAAACCATAGATTACCGACGTCAACCCCGCCCCAATAAACACAGCAATCAACGCATTGCCGTCGATGCTGGACCACGCACCTGTGGACAAACACCAGAGCATACCTAAGCAGCAGGCAATAGATGCACAGACCGTTAAACCAAGATTAAAGCGACACATCAAGCATCCTTTCGACTCTGTCCATTAAAAACGTACCTCGACCATCTGAGCCGCGGCGCGCTTCTACAACCTGCTGTTCCTCGCCACCATAAATACTTCATCAGCGGAATACAGATCACTGATAGTCGCAACCACTTCCGCTCCCAATGCGTCGCTGTATAGCTTCTGCGCATGATTATCGGCCCGGGTGTTAACGATAATGTGCTTCAACGTCAAACCCTGCTGCGCCAACGCTGCCTTCACCAGCGGCAACGACCGATCAATCAACGCCCGACCAATCCCCTCACCATGCCGCGCCGGCAGCACCGCGATCTGGTCCAGCTCCAGCACCACCTGATCGCGGAACCCGCTTTTCTGCGCCCAAAGGATGTAACCCACAATCCTGCGCTCAACCTCTGCGACGTAGCAGAGAAAGCGTGGATAGGCGTTAAGCGTTGTGGTGAGCCATTCGGCCGATAATTTTTGACGAACAAAGGCGAGGCGATGTACCTGAGCTGCTGAGTTGATGTCTCCCAGAGCCATGGAGCGAATAAACGTGCATGCGCCATTCGTACTACACATATTCAGTGCCCCTTTCGCTGCGAAACCTCACGCGCCAAAACATCGGTTAAACGCTTTATGCACGTCTGCTATTCACAAGGCACCCCAACCGGGTCACCACCATTGATGTCCTCGCCCCAAAATCGGACCGAGTAACTGCCTATTTCTCGTTTTACGATGTAACTTTTTCCCGCTTCAGAGTCCATCAGCAGACAGCCGTACGCGCGCCAGTTCCTGTATGCCAACTGAACAACAACTTTATGAACCCCAGGAGTAACAGACAAAGTCTCTGGATAAAATTCGTTGCGCCTAATATCGAAAAGATCCTCATCATCCAAAGAAACAAAATACATTCGATAGTCAAGCCCGGAAAAGATGCCATGTGACCGATCTGTATCAGCAATAATGACAGAGTGACTAGAGCGATCCAGCTCATTCACCCCCATTTGGACATGATTAGTCGACGCACACCCCGCCAACAAAGCAAGCAACAAAAAACTCAAAAAAATCTTCATAAATCCCATCTCACTTAACGTCATAATTAAAAGAAGAACATCAAAAACCACACACCAAGCAACCGCCGGCGCCGAGCAAAATTCATCCACCGTCTCTATAAGCAAGCTTGCGAGCCGTCTTGCCATATCGCTAAATATTGCGTAGGAGCTCTTCCTGTTTTTTTTATCTTGAAAAGCGCAACTGCCTCCCACACACAAGCAAGCCCGCCAACTACGAGCATCGCATAGCAATTATGCAGATCATTGAGAATTGGGTGAAAGCCACCACCCTCACCAAGGGAAACGCCATACATTCCAAGGCCCACTAAGATTGCGCCTGGCACACCTATGACTTGAGTCATAAGGCGATTTCGCTTCAGCTGCCGCCACTCGTCTTCATGATTGATCACTGCATATTCCTTGCATTAGTACATAACGCCATAAACTACGGGACGACTTATAGCAGCGGAGCGGCAGAAAGGCCGTCCCAGCCCCGCAGGGGCGACAACAGCCGCCTCTTAAATGCTTAACCATGCCGCTACGACCAATAGTGAGGTACCAGGAAGAGCCACAATAATGGGCATCCAATAATGATAGAAACACCCCTCGGGCATAGCATCCTGCCATACGAAGGACACACCTGCGGCAAACCATGCTAATGGAGTAGCAATGATTAAAGCCAATAAAACAGCGCCCAAACTAAGAGCTGCCAGAAAAGCTCCTCCATTCCCCATTCCAGGAGCCAGCAAGACGAGGTTTGAAGCGACAAATACCGCCGCCCCTGCTAGGACGAACACTGCCCACAGAAGACTAATTCTATATATCACTAGCACCAAACTCTCCAAAGATGGGCATTTAACGCCTTTGTAACAGGCGTTTTTTGTATAGTGTAGTTTTGCGGCATAGTGGCGAAGCCACCGCAAAACGGAGCGTAGCAAAAAATGTCCTGCTTACAAACTTGTTAGGCATTAGACGCTCATTATTCCGTCAAACCAATTATTTCTTCTTTCCTCCCAGTGGACAGGGAGCATTTTTATAGTTTTCATCTCGGATTTATCACCATAAATCACTTCGAAGGTAATTGAAAACTCACTATAACCACTGGTTACGCCTTTGATTAAGCCCGCCACCCCTACAGATTTTTCTTTGCGCCCCTTGTAATACGTTGGCTCCGTAAATTCATCAACATTCAAATCATAAGTACTCCAGCCTTTAGCTACGCCGGAAATCTCATGAACATTGATTCTGACTTTTTCACCCTCCAATCCATCGGTTAGTAGCACAACCCTAAATGTAAATGGTTCGGAAAGCTCCGTAATTTCCGGGTCTTTGCTTATTTTAACCCACCGCCCGGATGAGTAGCTCACAGCTAACAGTCCAGCCTCTAATTCAACCTCTACATCTTTGTATGAGTGCATCTTGTACAAGTGCGTACAACCGGATACAAAAATTACGATGCTTAATAGTAGTAATTTCTTCATGATGTGCCTAACGCCGCGCTAAGGGACGCCGCTTTGCGGCGCCCCACTACTTAAGCGCCTTTTTATGCGGCGCTTTATCGGGATGGTATTTTTAGATATGACGATGGATGTCCAATCTAAGCAGTCCTTTAACGCGTTAAATTCTCTAAGGTCTATATGCCGCCCCTTGAGCTCGCGCTGGCAGTCCGCGATGTATTCACTTACAGCTTTTAATATTCCATCATTGGTTTCTTCTCTAATTTCTTTCTCAGCAGCTAGTTTGTGGGTCTTGTATTCAAATTGTTTCTTTCTAGTTCTGACTTTGCGCTTCGGAATCGTGCCCCAATATTCGCCTCGGACTTGGGTGCCCATGAAGTAGAGTTTTATATATCCCATTATTTCATTAAATTCCCAGGCACCTCCATATGAGTCGCGATGGCTGCTTTGCCATCCAGTAACTAGGTCTGGATTACTCTGACGAAAATCATCGGTCCAAACTGCTGAGCATTGTTTTTCAAAGTCGGCCTCCATTGCTGAATAGTATTTTTCTTCGCCTAGTCGGTATACAGGAAGCAAAAAGAAATAGTTATCGAAGACCATGACTCTCCTCAGCCGCATAACGCCCGCATTTGCGGCTGGTTTGGAGCGCAGCGGAAAACCAGTCCGACAACATGCGCTTGTTATAACGGTACATTTACTTACCTTGATTCTTGGCTTCCGACCTCATAGCTTTAGCAAAATGAGTCATAGTTTCTAGCGCTTCTTTTGCAAAACTGACATCGCCACTTTTTAGTAGGTACGTTTCTGGCCACTTTATTTCTTCTTCTAGAATTTTTAACATCGCTTGATATTTGGCCTCTTCACTCCCTTCACTGCCACTTAAACTCTTGATGGCGAGATAGGACATCATGTATTTATCAAATATGGATTTCACTTTGATGTGATAGGTAGATGTATCTACAAAATGACGATACTGCTTTAAAAACCAGGCAGCGAGAAACTCAATAAATATAAAAAGAAGTGAGCAAGAAATTATTCCGTAAATATACTGCTCTTGAAATTCTGTCAGCCAAGCCAAAATTTGCCATGCGATAATAGATGAAATGAAGAAGGTTATTCCACCCTTTGAATAAGCTGTTCCCTTGTCAAGAAGTATGGATGCTTTTTTATCTGATGTATGTGCTTGCTCTAATAGTACTCGACGAATTTCATTAAAGTAATCTTCAAATGAATCATACATACTCTCCTGATCTATCGCTTTAGCCTCAATCATTTTTGACACTATATCTTCAACCCCTTCTGGGGAAAGGCCGTCTGATTTGGCCTTTAACGAATTCAGCTCATTAAGAATTCTCTTTTGAAACTTATACTCTTCACTACCCCTGCTTTCATCAACGTCTACAAATCGATCCTCTCGCCTCAAACGCTTTACCCTGTTCATTTCTGAAAATGCCATTGTAACGCCGATAAAAGCGACCAATACCCCAAGAGTCGTAGGCCCAAACTCTTTAAACAAAGCTGTAATATCCGATTGAGTTTTCAACAAAAACGGAATGCCTATACCTGCATAAATAAGAATTGCACCAAAAATAAACTTGGTGCTAAACATTAATTTAAAGATTTCAGGCCTTTCTACGCTTTCACGATAATCTCGTTCTTCTTCTTTTGTTTCTGTCACCGTAGTTTCCTTGAAGAGTTATAACGCCGTGGTCAGTGGGCCAGCGTAGTGGAGTATTTTTTATGGTAAAAAGAGCGAAGCTATACCATAAAAAATGCGGAGCGTAGCTGGCTCCACTGCACCACCTTGTTAGGCACTGACGCCTAGATTGATAGGAACAAGTTCGCGTAACCTGAGTTTTCATTCAGGAAATCGCGCAAGCCTTCCAAATACTGCCTCAGTGGCTCCTCAGGAGCACCATGAAATTCTTCAATTTCTGACCACCTGCCAATTACTTCAGATATTTCATCATCATTCAGATTCTTAATCTTATCCTGAAGCGCTTCAGGGAAAGACAAAATGAAGGATTCCCCTTCCGGTGGATGAACAGGCTGAAACCCTTTCATTAGCTCCTTATATGAAGAGACACCTAGAAATTCACCAAGCTGGGATAGCGGGATCATGTCGATATTTTTGGCGTTAAACCACTTGCCGTATAAATACGGATCTTCACTATTTACCACTTCCTCAGGGTCATTTCCTTCGAGGAATACTACATCTGAAATCGGCACTGATCTCTCCTTTTATGTACGCCTAACGCCCGGCTTTGGGGCGGGCTTGTAGCCGCAAAGCGGCGGAAAGGCCGTCCTAGCCCCGAAGGGGCGACAACAGCCGGTTGTTAGTTTGCTGTAAGGTCTGTACAAAGTACCCAGCCAAATCGAAGATCCGTTGTTCTGACATAGCAGGCCCAATAATCCTTGCCATAGGTGTCATAAAGTACAGCCACATCTCGCCCATGATCTATCGTGCCGACTACCTCTAGTGGAACGCGCTCATTGCGCCCACCATATGCCGCCGACCTCTCAGATTTATGATATTCCAAAACATGATTAGTTGACGCTTTCCATCCATACCCCCACACCATGTACGCGGCAACAATGCCAAATAAAAGCGTGATAAAAGCCATAGCTAGCAGAAAAATCTTCATGGATAGTTGGCTCTGAAAACTAACGCTTTGCATAAGCGGCGCCCGACTAGGGCGTCCGGTGGAGGCCGCAGGCCGGAACAGATTTAATGCACTTGTTAGGAGGCAGGTCTATTAAATTCATCGTGCGTCCACCACTTTAGCTCATGAACTTTTTCAGTAGATCCGAGGACCCGATCCATACGCTGCTGCAACTCTTCGATCCGGTTCTTGGTTGGGATTTTTTTCCAGAGCTTTCGCACAAACTCCTTGTGAGGCTCTATAAAACACAAAAACCCGTTTGGATATTCTTCGTAATTTCCCACGCCTATCCAAAGACTAAAAGCTGGATTTTCAATAGGAATTACCCAGCCCCAATCCTCAGGTATCGGCTCCTCGACAGGTTCACCCTCATTCTTGAGTCCCTCAAATAAAAAATCAGCCAGCCGTTTTCCGTAACGGCCCGGGTTTATCTCTTCAAACTCTGTTTCAAGAGGCGGGAATTCAGCCGATTGAAATTCAACGTGGGTCAGCACTGCTACCTCCTAACGCCTTGCACAGCGGCGCGAGGTACGAGCGTCCGGCGCCGCAGGCGCGAACTGCTGCAATTTGTTAGATGCTTTCTTCACGTTAAATTTAACCCACCATCTGAAAGCACGATTTCACCAGTTAAATAGGAGCTGTTGATTAACATGCCTGCGACATAAGCAATTTCCTCCGGTTCTGCACCCCGTTTCATAGGAGCTTTGGTTGCCCAAAGTTCTCGGGCCGCTTCCCAGTCTTTGCTCATGGGCGTATGAACTAAACCTGGGGCTATAGCGTTGACTCTAATGTCAGGCCCTAGATTCAAAGCCAGGAGTTTAGTCATATGGTTGAGCGCAGCCTTAGTTACTGAATAAGGAATTGATGCTCCTTTGGGGCGTACGCCTGCATGCGAACTGATATTAAGAATGCAGCTAGTAGCCCCCTCAGAGGAAGAGTTTTTCAATAAATGCTCAGCTTCTGAAATCAGTGTCCATGGAGAAATCACATTAACCTCATGGAGCATTCGCCATATTGCAGGGGTGGCAGCCTTTAGGTCTGAATGGTCAATAACCTCTGTTAATGCTGCGTTATTTACTAAAACATCTAGGCGTCCGTATTTGGAGGAAATTTTCTCAATTAGGCTTTTCGATTCAGCCTGACTTGATAAGTCAGCTTGAAAATAAGAAGCGCCTTCATGCTGTGATGCTAAGCGCTGGCCGACGTCTACAGATGAACGTGAATGAAAAACGACGGAAAAGCCTTCCGAAGCAAGTCTGTTGGCAATAGCTTTGCCTATTCCTGATGTAGAACCTGTAACTAATGCGACTCTATTTTTCATTTATCTCAGTCTTGTGTATATGTTTGGTGATCGGATATCTAACAGTTGAGTGGACCGACGGCTTCATCATTGCATATCAGTGACTTCTTCATATCACCACTCCATGCTCAAGCCGATCGATTGAAAAAATATTTTAAAACAATAGGTTACTGCCAACCCTGCAACACCCGCTGTAATAGCGTGACGTCCACATTTTGTGCATTCAATAAACCTGTATGGCATGTCGATCTGCATTCCATCGCGGTTGGAAAGCGGCTCGGCTGGTGCCTGGGGCTGTGGTTCTGCTTGGCGTCGTTCGGGTACTGCTACTGGGGTGGTCGGATTTTGGCGGACCATCAAGCGCTTGAGACCTGCGCCGTCGATCAGCTGGATATTGCGCCCCTCGGCGGCCATGGCGCCGAAGAATTCGCGTACCACCGGCACGCCGACTTTCAAAGAGCGCCAGTGTTTGCATTGCACCAGGTATTTTTCGTTGTGCTTGCGCAGGATCAGATCTACGCCGCCATCCGGGCCGTTGCCGCCGGTTTCGGTGATGCTGTAGCCCTGTTTGCGGAAGGCTTCGCCGATCAGCTGTTCAAACTGCTGCCAGCTGAGGCCGTCGATGGTTCTGGCCGGTTGGGTGGCGGGTTTGACACTGTCGAATAGGTGCTTGCGTTTGCGGCGTGCGGCAATCGAGCCGATGGCACCGAGGAGGCAGCAGAACGGGATCAGGTAGTGGCCAAACATGGCGAGGGTACGCCACAGCTGCGCGGTGAGGATGCCCCCCATGTCGCCCGGTTTGAGCGCGGCGGGTGGTGCAGGTGCGGTGGCAACGGGGTGCAGAATCAGCCAGCTAACCAGCGCGATCAGCAAGCTCGTCCACCACGGCAGGTGGGACAGAACGACGATGAAATCTTCGACAGCAGAGGTACGTTTGCGCGCCATCCTTGGGCTCCTGAAACTGGCTCAATGCCATATAGCGACGTTAATCCCATCATCGCGTCAGGTAAAGCAGCTTTTCCTAAGCAGCGACCATGACAGCGCTTAGCGATTGGCCGCTTCGACCAGCAAGCGTTTGATTCTCGGTTGCAGAAACCAGATGCCAATTGCGATGAACATGAACATCATCGTTGCTCCACCCCGAGAACGCTGATGCCCCAGCGCAGCCGCCTCGCATGCAACCAACGTTTGCGCAACATGTGCGCTGGTTAGATACAGCAAGGGAAAAAAGGAGTCGGTAGGTACGAGGCCATGCCGACTTCCGCCTCAGTAGGCAGGTGCTACTTTATTCTCGGCTGCAGAAACCAGGTGTCGGTTGGTGTAAAAAACCAACACTGGTATTGTCCAAAACATAGGCTAGCGATGTCTACTGGGGCGGGGGTAGTCCACTATCACAAGACAATTACGGCGCAGAGCTAATCCCGCCTGTCAGCCAAAACAACCCTCCAAATGCAAGAAGAGTGAATAGTGGTCCACGCATACTTTCCTCATAAATTGAGTAAACCAATTGCGATATTGGTGGAAACAGGAAATTCAAAACTGCGCACAGCAGAGATACTTGAACACCTTTAGCCACAGACCAGATCCACGCAGCAGTCATTCCCAAAAACAAAACAACTTCCATATCAAAATTCCTTATATAAATACAATTTTCTTACCAAAAAAAAATACATATCCGCAGCAAGCCTATAATGACTATGCTTATCATTTAGCCATACGTTTTGTTATATTTTACCGACTGTTGCCGACACGAAAAGATCGCAGCAGCAACGGCAAAGGCTTACCACAAAAATGAGGCGGGTACAGCAAAGGCAACAGGATAAAACGAACGAGCCCGACAACTCGGTCTTGAGGAGAATGTGCACACGATTGTGCTGTCAAAGAAGAAAACATCCGCGCCATCCTTGGGCCTATTAAAAGTGGCTCATTGCCACTCTCGAAAAATAACCGCTTCACAGTTCCAGGTAAAGCGAAAATTTCTATCAAGCTAAACCAGCCGAACTCCCCGAACGCAGGCCAATACAGGTAGTCGCCAGCACGCATAATGAAGCCTACGGAATCAAAGGGATTCGTACCGGCAACTTCAGGGAAAAGCACGACGATGAATACGTCGGCATGGTAGCTGAAAACGTAGTACCCAACTGCCGTACCAGCCAAGGCACAGTCCACCAGTAAAGCCAGCGAAAGCTGGCCTTGATTGAGAGCGCAATTAACGCGGGGCCAATCCTTCATCTGCCCTCACAGTCGAGCACAGACCAGCGCAAAGGCTGGCTTAATCGCCTTGTTGGCAAAGCAGCTTTTCGCTCAACTCTTTTTGACGCAGTGTTCCGCCGATACCTGAAGCTCGTGCTTCAATCTCGCTGCATGGTTACCCACCAACTGTTGACAGGAGAGTGATGCCGGCGACTGTTCAGGAACACGAGCGCAAAAGGCTTCGGCAATCACGTTTTCCTTACGCAAATCAATCAGTCGGGCTTTGACACTGTAGATGACACGGTAGTTGTTCCAATCGGAGGGGAAGTATCCAAAGCTCCAGTTGATAGCCTGACATCGAGGGCGAAACCCTAGTTGGCATGTGTCGCAGACAGATAGTCGATATCATCATCGCTGCTCGGAACCGACGACGGCACAAGACTCATGCTTCGACGCGTCGCCAGTTGTGCGGCGATTTCTTCACCGATAAAAGCCGCAGAGTCTTCTACGTTGTGCTTTCGAATGATCTCGTTTCCTAAGCAGCGACCATGACAGCGCCTAGCGATGAGCCGCTTCGACCAGCAAACGTTTGATCCTCGGCTGCAGAAACCAGATGCCAATTGCGATGAACATGAACATCATCGTTGCTCCACCCCGAGAACGCTGATGCCACAGCGCAGCCGCCTCGCATGCAACCAGCTTTTGCGCAACATGCGCGCTGGTCAGATACAGCAAGGGAAAAAACAGCGCGATGAAGGCGAACCATGCAGTCCATGTCTCAGCGGCTTGCCCATTTGGGATGAATACGAGGATGACGAGTAACGCTACCAGCATCGCGACAAACCGATTTTCAGTGCCACTGGATCGAAATCCACAGTGCCGTCCCAGATCCACATTCAACTGATATAACCACGCCAGCTGCAGGGCGTTAGAAAAATCGGCAAGAACTGTAACCACCGCGTGTCCTGCAGGCGTTCCACCCACAACCATATCAGCGAGCCACCAAACACCGAAAAACAGAAAAAACAACGTCCAAGCGGATGCGCGATACAGCTGCCTTAACCCCACAGAACCACCCTCGTTCTAGTCAGCAATATCGCCGATCGCGGTTTTCAATATACTTTCGCGCCCTTGGTAGCAGACTGCCGGGCAGCGTTGTCCCCTACAAAGGCGTATTTCTCGCCACCATAAACACCTCATCAGCAGAATACAGATCACTGATGGTGGCGACGACCGCAGCCCCAAACGCATCGCGGTAAAGACGCTGCGCGTGGTTGTCGGCACGGGTACTAACGACAATGTGCTTCAACGTCGAGCCCTGCTGCGCAAGCGCTGCTTTGACCATCGGCAGCGACTGATCGATCAACGCCCGGCCCACTCCCTGACCGTGCAGATCGGGCAGCACCGCAATCTGATCAAGCTCCAGCACGACCTGATCCCGAAACCCGCTCTTCTGCGCCCAAAGAATGTAGCCCACCACCTTGCCCTGCTCTTCTGCAAGGTAACAGAGAAAACGCGGGTGGGCGTTGAGCGTTGCGGTCAGCCATTCAATAGAGAGCTTCTGGCGGGCAAAGGCTGAACGGTGGACAACGGCGGTAGCAGAGAGGTCAGCTGGAAGCATGGCGCGAATCTTAATATCCATTCACATGTTTCCAGTTCAGGCGAACGCACAACCTACCAACCCGCTGCGACGAGGGAGGCTTAACGTTCATACGTCAATATTCCCACTTCCGATACTCTTCGGTTTCTGACTTCATTGACTCATAGAGCCAGACCATGCGATCCAGGTACCAGCTTTTCCCAAGGTACGCCAAAGCGACCCCGAGTACGGCCCCCCAAACCGAATAGTAGACAACTGCCCAGATGGAAAGGACCATCCCCGTCGCCGAAATAAAATTGAGGATGCTGTATAGGTAAGTGACGTGAATATCCGGGATAGGCACTTTATCCCTATTGAGATAAACCCTCTCCCCCAACACTGATTTGGATGCCCAGTTTTTTGTTGATTTGGGTTTACTAAAAAAAATGGGATTAAAGAACATCCACGAAATGGCGAGCAGACCTGGAATCAAACACCACCAGCCAATCCAGATACGACTCCAGAAAGCGAGAACGATCAAAGGCAAGACAGAGTATCTTGTATACACGCTCCAGGGGTTGGCGTGCTTCATCCAATTTTCATCAGTTAACAAAAAGAAGCTTGCCACTTTTCTTTCGAGTGTCACCTTGGCCCTCACCAGTCTCCAATAACGCTACGATCCCTGCTCCCAATAAAACGTACCAGCAGGTAAAGAACATACACCCACAAAACCCAAATTCACTGAGAGGATAGGCCCCCTGGATCGCCGGTCAATAGCAACAGCTTGCGGATAACTGACAGCCGTGTGGTTGGCTACCAGAAATCCCCGTGCTCACTCAATCGATAGAAAATGCAGTATCTGTGCCCGGTTCGCCGTTGAAGCCAACCATTTCTTCACATCTACAGCCTTTTCTGCGTCAGCATGACCAACCAGCCGTGTGAGCCTTTCAACACGATCCAGTTCGGTTCGCTCCATGCGAACCCGCCGCTGCCACTGATCAGAAAAAACAGCCGGCAGCTTCTGGGCCAGCTCGAGCGCCTTTAGGGTGCTCCATTCTCCACCGTCCAGCCAGGCTTCATCGCAGTTGCCACACAGATCAAGCCGCGTGCCCACTGAGCCGGCAATTGAATACTTGGTCATGATCCGGCTGCATTTTGGGCAACACAGTGCCGCCTTTGCGTCCTGCTCATCGGATAGCTCATTGGTAGTCTGTTCGGGAGATGGCAGCGTCGCCCTCTCTGCCCAGTCACGGTAGTACAACAAAGAAAGAAGCGCTCCATCACACGCCGAACACCCCATCGCAGGCAGCCCCTCTTCCAGCTTTGCGGGCTTGAGCACCTCATTTCTACACTTTGGACAATGCACTCGACCTCCAAATTTTATGACATTTAGTTCAGCAGCCAGGGCAGAATGAGTGCTGGCAGCGTTATGCTGCTCTGCCAGCCAACTCAACTCCCACTTAGCACAACCGCTATAACAGACCGCGCCCAATCCATCTCAAAGTACTTTCGTCCCACGCTTCCAGAAGAACTTGCGGCCGAAACGGTAGTTGTCGCCTTCCACGTTCAGAACAAACACTTCGCCCGGCAGGGAAACGGTATCCACAATGCGTTGAGCAAGCGCCTTGGTCCTTTTGCGATTGCGCAGCCCCCACCACGGCGTGCAGCAGTAGCCGAGAACATAAAGCGGGTGCTCGGGAAAAGCCTCCAGCCGTTTGCGCAAGAGATAAACCCGAGTCAGCCCACGAATACCCTTCAGTTGCGCACGTAGCGTCGCGAGCTGTTCAGCATCCAGCCCATGCGGATCAAACTTGTCCTTCAAGGTAATCTGCGCACGCTCGGCTTGCGCGCATTGAAGCAGGTGGTGGCGCTCAACAAGCTTCGCGTGCCATTCGTGGGCCTGCTGCTCCTGCCCAATGCCCCAATAGTAGTCACGAAGCAGTTCGTATCCGTTAAGCCGTGCGTCGTCATCCAGTTCGATAGCCCGCTTAACCAGCGCCACGCCGTCAGGGTCGTTCCGCTGCAGCAACCGCGCGCCCAAGGCATAACAAGCTACGGGATGATCAGGCGAGGCTTTCTGCAGCGCGCGAAACATTGGCAGTGCCGCATCGGCGCCGTCGCCAAACTCCTCGGTCAGGCACGCATGTTCATACTGCTGCTGATCCGTCAGTTCAACGCCACTGGCAATCTCCGCCGCCAACTCGGCCAAGCGCGCACGCCCTTTTTCGGCAGTCTGGTAGCGCTCCTCCCAGGCAGGCAGGATGCTCTGCTCCCAGCGTGAATCAAGCTCCCCGGTCACAACCGAAAGCGAGTCCCCCAGCAACTTTTCCGCCCTGTCCTGCTCGGCAGGCAAACTCAGCTGTGGTGCTTGATCAAGCGCTTTCAGGCGGTCAGCAAGCGCCGGATGCGTATCTTCCGAACTGGTTTTTCGGTCAAGGGCTAGCGACACCCACTCCTGAACGGGTTGATCTTCCAGCCCCACAGAAACCTTGTCGGCAAGGCTGCCATACGGGGCAAAAGCAGGACGCGGCAAGTCGCTGGCACTCCGGTGGATATCGGCCCAATAGCGCTCATCCAGATAGCGACCAACAACGTTAACCGCCGTCAGCGCTTCAGCGATGGAAGAAGGCGATGTCAGGCGCGCTGCCGCAGCATCGGCCTCATATTCGTTCGCCCGAGCCAGCGGAAACGAATACGCCGTGAAATAAGGCACGTACCAATTGAAAAAGCGGCGAAACAGAAAGGTGCCAAAACGACCTTCGGAGGTAAGCGAGGACATCAGCGTATGCCAACTGAGACGCAGCCGGTAGATCCAGTTGGAAACCCGGCCGTGGCCGCCAGCCAGATGGCCAAATTCATGGGCAAGCACGGCCCTGAATTGCTCCACACTGAGGGTTTTCATCAACGGTAGGCCAATCACAAGATAGTTGCGATGCCAGCCGAAGATCCCCAATCGCGGCGTCTGTACTACGCAGGCATTGAAGTCATGTGTCACTAGCACCCGGTGAAACCGGGGCGCCTTAAGGCGTCTACGCAGATCATCGATCATCGCAAACAGAGCGGGGGCTTCTTTCCGGGTCAGCCGTCGCCCCTCTGGCGCCTCAAGTTTCACCCAGAGTGCCTTGAGCACTGCCCAGATGAGAATAAGCAACGGAATTGCCAGCTTCAGGCCGATACCTTTGAGGGCCGCCAACGACAGCAAGGTCATCAGCAGCAACCCAATCAACATAAAGGTAATGTAGCCATATCCCAGCAGCGCCAGCAGCAGCACGCGCATCTTGTACAGCAAAGGGCGGCGCACCGCCTGACTTTCAAGGCGCGCAACCAGCGCGTCAAACTCGTCGTTGGTCATGTCCATTGACACCGTTTTGTTGTTCCGACAGCAAAGATACCGGTAACTGACTGGCTGAGAAAACTACCTTTTCCCGCGAGTCGGAGTAAAGCAAGGCATAGCAGTGGCTCCGCTGGTACAGCACATCGAGCGTAGCGGTGTCCTGGCGGCGGGCTACAGCGCCTGGTTAAACCCGCTCACTCAGTGCCAGCTCATTGCCACCGTTTTCGTACTGAGTACCACACCAACCCGCGACGTCACCGTCAACCTTGATCCCTCTAACCTTGCAGCCAGCCGTCATATCCACATCTACCTTAGAGGCAATCCAGGCCTCTAAGGTAGCCTCATCAAATGCGTCGTGAGAAACAAGATGCTTGCGAACCCTTTCCTTGTTCACAACGTCAAGCAGCTGCGAACGATTCAGCTCCTGAAAGGCGATGTACTCAACACCACTCATAACTTAGCCCTAGTCATAATCTAGCTCCCGCAACTGCAGCATATGAGAGGTGCTGCGAGTCATCTCTCTGACAGCCTACGGGGGCGTTGCGGCACTCCAGTGATCAATAGTGATGTGCCGTGGCTGTTCACGCACTCGTTGCAGCCATGCGACTACTGCCGGGTACTGCGACAACTCAAAGCCGCCCTCTCCTGCTACATGCGTGTATGCATAGAGAGCGATATCTGCGATGGAGTAACGCTCACTGACGAAAAAAGTATGACTCGCCAGATGCTGATTCATTACAGCCAGGGCCTGATTTCCTGCACGCTGCTTTTGCGTCAGTAACTCCGTATTGAAAGGCGTATCATCCAGGATCCCGGTCTTCAGCCAAAACCGAGGCGTTGCAATATTTGGCTCGTGACTGTACTGCTCAAAAAACAGCCACTGCATTACCTGTGCTTGCGTATACCGTTCTGCTGGCCAATATTCAGTACCTTGTGAAAGGAAGTACAGAATGGCATTGGACTCTGCTAAATGACTACCGTCATCGAGCTCAAGAACGGGAATACGGCCATTCAGGTTTTTCTGCAAAAATGCCTCTGTCCTGGACTCGCCGCGGAGAATGTCGATGGGGATGTACTGATAGGAAAGGCCAAGGTGTGAGAGTAGGAGCCTCACCTTGTAGCCATTACCAGACATTGGATCGTCGTAGAGTTTCATGCATTCACCTTCCTAGCGCTCTAGTCGCCAAGGCTCGCATCAGTCACCGAGATCCGGTCTGACGGATCTCGCTAACCGATATCCAGCGACAGGCAGCCACACAGCAGCTAAAGCACAGAGCTGAAAATAGGCCAAACGGTAAGGATGAGCCCATCCTCCTGTATACCCGACATTGAAAGCCAGCCACACAATGAATAGGCCGGATGTACAGATCGCCGCCATCAGCGCCCTGCCTGGACACCGCAACACAGCGATGCCCTCCAATGCCGACAATAGCGCGAACGCGGCAGTGGACACACTCAAGGTTAACCCCCAGGAATACCCGCCCTGGTATTCCCTGCCGACGCCTTCTGCGACCAGGTGCCCAATATGATAAGCCGCAACCAGAATAGCTACCCTGATCATTGGTTGCAGCAAAAGCAGATAAAGTGCTTGCTTCATAAGCACATTGAGCAACGCTGGCCGTGTGCCGCCGCGCATTGTGCGGCGGAATGGGTACGTTCGTTATGCATCGGACTTAAACCAAAACTCGATCTCATCCGTTTCAACGTCAAACTTCGCCGCATGCTCTACGTTCGCCGGCACGTGATACCACTCACCAACCCCAAATTTTTGCACGTTATCACCAATGATAAGAACCAGCTGCCCTTTAGTAATTACGCCGTAATTATCTGTTTCGTGCTCATGAGGAGGTATATCTGTTCCAGCAGGATACGAAGCGAACAGCACATCACAATTTTCCGCTTCCAATTTGAATGCATCAAATCTACCGTCAAATAACGGGAGCCGCCTGATTTTATCTGGATAATCTCCTGCCATGTCTAAACTCCTTGAAATATATAAGGCTCACCGCGCAGGCGAGCAACCTGTTGCGAGTCCATCGTCTTAGGCGCGCGTCGTAGGCGCGTTGTACTGGCGCGTGTTAACCCCCATTGCGCATTGGCTGGTAATAATTATCGAGTCAACAATGCTCTGGAAGAACAAAGTACCCGATCAGCGTATACTCCGCACCTTCTAGTAGCGGCTTGTTTCTTTGATGCCGTATCTGTCTCAGGATATTCCTGGTCTAGGCCTGCAGTCAGGCCGGTCTACCCATCATTGTGGTCAATCCGATCAGCGTGCGGCGCTATGCCCAGGCTATCGGTGTGCTGGCAAAAACTGATCGCATTGACGCCCAGATCATTGCCAAATATGCCGCTACGCTGAAGCCAGAATTCAAGCCTATACCGGATAAAACTTCTCAAAAAGTCAAAGATCTATTGGCGAGGCGCAGCCAACTCATGGAAATGTCTACCATGGAGAATAACCGCCTGCAGATCTTGCCAAAATCACTTCACAAGTCCATCAATAGTCTACTCAAAGCGCTCCAGCCCCAGATCAAACCCATCACCAAGCAGATCGAGCAGGAAGTCGCCAAGGTCGATCATTGGTAAAGCAAAACAGACATCCTGACCAGCGTGCCAGGCGTTGGCAAAGTCCTGACGTTTACGCTCCTGAGTGAGCTTCCAGAGCTTGGTAAGCTTAACCGGCGAGAAATAGCTGCCCTGGTCGGTGTTGCACCCATCAACCGCGATAGCGGCAAGCTGACGGGCAAGCGTCGGATCCCTGGCGGCCGTCATGACAGTGATATTCATGGCCATGATGTCAGCTATCCAATGCAACCCGGTATTCAAGCAGTTCTATGAGCACCTAAAAGCTCAAGGAAAACTTCCCAAAGTCGCGCTGACTGCCTGCATGCGCAAAATGATTGTGATACTCAATACTATGGTGAAAAACCAAGAACCGTGGCGTGAAAAAACAGCCTGATTTGAGGCATTGACACCACAGTCACTTGTTAAATGCTTACCGCAAATAAACTTTTGCGCCCAATGCAGCTTGCTCTTTTTGTTGCAAAGTGATTAACACGCCTATTGCCTGATTTTCAGCAAAACACTTTGTAAAATAGTCAAAACCGATTATTTCGGTTGCTGCAATTTCACCATTCGGCAACTCCAGCTCCAATTGCTAATTTGACAAAAAAGCAATTTTTGGCACCAAGCAATTCCCTACAAGCACTAAGCCCTTTTTCTCAACAAAGAAGCTGTCTTCCAATGCAAATATATGTGTATTATCCATTTCTGATAACATTTAACACTGTCATAATTTGCAGCCTTGGAGTAGAGGATTTTGTGCTATTTTAAAGCACAAAAGGCGCAACGCAAAAGCTGCCAGATTGACGGCCTTGTTAAATTGCATTTGATTTGCACTTTTGAGCAACGGTTATTCCAATCACCACGATGCCCAAAATGACACTAAGCCCACCAAACAGAGCCATTACAACAGCAAGTGGAACGGTATACCGCAAAAGCAGTTCTTTTGACCTAATTAAATATACTCCAAGAACACCAGCTGATGTGGCGATTAGACAATTAACAAACACCAACCCGGCATATATCCAAAAAGAGTCTTCCGGGGTAGAAAAGGCATCCGCTGTCTGTTTAAGAGCTCCAACATTGTTGATCAACTGAAATACAATATGGACAGCAAAAGCGACTACGGCAGCTCCTATTACTCTCTTTATTGGCACAGTGCCTCCGTTGCTATTTAACTCCGCGTTCACCGGCTTGTCCGGTGCAACGCATTGTTAGGGCTTGATTTAATTAGCCAAAGAGCAGCTACTATTGAAATAACCAATGTTAAGCCAGCGGATAGACCAAAATAATTAATGTATTGCTCAGGCAACCCAAATATAAACGGCAGCATTAGCATACCGGGAACCAAGAGCACTGGACCAAACATGGACATTGGTATGGGTATTGGGAACAGCAACAAAGAAGAGGCACCTGCTAAAATGCAACGCCTCGCACTATAGCTTTTGGATATATAGGTGGTTAGTCTTCTTAACGCGAGCCAGCCTGGGAATAGTATGACAACCCCATAGATAATGAAACTCAGAGCAGCAAGTGCCGCATACTTGACTTTTTCTCGAAACGGCGGCAGTGGATTCTGCTGATTGAATTCTTCGGGACTGACAACAGGGCGAGAAGCTTTAATGTCATCGCGCGTTTCCGAAAGATGTACCAACCCTCGATCAGAAAACTCTCTCTCTAATTGGTAATATAGGCCAATTCCTTCTTCAGAAAATTGACGCTTATCATGCTCATAGAAACTTAAGCGGATATAGCCTAAATTATTCGTCTGATAAAGAACCCCATAAAACACTTCAAAATTGCCTTTGACATATCTTCGTTCTTGCTTTTTTTCAGTCAATCTATCTTGCTCTAGAATTGGCTCCCAAGCTTTCCAATCATTCATTTGCAAGTTAAATCCTAGTGATATAAGAGCCTGATCAATATTTTCGAGCGCAATCAGCCTTTGCTTATCGATTGATGCATCAATCTTATAATTTGCGTGAGGTACCGTGATACTCTTTGTGGCCATGACACAACCCTGCAAAATAAGGCTACAGATTATGATCAAAACATACTTATTTAGCACGTAGCCTCCGTAGCCCTAACGCCCAAAGCACCAACGCCGAAACAGCGCAGCGGTTTCGGCGTCCGAGTGGCTTGACTTGTTACGTGGTGACGTTGCGATCTCTAGCGTGAATTTATTCATTGGTGAGAAACTGAATCTCATTAGCCGGCAAAGTGACCATGTTTGACTCAAAACCGAAGCCATAAATATAGCCGCTAATCTTGAAGCATAGGTCCCGTGGACTAGACCTCAGATCGTATTTTTTATAGAAAACAGCACCATCTCGTTTCGGACGGCCATATATCTCTTGATCTTGGGAAAATGACATCGGCACTAACGCGTAATAGGTGTATTTACCCTCTCCCTCAGCCGTTGAGAAAGAAGAAAAATCGATCTGCTCGGTTTCGATTCGTCGAGAGTACAAGCTGGAAATTTTCGTGAAAAGACCGCTGTTGAACATTGGCGTACTTTGGTCCTCACAAAATCGAACATCGTAGTTCAATGGACAATCATGCTCTTGGACATACTGTATGAGGTCCGTGTTGGTTGCTAGGCCAACGATGAGAAACTCATCGATAATCCACGAATCGTGAGGCGGTACGTCCGTAATTTGCTCTATTTTCTTTCTAGAAGTAATCGAAACCTCGGATAGTATTAAGTCTTGAGGCGTGCTTGCCACGCATCCGGCTATCAACGAGCAAATTACCATAAAGCACAATTTGTAGTTTCGACAATTCAACGAATTAACCTCACCACGTAACGCCCGGTGCAGCGGGCAAATTGAAGCGAGGAACGAGCGGAAATTTGATCCGCCTGCCACCGCTTGTTATGAAAACCCATATACTACCCCGGCCACTACACAAAGACCGCTAACCACCCCAATAGCTCGATGAAACCGCATGAGCTTTGGCCTGCGCCATTTCAAGAAAGCCAAGTAAGAACCAAGCCAACCAACAAGCCCTAATATGCCGAAGTTGACCAAAATTGCGGCAAATCCCTGAACTTCATATGCATTCCCAAACTTATCTCCGTAAACAGCTCTACCAGTAAGCAAGTTGTCGAATGTCAGGAATACCAGAAGACCTACCACGAAGAGGATAGGAACCATTCCAGCAAGATATACGAAGTTAGGTCGTTTACTCATATTCATAACGCCGCGCTAAATGGCTTATTTGAGTTGGCAGCTTTTTTGCCGAAGGCGGAAAAGATGACAGCTTAAATAAATCCACTTTCAGCGCCTTGTTATACCCTTGCCTCGACTATACCACGAACTATTTGCTGAGGAAGCATTGCCGGTACGACGTTAAAACCCAGTATAAAAATGCGCCTATACAGCCTAACGCTTCGATAATTATTAGGGTGATTTTGCTTTTGTATAAAAATTTTGTTTGCCTGCCAAATTGTCGACTTGCCATGCCAAGATTTAATACCTTCTGCCAAGCACTTCTGAAAGTATTTAAACTTATCATCCGTGAATCTGAGGTTATACCAAGTTTTTTGGAAAGAAAGGCCAAAGTTGTAAGAGATGTCGATTTTCACCTCGACTTCATCATCATCTCTTCTGCTTATGTTAAGGCCTACACCCGAACCTTTCATACAACCCTTGATAATTTAATTAGGTATAACGCCGCAAGCAGCGGCGAGCGTTAGCGAGTCCAGCACCGTAGGTGCGATGCTGCCTTGCCTTGTTAAATTTTGTTCCACTCGACATTTAGCGGAACACTAAATTTTGTTTTCTTTGTATCTGCGCATTTTTCAATATCACCATACTGAAGAAAACGCGTACCACCAAAGAACTCTGAAAGAGGCTCGCCTTTCTCAGCGAATTGGGCTGGAGGAAAGTCTACACTAATCTCTTCCAGAGTTAATCCACACCGTTTCATTAACTCCAAGGCATCATTTTCAGTAATGAGCTGAGGATTTCCGATGGTTCCATAAGACCAACCGATAAAACCGTTATATACAAAGTATTCCATCGCTTGCCTATAAATTTAACGCCGCCAGTAGGGGCTGGAGCACGCAGTGCGGAAGCCCCTCTGGCTGGCCTTGTTAAGTTTTATTGCTGCTCGGTGCCCCATGACACACTTACCGTTGGTTTCAATTGCAGAATAAGAGGATGAAGAGTCGTGCCTTCATTAAACTCCACTATCATTTTTTCAGACTCAGCCGTTGCCTCAAACTCAATTTTCTGAATATGGTTGACAGACAAGCGTACCAATTGCTCCTCGCCATTCAGGACTAACAAATCCATATCGCCGTAGCCTGGGCTAATTGTACATTCAACACGAAGACCATTTCGGACGGTAGTGTACGCCGCTGTGTTATAGCACCACGGGACATCACTATCCGTCATTTTCGGCTCGCACTCAAAAAAGCCAACAAACTCGTATTCTTCTGGATATTCTCTCTTCTGCTCGGTAGTCATTTTTGTAACTTAACGCCTTGATCTGCGGCCGCAGCGAAGCGGAGGTCCGGTGGAGGCAACGCAGTTGCCGGAACGAACAGCATCAACTTGTTATATTTGTGCACTCACGAGACTTGCTTTGTGCTCGTCAATGGGAACAATCACTCTATGCAAGAAAAGGTGACACTCTTCGACTGAAGCATCAAGTAATTTTTGAAACAGTACCAAATTATTTTTTTGAAGCGGGTTAAGAGTGGAAGTGAAACTTTCAGCTTCATCGATATCAGAATACTCTAGAAAGTCAAAGTAGATCTTAATGAAGCCTGCGATGACATCTGAAATTTGAACCATGTAGTTCTCTGGCTTATCAGAATCTACAAATACGTATCTGATATTCCTTAACTGATCATCGTGTACACTAGCCTCTGCAATTTTGGGCTCTACCTTATCCTCATTATCCAAAATATGATCTGAACTTGGAAAGTTCTTTAACCTATTTAAATAGAACACTGAAAAGTCATCAATAAGGATGTCTTTTTCGAAGTCAAAGACAAGCTCAAACTCTACTCTTTCACTATATCGCTTGATGCACTTTGCAAATAGCTGTCTTAAATACTCTAGCATTTGATAATCCAGCTCGTCTTCAGCTTGCTCACTATGCAAAAGGTTCATCTTAGAAACAAGATGCTCATGCACAGATACTAAGAAGGCTAGTGAGTCACTCTTCTCTATATTCGGATAGTTAAAGCTCGTCATTATTGACAAAAATTCTTCTTTGTTAATTTTTATCAATCGATATAGACAATCTTTGTATACAAACTGATGTGTTAAATCAGCCGGATCACCCGTACACACAACCAAGTCTTCAATGATGTCTAAGAATGACCAATATGTAGTATTGATCATTTCATAGTGAATGTAGATATTCTTCGAAAGAAGGTGCTCAAACAGAGTTTTGAATCTCTTACTACCAAGCGCGTAACGAAAAGCTTCTGCTGGAGTGTACTTTGCCTTTATTTTTACCATTTGTGAGAATTTTAACTCTTCCTTGCCAGTTGCTTGAAGACAAAGCTTTTCTTTAAGTAAATCAAATTCAATGTCTTCACTGTCGGGTCCTAACGCAGCGCCGGCAAGAACAAAAATCGGAGATGAACTTTGATTAGGATCGTTATCAATGTTGTACGAGTCTCCAGCTAAAACTAACCTTCTAATGTTGTTCGATTCGTCATAGTAGATCTCATACTTTTTGTCGCTAAATTCCATTTCTAGTATTACTCTTGATTAATTTACTCACGTACCGGCTAACAGTTGAGTGGACCGACGGCTTCATCATTGCATATCAGTGACTTCTTCATATCACCACTCCATGCTCAAGCCGGTCGGCTGAAAAAATATTTTAAAACAATGGGTTACTGCCAACCCTGCAACACCCGCTGTAATAGCGTGACGTCCACATTTTGTGCTTTCAATAAACCTGCATAGCATGTCGGTCTACATATAATCGGGTTAAGTATAGAACTGCTGCAGCCACTATCCGCTAATGCATTGGAAGAGCCTCGCTGACAAAAAGCTGCGCCTGGATGTCTGAGTTTTCTCTGGAATACTGCCACGATGATCGCGTCGAACAGGCGCAGGCAATGAACTGAATATTGAAAAATGGAGGAGATGGTATGCACGACGCTGCCCGCCGCCCCATCACAGCGCGCGCCGGCATCAGCCTTGATGTGACGTTTACCGAGCGTTGCTGCGAGAGCTTGCCTGAATGCTCCACTAACCGAGGCAACCAACAAACCGCTGGCCCCGGGCAGACAGGAGAGAATCGTTACGAACTCGTTTGCAGTGTCAGTAGGTCTGCGCTCCATCCTTGGGCTCCTGAGACAGGCTTATTGCCATACCACGACATTAATCCCATCACCGTTGCAGGTAAAGCCGCTGTGCCACTTGAAGCGGCGGCCCTGACATCAGAGGTTACTGCGCCGGGTAGCGCATATCGCTGAATTGCTCGTGCTCTGTGGCCTCAACACGCGGTAATGAGAGCATTACCTTGTCAGTCGCTTGCATCCATCAACGCGGCCGCGGCAGTGCTTCGTGCGATAGCCTGATTGAGCTGCTCGACGCAGCGCTCTCGCGCATGCAGCAGTGGTGCGTCGTTGACTGATAACAGCGCTGCGCGGCGGGCTGTCAGCTCGTTGGCCTGTAGCTGATACTCGTCCACAAAGTCCGGACCAAGCGCAACGATGTTGGTGCAAGCAGCGCCGCGGTTATATTCAACCAACTGAGCAAGGAATACTCCGGGATAAGCCTGAGCGACTTCCCCCAGGGTTTCGTTAATCCATTCCGCCACTGCACCATCGGCGTCTGCATACAGGCTGAACAGCGTGGCCGTTGCATTGGCGTCGCCGCCAAGTGCAGGCTTCCGCGCAGCAGCTACGTCCTGTTCGGTGACGGCAGCCCACACAGGGGCGCAGAATGCCGCTAGGAGGACGAAGCAGATTGGTGTTTTCATGTGTTTACCTTCTTCTCGACTGACATTGCCGAGCTGGCGGTTTATTTGCCATGACGCTGTTGTCAGATGGTGTTCTTAAGCTCAACGGGGACCGACTTCTCTGCCACCCGCCACAACCGAACCCCGTCGACGATCATGGTCCACTCACCATCGACCTCATGGGGCGGTTCACTTACCTCAAACCGGGTGGTCATGAACAGCACGCCGACCACAAAGTCGTCGCCATCAAACCCCTGCATCGGCCCCGTGATGGAGGTGCTCCCGCCCCCTTTCAGGCGCTGGTAGGCCACGGAACCGTCGGTCAGGATCAGCAGGCTCATCTCCTTGCTGCGCCATTCACCAACATAATCCAGCCGGTTTTCCGGTACTGGCTCGGCGCAGCCAACCAGCATTACGGCCAGGGCGATAACCAACAGCCAATTTTTCATTACAGGTCTCCGTTGCGTTCAGGGCGCGGGGTACAGATTACCGATTGACTGCCGAGCGCGCTTCCGACCAGACCGCAAATTCATTGCCGCTGGGCTCGATGAAGTGAAAGCGACAACCGCCGGGGAACTCGAAAATCGGTCTAACCACCTCCCCGCCGCAGGCAACCACCTTGTTCAGAGTGGAGGTCAGATCTGCGCTGTAGAACACCAGCAGCGCGCCGCCGCTGTCTGCGCGATTACAGGTATCTGCCTTGAAGAACCCGCCGTCCAGGCCTTGGCCGGAAAATGCCGTGTATTCGGGGCCGTAGTCTATGAAGGTCCAGCCAAACGCGGAGGAGAAAAAGCGCTTGGTGGCCTCCAGATCCTTCGCCCCCAACTCCACATAGTTCAGTTTTTCATGCTCATTCATGATTCGACAGTCTCCTGATGGGGGGCACCCTGAGTCAGCGCCCGGGTGGAGGTCAGCCCGATATTGGGGTGCTTGAATAACGTGAAACTGTGGTGCGCGATAATCGAGCGAGCATCAAGATGGGGTTTGTCATGGGTGGTATGGGCGTCTTCCACCAGACTCACCTGATAGCCACGACTCGCCGCGCTGAACGCGGTCCTGTCAATACAGAAGTCGCTTGCGTAACCGCAAATAATCAGGTGTTCGATACTCTCTTCCGCTAGCCGGTCGGCAAGGTCGGTGCCCTGAAATGCGTCCGGAGTTTGCTTCCGTATATTGATCCGTTGCTCGGCATCAGTCAGGCCAGCGTACAGTTGCCAGGCAGGGCTATCAGGCTCAAGCATCCCGGGTATTTGATGCTGGATCAGCACGGTTTTCAGCCCCTGCGCGTTGGCATGTCGGACCAGTGCATTGATATTATGGATGACGGCATCGGACTGGAACGGCGGATTGGCCGAACCAAATACCCCACTCTGCACGTCCACTACCAATAGTGCGGACTTCATACCAATTCCCTTTAATAATCGTGCATTAGCTCAAGCTCGGGCGGGTGCCGGGCCAAGAAGAGCGCGAACAGCTGGCAGCAAACCGGGCGCATCGGTAACTGCGCTTGAATCTGCCATTGCCTGCAAAGCCTAATGGATGGCGCTCTAGGTCAACAGTTACAGTTCCGAGCAAATTGTCACTGGCCATCTGCCTGGATTGCCCTTCCCATGGTGCTCCCTCAGCGGCCGGCACCGCTCGGCTTCGCCATTTGCCCGACCTGACTCAAGTTCGCTGGCTACGGCCAGGCCGCTATGACCTGCGCAGCCGTTCACGTACTTCCATCAAGGCAAAACCGAGCAAATTGAGCCCCTTCCAACTGTTGGGGTTTTCCGCCGCGGCGGCATCCTGCGCCAGACCGATGCCCCAGATCCGATCCACTGGACTAGCTTCAACCAGCACCCTGTCTTCGGTGCCCAGCAAAAAAGCCTTCAGCTCGGGATTCTGGGAAAACTTGGCCATATTGGCATCAATCACAATCTCGAATCTGGCCTCTTCCCAGCGATGCTGATCAAATCCGACCACCTCGCGGCCGACGGCTTTCGCCTTTGCCGGATTGCCGGCAGCCAGAACCCGCTCGCACGCAGCGCCATCAGCAAACAGACGCGCCTTCTGGTACATCATGTAATGCTCAGCGGTAAGGAACGACTGCCCATCAACCTCAAACCCGGCGTCATACCACTGGCTGAAGCAGCTTTTGGTGACCTCGCTGCCCTTTTCCTGATGCCCCCAGAAAAAGACGTACTTGACCTTGTTGCCGTGATTGACCCAATCGATAAGCTGCGCTGTGTTTCTGATATTCACTGCTGTTCCACTGTCTGTTTGCCATCCCATGCGCGCCGCCGCAGGTGTTCAGTCAGCCGCACGCAGAACATAAACGGTTGTGCCGTGACGTTCCTTGCTCGACACCGCAAAACGACCACGCAGATGGATGACAACAATCCCGGTCCCGCCGGAGCTGTATTGGTAGAGGGTTTCCGGGCCGGTTTCCAGCACCAGCCGATATTGCTCACAGTCAAGCGCAGACAGGGTCTGATAGGCCGGCAACGCCAGAGGCAGGCCGTTAACCTTGCCACCAATGAGGGCGTCAATATCGACCTTGCACTGTGCCTGTACCCTCTGGTTCTCGGCGCGAGACATGCTGGCGTCAAGGTAGGTATCCACGTCCACCGTTCGGCCATCGTTGCGCTGCAAGAAGCTGATCAGACCAGTTCCGGCATTGCTTGCGGTGAGGTAGATGTTTTCGGTCAGCCGCTCGGGAAGCGGCTGATTCCAGTAGCTGCTGGCACAGCCACTGAGCAGCAGCAAAGCGAACCAGCCCGCTATCAGTCTAGTCATGATCACACCTCCGCTAGCACAGCCACTCACAGTCGGCGGGTCGCAGCCCATGCCTGAATCATTCCCGCCTGATGGAAAACGACGGGAGTCGAAAACCCGCCAGCACTGATGATCGACTCTACCTCTGCCGCTGGCAACACCGCCACATCGTTGCTGTAAACCTGCTGCATGTTATGCAGAGTATCGGCAGTAACCGGCTCGGCAGACATCGCCTGCGCCCATAATGCAATCAGGCGCCGCTGCTGCTCCGGGTCGGCACAGCCAGTAAGGTCTGCATTAGCGAGTAGTCCGCCCGGTTTAAGGCGCCGGGCAATCTGCTGAAAGAAATCCGTGCGGGCGTGACGATCGAGAATGAACTGCGATACCAGAAAGCTGGTCGCCGCATCGAAGCGCGGGTCGTCGGTTAACGAGTCGAGATAGCCATGATGAAAGGTACAACGATCAGCAACGCCCAACCGCTCTGCATTCAGCTGACATTGCTCAAGCATCGCGCCAGCCGGTTCCACCGCGGTAAATCGCAAGCTCGGATGGGCGATGGCCAGGTGCAACAGCTCCTGGCCAGTACCCGCGCCGACGCACAACACATTGGCGTTAACCGGCAGCGGGAAGAACACCGCCTCAAGAAGAAAGTGCAACGCATCACGAATGGGAGCCATGTGCGCCCACTGCTGATCGTATCCGGCAGCCTGCCGGTCAAAGAGTTCACGGAGTGCCTTGTCGTCCATGGTGAGTCCTGATGCCGAGTGGTCACGAGCGCGTGAGGCGCTCTTTTTAACCACCATACAGCAGCTGTCAACCCGCCACGCGCTAGACCCTGAATCCCTGCGCCAAAGCCTGCAACTCACCGGCCAGCTGCGCCTGACTGTCAGTCACCTGGGAAATTTCCCGCGAGCCGCTAAGGGTCTGCAGCGAGGTTTCCCGCACCGAACTCATGCTGCGCGAGATATCGCGTGTTACCGCCACCTGCTGTTCAGCAGCAGCGGCGATCTGTGAAGACATACCAGAAATGCGGTCAACATCCTGCAGAATAGCGGCCAGGGTGTCTTCCAGTTTCGCGGCTTCGTCGGCACTGAGGTTGGCGAGCTTGTGGCTATCGGTTACCGCGCCGCGAACGCTGTCGGTGATGTCCCGGAAACCACTGATCATGCTTTCGATTTCAACGGTGGAGTCGTGGGTCTGCCGTGCCAGGTTACGCACCTCATCGGCAACCACGGCAAAGCCGCGGCCGTGCTCACCCGCCCTGGCCGCTTCAATCGCTGCGTTGAGCGCCAGCAAGTTGGTCTGATCAGCCACCGCCTTGATCACGTCGATAACCCGAGTCATGGACTCACTGCTCGTTTGCAGCCGCTCCATCTGGCCGTTGACCTGTTCGATGGCATTCGCCAGATGACGAATGCGGCCAACACTCTCCTGCACAACCCGTCGGCCGGCTTCATTGCGGGCGGACGCGTGCTGCGCTGCCTCAGCCACCTGCTGGGTATTACGCGAGATCTCTTCCGAGGTGCTGGACATCTCCTCCGCTGCCGCCGCCACCTGATCGACCAGCGTCTGCTGATGGCCTACCTGATCGGAGTTCTGACTGGCCGTTGCGCGGGTCTGCTCCGAGGCGGAGGCCAGCCGGACGCTGGTTTCGTCAATCTGGCTGAGCGCTCCGGAGAAGGTCTCGATCAGGCCATTCAGCGCCGTGCCAATCAGCCCCATCTCGTCCTTTGAGCAAACCCGGGTACGCACCGACAGGTCCTTGCGCTCCATCACCTGACGAAAATCACCAAGCAATTGGTTCACCTGACTGGATACGCCCATGATGATCAGCAAAGCCAGCAACAGCACCGAGCCAATGACCACGCAACCAATAATCGCCGCACGACGCAGCTGCGACCGGGCACCACTCAAGACCAGCTCGGTCCCGCGCTCCATATCCGCAGCCAATTGCTGCTTGACCTGATAGACACCGTCACCCGCCTGGCTGGCGCTATCGAACCACTCAATGTTGGCCATGCCGAGAAAACCGTACTCGGAGCCAATCAGCCGGCTGCGCAATGCGGCAAAGGCAGCGTTTTCAGGCCGCTGCTGCAAGGCTTCCAGCTGGCCCTGCAGGGTCGGGCCAATCAGATCCGCCGCCGAATCAAGCAACGCCTGACTGCGTGCACCGGCAGCACTGACCTTGCTCACCAACGTCAGCGATACAGTGCCCTCACTCAGAACCTGCGCCCCGGCGGCCATTTCACGTGCGCCCCACTCGGTCGCTTCGGTTAGCGCCAGAAAAGCCCCCATCATGCGCGTCAGACGCGGTTCGTTGGAGTGCAGCAGAATCTCGGGAATCAGCGCGATCAAGCGCTCGACCGCAGTGGTATAGACTTGATAGGACTGGTCCGCATCAACGTCTTCGTTGATCACACGCTCACGCAATGGTGCCAGCATATCCAGTGCCTCGTTAATCAAGCCCAGCTGCGCGGCCACAACCGTGCGCTCGCGTCCTTCCAGCGCGGCCATGGCAGAGCGCAGCTCGGCGAGGCTGGCATCCGTCGCCGCGCGCTGCCCTTCCAGTCGCTCGACCACCCGGCCATCGGCACCACCGCTGGCGATGAACAGCGCCGTCAGGCCACGCTCCTTCTGCAGGTTTTCCAACGCAGGGTCGGCGGTCAGCACCAGATCGAACAAGGCCTGAGAAGACTCGGTGCTCTTCAGATGCGTGTAGCGATCAGCGACGGTGGAGCCGGAAAAATACAACGTACCCGCCAACGCAGGCAGGATGAGCAACAGTAATTTACCGCGCATGGACAGATTACGGAGCATGGACAACATGATGGCGGACCCTGAGGAAAACCTGACTGAATGGGCAGATGTCTCAGCAAGAAGAGTGCCATTACTTTGCCACGCAGTTACCGGCCCTGACCGCCACAAACGGCTCTATTGCGCACCAGTTCAGGGCTAACGTGCCGCTTTTCGAGCCAAAAAGGGCTTCCTGACTCACTCGCCAATCGCAGGCGTCAGGGTGTTGATTTGCCCATCGCCCTGGCCAAATCGTGACGCCCGCCAGTTGCAAGCGCCGCTGCGGCACCGGCCACATCCTCCGGCGTCTTGTTTTGGCTCAGCTTGAACTTGCCGATCAGCCGCTCAATCTCGATTTCGATTCCGACGATGGCCGCCAGCATCTGGTTGATGTACTCAGGGCTGGAGTCAGTCATTTTCCAGGGGCGTTGCTGCCCAGAGGCCGCTTCATGCTCGCGGGTCAGCCGCGCGACCACACCACGGACATAACGCTCGTCGTCACGCAGGCGGATACGGCCATGCGCGTGCACCACCTGATAGTTCCAGGTAGGCACCTGACGATGCGACGCCTGTTTGCTCGGGTACCAGTTGGGCGAAATATAAGCCTGCGGCCCCTGAAAGATGACCAGCACGCTCATACCGTCGACGATCTGCTCGACCAGCGGGTTCGCCCGCGCCAGATGCGCCTGCAACGTGCCGTGCTCGCCCTGCTCGGCCAGTAATTCGAAAGGAATGTGATTGGCGTCCAGCCCGCTCGGCCCACAGGTCACCAGCGCGCCAAGCGGATTGGCATTGATCAGCGCGTGAAGTTCTGCGCTGCGGGTCTCGGCAAAGTGAGCGGGCAAGTACATGGGCTATTCCAGTGACATCCAGGTAGACAGATTCTGGTCCAGATAATACAGCGACAGTGCCAACACTAACCAAAACACCATACCAGCCGCACTCTCCAGCCAACCGCGATAAATGTGCGGCTTGAACCAATGCGGTGGCCACAGGCAACGCAACAGCCAGCGCCCCGGTATGCGCAGGCTGATATCCAGCACCGCGCCGGCCTCCAGCATCAACCGTCCGAGCAATAGTAGCCCGCGCGCCAGGGCTTCCAGCAACTCAAGCATGGCCCATCACTCCGCCGCAGGCGCCCGTCCAGCAAAGCATGGCAGATCATCGTTGATCTCGAACCAGTTGGCCTTGTGTGCGGTGAAAAAGTGCGCCTGCATTCTGCTCTCCAGCTCACCATCCAGTATCCCGGCACGCACCCTCAGCACGCCCGGAACCTGCTCGTGGCAGCTATAGATCGGTGAGCCGCAGCGGTCGCAAAAACAGCGCTGCTTACCCGGTGACGAGCTATAGCTTCTGAGCAACTCAGCACCTTCCTGCAGCCGAAAGTGCGCCTCAGCTACGGGAATATTGGTGGCGAAAGCGGTGCCCTGTGCCTTGCGGCATTGGCTACAGTGGCAGACCTGAATCGGTGCCAGCGGTTGATCAATCTCAAAACGAATACCACCACACAGGCAACTTCCGGTAATCATGGCGACTCCTTGCTGTTGTTCAGCTATCGGATAGCAGCTAAGGGCTCCGCCCTCCCTCTTTTCCACATCAGGCCAGCGCAAGCAAAAAATTACCCTCCAGAGGCTAATATTGAAAAATTAGCATTTAAAGGCTAACGTCAGCACAGATGACCCAGAGGCCTCTTATGACCATTGCAGCCGTACTCACCGGCGATCTGATCGACTCTCAAGGTGTCGAGAATACGCAGGAATACATCAATCAGCTACGAAAGGTACTGGAGCAGTTGCTTGACGTCTGTACCTTTAGCCATGAGATTTACCGCGGCGACGGCTTCCAACTGACACTCGAAACAGCCACTGACGCCATGCGCTGCGCACTGCTGCTGCGGGCAGCCCTGATTGCCGCCAGCCCCGAGCACGCGCGCTACGATGCACGCATAGCCATCGGCATAGGCCCCGCGCCGGAAGGCAACCGCTACGGGGAAGCCTTTGTCCTGTCGGGTCAGGGGCTCGACAGCATGAAAAAGGAAACGCTTGGCCTGTTCACTCACGATGCTACCCTGCTCGACCGCGCCGAGCTGCCGACCGCGTTTGTCGCCCGCATCATTGATCAGTGGACGCGGGTAGAGGCCGAAACCTGGTGGCTGCACGCAACCACCAACACCAGTCAAAAAGCGCTGGCCGAGCAGGTCGGCAAGTCCCAGGTCACCGTGCATAAGGCGCTGCAACGCGCCGAAGCACCGCTGATCGACCGCTACCTTACCCGCAGCCGCGAATGGATTCAGGAACTCACCGATGGCCGATAACGTACTGCTGCCGCTGATGCTGGTGCTGCACATGCTGAGTAGCCTCTGGGCCAGCGCCCGGCCACTGCCGGAGCAGGCAACCAGGACACAGCACCGGGCATGGTTGATGCTCAAGGCATTGCCGCTGGCCGTGGCGACGGCTGTTCTGCTGCTGTCGCAGAGTCTGACAACCGCGCTGCTGGCCTTCGTTATCGTACTGGTCAGCCAGTTGATTCTGGAACATCAACGCATCACCAGGCCGCCACGTTTTGCAACCAGCCTGCTGCTGGGCCAGATACTGCCAATCGCCGTCCTGGTTTTACTCTGGAGCGGTGCAACCGGTCGCTGGGACGCACTGGTAGAGGGCGCCTCAGCGCTGCTTCAGCCAGACGTGCTGATAGTGCTGCTGGCAGCACTGTTTCTCCTGCATCCCACCTCAACGCTGATCGCCTTGATTCTGACCCCGTGGCTCAACCACAGCGACCTGCAGGATGAGCGCTCGCTGAAACAGGCAGGCCGACTGATCGGTTTTCTGGAGCGTATGCTGATCTTTGCCTTTGTGGTTATGGGGCAGTGGTCTGCTATCGGCTTTCTGCTCGCAGCCAAAAGCATCATGCGCTTCAACGATACCCGCCAGGCCAAACGGCCGGTGTCCGAGTATGTCCTGCTGGGGACGCTCCTCAGTTTCGGTTTCAGCATCGCCGCCGGGCTGGCAACACGCGTGCTTATCACCAGTTAGCCGCACCAGACTAATCTGGAAAAATTAGCCTCGCGGGGGTAAGATCGACAGCCCTCACGACGCTCTTGCATTGAGCGTTCCCCGCCCCTCAGCTCATCAGGAGAGCCCATGCGTCTGTGCGTTTTCTGCGGGTCCAGCCCCGGTAACAACCCCGAGTATCTTACCGCCGCCCAACAGCTCGGCACCGCGCTAGCCAACGCCGGTATTGGCCTGGTCTATGGTGGTGCTCAGGTCGGTCTGATGGGTGCCGTTGCCGACGCTGCACTGGCCGCTGGCGGAGAGGTGACCGGCGTGATCCCGCGTCATCTGGTTGAACGCGAACTCGCCCACGAAGGCCTGACCACCCTGCACGAAGTCGGCTCCATGCACGAGCGCAAGGCCATGATGGCCGACCTGTCGGACGGCTTTATCGCCCTGCCCGGCGGCGTCGGCACCTTTGAAGAACTGTTCGAAGTCTGGACCTGGGGCCAACTCGGCCACCACCAGAAACCCTGCGCCCTGTTCAACGCCGCCGGTTACTACGACAAGCTGATCGAGTTCCTCAACCACGCCGTCACCGAAGGCTTCATGCGCCAGCCCTACCGCGACATGCTGATCGTTGACGGCGAAGTAAACACCCTGCTCGACAAGGTCCGCAGCTATACCCCGCCAAGCGTGTCCAAATGGGTTAAGGCGGAACAACGCTGAGCAAGGGAAAGGTAACCTGACGCACAGAGCGGCGGCAGGTTGCCTGGCTGAATGAGCACCGCTCCGGCTATGATGCATCCAGACCCGACTCATCAGCATGGATGCATGTATGACCCCATGGAGCGAACAGCCGCCAAGCCCTGATTTTATAGACCTCACGCTTGAGCGTCTGCCGCCTCTGCTGCGCAAGCACTCGACTCTGCTACTCAAGGTCATGCCGCCACTTCTTGGCTTCCTCCTGTTCCTGCAGTACTTCTATAGAAACCAGTTTTACCCCAGCTTTGACCTATTTCAGTTCTCTTCGCTGCTGCTGGCCGCCGCGTGTGTAGGCGTACTGATTGTCGGCTACGTCGTAATACTGCTGACGTTACCTGGCGTTGTGCTCTTTCACGGGTACGTGAACAACCAACAGGTCAAGAGCGGTATTCAGCAAAACCTGCCCAAAGCAGATAGAGCAAGACAGAACAAGGTAATGGAGCTCGCAGCACTGGCCTATTTCGGCCCGTTCGTGACAACGGGCCTGCTTTTCTGGCCAGCCGTGTACTGGTTTCCGGGACACGCTGTGAAGCTGATGATTGCCACAAGCGTCCTCGCCTGTGCGCCTTATGGCCTGCTCATCGCCCTGAGATTCAAGCTACCCAAGCGGACCACCCTGAAGTTCGTATGGACAGTGTTTTTTGCCGCCATGCTATTTATTGGTTTGACCTTTCAGGTACTCAAAGGCAGTGCAGAAGCCTTGGACCGACTACCTCCGTGGTTAATGCTGGCAGCAACGGTCCTCTTGATCTGTGTACTGGCAGCCATCGCCAGCATTTCTGCCATAGCGCATTTTGCTGGCTGGAACGCCAGCCTGCTCTTCGGCACCTTTTTCGGCATCCTGATTTGCGGTTACAGCGGCCTGTTGACGAGCCTGCCGGAAACCGTGGTCAGGGCCGTCGGGCTAGGCGCATACGAAGCCAAGTCAGTCGAGCTGGATTCAGCCTTCTGCGATACCGGGCTAGGCGTAACCAGCGAACAGCGCTGCCGACTGGAATCGCCCACTATCGTCTGGTCTCTTGGCGAAACACTGGTCGTGCGCACGGCTGGCGATGAATCGGTGCAACTACAGATCCCCAGTCATCTGGTGAAAGCCATCGTTCAGAAAGCAAACTGAACCTGTGCACAAATCTTCCAGACACCCGCAAACACTGCGTTATGCTGCACTGACACCCGTCACCCGAAGCCGTGCGCATGAAGACCAGCAACTGGATCGATCTCAAGCAGGATGCCGATACCGGTATTGAGACGATTCGTGCCCATTTCGAGGGCCACGCCTACGATCCGCACTGGCACGACAGCTATCTGGTCGGCTACACCGAGCAGGGCGTGCAGCGCTTTAATTGCGGACACCAGCGTTACGACAGTGTGCCGGGCAAGGTCATTCTGATCGAGCCGGGCGAGGTGCATGACGGCGAGGCAGCGAGCGAAGACGGCTTCACCTATTCCATGCTGTATCTGGATCCAGGCTGGATGGAGCGCGAACTACGCGGGCTGTTTGCCGATGCACCCGAGCACTGTGTGCCGGGCATGAGCATGACCGTAGCGCAGTCGCCAGAGCTGATCTTTGCCATCGCCAGTACCTTTCAGACTCTGCACCAACATGAGCTGCGCATCGTCCGGCAGACCGCCCTGGACTATCTGCTCAGCCAGCTGTCCGCGCACACCCATTGGCGCAAGCGCACCGAAGCGGACCCACGCATGCCGCAAGTCGCGTTGCGCGCCCGGGACTATCTGCACGCTCACCTGCACGAAGATGTTGGCCTGAATGAGCTAGCGATGGTGACTGGCGTGGATCGCTTTCGCCTGAACCGCGCCTTCAAGGCCGCATTCGGCATCGCTCCGCACGCCTATCTTGTTCAGCTGCGACTGGCGCAAGCCCGTCGGCAACTGGCAGCGGGCAAGGCGCCCGCCAATGTCGCTGTCGGGCTGGGCTTTGCCGATCAGAGCCACCTTGGTCGCTGGTTCAAACGCGCCTACGGCTTGACGCCTGCCCACTATCAGCAGCACTGCACAGGCCTTCCAGACCGACGTTGAGACGCACGGCAGACTGACTCTCGAATCCACCTTCGGGAGACCCCGCCTTGAGCCCCCTGTTGCCCTTTCTTGTATTTGCTTTCGTCGCTTCCATCACCCCCGGCCCGACCAATCTGCTGGCGATGAGCAGTAGCGCGCGCTTCGGCCTGCGCGCCAGTCTGCCAATCGTGTTCGGCGGTTGCCTGGCATCGGCAGGTCTGGTACTCGCAGTCGGCCTGGGAGCCGGCGTAACCCTGCTGACTAGACCGGAGATCGCCGCGGTGCTGGGCTGGGCTGGAGCGCTCTGGCTAAGCTGGCTTGGCTGGAAAATCGCCAGCGCCGAGATCGCACAGGACCCAGACGCGGTAACGGATAAACCGCTCGGCGCTGGCGCAGCCGCGCTGATGCAGGTAATCAACCCCAAACCCTGGACGGTTGCGTTGGCGGTCGTGGGCGTATTCATGAGCACCTCCGGCGCTCCGGCCTGGCTGCTCGCTCTGCTGTTCCTGCTGATGGCTATTCCCTGCATGCTGCTCTGGGCATGGCTGGGTCTGAAGACTAGGCACTGGCTGCATTCAGCTGTTGCGATGCGCCGCTTCAATCTGCTGATGGGGGTGCTGCTGGCGGGGTCTGGCTGGTTTGGTCTGCTCGGCTGAGTGCAATCATGCGCTCATAACCCGAGCGGGTCAGCAGCACCAGATTGACGGTAGTGGCGTAGATCTGCCCGCTCGCCTTGAGGCTGTCAATCAGCGCCTTGTGCTCGTCGGCAGCCAGGTAGAAGAAGTCCTGCCCCTCCTGCAGCTGAGCTTCACAACGGCGAAAAACCCGAAAGCTGGTGCCTTTGGGCGCCTTGTTCAGCTCATCAAGCTGGCGAAGACTGAGGGTGTCTGCGTTGGCAAACTGAATAGGCTGCATGTTCACTGTCTGTAGCGGAGGTTAGCCCGGCATTCTGCCAAAACACCGGCTGCGGCCATAGCCATTTCCCGCCGCAGATGTGCCAACACGGCCAGAGAGAGCAGCGCGGAGTATCACGGCAGCACAGCAACAAGGACTTATAGCAGCGTATGCAAGCAGCTATACTCGCCGCCCCAGCCTCCGGAGAGCCGCAAATGAGCGAGCAAAACGATCACAGCCTGAGCGATGAAAACACGGAATCGGTCGGCGCAACGAAACCGACCGGCCTCGGCGCGCTCTTCGCCGCAGCGAGCAAGCAAAACGGCAAAGCGGCATCGCCGCAGCAAGGCAAGGCCGGCTTCGATCCGCATACCAAGCGGGTACACATGCCACCGCGCGGCACTCGTCGCTCCATGGGCAAGCGCTAGGCTGGCCTAGAGCGGCAGCGTGAAATAGAACTGTGCACCCGCCCCAGGGCGGGACTGTACGCCGATGTGGCCACCGTGCAGCTGCACCACCTCCTTGCACAGTGCCAGGCCCAGGCCGGCACCGCCCTTTTTGCTACCGACCTGGACAAAGGGTTCAAATACCCGTACCTGCTGGCTGTAGGCAATACCTTCACCGTCATCGACTACGTTGAACAACACCCGCTCGCCCTGACGCTGTATTCGCACCACCACCTGCCCACCACTGTTGCTATGGCGTAAGGCATTGCCGATCAGGTTATCCAGCACCCGCTCGATCTGCAGTCGGTCGAGCCGCGCATGGGGCACCTCTTCCCCGGCCTCCAGCACCAAGGATATGTCTCGCTCCTCAGCCTGTGCCTGAAAACGCGCGACTGCGGCAGAGGCCAGCTCGACCGGATTGCAGGGTTCGAGCTCCAGTTTCTGCAGGCCATTTTGGTAGCGCGAAAAGTTGAGCAGGTCATTGATCAGGTCTACCAGCCTGCGCATTTCCTCGTCTACCGTATCGAGCAGGTCCCGCTCGCGGCTGCCCTCGGCAAACTGCAACCGCTCTTGCAGCAGAGCGAATGCCATGTGCATGCCGGTAACCGGGGTGCGCAGCTCATGCGATGCCCTCAGCACAAACTCGCGCCGTACCCGCTCGAACGCCCGTTGCTCGGTGACGTCGCGCAGTACCATAACCGCACCCTGGACCCAGCTGTCGGTACGCACGACCGGCGTCAGGCTGTAATCCAGCAGACGAATTTCACCAGCCACCTCGACCGCCAGATCCTCCTGCTCACTGCCAAAGGCATTCCCGGCCAGCACTTCACGCACCTGCTCGTCCAGCTCAGGATGCCCCATTGCCTGGCCAAGCGTCTGCCCCAGCTCACGTGAGTCCCAGTCGAGTTGGCGCCGGGCTACCGGGTTGAAGTGATCAACATCGCCCTGCTGATCGAGGATCAGCAGGCCGTCATCAATGCTGTCGAGCACCGCCTGCAGCCGCCGCTGCTCGGCCTGGAGGGCTTCCAGGTCACTGTTCTTGAACTGACGCAGGGCTTCAGCCATGGCACCAAAACGGCGACTCAAGGCGCTAATCTCGTTGACCGGCGATAGCGGCAGCGTGACGCTGAAGTCCCCCCGCCCGATCTTGTCTGCGGCCTGCGCCAGCGCCTCGATAGGCCGTCCAAAGCGCTGAGCAATGCTATGCGCAGTCAACAACCCCAGCAGCAGCACTGCCATCCCGATCAAGCTAAGCAAGCCCGCGATCAGCCAGGCGCGCTGGTGGGCGGTCGTTTCTGCCTCTTCCACGTACGCCAGATAGCGGTACTGCACTTCGTTGATCCGGTCGCGCATCGCCGCCACGCTGCGGCTGAAACTGTCATCGGCCAACAGGTCGCGACGCATGCTGCGCGGACGCTGAAGAACATTGTCATACACCGCATAGGCACGACCAATCTCGGCTACCGCCCGACGGTCCTCATCTGTCGTAGCCTGGTCACCGGCCTCAGCCAGCCATTCCTTGAACTGCTGATCCGAGGCTTGCAGCGCATCGCGATCCAGCTGCTCGGACAACAACAGCGTGACCTGCTTGCCTATCTCCTGCCGCATGCCGAGTGAGGCTTTGAGAATGCCGATATTGCTGCCGACACTGTAGGTTTGCGACTGGGTCAGGCTCAGCACCCCGAACAGCCCCACCAGCAGGCCGACCAACGCCACGGTCAGCAGCGCGCTGCTGCTGAGAAACAACTGAGTCCGCAACTTCATAAGCCAAGCTGCTTACGCTTGCGATACAAGGTAGAGGCATCGATGCCAAGCGTGCGCGCCGCCTGATCCAGCGTTGCGCTGGAGGCCAGCACAGCGGCAATGTGCGCCCGTTCAAGCTCACTCAGACTGAGATTGGCTCCGACCCGCGGCGCTGCGTTGTCGGGGTCCGGCTCGCCCAGCCCCAGATGTCCGGCACCAACCAGCTCATCGGCACAGATGATACTGACGCGCTCGATGACGTTGCGCAGCTCGCGGATATTACCGGGCCAGTCATGGTTCAGCAGCGCTTCTCTGGCATCGTCGCTGAACCCTTTGGCCGGACGGGCGTATTCCTTGACGAAGCGTGCGAGGAAGCGTTCAGCCAGGTCAATCACATCGTCTCGCCGCTCGCGCAGCGGGGGCAAGGTGAGCGTGATCACATTCAGCCGGTAGAGCAGATCTTCCCGGAACAGCCCTTCCTTGGCCATATCGGCAAGGTCCAGGTTAGTCGCTGCCAGGATTCGCACATCCGCTTGCCGGGTCACCGGATCCCCTACCCGCTCGTACTCCTTGTCCTGAATAAAGCGCAGTAGCTTAGGCTGCAAGGTCAGCGGAAAATCACCAATTTCGTCCAGAAACAGGGTGCCGCCGTCGGCCTGACTGACCCGTCCCAGCGTGCTCTCGCTGGCGCCGGTGAAAGCGCCCTTGCTGTGCCCAAACAGCTCGCTTTCCATCAATTCGGTGGTAAGCGAGGGACAATTGATGGTCACACAATCGCGCTTATGACGACCGCTCCAGCCGTGGATCAAACGGGCCAGCTCACCCTTGCCGGTGCCCGACTCGCCCAGGATCAGGATATTAGCGTCAGTGCCCGCTACCTGGCGTGCGGTCTCGAGTACCGCCATCATCGCCGGGCTGCGGGACTCCGGTGCCACCCGGGTCTGCTCAACGGCCTGCTCGAGACTTTCCAGACGCGCTTCCATCTGACGCACCTCCAGCTGCTTGGCGGCCGCCATCCGGAGCTGGTCCGGGCTGCAGGGTTTGACCAGATAATCGGAAGCACCGGCCTGCATGGCATCTACCGCCGTATCAACGGCCGAGTGCGCAGTCACAATGACCACCCGCATCCAGGGGGCCTGCACGCGCATCCGCGCCATTACATCAAGGCCGCTCTCCTCGCCAAGGCGCAGGTCCAGAAAGCACAGGTCAAAAACCTGCCCCTGCAGCACCGCCTCCGCCTGCGCACCACTGCTGGCGGTAGCAACCTGATAGCCTTCATCCTCCAGGCAATAACGGAAGGTGCGCAAAATGGCTGGCTCATCATCAACCAGCAGAATTCGTCCGTTGCCTTGGCTCGCTTCCATCTTGTCTTTAACTCCAGTCATCCGCCCACGCCTCATGCAAATTGCACGACAACTTTAAAGCAATCATGCAATGCGCATTACCCGCATCATTACAAAAACACATAAGCCATTGATTTAATTGAAATAAAATATCAAACAATTACGGCACAATGCTTGCTCTATCTGTACTGACTTCAGCGAAGTTCGCCACAAGCGACACTCGATAAGGACATTCAACGGAGATAGATGACATGCACAGCGCCATACCCCCAGCCTTGCTTGCCCTGTCCACCAGCCTGCTCTCAAGCCTGGTATTCGGCACCCCCGTTTCAACCGGCCCGTACAGCATGGAGCAGAGTCACCCGGCGATAGTTCAATCACACGACGACGCCAGCATCACCCGCGCGCTGGAGTCACGCCTAGCCTGGCAGGGTAACACGCGAGGCATCCAGATAAGGGTCAGCTGCAACAAAGGCGTCGTAACGCTGAGCGGCACCGTGCTCAACAACAACGACTTCCGCGTCGCCACCGAGACCGCCCTGCACACTCCCGGAGTGCGAAGCGTTGATACCAGCTCCCTGCGTATCGGCAGCGCGCAACCGGTGAACAACCGAGCCCCCCTGCCAGCGGCGTTGGTCGCCAAGGGCCGTCTGAGTCTGTAAATCCGCACGCCACGACCCTGCCAGAGGAAATCAACATGAGCACACCACACAAATCCGCGATCTATTTTCATATAATCGAAACAACCCAGGCAGGCGCACTGGACGCCGGACCGCTTCAAGCCATCAGTGTCAACACACCAAGGAGATCCCCCATGTACAACTGGGCTATCACCTTCACCATCATCGCTCTATCCGCAGCGGTATTTGCCTTCGGCGGCTTTGATCAGGACTACGCCAGTGCCGCCAAGTTGCTGGTCCCCGTATTCCTGGGCCTGGCGGCTGTCAGCATCCTGCTGGGCAAGCGCGGCAGGCAGCGGGAACGCTAGTGCCTGGAGACGATCCACCACGGCAGCCGCTGATCACCCGCCTGCCAGCCGAACAACTGCCGTTGGTAAACCGCCTTTACCGGCAATACCAGCGCGGCATGAAAGCGCGCGGCGACCAGCACGTGTGGGTCGCCAGGAACCCGCAGATCACTGCCAGTCTATGCCTTCAGCCAATCGAACAGTGCTGGTGGCTAACCGGTTTGCTGGTCGCTCCCGGTGAACGTGGCAAGCGCCTGGCCAGCCAACTGCTGCAAACCGTCAGAGCGCACTATCAGAACGACATATGGCTGTTCTGCAATCCGGCCCTTGCGCCGCTCTACTCCCTCAATGGTTTCCAGTCCAGCGACATGGCGCCAGCGCCGCTGCGCGACCGTCTGGCCCGCTATCAACGCAGCAAATCGCTTATCGCCATGGTGAATCCGGGCCGGTAAACCCCTTTCCTGAAAAGCTGGCACAGTGATTGCCACAGAATGCGACACAATGGCAAAACACCCGCACCAATAACGCGCACCGCCTCTATCCCGCCTCATCGACAACTGATCAAACTTTCACCAAACCAACCCCAAGCAATTGATTTAAGAAGAAAATTATTTTTTGGCAAGCAAAATGCTATAGGACCTATGCCAACGCACTTAAATCAAAAACCTACGGGGTAATACGTGATGATGAAGAAACTCGCAGTTGCCGTTGCTACCGCCAGCACACTGTCTTTTGCCAACATGGCTCACGCTGAAGAATTCGATACCGCCATTGGCAAAATTGACTCCAGCATGACCGTCACGCTGGCTACCGATTACATCTGGCGTGGTCAGTCTCAAACTGACGGCGCCGGCGCGATCCAGGGCAGCCTGGACTTCGCACACGAAAGCGGCCTGTACATCGGCGCCTGGGCATCCAACATCGACGGCGACGACTTTGGCGGCTCCAGCGTTGAGATCGACTATTACGCCGGTTACGGCGGAAACATCACCGACGACATCAGCTACGACCTGCAGTGGGCTACCTACACGTACCCGAAAAACAGCTCCATCGACGTTGAAGAAGCCCTGGCCAGCCTGAGCCTGTATGGCTTCACCGTCGGCGCCAAGTACGCCTACGATCCGTCCAGCGCGCTGTACACCTACGTCGGTTACGACTTCGCCCTGCCTTACGACATCGGCCTGGGCCTGCACTACGGCCTGACTGACACCAAAGACCCGCTGGATGGCGTTGATGGTGACGAGAAGTACGCTGACTGGGCCGTTACCCTGGGTAAAACCGCACTGGGTCTGGACTGGGCTGTCATGTACAGCGACACCGACCTGGGTAGCGACTGCGCCTACTCCGATTCCGACTCTTGCGATGCCAACGTCACCCTGTCGGTTTCCAAGTCGCTGTAAGAGCACCATCTGAAAACGGGCGCCCTGCTCCGGGGTTCCCGTCAGCTAACGCAGTACCTTGCGCCGGTTCGCAGCCTGTTCCACGGCAGGCATGCAAACCGGCTCTTTTTTGCCTGAATCACAAGCACAAAAAAACCGGCCCATGGCCGGTTTTTCCTTCCCTGTGCAATCAGGCGCGCGGCAGAGTTACACCGCGCTGGCCCTGGTACTTGCCACCGCGGTCGCGGTAGGACACTTCGCAGGGCTCGTCCGATTCAAAGAACAGCATCTGCGCCACACCTTCGTTGGCATAGATCTTCGCCGGCAGGTTGGTGGTGTTGGAGAACTCCAACGTCACGTGACCTTCCCATTCCGGTTCCAGCGGCGTGACGTTGACGATGATGCCGCAACGCGCGTAGGTACTCTTGCCCAGGCAGATGGTCAGCACATTGCGCGGAATACGGAAGTACTCGACAGTACGCGCCAGCGCGAAGGAGTTCGGCGGAATAATGCAGACATCGCTCTGGATATCGACGAAGCTCTTGTCATCAAAGTTCTTCGGATCAACCACAGCCGAGTGGATGTTGGTGAACACCTTGAACTCATTGGCACAGCGGACATCGTAGCCATAGCTCGATACACCGTAGGAAATCACCCGATCGCCTTCCGCACCGCGTATCTGGCGCTCGACAAAGGGCTCGATCATCCCGTGTTCCTGGGACATGGTACGGATCCAACGGTCGGATTTGATGCTCATGGCGTGTCCTGAAATAGGCGGTGCGAAAAAAGACTCTGCATGTTACCGGGTTATACCCGCCGACAAAAGTCCGGAGATTCAGTCGTCGCTGATACTGATTTCCGGCATCTGTGCGGCGTTCGCCAACTCGACGATACGTGCGGCAGCATGGCGTGCCATATCCTGGTAGACCATGCTGATCTGGCACTCCGGTTCGGCAATGACAGTCGGCTTGCCGCCATCGGCCTGCTCACGAATCATCATCGACAACGGCATCGAACCCAACAACTCCACGCCATAGTCCGCCGCCAACCGCTCGCCACCGCCCTCGCCGAACAGGTGCTCGGCATGACCGCAGTTGGAGCAGATGTGAATGGCCATATTCTCGACCACACCCAGCACCGGAATATTAACCTTCTCGAACATGCCGATGCCCTTACGGGCGTCGAGCAGCGCCAGGTCCTGCGGGGTGGTGACGATCACCGCGCCGGTCACCGGTACCTTCTGCGCCAGCGTCAGCTGGATATCTCCGGTACCCGGCGGCATGTCGACTACCAGATAGTCCAGCTCATCCCAGGCGGTCTGGGTCAGCAGCTGCATCAGCGCGCCCGACACCATCGGCCCGCGCCATACCACCGGCGTGTTGTCGTCAACCAGAAACGCCATCGACATCACTTGCAGGCCATGCGCGCGCGGCGGCACAAACCACTTGCCATCGTGCACCTCCGGACGGGTCCCTTCCGGTAGCCCCAGCATCAGCCCCATGCTCGGACCATAGATGTCGGCATCCAGCACGCCCACCTTGGCACCTTCGCGCGCCAGCGCCAGCGCCAGGTTGGCTGCGGTCGTAGACTTGCCGACACCGCCCTTGCCAGAGGCAACAGCGATGATGTTCTTGACCTTCTCCAGCGCCGGCACCTGACCCTGCACGTTGCCAGCCTGAACGTCACAGCGCACGCTGACCTTCGCTGCAGTCACGCCGTCAATACTCTCGACCGCCATCTGCATCATTTGGGCGATACCACCGATCAAACTACCCGCGGCATAACCCAGCACCAGCTCGGCCTCGACCCGACCACCATCAATATCCAGCCGGCGCAAACACCCGGCGCTCAGCAAGTCGGTGCGAAGGTAAGGATCCTGATATTGAGCGAGGGCCTGCTCAACAGCGGCGCGATCAAGCGTAGTCATGGCGATATCCCGGAAGGACTGGAGGAAACAGGCCGCTATGCTACTGGCTCATCTGTCACGATGAAAGGGTACAGGGCCAAACGCAACGCGGCCCGACCGGTTTCCCGGACGGGCCGCGCATCACTGCCGATTGCTCAGGCAGCGTCTTTCAATGGCTCTTCTGCGGCAGAATCGGCTTCACTCTGAGCCGGTTGCTCGGCTTCTTTGCCCGCCGAGGCAGCCTCGACCTGCTCAATCAAGGTGTTCATCAGACGGGTACCCCGCTCGCCCACCATCTCGGCAAACACATCGCGCACCGGCAAACTGCGCTCGCGAAATACCTCGCGCTCCTCGGGCGTCAGGTAAACCAGTTCGATGTCACTGTTCTCGGTGATGATGTCCAGGCGTTCGGTGTTCAGCCGCGTCTGCACTTCATGAATCCACGGCACCAGCTCAACGACCGCATCATCAATGATGTCCTTGCGCTCTTCGGTCAGGCCGTCATACCAGTCGCTGTTGGCCATGAAGGTGGCGATAAACTGCGCCTGATTGGCAAAGATCAGATAGTCCTGAACCTTGTAGAAGTCCATCTCCTGATGGGCAAATACGGGCTGGATATTGCCGTCCAGTTGGCCCAGCTGCATGCCACTGAACAACTCACCGTATTCCATGGTAGTCGGATCGGCACCGTAGGCGCTGTAAGTCTCGCGCAGCAGGCGGTTGTCCATGGTGCGGATAGCCATACCGTCGAAATCAGCCGGTGACCTGACAGCCTTATTGGCACTCCAGACCTGCCAGCCCTCAGGGACAATGGCCAGCGGCTGCAAGCCGCGGTCACGATAGGAGGCAACCAGATCGTCGTTTTTGCGGAACTCGGGAGCGTTGAGAATTTCCGTGTTGGTCTTTTCGTCATCGGTCAGCACAAAGTTCAGGCTGAACAGCTGCGACTCGGGCACCGTGCCGCCGAGAAAGCCGGAGCCGAAAGCAAACTGGACCGCGCCAGACTGAACCTGATCATAGATGTCGGTCAAACCACCGAGCTGACCGTAGGGGTAAAGTTTGACCTCAACCGCCCCGCCGGTTTTCTGTTTGATCAGCTCTGCAAACTTGGCCCCGTACTCATACTGCACGCTGCCCTCAATCTCTTCCAGAGCGAAACCCCAGGTTTCGGTTTCCACTTCTTCCACTTGGGCAATAGTGCTCTGCTCCGGTGCCGCCGTGCTGCTGTCACCAGCAACAGGTTCTTCCTCGGAACCGCAGGCAGCCAGCAAGACAGCAGCCGCTGCAAGACATCCATTACGCAAATTCATGGAACACTCCTTTTCAATTGTTCTGGATTCCTGTCAGACCCTAACACAGCAAACGCACATGTTCACGTCGTGCAAAGACGATTCATATGCGCTAAGGTCAAAAAAGGAGAGCAAATTCACCATCTGAATCGAATGTGACCAATACGTCCATTTGCACACAGAAGTCGGCGCCTAACTCCCGGAGTTAGCCTTTTCGGTCACAATTTGACCGTTAGCGCCGCGAAAAGGAACAAACCGATGTCCCGACCTGCCGACAGCTCGGCAAACCGTCGTCCCGCTTCCGCTGTACTGCGCCTGCTCGAGGGCGTTGACCGCCTGACCGAATGGCTGGAAAAGGGCATTCTTGGCGCCAGCGTACTGTTTCTGGCGGGCCTGCTGATCATCCACGTACTGGGCCGCCAGTTGCTCGGCAACGGCGTCACCGGCCAGGTGGAACTGACCCAGATGAGCCTGGTTATCATGACCTTCGCCGGCCTTGGTTACGCCGTCCGCCGGGCTCGCCATATCAGCATGTCGGCTTTCTTCGACCAGCTCAGCGGTCTGCCGCGCAAGGTAATGCTGATCATCATTAGTCTCGGCACCGCGGCGCTGATGTTCTACCTGGCCTGGTATGCCGGCGAATACGTAGCCACCATGGCAGAACGGGGTCGAACCTCATCGGCCTTGCAAATCCCGTTGTGGATTCCCTATCTCGCCGCGCCTATCGGCCTGGCCTTGGCCGGTATCCAGTTTTGCCTGACCGCCGTACGCAACCTCACCTCACGCGATACCTATCGCTCCTTCACCGAGAAAGACGAGTATCTGGCCGCGCCCGACGACGGCACTCTCTGAACCGCACCGACACGGACCTCCCATGCTGACCCTAACCCTGATAACCATGATCACGCTGCTGGCCCTGGGTTTTCCGATGATGGTGCCGTTGCTGGTCGCGGCACTGATGCTGCTGTTTTTGGTGATCGGGCTGGGCAATGTCGAACTGCTGATGGGGCAGATGATTAGCGGCGTCCAATCCTGGGCGCTCGCCGCCGTCCCGCTGTTCATCTTCGCCGCCGATCTCATGACCCGAGGGCACACCGCGAATCGCTTGCTGGACCTGGTTCAGAGCTTTGTCGGCCACCTGCGCGGCGGGCTACCAATCACCACCGCAGCCAGCTGTACCCTGTTCGGCGCGGTCTCCGGCTCCACCCAGGCTACGGTCGTCGCGATGGGTGGGCCAATGCGGCCGAAACTGCTGGAAAAGGGCTACTCCGATACCTTCACCCTGGCACTGATCATCAATGCCAGCGACATCGCGCTGCTGATCCCGCCGAGTATCGGCATGATCATCTACGGCGTTATCTCTGGCTCCTCGATCGGCGACCTGTTTATCGCCGGGATCATTCCGGGCCTGCTGATTCTGCTGCTGTTTTCCATCTACTGCTGGATTGCCTCAATTCGCATGGGTATCGCCCCGGAGCCGCGCAGCGACTGGGCGACCCGACTGACCGCACTAAAGAAAGCGTTGCTGCCGCTGGGCTTTCCTCTGGTGGTGGTTGGCGGCATCTATGGCGGCATCTTCAGCCCGACCGAGGCAGCGGCCATCGCTGTGCTGTATGCACTGGTGTTGGAGGTCGTGGTGTTGCGTGCGGTCAAGCTGACCGAGCTGTGGGACGTCGCGCTTTCCACCGGGCTGATTACTGCTGTGGTTTTCATTCTGGTCGCAGCCGGCAACGCCTTTACCTACGCCATTTCCTTCGCCGGGATTCCCCAGGCCATCCTGGAACCGGTGATTGCCAGCATTGGCGACAGCCCCACTCTGGTACTCGGGCTGATTGCGATTTCATTCTTCATCGGTTGCATGTTTGTCGACCCGATTGTGGTGATCCTGATCCTGACCCCGCTGTTCAAGCCCGCCGTGGAAGCCGCCGGCCTCGACCCGGTGCATGTGGGTGTCATTGTCACCCTGCAAGCCGCCATCGGCTCCGCAACCCCGCCGTTCGGCTGCGATATCTTCACCGCCATGGCGATCTTCCGCCGTCCCTACTTTGAGGTTATTCGCGGAACGCCTCCTTTTATTCTCATTCTGTTGCTGGCAACCGCTCTGCTGGTGCTATTTCCACAGCTGTCGCTGTGGCTGCCTTCGCTGGCCAAATAGGCCGCAAAGAAATATGTCGCTAACAATGGCATAAATGCCCTATCGCAAATGGGAAACGGCGCCGATATGCTGGCAAGCAGACAGCAGGGAAGCGCGTAAAAAACCACTGCGAAAGCCTTCCTTGTCACTGCCGAGATAACAACTAATACCAGGCAGCCACGGAGGCCGCATGATATCCGAACAACAAAGCAACGCCCTTGCGGACACCCCCGCATCCAGCTTAACCAGCGGACGTCTGACCCTCAGCGGCCTGCTTGCGTGCGAAGCTTTTTTCTTTGCTGCGGTCCTTGCCAGCACGTCTGGCGTGCTGTTCTGGGTCGCAGCGGCGATGATCCTGCCGACCTTGGCATTTACCTGGCAGGGGCTGGCGCGCCAGCGCAGCAGCAGCGGCCTTGCCCAACTCTTTACCCGCATCAACAGCAGCCAAATCGACCTTCGGCTCAACCCCCAGCAGCTCGAACAGGACGACGCCAGCCAAACCTTTGCGCAGCTGAATAATCGCCTGCGCGGCGTGATTATCGAGCTGCAGCACAACAGCCTGGCCACCGCCCTCGCCTCGGCCAATAGCCGGCTACTGTCAGAGCAGGCGGCGCGGGACGCCCAGGTCCAGCAACAACTGTCCGAATTGATCTTCCAGGCCAGCGAGCAGACCACCAGCGCATTGCAGGATATTTCCCACCGAGCCAGTGGCGTCACCGAAGTGAACGCACGCAACCTCGACGTCGCCCGCGAGTCGCGCGTGCAGATGAATGACGCGCGTACGCAGATGCAGCGCATCGGCGACGTCATGAGTGGCTTCAAGGACAACGTCAGCGCACTGAATACCACATCCAGCCGTATTCGCGAGATCCTGACCACCGTGCAGGACTTTTCCGCACAGACCAACATGCTCGCGCTCAACGCTGCCATTGAGGCGGCGCGTGCCGGAGAGCAAGGCCGCGGCTTTGCCGTTGTTGCCGACGAGGTCCGTAACCTGTCAATCAAGGTAGGCAGCGCGGCTGACCAGATCAGTCAGCTTATGGAAGAGATGTCCAGCGCCATGGCCGGCGCTGACCAGCAAACCCAGGGCATGCAGGAACAGGCGGCATCAGCAGGCGTCGCGGTCAGCAGCGCCGCCGATCAGTTCGACGCCATGGTCGACGACTTCCAGCGCGCCAACGATGACCTGCTGGTGGTCAGCAGCGCGCTGGAAGAGCTGACCGCTACGAATGCCGAGACGCTCAAGCATGGGGGTGAAATTCGCGATTTGAGTATCACCATCAGCCAGCATATGGAGTCCAGCCTCAGCCAGGCCGACTCGTTGCGTGACAACACCAACCTGACGCTGCGCTCGCTGGCCGGGTTCCGGCTCGGTGAAGGCCATATGGAGGCGGTAACCGAACTGTTGATGGCGCGCCGGCACGAAATCGAATCGCAGCTGGATCAGATTGCAGCAACAGGCGTTGATCTGTTCGATCAGAACTACTCCCCCATCCCAAACACCAATCCTCCGAAACACGACGTGCGCTGGGCAGATGCCTTCATCGAGCGCATTCGGCCACTGCTGGATGAGTGGGACAAGGGCGGCAAGGACGGCATTGTCTATATGGCCGCCGTGAACGAAAAAGGCTACCTGCCGACCAGTCGCAGCGCCTCGTCACAGCCGCCTACCGGAGACCCGCGCATCGACGCCGCACGCAGCAACTACAAGCGCTTTGCTGTCGCCAGCGAGAGCGACCTGCGGGTGATGAGCAGTTGCACCTATCTGAACCTGGGGACCTTCGTGCTACCCGGCACCAGCACCGTGATTTTCGTGCTTTACGTTCCCTTGTTCGTCAAGGGCCGCCGCTGGGGCACCATGTCAGCTGCGGTAATGCCGGCAGCGCTTGGCGTGTAACCTTGCCAGCAAGCCTCAGGAGCAGACGCAGTGGGACGGCGACCCGGCCGCGCCTCAAATGCCGCGCATAAACCCGGCCGCCACCTCGGCGGCCTCCGTTATCAGCCCTTGCTGGGTCAACCCGCTGGCCTTGAGCGGCTTGAAGTCGTGCTCACCGCTTTGCAGCCAGTGCAAACGCAACGCGGGGTCCAGCGCATAGCCAGCCACCTCATCCGGCTTGCCAAACGGGTCGCGGGTACCCTGCACTATCAACCCGCGGCAACCCAGCTCCTGCAGATGATCAATACGGGTGCGCTCCGGCTTGCCCGGCGGATGAAATGGATAGCCGAAACACACAAAGCCACTGGCGCCGATCTCGGCAGCCAGCATGCTGGCGACCCGCCCGCCCATCGACTTGCCTCCGACATAGAAAGGAGCATCAATCCGACCCGCCTGATCACGAAACGCAGACTGCAGCACCGGCATCGGATTCGGTGGACGCTTGCGCCCGGTTTCCCGCCGCTCGGCCATATAAGGAAACTCGAAGCGCAGCACCCGCACGTGACGCGCAGCCAGCGCCGCCGCGAGCAAATCCATGAACGGGCTATCCATCGGGGCGCCCGCGCCATGAGCCAGCAACAGCTGTGCTAACGGAGCGCCAGTTGGTTCATCAACAAGAAATGAAACGCTCATACCTTCCTTTTATATGTATGCACTGAAACAGTGCGACACCTTGTCACACACTGGCGGCACCTGCCAGCTTCACTTCTCGGCAATAGCTGGCTAGGCTCAAGAGCGAGGCACGGTCTGCCGCCAATGGCAGAACTGCGCAGCGCCCTGTGCGAGTCATTCGGGGGCATACGGCAGCCAGCAAAGAGCAGCTGGGTGCCGGTTTTAGCTACCGCAACCGACCAGCCCAGAGGCTCTGCAAGGCACCGCAGCACTGACCTATGTCATTGCAATGAGCACGGGCTTTCCTCATACTTGCCAACGCTTTAATACCCATAAACCAACTGCTATCCGTGGAATCTCGCATGAGCACAGCTACCACTCCGACAGCCTATAACTATAAGGTGGTACGCCAGTTCGCCGTCATGACGGTGGTCTGGGGTATCGTGGGCATGGCCATGGGCGTCTTCATTGCGTCCCAACTGGTCTGGCCCGAACTGAATTTTGGCTTGCCGTGGACTACCTTCGGACGTTTGCGTCCGTTGCACACTAACGCGGTCATCTTCGCCTTCGGCGGATGTGCCCTGTTTGCCACTTCCTACTACGTGGTACAACGTACCTCGCAGGCCCGCCTGGTCTCTGATGGCCTGGCAGCCTTTACGTTCTGGGGCTGGCAAACAGTCATCGTGCTCGCCGCCGTTACCTTGCCGATGGGTCTGACCTCCACCAAGGAATACGCCGAGCTGGAATGGCCGATCGACATCCTGATTGCTGTCGTCTGGGTCAGCTATGCTCTGGTGTTCTTTGGCACCATCATGAAGCGCAAGATGAAGCACATCTATGTAGGTAACTGGTTCTTCGGTGGTTTTATCATCACCGTTGCCGTCCTGCACATCGTCAACAGCATGGCGATTCCGGTCAGCCTGACCAAATCGTACTCGCTGTATGCCGGTGCAACCGACGCCATGGTTCAGTGGTGGTACGGCCACAACGCGGTTGGTTTCTTCCTGACTGCCGGCTTCCTGGGCATGATGTACTACTTCGTTCCCAAGCAGGCAGAGCGTCCGATCTACTCGTATCGCCTGTCCATCGTGCACTTCTGGGCGCTGATCGCGATCTACATCTGGGCCGGTCCGCACCACCTGCACTACACCGCTCTGCCTGACTGGGCTCAGTCCCTGGGCATGGTCATGTCCCTGATTCTGCTGGCACCCTCCTGGGGCGGTATGATCAACGGCATGATGACCCTGTCCGGCGCCTGGCACAAACTGCGCACCGACCCGATCCTGCGCTTCCTGGTTGTGGCTTTGGCGTTCTACGGCATGTCCACCTTTGAAGGCCCGATGATGGCCATCAAAACCGTCAACGCGCTGTCGCACTACACCGACTGGACCATTGGTCACGTACACGCCGGTGCACTGGGTTGGGTTGCCATGATCTCCATTGGCTCGCTGTATCACCTGATCCCGAAAGTGTTCGGCCGTGAAGCCATGTACAGCACCGCGCTGATCAACACCCACTTCTGGCTGGCGACCATCGGTACCGTACTGTACATCGTCTCCATGTGGGTCAACGGCATCACCCAGGGTCTGATGTGGCGCGCAGTGAACGTAGACGGCACACCGACTTACTCCTTCGTTGAAGCACTGGAAGCAAGCCACTACGGCTTCATCGTCCGCGCAATCGGCGGTGCCTTCTTCCTGATTGGCATGCTGCTGATGGCCTACAACGTATGGCGTACCGTGCGCCACAGCAAAGCGGCCAACCTCGAAGCCGCCGCACAGACTGCCTGAGGGACGCGTTAATGAAACTGCATGAAACAGTAGAAAAAAACCTTGGTCTGATGGTCGTCCTGATCGTCATTGCGATCAGCTTCGGCGGCCTGGTGCAGATCGTCCCGCTGTTCTTCCAGCCGGAAACCACCGAACCGGTTGAGGGCCTGCGCCCTTACACCGCGGTTGAACTGGAAGGTCGCGACATCTACATCCGTGAAGGCTGCGTTGGCTGCCACTCGCAGATGATCCGTCCGTTCCGTGCCGAGACCGAGCGTTATGGTCATTACTCTGTTGCCGGTGAAAGCGTCTGGGAACACCCCTTCCTGTGGGGCTCCAAGCGTACCGGTCCGGACCTGGCTCGTGTCGGCGGTCGTTACTCCGACGACTGGCACCGCGCTCACCTGATCAAACCTCAGGATGTAGTGCCGGAATCCAAAATGCCTGCATTCCCCTGGCTTCAGGAAGGCGTACTTGATGGCAAGTACACCGCCAAGAAGATGGAAGTGCTGCGCAGCATGGGTGTTCCCTATACCGACGAAGACATCGCCGGTGCCAAGGAAGCCGTTCAGGGTGTATCCGAAATGGATGCTCTGATCGCCTACCTGCAGCACCTCGGCACTGTCCTGTCGGATCGGTAAGCCACCATGGATAACAGCACTCTCCAGGGTCTCGGCACCGTCTTCGCCATGGTGGCCTTCATCGGCGTCGTGATTTGGGCCTACAGCTCATACAAGAAGAAGGACTTCGACGAAGCCGCTCAGCTGCCGTTTGCCGACGACGACGTGCAAGAGACCTCGGACGAGCAGCACAAAGATGCTAGGAGTAACAAGCAATGACTAATTTCTGGAGCGGGTACATTGTCATTCTGACCCTGACCTGCCTTGGCCTGATCCTCTGGCTGCTGCTGGCCACCCGCAAAACCCAGCGTCCCGGCCCGACTAACGAGACCCTGGGCCACAGCTTTGACGGTATTGAGGAGTACGATAACCCCCTGCCCCGCTGGTGGTTCATGCTCTTCATCCTGACCATGGTCTTCTCTGCGGTCTATCTGTTCCTGTTCCCAGGCCTGGGCAAATGGCCGGGCTACCTGAACTGGACTCAGGTTGGCCAGTACGAGGCTGAAGTTGCCAGAGCTGAAGAGCGCTTTGCGCCGATCTTTGCCAAATACACGGCCATGCCGGTAGAAGACGTCGCGAAAATCCCGGAAGCGGTTGCCATCGGCCAACGTCTGTTTGCCACCAACTGCTCGGTCTGCCACGGCTCTGACGCCCGCGGCGCGTTCGGCTTCCCGAACCTGACCGACAACGACTGGCTGTATGGCGGTGACCCGGAGACCATCAAGACTACCCTGCGTGGCGGCCGTCAGGCTGCGATGCCGGCCTGGCTGGCGGTCATCGGCGAAGATGGTGTCCGCAATGTCGCTGGCTACGTCCGCAGCCTGTCTGGTCTGGAAACCGAAGGTGTCGACCTGGCAGCAGGCAAGACTATCTACACCAACACCTGTGCGGTCTGCCACGGCCCCGAGGGCAAGGGCAACCAGCAACTGGGGGCGCCGAACCTGAGCGACGACATCTGGCTGTACGGTTCCAGCAACCTGCAAGTCCAGCAGACTATCCGCTACGGTCGTAACGGTCACATGCCGAGTCAGGCACACCTGGGCGAGGACAAGATTCACATGCTCGCCTCCTACGTTTACAGCCTGTCCCACAAAGACGCGCAGTAACACGCAGGGTGTTCTGACAGTAAAACGGGGAGACTAGGTCTCCCCGTTTTACTTTATGACCTAGGTCAATAGACCCTGCACGCGACTACCGGTCGCATTGTTCTACTGGCCCAAGAGGTCTATTTTCTGTACTGAAGGCAAAGTCTGTCCCTACGTGAGGCCAGTCTGCCTAGCCATCCTACCTGCCTGATAGGGTTAGCCTGACCATGAGCAAGATCCCTCTCGAAGATGTGACTCCCAAGGTCGAAACCATCGACCTGTATGCCAAACGCAACAAGATTCAGACCCGCTCCTACAAGGGCCTGTTCAAGAACATTCGGCTGCTTGGTGTAGCCTTCCTGTTTCTGCTTTACTTCGGCACCGTCTGGCTGCCGTGGGGCGACCGCCAGGCCGTGCTGTGGGACTTGCCAGCGCGCCAGTTCCATATCTTCAGCGCAACCTTCCAGCCGGAAGACTTCTTCCTGCTGTCGTTTCTACTGATCATCTGCGCCTTCGGCCTGTTTTTTATTACCGTGTTCGCTGGCCGCGTTTGGTGCGGCTATACCTGCCCGCAGACCGTGTGGACCTGGATTTTCATGTGGGCCGAGCGCGTAACCGAAGGTGAGCGCAACGCCAGACTCAAGCTCGACAACGCCCCCATGAGCGCCAACAAGCTCCTGCGCAAGGCGGCCAAGCACAGCATCTGGCTGGCGGTATCACTGATCACCGCGATTACCTTCGTCGGCTATTTCACGCCTATTCGCGGGCTGTTCGTCGACATCTTCACCCTGCAGATCGCCGGCTGGGCACTGTTCTGGGTATTTTTCTTTACCGCCGCGACCTACATCAACGCTGGCTGGCTGCGTGAGCAAGTGTGCATCTACATGTGCCCCTACGCCCGCTTCCAGAGCGTCATGTTTGATGCCGACACCCTGATCGTTTCCTACGACACCAAACGCGGTGAGCCACGCGGCGCACGCAAGAAAGGGGTCGATCCGGCAGAAGTTGGCAAGGGTGACTGCATCGATTGCCAGGTCTGTGTCCAGGTCTGCCCTACCGGCATCGACATTCGTGAAGGCCTGCAGTACGAGTGCATCGGCTGTGCTGCCTGCGTCGACGCCTGTGATGAAATCATGGACAAGATGGAATACCCGCGCGGCTTGATTCGCTATACCACCGAGCACGCACTTGAAGGCAAGCACACCCATTGGCTGCGCCCTCGCCTGATCGGTTACGGTACCGCTCTGGTGGCCATGATCTGCCTGTTCATCATCACTGTGGGCAACCTCAGCCAGGTGTCGCTGGATATTGAACGCGACCGCAACGTTCTGTATCGAGAAACCAGTGCTGGTGATGTCGAGAACGTGTACATTGTCAAAGTTTTCAACAAGGCACAGACCGAGCGAACCTATCAGATCGAAGTGGCTGGGCATCCGGGCCTGAAACTGGAACTGCCCGACAACCGTCTCACCGTAGCCCCTAGCCACAAGCTGGAGCTGCCTCTGAACGTGCAGATGGATCCGGCCGAGCTGGGTGGTGCGACCAACATCCCGATCACCTTCAAAGTGACCGCAACTGATGATGAGGACGTGCGCGCCGAAGCCGAAAGCCGCTTTATGGCACCGCAGGTTCGCTGATGACCACAGGACCAAGCATGACGCAGCACCTCAACTCAACCTCACCCTGGTATAAGCAGTTCTGGGCATGGTTTGTTATTGCCATCCTTGGTTTTGCGGTGCTCATTGGTATTGGCCTGCTGATGGTCGCGACCCTCAATCCTGACAGTCTGGTTCGCGACAATTACTACAGTGAAGGCAAGGCCATCAACATGTACCTGGACCAGGACCACAATGCCAGCAGGCTGGGCATTGTGGCTGGCTTCAGTATTGACGATGTGACCGGCGATATCAGCCTGCAGCTCGGTGGCGAGCTGCAGGCGCTGCCAAGCAGTCTCAAACTCGATCTGATCTCGCCGACCCACGCCTCCCGCGACCGCAGCATCGTGTTGCGCCAGATTCAGGGCAACACCTACACCGGCCAGCTGGAAAACCGTATCGAAGGGCGTCGTTACATCGAACTGGGTGACCCGGACAACTCAGGCGACGATGGATGGCGCCTGACCGGTGAACTGCATCTGGCCAAGGGAAAGCAATACCAGCTGACTGCAAAGTAAGGCATGTCCCACCCCACCCCCTGCTACCACTGCGGCGAGCCGGTTCCCACCGGCGCGCCCTGGCACGTTACCGTGTTCGGCGAATCGCGGCCGATGTGCTGCCCCGGCTGTCAGGCAGTGGCCGAAGCCATCTGCAGCGCGGGTCTCGAATCCTACTACCGTCACCGTACCGAAACCTCGGCCAACCCCGAGGCCATGCCACGTGCATTGCAGGAAGAACTGGAGCTGTACGATCGGGACGACGTACAGCAGCGCTTCACCCGACGTGAAGGTGAAGAGCAACAGGCCATACTGCTGGTCGAAGGCATCAGCTGTGCAGCCTGCGGCTGGCTAATCGAACGCCACCTGCGTGCCCAGCCCGGGGTCAGTGACGCTGCCCTGAACATGGGCAACCAACGCCTCACCCTGCGCTGGCAAGAGGACCAGACCCGGCTGTCGACGCTGCTCAAAACGCTGCGCAAAATTGGCTACGCTGCCCACCCCTACGAGCCGGACAAGGCCTCGGAGCAGATCGCTGCCGAGAACCGTCGTTACCTGCGTCGTCTGGGACTGGCAGGCCTGCTGTTTATGCAGGTAATGATGGCGACCATGGCTCTGTCCGAGGAATTCAACCAGGACGTCACCGAACGCATGGCCGACCTGCTGCGCTGGGCCAGCCTGCTGATGACCACACCCGTGGTGTTTTACAGCTGTGCGCCCTTCTTCCAGGGTGCCTGGCGCGACCTGCGCAACCGGCGCCTTAGCATGGACGTTTCTGTCTCGCTGGCGATTGGCGGTGCCTATCTGGCCGGTATCTACGCCACCCTGATCGGTAGCGGCGAGGTCTACTTCGACTCGGTCACCATGTTTGCCCTGTTCCTGCTTGCCGGGCGCTACCTTGAGCGGCGGGCTCGACAGCGTACGGTCGAAAGCACCGCCAAACTGGTCAACCTGCTGCCGCCCAGCGCCGTGCGCATAGATGCCGACGGCAACAGCCAGCGCATCATGTTGGATGAGCTGCGCTGCGGTGACGTGGTGGAAGTCAAACCGGGGGAAAGCATCCCCGCCGACGGCACCATCATCAGCGGCCAAAGCAGCCTTGATGAGTCCGCGCTGTCCGGCGAGTACCTGCCGATCGCCAAAGCAGCCGGCGATACCGTCACCGCCGGCACACTCAATGTGGAAGGCCCGCTGCGCCTGCGCATCGAGGCGCTGGGCGAGGAGACGCGGCTGTCCGCTATCGTTCGTCTGCTGGAACGTGCCCAGTCCGACAAACCGCGACTCGGCCGTCTGGCTGATGACGTTGCCCAGTACTTCCTGCTGGCCGTGCTGCTCGCCGCCGTGGTGGTCGGCAGCGCATGGTGGTGGGCGGCCGATCTGCACACGGCTTTCTGGATCGTTCTGGCGATGCTGGTTGCCACCTGCCCCTGCGCGCTGTCACTGGCCACGCCCACCGCGCTGACCACCGCCACCGGTAGCCTGCACAAGCTGGGGCTGCTGATCACCCGCGGCCACGTGCTCGAAGGGCTGCCACAGATCCAGACGGTCATTCTGGATAAGACCGGCACCCTGACCGAAGGCCGCATGACACTCGAGCAGGTGCTGCCCTTGGCCGGGGTCAATGCGGATCAGGCCCTGCGCTGGGCGCAGATGCTCGAAAGCCACTCAGAGCACCCCATCGCCCGCGCATTCGGCCGCAGCAGCGCCCAGGCACAGCAATGCAACAACGTGCCCGGCCAGGGGCTGGAAGGCAAATGCGACGGCCAGATGCTACGCATCGGCAAGCCCGATTTCGCCATGGCGCTGTCCGGCCAGGCTGAACCCGAGCGCCCTGCTGGAGACGGCCAATGGCTGCTGCTCGCCGGCGAACAGGGACCGCTGTGCTGGTTTGCTCTCAATGACCGGCTGCGCAGCGACGCTGGCGAGCTGATTGACGGACTGCGCGCCCGCGGCCTGAAAATCGTCCTGCTGTCCGGCGACCATCAACGGGTCGTCGATCGCGTCGCCCGCACGCTTGGCATCAAGCTGGCCATCGGCAACGCCAGCCCGGACGACAAGCTGGCCTTCATCCAGGCGCGCCAGGCCGCCGGAGAAAAGGTGATGATGCTCGGTGATGGCGTCAACGATGTCCCGGTACTGGCCAGTGCCGATATCTCGGTAGCCATGGGCAACGCATCTGATCTGGCCAAGACCAACGCCGACGCAGTGCTGCTCGGCAGCCATCTGAGCGCCCTGCTGCAGGCCATGACCATTGCCCGCAAGACCCGAGCGATCATGATTGAGAACCTCGGCTGGGCTACCCTGTATAATCTCGTCGTGCTGCCGCTGGCCGCATTCGGTCTGGTTACCCCAGCGCTCGCCGCCCTCGGCATGTCACTCAGCTCGCTGCTGGTCGTACTCAACGCCCTGCGACTGACTCGCGTCGGCCATCCCGCCAGCAGCCAAGCCGCCAGCCATCTACCGGAGGCAAGCGCATGACCGTTCTTTACATCCTGGTGCCCATTGCCATCGTGCTGGTAATTATCGCTATCTGGGTCTTCAACTGGGCGGTTAACAATGGTCAGTACGACGACCTCGACAGCCCGGCTCACAGTATTCTGTTCGATGATGACGACCCGGCCCACCTCGCCGCTCAGAAGCGCGAAGACAACGCCGAGCATGACGACAGCGATCAAACAAAATGAGTGAACTACTTGTTGCCCAGCTACTGACCGCGCTGGCTCTGGGCCTGCTCGGTGGCGGGCACTGCATTGGCATGTGCGGCGGACTGATGGGCGCCCTGACCATGGCCATCCCACCGGAGCAACGCCGTGGCTGGCCGCTCTGGCGTCTGCTGCTGGCCTATAACGCCGGCCGCATCGCCAGTTACACCCTCGCCGGTGCGCTGATTGGCAGCCTGGGCTGGGCACTGCATGGCGCCGGACTGGACGTACTGCTGCGCGGCATCGCAGGCCTGATGATGATCGCCATGGGCCTGTATCTGGCCAACTGGTGGTCCGGCCTGACCCGGATCGAAGGGGTCGGGCGCGGCCTGTGGCGCCATATCGAACCGCACGCCCGTCGCCTGCTGCCGGTACAGCGCCCGCGTCAGGCACTGCTACTGGGTGCACTCTGGGGCTGGCTGCCGTGCGGTCTGGTCTACAGTACATTGATCTGGAGCAGCAGCCACGGCGATGCCGTGACATCAGCGTTGTTGATGTTGGCGTTTGGCCTCGGTACGCTGCCGACGCTGCTCGCCACAGGCGCCGCTGCCGAGCGCCTGACCACACTGTTGCGGCGCCGCAGCCTGCGCGTCAGCGCTGCGCTACTGGTTATTCTGTTCGGCATCTGGACACTGCCCGGTCCACACCAGAAATGGTTGATGCAGCACCTGAGCCTGCCGTCGCAATCGCACCAGTCACACCCGTGAAAACCTGTTGCAACACTCCCGGGCGTGGCAGCTCTGCCTCGCATGTTGTACGCTTTGCTCATTGACACACGGAGCCGTCACCGTCATGACCGATGCAATCAAACTCAAAGCGCTTCCTGAAGCGCACTGCAAGGACTGCAGCCTCGCGGCCATGTGCCTGCCGTTGGCACTACAGGATCAAGAGCTCGACACCCTGGACAGTATCGTCAAGCGTGGCCGCCCACTGCGCAAGGGGGAAGTGCTGTTTCGTCAGGGCGACTCCTTTGACTCGCTTTATGCACTGCGCGCAGGCACAGTCAAGACCTTCACCGTGGACGATGCAGGGATCGAGCAGATCACCGGCTTCCATCTGGCCAGCGAGCTGATCGGCCTGTCCGGCATGGACGGTGAGCGCCAGCCAGTCACCGCTGTCGCACTGGAAACCACTTCGGTATGCGAGATTCCCTTCGAGCGCCTGGACGACCTCACCGCCACCATGCCGACGCTGCGCCGTCAGGTCATGCGCTTGATGAGCCGGGAAATCCGCGATGATCAGCAGATGATGATGCTACTGTCGAAGAAGACCGCCGACGAGCGTATCGCCACTCTGCTGATCAACCTGTCGGCGCGTTTCCGTGCTCGTGGCTATTCGGCCCTCTCGTTCCGTCTGGCAATGTCACGCAACGACATCGGCAACTACCTTGGCCTGGCGGTCGAGACCGTGTCTCGCGTCTTTACCCGCTTCCAGCAGCAGGGACTGATTGCCGCCGACGGCAAGGAAGTACAGATTCTCGACCACGGCGAGTTGTGTGCGGTGGCCGGCGGCCAACTCGACTGACCTTCAGGACCCAGCGATGATCTTTGACGAATACGCCATCAAGTCCCTGATCCGACCAGTGCCCGGCTTTCCCAAGGAAGGCGTAACCTTTCGCGACATCACGCCACTGTTCCAGTCACCCAAAGGGCTGCGCATGGTGGCGGACAGCCTGATCCAGCGCTATATCGACAGCCCGGTGACCCACATCGGCGCGATCGATGCCCGCGGTTTTCTGATTGGCTCGATTCTCGCCTACGAACTGAACCGTCCGCTGGTGCTGTTCCGCAAGGCCGGCAAGCTGCCTGCTGATACCATCAGCGCCGGTTACGCCACCGAATACGGCGAAGCCACCCTGCAAATGCACCGTGACGCTCTCACCGGTGGCGAGCAGGTGCTGCTGCTGGATGACCTGATCGCTACCGGCGGTACCTTCCTCGCTGCAGCCAGTCTGGTTCGTCAATGCGGCGCCGATGTCTATGAGGCCGCCGCTATCATCGACCTGCCGGACCTCGGCGGTTCTCAGGTCATGCAAGACAGCGGCATTCCGACCTACACACTCTGCGCATTTGCAGAGAACGAGCACTGAGGCCCGCCCCGCGGGCCGTTATCTCCTCTCCCGAAGAGCACCATGAACACAACCCTGGAACTCAACGCGCACTGGCGCGAGCGTCTTGCCGCCTGGCTGGAACGCCCCCGTTTTCAATACTTCATCACCGCGCTGATCCTGATCAACGCGGTCATTCTCGGACTGGAAACGGCGCCCTCGGTGATGCAACGCTGGGGCGGCATGCTACGACTGCTCGATCACCTGATCCTCGGCTGTTTCGTCATCGAGATCGGCCTGCGTTTCATCGCCCACGGCTGGCGCCTGCTGCGCGACCCTTGGGGTCTGTTCGACACCCTGGTGATTGCCATCGCGCTGGTACCGGCCAGCGGACCGTTGGCGGTGCTGCGTGCCCTGCGGGTATTGCGGGTGCTGCGGCTGATTTCCATCGTGCCGAGCATGAAGGTGGTGGTGCAATCGCTGCTATCGTCGCTGCCCGGCATGGGTAGCATCGTCGCGCTGCTGGGGCTGATCTTCTACGTCGCCGCAGTCATTGCCACGCAACTGTTTGGCGAAGCATTTCCCGAATGGTTCGGCACCCTAGGCGATAGCCTGTACACCCTGTTCCAAGTCATGACCCTGGAGAGCTGGTCGATGGGCATCGTGCGGCCGGTAATGGAGGAATTTCCCTACGCCTGGCTGTACTTCATTCCCTTCATCCTGATCGCTACCTTCATGATGCTGAACCTGTTCATTGCTGTCATCGTCGATGCAATCCAGCACCAACGTGAGGCCAACACTGCCGCCGATGCGGCGGCCGAACCGGCCAGCCCACAGGCACTGCTCAGTGAGCTGCAGGCCTTGCGCAGCGAGCTGCAGGAACTGCGCAAACAGCTGCCCCCACGCGACTGAGTCACCCCCTTGCATGCCCGGGGTGGTACTCACTGCGGGCTTTGCATATCATCAAGCGGCAAACAATAACAAACGTCGCCATTTCCACCGGACAATCGGCGGCACTCGAGTCGAGGACGACCTATGAGCAGCTTGCCGCCCGATACCCGGCTTTTGCTGATTGACGACCACCAGATCTACCTGGATGGCCTCACATTGACCCTTGGTTCACTCTGCGAAGGGGTGCAGCTCGACCACGCTCGCAACGCCGCCGAGGCCATGCAGAGCGTTCGCGAACACCCCTACGACCTGATCCTGCTCGATCTGCAGCTACCCGACAGCAGCGGTCTGGCGCTAATGCAAAAACTCCGCGCCGCCGACGCCATGGTCCCGATCGCCATCCTCACTGCCAGCAACAGCCCCAGCGATCTGGAAACAGCCCTGCAGATGGGTGCCGCTGGCTTCATCAGCAAGACGACCGATGGCAAAACCTTGCTGGATGCGGTTACCCAACTGCTATACGGCGCCCAGATCGTGATTGGCGACGCCACCATGGCCGTCGACCGTCAGAGCAACGCGCGCGAAGTGGGCATTACCCCACGGCAACTGGAAATTCTTGACCTGCTGGCCGAGGGCCTGCCCAACAAGGTGATCTGCCAGCGCCTGTCGCTATCGGAAGACACCGTCAAAACCCACCTCAAGGCGCTGTTTGCCTCCCTCAACAGCCACAACCGTACCGAGTGTGTCAGCCATGCCCGCAAGCTGGGCCTGGTCAGCTTCTGATCAACTGCCCGACACCGCGCGGGTGGCATGCACGAGCATATCGTTGACAACCCGGCGCAGCCGCGCCGGCAATACCGGTTTGTACAGCAGCTGCAGGTCTGCCAGCCGTGCGGCCTCGACCAATTCCTCTGCGGTATCGGCTGTTACCAGCGCGGCCGGCCCACCAAAGATGCCGCGCTCACGCAGCTGTCGAATCAACTCGAGGCCATTGAGCTCGCCCTCCAGTCGAAAATCACTGAGCAGTACATCCACACTCGCGGTGTCCAGCCTGGCCAGCGCCTCATCGGCGCTCGCGAATGCCCAGACCACGCAGCCCCAGCTGGATAGCAACGACTGCATTGCCTCACGGCTCACCCGATCATTCTCAATCAATGCCACCTGCCCCTTCAGGCTGGGTACCACCGCCTGACGCAGCTCTTCTGGCTGGTTCTGCCATTCGCCGACCGGCACCTCTACCCAGAAGCATGCCCCCTCGCCCAGACGCGACTGGACCCCCGAGGGATACTCCAGCAAGTGCAGTATCTGTCGACAAATGCTCAGTCCAAGGCCCACACCTTTGTCGAGCGTGCGCGCCGGATTGCGCAGTTGGGTGAACTCTTCAAAGATCCGCTCCTGGTCGGCTTCAGCCAGCCCGCACCCGTCATCCACCACAGCGATACGCAGGCGCTCCTGGTTGCGGGTAACTTCGATCCGGACCAGCGTCGCCTCGGCGTGCAGCAGAGCATTGTTCAGATAGTTGCGCAGCAACCGTTCCAGCAGCAGCGTATCGCTGTGAACCGCCAGATAAGGTGGACAGGAAACCTCAAGGCGAATGCCGCGGCGTTGCGCGTAGCTATCGAGGCTGGCGACAAGCCGCTGCAGCCAGGGGGCAAGATTGAACGAACGTAACTGCGGTCGGACCATACCAACACTCAGCCGCGATATATCCAGCAGCGAATTCAGCATCGCCTGCAACAGCTGGGTCGAGTCGCTCAACCGCCCAACCGTGCGTTGTACCTCGCCACTGAGTGGCTGCTCCTGCAGATGCTGAATGAACAGCAGCATCGCATGCAGCGGCTGACGCAGATCGTGACTGGCGGTTGCCAGGAAGTGCGTCTTGCTCTGACTTTCGCGCTCGGCGCGGCGCCGGGCCGCTTCAAGCAACTGCTCATTGAGGTAGGCACGGCGCTGCATGTATTCATACAAATAGGTGCCCAGTGAGCCCATGACCGCAAAGTTGGACAGAAATATCCCGTCGGATATCCTCATCGCCGGCGGCGCATCGATCAGGTTCTCAGCAAACAGATAGCACAGCACAATCACCCAGGACCCCAGCACCGCCTGACGCATTGGCAGTGCCAGCAGAAACATCCCTGACAGCAGTACCAGATACAACCCATCGTGGGTCACCCGAATCGGCACCTGCGCCGCGCGAGCCATGGTAATGACCATCACCACCATTAGACCCGCGCAGATATACCCCATGGTCGCGACCGCAAACGCGCGGCGTGGCGGCACCCGCCCCGGCCGGTTGGCATACCAGATGGCGAAACAGATCACCGCCAGACCAACCCCACGAATACTCAGGGTGTAGTGCGCCAGCTCGGGCGGCAGATAGACATGGTCCAGCCACATGAACAGCAGCATAAAGAAGACCGATGATAGCGCCACCACAACCACCCGACTCGCCATTTTGGCGTGCAGGTAATATTGAAACGCATCCTCGATCGGCTTGCTGAAGCGCAGTTGCTTCAGCCCCTGCTCTTCGGCCAGAAAGGCGGGCTCGTCGATAGGGCTGGTACTGCTCCGGTGTGGCGGTTCCTGCATGGTTCAAGGCCCATTGTTGTTATGGATACAGCTGTTATGACGAGCTGTTATATGCGGCGCGCCGCAGCATTCAAAATAATTTAAAAACAATGCATTACCAGATAAAACTACAACTACGCTTTAAAACATGACGGTAACCTACAGGACGTAAACCGATGTCCGCCATTGCAGCGCAATCCACCCCGAAACAGCCCGAACCGACTCCTTCCTTCAGTCTTGTCCAGCTGGGTGACAGCGCCAGCTTGCAGCAGGGGATCATCCAGCCGACCCTCGACTACCTCGGAGTGAGCTGTCAACGCACGACCCAACTGCTCCTCGGCACCCTGCTCTGCACGGCACGTCTGGCACCTGGCAAGCGGGCCGCCCAGGCCATCGGCCCCTACGGCATCAGCGCCCAGCTGCACATCCACCTGTGGGACGATTACCTGGCACTGCAACCGGAGCTAGCCAGTCAGATACGTGGCCTAGCCAGTCAGCACTGCTTCTTGCGCGATCCCCACGCCGAGCTGGGTTACAACCTCGCCTACGCCACTGCCATCGCCTGGCTGGTCTATCACAGCCAGCAACTGCAACTGCCCAACCGCTCGGATCCAGCTAGCCTAGCGCGAATCTGGGAGGCCTCCTACCCCCATCGGGGTGGTCAGGCGAGCGACTTCCTCTATGCTTGGCGCCAAGCCTTTCGCCGACGTCCGCGGGCGCTCAGTTGAGCCATCTATGGCACTGCATCAAGCAGGTCGGGGTCAGCTTGACCCGGGTCCGATCAGAGGAGCATTGTGCCCGACACGCCCGTCAACAGACGGATTCGGCATCCACCTGGTCAAAGGAAAACAACAATGCCCCAGACAGCTAACGTCAATCGCCAGATCCTGCTCGCCTCCCGCCCGGTCGGCGCACCGACCGCTGCCAACTTCCAACTGGTTGAAACCCCGGTCCCCACACCTGGCCCCGGCCAGATGCTGCTGCGCAACCGCTGGATGTCACTCGACCCTTACATGCGTGGGCGCATGAGCGACGCCAAATCCTACGCGGATCCGGTGCCGGTTGGCGGCGTGATGACCTGTGGCACGGTCAGTGAGGTCATCGCTTCCGAACTGGACGGCTACAAGGCTGGCGACCTGGTCATGTGCTTTGCCTCCGGCTGGCAGGACTACACCCTGTCCGACGGCAGCATGGTGTTCCGTCTTGATCCGAACATGGCTGAACCGTCGCTGGCACTCGGCGTGCTGGGCATGCCCGGTTTCACCGGCTACATGGGTCTGACCGACATCGGCCAGCCCAAGCCGGGCGAAACCGTGGTGGTCGGTGCCGCCACCGGCCCGGTCGGCACCGTGGTAGGTCAGGTGGCCAAGCTGATGGGCTGCCGTGCAGTCGGCGTCGCCGGTGGCGCCGAGAAGTGCGAATACGCAGTAAAGGAACTGGGCTTTGACGCCTGCATCGACCACAAGGACCCAGCGCTGGCCGAGAAGCTGGCGGCCTCCTGCCCGGATGGCATTGACGTGTATTTCGAAAACGTCGGCGGCAAGGTGTTCGACGCGGTCATGCCGCTGCTCAACGCCCACGCCCGTATCCCGCTCTGCGGCCTGATCGCCCAGTACAACATGACCTCGCTGCCGGACGGCCCGGACCGCATGCCGCAACTGATGCGCCTGATGCTGAGCCAGCGCATCCGCATGCAGGGCTTCATCATCTTCGACAACTACGGCCACTGCTACCCGGACTTCCTCAAGGCGATGACGCCCTGGGTGGCCGAAGGCAAGGTACGCGTCAAGGAAGACCGCGTGGAAGGCCTGGAGAACGCACCCGAGGCATTCATGGGCCTGCTCGAAGGCAAGAACTTCGGCAAGCTGGTGGTCAAGATCGCCGACTGATCAGCCCGCTCTGCCCGTCTCAGGACGGGCAGACTTCCCGTTCGGCCATGTTGAGCTCCTGCAGATAAGCCGCCAGTCGTGCCTGCTGGTCCGCGCTGAGGTGCAAGCCCAGTTTGCTGCGCCGCCAAAGCAGCGTTTCGGCATCCCGCGCCCACTCGCGCTCACGCAGGTATTTCACCTCGCGCTCGGTCAGCCCGGCGCCAAAGTCCTCGCCCATGTCCGGCGCACAGCGCATACCCCGCAAGAAGATCCGACTCAGAGTGCCGTAGCTGCGCACGTAACGGGCAATCTGCGCCTCATCCAGCCAGCGATACTCGGCGCGCAGTTCGGCGTGCAGGCTGGTCTGTGACGCGAAATCTCCGCCGATCAGGGCATACTCAGCCGTCCAGGCCTTGCCAGCCTGGGGGAACCAGCGGGCAAGCTGATCCATCGCGTTTTCCGCCAGCCGCCGGTAGGTTGTCAACTTGCCGCCAAACACAGCGAGCAGCGGCGCCTGCCCCACTTCCCCCTCCAGCGTCAGACTGTAGTCGCGGCTCACTTCGGAGGGCTTGGCCGTGTCGGTGCTGATCAAAGGTCGTACACCAGCAAAGCTGTGCACCACATCCTCAGCACGCAACTGGCGCTTGAAGTGGGCATTGACCACGCTGATCAAGTAGTCGACCTCAGACGCATCCGGCTTGACCACCGACGGATCGCCCTGAAAATCGACGTCGGTCGTTCCGATCAGCGAAAACGCGCCCTCGTAAGGCAGAACAAACACAATGCGCTTGTCTTCGTTCTGCAGAATGTAAGCTTCCTGGCCTCGATGAATCTGCGGCACCACGATATGGCTGCCCTTGACCAGCCGCACGCCGTGCGGCGAGCGCTGCTCGATCACCCGCTCCATCACCCGCGCAGCCCAGGGACCAGACGCATTGACCAGTGCGCGAGCGGTGACCTGCTGAGTCTCGCCATCGGGCCCGACCAGATCTATATCCCAGAGATCACTGCGGCGACGCGCCGACTCACAGCGAGTGTGCAGCCGGATATCAGCGCCCAGACTGGCGGCCTGCACCGCATTCAACGCAACCAGCCGCGAATCGTCAGCCCAGCAGTCGGAATACTCGAAGGCGTGACTGATCACCGGATTGAGAATGCCCTGCCCGTTCAACTCCAGCGCTTTTGAGCGCGGCAAACTGATTCCCCGGTGCAGATGATCGTAGAGAAACAACCCCGCGCGCAGCATCCAACGCGGGCGCAGGTGCGGCCGATGCGGCAGTACAAAGCGCAGCGGCCAGATCAGGTGCGGTGCCTTGGCCATCAGCACCTCGCGCTCACCCAGCGCCTCGCGGACCAAACGAAAATCGAACTGTTCGAGATAACGCAGCCCTCCGTGCACCAGCTTGCTGCTGGCAGAGGAGGTATGAGCGGCCAGGTCATGCTGCTCGCAAAGCAGCACAGACAACCCGCGTCCGGCTGCATCCACCGCAATACCAGTGCCATTGATGCCCCCGCCGATCACGACCAGGTCTATCACTCTGGCAGTTTTGTCAGGCACAGCCTGACGCTCGTCCGGATGGGGTGGCAACATGATGGTTCCTCAACAATGGGCGGTGCGCAGCGAGCCCCAGTGTGCAACGGGCACTGTGTCAGCGACAAGACACGCCGTGTGACCGCTCACGCAGTCCGCGCAGCCTCTTGGCCGTTGCCCTCGCCCGGTTTACCCTTGGAGCCTTATCGTAGCGGCGCGGGCGCAAAACCGAAACGCGCCTTGCCCTGAACAGTACGGACCCGACATGACACCCGCCACCAAACTGCTCGACAAAGCCAAGGTCGTCTACCAACTACACCGCTATAGCCACGACCCTCAGGCCGCGTCCTACGGCACGGAGGCCGCCGACAAACTGGGACTGGAACACGGCCGCGTCTTCAAGACCCTGCTCGCCGCCACCGAAACCGGTGAGCTACTGGTCGCGGTGGTCCCGGTATCGGACAAGCTGAACCTCAAGGCGTTAGCGGCGGCTGCAGGCGTAAAGAAAGTCGCCATGGCCGATCCCGCTGCGGCGCAGCGCAGCACCGGCTATCTGGTTGGCGGTATCAGCCCGCTGGGGCAGAAAAAGCGTCTACGCACCTTTATCGACGCCTCCGCCAGCCAATGGCCAACGATGTTTATCAGCGGCGGTCGACGGGGGCTCGAAATCGAGCTGACCGCCAGCGACCTGCAAGCCCAGACCCGCGCTCAACTCTGCGAGCTGTGCCGCGACTGAGTTTTCACAACAAGATCAAGAACAGGACACATCCCCATGGCCAAGCCAATCCTCGCCATCGACCAGGGCACCACCAGCAGCCGTGCCATTCTGTTTAGCGCCGACGGGCGCCCGGAACACGTCGCCCAGCAGGAATTCGCCCAGCACTTCCCCAAAGACGGCTGGGTGGAGCACGATGGTGAGGAAATCTGGCGCTCGACTGTCGCCGTCTGCCACGAAGTGCTGGCCAAGGCCGGGCTGGACGCAGGAGAGATCGCCGGGATCGGCATTACCAACCAGCGCGAAACCACGCTGGTCTGGGACGCAGCGACTGGCGAGCTGCTCTACCGTGCCATCGTCTGGCAGGACCGTCGCACCGCCAGCTACTGCGCCGAACTGAAGGCCGCCGGCCACGAAGCGATGGTCAGCGAACGTACCGGCCTGCTGATCGACCCCTACTTCTCCGCGACCAAGCTGCGCTGGATTCTCGACAATGTCGAAGGCGCCCGTGCCCGCGCCGAGCACGGTGAACTGCGTTTTGGCACCGTCGACTGCTTCCTGCTCTGGCGCCTGACCGGCGGCAAGGTCCACCGCACCGACGCCACCAACGCCTCACGCACCATGCTGTTCAATATCCACACCCAGCAGTGGGATGAAGACCTGCTGCAATTGCTCGACATCCCCGCCAGCCTGCTGCCCGAGGTCATGGACAGCGCAGCCGACTTTGGCCAGACCGCGCCCGAGGTACTTGGCGCCAGCATCCCGGTTTGCGGCATCGCCGGTGACCAGCAGGCCGCCCTGATTGGCCAGGCCTGCTTCCAGCCAGGCATGGTCAAGAGCACCTACGGCACCGGCTGCTTCATGGTAATGAACACCGGCAACACGCCGATTCGCTCGCAGAATCGCCTGCTGACCACGGTCGGTTATCGCCTGAACGGTCAGACCAGTTACGCGCTGGAGGGCAGTATTTTCGTTGCCGGAGCCGCCATCCAGTGGCTGCGCGACGGTCTCAAGCTGATCCAGCACGCGGGCGAAACCGAAGCCCTCGCCCGCCAGGCTGGCGAGCACACCGGTGTCTATCTGGTGCCCGCCTTTACCGGCCTTGGCGCCCCCTACTGGGACCCGACCGCACGCGGCGCCATCTTCGGCCTGACCCGCGATACCGGCATCGCCCAGATCGTCGCCGCCGGCCTGCAATCGGTCTGTTTCCAGACCCGCGACCTGCTCGAAGCCATGCAGGCCGACGGCGCGCAGAGCACCGCCGCCTTGCGCGTGGATGGCGGCATGGTGATCAACAACTGGGTGGTACAGGAACTGGCCAATATCCTCGGCGTCACCGTCGACCGCCCCCAGGTTACCGAAACCACCGCGCTGGGTGCCGCCTACCTGGCAGGCCTGCAGCTCGGCATTTTCAAAAACCTCGACGATATCGCCACCCACTGGGCTTGCGAGCGCACCTTCGCGCCCGAGATGGCAGAAACCCAGCGCGACGCACTGTATGAAGGGTGGCTGGATGCGATTCGGCGGGTGCGGGAATAAGAACGCCGCATACTACGCCCCGACGCAACGATCGGCGCAAGGTACACCCGCTCGGGCACAGCATGCTGTGCCCCTTGTATGTTGACTGTGGTCCCTGTGACCATGGTCCCCGACTGATCATCGGGCGGCAGGTGACAGGCCGGTGTGCCCCTGAAGCCTCAAGAGCTTGGTTCGTAGATGGGCCGTCACCTGCCAACACACTCAGACAGTTCGAACGGTATCTGGTGCCGGTGCTGAGCGCCTGAGCACGTATTCGCAAGGTAGAACAGAGTGTGGTGACGATCGCCTGTCAACAGAGCCGGAGGCTCCATGACCTGCGTTATCGGAATCGACATTGCCAAGCACACCTTCGACATCGCCAAGCCGCTGGAGCGCGATAAATACCGCACCAAAGCCAAACTGGCGAACTCCCCCGAAGGCTTCAAGCAATTTGACCAATGGTTAGAGAAGCATGCTGAGCCACATTGCTGGGTGCTGATGGAGGCAACGAGCGTGTACCACGAAGCGCTGGCGACGCATCTGCATCAGCAGGGCTATCAGGTCTGTGTCATCAACCCTGCACGCATCGCCAAATATGCGCAAAGCGAGCTGCGCCGGGTTAAAACAGACAAGACCGACGCCAAATTGATCGCCCGCTACGCACAGCGCCATCTGGAAGAACTGCGTCCTTGGGAGCCCGAGCCAGAGAGCATCCGTCAGCTACGCGGCCTGGTGCGTCGGCTTGCCGACCTGAAGGAGTTGGCGCAGATGGAGCGCAACCGTCTGGACGTTAGCGCAGAATCAGCCCAAGCCTCTACCCGTATTCATCTGGAGCACTTGGACGGGCAGATCGCCTTAATCAACACCGCTATCAACGACCACATCGACAATGACCCGGACCTACGAGAGCAAAAGCGGCTAATGAAGAGCATTGATGGTGTCAGTGATGGCACCACCGCCACACTGCTGGCAGAGCTGGGCAGCCCCCTGCGATTCGACAGCGCAAGGCAGCTGGCAGCGTTCTGTGGTCTGACTCCGCGTTTGCAGGAATCTGGGATATACCGAGGCAAGTCGACCATCTCACGCACCGGGTCAGGCCGATTGCGCGCAGCGCTATACATGCCAGCGCTGTCGGCGATGGCCTACAACCCGGTCATCAAAGCGATGAAAGTGAGGCTGGCTGAACGCGGTAAAGCTGGTCGGTTGGCCGTCTGCGCGGCCATGCGTAAGCTGCTGCCCATCATCTACGGCGTACTGAAATCAGGCCAGCCGTTCGACCCGATCAGAGCACTTGCACGCTGATCGGGAAGACGGTATCTACGCAAGGATCGGCGTGACACACACCGTAGGGGCACGGCACGCCGTGCCCGTGGTGATGATTGCACACCCTTCTACACCCCGAAGAACCCGCGCAGTCCGCTCGGGCTCAGCATGCTGTGCTCGGGGGTTAATTCAGACCCAACAACCCGCGCAAGGTCGACAGCTCTTCCGCCAGTACCGTGACCGGCCCAACCAACGCACGGCGATCACGCTCGCTGACCTTGTCGTAGGACTCAAAGCCGCTGCTGGCATCACCCTCGATCAGATAGTAATGCGCCAGGGTGTTTTCGATGGCGGTGAAGTTCTCTTCAATACGCGCAACAAAAGCGGGGTCTTCCTGCGCTGCCAGCGGTTTAACCAGTTCGAAGATCTTCTTCGAGCCGTCCAGGTTGCCCTGGAAGTCCCACAGGTCGGTGTGACTGTAGCGATCCTCTTCACCGGAGACCTTGGTCGCGGCGACCTCTTCCATCAGCGCGGCAGCGCCACCCACCACTTTCTCCGGCGGGAAAGTCAGGTCCTGCACACTCTGCTCCAGAGTCTCGACATCACTCATCAGGCGCTCGGCATAGTCGCCCAGGCCAGCGGTGCTGTGCTCGTGAAACAGGCCGTACTCCAAACGGTGAAAACCAGTGAAGGTCGGGTCCTGCACGCCATGCTCGTAGTCGTCTTCACGGGCGTCGATGCTGGCATCCAGATCGGCAAACAGTTCAGCAATTGGTTCGATGCGCTCGTAGTAAACGCGGGTCGGTGCGTACAGCTGCTGGGCACGCTGCAGTTCGCCGGCCTTGATGGCATCGGTGAACTCACGGGTGTGGCTGCTGAACTGCTCCAGGTTGTCGAGCACGTAAAGCTTGTAGTCGGTAATCGGATTGACCAGATCCTGCGGTGCCACAGCGGCCTGTGCCTGCATGGCAACCAGCCCGAAGGCAGCGGCGGTAATGACGGTGCGAAGGTTAAACATTGTCCTGCTCCTGAATAGACGTATTAAGGCCAATCACGAATGGCGCTGGCTGGCAGCCAGCATGCTGCTGCCGAGGTAGTCCCCGGCTTGTACGCCCGGCAGCGTGAAGAAGTAGCCGCCGCCCACGGGCTTGATGTATTCCTCCAGCGGCTCACCGTCCAAGCGCTTCTGAACGGTAATGAAACCGGCCTCCAGGTCCGCCTGATAGGCAATGAACAGCAAGCCCATATCCAGCTGGCCGTTGGCTTCAACGCCGTTGGAGTAGTTAAACGGTCGACGCAGAATCAGGTTGCGCTCACTGCCGTGGGTGCGCGGGTTGGCCAGACGGATATGCGAGTCCAGTGGCGTCACCTTGCCGTCGGGGTCGTTGTTGTAGACCGGCAGATCGTGTTCGATGCCACCGTGCATGGGCGCGCCGCTATCGCGACGACGACCAAAGATGGCTTCCTGCTCCTGCAGCGGTGTGCGGTCCCAGCGTTCGACGAAGTTGCGGATGATGCGCACGGCCTGATAGCTGCCGTTGCGTGCCCATTCGGGCTCCTGGTTGCTGTCATCGACCCACACCACCTTCTGCATCAGGCCGCTGTTGTCTGCCGGCGGGTTGGCGGTGCCATCGCGGAAACCAAGGTAGTTGCGCGCACTCTCGGTCGAGCCGTCGGAGCGCGGCGCCATGACCGGCACCGTGCCTTCCTGCTTCCAGCGCAACATCAGCATGCCGGGGGTATTCTTGATGATGTCGCGCAGGGCGTGAATGGTGGTGCCCTCGGTGTTGGCGCAGAACTGCAGGGAAATATCACCGTGGCAACGATCGGCATCCAGCGCATCGTTGGAGAACGCGACCATGCGCTGCAGGTGACGGGGTTTGACCCCTTCCAGTCCAAAGCGGTCATCAAACAGCGAGGCCCCAACCGACAGCGTGATGGTCAGCCCGTCCGGGTCGATGCTGGGGCCGAGGATGCCGGAATCCACCGGAGGGTAGCGCGGGTCGCGCTGCTCATAGGTGCCGCCCTGTGTCAGAAAAGCAATGCGCTCGGTCAGCGTGCGCAGCAGGCGCTCCAGCCCGGCTTGGTCTGTCGCCAGCACATCAAAGCTGGCCAGCATGCCGACCGCCGGACGCGGGGTGGTAATGCCCTGCTGCTGTGCCCCGAAGAACGGATGGGCCTGGTGGGTTGCCGAGCTGGACGGCGCATCGGTTACTTCCGCTGTACGCGGCTGCTGACTGGCCAACGCACCGCCACTCATGGCCGTCGCAGCAGCACCGATACCTGCAGCGCCCAGACCTTGCAGAAAGCGGCGACGATTAAGGCCCGAGAACGGGCAGCCCGGTGAAAGGTCATCACGATCACTCATAAATACTCCCGATGCGGAATGTCAGTAGGCGCTGGCCAACAACGCGTTAACGCTGGCCAACTGGTCGGCCAACTGCTGGCTGGCCTGCAATAGGGTTTGGGTATCAGCGTCGGGCACCTGCTCGGCCAGTGACGCATTGGCCGTCTGCAGGGCCTCAGACTCCTGCGGGTGCGCCTGCTGTAGAACCGGAAGCAGCAGCGATACGACCTTGTCGATACCTGCCTGCAAGCCCTGCAGATCACTGCGCGCCCTGCGGCTGAGCTGCTCGCTGTTCTGCTGTTGGTCATGCCAGGCCTGCAACACCCGACCGGCGCCATTGGCCAGTTGGGAGGCCGGCACACCCTGGGCACTCAAACGTGACCGCAGAGCGCCCACATCGGCGCTCAGTTGCTTGACCACCGGCAGCAACCCGGCAGTGCTTTGCTGCTCGAAAAGGCCATAAGCCAGGCGTTCAAAGCCGCGAAAATCGGCATCCTGTTCGCGCTCGGCGAAGTACTCGGCGCGGGCATTCAGGCGCTGATCCAGATCGCTGAACAGCCCCACCGCCAGCGCCATGTGCTGATCGATTGCGCGGGCCTGCAGCCAGGCTTGCTGCGCCGCATCCAGGTTGTCGTCGGCAATTTGCTGCTGCAGGTCACCCACCGCACGCGCCAGCGCACGGCCTTCCAGCGTCAGATAGACGCGGTACTCAGCCAACGGGCCGATCAGTGCGCGTGCGGACAGATCGGCGGCAACGGTCTGCCCGGCGACCGCCGTCACAGTCAGCGTCCCGCGCGGATTACTGAGCAGGCCACAGGTCATCTGGTATTCACCGGGCAGCAACGTCGCTGTCAGTTGCTGATGCAGGCCGGGAGCGATGTTCTCCCGCTCCTCCAGCACCATCACGCCATCGAGAATTTCCCACTCGATCGCACGCTTACTCTCGTTGATCACGGTAAAGCGTTGAGCACCGGCAGGCACGGTAAGCGTGTTCGGCGTACAACCACTGGCGTCAATGGTGATCTGGTGGGTATCAGCCGTGTCGGTTGCCGACTTCGAACCCAGCGACAAATAGAAAATACCCAGCGCGCCGAGCATCAGCACGGCAGCACCAGCCATGCCAGCCCGCAACGCAAGCGGCGACGGAGCAGAAGCAGAAGGATCAGACATCAGGACACTCGCAGGCAGTGTTGGACAGGTGTAAAACTCAACCACCAACCCGCGCTGCGGCAGGTCTAGCGATCTGCGCAGTACCGGGTCGGAAGAAGAAAAACAGGGTGATCAGCAAGAAGCCGAGATAGGCGACGACTTCACTGACACTGGGCGCAGGCTGATAGCCGAAAATACCGGCAAACAGGCTGCCCAACGGGGTGTCCAGCGGCAGCCATTCGCTCAGATCGAAGACAATGCGTTGGCCGTGATTCCACAGGCCCGCCTCGTGCAATGCGCGCACCGCACCCGAGAACAAACCAGCAGCCACCAGCAAAATGAACAGGCCGGTGCCACGGAAAAAGTGCTTCAGATTCAAGCGCAGGCTGCCCCGATAGAACGCCCAACCAGCCAGCACCGAGCATAGAACGCCGAGCAGCGCCCCCAGCGGCGCGCCGGTGCCCCGCCCCTGCTGAAACACGGCCAACAGGAAGAACACCGATTCAAGCCCCTCACGGGCAACCGCCAGAAAGACCATGCCGATCAACGCCCAGGTTTGCCCCTGGCCAGCCTGAAACGCTTGGTCCAGTGCGCCAGTCAGCTCACTGCGCAGCCCCTGCGACGCGCGCCGCATCCAGAACACCATCCAGGTCAGCACGCCCACCGCAATCAGGCCAACCGCCGCTTCGAACATTTCCTGCTGACGCTGGGGAAACTCGGCGCTGACAAACTGCAAGGCTGCGCCGCCAAGCAAGGCCAGCGTCACAGCCAGAAAAATGCCAGTCCAGATGACCGGCATCCATGCGGCGCGCCCGGTCTGACGGAGGTAGCTGGCAATGATGCCGACAATCAGCGCAGCCTCGAGACCTTCGCGCAGCATAATCAGAAATGGAACAAGCATGAAAATCAGCCGCAATTGAGAATGAATTTGAATACGGCCAAATCATACCTGTAACAAAATATGTAAAACACTATTTCAGCGTATCCAAATCGGAAACGCTGATTTTCATCTAAAGCATCAAGGAATATCTCAAGGTCAGCCGCGGGCAAGCCGCCGGACGGGCAGCGGCTTGGGCCTTGGTGGAGTGCGGTCTGTCAGACCCGGGAAGGTAGAACGATGGGGCGACCGACAAGCGTTTGCCCAGACATATGGCCGAATGAGAACTCAGCCATAGCAGGAACTCGGGCTGCGGCTCAGCCGAGCAGGCCCGAGAACGGCAGAAACGCGACCAGATCGCCGGGGCTGAAGGTTTGCCCGGCTGGCACCCGTAACAGGCCGCTGGCGCGACTGGCGCTGCTGAGCACACCGGAGCTTTGATTGCCCGACAGCATTACGCGGCCGTCTTCGACATGCGCACGCAGGTACTCCTCACGACTGCCAGCGCGGCTCCAGGCGAACCCGGCAGGCAAGGTATAGGCAGGCGCGGCCACCTCTGCTGCGCCAAGGCGGGTCAACAGATAGGGACGCACCAGCAGCAAAAACGTGACCAGCGTCGCCGCCGGATTTCCGGGCAGACCGAGCACGGGCACACCTGCGTAGTGACCCAGCGTGAACGGCTTGCCCGGCTTGATCGCCAGCTTCCACAGAGCGACCTCACCGGCCTCGCGCAACGCCTGACCGAGACAGTCCGCCTCGCCGACCGACACCCCGCCGGAAGTAATAATCACATCAACCTGCCTGGCCAACTGCTGCAAACGATCACGGGTCGAGGCTAGGTCATCCGGCAGAATACCGGCGTCGACCACAGTCTGCCCCATGCCCTGCAACAAGCCGATCAAGGTAAAGCGGTTGCTGTTGTAGATCTGCCCGGGGCTCAGCGGCTGCCCCGGCTCGACCAGCTCGTCACCGGTTGACAACACCGCCACGCGCAGAGGCGTGCGGACCCCGACCTGATCTATCCCTACCGAGGCAATTACCCCCAGATCCTGCGGTCTCAGCCGGGTTCCGGCAGCCAGCAACGGCTGACCGGCAACGACGTCCTGCGCTTGGCGTCGGACGTTGTCGCCAGCAGCCACCGGTTCCAGCAGGCGCACCCGGCCATCCGCCAGCAGCTCGGCATTCTCCTGCATCTGCACGGCATTGGCGCCAGCAGGCAAGGGCGCACCGGTAAAGATACGCGCACAGGTGCCGGGCTGCAGCGCCGCCGGAGCAACCCCGGCGGTGATGCGCTGACTGACCGGCAGGCCATCAGCCATCGCCTGCGCCAGATCGGCCTCGGCCAGCGCATAACCGTCCATCGCACTGTTGTCCCAGGGCGGTACGTCGATAGCAGAACAGACCGGCTCGGCCAGAATCTGACCGAGCGCATCGGTCAGCGGCAACGCCCGCACGGGCTGCTGTTGATGGGCGGCCGCGCTGGCGAGCAGCCGCTGCAGGGCCTCGGCAACCGGCATCAGACTCATGCGCGGCGACCGTCCTGATCCGGGTTGCCCAGATGCTGCACGAAGTTGCACGGGCGGGTACGACTGTCCAGCTGGGTTTCGAGAATCCGCGTCCAGGCGGTACGGCAGGCGTTGGATGAGCCCGGCATGCAGACCACCAGCGTACGGTTGGCCAAGCCAGCCAGCGCACGGGACTGCAGCGTGGAAGTGCCGATGTCTTCGTAAGACACCTGACGGAACAGCTCACCAAAGCCATCGACCTGCTTGTCCAGCAGCGGCGCGATGGCCTCAGGGGTGCTGTCACGCCCGGTAAAGCCGGTGCCACCAGTGATCAACACGACCTCAACTGCCGGGTCTGCGATCCAGGCCGACACCCGTGCGCGCATCTGGTAACGGTCGTCGGGCAGCAGTTGACGATCAGCCAGACGATGGCCGGCAGCGGTCAGGCTGTCCGCCAGCAACTGGCCAGAGGTGTCGGTTTCCAGGGTACGGGTGTCGCTGACGGTCAGCACGGCGATGCCAAGGGCGGCAAAGGGAGTATCAGATGAGCAGCTCATGGATGGATTCCTTGCGTTCGGATAAAGCCGGACGGCAATCAGCAGAGGCGCCGCTTTCGTCCGCTACAGGCCCGGTGTTATAACACAGACCACACCAGCCAGAGCATTGAACATGTCAGCGTCACCCCGTATCAGCGCCCTGCTGCTGGCCGGCGGCCGGGGCCGCCGCGTCGGCGGTGCAGACAAGGGCCTGCTCGCCTACCGCGGCGCCCCTATCAGCGCTCATCTGAGCGCGCTGTTGCGCAGCGTGGCCGATGAGCTGCTAATCAGTTGCAACCGCAACGCCGAGCAATACCGGCAATGGGCTGACAGGCTCGTGACCGACAGCAGCACGGACTACCCCGGCCCGTTGGCCGGCATTCTGAGCGGCCTGCGCGAGGCGCGCGGCGAGCAGCTTTTGGTGCTGCCCTGTGACATGCCGCTGATCGATCAAGCCTTGCTTGAGCAGCTGCTTGACCAAGCCGACCCTGACCGACCGGTGTTTTTTCGCACCGGTGAACAACCCCAGCCACTGCCCTGCCTGATCCCACGCCGGCTGCTACCGGCGCTGGAAAACGCCTGGTTGCAGGGGGTGCGCAGCCCGTTGCGCTGGTTGCGGACAATGGACGCGATCTGCCTCGATCTGGCCGCCGACGAGCCACGCCTGACCAGCGCCAATACCCCTATTCTGTGGCAGGCGCTGCAGTAACCCTGTGATAAACAGTCGATTTTTTTTCGTTTGCCTCTTGTGCGATGACAAACTTTAGGTAAAATGCCGCCCACAACGGAGCGTAGCGCAGCCTGGTAGCGCGTCTCGTTCGGGACGAGAAGGTCGCTGGTTCGATTCCAGTCGCTCCGACCAACAGCAAAACCCCTAACTCATTGAGTCAGGGGTTTTTCTTTTTCTGCCGTCCAAGATCTGTTGCCGCTCCACCTTGCCTGGCCGAAGAAGGGTCTCCGGCAGGCAAGTGAACGGAACGGCGACAGGCTCTAATCAAGCATCTCACGCAACACGTGGTGCAGAATGCCGCCCGCCTTGAAGTAAGCGATCTCGTTGACGGTATCGATTCGGCAGAGCATCTCGAAGCTCACGCTTTGACCATCGTCTCCGGTTGCTTCCACCGTCAGCCGCTGCCCCGGCTTGAGGTCATCGCTGATACCCGTGATTTCGATTTGTTCGTGCCCGGTCAAGCCCAGCTCAGCCACGCTTTGACCATCCACAAACTGCAGCGGCAACACCCCCATACCGACCAGATTGGAACGGTGGATGCGCTCGAAGCTCTCGGCCAGAACGGCCTTCACACCCAGCAGGTTGGTGCCCTTGGCCGCCCAATCCCGGCTTGAACCGGTGCCGTACTCCTTGCCGGCCAACACCACCAGCGGCGTGCCATCCTGCTGATAGCGCATGGCGGCATCATAGATCGACATCCGCTCACCGGAAGGCACATGAATGGTCTCACCGCCCTCCTCGCCACCGAGCATCCGATTGCGGATACGGATGTTGGCGAAGGTGCCGCGCATCATCACTTCGTGGTTACCGCGCCGCGAGCCGTAGGAGTTGAAGTCGGCCGGCTCCACGCCCAGCGATTGCAGATATTCACCTGCCGGCGAGCTTGCCTTGATATTGCCGGCCGGCGAAATGTGGTCCGTGGTAATCGAATCGCCGAATACCGCCAGCACCCGCGCGCCGGTAACCGGCTGCAGGGGTTCCAGTGGCTCGTCGATGGCATCAAAGTACGGCGGATTTTTCACGTAGGTCGAGGCATCATCCCAGGCATAGGTCTTGCCCTCGCTGACGCTGATCGAGCGCCAGTGATCATCACCGGTAAACACGTCGGCATAGCGGGTCCGGAACATCTCATCTTCGACCAGCGCCACTGCCTCGGCGATCTCGCTATTGGTCGGCCAGATGTCCTTGAGAAACACCGGGCGGTTATCCTGATCCAGACCAAGCGGCTCGTCACGCAGGTTGATTCGGGTGTTGCCGGCCAGCGCGTAGGCCACCACCAGCGGCGGCGACGCCAGCCAGTTGGCCTTGACCTGCGGATGCACCCGCCCTTCGAAGTTACGGTTGCCGGACAGCACCGCCGACACGGCCAGATCGTGTTCACTGACAGCCCGCGCCACCTCGTCGGGCAGCGGCCCGGAGTTGCCGATACAGGTGGTGCAGCCATAGCCCACCAGATTGAATCCGAGCGCATCGAGGCTCTCGGTCAGACCGGCCTTATTCAGATAGTCGGTCACCACCTTGGAGCCCGGCGCAAGTGACGACTTGACCCAAGGCTTGCGCTGCAGCCCCCGCTCCAAAGCCTTCTTCGCCAGCAGACCGGCAGCCATCATCACACTCGGATTGGAGGTATTGGTACAGGAGGTAATCGCAGCGATCACCACCGCGCCGTGGTCCAGCGCGTACTCCTTGCCATCCAGCTGCACCGTGGCATGGGCATTCGGGCCGCCGACGGCGGTACCGGCACCGCCTTCACTTTCCAGCCGTGCCTGCTCGGTATCCGCCGGTGCGAGCTGCAGCGCCAGCAGTGCATCGAAGGCCTCAGGTACATCCGGCAGCGCCACCCGGTCCTGCGGTCGACGCGGACCGGCCAGGCTCGCCTCCACGGTACTCATGTCCAGGTGCAGGCTATCGGTAAACGCCGGCTCGTCGCCCGGTTCGCGCCACAGTCCCTGCGCCTTGCAATAGGCTTCTACCCGCTGCACCACCGCATCAGGGCGGCCACTGAGGCGCAGATAGCGCAGGGTCTCGTCATCCACCGGGAAGAAGCCGCAGGTCGCACCATACTCCGGGGCCATGTTGGCAATGGTCGCCCGATCCGCCAGCGGCAGGTCGGCCAGACCGTCACCGTAGAATTCAACAAACTTGCCGACCACGCCCTTGCTGCGCAACATCTGAGTAACGGTCAGCACCAGATCGGTAGCGGTGATGCCCTCACGCAAGCGGCCGGTCAGTTTGAAACCGATCACTTCCGGGATCAGCATCGAAACCGGCTGCCCGAGCATGGCCGCCTCGGCCTCGATACCGCCGACGCCCCAGCCCAGTACGCCCAGCCCGTTGATCATGGTGGTGTGCGAGTCGGTGCCGACCAGGGTATCAGGCCAGGCCCACTGCTCACCGTCCACCTCAGCGGCCCAAACGGTCTGGGCCAGGTACTCCAGATTCACTTGGTGGCAGATGCCGGTGCCCGGCGGCACCACGCGAAAGTTCTGAAAAGCCTTCTGCCCCCAACGCAGGAATGCGTAACGCTCACCGTTACGCTGCATCTCGATCTCCACGTTGTCATGAAAGGCCGAGTCGCTGGCAAAGCGGTCAACCATCACCGAGTGGTCGATGACCAGATCGACCGGCGACAGCGGATTGATCTGCTCCGGATCGCCACCAGCCCGCGCAACCGCATCACGCATGGCGGCCAAATCCACGACCGCCGGCACCCCGGTAAAGTCCTGCATCAACACCCGCGCCGGACGGTACTGAATTTCACGGTCGGATCGACGCTGCTCCAGCCACTGATTTACGGCGCGAATATCATCCAGCGTGACCGTCTCGCCGTCTTCATTACGCAGCAGATTCTCCAGCAGCACCTTGAGCGACTTGGGCAGGTGCTCGATACCATTCAGTTCGGCTGCTGCACGCTTGAGCGAGTGGTACTGATAGCGCTCTCCCGAGACATCCAATGTGTCAAGCGTACTTAGACTATTGGCTAGGGTCATGCGATAAACCTCCTTGCGCGGGCTCTAGGCCTGCATGGATTGCTATAATCTGAGGCAAGATTCTGCGAGGCCTCTAGTATCTGGCCTGCAAGGATGGCAGGAAGTTCCGGTAAATGCTGAAACCTGCAGGTCGCCGGAACCACTCCCACCATTCAGCAACCGCTCACACGGCTCCACTCACACTCCCCGACGGCAGACTGAAACCGTCCTGCGGAGGAGACAAAGTCGAGGCCTACAGCCATTGCCATCGCTGCCGATATAGCAGTTTAGACAATAGTCAGCCCGATATGTCTCACGGGCAGACATTCAAGGACATTCACCGATGCGTAACAACCAGCCCGTAACCCAGCGTGAACGTACCTTTGCGGCGGACGAGCGACTCATATCCACGACCAACCTCAAGGGCGTCATCACCTACTGCAATGACATTTTCATTGAAATCAGCGGCTTTACCCGCGACGAGCTGATCGGCACCTCGCACAACCTGGTCCGTCATCCAGACGTACCGCCAGCGGTTTTCGCGCACATGTGGGCTGATATCAAGGCCGGCAAGGCCTGGATGGGGATCGTCAAAAACCGCTGCAAGAACGGCGATCATTACTGGGTCAATGCCTTCGTCACCCCCATCTGGGAGAACGGCCAGATCACCGGTTACGAGTCGGTCCGCACCAAACCCACGGCCGGGCAGATTGAACGGGCATCAACGCTCTACCAACGCCTCTCACGTGGCGGCAAGGCGGTGCAGAGTGACGTCGCCGGTCTGGGCATGCAGATCCTGCCGTCCGCACTGGCAATGGCGGCTAGCGGCGCTGCAGGCGTGCTGTTCGGCTGGCCCGGCGCAGCTGTCGCGGGCCTGCTCGGTGTGCCCGCCGGGTATCTCATGAAAGCCAGCCTTGAGCAGCGTCTGCAGCGTATTGTGCACTCGGCCGGCAACAGTATCAGTGACCCGTTGCTGGCCCAGATGTTTACCCCCTTCCGCGGCGCGATGGGCCAACTGGAAATGGCCATTCTCAGCCAGCAGGCACGCCTTACGACCTGCCTCGCCCGGGTAGCAGACAGCGCTGACAGCCTGAAGCTGCAGGCCCATGAAGCCAGCGACATCGCTCGCCAAAGCAGTGAGGGGCTGGCCCAACAGCGCGCCGAAACAGATCAGGTGGCGACTGCCATCAACCAGATGGCTGCGGCGACGCTGGAGGTATCGGGCAACGTCCAGAACGCCGCAGACGCAACCCACGACGCAGCGCAACTGGCCATACAAGGCAAACAGTTGGCCAGCAACGCCCGTATCGCCATCGAGAACCTATCCGGCGCGGTTGAGTCAGCCAGCACCGTCACCAACAAGCTGGCATCAGACGCCCGTGAAATCGGCACCGTCGTCGACGTCATCAAAGGAATCGCCGAACAGACCAACCTGCTGGCTCTGAATGCCGCTATCGAGGCAGCACGCGCAGGCGAGCAGGGACGCGGCTTTGCCGTCGTTGCCGACGAGGTGCGCGCCCTCGCCAGCCGGACAGCCGAAGCCACCGAACAGATCCATGGTCTGATCTCCAACCTGCAACATGCAGCCAAGAGCACGGTAGATACCATGCAGGCTGGCAACGAACAGGCCGAGCGCGGTGTTGCTCAGGTCATCGAAGCAGACGAAGCGCTCGAAGGCATTCGTCAGGCCATCGAACGGATCAACGAAATGGCCGGCCAAATCGCCAGCGCCGCCGAGGAGCAAAGCAGCGTTGCCGAAGAGATCAACCGCAACGTCACCAGCATCGCCTCGCTGGCAGACAGCACGGCGGGCCAGGCCAGCCGCAGCGCCGAGCTCAGTGGCGAACTGGCGACCACCGCCCAGCGCCAGGTCGACCTGGTTGACCGTTTTAACCGCCGTTGACCGGTAACCACTTCCCGAGAAGGTCGAGCATCAGCTCGACCCACAGGCCGCACCAGACGCGCTTCGCCGGGCCAAGCCCCAGAGCTCTCGACAACCTTGTCCTGCCGCCCCTGAGGGTTACCCACCCGCGGGGCGACAGTGCTAAACTGCCGCCTTTGCCTGTGAAACAAGGACACATCCATGTGCGGAATCGTCGGCGCAACCGCCCAGCGCGACATCACCCCCATCCTGCTTGAAGGCCTGCGCCGTCTTGAGTACCGCGGCTACGACTCGGCCGGCGTTGCAATCATCGACAGCGCCGGCGCAATTCAACGCGTCCGCGCCGTCGGCAAGGTCGTAGAGCTGGAAAACGCACTGCAGGCCACACCGGTCAGTGGTCACCTTGGCATCGCCCACACCCGCTGGGCCACACACGGCAAACCGTCAGAACACAACGCCCACCCGCACCTGTCCAACGGACTGGCGATCGTCCACAACGGCATCATCGAAAATCATGCTCCGCTGCGCAAACAGCTGCAGGATCTGGGCTACAGCTTTACGTCCGAAACCGATACCGAAGTCGTCGCCCACCTGCTGGCGCACCACTTTGCCGAAACCGGCGACATGCTCAGCGCGTTCCGCAACACTCTGGGCGAGATTCACGGGGCCTATGCGCTGGCGGTGGTCCATGAATCCGAGCCCGGCACCCTGTACTGCTCACGCATGGGCAGCCCGCTGGTGATCGGAGAAGGCAGCGGCGAACACTACCTGGCCTCCGACCCGCTGGCGCTGCTGCAGGTAACCGACCGCTTCCGCTACCTGGAAGAAGGCGACTACGCCCGCGTTACTCTGGACACCTGCGACATCTGGGACCACGCTGGCAATACTGCCGACCGCCCGGTAGTTCGCTATGAGCACGCCGCCCACAGTCTGGACAAGGGCGAATACCGCCACTTCATGCTCAAGGAAATCTTTGAGCAGCCACAAGCCATCAGCGACACCCTGGCTGGCACCCTTGGCGACGACCACGTGCTGACCGCCATCCTCGGCCCCGAAGCGGAAACCCGACTGGCCGACATCGCCAACATCCACATCGTTGCCTGTGGCACCAGTTACCATGCTGGACTGGTCGCCCGCTACTGGATCGAAGAACAGGCCGGCATTCCCTGCCAGGTCGAAGTCGCCAGCGAATACCGCTACCGCAGCGTTGTAGTGCCGGCCAACACCCTGCTGATCACCATCTCCCAGTCAGGTGAGACCGCAGACACCCTGGCCGCACTGCGTTACGCCAAGGATCAGGGCTACCTCGCAACCCTCGCCATCTGCAACGTCGCTGGCAGCTCGCTGGTACGTGAGGCCGACTGGCGTTTGCTCACGCATGCGGGTCCGGAAATTGGCGTGGCCTCAACCAAGGCCTTCACCACTCAACTGGTGTCACTGCTGTGGCTGACCACGGCCCTCGCCCAGACCCACGGCCGCAGCCAATTTGTTGCCCGTAACGTCAACGCCCTGCGCACGCTGCCTGCCCTGGTGGAACAGGTGCTTGGGCTGGAACCGGCGATTGTTGCGTTGGCCGAGCAGTTTGCCAACAAACACCATGCGCTGTTCCTTGGCCGCGGTCCGCACTACCCCATCGCGATGGAAGGTGCCCTCAAACTCAAGGAAATCTCCTACATCCACGCCGAGGCCTACGCTGCCGGGGAGTTGAAGCACGGCCCGCTGGCCCTGGTGGACGAAGACATGCCCGTGGTTTCGGTCGCACCCAGCGACAGCCTGCTGGAAAAACTCAAGTCCAACCTGGAAGAAGTGCGCGCCCGTGGCGGCCAGTTGATCAACTTTGCCTGCGAAACCATCGAGCAAAGTACCGACCCCGAAGTACGCGACGTCAGCCTGCCGTGGGTCGAAGACTGCGTCTCACCGATTATCTACACCCTGCCCCTGCAACTGCTGAGCTACCACGTTGCACTGGTCAAGGGCACCGATGTCGACAAACCACGAAACCTGGCAAAATCGGTTACCGTCGAGTAACCACCGCTCAAGGCAGGTGTGCGGCTACCGCGGCACACCCTAAGGGAGCCACCCCATGAACACCGACGCAGCAACCATACTGGTGACCGGCGGTGCCGGATACATCGGTTCACACACATGCCTGCGCCTGCTGGAATGCGGCTACCAGGTCATCGTGCTGGATAACTTCAGCAACAGCTCCCCTGAAGCGCTCCGCCGGGTGCAAAACCTCACCGGCAAGACGCTCGACATCATCACCGGCGACGTCAACGACGGCAGCCTGCTGGACGACCTGTTTGCCAGCAACCCGGTTGACGCGGTCATTCACTTTGCTGGCTTCAAGGCCGTCGGCGAATCCGTGGCCGAGCCACTGATGTATTACCACAACAACGTCACCGGCGCGGTTTCGCTACTGCAGGCCATGCAGCGATCCACCGTGCGTAATCTGGTATTCAGCTCGTCAGCCACCGTCTATGGCGACCCAGCCTGCCTGCCGATCACTGAAGACTTCCCGACCAGCGCGACCAACCCGTACGGCCGGTCAAAGCTGATGATCGAAGAAATACTGGGGGATCTTTACCGGAGCGACAGCAGTTGGAACCTCGCCCTGCTCCGCTACTTCAACCCGGTCGGCGCCCACCCCAGCGGACAGATTGGCGAAGATCCGGCCGGCATCCCCAACAACCTGCTGCCGTACATCGCCCAGGTCGCAGTAGGCCGACGTGAGCACCTCAGCGTGTTTGGTGGTGATTACGACACCCACGATGGCACCGGCGTACGTGACTACATCCACGTGATGGACCTGGCCGAAGGGCACGTCAAGGCGCTGCAGTGGTTAACGCGCAAACAGGGCCTTGCCGCCTTCAACCTCGGCACCGGCATCGGCTACTCCGTACTGGACATGCTGCACGCGTTCGAGCGCGCCTGTGGCAAGCCCCTGGCGTATCAAGTGGTTGCACGCCGCCCCGGTGATGTCGGCAGTTGCTACGCCGACCCGTCACTGGCCGCCCGCGAGCTAGGCTGGCAAGCCGAACGGGACGTCGACGCCATGTGCGCCGACGCTTGGCACTGGCAACAGCAGAATCCCGACGGCTACCGCTGACCCGCCCCTCCGCTTGCGAATGCCGCACAAACAAAAAGGCCGGGCAGCAGCCCGGCCTCTTCAAGGCAGTGATTGTCAGCTCTGAATAATGCGCTGCCCATGAATCAGATCGACGATGCCGTTAGTCGGCTGGTAACCGTTAACGGTGTCCAGCAGCAGTGCCCGGACATCGTCATACGCATCCGTTTTCACCGCCTGATTCATACGGATCAGCACCTCATACAGCGTCGGCCAATCGACAAACTCTTCATTTGCCCGATGGATTTTCGGGTGCGCCGTGCGCTCCGGATTGTCACCGATCAGCAGTTCTTCATACAGCTTCTCGCCCGGTCGCAGTCCGGTAAAGGTAATGGCGATATCGCCGTTGGGATCAACCTCATCACGCACCGTCAGGCCTGACAGCATCACCATCTTGTGCGCCAGCTCGACGATCCGCACCGGCTCACCCATATCCAGTACGAAGACATCCCCCCCCTTCCCCATCGAGCCAGCTTGAACCACCAGCTGCGCCGCTTCAGGAATGGTCATGAAATAACGGGTAATGTCAGGATGGGTCACGGTAATCGGGCCACCGCGCTTGATCTGCGAGCGGAACAACGGAATAACCGAGCCCGACGACCCCAGCACATTGCCGAATCGAACCATGGTAAAGCGCGTCCGGTTGACCACCCGCACGCCACTGTCATCGCCCCACAGATTCGGTGCCGACTCAGCACTGAGCGCCTGCAACACCATCTCCGCCAGGCGCTTGGTTGCCCCCATCACATTGGTCGGTCGAACCGCCTTGTCGGTCGAGATGAGCACACAGTTCTGCACACCGCAGCGAATGGCAGCCTGTGCCACCTTCAGCGTACCGAACACGTTATTCATGATGCCTTCGGCAACGTTGTGTTCGACCATCGGCACATGCTTGTAGGCCGCCGCGTGATAGACGGTATCGACCTTCCAAGCCGCCATCGCGTCGACCAGACGACCGCTGTTGCGCACCGAACCCAGAATCGGGATCAGGTCGATCGGCAATTTCTGCGCCTTGATCCAGCCTTGCAGTTCGGTGTGAATGGCGTAAAGACCAAACTCGTTGTGTTCAAACAGCACCAGTTTGGACGGCCCGGCGTTGACAATCTGACGACACAACTCGCTGCCGATGGAGCCACCTGCGCCCGTCACCAGCACCACCTTGTCGCGAATACAGAAATCCATCAGCTCCTCGACCGGCTCGACCGGATCCCGGCCCAGCAGGTCGGCAATATCGACCTCCTGCAGATCGTCCACTTTGACCTTGCCACTGGCAATGTCCATGATCCCCGGGATACTGCGCACATGAACCTGGAAGCCAGCCAGGCGGAAGAGAATCTGCTGTCGTGTTGCTCGGGTGGCAGACGGAATAGCCAGCAGCACTTCCTTGATGTCGGCTTCGGCGATCAATTTGGCAATGTGCTCAGACGGGTACACCGGCAGGCCGCCAATCACCCGTCCGGCCAGACTCGGGTCATCATCAATGAACGCCTTGGGTTTATACATGCGACCAAGCCGCAGCGAGGCCAGTAGCTGATTGCCCGCCGCGCCAGCGCCAAAAATGGCGACCGGCACACCCACTTCCTGCTCAGCCACGGCTTGATCAGGGCCAGGTGCCGCACCCATTAGCCAGTCACCCATGAAGTACTCGCGGGCCGCCAGCCGCAGACCACCAATCAGCAACAGCGAAAGCCACCAGTAAGAAACCATCGCCGAACGCGGAAACAGCACATCCCAGCCGCTATCGCGCCCCGCCAGCACCACCATGACCAGTGCTAGAAACGACAGCGTCACCGACTTGAAAATACACAACAGCGCCTGGCTGCCGAAGTACCGCATCACCGCACGGTACATTCCCATGCGGATGTAGATAGGCAAGGCCAGCGCAGGGGCCAACACAAACAACCAACGCTGTTCAGGCGTGGGAACTACCCAACCGGTTTCACCACCAAGACGCAGGTAAAGAGCAAGCCAGAGCGACAACCAGATCAGAATCAGGTCGGCAAAAATCTGAATTGAGCGCTTTTGCGCATGGCTCAACCCAATCAGTCTTTCCTTGAGCATCTTGCTCTCCAACTCAACAGAACGGACGCGATTATACGCAACACGACAGAGCCACCTTCCAGTACAGTTCCTGCCGAAGTTGCATAACGCGTGCAGATCATCAGCATACGCCCGGTCAGGCAGGGCTACAAACAGGAATTACTCTCATTAATCAGAGCCGCTTCATTGCTACAGCCGGAGCATCAGGCAGACTCACCCAGAATCCGAGCCAGTAACCCCGCGCTGGAGGCATCCGCGCCCGGCAGTTCGGCCAGCTCACCACGCAGGCAGGCCAGGGCATCCACTGCGATACGCTTGCCCATCTCCACGCCCCACTGGTCAAACGGGTTGATTTCCCAGATCACCGACTGCACAAACACCTTGTGTTCATACAGAGCAATCAGCGCACCCAGGCTATGGGGCGTCAGTTCATCCAGCAACAGGGTCGAACTGGGCTGATTACCGCGATAACGGCGGTTGCGTGGCAACGATGCGGCGTCTTTCACTGCGCCGTCACCCAGCGCCAACAGACGGGACTGGGCCAGACAGTTTGCCAGCGCCAGTTCGTGCTGAGCCAACAGTTCAGCGGTCGCCCCACCATGCTGCGCCTCGCGATAGCGCCGCGCAGGAACGATAAAATCACAGGTCACAGGTTCGGTGCCCTGATGCAGCAGTTGATAGAACGCATGCTGGGCATTCGGACCGATGGTGCCCCAGACAATCGGGCAGGTCGCATAATCAATGCTCTCACCAGCCAGGTTCACCGACTTGCCGTTGGACTCCATCTCAAGTTGCTCAAGGTAATTGGGCAACTCCTTAAGCCTGCCGTCATAGGGCAACACCGCATGCGCGTTAATACCCAGCATATTGGTGTTCCACACGCCGATAAGCCCGAGCAGCACCGGCAGGTTGTCGGCCCAGGGGGCCTGACGAAAGTGCTCATCCATCGCGTGCGCACCAGCCAACAGCTCACGAAACGCCGGCATGCCGATAGACAGCGCAATCGGCAAGCCAATGGCGGACCAGAGCGAGAACCGCCCACCGACCCAGTCCCACAGCGCCAGCTGGTTGGCGGGGGCGATGCCCCACTCGCTCATGCGCTCTGCCGCCGCCGACACACCGATGAAGTGACAGTCGAGCAAGCCGGGCAAAGCCCCCAGCTCACGTTCGAGCCAGCCACGCGCAGTTGCCGCATTGCTCAGGGTATCAATGGTGGAAAAGGACTTGGACGAGATGATAAACAGCGTCGCATGCGGGTTGAGGCCACCCAGCAACTGCGACACCTGGCTACCATCCATTGTCGAGGCAAAGTGCACATGCAGCGGCGATGCGGTAGACGGCCGCCAGTCAGCCAATGCCTCCGTTACCATCAGCGGCCCGAGGTCAGAGCCTCCGACGCCGATATTCACCACATCGGTAATGACCTCGCCGGTCACGCCACGCCACTGACCACTGCGGACCTTCTGAACAATGCCGTCCATCCGCTGCAGTTCAGCCTGAATCTGCAGGTTTATATCCTCACCGGCGACCAGGCACGTTCGCTCAGACGGCAAGCGCAACGCCCAGTGCATAGCCGCGCGCCCTTCGCTCGGGTTAACTGCGGCGCCAGCAAACAGCGCAGCCATGCGTTCTGCCAGCCCTTGCTCAGCCGCCAGATCAAATAACAGCGGCAGCGTCGCCTCAACGACCCGCTGCTTGGAGAAGTCAAACAGGATCGAGTCGAACGCTCGATGCAGCCGCACAAAGCGTTGCGCATCACCGGCAAACAGATCAGCCAGATGCGCGCCTCGCACCTCCTGCGCATGCGCTACCAGCGCTCGCCAGGAGGCCTTCTCAGTCAGAGGACTACTCATGTCATCGCCGTCCTATGCCGTAGTATGCGAAACCGTTCTGCTTCATGAATTCCGGATCCCAGACGTTGCGGCCATCGAGCAGCAACGGTGTTGCCATCAGCTCGTGCAGACGTGTCAGATCCGGGCTCCAATATGCCTTCCACTCGGTCACCAGCATCAACGCATCAGCCCCCGCGACCGCCGCATACGGGTCCTGGTGGAGCACCAGATCTTCACGCTCACCAGCCCATTGCGCCAGAGAGCCAAGCGCACGTGGATCATGCACGTGCACCTCAACCCCCTGCGCCCACAACGCCTCAATCAACTTGAGCGCCGGCGCATTGTTGATGCGCGACGATTCAGGCTTGAACGCGATGCCCCACAACGCCACCTTGCGGCCACGCAGGTTGGTGCCGTAGTGACGCCACAGCTTGCGAAAGAGCACCTCTTTCTGGCGCTCGTTGATGTTCAACACCTCGTCGAGCAGTTGGGCAGCCATACCGCTGCCCTGCAGTGTCGAGGCCAGACTCATCACATCGCGAGAGAAACTCAGGCCGCCAAAGCCGCAGCCCGGATACAGGTAGGCGTCACCAATCCGCCGGTCAGCGCCCATCCCCTGCCGTACCTGTTCAATATCCACGTCCAGGCTGTCAGCCAGATTGGCCATATCGTTCATATAGCTCAGGCGGGTAGCGAGCATGCCGGTAATCGCCAGTTTGGTGAACTCTGCTTCACGCGGCCGCATCGGCATGATGGCATCGCGGCGGCGATTGAACGGCCGCAGCAGCTCGGTCACCAGCTGCCGGGCCCAGTTGGCGTCAGCGCCAAGCAGCCAACTGTCGGCGCGCATGAAGCTCTGCAGCGCATTACCTTCGATCAGCAGGTCCGGCAGACTAACTACGGCTCCCGGATCAGCAACCGGAGCCTCGCATTCCAGCAACGCCTGTTGCAGCAGCTCGCTGCTGCCGACCGCAAAGGTTGACTGATTAACCACCAACCAGCGGCGAGTGCAGCGCTCGGGCAACGCCCCAATCAGCGCCTGCGCCTCAGCCGGCATGTCAGGGTTCAGGGCCAGCCAGATCACACCGCCCGGCACCTGCGGAGCAGCCTCAAGCGAGGTCAGCAGCAGCCGGCCCGCCTCTTGCTGCTCGGTCATCAAATCCGCCAGACCGGGCTCGCGAAAGGGGCATTCGCCGCGCATCAACTGCTCGGCATGTGCCCCTTCTGGCAGGTGCAGAAGCACCTGATTACCGGTCGAAGCCAGCGCCGTCGCACTGACCAGCGCACAAAGCGTATCGCCGTAAACATCAACCTGCATGGTGCCTGTCCTCAGCCCGTACGCTCATGGCGCGTAGCGAGCCAATAGTCCTTTGAAATCCGCACCCAGCTCCGGGTGCTGCAGGCCGTAGGCCAACGTTGCCTCCAGATACCCCAGCTTGCTGCCACAGTCGAAGGAGCGCCCGCGCATACGGTAGGCCTCGGCACCGCTCTGCTGCATCAGGGCCGCAATCGCATCGGTCAGCTGGATCTCGCCACCTGCGCCTGGCGCAGTCGCTGCCAGCAGATCAAAGATCGTGCCCGGCAAAACATAGCGCCCGACAATGGCCAAATTGGATGGAGCCGCCTCGCGGGCTGGCTTCTCGACCACCTGTTGCATCACAGCCTGCTTACCCTGATGCAGTTCAACGCCGCCCAGATCAACCACACCATACTGGTGCACTCGTTCCCAGGGCACCGGCTCAACCATTACCTGCGCCTTGCCTGTCTCGCCAAACCGTGTGGTCATCGCGGCAAGGTCAGACAACCCGCCCACCTGCTCAACCAGCACATCCGGCAACAGCACCGCGAAAGGCGCATCGCCCACCACCGGCCGTGCACAAGCCACCGCATGTCCCAGGCCCAGCGCACGCCCCTGACGCACCGCCGTCACCTTTAGCTCCGGCGGCGCAATCTCGCGCAGAACCTTGAGCAACGCGTCTTTGCTGCGCCGTGCCAGCTCGGCCTCAAGCTCGTAGTTGACGTCAAAGTGATCTTCAATGGCCTTCTTGCTGGCATGGGTCACCAGCACGATCTCGTTGATACCCGCAGCCAGCGCTTCCTCAACCACATACTGCACCACGGGCTTGTCCACCACGGTGACCATTTCCTTCGGAATCGCCTTGCTGGCCGGCAAAAAGCGTGTGCCCAGCCCGGCAACGGGTAAAACTGCCTTGGTAACCTTCACAGCAACTCCTGATCGTTCATGTTCATTCAGGATAGCGGCCAGCAGTGCAACGGCACACAACGCCACCCATTCGTAACGTCAACCAAGCAAAATCGGCACCATCCCATTGCCAGCAGCCCACCGCAATCCGCGTTATGCGCCTCTGCGACGGGCTCTACAGCCTAGTGATCAGCAACCCGCCTCGGCAAGCACCGCCCGGATTACTGCACAGGTTTTGGTCATTTCGGCCTCGGTCAGTGTCGGGTGCACCAGAAACATCAGGCTGGTCTCGCCAAGCTCGCGGGCCACCGGCAAACGCTCGGACGGCCGCCAGCCGGTACCGTCAAATGCCTTCTCCAGATACACCTCGGAACAGGACCCCTGAAAACAGGGCACGCCCCCTGCCACAATCGCCTCAATAATGCGGTCACGCGTCCAGCCAGCGGCCAACTTCTCAGGCACCACTTGCACGTAACACTTGTAATGGGCATGAACGCAGTCGTCAGGGAATGTTGGCACACGCACAACAGCAAAACCGCGGCAGGTATCCCAGATCCGCTCGGCATGGCGTGTACGCGCAGCGGTCCAGTCGGCCATACGGCGCAATTGAATACGCCCAATCACCGCCTGCAACTCGGTCATGCGCCAGTTGGTGCCAAAGCTCTCATGCAGCCAGCGAAACCCTGGCGGATGCTGACGCTCGTATACGGCCTCCCAGCTCTTGCCGTGATCCTTGTAGGACCACATGCGGGACCACAACTCGCGATCGTTGGTCGTCACCATGCCGCCCTCGCCGCCCGTCGTCATAATCTTGTCCTGGCAGAAAGACCAGCACCCCACATGACCGATCGAGCCCACCGAACGCCCTTTGTAACGTGCACCGTGCGCCTGCGCGCAGTCTTCAATCACAAACAGCGAGTGCGTGTCTGCCAGGGCCATGATCGGGTCCATATCACAGGGCCAACCGGCCAGATGCACACAGATGATGGCTCTGGTGCGCTCAGTCAGCACTGCTTCAATGGTCTCGGCGGTGATGTTTTGCGAGTCAGGATCCACATCCGCGAACACGGGTACGGCACCGGCCGTCACGATGCTGGATGCCGATGCCAGGAAGGTACGCGGCGTAACAATCACCTCGTCACCCGGCCCAATGCCCAGCCCCTTCAGCGCGAGGTCCAGCGCCAGAGTGCCGTTGGACAGGGCAATCGCATGAGTGCAGTCAGCCCAGGCAGCAAACTCTTTCTCGAATTCACGCCCCTCCTGTCCTGTCCAGTAATTGACCTTGTTGGACAAAAGCACTGCGTGAACCGCGTCGGCTTCTTCTGTGGTAAACGACGGCCAGGGAGAAAACGGGGTGTTAAGCATGGTAGAAAGCCCTTAAAAGACAGGCCGAGCAGCCGTTACTGCGCGGCAAAAATAGCGAATTAACGAGGCCGCGCTGGCACGCCTACCAGGATCAATCCGTCAGCAGCATCGGCCACAACGGCGGCACCCGCGCCGACAACGACATCACTGCCGATCCGCACCAACTGTCGAACACTGGCGCCAATGCCAACCCAGCTTCTGGCCGCGACAACAACGCCCCCAGCCAGATTTGCTCCGGGGCTGATATGTACCCCATCGCCAAGCACACAGTCATGGTCAACGGTGGCCCCCGTATTGACGATGACCCCCTGACCAAGTTCACTGTCAGCGTTAATTACCGCACCCGCGAAAATGACTGAACCAGCGCCGATACGCACATACCGGCTGATATGAGCCGAAGGATGCTGCAAGACAGGCACATGCGCCCCGGCATCCAGTAGCTGTTGGAGTTTGGTCAAACGGATAACGTTGTTGCCGATCCCCACAAGCACACCCTGAAACTCGGCAAGGCGTTCAATCAGTTCTTTAGTGCCGCCGATGACCGGCCAATGACTGTTGGCCGCCAGCTCTGGCCAGAGGTCATCAAAGAAACTGACCTGATCCCAGCCGCAGACCTCAGCACAATCGGCAATCACCTTCCCGTGGCCGCTGGCACCCAGCACCGCAAGGTGTTTCACGAGTCGCTCCCAGTGAATTTCGACATGGTTGCCTCGCCTTCCGCACTGATGCCATCGCGCACCAGCACCTTTTTAACGGTCAGAAACAGCACCTTGATATCCAGCCATAGCGACTGGTTATCCACGTACCAGACATCCAGCTTGAATTTTTCTTCCCAGCTCAGCGCATTGCGACCATTCACCTGCGCCCAACCGGTCACACCCGGCCGCACCTCATGCCGCCGAGCCTGCTCGGCTGAATACAGAGGCAAATACTCCATCAACAGCGGTCGCGGCCCCACCAGACTCATATCGCCTTTGAGTACGTTCCACAATTCCGGCAACTCATCCAGACTGGAAGAACGCAAAAACTGGCCGAAGGGCGTCAAACGCTCTGCATCAGGCAGCGGATTACCGGCAGCATCCAGAGCATCTTTCATGGTGCGAAACTTGATCATCTCGAACGGCTTGCCATTCAAGCCGGGGCGCACCTGTCGAAATAACACAGGTGAGCCCATCTTGCGGCTGATTTGCCAAGCGACATACCCGATAACCGGAGCCAGCAACAACAATGCACAACCCGCCGCAACAATATCGAATGCGCGCTTGATCATTGAATCCCCATTTCCTTGAGCATGACCGCATTTACCTTGTGCACGTCATACTTCTCGACGGCAATTTCACGCGACCGTTTACCCATCCGAGCAGCAAGCTCAGGATCCTCGATAAACCGAGTCATCGCCTCAACCAGCGCATCAACCGACTTCACAGGCACCAGAAAACCGTTCTCGCCATCAATGACCGTTTCGCGGCAGCCTGGCGCGTCGGTCGTAATGATCGCCCGACCCATTGCCATAGCCTCAAGAACTGTGCGAGGAGTGCCTTCCCTGTAGGAGGGAAGAACATACACTGAAGCTTCAGCTATAGCGGGGCGAACATCGGCAAGCTTACCAAGGTACTCGACGGCTCCTGTCTCAACCCACGACTTAAGTTCACTCGACGCTATGGCGTCCGGGTTTTGATCAATCCAACCGACAAGCGTAAACTTAACGCTGGGGTACCGCTCCCTTACCTGCATCGCGGCTTTGACATACTCACGACACCCTTTGTCCCCTAAAAGCCGAGCGATCAATAAAAAAGATGGCTGAACCGGCAAGGGAGACAAGGGGTATTCGTTCAGGTCTACTCCCGAGCCATTTACAACACAAGTTTTTATATCAGCAGGCAATATTCGATTTCCCCGAAAAAGACTTTCATCATCTGCATTTTGAAAGAACACAACTTCATTGCGAGAAAGAGAGATCCTGTATAAACAAAAAACCAAGGACTTCAAAAACTTGCGAAATCCACGAGCCTTACCGGTAAAGGCGTAACCGAGACCAGTAATTAGAGAAAAGCGCCCCTTAACGCCCAGCAACCAAGCAGCAAGCGAACCATAAACAACAGGCTTTACGGTGTAACCTAAAACATAATCTGCTTTTATACGTCTAATCAGGAAAACCAAAGAGAAGAACGTCTGAAAATCCAAAAATGGATTCATCCCCGTACGCTGAAGGGGTACCTCATGAAGCCTTGCGCCCAACAAAGAAACAGAGTTAGAAAAGTCATCATTTAGGCCTAAGACGGGTGCAGCAACATGTACCTCACAGCCAGCTGAAACCAGCTCACTTATTAATGCCCCTCGAAACTTAACTAAAGATTCAGGGAAACTGGCCACTATCAAAAAAACTGAATTTTCCATAATCATCCCCTAGACACATCGAGAGATCTTTTTCGACGCACTTCACTAAGCGCAGAAATAAAGAGATATATCAAAACGGGCACAAACATCCACTTCTGCCGGAGAGCTATACCTAAATTAGCCGTAGTGAGAGACAAAATCACCCAGGCAGCCATTGAGTACAACCACATAAACACAGAGTCGCCGGCAACACGTACGTGTTTTTTAAAGCAAGCCCAACCACCCCACAATACCAAACAGAGCAAGAGCGTGTTATCTAAGGCGGCAGCAAGAGAGAAAACCGAGTTCACCTCAAAAATAGCAGGCCGGAAAATATAGCTTATCAACTTTGCGGGAAAGTTCATTGAGCTGATATCAACACTACTTCCCCCTCCCAGGTTTTCATTCTGCCTACTAGAAATATAATCAGAAATCCCCCCCAACCCTACTTCCTGACCGACGCCTGCGTACTTTAGAGCAAACGGAACCATCACAGCCGCAGCACTTACTGCCAAAACACCAAAAACAAATCGGCGTGCCAAACTGAGCCTATTTGACAACAGATAAGATGCAGATGCCGCAAGAACAAGCAAGCCAGCCATATGAGGCCGAACAAAAAACATACATAACACAGAAAAGAAAAATAAAGGCATACGTTTAGAGAAATCTAACGCTGCCCAAACACTCAAGCACACAGCCATAAAGGAAACAGCATCTTTACCTATACCAGAGGACCAAAAACTAACTGACGGAAGAAATACGATAAAACTAGAAATAATACGAAGGGTCCGGCCAGCGTTCAGGGTCGCCTGTTTCAACGCGGCATCGAAAGCTAGAAGCCCCACACATCCAATCAAATTAAAAACAAGAGAAACGCCTAATATTGACAGGGGTATAACATAAGAAACAACAGATATAAAAAAATCCACACTCGAGGTCCCAACACCAGCCTCACTTAGCCCCGCAGCACCGCGACGAAAATACCCAATAGCATCGCCACCGTTCTCTAATACATACCACAAATAAAGGAAACAGAAAGCAGTATGCCAAGCATATAGAAAAGAGGCCCTAGCATAGGAAACGGAAAAGCCTCTTGACACAAAAAAAATAAGAAAAAAGCCACCAATAAAAACAAAAACTGATGACAAAATAGAAGACACCGAATATATATCTGACATACGTCACCGGCAAATTTGCTTCAAAAATTATGCAACAGCGTAGAATAAACTCTAAAATACGAGTCAACCATAAACTCATTCCTAAAAAACAAGGCACGACGACGAGCCTCAATTGAGAGCCTCTCTTGGTTCTGCCTAAACCTCTCTATTAATTCCCTAATTGCCGAAACCCAAGCTGCTTTGCCTCCAGCAGGATCAACTAACACTGCGAACTTACCATTCCCCACTACTTCCCTGAGCCCTGATACATCAGATATCACTAAAGGCAGGCCTGTAGACATACCTTCTACGGCCGTTAACCCAAAACCCTCCCATACAGAAGGAATCAGCTGAATATCCCCACCGTGTAGAGCTTTCTCAACGTCGTCAGTCCACCCCATAAGGTGTACTTTCCCCTGCAACCCAGAATGAACGATCAGTCTCTCCAGACTTTCCCGATAAGCTCCCTCCCCAAAAATACTATAACTGCTGAACTCAGCAGAAATATCAGCCAGGGCCTCAATTGCTAGTTGAAACCCTTTGTGGGGATTCAAAGAACCGATAGAAACAAACGAGGGCAAACGGGAAGCGTCTAGCTTTCTAGCCCTGTACTCATAAATATCCGCGCCATTCAGAATCAAGAATAGCTTGGTATCAAACTTCGGGCCAATCCAACTCAGGAGCGACTGCCGAACACCTTCGCTAATGCATACAACCCGATCAAATCTAGAATACACCAACCGATCAAAAAAACGGAAAACCCAATATTTCCGTCTTGAATTATAAGTACTATGCTCAGTGTAAACCAACCTTACAGGTAAAAACAAAGAGGCAAAGAAAACGTAGTATAACCCCCATGTTAAGTGCGCATGAACAATCAGCCCACCTGCCCCCATGCGGGATTTTATAAACTTACGGAGAGCAAAAATAATGAGTGGATTCTTATAAGAAACGCCTAGAGAGTGCTCAAAACCCAGCAAGTCATCCTCGGAATTTGCAGAAAAATACAGGGTTTCACAGCAAACACTTTTCGACTGCATCGCCCTGGTCAAAGTACGAACGACGCGTTCAGCTCCACCACCCGAAGAAGACGGAATAACATTTAAAACCCGGCCAACATCACCAACTACCTTTCGCACGACTAGGCACCCTTGTTGATCAAGTTATAAAAACGATTCACGTGCGCCCGAATATCGAAATCTAGACTTCGCTCCCGACATAGCCTTCCTTTTCTAAAAACCTGAGCCCTATCAGAACAAGCATCGATATACGCTGAGGTTAGACCACCCACAGAACCTTGAGGAACCATCCAGGCGACTTCGGGACTTAAAATAGGCGTAAAAATGGAATTATCCCAAGCGATGATCGCTTTCCCCGCGGCCATTTGTTCTATTAGCGCATTAGAGACTCCGCCACCACCTATATCATCGTTCAGCAGGGTGAGGGCGACACAGCAATCTATATCCTCAAGGAAATTTGGCAAACTACGATTATCCATCGCCCCATGATATTTCAAGAGACCTTTATCCTGAAGGTCAAGTACAGCCTCCTTACTTTTCACATCCCCATCACCCACCACATGAAACTCTACGTTCGCGAACTCATCGACATTAATCTCTTGCATCCTCCTTATGGAAGACAGGAACTCCGAAATCCCCTTAACTGAAGATAGCCTACCGATGAAAGCAATTCTAAATCTTTCTGACTCAGAACCATCTACAGAAAGCCAGCGAGAAAGATTAGTTGAGTTATGCACAACAGAAACATCAAGCCCAGCTTGCCTATAAAAGGCAGCTGTATCATCGCCATTTGCCACCACGAGATTGAAAAAACGCTTATATAAAAAACACTCAAGCTTCAAAAGCATTCGCCTAGCAAAAGGACCAAACCTATACCCTTTCTCTTTCGTATAAATTGTCCTCAACCATATAATTTTTTTTGATCTAGAACGACCTCGAAAAAGGAAAGAAGAAAACGCAACAGGAATCGCTTCATTTAGTCCCCCAACCGCTATCACAACATCGTAGGCCAGAGGTTCTTTTATCGATAAACACATACCTCTAGTAAGGTATGAAACCGCAAAACGAATAGGAGTTGGAAACACAGAAAACAATTTACCGTACTGCCTAATAGCGCCCACCAACCCGCCTCCCCCGCAGCCAAAATCATCCAGCAACGAATTTTCAGCGAGCTGCAACACAGAGAAATCATAGGTATCAGCACATTCCCTAGCTTGCAGTTCTTCAAGATAATTGAGCAACCAAGTCTCCCGACCTCCACCCGACTTATTTAATGAAGACATCATCACCAGTTCAATTTTCACGCACTACCTCTCTGGCTGGCACACCCACCAGTGTAGAGTTGGGACCAAAGCTTCTGTTCACTACTGCATTGGCACCAATAGTGCAGCTCTTCCCCAAAGTAACAGGACCAAATATTTTTGCGCCCGGACCGATATAGCAACCACTACCGATACTAGGACTGAGCATGCTCGCCTCTAAAATCGAATAAAACCCAGCTTTCCCACCTATATTCACACCCGCATGAAGCCTACAGTTTCGCCCTACTCTAGCGTGCGGTGAAACCACAATAGTTCCATAATGGACAATGCAAAGACCAGGGCCGAATACGTTTGGAGGTATAGAAAAACCCAATCGAATAGAAACTCTTCTAAAGTAAAAGGAGAACAAAACGCGGGCAAACTTACTTCCAGAGTTTACCAGATACTCATAGACTCTAAGCGCAATTTGAAATCTAACTATCGGATTCCAAAACGAGACCGCTCTTCGCGCCCTAAAATCCAGCAAAATAAAAACTCTCAACCGAGAAAAACTCGTAACTCGCCTCGCACCCACACTTTGGCGTCTATCTTCCATACTATACCCGCCTTTTGTATTTTATTATTTTCGCAGGCACGCCGCCAACGACAGCGAGTGAGGGAACATCTTTAGTAACAACAGCACCAGCTGCCACTGTCACGCCATCGCCAATAGAAACTCCAGGCAAAATTATACAACGAGCACCAAGCCAAACATCATCACCTATAGTGACCGGCGCGATATTTAAGCCTTGTCCAAAATAGGTGCCACATTGCTCAGACCATATATGATTAGATGTATATATAATTACATCAGCCCCCATAAGCACCCGAGAACCAAGCACCACTTTGCCTTCGCAGCTTATCAAGCTACCCGTACCTAGTCCAGAATCAGAACCAACGCAAAAATTATCCGGACGATTGATAACCACACCGCTTCTAATTAGGCAACGACTACCAACTCCTTTTGCAATTTTTCCCAAAACCCTAACCCTAAGCCGGTTAAAAATTGCGCCCTTTGAACTGCCGGGAAAATATGACAGAATTTTAAATAACTTATTATAGAAAACCTTCATTTACCCTCCTCAAGCCCCCGCCCAAAAAGACAGCACCACTATCCCACCACCTATGGCAAGCAGAGAAAGCGCAGCCCCCAAAAAGCAACTTTTCATCAATTCAAGAAGTTGAATATTAGCAACATCAGCGACGGCATAAAAATACAACACATAAAACATAAAACTACTTACCGCATAAACCTCAGACAGAAACCCTACTGCTAACTCTCCCACAACAACAATAGGGAGACAACGCAGCACTAGCCCACTAACTTGTAGCACTAACGCATAACGCTGCCTATTACGCACATTGAAAACCATATAAACTGGCGAGGTTATAAATTGCAAAACAAACCATGGCAGCATCCATACCATCAACTCTCCCACTCGCCCCCACTCACTCCCTAGCACTACAGGCAAGATGAGTTTTGCAACAACGCCCCCCGTGACCAATAAAGGACCACCGATAAGGAGTAGCTTACCTATTAGCTTTGTAGTAAACCCCTCCAATTCGCCGCGCGCATCTGCCTTTGAAGCCTCAGCTAAAAACACCTGCGCCACCGCATTACCGACCAACAACACCGGTGCGGCCATTATTTTCAACGCCAGCGCTAAACAACCAAGCTCAGCGCTATCTGCGTAGACGGCTATAATCAGGATAGGTAATTGTAAAGACGTAGCACTAAAGAGTGCTTCTAGTGCCGAGTATTTAGGAAAATTACTATATTCAGCCGCCGCATCCCTAAGGCCGACATAACTAATCAAAGGGGCATGCGTCTTTATATCCAGGTAACATCGCTTTACTAGGTAAAAAACACCCCCTGCCTGAGTTAGGACCAACCCCAAAACTAGCCCTACACCACCTAGCCCAGCAAAACCACTAACTACTTGAGCTGTAACGCCAGAAAGCGACTGAGTTACTCTTGTTCTTGAAATATCGCCAAAGTTCTTTTTCCTTGTAGACCAAAATTGCAAAGAGCGATACCCGCCTATAAAAATCATTCCAACCGACAACAAAGACCAAATAGCCCAGAACTGTCGCGCATCAATCACGTCATCATAGAATTGAATAAATATAAAAAAAATCGCAGAAAAAAAAAGGGACAAGATGACACAAGAAAATAAAGCCAAACATAAAAGCTCAAAACCGGCCTTGTCTTCCGCCGGAATTGGTATGGCCACTTCAAATCTGAGACATGCCACAGAAGACGTTATGGCGACTATAGCGCCAACCAATGCCAAAACAGCAAAATCCGATGGAGTATAAAGGCGCGTCAGAAGTGGTATAAACAATAGGGATACAAATTGGGCAAAAGCGGTTCCACCTGCAACTAATATTACATTTCTTTTAAACCCTCCAACCCCTTCCCCTTTCAACGACATCTTTCCCTCAACGCATTTTCCAAAGCACAAATCACACGCCCCATCACCTCATCCTTCATGTAAGGACATATCGGCAAGCTAATGACTTCATCAGCAGCCATATCCCCCTGCGGTAGCAATGCATGCGGATCCGAAACTGCCGGCTGGCGATTGAGAGGCAAAGGATAGTGCACTGCCGTCGGAACACCTGATTCTCGTAAGGCTGCTTGAAAGCTGTCACGTTCCTGAACTCGGATGGTGTATTGTGCCCAGGCGCTAACGCTTCTTGGTGCTACTTCCGGAGTGGTAATTCCAAGATCTCGCAAGCGTTTCGAATACACATCAGCAACTCCTTGCCGCGCTGCGATCTCGTCGTCCAAAATTGCTAGTTTAGGCAGCAGAATTGCAGCTTGGAGTGTATCGAGTCGTGAGTTCACGCCGACGCGCACATGGTAATATCTGCGCTCCTGGCCGTGTCTTGCAATCTGCCGAATTACCTTCGCCAGCTCAGAATCAGACGTAAAGACCGCACCTCCGTCACCGTAGCACCCCAAGGGCTTGGACGGAAAGAAGCTGGTGCAGCCGATAGTCGTCAGATTGCCAGACTTCAGCCCCTTATAGGTTGCACCAAAACTCTGCGCACCATCTTCTATCACCGCTATACCGTACCTTATTGCAATAGCATTGATCGCATCATAATCAGCGGGCTGGCCATAAAGAGATACCGGAATGATCGCCTTGGTTCGCGAAGTGATCGCGTCTTCAATTAACGCTGGATCAACGTTATATGTGACCGGGTCGATATCGACATAAACAGGTTTTGCGCCTAGCACAGATGCGGCTTCCGCCGTCGCGATGTATGAAAAGCTGGGGGTAATCACCTCGTCGCCGGGGCCAACCCCAAGCGCCATCAGTGCTATCTGAAGCGCATCAGTACCATTTGCGACGGTGATGCAATACTTCGCACCACAATACGCTGCGAGCCTTTCTTCAAGCTCAGCAACCTCAGGCCCAAGAATGTACTGGCCATGAGCAAGGACTCGGCTAATGCCAGCTTCGATTTCGGTGCGCAGCCTGTCTTGCTGTGCGGCCAAGTCCACAAACGGGATCATGCGCACGCCTCCATCCGAGTAACACAACTATCTGACAAGACATACCGATCACCGGTATGAGGGCAAGTAGTTTCAGCTTCCCCGGAAAGCGGTAGGCTGAGACGCTCACCATAGGCGCTCATCCAGCCTATCTGCCGAGCCGGCACGCCAACCATAAGAGCAAAATCCGCTACATCGCGCTGAACCACTGCACCGGCTCCAACAAAAGCAAAGGCGCCGATTGTCACCCCACAGATAATGGTGCAATTGGCGCCAAGCGTGGCGCCAGATTTTACTAAGGTATCGCGGTATTCGCTTTTGCGTTCAATCAGCGAACGAGGATTATAGACGTTAGTAAACACCATAGACGGGCCGCAGAAAACGCCCTCTTCAAGCGTTACATTGTCGTAGACCGAGACGTTATTCTGAATTTTGCAGCGATCACCAATAACGACTCTATTGCCGACGAACACATTCTGGCCAAGGGACACACTCTTACCAATTCGCGCACCGCCACAAACATGCACAAAATGCCAAATACGGCAGCCTTCGCCAATCTCCGCGCCTTCATCAACAATAGCGCTTGGGTGGGCCTGGTAACTCATTTTTTCACCTTCAAAACAAAGGGGTGTTGATCTCCACCGCTCTGGAGTGTGGCATTGCGTATATTCGAAACCGTCTCGATAGCAACACGGTTCTCCTCCAGCCCGAAGCCGCGGCCGGCAATAATCTCCTCGTAGCTTCGGGTATGTAGATCAGTAAACCCTGATGAGAACTCGATCTCCTGTTGGTCCACTGTGATCGAGCGGAAGGTACGTTGACCATGTTCACGGACTTGCGCAGGAACGTCGTTGATGTCGATCGACAAAAACCAGCGTACGCGAGCGCGCTCATATTCGAGATATCCAGAGGCACGGGTGTCCTCAGAGAGATGAACTTTAATATCTTGCAACCGGCCAAACAGGAAGTGCAGCATATCAAAGAAGTGGACGCCGATATTGGTCGCTATACCGCCAGATTTCTTTTCGTCACCCTTCCAGCTTTGCAGGTACCAGTGACCGCGAGAGGTTATATAGGTCAGGTCGACCTCATGCTTTTTCTCCTTGCGCTCGGTCAAGATTCGATCTTGCAACGCACAAATAGCCGGATGCAGGCGCAACTGCAAAATGGTATTGACCTTACGCCCGGTATCTCGCTCGATATCAATGAGCCCATCAATATTCCAGGGATTCAATACTAGAGGCTTCTCACAAATTGCATCCGCACCTGAACGCAAAGCAAAGCGCATGTGAGAGTCGTGCAAATAATTTGGCGAACATATCGAAACATAATCTACTTTTTTCTCACTACCCGAACGCCGCAAACGATCCAAGTGTCTATCAAAACGCTCAAACTCAGTAAAAAAGTCCGCATCCGGAAAATGGCTATCAATGATTCCCACCGAATCATTTGGGTCCAAGGCTGCGACCAGTTCATTGCCAGTCGCCTTGATCGCCTGCATGTGACGCGGTGCGATATAACCAGCGGCACCAATTAACGCAAACTTCTTCATTTTAATTACCCCGAAACTCATGCTAAAAATTAATTAGCAGAAACGTACCAAGCGATTGCTTTTCTTAGGCCATCCCTTACAACAAAAACCGGATCATACCCAAGTTCAATTCTTGCCTTTTCTATACTTGCCTGAGAGTGCCTAACATCCCCCGCCCTGAACTCGGCATACCGTAGATTGACAACGACTTTAAGCCCCTGATCGTGCAAAGCTGCTTCTATCTCTGAAACAAGCTCATTCAAGCTTGTCCTGTCTCCAACAGCAACATTATAAACCGATGAAGCTGCTGTTTTTTCTCCAACTATCGCAGCAAGCAAATTGGCTTGGATCACATTTTCCACATAGCAGAAATCACGACTTGTTTCACCATCACCATTAATCTGAACTTCCTCGCCCTTAATTATTGCGGATATCCATTTCGGAATCACCGCAGCATAGGCCCCATCAGGGTCCTGGCGCTTGCCAAATACATTGAAGTAACGCAGCCCGATGGTGTTGAAGCCGTAGGTTTTGGCGAATACGTCGGCATACAGCTCGTTCACGTACTTGGTCACTGCATAAGGCGACAACGGCTTTCCAATAACGCCTTCTACCTTGGGCAATCCTGGATGGTCGCCGTAGGTGGAGCTGCTTGCTGCATAGGTAAAACTGTCTACCTTGGCGTCGCGGGCGGCGACCAACATATTCAAGAAACCGTCGATGTTGGTGGCGTTAGTGGTGATCGGATCATTGATGGAGCGCGGTACCGAGCCAAGCGCGGCTTGGTGCAGGACGTAGTTCACGCCTTCACACACCTTGCGGCAGTCATCCAGGTTGCGGATGTCCCCTTCGATAAGGCGGAAGCGCGCCCATTGATCCGCAGTCACCAGGCTTTGCACTTCGTCCAGGTTGTGCTGGTGACCGGTGGCAAAGTTATCCAGGCCAATGACGGTCTGATCCAGTTTGAGCAGGGTTTCCAGCAGGTTGGAGCCGATAAATCCGGCGACACCGGTGACGAGCCAGACTTTCGGATCTTTGGGCAAAGATTGCTGCAGTTCTTCATAGCGGGTCATGGTGTGGTTCCGTAAAAACGATTAAGCCAGCTCGATCATTGAGCGAACCGGCCTTTGAATTCAGCTAAAAGGTAGCGCTTACAGGCGCAGGTCAGATTGACCCTCTGGCAGCACGTACTTGAGGTCGTAGAGCACATGCTGTGCCTTGCCCAACTGGCGGAAATCCTGCTCGCTCATGGCCGCAAACTGCTGGTGCGCAACCGCCAGCACAACGCCGTCGTAGGCCCCGGGCTGAGGCTTGGCAATCGGGCTAATGCCGTACTCGTGCTGCGCCTCTTCTGCCGATACCCAGGGGTCGTACACATCGACCGCGATACCGTACTCGGCCAGTTCGCGCACGATATCGATCACCTTGGTGTTGCGCAGGTCAGGGCAGTTTTCTTTGAAGGTAAAGCCCATAATCAGCACACGAGCCCCCTCGACATGAATACGCTTTTTCAGCATGCCCTTGACCAGTTGGGATGCGACGTAAGCTCCCATGCTGTCGTTAAGACGGCGGCCAGCCAGAATGATCTCGGGGTGATAGCCAATGGCTTGCGCTTTGTGGGTGAGGTAATACGGGTCCACGCCGATGCAGTGACCGCCTACCAGACCGGGGCGGAACGGCAGAAAGTTCCATTTGGTTCCGGCTGCCTGAAGTACCGCTTCGGTATCAATGCCCATTTTGTTGAAGATCACCGCCAGCTCGTTGATCAGAGCAATGTTCAGGTCGCGCTGGGTGTTTTCGATCACCTTGGCCGCTTCTGCCACCTTGATGCTGGTGGCCTTGTGCGTGCCAGCCGTGATCACCTGGTTATAAAGCGCATCAATCAGGTCTGCCACCTCGGGGGTAGAACCCGACGTGACCTTCTTGATGGTGGTAACCCGGTGTTGTTTATCACCCGGGTTGATGCGTTCCGGGCTGTAACCGGCAAAAAAGTCTTTATTGAAGGTCAAACCCGACACCCGCTCAAGGACGGGAATACACTCCTCCTCGGTCGCTCCTGGGTAGACGGTAGACTCGTAGACGACGATATCGCCCCGTTTGAGGGTCTTACCGATAGTCTCAGATGCCTTGCGCAGTGGCGTTAGATCCGGTTGCTTGTGCTCATCGATAGGCGTCGGCACGGTGACAATATAGACGTTGGCACCTTCAAGGTCGGCTGTGTCAGCTGTGTACGAAAGGTGCGCAGCCTCCTGCAGTTCCTGATCAGAGACTTCCAGCGTGCTGTCATGGCCTGCGCGCAGCGCATCGATACGCGCCTGGTTGATATCAAAGCCAATAACCGGGCGCTGTTTACCAAACTCGACCGCGAGCGGCAAACCAACGTAGCCGAGGCCAATGATCGCGAGTTTGATGTCTTCCAGTTTGTGCATGCTGTTATCCGTATTGCGTTGACTATATATAGAAGAAGAGTCGATGCACCGTTGGCTGCACCCACACTGGCGCGACCAACGGTGCAATTGAATTACTCCACCGTGACCGATTTGGCCAGATTCCGAGGCTTATCCACATCGGTGCCCTTGATCAGGGCGACATGGTAACTGAGTAGCTGTAACGGGATGGTATACAGAACCGGAGAAACAGTTTCGTACACCCAGGGCATACCGATATGGGTGATGCCCTCGCCTTCATCCAGCACTGCGCGTTCGCAGGCGAAGTTGATCAGCTGGCCGCCGCGGGCTCGCACTTCCTGCAGATTGGATTTGAGCTTTTCCAGCAGGCTGTCGCTGGGCGCAACACTGACCACCGGCATGTCCTCATCTACCAGCGCCAACGGGCCATGCTTCAGCTCGCCGGCCGCGTAGGCTTCGGCATGAATATAGGAGATTTCCTTGAGCTTGAGGGCACCTTCCATCGCAATCGGATAGTGGCAACCACGCCCGAGAAACAGCGCATGATGCTTGGCCTGAAACTGTTCGGCCAGTTGCGCAATCGCAGGGTCGAGCTCCAGCACCTCACGAATGCGCGCAGGCAAGCTGCGCAGGGCGCGAACGTTCGCCGCAATCATCTCTGGGGCACGGTCGCGAACCTGGGCCAACGCAGTGGTGAGCCAGAGCAATGCCGTCAACTGAGTGGTGAAGGCTTTGGTAGAGGCAACGCCAATCTCTGGCCCTGCGTGGGTCAGCAGCCGCCAGTCTGCCTCTCGTACCAGCGAGCTGCCGGGCACGTTACAGATAGCCAGCGTACCCAGGTAGCGCTGCTCGCGCGCGTAGCGCATGGCGGCCAGGGTGTCAGCCGTCTCGCCAGACTGGGAGATGGCAATCAGCAAGGTACCTTCCGGCACGCATACCTGCCGATAGCGATACTCACTGGCCACTTCAACCTGACATGGCAGGCCGGTCTGCTCTTCCAGCCAATAGCGCGCCACCAGGCCTGCGTGATAACTGGTGCCGCAAGCAACGATATGAATGTTACGGATATCCGCCAGCTTGCCTTCCGCGCCGGGCCCAAGCGCAGCGGTGAGCACATGATCTTCCGCCAGCAAACCGTCGAGGGTGTCGGCGATAGCGCCCGGCTGCTCATGAATTTCCTTGAGCATGAAGTGCGGGTACTCGCCTTTGTCCATGCTCAGCGCAGCATGTTGATATTGCTGTGCCGCATAGTGAACCGGCTGGTTCTGTCGGTTCCATATCTGGCAGTCGTTTAGGCTCAGGCGGGCGTGCTCGCCTTCCTGCATATAGATGAAGCGGTCCGTCACCTGCAGCAGCGCCAGCGGGTCGGAGCCGATAAAGTGCTCACCGCTGCCCACACCAATGACCAGCGGGCTGCCCATGCGGGCACAATACAGGGTGTCGGGTTCATCCTGATGAATGATGCCAAGGGCAAAGGCGCCATGCAGTTCAGAGAGCGTGCAGCGCAGCGCACTGAGCATATCCTGTTGGCGGCTGTAATGATGCCCAAGCAGGTGCGCGACCACCTCGGTATCGGTCTCCGAGGCAAAGACATATCCGAGCTCCTGCAGGCGCAGGCGCAAGGGCTGATGATTCTCGATGATGCCGTTATGCACCACCGCCAGACGGTCAGACAAATGCGGGTGGGCATTTTTCTCAGTCGCCTTACCGTGCGTCGCCCAACGGGTATGGGCGATGCCCAGCGACCCGCTGAGCGCAGAGTACTGGAGCTGTTGCTCAAGCTCAGCCACCTTGCCGACCGAGCGGACACGCTCAACGAGACCAGGCAGGCCGACGACAGCGACACCCGCAGAGTCATAACCACGGTATTCCAGCCGGCGCAGCCCTTCGAGCAAAATGGGCGTTACATTTCGAGAGGCGATGCCACCAACGATTCCACACATACCATCAATATTCCTTTTGCACGACTCGCGCCCCCTGCGGGGCAGTAGTCATCGGCCGTTCGAGCAAGGCACCGCCGCTTGGTTCAGCTGCAACGATCAAACAGCGCAGACAAAACCTGAAAACCACGACTGGCTCACACCCGAAAACCGGCTGAACACGTCTAGCATGCGTCTTTAACAGCTAAAAACAGATGGCTCTTAGATGGCTCTTCGCCACCCACCATAAGCAAAAGCCCGGGGATGATACCGAGCCGAAGAAAGGGCAGGCAAGCAACTTTTTGACGCAGTCATACGCCGGAATTCTAACAATCAGGTTCGGCGCTACGGCAATAATGCAAATGCACTAATTGAGCGTTTTTTTACGACAAGCGCTCCCCGCCGCGCTCCTGCCCGGCGACCACAATCTCTGTCTGCCAGCCACGCGCCTGGATGGCCGTCCGCAGCGTGTCTGCCAATACCGACTTGGCCTGCTGATCACCATGCACCAGCACGACCCTGCCAGCACCACCGGCAATGCCTGTGGCAAACTCAACCAGCCCCGCCTGATCGGCGTGGGCAGAGTACCCGCCTAACGAATGCACCCCCGCCCGAATGAAATAACGCTGCCCTTCCAGCTCCACATAGCCACCCTGCTCCCCATATTTCTGAATGGCATGGCCGGGCGTCCCTTTGGCCTGATAACCAACAAACAACACGTTGTGTCGCGGCTCGCCCAGCATGGATTTCAGGTAATTGACTACGCGCCCCGCGTTACACATGCCACTGCCGGTGATGACCACCGCTGGCTGCAGGGTGGTGGCCAGACGGTTGACCATGCGCTGGTGCTGGGCATGGGTTTCGACCTTGAGCAACTGCTCGAAACCCAAAGGGCGTCGACCGCTCTCGGCTCGCTCACGGGCCTGCGCACTCCAGCTCTCGCGCAGCTCCCGATAAAGCGCCGTAAAGCGCCCTGCCAGAGGAGCGTCGAGGATGACAGGGATGCGTCGCCAAGCCGGCGCGTCGTGCATGATGCCCTCCAGCTCGTACAACAGTTCCTGCGTACGACCAATACTGAAAGCAGGCACAATGACGGTACCGCCGTCGGCCAGCGCCCGCTCCAGCACCCCTTGCAGGCGCGCCCGACGGCTATGTCGGTCTTCGTGCAGGCGATCCCCGTAGGTGCTCTCCAGCACCAGCAGGTCGGCAGATTCAGGCGCATGGGGCGGGTCCAGCAATGGCGCACCAGCAGCGCCGAGATCCCCCGAGAACACCACCCGTCGCCTGCGTTGCTCCGTCGGGTACCACAGGTCGAGCTCAACGTAGGCCGAGCCGAGAATATGCCCAGCAGGCTGAAATCGAACCCGACAGTGAATATCCTCGCGGATAAGTATCGGCACCCAGCATCCATAGGGGTGGCCGAGCAACTGACTCTTGACCGCGCCCACATACTGCGATGCGAGGGCCGCATCTGGCCGCACTCCAACCTTGAAGGCATCTTCAAGCACCACCGGCAACAACACAGCAGATGCCTCAGTGGCATGAATCTGCTGCCGAAAGCCCGCCGCGAGTAGCCAGGGTAAGCGTCCAACGTGGTCAACATGCACATGCGTCACCAGCAAGGCATGCACGGTGTCGAGTGCAAATTCGATAGCCAGCCGGTCCTGCCCTGCGCCACCACCAGAGGCTTCAGCCCCCTGGAACAGCCCGCAATCAATCAACAAACTGTCGGTCTCGGTCATCCACAACTGGTGACAAGACCCGGTGACACCATCAACCGCGCCATGATGCTGCACCCACGGATAGCGCTCAGCACGCATTAGCAAACTCCCTTTGCCCGTTTTTGGGGCCACAGCGTACGCCAGCAGATCAATCACAAGGGTGAACCAGTCCGCATCCAGCGGCGCAAGTCGACCATTGGCGCAGATTGCGTTCGTCGCCACCTGAATACCCAACAAACGCAGCAACCTGCGGCCACCTCCCTTCTGAACACCGCGCATACCGGGCGTTCATGCTGGATGTGCAGTCACGCAAACGATCACGGCGGCCCTTCGCCCGCTCTGGCGAGCAGGATCAATGGCGTCAGATTTACAGCATTGGCAGTTTCCATCCGCGCTGCAGCTGCTATCATGCCCACCAAACCGGGTGGGCGATGGCGGCGTCAGGACGCCACCCAAGCAATGACGCCTCGAGTATTGGCAAAGGCTTGCGAACCGCATGATCAAGAAAATTCTGGTTGTCTGCGTCGGCAATATCTGCCGCAGCCCCACGGCAGAGGCGCTGTTGCAGCGCAAACTGGCCAGCAAGGGCATTGCCGTCAGCTCGGCTGGCTTGGGCGCGCTGGTTGGCAAGCCGGTAGACAGCTCTGCAGCCCAGGTCATGGCGGCAGCGGGCCTTGCCTTGCCGGACCACCAGGCTCGTCAGTTGACGCCTGCCATGCTGCACGAGGCAGACCTGATCCTGGCCATGGAGTCGCGCCACCTGCAGAAGATTCACAGCCTGGCCCCCGAGGCGCGCGGCAAAGCGCTGTTGCTGGGCAAGTGGCTGGACAATGCAGAGGTGCCCGACCCCTACCGCCAGCAGTTGCCCGCATTCGAACACGTATTCAAGATTATGGATAAAGCGACTGATGCCTGGTTGCGCTATCTTTAAACGCTCCACACCCTTAGCCTCACTCTGTCACGGAACCTGATTGTTGATGCAGAACAGCACCCCCGCCGCACCAAACAGCCAAGATGAGATCGACCTGCTGGCCCTGCTAGGTGCGCTTATCGATCACAAGCTGACTATCATTATCTGCACGCTGGGCTTTGCCTTTGCAGGCATTGCCTATGCGCTGCTCGCGACTCCGATTTACCGGGCCGACGCAGTCATCCAGATAGAGGAAAAGTCAGGCGGCCTGGGCGGGCTGCTGGGCGACGCTGGCGCAGCCGACATGTTTGCCGGCACCAGCGCGGCAGCGACCGAAATCGAGCTGTTGAAGTCACGCAAGGTGATCGGTCAAACCGTTGAGAACCTCAAACTCGACGTGGTGGCAGAGCCCAAGCTCATGCCGGTAATTGGTTCGTTCTTCTATCGTCGCTATACGCCGACCGAGCAACAGCCGGTTGCATCGCCACTGCTGGGTATGAATAGCTACGCCTGGGGCGGTGAAGCGCTCGAGGTATTCCAGCTGGAGGTGCCTGGCGCCTACGAGGGCAAACAGCTCATTTTGCGCGCTGGTGAGCAAGGCCAGTTCTCGCTGCTCAATGACGACAACGAGCTGCTGGTGCAGGGGCAAGTCGGCACGCAGATAGAAGAGCACGGCTTCCGCATCCAGATTGCCCGGCTGACGGCTAACCCGGGCACCGAATTCCTGCTGATCAAGCGCAACAGTCTAAGTACCACGCTGAAGTACCAACGCGATATTGCAGTCAGCGAGAAAGGTCGAGATTCCGGCATTCTGCTGCTGAACCTTGAAAGCCCGCATCCAGCTGCCGCCGCTCGCATCCTCGACGAAGTCAGCCGTCTGTATGTGCTGCAGAACGTCGAACGCAAGTCCGCAGAAGCTCAGCAGAGCCTGGACTTTCTGAAAGACCAGCTGCCTACCGTCCGCCGCCAACTGGAAGCCGCCGAGCAGGCACTGAATACGTACCAAGCAAAATCCGGCTCGGTAGACATTACGCTCGAGACCCAGGCAGTCCTGGATCAAGTGGTGGAGCTGGACACCTCCATCTCCGAACTGCAACTCAAACGCTCGGAAATGGAACGCCGTTTTACCCGCCAGCACCCTAGCTACCAAGCCCTGATGGAACAGCTGAACCAGTTGAACAGCCGTCGCAAGCAGTTGGTTGACCGCGTCGGCGACCTGCCTGCCACCCAGCAAGAGCTGCTGCGCCTGTCGCGCGACGTTAAGGTCAGCACCGAAATCTACACCGCCATGCTCAACACCTCGCAGGAGCTGGATGTGGTGCGTGCAGGCACCGTCGGCAATGTCCGCATTATCGATAACGCCGTGGTCGATACCAGCCAGCCGGTCAAACCGAAGAAAGCCCTGATCGTGGCTCTCGCCACGCTGCTTGGGGCCATGCTGGGCGTTGCCATCGCGCTGCTGCGCCATGCGCTCAACCGCGGCATCGAAAACCCGGAGCTGCTCGAACAGATCGGCCTGCCAGTCTATGCCTCTGTGCCGTTCAGCAAGGATCAGCAACAGATCGAACGCAACGCCAAGGGCAAAACGGTCTCCCACAATTCGCAATTGCTGGCCGCCACCAACCCGGCAGACCTGTCGATTGAAGCATTGCGCAGCCTGCGCACCAGCCTGCATTTCGCCATGATGGAAGCACGCAACAACGTGCTGATGATCTCCGGCCCGAGCCCGAGCGTAGGCAAGTCGTTTATTTCGACCAATTTGGCCGCCATCGTCGCCCAGGCAGGGCAGAAAGTGGTGCTGATCGACGGCGATATGCGCAAGGGCTACGCCCACAAGCTAATGAGCCTGCCGGCCGAACCGGGCTTGTCCAATCTGCTGGTCAGCACACACACACTGGCGGATGTGCTGCACAAGAGCGAGGTGCCGAACCTGCACTTCATCCCCCGTGGCATGATTCCGCCGAATCCGTCAGAGCTGCTGATGCACGTGAACTTTGAATCACTGCTGAAACAACTGAGTGGTATGTATGACCTAGTGATTGTCGATACTCCGCCGATTTTGGCCGTGACTGACGCTGCACTGGTCGGCCGCTTGGCTGGCACCAGCCTGATTGTGTCCCGCTTTGGCCTGAACCCAGTAAAAGAAGTGGAACAAACCCTGCAACGCTTCCGCAATAACGGTGTCGAAATTAAAGGTGCTATCTTCAATGCAGTAGAGAAGAAGGCCTCCGCCTACGGCTACGGCAATTACGGCTATTATCAGTACGAATATAAATCTGACCGCAAGTAACACAATCGGCCCTTCCATTAAGGGAGTGCTTGCGTATAATCGGGCAAAACCTACCATTTAAGGTACAGGGAGTTATTGACATGAAGAAACAAACTATTGCTATCGTTGCCAGCACCCTGCTGCTGGCGTCTGGAGTGTCCTTTGGCATGTCCCTTGGTAATGACGCTGACCACTCGAATATTGTTGAATCCCCAGCTCCAGGCCAAGAAAACGGTATAAACCGTGTAGGGGAGATCCCCTCTGCCCCCACCACTGTTGGCCAGGCTAGAGGCGGTCTCACCAAAGGCAAAATAGCCGTTATTGGTGCTGCTGCTGCGGGCGCAGGCGCCGCACTTAGCCAAGGCGGTAGCGGAGGTGGTAACACTGGTACTACTGGCACTACCGGTACCAACTAAGCATCGGCCTTCGAGCCACTCGAAGCCATCTGAACGCTCCTATCAGATGGCTTTTTTGTTATCTCCCGTTAACAATGCGAATAAGATCAAAACCTATGAATCGCCTTCCTCTCGCTGCACTGAGCCTCTCAGCCCTGTTTCTGCAAGCCTGCATGTTCTCCCCCGGCATGCACATGGATACGGACCGGTTGCTGACCGAAGACTCTGCCGAGGAAAGCTTGGTTCAAATGGTACAGATCACCCCCAAGGTGTTGATTCAGGAGCAGGCCGTACAGCCTAATCGCACGGTTCCAGCCGCACTGCTTGATTACGCGCCGGACAACTATCGCCTTGGCCCGAACGACGGTCTGTTCATTACCGTCTGGGATCACCCGGAACTGACCGTGCCGGGCGGCCAGCAACAGGCTACCGAAGCCAACGCCCGTGTTGTGCGGGACGATGGCACGCTCTTCTATCCGTTTATTGGCAGCGTGCAGGTCGCCGGCATGACCCAGGAAGAGCTGCGCAAGGTCATTACCCAGCGCCTGTCGCGCTATATTGAACAGCCTCAGGTCGACATCAATATCATTGGCTATAACAGCCAAAAGGTCACCCTGAGCGGGGCCTTTATGCAGCCCGGTTTCCGTTCCATTACCTCGCAGCCACTCACATTATTGCAGGCGGTTGGCGAGGCCGGCATCGATAGCAAGCGCGCTGACCTGTCGCACTTGAGCCTGATCCGTGACGGGCAGATATACACCCTCGACTATGACTACCTCACCAGCCACCCGAGTGAGGTGGGTAGCATCTACCTCAAGGCTGGCGACAAGCTCCATATGGGCCTGAACGATGCCCGCAAGGTATTCGTTATGGGTGAAGTAGCGCGCCCAGCTGCGCTGTCCTACAGCACCAGTCGCATGACACTCAGCGAAGTGCTGGCCACCGTCGGCGGCCCCTCACCGGCGACCTCCAGCGGCCGCGAAGTCTACGTCATCCGTGGCGTGGAGAACCTGGAAACCGAGAAAGCCACCATTTTCCAGCTCAACGCCCAATCGCCGTCAGCATTCATCCTGGCTGACCAGTTTGAAATGCGCCCACAGGACGTTGTGTTCGTTGGTGCAGCGGGTATCACCCGCTGGAACCGCTTTGTCAGCCAGCTGTTCCCCAGCGCCAACATTCTTGGTACCGCCGTTCGGGTGGGCAGTGACTACGATGATCTGCGTAACGACAACTGAAAGGCCTGACCGTGAGCCCTTTTCTGCGTTCAGGCTTACTGCTGCTTGCTGCCTTGCCCTTGGCGGCCTGCAATTCGCTGACGGCTGACTCGGTAGCCACCTTCCAGGTTTTGGCTGACGGTAAACTCAACCGCATCTCGCCTGAGCAAATCAACAATCCCGAGGCTGATACGCTGTTTATCGCGGCTGGCCGCGCAGAAGGTTTGTACGTTGCCCCCGCAGGCAGCAGCGGTGTTGTCCAGTGGTACGGCCTGACCGAGCAGCTCGAAACCCAATACGGACGAATCACCCAACTGGTGGGCTTGGAAACGGACGTTAACGCACCTCTGAACCAGGACGACCCCTTTGTGCAGGGACTGCTTACCGTCGCCGACGGCACCGAAGTGGTGCGCTCGGTCGATCTGCCGCTGACCTACCAGACCGGCCTGCAGCAGATCGCGACCTACTATCGCGGCCCGCTTGAGCAGTTCGCCTCGGAACCCGGGCAGCCATACCAACGCATCGACGAGCATGTGCGCATGCCCGATCTCGACTTCGAGACAACCAACTATTACTGGGTTGCCCCCGCGACGGGCAGAGTGCGCCGCAGCATTCAGCAACCCGCCCCCGGAATGCTGACTATGGATATGCTGTTTAGCTATCAGCCAGCCCAGGGTGAACAGCCTTGAAACGTCATCTGATTACCGCACTCCTGGCCGGCGTTCTGTGTACCGGACCAGTCATGGCTCAAGAGCTGCTGATTGAAGGCGCCGTCGCCTCTCCCGGACGTTACCTTTGGCGCGATGATCTGCGCCTGCTTGACCTGACAACGACCGTCAAGCCAACGGCGGATGCCTGGCCGCTCGGTGCCGCACTGCTACGCCAAAGCGCGCGCCAAGAGCAACGCAAACTCAAGGCCGGTGTGCTTTTTGACCTTCACACGGCGCGTGTTAACGCAGGCCGTGTAGAGGATCCATCGCTGACCGCACTGCTCGAGCGCCAGCTGCAGCAGGTAACTCGAATAGTTACCACCGGCCGTATCAAAGCCGAGATGAACCCGTTGAAGCAACGATTGCTTGCGTACAACCCGCTGCTGGAGCCTGGCGACCATATTGTGTACCCAACCCGGTCATCCACCATCCGTCTGACCGGTGCGGTAATTGAGGAATGCGTAACGGCGTTTGTCCCGGCACAGCCCGCAGCCGCCTACCTGGACAGCTGCCCACGTCACTGGGCTGCTGACCGTGACTATGTCTATCTGATTCAGCCCGATAGCACGGTGCAGCGACTCGGCGTCGCGTCCTGGAACAGCGACGATGGCTGGCTGGCGACAGGCGGTACGCTTTACGTACCCTTTCATCCCGCCCTGTTTGGTGAGAGCGGCAATGATTTCAACGATGAAATGGCAGCACTGCTTGCAACCCAGTACACCGGCCTAGAGGCGACTGCCGCAGATGAGTAAAACGCTTCTTCGCCTGGTTACCATGTCCGCGCTGCCGTTGGTGGCCGCTAGCGCCTCCTGCGCTCTGGCCGACGAGAATCCGCGCTACCGCGCCACCCAGCACAATTATGGCGGCGTTGGCTTACTGCAGACGCCCACTGCCCGAATGGCACCAGAGGGCGAATTCAGCTTTACCGCAAACCACACCTCGCCTTACACCCGCTACAGCATTTCGGTACAGCCACTGCCCTGGCTGGAAAGCACCATCCGCTACATTGATGTAAATAACATCAGTTACGGTAGCGAAGGTTTCAGCAACCAGAGCCTGAAAGACAAGGCAATCGACGCCAAGTTTCGACTCTGGCAAGAAAGCCGCTGGCTGCCTCAAGTGGCCCTCGGCTTCAGGGACGTTGGTGGTACCGGGCTGTTCTCCAGCGAATTTGTCGTCGCCAACAAGCGCTTCTACGACCTTGACTTCAGCTTGGGTGTGGCCTGGGGTTATATCGGCAACAGGGGCGATTTCGGCAACCCGCTGTCGGTCATCAGTGACAGCTTCAATGATCGCGCCACAAACGACGACCCGGGCGGTACGTTGAACACTAGCAGCTACTTCAGCGGCCGCCCCGGCATTTTTGGCGGCGTGGAATACCAGACACCCTGGGATGACCTGCGGCTGAAAGTGGAACTTGATGGCAACGATTACAAATCCGAGCCTTTTCAGAACAACCAGGAGCAGGACTCCCCCATCAACGTGGGCGTTCTGTACAGCCTGGCTGACTGGGCAGATGTCACTGTGGGCTGGGAGCGCGGCAATACCGCCATGTTCGGTATCACGATGCACACCAACCTGCGGACAATACAACGCCCACCAAAAGTGCTCGATCCCGAGCCAGAAGCTCGCCGTGCACTACCGGCTGGCGTAAGAGGCGCTAACGTCGATTGGGCCAATATCAGCGATCGTTTGAGCGCTAATGCGGGCATCAAGGTTGAAAGCATCGCGGTCAAGGATGATGAAGTCATCATTACCGGCGAACAGACCACCTACCGAAGCGACGCCGAAGGTATGAGCCGTGCAGCCCGGGTGCTGGATAACAGCCTAGGTGAAGGCACGTACGACTGGTATACGCTGGTACACAAGCCCTATGGCATGGCGTTGAATCAAACCAGCGTCAACGCAGAAACCCTGCGCCAGTATGAGCAGTTTGAAGCCGATCAGCGTGCCTTGCGCTATCACATGGTCAACGCCGTTCCGTCGAGACAGGAAACCGAAGAGGTCTATGCTGAAGAGCTTGACCGGTTCAACGCAGGCCTGGCGCTCGGCTATCGTCAGAACGTCGGCGGCCCAGACAATTTCATCCTGTACCAGTTCCTGTTGCGCGCCAATGCCCAGTTCTATTTTGACCGTAACAAGTGGCTCGACGGCACCGTGGGCATTAACCTGCTCAACAACTATGACCAGTTCGAATACGACGGCCCGAGTAACCTGCCGCGCGTACGGACCGATCTGCGCCAGTACCTCACTACCTCAGACGTACAGCTAAACCGGCTGCAGTACACGCAGACCGAACAGATCAACCGCGACTGGTTCGGCATGGCCTACGCGGGTCTGCTGGAAGACATGTACGGCGGCCTGGGCGGTGAAGTGCTGTATCGGCCGCACGGCGTCGACTGGGCGGTCGGTGTCGACGTCAACTGGGTCAAGCAGCGTGGCTACGCACAGGAATTCAGTTTCCGCGACTATTCGACGCTGACCGGCCACATCACTGGTTACCTGCGAACCGGCTTCCACGACGTCTTGATCAAGGGCAGCGTCGGACGTTATCTGGCGGGTGACATCGGCGGCACCATCGACCTGTCTCGACGCTTCCGCAACGGCGTTGTAATGGGCGGCTGGGCGACCATGACCGACGTCTCCAAGGAAGAGTTCGGCGAGGGTAGTTTCGACAAGGGTGTTTACATTCAAATACCGTTCGATGTGTTCTTCCTTGGCTCAACCAAGTCCGTCGCCAACCTGGCCTGGAACCCGTTGACCCGGGACGGTGGCGCCAAGCTCTGGCGCAACTATGAGCTGTACCAGCTGACCGAGGAACGGGATCTGGATCTGTTCGACAACAGCTTCCAGAACCTGTCGCGTTGATCATGAGGCAGCTCATTGAGCGCCTGATGGCGCGCTACAGCCTGTGGTTCAAGCTCGCCTTCTTTGCCCTGCTGGCACTCGGGCTGTATCTGGGCATGAGCCCCAGCCCGCCACCAACCGCGTACAGCTGGCAGGCCTCCGGCTACCACGCCGGCGGCATCTTTGCCCTGACGGTGCTCAGCTTCGCCGCCTTCCCTCGCTGGCGCTGGTGGTTTCGAGCGATCTTCATGACACTTGTTGGCGCCGCTGTGGAACTGGTTCAATCCCTGCACCCTACCCGCTCCCCGGATTGGGGAGACGTCATGGCGAACAGCTGTGGGTTGCTGGTGGGCCTACTGCTGATCGCCTGCTACACGCTACTGATCCGACGCCAAAGGCCTGTTGAAGGTTAGCCACCTCACCCGTTTGGGCTAGCATTGAGCCAAAAATCCAATTTGTTTCACATTTGGCGAATACGGCCAAATGACATCATTCTTCCTGCTGTTAAGGTTCCTGATGGAACAACGACAAGGAAGATCAATGTCCCGAGACAACTTCACCCCCAGCGTTAATCGCGCCGACGTATGGAAAGGCTGGGAGCGACAGCCCAGCGTCTCAGAACGCCCCATTCCTTACGATGTGCAGCTGATCACCCTGAAGCTGGCTGATGCGCTACCACAATGCACTCAACGGGCAATCAGCAAGGAAATTCGCGACTACCCCCAGGCCCAACGCGCCCTGCAGAGACGCCAGCGCCTCGAGGAGGTGCTGCAGCAAGGTGAGGGTTGCTGTCTGTTGAGGCATCCACGCATGGCCGCCGAGCTGATCGACGCGCTTGAGCAACATAACCGCAAGCGCTACAAACTGATTGCGTGGTGCATCATGCCGAACCACGCACATGTCCTGCTTGAGCCGACCTACTCCATGCCGCGCATCGTGCAGGCCTGGAAAACCGCCACCACGCGCTGGATGCTACTGCACAAGGACGAGCTGCAACTGAAGACACCTGGGCGCATGTTGTGGATGCGCGACTACTGGGATCGCTATATCCCTGAGCCGCGCGACCTGGCACCCACCATACAGCAGATCCACAACAGCCCTGTGACCGCTGGCTTGTGCAACCAACCGGATGAATGGCGATGGTCCAGTTTGCCCGCCAAGGCACACTGAACGAAGCGACGGCTCCGCGCTTGATGGTATCCTGCAGGGCCAACATCCCAATCAGGAAGCAGCATGCAGGCAGCAGAACAACGGAAACTACTGAACGCCCTGATCCCTGTTTGCCGGGCGGCCGGCGAGTTGATTCTCGACATCTACCACAGCGACTTTGAGGTGCGCGGCAAAGCCGACGCGTCCCCGGTCACCGAAGCCGACGAGAAGGCCGAAGCCATTATCCTCAGCGAGCTGGCGAAACTAACCTGCAACTTCCCGGTGGTGGCGGAAGAAGCCTGCGCTGCCGGTATTGTTCCTGAAATCGGCGATTGCTTCTGGCTGGTAGACCCGTTGGATGGTACGCGCGAGTTCGTCAACCGCAACGGCGAGTTCACGGTCAACATCGCTCTGATCGAGCACGGCCGCCCCATACTGGGGGTCGTACTGGCTCCGGCACTCGGCGAGTTGTATGCCGGCTCGCTAGCCGATGGTGCCTTCTTTGAAAGCGTCACCGGCCGCGAGCCGATTCATGTACGGACGCCCGGCGAGCAAGGACTGGACGTACTGGCCAGTCGATCGCATGGTGACGAGCAGGCGCTGAAGCAGCTGTTGTCCGGCCGAAAAATACACAAGCTGGTCAATGCAGGATCGTCGCTCAAGCTATGTCTGATTGCCGCTGGCAAGGCTGACATTTACCCCCGCCAAGGTCGAACCATGGAGTGGGATATTGCCGCCGGCCATGCCGTGCTGGCCGCCGCTGGCGGGCAGGTACAAACCTTCGACGGCGGGCCATTGCGGTACGGCAAGCCCGGCTTTGAAAACCCGCACTTTGTCGCCAGCGGCGCGGAGCCGTTCTTCTGATTGACCAGGGCCCGTGGGAGAACGGTGGTGGCCATCGGTACGGAGCGCACGCCGGAACACCGACATTTCGCGGTGAATAAAAAACGCCCGAGGCCACAGGCCGTCGGGCGTTTCAGTATTGCGCGATACGGATCAGGCAGCGGGCTGAGCAGCCTTGACCATACCTTGCAGTTCGCCGGATTCATGCAGCTCGAGAATGATGTCACTGCCACCGACCAGTTCACCATTGATCCACAGCTGGGGGAATGTCGGCCAGTTGGCATAACCCGGCAGGTTCGCACGGATGTCCGGATTCTGCAGGATATCCACGTAGGCGAACTTCTCACCACAAGCCATCAGTGCTTGCACGGCGCGGGCAGAGAAGCCGCACTGCGGAGCATTCGGCGCGCCTTTCATGTAGATCAGCACCGGGTTGCTGGCGATCTGTTCTTTGATGGTATCGATGATATCCATGGTATTCCTCATAACGTAAAGGGCATTCGAACGCGTTGCTGACCGGGCATTCTACAGCAAAGCGCCCGCTTATGCTGCCACCACCTCAACCCGCAGACCGTTGAGCGCGGCATTACCGGTCACCGGATCGAGGAAGCGCTCATCGGTCAGGTCGTTGACGCTGACACCCGCATGCTGCTCGGCAATATCCATTTGAATACCGGGCCGGTTGTGCCCCCAACCGTGGGGCAGACTAACCACGCCCGGTGCCATTTCATCACTGGCGCAGACCGCCACCTGCACCTCGCCCACCCGCGAGCGCACGGTCACCTGCTGCCCATCCTGCAGATTGCGCGCGGTCAGGTCGTCCGGATGCATCAGCAACTGGTCACGCGGCTTACCCTTCACCAAACGCTGATAGTTGTGCATCCAGGAGTTATTGCTGCGCACATGGCGACGGCCAATCAGGCGCAATTCACCAGCGGCGGGTGCCAGTTCTGCCAGCTCGGCGGCAACCCGCTGCAGATCCTGCAGCATGGCGGGCTGAGCCAGTTCAATGCGCCGGCTCTCGGTCTGAATTCGGCGCAACAGGTTGGGCTGCAGCGGGCCAAGATCGATACCGTGCGGGTTTTCCTTGAGTACATTCAGCGACAGGCGGTCGCCATAGGGGCCGGCACGCACCGCCATATCGACCAGTTCATGCGGTGGCTGTGTCGGCCGCGCCGGCTGCCCGGTCGCAGCGGCAAACGCCTTGCCAAGACCGACAAAAATCTCCCAGTCGTGCAGTGCGCCCTCGGGCTTGCTCAACACCGGCTGGTTATAGCGGGTGACGTTGCGAACAGCGAAGTTGTTGAATGTGATGTCGTAGTGATCGTGTTCCAGTGATGCGGTGGGCGGCAGAATGACGTCGGCGTGGCGGGTGGTTTCATTGATATAGAGGTCCACACTGACCATGAACTCCAGACTCTCCAGCGCGGCATCAAGCTGACGACCGTTGGGCGTGGACAGCACAGGGTTACCCGCCGAGGTGACCAACGCGCGGATCTGCCCCTCGCCCGGAGTCAGAATTTCCTCGGCCAACGCGGCGACCGGCAGCTCGCCATTGAATTCCGGCAGCCCGGAGACCCGCGAGCGCCACTTGTCGAAATGGCCGGGGCGCCGGGCCGATGCCACCTCAAACGCAGGCTCCGGAAACAGTGAACCGCCGGGCACATCCACATTGCCGGTGACCAGGTTGATGACCTGAATCAGCCACTGGCAGAGGGTGCCGTAACGCTGTACCGACACGCCCATGCGGCCATAGCAAACCGCGCGCTCGGCGCCAGCAAAGTCTCGTGCCAACTGGCGGATCTGTTCGGCTGGAATGCCGCACGCCGGAGCCATCCGCTCGGCGGTGAACTCGGCAACCGCATCGCGCACCTCTGCCAGCCCGGCAGTGCTTTCCAGCACCGGGCTCTGGCGGGTCAACTGCTCGCTGAACAGGGTGTTGAGCAAGCCAAGCAGCAAGGCAACGTCGGTACCCGGCTGAATGAACAGGTGCTCACTGGCAATGGCAGCCGTTTCGCTGCGGCGCGGATCGACCACCACCAGCTTGCCACCCCGCCCTTGCAGTGCCTTGATGCGCTTGGTCACGTCTGGCACGGTCATAATGCTGCCATTGGAGGCCAGCGGGTTCGCGCCGAGCATCAGGAAGTAATCGGTGTGGTCAATATCCGGGATCGGGATCATCAACATGTGGCCATAGAGCCAGAGCGACACCAGATGGTGCGGCAGTTGATCAACCGAGGTGGCCGAGTAGCGTTGGCGGGTGTGCAGTTGCCCCAGGAAGTAGTTGCCATGGGTCATGGAGCCGTAGTTATGCACATTCGGGTTGCCCATGTAGACGCCCACGGCGTTATTGCCATGCTTTTGCTGGATCGCCGCCAGACGCTCTGTCACCAGTGCAAACGCCTCGTCCCAGCTGATCTCCTCCCAGCGCTCGTCAACCCGCTTCACCGGCTGGCGCAGGCGCTGCGGATCATCCTGAATATCCTGCAGGGCAATCGCCTTCGGGCAGATGTGGCCGCGGCTGAAAGGGTCTTGCGGGTCACCCTTGATTGAGAGAATGCGGTCACCTTCGGTCTCAATCGCCAGGCCGCAGATGGCCTCGCACAGGTGGCAGGCGCGGTAGTGGGTCACGGACATGTCATTCACCAGGCAGGTATTATTATGATCAACCATTCTAGGGGCTGTTGCGGCTGGCTCGCCACCGCGCTGCACGCGGCAGAATACGGGTCTATTCAGCGACTGAATCTGCCGCGCAGACCGCTTTATTTGCCTTTGCCCGGAATTTCCCTATAAGATCCCCGCTTCTCTTTATTTGCTGTGGCTGATACCAGGCCGTCAGGTCGTGGTACGGGTCACTGTTTCCGGTCGCCGGGCGGCCGAGGTAACTCAGGTAGTACACATATGACTACACGGCACTTTCTATCGCTGATGGACTGCTCCGAAGCAGAACTCATTGGCCTGATCAAACGTGGCATCGAACTCAAGTCACTGCATCGCCAGGGCGTGGTGTACGAGCCGCTGAAAAACCGCGTACTGGGGATGATCTTCGAAAAGGCCTCTACCCGTACCCGCGTCTCCTTCGAAGCCGGCATGATTCATCTGGGTGGCCAGGCCATCTTCCTGTCTCCGCGTGACACCCAGTTGGGCCGTGGCGAGCCGATCGAAGACAGTGCCCGTGTGCTGTCCAGCATGTGCGATGCGATCATGATCCGCACCTTCGCCCACGAGACACTGGAAACCTTTGCCCAGTACTCCAAGGTGCCGATCATCAATGGTCTGAGCGACGACCTGCATCCTTGCCAGTTGCTCGCCGACATGCAGACCTATCTGGAGCACCGCGGCCCGATCAAGGGCAAGACCGTGGCCTGGATTGGCGATGGCAACAACATGTGCAACACCTTTATTCAGGCTGCCATCCAGTTTGACTTCCAGCTTCGCGTCGCCTGCCCGGAAGGCTATGAGCCGTCGGCGCAGTTCCTCGAACAGGCCGGTGACCGCGTAACCGTGATGCGCGATCCGATGGAAGCCGTTTCCGGTGCCCATCTGGTCAATACCGATGTCTGGGCGTCCATGGGCCAGGAAGACGAAGCAGAAGCACGCCTGAAGCAGTTCGCGCCCTATCAGGTCACGCCAGCCATGCTTGATGCGGCCGATGAGTCCGTATTATTCATGCACTGCCTGCCGGCCCACCGTGGCGAGGAAGTCAGCGCCGAGCTGATGGACGATCCGCGCAGCGTTGTCTGGGATCAGGCCGAAAACCGCCTGCACGCTCAAAAGGCGCTGGTCGAATTCCTGCTGGTTGAGTGAGACGGTATGTCCAGCCCGGTACTAGAGCTGAACAACCTCAAATGCGGCTACGGCCAGCAGCTGATCGTCAACGACCTGAACATTCGTCTGCGCGAAGGCGACATCGGCTGTCTGCTGGGTCCCTCCGGTTGCGGTAAAACCACGACCCTGCGCGCTATCGCCGGATTTGAACCCATTACCGGCGGCGAAATCCTGCTCGACGGCAAGGCCCTGAGCACCCCAACCCTGCGCATTGCCCCCGAGCAGCGGCAGATTGGCATGGTCTTTCAGGACTATGCACTGTTCCCGCATCTGACCGTCGCCGAGAATGTGGGCTTTGGTATTCACAAGAGTCCGGAGCGTAAACGGGTCGTTGAAGAGCTGCTCGCTCTGGTCAAGCTGGACAAGCTGGGCTCGCGCTACCCGCATGAGCTGTCCGGCGGTCAACAGCAACGTGTTGCGCTGGCTCGGGCCATGGCTCCCAACCCGCGTCTGTTGCTGCTGGATGAACCCTTCTCCAACCTGGACGGCGAACTGCGCCGCCGGCTCTCGGCCGAAGTGCGCGACATTCTCAAGTCACGCGGTATCAGCGCCATGCTGGTGACCCATGATCAGGCCGAGGCCTTTGCCGTGTGCGATCACGTCGGCGTGCTGAAGGACGGCCAACTGCAGCAGTGGGACACCCCGTATAACCTCTACCACGAACCGGCGACGCCCTTTGTTGCCAGCTTCATCGGTCAGGGCTACTTCATTCGTGGGCAACTGCTCTCCAGCGACACCGTGCAGACCGAGCTGGGAGTGATTCACGGTAATCGCGCCTATCAGTTGCCCGTCGGCGGCGCGGTCGATGTGCTGTTGCGGCCGGATGACCTGGTGGGAGACGCTCACAGTGAGCTGCGTGCGAGGGTTATTGATCGTACCTTCCAGGGCGCGACCATCCTCTACCGCATGCAACTGCAGACCGGCACCCAGCTGGAAGCCCTGTTTCCAAGCCACGCCGATCATCAGCCCGGCGACGAGGTCGGGCTGCGGGTTGCAGCGGAGCATCTGGTGGTGTTTCCTGCCCAGGGCAGCGTCAATCTGCACGCCCAGCTACCGCTGGAGCAGGTACTGGATACCGGTCGCTCTGCCTGACCGTTTCGCTACGGTCGCCCTACCCTAGCGCAGGGGCACGGCATGCCGTGCCCGCACTCGCCACACCTGCTACCCCCGGGCCATTGGAGCCCCGGATCAGGGCTCCACTGGCCCGTAAAGCGCACGACTTGCCTTGCCGTGAATCATCCGTGACAGGCGATAGTCGGTGTTCTGCATCATGCCGATCACAATCGCTTGGTTATTCGGATCAATCCAGCACCACGCGCCTTGAATCCCCCACCACCAGAACGTGCCTTCGGGCAAGTAACCCGCAGCGGGCGAGTCGTTGACCACCGCCACGTTTAGGCCAAACTGGTTACCGGGAAAGAACGGGCCAATATTGTCCACACCTTCCGGCAGCTGGTTCTGACGCATCAACTCGACCGTTTCCGGCTTGAGAATCCGCACCCCGTCCAGCTCACCACCGGCCAGCAACATGCGCGCGAACCGCAGGTAGTCGTCCAGCGACGAGATCAGCCCGCCGCCGCCATTGAGAAACCGCGGCTTGCTGAGGAACGGTGTATTTGGCAGGGGCGCGAGTGAGCCATCTTCCTGTGGCTTGTAGGACAGTGCCAAGCGCTCAGCCTTATCCGCCGGCGCATAAAAGTCGGTATCGACCATCTTCAGCGGATCGAACAGGCGCTCCTGCAGATAGGCGTCAAACGACTTACCCGACAGCACCTCAACCAGATAGGCCTGGATATCGACCGAGATGCTGTAATTCCATACGGTGCCCGGTTGATATAGCAACGGAATGTGCTGCAGCTTGGCCATCATGTCGGCAAAGGTGGAATCGCGGTTCTGAATATCCGCCTTGACGTACAGCTGATCGACCTGGGTATTGCCGAAGCGGCCGTAGGTGAAGCCACCAGTGTGGGTCATCAGTTCGCGAATGGTTACCGGGTGCGCTGCCGGCTCGGTCTCGGGCATCCCGTCGGGCCCGTCGGCAACCGCAACCCGGAGGTTCTGCAGCTCGGGGATATACTTGCCAACGGGATCATCCAGTTCAAAACGACCCTCGTCGTAGAGTGTCAGCAGCGCAGTGCCGGTCACCAGCTTGGTCAACGAGAAAATCTTGTACAGGCTGTCAGGCGTCAGTGGCTTGCTCTGCTCCCGGTCGGCAAATCCGTATTGGCCACGCTGTACCACCTCACCGTTCTGGTAGACCAGCGTTGCAATACCAGCGATGCGGCCCTGCTGAACTTCCTGCGCCATGGCTGCGCCAAAAGCATCCAGCCGTTGTTGGGTAAAGGTGTGCGGTGTGCTGTCTACCCAGCTGCCAGCAACCAGGCCGCTGGTAAGCAAAGCGCCTACCAGCCATGTACGCATTCGGGAACCGATCATTATTGTTCTACCCTGTTAATGTGATTGGCCTGAATAGCCTATCCGGCCCGGGACAAAACGCCAAGCTGTCTCAGCCACAATCACTTCGAATGATCATTCAGGCTCGATGTAACAAATGCCCCTGTCAGGCGTCAGATAGCTGAACTCACAGAACAGGAACGACCATGAAACGCCGCACCCTGCTTTCCGGCCTGCTGGCCGCACCGGCATTGCCCCTGTTGACCACCAACGTCCAGGCTGCCGATGCCTTCCATGAATCGACAGTGCAAGCGCTGAATACCGACCCGGACTACTGGCGCGACAAGGTCTCGGAGGCCGCCTGGAAGGTTCTGTTCGAGGAAGATACTGAACGTCCACGCAGCAGCCCGTTGGACAAGCTGTACGAGGACGGCACCTATGTCTGCGCCGCTTGCCATCTGCCGCTGTTCTCATCCGAACACAAGTTTGACAGCGGAACCGGCTGGCCCAGCTTCACCCAGCCGATTGCCGGCCACATGGGCACCAAACAGGATTACGCACTGATCTGGCCGCGCACCGAGTACCACTGCGGGCGCTGCGGCGGGCATCAGGGCCACGTCTTCAACGACGGTCCGCCACCGCGCGGCGAGCGCTGGTGCAACAACGGTGTGGCCCTTAAGTTCATTGCCGCCGGCGAGCCAATGCCGGCCCTGCGAGGTGACGCATGATCCGCTCAATACTGCTTGGTCTGCTGCTGATTGCGCCGGTCAGTTTTGCCAATGAGGCGATTACCGAAGGGCCTGCCGGCACGGAAATGGCGGTGTTCTCAGGGGGCTGTTTCTGGTGCACCGAGTCGGATTTCGACAAGATGCCGGGCGTCGTCGAGACCATTTCAGGCTACACCGGCGGCGATGCCAGCAGCGCCAACTACCAGCAAGTGTCTGCTGGCGGGACCGGCCATATCGAATCGGTGGCGGTGTTCTTCGACCCGAGCAAAACCAGCTACGCAACACTGGTTGAAGCGTTCTGGAAAACCATTGACCCAATCACCCCGAATGCACAGTTCTGCGACCACGGCATGCAGTACCGCAGCGCGATGTACTACGCCAATGACGAGCAAAAAGCGCTGCTGGAAGCCTCGCGCGATGCGCTGGAGCGCTCCGGCCGCTTCGAGCAGCCGATCGCCACGCTGATTCTGCCGCGTCAGCCCTTCTACCCCGCCGAGGAGTACCACCAGGACTACTACCACAAGAATCCGCTGCGCTATAACTTCTACCGCACCACCTGCGGCCGTGATTCGCGCCTGGAGGAACTCTGGGGCGACTGAACCGCGGATGGAAATATGCTGCGCGAGTCTGGATAATGGCGGCCTTTGATCACTCAACCCAAACGGATTGAACCATGCAGATTGCCGAGAAAACCGTTGTCCAGTTTCACTACGACCTGTCCGATGCGGATGGCCCGATTGAATCCTCTCGCGAGCACGAACCGGTGCTCTACCTGCATGGTCAGGCGGGCCTGATCGATGGTCTGCTGGAAGCCATGGAAGGTCGCAGCGCTGGCGAGAGTTTCACCGTCACCATCCCGCCGGAAAAGGCTTACGGCCAGCCGCACGAGAACGCCCTGCAAAAAGTGCAGGCCAAGTACCTGCAAGGTGCAAAAAAGTGGAAGCCGGGCATGATCGCCGTGCTGCAGACCGAGCAAGGCCCGCGTCAGGTTGTGGTGGTCAAGCCGGGATTGTCGCAGGTAGTGGTTGATACCAATCACCCGCTCGCAGGCCGCGAGCTGACCTTCAACGTCGAGATCCTCGACGTCCGCGCTGCAACCGAAGAAGAGCTGGCTCACGGTCACGCCCACGGCGTGGGCGGTCATCACCACTGATCACCAGCCGCAGGGGCGCGACATGTCGCGTCCGCTGCTCAGCCGCATGGTGAGTTATCAACCAAGTGCGGCAGTCAAGCCGGACGCAGCATGCTGCGTCCCTACACTGGCCTAGCTTTAATAGCTAACAGATTCAGCGGCGATCACCGCGCAGCGTCAGCACCTGCTGATGCAGGCTGTCCGGCAGGGCAGCTTCCGGCGCCACCGGCTCGCCTGCGACCAACCCGACCCGTGACCAGAAGCGGCGGAAGAACCCCTTGTTCGGGTCACGGCTGAAGAAGCTGCCCCACAACCCCTGCAATGCCATCGGGATGACCGGTACCGGGTCGTTTTCCAGAATACGCGTGATACCGGCACGAAACGCATCCATCTCGCCATCCGCTGTCAGCTTGCCCTCCGGGAAGATACAGACCACCTCGCCCGCCCGCAGATACTCGGAAATACGCTTGAAGGCGGCCTCATACACCGCCTCGTCTTCCTGACGACCAGCAATCGGGACCGTACCGGCGGTGCGGAAAACAAAGTTGAGCACCGGCAATTGGTAAATCTTGTAATACATGACAAAGCGTACGGGGCGGCGCACTGCGCCGCCAATCAGCAATGCGTCCACAAACGACACGTGGTTGCAGACCAGCACACAGGCTCCCTCATCCGGAATCGCTTCCAGATTACGGTGCTCAACCCGGTACATAGAGTGGCCCAGCAGCCAGATGAGAAAACGCATGCTGAACTCGGGCACCACCTTGAAGATGTAGCCGTTGACCAGCAGGTTAAGCAGCGAAATGGTCAGGAACAGGGTCGGGATCGACAGCTCCAGCACACTGAGCATGACGATCGCGAGAATCGCCGAGCACACCATCAACAACGCGTTGAGAATATTGTTGGCGGCGATAACGCGTGCGCGCTCGTCCTCATGACTGCGCGACTGAATCAGCGCATACAGCGGCACGATGTAGAAGCCACCAAACACACCCAACCCGAGAATACTGCCCATCACGCCCCAGGCGCCCGGCTGCTTGAGCAATTCTATCCAGTCATAGGGTGAAGCGCCGACGGCAATGCTGCCTGACATGCTCCAGATAAGCAGGCCGAAGACGCTCAACCCAAACGAGCCGAACGGCACCAGACCAATCTCGACCTTGTGCCCGGACAACCGTTCGCACAGCACCGAGCCCAGCGCGATACCAACCGAGAAGACGGTCAGAATCAGCGTCACCACGCTTTCATCACCGTGCAGGTAGTCCTTGGCAAAACCGGGGATCTGCGTCAGATAGGTTGCGCCGAGGAACCAGAACCAGGAGTTGCCGAGAATCGAGCGCGACACCGAGGGAACCTGCTCTTTCAGACCCAGCCGCAGAATGGCCCAGGACTGACGGAAGATGTTCCAGTCAATGGCCAGGTTCGGCAGGCCGGCGCTGGACGCAGGGATTCGGCACGCAGCCAGATAGCCACCAATGGCCACCAGTACCACCGAACCGCCCACCAGCGCGGCCCAGCCCCCAGAGGCCATCAGGATGCCTGCGCAGAGTGTACCGCCCAGAATCGCCAGAAAGGTGCCCATCTCGACCAGCGCATTGCCGCCGACCAGCTCGTCCTCTGCCAGCGCCTGCGGCAGGATCGAATACTTGACCGGACCGAACAGCGCCGACTGCGTGCCCATCGCGAATAGCACCACCAGCAACAGCGGCAGACTACCGAGCCAGAGGCCAAGCGCCCCCAGCAACATGATGCCGACCTCGCCCAGCTTGATACGCCGGATCAGCATGTCCTTGTCGAACTTCTCGCCAAACTGCCCGCCCAGCGCCGAAAACAGAAAGAACGGCAGGATAAACAGCAAGGCACTGAGATTGATCAGCAGATCGCGGTCGGTATTGAAGCTGAGCTTGAACAGGATCGCCAGAATCAGCGCCTGTTTAAACAGGTTGTCGTTAAAGGCGCCAAGCAACTGGCTGATGAAGAAAGGGAGAAACCGTTTGCTGCCGAGCAAACGAAACTGCGAGTGTTCCGACATGATCCTGCGATCCTTCCGATCAGATTTGCGGCGTATCGGGTGATATAAAATGACCACCCGGATCCTATTCAGGACGCCAGCATACCCAATGTCGGCACATCCGCGCGCGGAATGTGCCGACAAAATCGGTAATAACGCAGCTCAGCGCGACGCGGCAGTAACACTCAGGCGGGCTTCGCGACGCACCACCCAACCGTGGATGCGCTCCTGCCGCTCCGCCGTCAACGGATAGCGCCAGGCAATGACAAACGCCGTCATGTACAGCAGCACCGGCCCCAGAATATAGAGCACCCGAAGCGACAACAGCTGCTCGGCGCTGTGTTCAACCGCCTTGGCATCAAAGCCAACCAGCGACAGCAGCCCAAGCGACAACCCGAGACCAAGCGCCATCGCTGCCTTTTGCGCCATGCCGCTGATGGCGAAGAACAGGCCGGTCCGATGCTCACGACTGCGGGCGGTATCCAGGTCGACGATATCGGCCAGCATCGATAGCGGCAAAAACTGGAACGCGGCAAAGCAGAAGCCCTTGATCGCAAACAGCACAGCAAAGGGAGCCAGCTGCCCTGCGCCGAGGAAGAACATGCCAAGGATACTGGTACTGGAAATGGCCAGCGCAGCACAGAATGCGCGGTGCTTGCCAATGCGTTTGCCCACATGCAGCCAGAACGGAATACCGAGAATACCGATACCGAAATACAGCAGATACATCAGACCAATCTGGGCCTGGATCTGAATTACGTGCTGCATGAAAAACACCGACAGCGCGTTGCGGAAGGCTTCACCGGTGACCACAACCAGCAGCATCAGAATCATCCGCTTGAACGGGCCGTTGTTCTTCATGACCCGCAGCCCTTTCTTCCAGTCAGTCCGCTCAGCCGATTGCGGCGGCGCTTCCTTGACCGCCCCCACCACCCAGAACACGGTCAGCGGCAACAGAATCAGCAGCATCCAGGCCATGACGGCGAGAATCGGACCGTAGCCGATACCCAGCTGACCATCCTTGCCGAACAGCAATACCGCTGTCTCCATCAGCCAGCCGTCGGTTTGACCCGCCTGATAACGTGCGCCCAACGCCTGCACCAGCGCCGGTGCCAGCGCCGCCAGAAACAGCCCGATCAGCACAAACCCCTCGCGGGAAGCCACCACACGACTGCGCTGGTGGTACTGGTTGGACAGCTCTGCCCCCCACGCGCCATACGGCAGGGTCACCATGGTCCAACCTAGGTACATCAGCACCGTCCACAACAGCAGATGACCAATCCCCGTCCCGTCCGGTGGCATAAAGATCATCACCGTTCCCGCCAGCATCAGCGGCACCCCCATCACCAGCCAGGGCTTGCGACGACCAAAGCGCGTGCGCCAGCGATCGCTCAGGGTCCCGATCAGCGGGTCAGTGACAACGTCAGATAGTCGGGCGATGACCAGCACCAGCGCCATCAGCGCCATATTCAAGCCCACTTCCTGGGCATAAAACGGGGGAAGGTAGACCACCAGAGGGTAGCCGATGATGGCCAACGGCATGCCGATGGACCCGTGGAGCAAAATCGTTGAGCGCTTCAGAACGCCATTTGCATCGCTATTGGACTGCGACATACCACTCTCCAGAGAATCGTACGAGCAAGGCTCGCTTTCTTATATTTGTCTTCTCGTGCATACCGGACATCGCGGAAATGGCCGTGTACGTTTGTATACTCTATACCGCAGAGTAATCCCACCGCACTACTCTCAGTCCCGTCCGGCGAACCCAACTTCATGCAATATGTTTCAGCCGCTGGTATGCTCCGGCCGCACCCGACAGGCCGGAGTGCAGGAATCACAAGGCCTGCAGAAGAACAGGGGCTATCTTTAGTAGCGCATCAGCGATGGATATACCCCCTATTCGCCGCGATGATGGCGCTGCCAACAACCGCAGGGCACCAGGTGCTTCAGCGACTGAACGGGAGACTGGCCGATGCCGAGCCGCGCACCATCCACTCAGCAAGCCGTGCTTGCTGCCGCAGCTCTGCTGCTGGTTGTTCATGGCCTCGGCAGGTTCATCTTTACCCCGCTGCTGCCTCTGCTGGTCAGTGATGGACAGTTCAGCACCGGGCAAGGCGCATCACTGGCAACCTGGAACTACATTGGCTACCTGCTGGGGGCACTGATTGCCATTCGCTGGCATCGTCCCTCGCAGATTCATCGGAGCGTACCGCTGGCACTGGCAGTACATTGCCTCTCGCTGATTGGCCTGAGCCTAACCAACGACCTGCCCAGCATCACCGCTCTGCGGCTGGCGAACGGCATTAGCAATGGTCTGGTATTTGTCATGGTGCCAGCGCTGGTGATGGAGTGGCTGGCTGCCCGCCAACGCATCAATCTAAGCGGCCTGATCTATCTGGGGGTAGGCGCAGGATTGCTGATTTCTGGCCTGCTGGCCAATCCGCCCGGGCTGAGCCTGACGACGGCAGAGCGTTGGTGGCCCGCGGCTCTGCTCAGTCTGCCGCTGGCAGCCTGGGGCGGCTGGGTCATGCTGCGGCTAGAGCCAGAAGCGACACGGCGCACGCACGCCAGCCCTCAGGCAGGCCGCCACTCGCCGCTGCTGGATAAACAGACTCGCCCGCTGTTCTGGGCCTACGCTGGCGCCGGACTGGGCTACATCCTGCCGATGACCTTCCTGCCAATGATTGCCAGTATTCAACTCGGTAACGCCCACCCGATGGTGCATCAGAGCTGGCTGATCGTCGCATGCGCGACCCTGCCCGCCGCGTGGCTATGGAACCACCTGGGACAACGCTTTGGCGATCAGCGCGCATTGTTGCTCAACTATGCGCTGCAACTGGCCAGCGTCGTTTTTGCTCTGCTGTTGTCCGGCGTGTGGGGCGTTGTGCTGTGCTCACTGCTGATGGGTAGCAGCTTCCTTGGCGCGGTGCTGCTGACTCAGCGGTTAGGCCGCAATCTACAACCACACCAGGGCCCGAGGCTGTCCGCAGCACTGATCGCACTCTACAGCGTTACGCAACTGATCGGCCCCTGGCTTGCCCACGAATGGCTGAACCGCGGTGGCACCTTGCCGGAAACGCTGTGGCTCGGCGCCGGCGCGCTGGTATGGAGCCTGTTCTGGACCTGGCGCACACCGTCCGCAGGCGGACAATCAGGAACCCACGACGCAAGCCAGGCTCCAAGAAAGACCAACATTGCATAAAGGACAGGTCCATGCGCCTGCAGACAACTCCCCTACTCGTTGCCGGCCTGCTGGCAATGGTGATTGCCAGCCCGTCTCAGGCCAGGCAGGACGAGCACGGCAACGGCAACAACGGTCACTCGTCGCATCAGAACGACTATCGCGATGATCATGATCGTGACCGAAGCCGGTATGAGGAACGGGGTCGCGACCGCGACGTCCGCCCCTATGATCGAATTGAAGAAGATCTGATCCGCCGTATCTTCCGCGACCACCGCGACCTGGTACAGCGCGGTGACAGCCTGCCGCCCGGCATTCGCAAGAACCTGGCGCGCGGCAAACCGCTGCCACCGGGCATTGCCAGACAGCTGGACCCGCGCCTGGAGAGCCGCCTGCCCCATTACGACGGCTACGAGTGGCGCCAGATCGACGATGATGTGGTACTCGCCAATGTCACTACCGGGATCATTGAATCCATCATCTACAACGTCCTCGACTGACCCGTCACAGGCGGGCCACTCGGCCCGCCCTTCCTGGCCATCCGGCTTGCACGCTTGCGTCGACCGGGCCCACTGCCACGCCATCAATCGTACAAATAGATTGATGCTATTTCCTTTGACAATCATTCTCATTCGAATTAGCATGCACCTATTGTCAGCCAAGGCTGTTCAGGAGCGATTGTATGTACGTTTGTCTCTGCAAAGGTGTAACCGACAACCAGATTAAGGACGCCATCGCTGGCGGAGCCTGCTCGATGCGTGATCTGCGCAACGATCTGGACGTAGGCACCCAATGCGGCAAGTGTGCGCGCGATTGCAAGTCACTACTGAGTGAAACACTCACCTCCCAGGCCTCAGCTGGCATGGCTGCAGGTCAATTCGTCGCCGCTTGATGGCGACTCTCATTATCGCCTGATAATCATTTTTAACTCTTTTCTTTTCAAATACTTAGATTTGACAAGCCGATAGCAGCAGCCCAAACTTGGCGACTGAACAGTCCAGAGGGCAGCGCTATGAAAGGCGATAAGAAAGTCATCCAGCACCTGAATACCGTGCTCAGTTTCGAACTGATTGCAATTAATCAGTACTTTCTGCACGCACGTATGCTGCAGGACTGGGGCCTGGAAAAACTGGGCGACAAGGAATATCACGAGTCAATTCACGTGATGAAGCACGCTGATCGGCTGATCAAACGCATTCTCTTCCTTGAAGGCCTTCCCAATCTGCAGGATCTCGGCAAGCTGAAGATCGGGGAAAACACCAAGGAAATCCTCGACTGCGATCTCAAACTGCAAATGCAGGCCCTCCCCGCCCTGAAAGAAGCAATTGCCTTCTGCGAGACGGCGGGTGACTACGGTAGCCGGGAGGTCTGCGAAGACATCCTTGAGGCAGAAGAAGAGCATGTTGACTGGCTGGAAACCCAGTTGAGCCTGATCGAAGCCGTCGGCCTGGAAAATTACCAGCAGTCGCAAATCAGCTGATTGTCCTTGCAGCGGCACCCTTGGTATCCAGAGGTGCCGCCTCCCCTTGACCCCGGTCAACGTATCCCCCACCCATTGCGCTATCGTTAAGACTCCACCTCACTGCCTGGTTCAGGAGGAGTCATGAGTAACATGCGCGCGGCCGTGTTCGTCGAACCCGGACGCATTGAGCTACAGCACCGTCCCATTCCCCAGATTGGCCCGACTGACGCTTTGCTTCGCGTTACCACAACGACCATCTGCGGCACCGACGTACACATCCTAAAAGGCGAGTATCCGGTAAAGCCGGGGTTGATTGTCGGCCATGAGCCGGTCGGCATCATTGAAAAGCTGGGTAGCGCCGTTACCGGCTACGAGGTCGGCCAACGGGTCATAGCAGGCGCGATTACCCCGTGTGGTCAGTGCCATCCCTGCCTGGACGGCCACTCAAGCCAGTGCGGTGGACAAGCCATGGGGGGCTGGCAATTAGGCAACAGCATCGACGGCTGTCAGGCAGAGTACGTTCGCATTCCCAATGCCCAGGCCAACCTTACGCCAATTCCCGATGGGCTGGACGATGAGCAGGTATTGATGTGCCCAGACATCATGAGCACCGGCTTTGGCGGCGCTGAAAGCGGTCACATTCGGATCGGCGATACCGTAGTGGTGTTTGCCCAGGGCCCGATCGGCCTCTGTGCTACGGCGGGCGCCAAGCTGATGGGCGCCACCCGCATCATCGTAGTGGATGGCATCCCTGAACGACTGGACGTGGCCCGCAGACTCGGTGCCGACATTACCATCAACTTCCGCGACGAAGACCCGTTACTGCGCATACAGGAAATCACCGGAGGAGCCGGGGTCGACGTGGCTATTGAGGCTCTGGGCACACAACAGACCTTTGAGTCCTGCCTGCGCGCGCTGAAACCGGGAGGCACGCTCTCAAGCCTTGGCGTCTATTCAGGGAAGCTCTCCATGCCGCTTGATGCCATCGCCGCAGGCTTGGGCAACCACAAGATCATCACTACCCTGTGTCCTGGCGGCAAGGAACGCATGCGCCGCCTGATGGCAGTCGTGGCCTCTGGCCGCGTCGACCTGACACCCATGGTCACCCACCGCTTCGCCCTTGACGACATCGTTGAGGCATACGAGCTGTTCAGTCACCAACGTGATGGCGTGCTAAAGGTTGCGATTACACCCTGAAACGCAAAAAAGGCCGGGGATCTACCCGGCCTTTTCTTTCCTCTCGCCCGAATCAGAGCGTCGCGAGAATACCATCCAGTGCCGTGCACGGGTCATCGGCGCGGGTGATCGGCCGACCAACGACCAAATAACTGCTCCCGTTTTCCATCGCCTGAGCCGGCGTCACGATGCGCTTCTGATCGTCAGCGGCGCTGTCTGCCAGGCGAATACCCGGCGTCACCAGCAGAAAGTCGTCGCCCAGCGCCCCGCGCAATGCCTTGGCTTCACGGGCAGAACACACCACACCATCAAGGCCGCAATCCTGAGTCAGTCGAGCCAGCCGCTGAACCTGAACCATCGGCTCAATGTCGACGCCAACCTCCTGCAGGTCTTCATGCTCCAGGCTGGTCAGAATCGTCACGGCTGTCAGCAACGGCCGTTTACCACCACGGCGCTCGAGTATATCGCGGCAGGCCTCCATCATCCGGCGCCCTCCGCTCGCGTGCACATTGACCATCCATACGCCCAACTCTGCGGCAGCACGTACGGCACTGGCAGTGGTATTGGGGATATCGTGAAACTTGAGGTCCAGAAAAACTTCAAACCCCTTGTTCTGAAGCGACTCGACAACAGCTGGCCCGGCACTGGTAAACAGCTCCTTGCCTACCTTCACGCGACATTTCCCGGGATCCAGCGCCTGGGCCAATTCCAACGCGGCGTTCGCCTCGGGAAAATCAAGGGCGACAATAATGGGGCTGGTAGTAGGCATAAAATGCATCCTGTTAACAAAAACGTTTCAAGCGGACCTCAGGTCAGCTCATGGCCTCTTAGCGGCTTGACGGTAGACCATCCCTGGCAGCTGGGGCATTGCCAGTAGACTTTGTTACCGGTAAACCCACAGTGCTCACAGCGATATTGCGGGCGACTGCGCTGAAGCGTTTCCAGCAACCGCCGGGGGGCCGATACCACTGTTTCACTGGCACCCTCGTCGCCCAATTTGAGCAATCCCAGCACGCCGGCTAACGAGGGCTGCTGCTGAAGGTGCTTCAGCAGAAACTGCTCGGCAACCTCACTGCCAAGCTCGCGGCGCATATGTTGCGCCCTGGCCAGCAGTATCTTGACTGGCGGCGGATTCGCACGCCCAAGCGCCTGGTCGAGATAGTCAGCCAAATTCAGCGCGCCATTATCCGCACAGCGCTCAGCCAACGCTAGCACCTCTGGCACAAAGTCCGGCGAATTATTGGCAATCCGGTGCAATAATGCAGGTAATGCCTTCTGATTACCCGCATGCTCCTCAAGCTCGGCCAGCAAAATAAGTGCCCGAACGCAATGATCATCGACCCTGAGCGCAGCCTCCAGCCAACTGCGCGCCTGGTTCAGCTCACGCTGAGCCAGCGCCGCGACAGCCATTTCACAGTAATAGTGCGCGAGCGTCACCGCGAACCGGGGCTGTTCGCGCAACAGACGGCGGCCGATTTCGATTGCCCGCTGCCACTCGTGCTGCTGCTCGTACACCGTCACTAGATCAACCAGCGCTTCTGCCCGCAGCGACGAACTGGAACCAGCCAGCTCTTCGAGCAACCGCTCTGCCCGCTGATGCATGCCAACAGCAAGATAGTCTCTGGCCAGCTCCAGTTGAACACGATCAGCCTGGGGAGCAGTCAAATTCGGACGTGCAAGCAAATTCTGATGCACCTTGATCGCTCGCTCGACATCACCGCGCTGGCAGAACAGCTTACCAATCGCAATATGCGTTTCGACGGTTTCCGGGTTGACCTCTAGGGCACGAATGAAGGTTTCAATTGCCTCATCCGGCTGCTCGTTCAAGAGATAGTTCAGGCCGATAAAGTACTGGCGATCCAGGGCACTGCCATGGGGTTTCAACATGAAGCCGACCTTGATCGCCTCCCTGCGACCCAGGAACCAGCCTATGGCAAGGGCCAGTACAAACAGGCCCAGGAACATCAGTTCCTGCATGAGATCAGCCTTTGACAGCCTGGGTGCGCAGCTTGTCAATTTCCTTGCGATAACGGTTCAACTCATTGCTCTGAACCATCAATTTCAAACGCAGACGCGTGGTGATAAGCCAGCCTACGAAGACGCCGAGAACACTGCCAAGAATGAACGCCAGCACGATATATATGGAGAGAGGCCAGGCAGGAGACTGCATTTCAAGAAACTGCAGTGAGGTGGTTTGCTGATTTTCCAGCATGAAATCCATGGTCGCCAGTGCTACCAGCAGGAAAACCAGGATCAGCAACACGCGCTTTAACCACAGCATGTGAGACGACTCCGCATCCGTTGAGTGTCTGCGAAGTATAACCCAGGGTATCGATGGCGAGGTATGGGATCAGGCGTTTTCGAGTGACTCGTTCACCCGATCACGCAACTCCTTCCCCGGCTTGAAGTGCGGCACGAACTTGCCGTCCAGCTCAACCGAGTCGCCAGTCTTGGGGTTACGACCGACACGGGGTGCCCGGTAATGCAGCGAGAAACTGCCGAAGCCGCGAATCTCAATACGCTCACCGGTCGCCAGCGCCTGCGACATATGCTCCAGCATCGTTTTGATTGCCAACTCAACATCTTTTGCCGACAACTGCCCCTGCTGTTCGACAATGCGCTCGATCAACTCCGACTTGGTCATGGTTTTCCCTTTCTTATCAAGCGAGTAGACTCGTTTTATAAGGTTTTACCATGCTTGACTAGGTTTGAACAGCCTGTTAAGCGAAGCGCCTGCGCGCTTCGCAGCCGCAAGCCGCAAGCCGCAAGCCGCAAGCCGCAAGCCGCAAGCCGCAAGCCGCAAGCGTAATCAGGATGTGTTGCCTTGCCGGGCTATCAAGTCTTTTCTATAAGCCTTGTCACGTATTCATAATCCTCAGAGAATCCGCGCAACTGGCAACCCCACAGGTTTTACTTGCAGCTTAGGGCTTGAAGCTTACAGCTGTGCCCGCCCCGCCCAGCGAACGGGCACAAAAAAGGGCGACCGAAGTCGCCCTTTTTTACAGCTGGATAGGCTTAGTTGCCCTTGCCTTCCATCTGCTGCTTGATCAGATCACCAATGGTGGTCGGACCAGCGGCCAACATTTCCTGCTTACGCAGGTCCTGCATGGCTTCTTTCTCGTCTTCAACGTCTTTCGCCTTGATGGACAGGCTAATGACGCGGCTCTTACGGTCAACACCAATGATCTTGGCTTCGACTTCATCGCCAACGTTCAGGACGTTGCGAGCATCTTCGATACGGTCACGGCTGATTTCGGAGGCTTTCAGAGTGCCTTCGATGTCATCGGCCAGGGTGATTACAGCGCCCTTGGCGTCAACTTCCTTGACGGTACCGGTGATGATGCTGCCCTTCTCGTTCAGAGAAACGAAGTTGGAGAACGGATCATCTTCCAGTTGCTTGACGCCCAGGGAGATGCGCTCACGCTCCGGATCAACAGACAGGATGACAGTCTCGATCTCGTCGCCTTTCTTGAAGCGACGGACAGCTTCTTCGCCTGCTTCGTTCCAGGAGATGTCCGACAGGTGAACCAGACCGTCGATGCCGCCGTCCAGGCCGATGAAGATACCGAAGTCGGTGATGGACTTGATGGAACCGGAGATCTTGTCGCCCTTGTTGAACTTGCTGGAGAACTCTTCCCACGGGTTCATCTTGCACTGCTTGATGCCCAGGGAGATACGACGACGGTCTTCGTCGATGTCCAGAACCATAACTTCCACTTCGTCGCCGACCTGTACGACCTTGGACGGGTGGATGTTCTTGTTGGTCCAATCCATTTCGGACACGTGAACCAGACCTTCAACGCCTTCTTCCAGCTCAGCGAAGCAGCCGTAGTCAGTCAGATTGGTGACCTTGGCGGTAACGCGAGTACCTTCCGGATAGCGACCGGTGATGGCGACCCACGGATCTTCACCCAGTTGCTTCAGACCCAGGGAAACGCGGTTACGCTCACGGTCGAACTTCAGGACCTTGACGTCAATCTCGTCACCAACGTTGACGATCTCGGACGGATGCTTGATACGCTTCCACGCCATGTCGGTGATGTGCAGCAGGCCATCGACGCCGCCCAGGTCGACGAACGCACCGTAATCGGTGAGGTTCTTGACGATACCCTTGACGACTTGACCTTCCTGCAGGGTTTCCAGCAGGGCTTCGCGCTCGGCGGAGTTCTCGGCTTCCAGAACTGCACGACGGGAAACGACAACGTTGTTGCGCTTCTGGTCCAGTTTGATGACCTTGAATTCCAGTTCCTTGTTTTCCAGGTGGGTGGTGTCACGTACGGGACGTACGTCAACCAGCGAGCCCGGCAGGAACGCACGGATGGTGTTGACGTCGACGGTAAAGCCACCTTTGACCTTGCCGTTGATGACGCCCTTGACGACTTCTTCTGCAGCGAAAGCAGCTTCGAGGACTTTCCACGATTCGGCGCGCTTGGCCTTTTCGCGGGACAGTTTAGTTTCACCGAAACCGTCTTCAACGGCATCCAGTGCAACGTGTACCTCATCACCCACTTCGATGGTCAGTTCGCCCTGCTCGTCCAGGAACTGATCGCGCGGGATGACACCCTCTGATTTCAGACCGGCGTGAACGGTGACCCAGTCGGAGTCGATGTCCACAACGATACCAGTGATGATGGAGCCCGGCTCCATATCAAGGGTTTTTAGGCTTTCTTCAAAAAGTTCGGCAAAGCTTTCGCTCATTTGGAATCCTGTAAGTAAGTATTTTAGGGCAGCTACCGCAGAGCCGTTTTAAAGCGCGCTTTGCAGCTACTGTCCCGCCACGCCACCAGCTTGCGTGGGTTGATTATCTCAATGTTCTTTCCGGTGACGCTGGTTGACCGGAAAGTACAGACTGATCAGCCCAGCAGATCGCGCTCGCGCGCCATCGCATGAACTGTTTCAAGTACTTCTTCGATGCCCATCTGCGTGGAGTCGATCTGAACGGCATCCCCCGCTGGCTTGAGCGGAGCAACGCTGCGATTCATATCTCGCTCGTCACGCGCGACGATCTCATCTAGAAGACTCGCCAGATTAGCAGTTTCGCCCTTTTCGAGCAACTGCCGGTGACGACGTGACGCGCGTTCCTGCGCGCTGGCCGTCAGATACACCTTCAACTGGGCATCGGCGAATACCACCGTCCCCATGTCACGTCCGTCGGCAACCAGACCGGGCTTTTCACGGAATGCGCGCTGGCGCTGCAGCAGCGCATCGCGGACGGCCGGCAGCGCCGCAACCTGAGAGGCACCAGCACCAACCGCTTCGGTACGAATAGCCCGGCTGACGTCTTCACCTTCCAAAATTATCTGCTGCTCACGACCGTCTTCAGCGGCGACAAACTGCACATCCAGGTGCGCAGCCAACGCCTCAAGCGCCGCTTCGTTGGTCAGATCAACCCCATGATTGCGGGCGGCAAATGCCAGCAGACGATACAGCGCCCCCGAGTCGAGCAGGTTCCAGCCCAGCCGACGGGCTAGCAGACCGGCAATGGTCCCCTTGCCTGAGCCGCCGGGGCCGTCGATGGTAATGACGGGGGCCTGTTGATCAATCACGCGTTTTCCTCCAGTTGGACTTTCATGCCGACTGACTGCGCCAGTTCGACAAAGCCCGGGAACGACGTTGCCACGTTGGCGCAGTCTTTAATATGAATGTCACCGGTGGCACGCAGCGCAGCAACCGAGAACGACATGGCGATGCGGTGGTCACCGTGGCTTTCAACAGTGCCGCCGCCAATCGGACCGCCGTCGATGACAATGCCGTCCGGTGTCGGCTCGGCCTTGACGCCCAGCGCCTGCAGGCCATCGGCCATAACCTGAATACGATCAGATTCCTTGACCCGCAGCTCTTCTGCATCACGCAGAATGGTGCGCCCTTCGGCGCAGGCGGCAGCAACAAACAGCACCGGGAATTCATCAATGGCCAGCGGCACCTGATCCACCGGAATGTCGATTCCCTTGAGTGGCGCATAGCGAACACGGATGTCCGCAACCGGCTCGCCCCCGACTTCGCGCTCGTTCAGCAGTTCCAGATTGCCACCCATCTCACGCAGGATATTGATGATACCGATACGCGTCGGGTTGATGCCGACATGTTCCAGAGTCAGATCAGCACCTTCACAGATGCTGGCGGCGACCATAAAGAATGCCGCGGAGGAAATGTCGGCCGGCACGTCGATACGGCAGGCGGTCAGGGTGTGGCCAGACTCGATGGTAACCGTGTCGCCATCCACCTTGACCGGATAGCCGAAGCCCTTGAGCATGCGCTCGGTGTGATCGCGAGTCGGTGCCGGCTCGCTCACGGAAGTCGTGCCGGAGGCATACAAACCGGCGAGCAGGATGCAGGATTTGACCTGCGCACTGGCCATCGGCATCTGATAATCCATGCCCATCATGCGACTGCCGCCCTTGATGCGCAGCGGCGGACGGCCTTCGTCACCGGTTTCAATCTGGGCACCCATCTCACGCAGCGGCTTGGCCACCCGCCCCATCGGACGCTTGGACAGAGACGCATCACCGGTGAGCACAGTGTCGAACTCCTGACCAGCAAGCAGCCCCGACAGCAGGCGCATGGAGGTACCGGAGTTACCCAGATACAGCGAACCCGGCGGAGACTTGAGGCCGTGCAAGCCAACACCATTGATGGTGACCCGACCATGATGTGGACCTTCGATGACTACCCCCATGTCACGGAACGCCTGCAGCGTAGCCAGGCTGTCTTCACCTTCGAGGAAACCTTCTACCTCGGTTACCCCCTCGGCCAGCGAGCCAAGCATGATGGAGCGATGGGAGATGGATTTGTCGCCCGGCACGCGAATGCGCCCGGTCACCTGCCCGCCAGGGCGCGCGATGAAATTGAATTCGTTAGTCTGCATAGGTTCCATGTAAGCCCTGCGGGCCAAAATAGTACTGAAATGCTCTCGCGCCGACTTGGCTCGGGTAAACACACCGAGCAGCGTATTGGCATCGCGGGTTTCCACCGCTTCACGCAGCCGACCCAGATCCTGAGTAAAGGCATCCAGGCTGCGAAGCACCGCATCCCGGTTAGCCAGAAACACATCGCGCCACATCACCGGATCGCTTGCGGCAATGCGGGTAAAGTCCCGGAAACCACCGGCCGCATAACGGAAAATTTCAAGATTCTCGTTACGCGATGCCAGGGTGTCGACCAGCGAAAAGGCCAGCAAATGCGGCAAATGACTGGTGGCTGCCAGGACTTCGTCATGGTCGGCCAGTGACATTTGCTCCACATCGGCGCCCAGCGCCTGCCAGCACTGTCGAACCCGCTCAACAGCGTCTTTTGCGGTCTGCTCGAGCGGCGTCAAAATAACCTTATGATGGCGAAACAGGTCTGCACGCGCCGCTTCAACACCACTTTTCTCTGAACCGGCGATCGGATGCCCCGGCACGAAGTTGGCAGGCACCTGTCCAAAAACCTCTTCTACCGCCAGCGCAACCGCACCCTTGGTACTTCCCACATCGGTCATTACCGACTGACCGAGATCCATCGCAGCCAACTGGGCCAGCACCGCGCGCATGCCGAGTACGGGAACAGCGAGCATGATCAGGTCAGCACCGGCAACGGCCTCAGCCAGATCGGCAGTGGCCTTATCGACGACACCTAGCGGCACCGCCTGGCGACGCGCCACCGGGTCAAGATCACAGCCGACCACCTCGGCGCACAGACCGCTCTCGCGCATACCCTTGGCAAAGGAGCCACCAATCAGACCCAGACCAATAACCGCAAGACGACCGATTTTCGGCGACCCCTGTGACAACGCGATTACATTAGACACGCGCCAGCACCTGCTTGAGAGCATCCAGAAAACGCTGGTTCTCTGTCGGCAGGCCGATGGTCACCCGCAGGTGATTTGGCATGCCGTAATTGGCAACCGGGCGCACGATCACGCCCTCACGCAGCAGCCCCTGGAATACCGGAGCGGCTTCACGCCCGAGATCAATGGCCAGGAAATTGCCCCGCGACGGGATCCAGCTCAGCCCCATGGCCAGGCAACCATCCTCCAGTTGCTGCATGCCCTGACGGTTGATGCGGCGACTTTCAATCAGATAGGCCTCATCTTCCAACGCAGCCAACGCAGCAGCCAGCGCAAGGCTGTTGACGTTGAATGGCTGACGCACCCGATTCAGCGCGTCGGCAATCGCCGGCGCGGACAGGCCGTAGCCCACCCGCAGCGCTGCCAGACCGTAGGCCTTGGAAAAGGTACGCGAGACCAGCAGGTTACCGTAGCGGGCCAGATAATCGACGCCGTTGGGCACGTCGTCGGTTTCAACGTACTCGGTGTAGGCCTCGTCCAGCACCACGATCACGTTCTCGGGGACGCGATCCAGAAACGCTTCCAGTGCCTCACGCTCAATCCAGGTACCGGTTGGGTTGTTCGGATTGGCAATAAAGACGATGCGGGTAGCCGGCGTTATCGCTGCCGCCATGGCATCCAGATCATGCCCCCAGTCCTTTGCCGGCACTGGTACTGCCTTGGCACCCACCGCCTGAGTGACAATCGGGTAGACCGCGAACGCGTGATCGCTGAACACCACCTCATGCTCGGGCCCGACGAAAGCGCGGGTGACCAGTTCAAGAATGTCGTTCGAGCCGTTGCCAAGGGTGATACCAGCGGTATCCACGCCCAACTTTGCGGCCAGCGCCTGCTTGAGCGCAAAGCCGTTGCCATCGGGATAGCGGGTCAGCTCCGGCAAAGCGGCAGCAATAGCGTCACGGACGGCCGGGCTCGGGCCAAGCGGGTTCTCGTTACTGGCCAGCTTGACGATATCCTGCGGGCGCAGACCAAACTCACGCGCCAGCTCTTCCACCGGCTTGCCCGGCACGTAAGGGGACAGCTTCTGCACGCCTGGACGCGCCAGGCCAAGAAAATCACAACTCATAACACAAGCCTCAAGCTACAAGCGGCAAGCTTCAAGTCACACCAAGCCGCAGTTGCTTGCAGCTTGCGGCTTGCAGCTCGTCGCTGATGATTTAGAGCACCGCCTTCGGATACGACCCCAGCACCTTGAGCGCTACCGATTCGTCGTTGATCTTCTCCAGCACATCCCTGATCAGCGGGTCGTGCTGATGGCCGAAGAAGTCGATGAAGAAGACATAGGTCCACTTGCCGCTGCGCGACGGGCGGGTTTCGATGCGACTGAGATCAATACCATTGGAGTGGAACGGCTGCAGCAGATGATGCAGAGCACCCGGCTTGTTACGCATGGAAACGATGATCGATGTCTTGTCGTCACCAGTCGGCGGAACCTGCTGGTTACCGATGATCAAAAAGCGCGTGGAATTGTCCGGGCGATCTTCGATCTTTTCAGCCAGACGGGTAAGACCATAGAGGTCAGCAGCCATATCACCGGCAATCGCTGCCGAGTTCCACTCACCCTTGACCCGGCGCGCCGCGTCAGCATTGCTGGAAACCGCAATGCGCTCTACGTTGGGGTAGTGGGCATCCAGCCACTTGCGGCACTGCGCCAGCGACTGAGCGTGGGAATAGACCCGGGAAATCTTGTCGGTCTTGGTGTTCTCACCCACCAGCAGATGGTGGTGAATGCGCAGCTCGACTTCGCCACAGATCACCAGATCGTGCTCCAGGAAGCTGTCCAGCGTATGGTTGATCGCGCCCTCGGTGGAGTTCTCCACCGGCACCACACCAAACTGGACGGCACCAGCGGCAACTTCACGGAAGATTTCGTCGATTGCTGCCATCGGTACGCTGACGACCGAATGGCCAAAATGTTTCAGTGCTGCGGCCTGGGTAAAGGTGCCTTCCGGACCGAGGTAAGCCACCCGTAGCGGCTCTTCCAGTGCCAGGCAGGCAGACATGATTTCACGGAACAGACGCGCCACTTCCTCGTTATCGAGCGGGCCCTTGTTCAGCTCCATGATGTGCTTCAGCACCCATGCCTCGCGCTCCGGACGATAGAACACCGGCTTCACACCCGGTTCCAGCGCCTTCTGCTTGACGTGAGCAACAGTCTGCGCGCAAGTCGCTCGCTCGCTGATCAGGTCAAGAATCTTTTCGTCAATGGTGTCGATGCGCTTACGCAGCGCCTTCAACTGATCTTCATCGGACATGAGTATCAACCGTGCTGCTTTTCGAACTCGGCCATGTAGGCCACCAAAGCGTCAACCGCCGCTTGCGGCACCGCGTTATAGATGGAGGCACGCATGCCACCCACCGAGCGGTGACCCTTCAGGTTCAGCAGGCCGCGCTCTTCGGCCCCCGCCAGGAAGGGTTTGTCGAGACGGTCATCGGCCAGGCGGAACGGAATGTTCATCCAGGAACGATCGGCCACGTTGATCGGGTTGGTGTACAGCTCGCTGGCATCAATCGCCGAATACAAAGCTTTCTGCTTGGCATCGTTGACGCGCTTGACCACCTCAAGACCGCCCTGCTCCTTCAACCACTGGAAGATCAGGCCAGACAGGTACCAGGCAAAGGTCGGCGGCGTGTTGTACATCGAGTCGTTCTTCGCTGCGACCGCGTAATCGAGCATGGTCGGGCAGCTGGCACGGGCACGCCCCAGCAGGTCTTCACGCGCAATGACAACTACCAGACCGCTTGGGCCAATGTTCTTTTGCGCGCCGGCGTAGATCATGCCGAACTGCGAGACATCTACAGGACGGGAGAGAATGCTCGAAGACATGTCCGCTACCAGCGGCACCTCACCGGTCTGCGGTACCCAGTTAAATTCCAGACCACCAATGGTCTCGTTCGGGCAGTAGTGCACATAGGCCGCATCCGCAGACAACTGCCACTCGTTCTGACCGGGAATCGCAAAGTAGTCGTAATTTTTTGCGCTGCCGGCAACGTTGACGCTGCCATAGCGCGAGGCTTCTTCAATCGCCTTGCGGGACCAGATACCGGTATCGATGTAGTCAGCGCTGCCACCGTCCGGCATCAAATTCAGCGGGATCTGGGCAAACTGCTGACTGGCACCGCCCTGCAGGAACAGGACCTTGTAGTTGTCAGGAATGGACATCAGGTCGCGCAGGTCCTGTTCGGCCTGCTGGGCGACGGCAACAAACTCATCACTGCGGTGACTCATTTCCATGATCGACAGGCCTTTGCCCTGCCAGTCAAGCAGCTCGGCCTGAGCCCGCTGCAGCACCGCTTCCGGCAACGCGGCTGGCCCAGCACAGAAATTGAACAGACGCTTACTCACGATTACTCCTGATCATCCACGGGTTGCTGCTCGTCACTTTCCGGAAGCTGGGCATCACCTTCTGCGGCGGCTTCCTCTTCCAGCTCAATATCGTCTTCCGACGGTTCCTGCACACGCTCCAGCCCCACCAGCTTCTCTTCTGTCGCCAGGCGAATCAGCATTACGCCCTGGGTGTTGCGCGACAGGCTGGACACTTCGCTGACCCGGGTGCGCACCAGTGTGCCCTGGTCGGAAATCAGCATAATTTCCTCACCGTCCACTACCTGTACGGCACCGACCAGCGCACCGTTGCGCTCGTTGGACACCATCGCGATCACGCCCTGGCCACCACGGCCGCGACGCGGGAATTCCTCCAGCACGGTGCGTTTGCCGTACCCCCGTTCGGAGGCGGTCAGAATCTGCGCCTGTGGCTCGGGAATCAGCATGGAGATCAGACGCTGGCCAGTCGGCAGACGCATGCCGCGTACGCCGCGCGCAGTGCGCCCCATGGTGCGCACATGGCGTTCCTTGAAACGAATGACCTTGCCGCCGTCGGAGAACAGCATGATGTCGCGCGAACCATCGGTAATGGCCGCGGCGATCAGGGTGTCACCCTCCTCCAGGCGCAGCGCAATCAGACCGTTGCTGCGCGGACGACTGAACTGCACCAGCGGGGTCTTTTTCACCGTGCCGCGAGCAGTCGCCATAAAGATGTAAGCGCCGGTCGGCTCGTCATTCTCGTCATCATCACCGTCAGCCTCGGCGTCAGCTTCAGCCTCAACCTCGACGGCTTCGCCTTCGATCACGCCGGCGTCGTCGTCCAGCTCGTCGCCCTCTTCGGCACTCTGCTGCTGCAGGGCTTCGAGATCGATTTGCAGCATCGCGGTAATCCACTCACCCTCTTCCAGCGGCAACAGATTGACCAGCGGACGCCCCCGCGCAGTACGCGAGGCTTCAGGGATTTCGTAGGTCTTCAGCCAGTAGACCTTGCCGCGGCTGGAGAACAGCAGCAGCGTGGCATGACTATTGGCAACCAGCAGGTGTTCGACGTAATCCTCGTCCTTAACCCCGGTTGCGGCCTTGCCACGACCACCGCGGCGCTGTGCCTGATAATCGGTCAACGGCTGACTCTTGGCATAGCCACCATGGGAGATGGTGACCACACGCTCCTCTTCGGTAATCAGGTCAGCGATGGTCAGGTCCATCCGCGAGGCGACGATTTCGGTACGGCGTGCGTCACCGAAGGCGGCTTTGACCTGTTCCAGCTCCTCGACGATCACTTCCATCAGGCGCTCGTGACTATTGAGAATGCGCAGCAACTCGCCGATCTGCTCAAGAATCTGCTGGTACTCGGTGAGCAGTTTTTCATGCTCCAGGCCGGTCAGGCGATGCAGACGCATATCCAGAATCGCCTGCGCCTGCTCGGCGGACAGGTAGTACTGACCATCGCGCAGCCCGAACTCCTCACCCAGCCCGTCAGGACGACAGGATTCAGCACCGGCACGCTCAACCATCTCGATCACGGTACCCGGCGCCCAGGCAGCAGCGAGCAGGCGCTCCTTGGCCTCGGCCGGGGTCGGCGACTGCTTGATCAGCTCGATCACCGGATCGATATTGGACAGCGCAACCGCCTGACCTTCAAGGATGTGACCACGCTCACGGGCCTTGCGCAGCTCATAGACGGTGCGACGGGTAACCACCTCACGGCGGTGGCGTACGAAGGCTTCCAGCAGCTCCTTGAGGTTCAGGATCTTCGGCTGGCCGTCGAGCAGGCCGACCACGTTGATGCCGAATACACTCTGCATCTGGGTCTGGGCATAGAGGTTGTTGAGGATAACCTCAGGCACTTCGCCACGACGCAGCTCAATCACCACGCGGATACCGTCCTTGTCGGACTCATCGCGCAGCTCGGTAATACCCTCAAGCTTCTTCTCTTTTACCAGCTCGGCGATCTTCTCGATCAGACGCGCCTTGTTGAGCTGATAGGGCAATTCGGAGATGACAATCTGCTGGCGACCGCCAACCTTGTCGATATCTTCAATATGGCAGCGCGCCCGCACGTAAATGCGGCCACGGCCGGTGCGGTAGGCTTCAACGATACCAGCGCGACCGTTGATGATGCCGGCGGTCGGAAAATCAGGGCCCGGAATGAATTCCATCAGCTCGTCGATGCTGATGTCGGGATTACTGATCACAGCCAGACAGCCGTTGATCACTTCGGTCAGGTTGTGCGGCGGAATGTTGGTCGCCATACCGACAGCGATACCACTGGAACCGTTGACCAGCAGGTGCGGAATCTTGGTCGGCAGAACGTCAGGAATTTGTTCCTTGCCGTCGTAGTTAGGTACCCAGTCGACGGTTTCTTTGTCCAGATCAGCCAGCAGTTCATGGGTCAGCTTGGCCATCCGCACTTCGGTGTAACGCATTGCGGCAGCATTATCGCCGTCAATGGAACCGAAGTTGCCCTGACCGTCGACCAGCGGATAACGCATGGAGAAGTCCTGCGCCATACGCACGATGGTGTCGTACACGGCAGAGTCGCCGTGCGGGTGGTACTTACCGATTACGTCACCAACAACACGGGCCGACTTCAGGTACGGCTTGTTCCAGTCATTACCCAGCTCACTCATCGCATACAGGACGCGACGGTGTACCGGCTTGAGACCGTCGCGCACATCCGGCAGCGCACGACCGACGATTACGCTCATCGCGTAATCCAGGTAGGACTGCTTCAGTTCGTCTTCGATATTGACTGGAAGGATTTCTTTGGCCAGTTCACCCATGAAACGGCATTCCTTTTATTGTCGGCAACCCATTGATGCCAAAAGCATTAGTCACATGCGCAAGGAGGACGAACACGCCGACCAACCCTCACCGCGGGCCAAGGCCCGCAGCGGGACGCGTCCCGCCCGATCAAAGCGACAGAGGATACCACAGACAAGGCGCTGGCGGGAGCACGAAGCACACCCGCCACACAGCCTCAGTGGAGCTGGCGAACGCTCATCAGGCTGGCTACTTTTCGCTCGTCAGGCTGCTCGATAATGCCCTTTTCGGTGACAATCGCATCAATCAGCTCAACCGGCGTAACCTCTAGCGGAGACGACTCGCCACCACCACCGGTCAATGACCCGCTGCCAAGCTGATCCGGGCCAAGGTCGTCCGCATCCGCCAGTGACATATCGATGGTTGCAGTAGACGCGACGACCATAAAACGCAGCCCGTGATGCATAGCCAGAATCGCCAGCATGTAGCTGCCCAGCGGGCCGATAACATCGCCGTTGGCAGCAATGCGCTCGGCACCGACCAGCACCCAGGTGACCCCGTCGTGTTTCATCAGCCGCCCGGCCTCGACATCGGCATGCAGCGCCGCCGGCGCGCCGCTGCGCAGCAACTCGGACAACCCCAGCGAAGCGCTCGGCAGCAACGATCGCCCCTCGTTGACCAGCACCTCCCCGACCAGCCCGGCCGCGCTGGCGGTGCGGGCGACCCCATAGGTGGTGCCGCCACCACCACCGGACAGATCACCGCCGTAGCCGTGCAACATGACCCGGTGCACCGGCGCCTGGTGCCGGCGCAGCAGTTGAACACCCAGCTTGGCCATTGTCTGGTTGGCCTCCCGGTCGGCTGCCTGAATAGCCTGAGCCGCCTGCAACAGGCGCACAGCCATGTCATCAGTTGGACTGGTGCTGGCAATGGTTTGCCGCATGATGCCGAGCGCCCAGTGCAGGTTAGCCGCCATGGGCTGTACCGCCGCCAGCTCGTCCAGCAACGGCTGCAGGGCTGTCAGCCAGTTTGCGGGAGGCACTGGCCTTCGGGCCGCCAGCGCCAGCGCATAGGCCGCCGCAATCCCCAACGCTGCAGCTCCGCAGACCACGCCATCACGCATGGCAGCCAGCACCTGTGCCGGATTGCCGCACTCAATCGCCACCACCTGATCAGGCAGCACCCGTTGGTCCAGCAGCCTGACTTTGCCTTCCGCCAGCCATACCAGCCCTTGCAGCGGCTGATCAGCCGCCATCGTATCCACATGCAACATGAGCGAACCCCCTATTCCGGCACTGTCATTCGTTGCGAACCACAGCTACTTTCACGCTGCATTTGCGCACCACCAGCAGGTATACTTGCCGACCATGATGCAAGGTGAACTGAACATGACCACGCTGCCCCGTGAGCTCGATCTACTGATCGTGCCACGCTGGATCGTGCCCGTTGTCCCGCACGGCCAGGTACTTGAAAATCATGCCCTGGCAGTCCATCAGGGGCGCATCGTCGGCATTGTGCCGGTGGCCTCCGCCAACGCGTTAACCCCACGCGAGCGGCGCGACCTGCCAAACCATGTGCTCATTCCCGGCCTGATCAACGCCCATGGCCACGCAGCGATGACGCTGTTCCGCGGCCTGGCCGACGACCTGCCACTGATGACATGGCTGACAGACCATATATGGCCCGCAGAAGGCCGCTGGGTCAACGCCGATTTTGTCCGTCTGGGTACTGAGCTGGCGATTGCCGAGATGCTGCGCGGCGGTACGACCTGTTTTTCCGACATGTATTTCTTCCCTGATGTCGCCGCTGCCGCAGCAGCCGACGCCGGCATACGCGCCCAGCTCTGCTTCCCTGTGATCGACAACCCGATTCCAGGGGCACGTGACGCGGCCGAGGCCGTCGCCAAGGGGCTGCGCCTGCGTGACGAGATGCGCCACAACGCCTTGATCAGCGTCGCCTTTGGTCCACACGCACCGTACACCGTGGGCGACGAGACGCTCGGCCGTATTCGTACCCTCGCCGACGAGCTGGATATGCCGATTCAGATGCATATTCACGAGACTGCCGGTGAAGTTGCCGACGCCGTTGCACAGACCGGCATGCGTCCACTGCAGCGACTCCAGCAGTTGGGCCTGCTTGGCCCTCGCCTGCAGGCCGTGCATGCAACCGAGATCAACGACGAAGACCTCGCACTGCTGGTCGAATACGGCGTGCAACTGATCCACTGCCCCGAATCAAACCTGAAACTGGCCAGCGGCATGATGCCGGTTCAGCGTCTGCTGGATAGCGGCCTCAACGTCGCCCTGGGCACCGACGGTGCTGCCAGCAACAATGACCTGGATATGCTCGGCGAAATGCGTACTGCGGCCATGCTGGCAAAAATCGTCAGCGGCGCACCAACGGCGCTGGATGCCCATAGCGCATTACACATGGCCACGCTCGCCGGGGCACGGGCCCTGGGGCTCGACGAGGAAACTGGCTCTATCGAAGTCGGCAAGGCGGCCGACGTTACCGCCGTTAACCTGTCCGGGCTGGCCCAGCAACCGCTCTACCACCCCGTTTCGCAGCTGCTCTACACCTGCAACGCCAGCCAGGTAAGCGATGTCTGGGTGGCTGGCCGCAGCAAACTGCGTGACGGCCAACTGATTGGAATAGATACGCAATCCATTCTCCAGCAGGCCCGCAGCCTGGCTGAACTCATTGCCAAAGGGGATACCCATGAGTCTTAACGTCGACCGCGCCGAAATCGCCAAGTTTGAAGCGCTGGCAAGCCGCTGGTGGGACCGCAACAGCGAATTCAAACCGCTGCACGAAATCAACCCGCTGCGCACCAACTGGATCGACGAGCGCGTCGGTCTGGCGGGCAAGAAGGTGCTGGACGTTGGTTGTGGCGGCGGCATTCTGGCGGAAGCCATGGCCCAGCGCGGCGCCCAGGTCACCGGTATCGACATGGGCGAAGCGCCACTGGCCGTTGCCCGCCTGCATCAATTGGAGTCTGGCGTCAGCGTCGAGTACGACCAGAGCACCGCCGAAGAATACGCCGAGCAGCATGCCGGCACCTTTGATGTGGTCACCTGCCTGGAGATGCTTGAGCACGTACCTGACCCGGGTTCGGTCATCCGCGCCTGCGCTCGCCTGGTCAAGCCCGGCGGCCAGGTATTCTTCTCGACCATCAACCGCAACCCCAAGTCATTCCTGTTTGCGATCGTCGGTGCTGAATACGTTCTGCGCATGCTGCCGCGTGGCACACACGAATTCGCCAAGTTCATCCGCCCGGCGGAACTCGGCCGCTGGATTCGCGACGCCGAGCTGGACCTGCACGACATCACTGGCCTGACCTTCAATCCGCTAACCCGCACCTACAAGCTGGAAGCCGATGTCGACGTCAACTACATGGTCTACTGCCAGCGCGGGATCGACGCCTGATGCTTAGCGGCGTTCTATTCGACCTTGACGGCACCCTGCTGGACACCGTGGAAGACTTCATGGCGGTGATTGACAGCATGCTTGACGAGCACCAGCGCCCACGGGTTGCACCCGAGCTGGTCCGTGCTCAGGTCTCAGACGGTTCGATCGGCATGCTCTCAGTGGCCTTTGCTACGCGCCCCGGTGAGCCCGGCTTTGACGCCCTGCGCGACGAGTTTCTGACCCGCTACGAACGCGCCCTCGCCGTGCATACCCGACCGTTCCCCGGCATCATGCCGCTGCTCGACTGGCTGGATACCGAAGGCCTGCCTTGGGGCGTGGTCACCAACAAGTTGAGCCGTTTCAGCATCCCACTGATGGAACAGATTGGCCTGTCCGAGCGTTGCGGCAGTCTGGTCTGTCCCGATCAGGTCAGCCAGGGCAAACCGCACCCGGAAGCTGTATTCAAAGCCTGCGCAGAGCTTGGTATCAGCCCGCAGCAGTGCGTCTTCGTGGGTGACCACCTGCGCGACATCCAAGCTGGCCGCGCCGCCGGAATGGACACCATTGCAGCCCTCTACGGCTACCTGCCAGCGGAAGAAGACCACACCGCCTGGCAAGCAACCCACAGTGTTTACACCGCCACCGACCTGCAGCCTTGGCTCCTTGGCCGGCGCAATCTGGAGACAATTGATGTTTGACTACACCGCCCCGGCCAACCTGCTCGAAGGCCGCGTTATTCTGATCACCGGCGCTGGCGATGGTATTGGTCGCGCCTGTGCCCTGAGCTGCGCCGCACACGGCGCCACCGTCGTTTTGGTAGGCCGCACCCAGAGCAAGCTTGAAGAGGTCTACGACGCCATCGAAGCCGCAGGCCACCCGCAGCCGGCGCTATGCCCCCTCAACCTGGAAACCGCCACAGAGAAGGACTACGAAGACCTCGCCGACCAGCTGTTTGACGCCTTCGGCCACCTGGACGGGCTAGTGCACAACGCGGCAGAGCTCGGCCCACGCACGCTGCTCGACAGTGTCAAGACCGAGGCCTGGATGCGGGTCATGCAGGTCAACGTCAACGCGCCCTTCCTGCTGACCAAGACGATGATGCCACTACTTCGCGCCGCCAGTGACGCATCCGTGGTACTGCTTTCCTCCAGCGTCGGTCGCAAGGGTCGTGCCTACTGGGGACCCTATGCAATCAGCAAGTTCGCTGTTGAAGGCATGATGCAAGTCCTCGCCGATGAGCAGGATGGCACCAGCAACATCCGCGTCAACAGCCTGAATCCGGGAGCAACCCGCACCCGCATGCGTGCCCGGGCCTACCCCAACGAACCCGTGGAGACCAACCCCGAGCCGGAGGCCATCATGCCTGCATTTCTTTACCTGCTTGGTCCCGATAGCCGTGAATGCAATGGTCAGGCCTTGAACGCCCAGTAAGGCGACATTTTGACGAAGCCTTGCCGCCGCCCGTCAGCCAGTCGACTGAGGGCGGCATTTTTTTGCCGTTATCGCCGCAAAAAATCACGACAAATAACACAACATACTGATTTAATTGACTTTATTATAATGGCACATTGATTGCTTTGATGCCTGTATCAGCAAATTAGCGGACACAGCCAACATGCCAGTTCAGGGAAATACCATCGACTTCGACTCGGCGCGCGTAAAGCTAGGCCATAGCAGTACCCAGCAGCGCCGTAACGGCAAGCCGGCCGCCACATTTCAGAACACCCAGCGAAATCTGATGCAGAACCTGCAGACCAGTCTCGAGCTTGATCGGGTACTCCAGGTATTCTTTTCTGCGCTACAAGACCTGTTGCTGATCGACAGCCTGGAATACCGCCATACCAGCGTGACTACACCGCTCCTTTTCGGGCAGCCTGGACTGCACCGCTGCAGCTATCGCATGTCCCATGCCGGCAACTATCTGGGCGAGCTTCAGCTGAGCCGGCAGACGCGCTTCGCAGAGGATGAACTGCTCAGCATCGAAGGGCTGCTGGCTACCCTGATGTTTCCGCTACGAAACGCCCTGCTCTATCGAGAGGCGCTGGCGTGCGCCCTGAACGATACCCTGACCGGCGCTGGCAACCGCCTGGCACTGAACCAAAACCTGGAACGCGACATCCGGAGCAGCAAACGCAGCGGGCAGCCGCTGTCGCTGATGGTGCTTGACGTTGATCACTTCAAGAGCGTCAACGACCGCTATGGTCACGCCTACGGCGACGAAGCCCTGAAGGCAATGGTTGACTGCGTTACCGCCACACTGCGCAACGTTGACTGTCTGTACCGCCTCGGCGGCGAAGAGTTTGTCGTGTTGCTGAACAATACTGACGCCGAAGCCTGCCATCTGGTGGCGGAGCGAATTCGTCAGTCGATTGAAGAACTCCAGTTCCAGATTGATGGCCAGCCTCTGCCCATGACAGCCAGCCTTGGCCATGCCACTCTGCGTTCACAGGACGACGCACGCAGCCTGCTGGACCGCGCCGACCAGCGCATGTACCAGGCCAAACGCAACGGTCGTAATCAGGTGATTGGGACGGAATAACAAGAACGGGAGCAGCGAACGCTGCTCCCGGGTGACTCAGTGAGTCTGCGCCGGTTTGTTGGCAAGATAATCTTCGAACAACAGGTTCGCGTTACCCAGTGACATCAGGTGCGCGTAGACCCAACCGAGGAAGCCCGCCTTGTTCAGCGCCAGCACCTGCTCGTCGGCAAGCGCCAGGAAGCGCTCCTCGTCCACCGCGTGGAAATCCTTGAGGACGAAGCTTTCACCGCTTGCATGGGTCAGCTTCAAGGTACGCGGTACCAACAGATCCATTTCACGCAGCATTGCCACGAACTGACGTGTGCGCTGCATCTCGGCGGTAAAGTTCTGCAGGAACTGAATCATTTCATCGAGATAAGCACTGTTTTCACCGGTTTCGGCAAACAGTTCACGACCTTCCTCTTCATTCCAGCCCGCGTAAGCCTCGTCGAAGCAAACGGTGAATTCATCGTTTTCAGACTGCGCCAGCACAAAGGGATAACGGCGAATAAAGGCCGGAACATAGGTATTTGAGCGCCACTGTCCGGAGTCACCGACAAAGCTGTTCAATCCCTGTTTAAGACCCATCAACGCAATCGGACTGAGCCCATCGCCTTCACCGATAAACACAATCGGATAACTGCGCGCCGCCTGGAAAAACTCGAGCCCGGCGAGCGGCACAATATGCGTCCCTGCGGCGAACTCGCAACCCTTGTCGGTTTTCAACTTGAGCGCTTTGTGCTGATCGCGGTTGAGCGCCTTGATTTCCTTGTAAAGCAACAACGTTGACATCCTTCTACTCCCTGTCCGGACTCTGGTCCGGTTGTTTCGTTTTTCCCAATGCCCGAGCCTATCGGAAAACCAGCTGCAGCAATACCTGTCCGCTGTCCTGATCGGGCACTACGTCCTTGAATGCACCTGCAACCACCAGGCTTGCAGAAATCCTGTCGTTCCACCAGCGACTGTTGACACCAGCACCACCGCTGATCAGATCCACATCTTCGTCGCCCAACTCCATGGCTCGGCCGTAATCCATAAACACAAACGGCTGCCAGCGCTGACTGAGATGCCAGTAACCCTCCACACTAAGGTTCACCCCCCATGGTGCGGTAATGACACCCGGCTCATAACCGCGCTGGGCGCTGATACCACCAAACTGCTTGTGCAAGGCTGACGGCAATTCTTCCTGACGAGTCGCATACTGCCAGCCGGCCTTGCCTACCAGCTCGTACTCCTCACCGAGTTGTCGTGAGGAGTAAAGATCGCCGGTGAGGATAGTGAAGTTGCCACTCTCTCCAGTCAGGGCGTTATCTGGCGAGGCCTGACGAATGCGCTGCTCGTAGCGGGTGTACCAGGGCGCCGCCCGGTACTCGAACTGGCCCTTGACGAACACTTCCTGAATATCCACCTCACTCAGGGTAACGCCCTCCAGCGTCGTCTCCGAGGTCTGGAAGGTATACCCGAGTCCGCCCAGAAGCAGCCAACGATCAGACAGCCACCATGGCTGGTCGAAGCCCAGGCCATAGTTGCTGGAGTCCCCTTCAATATTGAGATCCGCCAGCGGCCCGCGTTTGATCTCCATGGTATTGGCTCCCGCCTCAATCCAGGCAAACCCGTTGCTGCGGGTAACCGGGCGGGTATAGCGCAAATTCATGTACTGGCTGCCACGCGTTCCAACCAGCACTGCGCTGATGTTGTCGGCTGCGCCGGTCGGCGAGAACCAGTTGAAGGTACCACCAAGCTGCTCGTAGCCGGTGCCTTCACTGCCGTAGTTGTTGGCAAACAGAGACCAGGAAAAACGCTTCGGTTCAAAGCGCTCCAGGTCAACCCGAGTAGTACCAAAGCGTTCGCCGGGCGCCAGACCTGCGGAAAGCTGCGGCCCCTGACTGGTGGCATTGAAGCGCCGAATCGCCTCGATCAGCATCGGACTATTAAGCGTTTCCCCCTCCGTGAGGCTCAAGCGTTCACGGTAGAAGCTCTCGTCAACAGCCTGCGCCTCACCACTGAAGACCACGCTATCAAGCTTGGCTTCCACTAATACGACGCGCAACTGCCCGTCTTCCAGCGACTGCGGTGGGATGATCGCCCGTGCCGTCAGTTGGCCACTGTCGGCGTAGCGCTGATTCACCTCACGGATCATCGCGTTCAGGTCGGCAAAGGTAATCTCGCGGCCAACGTAGCGGCCAGCTATCGCCTTCAGTTCATCCTGCGACAGGAACACCGACTGGTTGAAGCTGATACCACTTAGCACGAAAGGCGGGCTGTCGGCAGGCAGTGCATCGCCCTGCTCAGGCTGCTCACCCGGGATGGCCGGCACTTCGATTCGACGCGCTCGTTCCTCTATCTCCTGCTGACGCCGCTGAGCATCGATCTGCTCGCGCTGCAAACTGGGATTGACCTGCCCGGCGCTGACGCCACCAGGCAGAACCACCTGAGCCTGGGCAACACAGGGCAACAACGCAGCCACTGCCAGCATCCATACTCGCTTACTGTTCCTTGCCTGCGTTGTCATCAGATATCCCACCGTTCCTCGTCATCATTGTTGGTTGAACCCTGTGGCCACTGCAGATTAACCGGACCCATCTGCCCGGGAACCTGAACCTGCTTGCTCGGCGCCGGCGGAATACCGGCAGCCTGATTCATCAACTGCCCCAGACGCAGCGCCATCAGATCGGGCGTCAGCATCGCCTGGGCGTAACGCGCAGCCGTAATGCCCTGATAGTCAACGCCGCCGTCCTGGTGGCCTTCGGCGAAGTTCGGCACGCGCACCAGATGAGTCGCGGCGCGGTGCAGCACGTAGGCGTTGGTGTAGCTGGTAACATCGGTCTGGTAGAGCCAGAATCCCTTGTCCAGCTCATACAACTGAACATCGGCTGCCGGGCGGTATACAGGAGACAAGTTATCCGCTATCAGCAGTACCTGCGGCGTCGACAAACGTAGATAGTCTGCGTTACGAATGTCATCGAAGCCGGCACTCGATGCGCTGGTTTCGAAATCGGTGTAGACCATATCCAGCAGCGATGTCAGTACGGCGTTGGCCTGCAGCCTGGTTACGAAGCGATCACCCGCTGCGCCGTCATTGTTCAGGCCTTCAACCCGCAGCAGCAACGCGCCAGTGCCGGTATGGGTGCCATCCAACTGAACGTCCTGGGCGTGCAGATCCGCAGACTCACCCAGTTGGGCGTCCGCCACCTTGATCGCAGCACCAGCCCAAAGGCTTGCTGTCGGCGTCGTTACCTGCTGCAGCTCAATGACCGCTGGCGTGGCAACACCGCCACGCCAGCCGGCGTTGGCCGTCAGGCCGCCGTCAGCAACCACTTGGGTACCACGGGTATCGAGCAGGCTATCAAGCAGCACCTGACCGCCAGCCAGCAACCGCTGGAAGCTGATTTCCTCGTCAGCTTCCCAGTGCTGATTTCCTTCGCTACGGCTGGTATCGGTTACCCGAATAAAGCCGCCTGACAGCAGGTCAATATCAGCTCCCGCAGTGAGATTGTCGAGGCTGATGCCATCGGCCTGTGCGCTGACTGAGCCGCCAGCGGTCAGCTCCGGTACACTGAACAGGCCACCAGCGAGTACATCCACGTTGCCGCCCGCGTCGATTCGCTCACCCACAGTTACCGCGCCTGCGGCCTGCAAGTCGACGTTGCCACCCGCCTCGATCACTTCACCGACATTGATGAAGCCATCCGTGATGACTGTGACGTCTCGTCCTGCGCGCATGCCCAGCAGGTCCACATCACCACCGATCTGGAAGAAGATGTCCCGGCCGGCCTCGGCATAACCGCTGACATTCAGATTGCCACCCAAGCCTATAGTCAGGTCCCGACCGGCCGACAACGAAAGCCGCTCAGCCGAATAGCTGTCCATGGTTAGGTCGCCACCGGCGATGATGCCGATATCCCGCAGCGCAATCACCTGCCGCGCATAGATGTCGTTGACTGCACGCATCTGCACGTCCGAGGTGTAGCTTTGCGCACGCCCCAAGCTCAGGTTGTTACCGGAGATATACAGCTGATCTTCTGCGGCCAGATTACCGCCGATGACATCGCCATCAGCCTCGACTGTCAGATCATCACCGCTATACAGGTGATCCGGCACCAGCTCGGCATCATTGGTGACCGGGCTGCCAAAGCGGATGTCGCCGGCAGATCCAGCAAGGGTAGTCAGCGTCATGTTCTGACCCGCACGCGCCAGCCCCAGCGTCAGGTCGCCATTAGCCGTCATGTCGATGGTGTTCAGGGCCTCAGCCTGCGCGACCACCAGGTTGCCGCCGGCAACCTGAATAGCACCAGCCGGTGTCGCCAACGCACCTGCTGTCAGATCTCCAGCCGCATTCAGGCTGATGCCAGCACTGGTACTGGTAATGTCGCCCAAGAGCGCGGAGCCAACCTGATAGGACACATCGCTGCCAGCCTGCGCATTGCCACCATTGACGTGCCCGCTGGCTTGCAGATCGAGCTCGCCGTCCACCAACAAAGAGGTGTAACTATTAATAACGTCGGTCGCACCTTGCTGACGAATCAGCGCATTGCCCCCTACCTCAACAGTGCCAAGGCGCCAGCTGCTGGAGGTGAGCAGATCCAGGTGATCACTGACGGACAGCTGGTCCACTCCAACTTGGGTCAGATCAAATCGTGCGTCGCCATTGCGCGCAGTCAATGTGCCGACTTCCAAGTGCGCACCGGCAAACTCGACACCAAGCCCGGCGTCTAGATTCGTCACGGTCAGAACACCGGCGATGTCGCCAGAGACACCCGCACCCGCAGCAATCTGATCCAGCGTCACATCGCCAGCAGTACGCAGCCACTGATTACCCGCCAGGCTGACCAGATCGCCGCCACTCACCGGACCAAAGATGCTCAGATAAAGGTCGCCGTTATCACTGCGCGCACTGACCTGATCACCGGCAACACGCAGATAGCGGCTGGACGCACCGATATCACCTTGGGCATTCAGGTCCAGCGCCCCAGCGGCAGACCACATCAGCGCATCGGCATTTTGCTCGATAGTCGCAGCGGTCAGACTGATACCCGCTGCGGCATTATCGGCTGTCAGATTACCCAGCGACAACTGGTTGCCTGCCTGGCCGATAATGCCGCCAGCAGCCTGAATATCAGTGCCGACATCAGCCAGCCAGTTATTCTGCACGTCCACTGCCAGAGCGCCGAGCTGCCAATCGCCGGTTTGCTGCAGGTTGTAGATATTGGCCAGATCAAGACGACCAGTCACCTGCAGATCATTGAAGCGCAGCGCTCCCGGCGTCGACGCAAGACCCTGGATACCGCCCAGCCAAGCATTGCCTCCGACGTCCAGATTGACCAGATCACCCGGATTGGAGGAGATGTTCAGGCGCTCCCCGTCGCGGCCAATATCGCCGCTGACAGTCAGATTGACATCGCCGCCGGCCAGGTGCTCGACTTCCTGCCAGACGCCGCCGAAGCTGTTGTCCTTGACGAACAGACTACCATTGTCGACCTGCAGGCGGATGCCCTGGCGGCCCAGCAGGTAGTCAACGGTCAGATCACCGTCATGCACCAGATTCAGACTCTGCGCACGTGCTGTCAGTGTGCCCAGCGCCTTGAGGTACAGGGCCTGATCCGCGGCGCCAATGGTTCCGCCCGCATCCAGCAAAATGTCGTTGCCGTTGATGACCAGGTTGTTGCCATTGGCGCTGGTAATGCTGCCGTCAGTCTTCAGCTCAATGCGATCGCCCGAAACACCGTAGAGGTTGAAGTCGGTGGTACCGCCTAGGAACACGTCAGCGTCAGCCTGCACGCTGATGCTGCCACGGGCGGCGATATCGACGTCTTCACGCTGAATGATCCGGATGATGTCCGGGTTGTCGGAATCGATGATGATGTCATCCGCTTCAGCGCCGGCCAGCGCCGCACGCTGTTCAGTGGTCAACCCGGCAAAACCGGCAGACAGATCAATTACGACATCCTCTGCCAGGGTACTGCCAACTGCATTGGCATTCAGGATAACGTTACGGGCATCGATGTTGAGGCCTTCCACCTTGCCTGCACCGGCACCACCCTCGCCACGCAGCAGACCGCGGGAGATGGAATACAGCAGTTGCTCAGTGCTCCAGCTTGAGCCCTGCGAAACGCCATCCAACTCTGCCGCACTCAAAACATAGTTGAATCCGGCGTTGTAGCTCTGGCCGCCAAACTCGGTGTGCAGACTTTGATACTCGGAAGCCATGTCAGCCTTGTAATCAGCCAGTTGCTGATCGTTCCAGCCGTAAACGTCGCGAAGCTGAGCTTCCTGAGCCGAGTTCAACGTCGGCTGGAAGTCCGGATCGTAGTCATCCGCAACCAGATCACCACCCTCAAGTCGCAAATTACGCAACTGCCAGTAGCGGCTGTAGCGGGCATTACCGGCATTGACCAGTGCCGTCTTTTGCTGCTCGAGTGCCTCTTCGGCGCCGTCACCGCTAAGCTGCATCTCTTCCCATAGGGCAACCAGCTCATCCAGCGAACGCAAATCAAAGGTGTCATTGGCGTTGCCGTCGAGCAGATCACCATCGGTAACGCTGATGGATGCATCACCGCCGGCCACCACCTGATTCACCAGCAGATCACCGGCGACTTCTTCCATCGCCACATCACCCACGGCCGACGCGGTAAAGAGTGCCGGGCTGGACGGCGCTGCGGATAGCCCTGCGGTGTTGTCGGTGTTGATTTTCAGCGCCGCGCCAAGCGCACCAAGCGAGCCTTGGGTGCTGGTCAGGTTAATCGCATGGCCACTGATCACCGTGCCGCCATTGGCAGTCACATTGCCCTGTGCAGACAGATTGATATCGCCAAAGCGCGTGCTCAGATCAGCCAGGTTGACGCCACCGTTCAGCGTCTGCAGGTAGACGTTACCACTCTGGTTGATTGCGCTCAGCGAGCCACCGGACATCTGCACATTCAGCGCCTGTGCCTCAGAACCGATACCTGCCTTGGTCCGCAGGCTGAGGTCCTTGGCAGCAACAACATACTCTTCGGACGCCTGAGTCAGGTTATTCGCATCAATACTGGTGGTGCCGGTCTCGTTGAAGATCGAGCCTGCCAGCACAACGTCGCCATTCGCGGTCAGCGTAACTCGGCCAGTGTCGTTGCCGATAAAACTGATACTGATCGGCAAGTCAGCACGGACAGTCTTGCGGACGATTTCCTTCTTGCCGCTGGTGACGGTTTCACGCTCGTGATACCGGGTGATCTGACACCAGATGAAGTGCTTGGCACAGGACGTCCAGTGCTCCTTGAAGGAAATCGGCGTATCGGTGTTGACGGTACTGCTCTCGTCCATCACCTCGCCCGCCGACAGACTGGAACCACCGGAGGTCAGGTAGTTGCCCATGTAATCGGCGCCGGGGATAAATGTCGGCGGCCCTTCGCGGCTCTCGACCAGCTTTTCGTAATCCCACTCACCGGTCTTGATCAGGCTCCAGAACTTGTCAACATAACGCTCGTACACCTGCGTTTGCGTGTAGTCCTGGCCCGTCAGCCATACGTAGCTGCGTCCTTCACGCACGGCGTAGCTGGTATCGCGGGTGCTGTCATAGGTTGCCACACGGTAGGCATCGGTGGTTGCCACCTCATTGCTCAACCCGCGATAGACCTGGATGTCATCCCCTACCCGCTGGTAGATAGTCGAGGTAACCGTGTCGTTACCCTTGAACTCACCGCTGTAGTTGATGTCGTTGATCCGCAGCGTACCCTCGACACCTGACCCAAGGTCGATGCCAGATATTTGCAGGGTGCGGCTGCTGTTGTTGACCACATTGACGCGGCTGTAGCCGTCCAAGACGTTGATCTGACCATTGCCCGTGCTGAGAATATGGCCAGTCAGCTCCATGTAGCCACCGCCGACTTCTACCGCGTCCAGCACGATATTGCCGGTCTGGAAGTCATAGCTGTAACCAACAGTACCCGTACGGGCATCACTCGGGCGCAACTGGTAATAGCGTTCGCCAGTACCCTTGGTGAACGCCGAAGACGCCTTGAGGAAATCGCTGCTGGTGAAATCCGCCTCGTTGATCACTACTGACCAGTCGGCAACCCCGCTTTGCAGCAGGCCATTGATATTCAGGTACTGAGCGCTGATGGCAACATTGTTGCCGGCCACAGTACCGGTCCCCGCAACCGGGCCATCCAGATAACCGTCAGTGACGTTGGAGCTCGGGTCACCGCCCACATGGTAGAACGGCGTCGACGAATTGAGGATGAAGTCACGACCCGCGCTGACACTGATGCTTTGTGCCCGAACCTCGCCGTTGATGTTGACGCTGCCGTAACTGGCAGTCAGCGACACGTTACCGCGCAGGTTACGAATGGCCCCGGTGACGAACAGATCCGGCGCAGGCTGCTTCAAGGTCAGTCCATTACCGAGGTCATAACTGCCGCCAGTCGACGGGTTGTAGCTGTTGATGATGGTAATCTGCGGTGCAGGCGAATTGGCCGCAACCAGAATCTCACCAAATCCGGCACTCGCGCCGCCCAGGTTCGCGTTGGTGATATCTGCGTTGTTCTCCATTGATGCGCCGTTAAAGCGCAGCAGGCCGCCCTCGCGATTGGGGATTTCCAGATCGGTGATGCTGAGGAATGCTGCGCTCTTGTTGGTGATCTCGATGCTGGCATCACCCGGTGCACGCAGATTACCGCTGCCGGTCAGCGTGTCGCCCCGAACCAGAATGTTGCCCGGGCGCGCAATAATCGGGTCAACCTCCAGAATCTGGATAGCGATATCACGCGGCAAGGTATCGAAGTTGAGGTCGCCCTCACCTTCAATGACACCGCCCATCTCCAGATACAGCTGAGTCATGCGCTGGCGCAGCAGGCGCAACTCGGCCTCAATCGCCAGCCGATCCGGTTCAGACAGGCCGTAGTCACGCAGCTGTTTGTTCAACTGCTCCTCACGCGCACTCAACACCTGCACGTACTCGCCGGTCTTCAGCTCGTAGGTAATGCCATCACTGACCTCACCCACCACCACCGATACGGTTTCGTTGGTGGTATCAAAGTCCAGGTCGTTAATTTCCAGCACCTGGTGGTTGAAAATACCGCTGTAGACATTGCCATCAGCAACAACATTGGAGCTGTGGCTGTTCTCGGTGTAGTCGTAATTGATGTCGAAGGACACTTCCCCGGCACCGACCAGCTTGCCAAGACCATTCACGACAGCCGCCGCCGCCTCACGGTAGAGGTCCTTGCCTACGCCCTTACCGGTCAGGTTGCCATAGCCCTGTTCGGCGTAGGCGTAGACATCGGCCACGCTCTCCACCAGCGCTCCGCTGGCGATAGTGATGTCCTGATCGCGCTGATAGATTGCGCGCGCCACCGGATCGTTGTTAACCGGGAAAGCAGTGTTGTTCCAGAGGTCCGTGCGAGCTACCAGCGTTGCCGAATTGGCCTGCCCGGACGCATCGGCACCGGCAAGCAGCTTAACGTCACCGTAAGCGCGCAGGTGCGCACCACTTTGAATATCAACCGCATGCTGGGCGTTGACCCGAGCCAGACTGTAGCCTTCAGCCGCGCCAGCCAGGCCGTATGCCTTAGTGTTGGCACGCGCATCGATATCCGACACAGTGGAGCTGGCCAGCGTCATGGCACCTACGCTGTAGACATCAGCCCCGCTGCCGATCACGACAGACGCATCAGCCTGCTCGACATCCACACGCGACTCCGCGCGGGTTACGGCAATCGCGCCACCGGCGTCCAGCTTGACCTTATCCCGGGCATAAAAATCATTCTTCGCCAGAATCACCAACGCGCCCGGATTACGCCAATCACCATCTACCCGCAGATTTGCATTGTTACCAACCAGCGCTTCGGTGATGAAGCGCACGGTAGTAATGCTCTTGGCCGCCGGCAGATCCACCACGCCACCGGACCCGGAGGTCACGTTGTAATTACTGTTTTCGGACTTGACCAGTTTACCGAGGGCTGACTGGCTGTAGTCACCAACGCTCAGCGCAGAACCGCTCATCAACCGGCTGCGTACCTGCGCATCAACCGTATTGGTAGCGTATGCACCGCTGGCACCAACCAGACCCGCATTGGTGCTGTCGACAAAGGCGTTGATGTAACTGGTATGCGTAGCGTCCAGTGTTGCGCTGTCGGCCTGCAGTAGCCCGCCGCCAGCCCCCTGAGCCAGCCAGTTGGCCTCGGTAACGCCATCATCCCAAGTCTTGGCCTGCACCGCTGCGCCGCTGACCAAACCACCCTGACCCGCCACACTGCTGGCCTCTGAGTCGTTGGTTGCCGAAGCGGCCACACGCAGTGCTGCCAGATCACCGGAAAATGCGCTATTGATATTGGCGTTGGTGGTATTGGTCGAACCTGCCTCGGCGATGTTGGCGCCGATGCTCAGCAGGCCGACAGTCACGCCGCTGGTATTGGCGCGCTGACGACTCTCAGTAGACGCCGCCAGCGTCCAGTTTGCACCTTGGCCGCCCGCGCTCAACCCTACGAGTTGGCTGCCGACCTCGCCAGTCACCGTGCTGCTGGTGTTATTCACCGCTCGAGCCACAACCGCGTTGACTGACAACCCCAGGCCACCGGCAACGCCGACACCGTGCGCGTAGACCGAATTGGCCGAGCCATTACGCTCGATTGCCGCCCCGACGCTGCCTTCGTGTGCACTCAACTTGCTGCCGCTGGCCAACGTAACGTCGGCCTCCGCCTCGGCGTTGGCCAGCAGAACGGTGCCACCCATGGCCACCGCTCCACCCACCGCGACACCCAGCCCTTCAGCCTCGAGCTGCGGCGTTGCCGTCGCCGTCAGAGACAGGCTGTCGGCCGCCGTAAGCTGTGCGTCCTGGCCAACGCTGATGCGCGCCTTGCTGGCATCGTGCGCCGTGGCGACAGTCGCCTGAACCCCGGCAAGCAACCCGCCCGAGGCGCCCTGCGCCTTCACCGTGCTGCTGCCCTCGGAGCTGGCCGCCAGCGTGATGTCATCAGCAGCCGAAAGCTCCGCATCATCATCGACTGAGACACTGACATCACTGTTGCGCTCGCCAAAGGCCACGACGATACCGGCGGCACCAGCAGCGCCAAACTGACCACCCAGCACGCTTACGTCCAGGCCCAGCGCATCAGTTGCACTGGTCTGCAGACCGGTCGTGTTCAGGTCACCCCCAAGGCGGCTGGAGACGGTATTGTCCATCACGGCAACGCCAACACCGGCACCCAGACCAACACCAAAACCGGCAGAAGCGGTAACTGCGTCGATAACAACCGCGTTCTTGTCGCTGTAGAGGTTGACGGTTTCAGCTGCGACATCAAGTTGATCACTGGTCAAAGACAACGGATCAACCTCTGCGCTGACCCGCGCATTCGACAGGGTAAAGCTGGCAGCGGCACCGACCGCTGCGGTACCCGACAACTGGGCCGAACCACTGAGGTTGTAGGTATACAGTGCGTCGGTTGCCCGGACATTCACATCGCCCAGCGCATCTACCGTGCCCTGACTGATGCGGGCGACTGTTTCGTGCCTGTAGCTAGTGCCGTCCTGCAAGCGGTCACCGGTGCTGCCGATTTGCCCTTGCTGATTGACCCAGTCAGTCTCGCTGCTGTTCTTGCGAGTGACGACGTCGTACTCACCAGTAGTGCTGTTGTATTCGGTAGTCTTGTAATCGATCTCTGCGGTTTGGCGGGACGTCATCTTATCAACCATGGACAGGCTGCCAGCGCCGTCCTTGTCCAGCTCGTCCATCGCGTCTACGTCATCGGTCTTCGCTGCGCCGGAACCCAGCACAATAACGCCGATACTACCGCCTAGAGCGGCGCTGCCGCCGATACCGCCAGTGACGGTATACAGCTGAACATCGCTTTCACGCAGAGCCGTCAAATCAAAATCCCCGGACAACCAGAGATTGCTATCCAGCAACTGTGCACGGGTCGCGTTGTTCGCAACCAGCACGTTGGCGCTGGCACCAAGCGAAACCCCACCCACCGCTGCAGAACCGGCATTGCTCAGGGCATTCAGACGATCAGTCGCAGATACGGTCAGGTTACCCGCGCGATCGGTAGAACTACCCAGATCAAGGCGCCCGGCGCCCGCTTCGGTTTGATTCTCGATCACCATGACATTGACCGAGCCCGCGGCGCCAACACCACCGCCAGACACGCTGACGCTATTGGCCAGCACGCGTGTCAGGCTGTTAGCCTCAATGCTGACGTCACCCTTAGTGGTGACTTTGGTGCGACCTTCACTGGAGCCGCCCTGAGCACCAATCCAGGCACGCACCACGCTGCGGTTGTAGCCGACGGCCACCCCCGCGCCCGCACCCACAACGCCGCCACTGGCGGTATCTGCGCTCGGCGCCATACTGTTGATCGCGTCGGCCGAGACCGTCAGGCTGCCAACAGTGAGATCACTTTCCTGGTCAACCAGCGCTTCAGTGGTGCCTTCAAGCACCAGCACACTGGCGCTGCCGGAGATACCGGCAAGTGCGCCAGAGGCGCTGATTACAATATTGCTGGCGGAGTTGGTGGCGCTGGCATCAACATCCATCGCGCCGCGGCTGGTGACCTTGGCGCTGCGCACCCGCGCGGTGACGTCTCGACTGATGGTGCCGGTATCCGCAGTCACCGCCAGCGCGGCAGAGCCGAGCGATAACGCCGCGTTGAGCACACCACCGAAGCTGTAGCTGTGGCTGGCGGCCCCCACGCTGACCTGCTGGTCGGCGGCCGCATTGGTATTGCTCTGGTTGATCTGGGCATCATCAATCGCAGCCAGTGTGGCACCACCCAGTACCTGGGTATTGCTCACACCGCCAACCGAGGCGCTGGCAACTGGCACCAGAGAGACGGCAGCACTAACGCTGGTCTGGCCGGTCTGCTGCAGCGAGGTGGCTCTTACCGCGACCCCTTTGATCAGCTCGGAGCCGGTCTGCAGATTGAGCACAGGATTGAACTGTTCAGCATCAGCCCAGGCTTCGGTGTCCGGCGCGTTATCCACTTCGCCGTTATCCACCGAAACGCCGGCACCCAGCGCCAGCGCGGTCACCTCGGTTGCAGCGTCACGAATCGCAGCCTCTGTTTCGCTCTGCAACACATTGATCGTCACCAGACCGGAAACGGCGGCGTTGCCGCTGCCGGCCACGACCCCGGCGTAGGAGTTGATGATGTCACCATTAAACGCCGTCACCGCGACATTGTTCTGCGCCAGCACACCAGCGCCACCGTCAATCAGTGCACGCGCTCGGGTATCAAGAATACTGGTTGAAACCCCACCATTAAGGGCAGTGGTACCGGAGAAGCCGCCGGAAACAGACATCGTTTTGATCTGCGCGTCAGACTGCGCCTGTACCCCCAGATCGTTCAGTGCAAAACCGCCGTCCGTATGTCGGCCAGAAACGCTGGCCTCAATATCGTTGTTGATACGGTTGACCGCCGTAGCAACACCCACTGCGACACTACCGGCGGCGGCAACACCACCAGAAAGTGAGTTGATACTGGACTCATCACGCGCCTTGACCAGCATCAGGTCTGCGTCACCGCCACTGTTGAGTACCCGCGCATAGGTGCGCGCATCGATATTGTTAGTCGTGTTGGAGAAAGCGACAGCAGTAGTCCCTGCTCCGGCGCCGCTGAGCGCCAGTGTATCGATGTTGGCCCGGGTAAGCGCCTCAACCCGAGCATCCGCGCCGGTAGCCAGATCCAGCGAGCTGTCGCTGATCCAGGCCTGACGTACCTGGGTCACGGTGCTGACCGCAACCGCACCGGCCCCTGCGCCCGCACCGGCACCCTGAACGTTACCTGCCAGCGTCTTGATATCGACTTGGCCCTCGGTCACCTCGACGGTGAGTGCGGTAGCGCCTTCGATGTCACTGTCTTCAATGCTGGCGGACTCTTCGCCATCAACCACGTTAACCGCGATAGAGGCACCTACAGCCGCGGTACCGGCACCGCCGCCACCCAATGCAGCAGAGCGAATCAACGCGTCACCGCCACTGGCCAAATTAAGTGTCCCGGACAATGACAGCGCAGACTCGTCTATTCGCGCTATCCGTTTGGCCAGAATGACGTTATTGACGTTGGCCGCGCCGACAGCGGTGCCACCGGCACCATTGATGACCGCGCCGAGGCCCCAGATGGTGCGCGAGCCCTCTGCTGCCGAGAGGGACAGATTGCTGACAGAGGTCAGCTCACTGGACAGAATCTCGGCGCGTTCTTCACCATCGAGAATGTTGGTTGTGGTCGCCCCGTTGACCGCGACAGTGCCCGCTCCGCCACCGGCAATGGCGATGGAATAGATCGCCTGCTCTACGCCGCTCTTCAGGCTTGCATCAGCAAAACCATGGATGACGCTGCTGTTCTGAACCAGCGCACTGCGGTCTGCCGCAATGCGGTTCACCGACGCTGCCAGACCAACGGCCGCTGTACCACCGCCGGTTACCGAGCCTGCCAACGAGGCAATAGTCAGACCGGCCCCGGCGCTGGCATCCAGAGACAGGCTCTGGTCGCTGCCAGTGGCGTTGACGGTACTGCCTGAGATGCTGACTTCATCATTGCCATTGATGTTATTAGCGGCAAAGGACCCGCCCACACCCGCTGTTCCGCCACCGGCAGCATCAATACCGATGCTCCAGATTTCGCCGTCCAGCGCCGATTCAAGGCTTGCATCACCACTCAGGTTGACCGTGCTATCGGTCAGTTTCGCTGCGCGCTCGGCGTCGATCAGGTTGACGGCGACGCCGGCACCAACACCAGCGGTACCGCCGCCTGCTGCCAGATTGAAGGCCAGCGACCAGATGCTGGCGCCCAGATTGGGTTGGCTGGCAGAAATGGTCAGGTTACGTGCGGTCATCAGCGCAGAGCTGAGTTCGGCTGTGGTGGTGTCGGCGATACGATTGTAGGTCATCGCCGCACCCACCCCGGAGCCGCTCGCCGATACCGCCCCCGACAGCGCCGCGGTGATAATCCGGCTCTGCTGAGCGGCGTTGAGGGTGGCATCGCCGGTCAGTTCATAGCTGCCGCCGGTGACATTCGCGCTCGCGCTTTGCTGCATGTCGTTGATGCTGAACGCCGCACCAACAGCGGCAGTGTTGGTACTGCCAGAGATGCTGCCCGCAAGTGAGTAGAAACCACCGGTTTTCAGTGCCTGCACCGTCAGGTCATCAGCCTTGAGGGTACGGCCGGTCATGTCCAGCTCAGCGGAGACGTTACCTCGGCCGATCAGCGCGGTAGCGGAACCCGCAACCGAGACATTGGAAGCAACCGCCGCGCCGATGCTGCCCGCCAGCACGTCGGTTTCGTTGCGAGCCGTGATACCCAGATCGCCAGTCAGATCAATATCGGTATTGGCAACGCTGGCGCTGTAATCACTGCCGTTGTAGACCACGCCAATGGCGCCACCCACTGCGGTCTTGCCGCTGGTGCCGGCGACACTGCCGGCGATGGCGAGCACCGCTTCGCCGGCAATATCGCCACTGTCGAACAGGTTGCGCGTGGTGGTATCGGCGGTACTGGCAGACTCGTCGGTATTGGTATCAATACCGTCTTCACTGAACAGTTCGTCGTTGGTTTCTGACTCGACCTCGATCTGCGAGGTAGCATTGCTGCCGGTCATGTCCAGACCGGTTTCACTCAGCGTAGTGTCGGCGCTGGCGTCATAGTTGAAGATATCGTTCAGCGCATCACCACCGGGAACGCTGGCGGCGGCGACGGTTACGTCTGCCCCGGTCAGTGACGAATCGCCGTTGTCGGTCTTGTCGACGTTCGCCTTGACCTTGTTGTTCATCACCACAACAAACAACGAGCCAGCGCCTGAACCACTCTGCTGACCCGTGCTCGCGGCAACCGCCAGGGCGCCAGCCAGCACTCGAGAGGCGCTGTTAGCCTTGACCTCGAAACTGTCGAAGTCGCTCGCCGAGCTGCCGAGCCATTCGGCTTGAAGCTCATTGCCCATGATGGCAAGCACCATAGAGCCACCTGCGCTCCCGCCCTTTTCCTTGCTTACGGCAAAGGAGCCACCGCCCAGCAGTGAGCGGGAACGGTCATAGGCATTAACGGCGATGGTGCCTGGCGCAGCGCCGCGCTGCTCAACCTCACTATCGATGACGGCTGCCCGCGTTGTATTGTTGAATACCCCGGCGGAGCCGGACAGTGCGACAGCAACATTGCTCTCACCACCAGCGGCGACTGCCAAGCCAAGCCCCATGGCAATCTGGTCGCCACCGCTGGCGGCCTGGATTTTGAGCAGATCATTATCATGCAGGACGGTATCCTGCATCAGCGCCTCGGTAACGTTGTTGAGCTGGTTGTAGGCAACCGCACCGGCGAGGGCTGCACTGTGCTGACTCTTGTCACCACCGGACAACGTCAGTGCGCCAGCACCAGAACCACTGAACTGGTGCGTCTGATTAAGCGACAGAACATTGACCTTGCTGCCATCACTATCGCGCGGATCCAGTACGATGTTGCCAAGGTGGGCGCGGTTCTTCTGGCCTGACACGTTGATGCTGCCTGAAGCTGCCGCTGCCAGGCTTAGACCTTCCTTGGTGGTGCCATCACTGCCGTCGCTGCTGCTATCACCATTGAATGCGGTCTGCAGCTTGCCCCAATACTCGCTGATCTTGTCCATCGCCGCTTCACCGGTGGAAACGGCCTTGTCCTTAGCGTTCTGCACTTCGCCGGTAATCAGCGCCAGCCCGTTGGTCAGCGACGTCTTGATCGCCTCACCCAAGCTGCCAGCCTGCTCCTGTGAGCCGGCATCGGCATTGCCGCTCTGGCTGGCCACCTCTTCCTGTTGTTCCTGCTCCTGTTCCGAGCGTGCCAGCGCACCAGCAATCGAGAAGGCCCCGCTCTGGCCGGAACTCTGCGCACTGAGGGTCAGGTCATTAACCAGCCAGCTGCCTTTGCTGCTGTCGTCCAGACCGGCGGACAGATAGTCAGGGCGCCAGCCGACGTTATCGCCAACCAGCGCATAAACGTCGGTATTCACCACATTGACGGCGACACCAACACCCACCCCGGTATTCTCCGAGGCGGCAATGGCGCCAGCAGCGCTCCACAGGCCAAGCTGGTGCTCTGCTTCGATGTTGACCGTGTCAGCCGTTACGTCGGTGCTGCTATGGATCGAACTATGTACGGCACTGTCGACCACGCTGACAACCACTGAGCCGTTGCCTGCAACGCTCGCGCCCTTGCCCGCGGACGGGCTGACGGCAATGAGAAGCTCGTCCTGCAGCGCGCCCACGTTTACAGCGTCGGCCGTCAGGCTGCCATTGGCCCCGATACCGGCAATCGCCTGATTGTCGGTAATCTGGATATTGAGCCCCGCGCCCACCGCACCGCCATCCTCACTGGTGGTGCCGAACAGTCCGTCGAAGTTGCCCGAAATGACAAGTTGCTCTAACTGATTATCTGCCGTCACCTGCAACGGAGCGGACCATTCCCAACCCAGCGTGCGCAGGGCTTCGCGGCGTGCTTCCAGCGCCGTGGTGCTATCGAGTTCTGGCAGTATTGCCGCCAGCAGACTTGACCAGGCCGCATCGTCGGTCGAGGTAGCAGTGAGATTGACGTTGTCCCCGGCCCAAGCCTGGGTATCGATGCGGTTCTGCAGAATCGACAACGAGCCCGCCATACCGAGCTTGTCTGCTTCGCCAGTCGAATTCGCGTATTGGGTAGCGATCTTGCCGATGACCGCCTGCGGACCTTCGCTCAGCAGCTTGAGGTTGGCATAGACCTGCTTGAGCGAACTCCAGCGATCCAGGCCAAGCAGCCCGATGGGCTGATCAAATCGGGCACCAACGCCGATACGGCCGGCGGTCACCTGAGTCCCGTCGCCAATAATCGCGTGGGTTTGCTGATCCAGTTCGGTGTAGACGGCAGCAACGCTCAGCGATACTTCAGCACCATCGGTACTACCGTCATCGCGCTTGGCGGACGCGTTGACCGTACTCTCGGCAGCGTTGTGAAGGCTTTTCTGCTGCTGCCAGGCCTGAACTGCCAGGTCGCCACTGATATCGATAACCGGTGCACTGCTGCCACCACCGAGTACCGACTTAACGCTGTGGTCGGCCAAGGTCACATCAATTGCCGAGGCCAGGCGGAACTGGCTGTCGGTTGCCGGCTTGGACCCACCCTCTTCCTTCGACTCAGGCTTGATGCCAAAAAGACCCTTGAGGCTATTGCCCAGGTAATCGGTAACGGGTTTGGCTACCTGTTCGCTGGCTTTTTCCTTGAGCTTGTCGAGATAGCCGGGTTCGGAGGCGCCGGCCGATACGGAAACGGATGTAATCTGTTTGTAGACCACATTGGCGGCGTTGACATTAAGATTACGCGCACCGGAGAGATCGGCGCTGAATTCCGCATAGGTATCGCTGTTGAACAGCGATACCCCAACAGCGGGTCCGCCGGTTGCCCCTTCGCCACTGGCCTTGAAGCTGACGCTGTTCTCCAGCTCCTGCTCCGTCAGGGCAAGCACGCTGACATCGCGCCCAACGCTCAGATTGACGCCATCGGCTACCACGGCACGGGTGCTGATATCGCTCATCGCCATACCGAAGCCAAGCCCCATGGTCTTCAGCGCACTGCCGCCGCCATCCACACTGTTTTCCGCAGCGGCGGTAACTGACAGGCTGTTGTCGCTGTGCGCGACTACCGTGAGATCTTGCCCTACGTTGAGCGTGGCACCGTCGTTAATAGCCACTTCGGTCAAGCCGGAAATCTGGCCGTAAGCGGCATCGAAGCCGAACGGAATTTTCTTGCCGAGAACCGGAATACTCCAGGTGGAGCTGGAAACATTGCGCGAGGTGGATGCCCAGGCAGTCAGGTCTTCGGAAGTATCGATGTTGGCGGTGGAGCCAATATCAACAACCGCATCGGCCTTGGCGATGTAGGCCGAAAGGTTCGGCACAAGCAGGGTCAGCTCGGTGAAGTTGGTGGGTGTTTCGAGAAAGGCATTGGTGTCTGTGGTGCCAGCATACGCCTTGATAGGATCAGCCAACGTATCAAGCACGTTCGCCCAGCTTTCCGCCTCGGTCCAACCGTTATCCGATGCCAGTTGGGCGATGTCGTTCTTGAGGTCGTACTTGCTGAGCAGCATACCGAGAATATCTCGGGCAACCCCGGCACGCGCATCAGCTGTGATGGTAACGTTGCGCCCGGTGATACTGCCGTCCACGTCAATCCGGGCGCTGGCTTCAGCGTACCCTGCCATCTGCCGATTAAGGCCATAGGCATCCAGAGTGACATCTCCGGCATTGGCACCGGTGGCATGGCCAGCATCCAGCTCTGCATTTTCACCAATGATGATCTCAGCCTTGCCGAGATTGGCCGACAACCATGGATTGGCCTGACGCTCAATACCATTCTTCAGCTCATCCAGAGTCTGCGCTTCGGCATCCTCGTCACAGAAGGTGCAGCTGATATCACTCAACGCATTGAGGGCAATATCACCCGAACTGCCAGCACCGGTAGCGCGGGTGACGACCCGAGCATTGTCACTGAGCGTAATCGACGGCGACTCGATGGTGACATCGCCACCATCCTGGTCATTCTGACCGACAGCGCTGATCAACGCGTTACCATTCAATTCCAACGATTTGCGCGCAGCAACCTGCACCTGCGCACCCGAGTCGTCGGCCATTAGTGCAGCAAGCTCGCCGGCGAGCTCAACGTTATCGGTTGCGGTGATGACAATCCCGCCATCGCCACGAACAACACCATCACCAATGGTCAAACCCTCGGTGTTTACCGTGCTGTTGAAGACCTCGCGGGCAACGTCAGTACCTGCTTGCAGCTTTGCGGTCGCCTCAACCAGCACTGACGCACCATGCAGATTGATCGAACCGTTGGTATTGACCATGCCCTGGATGACAATGGCATTACTGCCGTCGCTGGCCAGTTCTGCGCTCGGCAGCTCGCCAGCAGCGAGCTTGGCAACGTACTCATCAGCCTGATCCCCGGTCACCGCGCCATCGACGGCAGCAATCCGGTGCAACTCGTTCATAGTCGCGGTATTGGGGGTCGTAACAGTGAGGCTGCCGACGTTGACGACGCCACTGGCGCCGACGACAAAACCATGCGGATCAGCAAAGATGATATTGCCGCCGACCTTGCCACCCTTGAGGCCGTTGAGGGTGCCGTTAATGACTGCGCGCGAATCATGCACCAGGTTGACCAGGTTATTGGCACCACCCGGGACGTGGAGGTTAACCGTGTTGCCGGCATCGACGGTGAAATTGCTGAAGGAGTTGAACCCCGTCTGGCCTCTCACCGTAGCGGTCGTGATATCGGTATTAACCCCATTGGTGACAATCGACGTATTGGTCGATCCGCCAGCACCGGCATACACGATGATGTCGTTGGCTAGCGTCCAGCCAGGCATCATGCCCGAGGCAAGCATCAAAGCTGTCAGTGGATGGTGCTTGAAAACCCGGCTGGTTACCCGGTTCTTGCCTGCTTTCTTTACCATGCTTCCTGCGCCGCGCATGTCAACCTCGCTGTCGACGGAAATGATGATTTCGCAGGCTATCAACATGCAGGGGCAGGAACAATTAAAACCGTCGAAAATACCTCAAAAGTGTTAGAGCACCCTCAAATGTGACAATTCATTGTCACATTGATTAAAGTCCGACGTCACCGCGAACGTGTCGGCTTGCGACCGCCGCGTGGCTGACGGGCCTGGTGCATAGACGGCTTGCGCGCCAGACGCTGCAGCTTTTCCTTGTCACTGGTCTTCATCGCCGGCAGCGCAATCGGCTCCAGACCAACCTCCATGCTCAGCGCGTCCAGCTCGTTCTGTTTCAGCTCGCGCCAGCGACCAACGGGCAACTCAGCCCCCAGAAAGACCGGCCCGAAGCGCACGCGCTTGAGGCGGTTGACGCGCACACCTTGCGACTCCCACAGACGGCGGACCTCGCGGTTGCGGCCCTCCATCAGGCAGACGTGAAACCAGCGGTTAATACCCTCACCGCCAGAAGAAACAATGTCGGTGAACTTGGCCGGACCGTCTTCCAACATAACGCCTTCCTTCAGACGCTCGATCATCTCGTCATCCACCTCACCCATGACACGCACCGCGTACTCGCGGTCCATCTGCCAGGATGGATGCATCAGCCGGTTCGCCAGCTCGCCATCAGTGGTGAACAGCAACAATCCGCTGGTGTTGATATCGAGGCGACCGACGTTAATCCAGCGGCCATGTTTAAGGCGCGGCAGACGATCAAAAACGGTGGGGCGCCCCTCCGGATCATCGCGCGTACAGACCTCGCCCTCGGGTTTGTTATAGAGCATTACGCGGCGCACGACTTCGGAGCTGAGATCGCGGCGCAAGGGACGTTCGTCAACACTGATCTGATCCATGCTGTCAACGCGGCAGCCCAGCTCGGCGCGCTGACCATTCACGCTGACGCGACCGGCGGCAATCCAGCCTTCCACTTCGCGGCGCGAGCCTAGCCCCATGCGGGCCAGAACTTTCTGCAGTTTTTCACCAGCGGCGGGGGCCGCCGGGCTGTCGTTTACTTCAAATTCGTCGGTCATTGGAGCACCTCCCGGTGTAGATAAAAGCCGAGCAGGATAACACTGACACCTGTGTGCCAGCTATATCAGTTCAAAGGCTCTTCGTCGGAATCATCTGTCTGATCCGGCCCATCGGTCGCCGGCGTGTCCGAAACCGGCATGTCCGAGACCGGCATGTCCGAAACCGGCATGTCCGAAACCGGCATATCATCAAAATCACTCTTGAGATTGGCTTCCATCGCATTGAGTTCATCAAGCAGATTGCGAAAACCGATCTGCCCCTCTTCCGAATCGAGCGGCTTGAGCGGCTCCACCGGCAGCCAGGGCTGGTCAACGGCCGCCTCAGTCTGGTCCGACTGCTCTCCCTCAGCAGACAGCGCCAGCTCGGGCTCCAGGTCCAACTCGTCCATTTCGCGCACCGCCGCCAGCGGCGGCAACTCGTTCAGACTGCGCAAATTAAAGTAGTCGAGAAACTGCCGGGTAGTGGCGTACATCGCAGGGCGACCGGGCACATCACGATGACCGACAATACGCACCCACTCGCGGTCGAGCAGGGTTTTGACAATCTGGGTACTGACCGCCACGCCACGGATATCTTCGATCTCACCCCGGGTGACCGGCTGACGATAGGCGATTAACGACAGCGTCTCCAGCAGAGCGCGGGAATAACGTTGCGGGCGCTCCTCCCAAAGCCGAGCTACCCAGGGCCCATAGGCTTCGCGCACCTGCAGGCGCCAGCCGCTGGCCACCTCGCGCAGCTCGATCGCGCGACCCTCGTAGCTGGCGGCAATCTTTTCCAGCGCCTTGCGCATATCGTCAAAGCCGGGCATCCGGTCTTCATCAAAGAGTTCGCGCAGGCGGTCGATCGACAAAGCGCGACCAGCAGCCAGCAAGGCGGCTTCAATGATGTGCTCAATCGGCGGCTGACTCATCCTCTCCCCTCGCTTTGACGTGAATGGGTGCAAGCGGCTCGCTCTGCACCAGATCAACCAATTGCTCCTTAACCAGCTCCAGCACCGCCATAAAGGTGACAACCACGCCAAGCTTGCCCTCACTGGCGTTGAACAGACTGACAAAGGGCACAAACTGACCTGACTTCAAACGGTCCAACACCTCAGCCATCCGCTCGCGGGTAGACAGCGCCTCGCGGGTGACCTGGTGGCTCTCAAACATCTCTGCCCGCCGCAACACTTCCGACAATGACAGCAGCAACTCTTGCATGCTGACGTCGGGGTGGGCGCGCCGGCTCGGCAACTCACCGACCTCCACCCGCGCAGCCCAGGTCTCGCGCCCCATGCGCGGCAGTGCGTCGATATCTTCGGCCGCCTTCTTGAAACGTTCGTACTCCTGCAGTCGGCGAATCAGCTCGGCCCGCGGGTCTCCCTCATCCTCTTCCATTTCTTCCGGACGAGGCAGCAGCAGGCGGGACTTGATCTCGGCGAGCATCGCCGCCATCACCAGATACTCGGCCGCCAGCTCCAGCCGCACCGCCTTCATCAACTCGACGTAGGACATGTATTGGCGGGTGATTTCAGCGACGGGGATATCAAGAATGTCGATGTTCTGCTTGCGAATCAGGTACAGCAGCAGATCCAACGGCCCCTCGAAAGCTTCGAGAAAGACCTCGAGGGCCTCAGGGGGAATGTAGAGGTCCTGCGGGACTTCCGTGTAGGCCTCGCCATAAACGACGGCCAGCGGCAGCTCCTGCTGCCGGCCTATGCCGCGGGAGCGATCCACCGCGGCTTCGGCGTCTGGGCTGACCTCAGCGTCCTGCGTTGGGTCAGCCATCATTCACTGCCGGTACTGCAGGCCCATGGCCTGGCGCACTTCGATCAAGGTGTCACGAGCAGCATCACGTGCGCGCTCAGTTCCTTCGTTGAGGATCACCCGAACCGCATCGGGGTTGGCCTCGTACTCGGCTGCCCGCTGTTGCATGGGCTCGAGTTCGGCGCTGATGGCATCAATGACCGGCTTCTTACAATCGATACAGCCAATACCCGCACTGCGGCAACCTTCCTGCACCCAGTCATGGGTGGCCTTGTCGGTATAGACCTGATGCAGCTGGAACACCGGACATTTGGCCGGATCACCCGGATCGTTGCGGCGCACCCGAGCAGGGTCGGTCGGCATGCGACGAACCTTTTCCGACACCTCGTCGGTGGTGTCACGCAGGGTGATAGTGTTGCCGTACGACTTGGACATTTTCTGACCGTCCAGCCCAGGCATCTTGGAATCAGGTGTCAGCAGTGCCTGCGGCTCAGGCAAAATGACCTTGCCGCCACCTTCCAGGTAACCAAACAGACGTTCCTGGTCACCCAGAGTGATGTTCTGCTGCTCTTTCAGCAGCGCACGGGCGGTTTCCAGCGCCTCGCCATCGCCCTGCTCCTGATACGCCTTGCGTAGCGAGGAATACAGCTTGGCGGCCTTCTTGCCCATCTTCTTGATAGCAGCCTCGGCCTTCTCTTCAAAGCCGACTTCCTTGCCGTACAAGTGATTGAAGCGGCGTGCCACCTCGCGGGTAATCTCGACGTGCGCGACCTGGTCAGCCCCAACCGGCACCTGACCGGCGCGGTAAATCAGAATATCGGCGCTCTGCAACAGCGGATAGCCAAGGAAGCCGTAGGTGGCCAGATCGCGATCCTTGAGCTTTTCCTGCTGATCCTTGTAGGTCGGCACGCGCTCCAGCCAGCTGACCGGAGTGACCATCGACAGCAGCAGATGCAACTCAGCGTGCTCGGGCACCTGCGACTGGATAAATATGGTTGACGAGGTACCGCTGACGCCAGCGGCAAGCCAGTCGATCAGCATGTCCCAGACGTTCTGTTCGATGCTCTGCGGATCTTCATAGTGGGTGGTCAGCGCGTGCCAGTCAGCAGCGAAGAAAAAACACTCGTACTCGTGTTGTAGCTTCACCCAGTTTTTCAGCACGCCGTGATAGTGGCCCAGATGCAAACGCCCGGTAGGACGCATGCCTGACAGAACCCGGCGCTGCGAATCGACAGAACTCAAGGGGAACTCCTGAAAAAGACGTATTGTGATATTTGCTCAGCGGCGATTATACCGATAATGCGCAAAGCGTCAGCGCCCGGCGCCAATCAATCAAGAATTTCATCACGGCTGAGGCCGAATGGCTCGGGGTCGCCCCGCCCTTCGCGCAGCAGCTCTGCCTCGCCATCGAGCAGGCTGATCACAGTGGTCGGCTCTACGGTGCAGGCGCCGCCATCGATGATCAGATCAACCAGTTTGCCCAGCCGATCCCGAATCTGTTCCGGGTCGGTTAGCGGCAGCGGGTCGTCCGGCAGAATCAGGGTCACACTCAGCAACGGCTCGCCCAGCGCTTCGAGCAGATCCAGCGTAATCTGGTGATCCGGTACGCGCAGACCGATAGTTCGGCGCTTGGGATGCAGCAACAGCCGCGGTACTTCACTGGTGGCATTCAGAATGAAGGTATAGGGACCGGGCGTAGTGGCTTTCAGCAAACGGAAGGTGGTGTTGTCGACCTTGGCGTAGACACCCAGCTCGGACAAGTCCCGACAGACCAGTGTGAAATTGTGCTTGTCATCCAGCTGACGCAGCCGGCGAATGCGCTCCAGCGCAGCCTTGTTGCCCAACTGACAACCCAGCGCGTAGGCCGAGTCAGTCGGATAGGCGACTACCCCACCCTGGCGGATGATATCGGCGGCCTGACGAATCAGGCGGACCTGCGGATTGTGCGGATGAATCTGAAAGAACTGGCTCATGTGCCCTCGCGAGGCTGTTTTAACTGCAGTTTAGCTGGAGAACAGCCGATTCTCCCATACCGGTTCACAATCGACCGGCATGGCTGTCATCTGACCGAGTGAGGTCCAGGGGGAATCAGGGCTGTGAAAGTCACTGCCGCAGCTGGCAAGAAAACCAAACTCGACCGCCAGCTTGCCCAGATAGGCGACCTGATCAACTGGCTGTTTGCCGTTGACCACTTCAATCCCGCGTCCGCCGGCACTGGCGAATTCGCGCAGCAGCGCACGCAGCTTACTGCGGGTAAGGCCGTAATGCCACGGGTGAGCAATGACCGCCATGCCGCCAGCAGCGCGAAGCTGCTCGACAACCTCCACAACAGTTGGCCAATGCTGGCGAATGTCGCCGAGCTTGCCGGCACCCAGCCACTTGCGGAACGCCTCACCGTGATCGCGTACGTGCCCGGCCTGCACCATCCATTCGGCAAAGTGTGGGCGCCCCGGAGGCTGCGACACATCGCCACCGGCAGCCTGCTGCACCGCGACGGCACCCTCGAACCCGCCGGGCATGCGCTTGCCTGCCAACCGTTCACCAATCTGCCGGGCGCGACTCCAGCGCCCTTCCCTGACATTGGCCAGAGCGTCGGTGAGCGCAGGCGCTGTCGGGTCAAAACCATAACCGAGAATATGCAGGGTATGGCCGAACCACTGGGCCGACATCTCTACTCCGCTAACCCAGCGCACACCCAGCTGCCTGGCGGTGGCGGCGGCCTGCTCCAAACCGTCGATGCAGTCATGATCGGTCAACGCAACCAGATCGATCCCTGCCTCTTTCACTCGCTGCATCAGAACGTCGGGCCCCAGGCTGCCATCAGACGCGGTGCTATGCATGTGCAGATCAACAATCACGGGAACTCTCCTGGCGGGTTGCTTGACGCGGCGGCGGGGCTTTCGCCTATTATGCCGCCTAAGCACTGACAACCCCAAGCAGACCGCAGCAAGCGAACCAGAACAGGCTCTGCCGGTAGACAACCAAACGCGTCTGCGTACATTTCACTGCAAGGAACCCACATGTTCTACGCCATCATGGCCACCGACGTACCCGATAGCCTCGCTGCTCGCCTCGCCGCCCGCCCGGACCACCTTGCCCGACTGCAAGTCCTGCAGGACCAGGGCAGACTGCTGCTGGCCGGACCGCTGCCAGCGGTAGACAGCAACGATCCGGGCAGTGCCGGCTTTACCGGCAGCCTGGTGGTGGCCGAGTTTGCCTCACTGGAGGATGCGCAAAGTTGGGCCAACGCAGACCCTTATGTCGCCGCAGGCGTCTACCAGCACGTCACCATCAAACCCTTCAAGCGTGTCTTCCCGGCCTGATCAAGGATGCAGCCCATGTTAAGACCCATTACCCTAGCGCTGCTGTTGTGCGGACTGGTCGGCACCGCTTCCGCCCAGACCGCGGACAACACACCCAGCGAGACACCAACCGAAACCGCCGCCAGTCAGCAGGACGTCGGCACCCTTCAGGCCGAGCTGGCCAAGGTTGAAGCCGAGCGCCAGCGACTTGCCGATCAGCTGGCCGCCGGCGACGGATCGGATGCCCTGACCCAGCTGCAGGACGAAAACCAGCAACTGCGCAACGAAAACCAGGCCGCGCGGCTGGAAGCGCAATCGCGCCTGATGGCCCAGCAGCAGCGCTGGTTCATGGTTGGCGGTCTGACCGTCGCGCTGAGCCTGCTGGCCGGCTTCATGCTGGCGAAGATAGGCCGGTCGAAGCGCCGCGAATGGCTGAACTGACCCCGGTCCTGATCATCGACGACGATCAGGAGCTCTGCGACCTGCTGCGTGACTGGCTGGCGACCGAAGGCTTCGCCCTGAGCTGCTATCACGACGGTCCCGGCGGACTGCAGGCTGCCCGCACAGACAGCTACGCTGCCATTATTCTAGACGTCATGCTGCCCGGCATGAATGGGCTGGAAATCTTGCGTGAGCTGCGCCAAAGCTGCCAGACACCGCTACTGATGCTCAGCGCCCGCGGCGAGCCAGTTGACCGCATTCTGGGACTCGAACTCGGCGCCGACGACTACCTAGCCAAGCCCTGCGATCCGCGCGAGCTGGTCGCCAGGCTGCGCGCCCTGCTGCGGCGCAGCCAGCCTGCCCAGGACGGCGCCAGTGACATGCTGATGCATGCCGGACTGCGCCTGGACGGCGGCAACCTGATGGCCTGGCTGGACGACGAGCCCCTGCAGCTTACCCAGAGCGAAGCACTGATCCTGCGTGCCCTGATGACAAGGCCGGCTCAGGTGGTAGACCGCCAAACACTGTCACGCGAGGCGCTGGGCAAACCGCTGGGCAACTATGATCGCAGCCTGGACATGCACATCAGCAATCTGCGCCGCAAACTGGGTCCACATCCGGACGGGCGCCCCCGCATTCAGTCCATCCGCGGTCGCGGCTATCTGCTGGGCAGCTGATTTACACAATCTTTACCCAGTGCAGGCCGCTGCTGACAAAGCGATCGCTAGACTCTGCAGGTAATGAGCGGATTCCCCGGTCAGACACCCACGGAGAACGACCATGAAAAAGACCCTGCTTGCCGCTACCCTGCTGCTGACCACCAGTCTGTCTGCCGGCCTGATGGCCGCGCCCACAACGGATGGCATGCCTGCGCAGCCCCGTGACGGCTCAATGTACCAGCGAGGCTTCGACCGTATGGCCGAAGAACTCTCACTGACCGATGAACAAAAAGCTCAACTGAGCCAGATTCGCGCGCAAGAACGCGAAAAGTTCCAGACCCTGCGCGCAGAAAGCAAAGCACGCTTTGAAGCGGTTCTGACCGCAGAGCAGCGCCAGCGAATGGAAGAACTGCGCGCGCAACGTCGCGAGTTCATGCAGGAGCGCCGGGACAACCGCCCGCCACGCGGCGAACCCTGCAACCGTTGAACCCTGACCAAGAGACCGCCGCATGCGCCTGTTCTGGAAAGTATTTGCCGTACTCTGGCTCGCGACCTTGCTGGTCGGCGGCTCAGGCTTTCTGGTCAGCCGCGCGCTGCAACAGGATTGGTTGCTACTGCAGTTGAACCCCGAGCTGCGCGACTTTGCCGCGCAGCTCGCAACCGTATACGAGCAGGACGGCCCGACCGCAGCCCAACAGTGGCTCGAGCAACAACGCCGTGAAAGCCGCCTGCGTGCCCGCCTGTTTGATGCCGCCGGCGACAGCTTGCTACCGGGCACTCTGACGCGCCTGCCGCGCTTTCAAGTCGAGCCGTCACCAGCACGGCCGGAGCCACCACCGCAGCCACCCGGGCATGGCCGCCTGTTTCAGTTGGCCTGGAGCACTGATCACGCCAGCTACATCATCGCCCTCCACGTTCCTGCGCCAACGTTGTGGCGCAGCCAGCGTACGCCATTCACCCTGCTGCTCAATATCGGCCTGGCGGTCGTGGTGCTGGCCCTACTGAGCCTGCTGCTTAGCCGCTATCTGACCCGTCCGCTGGGCCAGCTGGGCGCTGCGGCCCAATCACTCGCCAGGGGCGAGTTCAACGCTCAGAGCCTGCAAAAAACCACCGCTCGCCGCGACGAGCTTGGCGAACTGGCCCGCCGCTTCGAAAGCATGGCCGACCAGGTCCAGTCGCTACTCGACAGCCAACAGCAACTGCTGCGTGATGTATCCCACGAGCTGCGCTCACCGCTAGCGCGGCTGCGCGTCGGACTGGCGCTGGGCAGCCAGCAGAACCTGCCGCAGGATGATCCACTGTGGCAGCGCCTGGATCGCGAGTGCGACCGTCTGGATCAACTGATTGACGGCATACTGACCCTCAGCCGACTGGACACCCGGCGCGAACCGGCAACCGCATTCGACCTCGACGCAATGATTGCCGAGGTGGTGGAGGATGCCCGTTTCAGCGCAGCCGATCTTGCCCTTGAACTGAGCGGAGAAACCGGCGTACAGCTGCATGGCTGGCCCGACCAATTGGCCGCCGCCATCGATAACCTGCTGCGCAATGCAGTGCGCTTCAGCCCGGACAACGGCGAGATTCAGATCAGCCTGCGCCGCACTGCGGCGCAGGCCCTGATTCAGATCGACGACCAGGGGCCGGGCGTGGCGGATGAATGGCTGGACAAGCTGAGCGAACCCTTCGTCAGGGTGCCGGGCCAAAGCGCAGACAGCGGTTACGGACTGGGGCTCACCATCGCCCGCCGGGCCATTGCGCGACATGGCGGCAGCCTGTCCTTCTCACACAATCCGGCGGGTGGCCTGCGGGTCGACATCAGCCTGCCGACGACACGCCGCTGAATCAGCTCTCTGCTGGCCAGCGGCTGAAGAACTCGTTGACGTCCAGCGTCGGCACTGCCTTACGCGCACCAGCCGGATGGCCAACATAGAGAAACGCCAGAATATGTTCGTTCTCATCCAGCGCGAGACCGCGACGCACAACCGGGTGATAGGCCAGCGCGCCGGTACGCCAGACAGCCCCCAACCCCATCGCGTGTGCCGCCAGCAGCATATTGCCAACCGCGACACCACAGGCCAGATCCTGCTCAATCACCGGCACCTTGGGGTGATCCTGATGACGACTGATAGCCACAATCATCAACGGCGCCCGCAACGGCAACCCCTGGTAGCGTGCCAGGGTATCGGCTGACAGGTCCGGCGTGTCCGCCAGCGCGGCCTGCCCAAACACCTCGCCCAGGGCGTCCAGCCCCTCACCCTCGATGACCATAAACCGCCAAGGGCGCATATAGGCATGATCCGGCGCGCGCAGGGCAGCACGAAACATCGCCTGCTGCTGCTCGGCAGTGGGTGCAGGGCCCACGAGGCGCGGCACGGAAACCCGCTCATGCAGCAGGGTCAGGGCATCCACGGGTGTCATTCCTCCTCGGACTGGTCTTGCAATACCTGCTCACGATATTGACCCGGCGGCAGGCCGAACCAACGTTTGAAGGCACGAAAGAAATTGCTTGGATCGGCAAAGCCCAGCATGCAGGCAATCTCGAACAACGTCAGTTGGGGTTGACCCAGATACTGCAACGCCAGTTCCCGCCGGGTACGCTCAAGCAGTTGCTGAAAGCTGACACCCTCCTCCTGCAAGCGGCGCTGCAAGGTACGCGTGCTCATATTCATGGCACTGGCAACGGTTTGCCGCTTGGGTTCACCTTGAGGCAGCAGGCGGCAGAGCACCTGACGGGTCTGGTGTGTCACCGGGTCGGATTCGAAGCGGGCAAGAAAATCGCCGGCGAAGCGGTCATGCAACTTGGCCAGACTGTCGTTGGCCGTTGCCAGGGGCGCTTCCATCAACTGCCGCGACATTAACAATGAATAGGCTGGCGCATCGAATTCCAGCGGGCACTCGAACAACGCACGATAGGGAGCGACATCCTGCGGCTCCGACCGGGCGAAGGTGGCCTTGATCGGCACTATCGGATCAGCCGTCATCCAGCGGCAGAACGCCAGCGCATAGGCCATGGCCGCCTCAACGCTCTGCAGGGCCGCCGGCAGGCGGTCACCATGAATGGCAAACTGCAGTCGACAGGTATCCGGCTCAATCTGCATCATCATGTCGGACGACTCACCGATCAGCCGCTGGTAGCGGACCACTCGACCAAAGCCTTCACGCAGGCTGCGACTCGACATCAGCGAGTAGCCAACCACACTGAAATGCCCCGGCCGCAGCACCCTGGCCATATTCAGTCCGATAGCCGGATTGCCGCTGCGCTCCACCGCCAGATGCCAGACCCGGGTCATGCTGTCCTGACTGATCCGGGCATCCGGGTCGGTCAGCACGTCGGTATCCAGACCCAGCTCCCGAAATAATGCGGCGATATCCAGCCCGTCGACGGCCAACGCGTGACCGATGGCCGAAACCCAACCTGCTGATGTGGTCCGTGATGCGCGCTCCATGATCTCTCGTTGCTGTGTGCTGATTCCGGTGAACTGGTTTTTATGTCCGGCGGCTGATCATAGACTAAAGTTGAAGGGAAGAAAAAACCTGCGCACCGCCACTTGGCCGCCAGAGCCATACCCGCGACCAGAAGCAATGACTAAGCTGACTCTGCGCGCCATAAGGCCAGCGCCCACTGTTCCGCTCACCTGCCGAGACGCCATCATGCCCGAGTCGACTTCCTCCGCCCCCGGCCCCTTCCGCAACTTCGCTGAATTCTACCCCTATTACCTCAGCGAGCACCGCAACGATACCTGTCGGCGGCTGCATTATGCGGGCAGCAGCATGGTGATCGCACTGCTGATCTACAGCCTGCTCAGCGGCAACCTCTGGTGGTTGCTGGCCCTGCCCGTCGCCGGCTACGGTTTCGCCTGGGTTGGTCACTTCTTTTTTGAACACAACAAACCGGCCACCTTCACCCACCCCTTTTATAGCCTGCTGGGGGACTGGGTCATGCTGCGCGACGCGATGACTGGGCGCATCCGCTTCTGAGGGGGTGAATCACGTGAATGTCAGCACAGCGACAGTCAGTGCCAGCCATCACCTCTATGATGCCTCGTAGCCTGACCCCAAAACAGATAACAAGAGGAGATCCATCATGGGTGAGCAACACGCTACGTTCCGTGCCATGCAGGAGGGAACAGCCGAAGACTGGAGCATCATCTCCGAACACTTCCGTCCGTTCGCCAAGAAGCTGCCCGACCGCATCCTTGCCCACCTGAGTCTGCTCGACGGCGACTACGGCGGATTCCCGATCGACCGGCTGGAACATTCGATTCAGACCGCTACCCGCGCCCACCGTGATGGTCGGGACGAAGAATATGTGGTGTGCGCGCTGCTGCACGATATTGGCGACACCCTGGGCAGCTACAATCACCCGGACATTGCTGCCGCCATTCTCAAGCCCTTCGTAAGCCCGGAAAACCTCTGGATGGTTGAGAAGCACGGCATCTTCCAGGGCTACTACTTCTTCCATCACCTGGGCATGGATCGTCATTTGCGCGACCAGTTCAAGGATCATCCTCTGTATCAGTACACCGCCGAGTTCTGTGCCAAGTACGATGCGCCGGCCTTTGATCCGGACTACGAAAGCGAGCCGCTGGAGTTCTTCGAACCGATGCTACGCCGCGTATTCGCCAAGCCGCGCAACTCCATCTACAAGCTCTAGTCAATATCAGCCTGTCCGCACGGCATTGTCCGCCGTGCGGATTAGGGCCTATCATGCTCAGTCATGGACACCCGCTCGGTGCTCTTTCCTGGCCACGGAATTGACTGAACATGATCACCGACACCCGCGCAACGCCTGTCAAACCGCCGCTCGATGGTTACTATTCCCGCGTCATCGCTTATCTTGGCGTCGCCCTGACCTTCAGTGCCCTACTGGTCGAGCGGGGTCACCAGTTGCCCTATCTCGCCACCATTCTCTATGCCTTGCTGTACCCGCAACTCGCGCAAGTGCTTGGTCGGCGGCTGCCACAGGATAAACCCGTTTCCCCGCGCCTGGCCCTGCTTGGTCTTGATGCCTTCCACACTGGCGCGTTTATTGCTCTGATTGGCTTCAGCGTAGTTCCGAGCCTGATGTTTTTGCTGCTGATGGGCGTCGCCTGTCTGATCGCCGGCGGCTCGACCTACCTGATTGCCGGCAGCCTGCTGACGATCGCCGGAACACTGCTCGGCGCGGCCGCTTTTCAGCCGCAAATCGCGCTGGCCAGTTCCCCGCTGGTTGCCTTGGTCAGCCTGATCAACGGCGGCGTGTTCCTTTTGGTCATGGCTGCCTTCGTGCACAAGCAGAGCCACAACCTGGAGCAAACGCGCCAAAAGCTACAGCGTGAACAGGAAAAAACCGCGCGGCTCGCCGCCAACGTTTCCAAATACCTATCACCACAGGTTTGGGAATCGATTTTCTCCGGTAAGCGTAGTGCACGACTGGAAACCCGACGCAAAAAGCTGACCGTATTTTTCTCAGACATTCGCGGTTTTACCGAGCTGGCCGAAGAGCTTGAGGCCGAGGCGCTCACCGATCTGCTGAACAACTACCTGGACGAGATGTCGCGCATTGCCCTGCAATACGGCGGCACCATCGACAAGTTTGTCGGTGACTGCGTAATGGTGTTCTTTGGTGACCCCAACACCCGCGGCGCCAAACAGGACGCCGAAGCCGCCGTATCCATGGCCATCGCCATGCGCAAGCATATGAAGGTACTACGACAGCAGTGGCGCAGCCGTGGCATAACCAAGCCGCTGGAGATTCGCATGGGCCTGAGCACGGGCTACTGCACGGTTGGCAACTTCGGCACCGCAACCCGCATGGACTACACCATCATCGGCCGGGAAGTTAACCTAGCCAGCCGCCTCGAAGGCGCAGCCGATGCGGGCGAGATTCTGATCTCGCACGAGACCTATTCACTGGTGAAGGAGCTGATCATGTGCCGTGACAAGGGCCAGATCAGCGTCAAGGGCTTCTCTCGACCAGTACAGATCTATGAAGTAGTCGGCCTGCGCCGCGAGCTGGGTGCGGCACCGACCTTTGTTGAACACGAGTTGACCGGATTCTCGATGTATCTGGACACCAACCACGTACGCAACTACGACAAAGAGCAGATCATCAAGGCGCTTGAACAGGCCGCCCGCAAACTGCGCGACAAGGTCATCGTCTAGGGCAGCTCAGACCACGCTGCCCTCGAGTGCGTCATCGACCGGCTGCAAGGCAGCTGCCGTCGCCTCATTCCAGCGATACAGCTCGATCCGGCCATCCTGGTGCTCGATCAGCGCGGTGCAGGACTCGACCCAGTCCCCGCAGTTGAGGTAGTCGATACCGCTGACTTGGCGGATTTCTGCGTGGTGGATGTGTCCGCAGACAACGCCTTCCAGGCCGCGCTTATTGCACTCATGTGCCAGCGCCTCCTCAAACTCGCTGATGAAATTGACCGCCTTTTTCACCCGGTGCTTCAGATAACCGGACAGCGACCAATAGCCAAGCCCGAAGCGGTTGCGCCAGTGATTGAGCCAGCGATTGAGAACCAGGCTGAACTCGTAGGCATGATCCCCCAGAAACGCCAGCCAGCGGTGACAACGGGTAATCACATCAAACTGGTCACCATGAATAACCAGCAGTCGGCGCCCGTCCTGACAGTGGTGCACAGCCTCATCTACCAGCTCGATATTGCCCAGCAGTAGCGTGGAATAGCGCCGCAGGAACTCATCGTGGTTACCCGTGACATACACCACCCGTGTACCGCGCTTGCTCATGGTCAGAATGCGGCGCAGCACATTGGTGTGCGCCTGCGGCCAGTAGATCCCCTTGCGCAGACGCCAGCCATCGATGATGTCGCCTACCAGATAGAGCTGATCACATTCGTAAGATTTGAGGAAAGCCGCCAACTTGTCAGCCTGACAACCACGGGTACCCAAGTGCAAATCCGAGATCCAAAGGGTTCTGACTCGCTGTTTCTGCTCCGCTGGCAACGACACTGCTGTGTTCATGCGCCTGTCTCCTCGGGAAGTTGCCTTCACGCTACTGGCAGGCAGTGACCGGATTGTGTCACCCAAATGACAGCAACATGACAGCGCGACAGCACCGCAGAACCGCTCACCTTCGTATACAATGGCCAGCCTTAGTCGAACGCCCTCGTCCGGAACAACACCATGTTCAAACGCCTGCTGCCTCTGCTGTTGCTGATTGTGTCCAGCTGGACCCTGGCTGAACCTCTGCGTACAGGCCTGGTCCTGTCAGGGGGTGGCGCCCGGGGCCTGGCTCACATTGGCGTACTCAAGCAACTGGAGCAGATGAATATTCCGATCCACGCCATTGCCGGTACCAGCATGGGCGCGGTCATCGGCGGTTTGTACGCATCCGGCTACAGCGCCGACGAACTGGAGAAACTGGCACTTAGCCTGGACTGGCAGAACACCTTGGGCGACTCCCCAAGGCGGGAGGACATTCCCTATCGACGCAAGCAGGACGACCGCGACTTTCTGGTCAAACAGCGTCTGAGTTTCAACAATGGCGTCCTGAGTTTTCCACTTGGCCTGATGCAGGGCCAGAACATGGGCGTGGTGCTGGAAAGCCTGCTGGTCCACACCAATGAGATCGACGACTTCGACAAGCTGCCAATTCCATTCCGCGCAGTAGCCACCGACATCGCGACCGGTGAAGCCGTGGTGTTCGACCACGGTCATCTCCCGCTGGCGATCCGCGCCAGCCTGGCGCTGCCCGGATTCTTCGCCCCGGTTGAGGTCGATGGCCGCCTGCTGGTTGATGGCGTACTGAGCAAGAACGTTCCGATCGACGTCGCCCGCGCCATGGGCGTTGACCGGGTCATCGTGGTCGATATTGGCACTCCGCTGAAGTCTGCCAGCGAGTTGACCTCGGTGCTCGACATCATGGATCAGACGACCACCCTGCTCACCCGCACCAACACAGAGAAGCAGCTTGCCACCCTGACCGATCGCGACCTGCTGCTGCAGCCGGCGCTTGGCAATATGGGGTTCAGCAGCTTCGCCGAAACGCAGCAAGCAATTGATGCTGGTGCCCGCAGCCTCGCGGAAGCCAATGGCGTGCTGGCCTTCGTCGCCCCGGATGACGGCTCCAGCGGCGGCAACCTGGCTAGCAGCCGGCCGCAACGCCAAGCCATCATCCATGCGATTGAGGTCGACAATAGCGGCAAGGTAGCAGACGAGGTGGTGCTCAGCATGATTCGCCAGCCGATTGGTGAGCCGTTGAACCTCGCCCGCCTGCAGACGGACATGGGCACCATCTATGGGACCGACTACTTCAGCCGCGTCACCTACGAAGTCGTGCATGACAGCGGCCGCAACACCCTGCTGGTCCATACCGCCGGGCGCCGCACCGGCACTGACTACCTGCGCCTGGGCCTGAATCTGGTGGACGACTTCGAGGGCGACAGCCAGTACAACCTCGGTGCCAGTTTCCGCGTCAATGGCCTTAATCCGCTGGGCGCTGAATGGCTCACGCGCCTTCAGGTTGGCTCGGATCAGGAGCTGTATACCGAATTTTATCAGCCGCTGGACTATGGCTCTCGTTACTTTCTCGCGCCCTTCATCGATGCCGAGGCGCGCAATATCGACGTGATCGACGACGATGACCCGATCGTTGCCTACCGCCAGAAACGCTATGGTGCCGGCCTGAATCTGGGTCGCCAGATCGCCAACAGCGGCGAGGTGCGTTTCGGCCTGTCGCGCTACCGCGGAAATTCACGGGTGCGCATCGGCGACCCTGATCTGCCATCAATCGACTTCAACGAAGCGTTCTACTCCATCGAAATCGACCGCGACACGCTGGACGATGTGAACTTCCCGCACTCCGGCGAGGAAGCCCGCCTCAGTTGGCGTCAATCCGAGCCAGACCTGGGCGCGGACGAGCGCTACCAGCAGATCGAGTTCAAGGCAAACAAGGCATTTGGCTTTGGTCCAAACAGCCTTCAGGTCGGCGGTTTCATCGGCCGGACAGACAGTGACGTGAACGTAGCCCAAAGCAGCTTCAGCCTCGGTGGGCCAGGCTGGTTTTCCGGTTTCCGTCAGGATGGGCTGGCTGGCCAGAATTATCAGCTTGGCCGCCTGGTCTACTACCGCCGATTGACTCCCAGCTACTTCGATACCCTGAGCCTGCCGCTCTATCTTGGCGCAAGTCTGGAATATGGTCGGGTATACAACCGCGACGACGCCGGCTTTGATACCGGTTACTTCAGCGCGGGCAGCCTGCTGCTGGGCATGGATACGCTGGTTGGTCCGCTATTCTTCGGCCTTGGGGTCAACGAAGAGGGGCACGAAGCCCTGTACATGAAGCTCGGTCAGACCTTCTGAGGGCGCGCGCTTCAGCCGCTGATCTCCAGTACCAAAGCGGCTCGGATGCAATGCAGTACACCCTCATCAACCTGCTCGTCCAGCTCACGCGCAAGCGTTCGGACGCCCGGCAGATCGTCGCCATCATGATTGAGAAAAGCGTCCTGCAATCGCTCCAGCTGGACCGGGCCGATATCAACGGCCTGCTCCAGCGTCAGGTTGCCGGTGGTAATCGCCTGCGCCAGTTGGCCGTAGACCTTTCGCAGTGGCTGACCAAGCTGAACCGCCGCCTGCTCTGCGCTCATGCCGGCGCGCACCAGCGCAATCGCTTCGTGGGCATCGCGCTGCTCCTGGGCCTGTGCCGCGGAGCCGTTGCCGTCGAGCACCTGCAAAAAATCAGCGCCGTAGCGCTCCAACTTGTGCGAGCCGACGCCGCTGACCAGCGCCATATCCTGCAGGGTCGCAGGCCGCTGGCGTAGCATGTCGACCAACGTGTTGTCGGTAAAGATGACGTAGGGCGGCACACCGTGGGCATCGGCCAGTTGCTTACGCAGGGTCCGCAAGGCTTCCCAAAGCGCGCGATCAGCCTCGGCAATAACGGGCTTGTTGCTGCCCCGGCTACCCCAGGCTGCCGGCTTGCTGACATCGCGGCGCAGCTGCAAGCTCTCCTCACCACGCAGCAGCGGACGACACCGCTCGCTCAGGCGCAGGCTGCCATAACCGTCGAGATCCACCTCAACCAGTGCACGGGCAATCAACTGGCGGAATACCGAGCGCCACTCGTTCTCGCCCAAAGACTTGCCAATGCCGTAGGTCGATAGATGCTGATGACCGGCGCTGCGGATCTTTTCATTGTCACGCCCAAGCAGAATATCGATCAGGTGACCCACACCGTAGCGCTGACCGCTGCGATAGATGGTCGACAGCGCCATCCGGGCTGGCTCACTGCCGTCCCAGGTCACGACCGGCTCCTGACAGTTGTCGCAGTTACCGCAGGGCTGTTCGAGCGTCTCGCCAAAGTAGCCCAGCAGCGTCTGCCGGCGACAGGTGGTCAGCTCACAGAGCGCAAGCATGGCATCGAGCTTGTGCCGTTCAATCCGTTTGTGGCGTTCATCGCCTTCCGAGCTGGCCATGATCTGGTTCAGCATCAGCACATCCTGCAGGCCGTAGGCCATCCAGGCGTCCGCGGCCAAACCATCGCGCCCCGCCCGCCCAGTCTCCTGATAGTAGGCTTCCACGCTCTTGGGCAGATCAAGATGGGCAACGAAACGCACGTTGGATTTGTCGATCCCCATACCGAACGCGATAGTCGCCACCATCACCAGCCCCTCCTCATTAAGGAAGCGCTTCTGGTGCGTTGACCGCAGCTCCGGCGGCAAGCCAGCATGGTAAGGCAAGGCCGGCCAGCCCTGCTCGCACAGCCAGGCGGCGGTTTCCTCCACCTTCTTGCGCGACAGGCAATAAACAATACCGGCATCGCCCTTGTGCTCGCGCAGAAAGCCCAGCAATTGCTGACGTGGCTTGTCCTTGGGCACGATGCGGTAAAAGATGTTGGGGCGATCAAAACCGGAGACAAAACAGGCCGCTTGCTCCAGCTTCAGTCGTTGAGCCATCTCCTCACGGGTACGCTCATCCGCCGTGGCGGTAAGCGCCATGCGGGGCACGCCGGGGAACAGCTCCGCCAACTGTCCCAGCTGCAGGTATTCGGGACGAAAATCATGGCCCCATTGGGAGACACAGTGGGCTTCGTCAATCGCAAACAGCGCAATAGGCAGCGACTGCAGAAAATTCAGAGTACGGGGTTTGAGCAGCCGCTCCGGGGCGAGATAAAGAAACTGAAGCTCACCGGCACGCATCTGCCGGGCCACCTCGCGCTGGGCATCTTCACTCAGCGTCGAGTTGAGCGCTGCCGCCTTAAGGCCCAGCTCATTCAGCGTCGCCACCTGATCATCCATCAAGGCAATCAGCGGTGAAACTACCACCGTCAAACCCTCGCGCAGCAAACCCGGCACCTGATAGCACAGCGACTTGCCGCCACCGGTTGGCATCAACACCAACGCGTCGCCACCGCAGGCGACCTGATCAATGATGTCGGCTTGCTGACCACGGAACTCGCCGTAGCCAAACACGTTCTTCAGTTGCTGCAGTGCTTGCTCGCGCATGGGTCTCCTCACCAGATCTGATTCCGTTGATGGGCAGAATCAGCGGCCGCAGAGTATAACGCCTTTGGCAATTGCCCGGGGCATGCGTAAAATGCCCGGACAACCAAAGAGAGGTGTCCCATGTCCTTCAATGATCAACTCCAGCGCCTGCAAGCTTTTCTGGACGCCGATGACCTGCACGACGAAGCGCTGGACTACATGGCCGCCTGTGGCTATCTGACCGCGTTGGCCATCAGCCCGGAAGCCGTTGCTGATGATGAAATGCTGGCAGAGCTGTTCGCCGAAACCCCGAACTACGAAAGCGACGAACAGCAGCAAGCCATTGTCAGTACCCTGCTGGAGCTGAAAGCACGTATCGCCCGCGAGCTGGCCAGTGATGAAGATCTTGAACTGCCCTGCGAGCTGAGCCTCGGTGACGAGCCTGACTACTCTGATCTGCGCAGTTGGTGCATCGGCTTCATGGAAGGCGTATTCCTGCGTGAAGAAGCCTGGTTCAGCGGTGATGAGGAGTTGGTAAGCGAGCTGTTGCTGCCGGTCATGGTCGGCTCCGGACTGTTTGCTGATCAACCGGAGTTTGCCGAGATCGACAAAGACCCGGATATGGTTGAGGACATGGCAGAGCATATTCCCCAGGTGCTGACACAGCTGTTCCTGCTGTTCCACGCGCCGGAGGAGAAACCCCGTCCTGCGCTGCTGAAGCGCTCCTGATCCACTGACAGAGGCAGCGGCGCGTGGCAGCATGACTAACTGCGCGCACTTGCCTACACTGGGTGGCATTACCTCGGCTGATCCCGCCGGAATGCCATCACAGTGAACATATCCTTGCGCTCATGGTCCCTGCTACCTGCCTGCCTGCTGCTGGTCGCCCTATCGGCCATCGGCTGGGACTATGAGCATATCTTCGCCCGCATCAACACCCTCTACAACCCGGACATGCAGGCCCAGTGGCGGCTGCAGGAATGGCGCACACTGCTGGACGACAGCCAGACCCTGAACGACCAGCAGAAGCTGGAAGCCGTCAACGACTTCTTCAACCAGCGCCTGCGCTTCAGCGACGATATCAGCATCTGGGGCGAGGTCGACTACTGGGCCTCTCCGGCAGAGTCCATGGTCAAGGGTGCCGCCGACTGTGAAGACTACTCTATCGCCAAATACTTCAGCCTGCGCCGCGCCGGCATCCCCAACGACCAGTTGCGCCTGACCTACGTCAAGGCGCTCGAACTGAACCAGGCGCATATGGTGCTGACGTACTATGCAACGCCCGACAGCGAACCGCTGGTGCTCGACAATCTGACCGACCGCATCCTGCCTGCCTCACACCGCAACGACCTGCTGCCAGTTTACAGTTTCAACGCGGAAGGCCTGTGGCTGGCTGGCCGTGGCAACAGCCAAACCGGCTCGGCCAAGCAGCTTTCACGCTGGCAGGACCTGCTGAAAAAGATGCAGAACGAGGGCTTCGATGACCTCGCGCTACCCTGAGTAAAGAGGAACCAACCATGTCACTGGTCAAACAGCTCATCCTCGCCATCTGCCTGTTCCTGCTGATCGCCTTCAGCGGCAGCTTTCTGGTCAGCCTGGAGAGCTCACGCAATCAGCTGCAGACTCAGCTACGCTCGCACGCGCAGGACGCAGCAACGGCGCTCGGTTTGTCCCTCACGCCCCACGTGCAGGATCCAGCCATGATTGAGCTGATGGTGAGCTCGATCTTTGACAGCGGCTACTTTGCCCGAATCCGCGTCTATGCGGTCAGCGATGGCCAGGTCATCGTCGAGCGGGTTCGCAGCCTTGATGAGACCAAGGCACCGGAATGGTTCGTCAGGCTGGTCAATCTGCAGGAGCAAACCGGGGATGCCATTATCATGAACGGCTGGCAGCAATTTGCCCGCGTTGAAGTCGTCAGCCATCCACAGTTCGCCCTGAACAAACTCTGGGACAGCGCCCTGGGCACGCTAGCCTGGCTGGTAGTCTGTGGTCTGTTCAGCGCCCTGCTTGGCGCCCTGCTGCTGAAACGCCAACTGATGCCCCTGATGTCGATGGCCGACCAGGCCGAAGCCATCACCCGTCGCGAATACCGCACCCTGCCGCGTATTCCACGCACGCCTGAACTCAAGCACGTAGTCATGGCAATGAACCAGATGGTCGGCAAGCTGAAAACGCTGTTTGAAGAGGAAGCAGCCCAAACTGAGCACTATCGCCGACAGGCATACCATGATGCATTGACTGACCTGCCAAACCGATTGTCGTTCGACCACACGCTGGCCGCAGCCCTCACCTCCACCGAGAGCCTGGAAGGCCACCTGCTGGGCCTGCGGATCAGCGACCTCAACAAGATCAACCAGCAGCTTGGCGGCGCCCGGACCGACGCGCTGCTAAAAAGCATTGGCACTCAGCTCAAGGCGCTGCAGGAGGCCCACCCAAGCTGGCTGTGCTGCCGCTCGCGGGGCGGCGAGTTCCTGATCCTTGCGCCCGGCAGCAACCTCGAAAGCGTGCAGGCGGTGACCGAGCAACTCGCCATTCAGACCGCAGCCCTGGAAGCACTGACAGAACTGCACGAGCAGCAGCCGCTGGAGTTCGGCATAGCCGGGTACCGCATCGGTGACGATAGCAAGCAATTGCTTGGACGCGTTGATCAGGCAATGACCGAATCCAGCCTCAGCGGCACCAGTATCAAACCCGGCTACAGACCCGCCAGCGAAGATGACCAGACGCTCAACAATGCGCACGAATGGCGCAGCCTGCTGGAACAAGCCCTCAAGGACTTTCAGTTCACGCTGCACTTTCAGCCGGTGTTGCAAGGAGCTGACCTCAAACAGCTTCTGCACCAGAAGCTGCTGGTGCGGATGCGCAGCGCAGATGGCCAACTGATGATGGCCGGTCAGTTCCTGCCTTGGGTCGAGCGCCTTGGGCTTTCAGCCGCCTTTGACCGCTGCATGGTCGGGCTGGCGCTGTCTCACTTGCAACGTCACCCGGGCCCGCTGGCTCTCAGCATCACCAATGACACCCTGCACAGCGCCGAGAACCGCAAGCAAATTCGCCAACTGCTCGAGCAGCACCGTAACGAGGCTGCCCACCTGACCCTGGAAGTCGACGCGCGCTACCTGCAAAACTGCGACGACCTCGCCAGCCTTGCTCAGGATCTGCGCCCGCTGTCAGTGCAATTGGGCTTGCAGCATTTCGGTCGCCAGCTCAGCCTGATCGGCGAACTCGCGCTGATTGGTCTAAGTTACCTGAAAATCGAGAGCAGCTTCATTCGCGATCTGGACACCGAAAGCGACAAGCACCTCTATCTGGAAGCCCTGGTACGCACCGCGCAGCGCATTGACCTACTGCTGGTTGCCGAGCAGGTGCAGAGCCAGGGAGAGATTGCTGCGCTGAAGGCGGCAGGGATTGAAGCCATGCAGGGCCGGGCATTAGCTGAGCCCGGCGAGTGGAAAACCGAGGGTAACACTTAGCCTCAACCCCGCTGGCGGGCCAAAGCGCCTTGCCTTTGCCCTCACAGGCATCGGCAGGGGGCTGGCAGAACAGCCTGTCTAGATCAGTACGTCAACTTCATCCTGATCAATCAAACTGCTCAATTCACTGAGTTTCGCCCGCTCCGCAGACCGGCTATTGAGTTTGGCGACCGCCGCTCCCGGCAGGTCAGTAATACGGATAACACCACGCTGCAATAGCACCTCGATAAGATCCTCCAGCACCCGGATCATATCGGTATCGCTTCCCTGCAACCGCTGCAGGCTCTCTTTCAGCGAGCGCTCCTGCTGCCACTCCAGTAGCTCCGCAGCATCATCCGCGATCCACTCGGTACAGCCAGTCACCGCCTCGCTGGAAACCACAGCAATCATGCCTGCGGGATCACGTTTAACGTACATTGATCAGTCCCCTTCTGCCGAAGGCTGAGTTAATGAAAAGACTATAGAACAAGGGCCGGCACCGGTCACCCGGTGTCGGCCCTTGAATCAGGCTGCGGCAACCTAAACGATCAGACTGGGATCGGGGTCTGCCAACATATTGCTGATATCGACTGGATTGAGGCCCTTGACCACAATCACCTGATCGGCACCACTGCCAATATCACCCGAGCTGCTGATATTGAGTTGCGCGCTGGCCACACCATCAACCGAGATGCTACTTACCTGCAAGTAGTCGGCGATATCGGCGACGTCGATCCCTCCCAGCAGAGAGCTCAGATCAAGCACATCGGTCCCGAGGGAGAAATCCATAACCAGGTCGGTTGCGGGGGTGCCAACGGTACCGGCATCACCGCTCTGCCACACAAAGGTGTCAGCGCCAAGGCCGCCGTACATGACATCATTGCCCTGGCCGCCAATCAGCACGTCATCGCCGGCACCGGCCATCAACAGATCATTGCCTGCGCCGCCGTAAATAGTGTCAGCGCCCCCTTCATTCGTGGTTTGGTCATAGAAGTTCAGCGGATTGGCTCGCAACAGCGCGATGACCTCCTCAGTGCTCGGTGCATGACCCAAGGTATCGGTCAGGTAGTCAACCACCCCCTGATAGCCCATACCGGCGTATGCACCTCCCAAGCTGTCCGAGCTGACGGTGTCGCCATAGATGATGTCATCGCCGGCAGTACCGACCAAGGTGTCATCCCCGACCTTCGGCACAACGGTCACGCTGCTGTCCAGAGCCAGCTCCAGATCCTCTGCGGTATTGACGTTATCAACCTGGCCAACCGCGCCGTTAATCCAGCCACCATCAACCCAGATCCACTGATTACCAGTGGAGTTTGTGTTGTCGAAATACTGAAGGTAGTCCGTATTGATGTCGTCACCGATACCAATCGCATTGACCTTGACACCATAGGACTGACCAACCAAGGAAGCCATGGCGCCAACCGCATCGGCCATATCGTAATATTGCGTGCTGCTGCCACTGCCTCCATCGCTTGGGTTACCGTAATTGTTCAAGTGGAACGTCGGATTCCCGTCTGTCAGGAACAGCGCCAGGTTTTCAAAGTCCGGCGTGCCCGGAGTCTGGGCGTCGAACCAGCTCTTGGCGGCGCGTAGGGCGGCTTCGTAGTTGGTACCGCCCATATCGGTGTAACCTGAGTAAGCAGTCAGGCCCGCAATCACCAGCAGCAAAGCATTGACTTGCGCCGGGCTATTCAGTGAGTAGGTAGCTTCCTGCCCAACATCGCCCCCGAAGGTTATCAGGCGCACATTTACTGCCCCGCCATGCGAACCCAGGTCGTTCACCAGCTTGGTGAGCGATTGTTGCATCAACTCCAGGCGGCTCAGCCCTCCTGTACCGGAGTTATCATCCATGCTCGCGGACAGGTCGACCATCAGCGCGATATTGTAATCCTCCGGCACGACCACACTATAGGAGCCCTCAACATCACCGATAATGATGTCATCCCCCCGTCCACCATTAAGCGTGTCATCCTCGGCAGTACCGACGATGAGCTGATCAACTGCCGGGGAGCTGACATCCACACCGAACTGGGCATCGTCCGTGTCGCCATCGGCATCGACAATCTCGACCCCGAAGTCCAAATGGGTGTCTTCCGGAAGTAGCGCAGTCTCGATATCCATCGATGTCAGACGAATCTCATCACCATTGGTGCTGTCGAAACCGCCCTCATGCTTGATAGTAATGGCATAAAAACCATCAATATTAAGGTCGTCAGCACTGACCACGATCGTCGGCGAGGTGTCCGTCAGGGCGATGTCATTCAATGTGGCTATCACATCACCGTTTTCATTCAGCACATCGATGCTGATTTTGGCGTCGTCACCTGAACCGTTGAAATTGAAGGTCAGGGTTGCCATGTCGACCATCTTGTTCGCGTCGGCCGCTGGCAACGTAGCGGTGCCGGTGGCATCGAAAAACGCGAGCGTCAGGGTCTCGTCCTTGGAGAACAGGTTGTTGTCAGAACCAATGCCCTGATTGCCCCAGTTCACCTCGTCGGTGCTGCCGTTTTTGGTCGCGGTGAAGCGAATATCGGTCTCTCCACCATAGTTATTGATCACCTGCGACGCCCAAAGGGTATTGGCGATCCCGCCGTTGGCAGTGGTAAATAGCACGCCTTCCGAACCGGTTGGCTTGGGAGTAACCAGATCAAACTCGTAGGTGCCATCCACCTTCATGAACAGAGTGAAATAGGTGTAGCTATCTGCGCCGTCGGCATAACTTACGGTCAGCAGCTCGCCCTGATACTCGCCCGCGTTATAGATATCCTCGCGCACGGCGGTGAAGTCATCGCCGAGGCCGGCAGCATCGAAACTCAGATTAATGCCACTTTCCAAGTCTGCTGCAACGTCCGACAGCCCATCGGCACCAGCGCTGTAGGACCAGTTACCAACGGTGACGCCAGCTTCATTGGAGGTGGTCATGTCGTCTACCGCAGAGATCAGCGGCGCCGTGTCGTACACTCGGATACTGACCAGGGTCGGCTCTGCGGTATTGATGCCATCCGTAGCAGAGTAATAGAAGCTGTCAGTCAGATACGGATCAGCAAGCGGATGATCAAGCACCGGCGCTTGATAGGTGAACTCACCGTTGGCATAAACCGTAACGGTGCCACCCAGCACGGTAGTCAAAACGGCGCCACCAACGCCCACTGCGGTGCCGCCAGTGCCATCGGCATTATTGGAAACGCTCGACACGCTAAGACCCGCCGGGTCATTGAACAATACGCCATTGATCGAGCCATCAGCGCCAGTATCCAGAGCGTCACCCTCGATGACTTGGTACTGATCCGATGCTCCGCCCAAGAAGATTTCATTGTCTTCGATCAGACCGCTAACGGTGGTGGTGCTACCCAGATCCGCGCCACTGGCCGAGGTCAGGGTCATGCTCAGATCTTCATAGCTGCCCACACCGCCTTCGAACAGGCTGTCATCAAAGGTCGGGATGGTGATCTGGCCAGTCGTGCTGCCCGCCGGAATGACCACGCTGCCGCTGTAAACGATCGGCGAGGTCAGGTCACCGGCTTCGGCGCTGCCATTCAGGGTCATCGACCAGTTGACGGTCACGTCCTCATCCGACGTACCGCTCATGGTGATACCAAACACCAGATCGCCGCCTTCAACCACCTGCGCGCCGACACCCTGGACGTCGTCGAGGTTGACGACCGGGGTGCCTTCGTTGTCTTCGATCAGACCGCTAACGGTGGTGGTAGCGCCCAGATCCGCGCCACTGGCCGAGGTCAGGGTCATGCTCAGATCTTCATAGCTGCCCACACCGCCTTCGAACAGGCTGTCATCAAAGGTCGGGATGGTGATCTGGCCGGTGGTGCTGCCCGCCGGAATCACCACGCTGCCGCTGTAAACGATCGGCGAGGTCAGGTCACCAGCTTCGGCGCTGCCATTCAGGGTCATCGACCAGTTGACGGTCACGTCCTCATCCGACGTACCGCTCATGGTGATGCCAAACACCAGATCGCCACCTTCGACAATCTGTGCACCGACGCCTTGCACTTCGTCGAGGTTGACGACCGGAGTGCCTTCGTTGTCTTCGATCAGACCGCTAACGGTGGTGGTGGCGCCCAGATCCGCGCCGCTGGCCGAGGTCAGGGTCATGCTCAGATCTTCATAGCTGCCCACACCGCCTTCGAACAGGCTGTCATCAAAGGTCGGGATGGTGATCTGGCCGGTGGTGCTGCCCGCCGGAATCACCACGCTGCCGCTGTAAACGATCGGCGAGGTCAGGTCACCGGCTTCGGCGCTGCCATTCAGGGTCATCGACCAGTTGACGGTCACGTCCTCATCCGACGTACCGCTCATGGTGATACCAAACACCAGATCGCCGCCTTCAACCACCTGCGCGCCGACACCCTGGACGTCGTCGAGGTTGACGACCGGGGTGCCTTCGTTGTCTTCGATCAGACCGCTAACGGTGGTGGTAGCGCCCAGATCCGCGCCACTGGCCGAGGTCAGGGTCATGCTCAGATCTTCATAGCTGCCCACACCGCCTTCGAACAGGCTGTCATCAAAGGTCGGGATGGTGATCTGGCCGGTGGTGCTGCCCGCCGGAATCACCACGCTGCCGCTGTAAACGATCGGCGAGGTCAGGTCACCGGCTTCGGCGCTGCCATTCAGGGTCATCGACCAGTTGACGGTCACGTCCTCATCCGACGTACCGCTCATGGTGATACCAAACACCAGATCACCGCCTTCAACCACCTGCGCGCCGACGCCCTGGACGTCGTCGAGGTTGACGACCGGGGTGCCTTCGTTGTCTTCGATCAGACCGCTAACGGTGGTGGTAGCGCCCAGATCCGCGCCGCTGGCCGAGGTCAGGGTCATGCTCAGATCTTCATAGCTGCCCACACCGCCTTCGAACAGGCTGTCATCAAAGGTCGGGATGGTGATCTGGCCAGTCGTGCTGCCCGCCGGAATGACCACGCTGCCGCTGTAAACGATCGGCGAGGTCAGGTCACCGGCTTCGGCGCTGCCATTCAGGGTCATCGACCAGTTGACGGTCACGTCCTCATCCGACGTACCGCTCATGGTGATACCAAACACCAGATCGCCGCCTTCAACCACCTGCGCGCCGACACCCTGGACGTCGTCGAGGTTGACGACCGGGGTGCCTTCGTTGTCTTCGATCAGACCGCTAACGGTGGTGGTAGCGCCCAGATCCGCGCCACTGGCCGAGGTCAGGGTCATGCTCAGATCTTCATAGCTGCCCACACCGCCTTCGAACAGGCTGTCATCAAAGGTCGGGATGGTGATCTGGCCAGTCGTGCTGCCCGCCGGAATGACCACGCTGCCGCTGTAAACGATCGGCGAGGTCAGGTCACCGGCTTCGGCGCTGCCATTCAGGGTCATCGACCAGTTGACGGTCACGTCCTCATCCGACGTACCGCTCATGGTGATACCAAACACCAGATCGCCGCCTTCAACCACCTGCGCGCCGACACCCTGGACGTCGTCGAGGTTGACGACCGGGGTGCCTTCGTTGTCTTCGATCAGACCGCTAACGGTGGTGGTAGCGCCCAGATCCGCGCCACTGGCCGAGGTCAGGGTCATGCTCAGATCTTCATAGCTGCCCACACCGCCTTCGAACAGGCTGTCATCAAAGGTCGGGATGGTGATCTGACCGGTGGTGCTGCCCGCCGGAATCACCACACTGCCGCTGTAAACGATCGGCGAGGTCAGGTCACCGGCTTCGGCGCTGCCGTTCAGGGTCATCGACCAGTTGACGGTCACGTCCTCATCCGACGTACCGCTCATGGTGATACCAAACACCAGATCACCGCCTTCAACCACCTGCGCGCCCACACCCTGGACGTCGTCGAGGTTGACGACCGGAGTGCCTTCGTTGTCTTCGATCAGACCAACAGCAGAGACATCACCAGGAGCGGCCGCGACAACATCGGTGATGGACACAACCAAGTCTTCGAAAGTACCGGGGCCACCTTCGAAAACATCGTCATCGAAGGTCGGAATCGAGAGGACATAGCTGGTGTCACCAGCTGGAATAGTTACCGTACCGGTCAACACGGCGCCACCGGGCAGATCACTGGCGCTGGCAGACCCCAGAGTTACCGTCCAGGTGAAGGTTACCGGTACCTCACTGGGTGCAGACAGGGAAACCAGAAAATCAAGCGTGCCACCTTCTACAGCCTGAGCACCGCCGATATCGCCTCCGGGCTCAACCGGGGTAATGCTGATCACCGGCGCGCCGTCTTCCGGCAGGAACAGATCTTCCTCGTTGGGAATCTCCAAAGGAGCGGAGGCCAGTGGCCCGGTATCCAGCCCGACGTCTGGTGTTACCCGTAGATCAAGTCGATCAAGCAGAACAAAGGAATGGCCACCCCCCTGCCCACCAGCACCCGCCGCGCCGGCAGCAGCCGGACCGGCTGCGGTGGCTTCAAGCAATTGGGTAGGGTCAACACCGGCGGCGATCGCAGCCTGAATGGCTGCGACATCGATGTCTTCTGCACTGCCCGACCCCGTGTCGTCGGCTACCAGAAAGGAGGAGTCGCGACCCAAATCGAGCTCACGGCCATCACTGAGCTGAAGGGTGACGCTGCCCTGCTCGCCGGTAAAAACCTGTTCGCCAGCCATAACGCGATCGCCTTCGACCAGCAAGCGCTTTTCCCCGCTGGGAGTAACAACCACAACCTGACCAACAACCTGAGTAACTTTTGCGCTGGTAGCCATTTTCATGACTCCTTTCATTTCATGTGGACAACAGCCCCGGGGACACCGTCACTGGATGACACCCGAGAACCCTCGGCTTCCCTTCACCTACCCTCAACGCCGGCTCCGCTAGACTTCCCCTGACGAGACAGCCACCCTACGACGCACGAGCAACAACAACTAATTGGCGATAAAATAACAAAATAATTTATTCGTCAATTTGATGACTATGTGCAAATATACTAAACCTTCAGGGAACACGCTCTTACTGTTTTAGATGCTTTGGCAATATGAGCGCAGGACGCGACTCCAATTTGGTATCAAAACAACATCACAGAGACCACTCTCCAGTTAAAAAGCCTGACTAGACTTGAGAGCAAGCGTGAAACCTGTCGTCCACCAAAAAAACATAACCGGCACAACATCAAGGAGGATCTATGAAATCCTTAACCCCGTGGCAGTTCCTTGCGCTGCCGCTGACTCTGTCCGTGTCTCTAGCCGTTTCGGCGCAGTCGCTGCCCGAGGCCATGCAGACAGCCATCGACAACCATCCTGAGCTGCGTGCCTCTGCCAGCAGCCGACTTTCAGCGGAAGAAAACCTCAAGGGAGCACGGGCAGGATATTACCCAACGGTTGATCTGACCGGCGGCTACGGGCGTGAAGGTACCGATAGCCCCTCTACGCGCGCTGCCGGCAATCACTGGGAAAAACTGAACCGTGGTGAGGGCGCCCTTCGCCTCGGCCAGATGCTGTTCGACGGATTCGCCACCGCCAACGAGGTAGGTCGCAACGTCGCCACCGTCAACTCCCGCGCCTATCGCGTGCTGAGCACGGCGGAGCAGATCGGCCTTGCCACCGCTGACGCCTACCACCAGGTGCTGATGCGACGCGAAATGGTGCGCCTGGCTGAAGAGAACATGCGCAGCCATGAACGTGTTCACGATCAGATTCGTCTGCGCAGTGAGCGCGGCGTCGGCCGCAACGCCGACTTGGATCAGGCCGAAGCCCGACTTGCCCTGGCACGCAACAACCTCGTCACCGAGCAAGCCAATCTGGCCGACGCCGAAGCGGTCTACTACAGTGTCGTTAGCCAACCCCCGGGCGACCTGACACTACCTGCGCCGATTACCGGCATGCTTCCCGAGTCGGTTGAAGCAGCACTGCAGGACATTCCCAATAACCCCTTCATCAAGACCGCCGAAGCCGATCGCACCGCAGCCGAGCGCCAGTACGAGGCTGCAAAGTCGCCCTTCTACCCACGCTTTGACCTGGAGTTGTCGCGCAATTTCGACAACAACCTGGACGGCACTGACGGCCACTACAACGAATGGCAGGCCATGGTCCGGATGCGCTACAACCTGTTTAGCGGCGGTCGAGACAAGGCCCAAATGGAATCCAGCGCACACCAGATCAACGAAGCCATCGAGATTCGCAACAACGCCTACCGCCAGTTGAGTGAAGAACTGCGCCTGGCCTGGAATGCGATGGACAGCGCCCGCAAACAAGTTCCCATTGCTCAGCAGTATGTCGATCACACGGTTCGCGTTCGCCAGGCTTACCGCTCACAGTTCAACATTGGCGAGCGTACCCTGCTTGACCTGCTGGACAGCGAGAACGAACTGTTTACGGCGCAGCGCCGTCTGACCGAAACCCGATTTGCCGAGTATCTGGCGCAATATCGCCTGCTGGCGGTCGCCGGTGAACTGCTGCGCAGCCAGTCGGTAGTCCCGCCAGCTGAATCCATGGCTCTGAGCGACTCAGGTTCTCCGTACTCCGATTTGCCAACAGGTCAATAACATTTTGACAGCGCCTGATGTACTGACGGGGCCGAAAGGCCCCGAACAGGGGGCGAACAGCAACGCAGGGGGTGACCCTCGTAGCCGTTTCGATGATCCACTGCTCGACGCACTGCTGATCCTCTGCACCTGCTTGCAGGTGAAGACCAGTCGCGGCGTGCTTGCCGCTGGCCTGCCCTTGCAGGAGCAGCGGCTTACCCCTGAACTGCTGCCACGCGCAGCAGCCCGAGCCAACCTCCAGGGGCGTATTCTCGACCGCCCGCTGGATCAAATCGACGACATTGCCTTGCCCGCCTTGCTGTTCCTGAAGGACGGCCGCAATGTGGTACTGGAGTCATGGCAAGGCGCAGATAAAGCCCGCCTGCTCACCAGCGAGTCGGCAGGCGGCGCCAAGTTAATTGAGCGCTCCAAACTCGCAGAGCTGTACACCGGTCGCGCGTTTTTTGCCCAACCGCGGCACCGCTATGAGATGCAACTGGAATCGCCGTTACCGCGCACCAAGCACTGGTTCAAGGATACCCTGCGCTTATCGCGTCGCCTGTATGCCGACTCCATGGTGGCCAGCTTTTTGATCAACCTGATCGCGTTGATGACGCCGTTGTTCGTCATGAACGTCTATGATCGCGTCGTCCCCAATCAGGCCACCACCACACTCTGGGTACTGGCGATTGGCATCTCCCTGGCGCTACTGTTCGACCTGATATTGCGCACCCTGCGCAGCTATTTTCTGGATCTGGCCGGCAAGAAAACCGACCTTATTCTGTCAGCGACGCTATTCGAACGTATTCTCGGCATGAACCTCAAGGCGCGTCCGACGCGAGTCGGCAGCTTCGCCCAGAACATTCATGAATTCCAGAGCTTGCGCGACTTTCTGACCTCGCTCACGCTGACCAGCGTAATCGATGTCCCATTTTCGCTGCTGATTCTGCTGGTGATCGGTTTCATTGGCGGGCCTTTGGTAGCCATCCCTTTGCTGGCCTTCCCCTTAACGCTTCTGCTTGGCTGGATCATCCAAGGCCCGCTGGCTCGCTGCATCGACCAGACCCTGCATCTGGCGAGCGAACGACAGGCCATGCTGATTGAAACGCTGGGCGGTATTGATCTGCTGAAAGTGAACTGCGCCGAGAGCGAGCGACAGCGTCAATGGGAATCCACCGTTGGCGCCCTGGGCCGGCTGGAAATGAAGGCTCGTAAATTATCGACCCTGGCGGTCAACGGCACCATGTTCCTGCAGCAGCTCGCAGGCATTGGCATGATCGTCGCTGGCGTCTATCTGATTGGTGATGGCGCGATCAGCATGGGCGGACTGATTGCCTGCTACCTGCTGAACAGCCGGGCGCTGGCACCGCTGTCCCAGGTTTCCAGTCTCCTGACCCGTTACCAGCAAGCCCGGCTGACCATCGGCACCACCGACAGCATGATGAGCATGCCGCAGGAGCGCCAGCCGCATGCCATTCCCACCCAGCGCCGCCAGTTGCATGGCGCTATCGAAGCGCGGGACGTCTGTTTCACCTACCCGGAACAACAATACCCGGCACTGCAGAACCTGAACCTGCGGATCATGCCCGGCGAGCACGTCGGCATCATCGGCCGCAGCGGTTCAGGCAAAAGCACGCTGGAAAAGCTGTTGCTGAACCTCTACCAGCCCGACAGCGGGCATCTGCTGGTGGACGGCGTCGATATCCAACAACTGGAAGTGGCAGACCTGCGCCACAACATTGGCTATGTGCCGCAGGATATCCAGCTGTTCAACGGTACCCTGCGCGACAACCTGACACTGGGTGCCCGCTATGTCGATGACGAGCGCCTGCAGCAAGTCGCCGACATGGCCGGAGTAAGTGACTTCGCACGCCTCCATCCGCTCGGTCTGAACCTGCAAGTGGGTGAGCGCGGCATGAATCTGTCGGGCGGCCAACGCCAGGCCGTCGCCGTTGCCCGCGCACTGCTGCTGGACCCGCCGTTACTGGTGCTCGATGAGCCGACCAGCGCCATGGATAACAGCAGCGAAGAGCGCCTCAAGCGCCAACTGCAACCCATTCTGAAAAATCGAACGCTGCTGCTGGTTACGCATCGAGCTTCTATGTTGTCACTGGTAAAACGCCTGATTGTAATTGACGGCGGCAAGATCGTCGCCGATGGCCCCAAGGATCAGGTACTCGAAGCCTTGCGCAAAGGACACGTCAATGTCGCACGCAGCTAAGCCTACCCTGCAGCTGAATGGCGGCGCTGTTCCCGGCAAACCCGCTGCGGCCACCGACACGCCCCTGCCGGATCTCACTCACGCCATCCTTGAGGACTCCCCGAAGTCGGCGCGACTGATGCTCTGGGCATTGGTTGCATTCCTGCTGACAGGGTTGCTTTGGGCGCACTTCGCCAAGGTCGAGGAGTTGACCCGCGGACTGGGCAAGGCCATTCCGCCCGGGAAACTGCAGCGGGTACAGAACCTCGAAGGCGGCATCGTTGCCGAAATTTTGGTCCGCGAAGGCCAAATAGTGGAAAAAGGCACGCCGCTGCTGCGTCTGGATGACACCCGCTTTGCGTCCAATGTGCAGGAAACCCGCGCAGAACAGCTGGGCAAACAGGCGGCAATGGCCCGCCTGACCGCCGAGGCCGAAGGTGGTGAACTGGTCATGCCGGAAGAGGTACTGCGTGAAGCGCCCGAGCTGGCCGAGGCAGAAGTTGCCTTGTACCAGTCCCGCCAGCGCCGACTGGCCGACGAGCTGGCAATTCTCGATGAACAGCGACGTCAGCGTGAACAGGAACTGAACGAGCTGCGCTCGAAACAGCGTCAGTTCAGCAACAGCCTGGGCCTGCTGCGCCGAGAGATTAATATGTCCGCCCCACTGGTGAAGGACGGTGCTATCTCCGAGGTAGAAGTGCTTCGTCTGCGCCGGGCCGAAGTCGAAACCCGGGGCAACCTCGACGGCACAACTCTGGCGATACCCAGAGCAGAATCCGCGCTACGCGAGGTCGAACGCAAAGCCGAGGAAGCACAGAACCGTTTCCGCAGCGAAGCTTTCGAAGAGCTGAACCAGACTCGCATCGACCTGCAGAAGACTTCTGCCTCAGGACTGGCGCTGGAGGACCGGGTGCGTCGGACCCTGGTGACCTCCCCTGTCCACGGCATTGTCCAGCAGTTGCTGGTCAATACGATCGGCGGTGTTATCCAGCCGGGTAGTGATCTGGTCGAAATTATCCCGCTGGACGACACCCTGCTGTTCGAAGCCCGCATCCGCCCACAGGACATCGCCTTCCTCCACCCCGGGCAGGAAGCGATGATCAAGATCACAGCCTACGATTACACGATCTACGGTGGACTCAAGGGCGAGCTGGAACACATCAGCGCCGATACCGTCACCGATGAAAACGGCGACAGTTTCTATCTGATTCGCCTGCGTACGGACCAGAATCACCTGGGCACAGACGAAAAACCCTTGTTGATCATTCCCGGCATGGTTGCCAGCGTCGACATCATCACCGGCCGCAAGAGCATTCTCAGCTACCTGCTCAAGCCAGTGCTGCGCGCCAGAGCAGAAGCCCTGCGCGAACGTTGAGGAACATCAGGCTGCTGCAGCTACCCAGCGCTGCAGCAGCGCCAGCACCTCGCCAGGAACACGGAAGCCGTTACACAGCAGCGCAAGCTGGCCCTTACGTTCGGCGAACAAAATGGGCAGCTCGGCAAACCCGCGATCAGCCACCCAGTTCCAGTCCTGTTCCAGTTGCTGCCGGGTTTCCGGGTGGTCAAAACGGGCAGCAAAAAGCGCCTCGTCATAACCAATGTCAGCAGCGATCTGCATCAGCACTGCGGGCTGGGTGATATCCAACCCCCGTGCGTAGAAAGCGTGCTGAACGGCCCGCGCAAATGGCCAGGCCAGACACTCATCCAGGTTACGCGCCGCAATCAGGGCTCGACTCGCCGGACCCACGTTAAAAACCAGCGAGTCGGGCAACGCATGAGGGTCGGAGAAAGGCTGCCCACTCAGTGCCGCAACCGCCTGCCAATGATCAGCCAGCGCCTGACGCGAGGCGTTGTCCAATGGGGTATCCAGGTGGGCGCGCAGGCTACCGGCCATCAGATGGACCGGTAACTCAGGGAATTCAGCACGAATGGAGTCAAGCAGCGGCGCTAATCCCCAGCACCATGAACACATCGGGTCCATCACGTAGATCAGGCGCTGCTGCATGCGGTACTCCGTATCTGTTATCAGCGGTCAACCTTGGCGTTGGGTGACGCCAGCAACGGGGACATGCCGATTGGATGCGGCCGGTTCTGCGCTTTCGCCAGCTGAATCTGGCGCTGACGCTCCTCGGCACGCTGACGCGTCTTCTCCGGCAGGCTGTCGTAACAATGGGGGCAGCTGATGCCTTCTTCGTATTGCGGCGAAGCCTTGTCGTCTGCCGAGACAGGGTGGCGACAGGCGTGGCACTGATCGAATGAGCCCGGTGCCAGATCATGGCGCACGGTTACCCGGTTGTCGAACACAAAGCACTCGCCATTCCACATCGACTCTTCAGCAGGTACGTCCTCAAAGTACTTTAGGATGCCGCCCTTGAGATGGAATACCTCGCCAAAGCCCTCTTCCAGCATGTAGCTTGAGGCCTTTTCACAGCGAATGCCCCCGGTACAGAACATTGCCACCTTTTTGTGACGTTTCGGATCAAAGTGCTCGCGCACATACTCGGGAAATTCACGGAAGGTCTTGGTCTGCGGATCAATAGCACCTTCGAACGTGCCGATTGAGACTTCGTAGTCGTTGCGGGTATCGATCAGCAGTACTTCCGGATCGCTGATCAGCGCGTTCCAGTCCTTGGCCTCAACATAGGTGCCGACCTTGCTGGTCGGCGAAATACCGGGCACGCCGAGGGTCACAATCTCTTTCTTCAGCTTGACCTTGGTGCGATAGAACGGCATCTCCTCGCAGTAGGACTCTTTGTAGTCCAGGTCGGCGAGTCGGGCATCGGAGCGCAGCCAGTCCAGCACGCGATCCATACCGTCACGTGGTCCGGCGACAGTGCCGTTGATACCTTCAAGCGCCAGCAGCAAGGTACCTTTGACGCCGTTGGCGACCATGGTGTCGAGCAGCGGCTGACGGAGAGCTTCGTAGTCGTCCAGCTGGACGAACTTGTAGAGTGCCACAACAACAATTGCAGACATGCTTACCTCAGTGTTCAGTGGGCGCCCGCGTAAAGGGCGTACTTTTTGAAGGGCCGCATTCTAGCAAAGCCGCTGACGACAACAAACCGCCGGCGGGCGGACGGGTGAACGAAGCGGCAACGGCCCCTAGTCGGCCTTGCTGCCACCCAGGCAATTCGGCGAAGCCGGTGCCTGCTGTCGTTGCTGCCACTCCGCTGGGGTATAGGTGTGCAAGGCCAGCGCGTGAATTTTCTGCATCAGCCCACCAAGGGTAGCGTAGACCGCCTGGTGACGCTTAACCGAATTGAGGCCAGCAAAGCGCTCGCTGACCACCACCGCCTTGAAATGAGACTCCGAGCCGGGCGGCACACTGTGCATGTGGCTCTCGTTGACCAGTTCCAGATGAGTTGGGTTGAGTGCCTGCAGTGCCTGTTCAAGTGCTTGCTGGACGACGGCCATGGTCACCTCCTGAAAAACGGGACGCTATTGTAGCGCAACAAGCCGATCAGGAACCGGCCGGCGGTGGCGTCAGCGCCAGCCTGCGCAAGCGCCGCTGCCGCAGGTTGTTGATCAAACTCGGTGCCAGCGCAATCAGGGCAGAACCGGACACCACCATCAGCGCACCGAGATAAGCCAGGCTGTTGAGGATTTCCGGCTCAATCACACCCGGCCAGAGCATCGCTCCGAGGGCCACCAGCGAGAAGGTAAACAAGGGCGTGGTGGTCACCGTTGCGCTCACCCGAGACGCCTCCCAGTGGGCAAGTGCCTCAGCGAACGCGCCATATGCCACCAGGGTATTGAGACAACACCCCAACAACAGCCAACCTTGCACCGGACTCAAGGAGAGCAGTTGAGAAGGTGTCGTCAGCGGCCATATCAACACCGCGCAGGACAGATAGATCACCATCATCACCGACACCGACGACCAGACCGTCAGCAACTGCTTCTGCGCCAGACCATACAGCGCCCAGCTGAAAGCTGAAGCAATCGCAATCAGGATCCCCACGGTGTAGCCACTCATCTGTGTCATCAACTCAACCAGACGCTGATTGAAGAACAGAGCAAACCCCGGCAGCAACACCGCCAGCCCCAGTAACTGGCCAAGACCAAAGCGTTCGCGGAATAACAGCATGCTGCCCAGCATCAGCATCACGGGTGCGGTCTGAATAATCAGTTGCATGGTGCCGGCAGACAGCCGATTGAGCGCCATCATGTAAAGCACATAGTTGAACGCAAGCCCCAGTACCGCGACCACCAGCAAGCCCCGGTTACGCGACGACAGACTGCGAATCGATGGCAGTCGACGCTTAGCAGCCAGCCAGGCGAACAGCACCAGACCGGCACTCAGCAGTCGGTACCACGTCACGGTATAAGGATCCATGACATTGAGGACTTCCTTCAGCATGATCGGCAGCACGCCCCAGAGCAGGGTGGTAGTCAACGCCAACAGGAATCCGTAAAGCCAGCGGCCGGACGACACATGCATGAAGCACACTCGGAAAGCATAAGGAGAGAGTTTTATTTTAGGAAACCACCCGAATTCGAAACAGAGACAGTTGCAGCCAGCTTCAGCAGCAAACTGTACCGGTCACGGCTCCACTGATGCTTTACTGTCATCGGTGACCCGATGCCACTGCCGCCCCTGCTCATCCGGCGCAACCTGATAGCGCGCCCAGCGAACAAACTCGCTGACTCGGCAGATACCGTTGCCGCCCTCGCCGGCACCCTTGATGATTCGATACCGCACGCGCCCGGCTCGGCCGGGCCGGCTAACAACTTGAAGGACTTCACGCACCGACCAGTTACGCCCTGGCAGGCCATTGCTGTAATAACCACCGGCAACCAGGTCACCGGCACTGACCCCCTTGCTCTGCGCATTGGTATTGGCCAGCTCGACCAGCCTCAACAGGTCGTTGAAGTCGATATCCATATAGGCGTTCATCTGCTTCAGCGCGTGCTCGAAATCCTCCGGGGCAATGCCCGGCGCACGGCCGACCGGGTGACGAGTCAATGGCAACGGATAGCGACGACTGGTAAAAAGGCTGTTGAAGAGCACGGCAAACAGCACTATGACGAGCACATCCAGCAGAATCGGGTAGAGCACGAAGTTGTATCCTGCCTCGGCAATCTGCGGCCCACCCAGCACCACGATCATTGCCGTTGCACTGCCCGGCGGATGCAGACAACGGGCGTACATCATGATGATGACGCTGCCGCCTACCGCCAGCGCTGCGAGCCAGAAACCGGCCGGCAACCACTGAATACACGCCACCCCAAAGGCCGCCGACAGGACATGTCCGCCAATCACTGACCAGGGTTGCGACAGCGTACCGTGGGGCATGGCAAACACCAGCACCGCACTGGCCCCCATCGAGCCGGTCACCCAGAGGGCTCCCTCTGCCGCCATTACCAGATGGGTTACCCAATACAGCAGAATCAACGCCAGCGTCGTACCCAGCGCTGAAATCAGTTTTTCCTGATGGGTGGTACTGTCCGGACGCCAACCGAGAAATCTGAGCCCCCGGCGCAACCACCGCACGCGAATCACCTGTTTATATCCCCCGTCCATACGCGTCTGCCAGATGAATGATAGCGCGTTACGCCCGCGAACGAACTGCTATGCTGAAATCGACCTGAACCACTGGAGATGGCGATGAATGAACTGGCCGACCGAGCACTGGAGTCCGGGCACCAGAACAGTGTACTGGTAGAGGAGCAGATCCAGGACTTACTGACGACCTTGCCTGACTGGGAGCTGAACTGCGTTGAGGGCATACACCGGATAGAGCGGGTCTACCCGTTTGACGATTTCGTCACCGCGCTGGCATTCAGCAACCGGGTCGCCGCCCTGGCCGAGGAGCACGACCACCACCCCGCCCTACTGCTGGAATGGGGGCGCGTCACAGCCAGCTGGTGGACGCATTCTCTCGGCGGAGTCCACCTTAACGACCTGATAATGGCCGCCAGGACCGAGCGTCTTTACCAAAACCCATCCCACAGCTGATTGTGATTGGCGACATCACTGATTCCATTAGTAGCCAATTTGTCTAACCAGATCACACTACGACTCTGAAGGCAGTATCATCCCGTGCTATAACAAAAACAGGCGGGTGATACCCCATCGCTACAGCGATCTACCGCCACGGCCTCTCGTCCGACCAGACCATGCGCCGCACGGTGCCCACAAGGCACCCTTATACATAAAAATAAGAAGGCCTATGCCATGAAATCGTTACTCAAACCCAAATGGTCCACCGTTGCGCTGGTGGTTTTGGCTACCTGGCTGCTGCTGATTCTGCCCAATATGGGGTAACACCAGCCAGCACTGTACAATGCCCGGGAATCTTCAGTACCCGGAGCCCGCGTGAGCGCACCTACAATTGAATCCGCCGACCTGGTCTGGATGGATGGCGATCAACCCTTCTCCAGTCGCTTTGACGACGTCTACTTTTCCCGCGAAAGTGGCCTGGATGAAACCCGACACGTCTTCCTGACCCACAACCGACTCGAACAGCGCTGGACAGCACTGTCCGCTGGCGAGCACTTCTGCATTGCAGAAACCGGCTTCGGTACCGGGCTTAACTTCCTCGCCGCCTGGCAGTTGTGGCAGGCCTGCGCTCCTGTCGACACCTTCCTGCACTTTGTCAGCACCGAAAAATACCCCCTTTCTCGCACGGACCTGCAGCGCGCACTGGCGATCTGGCCAGAGCTAGGCCCATTCAGTGCGGAGTTGCTCTCGCAATACCAGGATCTGACACCCGGCTGGCAGCACTTCTCTTTCGCCGGCGGACGGGTCACCCTGACGCTACTGATAGGTGATCTGTTCGACACCCTGCCGCAGCTGGATGCAGCGGTTGATGCCTGGTTTCTCGATGGCTTCGCCCCAGCGCGCAACCCGGATATGTGGCAGCCGGCGCTGTATCAGCGCATGGCTGAGCTTTCGCGGCCAGGAGCCACCGTTGCCACCTTTACCAGCGTCGGAGACGTGCGCCGCGGGTTGATTGCCGCCGGCTTTGCAATGCAGAAGGTAAAAGGCTTCGGGCGCAAACGCGAGATGCTCTGCGGGCAACTGGAGCAGGCGCCCGCCTCCCGCTGGCAGGCCCCATGGTACGCCCGCCCAAACACGACCACCGAGCGCAGCGCCATTGTTGTCGGAGCAGGTCTGGCTGGCTGCAGCACGGCCCATTCGCTGGCTCGTCGCGGCTGGCAGGTTACGGTTCTGGAGCGCTTGCCCGAGATCGCCGGGGCCGCCTCCGGTAACCCGCAGGGCATCCTGTATTGCAAGCTGTCGCCTCACCACCCTCCGCTGTCCCGGTTCATCCAAAGCAGCTACCAGTACAGCCTGCGGCTGCTGCAGCGGGAACTTGAACCGGGCGAAGGACGCTGGCAGGCCTGTGGCGTGCTGCAACTTGGCAGTGACGAGAAGGAACTGCGCCGCCAGCAGGGACTGGCCGATCAAGGCTATCCGCACAGCTTCCTGTACGCGGTTAACGCTGCAGAGGCCAGCGCCCTGGCCGGCGTTAAGGTCGAGCGATCCGGATTGTTCTTCCCCGGTGGAGGCTGGGTAAGCCCGCCTGCGCTGTGCCGCCGCCTGCTTGAACACCCCAATATCCAGGTCCGCACTACAACCACGATTGCCGAACTGCGCCGGGATGACGACCAGTGGCAGCTGCTGGACGAGAACGGCAACCAGCTCGCCACCAGTGGTACCGTTATTATCTGCGGCGCCCATGAAACAGCTCGGTTTGCGCAAACCAGGCATCTCGCGCTGAAACCCATCCGCGGCCAGATTACCCACTTGCCAGCCGACAACGACAGCAGCCGACTGAAGACGGTTCTCTGCGCCGATGGCTATGTCTCTCCCGCCAGGCAGGGCCAGCACCATCTAGGAGCCAGTTTCCGGTTCGATCGACTTGACCTTGTGCCAAGCGACGAGGAAAACCAGCACAACCTGGAGCTATTGCTGGGACTGTCTCCTGAGCTGCACCAGCATTTCAGCAGCACGCCGCCGCTGGGAGCCCGGGTCGGCTTGCGCTGCACCGCTCCCGACTACCTGCCGCTGCTGGGCCCAGTGCTCAAACCGGACAGTTTTTTGCAGCAATACGCAGTACTCGGCAAGGACGCCTCGCAGCAACCAGACGAGCAAGCACCCTGGCAGCCCGGTCTGTATGTAAACACCGCGCACGGCTCGCGAGGCATGATCAGCGCGCCATTAAGCGGTGAATTGCTCGCGGCCTGGCTAAATAACGAGCCACTGCCTCTGCCCCGAGACCTCAGCGAAGCGGTCCACCCCTCACGATTCCTGCTGCGTCAGTTGGTGCGCGGGAAGCAAACCAGCCGTCATAAACCAGGACCCGCTGGGCAGCGACAATAAAAGCCTTGTGCTAGCATTCTGATAGACCTGACCATAACAACAATAGATTACGACTGAGGTCGTCGAGCCGAGTGCCCCTGTATGCGTTTCTGCCACGTTTTCATGCTGTGCTGGCTCGTGCTGGGATTTGCAACCGGGACGCAGGCCAACACCGAACCATCCCACAACCAGCAGGCTGTCGGGGTTGACATCAGCGAGTCGCGCGAGCGCCTCAGTCTGGGTCCGAACCTGCTGATTCTGGAAGACCCGCAAGGCAGCCTGACGCTCCAGCAACTGTTGCGCAGCCACAGCCTCTATCCCTGGCGCGCGATCACCGGCGAACATGTCAACGAAGGCAAAGACCATTCGATCTGGTGGGTTCAATTTGCGCTGACCAACAACCGGCAAACACCCATCGAGGGCGTCGTCGAAATTGACTACGCGCTCCTCGATAACCTGACCCTGTATCAGATACAGCCGGACGGCCCGCCACTGGTCCAACAGGGTGGTGATCATCTGCCACAGAACGAGCGCGCCGTAGCAGTGCGCAACCACTGGTTCCCGGTATCACTGCCACCAGGAACCAGCCGTTTTTACCTGCGCGTAGATACCACCAGCACCGTATTTCTGCCGATTTACTTCGCTGACTGGGCAACCAGCAGTGCCCAGCTTGAAAGCAGCATGCTGGCGGCTGGACTGTTCTACGGCATTCTGCTGGGGCTGTTTGCCTATAACCTGTTCTTGCAGATATCCCTGCGCGAGGCAACCTACGCCTGGTACCTGACCCACATCCTCAATATTATGCTGTTCATGGCCTGTTTCGATGGCCTGCTTTGGAAATGGGTCACGATCAGCATTCCTATCCAGACCCTGTGCATCTACACCCTAATGTTTCTGCACTGTGCCGTATCAACCCAATTCAGCCGACACTATCTGCACACCCGCGAGCAGTTTCCGCGGCTGGACAGAGTGCTGCGCTGCAAGATTGTCATTGTGCTCGCCGCCATGGCGATCATCCCGCTGTTCAGCATTGACCTGTACAACAACATGGCCAGCCTGTTTGTGCTGGTCAGCTCGATGATCTTGCTGGGAACCGGTATTTACGTCTGGCGCAAAGGCTTTCGCTACGGCTCCTACTACACCCTTGCCTGGGGCTTTCTGCTCTGTGCTCTAATCGTCTCCACCGCCGGCTCGCTGGGCTTTGAGCTGCTCGGTGCCAGCTACGGCACGCACTGGGTCAAGTTCGGCATGTGCGCGGAAATGATCATCCTCTCGCTGGGCCTGGCCGACCGTATCAATGCCTTGAAGGAAGCTCGCTATAAAGCCGACGAGGCTGCTCGCCAGGCGCGTCTTGAGACCTTGGCACAGAGCCGCTTTCTGGCCCGCATGAGCCATGAGATTCGCACCCCGATGAACGGGGTCCTTGGCATGCTTCAGTTACTGCAGGATACCCGGCTGGATAACCAGCAGCGCTTCTACATCGACACAATCAGCAAGTCAGGCCACACCCTGCTCACCGTCATCAATGACATTCTTGACTTCGCTCGCCTGGAGTCCGGGCGGGTCAAACTGGAAACAATCGCCTTTGATCCTGAGGAACTGGTGTCCGAAACAGCCAGCCTGTTCACCGCTCAGACGCTGGAAAAGCACCTTGGTCTGTACTGCACCATCTCCCCAGACCTGCCCGAACACCTGATCGGTGACCCCACCCGGCTGAAGCAGGTGCTGATGAACCTGCTCAGCAATGCATTCAAGTTCACCGCAAAGGGGCACGTCAGCGTGTTCGTAACAGGAGTGCCTCGCAATCAGGCACGAGACAGCTGGGATATTCGATTTGAGGTGAGGGACACGGGCATCGGTATCGCCCGGGACGCCCAGACCAGCCTGTTTGACTCCTTTACCCAGGCCGACAGCAGTACAACCCGGCGCTACGGCGGCACCGGCTTAGGGCTGGCAATCAGCCAGGAGCTGGTGCGCTTGATGGGGGGCTCTATCAGTCTGGACAGTGATGCAGAAAAAGGCACCTGCATGTATTTCTCGGTGCCGCTGGGCAGTTCAAGCAGCGCCCTGCCAAGCGCCCAGTCCAAACGGGCCCTGGTGATCACCAGGCAAACCGAGGCGCGCCAGCACTACCAGTCACAGCTTGAGCGACTCGGGTTCAGCGTTCAGCACAGCGACGCCAGCTCTACCGAGGCGCCGGCCCAGCCGGCAGACTTGGTCATGCTCGACACCCAGGACATCCCCACCGACCGCCTCCAGCAGTTACTGCACCAGTGCGCACAGGAAGCGATCCCGGTGCTGCTGTTGCGCAACGCCGACGATAGTCGCCAGTTGGTCTGGCAAGGGCAGGTAGTGGAGCAGAGCCTTCCGCTGCTACCGAGTCAGTTGCGCAAGACGCTGATACGCTTGAACAATAGCGCCGAGCAGCACACTCCGCCAGCAGCGCAACCCAGCAAGGAACAACGGCGTGGGCGCGGTCACTTGCTGGTAGCAGAAGACAATCAGGTCAACCAACTGGTGGTCAAAACCCTGCTGGAGAAAGCGGGATACAGCGTCGAAATCACCGAAAACGGCCAAGAGGCACTAAGCAGCTACCGCGACGATCCCGATCACTACGACCTGATATTGATGGATTGCGAAATGCCTGAGATGGATGGTTTTGAAGCAACTCGACGCATCCGTGCCCACGAGCAGCGAGAACACCTGCCACGCACGCCGATCGTTGCCCTGACCGCGCATGTGCTCGACACCCACCGCCTAGAAGGCATGGCTGCCGGCATGGACGACTACCTATCCAAGCCAGTAGACAGCGAACAACTGTATGCCAGTCTGCAGCGGCTAATCAGGAGCCGAGCAACCCACTGAGCCCCTCAACCAGCAGCTTGCCACCAGTCAGCAACAAAAACACATAGCACAGACGGTAGATCAGTTGCTCGTTGCTACGCTGCAGCATCCAGAACCCGAGCCGGACCCCAATCGGAGCCAGCGGCATCAATACCAGCGAGGTCAGCAAGTTCTCGCTGGAAAACTGCCCCAGGTAGACATAAGCAGGCACCTTTGCCCAGTTGACCAGGGTAAAGAACACCGCCAACGTCCCCATCAGCAGGGTTTTCTCCAACCGCTGAGGCAGCATGTAGACGTTAATCGGTGGACCGCCGGCATGAATACCAAAACTGGTAAAGCCGGAAAGCAGCCCCCAAAACCGCCCTCGCCAGACACCAGCAGGACGCGCCTCTGACTGTCCCCGCCGAAACCAGGCGTTGAGTACAAAAAGCACGGCAATAGTACCGATAAGCAGCCGAATATGCTCCTCGTTGAGAACCCGGAACGACAGTGCGCCCAAGGCAACGCCGACCATTGCCGCCGGCAATATAATGCGCAGATTGGTCTTGTCCCAGCGCCCGCGGAACGTGCGTATTGCGACCAGATCCATAGCACAGAGAATCGGTAGGAGAATACCGGCCGCCTGCTGTGGAGAAACCACCATTGCCATCAACGGCACCGACAGGATTGCGATATTGCCGCCAAAGCCGCCCTTGGCGATGCCGTAGAGCAGCACCGCCGGAACAGCACAAAGATAGAACAGCGGATCGTCAATCATTATCCAGTTGATACCCTCGTAAAGGGCGCGAGTGTACCATTGCCCCACCTGTCAGCAGAGAAACCAGCGTATGTTGATTCCCTACGAGTTGTTGGAACCAGAAACCCTTGACGCCCTGCTCGAAGATTTTGTGACCCGGGACGGAACCGATAACGGCGACGACAGCAGCCTGCAGCAGCGGGTTGCCCAGGTACGTCGACTGCTGGAACGCAAGGACATCCTGATCGTTTTTCACCCGGATACCGGCGACACCAGCCTGGCCCACCGCCACAGTGTGCCAGCCGAGCTGCTGCAAGCCTTTCTTGCCGATCAGTCCTGAACCAGCCAAACGCCCGCTCGCAGGGCTCCCCAGCCCTGCCAGGCCTGTGACATATCAGCGCATAGCGGCTTGGTACGCAAAGCAGTCAAAACGGCCTTGAGCCAAATCATTCCGCGCATTCCAGCCCGGTTCCGCGCCGCTAATGAGCCTACCCCCCACGCGTGCAAGCGCTTGGAGCTTGGCCCGCGAGCGGCTACCATAGGCGTTTTCTCCTGCAGGTTTGCGAGGTAGTGATGAAACAATATGTAGCCTTGGCCCTGACCGGCCTGCTCGGCTTGGGCAGTTTCTCTGCGCAAGCCTGTACCCCGGAAGAATCCATTGCCAAGGGTGAGTTACTGGCACAACTGATCTATGACCGTACCAAGGATCAACCGGGCAAAGCCGATGAGCTGAACGCTCGCCTGAAGGCGCTGCAGGAACAGGATCCTGCTAATGGCCGCTACGATTCCTGCCAGGGCTACCAGCGCATTATCGACGAGCTGGAAGGCCGCGTGACAACCGATACTCCCGCCGAAAACAATCAGTAAATTCGATATAAAAAACGCATTTTTTGCGTTATAAAATCGATTTTTACCGCCATACAATGGCGCATAGCCTCAACCAAGGAGATGCGCCATGAGCCAATACCGTGACCTGACCGAAGCTGTCGTCGGCCAACCTGCCTCCGATGGTGCAGGCGTGCGCCTGACCCGCGTCTTCGGCGGACGTGATGCCGCGCGCTTTGATCCATTCCTGATGCTGGACGAGTTCGACTCAGACAGCGCCGAAGATTACATCGGCGGTTTTCCTTCGCACCCGCACCGAGGCTTTGAAACAGTCACCTACATGCTGGAAGGCCGTATGCTGCACGAAGACCACTTGGGTAATCAGGGCCTGCTCGGCCCCGGTGATGTCCAATGGATGACAGCAGGCCGCGGCATCATTCACTCTGAAATGCCGCAACAGGACCACGGCACCATGCGCGGCTTTCAGCTCTGGCTGAATCTGCCCGCTGCCGACAAGATGCAGCCTGCGCACTACCGCGACCTGCCTGCTACGGCAATGCCGGAGTGTGAACTCAGCGGTGGCGGCCAGCTCAAGCTGATAGCTGGCCGGCTGGAGCACCAAGGTCAGTCATTGACAGGTCCGATTACCGGCGGCGCCACCGAGCCGCTGTATATCGATCTGCAACTGCCCGAAAATACACGCGTGACGCTGCCCGTGCCCGCAACCCATCGAGTGCTCAGTTATGTTTACGAAGGCAACGTGACAGTGCATGGCGCCGCACGCGCAGCAAACCTGCGAAAGGGACAGCTCGGACGATACGGCGAAGGAGACAGCGTACGTTTAGAGGCAGGGCAGGCAGGGGCACGCCTGCTGCTGCTGGCAGGCCGCCCTATCGGCGAACCGATTGTTCAGTACGGACCATTCGTGATGAACACCGAAGCCGAAATTCACCAGGCAATCAAAGATTATCAGCTCGGCCAGTTGACTGCCTGAGACGCCAGAGCACCGGGCTCAGAGAATCTGGGTTCGGCCTGCCAAGGCATGAGCCAGGGTACCGCCGTCTATGTATTCCAACTCACCACCCAGAGGAACACCGTGGGCGATCCGTGACACTCGGATTCCGCGCGGGCGCAGCAGCTCAGCGATGTAATGGGCTGTCGCTTCGCCTTCCACGGTCGGGTTGGTCGCCAGAATGACTTCGTCCACCGGCCGTCCCTCCAGACAGTCAAGCAACGCCGGCACGCCGATTTCATCAGGGCCCATGCCGTCGATCGGCGACAGGTGCCCCTTGAGCACAAAGTAGCGACCATTGAAGCCACCGGCCTGCTCGACCGCCCAGACGTCAGCCGGACTCTGCAACACGCAAACCAACCGATCATCCCGGCGAGGATCGCTACATAGCGAGCAAATCTCAGTCTCGCTCAACGTACGGCAGCGTTGGCAGTAGCCAACGCCGTCAACCGCCGCCTGCAGGGCATGCGCCAGATGCGCGGCAGCGGCGCGATCACGCTCAAGCAGATGCAATGCCATACGTTGCGCGGTTTTCGGCCCAACGCCCGGCAAGCCGCGCAGGGCGTCGACCATCTGACGAATCAGCGGACTGAAGCTCATCGATCAGAACGGCATCTTGAAGCCATCAGGCAAGTTCATGCCCGAGGTGAGGCCAGACATCTTGTCCTTGTTTGCCTGCTCCAGCTTGCGCACAGCGTCGTTCACCGCGGCTGCAATCAGGTCTTCCAGCACTTCCTTGTCTTCCTGCATCAGGCTGTCATCAAGGTTGACCCGACGCACATCGTGACGCCCGGTCATCACGACGGACACCAAGCCCGCACCGGACTGTCCGGTGACTTCCATATTGGCCAGCTCTTCCTGCATCTTGGCCATCTTTTCCTGCATCTGCTGGGCCTGCTTCATCAGGCCTGCCATGCCACCTTTCATCATGACGCTATCCTCCAGTTTCAGCTCGCGGGTTCGTCAATTGGACGAATGGTATCCGCACAAATTTCCGCGGAAAACTCCGCGCACAATCGTTGGACCATCGGGTCGCTTTGAATACTCAGCTCAGCCGCCTTCTGGCGTGCGGCCTTGCGGCGTGCAGCTGCCACTGCCGGCGTCTCCTGGGTGGGCGCATTGACCTCAACCACCAGTTCCACCGTAGCCTGCGTCGCGCCGGCAATTGCCTGCTCCAGGCGCTTGCGATGGTTTTCGTTATAGAGCGCACTATGGCCGGGGTCCAGATGCAGCGTCCAGCGTCCAGCGTCCCGAGCGATCAGCTGGCAGTGTGCCGCGATACTCTGGGTCAAACCACTCAACCCCAGGCGTTCAAACAACCCAAGCCACTCCGCAGCCAACCCCGTAGCCGGCGGCAGATCACTCAGGTTGTCACTGTCGTCTTCCGCGGGCGCCGCAACGGCTTCCGGCTGCCAATCCGCGATGTACTGGCTGACATCGAGTTCTTCATCGTCTTCCTGATCAATACCGCTGTCATCCGGCGGAGGCCCATCCAGCCAGTCTGCCGGCGGCTCATCCTGCGGTGGACGATAGGGCGTCTTCGGACTCAATGGATGAGTGACCGAGCCTGGCGCAGCATCGGGTCCAGCCGCTATCGCAGACGACTCGACGCTCGCGGGGTCAGCAGCAGACGTATCAGTAGCGGCAACCTCCACCTCGCTCCGCTCCGCAGCCGGTTCGACCACAGGTCCTTTCGGCGCGCTGACCGACGCCGAAGAGTCTGCCTGCTCCGCTGCAGGTGCAGGTGCAGGTGCAGGTGCAGGTGCAGGTGCAGGTGCAGGTGCAGGTGCAGCAGGTTGCGCATCAGCAGCAGGAGCGGCAACCGGCTCAGCGGTTGGCGCCTTGGTGTGTGCGGGCTCAGTGCTGGCTGAACTGGGCCCTGTCGACTTTTCCGGCTCTGGCGGCGCTGACCCACTCGGTGGTGCCGCCGGAGTCACTGTGATGCCACTGGAAGCGGCATCACCGAGAGTGCCAGGGCGAAACGCCAACATCCGCAGCAACGCCATCTCGAATCCGCCGCGCGGCTCTGGCGCCAACGGCAGGTCCCGTCGCCCATGCAGTGCCAATTGGTAGAACAGCTGCACATCCTCGGCACTGACCTTGCCGGCCAGCTCCAGCACTCGCTGCTGATCACCAAGGCTATTATCCGTTGCTTCAGGCACGACCTGAGCCATTGCCAGGCGCTGCAAGGTTGAAATCAATTCCGCAAGCACACCCGCAAAGTCGACGCCCTGCTCTGCCAACTGCGCCGCAGCGGCCATCAGGGCCCGCGCATCACCAGCGATCAGCGCTTCCAGCACGCCAAATACCTGACCGTGGTCGATCGTGCCAAGCATGCTGCGCACCTGCTCAACCCGCAGTTGACCGTTGCCAAAGGCAATGGCCTGATCGGTCAGACTAAGCGCATCCCGCATCGAACCATCAGCGGCGCGACCAAGCAGCCAGAGGGACTCTTCATCGAAACCGATCTGCTCCTCGCCCAGAACGTAGCGCAGGTGCTCAACCACCTTCTCCGGCGGCATGTTCTTCAACGAGAATTGCAGACAGCGCGAGAGGATAGTGACCGGCAGTTTCTGCGGATCTGTGGTCGCCAACAGGAACTTGACGTGTTCTGGCGGCTCCTCCAGCGTCTTCAACAGCGCATTGAAACTGTGACTGGAGAGCATGTGCACTTCGTCAATCAGGTAGACCTTGAACCGTCCACGGGACGGCGCGTACTGCACGTTCTCGAGCAGTTCGCGGGTATCCTCGACCTTCGTTCGGCTGGCAGCATCGACCTCGATAAGATCGACAAAGCGCCCCTGGTCAATCTCCTGGCATGCGGAGCACTGACCACAAGGTTCGGAGCTGATGCCGGTCTCACAGTTCAGGCACTTGGCGAGAATTCGGGCAATGGTGGTTTTACCAACACCGCGAGTGCCGGTGAACAGATAGGCATGATGCAGGCGGTTGTTATCCAGCGCATTGATCATTGCCTGCAGCACGTGGGTCTGTCCGACCATCTCACGAAACAGGCGGGGACGCCATTTGCGGGCTAGTACCTGATAACTCATTGGCTCTGTTCGTTTCCGTTGATCGAATGCAAGCGGGTAATGTACCCAAGCAAAGACTACAATGCGAGTGAAAGACGCCATTTCCCGCCCCGCAGGCGGCAGTTGGCGACAGTCCGCAGGACTGGGGCGAAGGCATGCCCGCTAACCCTGTTCGCAGTTGCGAAACAGTTTCCAGCATGCCAGAGGAAGTCCCTGCACTATGCCAGCTCTGAAAAACCTCACCATCAAACTACGGCTTACCATCCTGACCGCGTTTGCCCTGCTGCTGCTGGTCATCCTGAGCGTCATCTCGGTCAGTGCGATCAACAAAGCCGCGCAGTCACTGGATACGGTCTACCATGACCGCCTAATCCCGACCGGCCAGCTCGGACGCATTCAGCAAGAACTGCAAAATGTCCGAGCCGAACTGCTGCTATCGTTTCAGCACGACCCCAGCCAGCCGATGAGCAACAGCCACGACCACCCTGTCAACCAACACCTTGAGGAAGTCAACGGCTCACTCAAGCGCGTCGACACCGACTGGAAGGCCTACCTGTCGACATATCTTACTCCGGATGAAAAACAACTTGCGGACAAGGCCAGTCAGCAGTTGAGCACGCTACTGAATCAGGGCGTCAACCCGACACTAACCGCCCTGCAGCGTCAGGATTACGCCAACGCAAACCGCACCTTGCTAACATCCCTGCAGCCTGCAGCCAGCGCACTGGACGGAACACTGGAGCGCATGCTCGCCCTGCAGGTCGGTATTGCCGAGCAGGAGTATCAAAAGGCAGAGCAGAGCTACCATCACACCCTGATGATCGACATCGCTACCACACTGGTAGCACTGGCAGTATTGACGCTGCTCTCCTGGAGCATCATTCACGGCATCAGCGCCGCCGTTACCAAACTGGAGCAAGCCAGCACCAGGCTTGCCGACGGCGACCTGTCGGCCCGTACCCACGATCGTAGCAGCGATGAACTGGGCCGCATCAGCAACGCATTCGACCGCATGGCTGAGCGCTTTCAACAGACCATCAACCAAGTCGCCGGCTCCAGCAGCCAACTGGCCGCTGCGGCCGAAGAAACCTCCGCCATCAGTGTGCAAACCGGTACTGGGGTGCGTCAGCAGCAGCACGAGATCGAGCAGGTCGCAACGGCAATGCACGAGATGACTACCACCGTGCAGGACGTTGCACGCAATGCCTCGTCCGCAGCCGAATCCTCACGCCAGGCCGAGCAGGAAGCGCAACAGGGGCGGCAGCTGGCGACACGCACCATCGACGCCATCCAGTCACTGGCCGAAGAAGTTGAGCGCGCCGCTCAGGTGATTCAGCGACTGGAGCAGGAAAGTGACAGCATCAGCTCCGTGCTGACCGTGATTCAGGGGATTGCCGAACAGACCAACCTGCTGGCACTGAATGCCGCCATCGAAGCCGCACGAGCCGGCGAACAAGGCAGAGGCTTCGCCGTCGTGGCCGACGAAGTCCGGGCGCTGGCTTCACGCACTCAGCAGTCCACCTCGGAAATTCAGAACATGATAACCCGCCTGCAGGACGGGACCGGAGAAGCCGTCAGCGTCATGCAGGTCAGCAGAGAGAAGGCACGACAAGGTGTTGACGCCGTCGGCCTGGCCGGTGACCGCCTGCTGGCGATTACCGACGCAGTAACCCACATCAGCGACATCAACGCCCAGATTGCATCAGCAGCCGAAGAGCAGTCCTCTGTCGCGGAGGAAATCAACCGCAACATTACCAACGTCAGCGATATTGGCCGCCAGACCAGCACCGCATCGGAACAGAGCGCCGTTACCAGCCAGGAACTCGCGCGTCTGGCCGCTGATCTGCAGGAACTGATCAGTCACTTCAAGGTTTGACCTGTGCCTGCGGTGTCGGCCTCGTTGCAGGCAGACACCGCACTCCCCTCACCCACCATTACCTGCCTGCCGGCGACACGAACAACGGGCCGCCACCAAAGGTGCGTGCCCAGCGGCGCCAGACACACCAATTTAAACTCCGCAAATAACACACGCGCAAAAAATCACCGCCGCGGCTAAAGGCAGAGCAGTATGCAAGGAAGAGAAGAGAAGAGAAGAGAAGAGAAGAGAAGAGAAGAGAAGAGAAGAGAAGAGAATATTGAGGGAGAGAGATTTGGAGGCAACCCCACCAGCCACACCCCGGCACACGATATGACCGCTGCGGCTGCTCCCTTCCGGGCCTGACCGGGTTCACTGCAACCCTTGATTTAGAGCCTTCTGCCACTTCAGGCAGGAACGAAAACAAGTTATCAGTTAATAGTAGAAAGATTACCAACAGACGATTACTTGTACCACTGTTTGTACCACCTCTTGTGCCACCAACGCGGCTAGCCAACCTCACCAACAGACGATAGACTCAGCGACGAATAATGTTTGCTGGGAGCCTTATTCATGCCTGAGGCCTTGACCTCAAACGGCAGAACACATACCTCTCCGAGATTTGAAAAACATCTCTTCCCCCACCAGCATAAAAACCGCTCCGCTTCCGAGATTACCTTCCGACTTGTCGCAATATGTTCGGAACCGTATCCACTTTGTGCAGCCACCTCTGCAGCTGAAAGTCGTCTCCGACTGCTTCTGAACAGACTTCCCTTCCAATGGTCCCCCGACCAGGCGTGCGCGTGGGCGAGTCTCAAGCAGTTCCTGAGAGTAGCGGAGCTTACCCCCAAAAGCCGGAGGCAAAAGCTGTGACAAAGAAAGCCAATAAAACCCTGCAAGAAATCTTTGACGAGTACATCGCTTTACGTCGTCCGAAGCTGTCGACAGCGGCAGACTATCAAGCTCTGCTCAACCGCTACGCCAAGGATTGGCTACCAAAGCCATGGTCAGCACTGACTTCGGACGTCTTTGAAAAGCGCTTCGCTGAAGTCAGTTTGAAGTCACCCGCACAAGCGAACTATTTCGTACGCGTGATGGGCGCTATTTGGAAGTTCGCCACAATCAAATACGAAGTGAACAAGAGGAATCCGACAGATCGTATAAAGGCTCTCGGAGCACTGAACAAAATCAAGCCGAGAGACAACATAATCCACGACATAATCCAGCCAAAGTGGTGGTCTGCTGTCCAAAAACTGGACAACCAACACCTTACTGCAGCCCTGATTTTTCTGGCGCTCACAGGCTGCCGCAAAAGCGAAGCCCTAAAGCTGCGTTGCTCAGATATTGAGTGGCAAGCACGTGTCGTCACTTTTAGTGAAACCAAGAATGGAACGATTCACAGACTTCCACTTTCAGACCGCCTGCACTCCTATCTATATCAGCATTGTAAAGGCAGAAGCGGGTCAGTCTTCGCGGTATCTGACCGAAGTATCAACTACGTAGCAGCAGACATATCAAAGCGAATAGGCTTCAAGTGGACTTTGCATGATTTGAGGCGGACCTTCGTCACCGTAGCTCAGCGCACACTCAACGACCTAGCCACAGTGAAACGCCTCGTAAACCACTCAACTGGCGGGGACGTGACAACGAAACACTACCTGAAGCTGACCGTTGATGACCTGCGAAAGCCAATGCAGCAAGTTGAGGATGCCTTCGGGAACTTGGCTAAAGAGCGCCCTCTCGACTTGCCCCCGGCCGACTGAACGAGAAATACGAGCATCGACAAGCGCGCCTAAATAGAAACCTGAGAACGTCGCTGCCCCTCAAGCGAAGGGCAGGACGTCACCGCATATTAACTGGTATGGCAGAGGGGACTGCAGAATGCGCAGCCATTTGATTGCGTGTAGTACCGTTTGGCCGCTTGCACTGCGGAGAAGCACCCGGAATGGTAGCCAAGCGCGATTGGGCTTATGGGCATCCAGCGGCAACCACGCTTGTGAACCTCATGGTCGCCATTGGGCTGTGCGTTGGTATTAACGAAATACTCTTCCATTGCTGATTACCTCATCGTCTCTCGGTTTGAGTGGTACGCGGATGTTTCCGCGCATACTTCTCGGTCACGAATTTCCCGGAGATAGAACTCCGATGAAGGACTCGCTTGCTGCTACGTTTGGTACTCATAAACACCTCGGTGTCATCAAAGCTGAGCGCAGCGCATCGACCGACAGACACTTCTAAAACCGGGACGAACGGCCTTGTACATCAATCAGCCTCCGGCTATATTCCGTCAACCAATGCGCACGACAGCGTTTTGGAATGTCTAACGGCACCGTTTCCAGGCGACAGCCAGTCAGACGAACGCAGCTCCATTCTCTCCATTGGAGGGTCTGGAGCTTTTTTATGGGCAAACCGCACCCATAGCTGCTTTTTTATACAGTATAACCAGCCACGTCAAGCGCAAAAAACACTATATCTAGTGATAATTTAAAAAAACAAACACTACTAAACTCCTATTACCTCTGCCTACCCACTTTCGCTACCGTCGTCACACCAACACCAAGCCCCAATTCCGCAAAAAATCTGTGGGCCTTTAATAGATAATGGCTTCCAACCTGTTCCCCCCGTACCGGGTGGGGGTCACGTTTTTCGCCAACCTCTCCCGCAAACTTGAGCGCACCAAGCAAACCCACCGCCCACTCTCCTCGGCCTCAGGCCAGCGCTCTTCCGCCGTTTCGTTTGGGTATACCTTCACTACAACACCCACCGACCCTGAAAGTGTTGTCATCTTCTCGCCCTTGACCACTTAAAATACAACACGCATGATTACAACACTTTGACGACAACAGAGAGCAGCTGCCCATGTTCATCCGTGCATACCTCAGGGCATCCACCTCCGAGCAGGACGCTAACCGAGCGCGCTCCGCCCTAGACACCTTTGTCCAAAGCCATGGCCAACATATCGCCAGCTACTACACCGAGAATGAGAGCGGCGCGTCTCTGCAGCGCCCTGAGCTGTTTCGCCTGCTGACCGATGCCAAGCCGGGAGACGTTCTCTTAGTCGAACAGGTCGACCGCCTGAGCCGTCTAACCGATGGAGGCTGGCAGCAGCTCCGGGCAACCATAAAGACGAAGGAAGTGCGCGTCGTTGCTCTCGACTTGCCCACCTCCCACCAGTTCATAGCCAGCACCAGCAACACGGCAGCTGACGCCTTCACCTCTCGGATGTTGGCAGCCATCAATGACATGCTCCTCGACATGCTCGCAGCCGTCGCACGGAAAGACTACGAAGACAGACGCAGGAGACAGAACGAAGGCATTGCCAAGGCCAAGGCGCAGGGGGCTTACAAGGGGAGAGGCGTCGACAAGGAAAAACACGCCAAAATTCGCGCACTGCTGAACAAAGGGGCAGGCATCAGGGAGACAGCCAAGCTCTTGGGCGTCAGCACCAGCACTGTGCTAAGAGCGAGGGACAGCGGCAAAGAGGACGCTACATTACAGCGGGCCAAGAATAGAGCGGCAGAGTCAGCGGCAGGCTGACACCAACATCATCACCCGCGAATACAACAGCAACGTCTTCCACTTCCGCGAGGACGGCTACTTCAACATGACCAGGGCCGCGAAGGCATCAACGCCTCAGAGCACTGCTCTTCGGTTGGGATATCAGCGCCGAGCATGCTGAGCTATTCTGACATCCTTGATGTTGAGAGGAAACACAAATGACGCTGGACAAGGACGACTACAAGGCGAGCATACTAGAGCAAGTTGCAGCTCATCCGACGGTCACTGCTGCTGCGACAGCTGTGGCTGCTGGGGCATCTTTTGGCGCAGCCATATTCCTTCCTGTCCTGACTGGCACGCTCGCAGCGCGGCGACATGAAGAGCGTTTAGCCAAATTCATCAATGATGTCAGCGAGGAGCTGAGGCTTCAGGAGCGAAGACTCGATGAGCTGAGTGATGCCCAGTACCAACTGATCGGGGACGCTGTTGCATGCGCTCTTCAGACTGTCAATCAAGAGAAGCTTGATTACCTTCGGCACGTCATCAGGAATAGCCTGAGCGTGGATATTAACTCGGTCAATCATGCCCATCTGGCTCGAGTTATCCGGGATATTTCAGGAGATGAGGCTGGCTTGCTGATGCAGACCAGTGTCAAACCGAAGGTGATGACTCTGAGTGCCCTTAAACCAAAACGTATGTTTACGCTGGATTCTAGACACCATAGCTACGCTCTTTTGAGTGGGCTTATATCGCTTGGTTTGGTAGAGAAGTACACCGACGGTGACGCCAATGCGCATGGAGGCGTGTACGCCTGGACCCCTCTTGCCGAGGTCCTGCATAAGTTGCTTTCGGCATAGCTGTTTTGAAATTACTTTGTCATAGCGCAACAACTTGTTCAGCTGCAAAAATGGCGCACGCGTCCGCCACATATTGCGGGGCGCTACAACTACCGTTGCACAATTTCCCCCAGAGCGCCGCACCACCCAGAGCCCCCCACACACATCCACCACCAACACCCTCACCATGTCCAGCCGCGAGATTGCCGAGCTGCTGGGATGCCGCCACGACAGCGTGAAGCGGACCATGGACACACTGGCAGCCAAGGGTTTGGTGGCTTTTACACAGACTGTGGAAAAGGGTCTGGGACGCCCGGTCACCCTCTACCACGTCGGCAAACGAGACAGCTACGTCATCGTTGCCCAGCTCAGCCCGGAGTTCACCGCTCGACTGGTCGACCGCTGGCAGGAACTGGAAGAACAGGTCGCACAGAAGCCTGCGCTGCCGTGGTGGACCCGAAGGACGGCTCAGGCATTCTGACATGGTATAACACCTATCACGTTCTCAAGGATATGCATGCAAGGAGCACTCAAATGGCACTCAGATTCCAGCGCCGAATAAAGATTGCACCCGGCCTCAGACTCAACATCAGCGGCAGCGGTATCAGCACCACAGTCGGTGGTCGTGGACTATCTGTGACCACCGGCCGGAGAGGCACATACGCAAACTTCGGACTACCCGGAACAGGTATCAGCACTCGCCAAAAGCTAAGCGGCGGGAAGACTGCAAAGCGTAGGGCAACCAAACCAACGCCATCCACAGTCCGCTTTGTCGCTGATGATGAAGGCAACTGTTTCCTACTGAATGCCGAAGGCCAGCAGCTAAGCACTTCAGAAGCGGCAGCAGTCAGAAAAGCGCATGGCGAGCGCCTGAGAGAGTCGCTGCAAAAAGCCTGTGACGAGAAGAACACCCTCCTCCATGCAATTACTTCAGCGCACCTTGAGACGCCCTCACCCTCGACAACACCAAGCTACGCGGTCGAAGCCTTCCCCATAGCGGAGCCACGCCAGAGCATGTTCCAGAAATTCCTGTCCGCTCTGCTAAAGAGTCACAAGGCCAAGCATGAGCAACTTGTGCAGGACTGGCGCTCGGAAAAAGCAGAGTGGGATAAGGCCGAACAGGAGCGATTCGAGGAAGAAACTCAGCTTGTCTTCACGTCCATACCTGCAATCGACTCCACACTGTCACGCTACTTGTCCGCCATAGAATGGCCGTCACCACCAGCTGTCAGCTACGACGTAGGCGACAACATCCACACGATAGCCTTAGACGTCCAACTACCAGAAGAACAGGAGATGCCTGAGACTGAATGGACTGTTCCTGCTCGACAGTACCGCTTATCCGCAAAGAAGCTGACAGCGACCAAGCAACGTCAGCTGTATCGAGACTACATCCACGGCATTGTCTTCCGACTGGCTGGCGAAGTGTTCGCAAGACTGCCAACCATCGACAAAGCTGCTCTCTCCGCATACCGGGAGATACCCAGTCCTGCGACTGGAAGCACGACAGAACAATATGTCTTGTCAGTCATCATCACTCGGTCAGCCTGGGAGCAGATCAACTTTGCAGCTGTTGAGCACATCAAGCCTGCAGAGGCTCTCGACCGCTTCCTACTCCGGCGCAAGATGACTTCCACCGGGATATTCAAAGAGGTTGTTCCATTCACGTCCGAAGAGCTGGAAGACGCCTAGATTACCCATACTTTCTCAAGGGGTTCTTTGCGGACACAGCATCATTGTGCTATCACAAAGACTCCAACAGGAATGATGCGACAGGAGTCATCATGAAAGCATTAGCCGCAGCCGCAACACTCGCCCTGCTGTTTGCAGCACCAACAACAGCCGCCCCTATCAGCAGCTCTCAGACGCTCCAAGAGTCAGGCCCAGTGATGCACGGAGGGGGATGCCGCAAAAGCTCACCACCAGGCCAGTGTTGCCACATGGAAACCCGCACAGGCACCGTTCACTGCCACTGAGTCACCATGCATCGGTAGGTTTACCCCCAGTCCTTGTGGAACTCACCACGATGACTGAAAGGAAAATCTACCGATGCAACACCGCCACAACATCCCCCCTACCCTCGTCCGCTTCCGCATCCACATGCGCCGCGACCATGCGGCACAGCTAGTCGCTCTGGCTAATGCCTTGGCTGCTCTCAAAGGACGCGATACGCGCCTAGGAGAGGCTCTTGAGCTGGTTTTGAAGGCAGGTCTTGCCATGGACAGAGAACAGCTCCTGAGGCTCTCTGAGGCCGATACAGCCACATCGCACTGGCTGCAGCTTGGCCCAGTCCACCGCCATGGTGGGAAGGCTCTCACACCCCGTCAGCTGAGCAACTGAAGGGGGACGCATGGAACAAAAAACGCAAGCAGCGCCGAGCGACGCTGATGTCGAGGCTGAAGTTTCACGCATGCTGGAGAGTGGTTGTTCTCAGCGAGAGATATCCAGCTCACTGGGCATCTCACGTAGGCAGGTTAGGAAGCTGATAGACAGCCACAAGGACGCCTCTCTGCAGCAGAAGTCGTCAAAGAGCAAACTATCTAAAGCACGAAGTCAGATTCTAAGCTTGAGCTTACGAAGCATTGGAGTAAAGCGGTCGGAGCTGCATGACATCTTGCGCGAGACATACGGCGAACGGGCAAGTCCAACTACCGGCCAGCGGGAGCTAGATATGACCGAAAATCAGTACCAATACCTAACCAAAACGGTCAAGGAGAAGGCTAGACGAGAAGGGCTAGCAGCTCTCTTCGTTCCTGAATGGATGCCAACTGAGAATGCAAAACAGGCGAACTCAATGCTGGTGAGCCTTGCCGGAGAGCTGCATCAACGAGCACAGGAGATGACACAAGATTTCCTATGCCATTTTCCCGAGTGTCACTCTGGACTTGTCCTAAAAGAGTTAGTCGCTCTTGCCTTTCCTCAGCCCGGTAAAGAGCCCGTTGAGCTTCGCTGCGAAAGAAACCAAGAAGCCGCCTCAGAGCTGGAGAAACGGGCAAAGCCCCAACAGTCAAAACGCAGCAGACCAGCATCTAACATTGCCATCTACTGCGACGCCGAATTTGAAGCCTTGTGCTTTTGAGCGTAGCGGCGGACCACTTTCAAACAGATATACAGGCTGGAACGGTCCAGTCCTTTGGCAGCTGAAAAAGACACTCTTTCATTGTGTTGTCTATTTACCTCCCCCTCACCAAGCCTTCACGCCTCGACACCTGACAGCCTCATTCCAAGCGCCAGCAAAGCGCACGTCAGGTCACGAGGCCAGTCACTTATCAATCTACCTGACAGGAAATCACCAACAATGACTGCAATCATGGTCTTCACCGATGGAGCTTGCTCCAACAATGGCAACACCTCTGCCCAAGGCGGCTGGGGAGCTGTTCTCATCAATGCTCAGGGCCAGCGTCTTGAGTTAGCCGGGCCGCTGTCTGGAGACAACCAGACCAGCAACAGAGCGGAACTCACGGCAGCAATCGAAGGACTGTCTGCGTTGAAGCGCCCCTCCTCCGTCATCCTCACCACCGACAGCCGCTATGTGGAGCAAGGCTGCAGGGAATGGCTCCCCAAGTGGCAGAGCAACGGATGGAAGAGCAGCAACGGAAAGCCGGTGAAGAACCAAGACCTATGGCAGCAGATGGCCGAACTGCTAAAGCTGCACACCGTCGAGCTGCGCTGGGTCAGAGGCCATACCGGCCACCCAGAGAACGAAAGAGCGGACACGCTTGCAACTATGGGCGCAGCAGGCAAGCGCATCAGGCGTCGGAGCAAGCCGAAGGCGGCATAGGCAGCAAGCCAAGGGGACACCAAGGCAATGGACAGGGGACGTCCAGACCAACGGGGGACGCAGGCATCTGCTCCCCTGTCGTTTTCTTCAGGCCGCCATTGAGCATTCAAAGACTCTCCAAGGTGATTGCCTCCACTACGGGCAACAGAGTCTCCGGGCGATAGTCCTTACCGTAGCGGCTGAAGGTAATACCCTGTGACTGATGACCCAATAACCCTGCAACCAAGGACTCAGCTATCCCCTTCTGCTTGAGGTGGTCAGCTACGGTATGCCTGAAGCTGTGGAAGTCCTTCTTCTCTCCCTGCTCTTTGAAGCCCAATGCCTCACGCATCCGAGCGAACCACTTGGAAGGTGCATGTCCGTACCCATGCTTGCTATGCCTGGTCAGCTCTGCGAACACCCTTGAGTGGCCAGCTGCACGCTGCTTCTCGATAAACTCAATGAATCCCAACGCCTTCAGGCGTGGGTGAATCGGCAATAGCCTCTCCGATGCTGGTGTCTTCAGTCTCTGGTCTGGTCGTTTGTCCTGAATGTGTAGGCAGGCAATGCCATTCACAGTAACCACATCGTCCAGATACAGCTGACAAAGTTCGTTCAGTCTCGCGCCTGTATAGAGACCCAGCAACGGAAGCCAATACTTGTGCGGCCTATCATCGTTGGCCGAAGCATACGTGTCAGCCTGGAACAGCTTGCGAAGGTCCGCCTCGGTAAACACCGAGCGCTCTTGGCTTACCTTCTTTCTGGTGACCGTCTTCATACCAAGAAAGGGATTCAGAGAGCAGTAGCCTGCCTTAACGGCAAAGCTGAACACGCTTGCAAGCCATTTGATGTAGTTGTTGAGCGTGGTCACGCTGATTGTCTTGCCCGTGCGGGTGCTACCCCGTGACAGCTTGCGCCGGGGCTGGCCGCTGGTATGTGGGGGCAGCTTCGCCGCAGCTTGCTTGAACGCCAACGCATCCGCTCTGGTGTAGGCATCTATCGGCCTATCCCCTGCCTGCTCTACAAACAGGGCGACCACAGCAGCCTTATCATCGAGAGACTTGAAGGAGACACCCTGCGCCTCCTGAAGCGATGCCATTTCGGCTGCGACTTGGGACAACTTCGGAGCGCCTGATTTGGAGACCTTCGCAGCATCGCCGCCCCCTTTGGGGCCTTCCCCTACCGCCGTTGCCTCAGTATCCAGCAAACGCTGCTGCCGCAACCATGCGGCCCAGTTGTTACTGCTTTCGCCCGCCCCAGACCATGACCCTTTCAGGGTATCAGGAGACGGAGATTTGCCAGCAACGGCTTTAGCGAAAAGCAGCTGCGCTTTGCACAACAGCTCATGACTGCGCATTAAGGCTTCACGACGACAGCGGGTATTGAGCGAACGACGAATCTCGCGTCTGCCAATGACCGGACGCAACGATTGCGGCACCGCAACACGGCAGTAGAAGACAGAGTGACGGGAAAGCTGGAGATATGAGGGTAAGGCCTGCATGTACCACCTCTTGTACCACCTGCACAAGAAACGGCAAAAAGCCTTATAAATCAAGTATTTGGAGGCAACCCCACCAGCCACACCCCGGCACACGATATGACCGCTGCGGCTGCTCCCTTCCGGGCCTGACCGGGTTCACGGCTGATCATTGCGAGGGGACCGGTGGGGTCACCATAGCGACCTGAGCATGCTCAGGCCGCGCTATTGTAACGGCTTACGCTCAAGTTACAACCCGAATATCAGGTTTTAAAGCGACCAACCTGTTGCTGCAGGTTGGCAGCCAGGCGAGCCAGCGTGTTGCTAGCATCGCGACTTTCCTGTGAAGACTGGGCAGACTGGTTGGAGAGGTCACGAATGCCGCTGATATTGCGGGCAATATCCTCGGTCGTCTGACTCTGCTCCTCACAGGCGGCCGCAATCTGCGCAGCCATATCGTTGATGCGCATGACCGATGCCGAGGTTTCATTCAGTGATGACTCGGTCGTGCCCGCCTTCTCAACGCTTTGGGCTGCCAGCTCGGCCCCACGCTGCATAACGGAAACAGCTTGCCCCGTGCCACTCTGTAGCTTCTGGATCATCTGCTGAATGTCACGGGTGGAGTCTTGGGTTCTTGCAGCCAGGGCCCTTACCTCGTCGGCCACGACAGCAAAACCGCGACCCTGCTCACCAGCACGGGCAGCCTCAATGGCGGCATTCAGTGCCAGCAGGTTGGTCTGTTCGGCAATCCCCTCAATGACACTCAGTACGCCACCGATCTTGTCGGTATCCTGCTCCAGGTTGTTGATCACGCCAGCCGCTTCTTCCACATCGGCCGCCAGGCGGCGCAGGTCGTTCATCGTTGCTGACACGACCTCAGACGCAGAGTGCCCCTGACGATCTGCCTCACGGGCCGCATCAGCGGTGCTGTGGGCGTTGTCGGCCACTTCATGAATGGCGGCGCTCATTTCGGTTGCCGCGGTGCTGACCTGATCTACCGCCATGTGCTGCTCGTTGACCAGTTTCTCTTGCCCGGTGGCGATCGCACTCATCTGCTCTGCCGCAGAGGCGACCTGCAAGGTCGAGTCGGCAACGTCGCGAATCAGCGTCTGCAACTGTTCAAGGAAAGCGTTGAACGCTCGGCTCAGAGCGCCCAACTCATCGTTGGAGTGAACAACGACCCGCTGGGTCAGATCCCCTTCACCGTCGGCAATATCCCGAATACGCTGCAACAACTCACGCAGCGGGTTAGTAATCAGGCCGGGAAAAAACGCAATCATGAGCAGACACACCACAGCACCAATAACCAGCACCACCGCAACCCGCGCATGACTGGCCGCGACGTCATCCGCCGCTTCAACCGCTTCAGTTTCAGCCTGCTGATTCATCCGTTCGGTCATCTTGTTGATCAGCTCCCGCGCCTCGCTGAACTGCTCATAACCCTGACCATAACTGATGGCACTGGCTTTGGCCGTGTCGCCAGACCGGGCCAGTCGGACATTCTCGAGGGAGGTAGTCTTCCAGATAGCAAACGCCCTGGCAAAGTCCTCCGCCAACGCGCGCCCCTCCTGCGTTTTGGTCGCAGCGGCGTAACGCGCAATGCGGTCGCTGGCCTGCTGCATATTATCGGTGAGCTCGGCATCAAGACCGGCCGAGCTCACGCCCTCAATGATGGATCGCTCTGCGACGAGTGCCTGATACATGTCGCGGTCAGCCTCAAGCACTAGCGAACTGCGCGGCAACAAATCAGATGAAACACGGACCAGACGCGATTCCACCTTGGACACCGCCCAGATGGCGGAGACCCCAAGCACAGCAAACAGCAGGGCCAGAATCACGATGGGCAGGGTCAGTTTCCAACGGAAACCCAGATCACGGAAAAGACTAAGCATGGCTAGTATTCACTCTTGTCGGCACGGCAGGCAGGACCCTAAATCGAGTCGCGGTTTATCCATGGAGGCAGGCTCGGCGCAGAGAACAGTGCTCCTGCCGACAACAGCCGAAGTGCCTGTATTGGTGCACTTCTTCAACGCTTCCTATATACAAGTATCGACCATAGAGGCCGAACCATTAGCATTTTTTAGTCATTTTTCTCATTAAAAACAAAGCCATTACAAAGGAATCTCAAAATGACATTAATTCGTTTTCGCAAATAGCCACGCACTCATCAGGGGTATATACACCAGCGCGACCAGCGTGCTCAGCAAGGCGGTTCCTGCCACCTGTCTGGGATGGGAGTCGAGCAGCGTTGCGATCACGACGGTATTGGCGGCGATAGGCGTGATGGATATCAACAAAATGGCTTGGTAGACCGCCGTGTCATACAGCTGCAAAACATGGCTATCCAGCCAACAGAAGGCCAAGGCTACCAGCGGCCAACTGATGAACTTGCCGGCCAGCGCCAGCCCGGTAAAACGCAAATCACCGGCCAGACCTTGAAAACTAAGGATGCTCATCCCGATGATCATCATGCCAAACACACTGTAGGCGCCACGCAGATTATCGAACAGAGGCGCGAATGCCTCCGGAATGGATAACCCCGAACTGTTGAGAGCAACCGCCAAGAAGAACGCATAGAGCGACGGCAGGCGCGCGACCTTCAACAGACAGTCCCGGATACCGAAGCGGCCGCGGGCTGCGAGATAGAACCCCACTGAGGTTTCGAACAGGGTAGTACCGAGCATGCAGACAATGTAGATAGCAAGCCCCTGCTCACCAAACAGCAGCAACGCGACGGGAATGCCAAAGTAACCGGTGTTTCCCGTTCCGACCGCGAGCGGGATCATGTTGGCGCCAGCCTCGGGAAACCAGCGCCGTGCAATCTGCAGATGCAGCCAGCCAATCAGGCAGCACAGCGTAAAGGTCAGGAACGGTAACAGGATGACCTCTGGCGACAGCGGCGCACGCATCACACCAGCAAAGACGACCGAAGGCGTGACGATGTACATCATGATGCCGGCAATGTGCTTACCACTGGCATCAAGATAACGGCCAGCCAACCAGCCAAGACCGACAGTCACATACAACGGCAATAATTTGTAGAGCAAGGCAAAGGCGGCCAGCATGTCGGCTCCGCAGAAATCAGGCAGGGCGACAGTCTAGCAGCCCGCAGCTACTCAGTCGGCGATCAGATACACCCGCTCAACCAAAGAGCGCATACCCTGGCTGGCAAACACCGCATGGTCGGCAAGCACATCGGATTCCTCTAGCAGCTGAATATCGCAGCCAGCGTACAAGCGACGCACCTCTGCATCAGACACGCTGAAGGGCGGCCCCGGCCGCTGCTCCTGGGGATAGTCGAGCGTCACTAGCAGCATTCGCCAGCCTCGCGGCAAAAGGGCACGCTGATGCGCCACATAAAGCGCCCGCATCTCCGCCGGCAAGGCGATCAGCGCCGCCCGGTCATAGACAGCTCTGATGCCCACCAACTGATCAGGGCGGAGCGCAAAGAAGTCGCCGCAGAACAGCTCAAAACCGGCGCCCTCGGCAACGTCGAACTCACCCGCCTGACGCCAGGAGAGGTTCAGGTGGTGTTCGGCGGAAAAGGCCTCAAGCGCGCTGCGCGCCAGCTCTACTCCGACTACAGGATGACCCTGGCTGCGGAGCCACAGCAGGTCCAGTGATTTACCGCACAAAGGAACCCAAACCGGCTCAGCATTGTTCAGCTCAAGACGCGGCCACCAGCGCTGCAACAACGGATTGGTTGAAGCCTTGTGAAACCCGATTTCTCCACGCTGCCAGCGTGTCTGCCAGAACTCTGCGTCCATCCTGCCTCCCAAACTTTGCAATACGTTGACTATACAGCAATTTTTTTACCGCTCCGGGGCAGAAACGATATAGTGGAAGCGTTCCGCCCATCCTCCCGAGCTGCTCTTCATGGATTACATCAACACCCTGTTTCTGATCGGCGCCGTATTACTCTGCTTCAGCGTGCTGGCCAGTTCGCTGTCGTCGCGTCTGGGCATCCCGCTGCTGCTGATCTTCCTGATCATCGGCATGCTGGCCGGGGTGGATGGAATCGGTCGCATTCAGTTCGAGGACGCCAACACCGCATTTCTGATCGGCAGCCTTGCATTGGCAATCATCCTGTTGGACGGCGGGATGCGCACACGGGTCGAAAATTTCCGGGTAGGTCTGTGGCCCGCGGTATCGCTGGCCAGCTTTGGTGTCCTGATCAGTGCAGCGCTGACCGGTGCATTGACCGCCTGGCTGCTGGAGCTGCACTGGCTGCAGGGCTTGCTGCTCGGTGCCATTGTCGGCTCCACCGATGCCGCTGCCGTGTTTTCGCTGCTGCAGGGCAAGGGGTTGAACCTCAAGCAGCGTGTCGGTGCCACACTGGAGATCGAGTCCGGCTCGAACGATCCCATGGCGATTTTCCTGACCATTACCCTGGTCGAAATGCTCGCCAGCGGTCAGACCAGTTTCAATTGGTCCTTTGCCCTGCTGCTGATTGAGCAGTTCGGCATCGGCGCGCTTTGCGGCCTCGCCGGGGGCTTCGCCCTGGTCTGGCTGGTCAATCGAGTGACCTTGCCCGCCGGCCTGTATCCGCTGCTGATCACCAGTGGGGCCATCATGGTGTTTGCCGCCACCAACAAGATTGGTGGCAGCGGCTTTCTCGCGATCTATCTGACCGGCCTGGTCCTCGGCAACAAGCGGGTGCGCAACCTGCAGAACATCCTGCAGGTTCAGGATGGTATGGCCTGGCTCAGTCAGATCGGCATGTTCCTCATGCTGGGTCTGCTGGTGACGCCGAGCGAGATGGTCATCATCGCTCTGCCGGCCGTGCTGATCGCGCTGTTCCTGATCTTCATCGCGCGCCCGATTGCGGTAATGATCTGCCTGATTCCGTTTGTGTTTTCCTGGCGTGAGCGGTTGTTCATTGCCTGGGTGGGTCTGCGCGGCGCGGTGCCGATCATCCTCGCTATCTTCCCGCTGCTGGCCGGCCTGGAGCAGGCGCAGCTGCTGTTCAATCTGGCCTTCGTCGTGGTACTGGTATCGCTGCTGCTGCAAGGCTCCTCGCTGCCACTGGCCGCGCGGCTGTGCAAGGTTGAGATTCCGCCACAGCCAGAGCCGTTGCAACGCACCAGCCTGGACACCGCGATTGAGGGCGACTTCGAACTGCTGATCTATCAGCTCGATAACGCGAACTGGTGCGTTGGCGTAGCACTGCGCGACCTGAAAATGCCGGACGATACCCGCATTGCCGCACTGTTTCGCGGCAACCATTTGCTACACCCTACCGGCAGCACACAGCTAGCGCTGGGCGACGTCCTCTGCGTGGTCGGACGCCCGCGCGATCTGCCGGCGCTGTCCAAACTGTTCAGCAAGGCGCAACCACCACGCTATCTGGAAAACCGCAGCTTCTTCGGTGACTTCATTCTGGAAGGCGAAGCCACCCTTGGTGACGTCGGCAAGTTCTACGGCTTCGCCGTGCCGGAAGACATGCGCGAGCAGAGCCTGGCTGCCTTCTTCAGCCGCCAGTTCGGTGGCCATCCGGTGGTTGGTGACCAGATTGAGTGGGAGGGCCACACCTGGGTGGTCGCGGCAATGGACAACGACTGGATCCTCAAGGTAGGTCTGAAACTTGGTGCAGGAACCAGCCCACCCTTCGGATTCTGAGCGGCTGACAACAGGACTTGACTCTGACATCGTGTCAGGGTTGAGGATAGATGCACCTGATCCGTAATGGAGCCGCCCCATGTCTGAATTTACCCTGCACATCAGTGGCATGCACTGCGCCAGCTGCGTTGGTAGGGTTGAAGCTGCGCTCGCCGATGTCGCTGGCGTCGAGCAGGTTGCCGTCAACCTTGCAGCAGAAACCGCCCGTATTCGGATTGCCGCACCCGCAACCCTGATCAGCGCCGAGCAGGCACTCGAGCAGGCTGGATACCCTGCCCGAACACAGGAAGCCCAATTGCAGTTACAGGGGCTGACGTGTGCAGGCTGCGTGCGCCGCACCGAGCAGGCGCTCCTGGCCGTCGACGGTGTGCTCTCTGCACAGGTCAACCTGGCAAGCCAGCAAGCCCGCGTGCAGGTACTCGACGGCACCGATCAGGACAACATACTCCGTGCCTTGCGCGAAGTCGGCTATCCCGGACACTGGCTGGACGATGAACAGCCAGCCACTGACAGCGGCCCCGATCTGCGGGGTGAGCGCCGCTGGCTGATTGGCGCCGCGTTGCTTACTGCCCCCATGCTGTTGGGCATGATCCCGGCACTGCTAGGTGCCAGTCACTGGATGCTGCCGGGCTGGTTACAGCTGATTCTAGCCAGTCTGGTGCAATTCGTCTTTGGTGCCCGTTTCTATCAGGGCGCCTGGCACGCCCTGCGCAACCGCAGTGCCAACATGGATCTGCTGGTCGTGCTCGGCACCAGTGCCGGCTGGCTGCTCAGCAGCTGGAACCTGTTTACCAGCGGCGGCCACTCGCCTCACCTTTACTATGAAGCCTCGGCGACCATCGTTACCTTCATCCTGCTCGGACGCTATCTGGAAACCCGTGCCAAGGGCCAGACACTTGAGGCAATCAGAGCCTTGACCTCACTGCGTCCCGACGTGGCGCGACTGCGTGACGCCGACGGCGAGCGGGAAGTCCCGTTGAGTCAGGTCATCCCCGGAGACCAACTGATCGTGCGTGCCGGCGAGCGCATTCCGGTCGACGCCGAGGTGCTTGAGGGCAACAGCCACATTGACGAATCCATGCTGACCGGTGAGAGCCTGCCGGTCGACCGCAGCCCCGGCGATTCGGTCCGTGCGGGCAGCCTGAATCAGGACGGTCTGCTGGTGATTCGCACCGACGCAGTCGGCAAGGACACCCTGCTCGCCCAGATCGTACGCATGGTGGAAAACGCACAAAGCTCCAAGGCCCCGATACAGCGGCTGGTAGACCGTGTGGCGGCAGTATTCGTGCCGACGGTGATCGTCATTGCCCTGCTCACCTGGGCCATTGGTAGCCTGCTGATCGGCCCGCAAGCGGCTCTACTGAATGCCATCGCGGTATTGGTCATCGCCTGTCCCTGTGCTCTGGGCCTGGCCACACCCACGGCGATCATGGTTGGCACCGGGGTCGCTGCGCGGCATGGCATCCTGATCCGTGACGCCGAAGCCCTCGAACGAGCACGCCTGGTCAATGCCGTGGTATTCGACAAAACCGGCACACTGACCCGCGGCAAACCCAGCCTGACGCACATCGAAGCCGTAAACAGCGCCGATACCGAACAGGTGCTGCGCGTCGCCCTGGCGATTCAGCAACAGGCCGAGCACCCGCTGGCCCGCGCGGTCTGTGACTACGCTGCCGAGCGGGGCGTACGCGTCGACGCCGCGCAAAACCTGCAGGTACTCGCCGGACGCGGTGCACGCGGCCAGATCAATGGCCAGACCACCTGGCTGGGCAACGCCCGCCTGATGGAAGAACAGGGGCTGGACCTGTCGCCTTACACGGAGCAGGCTCAAGCCTCACAGGCAGACGGAGCCAGCCTGTCGTGGCTGGCTCAGGGTGACCAAGTGCTAGGCATGCTCACCTTCGCCGATAGTCTGAAGGACAATGCAGCGCAGACCGTAGCCCGGCTCCAGCGCCAGGGCATTGAGACCCTGCTGATCAGCGGCGACAGCCAGAATGCCGCCGACCACATCGGCCGCCAGCTGGGCATTGATCAGGTCCGTGGCAATGTACTGCCGGCCGATAAGGTGGGTGAAATCGAACAGTTGCAACAGCAGGGTAAGATCGTCGCCATGATCGGTGACGGCATCAACGACGCCCCGGCGCTGACCCGCGCCGATGTGGGCATGGCGATGTCGACTGGCACCGACGTGGCGATGCACAGCGCCGGTATTACCCTGATGCGCGGTGACCCGGCACTGGTGCCGATGGCGCTGGCCCTCTCGCGGCGTACCGGCAACAAGATTCGCCAGAACCTGTTCTGGGCCTTTGTCTACAACTGTCTGGGCATTCCACTGGCCGCCGCCGGCCTGCTCAACCCGATGATTGCCGGCGCGATGATGGCGGCAAGCAGCGTCTGCGTGGTCAGCAACGCGCTGCTGCTCAAACGCTGGAAGCCGGAGGACGCATGAATATCAGTCAGGCCGCAGAGACCAGTGGGCTCAGCCCGCGGATGATTCGACACTACGAAAAAATCGGCCTGCTGCCGGCGCCACCGCGCAGCGAGGGCGGCTACCGCCAATACAACGAGCGTGACCTGCACACCCTGGGCTTCATTCAGCGCGCGCGTCGGCTTGGCTTCAGCATGGAGCAGATCCACCGACTGCTGCAGCTCTGGCAGGACCGGTCACGCACCAGCGCCGAGGTCAAGGCGCTGACCGCCGAGCATCTTCGGGAACTTGAAGATAAAATACGCGACCTCCAGGCCATGCGTGATACCTTGGCCCGGCTGGCCAGCTGCTGCAATGGTGACGACCGACCGGATTGTCCGATCATCCACTCACTGGCCAATGACTGAATCAGCTATCGAGGAAGCTGCATGGAGCTGAAATCGCTGCGCCACTTTGTGGCACTGGTAGAGCATCAGGGCTTCGCCCGCGCTGGCGAAGCAATTGGCCTGAGCCAACCTGCCCTGAGTCGCAGCATTCAGAACCTAGAGCAACGCCTTGGCTGCGAGCTGGTGAGCCGCTCTGGCAAAGGTATCGAGCTCACGCCTCAGGGCGAGCTGGTGCTGGAACACGCACGCAGGCTGATCGCTGGCAGCACGGCCATGCGCAATGCGCTGCGTCAATTCAATAACCTGGAAGCCGGTGAGCTGCTGATCGGTGGCGGCCCCTTCCCGGCTGCCGGTCTGCTGCCGCGGGTGTTGGCCGCGTTCAATAGCCGCCATCCCGGCGTCAAGGTTCGGCTTGAGGTGCAGCACTGGGTGGCCCTGCGAGAGCAGCTACTGGAGGAAACGCTGGAGTTGTTTGTCGCCGATATCCGAGAGCTGCAGAACGACCCGCTGCTGAAGGTAACCCCGTTGCAGCAGCAGCCCAGCCGCCTATTCTGCCGGGCCGGTCACCCGCTGGCCAATCGCAGCGATCTGACACCTGCATTGCTGGCGCAGTATCCGTTGGCCTGTTTTCGGGTACCCGATGCCCTCTTGCAGGACCTGCGTCGAACCCTGCCACGCGACGATCCGCAGATCAGTCTCGAATGCGACAACCTCGATGTACTGAAACGAATGGTCCAGCATTGCGACGCACTGAGCATCGGCAGCCAGGACACCCTGCAGGATGAAGTGGCCGCCGGCACACTCGTTTTACTGGACTGGCCGGACCTGATGCCGGGCACCAGCTTCGGCCTGGTAACCCGGGCCCACGGGCCGCTGTCACCGGCGGCCGAGGCCTTTATTGAGCTGTTGCAGGTTAACGCAGCAGATTGAACAGGTTCAGGCTACTAACCTTCACAAAACTCTGCTGAGACGCCTCCAGGACCACCGACTGCAAACTGAGGCGGCTGAGCGCTTCGGCATAATCCAGATCTTCCAGCTGCGAGGTGACGGTCGTGTTGATCAGGGCGACTTCCTCATTCTCGTTCAAGGTAGACTCGATCACGTTCATTCGCGCGCCAATAGTGGTCTGCACACTCAACACGTTGTTGACCGCGTTATCCATGTTTTCCAGCGTCACGCCAATCAGATCACGACGTGCCAGTTTGCCCTCGGTCGTCATATCACCGTTATTCAGGTTATCTCGCAATAGCGCAACGGTTTCCAGGATACTGCGGGACTCGCGATTGGTGCTGGTGGGACTACTGTCACCGGTGGTGATAGTAAAGCTGTCACCCGCTGCGGGCACGCCATCGAGGGTTACGACAACGCCCGCATAGCGCACGGTATAGCCACCTTCGTCCCCTGGCTCAAGGTCACCAGTCACCGGCGGAACCATCGGGTTACCCCCACTGTCAACGATTTCGTAGGTGTCACCAGCAGCGCCAATGACAATGCCGACGCTGCCTTGGGGATAGAATGTGGAGTCGTACTCGCTCTTGTTCTCCACTACGCCGAGTGAGATACGTCCCGTGCCCGTATTTGCAGCATCAGCGGCGGTATTCACGCGATTGACATTGGCAATATTGACGAACAGGTCCTTGCCGTTGTCGTTGATCGCTACCTGTTTGGAGCCGGCTATCTGCACCGAGCGCTGCCCTTCATCACCTTGATAGCTATAGGTGCCATCGGCGTTCTTTACGAAAGGCGGCTCGCTACTTTGATAGCCACCAAACAGGTACTCGCCACGGGCATTACGGCTGTTGAAGAGATTAAACAGCTCCTCTTCGCGCTGCTCCAGTTCAGTGCCAAGCGCGGCCAGGTCCTCCGGCGTCTTGGAGCCGTCACCCGCCTCAATGGCGATTTCCCGAATACGCCCCATGGCATTGTTGACCGAATTGAGGATGCTCTCTTCCTGGACCAGGCTGTTATTGGCTGCCGTCATGTTGGTGCTGTACTGCCCCAGGCGGTTCGACTCCTGGCTTAGTTGCAGCAGACGCACCGTGGCCACCGGATCATCGGCAGGGGTCAGAATGCGCTTGCCGGAACTAATCTGTTCCTGAGTGCGGGTAGCATTGCTGTAGTTGTCAGAAATACCACGCACGCCGCTGTTGAACTGCTGAATAGTTGAAATGCGCATGGAAGGCTACCCGTTATCTAATGGTGCTGATCAAGGTGTCAAAAATGGTGCGCGCCACCTGAATGATCTGAGCCGAGGCATTGTAATACTGCTCAAACCTGATCAGGTTGGCGGCTTCCTCATCCAGACTCACCGCCGATACCGAATTGCGGTTGTTGGTTGCCTGCACCAGCACCGATTCGCTGGACTTTGCCTCCGTGCGCGCCTGGGCCGTGTAAGTGGCAACCCGCTGGACCAGATCGCCGTAACCATCGACAAAGGAGAACCCTTCTGCCCCATTGGCCTGGCCCAGTACCTTGGCGCTCTGCAGCTCGGACATGACCTGCGCATTGCGGTTATCGGCAACACCGGTATTGAAGTTGAGACTGAAGTTGTCACCATCCTTCGGAGTACCGGTCAGACTCATGCTGAACGTATAGGCACCAACGGTGACTTCGACACTGTTGCTCTGGCCAGGGGTAACGACCAGTGGCGACGGGTTCAGCGTTGCGGTACCGCCAGTCACCTGCAGCTCACCGGAGGCTGCGTCGTAACTCAGCTCGACCGGCAGCAAGCCTTGCAGGGCAGCCGGATCAATCGGCGCCGGGCCATTGATCAGCGTCGGCTGACTCATGGTGCCGGTACCGCGGTTATCCAGGTTAGTGTCAACCGAAGCCGGCGCGGCAAAGGCCAGCTCCTGCGGTTGATCCATAACCACTTCCATGCCCGCTGCAGCAAAGCGCGTTGGCGTCAGCAGGAAACGGTCACCGGCCGCGATGCCGCCGCTGTCCAGCTCGATGGTGAAACCATCCAGCTCCGGCGGCGGAACGCTGGTCAGGTCATACGGCCCGGTGACGCTATCGTCAGAGGTGCGCCGCACGGTGAACTCGGTGGCACTGGTAAACACCACTTCATAGTCAGAGGTGCTCAGCTGAGAGGTGTCACTAACCAGCACATTCAGCTTGGCATTCGGATCGCTGTTGTTGGCTCTTGCCCGGCTGCGCCCTTCGACCAGCTCAGCGCTGTTGATGTCATTGAACAGCCCAGAACCGGCATTGCCGTTCAGGTCTAGCCCCTGCCCCTGCTGTTCATTGAGCTCGCTGGCAATCGACAGCGCCAGCCGGCCGATGGCATTCATCGCCGGATCCAGCACATCATCACGGTACTTAATCAGGCCGCCCAGCTCACCGCCGCTGATCAGCGAGGTGACGTCCTGGGTCGAATTACCGCTAGTGAGTACGATCTCGACGCGAGACGGATCAGAAGCACCCATCCGGGCCGATAGCCTCGACGCTTCATTGCCGACGACCAGAGGTTGGCCGGAGCCGACAAAGATATTGACTGAGTTGTCGCCCTGCGGAACAACCGTGATACCTACCAGCTCACTCAACTGGCGCACAGCCTCATCACGGGCATCTAGCAAATCATTGGGCTCTGCGCCGTTTGAGGCAGCAACAGCAATACTGTCGTTGTACTCGGCAATGGAGGTCGCCAGACGGCTGGCCTGATCCGCCAAGGTACCGACCTGCTGACTGATGAACTGGTTCTGGCTAGCAAGACTGCTCTGCACTGTGTTGAAGCGAGACGCCAGCCCTTCGGCCTGCGACAACACCAGCTGACGGGCTGGCAGGTTAGCCGGGTCCTCGATCGCCGTCTGCAAGGCGTCAAAATAACTTTGCAGGCCCGGTGTGATCCCCGTGGCGCTGCTGGAAACCAGGGTGTTGAGCTGCTCCAGCTGCGACTGGAATGCCTTGACCTCAGAGTTGGTCGAGGTGGCCGTACGCACCTGATTCGTCAAAAACTGGTTATAGATCCGCTGGACATCAACCACCTTGGTGCCGTTACCGATATACCCTGCACCAGTGAAGCTGGGAACCTGCGTCGACTGCAACGCCGACTGGCGGGTGTAGCCCGGCGTGTTGACGTTGGTAATGTTCTGACCTATCACCGCCAGCTGAGTCTGCGATGCTTTCAGGCCAGTCAGTCCGATACCGAAGAGATCTGCCATGATCAGGCCCTACTGCTGGAATCAGTGGATGCGTCGCTTGCGGCAACACGTTCATCGCTGCTGGTAATCAGCTGGCGGGCTATTTGCGACACCTTGCGCGCATACTGTGGGTCGGTGGCATAGCCAGCGTCCTGCAGCTCGCGGAAGAAAGCGTCCGGGTTAGCGGTGCTGTTCAGCGCCTTGTTGTAGCGGCCATTGCTCTCGAGGAAGCTGACATAGTCTTCAAAGCTCTGCTCCCAGGACTCGTAGCTGCGAAAATCGGCTCGCTCACTGGTACGCACGCCATCGCGATACTCGCTCGTAGCGACGTTGGCACTGTCGCCCTGCCAGCCGCCGTGCGCTTTGATGCCAAACAGGTTATGGCTGGAACTGCCGTCAGACTCGCGGATAACCGACTTGCCCCAGCCGGTTTCCAGCGCTGCCTGGGCCACCAGATAATGCGGATCGACACCCAAACGCGCAGCGGCCTTTTCCGCCATGGGCAGCATGGTCTCGACAAACTCCTGACTGTTCGCGAAGCGGGTGCGCTGGGCTGCTTCGGGGTTCAACGCGGCGGCAGTAGAGCGGCCATTGCGCAAGGCCTCAATACCACGCAGCGGCTGCCAGTTATCGCTGTCACTGGCGGCCGAGCGCTGGCCTTGCTCAGCCTGGGCGAGGCGATCCGCCCAGGCGCTGTAATCTGCCGAGACCTGCAGGCGGCGGCGCGCCAGCAATGCTGACTGATCAACAGCAGGCGCAGCGCCCCGCTCGCGGCCCGAAGCGGCGTTAGACTGCGGTGCCAGCTGGCGTACCAGCGCATCGGTGAGCCCCAGTCCACGCCCTTCGGACAGATGAACCGACATCTGCCCGTCGTACATTTCCTGATAGAAACGGGTCTGCGGAGTATTAAGCGGATTGCCTTCGGCAAACACCGCGTTGGCGTCACGCATGCTCTTGATCATCATGTTGGTGAACAGCGACTCGAACTGCTGCGCCACCTTGCGCACGTTCTCAGGGCTGTTGGCGTTGGCGCCGGACTTCAGCTGATTGACCGTGTTGATGTCGGTGTAGCTGATATTGCTGCTGACATTCATGAGCGTATCCCCGTCAGATAATGACCAGATCGGCGTTAAGAGCACCGGCCTGTTTCAGGGCTTCAAGAATGGCCATCAGGTCACCGGGAGCGGCTCCCACCTGATTGACCGCGCGCACGATTTCATCCAACGAAACACCGGGGCGGAAAACAAACATGCGGCTGTCGCCTTGCTCAATATTGATCTGCGAGCTGGGGGAGACAACAGTCTGGCCACCGGAAAGGACGCCGTCTGGCTGGCTGACCTGAGGATTCTCGCTGATGGTCACGGTCAGCCCGCCGTGGGTAACGGCCGCCGGCTGCACCCGCACGTCCTGGCCGATAACGATGGTACCGGTCCGCGAGTTGATAATGACCTTGGCAGCCGCGTTGCCCTGCTCCACGGTCAGGTTCTCGACCATCGAGATGTAATCGACGCGCTGATTGGGATCGATCGGCGCGCGGACTCGCACCGAACCACCATCCAGCGCCTGCGCCACGTCGGGACCAAAGGTCTCGTTAATGCGGTCAACGATGCGCTTGGCAGTGGTGAAGTCGGGACGGTGTAGATTGAAGGTCAGATGATCGCCGGAGGTGAAGGGACTAGCCACCGCACGTTCAACCGTCGCGCCATTGGGAATACGGCCCGCACTGGGAATATTGACGGTGATGCGCGAACCATCCGCCCCTTCTGCGCCGAAACCACCCACCACCAGGTTGCCCTGGGCGATGGCGTAAACCTGACCGTCGATCCCCTTGAGCGGGGTCATCAACAGCGCCCCACCGCGCAGGCTCTTGGCATTACCCAGTGAAGAGACAGTCACGTCAATGGTCTGGCCAGGGCGGGCAAACGCTGGCAGGTCGGCATGAATCGCTACCGCAGCCACGTTCTTCATCTGGATGCGCGTGCCCTGCGGCACAGTAATGCCGAACTGACTGAGCATATTCTCAAAGGTTTGCACCGTGAATGGGGTCTGGCTGGTCTGGTCACCCGAGCCATCCAACCCCACCACCAGGCCATAGCCGATCAACTGGTTGCTTCGCACGCCAGCAATACTGGCGATATCCTTGAGACGGTCGGCCAGCGTCAGCGGACTGATCAGCAACAAGGCGAGACAGAAAATCAGGCTGCGCATGACAATACTCCTGTCAGAACGGCCACAACGGGCTGAGGAAGAATTGACTCAGCCAGCCCGGGCGATTGGAATCGGCAAAGGCACCCTTGCCGGAATAGGTGATGCGCGCATCGGCCACGCGAGTTGAGAGCACGGTGTTGTCGGGACCAACATCGTCCGCGCGCACCAGGCCACTGATGCGGATCAGCTCGTCTCCCTGATTGAGGGTGATCCACTTCTCGCCGCGTACCGCTAAAATACCGTTGGGCAGCACTTCGGCAACGGTCACCGTAATAGAGCCTGACAGACTGTTGCTCTGGTTAGCGTCTGAGCTGCCGTCAAAGGCGCGCTGACCCGACATGCTCACGCCAAGATCAAGCCCCTTGAAGCCCACGGCATTGCCCAGCAGGGTCGGGTTGGTAATGGTGGTCGAGCTGGTTTTGTCAATTTCGTTCTCGGCCTTCTTTTGCGCCGCGGTGCGTTCGGTCAAGGTGATCGTGATGATGTCACCGACCCGGTGCGCCTTGCGGTCGTTGTAGAGGCTCATTTCAAAACCGGGCTGATAGATCGCTCCGTTGTTCAGCTCCTGTGGCAACGGCGTGCGCGGCAACACAGGCGCATACGCCGGGTCGTCACGCATCGGCGGAGCCTGCATGCAGCCGATCAGGCTGAGCGGCACCAGCAGCATCAACACCTTAGCCAAGCGGATCATGATTCCGAGCTCCCGTCAGAGGTTCTGACTGATGTACTGCAGCATCTGGTCTGCGGTTGATATGACCTTGGAATTCATTTCGTAGGCGCGCTGAGTGGTGATCATGTTGACCAATTCCTCTACCACGCTGACGTTGGAATTCTCCAGGGTGTTCTGCAGAACCGTCCCCAAGCCGTTCTGACCAGGGTTGCCGGTCTGTGGTGCACCGCTTGAAGCAGTCTCAAGAAACAGGTTATTACCGATGGCCTGCAGGCCGGCCGGATTAATAAAGTCGGCGGTCTGGATGTTGCCAATCTGCTGTGACGCAGCATTGCCGGTAGTGGTAATACTGACCGTACCGTCTTCGCCAACAGTGAACGTTTTTACGTCATCGGGCAGCACGATACCTGGCTCCAGCGGAAAACCGTTGGAGGTAACGATCTGGCCATCAGCATCCAGATGGAAGCTGCCATCACGGGTATAACCAATGCTGCCGTCCGGCATCAGGATCTGGAAAAAACCACGTCCGTTAACCGCCATGTCAAGCGGTTGCTCGGTGGTCTGCAGCGTGCCTTCGGTAAATATCTTCTGAGTGCCGACTACCCGCACACCGGTACCGAGCTGCAGACCGGACGGCAACTGGGTGTCCTGGGTGCTCTGACCGCCCGGCTGGCGCTTGATCTGATACAGCAGGTCTTCAAACTCGGCTCGATCACGCTTGAAGCCGGTGGTCGAGACGTTGGCCAGGTTGTTGGAGATGGTCGACAGCATGGTGTCCTGTGCGGACAGCCCCGTCTTGCTGACCCAAAGTGCCTGGAGCATAGCTATTCTCCTCGCGTGTCAGTTAGTTGACATGCCATTGAATTAACTCATCTGCAGAATGCGATCAGTCGCCTGCGCATTCTCTTCCGCGGTCCGCATCATCTTGATGTGCAGCTCAAACTGACGCGCCAGCGACAACATGGCCGTCATTTCTTCAACCGCGTTGACGTTACTGCCTTCCAGAAATCCGGTAGCGACCTGAACAACGCCGTCCGCCACCTGAGGCAAGCCATCCTTGGTCCGCATAAGGCCATCCGCGCCCTTCTCCAGCGTCGCTGGGTCCGGGTTGACCAGCTTCAGCCGGTCGACTTCGGCCATCACCGCCGGGCCTTCACCCAACGCGCGAATACTAATGGTGCCGTCAGACCCAATCTCAACCTTCTCGGCAGGCGGAATCGCAATCGGGCCACCGTTACCCAGCACCGGCAAGCCGCTGCTGGTGCGCAACACACCGAACGCGTCAATATTCAGGCTTCCCGCGCGGGTGTAGGCCTCAGACCCGTCAGCTGCCTGCACGGCAATCCAGCCTTCACCCTGAACAGCCACATCCAGCTCCCGGCCGGTTTCCATCAAGGCACCTGAAGACAGGTCCGTACCCGGGCGCTCCGTCATGGCGTAGGCGCGGGTTGCATAACCATCGCCGAATACCGGCATTGAACGGGCCTGCTCAAAGTCGCGCCGGAACCCGGTAGTGGACAGATTTGCCAGATTGTTGGCATGCGAACGCTGGGCCAACGCGTTCTGGCTGGCCCCTGTCATGGATATGTATAGCGATTTGTCCATGCCCTGCTCCCGAATCACACAGCGACAAGGAATTGCCGCTTACGTACTTTCACAGGATTAAATGCAGAGATCATGCCAAACAGGGAGAAAATAAAATAAGTCTTTATTTTCAAATAGATACTTACTGAAAAGAAAAACCAAAACGGCAATATCGTCAAAACCACTTGCCGATATTGCCGCTTGGGACCGTCGCTGAAGGCGTCGGCATTATTACCTCAGATTGATGATCGACTGGGTAACCGTGTCTTCAGTCTGAATAGTTTTTGAGTTTGCCTGATAGTTGCGTTGCGCGACGATCAGGTTGATCAATTGCTCGGAGATATCCACGTTGGACTCTTCCAGCGCCCCCGACTGAATACTACCCAGCGTGCCACTGGTAGGCGCACCAATCACCGGTTCACCAGATTCGTATGACTGAGCCCAAGCAGTGCTACCGAGCGGCGTCAGACCTTGCTGGTTAGCGAAGGTTGCCAGCACCACCTGGCCCTGAATCCGGGTTTGGCCGTTGGTATAACGAGCCACCAGCATCCCCGACTTGTCGATTTGCAGTCCCGCCAGTTCACCCGTGGTAAAGCCATCCTGCGTAACAGCCGTCACGGCGAAGCCGGATGAATACTGGGTAGAGCCAGTCAGGTTGATGGTGATATTACCGACCGGCGAGTCAGCCCCCGTCGGCTGCCCCGCATCATCCAGAGGCACCCAGCCGGTTAGCGCCAGAGGCTGAGGCGTGGTCAGCTCACCAACGGTATTGAAGTCCAGGTCGTAGCGCGTAGTGGTAGTCGGATCAAAGGCAGGATCACTTGCCTCAACGCCAGTCTGCGGATCACGCCCATCAATGAGCACATACATGTCCCAGCTGTTGGCATCGTTTTTGACAAAGTACTTGGTCATGACGTGGGAGTTACCCAGGCTGTCATAAATATTGACCGACGTGGAACTGTTATACGTTGCAGAGTTGGTCGGATCAAAGGTGGCCTGACCCGCCGCCTGGCCTGCAGCTTCCGCGGCAGCGACTTCCGCCGGGGTAGGGTTGGCCGGGTCAGCCGCAGTCGCAATCGATGCTGCATAGGCGGCATCATATTGCTGGGTCCATACCTCAGGACGTGTCTGCTTGGAGTTCAGGTTCAACGTCGAAGCGATCTCGGTAGTTGCATTCGGGTCAGCGGAACGCGTATCAACTCGCAGATCCGTCCTCACCCCCTGGTTGATCAACCCAGACACCGGGTTAACACCAAAGCCCTGCAGGCGCTCACCAGCATTGTTGACGATATAACCATCACTGTCGGTGCCAAAGTACCCCGCCCGCGTGTAGCTGAGCGCACCGTTATTGCTGGTCACAAAGAAGCCGTTGCCATTGATCGCGAGATCAAGGCTGTTCTGTGTGAAACTGATATTGCCCTGCTTGAACAACTGAGCCGAATTGGCCAGCGCGACACCACTCCCCGTCGCATAGCTGCCGGAACCAAGCACTGATGCGGCATAGACATCCGCAAACTCGGCACGCGAACTCTTGAACCCGACGGTGCCAGCGTTGGCGATGTTGTTACCCGTGATATTCAGATCAGAAGCTGCCGCCCGAATACCACTCAAACCGATATTGAAAGCCATGGTTGTTTCTCCTCGCCTACTCTATTCGGACGACTGTTATTGGATCGAATACACACTGGACAGAGCAATGCTGCCCAACCCGGCCACATTGAGCAGCAGGCCTCCATCCTCGGCCCCACTCAACGTCACACTATCCACATTGGCTGGCAGTAACGTGGCCAGCTGCACGTCCTCACCATCGATCGCGGCCATGGCCTCGAATCGATAAGCACCAGACGGCATATATTCACCATCTGCATTTTTGCCATCCCACTGGAAGTCGTGCATGCCTGCTTCCTGGCTGCCCATATTGACGGTATCGACCAGCGTACCCGCCTCGTCATACACGTTAACAAACACATTTGGACTGCTCGCCGGCAGGGCCAGCTGCCCCTCAAAGCCGAGAGTCGGATCGACCATAGCCTGATCAGATGGAACGATCACCGTGCGCCCAACCAATGACGATGCCTGCAACGCCTGGGAGGACTGATAGCCACCAAGCAGCATTTCCATTGAGGCGTTGAGGTTGCCAATCCCTTCGACAGTACTGAACTGCGCCAGCTGTGCGATGAACTCACCATTTTCCTGCGGTGAAAGCGGGTCTTGGTTTTTCATCTGAGTAACCAGCAGTTCGAGAAACTGCTCTTTGCCAAGCTCGTTACTTGACTCAAAGCGGTCGTGGTCAATCTTGTAATCATCCAGTACGCCGCTGCCGGTTGAAACATTGCTGATGCTCATGGTCTATTTTTCTCCGTTCACTGACCCAGCGTCAGAACGCGCTGCAGCATGGTCTTAGCCGTATTCATGACTTCCACATTGGTCTGGTAGGACCGGGAAGCAGACATCATGTTGGCCATTTCCTCTACTACGTTCACATTCGGGTAATACACATAGCCGTCTTCGTTGGCCATCGGGTGATCCGGCTCATAGCGCGGCTCAAGACTGGCATCAGACTCAACGATGCCCAGCACCGCAACGCCGTCGCCGGCTTGCTGGTCAGGGCTGAACAACGAGCCGCCGGTAGCCTGTTGGCTGTTGAAAATCGTGGCAAACACCGGGTTTCTGGCACGGTAAGTCTGATCAATACTGCTGGAGACGGTATCGGCGTTGGCGATGTTGCTGGCGACGGTATTCAGGCGCAGAGACTGTGCGCTCATGCCGGAACCCGCAATATCGAACACTTTATCAAGCGACATGATCAGTCTCCCCTGAGGGCTGTCATCAGCCCCTTGAACTTGCTGTTGAGAAACGTAAAGCTGGCCTGAAAGTCGATCGCGTTCTGGGCATAGGCGGCCTTCTCGACTTCGGAATCAACGGTATTGCCGTCGACCGATGGCTGCAGCTGGTTGCGATAGCGCAGACCTGCCACCTGATCTACCAGACTGTCCAGCACCATGTGCCCCGCATCAGTCTGAGCAACCGGCATGCTCTGCCCGTCACCGACCAGCCCGGTGCCCTGCTGGGCTGCGAGCACCGCATTGAAATCCAGATCCCGCGCCTTGTAGTTAGGGGTCTCTGCGTTTGCAATATTGTTGGCTAGCACCTCAGCGCGCTGAGCACGAAACTTCAGCGATTGCTCATGTATCCCGAGGGCGTTGTCGAAACTAATGCTCATTGCCACTTTCCTCGTTTCGGTCCGTCGACCAAAAACCGTCATTGGAGGCAACAAAGCAATCAGCGTGCCAAAAATAAAATCACTTTGATTTCAAGGATTTGCAAATAGTCGCGTCAGAAAAGCGGCAACGTCTTACCGGCAAACGGCAAGAGCAGGAGCGCTTGATTGGCAAGCGGCAAAAGAAAAGCCGGCAGAGATATGCCGGCTTACCAGAAGAGGGTCGCAATAAATCAGGAGGGATCAACGGGCCTTGTAAACGATACCCGGACTGCACTGCACCATCTGATACAGCTCGGGAAGACCGTTGAGTGCCTCGGAAGCACCGAGCATCAAATAGCCGCCGGGCTTCAGCGTCGCGTGAATGCGTCGCAGGATGTCCTTCTTTACATCGGCAGAGAAGTAGATGAGCACATTTCGACAGAACACGAAGTCAAACTTACCCAACATCGAATAGCTGTCCAGCAGGTTCATGGCGCGGAACTCGACGCGATTGCGAATTGCCGGTTTAACCGCCCAGCGACCCGGGCCAAGCTGGTCAAAGTAACGCGCAAGGCGGTCCTGCGACAGACCACGGGCCACAGACAGACTATCGTACTCCGCGCTTTTGGCCGCATTCAGGATGCCACCAGAAAGATCAGTTGCGACAATCTGGGCACCGCCACGCAACTGCCCCAGGTTGCTGCGTTCAAACTCATCAATCGCCATACTCAGGGAGTACGGTTCCTGACCTGATGAACAGGCAGCCGACCAGATTCGCAGACGCTGTCCTGGCGCGCTCTTGATGAACTCCGGGATCAACCGCGTTTTCAGCACCTCGAACGGGTAGACATCCCGAAACCAGAGCGTTTCGTTGGTCGTCATCGCGTCAATCACAGACTCACGCAGACCACCACGGGGCTGCGCCTGAATCCGCTTAACCAGCTCGCCGAGACTGGCAATACCCTCCTGCTCAAGCAGGCGGTTGAGTCGGCTGGACACCAGATACTGCTTGTTGTCCCCCAACACAATGCCGCAGGCCTTTTCCAGAAAGTCTCTGAACAGCTGAAAATCCTGATTCGCCAAAGTCACGAAGCCTGCCTTGTATCAATTAAACCCATAGTGCTAGGCCTGGTCATCTACGTCGCCGCGCAAAGAACGCAATCGCTCTATTACCCGTTGAGCCAGATCATCCGGCTTGAACTTGGCCAGAAAATCATCCGCGCCGACCTTCTTGACCATCGCTTGGTTAAACACCCCGGAGAGCGAGGTATGCAACATGATGTGCAGTTTATTCATGCGCGAATCGTTGCGCACTTCGGCGGTCAGAGTGTACCCATCCATTTCCGGCATCTCGATATCCGAGATCATCATCAGCAGCGACTTACTGACATCTTCACCTTGATCGGCCCGAGCCCTCAGCCAGTCCAGTGCCTGACGCCCGTCGTTCAGTGCCACGATCTCGACACCGATTTCCTGCAGGCAACGCGCCACCTGCTTGCGGGCAATCGATGAGTCGTCAACGATCAGAACCGTCCGGGCTACTGCATCCGCCTGGGATTCTGCATCAATAACGCCATCGGAAATCTTCTCGTTGGTCGGAACGACCTCTGCCAGCACCTTTTCCACGTCAATAATTTCGACCATCTGATTATCGACGCGAGTGACCGCTGTCAGATAATGCTCACGCCCCGTGCCCTTTGGCGGCGGGTGGATCTCGGACCAGTTCATGTTGACGATGCGCTCGACCGACCGCACCAGAAAACCCTGAACCTTATAGTTGTATTCGGTGATGATCACGAAAGCCGTTTCCAGATCATCCAGACCAGGCCCGCCGGTTGCACGATTCAAATCCAGAATCGGCAGGGTGCCGCCGCGAATGTGCGCTACACCTCTGACCACCGGATGCAGCTTCGGCATCGCAGTCAGGCGCGGGCATTGCAGCACTTCCTTCACCTTGAATACGTTGATGCCGTACAACTGATTACCGGCCAGCCTGAACAGCAGCAGTTCGAGTCGGTTCTGGCCTACCAACTGGGTTCGTTGGTTGACTGAATCCATCACACCAGCCATGGACTGCTCCTCTTGTTTGAATCGGGTGAAACGGCATGTTTCGTGCTAGTCCATCATCAGACGGCAGTAAACTGACGGACATCACCCAACTGTTTGTAGGTAATTGTATGCGTTTTATCACCGGGTGCGCGGTATTGGCGATATTTTTTTCCGCCAGCACACACGCCAACCCGCTCATTGATCAGCTTATCGGCGTCACCAACCAATATCTTGAGCGGGAAGTAAGCGAATATGCACGCTCGCTGGGCGGCGAACCTCGCCACGAAATTCGGCTCAGCCGGCTTGATGCACGCCTGCGCCTGCCGCTCTGTGCCGAGGACGCCCTCTCCGCCCAGCTCGAGAGCCCCGACGTCCCCATCGGCCGGGTAACCGTGCGCGTCACCTGCAACGGCCCGTCCCCTTGGAGACTCTTTGTGCCGGCACAGGTCAGCCTCTATCAGCACGTGGTGGTGAGTTCCCGGCCGCTGCAACGACGCGACGTAGTCAGCGCCCAGGACGTCCGCCTGGCTGAACGTGACACTGGCCTGCTGGGCAACAACTACCTGCTGGACCCGGCCCAGGCCATCGGCATGCAGCTGAAGCGAAACGTCAACGCAGACACCGTGCTGGGGCATACACAGCTGGAACGGAACCGGTTGGTCCAGCGCGGCGACAAGGTTGTGATCAGCGCCGGCAACGCCAGCGTCGACGTCCGCATGCCGGGCGAAGCCCTGGAAGATGGTACACTTGGCGCGCAAATCCGGGTCCGCAATACCCGCTCCAACAGGGTAGTCCGGGCCAGAGTCACCGGCCCTGGACAGGTCGAAGTTGGAATGTGATGATGCACTCAGGAGTGCTTTACCCGTTGCTAAACGCAGCCATTCACCCCGTGACGATCTTCACACTATTTTTTCCTAAAGTTTTCCTTCCAGCTGCCGTTAAAGCAGCTAGAGAAGATTTTACAGTTTGAGGAATTCATCATGGTCATCGACTTCAACTCGCCCAACGGCCCGAACGGTGCCGGTCGCAGCAGCCAGACTACTGGCACCGCTGGCAAGCGCGAAGCCGGCTCGGTTGGCACTTCAGCCCCGCAGGCTGACGCAGCACAGACCAAACAGACCGAAAGCACTTCATCGGTAAACCTCAGCGCACAAGCTCAGCAACTGCAAGCAATCGAAGAAAAGCTGCGCGATCTGCCCGAGGTAGACAGCGAACGCGTCAACCAGATCAAGCAGTCTATCGCCGATGGCAGCTACAAGTCAGACAGCAGCCGCATTGCCGATAAGCTTCTGAGCTTCGAAAGCTGACAGCCAGTAGTCAGAAATGATCGCTGGCTGTACTCTTTGACTACTCCCCGCCCGGGACAGCTACAGTCAGGAGACACGCCATGCACGCTTTGCAAGAACGCTTCCAATCGGCTGAACACGACTGCCGGCAGTATCTGAACCTGCTGGATCAGGAACGCGACGCACTGGCAAAACAGGACGTGGAAGCACTGGAGCAGCTTTTGGAACAAAAGCGCCCCCTTACCGATGCTCTGATAACTCACGACCAGCAAATCCAGCGCTACTGCCAAGCCAACCAGATCTCCCCAGAGGGGTTGGGCGAGCATATCGCCCAGAGTGGCGACGCCACCCTAGAGCACCAGTATCAGCAATTTCTTGCCGCCCTGGCAGAATGCAAACAAGCCAACGAGCACAACGCCCGCCTGGTCCACCACAGCCAGCACAGCACCCGCACGATACTCGACCTGCTGCGCAATCAGGGCGAACCCAGCAGCGGCATCTACGACCAGCTTGGCAATCGAAGCCGATCCGGCATCACTCGCGACCTCAGCAAAGCCTGATCACAAATATCATTGCGACCAACGTCGCGGTATAGTTACGCCTGCTATTACGAACTATAACGAGAAGCTGACGTGTCCAACCTATTCTCACAAGAAACTGGTCCCCAGCCACCCAGAGAAGTACGCGCCCCGGTCGAAATCCTGTCCCTGTTACGGACTCTGATGCAGGCACGTGACACTCTGACTGTTACGTTTACCGACCGCTCACAGAAATTTCAAAGTTTCATTGTCAATCTGGATTCCGACAAGGGCGCTATCTGGATTGACGAACTGATACCCCGCGAAGGCGACCGCTACGCCAATCAGGGCGAGTCGTTCCGAATAGACGCCTGGCATGAAGGCATTCACATGCGCTGGAACTGTCCCGGGGCGAGCCAGGTCATGCTGGATGACGCTCCTGCATACGCCATCCCACTGCCAGCAGAGTTGATTTATCATCAGAAACGCGGCGCCTTTCGAGCCAGCGTGCGCCGCACCGCTGACATTGCAGTGGAAATGGTCCACCCAGAACGGGACCGGCGCTTTACCTGCTACCTGATGGATCTGTCCGCAACCGGCTGCAAGGTGCGCCTGGAGGGCGACCAGAGCAAGTCGCTGAAGCCAGGAGAAGAGTACCCAAACAGCGTGCTGCACCTACCCGATATGGGACGTGTCGAGGTCAACGTAGAGGTGCGCCACGTGGTCTTTCGTGAGGACGCCAACGAAACCCACCTTGGCCTGATGTTCAAGCTTCAATCAGCACAAGCGCAGCGGAGCATCGACCGTTTCGTCAACCAGCTGCAGCGCGAAGCACGCCGACTCGAGAAGGAAGACCTGTTCTAACCCGGTCTATGCTCTTCCTGATCCGCATCCGCATATCCATCCTCAGCAGGCTGCTCTTCCGGCGGTAGCTCATCCTGCATCTGCTCAATCACGGCGCTCTCCTCTACCCGCGGGTCAATCGCCGCGGCAAGCGGCGAGCTGGCGAGGTTACCGGCCGCAGGCATGAACTGCAGAGGCGCCTCCTCGACGAGATTATCCCCTGTGACCATCGCCGTGCGCACTCGGAAGACCAAAATGGCGCTGCATGCAGCCATGAAGATATAGAGCATGTTGGGGCCAAGCCACTTCATCAGCCCTGAGCTGATCAGCGGGCCAACACTCGCCCCCAGGCCGAAGGTAACCAGCAGCATGGCAGAGAGGGGGACTCGATCATCCGGCTCGACGTGATCGTTCGCCAGCGCAACCGCCATGGGATAGAGAGTGAACACCATCAGCCCGAAAATTGCCGTCAGAAAGATGAGCCCGCCGCTGGGTATCAGCCCAATGGCCATCACCACGGATACTGCCGTCAACACCATCGCATTTATTTGGATCAGCTGACTGCGGTCAACCCGATCCGACAGCCACCCGGCCGGCCATTGTGCGGCAAGCCCTGCACAGATAGTTACCGCCATAAACATACCGATCTCGGAGGTTGGCAACCCCATTGATCTGGCAAAGACCGGTGCCATCCCGTAAAACGCCCCCATCATCAAGCCCGCCACACCAATGGTGGTTAGCGCCTGAGGGATGCGCTGGAAGAACATCCGAGCCTTTAGCGGCGCAGGACGCATTGGTGCCGGGTGAATCTGACGGGTCGTCGCTACCGGCACCAAACACAACGAAAAACACATGGCGACGTATAGCAGGTGATCCAGCGACAACTCCGGCTTGAAGGCGAATACAACCTGGCCCAGCACCAACCCCAGATAGGTCACCACCATGTAGCTGGCAAAGACCATGCCCCGCTGATGCGACTCGGACTGCTCGTTCAGCCAGCTCTCAAGCACCATGAACTGACACATCATGGCCATACCGACCAGCACGCGCAGCCCAAGCCACGCCAGCACGTTGTCAAACAGCGCATGACACAGAACAGAGGCCGTTACCAGACCCGCACTGGCTACAAACGCACGAATATGCCCGACTCTGGAGATCAATCGGTGACCGACCGAAGCTCCCATGACCAGACCGCCGTAGTAGCCTGTCATCAACAGACCAATCCAAAGCTCACTTACCCCGTTCGCCGCCAGCTGAAGACCCAGGTAGGTGCTCAACAAACCACTGCCCAACAGCATCAGCAAGGTAGCGAAGTACAACGAGGAAAAAGCAGTTAATGCGCGAGACATTCAGACTCCCGTTACAATCCTTGGCGGTAGCTAACCGACGATAACGCCAGCTAATGACAGAACAGTCGACACGTCAACAAGCGAAGCGTTCCTGCCTCCCCGGACCAGGCCGAGATTGACCGCGTCGAAGTGCGGCCCTGAGAGATGGTGCGCGAGCCCGGATTCGAACCGGGGACCTACCGCTTAGGAGGCGGTTGCTCTATCCAGCTGAGCTACAAGCGCAAATACGACACGGGTAACCAGTCAACCCGCTGAATTTCCTTGGAAGACCCGAATCTTACCCGAAGCCTGAAGCGAATTTCCACCGATGCGACGATAACGGCAGAACAATAGCAAAACGCCATTCGTCGTAAACCCGTCACATTTTGGAGACATTTTTTTGTCACCCTATGGCATGAAACACAAAAAACAGGTCTACTAGGGCACTAACAGTGTAAACACTGTCTAAACATTAGATATCCCAGATGTTTAGACAGTCTCATGGCCCTGGCCGCCCCACCGCACCGCTCCGCGGCACTTGGTCAGCATCGATTTTTTCAGCCAAGCGATTATTATTGCCCCATGAAAACAGCTACCCAACACTACACCAGCCGAACTGCTGACAAATTTGTGGTTCGTCTGCCCCAGGGGATGCGCGACCGCATCGCTGATGTTGCCAAGCAACACCACCGCAGCATGAACTCAGAGATCATCGCACGGCTGGAGCACAGCCTGCTGGATCTACCGACGCTGCCAGAGCAAAACCAGCCCTCTCGCAAGATGCTCAATGCCCAGGATGGCGAGGGTCTGAGCAGTCCTGAACGAGAACTACTGGTTCGCTTCCGCGACATGAGCCGACGCCAGCAAAACGCCCTTCTTGCACTGCTGGCCAACGAACAGGCCTAAACCGAAAACTGCATTTTGGCAGCGGCATGCAACAACTAGCCAAGTGCATAGACACAAAAAACCCGCTCAGTGAGCGGGTTTTTTGTTGGCTGGCGATCAGCCCACGAAGTTGAGCAGAATACCTGCCGCCACCGCGGAGCCGATTACACCCGCCAGGTTCGGACCCATCGCATGCATCAACAGGAAGTTGTGCGGATTGGTTTCCAGCCCGACTCGGTTGGATACGCGAGCAGCCATCGGCACTGCAGATACACCGGCAGAACCAATCAACGGATTGATCGGATTCTTGCTGAACAGGTTCAGCAACTTCGCCATCAGGACACCGGCAGCAGTACCAGCACAGAACGCCAGCATGCCGAGCACCAGAATACCGAGCGTCTTAAGCTGCAGGAACGAGTCTGCTGACAGCTTGGAGCCTACAGCCAGACCCAGACCGATGGTCACAATGTTAATCAGCGCATTACGGGTGGTGTCAGCCAGACGCTCAACCACGCCGGATTCGCGCATCAGGTTACCGAAGCACAGCATACCGACCAACGGCGCCGCATCGGGCAACAGCAGGGCAACCAGCATCAGCAGCAGCAGCGGGAAGATGATCTTCTCGGCCTTGCTGACAACACGCAGCTGGGTCATGACGATGCCACGCTCCTTCTGGTTGGTCAGCGCCCGCATGATCGGCGGCTGCAGCAGAGGTACCAACGCCATATAGGAGTAAGCAGCCACGGCAATTGGTCCCAGCAGATCCGGTGCCAGCTTGGAGGTCACGAAAATGGAGGTAGGACCGTCCGCACCACCGATGATGGCAATGGATGCCGCCTCTTTCATGCTGAACTCGAAGCCCGGAATACCTGCCGCAGTGAGCGCCAGCGCGCCCAGCAGCGTACCGAAGATACCAAACTGCGCAGCGGCACCAAGCAGCAGCGTGCGCGGGTTGGCCAGCATCGGACCGAAGTCGGTCATCGCACCTACGCCCATAAAGATCAGCAGCGGGAACACGCTGGTCGGCAGACCAACTTCGTAGATCAGGTGCAAAATACCCGTTCCGTGAGCCATATCGGCCACCGGCAGGTTAGCCAAAATACCGCCGAAGCCGATCGGAATCAGCAGCAGCGGCTCAAAGCCCTTGCGAATCGCCAGGTAGATCAAACCAAAGCACACAACAATCATCACTGCCTGGCCCCAGGCCATGTGATAGATACCCGTGGTGTGCCACAGCTGGAGGAGCTTATCCATTAGTCTCCCCCTTAGCCGATGGTCAGCAGCGTGTCGCCGACGGCTACCGCGTCGCCAACCTTGACGTCAACAGAGACCACACTGCCACCGCGGACGGCGCGCACTTCGGTTTCCATCTTCATCGCCTCGAGAATCATCACCACTTCACCCTCTTCGATCTGATCGCCCGGAGCAACCAGCACCTTGAAGATGTTGCCAGACAGTGGCGCCCCCTGCGGCTCACCGTCGCCGGCCGGTGCAGCACTGGCCGCAGCAGGCGCTGCTGCATCACCCAGCGGCTTAATACCGGAGATGTCACCGCCCTCGGAGACCTGTACAACGTACTCCTTGCCGTTAACACTGACGGTGTAGGCTTCTGGGCCTGCCGCCTTGGCGCCCGCCGGCAGCTCGTTACCAGTCGGCACCGGTTCGAACGCATCCGGGTTGCCGCGATTTTCCAGGAACTTGAGACCGATCTGCGGGAACAGTGCATAGGTCAGAACGTCGTCGATTTCGTTCTCGGCGAGTTTGATACCCTTCTCACCAGCCAGCCCCTTGAGCTCGGCAGTGAGCTTATCCATTTCCGCTTCCAGCAGGTCTGCCGGACGGCAGGTGATAGCTTCAGCACCGTCGAGAACACGCGCCTGCAGCTCAGCATTGAACGGCGCCGGCGCTGCGCCGTACTCACCCTTGAGCACACCTGCAGTTTCCTTGGTGATGGACTTGTAACGCTCGCCAGTCAGCACGTTAATCACCGCTTGGGTACCGACAATTTGCGAGGTCGGCGTTACCAGCGGAATGAAACCCAGATCTTCACGCACACGCGGAATCTCAGCCAGAACGGCGTCAAACTTGTCGCTTGCGCCCTGCTCTTTCAGCTGGTTTTCCATGTTGGTCAGCATGCCACCCGGCACCTGAGCAACCAGAATGCGCGAATCCACGCCCTTGAGGTTGCCTTCAAATTTGGCGTACTTCTTCCGCACTTCACGGAAGTAGGCAGCCACTTCTTCCAGCAGCTCCAGATTCAGACCGGTATCGCGCTCGGTATTCTGGAAGATCGCAACCACGGACTCGGTCGGAGAATGACCGTAGGTCATGGACATGGACGAGATAGCGGAGTCGACGTTGTCGATGCCCGCCTCAGCTGCTTTCATGATCGCGGCAGTCGACAGACCGGCAGTGGCGTGGCACTGCATGTGAACCGGAATGCTCAAGGTGGACTTGAGCTGGCTGACCAGGTCAAACGCGACATACGGGTTCAGAATGCCGGCCATGTCCTTGATGGCAATGGAGTCGGCCCCCATGTCTTCGATCTGCTTGGCCAGATCGACCCACATCTGCAGGGTATGCACCGGGCTGGTGGTGTAAGAGATGGTGCCCTGCGCGTGTTTGCCTTGGTTCTTGACGGCTTTGAGCGCCGTCTCCAGGTTGCGCGGGTCATTCATCGCATCAAATACACGGAACACGTCGACGCCGTTGACGGCAGCGCGTTCAACAAACTTCTCGACTACGTCGTCAGCATAGTGACGGTAGCCCAGCAGGTTCTGGCCGCGCAGCAGCATTTGCTGACGGGTATTGGGCATCGCCTTTTTCAGTGCGCGAATACGCTCCCACGGATCTTCGCCCAGATAACGGATACAAGCATCAAAGGTCGCCCCGCCCCAGGATTCAACGGACCAGAAGCCTACCTGGTCGAGCTTGCCAGCGATGGGCAGCATGTCATCGAGGCGCATACGGGTCGCCAGGATGGATTGGTGTGCATCACGCAGGATGACATCAGTAATGCCCAAAGGCTTTTTGGTATCGGTCATAGTGTCATGGCCTTTATTTGATTTTTAATGGTGAAAACCGCGAAACGGATGAATCAGGAGCGTTGACGCGCACGGTGTTGCTTGATGGCAGCACCAATGGCGGCGACCACATCGGGGTCTACACTGGCTGGAGCAGCGCCCGCCTTTTTGCGCACCGGCTTCGGCGCGGGCAAGGCTTCAGGGAAATAACGTGACAGGATGAACGACATGATGCTGGTACAGGCGACCAGCAGAACAAGGAAGCTAAATACGGCCCCCATCCCGAGGAGCATCAGCTCAACGCCTTCAAGAACCAGGTTATTAGAATCCATTTTCTCTCCCGCAACTCTGGGCATGGTTAATCCATGCTGCTTATATAGCTGGCAAAACATCAGTGGGTGCTTGGCAGATCAGCCTGTCTGCCGACAGACCTCCCACACGAAAAAACGGCCTAATGTATCCTGATGTGACATTTTAGGCAATCAAAGCGACACCCGACTGGCGAGAAAGACGGCAGTGCTAAAGCAGGAAAATAGTGGCAAGACCGAGGAAGATAAAGAAGCCGCCACTGTCTGTGATCGCGGTAATCAGCACGCTGGAGCCCAGCGCCGGGTCCCCTCCCAAGCGCAGCCTTATAAGAGGAATGAATACCCCCATACAAGCCGCCAGCAGCATATTCAGCGTCATTGCGGCCATCAACACCACCGCCAACGGGAGACTGCCATACAACAGCAAGGCAATCGCAGCCAGGACCACACCCCAGAACACACCGTTGATCAGGGCTACGCCGGCTTCCTTACGCAACAGGCGACGCCCGTGTGCAACTTGCACCTGGCCGGTGGCAATCCCGCGCACGATCATGGTGATGGTCTGATTACCCGAGTTGCCACCAATGCCCGCCACGATTGGCATCAGCGCAGCGAGAGCAACCAATTGTTCAATGGCGTTTTCGAACAGGCCAATCACACGCGAGGCAATCAGCGCAGTACAGAGGTTTACCGCCAGCCAAGCCCAGCGGTTGCGGACCGACTTCCAGACCGATGCAAAGATATCTTCCTCTTCGCGCAGACCTGCAGCATTGAGCACCTCCGCCTCACTCTCTTCACGGATGTAATCGACCATCTCATCAATGGTCAAACGACCACAAAGCCGACCGAGATTATCGACCACCGGCGCCGAGACAAGGTCATAGCGCTCGAACGCTTGCGCCGCGTCACCGGCATCATCGGCCGGGTCAAAGATCACCGGATCGTCCGACATGACATCCGCGACCAACGCATCAGGCGAACTGACCAACAGCTTCTTGATCGGCAAAACCCCTTTCAGCAAGCCCTCGGTATCGACCACGAACAGCTTGTCCGTGTGGTCCGGCAGCGCATCGAAACGGCGCAGGTAGCGACTCACAACCTCCAGGCTGACATCATCACGAATGGTCAGCATGTCGAAGTCCATCAGCGCGCCGACCTGATCCTCGTCGTAGGACAACGCCGACTTCAGGCGATCACGCTGCTGGGCATCCAGACTGTCCATCAGCTCGCGCACGACATCGCGCGGCAGATCGGGAGCCAGATCCGCCAGTTCATCAGCATCAAGGGTGTTGGCAGCCGCGATAATCTCGTGGCTGTCCATGTCGGCAATCAGGGTTTCACGAACCGCGTCAGAAACTTCAAGCAGGATATCGCCGTCTCGTTCGGCCTTGACCAACTGCCAGACGGCAAGCCGCTCATCCAGAGGCAAGGATTCGAGAATGTAGGCGACGTCTGCCGGGTGCAACTCATCCAGCTTGCGCTGCAGTTCAACCAGGTTCTGCTGATGCACTAGGTGCTCGACCAGCTCCTGATGCTGCCCCTCTTGCTTGTGCACCAGATCTTCCACCAGCCGATGCCGACTCAACAGGTCCTGCACCTGCTCCAGACGATCCTGCAGGCTTTCCGGCGATTTTCTGTTGAGATCCGACATGGCAAGGCTTCCTGACCCACCCCGGCGCGGGGTGTTTACCAATCGACGCCTCCCATGGACTGGAGGCCACAACGACTTGCCGAACAAGCCTATCAGGCTTTGCACGACAGCTCAGCTCTAGTTTCGTTACGGCAAAAAAAAACCACTGAAATCAGTGGTTTTCTTGTATGGCGCACTCGGGAGGATTCGAACCTCCGACCGCTCGGTTCGTAGCCGAGTACTCTATCCAGCTGAGCTACGAGTGCGTTAAGGGTGCGCATTATAAGCGCTTTTCTCGCGTTGTCATCAGTCTTGACCGGTGACAGAAAAAACCACTGATTTCAGTGATTTTTTATATGGCGCACTCGGGAGGATTCGAACCTCCGACCGCTCGGTTCGTAGCCGAGTACTCTATCCAGCTGAGCTACGAGTGCGTTGTGGGGGCGCATTATACCCATTTTTCTCGCCGTGTCATCAAGCATCAGCTTTTCGAAGACGAAAAAAAACCCACTGAAATCAGTGGGTTCTCTATATGGCGCACTCGGGAGGATTCGAACCTCCGACCGCTCGGTTCGTAGCCGAGTACTCTATCCAGCTGAGCTACGAGTGCGTGTGGGGGCGAATTATAGGCTCTTTTGCTGCTTCGTCAAATGTTTTTCTTTTAAATTCAGAAACTAACGTTTGACACAACCTATAAATCTGAAAATGGCGGAGAGGGCGGGATTCGAACCCGCGATACCCTTTTGAGGTATACTCCCTTAGCAGGGGAGCGCCTTCGGCCTCTCGGCCACCTCTCCGAACACGCGGGGAATATTACCCGCGCAATTTTATTATTGCAACGAAAAACTCAATAAAATTAGTTATTTGGTTCTTCGTCCTTTTCCTTCTGGATACGCTGGTAAATTTCCTCGCGGTGAACCGCGACTTCTTTGGGCGCGTTCACGCCTATACGAACCTGGTTGCCTTTGACACCCAGAACAGTCACGGTCACTTCATCACCTACCATCAGGGTCTCACCGACCCGTCGAGTCAGAATCAGCATTCCATTTCTCCTTGCTAATGATCAGGACACAGCTCTGCAAAAAACCGGCTAGAAGCCTGACGAGCCACTTCGGTGACAGCGCAGGCGGACACGGCAGCCAGAGACCGTGCCCTTGGGGCGGATCGCATCAAGCGCTCCGCCAACCCTCGGTAATGCCTGTCAGGCATCGCTGGCGGCAGGCGCATCCAACCCAAACGCGGTATGCAGCGTACGCACCGCCAACTCCAGATACTTCTCGTCGATAACCACCGACACCTTGATTTCTGAGGTCGAGATCATCTGAATGTTGATCCCTTCCTTCGCCAGCGCCTCAAACATGCTGCTGGCGACACCGGCGTGGGAGCGCATACCCACACCAACGATGGAGACCTTGGCAATCTTGTCGTCTGCCGCCACTTCGCGCGCACCGATATCGGCCGCTACCTGCTTAAGAATAGACTCTGCTTTGCGGAATTCATTGCGATGTACAGTAAACGTAAAGTCGGTGGTGTTATCCATCGACACGTTCTGCACGATCATATCGACTTCAATGTTCGCCGCACTCACCGGGCCGAGAATCTTGAACGCCACGCCGGGAGTGTCCGGCACGCCGCGGATAGTCAGTTTGGCCTCATCACGATTGAACGCGATACCGGAAATGACGGGTTGTTCCATTGATACGTTGTCCTCAAGGGTAATAAGGGTGCCTGGGCCTTCTTTAAAACTGTGCAGCACACGCAAAGGCACGGAGTATTTGCCAGCAAACTCGACCGAGCGGATTTGCAGCACCTTCGAGCCTAGGCTCGCCATTTCCAGCATTTCTTCGAAGGTGATACGGTCCAACCGCTGAGCACGCTCAACAACGCGCGGGTCGGTAGTGTAGACACCGTCGACGTCAGTATAGATCTGACATTCATCAGCCTTCAGCGCCGCCGCCAAGGCTACCCCGGTAGTATCAGAGCCGCCACGACCCAATGTAGTAATCGCGCCAGTCTCATCTGCACCCTGGAAGCCGGCAACGATGACAACGCGACCCGCTGCCAGCTCGCGGCGCATGCGCTCGTCATCAATCTGCTGGATGCGCGCCTTGCCGTGCGCGCTGTCTGTCAGAATACGCACCTGCGGGCCGGTCATCGAGACCGCCTCAACACCGATCGACTTCAGCGCCATGGCGAGCAGACCAATGGTGACCTGCTCGCCGGTGGAGACGATGACGTCCATCTCGCGCGGATCCGGATCAGCCTGAATCTGTTTAGCCAGATCGATCAGACGATTGGTTTCACCGCTCATGGCGGATACCACCACAACCAGATCGTCGCCACGCTCCTTGAAGCCCTTGATTTTCTCGGCGACCTGCTGGATTCGCTCCACGCTGCCGACCGAGGTACCACCAAACTTCTGGACAATAAGCGCCATTTTGCTACGTCTATCCTCACCCAGAGGCCGGTTCCCCGACCATTGCATCAGCGCTCAGCCGAGCGCTGCCCTTATTGCTGACCGACCCAGCTGACCGCATCGGCGAGGGCCTGGTCCAGTGCCGCAACATCAGTGCCGCCGCCCTGCGCCATGTCCGGGCGCCCACCGCCCTTGCCGCCAACCGCCTGGGCCGTGGTACGAATCCAGTCACCGGCTTTGAGCTGGCCGGTCAGATCCTTGGTTACGCCAGCGACCAACACAACCTTGCCGTCACTCTCGCCACCCAGCAGGATCGCCGCAGAGCCCAACTTGTTCTTCAACTGATCTACCAGCGTCATCAGGCCCTTACCGTCCTGACCATCAACCCGCTGTACCAGCACCGTGCGACCGCCAACCTGTTGCGCTGCGGCTGCCAGATCCGAACCTGCTGCGCTGGCAGCCTTGGCCTTGAGCTGCTCAACTTCCTTTTCCAGCTGGCGACTGCGCTCTACCAGCGCTGCCAGCTTGTCGAGTACGTTGTCACGGCCGCCTTTGACGGTAGCAGCTGCCTCACGCAAACGCTCCTCGGTCTCGTTAACCCAAGCCAGTGCGCCAGCGCCGGTAACCGCTTCGATGCGACGCACGCCGGAAGCAATGCCGCTTTCTGCGGTGATCTTGAACAAACCGATATCGCCAGTCCGCGACACGTGGGTGCCACCGCACAGCTCGACAGAGAAGCCGTTACCCATGGTGAGCACACGCACTTCATCGCCGTATTTTTCACCAAACAGGGCCATGGCGCCCTTGGCCTTGGCCGATTCAATATCAGTGACTTCCACGCCAACCGCCGAGTTCAGACGAATCTGCTCGTTGACCCGGTCTTCCAGAACGCGCAGCTGCTCGGGCTTGATCGCCTCATAGTGGCTGAAGTCAAAGCGCAGACGCTGACTGTCGACCAACGATCCTTTCTGCTGAACGTGATCACCTAGCACCTCGCGCAGCGCGGCATGCAACAGATGGGTTGCCGAGTGGTTCAGCGCGGTGGCCTGACGCACACCAGCGTCAACCTTGGCCTGCAGTGCTTCGCCAGCACGCAGAGTGCCTTGCTGAACGATGACATGGTGCAGATGTGCATTACCCGCCTTGGTGGTATCCGACACCTCAGCGCGCAGGCCGGAGGCCGACAGGTAACCGGTGTCACCAACCTGACCACCAGATTCAGCGTAAAACGGGGTCTGATCGAGCACGACCACACCCTTGTCGCCTTCGTTCAGCACCTCGACCGGCTCGCCGTCGCGGAACAGCGCAACAACGGTGCCCTGCCCTTCCGTCCCGTCGTAACCCTGGAAGCGGGTTTCGATATCGACTTTCACCAAGGCGTTGTAATCCAGACCGAACTGACTGGCGGAGCGGGCGCGCTCACGCTGCGCTTCCATCGCCGCCTCAAAGCCGGCCTCATCAATGGTCAGATCGCGTTCACGGGCGATATCACCGGTCAGGTCAACCGGGAAGCCGTAGGTGTCGTACAGCTTGAACACAACTTCGCCGGGGATTTCGCTGCCCTTCAGCTCGGCCAGATCCTGCTCAAGGATCCGCAGCCCCTGATCCAGCGTCTTGGCGAACTGCTCTTCTTCGGTCTTCAGCACACGCTCGATATGGGCCTGCTGCGCCTTGAGTTCAGGGAACGCGTCACCCATCTCGGCAACCAGTGCTGCCACGATCTTGTGGAAGAACACACCCTTCGCGCCCAGCTTGTTGCCGTGACGGCAGGCGCGACGAATGATGCGGCGCAGCACGTAGCCGCGGCCTTCGTTGGACGGCAGTACGCCGTCGGCAATCAGAAAGCTGCAGGAACGAATATGGTCTGCGACCACTTTCAGCGAGGCGGCGTTGTCCTGCGGGCAACCAATGGCTTCGGCCGCAGCAGCCAGCAGGTTCTGGAACAGATCGATCTCATAGTTGGCGTGCACGTGCTGCATGACCGCACTGATGCGCTCCAGCCCCATGCCGGTGTCAACGCTCGGCGCAGGCAGCGGATGCATCTCGCCATCAGCAGTGCGATTGAACTGCATGAAGACGTTATTCCAGATTTCGATATAACGATCACCGTCCTCTTCCGGCGAGCCCGGCGGGCCACCCCAGATGTCGGCGCCATGATCGTAGAAAATTTCAGTGCAGGGACCACAAGGACCCGTGTCGCCCATCGCCCAGAAGTTGTCCGACGCGTAGGGCGCGCCCTTGTTGTCACCAATCCGCACCATGCGCTCAGCCGGCATACCGACTTCCTTGGTCCAGATATCGTAAGCTTCGTCGTCGCTGGCGTAGACCGTGACCCAGAGTTTTTCCTGCGGCAGGTTCAGCCACTTGTCCGAGGTCAGAAACTCCCAGGCGTAATGAATGGCATCACGCTTGAAGTAATCGCCAAAGCTGAAGTTGCCCAGCATTTCAAAGAAGGTGTGGTGACGCGCGGTGTAACCGACGTTCTCCAGATCGTTGTGCTTGCCGCCGGCACGCACACACTTTTGGCTGCTGGTGGCGCGGGTATAGGCGCGCTTCTCCAGGCCAAGGAAGCAGTCCTTGAACTGGTTCATGCCTGCATTGGTAAACAGCAACGTGGGGTCGTTTGCCGGGATCAGCGAGCTGGAGGCAACGCGGGTGTGGCCCTTTTCTTCAAAGAAACGGAGGAAGGATTCACGGATTTCTGCGCTTTTCATAATTCCCTTACCAGAGACGGGTCGGCCAGCTGAACGTCGGGAGCATGTCGCGATCTGCGCCGCGTGGAGAAGTTGCCCCGAAAAGAGCGCGCAATCTGGCAAAGAGCCGCATTATATAAGCATCAGAGCGCACTATGCATTATCTGCTCCGTTGATATTAACTATGGCAACCATAGTTTCAGACCGGCACAGACGCCAACAGGTTCAGTGCAAGTGCATGCAAGGGCAACGCAAGCCGATTCAACTGGTCAGCGAAACGGCTCTGACCAAGGTGCCAGCACGCAATTTCAGCCGTTCTGCAGACTCGGCAGCCACCACCAGGGTGCCAGCAGCAACCCGAGCTGGCGCAGAAATCATCCGACAGTTTTCTCGGCCACGGTTGGAAATAAGATAAGGCTGAGCCTCGTCACCCGGCGTGCCAATGGCCAGTAGCAGCGTTCGGCTGTCGCGGATCGCGCGAATCTGCCCCCGTTGCGCTTCCAGGGTGGCACCACCGTCGAAGATATCGATATAGCCCTGATAACGCATCCCCTCCTCTTCCAACACCAGTCGCCCGGCCTCGGAATCGGGGTGCACCTGCCCGATTGCATCACGTGCCGCCTGACTGAGGAAGCAGGCGTAGAGCGGGAATTTGGGCATCATCTCGGCAATAAAGGCCTTGTTGCCGATACCGGTAAGGTAGTCCGCACGGGCGAAATCCATACGGAAGAAGTGCTGTCCCAAGCTGTCCCAGAACGGTGAGCGCTCATCGGCATCGGAAACCCCGCGCATCTCAACCACCACCCGCTCGGAGAAATCCTGTGGCGCATCTGCCATGAGCATGAAGCGCGCCTTGGAAAGCAAACGCGGGAAGTCGCCGCAGCGAAATTCCGGCACCAGAAAGTAAGAACACAGCGCAGTGGCGCCAGTCAGGTCGTTGACCAGAAACAGGGTCGGATGCTGCCGATACACGCCCAGTTCGCTGCTGGCTGCGACTGTCAAACCCATCCGATAGCTGTACCAGGGTTCACGTAAACCGGCGGCACCCAACATGCCACTGGAACCAACGATGCGGCCATCCGGCGCTTCCATGACCAGCAGGTAGTCAGCATCAGCTTGCATCGCCGCGCCGGCAAAACTGCGCTCGATCTGAACCAGGCGCTCGTGCAACTTCTCTTCACTGGCCGGCAACGAGGTCAGACCACCGCCAGCACTGACCGCCAGCGCCACGAGCCCCTCAAGATCCTGCTGACAGGCTGCTCTTACCAGCATTTCAACCTCCCCTGACCAGGCGCAACTGATCGCCGGTCGACACCTTGAGCACCTGCGCCATCGCAGCGCTCAAGACCACCGGCTCACCCGGTTGCCAGCGCAGTTGCAAGGCGCAGGCACGAAAATCACACACCTTGGTATTAGCAACCAGCCACAGCGTGTCGCCCTCTTGCACCTCACCAACCTCAACGACCGCCAGCTCGCTGTAACGCACGGTACTGAGCAGCGCCGTCTTGGCATGCACGACCGGGCCGCCATCGAAGATGTCGACATAGTTGTCGGTCTCAAACCCTTCATCCATAAGGATGTCGAACACATCCTGTACTGACGGATTGACCTGACCAATCACCTCCTGCGCCTCATCGGACAGCATCGGCACGTAGATCGGGTAACCCGGCATCAGCTCCGCCAGATAGCCACGACCGCGTTCGCTGCCGATGCGCTCGGCCTCGGCATAGCTGACGGCGAAGAAGTGCCGACCGACCGCATCCCAAAACGGCGCATTGCCGTGCTCGTCACTGATACCAACCACCTCGACCGAGGTAGATTCAGCGAACCGTTGGGGGTGACTGGCCATGAACAGCAGACGGCCGCGCGCATTGAGCTGCATGACGTCTGGCTGGTGATACTGATCAGACAGGTGATAGCCGACTAGCAAACTGTGCCCCGTCAGGTCATGGCAGAGCGACAGAACGTGAATACGGTTGTGCAACCCGAGTTCGCGGGAGGCATGCACAAACATTTCATTGCGAAAGGTGTAGAACGGGGAGCGAAAACCGGAGGCGGCGATAATGCCGCTGCAGCCGGCCAGGGTGCCGGTTTCGGTATCCTCCAGCACAAAGAAGTAACGCTCCTCGCCACTGAACACGACCTCTTCGGCCATGGACGCTTCGGATGCCGCCAGAATGTCGGCCAGGCGCTCACGACTGGCCGGCAGCGCGGTCACCCCAACCGGGCTGTCCGCCGCCAGGCGTTCAATCTGTGGCAGGTCCGCAGCCCTGCCCAAGCGCAGCATCAGCATCCATCTCCCCCTGTGGTCTAGCCGACCATCCGCCGCAGCGCAGCACGCAGACGCGTCATGCCCTCGGCGATATCCTCTTGCTCGATAATCAGGCTGGGCGCCAGTCGAACCACATCCGGCCCAGCCTGCAGCACCAACACACCCTCTTCCTGCGCCAGCGCCTGGACATCCTTCGCCCGGCCCTTGAACGCGTCGCTCATCACCGCACCCAGCAGCAACCCGCTACCGCGCACCGAGGAGAACACACCAAACTCGGCGCCCATCTGCTCAAGCTCGGCGCGAATGGTCTCATGACGCTGCTGCACGCCGTCCAGCACCGCCGGGGTGTTGACGATATCCAACACCCGCTCGGCCACCGCGCAGGCCAGCGGGTTGCCGCCATAGGTGCTACCGTGGGTGCCCACCGCAAAGTGATCGGCGATCGCAGCGGTAGTCAGCATCGCCGAGATCGGAAAACCGCCACCCAGACTCTTGGCACTGGTCAGGATGTCGGGCACCACGCCGCTGTGCATATAGGCGAACAGCTTGCCAGTGCGCCCCATACCGCTTTGTACCTCGTCAAACACCAGCAGTGCGTTGTGTTTGTTACACAGCGCACGTACAGCCTGCAGATATTCAGTGCTGGCCGGAATGACGCCACCTTCACCCTGAACCGGCTCCAGCACCACTGCACAGGTGTCATCCGAGATGGCAGCTTCCAGCGCGGCGATGTCCTGATACGGGACATGGCTGATACCGCCCATGGCCGGACCAAACCCTTCGGAATACTTGGGCTGACCACCGACGCTGACGGTAAACAGTGAGCGGCCATGGAAGCTGTTGGTACAGGCGATAATCTGGTGCTTCTGCGCACCACAGGTGTTGTGACCCCAGCGGCGTGCCAGCTTGAATGCCGCTTCGTTTGCCTCTGCACCCGAGTTGGCAAAGAAGACACGCTCAGCAAACGTAGCCTGCACCAGTTTGTCAGCCAGGCGCAGCGCAGGCTCGTTGGTCATGATATTGGAAACATGCCACAGCTTGTGCGCCTGCTCGGTCAGCGCCTCGACCATCGCCGGGTGCGCATGCCCCAGCGCGTTGACCGCGATGCCGCCAGCCAGATCGACGTATTCTCGGTCCTGTTGATCCCACAGGCGCGACCCTGCGCCGCGTACCGGAACCATGTTTACCGGCGCGTAATTGGGAACCATCACCCGATCAAAATCGGACCGACCGACCGTTGCTGACACTGTCATCTCCTTTCTATATAAGGCGCACTTGGCGTGCGCATTTACACAAGCCCGGCGTATCCGGGCTCAGTTATCTCTGGTTGCACCCTCAGCGGCCTGCTGGGCACGGCGCTGATTACGGTCTTCCCGCGGGGTAACCCCAAAACAGTTGCGATAGGCGCTGGAAAAATGCGGCCCCGACGAAAACCCGCACGACAGCCCTATCTGAATAATCGACTTACTGGTCTGCAGCAGCATCTGGCGCGCCCGATTCAACCTCAGTTCAAGGTAATACTGCGACGGTACGCTGTTGAGGTACTGTTTGAAAATACGTTCCAGCTGACGTCGGGACACACAGACGTGGCGCGCGATCTCGTCCGTGGTCAGCGGCTCCTCGATGTTTGACTCCATCAGGATGACCGCCTGCGTCAACTTGGGGTGACTGCTGCCGAGCCGGTTACGCAGCGGCATGCGCTGCCGTTCGGCTCCATCACGAATGCGCTCGATGACCAGGTCCTCAGCAACCAGCGCCGCAAGATCCTGGCCCTGCTCGCGCGCAACGACCGATAACAGCAGATCCGTACTGGCCTTTCCGCCGCTGCTGGAGCACAGCGCTTCGCCACAGACAAACAGCTGGGTGACAGCCTCTACCTCAGGGAATCGTTCACGAAACTCGTCGAGCATGCGCCAGTGCACGGCGCAGCGCCCCCCTGCAAGCAGACCTGACGCCGCCAACGCCGCTACACCGGCCTCCAGGCCACCAATCAGCACACCCTCGGCCTGCCATGCCCGCAATCGCGGTGCCAGCCAGTCCGGCAGATTATCCGAAGCCGACAGGTTCTCGGCCACCAGCCAGAGATGAGCGAAGCCCGGCGTGCACTGATCTAACGGGGCGGGCTGCAACAACAAGCCGTCGCCGGCACGAACCGACTGTTCGTCCAGTGTGCAGCACTCGATTTGGTAGCAGACGTCCTCAGCCATACGATTGGCCGAGAGCAGAACAGACAGGGCCGGCATCAGGCAACCTGGGTGGGTGCCAGGCAGCAGGGCGAAGACGACACGGCGCAACTCAGTGGCCATGATCACCCTGCTCGCACAACTGCTCGTTAAGACACGTCACCGGGCGTATCCCGTCTCACTCGGAAAAACAGCATTGTGCCACAAGGGTGCACGCTGCACACCGTAACAGCGGCGATAAATCTGCAACAAAAAAGGCGCTTCCCCTGACGGAAAGCGCCTTTTGTCAGCCTGACCGCCTTAGCGGCCAAACAGATCAGCCGCGGTAGGCTTCGAACAGGCCGGTTGCGCCCATGCCACCGCCAACACACATGGTCACGACGCCGTAGCGCTTGCCGCGACGCTGCAGCTCGCGAACCAGATGGCCGACCTGACGTGAGCCAGTCATGCCGAACGGGTGACCGATGGAGATAGAGCCACCGTTGACGTTGTATTTCTCGTTGTCGATCTTCAGGAAGTCACGCGCATACAGGCACTGGGAAGCAAAGGCTTCGTTCAGTTCCCACAGATCGATATCGTCAACAGTCAGGCCACGGGCTTTCAGCAGCTTCGGCACCGAGTAGACCGGACCGATACCCATTTCGTCAGGCTGGCAGCCAGCGACGGTGAAACCACGGAAATACGCCAGCGGCTTCAGGCCCAACTCCAGCGCCTTATCCAGGCTCATGACCAGCGTCATGGACGCACCGTCAGACAGCTGAGACGCGTTACCGGCAGTGACGGAACCGTCTTCGGCGAATACCGGCTTCAGGCTGTTCAGGCCTTCAATGGTGGTGTCCGGACGGTTGCAGTCGTCACCCTCGACGACGCCGTCAACGATGGTGATTTCGCCGGTGGCCTTGTCCTGAACCTGATATTTGACGGCCATCGGTACGATTTCATCATCGAACAGACCTTCAGCCTGGGCACGGGCAGTGCGCTGCTGGCTCTGCAGCGCGTAAGCATCCTGCTGCTCACGGGTTACGTTGTAGCGGCGTGCAACGATCTCGGCAGTCTGACCCATCGGGTAGTAGATACCCGGGAAGTCTTTTTCCAGAATCGGGTTAACGAAGTGATCGGTGTTGCGGCTCTTGGCGGTCAGGGTGATGGACTCAACACCACCGGCAACGATGGCATCGGAGCAACCGGATGCAATCTGGTTGGCAGCGATAGCAATCGCCTGCAGACCAGAGGAGCAGTAGCGGTTCAGAGTCATACCGGCGACGTCGATGCCCATCTTGGACAGTACCGCGACGTTACGGCCGATGTTATGGCCCTGGGCACCTTCGTTGGAGCCGGCACCGACGATGCAGTCGTCGATCAGTTTGGGGTCAACGCCGGTGCGCTCAAGCAGCGAGTTGACACAGTGGGCTGCCATGTCGTCCGGACGGGTCATATTGAACTTGCCACGGAAGGACTTGGCCAGACCAGTCCGTACACTGTCGACGATTACGACTTCACGCATTGCGGTAACCTCATTTCTTGCCGATGGGTTGGGACGGTCCTGCCGTCCAGAGGCGGACAAGCATAAAGGCGAAGGCGCAGAGGGTAAACACAATAGACCGGCGTGATAAAACGCTATTTAGCGGCGAACAGTCGCCAGCAGCCGATAAACATGCGCTCAGCTGCTGGCAAAAGGCATGAAATAGCGCTGCGTCAGCTGCCCCGCAGACGCTTGGCTGACAGCTTGAACATCTCCTCGTAGATCACCTGCGGATCAGCGCGTTTCTGCTCTGCAGCCAGGCGCCCACGCTCATGCGGCAGAATCATGAACTGGTCTGCTTCGCTTTCGCGGTAGATGGTGTCAGCCACATCCGCAGCACTGATCGGCGAGTTCTGCAACAGCTTGGCCATATCGTCGCGCGCCTTGCTGTCGGGGCCGTGGTAAGACTCCAGCAGGTTGGTCTGGAAGAACGACGGACATACCACATTGACCTTGATCCCGAGCGGCTGCAGCTCCACCAACAAGCTTTCGGAGAGAGCGACAACACCCGCCTTGGCAACGTTGTAGTTGCTCATGCCCGGCGTCTGAATAATCGCCGCCATTGACGCAATGTTAATGATCCGGCCGCCGCCCTGCTTCATGAAGACCGGCATGAATGCCTTGCAACCCTTGACTACACCCATCAGGTTGATACATATCTGCGAGTCCCAGTCTTCCAGCGACAAATCCCAGAACATGCCACCAGACGCGATGCCCGCGTTGTTGATCAACACATCGACGCCCTGCACCCGCTCTTCACAGCTCTGCTCCAACGCAGCCAGCTGACTGAAGTCGCGGACGTCGCAGCGCTGGGTAAACGCCCAGCCGCCGGCAGCGGTTGCCAGCCGCCGCGTTTCTTCCAAACCGGCATCATTGATATCCGCGAGCGCCAGGCGCGCACCCTCACGGGCGTAGCGCAACGCCAGTTCGCGACCAAGGCCACTACCGGCGCCAGTAATTACGACGCGCTGTCCTGTTGTTTGCATGTTTTCCCCTTATCTGTCGCCAGACCAGTGCTGATACGGCTGTTCTTGTTGTTTTGTTACGGACTGTAAGTCTGTAGCTGGCAGTCTAGCGAGCGCACTGGGGTTGCGCGGCAAATAAAAGCAATAATAAAAGTCGTGAATGGAAGGCTCTAGCCATACGCCAACCGCCCTGGCGCTCAAGCAACGGGCAGTCTATGAGTTGCTGCGGTAGTTGTGCAGGTAGCGCAGCTCTCCCATCGCCTGAATCTGTCCCTCGATCAGCGCGTCAAACGGGGCCAGCAACTGCTCACGGGCAAATCCGGGATGCAGCACGGACAACGCCTCGGCGCCCGCTTCAATCGTGGCAAGCGCGCCCGGCACAGGCACCTTACGTATGCGGTATCGGCTCACCAGCCCGTCGGCAAGTCGCACCTGTGGCAAGGCCTGCAAAACGGGATTGAGGTAAAGCAGCTTACGTGCCTTGCGCCAGGTACCGTCCAGCAGCACCAGACGACGCGGTCGGCCATCATTGGCAGGCACCAGCTCAACGGCATCAGCGCCCGGGAAAAGCAGCTCATTGCGCCAACTGGCATCGCTCAGGCGAGCCACCCATTGAGGATGCTCGTCCAAAGACTCGGTAATCAGTAGATGCGCGTTAACCAGCCCGCTCACCAGCAGTCGAGCCGTATTCAGCGCGTGGGAGGTTTCATCGGGATGCTGAATGACCAGCAACTGGGTATCAGGCCAGAGCCTGGGAATCAGATGGCACAGACAGTGGCTGAGCGGGCGAAAACACGCGGCACAGCGCTGGCGACGGGAGGCTTGGGACATGCAGAACTACCGAACGTGCTACGGCAGGCCATTATGCCCCATACAGCAGATCAGAACCGCTTACTGTTTTTTCTTCTTGTGCGCATCGCGCCAGATGAACAGACCAACACCACCCAGAAAGGCGACCATCAGACCAACAGTAATTACACCAGCGATGACAGCTTCATCCACGTACATAAGGCACCTCCTGCGTTATCAACGACTGCAGGTTAAGCCTTACCAGACGCAGGGTTATTGACGCTGATCAATAGCAGGAGCCAAAGCACTCAACGGGGCTTCTTGCTCTTCTTGCGCTTTTTGCCGGCCGCTTTCGAAGGCAACGGCAGCGCACGAGTAAAGGCCGCGCGCATAGCCTCGAGACGGGCATCATGAATATCGTGAATACGCTGGCGGCGGGCTTCAGCGAAGTCGATCACTTCAGGGGAAACAGTCTTTTCTGTCATCACACAGCCTTCACAGACGACAACGGGGTGACATCAGACTAGCACCCTCTCAGACTTCAATGTCAACCAGCAACCCCTTACCGGACAGGTCCAGATCACGTTCCTGGGGCAGCTGCTCCTGGCGCGTGTGCACGCGGCGGCGCTTGCGCCGACGTTCAGGCCAATGCCCATTGTCGCGCCGGCGACGTTCAACCTGCTGCACGTCAGCCTCGTGCACAGGCTCCGACGCCGCAGCAGGCTTTACCTCCCGCGAGACCTTGACCGCATCATTCTGCGCACCCGCTGCTGGCAACCCAGGAATCAGCATGACTAACGTGACCTCGTGCCGGTTTGTCCGGATGTTCCCCTGTGAAAATCCTGACGACTACACTGATATCGACCGCAAACCCGACGCCTTTACCCTTGCACTGTGGCATGGCGCACAAAAATGAACAAATTTTAACCAGCTCGCAGCGCCACAACCCGTAAACACCGCGGTTTCGAGCAGCAAGACGATCAGGTAAGATATGCGCCCTTTTTTGCACCATCAGGAGAGCGGCATGACAGGTTTTACCCCCGGACAGCGCTGGGTCAGCGACAGCGAAGCGGAACTGGGACTGGGTACGGTACTGTCACAGGACGCCCGCCTGGTGGTCATCCTCTTTCCCGCCAGTGGCGAGACCCGTCACTATGCGCTGCGGAACGCGCCCCTGACCCGCGTCCGCTTCAGCCCCGGTGACAGCATTACCCACCACGAAGGCTGGAGCATGGTGGTCAGCGACGTGGTCGAGGAAGACGGCCTGCTCGCCTATGCCGGCCTGCGCGAAGACGGCACTCCAGCCGCCTTTGCCGAAACCATGCTCGACAACTTCATTCAGTTCCGCCTGGCCAGCGACCGCCTGTTCGCCAGCCAGATCGACCCCCTGCCCTGGTTCAGCCTGCGCTTTGAAAGCCTGCGTCACTACTGCCGTATTCAGCGCTCTCCACTACTCGGCCTTGCCGGCGTGCGCACCCAGCCGATCGGCCACCAGTTGCACATCGCGCGCGACGTTGCCGACCGCATGGCGCCGCGCGTCTTGCTGGCGGACGAGGTCGGTCTGGGCAAGACCATCGAAGCGGGCCTGATTCTCCATCGCCAGCTGCAGACCGGACGTATTCGCCGGGTATTGATCGTGGTCCCGGAAAACCTGCAACACCAGTGGCTGGTGGAAATGCGCCGCCGCTTTAACCTGGAGTTTGCCCTGTTCAACGCCGACCGTTGCGACGGCGCAGAAAGCAACCCGTTCGAAGAGGCCCAGCTGGCGCTGGTTGCGCTGGAATTTCTGCTGGAGAACGACAAGGCCCGCGACTACCTCGACCAGTCCGACTGGGACATGCTGATCGTCGACGAAGCGCACCACCTGGTCTGGCACGAAGAGCAGCCAAGCGAGGAGTACCTGCTAATCGAAGGTCTCGCGCGCCGCACACCTGCGGTCCTGCTGCTGACCGCAACCCCGGAACAGCTCGGCCAGGCCAGCCACTTTGCCCGACTGCGACTGCTTGACCCGGACCGCTTCCACAGCCTGGAAGAATTCATCAAGGAGACCGAGCGCTACCAGCCCGTTGCCGAGGCAGTGCAGCACCTGCTGGAACAGGATCACCTGAGCACAGAAGACGTCACCGCCATCACTGGCTGGCTCGGCGACAGCGCCGCGGACCTACTGGCGACGGCAGCCGATGGCGGCGAACAAGCCGCAGCCGCACGCGAAAGCCTGATCCGTCAGTTGCTGGACCGCCACGGCACCGGCCGGGTCCTCTATCGCAACACCCGCGCGGCCATTTCCGGCTTTCCGGAGCGCCAGCTGCACGCCTACCCGCTGCCGTGCCCCGAGCAGTACCAGGACCTCGAAGGTCAGGCAGCGCTCTATCCCGAGCAGGCACTGCAGGCCGAAGGCGGCGAAACACCCTGGTGGCAGGCCGACCCGCGGGTGGAATGGCTGATCGACACCCTCAAACTGCTCAAGCGCAACAAAGTGCTGGTGATCTGCGCCCACGCCGAAACCGCACTGGACCTGGAAGATGCTCTGCGCCTGCGCAGCGGCACACCTGCCACCGTCTTCCATGAAGGCATGAGTATCGTCGAGCGCGACCGTGCAGCGGCGTTCTTCGCCGATGAAGAGTTCGGCGCGCAGGTACTGATCTGTTCGGAAATCGGCAGCGAAGGTCGCAACTTCCAGTTTGCCCACCACTTGGTGATGTTCGACCTGCCAAGCCATCCGGACCTGCTCGAACAACGCATTGGCCGCCTCGACCGCATCGGCCAGCAGCACACCATTGAGCTGCACGTACCGTATCTGGAAGGCACCGCTCAGGCGCATCTGGTCGAGTGGTACGACAGCGCACTGAACGCCTTCCGTGCCACCTGCCCAACCGGCAACGCGCTACAGCACAGCTTTGGCAGCGAACTGCTGCAGCACCTCGATCACCCGCAACAGGACGGCTGGAACGACCTGCTGGAACGGGCCAGTAAACGCCGCCTGGCGCTGGAAGAGGAAATGCACAACGGCCGTGACCGCCTGCTGGAGCTGCATTCACGCGGACATCAGGACGCCGAGCAGATGCTAGAAACCATTGCCAATCAGGACAGCGACTTCCAGCTGCCGATTTACATGGAGCGGCTGTTCGACGTATTTGGCGTTGACAGCGAGGACCACTCGGACAACGCCCTAATCCTGCGCCCGGGTGAGCGCATGCTGGATGCCGGCTTCCCGCTCGGCAACGACGAGGGCGTCACCGTTACCTACGACCGTGACACTGCCCTGTCCCGCGAGGATATGCAGTTCCTCACCTGGGAACATCCGATGCTGCAGGGCGGCATGGATCTGGTGCTGTCCGGCAGCATGGGCAACAGCGCCGTGGGCCTGCTGAAGAACAAGGCACTGAAACCAGGCACCATGCTGCTCGAATGCATTTATGTGTGTGAGGCTGTCGCTCCCCGCGCACTGCAACTGCAACGGGTACTGCCGCCAACACCGATTCGCTGCCTGCTCGACGTCAACGGCAACAACCTGGCCAGCAAAGTCAGTTTCGACACGCTGGACTCACAGGTTGAATCGCTGCCGCGCCAGTTGGCAGTCAAGATCGCCAAGACCCAGCGCGAGCCGATTGAAGCCATCCTGAGTAAAGGTGAAGCCGCCGCCGCGGCGCAGCACCAGCAACTGGTCGACAACGCCCGCGCCCAGCTCAACAGCGAACTGCAGGAAGAAATCGAACGACTGAAGGCGCTGCAGCGGGTCAATCCGCTGGTACGCGATGAAGAGATTGCTGCGCAGGAACAGCGCCTGCGTGAAGGCGATCACCTGTTGCAACAGGCGAAGCTGCGCCTGGATGCGATCCGTGTCCTGGTCGCTGGCTGATCAGGACGGGTTCGGCACCGGGCACAACAGACCAAGAAAGCGCTGCAGTGCTTCACGCTGGGCAATGGCGTCACGCCGGCCCAGCTCGATCAGCTCGCGGGTGTAGTCCGCCTCAAACAACAGGTAACTGACCACGCTGCCACCCGACGCCCGGGTCGCCCCGCTGCCGCGCAGAAACGTTCGCAGGGTACGTGGAAGCAGCTTGCGATGCCGGGCTGCGATCACGTCCAGCGGCTCGCTCGGTGAAATAATCTGCACGTCCACCTGGCGCACTCCCTTTCCTGACTGTCTCGCCGCACTCGGCAGGTAACCCGCCAGTCGGTTCATCCGATCCAGCAACTCCACATCCGCTTCGAGATTGTCGACGAAGGTACTACTGAGCAGATGCCCACCAATCTGTGCCAGCGTCGGCGGCGCAGCCGCGCGCAACCGCGGCCCGCGACGGCCACCGGGCGGATCTGCCAGGTTATCCGACACGCCGATCACCAGTACCTTATTGGCCCCCAAATGCAGCGCAGGGCTGACCGGCGCCTGCTGACGCACCGCGCCATCGCCGAACCACTCACGGTTGAGCAGCACCGGTGGAAAAACCAGCGGAATAGCCGACGACGCCATCAGATGCTCCAGCCCCAGTCGGGTCTGAACCCCGACCCGCCGGTGCCGCGACCAGGGGGCAATCCGCTCTCGGCCCTGATAGAAATTGACCGATTGCGCCGATTGGTAGCCGAAGGCACTGACCGACACCGCGTGCAGCAGCCCGGCCTGCAGCGCTTCATCAATCTGACCAAAGTGCAAGGTGCGCTGCAGCAGCGATCGCAGCGGCGCATTATCCAGCAACGCCGTCGGGTGCTTGCTCGGGAAGCCAAACAGGTTGGCCTTGGCCCAACGCCAGGCCTGCGCCGTTACACCAGGCCAGTCGGTGCGGTAGACCTGATCGCAATGAAACTCCGACCAGACCGTATCCAGCCGTTTCACCCCCTCTGCGAAGTGACGGGTGTGGGTCGCCAGTGCCAGCGCATTGATTGCGCCGGCCGAGGTGCCACAAATCACTGGGAAGGGATTGGCTGCGCCCTCAGGCAACAAGTCGGCTATCACCGACAGCACGCCCACCTGATAGGCGGCACGGGCACCACCACCTGACAGGATCAGCCCAGCGCAATCACGCCCGATGCGATCATTCATCAGCGCCGCCGCGCCCGACGCTTACGCCGACGCCGCTTGGCATACGGCCGACTCTGCCCTTCCGGGCGGGTCTTGAAGCGGCGATGCACCCACATGTATTGCTCCGGCTGTTCGCGTACCGCCTGCTCAATCCACTGGTTGATACGGAGTGCGTCTGCGGTCTCGCTCTCGCCAGGAAAATCGGTCAATGCCGGATGCACAGTTAGTTGGTAGCCCTGCCCGTTCGGCAGCCTGGTCTGGGTAAACGGCACGACCAGCGCTTTGCCCAAGCGAGCAAAGGTACTGGTGGCGGTGACGGTCGCCGCGTCAACCCCAAACAACGGCACGAAAACACTGGCCTTGCGGCCGTAGTCCTGATCCGGTGCGTACCAGATCGCCCGGCCACTGCGCAGCGAGCGCATCATGCTGCGCACGTCCTCACGCTCTACTGCCTTGGCATCGCGATTGTGACGCTCGCGTCCACGGCGCTGAACAAAATCAAAGGCGGCATTGCGATGCTCACGGTACATGCCGTCAATCGTCACCGCCTGCCCCAGCAGCGCGGCGCCGATTTCCAGCGTGGTGAAATGCAGCGACATCAGCACCACGCCCTTGCCGGCAGCGGCTGCCTCGGTCAAATGCTCAAGCCCCTCGATATGCGCCAGCCTGGCTAGCCGATGACGCGGCCACCACCAGGCCATGGCCATTTCAAACAAGGCAATACCGTTCGAGGCAAAGTTGTCGCGCAGCAGACGCTCGCGGGCAATCTCCGACATTTCCGGGAAGCACAGAGCCAGGTTCGTACGGGCCACCTCACGGCGGTCGGCCATCAGGTGGAACATGCCCCACCCGAGCAGACGCCCCAAACCCAGCAGCCAGCGATACGGCAGCTGTATCACCAGCCACAGCAACCCAAGCCCCAACCAGAGCAACCAGTAACGCGGGTGCAGCAGGGCAACAGAAAAACCCGGACGTTCCATCAAAAGGTCCAATCAACGAAAACCGACATTCTATGGCCTGTGCTGCCGTCATCGCCAGCCGGGTTTACTCTATCCGGGCGAAACAGCACCGGATCAGGCCGTCTGCGGCTTGCGATCAACCGGGCCCTTCTATATAAGGAAGCGCAGAACAGCCAAGCAGGCACATCGCCCTGCCAACGCGCTACCGATCATTGTGAACTGGATTGCCCATGACTGCTGACACCACCCTCGACCTGCTCGACAACGACCCGGTATTCCACCTCAAGGGTGGCATGCTGACGATGACGCTGGTCGAGCTGATCCGCCTCGCCCCGGACCAGTTTGCCCGACAGCTGGCGGAGAAGGTCGAACAGGCGCCCAACTTCTTCGTCGACACCCCGGTGGTCATCGCACTCGACAAGTTGAACGAAGCCCTCACCGACCTCACCTTGAGCCACCTGCTGAGTATCTGCCGTGACCACGGCCTGCAGCCTGTGGCGCTGCGCGGTGGCGAGGCATTTCGGGAGCTTGCCCAGAGTGCAGCCATGGTCCTGTTACCGCCGGGCCGCCAGCGTGAGCGCAGCATCGAAACAGCAGCTGTCGCACCGGAGCCCGCGCCGGAGCCAGCACCTGCCCCTGCCCCTGCCCCTGCCCCTGCCCCTGCGGTGGAAGCATCGGCCCCCGCGCCGGTCAGCGCGGGCAAGATTGTTACCGAACCGGTCCGCGGCGGCCAGCAGGTCTATGCCCGCGGCGGCGACCTGATTGTCATGGCGCCGGTCAGCGCCGGCGCCGAACTGCTCGCCGATGGTCACATCCATGTCTACGGCCCGTTACGGGGCCGCGCCCTGGCCGGAGTCAAAGGCAATCAGCAAGCCCGCATCTTCTGCCAGAGCCTGGAAGCCGAGCTGGTTTCCATCGCCGGGCAATACAAGGTGGCGGAGGATCTGCGCAAGCACCAATGGAAGGAAGCGGTACAGATCAGTCTGGACGGCGACAGCTTGAAGATAACCGGGCTTTAACAGATACTGTGCTCCCATTCGGGGGCCCTTTTTCTCTGGTCTGTGACCGAGTTCCGCCGTAGCCATTTTCCTTTTCATCGTACCGGGAACCATACGCGTCCGGTGCGTTCCACTATCCAGACAATTTCGACAGGAAGGTCATTTTGGCAAAAGTCATCGTTGTCACATCAGGCAAAGGCGGGGTGGGCAAAACAACCACCAGTGCCGCCATCGGTACCGGGCTGGCACTGCGCGGTTTCAAGACCGTTATCGTCGACTTCGACGTGGGCCTGCGCAATCTGGACCTGATCATGGGCTGTGAACGCCGCGTGGTTTACGACTTCGTCAACCTGATCAATGGCGATTCCAACCTGAATCAAACCCTGATCAGGGACAAACGCTCCGACAACCTGTTCATCCTCCCGGCGTCCCAGACCCGTGACAAGGATGCACTGACCGTTGAAGGCGTTGAGCGCGTATTGAACGAGCTGAAGGAAACCTTCGATTACATCGTTTGCGATTCCCCAGCCGGCATCGAGAAGGGTGCTCACTTGGCCATGTATTTTGCTGACGAAGCCGTCGTCGTGACCAATCCGGAAGTCTCCTCCGTGCGCGACTCCGACCGCATGCTGGGCCTGCTGTCGAGCAAATCCCGTCGCGCCGAGAACGGCGAGAAGATCAAGGAAAACCTGCTGTTGACCCGTTACAACCCCGAGCGCGTCGACAACGGCGAAATGCTCTCAGTAGCCGACGTGGAAGACATCCTGTCAATTCCGCTGCTGGGTGTCATCCCTGAGTCACAGGCTGTTCTCAAAGCGTCCAACCAGGGTATCCCGGTCATCATGGACGACAAAAGCGATGCAGGTCAGGCCTACAGCGACGCCGTAGAGCGCCTGCTGGGCAAGGATATTCCGCACCGTTTCCTCGAAGCACAGAAGAAGGGCCTACTGCAGCGCCTGTTCGGAGGGCGTTAATGAGCATTTTCGATTATTTCCGCGATCGCAAGAAGTCGACGCCCGCGTCGATCGCCAAGGAGCGCCTGCAGATCATTGTTGCCCACGAGCGAGGCCAGCGTAACCAGCCGGACTATCTGCCGCAGCTGCAGCAAGAAATCATCGATGTCATCAGCAAGTACGTTCCTATCGATCGCGAACAGGTACACGTCGCGCTGGACAATCAGGATGATTGCTCGATTCTCGAACTCAACATCACCCTGCCCGAACGCCCTTGAGCAAGTCGGCGCCGCCCATCCGGGTGGCGCCGCGGATTTCCCATGCCCCTGACCCACATCGGCATCATTCATCAGGACCCTACCTTCCTGATCGTCGACAAGCCGACTCTGCTGCTGTCCGTGCCCGGCCGTGCCGAGGGCAACAAAGATTGTCTGATTACCCGTCTGCAGGAAAACGGCTACCCCGAAGCCCGCATCGTCCATCGACTGGACTGGGAAACCTCCGGTCTGCTGGTCATAGCCCGCAACCCCGACGCCCATCGCGAGCTGTCCCGCCAGTTCCATGATCGCGAGACCGAGAAAGCCTATATCGCCCTGTGCTGGGGTCAGCCCGAAGGCGACGCGGGACATATCGACCTGCCGCTGCGCTATGATCCACCGAACAAGCCACGGCATATCGTCGACCACGAGCTGGGTAAGCATGCGCAGACCTTCTGGCGAGTGCTGGAGCGCTATCAGAATTACTGCCGGGTGGAACTGACGCCGATCACCGGTCGCTCGCACCAGTTACGCGTGCACATGCTGGCGATCGGTCACCCACTGCTGGGTGACCGCCTGTATGCCGAAGGTGCTGCACTCGACGCATCCCCGCGGCTGGCCCTGCACGCCGCCCGGCTGACCATAAGTCACCCGGAAACCGGCGAGCGTATGGCGTTCGAGAGCCCCTGCCCGTTTTGACGACGGGCCCGAATTCAACCTTGCAGGAGAGCTTCATGCAGGACCAACAGCTTCAGGATCTGGCCGATTTCATTGCCCGCTCACCCACCCCTTTTCACGCTACTGCCACCCTGCGTGAGCGTCTGCTCGCAGCCGGATTTGAAGGGCTGGACGAGCGAGAGGACTGGCAACTGAAGGCCGGCGGACGCTATCTGGTCAGCCGCAACGACTCTTCCCTCATCGCGTTCCAGCTGGGTGCCGACGGCGCTCTGCAAAGCCGCGGCCTGCGCCTGATCGGCGCCCATACCGACAGCCCGTGCCTGCGCGTCAAGCCGCAGCCAGAAAAAGACCAGCAAGGCCTCTGGCAGCTCGGTGTCGAGATCTACGGCGGCGCCCTGCTCGCGCCCTGGTTCGATCGCGACCTGTCGCTGGCTGGCCGCGTCACCTTTCGCCGCGCAGACGGCTCGCTCGACAGCCGGCTGATCAATTTCAAACGCCCTGTTGCGGTGATTCCCAACCTGGCGATTCACCTCAACCGTGGAGTTAATGAAGGCCTGCCGATCAACCCGCAGACCGACATGCCACCGGTGCTGGCGCACAGCCTGGATGGCGGCCGTGATCTGCGCGCCCTGCTGGCAACTCAGCTGCAGCAGGAACATCCAGATTGCGCCGATGCAGCAGTGCTCGACTACGAGTTGAGCTTCTACGATACCCAACCGCCAGCCCAGATCGGCCTGGACGGTGATTTTTTCAGCGCCGCACGGCTCGACAACCTGCTGTCCTGTCACGCGGGTTTGCAGGCGTTACTGAACAACGATGGCCAGCAACCCTGCCTGCTGGTCTGCACTGACCACGAAGAAATTGGTTCATCTTCCTGCTGCGGCGCCGACGGCCCCTTCCTCGAAGACGTACTGCGCCGCCTCGTGCCGGACGCCGCCGAACGCATCCAACTGATCCAGCGCTCGCTACTGGTGTCAGCGGACAACGCCCACGCCGTGCACCCGAACTTTGCCATGAAGCATGACGAAAACCATGGCCCCAAGCTCAACGCCGGCCCGGTCATCAAAATCAACGGCAACCAACGCTACGCCACCAACAGCGAAACCGCTGCGTTCTTCCGCCACCTTTGCGCCAGTGCAGACGTCCCGGTCCAGGCGTTCGTCGTACGCAGCGACATGGGCTGCGGCAGCACCATCGGCCCGATCACTGCGAGCCGCCTGGGCGTACGCACCGTCGACATCGGCGCACCGACCTTTGCCATGCACTCGATCCGCGAGCTAGCTGGCAGCCGTGATCCGGGCTATCTGATTACCGTGCTGACCGCCTTCTGCAACAGCGCACAACTGATCTAAGCGCCGCCCTTGGCGGACACGCCAGGCTTTGTCCGCCATACAACACGGCACCGGCCCGTAGGGCGGACAAAGCGCAGCGTGTCCGCGGATGCGAATGCCCGATCAGAACTCAAAGGCTTGCACTAACCTCAGCCCCCTTCCGCGCGCAGGCCATTGGCTTGCTCCGCCCCACAGCGCAGCTCCGGCCCGCAGGGCGGACAGAGCGCAGCGTGTCCGCGAAAACCCCGTTACAACAAGTGCTGGCAGACTCCCGCGCAACACCAAAAAAAAGCCCCAAGCGTCAGCAACGCCTGGGGCTTGTTGTGGCACGGAGCGCGGACAATCAGTCTTCGCGCACCAGAATCACCTTGCCAACCACTTGATCACGCGCCAGCTCTTCAAACGCCGCAGCGGCATCGGCAAAACCGAAGGTTTTTGCCACCATCGGCTTGAGCTCACCGGATGCGAACTGGGGCATCAGGCGCTGCTCCATGTCGGCCAGCAGGGTGGCCTTGAACTCGGCATCACGGGTCCGCAGGGTTGAGCCGATCAGACTGATGCGCTTGGCCAGCACCTTGGCCAGATCCAGGGTCGCGTCGCGGCCGCCCATCAATCCAATGAGTACCCAGCGCGCATCCAACGCCAAGAGATCCAGGTGATCAGCAGCGTAGGTAGCGCCGACCGGGTCGAGCGCGACATTAAACGGACCGAAGTCCTTCAGCGCGGCAATCCCGCCCTGACGCAGCACGCCACCCTCGGCACCCAGTTCAACACAGGCATCCAGCTTGTCCTGACTGCCGACACTGACCCAGCAAGGGTTGCCCTGCGCCTTGCACAGCTGAATTGCCGCAGTGCCCACGCCGCTGGCACCGGCGTGAATCAGCACCTTCTCGCCCGGGCGCGCATTGCCCAACACAAATACATTCAACCAGGCGGTACTGAACACCTCCGGAATGGCAGCCGCTTCGGCCCAGCCGAGGTTGTCCGGTACCGCCAGCAGATGACGCTGGTCAACCACAGCTTCTTCCGCCATACCGCCGCCGGCCAGCAACGCGCAAACGCGATCACCGATCTTCCAGCGTGAACCTTCGGCAACCTCGATCACCTCACCGGCACATTCCAGCCCCAGAACCTGGGTTACGCCCGCAGGCGGCGGATACATGCCAGCCTTCTGCAACAGGTCTGCCCGGTTCAAACCGGCAGCCATGACGCGAACGCGAACTTCGCCAGATTTCAGCTCTACAGCAGGCTGGACCTGCCATGACAGCTCCCCGCCCTCAGCTTGCAATCCTCTCACGCTACCTCCATAGTTCATTCAATAGTGGCCATATGCGGGAACTCTAGGCTCCCGTCGGAACTCCAAAAGCATACTCTCTCCGGACACGATACCCCAGATGAAAGGTTTCCCTCTCCTGCGCCAGTCCTGTCTCATTGCCCTGCTGACCCTCAGCGGCACTGTGCTCTCGGCCGAGCAGAATCAAGCCCTCGACCTCGATTCACTGCAACCGACCCGCGACCAGGTCATTGCCAGTCTGAATACCGTCGAATTACTGCGACGCCATCACTACAATCGCATCCGCCTGGACGACGCCCTGTCCGCGCAGATCTACGACACGTACATCAAGCAGCTCGACCCCCAGCGCAGCCTGTTTACCCAGCAGGACATCGATGCCTTCGCCGGCAACCGCCTGCGTTTCGACGACCTGCTCAAAGCCGGCGACCTCAGCGTCGGCTTTGCCATGCACAAACGTCAGCTGCAGCGTGTGCAGCAGCGCTTGGCCTTTACCCTGGACCTGATCGACAACAAGCTCGACACGCTCGACTTCAGCAGCGACCAGGAGATTCTGGTTGATCGCGAAGACGCGCCCTGGGCGGCTGACGAACAGGCCCTTGAGCAGCTCTGGCGCGCACAGGCCAAAGACGAAGTACTGCGCCTGAAGCTGGCCGGCAAAGACATGGCAGGGATCAAGGAGCTGCTCGGCAAGCGCTACCGCGGCCAGCAGATCCGGATCAATCAGACCCGCTCCGAGGACCTGTTCCAGAGCTATATCAACGCCATGGCTCAGGTCTACGATCCGCATACCCAATATCTCTCGCCAGAAAACGCCGAGAACTTCGACATCAATATGAGCCTGTCGCTGGAAGGCATTGGCGCGGTACTGCAGAGCGATAACGAGTACACCCGGATCGTTCGCCTGGTACCGGCCGGCCCGGCCCAACGCAGCCAGCAGCTCGCCACCAGCGACAAGATCGTCGGTGTCGCCCAAGGCGACGATGACATGGTAGACGTGGTTGGCTGGCGCCTGGATGAGGTGGTCAAGCTGATTCGCGGCCCCAAAGGCTCTCCCGTGCGCCTGGAGGTCATCCCCGCCAGCAACCCGCCGGGCGACCTGACCAGCAGGATCGTGCACCTGACCCGTGAAGCTGTAAAACTGGAAGATCAAGCTGCCAAGTCTTCCATCATCAACATCAACGAGCAGGGTCACGATTACCACATCGGTGTGATTGAGGTGCCCGGTTTTTATATCGACTTCAAGGCCTATCGCCAGGGTGATCCAGAGTACCGCAGCACCACCCGTGACGTGCGCCGTCTGCTCGGCGAACTGAGCAAACAGAACGTTGACGGCATAGTGCTGGATCTGCGCAACAACGGCGGCGGGTCATTGCAGGAGGCGACCGAGCTGACCGGCCTGTTTATCGATCAGGGCCCGACCGTACAGGTGCGCGACAGTCAAGGCCAGGTTCAGCAACTGGATGACCCCGAAGCCGGTATCACCTACAACGGACCACTAGCCGTACTGGTAAACCGTCTGTCCGCCTCCGCTTCGGAGATTTTCGCTGGCGCCATGCAGGATTACGGCCGCGCGCTGGTCATCGGCGAGTCCACCTTCGGCAAAGGAACCGTGCAGTCCATCCAGCCGCTGAACCATGGCGAACTCAAGCTGACGCTGGCCAAGTTCTACCGAGTGTCGGGTCAGAGCACCCAGCACCGCGGCGTCGTGCCGGATATCAGCTATCCGTCACTGCTCGACAGCAAGGAAATCGGCGAGAGCGCCCTCCCCCATGCCATGCCCTGGGACACCATTGCGCCGGCCCGTTTCCGCGCTAGCAGCCAGCTGCAGCCATTCATCACCCAACTGCAGAAACTGCACGAAGCGCGTGCCGCAAAAGACCCGGACTTCATTTACACCCTGGCACGCATCAATCTGGACGCAGAAATCCGCGCCCAGCAGACCGTGCCGCTGAATGAAGCCAAGCGCAAGCAGCGCCAGGAAGACTACGAGTCGCGCCTGCTGACTCTGGAAAACCAGCGGCTTACCGCGCGAGGTGAAGAACCGCTGACCAGCCTGGAGAATCAGGACCCCTTGCTTGACAGCAATCATGCTGAAGACGAGAAAGATACCTCTGAGGACGATGCGTTCCTGGTTGAAACCAGTCACATCCTGCTGGACCTGCTGCAACTGGAACATCAGGTAGCTACCGTCGACTGATCCCTGCCAGCTGCCTGCCGGCGCTTGCTGGCAGGCAGCACCATGACTGTAACCCTTCTGTAATAGCCAAGTGACACACTTTCGCGGTCAGGACGAATGCCCGCGAACGCGTCTAACGCAAACCCGGGCGGCCAGGTACGGCCACTTCCATTTGCCTGGGAACCTCTATGACCGTCTCCGAACAACGTCAGGCCCTCATCTCCATCCTCAATCGAGGCGCTGTCAGCAGCCTGTTTCAGCCCATCGTTTCGATGCTGGAAGAACGTATTGTCGGCTTTGAAGCCCTCAGTCGAGGTCCCTCCGACAGCCCCTTGCACTCGCCCGTGACCCTGTTCGCCGCAGCCCGTCACCACGGCATCCTGACCGAACTGGAAATGCTGTGCCGCGATCGCGCCGTGAGCCGATTCTGCAACCTGAACCTTCCGGGCAAGCTCTTCCTGAACGTCTCGCCTGAAAGCCTGCTGGAACATCAGCACTATCCGGGGCGCACGCTGGAAATACTGCAACGCAATGGCCTTTCCCCCGATCAGGTGGTCATCGAGCTGACCGAGCAGGCGCCCATCGAAGATCTGTCCCTGCTGCAGAATGCACTGCACCACTACCGCGACATGGGCTTCTCAATCGCGCTGGACGACCTTGGTGCCGGCTACTCCAGCCTGCGCCTGTGGTCTGAGCTGCAGCCCGAGTTCGTCAAGATCGACCGCCACTTTGTCGATGGCATCCACCGCGATCCGGTCAAGCGCGAATTTGTCGCGTCCATCCTGCAGATGGCCAAAGCCTCGCGCGCCTGTGTCATTGCCGAAGGAATTGAGCAACCCGAGGAGCTGGCCGTCCTTGAGGAAATCGGCGTCGACTGGGTCCAGGGCTATCTGCTCGGACGCCCGGACGCCGACCCACGCATCGACGACATCAACCTGAGCGAGCGTTTAAGCCGGACCCAGTCGGGTGCAAGTGAGGACGCCCCCATCCACAGCCTGCTGCTACCAATACCGGCGGTGCCGGAAAATACCAAAGTGCAGACTGTGCTCGATTGCTTTCAGCAACAACCCACGCTCAACACCCTGGCGATCATCGACGAGCAGGGCCACCCCATTGGTGCGGTGCAACGTCACACACTCAGCCAGACCATGCTCAAGCCCTTTGCCCAGGAAATCTACAACCGCAAGCCGATCCGGCAACTGATGGACCCCGACTGCCTGACAGTCGACATCAGGCAAAGCCTGCAGCGCGTCAGCCGCCTGCTGACCAGCCGCGCACGCCAGCGCTTGGAGGACGACTTCATCATCGTCGACCAAGGGCTATACAAGGGCCTGGGGCGTGGCATTGACGTACTCCGGCAGATCACCGAGCTGAAGCTGCAGCAGGCCCGGCATGCCAACCCGCTGACCCTGCTGCCAGGCAATATTCCGATTCAGCAATGTCTGCAACGGTTACTGGAGCGCGAGGTCGACGCCCAGCTTTGCTACATTGATCTCGACAATTTCAAACCTTTCAACGACCTGTACGGATACGGCAAAGGGGACGAGATCCTGCTGGGGCTGGCGCAGCTGCTGCGAGAGCTGTGCGACCCCCGTTGCGATTTCGTCGGCCATATCGGTGGCGACGACTTCATGCTGGTCATGCGCAGTGATGACTGGCGTGAGCGCCTGCAGCGACTGGATGACCGGTTTCAGCAGCTATGCCGCACCCTCTACCGGGCCGAGCACCTGCAAAGCCAGTGCTTTACCGCACCGGATCGTGAGGGTCGCTGGCGCAGCCACGACCTGTTGAACCTGTCGATCGGCATTCTACCGCTGGTTGGCAGCCAGGCACGCCAGTTTGACCCCGCGCGCCTTGCCGAGCTGGCTTCACGGGCAAAGCACGAAGCGAAGAAACAGCGCGGATTCAGCCTGGTCATCCAAACCCTGCCACCGGACAGCCAGGACAACCCGGAACGGTACCTTAACCTTTGTAGCTGAATACCGACTTTGATCTATGCTTAGGTAAGCTCAACACACAGGTAACACCGTGAGGCCGATTCTAGGCTATCTCAGTACGCTGCCATTTCTCTGGTCGACCGGAGCTTACGCTGGGCCGATCAACTGGGGCTTTTCTCCTTCCGACCCGCCACCCTACGTGGCGATGAGCGGTACTGCCCTGCAGACCAGCCTGACCCGGGACCTGGGCGAGCTTGTGGCCAGCACCACCGCACGAGCTGTAGTCTTCGTTGCCGTCCCCAACAACCGGATTGATGAAGCCTTTACCCAGGGCCGCATCGACATCATCTGCAATACCCAGCCATCCTGGCACTCCCATCCCGAGCAGCTTAGCTGGAGCGATGTGTTGTACGAGGACGCCGACGTCATCGCCACACGCAGCCTCAGCCGGTCGCCAGCCAGCCTCAGCGACCTGAAAGGGGCTATGGTCGGAGCAACCCTTGGCTACCATTACAGCGAGACACTCACAGAGGCGTTCGCAAGCGGCCAATTAACCCGCCACGACGTGCGCGACCTGAACACCCGTATAAAGATGCTGGAGCGCGGTCGACTCGACGCCACCGTCGAAATGCGCCGCCCACTCCAACACTACCTACTGACAAAGCCGGCCAACATCCAGATCAGCGACTGGGAGATAGAACGCTTCGATCTGCGCTGTGCAACCCAACGGCAACCGGACGACTCGCGCACGCTGATCGACGCGATTCACCAACTTCTCGATCAAGGGCAGATAGCCGAGCTGATTGAGCGCTACCAGTAGTCCAGAAGGTTACCCACAGCTTCTGTGGATAAGTCTGTGAAGAAAATCAGGAAAACTCGCTCAAACGCCCGTTTACATGCGCCTGCAGACAAACCGCGCATATTTTAACCAGAGCAAAAAATTCAATTTTTTCAGCGAGTTAGCAAAAGAAAGGAAGAGCAGAAAAAAAACCAAAAGTAAACAGCGAGCGTTACCGAAGAATGTGCATAAAGGTAACAACGGAATACCCGAAGGCCTTGCCACGGGCATTCCGACGTGTTACTTGGCGCTTACTCTTCGCGGGGCTTGATACCCACCAGCTCCATGTCGAACACCAGAATGGAGTTCGGCGGAATGACCGGACTGGGGCTGCGCGGACCATAGGCCAGTTCAGCTGGAACCGTGACGGTCCACTTGTCACCAACGTGCATCAGTTGCAGCACCTCGACCCAACCCGGAATGACACCGGCCACTGGCAGCTCAGCCGGCTGGCCACGCTGAACGGAACTGTCGAAAACGGTGCCATCGAGCATACGCCCTTCGTAATGCACCACAACCACATCGTCAGCCTGCGGCTGCGGACCGTCCGCATCACCACTGCTGATCACTTCATATTGCAGACCGGACGAGGTCGACGTTACGCCATCTTTGGCAGCGTTCTCTTCCAGGTACTTCTTGTTGGCATCCAGCGCTTCCTGAGCCAGTGCCTCAGCACGCTCCTGGGACCGCTTTTGCAGCTCGTTGAAGGCACTGGTCAGCTCTTCATCACCGACCCGCTGCTCCTGACTGCCCAGCGCATCCTGCAGGCCCAGCGCCAGTGCCTGCGGATCAATATCGCCCAGACCATCCTGCAGCAGACTCTGACCCATGTTCAGGCCGATGCCGTAAGAAGCTTGTTGGATAGGAGTAGTGAGTTCCGGTTCGTCCTTGTTACAACCGGCCAGAGCCAGGGCCCCGACTGCAATGCTGACTGCCAGCAGATTACGCTTCATGCTTACCTCAGTAGACAAGCCCTTTATGGGCGAAAAGAAGCAGCCAGCTTAGCAGGGGTTTAAACGCCCGGCTACCGGCAGAAACGCAATTGTGAACGAGTACTGAAGCGTACTTTAGAAAGGTAAATCAGGAGTTACTGCAGGAGGGGAAAATGGCGCAGCGGACGGGACTCGAACCCGCGACCCCCGGCGTGACAGGCCGGTATTCTAACCAACTGAACTACCGCTGCGCTATTCTTCTCGAGTGGTGGGTGATGACGGGATCGAACCGCCGACCCTCTGCTTGTAAGGCAGATGCTCTCCCAGCTGAGCTAATCACCCGTTTGCTCTCGAAGTGGTGCGCATTCTAGGGAGCTTTTTCGGTTCTGGCAACACCTTTTTCAAAAAAAAATCAGGTTATTTCAATATCTTATTCGGAAGCCGCGGAAACACTGGCTGCTGGCGGTCTGCTGGGGCAATATTGGCCGTTTTCTCGGGCACCCTGCCCACGGCAATAGAAGGACAACACACATGTGGTTTCGCAATCTGCTTATCTACCGCTTCAGTCAATCCGTACCCTTCAGCGAATCCCAGCTGATCGAGGCGCTTGAGCAGAAGCCGTCCCGCCCCTGCGCCAGCCAGGAGACACATACGCTTGGCTGGACCACACCATGGGGACGTCACTCGGAGAATCGCGTCGAAGTCAGCAACGGCTATTGGCTGATCGCCATGCGCAAGGAAGAACGCATTCTTCCCGGCAGCGTGGTCAAGGAAGCACTCGCGGAAAAGGTTGAGGAAATCGAAAACCGTGACGCCCGCAAGGTCTATAAGAAAGAGCGCGACACACTCAAGGATGAGATCGTCATGTCTTTGCTGCCGCGCGCCTTTACCCGCACCCAGACCACCTTTGCCTGCATCTGCCCAACCGAGGGCTGGATCGCAGTCGACAGCTCCAGTCACAAGCGTGCCGAAGACCTGCTTAGCCTCCTACGCGAATGCACAGGTTCGCTGCCGGTACGGCCGCTCAACGTGAAGATCGCACCTGCCAGCTGCATGACCCAGTGGGTGAAGGACAATCAGGCGCCGGAGCAGCTACAGATCGGTGATGAATGCGAGTTGCGTGACACCAGCGAGGACGGCGGCGTGGTGCGCTGCAAGCGCCAGGATCTGGCCAGCGACGAGATTCAGCTGCACTTGAGCACGGGCAAGCAGGTCAGCCAGTTGGCTCTGCAGTGGCAAGAGAAGCTGAGTTTCGTGCTCGATGACAAGCTGACGCTCAAGCGCGTCAAGTTCGAGGACCTGCTGCGCGAAGAAGCAGACGAGAACGGCGGCGACGACATGCTGAGCCAGCTGGACGCCAGCTTCACCATCATGGCCAGCACCCTGAGCGAGCTACTGCCCGCCATCACCAGTGCATTGGGTGGTGAGGACATTCCGCAAGGAATCTGACTGTCTTGCAGGCATTGCCGCTCCGGCTCCGGGGCGGCAAGCCGCTCCCTGCGGGGCTCCAGCAAAACTATCCACAAATCCTGTGGATAACTATGTGGACAGCCTGCAGAAAACCCGCCTCAAGGTATATAAAACGGGGCCACCTCTTAGAATGATCATTTTTTAACCTATTTTTTTACCTTATAAATCAATAGGTTACGATATGACGTCAGATATCAGTGACTTACAGCGGCTTTTGACGAATTGATGACAGGTTGCCCCGCCGCTGTGCACAATCGCGGGGCAAAACGCCAGAAGTCAAGGCCATTAGGTGCGCCATTTCAACGCATCAACATATCTCTCGGCAGCTGGCCAGGAGCATGGAGGAATGAATCAACTCTGATTGTCGAGCAGCCAGGCGGTTGCGTCGGCTGCCGCCGAGCTACGTGGGTAACTGGTCTGCACATAGCGCATCCGCGCCCGGGCGCGCTCTGCCTGCCCCCGCTCCTGATCCAGTACCGCCAGGTCATACTCTGCCCTGGCCATTCCTTCCAGCACGGCCTGCACACGCGGCACCATCTCTGCCCGATAGCCGGATTGGGGATAGGTTCGAACGAAACCGGTCAGCGCGGCGTGGGCCTCACGCCCCAGATCCAGCTGCAACTGGCTGTCGCCTGCAGCGAGTTCAAAACGTGCATATGGGATAAGGGCCGCGAGATACGCTGCGTAGTCACGCTCGTTGACGTTTTCCTGCTCACCCAAGTAGCTGTCCACTAGACGCTGAGCAATATCCAGCTCGGCGTGGGTAAGGCACTGATACGCGGCTTCCAGCAACACTGCAGGCACCTGCAGACTCCGTACCTGTTCCGCCAGCGCCGAATCACACTGCCCCATTCCCAATCGGGCGCGCACATCCGCTACCGCAGCGTCCTGCTCCTGCTGCTTAAGCTGATTGCCTGCACAGCCACCCAGACTGAGTGCCAGCAGCAGACAGCAGCCGATTCGACCTGTTCTCATCACTATCTCCGTCATTGCAATTGAGCCCGCCAGTGCACCCAGCCTTGCGGGTCTGGCCGGCCCAGCAGCTGCAGGCCCGCGGCAAGGTCGCGCTCGGCATCGGCACGGGCAAGCAGCCGGGTGTCCAGTTTCAGTGGCTTGGCTGGCTGCCACCGCGCGGTACCGGCCAACCCCAGGGGGCCGCCTGCATCGGCCAGGTTCATGACCAGCCAGCCATTATCCGCTGTCAGGTCAGCGCCGAGATTGCCAAGCGCCAGCGGATTGGGCAGCCCGCCGCCAGCATCTTGCCAGGCGATCCGCCCACTGGCCTCGGTTACCTCGCGCAAGTCAGCCAAGGTCAACCGGGGAATATCGAGCAACCAGTCTCCCTGCAGAACAAAGGGCGCCTTATTGACCTGGGCCATGCTAGCCGCACTGAGCCGGCCGCGTACCTGCTCCAGCGAAACGGTGTTGCCAGCCAGCCGCAGGATCGCCTGAACCTGACCATCACGCGGACGCCAGTCCAAGTCCAACACCAGCTCCGCTGCCAGCAACCCCGACGGCTGCCAGCGCCATTCCAGCGCGCCCTGATCAATACCCTCAACCTGCATGCGTGCAACACTGCCGTGCCATAGGGTACCGGTCAGACCATCCAGTTCGACCTTTGCCGGCAGATAGGGCTGAACCTGACGCCATACCAGTTGCGCCGGCACATTGCAGAGCAAAGTCGCCAGCAATACCAGCGTTGCCAGCAACCAGAGCCGACGTCCTTTTAACCAACTCATCAACGCTGCTCCAACAAGATACGTGCAGAAACCTGCCCTGCGGCCTCGCTGCCCTCCAGGGCCAACTGGGTCACCAGCAGCCCCTGGCGCTGCTCCAACTCAGCGAGCCAGCCCATCAGAGCATCAAAACTGACATCATCCAGGATCAACCGCGCGCCCTCTCCTTCCGGTTGCACCCGGGTCAACGCCGAACGCAGTCCCGCGGCGTTGGCCGATACTTCGATCAGCGTCAGCACCGAGCCGCCGCCCCCGGGGAGGGCGGGCGCGCGCTGCTCCAGTCGTGCCCGTCGGCGCACTTCATCACTGGCCTGTTCCATCCAGACCGCTTCGGCTGACATTCGGGCAACCTCGCTGCGCAACGCGCTGCGGCCCTGTACCAGCGGCTCCCAGATGGCGACCCAGGCCAGAATCAGCACCAGTGCCAGCCCTCCCAGCAGCAGGATACGTCGTTCTCTGGGCGCGAGCCCTGACCACCAGGCGTTCATGAGTCGCTCCTTGTAATCCGCAACCGTGCCGTCACAGAGCCGCTATCGGAGTCGGCACCGAGCAGGCTTTCGCTCACGCCCCTGGTAGCGGTCAACTGGCTACGCAGTTGCTCCAGGTTGGCAAAGGTTGCAACTTTGAGTTCCACCTCCAGCTCATCACGGCTACCGCGCAGCTGTTTTACCTCAACGCCTTGCTGCTGTCCTACGGCGCTATACACCGCGTACAGCAACTGGCCTGCGCTGGGTTGAGCGCCCCCCCCAGAAGCGGAATTCAGACGCTGACGAAACTGCATCGCCGGATCCAGCATGCGCTCTCCGGGAAGCGCCTCGCTGAAGCTGCGCTCGATGCGCAGCTGCAACGCATCGCGTTGTTGCTGCAGGGCATACCGCTCCGCTGCGAGCCAGCCAATTCCCAGCACCAGCGTGGCAGCCATCGCCACCAAGGCCGGTCGCAGGACACGCCAGGGCGGTGGTGCCATGCTGACTGCGTAGGGGCCTGACAGTAAATTGAAATCCGTAACGGCAAACTGCTGCTGCAAGGTTAACGTGGCCTGACTGCGCGTTACCGATACCCCCGCAGGCAGCAGCACCTCAAGACCCGCAGCGGCCTCTCCGGCCAGCTCGACAGCGCGTTCCGCCTCATCTCGCTCCAGCAGGCGCTTGCGTAGCCAGATGGCAAGCATGCTCTGCTCAAGCAATACGGCTTCAGCCGCACTGTCGGTAACCAGCCAGCGAGCATCCTGCGGCCAGGGGGATGCCTGCACTCGCACGCCCGCAGCAGGCACCGCGTCGGCTGGAACGGCAGTGACCGGCAGCAGCGCCTCCAGCCGCAAGCCGGCAGCGGAAAAATACTCCAGCCACTGCTCCAGCAGGCGCCGTTCGACCACCGCAGCACTGATCCGTGAGTCGCTACGACGCGGCCCCATAACAATGTGCAGCTCATCAACGTCCTGACTCAACTGCTCTTCCAGGGCGAACGGCAGCGCCGCCTTGAGCGCTGCGGCCCGCTGTCCGGGCAAGGAGGCACGCAACAGATTGACTCCGTCGGCGAGCAACGCCTTGACCCGTGCACCCGGGTAGCGCCCCTGAAGCACCGAGAGCGGATCACACCCCTGATCCTGAACCTGTCCATCCCGCTCCAAACGCCACCAGTGCAGCGGCTGGTCGGGGTTGCTCAACAGCACTATCAGCATGCCTTGCTTCCTGTCTTCATTACGGCTCGCACGCCGTCTGTTCCCGCAGCACTACCCTGCCATTGGGGGCATCAAGCAGTGTGCATTGATAAAAATTGCGCTCACCAAAATGCGCGACGATCTGTAGCCGCATGAACCAAGGCGCATCATTGCCCGGCGCCGTGCGGCCGCTGAAAACGGCTTTGATCAGATCATTACTGCGTTCCACGTCAATCGGACTCTGATCAGACGGATACGCCGTGACATAAGGTGCCAGCGCCTGCCAGGCTTCTGCGCTCATGCCACTGACCGATGCCAGCTCGGACGCAACCAGCATGGTGCGATTGGCCGATAGCCGTGGCGGCTGCTGCAAGCGATACACCGGGTCGTCGGTTTCCGGGTTCATCCAGTCGGTAACCGCCAGTGCCAGCTGACTGCCAGCTGGCATGGCCACACCTGAGTCTTGCGCCACGCGGTCGACCAAACGGGCGAACTCCGCTTGCTGTTGTTCGTCTCCAGAGGCCAGTGCGTTAAGGTTGAACCGGCAACGCATGTTGTCCAGCGTCGCCTGCAACTGCACCTGATCGACCTCAAATGGCAATACCGGAGACAGGCAGGTGTCCCACAGCAACTCGTCAGCGCTGTCGACTTGTTCAAGCACCTGCAACACCATCTTCTCGGCCCCAAGTGCGATCTCACGCGACAGGTCGCGTTCAAACACCGCGCTGCTGCGGCGAATGTCCGCCTGCCCGCGCATCGCCATGCCGACCGCCGCCGTGACCGCCAGCGCAACGATCAGCAGCGCGGTAATCAGCGCAACCCCCTGCTGCCGACGCTTCATTGCCCCACCGCAATCAGTCGACGGATCAGGCCAAGGCGCGGCAGATCCAGCTGTATTTCAACCGCTAGCGGCAGTTGGGTGGATTCCGGGTCAAGATCCGCCGGCGGCCAGCTGTCGACCCGCTCCAGTCCGCTTGCCCTGCGCACGATAAAGTGAAATCCACTGTCCACACCGAGGCGTTCGTCCTCGCCCACCAGTTCAGCGAACGGCTGCAGGCGCAAGCTGTCGGCATCCGCCACATCAACGCCTGGCCACAGCTCCCGCTCCAGACCACGCTCGGTCAGCCGCCAGGCGGTGCGGCGCAAACGCTGCTCACCGCCTGCCCCGGCCCGCACAATTTCCAGTAACGGCTGATCACTGTTAGCCTGCAGCCGCAGCGGCGGCAACCGGTCACCAAATTCGTCGCGCACGCGGATATCCACCAACTGCGCGAGATCACGTTCCAGCACACTCAGGCTAACCTGCAGATCCGCCAGTTCGCTCGCGTGTTCCCGGCTGACTTCGTTGGTCTCCAGCACCGCCCGCAGGCCCTGATAGGCGACCACACTCATCACCGCAAACAGCAACATGGCCACCAGCAGCTCCAGCAGGGTAAAACCGCACTGCCCGTTGCGCACCGTCATGGCAGCACAAACCCGCTAACCATCGCGCGCTGGTCACTTTCATCACCGGGCAGCAACCAGAGGCGAATATCAACTCGCTTGACCGAGGGCAGCGGAAACGGCGACTTGGCGCTGTAATCGCTGATCTGGGTACGATAGCCGAAGCGGTAGGGCCCCATGTTGGTCTCGCCCTTCAGCTCACCGTCGGTGGCCGGACGCATGCCCGATTCGTACTCAGCCAGCAGATTGCTGCCAGCCCAGTGCGCCAGGGTGCGCTCCTGCAGATAGCCGGTATTGCGGGCGTGATCGCTGCCCGCCTTGACCAGTGCCCCGAGGGCGACTGCGAGCACGGTCAGCGCCACCAGCACTTCCAGCAGGGTAAAACCACGGCTGCTACGGACGCTCACTGAACACCTCGATATGGCCGGTCAACTCAACCTGAATAAAGCGCTCCAGGTTATGCTCACGTGCCCGCAGGACAATCAGGCCCGGCGTCATCTCGCCGGTGTTGCTCAGCCGCAGCTGGGGTGTCCATACCCTGCTGGAGGACAGGCTGCGCGGCTGATCAGCAGCTTCGAAGTCCAGCTCGATCAAGCCCTCGGTCACAACATGCGGCCCCAGCTGCGCGTCGTTCACCGGCTGCCACTCACGAGTGGCGTCATCAAGCAGGACCAGATCCAGCATGCTGTAGCTGTCACGCCGAATTCCCAGCGCCCGCTCGCTGCCGCCACTGATCAGCAACTCGTCACGGGCCAGCTTGAGCACCGTAGCCAGCCGATCAGCCTCGCGACGCAGCTCGCGCTCCGCCCCGTCACCCAGCGACAGCGTCGCCAGACCCGCCATCACCCCGATCAGCACCAATACGATCAGCACTTCAAACAGGGTAAAGCCGGTCTGCAGCCTGTGCGCAGAGTGGTGGTCGGAACGCATGCTCATCAACGCTCGCCGTTCTGTTCCAGATTCCAGTTGCCAATATCGGTAGCGCTGTCAGTGCCACCGCTGCGGCCGTCGGAGCCAAAGCTGTAGAGATCAAACAGGCGACCATCGCGCCCCGGTGTCTGATACTGGTAGTCGTTGCCCCACGGGTCTTGCTGCAGGCGGTCCAGGTAGCCACCCTTGCGCCAGTTACGTGGCGCATTCTGACCAGTAGGCTCCTGCACCAGTGCACGCAGGCCCTGTTCGGTGGTCGGGTAGCTGAAGTTGTCCAGTCGATACAGATTCAACGCGCTTTCGATAGCACGAATATCGCTCTGCACCTTGGTGATCCGTGCCTGGTCCGGCCGGTCCATGACCCGCGGCACCACCACCGCCGCCAGAATCCCGAGGATGACTACCACAACCATCACTTCAATCAGGGTAAAACCGCGCTGCGCAGCACGGCGTACGTGGTTATTGCTCATCATCAATTCACCAGTTGGTTGAGTTCAAAGATTGGCAGCAGAATCGCCAGTACGATCACCAGCACTACCGCGCCCATGGTCAGAATCAGCAGCGGCTCGAAAACACCCATCACCATGGCGATACGCGCCTCTAGCTCGCGTTCCTGGGTTTCCGCCGCCCGCTCCAGCATGTCATCGAGGGTGCCGCTGCTTTCACCGCTCTTGATCAGACTGAGGGTCATTGCCGGGAAATAGCCGCTACGCTCCAGCGCCAGGCCTACCCCGGCACCCTCACGCACACGCTGGGCGGCCTCGCTGACCGCCTCGCGCATTGGCAGGTTGGTGATGACACTCGCACTCATGTTCAATGCATCCAGCAGCGGTACACCACTGGCGGCAAGGATATTCAGGGTCCGCGCAAAACGGGCAGTGTTGAGACCGCGGGTCAAGCGACCGATCAGCGGCAGCCGCAGCAGCAGATCGTGCCAGCGCCGCTGGTAGGCAGGCCGCTGCAACAGGGTGCGCAGGCCATAACCTAGCCCCCCCAGTACCAGCAGCATCAATAGCCCCCAGTCGCGCAGGGTATCGCTGACCGCAATCAGCATACGGGTCAGCAGCGGCAACTGCTGATTCATGCCGTCAAACACCTTGACCACTTCAGGCACCACGTAGGTCAACAGCGCGACGGTCACCAGCAACGCTACACAGGTGAGGATGGCCGGGTAGAACATCGCCAGATGGATCTTCTGGCGCATGGCGTTCTGCGCCTCAACGTTATCAGCCAGCCGCTCCAGCACCAGATCCAGCCGCCCCGCCTGCTCGCCAGCGGCGATGGTGGTGCGGTAGATGACCGGAAAGACCGAGGGGAACTCGCCCAGTGCGTGCGCCAGCGGCAGGCCTTCCATGACCCGCGTGCGCACTGCCGTCAGCGCCGAGCGCACTTTGGGCGACTCGCTTTGGCGAGCCACCGTGGCCAGTACTTCCTCAATCGGCAGGCCAGCGCGCGCAAGGGTCGCCATCTGCCGGGTCGCGAGGGACAGTTCCAGCGGCTTGATCCGCTGCTGCAGCACGGGCATGCGCAGCACCGCTGCGCGCTCGGCCACCTGGCTGACCGTCATCGGCGTCAACCCCTGCTCGCGCAGCCGACCACGCACCTGACGGGGAGAGTCGCCCTCCTCTACGCCCTTGCGGGTCCGGCCGCTGGCATCCAGCGCAGTGTATTCAAAGGCAGGCATGCTCAGTCCTCCCGGGTAACGCGCAGGACTTCTTCCAGCGTAGTGTCACCTGCCAGCACCCGGCGCACCCCATCCTGCCGAATCCCAGGCTGCGCCAGTCGGGCGTGCCGTACCATGGCCTGCTCACTGGCGCCATCATGGATCATGCCGCGCAGGGTGTCGTCGATCTCGATCAGCTCATAGATGCCGGTACGCCCGCGATAGCCACTGCCATTGCAGGCGGCGCAACCGGCCGCACGATACAGCGTCGGTGGCGTCTGTTCGTCCAGCCCCAGCAAACGACATTCACTGCTGCTGGCCTGATGCGGCTCGCGGCAGTCCGGACACAAGGTGCGCACCAGCCGCTGGGCCAACACGCCGTTCAGGGTCGACGACAGCAGAAACGGCTCAATACCCATGTCGCGCAGACGGGTAATGGCACCGATGGCGGTGTTGGTGTGCAGGGTGGAAAACACCAGGTGACCGGTCAGACTGGCCTGAATGGCGATCTGCACCGTGTCGATATCACGAATCTCACCGACCATCACCACATCAGGGTCCTGACGCAGAATTGCACGCAGACCGCGAGCAAAGGTCATGTCGACCTTGTTGTTGATCTGGGTCTGACCAATGCCGTCGAGGTAATACTCGATAGGATCTTCGACGGTAAGAATGTTGCGGCTGCGGTCGTTCAGCCGCATCAGCGCCGAATACAGCGTGGTTGTCTTGCCCGAGCCAGTCGGCCCGGTTACCAGCACGATGCCGTGCGGGCGGCTGATTACCCGTTCCATCGCCACGTAATGTTCCGGGCACATACCGAGCTGACGCAGCTCCAGGCGCCCGGCCTGTTTGTCGAGCAGACGCAGCACCACCCGCTCGCCATGACCGGACGGCAGGGTCGAAACCCGCACATCCACCGCCCGCCCCACTAGCCGCAGGCCGATCCGACCGTCCTGTGGCAGGCGCTTCTCGGCGATGTCCAGTTTGGCCATGACCTTGATCCGTGAAACGATCACCGGCGCCAGAGCGCGCGGTGGTTCAAGCACTTCGCGCAATACACCGTCGACCCGCAAACGGATGGACAGGCGATTTTCAAACGGTTCGATATGAATGTCCGAGGCGTTTTCCTTCACCGCCTCGGACAGCAGCGCGTTGATCAATCGGATGATCGGCGCTTCATCCTGCGATTCGAGCAAGTCTTCTGGCTCAGCCAGCGACTGGGCGACCGAGAGCAGGTCAGCGTCCTCACCCAGTCCTTCGACAAACTGCATGGCATCATTGGCCGAGCGTTCGTAGCGATCACGAAGCCGCGCGGCGAAAGCATCGTCGTCCAACTCGATCGGCAACAACGGACAACCGTGCCGCCGACGCAGCTCCAGCAGCCCCTGCGGATCACAGTCGGCCCGCACGAACACCTCCAGTTGGCCGTCATCACGCATCGCCCCCGTCAACACACCCACCCGGCGGGAGTAGCGATAACCGGTTTCAGCGGCTGGCGCGGCGACACTGCTGCTTTCCTGCTCGCTCATCGCCTACTCCTGCACTGCGCTGGGTGGCGCACTGATTGCCGTCGGTACGGCGGTGCCCTGCAGTGCGTTTTCAAACGGCGGCGGCAGCGCCAGCAGGTAGTTCCAATCGGGCAGAACCGGGACCCCTTCGCCGACATCCAGTCGGCCACGGCGGCTTTGCTCGGCAACCTGACGGTCGCGAATATAGCTGTACTTGGCGTGGGTCAGGCTCTCAGCAACCGCCGAATCACGCACGATCACCGGGCGCAGGAAGACCATCAGATTGCGCTTCTGCAACGAGGCGGTGTCATAACGGAACAGTCGGCCAAGACCGGGCACATCGCCAAGAAACGGTACTTTGTCCGACGTTTCAATCATCTGGTCGTCAATCAGCCCGCCCAGCACAATCATCTGGTTGTCATCAACCATGACGTGCGTGGTCAGGCTGCGCTTGTTGGTGATGATATCGGCCGCACCGCTGACGCCTGGCGCAATCTGTGAGACTTCCTGGGCAATCTCCAGACGCACCGCATTGCCCTCGTTTATCTGCGGGCGAATTTTCAGGGTGATACCCACGTCTTCACGCTGGATGGTGTCAAAGGCCTGCCCCGAATCCTCCACCGAGCGGCCGACAATAAAGGGCACGTTCTGACCGACCACGATCTCGGCTTCCTCGTTGTCGAGGGTCAGCAGACTCGGAGTAGACAGGATGTTGCTGGCGGTGTCGCCCTGCAGCGCGTTGACCAGCAAAGCGATCTGGGCGCTGCCGATAGAGCCAATCCCACCGAGACTCAGACCACTGCCAAGCGAGGGCGGCGTGCTGACGTCGCCGTCAAGAAACGCGTTTACCCCTGCAGCGAGGTCAACGATACCGTTACCGTTGCGGTTGAAGTTGATTATGCCGACGCCAGAATCCTCACTACCAAAGCCCCACTGGACACCCAGCTCCTTGGCGCGGTCGTAGGACACTTCAGCAATGACCGCTTCCACCAACACCTGCGCGCGGCGAATGTCGAGTTGACGGATGATGGAAGACAGTTCGCGAGACAGCTCCGCAGGCCCGTATATGACGACGGAGTTGGTGCTCTCATGAGCCTCGATGCGAACGCGATTCTGTTCTGCAGTGTTGCTGGTAGATGCAGCGCCCGAGTTGGTTGACGTCGTGCCGGTACTGTTACGTTCACGCCCCTCGGCGATTCCCCGCAACACCTCTGCCACCTCCTCAGCCTTGGCATAACGCAAGTAATGCACTTGCGTGTTGCCCTGATCGCCCTCGACATCCAGCCTGCGTACCACCGAGCGCAGGCTGGCCCGTGCCTCCGGATCGCCACGCAGAATGACCGAGTTGGTGCGTTCATCGGCGATCAGCTTCGGCCCCCGGGCAAACTCTTCCGCGGGCGCGTTGCTATCCAGTCCCTGAACAATGCGTACCACATCCAACGCCGACGCATGCTGCAGGGGAAGCACTTCAAAATCCTCGGTCGACTCGCGATCCATGCGCGCAATCAGCGCCTGGATACGTCGCACGTTGGCTGCCGTATCGGCAATCACCAGGCTGTTGGACGCGGCAGCGGCAGCCAGATGGCCGCCCTTGGGTACCAGTGGCCGCAGGATTCGCACCAGTTGAGCCGCATCCATGTTGTTGACGGTGATGACTTCGGTAATGTACTCGTCGCCGGGCGTATCCCCGCGGAGACCGGCAACCTCGTTTTCCTTGGCCTGCACCTCCGGCACGATACGAACCATGCCGTCACTGCCCCGCACAGCCGCGAAGCCCTGCGACTTCAGCACGCCCAAAAACAGGTCGTACAGCTCATCACGACGGATCGCCTGCCCCGAGACGACATTGACTTGCCCGCGTACGCGAGGGTCAACAATAAAGTTGATTCCGGTCTCCTGGCTAACGATCTCGATCAGGCCGTTGATATCTGCATCACGCAGATTCAGCACCAGATCTTCGCCCTCAGCTGCTGCACCCGCAGTTGTCTGCGCCTGCACCGAGCCACTCACCACCCCCAGACTCAACGCCAGCGCCAGCGCCAGCCGTTGTTTGCGAAACTGCATCGACATCAGCATCAATCCATCGTTATCGTAATGTTCATGGGTTGTCCGTCGCGTTCGAGCGACACCGACACCGAACTGGCGCCGGACAACTCGCGCAGGATCTCGCGGTAGTCCTCTATCTGGGAAACCGGTGTTCCATCCACGTCGGTAATCACGTCACCGGCCTGCAGGCCAGCTGCTTCAAACTCCCGCGCGTTGCGCGCAGGCGACACTTCAATCCCGTACAAAGCACCGTCCACCATCACCGGGTTAGCGCTGATGACTTCGGCAAAACGCTGGGGATCACTCAGCCAGGCCTCCCGATCAATACGCGCAAGACCACCGTCTGGCGCCAGCGTCTGACTGGAGTCACTGCCGGGTAGCGCGACCGCGCGGCTGCTGCGGGCCGGGCGCCCGGAGCTGTTAAGTTCGTTGCGTTTGAGTCGCAGGGTTTCCAGCTGACCATCGCGCATCAGCATCACCCGATCAGCGAGCACCTGTTCCAGCCGCACCTGACCCGGCAGCGTTGCGCCAACGCGATACAGCTTCTCGGGCTGACCCTGGGTAACCAGAATGGCGGCACTGCGTGCGGGATCGGGGTCAGACAAGACGCCCTTCAGCGTCCAGCTAAGCTTGGTATCGGGTGCGTCAACCGCGACCGGTGCCTTGTCGGCACGACCATAGGGGGACAACAGCGCCAGCTCGCGAAAGCCGGGCTGGGCAACGCCGTGCTCTGTTGCAGTTGATGAGTAGGTAAGCGCAGGGGTCGCTGGCAGCACACTCTGCGGCTCCAGCAATATCCATACGAGATGCCCGAGGATCCAGGCTGAAAGCAAAACAAACAGGCTGCAAACCAGTGTGACTAGGTTCTCCAGCGATAAACGGGCAACCAGTGGCATGCTCTCTCCATGGCAAAGAATCCCGATTCTGATCGGGCGCAGGGCAGTTGGGGATAAGGTACTGACCTTTCTTTGCAAAATTATTGTTATAAGCCTGCAATATGACTGCGAGGCCGTCCCGATTGTCACGATTATGTAATCGCTCGGCAACCCCCTGAACTGGTTATTCCAGACAGGCCTGACCAGATCACCGACGCTATCGGCTCCATCCCTGCCACCAAATCACCCATTTGGGCTAACCCAACACCAGCAAATCCAACGAACTCACCCTAATGGGTGATGCCTCTGTTACAGCGATCCAGACCACTGATGCCTTCCTATCCATGCTCGCGAGAACGTCTCAAAACAAGACAGTGAGTACTTGCCCTTTGCCAGCACTGATTCTTAACTGATAGCCGCAAGACTCAACCAACAACAACAGCTTGCGTATGGAGAATAAAAATAATGAACGCGTTTAGAAAATCGGCGCTAACGGCAACGGTGGTCGGTACCCTTGCCCTGACCGGCTGTCTGAGTGGCGGCGGTGGGGGTAGCTCATCATCAGGCGAACAAACAGACACTCGAATCAGGCTTCAAGAGCAACGAGTAGAGGCCGGCTTTTTCAGTGTTGACGAAAACACCCTGCCATTTCCTGCCTTGGAAGACCAAGCCCCCTATAACACCACCAGTCGCTGGTCTGGCGTCCTGAATGGTGCTGGTTACCGTGTTGAAGTCCCAGAAAACTGGAACGGTATGCTGGTGATGTACACCCACGGCTTCCGCACCAGCAACGTAGACCAGCTCACCGTAGACACCCCGCCCATGCGCCGTTACCTACTAGATGAGGGATACGCTTGGGCAGCCTCCAGCTACAGCGCCAACTTCTATGATGTGCGTGCCGGCCTGGAAGATACCAACGCCCTGGCTCTAGCGTTCACTGATATTGCCGCTGAAAACGGACGAACCCTGGATACGCCGGACAAGTACTACATCACCGGTGTTTCCATGGGCGGCCACATCGCTGCTGCAGCGGTAGAGCGGGAAACCCTGGCAACAGCCAACAACGTGGTCAACTACGCAGGTTCCGCACCGATGTGCGGTGTCGTAGGCGATACCGAGCTGTTCAACTTCTTTGCCGGCTACACCATTGCTTTGGCGGCACTGTCCGGTAACCCGATTGATGAGTTCCCATTGACCCAAGAGGAAGCCACAACGATCGTTGCCAACGCCCGTGCTGTACTGTGGAACGACTACAGCACGAACAAATTTCCAAACGGCCTGACACAGCCAGGATTAGCGTTCTACCAGACACTGAAAAACCTCAGTGGTGGTGAACGCCCCATGTACCCCATCAGCTTTGGCCTTTTCCAGGACCTGCTGCAGAGTTTTGCCGGCTCGGACGGCTCGGTCGACGGTATTCTTCTGGATAGCGTGGTTGACACCAACGCACTCACTTACCGCTTTGAAAGCGAGCTGGACGAGCCGCTAACCACAGACGAGATCAACTTCAACAGCATGATCGTCAAGGCCACTGCAACCGAGGGAGCCAACGGTCTGCGTGATGACGGCTTGCGCTGGATTCCGAAGGTTAACGGCGAGTTCGATGTCCCCGTTGTCACCGCGCACACCATTGGTGATCTGTTTGTACCGATCCTGATGGAGCAGGAATACGCAAGGCGCGCCGCCGAAAATGGCAGTGACGGGCTACTTGTACAGCGGGCCATGCGAGCACCCGGACACTGCGACTTTACCGAAGCAGAGTTCACCGCAACGCTCGCCGCCATGCTTAATTGGGAGCAAGGCGGGCCGAAACCGGGCGGCGATGACTGGCTGACGCCGGCGACGGTAGCGGACCCGTTGTTTGGATGTACCTACACTATTGACGGGCCCGTCGCAGGCAACAACGTTCAGCGCTCCAACCTGCCTTCCTGCACTCCTCCCTGAGTACAGCTACCAACCCGCCGTCAGGCCTCAGCCCTGGCGGCGCTCTTCATCTACCGCCAATCGCCGGACAAACTGTTTGACGTTGGTTTGAGCCCGCAGCTCGCGTACGTTTTCAGCCAACTCCTTGACCTCATCGGCTGGCAGACTGCCGTCCAGCTCGCGCTGCACATCACTCCAAAGGCCACGCACCTTACCGGTTGCGCGACCCGCCATGCGCACCAGCGAAGGCAGGCGTTCGGGGCCGAGCACGATCAGCGCCACCACCCCGACCACCAGCCATTCCGTCATGCCGTTACCGAACATGCGGCACCCACCCTCAAGCGCGCGAGCGCGTTTCGCTGCGCCCGGCAACCTGCTCCTGCGAATCCATGGTCAGTGCATCACGGGCCTCGTCCGTGTCCCGCACAGCCTTGCGAAAGCCGCTCAACGCGCCACCCAGATCGCTGCCAATGTTGCGCAGACGTTTGGTGCCGAACAGCAGCATGACAATAACCAGCACGATCAGCAGTGAGCCGATACTGATTCCACCTACACCCATGATGATTTCTCCGTAAAAGCAGGGGTCAGCTGCTGCCAACCCCGAAATGACGTACCGTTTTTCTGTCCAGGTAGCGCCAGCGGCCCCGCCTGGACAGCCTCTTGGCTACCAACAGCGTTTAGCTACCAACCACGCCGCCATCGTTTTTCCAAACCACGACCGTGGCCGAGCGCGGCGGACGGGTTGTCGGCGTGAAGTCCGGCCAGTTGCTGGTGTAGTCGCCTGCGGCAAAGTCGGCAGGGCTGGTGCCTTCACCCGGGTGCTGAACGTTGATGAACAGGGTCTTCTGGTCCGGGGTCATGGTGATGCCGGTGATTTCCTGATCGATTGGGCCAACCAGGAAGCGTTTGAGATCACCCGTCGTCGGATCGGCAACCAGCATGGCGCAGTTGCCGAAGGGATCGCGGTAGCCGCTATCCATCTGAATCCAGACGCGGCTGTCCGGGTCGATCCACAAGCCGTCGGGTGAGCTGAGGATATTGTCGGCGGTCAGCATGTCGCCGTTCGGGTCATAGCCGATATTGGTGTCAACGCCGCTCTCGCCGCTGTCACCACCAAACAGGAAGATGTCCCAACTGAAGGTGGTTGCAGCCTGCTCACCACCGTCTTCTTTCCAGCGAATGATATGGCCGTGGCGGTTGGCGACCCGCGGGTTGGCTTCATTGACGTTGCCAGCGTTGCGGTTGGTGTTGTTGGTCAGGGTGAAGTAGACATCGCCGTTGGCCGGATCCACTGAGCCCCATTCCGGGCGGTCCATCGGGGTAGCGCCCATGAAATCGGCAGCCAGGCGAGTGTTGACCAGCACGTCGGCCTGACTGGTAAAGCCGTTGGTTTCGTCCAGACCGTTCTGGCCGTACACCAGCGGCAACCACTCACCGGTGCCGTCATCGTTGAACCTGGCGACATACAGAGTGCCTTCATCCAGCATGCTGCCATTGGCAGTCGCCGCGTTGTAGTTCGCCGCAGTAACGAACTTGTAGATGTACTCGAAGCGGGAATCGTCGCCCGAGTAACACACCACCGGCTTGCCCTCTTCAGCCGGAGCAAAGACCACCCCTTCGTGGCCAAAACGGCCCATGGCGGTGCGCTTCTTCGGGTTGCTGGTCGGATCGAACGGATCGATTTCAACCATCCAGCCGAAGCACACCGGCTCATTGCGGTAGTCCTGGGTGGCGTCGGCGCCCTTGATGCTGGCATCAAAACGGATGAACTCGTCGGCACCGTTGTCAGCCAGTTCCCAGGCCCAACGACCACTGCCGGAGGACACGCCGTAACGCGAATGCTCGCGCGGGTTGTCACCCTTGTTGGTGAAGTAACCGGCCCAGTTTTCCTCGGCCGCCATATAGGTACCCCAGGGCGTGTAGCCGTTACCGCAGTTGTTCAGGGTACCGCGGGTCATGGTGCCGTTGGGACTATAGAGCGTTTTGACGAAATCGCTGCCGCGAACCGGGCCCTGGATTTCCATTGGTGTCAGAGCGGTGATACGGCGGTTCATGCTGTCCGGCTGGACACTCCACTCGTTGTTCACGCCCTTGACGATGCGCACGACGGAAACACCGTGAGCGTTCATTTCCTTCAGCACTTCATCGGCCGGGCGCTGACCGCCAACCAGCGGCGCGGTCGCTCCGCTAGACAGGGCCACGCCTTGGGCAGACGCGTGCATCAGACGCGGTTCAACATACTCGTGGTTCAGTACCAGCAGACCATCTTCCGAGCTGCCGTTAATTGGGTAGAAGTGCATGCCATCGTGGTGCGAACCGATCTGCTCGGCCTGATCCGCACCGGTGCTGTTGACCGAGAACGACGGGAAGCTACCCAGAATCGGCGTGCCCCAAGGAATGATGACCTGATAACTGTAGCCTTCCGGAACGACAATCTGATCTGCGCTGCTGACGCCAACAGCACTGAAACCCAGCAGATCAGCCGGTGCCGGGCTGCCGTTATCATCGCTGCTGGAACTGCTCTTGCAACCAGCCAGACCCAGGCCAAAGAAGCCCAGCGCAGCGGCGCCGGCACTACCCTTGAGTACCTGACGACGGGCAAGACGGGCTTCCAGGATGCTGGAAAACAGCGGGTTCATCTTGCGGGTGCTGAGCGGCTCATCACCCTCACCGTGGTCGATATAAACCAGCTGGTCGCGTTGTTCGATGGACATCGGTTCCTTCCTCTCAGGTTTGGTTTGATTGAAAACCCAAACAGGATGGCGACCGAACGTGACAGATCAGGCAATGAACGATGAACTTTCAGCGGCGTTCCGACGACACAGCCGAGTCCCTTTGATGACAATGCAACGCTGCCGAAACAATTGTTACAGCATGGTTACTGGCCGTTCTCTGCAACTGCGCGCTCAGTCTAGTCGTTACTACTGAGCAGTGTGCCGAGAGCAGCCCTCAACTTGCCTGCCTTCAGCGGCTTGTTGAGCACCATGATATCCAGCTCACGCGCCACCTGACGACAGGCCTCACCGCGATCGGCCGTGATCATGATCGCCGGCAGTTCGCTGGCGAAGCGGGCACGCAGCGCCGTCACCGCCTCACCACCGGTGCGCCCGCCATCAAGGTGAAAATCCACCAGCAGCGCGTCCGGCGGCTGTTCACCAAGCACCGCCTGAGCCTGCTCCAGGTCGACCGCAGTGAGCACCTCGGCGCCCCACTGCTCCAACAGCCCGCGCATGCTCTGCAGAATGATCTGCTCATTATCCAGCACCAGCATCCGGCGTCCTTGCAGCGGCACCTCAATAGAACTAAGGAGTTGGCTGGCTGGGGCATCGCTGCGATGCGGGCCTGCGACGGCCAGCGGAATACTGACCGCAAACATCGAGCCCCGCCCCAGGCGCGACTGCACCTCGATGCGGGCATTCAGCAGCCGGGCGATGCGATCAACAATCGCCAACCCGAGCCCAACGCCGCGGCGCTGGTCGGCACGATCCACGTCCAGCTGATTGAACTCCTGGAAAATGCGCTTGAAGTCGCCGCGGGCGATACCGCGGCCTGTATCCCAGACCTGGATACACAGCTCACTGCCGCGAACCCGGCAGCCAACCAGCACGCCGCCACGGTCCGTGTAGCGAATCGCGTTGCTGATGAAATTGCGCAGGATGCGACTGAGCAGACGGTAGTCGGTACGCACCACCTGATCACCAAAGCGGCCTCGCAGGCCAACCCCGGCGGCTTCGGCCACGCTGCCGAACTCACTGATCAGGGGCTCCAGAATGTCGGCCACCGCGCAGTCGCCACAATCGGGCTGCAGATTCGGCTGGTCCAGCCGCGAGATGTCCAGCAAATCGCTGAGCATATCCTCGGCACTTTCCAATGCCGTGTGCGAGCGCTCGACCAGCAGACCCGCGCCCTCCTCCAAGGGAGTTTCGCGCAGGGTGGAGATCAGCAGCCGCGCCGCATTGAGCGGTTGCAGCAGGTCGTGACTGGCTGCGGCCAGATAACGGTCCTTGCTGCGATTGGCCTGCTCAGCAGCATCCCGCGCCTTGCGCAACTCCCCCTGAGTGCGCTCGTGCTCAATGATCTCGAAACGCAGGCTTTCGTTCAGTGTTTCCAGCTCCCGGGTACGCTGCTGAACCCGCTGCTCCAGCTCATCATTCAGTTGCTGCATTGCCTGCTGCGCCTGCTTGCGCTCGGTCACATCAGCAACAAAGGCTTCGATCACATGGTCGGCGGCGTCAGGACGCAGCAAAATATTCATGCGTACGTCCATCAGGCTGCCATCGGCACGGCGTAGCCGGGTTTCGTAGCCGCTCAGTTCGCCCTTGCGCAGCAGGTGATGACGAATGCGCTGGAACTCCTCGGAACCTCCGATAAAAAATTGCTCTGCCAGCGAACGCCGGGCGTCCACCAGCGCGCTAACCGAGTCATAGCCAAGCATCCGCGCCAGCGACTGGTTGGCCGCCCGCAAGCCATCACCCAGGCTGGCCTGAAAAATCCCGTGCACTGCATTTTCGAACAGCCATTTGTAGCGATTGCGCTCGTCCTCCAGCTCTTCCAATCGCGCCAGCAGCTCCGGGTAGTAGCTCTTGCGCGAGGACTGCGACCCCAGTCCCAGCAGCCCTGTCAGCACCTCACGGCGCGGATCAGAGGGCTTCTGCATAGACCACCTCGACGTCCTTCAGGCTGGACTCGCGCGGATTGGTAAGAATGCAGGGATCGTCCATCGCGTGCAGCGACAGGGTGCGCAGATCGCTGTTACTGACCCCGTGCATGCGAAGACTCTGATGGAAGCCCATCGCCTGCTTAAGATCGATCACATGCTGCACCAGCCGCTGCCGAACCTGCGGCGTAGTCAGGCCACGGGTGTCGATACCCAGGGTATTGGCAATCACCTTGAAGCGCTCGGGTGCGGCGTCGAAATTGAACGCCACCACGTGTTCGACCAGGATCGCGTTGCACAGCCCATGCGGCAGGTCGAGAAAGCCGCCAAGGCTGTGTGACATGGCGTGTACTGCGCCGAGAATGGCGTTGGAAAACGCCAGCCCCGCCTGCAGGCTGCCGAGCATGATCTGCTCGCGCACGGCAATGTCCTGCGGGTTCTGGATCATCTGCACCAGATTGCTGTTAAGCAGGCGCATCGCCTCTAGGGCGTGGGCGTCGGTCATCGGCCCGCTGCCGGTCGATACGAAGGCCTCGATGGCGTGCACCATGGCGTCGATTCCGGTACAGGCAGACAGGAAGGTGTCCATGGTTGACGTGGTTTCCGGGTCGATCAGCGACACGTCCGGCACCACCGCCTTGCTGATGATGGAGAACTTCACCTTCTCCTGCTGATCGGAAATGATCACGAACTGCGACACATCGGCCGAGGTGCCGGCAGTGGTCGGGATGCAGATCAGCGGCGGAATCGGGGCCCGAATGGTATCGACCCCTTCAAACTCCAGGATATGCCGGTCATGTGCCACAGCAATGCCAATGGCCTTGGCGCAATCAATCGGGCTGCCGCCGCCAATGGCAACGATCACATTGCAACCGGCAGCGCGGTACACCTCCGCGCCATGCATGACCTCTTCGGTGCGCGGATTGGCAGAGACCTGGGTAAACAACACATAGTCGATACCCTGCTCCATCAGGCTTTGCTCGACATCGACCACCCAGCCGGCAGCCTGGACTCCCGGGTCCGACACCAGCAGCACCTTGCGGGCACCGAAGGTAGAGGCGTAATTGGCGACGGTTTTGCGCGACCCTGCACCGAAGATGATCTCGGGCGTGACGAACTTGCGCAACTGGCTGACATCGTAGGACATGCTCTGGCATCCGCGTTGTTGTTGTAATGCTGCGTGCTCCAGAAGGCGCTGCAGAGCGACGCAGGCGGTTCCGGCAGACTACCCCAAAGCGGTCCCGTTTATAAGCCGCCAGGCAGCGAACTAAGACTGAAGTAGCAACGGCTCGGCCCCTAAGTTGGATGGTTCCCCTGCCCCTGTGCTCGCCAGCATGGGAGCACAACAACAAGGATGAGTCGCCATGTCTGCGCGTCGCCCAATGCTCCGGCAGCTACTGCTGGTCTGCCTACTGTGCCTGCTTGGCTCCGCCCTGCGCGCCGAACCCCAAAGTGCGCGCGACTGGCAGCCGGCGGTGCAGCAACTGTTCCCCAGTGCCACCCGGCTGATCGAAAAACAGGGCACGCCTCCCGTCTATCAGGCGTTTCAGCTGGATCAACTGCTCGGCTATGCTTTCGAGTCGACCGACTATTCCAGCCTGCAGGGCTTTTCCGGCAAGCCGATTCGGCTGCTGATCGGCATGACCCCGGAAGGCAAGCTAACCGGCGTCACCGTGCTCGAGCACCACGAGCCGGTGTTCCTGCACGGGTTGGGCGAGCAGGCGCTGTTCGACTTCGCCGACCAGTACGCCGGCCGCAATATCGCCACGCCCATCGTCGTCGGCAGCACCCACGGCGGCAGCGTCGATGGCGATGCGGTGGGTTACATCGACGGCGTCAGCAAGGCCACCGTGTCGGTCGTCATCCTCAACGAAACAGTACTGCAATCGGCGATGACCGTTGCCCGCGCGCTGCTGCCGGATTTCGCCCAGGGACCACAGGCCGTCGCCCGTCCCGAGCTGTTCGAGCCACTGGACTGGCAGCAACTGCTGAATCGAGGGTTGTTGCAGCACTGGCAACTGGATACGCCCACAGTGGAAGCAGCACTGGGTAGCAGCCTGAACCTGTATCCGGGCTTTTCCGACACGACCGAGCGGCCTTTCAGTGAGCTGTACTTCGCCTACCTGAACACGCCGATCACTGGCCGTAACCTGCTCGGCGACGACACCTTCAGCCAACTGCAAGACGAACTGCTGCCAGGCGAGCAGGCGTTGTTGGTGCTCTCACGCGGCCAGTACCCGCATGTGCCGGACGACTTCATTCCCGCCACCGCCCCCAGTCGCATCAACCTGCTGCAACACGGCAAGGCGATCGAGCTGCACGACATGAACTTCAATAACGGCATCCTGCTGCCGCTGCTGGCAGCACCGCCCGGCGATTGGCGGGCCAATATCTTCCGCATCAAGACCCATGCGGCGTTCAATCCAGTAGACCCGGCCGCGCTGCAGCTCAACGTAACTCTGCGCCGTAACCCGCTGAGCGAGCAGCAAAGCCACTTCGAGCAAGCGTTGACACTGGAGCCGGAACTGTTCGAGTTGCAAGAAGCCAGCGCCGTTGCCGCCCCCACGCCAATCTGGCTGCAGATGTGGCAGCAACGTGCTTGGCAAATTGGCGCTCTGCTGCTGTCGCTCGCGCTCGTCACCGCGCTATTCATCTATCAGCAGCGGGTCAGCCGGCACGCCCGCGGCTTTCACCTGCTGCGCGCCGGCTTCCTGCTGTTCACCCTGCTGTTCATCGGGTTCTACGCCCAGGGCCAGCTCTCGGTGGTCAATATTTTCACTCTGCTGCTCGCCATATGGCATGACTTCGACATCACCGTTTTTCTGATGGACCCGGTGATTTTCATTCTCTGGACCTTTACCTTCATCAGCCTGTTCCTTTGGGGGCGCGGCCTGTTCTGCGGCTGGCTCTGCCCCTTTGGTGCACTGCAGGAGATGGTCAGCTGGCTGGCGAAGAAGCTGCACCTGCGCCAGTGGAAGATCAGCGAGCAATGGCACCACAGACTGCAGTGGCTGAAATACCTGATTCTGATCGGCCTGATCCCAACCGCTTTCTACTCACTGACGCTGGCCGAGCGGCTGGCCGAAGTGGAGCCCTTCAAGACCTCAATCACCCTGGTGTTCGTGCGCAGTTGGCCGTTTGTGCTGTACGCGGTGCTGCTGCTGGGTATCGGCCTGTTCGTACACAAGTTTTACTGCCGCTATGTCTGCCCTCTTGGCGCTGGCCTGGCGATCCTCGGCCGGTTGCGCCTGTTCTCCTGGCTGAGGCGCATCGACGCCTGCGGCAAACCCTGCCAGCACTGCCACAACAAGTGCGAGATCGGCGCGATCAAGCGCAGCGGCGCCATCGACTACGACGAGTGCATTCAGTGCCTGGAGTGCATCGTGATCCTCAATAACGAAGACCAGTGCGTCGCGCAGATCAGTGCACGCAAAAAGGCCGAACGCGCCAAGCGTGCTGACAACATCATCGTCAGTGACTGGATGCCCGAGCGCTAAACCAGCAGCACCACAACAAAGGACGTCACCATGAAGAGCCTGGAACTAAGTCATATCCAATGGAGCCAACTGGCCGGCTTCAAGAACTTCGACTACTGCATTCTCAGTGTCGACCGCCCCAACCAACTGGTCGACGTACTGTTTCACTTTCACGCCCACGATCCCATCGTGCTGCACCGACATTGCGCGGTGAACCACACCTTCGTTATTCGCGGTGAGCATCAGCTGTTTCACGCCAACGGCGAGCTGAAAGAAACCCGCCCAACCGGCAGCTACACCATCAGCCAGCCAGACACCACGCCCCACCGCGAGTGCGGCGGCGATGGCGGCACCCTGGTGCTGTTCAGCATCCGCGGTACCGAAGGTGTGATGTACGAAATTCTCGATGACCAACAGAACATAATCGCCGCGCTCGACATGGACACCTTTGAAGCCTTGTTCGCAGCCAACAGCGACGCAGCATAGCGCCGGTGCCGGATCGCCGAGAGCATCCGGCCTGGTAGGTATCCCGAACCGGGCACAGGTGGCGGCACCGGCACTCAGAGACTGGAAACATCCTGAATCAGCCAGACAATTGAGCCGGAATCGACCGGTCGTATACTAGGCGCATCATTGGCCACTCAAGATCCCCATGTCCCTTCTGATAGCGTTTGCTGTCCTCTCCATTCTGGTTTCCTTCATCTGTTCCATCCTCGAAGCGGCACTGCTGTCGATGACACCTAGTTTCATCGCCCGACAAAAGTCCGAGCGCCCGAACCTGTACCCACGCCTGAAACAGCTGAAGGAGAACGTCGACCAACCGCTGGCGGCCATCCTGACCCTTAACACCGTCGCCCATACCGTTGGCGCCACTGGCGTTGGCGCACAGGTGACAATCGTGTTTGGTGACGGCTATCTGGGCGTCGCTTCCGCGATCATGACCCTGCTGATCCTGCTGGGCTCAGAAATCCTGCCCAAGACGTTGGGCGCTCGCTATTGGCCGGCACTGGCACCGCTGATGCCCGGCGTGCTGAACAGCATGATTCTGTTGCTCAAACCATTCATTCTGCTATCTGATCTGGTGACCCGCTGTCTCGGTGGCAAGGCGCCGGAGCATGACCTGCGTGCCGAAATCAAGGCGCTGGCCGCGCTCGGTCAGGAGCTCAAATCGCTGGATGAAGACGAGCAGCGAATGATTCAAAATGTGCTGGACCTGCACACCATCCGAGTACGCGACATCATGACACCGCGTACCGTCAGCGAAGTACTGGGCCCGAATCTGACCGTTACGCAGGCACGCCAGCGCGTCCAGCACGGTCAGTTCTCGCGTTATCCGGTGCTGGATGAGCAGGAAACCCCGCTGGGTGTGCTGTTTCGCGTAGACCTGCTGGCAACCGATGACCGGAACGCTGCGATATCGACCCTGATGAAGCCCGTCAAGGTCGTGCAGGACAGCCAGAATATCGAGGCGCTGATGACCCAGATGCTCAAGGAGCAGCAGCATTTGTGTCTGGTCTACGACGAGTTCGGCAGCTGGTGCGGTCTGGTAACCATGGAAGACATCATCGAGACCCTTATCGGTCGTCCGATCCTCGATGAAACCGACGAGATTCCCAACATGCGTCGCTTGGCGCGCCGGTTGTGGGAGCACCGACTGAAAGCGGCCGGATAGAACAGACCTGGGTCAGGCAATTAGAACAAAACGCGCGACGGGTACTGACATGACGCGCCATCAACCACAGGGCAACCCCGTCCCCTGCGCCGTCATCACGTCACAAGAAGCGACACGCCTGGCAATCGCGGGGTTCTTGAGCTACTGGTCGCAGCAGCCGGTTCATCTGGCTCGCAGAGCGTTCGCAAGTCTGCGGGTCACATAGCACACCGGGGGGGATCATGATGGTGGCACAGCATGCAATTGCGCAATCCTCAACTACCCGTGAAACCGTTCTCGGCCCCCTACTCCCTATCTCGCGTGCAGCGGCTGGGTACAAACGACTGCGCGCCTTATTGCATCTGTTTGACAGTGGCGACTGCTCAATATGATGCAGACGTCAACTGCGCGAACGAAGTACAGCTTCTCCGCCACGGCCAGAACAGACGATGTCGAAGTTCCGCCACGTACGCCTTTGCCTACCTAATTCGCCCCTGCTTTTTTCAAGGCCTGGTTGGCCCTTCCGCAGAAACCGGCAAGCAGAACCAACGCAACGATACAGCTCAAGCCCGCACAAATCATCGCTACCCGGAAGCCGCTTTCCATGGCCGAGATATAAAGCTGGGGAAGCGCAGGCAAGGTATCGGAGAAGCTATGGTGTGTGACCGCTTGACGCGCAATCGCTGCGCCATTAGCGATGCCGTGATCAATGGCAGAATGCGCGAGTACGCGGATCGCTTGATTACTCATCAGCGCCCCGAGCATAGCAATGCCCATGGTCATTCCTGCTTGACGCAGTGCATTCATGGTTGCGGAGACCGACCCGGAAAGCTCAGGGGGAGCAGTACTCATCACAACAATGCCGGTAGCGGGCACGGCCAGGCCGGCTCCTGCTCCCAGCAAGCCGAAGAGCAATGCCACAATCCCGTAGGAGGTCTCTGCTGTACAGAAGGCCATCCCCAACATGGACAAGGCCGTAAGACCGTAGCCGATGACCATCAACCATCGAGTTGGAACAACCATGCTCAACCTGCCGAACAGCAGGGACATCAAGCTCGTGGTCACGAACTGCGGCATCATGCGCCAGCCAGCCTCGGCGGGAGACCAGCCCTGGATTTGTTGAAGAAAGATCGAAAAGAAGAACAAGCTGCTGTAGTACGAGAAGCCCAGGGTGAATGAAGCGAAATTCGCGACGACGAATGTTCGATCACGAAACAACGCGACCGGCAAAAGCGGTCGTTGCACGCGTTTTTCCACGGCGGCGAACGCAGTAAAGCCCATCAACGCCAGCACCAAGGCAGTCATCGGTATCGTAGACAAGAAGCCATGGACGCCGGCTTCGATCATTCCGTAGGCCAGAGCCCCTAAGGAAAGGATGCTCAAAATTTGACCCGCCGGGTCCAGCGCCGCGTGATCAGGATATCGTCGTTCCGGAATCCCCCACAGCCCCAATCCGGCGGCAATAAGGCCCAAGGGCAGGTTGATGAGAAAAATGCTATGCCAGCCCAGGCTATGCAGAAGCACGCCACCCAGCAGCGGCCCCAGCAACAGCGCCAATGCGGTGAATGCTGCCCAACCACCAATGACGTGAGCGCGCTGTCTGGGCTCATTAAAAAGGTGAATGAGGATCGGTATCGCGCCGGAGATCAAGAATGCCGCAGCTACGCCTTGAACGGCTCTTCCCAGAAGCAGTGTGGATAAGGAGGGAGCCACGCCGCACAGCGCTGACCCCACAGCGAACAGGATCACTCCGCTTAACCACGCTCGCTTGTGTCCGTGTCGGTCTGCCAGCGGCCCGGCAGATAGCATAAATGCGGACAGACAGATTGCGTAAGCGTTAACCACCCATTGAAGACCTGCGATGTCTGTGCGTAGCCCCGTCTGGATGGTGGGCAACGCCACATTCACGATGCTGATATCAAGCGTGGCGAGGAAGGTTCCCAGATAGGCGGCGCACGCTGCCGCAAATCGGCGGGAGGGGCTCATGGTAACTCCTTTGAGACGAGGCGCAATTGCTGCGGGAATGACGTCACATTACAATCCGACCGACCGTCGGTCAATTGGTTATTCTAGAGTCACACGCCCAAGTCGCCTAAACTGCTCGATACTTTTCTGATTGAGATCGGATGTCGAGTTAAGCGATGGGAGATGAGACGTCGAGATGAGACACAAGACGACCAAGTTAGATGCCCGGGCGGCCAAAGCCCCTCGGACAAAGCCTGCAGAAGTTCGACTGGACGAGTTGATGAACGCGGCGGAAAAACTATTTCTCGATAACGGAGTCGATTCGACGACGATCAACGATATCGTCGAGGCTGCACAGGTAGCCAAGGGCACGTTCTATCACTACTTCTCGTCCAAGAACGAGATTCTTGAGTCGCTTGGCAAACGCTATACCGATCAATTTCTTGTCAGTCTGGAAACGGCTGTTGCAACCTGTGCGGAAGGAGATTGGGTCGGACGGTTTCGGGCCTGGATTCACGCCAGTATCGTCACTTACGTCGACACATTTCACCTACACGACATCGTCTATACCAACCATCACCATCATGACCGCTCCAACCAAGCTAAGAATGCCATTCTCGATCAGTTGCTGGAAATCATTGAGGGAGGCAAGGTTGCCGGTCTCTGGGCACCGGAAAACCCGAGAGTGGTAGCGCTATTGATATACTCCGGTGTGCATGGCGCAACCGATGACGTGATCGCCACTCAAACAAAGGATTGCACAGCGTTCGCACAGGCAGTTACAGAAAGCTGTTTACGTATGCTGGGCGTCTTTCCGGACAATAGCTCTACACCCCCTAAATAGTCGGGCAAACTGCGCTGAGTAGTGCCGCGACAGACGGCGCATTTTCAAGCATTTCGATGTGCTGAATAATGTCATTGGCATTACGGCGCAATGGCTCAGATGCTGACTGGCTAAAGCACTGTCTGACTTTCACCACTAAATCAGCGGGTTCAAGCGGGTTTTCCGGCCAGCCTTTTCCATAGGCGGCCTCAATGATCTTGGGCGTGCATCCGAGCCTACTCACCGTCAGCCGGCACTGGTCGAAGCGCTCCCAGTTGTCCACTCTCTCAACCTGTATGCGTTGAGCCAAGTTGACGACCGCGGGGTCACATGCGTACTCGGCGCTGAACTCGCGAGGAGTGGCCTGCCCGCGAAGCCAAGCATTGGCGGCAATGTAACAAGCGCTGAACTGCGCGTCGATCTGAGCGGTGTCTGTCGGCACATAGCGCGCGCCGCACACCATATACATGACGGGTGACATTTCCAAACGCACATCACAACGCTCGGGATCCATCGCCAGCAGCTCGTCTCTTGCCGCAAGGACGGCATCGGTCAATGCCAAAAGAATGCTGCAATGAGGGTAGCGTTTGAAGCAAGTATCCCCCTCGCCGAGGAAACGCACTCCCAACTCTTCCGTTAGTTTTGATAGATCAGCGGCCCCCGGCGCGTAAAGATTGAAAAAACCGTTCTCGCCATTCAATACTCGCCGCGGCCCGCTGATGCCTAAAGCAGCCAATTGAGCCGCTTCAATAGCATGCCGTGCCACCAGCCCCTGGCTGATACGCACGGCCAAGCTTTTGTCCTGGTAGTGCTGGAAAGTACCGATACCGAAGTCAAACGCAAGACCGACTGCATGCGCACACTCTGCTGGTGTCAGTCGTAAGAGACGTGCGGCGATGACTGCCCCGGAAAACAGGCCAAGAATGTTGGAATCGAAGCCTTTATAGAAGAATCCATTCGACTGCGCAGCCTGGTTGATACGCTGCGCAAAATCCTGGCCCACGGCCAGCGCCGCCAATATATCCCGACCAGAAGCGCCGCCCAATTGAGCGCACGCCAGCGCAACAGGAACATCCGATGAGCTCGGGTGCCAACCTGGTGAAACGACATCACAATAGTCCAGTGCTCTCGAACGTACCGCATTGACAAACGCCGCCTGGGGCGCAGCCAAACGCATATTGGAGCCAATTACGCCAGCCTGGTCACAACCACTCCATTGACGTGCCAACGCCAGGGCCGCATCTGTACCTGCCGCATCGTAGCCGGCAGCAAGGCATGCCAGATTGTCGAGAATACGCATGCGTTGAAAAGCCAGCACCTTCGCGGGCAGCATCGCTGCATCTATCCTCTGCGCCGCTTCTAAAAGTATGTCGACCGGGTCGTTGATGGGCTGCATTCCAAACCGCCTGGAAATATTCAATAAAATTGGACTGCCTAAAGCAGATAAAAAAAGAGCTTCAACTACCGCAGGCTGATAAAGGCCGGGCGTGCACCTACCGTACTGCTGGCATGCGTTCGTGGATGACTCAGGCAGAGTGCATCCAGTCCCCCGTCGTATCCGGAATACCATGCGCCACCACTCATGAATATTCGTTCGCCGTAGTTGCGCAGATACACTTGCGCGCTACCTGCTTGCGTGGCCACGGGCAACAAACCCAAGGCATGCAGGCGCCAAGGGACCCTGATACCCGCTTCAGCACCGACACATTTGAACGGAGCATCCATCAGCCCCGGATGGTTGGTATCGTCCGCGACCGGTCCGCTACGATGGAACACTCGTGTACGCAAGATAGGTGTACCGGCGTTTCCCTCTGGGCAATGAACTGGGGCATCGAATTTGGCACTGTCGTGACTGCAGGAAGGCACTGCTTCGCCATTGGTCAGGCGCAACGCAGTCCAAGCATCGGAGTTCCGAGACAAATCAGCGTGTACAGCATCATTGTCTGGAATGATCTGTATTTCCCCATCGACCAACCGCAAACCCGCTTGCCACTCCCAGAGGTTTCCGCACAGATCCGCGATTCCCCAACGCGTGTGGTCATGTCGCCAGCTCAGCGGCCCGCTGCCCGTCAGCGTCGCTGGATTACCTTGCGTATCGCCCAATTGACCACCATCCACACGGCAGCCATGTTCGCTCGCCATAGCGATGGAGCGGCCGGCATCGGTATTCCCCTGGACGAGGAACCCCTGCTGCTGACACCACAACATCAGTGCGGCGCGTTCGGCATTGGTGCTCAGATGCCAGCCAGGCCCACAGGAGCGGGCGGCATGACTGGCGCACTCAAAGTTCATGGCAGCGCCTGGCGCTACGCCAGGCAGGCTGAGCAATTCACCAGCTCTGATCACGCCTGGATAGCTTCCGTAAAAAAACTCCTTGCACACCCTGCCGCTGACAATAAACGCGCAATGAGGGTCGCAGCCGCCTACCCCGAGACTGTCGTTCGTCATCAGCGGAACCACATTCATATAGCTTGGCTGCCCTTTCGCCGTATAAAGGACCGTCTGACGCCCTTCGGACGCCCGCTCTATCTGATCGCGCAAGGCGTTGCGCATAATGATTGTCACCATGTGGCATCGCTCCCGGCGCACAATGAGTTATCGACAATGACTTGCGTATACCCCCGCGAACAGCGTTCAACCCGAGCCTCAACGCCGTAGACCTGCGCCAGCAACGCAGGCGTCACCACCTCTGACGCAGGGCCCCACGCCTGCACTGAGCCGTTATGCAAAACGACAATATAATCGGCAAAACGCAGAGCATGGTTGATGTCGTGAATCGCCATGACCACACACATGGATTGCTCACGCGCCAGCCGTCTGATCAGGTCGAGAACATCAAATTGGTTCTTCAGGTCCAAAGCACTCGTCGGCTCATCCAGCAAAAGAACGGATGGTTCGCGAATCAAAGCCTGCGCGATGGAAACCAACTGACGCTGTCCACCGCTGAGTTGCGCCAGCGCCCGCCCTGCTAGTGCGTCTATCTTCAGCAATTGGAGCATCCTGGTCACCGCATCCAGCTCATCGCTGTCCACGGACCACCCACCGCCCTGCTTACTGGCCAACAACACCGCTTCTAATACGCGCAAGGAGGATCGCATCGAAATATCCTGGGGAACATGGGCCGGCCGATTGCGATGATAGGCAGGCCAGATCTCGACCGGCTCTCCGGCAATTTCGACCCGGCCCGGCCCAGTAATCTCACCAGCCATCCGACGCAGCAAGGTTGATTTTCCTGCGGCATTGGAACCTAGCAGAGCCGTAACACTGCCGGCCATCAATGGCCCAAAACTGAGTTCCCGAAGCACCGTGTGAGCATCGAAAGAAATGGATACACCTGAGACATTCAACGATGCAGTCATTGCTGCCTCGTCCGTAGAATCAGAGTGAAAAACAGTGGCACGCCGACCAACGAAGTGACGATACCAATGGGCAATGTCTGCCCCGCCACCAACGTCTTGCTCAATACTGAAGCCGCTGACAGCATGAGCGCTCCGCACAGCGCGGAGGTGGGCAACAGAAAGCGCTGGTCTTCACCCACCAGCATGCGGGCGATATGAGGAGCTACGAGGCCGACGAATCCGATAGTTCCGACGAATGCCACACAAACCGAGGCCAGCAGGCTGCCCAGCAAAATCCCTCGAAGTCGCAACCGTCCTACTGGAACACCTAGGCTCGTCGCTCGCGCCTCTCCGAGCCGCAGCGCTGTCAACGCCCAGGCCTGGCGCGCAAACATTAGCGTTACGACCAACAGCACGGTGCTCATGATGGCCAGCTTGAGCCAGCTTGCACGGGAAAGGCTGCCCATCGTCCAGAACACGACGGCAGAGAGCGCCTGGTCCGGCGCAATGTATTGCAATGCCTCCAGCAAGGCAGTGAATGTGAAGACCAGCGTCGTGCCGAGCAGCACAATCATCTCAGTGGTTATGCCGCGCTTCTGGCTTAACCGATGGATAAACAATGCCGCCATCATCGAAACCAGAAAGGCATTAGCTGGAATGGCAAAAGCCACAGCCGATGCAGGCAGAACACTTACTCCCAGAATCAGGCCAAGCGCGGCCCCAAAACTTGCTGCGGCAGACAAACCCAATGTGAAGGGGCTGGCTAGGGGATTTCCCAGCACAGTCTGCATTTCCACACCTGCAACGGCCAGGCTGGCACCTACGACAAGTGCGGTCAGCGCCACCGGCAACCGGATTTCCCACAGGATCACCTGGATAGGAAGAGCAGCGTCAGAATCCCACAGTGCAGACAGCACTTCATACGAACTGTAATGAGCAGGCCCGACGGAAAGATCGGCGATGAAACAGACAACAGCCAGCCCTCCGATGGCGACAAGCAAAAACAATCGTCGCGCGGCAAGACTAGAGTAGAGATGTCGACCCTGTTCGAGTGCAACAGCGTTATCAGTAGCTGACTTGATCATGCAGAGACTCCATCCAAGCTCAGCCAGTAGCCCGGTTGATAAGGAACAGGAAGAAAGCGAGCGTGCAGTTCGCGGAAGGTGGCGTCAGGGTCTAGCGCCGCAAACAGCTCCGGGTGCAGCCACTTGGCGACGCGCTGCAATGCGATGAAGTAGTACGGGTTGTCATAGAACGGATGCCAGATTGCATACACCCTCCCCCTCTTCACAGCCCGCAACGACTGAAAAGCGGGCCTGTTGATCAATCTGTGCAGACGGGCTTGACCTTCCGCCAGGTCGGCGCCGGGTCCAAGATTGACCCAATCGCCAGCCGGTGAATAAAGTGACCAGTTGGCCCCGGTCACCAGAACCACGTCGGGATCCGATTCGATTACCTGTTCGGGATGCAAAGTGCCGAAGGTGCCGTGCAAAAAACGCGTACCCAAGTTCAAACCGCCAGCCACCGCGACCAGTTCGCCAAAGTTCCCATCGCCATAGCTCAGGCAGCAATCGTCATACAGCCCTGCCGCCCGCTCGATCATGACACTGGGTCTGGACTGCACTTGCGTCAGAGGCAACGTCACTCGCTCGATCTGTGTTTGCCGAAATTGCAAGAAGGCATCGGCGCGGTCTGTCCGGCCCAGCAGCTCCCCGACGATCTGGATGCTGCGTTCGGTATTCCCGAACATGCTGGTGCGAAAATCGACGAACACGACAGCAATGCCCGCCTGGGCCAAGTGATTCATCAGCCCGGATGACTCGGCGGCCGCACGGGAGCTAAGATTAAGGATGACGACGTCAGGCGCCAGTGCGATCGCCAGCTCGGCATCAATAGCGCCGACGGCGGAGCCGCGAAATGTCGGTATCTGCTCGATCTCGGGAAAGCGCCGACGATAGGCTTCGTACCCGCCAAGGTCGGCCGAACGAAAATTATCACCCCAGCCAACGACATTGGCGAAGGGTTTACCCGGTTGCAGCAACGCCATGACGTAGGCCAACGGTCCGTCGCCCAAGACGATCCTCCGTGCCGGTAGCGGCAACACCACATGGCGTCCGGCGATATCAATGAGCGAAGCTAGACGGTGGATTGAGGCGAAAGCAGGATGTCCCACAAGCAAAGCCCCGCCTGCTAACGCCGAGCCACGCAGAAACGCGCGGCGACTCTTCTTTATAGCGCGCACATTTCACCACCGATATGACATGGTTGCCGTTGCCACGCGATCTTGTCCAATGAAGCAGTACATCTCAGAGGTGCAACTCGCTACGTACTTCTTGTTGCCAAGATTACTGACATTCACCGACAGCACAGCCTCATCCAATGAGGAAGACAACAGCCCCAAATCGTAGCTTGCAGCCATGTCCACCAAGGTTGTCGCTGGTACCTTGAAGGTATTGGCCGGATTGCCCCAAGTCGATCCGAGATAGCGCGCCCCCATCCCCAACTGCGCTCCCCTCAGGGGGCCAGAGGCCAATCGATAGTCCAACCATGTCGACGCGCTATGGCGTGGCGTTTGCGTCAGGCTCTTGCCTTCATAGACAGCGTCTTTGACCAGCGTATTATCCAGATAGACATAGTTGGCAAGTAGATTTAGCCCCTGGATGACCTCGGCGGTCCCCTGCAACTCCAAACCACGAGAGCGGACCTTGCCCGATTGGGTCCAGTATCCCAAGTGCTGGGTATCGGACGTTTTCACGTTGGTCTGATTGAGCTGAAATACCGCGGCGCTTAGTAAGGTGGCCGATCCGGCCGGCTGGTATTTAATGCCCAACTCGGTCTGCCTGGCTTCCGTTGGCACGAACGCACTGCCATGAAAATCACTACCCAACACCGGATCAAAGGAAGTCGCGTAGCTGATATAGGGTGCCAAGCCATTATCGAAGATATAGTTAAGGCCTACCCGCCCACTCCATTTTTTTTCACTCTGCCGGGTCTTGGTCCATTGGGTCGAGTAGCTCCGCGACTCATCATCGAGTTTGGACCAGTCGTGACGGGCGCTAAGTGTCAATCGCCATCTATCATAAGAAATCTGATCCTGAAGATAGACACCCAGACGGTTGAAATCCTGACGTACGTTGTAGGGCCAGTTGGTTTGGCTGTCAGTAAAGTCGGGAATCGTATCAGGACGGTAGTTCGTGGGATCAAAAGGGTTGAATGCAACGGGATCCATTCTATAGGAATCATTGCGGATACTTCCCCTCGCGTAGTCAATGCCTAACAGCACATGATGAGAAGTAGAGCCGAATTCGAACTTCCCGGATAGGTTGTTATCGAATTGGAAAGTGTGGGAGCTGGATGGAGCCAGGCCATAAGTCCCTTCCAACCACAAATCCCCGCCCCTGTTTTGAAAACCATAGACTGAAGTGCGCTGAATATCCGAGTTTATGTACATGTAGCGCAGGTTGCTATTTAGCTTCCAGCCGTTGCTGAAAGTATGCTCGAACAAGGAACTCACCGAGTTTTGTTTACGTGACGATCCCTGAAAATCCATATCGGAATAATTCCGCCGGCGGTCAACCTCAGGGAAGCGACTTCCATTCAAGCCCAACGCTACTGCAGGCAAACTGTTGTAGTCGGGTATCTCAGGCTCTCGAGAGTACGTCGCCAACAGAGTCCAAGAGGTGTTTTCGCCAAGGCGCAAGGTCAAGGCCGGTGCCAGATATACTCGTTTATGGCGCACATCCTCCACTTGGCCATGCGAATCAAGCCCGGTGCCCGTAAACCTGTACAGCAACGTGTCCTCGCCATTGAGAGAACCCGTACTGTCGAATCCAATCTCCCGGCGATTGAAGCTCCCTGCTTGTATGAATATTTCATGGGATGACTCCCGCTGGGGGCGGCGGCTGATCTGATTCACAACTCCGCCACCGGTGCCCTGCCCATACAAGAATGAAGATGGACCGCGCAGAACTTCGATCCGCTCGAGCGTGAACGGATCAACCTGGGTAGACCATGTGGATGCGTTGCTGATAACCCGCAGCCCATCCAGATAGTAGTCAGCGTCTATGCCGCGAATGCGTGTGAGGTCCAGCTGGCCACCAAACCCACCAAAGCGCTCACTGTTCGCCCCGGCGGTGTACCGCAATGCCTGACTAGTACTGGACGGCCGCTGCACTTCGATCTGCTGCCGCGTAACAACGGAAACCGACTGAGGGGTTTCAAGAATGGACGTTTGAGTTTTTGTACCAGTACCAGCCTCTTCCGCGACGTAACCCATGACAGGTCCAAAGTCCCCAGGTCGCGTTGTAGTCACTGTTATGGCAGGAAGCGTCGTCAGGCTCGCGTCGCTATCAGTAGCCCCCTCCGCGGTCACTTCGTGTGAAGTGGCATCGGCATAGACCGGCGCGGCGTTACCAACAACCAACCCCGCGAAGATCGCTGCGCAAGAGACAGCGTGCAAGTTCGGCCTGAATTGGCGCAAAAGTACATCGACATACGGAGACGGATGACGGGGCATACTGACCTTTCCTCTAATGACAATGTTGTAGAAGGTGATCTGCCGGATTGTAAATACCAACCGACCGTCGGTCAATGTAAATGATTGTCGTTTATGAATGCGCCCCCATGCCCCAAAGCGCGCGCGTGCAAATCTGGTTAGTGCTCCCCACCCCACAGGAAAACCGGGCAAGCGGCTCCCGTTGATTCGCCGGCAAGGAAAAAAGAAGACTCGGCAACAGCGGGCACAGCGACTGTTCAGTATCTATTGGCCGTACATCACACCTTGTTTGCCGACGGTTGACTGCCTGCAAATAACATGTGGAAACCGCCAGCGCCGGCCAGCTATCACGCTAGTCCGTAAGTAAAAAAACCGGTGCCCACCAACGCGGGCACCGGTTGAGGCCATCTGGCCAGAAGGGCTGCTCTCACAGCCCACGCACGATACAAAAGGCTCAGGGCGCCTCGGCTACCCCCGTTGTCATCGCCGCGACACCGTTGTTGCCATGCTCCATCAGGGCATCGTTTGCCAGACTGTATGGCGTCCAGGCCAGCGACTCGGTACTCGGGTCGCCAGTACGGGCGAAGTTGCTCCACTGGGTCATCAGCAAATCGGCCATGGCCATATCCTGTGCGCCCCAGCGCATGGAGGCGTAGATATCCGCTGCGTCGCCCTGGGTCCCGGTCACACCGTTGTTGTTCAGGTCACCGATCTCCGGCCGGGTATAGGTATCGGTCAATACCAACCCCAGCAGGTAGTTCTGCACCATACCGGCCGGGTAATTGAACAGGTACGGTAGCTCACAGCCATGGCAACTGCTCAGCCCCAGATCATCCCAGCCCGGCGGCACCCGGCTGAAGCGATAGATGTACTGATTCGACTGATAGTCGGCACTACGCTGCTGCAACCAGATCGGCAATGCCCCGCGTATCGTGGTGTAGTCACCATTGGTCACCCCTGCCATCAACGGTACATCGCTGGGCATGCCCTGCTGAACATTGTCGTAATAGGTGTTGGGCAGATAGTAATTATCCGAGTTGGGGCGATAGGTCTGCCGCGGGATGTCGTTATCCAGATCCGCCTTGGCAAACGCCGTCCAGGGTAACGCCCTCGCTTGCTCCAGGGTGGATACCCCAACCCGCTCGAACAGTGCCTCACCAATGGCTTCAGATACCGCCAGGGAATCGGCAGGCGAGCTGTCGGTCTCCAACGGTGCGACGCCACTCTGCACGATCGCTTTGTGGAACAGCCCAACCGCCTGCGGCGAGTTCATCAACGAATAGACCTTACCGCCGCCGCCGGACTGGCCGAAAATGGTGACATTGCCCGGGTCACCGCCAAAGGCGGCGATATTGTCGCGAATCCACTCCAGCGCCATGACCAGGTCCATCTGGCCGTAGTTGCCAGAGGCGCCATAGCCACTCTCGGCACTCAGCAACGGATGGGCAATGTAACCGAATGGCCCCAGTCGGTGATTGACGCTGACCTGCACCACGCCCTTGGTGACCAGTCCGTTGGGGTTGTTGTACTGCGGCGAGTTGGCCGACAGGATGGCGAACGAACCACCGTGGAACCAAACCATGACCGGCAGGTTGTCAGCATCCTTGGGTGCGGTGATATTGAGGTAAAGCGAGTCTTCGCTCATGCCCCCTTCATTGACCCGCTCCAGGGTGTAGTCCTGCGCTGACTGGTCCGCCCAGGACGTCGCTTCACGCACACCTTCCCACGGCTCGGCCGGCTGCGGCGGGCGCCAGCGCAACTCACCCAGCGGGGGCTTGGCATAGGGAACCCCGAGGAACTGCCAGGTCGAGGCGTTGGCTTCAAATCCGCGCAAGGTGCCGCCGGTGGTCTCGACTTCAATACGCGCGCCGGTCGAACGCTGAAAATGCGCCAGAGCGTCAGCGGTATCAACAACCGCACGAGCACGCGGATCGGTATCGGTGAACGCACCGACGTCATCCAGCCGTTCCAGCATGGCCGTCAGGCTAGCGCGGAAATCAGCACTGGGTTGGTCAAAGTCAATATTGCCAGCATTGAACGAGACTTCCTGGCGGATCTCGTGGGTGATCTGAATACCGTTATTCAGGTTGCCATCGGCATCAATGCTCTGCAGCAGAATCAGCAGATTGGTGACCCGCTGATCAGTCGCAGACTCCGCTCCGGAGACAACACTCAGCGGCGTCAATTCCGGGGCACCGACTGCCGCCCCCAACGCCAGATCGCCGATGAAGAAGCGAATGGTTTCATCCGCCTGGTAGCGGAATCCCCCCTCGGCATCGGTCTGTCCGGCAGGCGTTTTACTGCCCTCGTAATCCAGTCCGGCGACCGGACTGTCAACAAACACCCCGGTGCGCGTGGCATCACCATCAGAGCCACCGCCACCACCGCCCAGACATCCCGTCAAGGCCAGAAACAGCGGGGTCAAACCGACTCCCAGCGCGGCTACACGCGCCGGTTTACGCAGTCTTGAAATAGCCATGTGATACTCCCTGTTGCATCTTCAGCGACCACACCGGGCTGCCGTTGCAGCCGGTGGGTCGAGAACCAACCTAAGATTGTTTGCGTTATCTGCGCTGCACTCAGTCATCGCTGAGCGCGTCCCCCAGATACACCTTGGCTTCGGCACCCTCGTTCAGCTCGACATAAGGCTCGGAGGCAGCGTTGTAGGCCGGATAGCTGATCTCGCCGTCAATGCTCGGGTTACCGGTTTTGGCGAAGTTGGTCCAGATGGTCATCATGCGGTCGATCACCTCCTCGTCAGTGGCATCGAAACCAGCTGAAGCCATGATGTCTGCCGGATCACCGCGCGAGCCAGTAACGCCGTTGTTGTTCAGATCACCAATCACCAATGAGCTGCCGGTCGCCGGATCCAGTACCAGACCAAGCTGGTAATGGGTCACCACGCTATCGAGCTTGTTGAACAGATAAGCCAGCTCTGCCGCGTGATAGGCCTGCATGCCGCGGGCGCGCCAGCCTGCCGGTTGGTGGGCAAACAAGGTCGCGTACATCGGCTGGGCTTTCAGCGGAGCCATCCAGGGGAACACGTTGATAGCCGTATAGGTCGGCTCCACAGTGTCGTTGGTGTTGACGCTGAACATGAACGGCACGTCGTTATCCTGACCGGTCTCGAACAGCGCACGCTCGGATACCGGCAGGTAGTAGTTGTCGATGTTGGTGTACTCGTTACCCGTCGCAGCTGCCGCCACCTGCTGCCAGGTCGCCTCACGCATCTCGGCCAGCGAATCGACGCCCATGCGCTCCTGAATTGTCAGGCCAAGGGCCTCGCCATCGGCCAGCGTGCGGGTATCCGGACGCAGGGTGCCGCTCTGGCTGATCGCGCGATGGAACAGTCCTGCGGCCTGCGGAGACGCCATCAGCGACAGCACCTTGCGACCACCACCGGACTCGCCAAAAATGGTCACGTTATCCGGATTGCCGCCGAACGCCTCGATGTTCTCCTGAACCCATTGCAGGGCCATGATCAGGTCCATCTGACCATAGTTGCCGGAGCCGCCGTAGCTGCTCTCGGCGGTCAGCTCCGGGTGTGCCAGGTAGCCGAAGGCGCCCAGTCGGTGGTTGACCGAGACCTGCACGACGCCCTTGCTGACAACCGCTTCCGGGTTGTTGAACGGGATGGTGTTGCTGGTCAGCGCGGTGAAACCGCCGCCGTGAAACCAGACCATGACCGGCAGGTTATCGGCGTCCTTGGGAGTGGTGACGTTTAGGTAGAGCGAATCTTCACTCATACCGCCTTCACCGAAACGCTCCAGTGCCGCGTTCTGAGCCGCCTGATCGCTCCAGGCGACAGCATCGCGGACGCCCTCCCACGGCTCAGCCGGCTCCGGGGCACGCCAGCGCAGCTCACCCAGCGGCGGCTTGGCGTAGGGCACCCCAAGGAACTGCCAGGTCGTGTTGCTGGACTCGAAACCGCGCAGCTCGCCACCACTCGTGGTGACGACGATACGCTCACCGGTCGAGCGGCTGAAGTGCTCACGGGCATCGTCAGCGGCTACCACCTTGCGCGCACGCGGATCGGTATCGGAGAACGCACCGGCAGTCTCAAGATCACCGATCAGGCCAGCAATGGCCGTGCGAAAGTCGGCCACCGGCTGATCAAAATTGATACCTGCCGCCGCGAGCGAGACCTCGGCCCGAATCTCCTCGGTAATCTGGATACCGTTGTTCAGGTTGCCGTCGGCATCCAGCGACTGCAGCAGAATAAGCAAGTTGTTGACCCGCGGGTCGGATGCGTCGGTTGCCCCCTGAATAATACTCAGTGGGGTCATCATCTCAGCACCTGCCGCGGCGCCCAGCACCAGGTCACCAATTGAAAAGGTGACCGTTTCTCCTGGCTGGTAGCTGAAGTCGCCGGTGGCGCTGGTAGTGCCAGTGCGGTTGCCAGCACTGTAATCGAGACCAGCCACCGGGCTATCGACGAAGGTACCGGTGCGACTATTGTCGTCACTTCCGCCACCGCCGCCGCCAAGGCAGCCGGCCAGCGGCAGTGCCAGCACCATAAGAGAGGCGCTCAGATAGCTGAGACGCAAAGGGGATTTTGCCATACCGGGTTTCATGCAACGCTCCATTTTATTTTTGTGAGGGCGTCAGACCAGTCGTGACCTGGCAGTCACAGGTCCGATCGCAACGAGCATAGGCAAGCGGGCAAGACCGCACAACGCAAAAATGAACGATCATTCCGACCGTATCAACAGCTCATTTCGATACATAAAGCAACTCCGTCTCAGCCATCGCTAGCGCACAGACATAGCGACATCAACGCAGCAAATAAATGACTGAACATTCATTCTTTAAATAAAAACAATCACCTGCGAGCAACGCAGCTACTGCGCCAAAACAGATAAATCACCCTGAAAAGGGGGCAGATAACCGAGCGCAACGAGACAGAAAATGACGCAGGAACAGTCACACTTCTTCCTGTGAAACGGTATTCACCAGCGTGATAGGTCGGTGCAGGTAACAGACACGCCACGGGCGCCTCGCGGCGCCCGTGGGTAGGAAGGATAACCTCGACGGGATCAGGTCAGATCGAACCGGTCCGCGTTCATCACCTTGTTCCAGGCTGCGACGAAGTCAGCAACGAACTTCGCCTTGGCATCATCCTGGGCGTAGGCCTCGACCAGTGCCCGCAGTTGCGAGTTGGAACCAAATACCAGGTCCACCCGGGTACCGATCCACTTTACTGCCCCGCTCTTGCGGCAGCGTCCTTCGAACACATCCCCATCGACCGAAGTCGGGAACCAGGCGGTATCCATGTCGACCAGATTGACGAAGAAGTCATTGGTCAGCGCACCCGCGGTGCTGGTAAACACACCGTGCTTGCTAGCGCCGTGGTTGGCACCCAGAACCCGCAGACCACCGACCAGCACGGTCATCTCCGGTGCACTCAGACCCAGCAGCTGCGCCTTGTCGACCAGCATTTCCTCGTCAGAGACGGTGAACTTGGTCCGGCGGTAGTTGCGGAAGCCATCAGCCTCGGGTTTGAGCGGCTCGAAGGATTCAACATCGGTCTGCTCGTCGGTGGCATCGGTGCGGCCCGGCGCAAAGGGTACGGACACGCTGTGCCCGGCATCCTGCGCTGCCTTCTCAATGGCGGCGGCACCACCCAGCACGATCAGGTCAGCCAGCGATACCTTCTTGGCACCGGCGGCATTGAAGTCAGCCTGAATGCCTTCCAGTACCTTGAGTACCCTCGCCAGTTGCTGCGGCTGATTGGCTTCCCAGTCCTTCTGGGGCGCCAAGCGAATCCGCGCACCATTGGCGCCACCACGCTTGTCAGAGTCACGGTAGGTCGAAGCAGACGCCCAGGCGGTCGATACCAGCTCGGCTACGCTCAGGCCCGAGGCCAGCAGCTTGGCCTTCAGCGCGGTGACGTCCTGCGCCTCGATCAGCGGGTGGTCAACCGCCGGCACCGGGTCTTGCCAGAGCAGATCCTCTGCTGGCACTTCCGGCCCGAGGTAGCGCACCTTTGGCCCCATGTCGCGGTGAGTCAGCTTAAACCAGGCACGGGCGAAAGCATCGGCGAACTCTTCCGGGTTCTTGTGGAAGTGCTCGGCGATCTTGCGGTATGCCGGGTCTTCGCGCATAGCCATGTCGGCAGTCGTCATCATGATGCCAACACGTTTGGCAGCGTCCTCGGCATCCGGTGCATGGTCCTTGTCCGCCAGCCCCTTGGCCTGCCACTGATGGGCGCCGGCCGGGCTCTTGGTCAGCTCCCACTCGTAACCGAACAACACGTCGAAGTAGCCCATGTCCCACTGGGTCGGGTTTGGCGTCCAGGCGCCTTCAATGCCACTGGTGATAGCATCGCTGCCCTTGCCACTGCCGTGGCTGCTCAGCCAGCCAAAGCCCATCGCCTCGATCGGCGCCGCTTCCGGCTCCGGCCCGACACTGGCAGCATCGCCGGCGCCGTGTGCTTTACCGAAGGTATGACCGCCGGCGGTCAAGGCGACGGTTTCATAGTCGTTCATCGCCATGCGGGCAAAGGTTTCGCGAATGTCACGGGCTGATGCCAACGGATCGGGGTTGCCATCCGGACCTTCCGGGTTGACGTAAATCAGCCCCATCTGCACTGCCGCCAACGGGTTTTCCAGGTCACGGTCACCAGAGTAGCGGCTGTTCGGCTTGTCGCTGGTGGCGAGCCATTCGCTTTCGGCGCCCCAGTAGATGTCTTCTTCCGGCGCCCAAATGTCAGCGCGACCACCGCCGTAGCCAAAGGTTTTGAAGCCCATGGACTCCAGCGCCACGTTGCCGGCCAGAACGTAAAGGTCAGCCCAGGACAGCTTGTTGCCGTACTTTTTCTTCACCGGCCACAGCAGGCGGCGTGCCTTGTCGAGATTGCCGTTGTCCGGCCAGCTGTTGAGCGGCGCAAAGCGCTGATTGCCGGTAGAAGCGCCGCCACGACCGTCAGCGGTACGGTAGGTACCCGCGGCGTGCCAGGCCATGCGAATCATCAACGGCCCGTAATGCCCGTAGTCGGCCGGCCACCAGTCCTGCGAGTCGGTCATGACGGCAGCGATATCCTGCTTGACCGCCGCCAGGTCGAGCGTCTTGAACTCGGCCGCATAGTCAAAGTCACCGCCCATCGGGTCGGATTTGGGGTTGTGCTGATGCAGGATCGCCAGATTGAGCTGGTTCGGCCACCAGTCCTTGTTCATGGTGCCGCGGCCAGTCAGCCTGGTATTGGAACCATGCATCACCGGGCATCCGCCAGTCTTCTTGTCGCTCATGTCATTCTCCGCTGCAGGTATGGGTATCATGGTCATCGCAGGGCAAGCCTGGTCGAACCGGGTTGCCGTATGTCTGCCACCTGTTGACAAGTTAAGCATGCGAGACAATTTGCGCCATTAACTAAAAACAAAGGTTCTCATAGAGCAGATCTATGACTAGAAGACCGGCGCAGAGGCAGCCGGGGCTTGCGGCGCCTTGCGCCCTGGCGCTGATCAGGTAGCATCGCCGCCTCAACATTTTGCAGGGAGCACGGAAGGTGATCAGAGCCGCTAGTCAGGGCGATACGAAACAGCTTGCCGACATCTGGCTGGCCGCCTCAATCAAGGCGCATGACTTTGTCGAACCGGCCTTCTGGCAGGCACGGCTGGAGGACATGCGCACGCTCTACATTCCTGCCTCGGAGTGTTTTCTGGAGGAGCATCAAGGCCGGGTTAGCGGTTTCTGCTGTCTGGTGGACGACTGTCTGGCAGCGCTGTTTGTCGCACCTGACCGTCAGGGCCAGGGCATCGGTTCTCGACTGCTCGATGAAGCCAAGCGGCGGCGCAAGTCACTGCAGTTGACCGTCTACAAGGCCAATCACGCCAGCGTCGGCTTCTACCAAAAACAGGGTTTCAGGATCACCGCCGAGCAAGTGGACGAGCACACCGGCCATGCCGAGCTGTGCATGCGCTACGACACCCAAGGCGAATAGCTCAGAGCGGAAAGTTGGCGGAAGGACATGGGAGTCGAACCCACCAGACACGCGTTGCGCATCTCACCGGAGTTGAAGTCCGGGCGCCCCACCGGGGACGATGTCCATCCATTGCGGCGGCAGGCTCAGCCTGCCACCAGAAAACGTTGCTCACGCACGAAGCGGGTCACGCCAGCGCGGTCCAGATACTCCAGCACCTGAATGGTCAGGTTGCGGCCGATGCCCGAGGCATCACGGTACTCGGCGGCGTTAAAGCTGCCGGACGGCGAGTCTGCCACCAACTGCCGTGCGACCGCTACCAAGCCTTCCACCTGTGATGGCAGGTAATAACGGTTGGGTGCCACCGCAATCAGCTCGCCGGCGCGCTGCATGCGCTGCAAGAACGCCTTGAGTTCCCCCAACTCCATGCCTAGTGCGGTGGCCAGTTCGCCGACAATCGGCGGTCGCAGCCCGCCCGGTGCCAGCTCGGCAGCCACCCGCGCCAGCAGCTCTGCATCACCCGTCTGCAACTGCGGCCGGTGATCTGGCAAATGTAACGCCCAGGCTGTGCGTTGCAGCCGCCCCTCGGCCTGCCAGCGTTGCAGCAACTGACGCGCCACCGGCAACGGCAGTTGCAGGCAGCCAACCAGCCCAAGCTGCCCTTCCCCCGGCCCGAGCAATTCGGGATGCTGCTGATGCCAGTCGGCCAGACGCTCGGCCAGCCGCTGCCAGCGTGCTTCGCCGGCCTCGACGGTCAGCGCGACCCGATGACCGGCCGCCGCCAGCACGATCAGGCCCTCAGCCGGCAGCAATTGCTCAAGCTGGTCGGCGGACAGATTCAGTTTCAGCGCCAGTTCCGGCAGCGCCACCGCACTCTGTCGCAGCGCTGCGGCCATGACCTCACCTGGCGTGCTGGCGGCCGCCCCGGCTGACAGCCATGCCAGCCGCTGCGGATGACTGCGGCCACGGCGCATACCCTGCGGGTCCAGCACCCGGCCGCCACCCAGCGTGGTGTTGGCCGCCGGATCGCGAATAATAAAACGATCTCCCCAGACCGCCGCCGCCGGCTGCTCCAGCATCAGCTGCGCCAGGCCCGCCGTCTCATCCAGCAGCACCACCCGCACCGAATGGATCGCCGTACCCAGATGCAGTTGCAGCACGCCCCGGTGCCAACGGCTGTCGGGCAATTGTGTAAGAGAAACGTCCAGCCGGTCACTCAGCGGCAGTACCTGCTCGCTCAGCCAGTCGCCACGCTGGGGCTGTTCCGCCGACACCGCGCCACCCAGATTGAGCGCGCAGCGTTGCCCGGCTTTAACCTCAGCGACCTCACTGGAGGCCCGCTGCAAGCTGCGCACCCGCACCTCCTGCCCATGCAGCCAGAGGTTCTGGCCCACCTGCAGGCGACCACTGACCAGCGTGCCGGTCACCACACAGCCCGCCCCGGCGATGCTGAAGCGCCGGTCGATCATAAAGCGCGCCGGGCTGTCGCTTGGCCGTACCTGCCGCCGTTCGGCTTGCCCCAGCAAGGCCTGACGCAAGACGTCGATGCCCTGCCCACTGGTGCTGGAAACCCGCCATACCTCCGCATTGGGCCAGCCCGCCTCGGCCGCCAGCGCCTGAACCTGTTCGGCAACGCTTTCGCACTGCGCGTCATCGACCAGATCGCAGCGGCTGATCACCAGCGCCAGCTCGCGTACCCCCAGCAATTGCAGAATCGCCAAATGCTCGCGGGACTGCGGCATCACGCCGTCATCAGCGGCCACCACCAGCAGCGCCATATCCACCCCGGCGACGCCCGCCAGCATGGTGCCGATGAACCGCTCGTGGCCGGGCACATCGATAAACCCCAGCGGCTCGCCGGTCTCGCTCGGCAGCCAGGCGAACCCCAGCTCGATGGTCAGCCCGCGGCGTTTTTCTTCGGCCAGTCGGTCGGTGTCCACGCCAGTCAGGGCACGGATCAGCGAGGTCTTGCCATGGTCGACATGCCCGGCAGTGGCGATGATCACCCGGCCGCTCCCAGGGTGGTGCGCAGCACTGCCGGGTCTTCCAGGCAGCGGCAGTCGAGCAGCAGGCTGTCTTCAGCGATACGGCCGATCACCGGCTGCGGCAGCTGACGCAGGCGCTCGGCCAATTGGCGCAGCGCGCGGCTGCGCTCACGGCGGTTGGCGCTGGTACTGCGCAACCGCAGCGCCGCGCTGGGCAACACGTCGAGTGGCAGCGAGCCGGAGCCGATCTGGCTGCTGACCGCACACACATCTACCGCACAGCCCTCCCCTGCCCAGCGCTGCAAATCAGGCAGCAGCGCCTCGCATGTCTGCTGAATCGACTCGGCACTGCGAGTCAGCAGACGCAGGGTCGGTACCCGCTGCACCAAAGTGTCCGGGTCGGCATACAAGCGCAGCACCGCTTCCAGCGCCGCCAGGGTCAGCTTGTCGCAGCGCAATGCGCGCTTGAGCGGGCTTTTGCGGATACGCGCGATCAGGTCCGCGCGGCCAGCGATGATGCCGGCCTGCGGCCCGCCGAGCAGTTTGTCGCCACTGAAGGTGACCACGTCGACGCCTTCGGCCAGCACCTGCGCGACAACCGGTTCGGCCGGCAGCCCCAGCGCCTGCAGGTCGATCAGCGAGCCGCTGCCCAGATCGACCGCCAGCGGCACCTGATGCTCACGGGCAATCGCTGCCAGCTGCGCCTCGTTGAGCGCGGTGCTAAAGCCTTCGATGCGGTAGTTGCTGGTGTGCGCCTTGAGCAGCAGAGCGGTACGCGGGCCCACGGCTTCACTGTAGTCGCGCGGGTGGGTACGGTTGGTGGCGCCGACCTCGCGCAGCTTGCAGCCGGCGCGGGCCATGATGTCTGGCAGGCGGAAGGAGCCACCGATTTCGATCAGTTCACCGCGCGATACCACCACCTCGCGGCGATTCGCCAGTGCATTGAGCACCAGCAGCACCGCAGCGGCGTTGTTGTTGACCACGGTCGCGGCCTCCGCGCCAGTCAGGCGGCAGATCCACTGCTCGACGTGATCGTCACGGTCGCCGCGCTGGCCGCTGGCGAGATCGAACTCCAGATTGCTCGCCCCAAGCGCGACCGCGTTCATCGCCGCCACCGCTTCCGGCGGCAAGGGCGCGCGGCCCAGATTGGTATGCAGCACTGTGCCGGTCAGGTTCAGCACCGGTCGCATGGACGGCGCCAGCGTCGCCAGCAGATGCTGACGCAGCCAGTGCACCAGCGCCTCGTCGTCGCTGATCTCGCCATCGCGCCAAAGCTGCAGCACGGCACGCACACCATCAAGCACCAGTGCGCGGCCGTGATCGGCAATCAGTTGCTGCACCAGCGGCCAGGTCAGTACCCGGTCGACCGCCGGTGGTCGATTGTGGGTGGCCGTCATGCGACCACCCTTGGCTCAGTCTGCGTCGCCGCTTTGCAGCAGGCGCAGAATCTCTGCCAGCGCGCCATCGGCAAGCGCGCGCATTTCATCGTCGGTGCGATCCTGAATCGGATGCGGGACAAAGACCATGGCCGGATCAAAGCCAAGGGCTTTCGACTGCAACGCCGCGGCCTGAACAAATTCACTGGAGGCAACCCCTACTCCCGGGATCTGACGTGACTCCAGGTCTGCGATGTCATGCATACAGCACGACGTGCAAGACCCTCAGTCGGCCAGACCTTCCACCAGCAGATCCACCTCGGTGGCCATCTGCTGCTTGAGTTCGGTCGGGGCAATACGGGTGAAGGTCGGCTTGTTATAGCGCTTCACCGCAATACCCATGGCTGCCAGCTGCTCCTCAATACGATCGAGAAAGACATTGCCGCGTGGTTTGGAAATGTCGAGCAGACCGACCACCTTGCCTTCAAGGCTGGCGGGACGAGCCAGACGCGCACGCTGCGCCGGCGCCTGTTCCGCGGTCGGATCGAGCACAATGCTGTGGTTCATGACGTTACCTCACGTGTTACCGGAGACGAACCGACCGGGCCTGAAGCGGCCCAGCCGGCAATAATGGCGGAGAACAGGCCGGCGGTGCCGCCAGCCCGGACAATCAGCAGCCCGCCCGGACGGAACTTGGGCACCTGCTGATCCTTGAAACGTTCGGGGATACCTTCGGCAATGCCCCCGGCACCGGCCACCAGTTCGGCACCCGGCGCCAGCAGCAGCTTTTCGAGTTCTTCGCGTAGCCGCTGTTTCGACCAGCCGGCCTCAATAAATACCCGCGCATGCTCAGGCGAGACCACCAGCACCGCGTCACCGGCCATCGCCAGCTTGGCGTGATCCACTGTGCGCAGCGACAGCGCAAAGGAGCGGGCCAGCGATTCGGGATCACGCGACTTCTGATCGACGATCCCCTGCACACCCTCACCGGGAAACAGCGTCACTGCCGAGCGCCCGGCTTCGACACCGCGCTCCTGCGCCAGCGGCAGCCAGTCGGCGTCTTCGGCCTCGGCAAAACAGAAACTGTACTTGCCGGGGTTGCCCAGGGTTGCGCGGTCAATCTCGCCCGGCCGGCCACCGCCGACGTTGCGGATAAGCAACTGCAGCGCGCGGCCAATGGTGGCGTTGGCGCGATTGCCCTGCCCCAGCGCGTTGACGCCGGAATTCATGCCGATGGCGCGGGCGGCCGGGCCGTTGACCACAATCATCGGGCTACCAAACATGGTGGTGCAGATCAGCCCGTGCAGGCCAAATTCATCGGTCAGTGCCGCTTCCAGCGCGGCCAGCAGCACCGGCATGTACTCCGGTTTGCAGCCAGCCAGCACCGCGTTGATGGCGACTTTCTCGACCGTCACCGGCACCAGGTCCGGCGGCATCAACCCAACCACGTCGTCGGGCTGGCGGCTGGTGCCCTTGAGCATCCGCAGCACCCGCACAGGGGTCGGCGGCACCACCGGCAGGCCATCGCTCCAGCCGCGTTCGAAGCAGGCTTCCATTGGGTCTTCGGCGCTGCCCATGTCGATCTCGCGCGACTGCAGGCGAATATCGCCAAAGGCCAGTTCCAGTTCCTCGACAATCCCCGGCTCCAGCGTCTTCGAGCCGCAACCCGGGCGCATCACCGGCAGCGCCTCGCCCAGCTCAGCCAGGCCGGTCAGCTGTCGCCAGTCTTCCTTGTGCCAGCCATAAGTCCGCTCGACCTCTTCGCCATTCTCGACCCGAATCAGGGTCGGCACAAACTCGATGCCAAGGTGGAAGGAGTGTTCGAGCGTCTTGTCATACAAGGAGGACGGCAGGTCGGCGGCGTAATCGGCCGAATCCTGCGCGTAGACAGTCAGCGGCCCGGCCTGGGCAATCTCGGCCAGCAGCGGCTCGACCAGTCGACAGGTCGGGCAGTCAGCCTTGGCGACGACGATCAGGCCGTCGGGAAGTGCAGGTTTCATGGGCAGCCCTTTGAGGGTCTTGTGTCTCGTTTAGCAGACAGAATAGGCAGGCTGCCGTCCAATTCCAACCGCAGACAGGCGTCATGGATGCGCTGATTGAAGGGGTATCAATACAAGCGAAGCAGCTCACCAGCGCGCGTAATGGTCCTCCACCAGCCCCCAGGCGCCATCCAGCGTCAGCGTCTCCCCGGCAATCCGCAACTCGCCGCTGAACTGGCCGAAGTGCTGCTTGAAATTGGACGCCAGTAACAGTGCATTGAGCTTTTCCTGACGGGTACCAGCCGGCTCGAACTGCAGATCAAGCTGCCCGTCGGCCGAACGCAGCTGCCAGGGCTCAAGCGGCTTGGCGCGGTCAAATTGAAAGTCGACCATATCGACCTTGATCAGTTGATCGTCCAGCCAGATGCCGTTCTCGGTAAACCCGGTTTCGTTGACCCCGGCCGCCAGGTTAAAGCCCAGCCGCCGGCCATCTGGCAAGCGGCAGGACAAACTGCCCCAGTTCCAGAATGTTTCCCGGCGCATAAAGCCCGTGGTCCAGTCGACTGCCGCCAGCGCGCCGAGCTGGCGCAGATCAAACTGCTGCCCGCGCCAGCTGACGCTGCCGGTGCAGACCCGCGCGGCGGTCTTGCGGGTGAATACCCAGCCCGAGTACCCCGCCCGCGTACACACCGACAACGGCTGCTGGCTCGCCCCCTCGTCAATCCGCGCTTCGACGCGCGTTCCGTCGGCCAGCTCAACCAGCAAATGCCGCACGCCAGCTTCACCAGCAGCATCCACAGTGATTCGGTTGCGCCCTTTCTCGAATACCGCCCGACCACTGCCAGGCCGCGACTCGAACGTCGTGCCACGGGCCAGCGGCTGGAGAAAGCTGAACTCGTCAAAACGCCGGGTATGTGGATCAAACAGGTAGACGAAGGCACTGCTGACCAGCTTCAGATCGACAATCGCCACCCCGACGATCAGTTCCGAGCTAAGCAGGCTGATGAACTGAAACTGGTTCGCGCCAAACCGCCGCGCCAGCTGCGAACGCGGCTTGTCCATCACCGTGCGCAGGTCAAAATCGAGGTAGTTGATCTCCTCCACCCCGTCGGGGAAGAGGCCATAACGGGGCTGACCGGATGCATCGATCAGGCGGGGTAACGCGGGCATTGGCGTGCTCTCTTGTTATTGGCAGAACCGAGCTCGACGAGCTGCGTTCAGTAAAGCAGATGCTGCGTGCCAACCTATCGCATTGACGGAAAAGTGCCAGCGTAATCACTGCGGGAAAAATAGACACTGCACCAACGCCAGCACGCAACTGGACCCCCGCCTGCGCGGGGATGACGTATGGAAGCAGATTTGAATGGGATAAGAGGGCTAGTGCGCTTCAAAGCTTGCATCGGCGCACGGCAGGCCGTGCGCTGTTGAATATCACGGTTATTGCGTATTCGGCAAAACAGATGCCCGTGCCACCCCATCGCATTGACGGAAAAGTGCCAGCGTAATCACTGCGGGAAAAATAGACACTGCACCAACGCGAACACGTATCTGGATCCCCGCCTGCGCGGGGATGACGAGGTTTATATATCAGCATTTCCAAGACCACGCTCCGGAGTTGGCCAGACGTAAGCGGCATTCAGAGTGGAGCCTACCACGGTAATCCAAACCTCCCCGTCATCCCCGCGCAGGCGGGGATCCAGTCACGCGACACCATCAGCCACCACCGCGACCTGCCACCCCACCAAAAGAAAGACACCTCAATGACCAAACACCCCTGCGTCTATATCCTCGCCAGCCAACGCAACGGCACCCTGTACGTCGGCGTCACCAGCAACCTGCTCAAGCGTATCTGGGAGCACAGGAACGGCGTGGTCAGCGGCTTCACCCAGCGTTACCAAATCCATCACCTGGTGTACCTCGAACAAGCCGCCGACATGCTCAGCGCCATCATCCGCGAAAAGCAGCTGAAGCGCTGGAAACGACAATGGAAAATCAACCTGATCGAGCAGGCCAACCCCGCATGGGATGACCTCTACACCACGCTCACGGCCCCCAAGCAGACGTTACCCTGACCACCACCACTTCGGGGCAGTGGTTTATTCGACCACCAGCACGCGATTGCGGCCACTGTGCTTGGCCTGATACAGCGCATCATCGGCACGACGCATCAACTGCTGGTAGTCCGGGTGACCATTGAAACACGCCACACCAACGCTGAGGGTGACACTGATAGTACGGTCCTGAGGCAAGCGAAACACTTCCTGCTCCACACCCCGACGCAATTTCTCGGCCACGCGACGCGCGCCGTCCAGTCCGGTATCGACCAGCAGCATGAGAAACTCTTCACCGCCCAGACGGAACAGGTAGTCCCCGGCCCGGCTACTGTTGACCAGAAGCGAGGCCAACTGCTGCAGAACCCGATCCCCGGCTTCGTGACCATAGCCGTCATTGATCTGCTTGAAGTGATCGATATCCAGCGCCAGCACGGAGAACGGCGTACCGTGGCTGCGGGCATGGCTGACTTGCCGGTTCAGCACCACCGGCAGAAACTTGCGGTTGAGCAGACGGGTCAGCACATCGCGCCCGGCCTCCAGCGCGTTATTCTGCTCGAACAGGTGATCCAGATTGAAGTGAATTGACTTCACCGTTTCCCGCAGCTCGCGCAGGCGTGCGATTCGCTCTGCCGAGTCGCTGTCGAACAACGGCAGGATGACGTCGTCAATCTGCTCCATCGCATGAATGATCTGCCGGGCTTCGGGCGCGCCTTCAAATGCATGCGAGCCCTTGTGTCTGAACCACAGACCAAACTCGGAAGCGAGGATACGCGGCAGATGCTCGCCGGGCTGACCGACCGCCTGATCGAACATCAACTGATTCTCCCAGTCGAACAGCGCAGCCCGTTGGCTTTCCTTCTCGCTGGCGATGTTCTGGGTGACCGAGAACAGCCGATAGGCTTCTTCGTTACGCGAATTGCGATCATGCGAGGTGGAATAGGCGTGGCTCATAATTTCCATGGCCAGATCCACGGTATCGGACATCAATCGCGCCGCATCCAGGTGCTCGCGATCAGACAACTCGCAATCCTCCTGCAACAGCGCGATGAAGCGGTCCTTCAAACAGCGTGCGCCACGCAGCACCAGATGGACCGGGATGTCGATGCGGGCGTGCACCTCTCCAACCTTTTTCTGCTCAGCGATGATCCGCGTCAGCGCGCCCTCACTCTCGCTGTCAAACAGACCTTCCAGCCAACGGCGCATGGACTGACTCAGGCGGCCCTGAACCTGATCATGGGACAGGAACAGTGTCGCCCCCGGATCAGCCAGCATCTCGGTATAGAAGGTCTCGGTCAGGTCGACCGCGTGCCGTATGCAGAAACTCAGGACAAAACGGCGGCTCTGCTCGCTGAAGCGCTGATTCAACAGACTCCATTCTTGTGACAGCTGCTCAACGGACAAACGCGGCATGATTCGAAACCTCAAAACAACGGGTCAGCGATTGTTTCACGCTCACCTGCTGCTGTCATCCGGCGACGGCAGTTGCTCAAGCGCAGCCAGCAACTGCGCTCGCTCCCAGACACTGAGCAACTCGAGCGGATCGGTGCCGGGGCTGTCCCAGGCCTCCTGCCCAACGAAGCGGCCATCGTCCAGCTCGCAGCCCAAACAGTGATGTAGCTCGCCCGCGTCCTTGAACAACGTCACACGGTGGGCATCGATACACACCCGCACCACGCCAGTGTCCACCTCCACCCAGCGCGGGCCACGGTCCATCGTCAGCGCTCTCTGCTGCAGGGCGACATCACGAAACAGCTGGTAAATCTCACGGGCCGCAACAGCGGCAGTGGTTGAATGAACGGACATGAAAATGGATATCTCTGATGATCAGCCATAGCCCTGCCTGCTTGTGGCCGGGTGCCCTGCGCAGTAGGCTGGCTGGCAGCGCTAACGTTCGACAATGATAACAACGAGACCCTCATGAGCAACTCGATACAGACGCACCTGAAAACCGAAGTTATCGCCACCTTTGTCATCAACGCCCTGCTCAACGGTGCCATCGCCTGGGCACTGCTGCACGGCAAGACCGTGCTGAACCTGCGCGGCGAGGAAGGCATCGCGGTTGATCTGGTGATCACCGCCTTTTTGCTCTGCCTATTGCTAAGCTGGATCACCATCGCGCTACAGCGCCGCAAGGTCAGCAGCGGCCAGTTTCCAGCGGTTCCCGCAGACCGCTTCAGCGTGCTGCGCCAGATCATTCGCTACCTGCCGGACCGCCCCTTCGGTGCGGCCCTGTGCATCGGTCTGATGGCAACCCTGGTGTTCGCCGCACCCACCATCGCTCTGTTGGGGCTAGTCGGTATCGAGCAACTGAGCGTCAGCCACTACCTGATCTTCAAGACCCTGTGGGCCGGCCTGATCGCAGCGCTGACCTGTCCGCTGGCAGTGCTGTTCCCGATGTTCAAGCACAACGCGATGGCAGCACCCGCACCATTGGCTGGCGAACCCGGCAACTGATCAGCTCTTGGCTGTCAGTGCCTGCCAGGCGCGGTCGCCGCGCTTGGCACCGAACGCAGCCCACATACGCTGCACGCTCTGATCACGGGTCCAGCGCTGCCCAGCCTCATCGCCCGGTTGCTCGGCCCACTGTGCCGTGGCTTGGTTCATCAGGCTGCGCACCCACTCCGTGGCACCGGCGAGCAATACCAGGCTTTGATCGGCCCCGGCCTCGGTAGCAATCCGCTCCAGTAAGGTGATCGCCGCCAGCATCTGCCGCAGCATCGCCTGCGGCCAGTCACGGGCACGCCCTTCGCGCAGCAAATAGCCCATCAGCGCCGCACTGACGTACAGCTCCTCCAATGCGCCAAAGGGTCGGGCGTAGTCGGTCCAGCCATCACCTGGCAGCATCGCCGTGGCATCAAGCACCACGTCCTGCAACTGCATGCGCGCGGCCGGCAGCTCCGGCATAAAAGCCGCCGGATTGCGCGGGCTCATCGTGACGCCATCGGCCATCGCCGGCATGCGCACCACACTCAGCGCGCCCTGCGGCCCACCGGCCCGGCAGACCACGAAGTAGGCTTCACAATGCTCCGGCATCGGCACCCAACCCTTGTTGCCGTTGAGGCGAATACCGCCGTCGCTGTCGGCCTGCCAGAGGGTCTGCAAATCACGCGGGCTGCGAACGCCCTCCTCGCTGAGACTGAAACCATGCAACCCGCCACCGCTGATCTGCGGAAACATCGCCCGCAACGCCGCCTCGTATCCGGCACTGAAGGCCCAGGCCGCACGATCGGCCTGAAAGCCGCCCATGACCGCCAGTGCGAACGGCGGCAGCTCATCCAGCGGCAACTGCCGCCAATTGGCCAGCCAGTCATCAGCCATTTCCATCGAAGGTGCCTCAACCGGCGCCTTCAGACACCACGGCACAGGGGAAAACGCGCTCACCGGATTTCTCCTCATATCGGTTTTGTTAGCAACGCAGCGAGACTAGCATGACGCACCACCTTCTGGCGCCCAGAAGCCCCTCGCCAGGCCGCCCCAGACCCAAACCTATCCATTCAGACGTCATTCCCGCGCAGGCGGGAATCCAGGGATGAGCCAGCACCCGCAATGGATCCTCGCCTTCGCGAGGATGACGAGGTTGAAGGAGAGGCAGCAGGCGGCTAGGCACGATTAACCGCACCCATAACCTCCCACTACACCGTCATTCCCGCGAAGTCAGGAATCTAGTGATAAGCCAGCACCCGCAATGGATCCTCGCCTGCGCGAGGATGACGAGGTTGAAGGACTGGCAGCAGGCGGCTAGGCACGATTAACCGCATCCAAACCCTCCCACTACACCGTCATTCCCGCGCAGGCGGGAATCCAGGGATGAGCCAGCACCCGCAATGGATCCTCGCCTTCGCGAGGATGACGAGGTTGAAGGAGAGGCAGCAGGCGGCCAGGCACGATTAACCACACCCATAACCTCCCACTACACCGTCATTCCCGCGAAGGCGGGAATCCAGTGATGGGCCAGCACCCGCATTGGATCCTCGCCTGCGCGAGGATGACGAAATTGAAGGACTGGCAGCAGGCGGCTAGGCACGATTAACCGCACCAATAACCTCCCCACTACACCGTCATTCCCGCGAAGGCAGGAATCTAGTGATAAGCCAGTACCCGCAATGGATCCTTGCCTGCGCGAGGATGACGAAGTAATGAGGCGTGCCGGTCGCGTCAGGGGCTCTCCGCATTACAACCACGCCTGATAAAACGCCAGCTCCTCTTCCAGCACCTGCGCCAGATGCGCAGCCTGGCGAAAGCCGTGGCGTTCGTCGGCGAAGGTGACGCAGTGCACGGGCACGCCGTTGTCGTCCAGCGCAGCGACCATCTGTTCGGTCTGGCTGGGCAGCACCACCGCATCGCGCAGGCCCTGGAAGAAGATCACCGGGGTGCGGATGCGGTCGGCCTGGGCCAGAGGTGAGCGTTCCACGTAGCGTTCGGGATGAGTTTCGGGGTCGCCAATCAACCAGTCGATGTAGTCGGCTTCAAACTTGTGGGTCACCGCGCGCAGCTGCAGCGGATCACTCACACCATACAGACTGGCCGCCGCGCGGAAGCACCCTGCCCCAGCCACCAGCGAGCACAGGGTGGTGTAGCCGCCAGCGCTGGAGCCACGGATAAACACCTGCGCCGGGTTGATCCTACCCTGCTGACCGAGATAGTCGACCGCCGCCAGCACGTCTTCCACGTCGGTCACGCCCCAATTGCCCTGCAGGCGCTGGCGATAGGCGCGGCCAAATCCGGTGCTGCCGCGGTAGTTCAGATCGGCGACGGCAAAGCCGCGCTGGGTCCAGAACTGGATGCGATTATCCAGCACCGGGTAGCAGGCCGAAGTCGGCCCGCCGTGGGTGAAGATCAGCAGTGGTGGCGGCTGATCCAACTGCTGGGCGTGATTGCGCGGCGGGTAGAAGAAGCCGTGGGCACTCTCGCCACCCGTGCTCAGATACAGTAGCCGCTCGGGACGCGACAGATCGGCGGCGTCCAGCGCGCTGTCTTCGCCCAGCAGCCGGGTCAGTTCACCGGTGGCCAGTTCGATGCGCAGAATGGCCGCGGTGCAGCTGGGCGACGCGCCGATGCAATACAGCGCCTTGCCGTCGCTGCACAGGTGACGAAAGCGGCTGTAGGCGTGCGCCAGCCGCCGCTCTTCGGCGCTGACCGAATGGCGCAGCGCCAGATGGCCGTATCCGGCCTCGCTCCAGCTCAGCGCCATCCAGCCCTCCTCCAGCGGCAGCCAGGTGTTGCTGCCCTGCTGCCAGGGCGCAGGCGCGTGGTCGGCGGCAATCGCCGGTAACTTGCGCGGGCCGTCAGCCGCAACCTGCCAGGGCACCCAATAGCCACTGCGGTCAGACAGACAACACAACTGGCCGGCACGATCAAAGCGCGGTTGCTGCCATGCGTCATCCGCGCCACCAACCGACTGCACCGCCGCGACACTGCCGTCGTCGGCCAGCGTTGCCCGCATCAGCCGGGTGCGCGTCCAGCTCAGATCGGGGCGATCCCATTCGATCCAGGCCAGCTGCGTGCCGCAGTCGCTGACCTGCGGGCTGTGGTAGAAGTCAGCGCCGCTGGCAAGCAACTGGCGAGCGCCGTCCAATCCGATGGCGACCAACCGGTGCTCCACTCGCCCCGGCAGATGCGCCTCTTCAACCGCCAGCACGCGGCGGCGCGCAAGGTCGGCGCAGAGTCCGCCGTAGCGGCATTCGGGGTGATTGGTCAGGGGTTCAAGGCGCTGCCCTTCCGGGCATTGCAGATACAGCTGCTGATCGGCTTCGTTGACGAATACCAGCAGGCAGTCCGGCTCGTACTCGCCGGGCAGCACGCAGAAGCTGCCGCCGCCGTACTCATACACGCGGCTGCGTACAGAATGGCCTTGGGGGGTAATGGTGCGGGTGACGCCGTCCTGCCAACGCTGCAGCACGCTGTCACCCTGCTGCGGGCGGAAGGTCAGCCACCAGAGCGCGCCGTCGGCACAGCACAGATCGCTGTAGTCAGCGCTGGCGGCGACCGCCTGCGCTGCACTGAAGTCGCTCGGCCAGCTGCCGGGCAGGGTTGCATCAGACCTTGCAGATGATCCTCGAGGTACGTTCATTACGGAAGGTCAACTCCTCTATCCCCAGCTGGGGCTGCTCTGCTTCGGCTCTGGCCTGCAGAATCTTGTGATGGTGTGGCGACTTGCTGCACACCGGGTCCGCCTGGGTGGCATCGCCGGTCAGCAGATACGCCTGACAACGACAGCCGCCAAAGTCCTTCTCCTTTTCGTCGCAGGACCGGCACGGCTCGTTCATCCAATCATAGCCGCGAAAGCGGTTGAAGCCGAAAGAGTCATACCAGATGTGTGACAGGCTGTGCTCGGTCACGCTGGGGAAGCTGACCGGCAGCTGCCGCGCGCTGTGGCACGGCAGCGCGGTGCCGTCCGGGGTGATGGTCAGGAAGATATTGCCCCAGCCGTTCATGCAGCCCTTGGGGCGCTCTTCATAGTAATCAGGGGTGACCAGAATCAGCTTGCACGGATTGCCCTGCTCGACCAGCTTCTCGCGCCATTGGTTAGTGACCAGTTCGGCGTGATCCAGCTGCGCCTTGGTCGGCAGCAGTCCGGCGCGGTTCAGGTGCGCCCAGCCGTAGTACTGACAGGTCGCCAGCTCGACAAAATCCGCCTCCAGCGCCACGCACAGCTCGATGATGCGGTCGATCCGGTCGATGTTGTGCCGATGGGTCACGAAGTTGAGCACCATCGGGTAACCCGCCGCCTTGACCGCACGCGCCATCGCCAGCTTCTGCTCAAACGCCTTGCGCGAGCCGGCCAGCATGTTGTTTATCTCGGCATCAGAGGCCTGAAAGCTGATCTGGATATGATCCAGCCCGGCCTCGCGGAAGGCCTCGATTTTGGCCTCGGTCAGCCCCATGCCGGAGGTGATCAGGTTGGTGTAAAAACCCAGCTCACGCGCCGCGCCGATCAACTCGGCAAGGTCTTCGCGCACCAGCGGCTCACCACCGGAAAAGCCCAGCTGCGCTGCGCCCAGCGCTCGCGCCTGGGTGAACACGTCGATCCACTGAGCCGTGCTCAACTCACCTTTGTGGTTGGCAAACTCCAGCGGATTCGAACAGTACGGGCACTGCAGCGGGCAGCGGTAGGTCAGCTCGGCCAGCAGCCACAGCGGTGGCCCCTGTTCAGCGGATGTGGAGCCAGTGTTGAGCATGGGCCACCTCGATAAAGGCCAGAACGTCTTCGTCCAGTCCCGGCACATTGGGAAACTTGTCTGTCAGCGTGTCGATGATGTCGGCGACCGGCCGCTGGCCATCCACCAGCAGCAGCACTTCAGCGGCGCTCTCGTTCAGCTTGACCATGCCCTCCGGGTAGAGCAACACGTGGCTGTTCTGCACCGGCTCCCATTGCAGACGAAAGCCGGGGCGCAGCACCGGCGTGTTGTCACGCACCACCGGGGTCATAGCGCGATCCCCCGGTGCCAGACCTTGTCGGCCGTGACCGTGTGATACGGCGGGCGCTCCAGCTCGTAGGCCATGGTCATGGCGTCGAGCATGCTCCAGAGCACGTCCAGCTTGAACTGCAGAATTTCCAGCATGCGCTGTTGCGCCTCCCAGGTGGTGTAGTGATGCAGGGTAATGCGCAGGCCGTGCTCGACGTCGCGGCGGGCCTCCTTCAGGCGCTTGCGGAAATAGTCGTACCCGGTCGGATCAATCCACGGGTAATGCTGCGGCCAGCTGTCCAGCCGCGACTGGTGAATGTGCGGGGCAAACAGCTCGGTCAGCGACGAACTGGCCGCCTCCTGCCAGCTAGCCCGGCGGGCGAAGTTGACGTAGGCATCCACCGCAAAGCGCACGCCCGGCAGCACCAGTTCCTGCGACAGCAGCACCTCGCGGTCCAGCCCCACGGCCTCGCCGAGGCGCAGCCAGGCCTCGATGCCGCCCTCGCTGCCCGGCTCGCCATCGTGGTCGATGATGCGCTGAATCCACTCGCGGCGGGTGTCGCGGTCCGGGCAATTGGCCAGAATCGCCGCGTCCTTCACCGGAATGCAGACCTGGTAGTAAAAACGGTTCGCCACCCAACCCTGAATCTGTTCGCGGGTTGCGCTGCCGTCGTACATGGCAACGTGGAACGGGTGATGAATGTGGTAATAGCGGCCCTTGTCGCGCAGGGCCTGCTCGAATTCGGCAATACTCATCGGCTCGCGCTGCATGGCGGCCTCCTTACAGAACGATCTGCATACCGTCATGGGCAACCTCGATGCCATGCGCCACCAGTTCGGCGCGCTCGGCAGAGTCCTCGTCCAGGATCGGATTGGTGTTGTTGATATGAATGAGCACCTTGCGGCTGGCCGGCTGCGCATCCAGCAGCTCGATCATCCCGCCCGGCCCACTCTGCTGCAGGTGGCCCATCTCACTGCCGAGCTTGTCGCCCACGCCAGCAAAGGCCATCTCGTCGTCACGCCACAGCGTGCCGTCCACCAGCAGGCAATCGGCATCACGCATGGTCGCCAGCAGCCCTTCATCCGGCTGGCCCAGGCCCGGTGCGTAAAACAGCACCCCGCCCGTGTTGGTGTCGCGCACCAGCAGGCCGATGTTATCGCCGGGGTGCGGGTCGTTGCGGTGCGGCGAATACGGCGGCGCCGCACTGCGCAGCGGAATCGGCAAAAACTCCAGCGCCGGGCAAGCCGGAATGCGGAACGGCTCGCCCAGGCCAATGCGCCGGCGCTGCAGGCCACCGTTCCAATGGCTCAGCATCGGGAACAGCGGGAAGCCGGTCTGCAGATCCTCATGGACCATATCGGTACACCAGACCTCGTGCGGGCAACCCTCACGCAGGGTCAGCAGCCCGGTCACGTGGTCAATCTGGCTGTCCATCAGCACAATCGCCCGGATCGCCGTATCACGCACCGCCCGCGCCGGTTGCAGCACAGGCGTCTGCTCCAGCTGGGTGCGAATGTCGGGGGAAGCGTTGCAGAGAATCCAGTTCACCCCGTCATCCGACAAGGCAATGGAAGATTGGGTACGCGCTTTCGCGTTCAGCGTGCCACGGCGCAGGCCGTCGCAGTTGCGGCAGTTACAGTTCCACTGCGGAAAACCACCGCCAGCAGCTGAACCAAGTATCTGTACATGCATGGGATATGTCCTCGGCCAGCGTGCCTAAACGCCCCGGAAACCGGGGCGCCCGGTACTCAGCGGTTGGCAAAGTACATGGTGACTTCAAAGCCAATGCGCAGGTCGGTATAGCTGGGTTTAGTCCACATGGGTCGATCCTCTTGTTATTGCGTGGGTTTACAGCGTCGGCAGGAACCGACGGACTCAGTTAAACACCGGGATCGGGGGGTACGAATGATACTTTGGGAGTAGATTTGGTCGTGATTTGGTTGGTGTGTGGGGCTTGCAACGCATCGCTCCGGGAGGAACGCCAGAGTACACCAAACCAGCCAACGACAATGACGTAGGCGTCCGGCCGTCAGGATTGCTCAGCGGATTATTCGATCACGGTGACAAGCTGCAACTCCCGCCTCACAAGCGTCAGTTGAGGTAACAGGCGCATCAACCTTTTGAAAAGTAAAACTACCGCAGCTCGCAATGGTGCAGCCATCCGGCAGGTAGGCCTCAAGTAGCCTGCGAACTCGCCGTTCGGCCAGATTAATCGTCCACGTATACACCGGAAAACGATGGTGATCTGAAATCGCGAAGGTACCGAAATCGTAAAGGTACCCGCCCTCCACCTTCTGATAGCTAAGTGACTTCTGGCATCCATCCTCGATGCATACAGCCAGTTGCAGGTCGCTCTGCTGCAACGTCAGACCAACTCTGTAAACGCTACTTGCAGACTCTGCGCGGGACACAGCAGCAACGCTCGACAGCATGAGCGCAGCGGCCAAAATCCCGAAATTGCGCCAACGCTGGCTGTGATTTTTAATATGAAACATTGCACTACTCCTTCCTTGGAGCCCAGCTAAACAGACCACGACAGCAGATACAGCATAGGCCCAATAGGACCCGATTCAAGCCGCCAGCGCAAAGGGCAAGACACTCATGCAGCCAGCGGAACTTTGCCCACCAGCCCGCAAGCGTGGGCATATCTGATCTGCCCTCTGCCACTCATCTTTCTGCAGCCTCCGACTTAGAAAGCACCTCAACAATGCGCTGCGCTTCGTAATCAGTTAACCCACGCTCCCCCACCCATGAAGGCGACAGCAACAGAAACCATGCTGCGAGACCAGATACAGAGGTGACGTTACTCTCAGAACTGGTCGCTAACAATGTTTTGCCTTCGCTGTCTGCCAGCTCGATTTTGTAGCCAGTTTCCGCACACCCAACGGATGGGATTAGCCCTAGCGTCAGCACCGTTAGCATGGGCTCCGAAAAGCACGCACCGGTCTGCATCGACTCTAACGACAGCAGGTAATCCGAAGGCGCTTCACCAGCTGATGGAGTGACGGAGGAAGCAAGGCCTTCTTCGACTAATGCTTCCGCAAGCCACTGCTCACCCAATCCCTGAGAGCTATCAACATCAACCTGTACAGTGCCAGCGAGCAGCGTTGCTGCGCTATTGGGCTGAGGGTCGACAGGGCGAATTTCGTAGGCTGAGCAAGCTGAGATTAAAAGGCAGGTTGTGAGCAGGGCTGTATTTTTCATTTGGTGACCGATAGGCAGCAGCAATTTCTTCTTGAGGCCCCCTAGTGAGCGAAGCGAACAACTAGCACCGGATGCTAGAGCACAGGGAAAGCAACGTCCGTACATGGTTTGAGTTTAAGTGCTGCTCTGCTCGCAGCGACAACGCTCGAAATGTGATTCCGAAATGCTGGCGCGTCGTTTACAAGGTTTAGCAGGCAATCACATTCTGTTTTGAGATTGTTAACCCACTCTACGTCTCTTTCTTCTGCTGCAAGGGCTGCACGAAGACGACGCTCGGATTCTGCCTGCCAGCCTACGAGCCCAGCAGATACGCCTGCATGGTAGTGGCTCCATATATCTCCCGGGCGCGTCTCTTTGCTATTTAGATGCTTGGCGACTGCGTGAAGCGTTGCAAAACGCTGGCGGAAGTGAAGCACTTCCTGCTTTGCCCGAGCGGCGACTCCTGCCACTGCACTCTCGAAGACCTCGAGGTTTTCCCCGCTCGTAAACGAGTCGACACGGTAGCCATCATCAAACGACAAGAAGTCCTTTGTATACCAGAGCCAGCATGCCCCCACATTCAAGTAGGTGCCTTTAGACCATCCGGAGGGCTGAAACTCAACGACCGTAACCCACCAGTGATGGTCGTCCAGCCATATGCGAGACCGCCCCTTTTGGATACATCCAATAGGGCGAAGCGCGGTCCGGGCTGCTTTGGTGATAAGAGTGTTGTGAGTAACCTCGGCCACGATCTTGAGCTCTAACGCCCCGCTAAACGGCGAGCGTTAGCGAGTCCGGTGGAGGCCACGCTTTTTGTGGCCGGAACGAATTTGAGCGGCTTGTTATAAGGCATTTTGGCACTCACTGTGAATTTGTCCGCACAAAGCCGAAGCCTCTTCATACGTGATACCTATAATTTCAGGCACTGCTGACCTGGAAACGGCGCTAGCACCATGTAACAGCTCTCGAAGGCTTCCAAGACATACTATTAAAGTGCGCTCCTCATTGGCATTTAAAGAGACCGGCCACCCCTTCACTATCTCTACTAAGTCGGACCTCTCCAGACCAAACAATGTAGGGCACTCAAAGTCCCACTTATCGATCCAATATTGAATCGAGTTAAGCAAAGCATCTTTTTCAATCACAGTGAAATTCGTCATGACTTATAACGCTTCAATAACCGGGCGTGCGCTTTTTGCGCGTCCGGCGCCGAAGGCGCGTAGTTGATTGACTTGTTACATGCAGCTAGCACGGAACTACCGAGAAAGCAGAGCCAACCGCATTTGCTATACCATTAATTATTTCGCTTGTGACCCTAGCTTTATTGAAAGTTATATCGATCAGAAACCCAAATATTATTACTATATAGAGTAGATATCCAAAACCCATGTAGTCGTTATATAGAATTGTATAAAACCAATCTTGGCCGAAGATATAGATGCTTGAAGCTGCTACTGTAGCTACCACTAGCAACAGACCAGGAAGGAATAAATGTTGTACTGCTCTTGGCTTTAGAAATGATATTGATATTAGAATAAAGAACATTGTTAAATTTGAGCCAAGAAATATTCTGAGATCAAACTTTAGGTTACTTACAATTTCAAGGTATTTCCCTTTTACTATGTCGCTTAACGTGCTTTCAGCGATTTGAATACTTTTAACTCTCTCCATGTAACCTGTAGCTATAGATTGAGCCAAGGCTTTCTTTTTTTCGCAATCATAACCACACATAGCCGCAACTATGTTGGCAATTCTTTCAGGTAGATTGTTATCTAAATCAGCTTGTATTTTCTCTTTTTCAAGACCCAGCCTACCGGCAATATTTAAAGCGGCTTCTGCTATTGACGATTCGCCCATAGCCTGTTGCTTTTCACGGATATCCTTTTCAATCTGGCTTTTTACGAACCCTTTAGCGGATTCCTCAACCTTCTCAGGTGAGACGAATGTCACTGAGAATAGGGCGCCAAAGAGTAAAACCCCGAATATGCCAATTAACTTTAATGTAATACTCATAGCTTCCTTAGCATGTAACAGTGATTAGATCGCACGCAGCACTAATACATAATTAGTGCGCTCGGTATAACGCCGAAAGTACATTCGGACATTTTTTAATGGAATCATGCAGTTATCGCCTTCCTTAGCGCTTTCGGCGTATTCGCGCTGCAGCAAAATTTGTGAGTTGCTTCCTACTTTAGCGAAAGGAGCACACACGGCAAGCTGATTTTTGGTTAGAGCGCAAACCATCTTGCTTGCACGGACCCCGGGCCCCCGTTTACGCGGGCGAGTAGCGCAGGGCTGGCGGGAAATAGGACGGCAGCATGTCTGAGGCTCGCAGAGCCGAGTTCTGCCGGCCCCCGTCAGACCGAGCAACGCAGCGAACCCGAAGGGCCGCGTAGTCGGGGTGGCCTAGGGGGTGCAGGGGGAAATGGCCATGCATTTCCCCCTGCTCGCCGTGAAGGCGAAAGGCAGAGGTGAGCTGCGCACAGGTCGTCCTGTCTAGCCAGTCACGTTGGTGCAGATGTCACCACGGGCACGGCATGCCGTGCCCCTACCGGAGATCGGGTCAGCAGCGGAGCGATAGAGAGCCCCCCCACCAAATCCCAGACAAAAAAAAGCGTGACCGAAGTCACGCCAAAGTTTCACGAACAGACTTGCAGAACGAGGGGCATGTTCCCTCAGGGGTACTACTCAGGGCCGATAACTCACCACCAGCCCCTAGCGCCCCGGCAGGTGGAGCAACCTGCGCGGGGTTTGCCTGGGTGGGCTTAGAAGAAGCCCAGTGGGTTAACGTCGTAGCTGACCAGCAGGTTCTTGGTCTGCTGGTAGTGGTCGAGCATCATTTTGTGGTTCTCGCGACCGACGCCGGACTTCTTGTAACCACCGAACGCGGCGTGGGCCGGGTACATGTGGTAGCAGTTGGTCCAGACGCGACCGGCCTGGATGCCGCGGCCTACGCGGTAGGCGCGGTTGATGTCGCGGGTCCAGAGACCAGCGCCCAGGCCGAACTCGGTGTCGTTGGCAATCGCCAGGGCTTCTTCTTCGGTCTTGAAGGTGGTGACGCTGACCACCGGGCCGAAGATTTCTTCCTGGAAGATGCGCATCTTGTTGTGGCCTTTGAGCAGGGTCGGCTGGATGTAGTAGCCGTTGCCGAACTCGGCACCCAGACGCTCTGCGCCGCCACCGATCAGGAACTCGGCACCCTCTTCGCGGGCGATTTCCATGTAGGACAGGATCTTGTCGAACTGCTGTTCGGAGGCCTGCGCGCCGACCTGGGTGTCGGTATCCAGCGGGTTGCCGCGCTTGATGGTACGGGTACGCTCCAGCACCATGCCGATGAAGTCGTCGTACATGTCTTCCTGGATCAGCGCACGGGACGGGCAGGTGCACACTTCACCCTGGTTGAAGAACGCCAGCACCATGCCTTCTACGGCTTTGCTGACGAAGGATTCTTCCGCCTGCATGATGTCGGAGAAGTAGATGTTCGGCGACTTGCCGCCCAGCTCGACGGTAGACGGGATGATGTTTTCCGCAGCGCACTTGAGGATGTGACGGCCAACCGGGGTGGAACCGGTGAACGCGAGCTTGGCGATGCGGGTGCTGGTGGCCAGCGCTTCACCGGCTTCGCGACCATAACCGTTGACCACGTTGAGTACGCCCGGCGGCAGCAGGTCGCCGATGACTTCCATCAGCACCAGAATGCTCAGCGGGGTCTGCTCGGCCGGTTTCAGCACGATGCAGTTACCGGCAGCCAGGGCCGGCGCCAGTTTCCACGCGGCCATCAACAGCGGGAAGTTCCACGGAATGATCTGACCAACCACGCCCAGCGGCTCGTGGAAGTGGTAGGCGGCGGTGTGCTCGTCCAGCTCGGCGGCACTGCCTTCTTGCGCACGGATGCTGCCGGCAAAGTAGCGGAAGTGGTCGACGGCCAGCGGGATGTCGGCGTTCAGGGTTTCACGCACGGCCTTGCCGTTGTCCCAGGTTTCGGTGACGGCGAGCAGTTCAAGATTCTGCTCGATGCGGTCGGCGATTTTCAGCAGGATGTTGCTGCGCGCCTGCACGGAGGTCTTGCCCCAGGCATCTTTGGCTGCGTGGGCGGCGTCCAGCGCTTTGTCGATGTCTTCTGCGGTGGAGCGCGGGATTTCACAGACAGCGTTGCCGGTGACCGGCGTCAGGTTGGTGAAGTACTGGCCTTTAACCGGCGCGACAAACTCGCCATTGATGTAGTTGCCATAGCGAGACTTGAAGGAAACGACTGAGCCTTCGGCTCCAGGTTGTGCATAGATCATTGTTGTTTTCCTCTGAGCGAAGCCTGACCCCGCACGGGTCAAGTCATGGTTCGATCTTAGTAACGGGTCTGGGGTGTCTGGTATGCGCCGTTGGCAGGGTTGACGTCGTTATTTAGTAGTAGATTGGCCGACCAACGACGTTCTCTCAGGCTAGCCGCCAGACGACGCGGCGGTGCGGAACCTGACCGGCGGTCAGGCGCTCTGCACCCGCAGCACGCCGGTATCAATCGCCAGATGCACCAGTTCGGTCAGCGAGCTGACGTTGAGCTTTTGCTTGAGCACGGTGAGGTTGTTGGAGACGGTCTTGCTGCTGATGCACAGGTTCTCGGCGATCTGCCGGGGTGGCACGCCGCGGGCGAGCATGACGAAGATCTCGAACTCACGCTGGGTGACGTCGCGCAGGCGCGGGTCTAGGCGTTCATCGCTGCCGGCGCAGGCCAGCTGGGTGGCCAGCTCCTGTTCGATGTAGCGATGGCCCTTGAGGCAGCGACCAACCGCTTCGAGCAGCACCTCGGGCGAGGCGTTCTTGGTGATATAGCCGAGTGCGCCGGTGGCCAGCGCCTGACGCACCAGCGGCAGTTCATCGTGCATGCTGAAGAACAGCACACGCAGCAGCGGCCAGCGCTGCAGCAGGCGGCGGGCGGTTTCGATGCCGCTGATGCCGGGCAGGCCAATGTCCATTATCACCAAATCGGGCACCCGCTGCTGGGCGGCGGCGATGGCGTCTTCGCCGCTTTCCGCGCCGCGCACCTCGGCCTGCCCGAGCATCATCGCCAGCAGGCTGGTATAGCCCTGGCGCACTACCGCGTGATCGTCCACCAGCAAGATGTTCATGCTGCCTGCCTCCAGGGAATGCTCAGTTCCAGTATCAGCCCGCCCTGCTCTGCGCCGCGCAGCTGCAGCGCGGCGCCCAGGCAGCGGGCCCGTTCGTGCATCGAGTGCATACCGATGCCCCAGTTGCTGCCCTGCTCCAGGCCGCGGCCGTTGTCTTCGATGCGCACCACCAGTTGATCGCCAACGCAGCCCAGCCAGAGCTGCACCAGCGTGGCGCGGGCGTGACGGGCGACGTTGTTGAGTGCTTCCTGCACCAGCCGGTAGAGATGCGCGCGGGCCTCGGGCGTGAGTTCGGGCAGGTCGTTGGTCAGCAGCAGGCGGCAGTCGATGCCGTGCTGCACCTGCCATTGTTCGCTCAGTTGGGCCAACGCCTGTTCCAGCCCAAGGCGCTGCAGCACCACCGGGTGCAGATCTCGCACCAACGCGCGAAAGCCCTGCTGCAGGCCGTCGCAGCTACCGATCAATTGCTGGCTGAGCTGCTCGATCTGCTCGGGCGAGGCGCTGCGGCTGTGCTGCAGCATAAAGGTCTGGGCGCGGATGCCGGTGAGGTACTGGCCCAGATCGTCGTGCAGCGCGTGGGCCAGCTGCGTGCGCTCATCTTCCTGCACGCTGAGCAGCCGCTCGGTCAGGTTCTGGTTACGCTGCTCGGCTTGCTGCAGCGCGCCGGTCATGCTGTTGAAGCGCTCGGCCAACTGGTTCAGTTCCGGTTGCTGGCTGGCGGCCAGCCGCGTGTTGAAGCGCCCAGCCGCGACCTCATGCAGGCCGCCAAGTAGTTGTTGATAGGCGCGCTGGCCACGCCCGAGCGCCCAATGAATGGCCAGCAGCGAGACCGCCAGCGCGGCGGCAAACACCAGCAGCAGGAGCTGCACCGATTCCCAGATTTCGCCGAGTTCATCGTGGGGGTCGGGGGTGATGTGCCACTGGGAGCCGTCGTTGAACGACAGCGTCAGCGGCGGGAAGCGCTCATCCACCGCCGGTTGCAGCCAGTTGACCAGCCAGCGCGGCACGTCCTCGGCGGTGGCCGCAGGCGGCACTTCACCTAGGCGGCTGATGCGCAGGTGGCGCAGGCCATCGAATTGCTGCGGGTCGGGTGAACTGGCGCTGCGCGACAGGCCATCGAACAGTTGCAAGGCCAGCGCGCGGCTGGCGTGCAGTTCGCGCACCAGATCCTTTTCGGCCTGCTGCAGCAACACCAGTAGCAGGCTGAGCAACATCGCGGCGAAGGCCAGCAGCACTCCCGCGTACAGGCGCGCCGCCAGCGGCAGAGTTTTCATCGGGGCCTCAGCGGACGACGAAGGTGCCCTGCATCCCCTTGCTCTCGTAGCCCTTGAGATAGAAGGCGTAGCGGCCGGGGATCAGCGGGGTGAAGAAAATTTCTGCCTCACCGGCCTCTTCGAATTCCAGCTCGTGCAGCACGGCGGGTTTGATTTCCACGTCACCGGCCTCGACTTTGCGCAGGTGCACGGTCTTGAAGAAGTCAGGTGCCTGGAAGGCGTATTCCTTCATCCCGGAGGAGATGACCATCAGTTGGTAGGCCTTGCCGGTTTCCAGCTCGTATTCGGTCTGGCTCAGGGCGAAGTCGCTCTCGTCGTTGCCCAGCACCAGATCAGGCAAGGGCGTGGTGCGACGGGTCAGATCACCAGCGGCAAACAGGCGGTCGGTGCCAATCAGGCAGACGAGCATGAGGCTGACGTGCAGCAGGGTGCGGGTACGCGACATGGAGGCAGTCCTTTTTTTATTGTGCTGCTGCCATGCTAAAGACCCTGTCGCGGGCCGAAATAGTACCTTGGTACCGGGCGATTGGTACTTTCTTCATATTTCCCCGCCGGCGGGCGGTTCCTATGCTGGGGCCACAACAAAAAGGAGGCCCCGATGCGCCCGCTGCTCACCCAAACTGCATTCTTCGTGCTCGCCCTGTGCGCGGCCACGCTGGTGGCCGAACAAGCATACGCCGAGCCGCTGGACGTGCGCATCGGCTACGTGACCTGGACACCCGACCCCGGCCCGGTGCTGTCGAACGTGATCCCCGAGCCAACCGATGCCGGGCTGCGCGGCGCGGAACTCGCCATCGTCGACAACAACACCACCGGCCGCTTCCTCAAGCACAACTACCAGCTGCTCACCGCCAGCGAGCCCGAGCTGGATGCCACCCTCGACGCCGCCCGTGCCCTGCATGCCGACGGCGTGCGACTGTTCATCAGCAACCTGCCGGCCAGCGCGCTGAGCGCCCTGTCTGCCGAGTTTGGCGACAGCCTGCTGTTCAACGCCGGCAGTTATGACGACGCCCTGCGCACCACCCAGTGCCTGCCCAACGTGCTGCACACCCTGCCCAGCCGCGCCATGCTGGCCGACGCGCTGGGTCAGTTTCTGCTCAGCCGCAAACTCAAGCGCTGGCTGCTGATCAGCGGCCCAAACGAAGCGGATCAGGCCTACGCCAATGCCCTCAAGCGGGCCGCCCAGCGCTACGGTATGCGCATCGTCGCGGAGAAAGAGTGGAGCTTTGATACCGACCTGCGCCGCGCCGCGCAGGCCGAGGTGCCGCTGTTCACCCAGACCGATGAGTACGACGTGGTGCTGGTGGCCGACGAGCGCGGCGACTTTGGCGAATACATCCCCTACAACACCTGGTATCCCCGCCCGGTGGCCGGCACCCAGGGCCTGACCCCGGTCGGCTGGCACAAGACCATCGAAACCTACGGCGCGGCGCAGTTGCAGAAGCGCTTTGAGGAACACGCCGGGCGCTGGATGAACAGTCTGGACTTCGCTTCCTGGCTGGCCGTGCGCTCGATTGGCGCGGCGGTCACCACCCTCAACACCACCGATGCCAGCGCCATTGCCGCACTCAGCGTCAGCGACCGCCTGCCGATGGACGGATTCAAGGGCCGCAAACTGAGCTACCGCACCTGGAGCGGTCAGCTACGCCAGCCGATTGCGCTGGTGCAGCCTCGCGCACTGGTTACTACCTCACCGCAGGACGGCTTCCTGCACCCCGGCACCGACCTGGACACCCTCGGCTACGACGAGCCCGAGAGCCAGTGCCGCATCGCCGAACACCTGAACAAGAGCTGATGGAGCTGCCCATGACTACCCTGCCCTTTCGCTACGCCCTGCTGGCCGCGCTGATCACCACCGCAAGCACCGCTGCTCTGGCCGAGACGGCCTACGTCTCCAACGAGAAGGACAACACCATCTCGGTGATCGACATGAATACCCTGGAGGTGACCGACACGCTGGAGGTCGGCATGCGCCCGCGTGGCATTCTGCTGTCGAGCGACAACAGCAAGCTGTTCATCTGCGCCAGCGACTCCGACACCGTGCAGATCATGGATCTGGCGACCCGTCGCATCGTGCAGGAACTGCCGTCCGGGGCCGACCCGGAGCAGTTCGCGCTGCATCCGAACGACCGCACCCTGTACATCTCCAACGAAGACGACGCGCTGGTAACCGTGGTCGACGTGCCGACCGCCGAGGTGCTGGCACAGATCGACGTGGGCGTGGAGCCCGAAGGCATGGCGGTCAGCCCGGATGGCAAGTGGGCGGTGAACACCAGCGAAACCACCAACATGCTGCACTGGATCGACACCACCACCAACGAACTGGTCGACAACACCCTAGTTGACCAGCGCCCGCGCCACGTCGAGTTCAGCCACGACAGCAAAACGCTGTGGGCCTCGGCCGAGATCGGTGGCACCGTCACCGTGCTGGACGTGGATTCGCGGGAAGTGAAGAAGGTGCTGACCTTCGAGATCAAGGGCATTCACCCGGACCGCATTCAGCCGGTTGGCGTGCGCCTGACCCGCGACGGCAAATACGCCTTCATCGCCCTTGGCCCGGCCAACCACGTGGCGGTGGTCGACGCCAACACCTTCGAGGTACTGGATTACCTGCTGGTGGGCCGCCGCGTCTGGCACATGGCGTTCAACACCGATGAAAGCCTGCTGCTGACCACCAACGGCATCAGCGGCGACGTATCCGTGGTCAACGTCCAGGACCTGGAGGTAGTGAAGTCGATCAGGGTCGGCCGCTTCCCCTGGGGCGTGGTGATTACCCCCTGATGAGCATCTGTGTGCAAGGAGTCAGTTTTGCCTATGGCGATCGCACCGCACTCGATCAGGTGGATTTCAGCTGTCAGCAGGGCTGCCTGAACGCCCTGCTCGGCCCCAACGGCGCGGGCAAATCCACGCTGGTCGCGCTGCTCAGCCGCCTCTACGACCTGCAGCAGGGCGACATCCTGCTCGACGGTTTGTCGATCCGCCAGCACCCGCGCGCGGCGCTGCGCCAGCTCGGTGTGGTATTTCAGCAGAGCACGCTGGATCTGGACCTCAGCGTGCGCCAGAACCTGGCCTACCACGCCGCCCTGCACGGCCTGTCGCGGCGCGAGGCGGCGCAGCGCATCGACGCCGAACTGGCCCGCCAACAGCTCGGCGAGCGCCAGCACGAGCGGGTACGCGCACTGAACGGCGGCCACCGGCGGCGAGTCGAGATCGCCCGCGCCCTGCTCCATCAACCGCGCATCCTGCTGCTCGACGAGGCCAGCGTCGGCCTGGATCAGGCCAGCCGCCGGGCGCTCAATCAGCACGTGCGTGCGCTGTGCGATGAGCAGCAACTGACGGTGATCTGGACCACTCACCTGCTCGACGAGATTCTGCCCAGCGACCCGGTGGTGATGCTCAACCGCGGCCGCGTGGTCGCCCAGGGGCAAGCCGACGCGCTGAGCAACGGCGCGACTCAGGAGAGCCTGAGTGATGCCTTCGAGCGGCTCAGCCGCGCCAGCGAGGAACCCGCCCTATGACCACCGCCCAGTACCTCAACTGCCTGCAGGGCGTGATGCAACGCGAGTGGCTGCGCTTCTTCCAGCAGCGCTCGCGGTTTCTCAGCGCACTGGTGCGCCCGCTGCTGTGGCTACTGGTGTTCGCCGCCGGGTTTCGCGCCGCGCTGGGCGTTTCGATCATCCCGCCGTACAGCACCTACATCACCTACGAGACCTACATCCTGCCCGGGCTGTGCTGCATGATTTTGCTGTTCAACGGCATGCAGGGCTCGCTGTCGATGGTCTACGACCGGGAGATGGGCAGCATGCGCGTGCTGCTGATGAGCCCGCTGCCGCGCCCCTTCCTGCTGCTGTGCAAGCTGCTGGCCACCGCGCTGGTGTCGCTGATTCAGGTGTACGCCTTTTTGGCGATTGCCTGGTGCTTTGACATTCGCCCACCGCTCTGGGGCCTAGTGGCCTCCGCGCCTGCATTGCTGTTGGCGGCGCTGCTGCTGAGTTCGCTGGGTCTGCTGCTGTCCAACGGCATTCGTCAACTGGAGAACTTTGCTGGGGTGATGAACTTCGTCATCTTCCCGCTGTTTTTCCTGTCGTCGGCGCTGTATCCGCTGTGGAAGATGCGCGAGTCGAGTGAGTGGCTGTATTGGCTGTGTGCGCTCAACCCGTTCACCCACGCGGTCGAACTGGTGCGCTTTGCGCTGTATCAGCAGTTCAACCTGACCGCACTGCTGGTCTGCCTTGGGTTGTGGCTGCTGTTTAGCCTGGCGGCGGTGCTGACCTTCAACCCGCAGCGCGCGGCGGTTCGGGGCTAAGTTGCACACCAAGCACCCGCGCCGCTTTTCGCTTGAAGCTTGCGGCTCCCGGCCCTCCGGGCCGGGATTACTACTTTAGTACCGGTTCGTTGTGCGAATGTATCATTTGCAAGACGCCCCACCGGGGGTGTAATACCAACTGATACCACCGGGCCAGCGTTGCCCGGCATGACCAAATACAACAAAAACAGGTTGCCCAAGCCATGTACAAGATACTGATAGCTGATGATCATCCGTTGTTTCGCGAGGCCATCTGCAACGTCATCAGTAGCGGGTTTCCCGGCAGCGAGCTGCTGGAAACCTGCGACCTGGATAGTGCTCTGGCCATAGCCCGGGAACAGGACGACCTGGATCTGATTCTGCTGGATCTGAACATGCCCGGCATGCACGGCCTTAACGGCCTGATCACGCTGCGCAACGAGTCGCCGTCGATTCCGGTGGTGATCGTCTCCGCCGAGGAAGACAAGCAGGTAGTGCTGCAGGCCATCACCTACGGCGCAGTCGGCTTTATCACCAAATCCTCGCCGCGCGCGCAAATGACCGAAGCGATCGAACAGATCCTCGACGGCAACGTCTACCTGCCCTCCGACATCATCCGCGCCAACCACACCATCACCCGCCGCAACCCCGAGGAATACCCCATCTCCCCGGAACTGCTCTACGCCCTCACCCGCAAGCAACTGCTGGTGCTCGAGCGCATGGCCAAGGGCGAGTCCAACAAACAGATCGCCTACCACCTCGACATCGCCGAAACCACGGTGAAAGCCCACGTGTCGGCAATTCTGCGCAAGTTGAATGTGCATAACAGGGTGCAGGCGATTTTGTCGGCCAGTGATGTGGATTTCAGTGCGTATTTGCGGCGCTGAGCGGGCGCTTTTTACCCTTCGGCCTACGTTTTAACGCCGCTTTCGTAGGCGCACGGCATGCCGTGCCCGGCTCCATCTCAACCCGGAGTTGCGGCCACTCAGATACCCCCCCCCTTCCACGTCATCCCCGCGAAGGCGGGAATCCAGTTAGCCGCCTGATACCTTCTTTGGATTCCCGCCTGCGCGGGAATGACGGGGTAGTGACGTAGGGTTGTCTCGGCCAAGCTACCTGCACTCTGCTCCCACGCCTTTCGCCTTCCCGGCGAGCCAAGGGGGGCTGCTTGCCCAGCCCCCCTTAGCGATCCCCCGGGGCACCCGACTACGCGGCCCTTCGGGTTCGCTGCGTTGCTCGGCCTGACGGGGGCCGGCAGAACTCGGCTCTGCGAGCCTCAGACATGCTGCCGTCCTTTCTCCCGCCAGCCCTGCGCTACTCGCCCGCGTAAACGGGATCTGGGGCCGTGCGCACTCGCCCCACTTCTCCGCAATCAAAACCACACACACGGGAAGGTCGAGCTCCCGCTCGACCAGCGAACCGCCGTGCAACGTCATGGCCGAGTTGGAACTCGGCCTTCCCAACCCCTTCACGTCATCCCCGCGCAGGCGGGGATCCATTGCGCTGTCTGATACTCCCTCTGGATTCCCGCCTTCGCGGGAATGACGGAGTGGAGGTCAAAGGACGAAGATATTCGTGAAGTCTGGGCAGCGCGCCCGGCATGCCGCCCAAGAAACGGAAAGCAGCACGCGCGCTATATCAGGGCACCCCAAAGATCACCCACTCACCGCCAACAAATGACTCATCGCCGTCTTCAACTTCATCGGTTTCACCGGCTTATGCAGAATCACATGCCCCAGCTCGCGCACCTGCAGTTTCAGCGCGTTGCTGTAGTTGGCGGTGATCAGCAGCACGGGCAGCGGTGAGCTGCGGCGGGCGTTGATGCGTTGGACGACGTCGACGCCGTTGACGTCGTTGTCGAGGTGGTAGTCGGCGATCAGCAGGTCGGCCTGGGCGTGGAAGTTGTCGACCTGGGCGGCGAGATCGTCTTCGGACAGCGCGGTGATGACGGTGCAGCCCCAGCCTTCCAGCAGCGTGCGCATGCCGGCGCAGATGGCGGCGTCGTTATCCAGCACCCAGATGGTGGAGCCCGGCAGGCGTTCGCCGATACGGGCGGTGACGGGCTCTTCCTGCACCACGGTCGGTTGCAGCCGGCCAAACGGCACATCGACGCTGAACACCGAGCCGCGGCCTTCGACCGAGCGCACGCGGATACGGTGGCCGAGCATGCGGGCGATTTTGTCGACGATGGCAAGGCCAAGCCCCAGCCCACGGTCGCGGGTGTTGGCGCTAGGATTGACCCGCTTGAACTCCTGAAAAATCTCCTGCAGCTTGTCTTCCGGGATGCCCATGCCGGTGTCCCAGACTTCGATGCGCAGGCCGTGGGCGTGGCGACGGCAGCCGAGCAAGATGCGCCCGGACGGCGTGTAGCGGATGGCGTTGGTGAGGAAGTTGCGCAGAATGCGCAGCAGCAGTTGGGCGTCGCTGCGCACTACCGCATTGCAGGGCACAAAGCTCAGTTGCAGGCCTTCGCTGGCGGCCAGCTGGCGGTATTCGTTGGCGAGGTTGTCGAGCAGGCTGTCGAGGCAGACGGCGTTGATATCCGGCTTGATGACCCCTGCGTCCAGTTTGGAAATGTCGACCAGCGTGCCGAGCAGGTTTTCAACATCCTCCAGCGAGTGGCTGACCTGCCGCACCAGCGATGCACTGCCCTCTGGCACCTGCTGCTCCAGCAGCGCGCCGGTGAATAGCCGGGCGGCGTTGAGCGGCTGCAGCAGGTCGTGACTGACGGCGGCAAGGAATTTGGTTTTCGATAGGTTAGCCTGCTCGGCTTCGCGCTTGGCTTCGCGCAGGCGCGCTTCGGCCTCGGCGCGCTCGCGGATCTCCTGGCGCATCTGGCTGTTTACTTCGGTCAGCTCCTGAGTGCGCTCGCGCACGCGCTGCTCCAGATGCTGATAGGCCTGATGCAACGCCTCGGAGGTGCGCCGCCGCTCGGTGATGTCGCGGATCATCACGAAGATACCGACCACCTCGCCGTCGCTGTCACGGTTCGGCACATAGGAGCGCAACAAGTAGCGCTGGTGGCCGTCCAGATTGGGTTCGGCAAACTCGAAGCTGACGCTTTCGCCGTTGAAGGCGCGGGCGATGTAAGGCTCCAGGCGGGCGTACTGCTCGGCGCTGTGCACCCGGTGCAGGCTGTGACCGAGAATCTCGCCGCGGGCCCAGCCGTACCAGTCTTCATAGACCTTGTTGGTGAACTGATAGGTCAGATCGGCACCGACGTAGGCGATCAGCGCGGGCACGTGGTCGGTAATCAGCCTGACCCAGCGCTCGCTGTCCTCCAGCGCACGGGCGTAGAGGTCGCGCTCGGTGATGTCGGTAAAGGTGTTGACGAAGCCGCCGGTGGGCATGGGGTGGGTGCGCACCTCCAGCACCCGGCCATTGCCCAGATGCTGCTCGCAGGTCAGCACCGGCGCGCCCTGCTCGGTGCGGCTGTAGGGCGTGAACAGCTCCAGTTCGCTGTCTTCCATCACCTCGTCGAACGGGCGGTGGGCTTCAATCGGCGCCAGCCCAGCTAGTTCCAGGAAGCGGCCGTTCCAGACTTCCAGCGCGCCTTCGTCATTCACCACCGCCACGCCCTGCGACAGGCTGTCGACAGTACGCTGCAGCAGCCGGGTCTTCTGCTCCAGCGCCTTCTCGCGCCGCGCCTTCTCAGACTGCTTGAGGTCGGTGATGTCGGTGTACATGATCACCAGCCCGCCTTCGCGGGTCGGCCGTTCGCTGACCTGCATCCAGCGCTGGTCACGCAGTTGGTGCAGCAGATGGCCGTCGGCAGCGGCGTCGGTATCGACGATCAGCCCGGCGCTCAACGCCATGCGCTTGACCTCACCCAGCGAGGTGCCTTCGGTGATGCGCACGCCGGTACCCTGCCAGAACGCGGCAAAGCGGCGGTTGTAGAGCACGATGCGCTTGTTCTCGTCGAACAGCACGAAGGCATCGGGCACGCTTTCGATGGCGTCGATCAGGTAGTGGTGGGCTTTCTCGGCGCGGGCACGGGCATCGCTCAGCAGGCGGTTGCTGGCCTGCAGCTCGGCCATGGTGTCGTTTAGCGCCTGGGTGCGTTCACGCACCTGTTCAGCAAGTTCCACCGAGTGCTGAAACGCGGCGTAGCTTTCGGTGCGCTGGCTGGAGCTGGATTCGACCCGCTCGATCAGCGCAGCGTTGATGCGTTTGAGTTTGCGGTTTTCCGCGCGCAGGGCTTCCAGCTCGGCCAGCAGCTCCGGGTCATGCAGCGGCAACTCAACGCGGGAATGCAAAGGCCACCCCGGTGAAAGTCTGGTTGATGTGCATGCCGTTGAACTGCTCGCCGTAGGTGTTGAAGCCGATCACCCGGTTGGCAGCGAGAAACTCGGACATGCGCTGGTCTTCACCGCGCAGCTCGGATTCCATGCGGCGCAGGAAGCAGTCGCAGCCGAGGATCAGCACCGGTTCACCGAGACGCTGGCGCAATTGCTCAAAACGCAGCCGCAGATTCGGCAGCAGCTCCCCCGGCGTCATCGCCGTGAGCACGATGCCGGTATCCACCGCGCAGTAGAAGGTCAGGCTGCGGTCCGGATTGACCCGCTGAATCGAGCGCACGTAGAACTGGTCGCGAATGCGCACGGCCAGCGCGTCGAGGGCGAAGTGTTTGCCGCTCAGGTCATCCACCGGCACGCCGACTAGCCGGGCGTATTCCTCGGCGGCGGGTTCGGCGTTCAGTTCCAGCACGGTGCGGGTGCTGCTGTCGGCGTCGGTCACCACCAGTTTGCTGTCGGTGGGTTTGAGGTGATGGGTGGTGAACACCTCAAAGTCCAGCCAGGTGTTCACCATCACCACCACTGCCGCGCCGGTAAGGAAGCGGCCCTGATAGTAGACGTGGGTATGGCTCAGGTGGTTGTCGTCGCCGGCTGAACCGCCGAAATGGGGAATGCTGCCAAGCGCGGCGCTCAGGGTGTTGAGCACCAATTCCTCGCGGCTGGACAGGCCATCGAGCATGGTCAGCGCGAAGGTGTGATCCTTGACCGGCGCCAGATTGACCTGCCGGCAGTGGCCAAGCATGCGCTCTACCGCCTGCTGGGCCTCAACCAGGCTGAAGCTGTCGAGCGCTCGGATCAGCGTGCAGTCAACCGCGAAGGTGCGCAGATCCAGCCCAACCGCGCTGATGCAGCCGCGGCCATACCCTGCGGCGCTGATTTCTCCGGCAGTGGTGCAGCCCAGCAGCATGACGCCGCCAAAGTGCTGATCCAGCGCGGTCGCCAGTTTGTCGAGGGGGTATTCGGCCGAGCAGAAGAACAGCACACAGCCCAGATGCGGGTGCAATAACTGGCGCGCCAGATCCTGCGCCGCAGCGTCCGGGTCGGTCGCCTCGGTCATGGCGGTGCGAAAGCAGTCGTCGAGCGGCTGGGTGCTGAAGTCGGGCATACCGGAAATCGGGTTCATGCCAACGATTCTAGAGAGCAGGCAAGCCCCGGCCCTATGCTACTTCAGTACTGAATTGGTAGGTCTTGGGAACGACGCCAGAGCTGGCGTAACCCGGACTCGCCATCACCCCACTGCACACCGTCATTCCCCTCACTACACCGTCATTCCCGCGCAGGCGGGAATCTACCGGGTCACTCAGGCACCGCGATGGATCCCCGCCTTCGCGGGGATGACGTGGAAGGACGCGACGTGCCAGATTTGGGCTCGGGTATCGCCTGATCGTCACAAACCAAAAGCCGCAGCTCCGTCTCTAGAATCCCTTCGCATGCGTCAGAGCCCCACCACACACCGTCATTCCCCCCACTACACCGTCATTCCCGCGCAGGCGGGAATCCAGTGGCCACTCAGGCCCCACGATGGATCCCCGCCTGCGCGGGGATGACGTGCAATTGAAATGGTGGGTTAGCACGACACACCACGGGTCCGGCGCAACAACATGCAAAAACCCCCGCCTGCATGCGCAAACGGGGCCGATACCAGCAGACGCAATTACCAGCTCAGCGCGACACCCAGCGCCACCGAGTCAGTCTCTTCGATGGTAAGGTTGTTGGTGCGATCTTCGATCTCGAACTGGTTGTACTCAGCCACCAGCGTCAAGTGCTCGTTAATGCTGTGGAACAGGCCGATGGCGCGGGTTTCGTAGTCAGCGGCAACGCCCAGACCATTGCCGTCGTCTTCGGTCTTGCCATAGGACAGCGCCAGCCGGGTCTTGCCGCCGAAGGTGTAGGAACCTTGCAACAGGTGTCCAGTGCTGTCGACTTCACGCAGAACCGCTTCGCCGGCGTTGTTGGTGAAGAACGGGTTGATGCCTTCGGCGTCAAAACCTGACGCGGTCACGGACAGGGCGCCCATCTTCGCCTGGACGCCGTAGCCAAAACCCTGGGAAGTCACGTCATCAACGGTGCTGTCGGTGTTCTTGGAGGTCTGGTAACCGGCGTTCACCCAGCTGTAGATGTCGGCGCCAGCCAGGTCGAACTGGTAGGTGACTTCGGTTTCGAAACGCGGTGCGTCCTGATAGTTCTTGCCAACAGCGCTGTCGTCACTGGTGTCGACCGGGTCCATGATACCGGCGGCAACACGCAGGCCGCCCATGACCGGCGAGCGGTAGGTGATCTGAGCGGTCGGGAACGGGTACGGGTAACCGCTGCCGATGTTGCCGAAGGACACACCGCCGCCGTCAACCAGGCCCAGGGTGTCGCTGACTTGGCCGTAACCGGCCAGCATTTCGTCGAGCAGGATATTGGAGCGGGCAAACAGGCCGAAGTCCTTACCGACCAGCACTTCACCCCAATCGCCGCCAATGGTGCCGTAGAACTGACGAACGTCGATGTCGGTCGCGGTGCTGTTGGTTTCGCTGTCGTTGATGGTGACCCAGAAGGACGAACGCGCACCCAGCTTCAGGTCACCCATGTCCTTGCCCATGTTGAAACCGATGTAGTTCGGCAAAAAGCCCATCTTGACGCGGGCCTGGTCGCGGTCCAGATCGTCGTTGATGTTGTCGGTGTCGGTCTGGACGTAGAAGGCGTTGACGTAGCCGTCAGCGGAGAAGGTCGTACCGTCTTCGTCGTACAGGGTGATGGCGGCGGACGCCGGGGCGCTCAGCAGTGCGAGGGCGATGGGGGTAAGCAGGGTGCAGGCAATCTTGTTCTTGTACATGGTGCTCTCCGATGTAATCAGTGACTAAAGCGTCACGCCGATTATCAGAAAGCCCCCTGCCCGCCCCCATTGGCCATGAGCGGCGGTTGCCTTGCCCTTTGGTGTCTGCGACCAAGCGACGAACAGGCGCGTCGGTGGCAGGTTGTATTTACAACCTACCGAGGTAGTAGAAGCGGTAGCCGCCTCAATCGGCCCCCGCCTGTCGGCTCACCAGGCGCCAGCGCGCACTGTGCGGCAAGCGACTGACAAAGGCGCTCCAGTGCGCACCGGTCAAGGCCAACAACGCCTGCTGCTCTGCCACCAACTGACCTTCACGCTGCCAAAGGCAATCATCCCAGTGCGCCTCGAAGCCCTGCTGCGGATGCTGCCGCTGCTGCTCCAGCAACCGCGACAGATGGGCAGCCTGTGCTTGCAACTGCTCGGCAGACAGCGCGACCAACGCCGGCATACTCTGCTCGAGAAATCCGTCGACCGCTGATTCGATGCAACGGTGCGAACGCTCCGGTGACTGCACCAGCAACAACAGACCGGACCGACCGGCACGCCGGTGCAGGCGCGCCACCACCCAGTATCCAAGCTGCTGGCGGGTGCGCAGTTCGGCAAAAAACGGATCAGCCAGCCGGTGATGCAGTAACCGCCAGCAAGCCGCTTCAAGTACGCTGTCGTCTTCGGCTGGCAGGTACAGTAGCTGCGCGCGATCGGTATGTTTGCTGCTGACCTCGCTGACCTGCAGCTGCCCCGGCTGCAGCTGCGGTAACGGGCAGCACCAGTCAAAGGGTTGCATCAAGCGCGGACAGAGGTTGAGCAGCAACTTGGCCATTTGCGCAGACTCGGCCTCTGGGCAGCCGTCAGGTTTGAGCCAGATGATCTGTGCTTCGGCGCACAACCGCCGCCAGAGTGCGAGGGGGTCGCGCAACCGCATGGCCCGGGTTGAGCGCTCGCGCTCCAGCGCTTGTAACAACCGCCAGGCTGGCAGCGCGTCAGCCTCCTCCTGCGCCCAGCGTCGGCTGCGCCGCTCGATAAGCGCCAACTGGCTTGTGGCTGGTGGGGTATGCAACTGGCTCAGCAGCTCGCGCATGAATCCCGGCAGCAGGGTCGGCGGGCCAGCAACATCCAGCACCAGTTGCCCCGCTGCCAATGACCATTGCAGGCTAATGCCAACACGGGCTCCCCATTGCTGCAGCGCCTCACTCTGCAATGTCCAGCAAGCCTGCAGCCAGCGGCGCTCGGCGATACTCGCTGCGGTATCGGCCCAGCACCAAGCGAGCCGAGTGCGTAGCGCGCCCGCACGGCCTGCATAGCGGCGCAGCCGCAAACCGGGCAGTACCGTGGACCAGCGTAGCCCTTTCGGGGCCTCGGCCAGCGGCCCGAGGCAGGAGCCAAGACGCCCTGCCAGATCGGCCGAGGGCGCCGGGGGTAGCTGCAGCGGTCGCGCCTGCCAAGGGGTGCCGGTGTGCGCGCATCGTTCACCTCCGTGCAAGCGGGGCTGACGCTGTAGCAGCAAACGCCTGGCTGGCAGGAGTTGATCAAGCAGCGCTTGCCAGTCAGACATACTGACGGTATCCAGCGCAACGCCAGCCACGTCCAGCACCTGTTCGGCGGGCAATTCCAGCAGCCTCAAGGCATAGCGTCGGCAGCTGTCGAGCAGGTCGCCCTGCGGCCCAAGGTCAAAGGCAGTCTGCGCCAGTGCCCGACGCGCCGCCTGCGGCCACTCGGCTGGGTCTTTGCTGCGCATGGCCTGCAGCCAGCCATCCAGCCCGGCCAGCACCTGCTCGGGCTCAGCGTCAGCGCTCTGCAGCTCAATACGCAGCAGAGCCTGACCACCGACATCCGCGTCCAGCGAGGCGTGCAGTTCATCGAGCAGCCCTCGGTCTCGCAGATACCCCAGCGCACCGCCCGGTGCCGGGCTGTTCAGCCAGTCACACAGCCATTTAGCCGCCGCACCATGCACATCACAGCCCATCAGCGGATACAGCAGGACGGATTGCGGCTGACCGCTGCGGCCCTGCCAATCCAGCTGCAGCGGCAGCTGTCCGCTGGCAAACAGCGGCTGGGCGAAGGGTTCCGGCGCGCGACCCGCCAGTAGTTGCTCTGCGCTCTCCTGTGCCAGCGCCAGCAGTTGCTCAGGCCGCTGCGGCCCATACAGCACCAATGCCATGCTGCCAGCGCGATAATGAATGCCGTGCCACTGACGCAGGCGTTCAGCCAGCCAGCCCGGGTCACCGGCAAGGCTAACGGCATTGCCAGCGCTGAAGCGGCTGAGCGGATGGTCCGGGTGCACCACTTCGGCCAGGACCGCCTGGGCATGAATAGCGTCGTCGGCCAGCCGGGTATGAAATTCGGCGTCGATTACCCGCCGCTCCTGCTCAACCTGGTCGGGCGCAAACAGCGGAGCCGCCAGCATGTCGGTCAGCTGCGCCAGACAGGGCTGCAGCCCCTGCGGGCTCACCGAGCAGAAAAAGCTGGTCGAATGCGGAGCGGTGCTGGCGTTGAAGCGCCCGCCCCACTCCGCCACCCGGGCGGGAAACGAGCCCGGCTCCGGCCAGCATTGCGAGCCCATAAACAGCATGTGTTCCAGCAGATGCGCCAGCCCCGGCAGGTCATCCGGTTCGGCATGACTGCCAGCGGATACCTGCAGGACAGCGCAGGCCTGGCTGGCTTGAGCGTCGTGAATCAGTAAACAGAGCAAACCGTTGGCGGCGCGGTACAGTTGGTAGTCACGCTGGTCGGCAGGCAGGGAGGCAAGAGGTATCGAGTACACGGCAGGTCACGCAGGGGAAAAAGCCAGCGCTCAGGTTAACGCAGGCAAAGGCCACCTCCGGAAAACCGGTACCAAAGTAGTAGAGCAGGGTGACAAATGGCGAAAAGCCATAACCAGGGCTTCCGGATGGCCCTGGCGGATAGAAAAAGGGAGTGCGCGGGCGCGCACTCCCGACTGCTTAGCGCTGGCTGACTGCCGCGCTGCTCGGCAGCTTGAAGGTCCACAGCGTGCCGCCCTGGGTGAAGTTCTTCACCCGCTCGGCAACGTGGCCACCCCACAGCGGCACCGCGCCACCCCAGCCGGACATGACGGAGACGTACTGCTCACCATCCATCTCCCAGGTAATCGGCGAACCGATCACACCGGAACCGGTGTTGAACTGCCAGAGCTTCTCACCGTTGCGGGAGTCAAAGGCCATCAGATAACCCTCGGGGTTACCGGTGAATACCAGATTACCCTGGGTGCTCAGCACACCACCCCACAGCGGGGCCGGGTTCTGGTAGCGCCAGATTTCCTCACCAGTTTTCGGGTCCATCGCCCGCAACACGCCGATGTAGTCGTCGTTCAGCGGCTTGATGGTAAAGCCAGCCCCCAGATAGGCGGCGCCTTTTTTGTAGGTGGTTGCTTCGTTCCAGATGTCCATGCCCCACTCGTTCGACGGTACGTAGAACAGGCCGGTGTTCTGGCCGTAGGACATCGGCATCCAGTTCTTGCCGCCGAGGAAGGCCGGGGCAGTGAAGACCTGACGGCCGGCATCGCCGGATTCGGTCGGCGCGCCCGGACGGTAGTCATCGGCGTAAACCGGACGACCGTTCTCATCCAGACCGGTGGCCCAGGTGATCTTGTCGACAAACGGGAAGCCGCGGATGAAATCACCGTTGGTGCGGTCCAGTACATAGAAGAAGCCGTTACGGTCGGCAGTACCGGCCGCTTTCACTTCCTTGCCGTCTTCTTCGTAGTTGAAGGAGATCAGCTCGTTCACGCCGTCAAAGTCCCAGCCGTCATGCGGGGTGGTCTGGAAGTGCCAGACGATCTGACCGTTGTCAGGGTTCAGAGCCAGACGCGACGAGGAGTAGAGGTTGTCACCAGGGCGCAGGTGCGAGTTCCAGGGTGCCGGGTTACCGGTGCCGAAGAACAGCAGGTTGGTTTCCGGATCGTAGTAGCCACCCAGCCAAGGCGCGCCGCCACCGGTCTTCCACAGGTCGCCCGGCCAGCTCTGGTTAGCCTCGCCACCGGAGATACCGGCCTCCACCGGCTGGCCGTCTTCATAGACGTAACCCATGTGACCTTCAATGGTCGGACGAGTCCACAGCAACTCGCCGTTGGTGGGGTTGTAGGCTTCGATCTTGCCGACCACACCGAATTCACCACCGGAGACGCCGGTGATCAGCTTGCCGTCCACCACCAGCGGCGCGGCGGTGATCGAGTAACCGGCCCGGTAGTCGGCCACGGTCTTGCGCCAGACGACCTTGCCAGTATCCTTGTCCAGAGCGACCAGCTTGGCGTCCAGGGTGCCAAAGATCACCAGGTTGTCGTAGAGCGCAACGCCACGGTTGATCACGTCGCAGCAGGGCATGATGCCGTCAGGCAGGCGGGCATCGTACTGCCACAATTTGGTGCCGGTGTGGGCGTCCACCGCAAAAACGCGCGAGTAGGAACCGGTGATATACATCACACCGTCCTTGATCATCGGCTGGGACTGCTGACCGCGCTGCTTCTCGCCCCCCAGCGAGAAAGCCCAGACCGGCTGCAGGCTGCTGACGTTGTCGGTATTGAGCATGTCCAGGGTGCTGTAACGCTGACCCTGCAGACCCATGCCGTTGGTGACCACCTGGCTGTTGTTGGTGGCGTCGGCACGGATATCGTCGTTGGTGACATTGGCTGCTGCCACGCCGGCGACGCTCATGGCGGCAACCAGCGTGGTCAACAGAAAGGAAGAGCGGGCATGTTTGGTCATTGCTGCTACCTCTGAGATGTTGTTGTATTGGCGCAGTCGGGTTGCGCTGAACGACACTCAGGTAGCGCTCAGCACGTCCCACACGATGAAACGGGAAAATTTCCTGCTTCTGGCCACGATTCTTGGCTCAGAGCCCAATACCAACAATTGCTCACAGGGGTGATTTCCTTACTCCCTTGGTAGCACTACCCGCCCTACTCAGAACACCAGACGCGCGCCAACCGTGAGGTTGCGGCCAGGCAACAGCACCTCATCCTTGATGAACGAGCTGTGCTGACGCGCCTTTTCATCAAGCAGATTGTTGCCGCGCAGATAGAGCAACACGTCGCTTTCGCCCAGCACGCCACGCCAGTTCACGCCAGCGCCCAGCAGGGTGTAATCGCCGGTCTCGGTCTCGTAGTCGGCGGTATGGTCCTGACGCATTACCTGACTCGCTTCCAGCTGCGCCGACAGGGCACCGGTCAGGCGCTGATTCAGCCGCACGCCCACCCGATCAGCCGGGATGCGCGGCAGATCACCACCGTCCTTCAGGCGACCACGCACGCTGTCGCCAAACAGGGTAAGACCGGTCGCTGCAGTCGCCTGCCAGCTGACACTGCCTTCAACACCCTGCAACACCGCATCGGCCTGGCGGTACTCCACCACCCGGTAACCGGCCCCTGGATCCGCGCCGGTATCAGCCGCGAAGATGAAGTCATCCACCTCGTTGCGATAGACACTCACATCAAAGGTCACCGCACCACGGGTACGACGCAGGCCCAACTCGGCGTTGATCGCAGTTTCCCGATCCAGATCCGGATCACCCAGTTCTACCGTACGGGTCGCCGCATGCGGGCCGTTGGCGTACAGCTCTTCAGCGGCAGGCAGGCGCTGCGAACGCGACAGTGAGCCGTACAGCGCCAGATCCGGCTGGAACTGCCAGGTAGCACCCAGTGAAACCGAGGTGCCGCGATGGTCGGCGTCGTCACTACCCTGCTTGACCTCCACCGACTGCCATTCCTGACGCAGGCCCACTTCATACAGCCAGTCGCCGGTCTCATAGCTTTCCAGCAGGAACAGCGCGCGGTTGTGGGTCAGTGTCGCCGGGACATAAGCCTCCTCCCCTTCCGCAGCAAAATCACGGCGGGTCAGCTGGGTGCCGATCACTCCGCGCCAGCCAGCAACCGGGGCGTGGGTAACCTCAAGGCGCCCGTCTGTACCGCGGTTGGTAAAGCGGGTTCCGACTTCGTCACCTTCCATCTCGACGTGGCGATAGTCGGTATCGGCAACGCGCAGGCGTACACGCTCTACGCCAGCAAACGGATTCTGATATTCGCCACGCAGATCCCAGCGGCGCTGCTCCATATCGATCCAGGCATCGGCGTGTTCATCGTCGTCGTGGCCGTGACCATGCCCATGACCACCGCAGTGCCAGTCCGGGCCGTGGGTGTGGCAGTCGGCGTGCTCATGTGCCAGCAGACCGTATTCGCGATCCTGGCGGCTGTAGGCCAGACCCAGATAGCCCTGCTCACCAATCCAGCTCAGCCCCAGCGAGCCGGTATCGGTATCGTTGTAGGCGCCTTCCTGACGGGACGGATGGCCCGGGATGCGGTAGGGATCAGCCTCACTCTTGCCGCCTTCGATACGCATCGCAAAGGCACCAGTGCCGAGGGTAAGTCCGGCAGAGCCGGCGCGCTCATCGGCGACCGTGTTAGCCCGCAGGTCAATCTCGCCTTCATAACCGCGTTCGGGCACATAGGTCGGTACTCGGCGATCAATCAGGTTGACCACCCCGCCAATAGCCCCGCCACCGTACAGCAGCGTGGCCGGGCCCTTGAGCACCTCCACCCGTTCAATCAGCGCAGTATCAGCGCTGATCGCGTGGTCTGGGCTGATGGTCGAAGCATCCAGCACATCAGCACCGTCGCTCAGCACCCGCACCCGCGCCCCGTCCAGACCGCGAATGACCGGGCGACTGCTGCCCGGCCCAAACCCGGCCGCGCGAACCCCCGGCAACGACTCCAGGCTGTCGGCCAACCCGGTTTCACGCAATGCAAACCAGTCCTCGCCCTGCAGCACCGCCGCCGGCTGAGTCATCTGCTCTGGCGTCTGGTTCAACGCACTGGCGCTGACCGTCAGCGTCGGCAACTCCAGCGGCGCATCCGCCGCCTGCACGGAAGAGACACCAGCGGCCACCGCCGCCAGCGCCAGAGTCAATGGCGTCTTGCTTGAAAACATGGCTGCTCCCTTTCGATTTGGTATTGGCAACGGCGTGGCTGGCACACCGCGGGGGCAGACTATAATTGTTATAACGTAACATTTGAAGCAGAAAACCGTTATTCGAATGTAAGTCGGTGGTAAGCACGTGCGCTCTACGCAAGAGCACAGGAACGGACTCCGCGCAGCCCAATGCAAATAGCCGTAGGGCGGACTAAGCCAAAGGCGTGTCCGCGCTTGGGATTCCGCCACCCGGCTACGTGGTTATGGGCCACATTTAGTACAAACGCGGACACGCCTTTGGCTTAGTCCGCCCTACTGTTTTTCCGCTTTCATAAACAAAAAAAGCCGGCCCAGAGGCCGGCAAAGGAGATCAGTCGATTACTGCGCGTAGCGATCAGGCGGCAAATACCGCAGCCCCTGCGCCGCATAGATAGCCGCCATCCGGCCATCGAGAATCATGCTTTCCACTTCATCGCCCAGTGCATAGGCCAGCTGACGGTTGGAGTCGTGGACCGCCATCCCCAACTCCCACACCTGCTTGCCGATGTTTGGGTAGACGTTTTCGGTCAGTTGCATGCCCGCTGCCGGGTGTTGAGCCAGCAGCCAGTCGATTTCTGCCTGGGTGCCCATCACCGCGTTGACCTCGCCCTTGAGCATGGCGTCGAAGGCTACGCTGAGTGTGCGGTAGTGGTGCGTCATGCCAGCGAGCCGACCATTCAGCACCGAGCCCAGATAGAACGACGGCACCGAGTCTTCCTCTACCCCGACCGGGTAGTACTGAAAGATCGCGATGCTGGGCACGGCATCGATCTTGTTCGGATCATAGGCCGCCTGCCAGCGTTCACGCTGGTAGGGCCCGAACATGTGCACCAGCTCGTTCTTCGGCAGCCCCAGCTCATCGCGGCGGTTGCTGAAGTCCTGATCGTAGGGCACCCGCAACATGACGTCGGCGACTTCGCCCGGGCGCAGGTAATGCCCTTTCCACAGGTGGTTGCGCAGGTCACCGTCAATGGTTTCATCCGCCAGCATCCACTGGATGCTGAGACGCACGCCGAGTCCTTCAGCCAGCGCCTTGGCCAGCGCCACATCAACCCCCGCGGGCTCGTCGCCCTGCATGAAGCTGTAGGGCGGAAAGTCCTGGTACAGGGCCACCCGCAGCTCACCGGAGGCGACGATTTCGTCGTAATCACGGATGTGGGTGATGTTGTAGGCCTGCGCTGGCAGTCCCAGCAGCAGGCAGAGACAAAACAGCCAGGCGCGGATCATGACGTTATTGCTCCACTGCCACACTTTCCAGCCAGGTACGAATGGACCAGAGTGCTTCCTGACTCAGGAAATCAGCCATCTTCGGCATATAGACGCGACCATCGCGGACCGAGCCATTGATGACCCGCTCCTTGAACCACTCATCGCCGTAGTCACCGACTTCCAGGTAACGCAGATCCGGTGTAATGCCGCCAGAGATGCCTTCCAGACCGTGACAGGCGGCGCAGTTCTGGTTGTAGGCCGATGCACCGACCTTGATCGCCAGCTCGTGCTGCGGATGCCCTTCACGGTAGGGGTTGGTTTCACGCCATTCCTCACCGAGTTCTTCCAATCCCTTGGTATCTACTGCCTGGGGCGTGACGTTGCCGTGGGCCAGCGCCTGACCGGCGACCAGCGCCAGGCCAAGTGCAGTCATTTTCAGTGTGTTCTTGTAATGGTTCATACTGCTCACCTCGTGGCCGAATCGATTACGCAAGTGCATTGCTGTCGATTGCCATGGTAGGAAGCCGCCACAACGGGCCCAATGCTGCTTTGGTGGCCGCGAGCTAGTTCGTTGGTAGTAGAAAGCCCTCCCCTTCCGGGCCGTATCCCCTATTCCAGAGCCTTTTCTGCTTTCCCGGAGAAATCCGCCCGATCCTTGGATCAGGTTATCTGCACCCTAAGTAGTCCTCCCTTCCACCCTGTACCAAGCGCCACCGGTACGGGCATTTTTCCCGCCGTATCCGGGCTGTTTTCCGTATCCCGTCTATTGGCACCACGCCCACCATGAGTCGTGGATCAGCCTCCGCTGAACATGCCAACGATCAACAGGAAAACTGCCATGAAAACAACAAGACTTCCCGCGCTGAAGCCCGTCAGCCAGGCGATCAAGAGCCTCGTGATCGCGGCCGGCCTCGGCCTCGCAGCCGGTCCCGTAGCCGCTACCCCAGTCACCTGGGAGGACATCGCCAACGACCACATGACCACCAACAACGTGCTGATGTACGGCCTGGGCACCAACGCCCAGCGCTACAGCCCGCTGAACCTGGTGAATGATGAAAACGTGTTCAAGCTGACGCCGGCCTGGTCTTTCTCCTTCGGCGATGAAAAGCAGCGCGGCCAGGAATCCCAGGCCATCGTCCATGACGGCGTGATCTACGTAACCGGCTCCTACTCGCGGATGTTTGCCCTCGACGCCAAAACCGGGCGGCGACTGTGGAGCTACTCGCATCGCCTGCCCGACGACATCCGCCCCTGCTGCGACGTCGTCAACCGCGGCGCAGCGATCTACGGCGACAAGGTGTTCTTCGGCACCCTGGATGCCGGCATCGTTGCGCTCAACAAGGACACCGGCAAGGTTGTCTGGCGCAAGAAGTTCGCCGACCACAAGGCGGGCTACACCATGACCGGCGCGCCGACCATCGTGCAGGACCAGACCACCGGGCGTACGTTGCTCATCCACGGTTCCTCCGGCGACGAATTCGGTGTAGTCGGCCAGCTGTTCGCCCGCGACCCGGAAACCGGTGAAGAAGTCTGGATGCGCCCCTTTGTGGAAGGCCACATGGGTCGTCTGAACGGCCAGGACAGCACCCCGACCGGCGACATCGAGGCGCCCTCCTGGCCGGATGACCCGAACTCGCCGACCGGCAAGGTCGAGGCCTGGAGCCATGGTGGCGGTGCGCCTTGGCAAAGCGCGAGCTTCGATGCGGCAACCAACACCATCATCATCGGTGCCGGCAACCCGGCTCCCTGGAATGGCTGGGCGCGGACAGCGGAAGACGGCGAGCCCGGCGACTATGACAGCCTCTATACCTCCGGTCAGGTCGGTGTCGACGCCACGACCGGTGAGGTCAAGTGGTTCTATCAACACACCCCGAATGACACCTGGGACTTCTCCGGCAACAACGAACTGGTGCTGTTCGATTACGAAAACGATGGAGAAAAGGTACCCGCTACCGCCCACGCCGACCGCAACGGCTTCTTCTATGTGGTCAACCGGAACGACGGCAAGCTGATGAACGCCTTCCCGTTCGTCGACAACATCACCTGGGCCAGCGGCATCGACCTGGAAACCGGCCGTCCGATCGAAAACGAGGGCCAGCGTCCTCCGCGTCTGGAGGAAGGTCAGGAGCGCAGTGAGGCGATTGAAGTGTCGCCGCCGTTCCTTGGTGGCAAGAACTGGAACCCGATGGCCTACAGCCGCGATACCGGCCTGTTCTATATACCGGCCAACCATTGGAAGGAGGAGTACTGGACCGAGGAGGTCAGCTACAACAAGGGCTCGGCGTATTTGGGGATGGGCTTCCGCATCAAGCGCATGTTCGACGACCACGTCGGCACCCTGCGCGCCATGGATCCCCAAACCGGCAACGTCGTCTGGGAACACCAGGAGTCACTGCCGCTGTGGGCAGGCGTGCTGGCCACCGGCGGCAACCTGATATTCACCGGCACCGGCGACGGCTTCTTCAAGGCCTTCAATGCCGAGACCGGGGAACAGCTGTGGCAGTTCCAGACCGGCACCGGGATCATCTCCCCGCCGATCACCTGGGAACAAGACGGCGAACAGTACATCGGCGTCACCACCGGCTACGGCGGCGCGGTCCCGCTCTGGGGCGGCGATATGGCCGAGCTGACCAAACCGGTCGCTCAGGGTGGTTCATTCTGGGTCTTCAAGTTGCCCAGCTGGGCCAACGAGTAACCCTGTCATGCCCTGCCCGCTCAACGGGCAGGGCTCTGGAGCTGAACATGAAACAGCTGATCTACCTGTCTGCCAGCCTGCTGGCACTGAGCAGCCCCGCGCTGCTGGCGCAAAGTGCAGACATCGCCGAAGAAGATATTCAGACCCTCAACGGCTGCGCCTTGGTTCCCGGCACCCGCTGTCCGGGGGTCGATCTGCGCGGCGCCGACCTGCGTCATATGGATCTGCGCAGGGCCGATCTGACCAGCGCCGACCTGCGTGGCGCGGATCTGCGTCATAGCATCCTGGATCAGGCAAAACTGGACAACGCCCGCCTGGAAAATGCCAACTTTACCCGCGCCAGCCTGCAGCAGACCGCCATGCGCGGCGCCAAGGCCGACGGGGCACGATTTATTGCCATCAACGGCTGGAATCTGACGGCCCAGGGGGCCAGCTTCAACGACGCCGACTTCACCGGCGCCAGCCTGGACTTCGCCCGCTTCAGCGGCGCGACCATGCACAACACTCATCTGCGCGCCGCCAACCTGGAAATGGCCTGGCTACCCAAGGCCGACATGGCCGGGGCCGACCTGCGCGATGCCAACCTGCAGGAGTCAAAGCTCAATCACGCCAACCTTGCCGATGCCAACCTGGAGGGCGCCCGGCTGCACTACGGAACCTTCCTGAACGTCAACATGACCGATTGCACCGCCTGCCCGTTCGGCTGGGAGTAACCGCCGTCACGGTCGCTCCCCTCTTGCACCGAGCCGCGACTGAACGCATTCTGCTAGTGTTTAAGCAGATACCGTTCAGTCAATCGGCAGGTACAGTTTGAAGCCCTATATCCAGACCTTCGATTCACTACGCAACGACATTGCGCTGATGTACAGCAGCGACGAACGCGAAGTGGCGCTGCTGCGCGGCGCCCACCTGACGTCGGTCATTCGTGTCACGCCGGCCATGATGTTTGCCAATTTTGGCGCGGGTGCCTGCATCCTGCTGAGTTTTTCACCCGAGATACCGAGCGGCTTGTGGGTCTGGTTCAGCCTGCTGACCATGCTCTGCATACTCGCTACCCTGAGCTGGAAGCGCATGCCTCAAAGCGGGCTGCTGACCTCAAGCGTACGCCGAATCAAACGCTCTACCCTGCACGCTGCCGGCCTGTCGGGAATCTGGGCGGTGATGATTATCCTCTGGTTTCCGAGCGGCGGCAGTCTGCAGCAAATGAGCATATCCACGCTGGTCACCGGCATGATTGGCGCCGGTGGTTTCGTGCTTAGCCCATTGCCAAGGGCGAGTGTCATCTATGTTGGCCTGTACACCGTTGGCTCGCTGATCGCCTTGCTGCTGACCGGCAAGCCTCACTACATCGCGCTTGCACTGCTGCTGTTTCTCTACTCGCCGATGGTGGTCATCGGTTCCCTGCTGTCCTGGCGCAAGTCGACAGACCTGATCAACGCCCAGCGACAGGCAGCAAGACAGGGAGAAATGCTGTCTGTGCTGCTGCAGGACTTTGAACTCGACGCCGGTGATGCGCTGTGGGAAACCGACCAAAATGGCATGCTTAATCACGTCTCCCCCCGGCTGACCGAGCTGCTTGACCTTGCCCCTGCCGAGCACCAGCGCAAGCGCTTTCTGGATCTGCTGATTGAGCGCTGCCCTGAGCTGAAGGAACAGGCTAACGAACTGATCGAGTGCCGCCAGAACTTCCGCTCACTGCCGCTGACGCTGGAGGACAGCCGGGGGGTACGCCACCTGACCCTGACCGGCAAAATCCTGCTCGATGATCAGGGGCATGTCATCGGCCGACGCGGCATCCTCAGCGACGTGACCGACAAGGTAAACAACGAACGCATGCTGCAAACCCTGGCCCACACCGACTCGCTGACCGGCCTGGCCAACCGCTTCAAACTGCGCGATACCATCAGCGGACTGGTCAAGCGCAACCAGTCACTGGCTCTACTGTCGGTCGACCTGGACCGCTTCAAGAGCATCAATGACAACCACGGCCACAGCACCGGCGACGCCCTGCTTCAGGTCATCGCCCGCCGCCTGATCAGTTGTGCCAGCGAGAGCACGCTGGTTGCCCGTCTCGGCGGTGATGAGTTTGCCCTGGTAGTATGGCCCTTTGAGAACACCGCAGAGATTACCGCCCTGGCCCAGCGGCTGGTCGACAGCCTCAGGGAGCCGGTCACCGTAGCAGAACGGGAGTTTCGCGTTGGCGCCAGCATCGGCATCAGCCTGCGGCGGCCGGACGGTCCGCATCTGGATGATCTAATGGTGCAATCGGATATGGCGCTCTACACCGCCAAAGCCGCCGGCCGCGGCTGCTGGTCACTCTACTCCACCGAGATGGGCGAGCGTAGCCGTCGCCGATTGGCCATTGAAGAAGGGTTGCGACAGGCCATTGAGCGTGGCGAAATCCATGTTCACTGGCAGCCCAAAGTCGACCTGACCCAATGGAAGATTGTCGGCGCCGAGGCGCTGATACGCTGGAGTCACCCACGGCTTGGCCGGATCGGACCGGACGAGTTTATCCCCATTGCCGAACAGGCCGGTCTGATTGAAAGTCTGGGCCACTGGGTACTTGAGGAGGCTTGCCGGGCCGCAGTCAACGAACTGCAAGGACTGACCGTTTCGGTCAATGTCTCGGCGATGCAGGTCCAGTATGGACATTTCCTGGCGGACCTCAAAACCCTGCTCCAGCGCTATCAACTCGCCCCACAGCGGCTGGAACTGGAGCTCACCGAGTCAGTGATTATGGATGACCCGGATCAGGCGCTGGCCATGCTCCACGCCATCCGTGAGACCGGCGTGCGACTGGCGCTGGACGATTTCGGCACCGGCTACTCTTCGCTGTCGTACCTGCGCCGTTTCCCGTTCGACACTCTGAAGATCGACCGCTCCTTCATTACCGAATTGCTGACTCGACAAGACGCCCAGGCCATCGTGCGGATGATTACCGAGTTGGCCATTACCCTCGGCAAGCGCACGGTCTGCGAAGGCGTTGAAACCGCCGAGCAGCTCGATGCTATCTGCGCCACCGGCTGCAACGAGGTACAAGGCTATCTGATATCCCCGCCAGTGCCGCTCTCAGCGTTCCCCCGCAGCCTGCCCGAGCGCCCCAACACCGTCACGGCGGCGACCAGCGAGCCGCAAAGCTGAACGCGGCAGCCCGCTTGCTATTCCATGCCCGTCACAGCGGCAACTCAGCCAGCAGACAGTCACTTGTGATTGGCGTGGTCCAGCAGAGCCGCCAAGTCCAGAATGTCGATCGACTTGTAACCCTGCTTCAACAGACCTAACCCCTCCAGCTTGGCAAGCCCGGTATTAATACTCTGGCGGGTACTTCCCAGCATTTGCGCCAGGTGCTCCTGAGACACCTGTAGCTGAAGCGATGGATTGTGAGCGCGTGATCCAAACCCATGCGCCATCAACCACAGCCTGCGGGCCAGCTTATGGTGGATCGTGCCAGGCTCACCAATGATCTGATAAGCCACACGCAACTTGTTGATGCTCAGACGGGCGATGTCTCGCCAGTATTTCGGGTTGTCGTTCAACCAGCGCTCAAAAGGCTGGCTTGGCACGCACAGCACCAGCGAATCGACATCGGCGACGGCATCACGGATGTAAGGCCTGCCGTCGATCAACGAGATATCACCGAACCAGTGACACGGCTGCAAATAGACCAGCAGCGACGGTGAGCCATCGTGCATTGAGCTGCTGAGGCGAATGGCCCCTTCAACAACGCAATACAGCGCGTGCCTGGCCAACTCCCCATCCCGATACACCGCTTCGCCTGCAGGGCACGGCTGAATTTTCGCATCGCGTAACAGAGCCTGCTTCAGCTCATCCGAGCACGAGGAAAACCAAGCGTCAGAACTGAGCCTATCCAGCAGCAAATCAGCGTCGAGCAGCGTATCCATAATTTCGATTCAAAATTCAATTTTTTGACAGACTGCCACTTTCCCGATGCTTAGGCTAGCGAGCAAATAGTGTTAACCGATAACTGGCGGGAGTAGTCACAATGTTGCAGCACAATGAGTTCACAGGAAAGACCGTATTCGTCGCTGGCGGTACCAGCGGTATCAACCTGGGAATTGCCAAGGCCTTTGCCGCCGCAGGTGCAAAGGTTGCCGTATTCAGTCGCTCACAGGAGCGGGTGGACGCAGCCGTGGCGACGTTGCGAGAGCTAACCTCCGACGCCATGGGATTCAGCGGCGATGTCCGGGATATGGCCAGTGTTCAGGAAGCGCTGTCCCAGACACATGAAGCCTGGGGAACCATCGACGTACTCTGCTCGGGTGCTGCGGGCAACTTTGTGGCTCCCGCAGCCGTAATGTCCCCCAACGGTTTCAAAAGCGTCATGGACATCGACCTGCTCGGCAGCTTCCACGTGCTGCGCGCAGCGCACGCCTACCTGACCAAACCCGGTGCCTCCATTATCAACATTTCTGCACCACAGGCTTCCCAGGCCACGCCGATGCAGGCTCACGTCTGTGCGGCCAAAGCAGGCGTCGACATGCTGACCAAGGTGCTGGCTATGGAATGGGGCCCGGAAGGCGTTCGCGTCAACTCCATCGTTCCTGGCCCGATTGCCGGCACCGAGGGCATGGAACGACTGACTCCCACACCCGAAGCCAAAGCAGCGGTGACCCAGAATATGCCGTTGCGCCGCTTTGGCGAGATCTCGGATGTCGCCAATGTCGCGGTGATGCTCAGCTCCAGCGTATTCGACTACGTCACCGGCGTAGTCTTGCCTGTCGATGGTGGTGCATCGCTGGCCGGTCCCGGACTGTTTGGCGGACAGCCGTAAAACCGAGGCCGGACAATATTGATTCACGCTGCGATCGTGGCCTCCACCCTGGACGCGATCGCAGCGGATTCATGTGCCGACGGACTGAGCCCCGCCGCACTCGGTCGCGATCATTTCACGACCTGCAGGAAACCAATCCAGCTATCCCGTCACAATAATAAGATCGGAGAACACCATGATCAGAGTCACCGTTTCCTACCCACCGCACGAAAACTGCACATTTGATCACGACTACTATCAGAGCGCTCACGCCCAGTTGATCCGTGACCGCCTTGGCGCCCAGGGACTGATCAAACTGGAGATCGACCAAACGCTGCCTGATGGCTCCGGTGCCCTGCCTGCCAGCGTGGCCGCAGCGCATCTCTTTTTTGCGGACGTCGCCAGCTTCCAGGCAGCAATGGCCGCTGCCGGCCAAGAGTTGGGCGATGACCGGGAAAACTACACGGACATCATTCCTGTAGTGGTTGTCAGCCACGTTATCCAATAAGTCAGGACGCTGCCCGTGAACGGATTAATGCAAGACAAGCCGTTGCTGATTTCGTCACTGCTGACCCACGCGGAGCGCTACAGCGGCCAGGTAGAAGTCGTCTCTCGCCGCATCGAAGGAGACCTTCACCGCTACACCTGGGCCGATGTTGCGCAGCGCTCGCGACAGCTGGCCATGGCGCTGGATGAACTGGGCCTTAAGCCGGGAAGCCGCGTTGCCAGTATTGCCTGGAACGGCTATCGCCACCTGGAGCTGTACTACGGTGTCAGTGGCTCAGAAAGGGTGCTGCACACCGTCAACCCGCGCCTGCACAGCTCGCAGATTGCCTGGATACTGCAACACGCCGAGGACGAAGTAGTCTTCTTCGACGAGAGCTTCGCCACCTTGGTAGAGAGCCTCAAGCCACTGGCGCCGGGCGTCAAGCACTGGGTCATGTTGTGTGAGCCAGACGCGCTGGATAACACTGCCGATAGTGAAGGACTGTTGAGTTACGAAGCCCTGATCGCCGCGCAATCTGGCGACTATGTCTGGCCGGAATTCGACGAGCGCACCGCCTCCAGCATGTGCTACACCAGCGGCACGACGGGCAACCCCAAGGCGGTGCTCTACTCGCATCGCTCAACCGTGCTGCATACACTGGTGCTGACCACGCCAAACGGATTGGGCGTCGGCAGCCAGGATGCACTGCTGCCCGTTGTTCCGATGTTTCACGTTAATGCCTGGGGCGTGCCCTACTGCGCCGCACTGGCCGGTGCCAAACTGGTGCTCCCCGGCCCGGCGCTGGATGGGGCGTCGGTATACGACCTGATTGAGCGCGAGGGTGTCACGCTCGCCCTTGGCGTACCCACTGTCTGGCAGACCCTGCTGGACCATATGGAACGCCATCAGCAAACCTTCAGCACCCTGAAGAAGACCTCTATCGGTGGCTCAGCCTGTTCGCCCAGCATGCAGCAGTGCTTCGAAGACCAGCACAACGTCGAAGTGATTCACTGCTGGGGCATGACAGAAACCTCCCCTCTGGGCACCACATCGAAGCTGATGACACAGCATCAGGAGCTCAGCCGCGAAGAGCAGCAGCGGGTGCGGCTCAAGCAAGGCAGACCGGTGTTCGGCATCGACATGCGCATTGTCGACGATCAGGGTATTGAGCAACCGTGGAACGGTAAGGCCGCCGGCCACCTGCAGGTCAAAGGCCCCTGGGTCATTAGCGCCTACTACAAGGATGAGTTCGACAACCGCCTGGATGATGGCTGGTTTGCTACTGGTGATGTCGCCACCATTGATGAGCATGCCTACCTGCAGCTGACCGACCGCAGCAAGGATGTGATCAAGTCGGGCGGCGAATGGCTGTCCACCATTGATATCGAAAACATCGCGTTGAGCCACAACGGCGTCGCCCTGGCAGCCGCGATAGGCGTGCCTCACCCCAAATGGGACGAGCGGCCGGTAGTCGTGGTGCTCAAAAAACCGGACGCCGAGGTCAGCGCCGAGGAGATTCTCGCGCTGTACCCTGGTCGCCTGGCGAAGTGGCAGTCCCCTGACGATGTCATCTTTGTAGATGAAATGCCCTTGGGCGCAACGGGCAAGGTGTTGAAGACGCAGATTCGCCAACAGCTGCAGAGTTACACATTGCCTGGTCTTGGTTCGTGACGATGAGTCATCCAGCGCGCAGCACAGCGCCAGTATCACGGCAACGTGATCTGGCCGCCTCATTCGCGCTGTCTCACTTGTCGACCCGCTTTAGCTCGTCAGGTTCGCCGCCGCGCGGTGGTGAACTTAAGTAGCTGAACAACGTTACGGTCAGACAGCGTTGTGCTTAGCGCCGCCTGACCCAGCAACCTTCCTCTCTAAGGAGAAATACCGTGAAAAATGATGCTCTCATAATAACTGAACTTCGCGGTGGCATTGCCTGGGTAACGATTAATCGTCCCGACAAACTAAACGCCCTGTCCGCCGCAGTGGTTACCGAATTACGAGAAAAAGTCACTGAACTGGAAGCCAACGACGAGGTGCGGGTCATCGTACTGCGTGGCGCCGGCAAGACTTTCTCGGTCGGCTACGATATTGCCGAAGGTATCGAGAAAGGCGTTTCCAGCGCAGAAGACTGGCATAACGCACTGACCCGCAACGTCGACCTGTCGATGGCCGTCTGGGCTTGCACCAAACCGACCATTGCCGCAGTCGACGGCTGGTGCCTGGCGGGCGCGTGTGAACTTGCCATGGCCTGCGACATGATCATCGCGTCGGACCGCTCGCATTTCGGTGAACCGGAAATCCGTTTCGGCTCCGGCCCTGTGACACTGCTAATGCCCTTCCTGATCGGGCAGAAAAAAACTAATGAACTACTGCTGACCGGCGACGTCGTCTCCGCAGAAGCAGCCGAAGCAATGGGGCTGATCAACCACGTCGTGCCGGCAACCGAGCTGGAAGAAACCGTCGACAAACTGGCCAAAAAAATCGCCATGACGCCTGCAGTTACCTTGCGACTGACCAAGCTGGCGTTGACCCGAGCCTATGAGGCGATGGGGTTAAGACAAGCCGTCACAGCCAACCTCGATGTCGTCTCCATCCTCAACTCCGCCTACTCCCCCGAGAAAGCCGAGTTTGGCGAGCGGGTCAAAAGCCACGGACTACGCGAAGCATTGAACTGGCGGGACTCGCGTTACGGTTCGCTTTAGCACAGGCGCTCGTTACGCAGCAAAGGCGCGCCCTGCTGCAGCACAGGTCAGTCCTGACGAAGGCTTTCACCGTCAGTTCGTCTGACAAATAAAAATGCCCGGCTTAGCTGGGCATTTTTATTTACTGAGGCTAGTTAAGTGAAGCTGGCTGGAGCGCGATTAGGGCTACAGGCCTAATACAACTGTGACACATCAGCAGACCAGTTCACGCACCGCATTCAGCAAGAACTCATCCCGATAGTGGCCTGCGACGAAAGATAGGCCCACCGGGCAACCGTCCACAGTCAACAGCGGTGCCGATATCTCCGGTAGCCGCGCGACACCGGAAAACGCGGTGATCGTCATGGTCGGATCGTAGAAATCCATCACCGCTTCAAGCGTGTTCAGCGAGCCCCTCACTGGAGCGATCTTCGGTGTTGTGGGAAAACAAACCACTGTATCCGGAGCGAAGAACGCATTGATTTGCGTGAAGAAGCGTTCACACCTTGCAATGTTGTCCAGCGCCGCGATGCGGTCGAACGTCCGGACATTTCCATAGGCCTGAGAAAACGTAAAGCCGAGCTCCGGCTTGCAGACTTCAATCCAATTGCCGACGGTGCTTTGAAATTCAGCCGTTTGCAGATCACGCAGCCCCTCAAGATTGCATGCATTCAGCGCGTACTGCGCCCCGACGATCTCGGAAAACCGTACCCACTCCAGAACAACGCCGGTATTGTCTGCTATTCGATCCAATGCGCTGCTGACTTGATCCTGTACAGCAGCATCAGCGATTTCCAGCGCATCCTGCAAGACGAAGATGCGCCTTGGTACCGGTGTTGACGTTGCAGCAGCGCTGAGCAAGACCCGCATCGCAGCATCGAGCACCTCAAACCGATCCGCCAGTACACCGACTGTGCTGACGCTGGGCTGAAACGGCAGAACTCCGGCCTCGGAAATCCGATGCAGGGAAGGACGCATTCCCCAAAGGCCGCACAGGCTTGCCGGGACACGGACCGAACCTCCCGCGTCCGTGCACAGCGAGAAGTCCGCAAGGCCATTGCCGACGGATGCAGCAGAACCGCTGGATGAGCCACCAGGAACCCGATCTGGGGCCTTCGCATTACGGGGAGTGCCGAAATAGAAGCTCTCCCCGTCCAGGCTATAGGTGAACTCGTCCGCGACGACCTTGCCGACGCACCGGGCACCAGCGCCAAGCAGTTGATCAACACAAAGCGCATTGTGTACCGGCGCCGGGTGCGCGTCTCGCCAAGCAGGACTGCCATAGGAGGTTCTGTATCCAGCAAGGTCGATGTTATCTTTCACCGTGAATCTCAGCCCATCAAGCAGGCCCTTCCGCAGTGGGGCGAGGTCCAACGGTTCAATCAGTCCGGCGGATGAGTCTGGTGCGGAGTCAAGCATGTTTTTTTCCCGGTACGCGAACCTGAACTGCATATAGCGTCAGAATGACCTGATACCCCGTCAGGGATTATTCGGCGCGGCGCGCCTCACCACTTCGCGGCCGCCTTCACAACAGTCAGGGTTTGCTTTTTCGTGAGCAAGTACTCACACCCAATATCGGGTACAGAGGGCAAAGACCCGCCAGCCCGTTCAGCAGCGGCACCACGCCCAACCACCCCCACCAACCCACCGTACCGGTGGCCGCCAGAGCCAACATAACCAAACCGACGACAACGCGCAGCACTCTATCCGCACCACCAACATTCCCTTTCATAAAAAACCGTTACTAAAAAAGATTGAAGATAAAACTGCCCACCAAACGCCCTAGGGACAGAAGATATCCTTGAGAGTGCCGATCAGTCTGGCGACCCTAGGGTCGTCAATGCGGTAATACAACATCTGCGACTCACGCCGGTACGTAACCAGGCCTTCTTCGCGCATCCTGGCCAAATGCTGCGACAGTGCCGACGGGCTCAAAGGCACCACTTCATTGAGTGCTCCTACAGTCATTTCACCTTCGGCAATCAATAGGCACAACACGAGTAACCGATGGGGATTCCCCACAACCTGAAGCAAGGCAGAAGCCTGTGCCGCACTATCCTGCAACTGCTCAATTTCGGACTTATTTTGACTCATAGGCTTCGCACGTTTTGATAATTATATTTTAGTTGAAACTAATTTAGCATGTGCTAAATTAAAAACGAAGGGAGAGGTAACCTGTCCTCGGAAGCAGTCCGTCTCTGGTATTTGCTCCAACGCTTTACCCATCATCATGCAGGAAAGCTGCCATGACAACGCCGTACAAAACCCTCACGCTGAACATCTCCGGTAACCTCACCCAACTGCACAAAACTCAACCGAACGTGATGAAGGGTTTTGCTGACATGGGCAAGGCTGCCATGGCCGCGGGTACCCTCGACGCTAAGACCAAGGAGTTGATTGCACTGGCTGTCGGTGTAGTAGCACGCTGCGATGGCTGCATCGGTTTCCACGCCAAAGCTCTGGCCAAACAGGGACCCGTCACCGAGGAAGTGCACGAAGCACTGGCCCTGACCGTTTACATGGGCGGAGAACCGTTGGCCATGTATGCGGCCAACGCAGAGGCTGCGTTCAATGAATTCACATCACCTGCCAAGCCCTTAACAGGAGCACCATCATGATTCCGAGCGCCGCTTTCGTCTCCACTCTGTTTCACGGCCAGAACAACCCGGACAAAGCGACCGTGGCCCTAACCATGGCGCTCAACGCTCGGCTCAAGGGGCATACCACCTGCCTGATACTGATGGCCGAAGGCGTGGCCATGGGTGTGCCTGGTGCAACCCACAACATGAACATCGGCCAGCCATTCGAGCCTGCTGCCGATCTGCTGCACCAGTACCTCAATGCCGGCGGCCGAGTCGCTATCTGCAAGTCGTGCATGCAGCACCACGGCCTCAGTGCCGAACAGATGGATAAGCGTTTCGAGATCATTACGGCACCAGACGTCATCGACTTACTAATGGGTGCCACGGGTTCACTGCAAATTGCTTAAATCACATAGAAAGGAGATTCATCATGTCAAAACGATTTGAAGGTAAAACTGCCCTCCTCACTGGCGCCGCTTCCGGCATCGGAAAAGCAACTGCCATCAAGCTGGCCTCCGAGGGTGCAGCGGTTGTCGTAGCGGATCTGCACGAGCAAGCTGCTCTTGCCGTAGTGGACGAAATCACAAGCGCGGGCGGCAAGGCGGTGGCATTCGGCGGAGATTTCACCTCACCAGCGGTGAATGAGGCAGCCGTGGCTTTTGCCATCGAAAAATTTGGCGCCTTGCATCTAGCATTCAATAACGCTGGCATTATTGGACCCCAAGGGCCGCTGCATGACGTTACTATCGATAGCTACAAGAAGCTGATCGATATCAACCTTGATGCGGTGTTCTATGGCCTGAAATACGAAATTCCCGCCATACTGGCGGCTGGCGGAGGTGCCATCGTGAATACCGCCTCCATCCTAGGCCTTGTCGGTACTCCGGGCTATGTTCCGTATGTGACAGCCAAGCATGCAGTATCGGGCTTAACAAAAAGCGCGGCGTTGCAGTATTCCTCGCAGGGTATTCGCATCAACTCCGTGCATCCTGGTTATATTGATACACCGCTGCTTAACGAACTGAGCCGCGAGGAATATAACTCGCTCGTTGCACTGCACCCGATCGGGCGGCTTGGCACGGCGCAAGAGGTGGCCAACGTGGTCGCCTTCTTGCTCTCCGATGAGGCGGCCTTTGTGAGTGGGTCACAATACACTGTCGATGGTGGCTACACCGCGCAGTAATCCGCAGCCAGCTATGAGCAACATCATCCGGGGTGTCCGGTGTCTCGCTGCGACATTGTTCCTCTTCCAGATGGGATGGAGCTACCGGCCCCTCGAGATGATGATTAAGCTGTCGAGCATTTTTCACACCTACCGCCGACAGCTGCTCAACCACGTGTTCAGCGCCCATACCCCCACTTTTGACCGTCCGACTGAGTAAAGAGTTAACCCTCCTGTAGAAGTCGGACTCGGGGTACTACCCCCATGGCCGAATTAGGCCATTCATAATTGCATTGTCACAGCAATTGAATAGCTAACAGCTGAGCACACGCCACTCGGTTGAAATCATGAAGATCCGGTCGTTAGTGCCGTGCTGTCTGGCTTCAGCGTTCAATGCAAGCACTCTTGATCAGCTTCTCAGGCAAGACGAGGAGGATCAGGGCCTCCTCAAGCCCCACCAAGAGCAAACACCTGCTTTCATCGGTGCAAGCCCGCCCAAGAGCCACCTTCCGCCTGTACGGTATACACCGTCGATACTGAAGGGTGAATCGAGCGCCCTGCCACCACCGCAGTCATAATTGGCCACCTTCAGTTGGTGCCCACCACGGCACAGATTCAAGCTCCCGCCCAAGCGCAAACCAAATTCAAAGTATGGGCTAGAGTATGGGCCAGCGAACCTCATAAACGACAAAGCCCCGAAATTCGGAGCCTTGAAGAACAACAATGCGGAGAGCGGAGTGGCCTGATACTCCGTCAGGTATTATTCGGCGCGGCGCGCCTCACCCCTCTTCGAAGGGCCGCCGTCGCGATGCTCCGGCGTTCCTCGCCTGCGCGGCAGGCTCGGTCGAACGAGGGTTCTCACCGAGAGTTCACCGGATAAACAAAAACGCCCAGCTAGCCGGGAGACTGTGCCGTCTGAGGCTTCGTCAGGGATTATTCGGCGCGGCGCGCCTCACCCCTCTTCGAGGGGCCGCCGTCGCGATGCTCCGGCGTTCCTCGCCTGCGCGGCAGGCTCGGTCGAACGAGAGTTCTCACCGAGAGCTCACCGGATAAACAAAAACGCCCAGCTAGTCGGGAGACTGTGCCGTCTGAGGCTTCGTCAGGGATTATTCGGCGCTGCGCGCCTCACCCCTCTTCGAGGGGCCGCCGTCGCGATGCTCCGGCGTTCCTCGCCTGCGCGGCAGGCTCGGTCGAACGAGGGTTCTCACCGAGAGCTCACCGGATAAACAAAAACGCCCAGCTAGGCTGGGCGTTTTTGTTTATTGGCGGAGAGTCAGGGATTCGAACCCTGGGTACGGTTGCCCGTACAACGGATTTCGAATCCGTCCCATTCGACCACTCTGGCAACTCTCCAAGTCGGCGCGCATCTTAGCAGGTTTTGCTCGGAATGCGGTAGCCGAAGATGCTCAGGATAGCGGCACGCCGAGGCGTTGGGCTACTTCCTCGTAGGCTTCGATCACACCGCCCAGGCCCTGACGGAAACGGTCCTTGTCCATCTTTTTACGGGTTTCCTTGTCCCACAGACGGCAACCGTCCGGGCTGAACTCGTCGCCCAGTACGATTTCGCCGTTGAACAGACCAAACTCCAGCTTGAAGTCGACCAGCAGCAGGCCGGCAGCGTCGAACAGGCCCTTGAGGATGTCGTTGATCTTCAAGGTCAGTTCCTGCATGCGCGCCAGCTGTTCGGCGGTCGCCCAACCGAAGGTGACAACGTGCGACTGATTGATGAAGGGGTCGCCCTTGGCGTCGTCTTTCAGGAACAGTTCGAAGGTCGGCGGGGTCAGCGCCATGCCCTCTTCCACACCCAAACGCTTGACCAGGCTGCCTGCGGCGAAGTTGCGCACGACGCACTCGACCGGGATCATGTCGAGCTTCTTGACCAGGCACTCGTTGTCAGACAGCAGTGCGTCAAACTGGGTCGGGATGCCCGCTTCTTCCAGCTTCTGCATGATGAAGGCGTTGAAGCGGTTGTTGACCATGCCCTTGCGATCGAGCTGTTCGATCTTCTTCCCATCAAAGGCGGAGGTATCGTTGCGGAACAGCAGGACCAGGCGATCCGGGTCATCAGTGGTGTACACCGACTTGGCTTTACCGCGATAGAGTTCGTTACGTTTTTCCATTATCGGCTCCCGCTGTCCGCAAAATGGTGATGGGTATTACTCGATGGACTGCCAAGGCAGACCTTGATTCTGATGTGCCATGAGCAGGTTGCCGGACCAGCCAGTCAGGGCATCCTGCATGGCGGCCAGAGCGAGCTCCGGCCGGTTGTTCTTTTCGCTGATATGCGCCACGGCAATATGCTGCAGTCGCTCCCGTCCTCCGGCAACCTGCAGAAAACCGGCTGCCTGCTGGTTGCTCAAGTGACCCAGATCACCGCCGACCCGCGCTTTCAGGAAGGCCGGATAGGGCCCGATCGACAGCATGTGCGGATCATAGTTGGCTTCGAGGAAAAGCGCATCCAGATCAGCATAGTGCTCAACAATCCAGGGGGTAATAGTGCCGGTATCGGTCAGCACGCCAAACCGTCGCTGGCCGTTGTCGAAAATATACTGACAGGGCTCTCTGGCATCGTGGGGTACCGCTACCGGAGTAATCTCCAGATCACCAACCTCGAAGCGTCCATGCAGATCAATCCAGCGCAGATCCAGGCCATCTTCACGCAGCTCAAACCCGGTACCCGGGGTCAGATACACCGGCAGGCCATAGCGCCGCGCCAGCTTGCCAACACCCTGGATATGATCACTGTGCTCATGGGTAACCAGAATGGCGCTCAGTTGGTCGCCACGCAGACCGGCTTCAGCCAGACGCTGCTCGGTGGAACGCAAACTGAAGCCGCAGTCGACCAGAACCCGCGTGGCACCCTGCTCAATCAGGGTGCCGTTGCCGCGGCTACCACTACCGAGGGAGCAATACCGCACCGCCGTTGGGCCCCTCGTTCAAGCCGCGCTGAATACGCTCAAGCAATTCGCGTGCACGTGCCGGATCTGCAGCCTTCTCAAAGCCGGCATCGACACTGACTTCAACGCGGTTGGCGCCAGAGGTGAGGCGTACCTGCAGCTGGTTCTCGTCGGGCGTCTGAGCCTTGTCATCGTCATCACCACCAAACCAGCGTGCGAAAAAGCCCGGCTCTTTCTTCTCGGAACGGGTCTGGTCCAGATCGACGTAATAGACACCGGAGCTGCGGTTGTAGTCGGTGACCAGCACATCGGCACGCGCCAGCGCATCACCCACATCGGACCACGCGCGGTTGAAGTCGGCGTTCATAAACAGCACGCTGTTGCCAGCGCCATCCAACTCCAGGCTGGTCTCAACCGGGCCGCTGTTGATGATGCTGGAAACCAGAGCACTGCCGCCCGCGCTGACACTCTGGTTCAGATAGGTTTCCAGCTCGGCCAACAGGCCGCGCTCGAAGTTGGCGCTATCGGAGCGCGACGGCCACTGACTGTCGTCATCACCAATATCACGGTTCTGATGGACAACCTTGATTTCACTGGTGCCGGCGTTGACGCCCGGCTCAAGCCGTACGCGGAAGCGCTGCTCTTCATCATCGATCCGGCGACCCTGTTCCAGCAGCGGCATCATGCGGCGAACCAGCGGGTTACCCGCTGCTTTGCTGAAATCAACCCAGTCGGTAGCGAATTCACTGAGGGCCTGGTCCTGCTCGGCCATCGACACCCGGTAGTCAGACCAGAACCGAGACAGCAGCGGCCAGACCTCATTGGCGGGCAACTGGGCCAGCAACCAGCGCTGACTACCCTGCTGCTGCAGCGAGAATACCGAACTGTCGGCACTGGCCAGCATGGGGCGTGGGCGCGGTGTTTCAAAACCATCCTCGCCAGTCGCCGCAGCCACTGCCTGACCAGGCACCGGCAACAAATCGCCGATCGAACGGGTCTGCAGGTCAGCAGGAACCGTCATCCGTGGCTCAACCTGAGCCTGCTGATAGTCACTGCCACGATCACGGAAGTATCCGTTATCGCCCATCAGATACCCACAGCCACTCAGGCTGGCCAATACCCCCAGAGTCAGTGCACTCAGCACAGGCTTCATAAACGTTTCCTTGGTCAACTGGTCTTCCCGGTTCGATTACAGCATCCCGCATTGGCGCAATGCGCCGTGCACAGCGTCATGGCAGCGGGGGCTAAGCGGTGTCAGCGGCAAGCGAATGCCATCGGCGATCAGCCCCATCTCCATCAACGCCCATTTGACCGGAATCGGATTGGACTCGATAAACAGCGCCTTGTGCAACGGCATCAAGGCTTCATTGAGACGACGGGCAGTTTGCTCGTCGCCGCGCAGTGCCGCAGCACACAGTTCGTGCATTTGCTGCGGTGCGACGTTGGCGGTGACAGAAATATTGCCCTTGCCACCCAGCAAAATCAGCTCAACTGCGGTCGCATCATCACCGGAGTAAACTGCCATGCGGCCGTCAACCCGCTCGATTACCTCACGGGCACGCTGCAGGTCGCCAGTGGCCTCCTTGATGCCAACGATGTTGCTGATCGCAGCGAGGCGTTCAACCGTCTCCGGCAGCATGTCGCAGGCAGTGCGGCCCGGCACGTTGTAAAGAATCTGGGGAATAGCAACCGCTTCAGCAATGTGCTTGTGGTGCAGATACAAGCCTTCCTGGGTTGGCTTGTTGTAATACGGGGTGACCAGCAACGTAGCATCAGCGCCGACGCTGCGCGCGGCTTCGGTCAGCTCGACGGCTTCACGCGTCGAGTTTGCGCCGGTGCCGGCGATCACCGGAATGCGACCGGCGACCTGCTGAACGACCCGACGAATGGCTTCCTTGTGTTCCACCATGTCGAGCGTCGCAGACTCACCCGAGGTACCCACCGCAACAATGCCATCGGTGCCCTTTTCCAAATGGAAGTCGATGAGACGCTCCAGTGCCTGCCAATCCAGGCCCCCGCTAGAATCCATGGGTGTTACCAGCGCCACCAGACTACCCGAGATCATGCAACTCTCCACTTGGAACAATAAACGGCAATGGTACTTTCGCGCCGCGGCCAGTACAAGGGAAGCACGGATTAAATCCACTGCCTGAGGCTCTCCGGCAACCCGCTGCAGGCAGGGCATAAGCAGCGGCCGGAAGCGACAGTTGAACCGCTCTCGACAGGCTGTGACAATAGGCGCTTGCTTCTCGCCCGCCAAGCGGGCGTTCCGCCGTCAGTCAGAGGAACCCAATGTCCAGCACCCCGAGTCACCGCGAGCAATATCTGGTCGTTCATGTCATGGGCCAGGAAACCACATCGCTTGCCAGCCTGCTGACTCGCCTGTGCACCGAGCACCGCTGCCAGATTATTAGCAGCCGCATGAGCCGCCACGGTTCCTGTGCCGTTCTGCTGCTTCAGGTCAGCGGCAACTGGGATGCTCTGGCTCGCCTCGAAGCACTGCTGCCAGCGTTGGCCAAACGCGAGCACTTCCAGCTGTCGATGAGCCGCAGCCACAGCATTGATGAGCGCCCGCAGGCATTGCCCTACAACGTTTTCGTCACCGCAGCCCAGCGCCCGGAACTGGTCGGCGAGCTATGCAACTTCTTTCAGCAACTGAGCATCGACATCGAAGAGCTGCAGAGCTTCACCTACCTGGCGCAACACACCGGCACCCCCATGCTCAACCTGACGCTGACCATCGCCATCCCGGTAAAAACGCAACTGAGCTGGCTGCGAGAGCAGTTTCTGGATTTCTGCGACGAACTCAACCTCGATGCCGTGATCGAACCATGGCGTCCGCTTCACTGACCATCTGGAGAGGTATCCATGCACGTTGAACTGAACAAGCCAGTACCCGATTTCAGCGCCCAGGCCACCGGCGACCAGACCATTACCCCCGCCAGCCTGGCCGGCAAGAATGTTGTCATCTACTTCTACCCGAAGGACAACACCCCCGGCTGCACCACAGAGGGCCAGGACTTTCGCGATGCACATGCCGACTTCGCTGCAGTCAACACGGTCATCTATGGGGTATCCAAAGACAGCCTGCGCACCCACGCCAACTTCAAGGCCAAGCATGAATTTCCGTTCGAGCTGATCAGTGATCCGGACGAGACCTTCTGCCGCCTGTTCGACGTGATCAAGCTGAAAAAGCTGTACGGCAAGGAATACGAGGGCATCGAGCGCAGCACCTTCCTGATCGACGCGCAGGGCGTACTGCGCCAGGAATGGCGCAAGGTGAAGGTATCAGGCCATGTTGCGGAGGTACTGGCTGCAGCCCGCACCCTCGGCTGAGCAACACCGCCGAATGAAACCTCAGGCCTCCCCGGCCTGAGGTCCCGCCGACTGACTGTCGTGTGCCGCCTCAATACCCCGCGGCCAGGCGTAGAGTACCGCCTTGAACAGGGTCGCTAGCGGGATCGCAAAGAACACCCCCCAGAACCCCCACAGGCCGCCGAAGATCAGCACGGCGGCGATGATCGCCACCGGATGCAGGTTCACCGCCTCGGAAAACAGAATCGGCACCAGCACGTTGCCGTCCAGCGCCTGAATAACGCCATAGACGATCATCAGCATCATGAACTCGTTGCCAAGCCCCCACTGGAACAAACCGATCACGGCTACCGGAATGGTCACGACCGTGGCGCCGATGTAGGGCACCAGCACCGACAACCCCACCAGCACCGCCAGCAAGGCAGCGTAGTTGACGCCAAGAACGGAAAAAGAAATGTAGGTCACTGCTCCTACGATCAGGATCTCGACCGCCTTGCCGCGGATGTAATTGGCAATCTGCTGATTCATCTCGGTCCAGACAACCCGCATCAGGCGACGCTCGCGCGGCAAATGGCTGACCGCCCAATCGGTAATGGTTTGACTGTCCTTCAGGAAGAAAAAGACCAGAATCGGCACCAGCACCAGATATACCAGCACCGTCACCACCACCGGCAGGCTCGCGAGCGACTGCGACAACGCCCACTGCCCGAAGGACCCGACCTCACCGTTGATCGACGCCATCAGGCGATCGATCTGCGCCGCCGACACAAACGAGGGATATTCCTCAGGCAGGTGCAGCAATTGATCGCGCCAGGAGGCAATCATGCCCGGCAGCTCGTTAAACAGGTTCAGCATCTGCTTCCATACCAGTGGCACCAGCACACCAAACAGCGCCGCCAGCGCACCGAGAAACAGCAGAAACACGATCCACACCGCCAGGCTGTGAGGCAACCAGCGCTGCAGGCGCGACACCAGCCCCTGCAGCAGATAGGCAAGTACCACCCCGGTCAGCAGTGGCGCCAACTTGTCACCAAAACTGATGACAATCGCAAACCCCAGTGCCAGCACAACGGCCAGTACGACCGCCTCTTCATCGGAAAAGTAACGCTGAATCCAGCTTCGAAAAACTTTTAGCATCGGAACCTAATCTGCTTTACGCAACCAATAGTGAAAATCGCCGTCCAATACCCGGGACTCCAGCAACAGATGCCCGGACAGCTCCGCGAAGCGTTGAAAGTCCCGTTGTGACCCCGCATCGGTAGCAACCACATGCAGCGTCTGGCCTGCTACCATGCCGTTCAATGATTGCTTTGCCTTGAGCAGCGGCAGCGGACAGGACAGTCCACGGGCGTCCAACTCAACGTCAACAGGTAGATGGGTGATTTCAACAGACATGCAGGGACTCCACAGCGAGTGGGCCACAGTATAGCCTTGACGACTCTCACTCCGACAACAGCTAGACACGGGTGCGCAACAAAAATGATGCAAAAAAGGATGTCCGTCAGATCGCTTGCCCAGGCCGTGACGCTCGCCGGGTCCCTGATACTGCCGGCTACAGCGGTGCCGGCCGGAGACGAATTCAACCTGCCGTCGCTGGGTGATACCAGTTCCTCGATCATGTCCCGCGAACAGGAGTACCAGCTCGGTCGCACCTGGCTGAACATGCTGCGCGGCGCGGTTCAAACCCTTGAGGACCCACAGCTCAAGGACTTTGTCGAAGACCTTACCCGTCGCCTGGCGGAAACCAGCCAACTGACTGACCGCCGTCTGGCCTTTGTGCTGATCGACAGCCCACAGCTGAACGCCTTCGCCGCACCCGGCGGCGTGGTAGGCGTCAACGGCGGCCTGTTCCTGCACGCACGTAGCGAGGCCGAGTTTGCTTCAGTACTGGCCCACGAACTGGCTCACCTGTCCCAGCGCCACTTTGCCCGCGGCCTTGAACAGCAACAGCGCATGCAGGTGCCGTTCATGACGGCCATGCTGGCCAGCATCGTGCTGGCTGCGGCGGGCGGTGGAGACGCCGGCTTCGCCGCCCTTGCGACGACCCAGGCAGCAGCGGTGCAGGAGCAACGTCGTTTTTCCCGCCAGAACGAACAGGAGGCCGACCGCATCGGCATCCTCAATCTGGAGAAGGCCGGCTACGACCCGAAAGCCATGCCGGACATGTTCGAGCGCTTGGCCCAACTCAGTCGCTACGACACCACACCACCGGAATTTCTGCTCACCCACCCGGTTAGCCAGGCACGTATGGCCGACACCCGCAACCGGGCAGAGCAGATGGGCGGCGGCAAGGAAGACTCACTGAACTACCAGATGATGCGCGCCCGCGTACAACTGAAGTACGAACAAAGCCCCGGCCTCTCAGCCAAGCGATTCCGTGCCTTGCTGGATGATAGCGGCGACGAACACCCGGCCGCCCGCTATGGTCTGGCGCTGGCCCTGAGCCGCGGCGGCGAGCACGCCGAAGCCCGCACAACTCTGGCGCCGCTGCTCGAGGCAACACCGGATGACCTGACCGTTAACCTTGCCCAGATCGAACTGGACACCAACGCTGGTCGCCTGGAGCAGGCCCTGGAGCGCAACCGGCGCCTGCAGCAGCGCTTCCCTGGCAACTTCCCGCTGGAGTTCTCTGAAGCCGACCTGTTGATGAAACAACAGCAATATGCCGATGCAGAGAAAGCCATCGACCGACTCGCCAGCCAACGCAAGGACGATCCTGATGTCTGGTATCTGGCGGCCGAGATTCGCGGTCTTGCCGGCAACATTCTGGGCGTGCACCTGGCACGAGCGGAGTTCTTCGAACAGACCGGGGATATGCAGCAGGCCGGCCAACAGCTTGACCTGGCACTGCAGCGGGCGGGGGGCAACTTTGTCATCAGCTCGCGCATCAAGGAGCAGCAGAACGAGCTGCAGCGTCAGCGCGAACTGATCGAATCACTCTGAAGCACGCCAAGCCCGCCGCGAAACGCGGCGGGCTTGGCGTCAGGCATTACCCTTGGCAGCCAGACTGGCCTGACGGGTAAAGTCGAGCATCCGATCCAGCGGCCGCACGGCCTTTGGAATCAGCTCAGGATCAACCAGAATCTCATCGGTGCCCTGCTCCAGACTCGCGAGCACGCGCGGCAACGTGTTCATCGCCATCCAGGGGCAGTGCGCACAACTGCGGCAGGTTGCGCCGTTTCCTGCGGTCGGCGCTTCGATCAACAGCCGATCCGGTGCCGCCTGCTGCATTTTGTAGAAGATGCCGCGATCAGTGGCAACGATAAAGGTCGGATTGGGCAGATCACGGGTCGCCTGAATCAACTGGCTGGTCGAGCCGACCACATCCGCCATCTCGACAACCGACTGCGGTGATTCCGGGTGCACCAGCACGGCGGCGTCAGGATAGACCTTGCGCAGATCTTCCAGCGCCTTGGCCTTGAACTCCTCGTGCACAATGCAGGAGCCCTGCCACAGCAGCATATCTGCACCGGTTTCGCGCTGAATGTAGTTACCCAGATGCTGATCAGGCGCCCACAGGATCTTCTCGCCCTTATCCATCAGGTGCTCGACGATCGGCAGCGCACAACTGGACGTTACGACCCAGTCAGCCCGCGCCTTCACCGCTGCCGAAGTATTGGCATAGACCACCACGGTGCGGTCCGGATGCTGATCACAGAAAGCGGAAAACTCATCGATCTGACATCCCAAGTCCAGCGAGCATGTCGCCTCCAGAGTCGGCATTAGCACACGCTTTTCCGGGCTCAGAATCTTGGCTGTTTCACCCATGAAACGCACACCGGCAACAATCAGCGTGGTGGCCGGGTGATCACGACCAAAGCGCGCCATTTCCAGCGAGTCAGAAACACAACCACCGGTTTCTTCAGCGAGTTCCTGCAGCAACGGATCGGTGTAATAGTGGGCAACCAGAACAGCGTTCTGGGCTTTCAGCGCAGCGGCGATGCGGGCCTTGAAGTCAGCCTTTTCTGCATCACTGAGCGGAGCAGGCGCCTTGGCATCCAGGTGCGCCTGAACGAGCAGACGCTCGGGAATCTGGGACATGTTTGCATCCATCAGGAGAACAACGGAGGCCGGCATTGTAGCACGCCTGCCAGAGCTGCCCAGCGCGACCGAATCGCAGGCGCGCGAACACCTCGAACCGATTCAAGGCAGTTACTTTCAAAAAAAGGGGATCACTTCAGAGGAGGGATCCAGAGTGGTGGGTCGTGTAGGATTCGAACCTACGACCAATTGGTTAAAAGCCAACTGCTCTACCAACTGAGCTAACGACCCCCTGCTGGACGCGCGCTATATTACTGATTTATCAGAGGAACTCAAGCTTTTTTTCACTCTCGGTGAAAATTGATTACCTGTACCGGGTCGGATCAGCCAGCCCTGCCGCGCGGAAACCCTCGGCACGCAAACGACAACTGTCGCAGCGGCCACACGCCCTGCCGTCAGCATCTGCCTGATAGCAGGACACCGTCTGACTGTAATCAACCCCGAGGGCCACGCCCGTCTGCACGATCTCCGCCTTGCTCATGTACTGCAAGGGCGCCCGAATACGAAACCCATCACCCTCAACGCCTGCGCGGGTAGCCAGATTGGCCAGACGCTCAAACGCCTCAACAAACTCCGGCCGGCAATCGGGATAGCCGGAGTAGTCCACTGCGTTGACGCCGATAAAAATCTCCCGGGCGCCCAACACCTCCGCCCAGCCCAGCGCAAGCGAAAGAAAAAGCGTGTTGCGCGCCGGCACGTAGGTTACCGGAATGCCATCCTGCGGCCCTTCGGGCACCGCGATACTGTCATCGGTGAGCGCTGAACCGCCTATCCCGTTGAGATTCATACCAACGACCTTGTGCTCGATAACTTCAGCGGCGCGGGCAACCCGCTCGGCGGCCTGCAGTTCGGCGCGGTGGCGCTGGCCGTAATCGAAGCTCATGGTATAGCAGCGCAACCCTTGCGCCTGAGCCATCGCCAGCACAGTGGCCGAATCCAGACCGCCGGACAAGAGCACGACAGCAGCCGGCAAATCCGAAACAGTGTTAGCGTTACTCATAAACCTCCCGGGCAGAAATGCAAAAGCGCCCGATGGGCGCTTTTGCAAAGACAGATCGGCGGGCTGGCTGCCCCCCCCCATCAGTTGAGCGTGTTCAGCTCACGGCCGGCCAGCTGCGCCGCCGACGAGTCGGGGTACTTGCTGATGACCTGCTGGAATAGATCACGCGCCTTGTCGTTATTACCAAGACGACGCTCGACGTCGCCCAGCTTGTACATCGCATCCGACTCCTTGCGGTGATTCGGATAACGGCTGATCACTTGAGCAAACGCCTTGCCGGCGGACTCCAGATCAGACTGAACCAGATAGACCTCACCCAACCAGTACTGCGCATTGCCCGCATACTGACTGTCCGGATAACGTCTGAGGAAAGCGTTGAAGGCCAGTGCAGCCTTGTCAAAATCCCGCGCTTTGACTAGGTCAAAGGACGCGTCATAAAGCAGTTTTTCCTGCTCGGGATCAGCCGGCGCAGTGCTGGCCGCAGGCGCCTGAGCGGGCGTTGTCGCAGTGTCACTGTCAGCAGGCGCACTACCGTTGGCGGCGGGAGCCGGCGCGGCGGTCAGGCCAGACAGTCGACGATCAATATCCTGATAGCGATCAAGCTGGTCCTGCTCCATCTGCTTGATCTTGTAACTCTGCTCTTCGAGCATACCCCGCAGCATGGTGACTTCCTGCTGCAGTTGGTACATCTGCTGAAACAGCTGGCCTTCACCAGAAAGGCCAGCCGGGGCCTGCTGGGTTACCGAGGAACCCGCGTAACTGGCAGACGACGTATTGCTCGAACTACCTTCCATTACCGGAACCTGAGCAACTGCCACCAACGGCGACAGCGCCAAGGCCATTACGATGCCTCTGTAACCCTTCATAAGACCTCTTCTATTACTTGCGCAGCTCTACGCGACGGTTCTGAGCCATGGCTTCTTCAGTAGAACCCATCGCTGCCGGCTTCTCTTCACCGTAGGATACCAGTTCCAGCTGAGCCGGAGACACGCCCTGCAGAACCAGGTAACGCTGTACGGAAGCCGCACGACGCTCGCCCAGAGCCATGTTGTACTCGCGGGTGCCGCGCTCGTCAGTGTGACCTTCCAGAACAACGCGGTTGCCAGCGGACTTCAGGTCTTTAGCGTGAACGTCCAGAGCGCGCATGGCTTCCGGCTTCAGCTCGGAGCTGTCGTACTCGAAGTAGAACGTGGTGATGGCGCGCAGAGCAGCTTCTTCGCTGTTCATGCCGTTGTCCATACCAGCGCCGTTGCTGCCAGCGCCGTAGCCAGCGTTCGGATCAACTGCACCAGAGGTGTCGCCACCTTTGGAGGAACAGCCAACAACAACGCCGAAAGCAACGACCAGAGCAGCGGCTTTGCCAAACTTGATAACTTGCATCATGAACTCCTATTAACCCCATATGGTTTAGTGTTGGTGCGCCCTATGGCAGGTATGGGGACCATGATGGTACGCGCAGGTCGTTGAACTGAGTCGGTATCACCGACCGTGCACGCCCGTTTGTTGATACCAGCATGAGTACACCCCGCCCCTGTTGACGGGTAGCATAAATTAACATAACGCCGTTGGGTGAGACCGTCGGGGACTCATCCAGTGACGTTTCTGTTAAAACTCTCAGGTTGCCGCGCTCAAGATCCTGCGTGGCAATCTGAAAATTACGGTAGCCCTCCTGACGGTGCACCATCACCATGGTGCGGCCATCAACGGACAGCTTGGCGTTGGCATTGTAGTTACCAACGAAGGTCAAACGCTCGGTAGTACCCGAACTCAAATTCTGCTTATAGATCTGCGGGCGCCCACCACGATCCGAGGTAAACACCAGCGTATCGTTACCCATCCAGCTCGGCTCGGTATCAATCGCAAAATGGTTGGTCACCCGACGCAGCTGCTTGCTGGCCAGATCCATCACATAGATTTCCGGATTGCCATCGCGCGACAGTACAAAAGCCAGTCGACTTCCGTCTGGCGACCAGGCCGGCGCGCCATTCAAGCCCTCAAAGCTGCTGATACGCTCGCGGCGGCCAGTCCGGATATAGTGAATGTAGATCTCCGGACGACGCGATTCAAACGATACATAGGCGATGCGCTCGCCATCCGGCGAGTAGCTCGGACTGAGAATCGGCTCACGGGACTGCAGCAAGGTTACAGCACGGGCGCCGTCGTAATCACTACGCTGCAGCGTGTACCGTGTATTGTCGACCGAAAAACGCTCGGCAGCGACGTACAGCAGCTTGGTGTTAAAGGCGCCCTGAATACCGGTCAGCTCCTTGAACACCTCATCACTCAGGTGATGGGCAATATCACGCAGCTGCGCACGGGTACCGCTGATCGAACGCGACAGCAATACCTGCTCGCGAACCACACTGTAAAGACTGTAAGTCAGCTCAAAGGCATCTGCGCTAGTGGCCGCGACCTGCCCGACCACCACATAGTCAGCCCCAATCATGCGCCAGTCCCGCGCATTAATCTCACCGTCACGGGTCGGATAGCTCAACATGTTGCCACGCGGAATCGGCGCAAACATGCCGGAGTTGCGCAGATCGTTCGCGGTAATCTCCGCCATGTCTTCCGGCAGCGGCGTGCTGCCCTGCCAACCAAAGGGCACCACCGCAATCGGGGTAGCCTTGTCGTTACCCTGCGTGATTTCGATATAGTTCTGCGCAAAACTCACTTGAGCAACACAGAGCAACACGATCAAACCAAGTGCTTTAGCAAATCTGCTCATTAGAAAGACAAGTCCTCTGGTTTGAAGCCCATCTCCAGACTTCTGAAATCCTGTTCAAACACCGCCGGGTGTTCACTCGAAAGTTTCTGTATTTCCGGAATACGGGCAACGTTCCTGACCGCCTGCACAGCAGACTGATCAAATCCTGCATCGCCGCTGGACTGCTTGACCGACACATCCGTGATTTGCCCTGTCGGCAGCATCCCAATTCGCAGCACTACCTTCATCCCATTGCGAGCAGTGGGCGGGCGGCGCCACTGCTGAGAAACGTAACGACGAATAAGATCGTTGTAACTGGCCGCAACCTGGTCACCACTGCGATCAGCCTGCGCCTGCTGATACTGGGCTTCCTCCGCCAACGCCTCGCTCAACGCACGCGCCTTGGCCTCTTCCTGCGCCTTGCGTTCGTTTGCCAGGCGCTCCTGCTCGCGGCGGCGCTGCTCGGCGGCCTCCGCAGCGCGACGCTCAGCCTCGGCCTTGCGACGCGCTTCTTCCTGAGCCTTGCGGCGGGCCTCTTCCTCAGCACGCTTACGCTCGGCTTCAGCCTGAGCCCGGCGAGCCGCCTCAGCCTCAGCCGTCTTTCTAGCCTCTTCAGCCTTACGACGCTCAGCCGCCGCAGCTTCAGCAGCCTTGCGATCAGCCTCATCCCTCGCCGCTTCAGCCGCAGCGGCTTCCGCCTGCTGCCGAGCCTTTTCAGCAGCGGCAGCCCTGGCTGCTTCTGCGGCTTGTTGCTGCTGCCGCTGAGCCTCCATCGCCTCTTCTTCATGGCGAGGCGCGGCGGTCTTTGGCGCCTCACCGGCAATTTTCTGGTCCGTCTGCGTCACAGCAGGACTCATCGAATCCAGCTGCACCAGCGTTGCCTGAACAATCGGCCGAGCCGGCTCAAAATCCGGCGCACGACTGAAAGAGGCGAACAGCAGAATCGCCACCGCCAAATGCAGAGCTGCGGCCTTCAGCAACGGAGCAGAGTAACGCTCGGACTCCGTTGGCCGGTGTTGATATCGCGTGCTCACGGCGCCTCGGTAATCAGACCTACATTGGGCACACCCGCTTGCTGCAGCGCACCCATTGCGGTAACAACCACACCGTAATTGGCTTGTTTGTCACCACGGATGTAGACCAGCGTGTCGGGCTTGGCGGCCATGATCTTGGACACCCCTTCCGTCATCTCAGCCAGCGAAACAACGCTGTCGGTGTGGTTTTCAGTGTCGACCCCATCACCCAGGTTCCAGTAGTACGTTCCGTCAGCCAGCACCGACAGCGTCAGTACCTGCTGATTGCTATCAGAGGGCAAGACCTCGCTGGATACCTGTGGCAGATCGACCTTGACCCCCTGATTCAGCATTGGTGCGGTCACCATAAAAATCACCAACAGCACCAGCATCACGTCGATGTATGGCACCACGTTCATTTCAGCGACCGGCTTACGCTTCTGACGACGCCCCTGCATGTGCATGCCCATAACGACTCCGCTTACTCCTCGCGTGCGTGAACGCGGCGGTGCAGAATGCTGGAGAACTCTTCTGCAAAGGTGTAGTAGCGGCCGATCAGCATTTCTGAACGGGCAGAAAAACGGTTGTATGCGACCACTGCCGGGATAGCAGCAAACAAGCCAATGGCCGTTGCCACCAGCGCTTCTGCGATGCCCGGCGCGACCGTTGCCAAGGTTGCCTGCTGTACGGTTGCCAGACCGCGGAAGGAGTTCATGATCCCCCAGACGGTACCGAATAGACCGATGTAGGGACTGGTCGAGCCAACGGTCGCCAAAAACGGCAGATGCAGGTCCAGCTTTTCCTCTTCACGGGAAATAGCGACACGCATCGAGCGCTGCACGGCATCCATTATCGCGTCCGGGTCGACGCCAGCCTGCTGACGCATGCGCGAAAATTCCTTGAAGCCGGCACGGAATATCTGCTCAAGGCCGGAGTTTTCATCCGGCGATCCGGTAACCTGTCGATACAATTGCGACAGGTCGACACCAGACCAGAAACGGTCCTCAAAATCATCCAGCGCGTTTTTGGCAGAGCGCATTACGCTGCCACGCTGGAAAATCATCACCCACGACGTTACCGACGCTGCCAGCAGCGTCAGCATTACCAGTTGCACCAGTACACTGGCGCCGGACACCAGGTGCCATATCGACATTTGGTCAGCCTGCACGCTCAGCTACTCCTCGCTTGTCCATCGAATTCTTGACTCATTACCCATTGATCTCGGCCCGCGCGGTATTCTCGAACGCCGTACGCATAGCTTCGGGAATCGCTCTCGGGCGATAGCGGTCGGCACTGACGCAGGCGACCAGCACCTCTCCTTCACACAACAACTCTCCCGCCCGAGTCACGCTCTGGCGGAAGCGAATACTTGCTCGCTTGGTTTCCAAGACAGTCGCAGTTACGACAAGTTCATCATCCAATCGTGCGGGCGCGTGATAACGTGCCGTGACAGAGTGCACAACAAAAATGACGTTTTCTCTCTGCAGAGCGCTTTGATCAAAGCCCAGAGTACGGACCAGCTCCGTCCGCGCACGCTCCATAAACTTCAGGTAATTGACGTAGTAGACGATGCCACCGGCATCGGTATCTTCAAAGTAGACGCGGGCTTTCAGCTCGAACGGCGGCCCAGAACGTTCAACGCGCATAATGTAGAGCCAAGCAATGATTTTGCATAGTGGGTGTCCTCGCTAAATGCAAAATATTTTTCAGGGTGAATCCGGCGCTGCCGGATCATCGAACAGGTCTGCCGCCGGTGAAACCATCCGCGAGGGCAACCTGAGTCCAAAGTGTTGGTACGCGTGGCGCGTCACCACTCGACCGCGTGGCGTACGCATAATGAAGCCCTGCTGAATCAGGTAGGGTTCCAGCACGTCTTCGATGGTATGCCGTTCCTCGCCGATGGACGCCGACAGGTTGTCCAGCCCGACCGGCCCCCCATCGAACTTGTCGATCATGGTCAACAGCAAACGGCGGTCCATGTGATCAAAACCCTGCTCATCCACATCCAGCAAGTTCAGCGCCTGATCCGCCACCGCTTTACTGATGATGCCGGCTTCGCGTACTTCGGCAAAATCACGTACACGGCGCAACAGACGGTTGGCAATTCGCGGCGTCCCACGGGAGCGGCGGGCAATTTCACGCGCGCCGCCATCGTCCATCTGTAGACCAAGGATCGCCGCAGAGCGCGCCACGATGGTGGCCAAATCAGTAACCGAGTAGAACTCAAGCCGCTGAACAATACCAAAGCGGTCGCGCAATGGATTGGTCAGCATACCGGCGCGGGTGGTGGCGCCGACCAGGGTAAAGGGCGGCAGGTCCAGCTTGATCGAGCGGGCAGCCGGGCCCTCGCCGATCATGATATCGAGCTGATAATCTTCCATCGCGGGGTAGAGAATCTCTTCAACAACCGGCGACAGGCGGTGAATCTCGTCAACAAACAGTACATCGCCGGCCTCAAGATTGGTCAGCAACGCGGCAAGATCACCGGCACGCTCCAGCACCGGGCCCGAAGTGCTCTTGATCTTGGCACCCATTTCCTGCGCAATGATGTTAGCGAGCGTGGTCTTACCGAGACCGGGCGGCCCGAAAATCAGCACATGATCCAGCGCTTCCCCTCGCCCTTTGGCCGCTTTGATGAACAGCTCCATCTGCTCACGCACGGTTGGCTGACCAATATACTCAGCCAGCTTCAGCGGACGGATTGCCCGGTCAATAACTTCTTCCTGCTGCCTGGGCGTTGCCGCGATCAGGCGATCTTCTTCCAGCATGTGTTATCCATCAAAAAGGGAGCAATGCTTCCCGGCACAGGTATGCGCTACACCATGCCCTTGAGCGCACGACGAATCAACTCTTCGCTACTGAGGCCGTCTTCTTCCACCGCCGCAACGGCCTTGCTCGCTTCTTGCGGCTTGTAACCCAGAGCGATCAGCGCGCTGACCGCATCGACGCTCGGTTTGATCGGCGCACTGGTGACCCCAGACGGAGCTGCCAACGACACGGCGCCCGGCAACGCGTCCCACGCCTTGAACCGGTCGCGCAACTCGATCAACAGTCGCTCCGCAGTCTTCTTGCCAACACCCGGAATCTTCACCAGGGCACTGACATCCTGATGCTGCACAGCCATCACCAGCTCATCGACATCCATGCCCGACATCAGCGCCAGTGCCAGCTTCGGACCGACCCCGTTCAGCCGGATCAGCTCGCGAAACAGCTCTCGACTGCGCTTGTCAGCGAAGGCATACAGCAGCTGCGCATCTTCACGCACGACCATATGGGTATGCAGGGTTACCTTCTCGCCAAGCGATGGCAACTGATAGAAGGTACTCATCGGCGCGTCCAGCTCGTACCCGACGCCCTGCACGTCCAGCAAAATATGTGGGGGCTGTTTTTCCAGCAAAATACCGCTCAAACGTCCTATCACCGGACCTACTCCCTGAAATTCAGATCAACGACGGCGCACGCGACCTGCGCGCATCGCCAACGCTGCATTGCCAAGCTGCTGCTGCACACCGCTCATGTGGGCATGACACAACGCAATCGCCAGAGCATCGGCAGCATCGGCCTGGGGCGTGCCACCCAGCCCCAGCAGCTGAGTCACCATGTGCTGTACCTGCTTCTTGTCAGCCGCCCCGGTGCCGACTACCGCCTGCTTGACCTGACGGGCACTGTACTCGTGAACGATCAGTCCGGCATTGACCGCCGCCACGATAGCCGCGCCACGCGCCTGCCCCAGTTTCAGCGCGGAATCGGGGTTGCGCGCCATAAACACCTGCTCGATGCTGACCACATCCGGCTGGTATTGCACAATCAGTTCGGACAGATAATGAAAAATCTTCTGCAGCCGCTCCGGAAATGCGCCGTCACCTGCCCGAATGCACCCGGACGTCACATACTCCTGACGGCCCGCCGCATGACGGACAATACCAAAACCGGTTATTCGGGAGCCGGGGTCAATCCCCAGTATCAGCGCCATGCATTATCCGCCAGCATACGGGCCATAGAAAAAAGGGAGGCCCGCGCCTCCCTTAACTGCATCAGTGTGCGTCGGCTCAACCTAGCTGTTCCATGATGTCATCGGAGATCGATGCATTGGAATAGACATTCTGTACGTCGTCCAGATCCTCCAGCATGTCGATCAGCCTGACGACCTTTTGCGCCGTATCCAGATCCAGCTCGGCCTGCGTCGACGGCACCATGGTGACCTCGGCAGATTCCGGGGAAAACCCTGCCGCCTCGAGGGCATCGCGCACCGCACCAAACTCCTCGAAACTGGTGAACACGTCAAAGGAGCCGTCATCGTTTGTGACAAAATCTTCCGCGCCCGACTCCAGCGCCGCTTCCATCAGCGACTCTTCATCCGCATCAGCGGCAAAGGCCAACTGCCCGCGCCGGGTGAACAGATAGGCAACAGAGCCATCGGTACCCAGATTGCCGCCGCACTTGCTAAACGCATGACGCACTTCACTGACAGTACGGTTGCGGTTATCGGTCATCGCTTCGACCAGCACCGCTACACCACCAGCACCATAACCTTCATAGGTCAGCTCTTCCATGCTGTCGGCATCGTTGCTGCCGGCACCACGGGCAATGGCGCGATCAATGGTGTCGCGCGTCATGTTGGCGCCAAGCGCCTTGTCGACCGCCGCGCGCAGACGCGGGTTGTCAGCCGGGTTACCGCCACCAACCTTGGCGGATACCGTCAGCTCACGAATCAGCTTGGTAAAGATCTTGCCACGCCTGGCGTCCTGAGCCGCCTTGCGATGCTTGATATTGGCCCATTTGGAATGACCGGCCATAAAACCAACTCCAGATAGCAGAATCCCCGCCAAACCAGCGGCATGACGGGGACGAAGGACTTACTCAGCCTTGGGCTGTTCCCGCAGACGGATATGCAATTCGCGCAGCGACTTGTTATCCACCTCACCCGGCGCCTGGGTCATGACACAGGCAGCACTCTGGGTTTTCGGGAAGGCAATGACTTCACGAATCGACTGCGCACCGGTCATCAGCATGACCAGACGATCCAGACCAAACGCCAGACCACCGTGCGGTGGCGCACCGTACTTCAGCGCATCCAGCAGGAAGCCGAACTTCTCCTGCTGCTCATCCTCACTGATACCCAGCACGCGGAACACCGTCTGCTGCATAGTCTTGTCGTGAATACGGATGGAGCCGCCACCCAGCTCGGTGCCGTTAAGCACCATGTCGTAGGCGCGCGACAGCGCGGCGGCCGGATTGGCCTCCAACTCAGCCGGGGTGCACTTAGGTGCTGTGAACGGGTGGTGCATCGCGGTCAGGCTGCCGTCGTCGTTCTCTTCGAACATCGGGAAGTCGACAACCCACAGCGGCGCCCACTCGCAGGTGAACAGGTTGAGGTCATGACCGAGCTTGATACGCAGCGCACCTAGTGCTTCAGACACGATATGCGCCTTGTCAGCACCGAAGAACACGATGTCACCATCAACCGCGCCAACACGATCCAGAATCACATTGATGTTGTCCAGCGGGATGTTCTTGACGATCGGCGACTGCAAGCCTTCTACACCTGCTGCGCGCTCGTTGACCTTGATGTACGCCAGGCCCTTGGCACCATAGATGCCGACGAACTTGGTGTAGTCATCGATCTGCTTGCGCGGCATGCTCGCACCGCCCGGAACGCGCAGTGCGGTTACGCGGCACTTGGGATCATTGGCCGGACCTGCAAACACCTTGAACTCAACATCCTTGAGCTGATCTTCAACGTCCACCAGCTCCAGCGGGATACGCAGGTCGGGCTTGTCGGAGCCGAAACGGCGCATGGCTTCGGCCAGCGACATGTGCGGCAGCTCGCCGAACTCGACGTCCAGCACTTCCTTGAACAGGTTGCGCACCATGGTCTCGGTAATATCCATGATGTCTTTTTCATCGAGGAAGCTGGCCTCGATGTCGATCTGGGTGAATTCTGGCTGACGGTCTGCACGCAGATCTTCGTCGCGGAAGCACTTGGCGATCTGGTAGTAACGGTCGAACCCGGCAACCATCAGTAGCTGCTTGAACAGCTGCGGCGACTGCGGCAGCGCGAAGAAGCTGCCGGCATGGGTGCGGCTCGGCACCAGATAGTCGCGCGCCCCTTCAGGTGTGGCACGGGTCAGGATTGGGGTTTCTACATCGAGGAAACCGTTGTCATCCAGGTAACGGCGGATGCTGGAGGTGATGCGCGAACGCAGCTTCAGCTTCTCGGCCATTTCCGGACGACGCAGATCGATAAAACGATAGCGCAGACGGGTTTCCTCACCCACATCAGTGTATTCATTGAGCGGGAACGGCGGCGTCTCAGCCTCGTTCAGAACCTCCAGCTCGTAACCCAGCACCTCGATGGCACCGGACGCCATGTTAGGGTTGCGCGCGCCTTCAGGACGCAGGCGGACCTTGCCGGTCACCTTGACCACATACTCGCTACGCGCACGGTCAGCCTTGGCGAAAGTGTCGGCACGGTCCGGATCAAACACCACCTGGGCAAGACCGTCGCGATCACGGATATCAAGGAAGATGACCCCACCATGGTCACGGCGACGGTGAACCCAGCCGCAAAGAGTTACTTCCTGATCCGCCAGCGATTCGTTCAGCTGGCCGCAATAGTGGCTACGCATCATGGTGTGGTGCTTCCTGTGGTCTGCAAATTCGGTGCGATGGGACGCAGTGCGCGGATAGACGCGGATGACGCCCAGATAAAACGCCATACTATACCGGAAACTTGCCTTACAAGGGAGCCTGCTCCTCTGTTCATGCAATCCTCGGGAACCTATCGCACCATCCGGGTATCGGAGTAAAAGGCGAGCCATAATAGCTATGCAAGAATAGTCTTAAACACGGCACGAACACTCTGATTCAAGCAAGGAGCCATGATGAAAATCGATATCGGCATCACTGAAAATGATCGCGCTCAAATTGCTGAGGGCCTGTCCCGCCTGCTGGCGGATACCTACACGCTGTACCTGAAGACCCACAACTTTCACTGGAACGTAAAAGGCCCGATGTTCCAGACCCTGCACCTGATGTTTGAAACGCACTACAACGAGCTTGCGCTAGCCGTTGACGACATCGCCGAACGCATCCGCACGCTTGGCTTCCCGGCCCCCGGCACCTACCGACAGTTCGTCGAACTAAGCAGCATTAAGGAAGAAGAAGGCGTGCCTGAGGCAAAAGACATGATCCGCCTGCTGGTGGAGGGTCATGAAGCCTGCGTACGCACCGCCCGCAGCGTTTTCCCGGTCTGCGATGAAGCTCACGACGAACCAACCGCCGACATGCTGACACAGCGCATGCAAATCCACGAAAAAACAGCCTGGATGCTGCGCAGCCTGCTCGAAAGCTAATCCACCACCGCTTCAGATCACACAACGCTCGGCCTCCGTTTGGAGGCCGAGCGTTTTCAGGTTAGAGTGCCTCGGCAGCTCTCATTGCGAGCTGCATCAATCATCACAACCATAAGACCAACACAGCACTCTAATCACGGTGAGCCTTTTGAAGACCCTTCGTTATCTGCACCTTTCCATCGGTGCTGCCGCCCTGCTGGCCGGCCTGTTTGCCAGCGCTCCATTCCTGACCCAATCAGCCCCAATCAACTACCCCGGCCTGCTGGCTATTTTCTGCGGCCTGATCAACCTGCAACAGTTCGCTCAACAGCGCACAGCAGAAACCGGCCTCGCAGGAGGTATAGCACTGCTCGGCTCAGCCCTGCTGATCATTGCTGCCTGCGTACCTTTCAGCGCACTGCTGATTAGCCCCCTGTTTGCCGCGTGGAGCATTTGGGCACTCAGCGCAGCCATCACCGGTGTCTGCCTGCATACCCTTATCGTACTGAAACAGGAGTTGAGCAGCATCGCTCGCGCACCGCGTCCGGCCAAACCTGCTCGTAAGCCCGCACCGGCCAAAGACGACGCGCGTGAAACCGGCACAGTAAAGTGGTTCAACACCAGCAAAGGCTTTGGCTTTATCACGCGGGATAACGGCGGCGACGTGTTCGTCCACTTCCGCTCGATTCAGGGCGAAGGTCATCGCGCCCTGCAGGAGGGGCAGCGTGTGTCTTATCAGGTTGCCAATCGAGACAAGGGCCTGCAGGCTGAGGATGTAGCCATCCTCAACAATCGCAAACGCTAAAAACTGGAACCTCAGTAATGGGGAGGCGGCGGCTCCTCCCCTGCCTCTCCCGGGATCTGCGTAGCCAAATCAGCCTGCCGCTTGGCCACCAGTTCAAGCGAACGCCGTAGCCGATCAAGCTCAATCTGCTGGACCGACAGCGCATCGTTCAACGCCTGGATAGTGTCATCCTGGAACGCCAGACGCATCTCCAACTCATCGATTCGCCGAACCAACTGGTCATGGCTCATTTACTACTCTCCACAAAACCCTGTTGACCGTTAAGCAACGTCCGCACCTTGACCAGCATCTGCTCCAATGCCTTCGCTTCATAAGGCACAGCCGGAACCTTGCCCCACACTGGCGCCGGCCAGGCGGCATCGGTGCGATAACGCGCAATATGATGAACGTGCAACTGCGGCACCATATTCCCCAAAGCTGCCACATTCATCTTGTCCGCCGAAAACGCTGTAGACAGCAGACCAGCGAGACAATCCGATTCGCGATGAAACTGGGCCCGATCATCATCGGACAGCTGAAAAACCTCACGCATATCGGCTCGACGCGGGACCAGAACGAACCAGGGATATTGACTGTCGTTCAACAGTAGAACTTGGCTAAGTGTAAAGTCGCCAACGACAAAACAGTCCGCTTGCAGCTGCGCGTGCAGTTCAAACATTCAGATAAACCTCAGCAGTAAAAATAAAAATAGTCTCACAAGCAGACAAACAGCGCCTTATTTCCGGTATAGCCGCACAATGCGTATAAAAAAATGCACACCGGGTATCGCCATTTACGGCGCAATATTCTATAAACAGTCCCCGACAAAATGCTGTTTTTTAAGGCACTTGCTTTCGCGCTCGGCACATCGGTGCTTAAATATAGGGCGAAAACAAGAGACCAGGCCAAAGAGCCTACAGGTTTTCTTTATATCAAAGGAGCACACCAATGAAGAACGCAGTTAAATGGAGTTCGCTGGCACTGGCAGTCGCCGCTGGTAATGGCCTGCTGGCTAGCCACGCAATGGCAGAGGGCGAAGGCTTCGTCGAAGGCGCTTCCGCCACCCTGTACAACCGCACTGTTTACTTCAACCGCGATTTCCGCGATAGCACTCCCGGCCAAAGCAAACGAGAAGAAACAGCTACCAGCTTCCTGCTGAACTTCGAGTCCGGCTTTACCCAAGGCCCGATCGGTTTCGGTGCTGATGTTATTGCAATGGAAGGTATCAAGCTGGATAGCGGCCGTGGCCGTGTCAACACTGGCCTCCTGCCTACCGACAACAACGGTAAGGCCAAGGACGAATACTCGGAAATCCGCGGCGCCGTGAAAATGGCCATTCTGGATGACACCGTTTTGCGTTACGGCGTTCATATGCCGGAAAACCCGGTTGTCGCCTATGACGATTCCCGCCTGCTGCCGAACCACTACGAAGGTTACAGCATCACCAACAGCTCCATTGAAGGCCTGTTTGTTGAAGCCGGTCGTCTGACTGACCGCGGTGAAATGGCCACGTCAAACGAAACTGACGGCGTTCAGGCAGACAACGAAGACCTGACCTACGCTGGCGGCTCCTACTCGTTCAACGACAACGTCAGCGTTTCGCTGTACGGCGCCAAGAGCGAAGATTCATTCAAGCGCGGCTTCGCCGGCCTTGACTGGACCGTTCCGCTGAGCGAAGGCACCAGCCTGAACACCAATATTGCCTACTACGATACCAGCGACTCTGACTCCAACGATGGCGCCGAGTGGGACAACCAGGCCGGCTCCATTGCCGTTACCCTGAACACCGGCAACCACGCCTTTGGTGTTGCTTATCAGCAAATGCGCGGTGACACTGGCTACAACTACAGTGACGGTGAAATCTTCCTGGCCAACTCGGTTCAGTACCTGGATTTCAACGCCAAGGATGAAAAGTCCTACCAAGCTCGCTATGACTACGACTTCGCTGGCATGGGCATTCCGGGCCTGAGCTTCATGACCCGTTACATCCACGGCACCGACATCGACAACGCCGTTGCTGGCGGCACCCGCGATTCTCGCTGGGAGCGTGACAGCGAACTGCGCTACACCGTTCAGAACGGCCTGCTGGAAGGTCTGAACGTGCGCTGGCGTAACGCTACCGTCCGTCAGGACGCGGCTATCGACAACGGCGACGTTGACGAGAACCGCCTGATCGTCGGTTACACCTGGACTCTGCTGTAAGCTTCCAGGTATTGAGGAAAACCCGGCTTCGGCCGGGTTTTCTGTTTCTACCCCTCTGATCAGACACCCGCTGCACGGACTGTACGGTTCACCGGCACAATCGTACAATACCGCCCCAATTGCCCGTTACATCAGGATCCGCTTCCCCATGCGTACCAGCCAGTATCTGATTGCCACTCTCAAGGAGACGCCCTCCGACGCTACCGTCATCAGCCACCAGTTGATGCTGCGTGCAGGCATGATTCGCAAAATCGCCTCCGGCCTCTACACCTGGCTGCCGATGGGCCTTCGCGTTCTGCGCAAGGTGGAAGCCGTTGTGCGGGACGAGATGGACAAAGCCGGCGCACTGGAAGTACTGATGCCAGCCATTCAACCCGCCGAGCTGTGGCAGGAATCCGGTCGCTGGGAGCAATACGGCCCCGAGCTGCTGCGCCTGAAAGACCGCCACGACCGAGACTTCTGTGTTGGCCCGACCCACGAAGAAGTGATCACTGATCTGGCCCGTAACGAGATCACCAGCTACAAGCAGCTGCCGATCAACATGTACCAGATCCAAACCAAATTCCGTGACGAAATTCGCCCGCGTTTTGGCCTGATGCGTGGCCGTGAATTCCTTATGAAGGATGCCTACTCCTTCCACCTGACCCAGGAGTCGCTGCAGCAGACCTACGATGGCATGTACCAGGCCTACTGCAACATCTTCAGCCGCCTGGGTCTGGAATTCCGCCCGGTAGTCGCCGATAACGGCTCTATCGGCGGTGAAGGCTCCCACGAATTCCACGTCCTGGCCGATTCCGGCGAAGACGCCATCATCTTCTCCGACACCGGCAGCTACGCCGCCAACATGGAAAAGGCCACCGCTCAGCTGCCGCAGGGCGACCGCCCAGCCACCAGTCAGCCAATGACGCTGGTCGACACGCCTGACCAGCTCACCATTGCAGCCGTCAGCGAATTCCTCAAGGTGCCGGCCGAGCAGTCGGTCAAGACCCTGATCGTGCTTGGCGCGGAAGAAGAAGGCAAACCCCAGCCGCTGGTTGCCCTAGTGCTGCGTGGCGATCATGAGCTGAATGAAATCAAGGCAGAACACCTGCCCGAAGTCCACGCGCCGCTGACATTTGCCAGCGAAGCCCAGATTGTCTCCACCATCGGCTGCAAGCCCGGCTCCATTGGCCCGGTCAAGCTGCCGATCACCGTCATTGCCGACCACAGCGCCGCTCATCTGGCGGACTTCGTCTGCGGCGCCAATGTCGACGGCAAGCACTACACCGGCGTGAACTGGGAGCGCGACGCGCAGTACACCCGCGTAGCCGACCTGCGCAACGTCGTCGAGGGCGATATCAGCCCGGACGGCAACGGTACGCTGGTTATCAAGCGCGGGATCGAGGTCGGCCACATCTTCCAGCTCGGCCAAAAGTACAGCCAGGCGATGAACTGCAGCGTACTCAACGAGCAGGGTAAGGCCCAAACCCTGATCATGGGCTGCTACGGCATTGGCGTTTCCCGCGTCGTCGCCGCAGCCATTGAGCAGAACTACGACGACCGTGGCATTCTCTGGCCGGACGCTCTGGCGCCGTTCCAGGTTGCCCTGATCCCGATGAAGATGGAAAGCTCTGAAGCGGTTCAACAAGCGACCATGGCGCTGTATGAAGGCCTGCAAGCCGCTGGCGTCGAGGTACTGCTCGATGACCGCGACAAGAAGACCAGCCCCGGCGTGAAGTTCGCTGACATGGACCTGATCGGCATTCCTCACCGCGTCGTCATCAGCGACCGCGGTCTGGCCGAAGGCCAGCTGGAATACAAGTACCGCCGCGATCAGGATGCAATCAGCGTCGCTAGCGACCAGATGCTGCCTTACCTGCTGGAGCGCATTCAGGGGAAATGATGCCGCGCCGACTTGATGCCCGCACGGGCAGCCACCTGTTGTGGGCCAGCGCCGTGCTGGCCACACTCCAGGCCTGCAGCGTAACCCAACAGCAGGAGGCCGCGTCCGGCCACATCGAACGCGAACTGCTCAGCCACACCTTGCACATCGAAACCGGCGAGCCGCGGGTACTCGATACCCCGCACCGCAGCATTCGCGTCAGTGAAAATCGACTGTTCCGGGTTAGCCAGTACGACGCCAGTGGCAACCTGCTCGACCAGCATCGGCAGTACCAGACCCTGCCCTGGGCGAATCACGTGATCGATATCCAGCTTGGCGAACTGAGCGTGCAACGTGAAACCGACAGCGAAGGGCATTTCCGCCTGAACCTGCTCGACGAAGATATCGTGCCGGTCGATTTCGAGCAGCTTCGCACTATCGAACTTGAAGCCCGCAACAGCGCCGAAGTACACGCTGAGGCAATACTACTGGTCGACCGTGAGCTGCGCGCGGTGCTGCACGAGGCCTCCGAGCTGATTTACGACAACCTTGAAGAAGATGACGTCGACCAGTGGGTCCAGCGGATCCACCGCCTGGGCGAGCTCGGACTCAAGGAAGAGGCCAGTCAACTGGAGAATATGCTTATCCTGTTGACCACAGGGGACCCACACCTGCAGGGCGACTTTATCCACGCCCTCGACCAAAGCAACCAAGCACAGGACTGAACCATGCGCCCAGGGACGGTGCTGTTTCTCCTGTTACTGGTGATCAGTGCTGCCAGCCACGCAACCACGGCCAGCCCGCCGGTTGACCCGGAGTTGCGCGCCGAGTTGATGCGTACCATCGCCAGCGCAGACAGCTTTCATGATCGCTTCGATGCCGAAGTCTGGCTGCTCGACATGTCGACCCGGATGGCGCCGTTCATACCCGATGAGCAGGCTCGACTGAGATTGCTGCGCCTGGCGCATCAGGCAGCCACCCGCGCAAAGCTCAAGCCCGATCTGGTCATTGCGGTGATGCACGCAGAAAGCCTGTTCGACCCCTACGCGCTGTCATCGGTTGGCGCTCAGGGCGTGATGCAGATCATGCCGTTCTGGAAGAATGAGATTGGTCGGCCAGACGATAACCTGATCGACCTGGCGACCAATCTGCAATACGGCTGCACCATTCTCAAGTTCTATCTGGACAAGGAAAACGGCAATCTGCGCCGGGCGCTGGCGCGCTACAACGGCAGCCTCGGCAGCAACCGCTACCCTGACCGCGTGCTGGACTACTGGTACAGCTACTGGTACGTCAAGGACTGATCAAGCGCCCGTCACAGCTGAACAAAGCCGGCGATATCCTGCCAGACACAGGCTTCCAGCTCGACACTCTCAACCTTTGCCTGTGCTGGGCCGCGCTGCAGCCAACCACTCATCGCCTCGAGTGCATCCTCCGAGCCACACAGCAGCAATGCCACGCTGCCATCAGCCTGGTTTCGTACCCAGCCGTTGATCCCCAGCCGCGAGGCCTCACGAACCGTCGCCTGCCGAAAACCAACACCTTGCACCTTTCCGACCACCCTTCCCTGCACGCAAATATCACTCATCAACGCCCCCAGCCTATTCGGTCGTCATCAACTGTTTCAGCTCATCGTAATGCTGCGGCCCCTGCAGGGTCTCAAGTATTCGCCCGTCACCATCAAGCAAATAGGTGGTGGGCAATACCTGCGGGCGCGGCAGCCCAAAGGCGCTGACAAACTCCGCCCCCAGTACCGGGAACCGAATATCCATCCGCTCCGCAGTTGCCTTGAGCTGCTCACCAGCAGCGCCGTCGTAATCGACACCGACCACGCGTCCGGTCGGCAGCTCAGCCGCCAACCGATTCAATTCCGGCAACTCGTCGCGGCAGGGGCCACACCACTCAGCCCAGAAGTTGACCAACACCCGCTGCCCCTGCAGCTGCTCACGCGCAACCGCATTGCCGTTATGATCCAGCCACACATCAGTACCATCGCAGGCACCGAGCAACAGCCCCCCGAGCAGCAGCGTGATTCGCCCGAGCAACCTCATACGCCCTCCTTAATGGTCTGTTCGGCAGCGGAGAACGAGCCGCCCAACAGCCATTGTTTCACGGTACCCCGCAGGTGAGTGCGCCGCGCCTCGTCCGCTTCGGCCAGTGCCTCGCTGAAGGCTGGATACCAGTCCTCCCCGGCGGGAAGTGCTGCGGGCAAGGCCTCATGGGCCACCATCGGCACCGGCATACGCTCGAGCAACCGGCTCAGCTCCATTTCATCCAGATCGCGGCACAACACATAGCAGCCATTCTGGGTGCGCGTTACCACCTGCTCACTTTCCAGCCAGTCGGTCAACTGCAGCCAGAGCTCCTCATGCATCGACCAGCCAGCGGCATTTACCCGTGCCAGATCAACCTGTTCACCACGTTGCTGGGCAGACAGAAACACCCTCAGCAACGCCAGCAAATTGATCATCCAAGGATACTCGGGACGACGCCAGGCGTGCCCATTACCCATATTGCTAACCAGCTCAGCGCCAAGCAGGATGATCAGCCAACTGACATAGATCCACAAAAGGAACAGCGGCACGGCGGCAAAGGCGCCGTAGATCAACTGATAACCTGGGAAAAGAGTAACGTAGACCCCAAAACAGGCCTTGGCAGCCTCAAACAGCAAAGCAACGAAGATGCCACCAGCCAGGCCATAGCGCACCGGTACGCGAGTATTTGGCACCGCCACAAAGATCAGGGTAAAAGCGGCAATGCTCAGCAATATGGGCAGCGCCAGCAGCAGCTTGTTCCAAACTGAGCCGAGCAGTGCGCCCTGCTGAAACAGCGAAATGGAAGCGATATAGGTACTGACAACAAAGCCGGCGCCAAGCAGCAACGGCCCGATACTCAGGACGGCCCAGTAGAGCAAAAAGCTGGATAATCCCCGGCGGGGCTGGCGAATACGCCAGATTGCATTGAATGCCTTCTCGATATTCACCAGCATCATCAACGCAGTGACCATCAGCAGGGCGATACCAACGCCAGTCAACTGCCGAGCCTGGGTTGAAAACGCGCTCAGATGGCGTTGCAGCGCCTCACCACTGGCGGGGAGAAAATTCTTGAAAATGAACGCCTCGACCTGACCACCCACCTGATCAAACGCCGGGATCGCCGCGAGCATGGCGTAAGCGACCGTCATTACCGGCACTACAGCGAACAGCGTGGTGTAGGTCAATGCAGCCGCATTCTTTATACAGTTGTCTTCGAGAAAGCGTCGCCCCAGATAGCGAACAAAATGCAAAAACAGATTCAGTTGGCGCGGCATCTTATCTCCCTGACAGCCTTAACTTTTAGTAGCCTGTTGCAAAACGTAGGCTAGGCAGCCAGCAGATGGCAACGCAGGTAGTTTTTCAACTGGCCGCTAGCGCTTAGAATACCCCCCAACCCTGCTTCAGGCCACCGTCACACGGAGCACTGCCCGATGACCACTACCATCTATCACAATCCGCGTTGTTCCAAATCCCGTCAGACACTCGAGCTACTCGAGCAACAGGGCATCAACCCGGAGATCGTTCGTTACCTGGAAACCCCGCCGGACGCCGCCACCCTGGTCGATTTGCTCGAACGCCTGGGCCTCAGCGCGCGCGAGCTCATGCGCAAGGGGGAAGATCCCTACAAGGAACTCAACCTGGCCAACCCGGATTTGAGCGAAGCGCAGTTGGTACAAGCCATGGTTGATTACCCGAAACTGATCGAGCGCCCGATAGTCATCCATGATGGCAAGGCAGTGATTGGCCGTCCACCGGAGCGCGTTCTGGAGCTGTTCGCATGAGTCAACCAGGTTACGTTCTGGTTCTGTACTACAGCCGCCATGGCGCCACCGCCGAGATGGCCCGCCTGATCGCCGAAGGGGTCGAGCAGAATGGCATTGAGGCGCGCATCCGCACCGTGCCGCCGGTTGCGCCGGAGACGACAGCCAGCCTGCCACCTGTGCCGGAAGACGGCGCGATGTACTGCAGCATCGATGACCTGAAGCACTGCTCGGCGCTAATTCTCGGCAGCCCGACCCGTTTCGGCAACATGGCAGCCCCGCTCAAGCACTTCATCGACGGCACCAGCAGCCTGTGGCTCGCCGGCAACCTGAATGGCAAACCCGCAGCCGTGTTCACCTCGACCGCCAGCCTGCACGGCGGGCAGGAAGCCACGCTGTTATCAATGCAGCTGCCGCTGCTGCACCACGGCATGCTGCTGGTTGGCTTACCCTATAGTGAGAACGCATTGATCGAGACCCGTGGGGGCGGTACACCCTATGGTGCCAGCCATCACGCTGGCAGCCAGGGCGAGCGTCGACTGGATCAGCACGAAAGCCAACTGTGCCGGGCACTCGGCAAGCGGGTCGGCAGCATCACCGCTCAACTGGCAGCAGGAGCACAGGCCCTTGGCTAGGAAGAAACCCTTACCGTCCCTGGACTACCTCCGGCCACGCTGCCAAATCAGTCGCGTGGTCGCACTGACCGGTTACGCTGGACTGCTGCTCGGCATGCTCGCCTACAACCTGCTGATCGCCGACCTGCACGGGGCCAACCCGGTCATCATCATCGGCGTGCAGCTGCTGCCACTGCTGATCTTCCTGCCCGGCATCATCACCGGCCATGTGCGGACTCACGCCTGGCTCAGCTTTGCCATCAACCTGTATTTCATTCAGGGCGTCCTGATCTGTTTCCAGCCCGGTCGCTTGGGCTACGGGTTGTTTATGGCCGGATTCAGCGTGCTGTATTTCATTGCAGCGCTCTACTACATCCGCTGGAGCTTCCAGGCGCAACGGGTAGAGCGGGGAGAAACCTGAGCGGGGCCACCCAGAGAACCCAGCGGGAGATTCGGCTACCAGCCCATCTCCCGCTTGACGAAGGGAATGGTCAATCGATGCTGATCACGCAGTGACGCCTGATCCAGTGTTTCCAGGGCGGCAAACAACTCCCCCATGCCGCGGGCTCCGCGACTGAGAATGTACCGGGCAACATCATCACCCAGTTGCAGACCACGCTGGGCGGCGCGCAACTTCAACACTTCCTGCTTGCCCTCGTCATCCAGCGGCTGCAGCTGAAATACCAGCCCCCAGCCTAACCGTGATTCGAGGTCAGCCAGCTTGAAGCCAAGGGCTTTTGGCGCCGCGGTCGCGGCCAGCAATAAACGCCCACCCTGCTCACGCAACCGGTTGTAGAGATGGAACAGGGCTTCCTCCCAGTCCGCACGGCCGACAATCGCCTCCAGCTTGTCCAGACAGAGCAGATCTACCGACTCCATGCCTTCGAGCAGCAACGGACCTTCGTCAACCAGTTCATCCAGCGGCAGGTACATGGCCAGACCACCTTCATCGGCGAGAGCATGACAGGCCGCCTGCAACAAATGCGTGCGACCAGTGCCTTCAGTTCCCCAGAGAAACAGGCAACACTCCGGCGCAGGCGTCTGCAAGGAGGCAAACGCCTGCGTCGCCGCCAGCACCGTCGCATTCGGGCCCGGGTAATAGCTGGCAAAGGTCGCTTCGTCGCGCAGCTTGATACCCAAGGGCAGTTGAACTGGTTGTCCCGCCGACATCAGTGTTGCTCTTCCTCATCCAACTCGACACGTACATTGTCGACTTCATAATTGCCTGGCGACCGCCCGTTGTAGAGGGCCAGAGCACGATACGGCTAACGAGATCACGCAGCGCAAAATGCCCGCAAGCGCCTGAGCGGCCCGCCGACGCTAATCAGCGCCAGCGATAATACAGCGTATTGACCTGTTCTGCTGGCTCGATTGGCTCTGCTACGTCGTCCACCAGCACCTCTGGTTCAGCTGTTTCGACTGGCTCGGCAGCTGGTGGAGCGACTTCAACCAGGCGCTGATCCAGCATCAGCATGCGCTCAAGCTGAGCACGGTCACCGGCAAAATCGACGCTGAAGTGCACACGATCACCTTCAACCGAGAGCAGGCTGGGTTGCTGCTCCATACCCAACTGCTGCAGCGTACGCTGCAGGTTGGCAAAGGCATCAACACTGTTAATACCGCTGACTTCCAGCTGCCAGCCAGATACCGGGGCAGCCGAAGACGCCCCGCCCACGGCGTACTGCCGATGAACCTCGGCAGCAATCGCCTGCATCAACTCGTCAGCAACCGCCAGAGGGTCCTCACTGCTGGCCTTGCCGGTCAGCTTCCGGTCATTCAGCCACAGGGTCCATTGGGCACCCCAGGTGTCCGCTTCATGGCTGACCGACAGCGCCAGCACACCCTCGCTGGAGTAGCGATCACTGGCGCTTTCCAGCACATCCTGGCTCGCGTCCACCACATCCTGCTCACTGACGCTGCTGCGATCTTGCAGATCGGCCAGCGGTTGCATAAGAGCAACACCACGGTAACGCCCGGCGGTTTTTAACGCCTGCCCCATATCACCGGAAGTACCGAGAAAATCACGGCTGTAATCATCTCCCTGCACTGCCCAGACCAGAATCCCCGGACGATTACGCCCGAGAACCGGCACACTGGCCTTCCCCAACGCCTCGCGCAGCAACACGGGATCAAACTCGACACGCAACGCGCCATCGTCGCCTAGCGAACCAACCTGGCGGGTAACCCGGGTTGGCTCCGCCAGCACATCGGCCAACGGGCCGCTATCGGTCTTTACGCCGGCGCCTGCCAGCCGCTCCAGCATCACCTTGGCTGCGACGGCCAACTGGGCAGACTGATCAGCCTCAGCGTGGGGCGGCACATCGACCTGATATAGGGATTCGACGACAGCCGCCTGGGAAAACAGCGGCAGACAGAATGAGACAAGACCGATACAGGCGTTACGCAACAGGGGCATGGACAGTTCCGTCGGATAGCTGGAAATTTTCACAGCCACGATAATGCTGCGATAACCCGCTACATTAACCAAGCCTCGCAGGCGCGGCAACCAACTTGCCGCAGACCAGCGCAGCATGCCGCATTCAGTACGTCGGGAGACCGCGTTCGGCATGGCTCTGCCGAGCATGAATTGGTAGACTATGCCGCTATTCGAAAGCGCCTGCCCGCACAGCACCCAAGGCGTGTCGAGCCCTATCCTTTTTCAACAGTTCGAGAACCGCTCATGAGCAGCCAGACGCCTTCCAAACCCTCGATCAGCTACAAAGACGCCGGTGTGGACATCGCCGCCGGTAACGCCCTGGTCGACCGTATCAAGCACGTTGCCAAGCGCACCGCGCGTCCGGAGGTAATGGGCGGCCTGGGCGGCTTTGGCGCCCTGTGCGAAATCCCTGAAGGCTATCGCCAGCCGGTACTGGTCTCCGGTACCGACGGCGTCGGCACCAAGCTGCGTCTGGCGATGGATCTGAACATGCACGACCAGATCGGTATCGACCTGGTCGCCATGTGTGTAAACGATCTGGTGGTCTGCGGTGCCGAACCGCTGTTTTTCCTCGACTACTACGCCACCGGCAAGCTGAATGTGGATGTTGCCGCTCAGGTTGTGACCGGCATCGGCGCCGGCTGTGAACTGGCCGGCTGCGCGCTGGTTGGCGGTGAAACCGCCGAAATGCCCGGCATGTACGAAGGCGAAGACTACGACCTGGCCGGCTTCTGTGTTGGCGTGGTCGAAAAGGCCGATATCATTGACGGCAGCAAGGTCATCGACGGCGACGCCCTGATTGCCCTGCCCTCCTCCGGCCCACACTCCAACGGCTACTCGCTGATCCGCAAGATCATCGAAGTCGCCGGTATCGACATCCACAGCACCCAGCTCGACGGCAAGCCACTGAGCGAACTGCTGATGGCGCCGACCCGCATCTACGTCAAGGCCCTGCTGCAACTGATCAAGCAGACCGGTGCCGTGAAAGCCATGGCCCACATCACCGGTGGCGGCCTGCTGGAGAACATTCCGCGCGTTCTGCCGGAAGGCTCACAGGCAATCATTGATCTGGCCAGCTGGCAGCGCCCCGCCGTATTCAACTGGCTGCAGGAGCAGGGCAATGTCGACGAAACCGAAATGCACCGGGTGCTGAACTGCGGCGTTGGCATGGTCATCTGCGTTGCAGAAGAGCAGGCCGAAGCTGCCCTCCAGAGCCTGCGTGACGCCGGCGAGCAACCCTGGATCATTGGCCGTATCGCCAGCGGCGCAGAAGGTGCTGAAGCTGTTGTTCTGCAGCACGGCAACTAAAAGGTGCGCAGCCGTATTGTTGTCCTGATCTCCGGATCAGGCACCAACCTGCAGGCACTGATCGACGACCTCGCCGGCGCGGATGCGCCGGCCGAGATCGTCGCGGTCATCTCCAACAAGGCCGAGGCCTATGGCCTGGTCCGCGCCAGCGACGCAGGCATTGAGACCCGCGCCCTGGACCACCGCAACTTCACCGACCGCGCTGCATTTGACCAGGCACTGATCGCCGAAATTGATGCATTCCAGCCTGATCTGGTGCTGCTCGCCGGCTTCATGCGCATTCTCACTGCCGATTTTGTGACACATTACCGTGGCAGACTACTCAACATTCACCCCTCACTGCTACCGCGACACAAGGGTCTGCAGACCCACCAGCGCGCACTGGACGAGGGCGATGAAGAGCACGGAGCCAGTATTCATTTCGTCACTGAAGAACTTGATGGCGGTCCAGTAGTCATACAGGGACGAGTGACCGTTCACCCGGACGATGACGCTGCCAGTCTGGCCGCTCGCGTACAGGTGAAGGAGCACCGTCTGTATCCGCTCGCAGCGCGCTGGTTTGCAGCCGGTCGCCTGCGCCTGGAGGGTGATCAGGCCCGTCTGGACGACGTGCCCGTTCCGCCCAGCGGGTTAAGACTGGAAGACATCGAATCCGGCAGATGAGACAAGACCAGATGCATGCCAACACGACCATTAAAAGAATAGCGCACCATCGTTTTACCAAACCCCTCGCAGGCCTGCTGCTCAGCTTAACTGCCAGCACCGCCAGCGCCCTCGAGCTGGAGCCATTCAGCGCCAGCTACGCCGCAGACATGAAAAACATCCCGGTCAACGGCGAAGCCATTCACAGCCTGCAGCCCAACGCCGACGGCAGCTGGAAGCTCTCCTTCAGCGCCAGCATGTTCGTTGCCCGGCTAACCGAGCAAAGCACCCTGCGGGTGGCCGACAATCAAATTCAGCCGATCGACTACCACTACGAGCGCCGGGGCCTCGGTCGGGGCAAGGAAATCCTGCAACACTTCGACTGGCCCCAGGCGCAGGTCACCGGCACCTACAAGGGCGAAGCGTTCAGCCTGCCGACCGAACCCGGCTTGCTCGACAAGACCACCTACCAACTGGCCCTGCAGGCCGATCTGGCTGCCGGCAAGAAGGACATGACCTACCGCGTAGTCGACGGCGACGAAGTAGAAGAATATGAATTCCGCGTCGTCGGCGAAGAACGGGTGACAACCCGTGCCGGCCAATTTGACGCCGTTGAAGTAGAGCGTGTGCGCGAGCCCGACGCACGTCGTGAAACCACCCTTTGGTTTGCCAAGGACTGGAACTACCTGCTGGTTCGCCTGAGCCAAATTGAAACCGATGGCCAGCACTATCAGATCATGCTCAAGGAAGCGACCGTCAACGGCCAGCCGGTTACCGGCATCCCGGTCAGCAACGACTAAGACCACAGCGCCGCCCCACGGAGCTGGCTTTGCCCGGATAACAGGCACAAAAAAACCGCGACAGCCCAGGCTGTCGCGGTTTTTTATTGACCAGATCAGGCCTTGGTGAAGCGACCACCCGCTTCAGCCAGCTTGACCAGACCGGCGGCCGGCTTCCAGAACTCGCCACGCTCGGCTTCCAGCGCACGGATCTCGGCCAGCACCTTGTCCAGACCCAGGCTGTCGGCGTAGGCCATCGGACCAGTGCGGTCGGCCGGGAAGCCGTAACCGAAGCGGTAAACGCGGTCGATATCTTCGGCAGACTCGGCAAAGCCTTCGTCCAGAATGCGCGCACCTTCGTTGACCAGCGCCAGGATGCAGCGGGTCACGATTTCGTCAGCGGATACGTCACGGGCGGTGTAGCCGGCTTCTTCCGCTACTTCACGGGCCATCATGTCGGTTTCCGGGTCGTGGATCGCCTGACGGCTGCCCGCTTCGTACTTGTAGAAGCCATGGCCGCTCTTCTGACCGAAACGCTCCATTTCACACAGCTTGTTGTCCAGCCATACGATCGGCTCGCCACGACCGACGCCGGCCAGCTGACGGGAACGCCAGCCCAGGTCGACACCAACCACGTCGTACATGCGGTACGGGCCCATAGCCATACCGAAGCCCTGCAGCGCCTGGTCAACTTCCCACGGAGTGGCGCCTTCCAGCACAACTTCGCGAGACTGGCGAGAGTACTTCTCCAGCATGCGGTTACCGATAAAGCCGTGGCAGTTGCCAGCCAGAACCGCTTCCTTGCCAATCTTCTTGCCAACGGCCAGACAGGCGTCCATAACGTCCTGAGCAGTTGCCTTGCCGCGAACGACTTCCAGCAGCTTCATGATGTGTGCAGGGCTGAAGAAGTGCAGGCCCAGAACCTGAGTCGGACGCTGGGTCGCAGAAGCGATTTCGTCGATATCCAGGTAAGAGGTGTTGGTGGCCAGAATCGCGGACGGCTTAACCGCCTTGTCCAGCTCGGCAAAGATCTTCTTCTTCAGATCCATGTTTTCATAGACAGCCTCAACCACCAGGTCCATGTCAGCCAGGTCTGCGTAGTCCTGAGTGGTGCTGATGCGGGCGACACGAGCCTGTGCTTCGGCGTCGTCAAAACGCTCCTGGGCAACCGAGCGCTTGTAGACCGCAGCGATTTCAACCAGCCCCTTCTCCAGCATCTCGCCGTTGACGTCCAACCAGGTGACCGGGTAGCCAGCATTGACGAAGTTCATCACGATGCCGCGACCCATGGTGCCAGCGCCGATAACGCCAACCTTCTTGATATCTTCAAACGCAGCCATGTCAGCTACCTCCGGATAATGTGAGCAAGATGAAGTACAAAGACTGTTCGGTATGCAAAGGCGGCCGACTGGCCGTTCTGCGGGGACCGATACAGTACGCAAATTGCGCCCGGAATGGACCCCCGCCACACTGATAAAGCTTATTCACAGCATGAATAAGGCAGAAACTACCGCACTCAGAGAACAGGCAGTGGGTCACCTACCGACCATTCAGCGGCCGCGCGCTGAGCCTTCTTGAGCTGACTGGCGCTAAGCTCATTGGCCACCACATCACGCGCCTCGCGGGCACCTTCCAGCCCCTGTCCGGCACTGAGCGCGAACAGCATGTAGGCCATCGCGTTGTTGGTGCGTATACCCTCACCGTTCATATACATGATCGCCAGGTTGAACATCGCACTGGGCTCACCCTGACTGGCTGCAGCGCCATACCACTTGATCGCCTCGAGGTTGTCCTCTGGCGTGCCCTCACCCTCGTCATACATGATCGCCAGGTTGTATTGGGCATTGCGCTCACCCTGCTCGGCGGCAGCGGTGTACCACTTGATCGCAGCCTGATTGTCTTCGGCGGTGCCTTCACCCTCGTCGTACATCAGCGCGAGGTTATACTGAGCCTTGGCATGGCCCTGTTCGGCTGCGAAGGAGTACCAGTTGATCGCCTCGGCGTCATCCACCTTGGTGCCTTCACCTTCGTCGTACATCAATGCGAGGTTGTACTGGGCATCCTTGTGGCCCTGCTCTGCGGCCTTGCGGTACCACTCGATGGCACGACGGTCATCGACCGGCACACCTTCACCCTCGTCATACATAATCGCCAGGTTGTATTGCGCTGCCGCGTCACCCTGCTCGGCAGCTGCGGTGTACCAACGGATGGCCTCACGATCGTCCAGCGGCACGCCTTCGCCACTGTCATACAGCAGCGCCAGGTTGTACTGGGCGTCGGCATGGCCCTGCTGCGCCGCCATCAGGTAGTACTCGGCGGCTTTGCGGTCGTTGGCCGGCACACCCTCACCCACGTCGTACATCAACGCCAGATTGTATTGCGCGTCGGCGTGACCCTGCTCGGCGGCGCGCAAGTACCAGTCGATGGCCTTGAGGTCATCCACTGGCACGCCTTCGCCTTCGTCATACATCAGCGCGAGGTTGAACTGCGCCGCCGCATTGCCCTGCTCAGCGGAACGCGTGTAGTACTCGATGGCCTTGAGATCGTCCAGCTCGACGCCCTCGCCCATGTCATACATGTAGGCAACAGAGAACTCAGCCTCGGCATCGCCCTGAGCAGCTGCTTCGCTGTACAGCTCGAAGGCCTTGGCGTAGTCCTGCTCGACGCCCTCACCATCGTAGTATCGCTGCGCGAGCTCCCGTTGGGCTTCGGCATCGCCATTGAGCGCCTGACTGATCCACTGGGTGATCTGGGCACGCAGATCGCCTTTCTTTTCGTATTCAGTAACCGCCTGCAGCGGTGTAGAGAGCAAAGCGCCGGTCAGACCCAGCGCAAGCAGTGAGGTAACTTTCATTCAATAACCGTCCCTGTAGCCATGAGGAGGCCGCGCAGTGCGCGGAGCGTCGGCAAATGATACCGAAGTGAAACGATATGCCTACCCCGAAACAGCGGATTCGTGACCGAATCAGATATCGCCGACCAGTTCGCGCACGTATTCATCAGCACCCGGCCCCGCCTGGACCTCAACTTCCCATGCTTTCAACGGCCGACCATCGGCCGACAGCACTTCAGCACCAAGAATGGGGCGTCCAGAGCGCTTCTCAAGCAGCAGCATTCGGTCGCCACGGCCGTTGGGGCGCCATTTCTCACCCCACTGCATGAGACTGATGATGACGGGATACAGGTCCATACCGGCAGGCGTAAGACGGTACTCGAAGGATCGTCCATCGGCGGCGGACGGGACTTTCTGCAGCACGCCTGCGGCAGTGAGTTTCTTCAACCGGGTACTCAGCACACTGCTGGAGATGTCCAGCTGGCGCTGGAAGGCATCAAAGGTACGCATGCCATGAAAGGCATTGCGCAGAATAAGCAGCGACCACCATTCACCGATGATCTCGGCAGTTTTCACGACACTGCAGTCGATATGGGTGGTCTGCATGGAGATATCCTGACAGGAAAACCGCCCGGCGCGGACCGGGCGGCGATCCGAGTTACAGCATCGACACCAGACGGGCGCGAATGATCTCTTCGGCCTGCTTCATGATGCGCTCGATCAGATCTTCACAGCTCGGGATGTCGTGGATCAGACCGGCAACCATACCGCAGGACCAGGCCCCCAGATCCATTTCACCGTTCTGCATGATGCGCGGGTAAACGCCGGCCACTTCGTCGATGATGTCAGCGAAGGTCAGCTTGTCGCCCAGCGCCTTCTCTTTCTCGACGATGCGGGCAACAGCGGCGTTGTTCAGCACGCGCTCGGTGTTGCGCAGCGGACGCATGACCAGGCGGGTATCCAACTCAGAAGCCGCAACGATAGCCTGCTTGACGTTCTCGTGAACCGGCGCTTCCTTGGTAGCGATGAAACGGGTACCCATGTTCATGCCTTCGGCGCCCAGCGCCATGGCAGATACCAGCGAGCGGCCGTCAGCCATGCCGCCGGAGGCAACGAACGGGATGTCCAGCTCTTCGGCAGCGCGCGGCAGCAAAATCATGTTCGGGATGTCGTCTTCACCCGGGTGACCGCCACACTCGAAGCCGTCAACAGAAACAGCATCGCAGCCGATGGACTGGGCTTTCAGCGAGTGACGAACGGAGGTGCACTTGTGGATGACCTTGATGCCGGCGTCTTTCAGCAGCGGCATGTATTCCTGCGGGCTGCGGCCAGCAGTTTCGACGATCTTGACGCCGCCCTTGACGATAGCGTCGATGTAGCCCGGGTAGTCAGGCGCGTTGACGGTCGGCAGGAAGGTCAGGTTGACGGCGAACGGCTTGTTGGTCAGTTCCCGGCACTTGGCGATTTCGTTGGCCAGATCAGCCGGGGTCTTCTGGGTCAGACCAGTAATGGTACCCAGACCGCCAGCGTTGGAAACGGCAGCCGCCAGTTCGGCAAAACCAACCCAGTGCATGCCGCCCTGGAGAATCGGGTGCTCGATGCCGAACAGTTCTGTAATACGTGTTTTCACTTTGTTTTCGCCTCTTGCTGGGAAATGACGGGTCGACCGTGCCGACCAGTGATTTAGCTTCGGATCGAGAAGCTAAATCCTCCATTCATAAAAAGCAAGGCGAAACCCGCCGGGCGGTAGTGCTGAAATATCAGCCCACAAGCAGGATGAATAACGACTGAACAGTCAGTGCGTGAAGCCGTTATGTGCATGGCAGTACATACGCTGCCGCTCGCTACCTACCCGATTGGCGTTGCCGCATCGCTCGCCCAGCCACGCCTTGGCTGCTTTGCGACAGGTGCGGTACTCGATGGAGCCACGGCGATAGTTACTGCAGAAACTGGCGTTATCGATCCGGCTGTTACGGTAAGTGTAAGAGGTCCGCCAACGGGTAACCCGCCGCCGGGCATCCTCCCACTTGACGGTCGCCTGACCTGTACCGTTCAGCCCCCGTGAACGAGGCGACTCAACCCGCCGTGACTCTGTCCGTGCGTACTCACGCACGTGACGAGACTCCATGACGTTAACATCGCGGCGCGGCACATAATTGTCATCACTGAACGATGTTTGCCGCTCATCCGACGCGGCTGCAGTTTGCCCCTGCGCAATCGACCGAGCAGCAGCCAGATCCGCCTCGGAGATAGTCGACTCGTACTCACCTGGCGGCTCCACGGGCGGCGGCGGAACGCTCACCGGGGCCGGTGGCGCGGCCTGCTGATGAGCGGGTGCAGACGCGAAAAACCGATCACGCAGCCGCGCAACCAACTCGGGCTGGGTGGTGTACAGGATCAGCGCGACAAGAACGCCCCAGAATCCCCAACGAATCAGCCGTTCGCCTGATTCACCTGCGCCACGGCCACGCTGCGGCCGCTCATCCCAATCTGCTCGCATGCAAACTCCCTGTTTCCTCGCAGCTCGTCCTGAGCTGTCGTAGCAGCAATGCAGGTCATGCTATCGAGCCATAGCATGTTAGGTGCCGATAAAGGCCTGAAATGTGATCAAGCCCAAATCGGCAGCAGCAATCAGTCAGCGAACACCGGCCATCGCTCGACCACCTGCCCGCCGCGCACCGCCAGCAGATCCCCAAACTGCAGCAGTACCGCTTCGCTCTGCCTGGGACGCAGGAACACCAGCTCATCAAGCTGCAGTGCCGTATTGGCGGGCGCCAGCAACAACTGCTGATTGGAGCTGCTGCCATAAAGTGAACTCGGCGCCAACCCGCCAGGCGAGACCGGATCAGCCAGCCAGTTGCCACCGTAGACAAACATCGCCTCACGGCCCCGAGCGGACAGACGGGACAGTAACCGCGGCAAGCGACCAAGGCCGGGCAAGGTCAGCGAAGGCGCACGTTTTAGTACCGGCGTAGCAATAAACAGCGCCGGCATGTGATCGGCCAAGCTCGGCAGATCAAAATGCGTGGGTTTGAGTAGCCCGCTGCCGAGCGCCAGCTCGTTGCTGATCCGCTCTTGATCATGCAAGCGATAGGTCGGGCTACCCGCGGTGTTGAGTGTCAGCGCGGGCTGACCGTCCGCTGCCAACGCCTGAGCCCAGAGGGCCGGCGCCTCACACTGCACCTGCTCCACCCGCGCCTGATAGGTCGCCATTGCCTGTGCGAGTAAATGCTCCGGTGCCCCCAACAGCCGCGGCACCATCGCCACATGCGGCTCGTAACCCATAAAACCGGTAAAGGCCAGATGTTGCGGGTGTCGTTGAATCACTAGCAGCAGCTCACGCAGCATCAGCACACCGGCCTCGCCTTCGGGAATGCCGCCACGATGCAGACCCACATCCAGCTCGATATTCACGTTCAGGCGAATCCCGCGCCGCTGTGCCAACGCCAGATACTGCAGCAGCCGCTCAGGCGAATCGATCAGCCACTGCAGTTGCCGCTGCGGATCAAACTCCCCCTGATGCAGCCGATAGAAACGTTCAGCCAACGCCGCCGGCAGCGGCTTGCCAAGCAGAATGTCGGCATCCGGCCAGTGCTGCGCGTCGAGGTTAAGAAAGGGTTGGTGAAACGACATTAACCGCCGGGTGCCCGCTCGCCGGGCAATATAATCAAGCAGTTGGAACGACGGCAGCGACTTCTCCACCAGCCGCAACGTCTTGCCGGTCTGCGTGGCAAAGGCCACCGCTTGATCAATATTGTGATCCAGACGATCCAGATCGACGATCAGCCGCGGCAGCAACTCACCTTCCTGCTGCAAGGCGGCCTGCAGTTGGCCGAAGTACGCATTGTGTCCTGTCATGGCATCACCAGCAGCGTGCGCAAGTGATCGTTGAGCATCCGCCCTTGCGGGTCCAGTTGCTCACGTACGCGGCGAGCGTCATCCCAGCGCGGATACAGCTCCGCCAGTCGCACCGCATCTAGCGAATGCAACTTGCCCCAGTGGGGACGCCCGCCGTACTTCCAGAAAATGGGCTCCACCAGGTTGAACAGCGGGCGGTAATCCGTGCAGACATGCTGATGAATCGAGATGGACGCGCTGTCACGCCCGTAGAACGGCGAGAGCCAAGCCTCATCTGCCGCCACCGTGCGGTACTCCAGCGGAAACAAGGTGCGCAGCGACGAGCGTTGCACCGTCGTCAGCACCTCTTCCACGCATTCCAGTCCGCGTGCCAAGGGCAGCTCGTATTCCATTTCATTGAAGCGCGACGCCCGCAGGCTAGGGAAAATCTGGTAGGAGCGCCCGACTCGACGCACCTCCGAGTGCAGCGCGATCAACAACCGCTGCATCAACGCATCTGCGCCTGCCACCCCGTGGGCAATCCGTGAGGTGATATCCAGCACCTTGTCGACCGGCAGATTAAAACGGGGCTGTGGGGTCGGCGGCTCGGTTGACTCGTTCAGTACCTTCACGACAGCCTTGTCGGTGCGGAAAAACGCCCAGAACTCGGCGTGGCGGTTATTCCGTGCAAGCCCCTCAAAACAGCTCAGCACCTCAGCCAGCGGCAGCAGGTACTCGCGCTCCGCCAGGTGATAATGGGGTCGGTTTTGCAGGGTGATCTGGGTGATCACGCCCAGCGCACCAAGCGAAGTTGCCCCCGCCTGCAGAATGTCCGCATTGCGCGAGGAATCAGCGTCGATCACCTCACCGCTCGGCGTCACCAGCCGCAGTCCACGCACCAGTGCAGAGAACGACCCCAAGCCCAGCCCGGTGCCGTGAGTCGAAGTACCGCAGGCGCCCGCCAGCGACTGCGCATCAATATCGCCCTGATTGATCAGTCCCTGCCCGAGCGGCCAAAGCACACAGCCCAACTCATGCAACGGCGTGCCAGCCATCGCAGTGGCCGTCAGCCGTTCAGCGTCGTGGGATACCAGCCCGCTCAGATGATCAAGAAAAACCAGATTCCCTGCCGTTTTGCACAGTGCACTGAACGAATGCCCCGCCCCGGTTACCCGAACCTCACCGGTCGAGCCCTGCAACAGCGCAACCAACTGGTCCTCGCTACCCGGACGCCACCAACGCCCAGGCATCGCACGCTGCGACCCTGACCAGTTGCGCCATTCACCCTGCGAACTCACAGCCGCCGCCATACCCACTCCTTGTCATTGGACCCGGACCAATCCAGGGACGCGGTACACTGCCGCGACAACCTGATCATTGCGCGAGATGGCGACGGGAACAAGGGTGAAAATTGAGGCAGAAAGCGGCAGCACAGGTAAATGATGCGCTGACTCGGTGCGACGCACAGGATTATCGCGAGGGTAACCAGAGCACAAAAAAAGGACCTTGGCTTGCGCCAAGGCCCTCTTTGTTTGACGGAGTAGCCCGATTACCGTCAGCCGATTCGCGTCCCGGCATTCCCTCGCAGAATGCTTGACGCATCCTCCAGGCGGCCGATAGCGGCGATCTTGCCGGTTCCTGCGAACCGCGCTGCGGCCTTTGCCTTTGGCAACATCGAGCCCGCCGGCAGGCTGATGTGGTCGAGATCATCCACGCTCAGAGCACTCACCCGTTGGGCCTGCGGCGTACCAAAGTCGCGGTATACCGCATCAACATCGGTCAACAGAAGCAACGCATCGGCATCTATCTGCTCTGCAAGCAGTGCGCTGGCCGCATCCTTGTCGATAACCGCCTCCACGCCAACAAGGCTGCCATCGCGCCGGCGTACCACGGGAATGCCACCGCCCCCCGCGCAGATGACAATCACATCATTGCGCAGCAGTATCTTCAGCACTGACAAGTCCGGAATTTCAAGCGGCGCCGGCGACGGAACCACGCGACGCCACTTGTCACCATCCTGCGCAATCGACCAGTTGGCGGCAGCGGCCCTGCGCTCAGCTTCGGCCTTTTCGTAGACAGGCCCGACAAACTTGGTCGGCTTCTGAAACGCCGGGTCAGCCAGATCCACCACTACCTGGGTCAACAGCGTTGCGACCGGCTTCTGGTGATTGATGGCATTTTCCAGCTCCTGCTCGATCATATAACCGATCATGCCTTCGGTCTCGGCACCCAGCACATCAAGCGGGTCGGCGCCAGCAGGTCGATAGGCCGCGCCCTGCAGGGCCAACAGGCCGACCTGCGGCCCATTGCCATGGGTGATCACTATCTGATGGCCTTCCTTGATCAGCTCCGCCAGCGCGGCAGCGGCCTTGTTCACGTTGGCCCGCTGGGTCTCTGCGGTCATGGCCTCTCCCCGCTTGAGCAGAGCATTGCCCCCCAGAGCGACGACGATCAGCATGCTAGCCTCCCAGGGTCGCGACCAGAACCGCTTTGATGGTGTGCATTCGGTTTTCCGCCTGATCGAACACAATAGATGCCGGGCTCTCGAATACCTCCTCCGTCACTTCCATGCAATCGAGGCCGAATTCACGCTGAATTTCAGCCCCGACAGCGGTTTCCGTATTGTGGAAGGCCGGAAGACAATGCATAAAGCAGGCGCGCGGATTACCGGTTTTCTCCATCACCTCGCGGGTGACCTGATAGGGCTTGAGCAACTTGATGCGCTCTGCCCATTTATCCTTGGCCTCGCCCATGGAGACCCAGACATCGGTGTAGATAAAATCCACCCCCTGCACAGCCTCATCCACGCTCTCGGTCAGCATGAGACGCGCACCAGTCTGCTTTGCGATTTCTTGAGCCTCACGCTGCACGCTCTCTTCAGGCCAGCAGGCACGCGGAGCACAGAGGCGCACATCCATGCCCATTTTGGCGCCACCGATCAGCAGACTGTCGCCCATGTTGTTGCCCGCATCGCCGAGAAAGGCGTAGGCAACCTGATGCAACGGTTTGTCAACATGCTCCTGCATGGTCAGGAAGTCAGCCAGAATCTGGGTTGGGTGAAACTCGTCCGTCAGCCCGTTGTAGACCGGAACACCCGAGTAATCAGCCAGCGTCTGCACCACCTCTTGCCCAAACCCCCGGTACTCGATGGCGTCATAGATTCGGCCAAGCACCCGCGCGGTATCCTTGACCGTTTCCTTGTGACCAATATGGTTCCCGGAAGGCCCGAGATAGGTCACTCTGGCGCCCTGATCGTAGGCGGCCACCTCGAACCCAACGCGGGTTCGGGTGGAGCTCTTTTCAAAAATGAGCGCAATATCCTTGCCCTGCAGACCAGGACGCTCGGTACCGGCGTACTTGGCCGCCTTGAGATCGGCTGCCAACTTCAGCAGAAAAGCGATCTCTTTCGGCGTGTAGTCGCGCAGCGTCAGAAAGCTGCGATTTTTCAGATTGAATGCCATAACCTGTTGTCTCCTGTCCTGTTCACAGCGGGTCACGTGCTGTTGGGCAGCTCATGCAATGGCCGCCGCCACGGCCACGGCCAAGCTCGGCGCCAGGAATCTCCAGCACTTCAATACCGGCTGCTTTCAGCTCAGCGTTGGTATCGTCATTGCGGTCGTAACCGATGACTACGCCGGGACGAATCGCCAACACGTTGTTGCCATCATTCCACTGTTCACGTGCCCGCTCCTCCTCGGTAGCGCCACCCGTGGGCACAATGTGCAGCTTGCTGTAGCCGAGCACCTCGGCCACGATCTCGAAGATCGGCCGCGGGTCCTGACGGAAATCCAGTGCACCTTCAACATTACCGGGGCGGATGTCGTAGCACACCAGCTCATCCGCCACTTCCTTGAAGGTTGTCACCACATCGCCACCGCACAGGGTAAAAACGGTGTCCAGGTGCATGGCCGAACGGGACTTGGGTATGCGGAAAGCCAGCACGCGCTCGACCACACCCTTGGCGAACAGGGCCTGCGCCAACTGGCCGACCGCTTGCGGCGAGGAGCGCTCCCCCATGCCAACCAGTACCGTCTTGTTGCCGACGGGCATGATGTCGCCACCTTCAAGGGTCGCCAGGCCATGATCGACTGTCGGGTCACCCCAGTGAATGTTCGTGCGGCCGGCGAAGTTCGGGTGGAACTTGTAAATGGCGGTATTCAGCAGAGTCTCCGGACGACGGGCGTTCCAGTACATAGGGTTAACCACGACACCGTCATAGATCCAGGCGCTGTTATCCCGGGTAAAGAGCGCGTTTGGCAACGGCGGCAATACAAATCCGTGGTGTCCGATGTAACTGCCGAACAGCCCCGAAGGCTCAAATGGCAACTCCTCTACCGTCAAGCCACCCAGCAGGTGCGTCGCCAGCAACTCGCTCGGAATCTCTTTCATCCAACTGGTCAGCTCCGCTTTCGCCCCCACCCCTACCTGGTCTGCGGTAATTCGGTGATCGAGCACCCAGCTGCGCGCCTCTGCATTATCGAGAGTTTCTGCCAGTAGGGTGTTGACGTCCAACACCTCTACCCCTTCGTTGCGCATCGCCTGGGTAAAGACGTCGTGATCCTTTTGAGCCTGCTTTACCCAAAACACATCATCAAACAGCAACTCCTGGCAATTACCAGGGGTCAAGCGCCGGTGCGCCAAACCAGGCCGGCAGACAACCACCTGGCGCAGACGCCCAGTTTCAGAATGCACACCAAGCTTTTGTACAGACATATCCATTTCTCCATATTCCATTGGTGAACCGCTCAAAGCAGGGTGGAAATGCTCAGAACGACGGTTATGAACAGGGTCAAAATAAGCAGCAGAGGCCAGATGAAAACCAGCCAGCGGTCATAGGAAACCCGGCCAATGGCAAGCCCGCCAACCACGACTGCAAATGTCGGATTGATGAAGTTCACCAGCCCGTTTGCAGACTGATAGGCAGTTACGACGAGGTCACGCCCTACGCCAGCGAAATCGGCCAAAGGAGCAAGAATCGGCATGGACAGCACGGCCAGCCCGGAAGACGATGGCACCAGAAAACTCATAGCCGCCTCAATCCAGAACATCAAATTGACAAAGGTCAGCCCGCCGACGCCGTCCAGCGCTTGTGCCGCACTGTGCAGCATGGTGTCTGCGATCAGGCCGTTCTCCATGATCACCACAATCCCGCGCGCCAGCCCAACAACCAATGCCACGCCCAGCAACTCTCTGGCACCGTCAACAAAATGATTGGTGAGGCCCTTCTCACCCAGCCGCGCAATCACGCCGATAACGATCGCAGCGCCCAGGAACAGCGCGCCCATTTGTGCCATCCACCAGCCTTGCGATGAAACGCCCCAGATCATCACCGCGAATGTCAGCGCAAACAGCACGAGCACAACCGACTGTATGCCAGTCAGGTGATCACTATGCTGCTCAGCTTCCTGACGCTTCAGGAAAAAGGCCTTGTGCTCTTCAAACTGTTTGGCAACAGCAGACCTGGACGGGTCCCGCTTCACCCGATGGGCATAGACCATTACATAGGCGATGCAGATCACCAGACCGCCGAGCAGAATCACGAACCGCGGGATAATCCCGTCAGTGAAAGGAATACCCGCCGCATTAGCGGCAATGACCGTCGCGAACGGGTTGATCGTCGAGCCAAGCACACCAATGCCGGCACCGACCAGAATGATCGCCACGCCGGTGACGGAGTCATACCCCGCCGCCATCATCACGGGAATCAGCAAGGCATAGAACGCCAGCGTCTCCTCAGCCATGCCATAGGTCGTGCCACCGATGGCAAACAGACTCATGAGTATGGGGATCATCCAGATTTCATGGCCCTTCAGGTGGACCATCGCCGATCGTATGCCGGTATCAATGGCACCCGTGGCATTCACTACCCCGAGAAAGCCCCCAAGAAAGAGCACGAACAGCGCCACATCAATTGCATTGGCAACATAACTATCCGGATCGTAAAAACCCGCACCGGGTGCCAGCATCACCTCTACGATGCCTTGCGGATTCGGCTCAACCTGATGGTAAGTCCCGGCGACCGCCACCTCACGTCCAACCGCCTCATTCATCTCGCGGTCATACTTGCCTGCCGGAATGATCCAGGTGAGGCCGGCCATCAGAATGATAAGAAGGAAAAGTATCGAATATGCAGTGGGAAAACGGGAAGCCAGATCCTGGCTCTTATCTTTCTCAAGCTCGGGTGCACTGTCCATTGGACACCTCCAGAAGAATGAAGCCCTGTCCGCATTCACCCCTGACACGACGCACAGGCAAGGGCAAATCCATTCAAACGACCATTAATAAACAGCCGTAAAGCCGAATACTGACACTATTGAATGTATCAGCACCTAGACATACGTTAGTTGATGCAAATCATTTTTTGAGAATTATTTTCAACTGGTTAACCAGATCATGTTTTTCTTGGCGTCGTTCGCGCCCCAAACCGGCCAATGAAAGCTCTCTGCTTCAGCCCTCCTGACTGCCAAGATTCTGGGCATGGTCGAGCAGATTCGAACAGGCTATCGTGCGCGGCATGAGCCTCGCCGGCGCGCTCGCGTTTTTGCGGCAAGCAGAAACCCTCAGCGATAGCGCTGATCACTTTGGCAGGAGAGAGAAAGTGGGGGCTGAAGATTGCGGGCATACCACGCTGGCGATGCCCGCACAGTGCGCTTGGTAACTCGCTGAAAAGTCTGCGCTGCAGATCCGCTCGACAGTTTCGGAGGCTAAAAAAGAAAAACCCCAGCTTGCGCCAAGGTCTTTCATTGTCTGGTAGAGAGGGATTACTCGGCGCTGAGCGCCTCGCCCTCGGCTGAACCAGCCTCGGGTCGTCGTCGCTCCGCTCCGACGTTCCTGCGCCAGCGGTGCTGGCTCCGGTCGAACCGTTAGGGTTCTCGGCCATCTTTTCACCGCACAAACGAAAGAGCCCCAGCTTGCGCTGGGGCTCTTTCGTTTGTCTGGCGGAGAGAGAGGGATTCGAACCCGTTTTATACGGCGTCATTTCTGGCCTTTCATAGCCTAAACCCTTGTACCACAAGGGGCTCCTCGTTTTCTTCCGGTCATAAAAGGACTTTTTGTGACAGTGTTTTCGACACATTTTCGACACTGTTTGAGCGACTATTACTTAAAGTCAGCAATCCTGTGGTCTGTATGCATACGAAACTGTAACCTGTCTTCACAGCTTGTGGGGTAGCACGCCACCGGTCAGTTGTCAGTTGACAACCTCATTTCATTTGATTAATTTTGCTTGTGGAACCTTTACATGCCGAGAAAAAAGCATCCAAAAAAGGAAATTGAAGAAGCTGTCTCATATGCTGAATCGAAAGGCTGGACTCTTCGGGCAGCTGCAAACAGCGCTCATGCTTGGGGAATGCTCTACTGCCCTAGCAATGACAGTAATTGCAGATGCGGCGAATTTTGCATCACAAGCGTATCAAGTACCCCAAGGTCGCCAAGCAACCATGCAAGGTTGATAAAGAGAGTCGTCAACAACTGTACTTCTAACAATGAAGACAATTTGGCGGAGAAAAAAGATGAATGAATTCGAATTTACGTTAAAATTTGCATTAACTGACACTGACACAGACGCCACCGTGTTCTTTGACGCCCTTATGGAAGCTGGCTGCGATGACGCTGTAGTTGGCTTCGGACAGAAAGGTAAGGTAGCTTTGAGCTTCTGCAGAGAGAGTGCAACTGCCTTTGACGCCATAACTTCTGCGATCCTTCAAGTACGTAAAGCTATACCTGGCGCAACCCTTATCGAAGCGTCTCCGGACTTTGTGGGTCTATCTGATGTTGCAGGGATACTCGGTGTGACCCGTCAGTATGTTAGGAAGATTATGTCTAATAACGTTGACTCCTTCCCTAACCCTGTTCATTCGGGTAAATCTTCGCTATGGCACCTGCATTCTATTTTGCTGTGGGTTTCAAAATTTAACTCTCGACCTATCGATCCAACCACTTTAGATATTGCAAAATTAACCATGGAATTAAACTTTGCTCGAGAGAGCGTCCAGCTTGCTGACAAACCTACACCGGAAATTTACTCACTCGTATCTAACGGCTAAATACCATTAATACTTGATATTGGATAATTATAGGCGCAGATATGGGCTTTCCAGGCGAGCAGCTAGTAATTAAGCTTTGGGAGACGCTAGCCGAGAAAGGTGTAGGCTCGTTACTAACACCTTGGCAAATTAAGCGGAATGGTGCAGCTCAAGCAGAAATTAGGCGCCGGGAAATGCTGCTGCTAGCCCAAACCGAACTCGATATAAAAGACCTTCGTGATGGTAATAAAACACTTTCGGAAATACCTTTAGATGTACCTTTCGCCTCACTCCCGCGATCTGCCTCTCTTCCTCAGCCTCAAGGCCGAATAGAGCCAACTCTGAATCTCGGACTTGCTTTAAAGAAAGCGTCCTCAATTAACATTTCAGACACCTTAAAAAGGGAGATTAATACCGCGCAAGCAATTTTCATAGCCGAAGAAGTTCTTAAGCACGATGACAACCCTCTTCCGCAAAATGATATTTCGGAAGACTGGCTTTACCGTTGGCGGGACTGTGCATCGGAATTCTCTTCCGAGACAATGCAAAAATTATGGGGCAAAGTTCTAGCAGGCGAATTGAAGTCTCCTGATTCTTTTTCCTTGAGGACTTTGGATTTCATTAGGAACTTGTCACCAACAGAAGCCATATCCATACAGAAAATATTTAAATACGATATAGATTATCGCGTCTGGAGAACTGAATTCTTAGAAGATGAATTGACCTTTGGTTACATCTTAGAGCTTCAAAATTTGGGGATTATTTCTGGAGTTGGATCTGAACACCTAATGGTTTTCTATAAATCAAAATCCTCTAAAACCTTCGACCTAACTATACAGGCATGCAATCTACACTTAAAAATAACAAACCCTAATCCAAAGCAAGAGCTTCACATCCCTATTTTCAACTTCACATCTCTTGGTAGAGAATTATTCAAGCTAGCCAACCCCGACCCAGACATCGATTACTTAAATAAATTTGCTGATTATGTTAGATCCTTAGGCTTTAAGGTTCTTATCTGCTGAGCGTCACAGCAAGCTATAATCTAATTTATCTGGCTTTCTTAGCTCCCCACTGAGACCGAGACTTTTAGTTATTAATTGCCAAAACTGAACCAACCTCCCTTTCTAAATAACTTACAAGTATTAAAATTATATTGCTCTTCCCTCTTTTATTCGTTAATCCTTATCGCTAACTTTTCTTACTTTTTCAAGCCGGATTAAACCGCAACCATCCACACTCCGCATTATGACCTCTATCAAGCTATTTCAATTTATCAGTCTTCCAGGAAAACCAGCGCGCAGCAGCTTCTTTAGTGATCGCTATCCCTCGCTTTGACTGTCGCGTACGGAAAACAGCGATTCAATGAACCTGTCCACCGTCACGCCGTCGCCAACCTCCAATGCTGTCATTGTCTCGGGTACTCAATCCCAGCTTGAAAGCGTGGCCGCTGTGCTTGCTGAAATAGACCGGCCTCGGCGTCAGGTTCTGATTACTGCCGTGGTGGCTGAACTGGCTGATGATGACTTTGAGGCACTCGGCCTGAACGTGGGGGCTGATTCAAGTCGCCTTGGCGTGGCAGGTTCAACGATCAGGCCGTCTGATCGCTCCGATCTGGGCTTTAGCGTTACCTTCTCCGGGCCTACGTTATCGGCCTTCCTGCAGGCGGTGAGATCGACCGGGCGAAACCGGATTCTATCAACGCCCCAGCTGCTCACCCTCAACCGGGAACGGGCCTCTATCGTCGTCGGCCAGAACGTCCCGTTCGTGACCGGGCAAACCACCAGCGGTTCTACACCTGCCGCCGATCCGTTCCAGACCATCGTGCGTCAGGATGTGGGGGTAACCCTTGAGGTCACGCCGTTTATCACGCCCGCCAACGCTATCGAGCTGCAGGTGATGCAATCCGCTTCAACGGTGGCTGATGACACGACTGCAGCCGACATCATCACCAACACCCGCAAGGTTGCCACGCGGGTACAGCTGCAGGATGGGGAAGGGGTGTTACTCGGCGGTCTGCGGTCCCAGCAGACGGATGAAAGTCTGTCCCGCGTTCCTGTGCTCTCTGCCATTCCTTGGATCGGTAAAGCCTTCCAGCACCGATCACAGCGCACCAGAGCCACCAACCTCGTCGTGCTGATCACCGCCCGTATCCATACCGAGGCTAACCCTGTCGCCGTGGCCGATCTGGAGCAGTTCCAGATACGCGCTAGCGCCGCTGCCGAGGGTTTCGGCGCAGCCGGTGCGCTCGGCAACGGCGCGGCGCGCTGACGTCCCTGTAACACGTCAGATAAAACCGTGTTGAAACGATCATTAGTGGCCTATTTCGGTCTTTCCAGTCATTCCAGATATATCTTTTTTGCATCTAAAATATATCGATGTTATATAAGATATATACCGATATTACACGAGACTATCCATGCGCATTACTGCAGACCAAAAGCGGCAAATCGTTTCAGCCTACCAAACCAAAGGCTACGGAAAAGAGCTAGGAAAACAAATAGTTAGACGCTCCCCTCCGGAGGTCCTCAACATGATTCTACGCCGCATCAGGGAGGGAGGAGTCTTGCCGCTACCGGACGCCCATGGTGTTGGACGTCCACTTGGCTTAGACCAGCTCAACGCAACGAGCGAAGCAAGGGCACTAGCACCTATTCCAGAGCTAGCCGAGGAAACCACGAAGGCTGAAACAAAGAACGTCCTATTCAGCTTCAAAATAGGGAGTGAGGATCTAGAGGCTCTTAGGAAGCTGAGTGATCGGGACGGCGAGTCAGTGGCGGTATTGATCCGCCAGGCGGTAAGAGGATATTTGATCAATCGTGGAGTGAAGAGATGAGTGAATTTAGCTCACAGCGACAAAACCCTGTTGAAGAACTCGACCTGATACTCAAAGCTTACGAATCGCTTCAGGTGCTCGCGGACTCCAGATCTTACGAGGGGGAGGTCATAGCAGATCTAGTAAGACAGCTAAACATGAGGCTGTCTGATGAGCTAGCCCGGCTTGAAGTCAATACTGCCACAACGAAGAGCTATCAACCTCTTCGCCCGGTGTAGACCGCCTTCCTTCGCCCCTGTAGCTGCTTTTCTACGGGGAGCTAGCGAAGTCTGCTCACTGTAGAAGAGCGGCATGCAAGCGAAGCGCGCAAGCTTTCGACACATATGTCGACACTTTCCGAATCTGAAAAAGAAAAACCCCTGAAATCTTAACGAAATCAGGGGTTTATCTATCGCGTCTGGCGGAGAGAGAGGGATTCGAACCCTCGATACGCGATTAACGTATACACACTTTCCAGGCGTGCTCCTTCAGCCACTCGGACACCTCTCCGGATCTCGGTCACAGGCTACCCTGCTACCGAGGCGCGCTAATGTATCGAAACGCAGGCGCTTTGGCAAACCCTTTTTCCATTGTTTTCAACCACTCGTGGCTGTGACTGCCGCGGACTCGCCAGTCATGAATTAGTTGGTAAACTGCCTGCTTTCTGCTGCGGCACTGATGCCGTAGGACTTTACTATGTGAGGACTTTCTGATGAGCGAGCTGGTCTCCTATCGTTTCGCTGACGGCGTTGCCCACCTGAGCCTGGACAATGGCAAGGTCAACGCCCTGTCGCCCGACATGATCGCTGCGATTAACGCTGCGCTGGATCAGGCGGAAAAAGACCGCGCCGTGGTGGTACTGAGCGGCAAGCCCGGCATTTTCTCCGGCGGCTATGATCTGAAAGTCATGACCTCAGGCCCGGACGCGGCCAAAGCGCTGGTCGCTTCCGGCTCGACGCTGTCGCGTCGCATGCTGTCGCATCCCTTCCCGATCGTGGCGGTCTGCACTGGTCACGCGATTGCCAAGGGTGCGTTCCTGCTGCTGTCCTCCGATTACCGACTGGGCGTTGAGGGTCCGTTCAAGATCGGTCTGAACGAAACCGCCATCGGCATGACCATGCACCACGCCGGTATCGAACTGGCGCGCGCCCGCCTGACGCCAGCAGCCTTCGGCCGCGCGGTGATCAATGCCGAAATGTTCGATCCGGCAGAAGCCGTAACCGCCGGTTTCCTCGACAAGGTAGTCGCTGCCGATGACTTGGAGGCGACAGCCATGGCCAAAGCCAAAGAGCTGGCAGCGCTGAATATGACTGCGTTCCGCCAGACCAAGGTCAAGAGCCGCAAAGCCTACCTGGAACTGCTGGACCAGTGCATTGAGCTGGACCGTCAGCACGACCTGAGCTGACACCTGCGGTAACCGTGGTGGAACTGCGCCGCCGGCGCAGATGCAGTAGTCTGTGCATCTGATTGCAGCGGAGCAGTTCCTACCATGGATTCAGTTACCCAGATTGTTCTCGGCGCCTCCATTCAGGGCGCGATGCTTGGCCGCTGGCAGGGCCGCAAGGCGCTGATCTACGGCGCTGCGCTCGCCACGGTGCCCGATCTGGATGTGCTGATCGACTACGGCGACGCCGTGGCCGATATGACCTACCACCGCGGGTTTAGCCACTCTCTGTTCGTGCTGGCAACACTTGCGGCGCTGCTGACATGGCTGATCCGCAAGCGCTGGCCGAACGCGGAATACAGCAGCCGACGGCTGTTTGCCACCCTGGCATTGGTGCTTTGCACCCACCCTCTGCTCGACAGTTTCACCACCTACGGCACCCAGCTGTTCTGGCCACTGCCGATCCCGCCGATCGCTATTTCCAGCATTTTTATCATCGACCCGCTCTACACCCTGCCACTGCTGCTGGCGATGCTGGTGGGGCTGTTTATCGGCCTTGGCCGCAGCGGTTTGCGCTGGCAATACGCCGGTCTGCTGCTCAGTTCGCTGTATCTCGGCAGCACGCTGATCGGTAAGCAGATGGCAGAACACCAGCTTCATGCAGCACTGGCACAGCAAGGTATCGAGCCGGAGGCGACCTTCAGCACGCCGACGCCATTCAATACCCTGCTCTGGCGGGTAATGGCGGTCGACGGCGATACGTATTATGAAGGGTTGGTCGGCTGGTTGGATCGTGAACCGCTCACCCTTACGGCGCTGCCGACCCATGCCAGTGAGGCGCAGCAGGCGCTGGCAGAATCACCGCAGGATCAACGACTGCGCTGGTTTACCGGCGAGCGTCTGCGCTACGACCTGATCGATGGGCAGTGGGTGGCAACCGATCTGCGCCTTGGCATGAGCGGCTACCATCCGTTCCGCTTCGCCCTGGCCACCGTTGACCCCGAAACCGGCGAGGTTCGACTGATCCCGCAGGTGGAGCAATGGCCACAACGACGACCGGATGTCGCCGCATTGCGCCTGATGGCCGAGCGGGCGCTGGACGCAAGAGCGCCGCTGTCGATTGCCGAGTTGTCACGCTCACTCGCCGAACCGGCGGCCCATCAGCAACGGTGATGGCCGCACTGGCTGTCCGCTGAGCCAGGGATTTTGCGATAATGCCCGCTTTTGCCCGAGGGGGAACGTGAAGATGTCAGGCCTTTCGCCAGCCAACACTGCAGCATCCCATCGCCACCTGGCGATGGTCGCCGCACTCATGGCGATCTTCACGACCATCTTCGCCAGCAACGTGCCCACCCCTCTGTACTCTGTCTGGCAGGCGAAAATGGTTTTTTCCTCCACCGCACTGACCGCCGTATTTTCGATCTATGTACTCGGCGTCGTAACCACCCTGCTCACCCTGGGCTCGCTGTCAGACAAGATCGGCCGCCGCCAGATGATGGTACCGGGCCTGCTGTTTATTCTGGCTGGCGCAGTAATGTTCATATCGGCCCGTGATATCTACGGCCTGGGAATCGCCCGGGTGCTAACCGGCATCGGCACGGGGATTGTTACCGGTGCATCCTCTGCCGCGCTGGTGGAGCTGGAGCCGGATGGCAACTGGACACGGGCCGCCACCCTGTCGGCGCTGTTCTTTACCCTGGGCGCCTTTGCTGGCCCGACCGTCAGTTCATTGATGCTTGGCCTGGGCGATGCCGCACTGGTATGGCCATTTGCGGTGACACTGATATTGGGCGGCATGACCGTTGCCCTGCTACTGCTCATTCCCTGGCCTGCCGATATAGGCCAGCGCCACCCCGATTTCCGCTGGCGCGCATGGCGCCCGACGACCATCAAGGTGCCACGGGAAATGCTCGGCGCGTTTATCTTTGCTGCTGCGGCTATCTGCCTGGCCTGGTCCACCGGCAGCTTATATGCCTCACTGGGCCCCTCACTGGCGACCAAACTGGTCGGCATCGATGACCGCACCAAGGCCGGGCTGTTCGCCGCCGGCTGGCAGTTGATGGCAGGGATAAGTCAATTTGCCTGCAAACGCCAGCCTCTGGATCGCCTGCTGCTGGTTGGCCCGACCACGCTGATCATCGGTCTGGGCGTCATGGCCGCCGCGGTGATTTACAGCTCACCCTGGATGTTCACCCTCGCCACTCTGGCGACGGCCAGCGGCGCTGGCGCGACCGGTGTGGTCGGCATCGCTTCCATCAGCAACACCGCACCGGCCGATCAGCGCGGTGGGATCAACTCAGCGTTTTACCTGATGGCCTACCTGACCATGGCCTCGGTGGTGTTGGGCGTCGGCTTTGTCAGCGACATGATCGGCTTTGCGCCGACCGTGCTGGGCTTTACCAGCGTCATCTCCTGTGCAGCATTGGCACTGATGCTGGTCGCACTGAGCAGCAAGCGCGTCTCGCTCTGGTGATCAGCCGAGCAGCCACCAGCGCCAGAGAAAGAACACCAGCATGCTGCCGAAGATGGTCAACAGCAGGTTGCGGCTGAACGCGGCAATCAGTGCAGCAACAATGCCACCGACCAGATAGGCGTTGTCCAGCGTCAACTGCAGCCCCTCTCCGTTCGGCATCAACATCGCCGGGACAATGATCGCCGTCAGCACGGCAACCGGAACATACCCCAGCCCCTGCTTCACCAGCGGGCTGAAGCGTACCCGGTCTCCAACTGCGAATAGGGTGTAGCGAATGGCAAAGGTAATGGTGGCCATGCCCAGCAGGAGGGCAATCTCAAACTGACTCATTGGCGACCTCCTCGGCTCGCTGTCCAAGCGCCCAGCGCTCAGCCAGCACACCGGTAGCCACACCTGCCAAAGCGGCAAGCATCAACCCCAGCTTCCAAGGCAGATCATAGGCCAGAACCGCGACAACACCGGCGACGACCGCAGCCAATAGCATCGGCCGGGTGCGCAGCAGCGGCACGACAATGCCGGTGAAAGTCGCGACCATGGCAAAATCCAGCCCCCAACCGGCAAGACCCGGCAGGGCGTTCCCCAGCAGGGCACCAATCAGCGTGCAGATAAACCAGTTGCTGTACATGGCAATGCAGGAGCCGAGGAAGTACCAGTGCTTGGTCTCGTCAGGCATCTGCGGATCCTGATAGTGACGATGTACCACAGCAAAACTCTCATCGGTCAACCAGAACGCCAGCGGAATCTTCCAGCGCTGCGGCAGATGACGGACATAAGACATCAGGCTGGCGCTGTACAACATATGTCGCAGATTGACGATGAAGGTGGTAAGCAACAACACGAACAATCCCGTGCCACTGGCAATCAGGCTGACCGCAATGAACTGGGAAGACCCGGCAAAGACCAGCGCCGACATCAACAGCGTTGCAGGCACAGAAATCCCGCTGGCAACGGCAAGCGTGCCAAAGATGATACCGAACGGCAAAGCGCCGATCAGCATGGGAACAGTGTCGCGCGCGCCGCGCAACAGGGCATTGGTTTTGGCAGACATGGGGCTAACCGGCAGGCTGAGGCAGTATCAGAATATTCAAAGCAACAGCCTATCCGGCCCAACAAAAACAGAACAGATACAGCTGTAACGTAACACCCTGCACAACTGTTACGGTCTGGGCTTATGCCAAAGCGATATGGCGACTGATCAGCGCTCTCAACGCCGCAGGCTTCACTGGCTTGGGCAGGTAGGACAGTCCCGCCAGCGAAATCTCGCTAAGCACGTCCTGACGTCCATCAGCGCTGATTACCACGCCAGGCAGATCGGAACCAAGGCGCTCGCGCAACCAGAGCATCAGTTGGGTGCCGGTGTCGCCGTCATCAAGGTGATAGTCGACCAGAACCAGTTCAGGTACAAACCCTTGATCCAGCACCCGCTGCGCCTCCTGCCGGTCACGTGCAACCGCCACGCGACACTGCCAGCGCCCAAGCAGACTCTGCATGCCTGCCAGAATGCTGCTCTCATTATCGATACACAACACCGGTGCCCCCTCGAACTGCGGCGGCAGTTCAGGCTGGACCGTCCGGCTGCGCACCATCCGCGGTGTACTCGCCATCGGCACGGTGACGCTGAACACACTGCCGTGGCCCGGCCAGGAACGTACACTCAGCTCGTGCCCAAGCACGCGGCACAGACCATCGGCAATCGCCAGTCCAAGCCCAAGCCCCTTTTCAGCCTGGGTACGATGACTGTCCAGCCGCTGAAACTCTTCAAAGATGAGCTGCAACTTGTCCTGCGGGATACCTGGCCCCTGATCCCAGACCTCGATCCGCACGGCACCTCGCAGGTGCCGTACACCGAGCACCACACGGGCGGCGCTGGCATAGCGGAAAGCATTGGTGAGGAAATTTTGCAGCACCCGCCGCAGCAGGCGCATGTCGCTGCGCACCCGCAGGCGGCTGCTGTGGATGCGCAGATCAATGCCCTGTTCGACCGCCAGCGCACTGAACTCAATGCGCAACGGGTCTAACAGCTCGCTGAGCGCGAAGTCGCCTAGCTCAGGCACAATACGACCGGCTTCCAGGCGCGAGATATCCAGCAGATCGGAAATCAGTTCTTCGGCCGAAGCCAGCGAGCTGTCCAGGTGGCGCACCAGCTCCTCGACCTCTGCCGGCATATCGGACTGATGCGCCAGCGAAGCAGAGAACAACCGCGCCGCATTCAGCGGCTGCATCAGATCATGACTGACGGCGGTCAGGAAGCGGCTTTTCGATTGGCTGGCCCGCTCGGTCTGCGCCTGCGCCTGTAGCAGTGCCTGATTCAGCTGCGACAGTTCGCGGGTGCGCTCATCCACCCGTCGCTCCAGACTCTCGTTGGCCTCCTGCAGCGCTTTCTCGGCCTCGCGGAAAGCTGAGATATCGGTAAAGCTCATGACAAAGCCACCGCCCGGCATCGGGTTACCGATGATCTCAATCACGCTGCCATCCGGGAACATGCGTTCAGAGCGATGCGGTGTGCCCTGCTGCATCCAGGAAATACGCTTATCGACATGCATCTGCGGGTCACCAGGACCACACAGCCCACGCTGGGCATTGTGCAGGATGATGTCGGCAATCGGACGGCCAATCGCAATCAGTCCGTCCGGGTACTGAAACATCTCCAGATAGCGACGATTCCAGGCCACCAGTCGCAACGACTTGTCGACCACGCTGATGCCCTGACTGATGTTCTCAATCGCGCCCTGCAGCAAGCCGCGGTTGAATTGCAGCACCTCGGAGGCTTCGTCGACGATGCGCACTACATCATCAAACTGCATGTCACGGCCTTCAATCGCGGCTTTCACCACCAGCCGGGCGGAGGACGCGCCAAGCACCCCGGCGAGCAAACGCTCGGTCAAGGTAATCCAGCCGGAGTCGGCCGTCTGGCTGCCGTGTAAACCGCCACCGAGACGCTTCGCATACTGGTTGAAGGCCGATTCGGCGCGTTCTTCACCAACAAAGCGCGAGGCCAGCTCGAGCAGATCGTCCACCCGAACGCGCAGCAACACCTTGCCCGGACCACCAATCCACGGCTCACTGTCCTGACTGACAAAACGGCTGGCCTGCCAGTGCTCCAGCACCCGGGTGCGACTGAACAGCGAGCCGGCAACAAAGACCAGGAAGTTGCACACCAGCGAAACCACACTGGCCAACGTCAGTGCGTCCACCCCCCAATCCGCCGCTGCATTGCGCACCGACTCGATGACCGGCAACTGGTGGGTATGCCAATGCAGCCCGGCACCGACCAGTGGCAACACCAGCAGATACAGCCATAGCACAATCCCTACCAACAGCCCGGCAAGCACACCGGTGCGGTTGGCCTGCTTCCAGAACAGCGCGCCAAACATTGCCGGTGCCAGCTGACCGATCGCGGCAAACGCCACCTGACCGATACTGGCCAGGCTGGTCTCGCTGCCAATCATGCGGTAGACGACATAGGCCAGCAGCAAAATAATCAGAATGCTGGTGCGACGCACATTCAGCAACCAGCCGCGGAATTGCTCGTAAGAGCGCTCGGGACGCACACGATTACGCAACAGAATGGGCAGCACCACATCGTTCGACACCATGGTACTGAGCGCAATCGCAGCCACGATGACCATACCTGAGGCCGCCGATGCCCCGCCAAGGAACGCTGCCATGGCCAGAACCGGACTTCCTTGCAGCAGCGGCAGGTTGATCACATAGGAGTCGGCCGACATACCGCCACCAAGCAGCATCTGCCCGGCCAGCGCAATGGGAACCACAAATAGACCGGCCAGCAGCAGATACACCGGAAATACCCAGCGCGCCAGGCGCAGATCACCCGGCTCACTGTTCTCCACCACGGCCACCTGGAACTGCCGCGGCAAGCAGATAAACGCAAAAATCGCGATGGACGTCTGCAGCAAAATGCCAACCACCGGCGTGTCCTGCTGCCAATAACCATCCAGTACCGCGCTGTCACGTGCCTGGTTGAACAAATCCACCGCACCGCCAAACAGACCAAACACCACGAACAGACCAACCGCCAGAAACGCCAGCAACTTGACCAGCGCCTCGAAGGCAATCGCCAGCATCATGCCGCGATGGTGCTCGGTGACATCCAGGCTGCGGGTGCCGAACAGCACAGTAAATAGCGCCAGCACCAGCGTCACAGCCAGCGCTGTATCCTCCGCCCCAAAGGCATTAGGCGTTGTTTCAGCACCTGCGGTCGAACCACTGAGCAGGCTGTAGCCAGCACGATCCCCTTGAGCTGCAAGGCAATGTAAGGCAGAACGCTGACCAGGCAGAGCAGCGACACCACTACGCCAAGGCTTTGCGACTTCCCGTAGCGCGAGGCGATGAAGTCGGCGATGGAGGTGATATTTTCCTGCTTGCTGATAGCGATCATGCGCGCGTACAGGCGCCAGCCGAACAGAAACAGTAGCAAAGGCCCGAGGTAGATAGGCAAGAAGCCCCAGAGCTGATTGGTCGCCATGCCAACCGAGCCGAAGAAGGTCCAGCTGGTACACCAAACCGACAACGAAAGGCTGTAGATCCAAACCCGCAGACGCGGCTTCAGCACACTTGCGTTTCGATCACCCCAAAAAGCGATGACAAACAACAAGGCCATGTAGAGCAGAAATATGAAGGCTACCAGCCCACCGGAAAGCATCATGAGGCGCGTTCAACCCGCAACAGTGTCACAACCTGCAGTCTGGCAGTGCCGGAAGCCTTTGCCCAGCAGACTTCCGTCGTAGCTGCGTTAGCTTGCGAGCTCCATCTGCTGCAGCACCAGCGCCGCCTGGGTGCGGGTGCGCACGTTCAACTTGCGGAAGATGGCAGTAACGTGAGCTTTGACGGTTGCTTCGGAAACATCCAGCTCGTAGGCGATCTGCTTGTTCAGCAACCCGTCGCAAACCATGGTCAGCACGCGGAACTGCTGCGGCGTGAGACTGGCAACACGCTCACTGATCTGCTGCTGTTCGTCACTCATGCCGGGCGGATTGTCGATCCCGGCCGGCCAGCAGATACCGCCATCAAGCACTGCCTGGACCGCGGCCTGAATGTCCTCCAGGCTGGCGGACTTGGGGATAAACCCGCTGGCACCGAAATCACGCGCACGACGGGCGATTGTCGGTTCTTCCTGGGCGGAAATCAGAATCACGGGAATCTGCGGATACTGGCCACGCATCTGGGCCAGCCCCGAAAAACCATAGGCGCCGGGCATATTCAAATCCAGCAGAACCAGATCCCAATCCGCTCGCTCAGCCATACGCTGCTGTAACTCACTGATACTGCCCACTTCGCTCAGGCTGATGGTTTCGCCCAGACCGTCGTGCAAGGCCTGGCGCAGAGCGCTGCGAAACAGGGGATGGTCGTCGGCGATCAAAATGTCATAGGTCAGACCCATGCGAGGTGTCCTGGCAGTCGTTTTTGTTATTGGCTGAGACAAGCAGGCTGAGACTGCCAGCCAGAGGCGTTCCAGTCAATGCCACCTTTGTTCCGGTACAGTCTGCACCAACAGCTGTATCTGGCAAATTCAGCCAGCCGCCGAGGATAATAGCGCTTTTGCCTGCCGAGCCTGCCTGAATGAACTTGCGCCACTATCGTGCCGATGTGCTGATGCTGATCACTGCTCTGATCTGGGGTAGTACCTTTGTTGCCCAGCGTCTGGGCATGGACCATATTGGCCCGTTCCTCTACACCGGCCTGCGCTTTCTGATTGGCGCCATCACAGTCATGCCGTTGATCTGGCTACTGCGCAAACCGGCCAAGAGCAACGCTCAACCACGTATGGGCAAAGCCATGCTGCTCGGCAGCATGGCCCTTGGTGCAGTGCTGACGCTCGGCATCAACCTGCAGCAGATTGGCCTGATGTTCACCACCGTCACCAACTCCGGCTTCATTACCGGACTGTACGTCATTCTGGTGCCGGTATTTGGTCTTTTTATCGGCATGCGCACCCATCGCGGCACCTGGGCCGGAGCCGTCATGGCACTGGTCGGCATGGTGCTGTTGAGTGTAACCAGTGAATTCACCGTCGCCCCCGGTGACTGGCTGCAGCTGGTGGGAGCCTGCTTCTGGGCAGTGCACGTGCTGCTGGTTGGCGCGTTGGCCAGCCGCTACGACCCGATTATCGTGTCGTTCATTCAGTTTTTGGTTTGCGCTGTGGTCAGCCTGAGCCTGGCACTGGTCTTCGAGCCCATCAGCCTGGCGGCCATCGGTGAAGCCCTGCCGGCCATCCTCTACGGCGGTATTCTGGCTGTGGGTGTGGCGTTCACCCTGCAGGTCGTCGCCCAAAAGGATGCAATCACCTCCCACGCGGCCATTATCCTCAGTCTGGAAGCCGTGTTCGCCGCCCTCGCTGGCTGGCTGATTCTGGGAGAAACACTCTCCCCGCGCGGACTGCTCGGCTGTGGGTTAATGCTGGCTGGTATGTTGACCGCGCAGCTGGTGCCGATCTATCTGGATCGGCGCAAGCAAGCCGCCGTTGCAGTGCAGCAAGAGCCAGCCGGGCATCACTGAGAACGCTGTCGGCAGGAGGCCATATAGCCTTGGCTGAATAGTTCGAAGTAATCGTCAAGTTGCTGCGCGACCAGCGCCTCCCCCGCCAATTCGAGACACGCCGCAGCCACTTCGACAGTACACAAATGGTCATCGCGGCTGGAGCGACGCAGTCGATAGCGGGAAAGTCGCTCGGTATGCAGGCTGAGCACAGGCAAGCTGGCCAGATACGGGCTCTTGCGAAACATCTTGCGTGCCTGCGTCCAGGTTGCATCGAGAACGATCAACAGTGGCCGGCGACCACCCTCGGGGTTAATCGAGCGGCACACCGGCTGCTCCGGCAACGCGTACTCCCCGGGAAAGACCACGTAGGGCTGATAGCGCGGGTCGGCTAGCACCGCCAGCAAGGCCGGATCCACCTCGGTACGGGCCCAGACAAAGGCACGGGTATCCGGCAGACAATCTGCAATCAACCGACCGGTGTTAGTCGGCTTCAGCGGTTCATAGGCATGCATCAGCAGGCAGAAACTGACTCCGCATTCCAGCGTTGGACGCTGCGCACAGATACAGGCCCAATGCGCCAGCTGACAACCGGGGCAACGCTGCACCCTTGCGCCACGCGCCTTGAACGGCCGGGTGGAGCGCGCAACCGCTTGTTCGCGTAAGCGATTGACCGCATGGCCGGGCTTATCCGACATCCCTTAACTCCTAGGCTAGACAGGTACAGCATCACAATGCCAGCATTCTACTCGATTCATTGCTGACCGATAGCGCGCTAACAGTGTGTTACCCACCGCGAACCAGTTGCCGGAGTCGTGGTCTGAAAGGGAAGTCGCAGCACCAAGATGATCTGATCTGGAGAAAGACAATGCGCTGGTTACCCCTGCTTCTCGCCGCGAGCCTGGCGGCCCCCATTCAAGCAGCCTCCCTGCGTGATATACGCCTGACGGAAACCCTGCAGCAGGTTGCCGCCCAGAGCAGCGAGAACACCCCGCGAGAGATTAACAGCAACATTACTGACCTTGGCTTCACTGCCAAGGGCGATGAATTGATCAACCGCCTGGCAGTCAATCCCGACTATGCCCAACGCATGCAGGAGGACCCGTTACTGATCCGCAGCCAGTTGCAGTCGAGCGTTTGCGCTGATCTGCGCTTCCGTCGCCTGCTGGATATGGGAGCGACCCTGACCTATCACTTCGTCCTTAAGGAAAGTCACCAGCCCGTGCTGACCCAGAGTTTTATTGCCGACCACTGCCAAACTCTCTAAGGCGTCCACCCAATGCAAGACAACGATCCGGCTGATTTTCTCAGTCGTCACTGGCAAACCGGTAGTAGCGAAATACCGGTCAAGGTCGACGAACTGATTCAACTTTGCGCCGCGGACAGCGAGAACGCACCGCTTTACCGCGACATGCTGCTGGATGTTATTCGCATGGCGCAGGCAGACCGCAATCGCTGGGACGCCAAGATCATGCTGCACACCATCCGCGAGATGGAACAAGCGTTTGCCCGCATGGAAATATTCAAGCGGCGGCGCAAGGTAACGGTTTTTGGTTCGGCACGCACGCCAACCGACCACCCCCTGTATGCGCTTGCCCGCGCGATGGGCGCGGAGTTAGCAGCCAACGATTACATGGCGATTACCGGCGCTGGTGGCGGCATCATGACCGCCACCCACGAAGGTGCTGGGTTGGATCATAGCCTGGGCTTCAATATCACTCTGCCCTTCGAGCAGCGCTCCAACAACGTAGTGCACGGCACCAGCCACGACCTGTCGTTTGGCTTCTTCTTTTTGCGCAAGTTGTTCTTCGTCAAGGAGGCCGACGCGCTGATCCTTTGTCCCGGTGGCTTTGGAACCCTTGATGAAGCGCTGGAAGTACTGACACTGGTGCAAACAGGCAAGAGCCCGATGGTGCCGATCATTCTGCTCGATCAGCCAGATGGTCAGTACTGGCAAGCATTCCTGCAGTTCGTCCAAAGCCACCTGGCAGACAGCCACTACATCAAGCCGGACGACATCAACCTGCTGACACCCTGTGCATCCCCCGCTCAGGCAATGCAGGTAGTACTGGATTTCTATAGCAACTATCACTCTTCCAGGCGCGTCGACGAGCAGTTCATGCTGCGCTTGAACCAGCCACTGAACGAACAGGCTCTGGCTCAGTTGGACGCCCGCTTCGGGCATATTTGCAAATCAGGTGGGTTTGTTCAGCAAGGCGTCTGCGCGATGGAACAGGATGAGCCCGAGTTAGGGTCGTTGACACGGCTGTGCTTTGACTTCAATGAGCGGGATCAGGGTAGCTTGCGAGCCTTGATCGACTTCGTCAATCAACCTGAAAACCACCAAAACCGCGGTACTGCATGAAGCGCAATTGCTTACCGCGCTCGGCAGCGTCACTGGCTCGACCTTCGGGAAACCGTTTGTTGAATACACGCTGGGCGAGAGCTGACCAGTCCTGATCAAACTCCGCCAACGTCCGCTCAACCAGCGACTCGGCCACACCACGCTGGCGCAGCTCCTCTCTCAAACGGGCAGGCCCGTAACCGCGCTGACTACGGGCATACAGATAGGCTTCACAAAAACGCGCATCGCTGAGCAAGCCATCTTCGACCAGACGGTCCAGCTCAATCTCTGCCGCCTCAGTCGGGGCGCCGCGCTGACGTAGCTTGCCCAGCAGCTCGCTGTAGCTATGCTCGCGCCGCGCCAGCAAATCCATTGCTGAGCGACGAATCGCCAGCGGACTGTCCAGCGCGGCGCGCGAACGCATCACACTCAGCTCTTAGCCTTCCAGTTCGGCGTCAGCCTCGGCTTCCGCCTTGGCCTTACTCGGCTTGGCCAGCAACTGATCACGGATAGCCTTCTCAATTTCGTCCGCGATCTGCTGGTTTTCCTGCAGGAACTTGGCTGCATTGGCCTTGCCCTGACCGATCTTGTTGCCTTGGTAGCTGTACCAGGCACCCGATTTTTCAACCAGACCGATCTGCACACCCAGATCGATGATCTCGGCGTTGTGGTAGATGCCGGTGCCGTACAGAATCTGGAACTCGGCCTGACGGAACGGCGGGGCCACCTTGTTCTTGACGACCTTGACGCGAGTCTCGCTGCCGACCACCTCATCACCGTCCTTCACTGCGCCGGTACGGCGGATATCCAGACGAACGGAGGAGTAGAACTTGAGCGCGTTACCACCAGTGGTGGTTTCCGGGTTGCCGAACATGACGCCGATCTTCATGCGAATCTGGTTGATGAAAATCACCAGACAGTTGGCGTTCTTGATGTTACCGGTGATTTTACGCAGCGCCTGGGACATCAGACGGGCCTGCACACCGACGTGGTGATCGCCCATTTCGCCTTCGATTTCAGCCTTGGGCACCAGCGCCGCCACCGAGTCGACGATAATCACGTCAACCGCGTTGGAGCGGACCAGCATGTCGGTAATTTCCAGTGCCTGCTCGCCTGTGTCGGGCTGAGACACCAGCAGGTCGTCAACGTTGACGCCCAGCTTGCCAGCGTACTCCGGGTCCAGCGCGTGCTCGGCGTCGACGAAGGCGCAGGTCGCACCCTGCTTCTGCGCCTGGGCAATGACAGACAGGGTCAACGTGGTCTTACCGGAAGACTCCGGCCCGTAGATTTCGACGATACGGCCCTTGGGCAGGCCGCCAATACCGAGGGCGATATCCAGCCCGAGCGAGCCGGTGGAGATGGCTGGAATAGCCTGACGTTCGTGATCACCCATGCGCATCACCGCGCCCTTGCCAAACTGACGTTCAATCTGGCTCAAGGCAGCCGACAGCGCCTTCTTTTTGTTCTCGTCCATTTCGCATCCTCTTGGCTTGGGGCGGGCACCGAGGCGACCGACCGATCAACTACTGTATATTTGGTCAGTATTATTCCACAGAAAAAATGGCCCGCCTACCCCCGATTTCACTCAGACTGACAACCGGTTCGCAGCCTGCTGCTGAGCTTCTTTTACCAGCCGCTCAAGCGCATGCAGAACCGTCTGCGCGCGCACTTCTCGCCGCCCCCCCTGGAAGCGCTTGCACTCGCTGACGACGCTACCGTCTGCCAGCGCCCAACCGAACCAGACCGTTCCTACCGGCTTCTCGGCGCTACCGCCATCAGGGCCGGCAATACCGCTGACCGCTACGGCCATCGCTGCCCCGGCAGCCTCCTTGGCCCCGGAAGCCATCGCTCTGACCACCGGCTCACTCACCGCGCCATGTGCGTCGATAACCTCTGCGTCCACCCCAAGCCAACGGCTCTTGCTGGCGTTGGCGTAGGTGACGAAGCCGGTCTCGAACCAGCGCGAACTGCCAGCAACCCGGGTTATCGCCTCGGCAATCCCGCCTCCAGTACAGGATTCAGCAGTGCTGACCTGCAACCCCAGCTGCTCCAGCACTTTGCCAAGCCTTGCAGCGGCAGAGTCGATCAGCGGGTCATAGTGCGACATGGTTCACTCCTGTACGCGTGGATATCAGACAACAGCATGCCAGTTGGCACGCTGCCTGCGAATACCCTGCGACCACATTCGGCAATCAGGGTTTCCCGCCATCGCCAACCACCTCCGGCGCTGCAGCAGACTACAGCGACGTGATACCCTTTGCGCCAACCTGAAACGGCGCTTCAGCCACCGTTCCCAGCGCATCCGCCGCGCCCGGTGACACCGCCTTTGCCGCATATTTCGAGTCATTGATGAAAAAGAGCAAAACCGAATCCACCGCCCACACGCCGATGATGCAGCAGTATTTCAGCATCAAGCAGCAACACCCCGAGCAGCTCCTGTTCTACCGCATGGGTGACTTTTACGAGCTGTTCTACGACGACGCCAAAAAAGCCGCCCGCCTGCTCGATATTACCCTCACCGCACGGGGCCAGTCCGGCGGTCAGCCGATCCCGATGGCCGGCATTCCGTTCCATGCCGCCGAGGGCTATCTGGCCAAACTGGTCAAGCTGGGTGAGTCGGTCGTCATCTGTGAGCAGGTCGGCGATCCGGCCACCAGCAAGGGCCCGGTCGAGCGCCAGGTTGCCCGCATCATTACCCCAGGCACAGTCAGCGATGAAGCACTGCTCGATGAGCGCCGTGACAACCTGCTGGCCGCGCTGGTGGGTGCCGAACGCGGCTTTGGTCTAGCTACGCTCGACATCAACAGCGGCCGCTTTGTGGTCATGGAGTTGCGCGGCTGGGAGACCCTGCTTGGTGAACTGGAACGTCTGGCGCCAGCCGAGCTGTTGATTCCCGATGACTGGGAAAGCAACACGCCAATCGAACGCCGCCGCGCCGTGCGTCGCCGCGCCCCCTGGGAGTTCGATCAGGACAGCGCCTTCAAGGCCCTCACCCAGCAATTCGGCACCAAGGATCTGGTTGGCTTCGACTGTCAGGACCTGACCCTCGGCCTCGGCGCCGCCGGTGCGCTGCTGAGCTATGCCAAGGAAACCCAGCGCACCGCCCTGCCGCACATCCGCAGCATGGCGCAAGAGCGCTTTGAAGACAGCGTGATTATCGACAGCGCCAGCCGCCGGAATTTGGAAATCGACCAGAACCTGTCTGGTGGCCGTGACAACACCCTGCTCGACGTGCTCGACCATACTGCAACGGCCATGGGCAGCCGCCTGATGGCGCGCTGGCTGAATCGTCCGCTGCGGGACCTGAAGGTCCTGGGCGCACGCCAGGACAGCATCAGCGCCCTGCTCGACCAGCAGTTCTATCTCGACCTGCAGCCGCAGCTCAAGGGCATCGGCGATATCGAACGGATACTCGCCCGGGTTGCCCTGCGCTCTGCGCGTCCGCGCGATCTGGCACGCCTGCGCGACGCGCTGGCCGCCCTGCCCGCGCTGCAGGACTGCATGCAGACGCTGGAAACACCACACCTGCGCAATCTGGCCGAACAGGTACGCACCTACCCGGAGCTGGCCGAGCTGCTGGAACGCGCCGTGATCGACAACCCGCCCGCCGTGCTGCGCGACGGCGGCGTAATCAAGGCCGGTTTCGACGCCGAACTGGACGAGCTGCAGAACATCAGCGAAAACGCCGGCCAGTATCTGATCGACCTGGAGACCCGCGAACGCGAGCGTACCGGGCTGAACACGCTCAAAGTCGGCTATAACCGGGTACACGGCTACTTTATCGAGCTGTCCCGCAGCCAGGCCGATCAGGCGCCAGCAGACTACATTCGCCGCCAGACCCTCAAGGGCGCCGAACGGTTTATCACACCTGAACTGAAGGCCTTTGAAGACAAGGCGTTGTCGGCCCGCAGCCGCGCGCTGGCACGCGAAAAACAACTGTACGATGAACTGCTCGACCGTCTTAACGAAGACCTTGCCGCACTGCAAACCAGCGCTGCCAGCCTGGCCGAGATCGACGTGCTCTGCACCCTCGCCGAGCGCGCCGGCAGCCTCGATTACAGCCGCCCGCGCTTTATCGAGGGCAGTCAGCTGCAGATCAGCCAGGGACGCCACCCGGTGGTCGAACAGGTGCTGGAAACACCCTTCGTCGCCAACGATCTGGACCTGGACGCCGACACCCGCATGCTGGTGATTACCGGCCCGAACATGGGCGGTAAATCCACCTACATGCGCCAGACTGCGCTGATTGTACTGCTGGCCCATATTGGCAGCTTTGTGCCGGCGGCAGAGGTCGAGCTGTCCTGCGTCGACCGCATCTTCACCCGTATCGGTTCCAGTGACGATCTGGCCGGCGGCCGCTCAACCTTCATGGTCGAAATGAGCGAAACCGCCAACATACTCAATAACGCCACCGCCGCCAGCCTGGTCCTGATGGACGAAGTCGGCCGTGGCACCAGCACCTTCGACGGTTTGTCGCTGGCTTGGTCTGCTGCCGAGTATCTGGCCAAGGTTCGCGCCTTCACCCTGTTCGCGACCCACTACTTCGAGCTGACCGGCATGGCCGATACTGACGAAGGCGTGGCCAACGTGCACCTGAATGCCACTGAACATAACGAGCGCATCGTGTTCCTGCACAACGTCCAGCCCGGTCCGGCCAGCCAGAGCTATGGCCTGCAAGTCGCCCAGCTTGCCGGTGTACCGCGTCCGGTCATCCTGCGTGCGCGCGAACACCTCGCCCGGCTGGAGCAGCAGAGTCTGGAGCAGCACGGCAGCAAGCCTGCAGGCACCAGCGAGCAACCGTTCCAGAGTGATCTGTTTGCCAGCGCACCTCACCCTCTGGTCGAACAGATGCAGTCACTGGAGCCGGATGATCTCAGCCCTCGCCAAGCGCTTGAGCTACTGTACAAACTGAAACGAGAGTGGTCGTAATTTCGGCAAATGATATTCATTTGCATCAAACGTGTCGCGACCTCGCTTTAATCTGCGCAAAACCCGGCGTTACTCTGTACCGCCGGTAAAAAACTGCTAGACTACGCGCCAGATTTTGCCAGCCTGATTCAATGGAGACCTCACCATGACCTTTGTTGTTACCGACAACTGCATCAAGTGCAAGTACACCGATTGTGTTGAGGTCTGCCCGGTTGATTGCTTCTACGAAGGCCCGAATTTCCTGGTCATTCACCCGGACGAGTGCATCGACTGCGCCCTGTGCGAACCCGAATGCCCGGCCAACGCCATCTTCTCTGAAGACGAGGTGCCAGAGGATATGCAGGAGTTCACCGAGCTGAACGCCGATCTGGCTGAAGTGTGGCCGAACATCACCGAGAAGAAGGATGCACTGGCCGACGCCGAAGAGTGGGATGGCGTACCGGACAAGCTGCAATACCTGGAGCGCTGAGCAGCCAGCTGCCACGCAATAAAAAAAACCGGCCATGTGCCGGTTTTTTTGTGCTGGAAGCTGGAAGCTGGAAGCTGGAAGCGCACCAGTGTGAGCCTGTTATGTGGTTTTAGCTTGGGGCTTGAGGCTTGAGGCTTGAGGCTTGAGGCTTGAGGCTTGAGGCTTGAGGCTTGAGGCTTGAGGCTCTGAATTCTGGGGTCAAATTTCAGGCAAAAAAAGGGGCGGGATAGCCCGCCCACTCTTTATTCCATATGTGCTTTCCGTGTCCAGCCATCCTGGCTTCATCTTCCTGAAAATCCCTGACTCAGCTCCCTGCCGAGTAGCGCTATCCGTCGCGCTTGAGTACATCTTAACGAATGCCGGATCGTCCGCAAGCCCCCTACAGCGACCAAAACAGGCACACCATCAAAAATAAAAATCAACATTTTCATGCACTTACCATTTCAAGCACGGGAAAAAACTCGTTCCACCCACATCTTGCAACGGCGAAGTCTCACACGCTTTGTAGGAAATTTCTTACAAAAAACAGCCCAACAAAATGTCATCAATCAAGAAGAGCGCTGAGTTTCTCCAGCACAACAGCGCTCGGCAACCCGAACCTCCTACTGCCGCAATCAATCACACGTGCATGGGCCGTATACCGGATAACGGCGGCACAACGTCACCACCTCCTCCCGGACCCGGTCACGCACTGCGGTCAGTTCGTCTACACCGGTTGCCATTGCATCCAGCACGTCGCACAACCAACCCGCCACCTGTTCGCACTCGACGATCCCAAAGCCACGCGCAGTCAAGGCTGGCGTACCAATGCGTATGCCTGAGGTGACGAAAGGTGAACGCGGATCATTGGGCACCGAGTTCTTGTTCGTCGTGATGTAGGCATCCGCCAGGGCCGCATCAGCCTCCTTGCCGGTGTAAGGCCTGGCGGAAAGATCGATGAGCATCAGGTGGTTGTCGGTGCCGCCCGAGACGATCTTGTAGCCACGCTGCTGAAGCACGGCCGCCATCGCCCGGGCGTTGGCAACCACCTGGCGCTGGTAGGTCTTGAACTCCGGCCGCAGCGCCTCCTTGAAGGCGATGGCTTTGGCGGCGATGACATGCATCAGCGGGCCGCCCTGGGTGCCCGGGAACACAGCAGAGTCGAGCTTCTTGTAAAAGTCATCACCCTGACCTTTGGCCAGAATGATGCCGCCGCGTGGGCCGCGGAGCGTCTTGTGGGTGGTGCTGGTGACGACATGGGCATAGGGCAGCGGATTGGGGTATTCCCCCGCCGCAACCAGTCCAGCTACGTGAGCCATGTCCACCCAGAAGATGGCGCCCACCTTGTCGGCGATCGAGCGCATGCGCGCCCAGTCCTTGTAACGCGAGTAGGCGGAGAACCCGCCGATCAGCATCTTGGGCCGGGTTTCCAGGGCGATGCGTTCCATCTCATCGTAGTCGATCAGCCCGGTCTCCGGGTTGAGCCCGTAAGGCACGATCTTGTAAAGGCGACCCGAGAAGTTGGACGGATTGCCGTGGGTAAGATGGCCACCCTGGGCCAGATTCATACCCATCACCGTATCGCCGGGATTGGTTAGCGCCAGAAATACAGCCGCGTTGGCCTGGGCACCGGCATGGGGCTGGACATTGGCATAATCGCAGTCGAACAGCCTCTTGAGCCGTTCGATAGCAAGGCGCTCAGCAACGTCCACATGCTCGCAGCCGCTGTAATAGCGCTTACCGGGGTAGCCCTCAGCGTACTTGTTGGTGAATACCGAGTTCTGCATGGCCATCACGAGCGGGCTAGCGTAGTTCTCTGACGCAATCAGCTCGATGTGGTCTTGCTGCCTGCGTTCTTCCTGTTTAACAGCATCGGCCAGCTCTGGGTCAAAGTCGCTGAGCGCCAGGGAGGTGTCGTACATGGGGTTGTTCCTTTCTCTGAAATTCGGGATTGGCCTATTCAGGACGGCGAGCGTCATTCAGCTCAACTACGCCCACCGTCACTTGCGGGTTCACTTCGCACATCAGGTCGCGGGCTCCAGCTCTGCGCTAGGTTGAACTTTCATCACACCCACCTCCGTGCCCGCCGACAGCAGGCGGGTAAGACGCAGCACAATGTCGTCGATTTGCTCGTCAGTGCAGGTAAGCGGCGGCAATAGCCGAATGACGGTATCTCGGGTCACCGTAATAAGCAGCTGCTGCTCGGACAGCGCGCGTCCCACCAGCTCCTTGCAGGGCCGATCCAGCTCGATTCCTACCATCAGTCCCTGACCACGGATGGCAGTGACATGCGGATGAGCGTCCAGCGCCTGCTGCAACCCCGCGAGCAAACGAGCACCCTGCACCGCAGCCCGTTCCGCCAGCCGCTCTCGCGCCATGATGTCGAGCACGGTAAAGGCCACCCTGCAGGCCAGCGGATTACCGCCAAAAGTCGAACCGTGCAGACCGGGAGAAAACAGATCAGCCGCCGCACCGCGCGCCAGACAGGCGCCGATAGGGAACCCGTTACCCAGGGCCTTTGCCAGCGTTATGACGTCCGGCTCGATGTCCGCTATCTGATAGCCGAACCAGGCGCCTGTGCGGCCCAGGCCGGTTTGAATCTCATCCAGCATCAACAGCCAGCCATGCTGGTCACAGAGTGAGCGCAGCTCGCGTAAGTAGTCAGCACTGGCCACCCGAATGCCGCCTTCACCCTGCACCGGCTCGATCAGCACCGCGACAATGTCCGGGCAGTGTTCGGCCGCCTCGCGTGCTGCGCGAATGTCGTTGTAGGGGACCCGCAGAAAGCCCTCGGGTAGCGGCCCGAAGCCCTGCTGGTTAGCCGGATTGTCTGTGGCGGCGAGTGTCGCCAGGGTGCGGCCATGGAAGGCATTTCCCATGACCAGTATCTGCGGCTGCAGGACCTGTTTACGATGGGCGTGCAGCCGGGCCAGCTTGATAGCCGTCTCGTTGGCTTCAGCACCCGAGTTGCAGAAAAAGGCGCTTTGCATCCCGGTCAACGCGCACAGTCGTTCTCCCAGCCGCTCCTGCCAGTCGATGCCAAACACGTTGGAGGTGTGAAGCAGCGTCTTTGCCTGATCGGCGATGACAGCAGCAATCTCCGGATGAGCGTGACCGAGGCTGGTGACCGCGACACCGGCAATCGCATCCAGGTACTCAACACCCTGTTCATCCCAGAGCTGCGCGCCGTTACCACGCACGAAGGAGACCGGTTGACGAGCATAGGCGCGCATCAGATGGGAAGTGACTGCTTGCATGGAAAAATCCTGTAGGTAAATTTGCTGACTGACGCATGATCCACCGCCCTGCCGGCATTGCATCGGCCGGTCAGGGGCAGCAGCAATTCAGCGCATTGCGCCTGCTGGGTACGCTGCAACGCGCTAACGACGTGGCGGCACGCGCGGGTGGCCGCCTCCGACAGATCGACACCATTGATCCAATGCCCGACCAAGCTGGCACAGAACAGGTCGCCAGTGCCCTTGGGGGTCGCAGTGAGGCGCGGATGCGCGATAACTTCGGCCTGGGTGCGGGTGACGAGCACGACCTGCATTTCGTCAGCGGCCCAGGTATCAGGTGCCGCACTGGTGACGGCAACCCATTGCGTGCGTCCGGTCAGCAAGGTGCGGGCGGCGGCAACCACGCTTTCAACATCATTCACCGGCCGCCCGGTCAGGCGCCCCAGCTCGAATCCGTTGGGCGTCAAGCCCTCGGCCAGCGGCAGCAGATCCCGGCGATACGCATCCACAAGACCCGGATCGACATAGATGCCGTGATCGGTATCGCCCAGCACCGGATCAATCACGACGCGCAAATCGGTCTGCTGCCGCTGCCGCGCCCGAATCCAGGGCGCCAGCGCATCAACCTGCCGGGCGTTACCAAGATAGCCGACCAGAATACCGCGCAAGGCGTGCAGAGCACCGCGAGCCGACAGGTCATTCAGGTAGCCACCGAACCACTCAAGGGGCAGCGCGCCACCGTGCATTGTCGGGTAATGCGGCGTATTGCTGAACATAACGGTAGGAACAGCAGCCACCGACAATGCCAGCGCTTCGAGCGTCGGCACGGCAACATTGTTACCAACCCGGCCATACACAACCTGTGACTGCACCGACACCACATCGACAGGCAAAGCTTGAACTGAGCAGGGCAAAGACAGAGAGGCGGTCATGGTGACATCCCCCCTGATGGCGCTGCTTCAACCTCATCCAGCCAAGCTGCAAATGCCGCCCGTGCGGCCTGCGGCAGATCGGACTGCAACGCCTGCGCCTCGGCACGCAGAGCACACGGATCGATGCCAGCGAGTGCCAGTTCGCATGCATGGCCGACCAGCCAGCGCTCAATACGCCGGGGGTCCGCCTCCAGGTGGCATTGCAGGGCCAGTACGTGGTTACCCACCCTGAAAGCCTGGTTGGCACAGATGGTTGTTCCCGCCAACCGCGTGGCGCCGGCAGGCATGTCGAAGCGATCACCGTGCCAGTGCAGCACCGGCACATCGCCCAGCGCTGCCAGCGGCGAAGCGTTCCCCTCCGCGGTGAGCGTCAATGGCGCGAAGCCGATTTCCTTGACCCCCATGCCGCTGACACTGGCGCCCAGAGCGCGTGCAATCAACTGTGCACCCAGACAAATGCCCAGCAGTGGGCGCTTACTCTCCAGGCGATGCCTGATCACCGCCAACTCATCAGTAATGAAAAGATAGGCGGGATCATCAAAGGCGCCGATGGGGCCACCCAGCAGCACCAGCAAGTCGGCCGATAGCGTATCGGCCGCATACAGACTATCAACGGTGGCATCCAGATAACGCACGGTATAGCCACGAGCCTGCAGCAGCGGCTCCAGCGTTCCGAGGTCTTCAAAAGCCAGATGGCGGATGGCAATGGCGGTTTTCATGTTTTCGGTTCCTTTGTGCTGGGTTCACCGGGCCAGTAATAGCTGTCCGGCATTGGACGGGCGCCAAAGATGGCCTGGCCGACGCGCACCACGGTGGCGCCTTCCTCAATAGCAATTTCGAAGTCACCCGACATGCCCATTGAAAGCTCATCCAGCACCATCCCTGGCGGCGCGTCCTGACGCAGGCGATCACGCAGTTCTCGCAGCCGCACAAAACACTGACGCACCCGTTCGGCATCGCTGGAGAACAGTGCCAGCGTCATCAGTCCACGGACCCGCAAGGTCGTGAATGCCGGTAGCGCCTGCAGGAAGGCCGGTACTGCGTCGGGGCTGAGCCCGTACTTGCTGGCCTCCCCCGAGGTATTGACCTGCACAAACACGTCCAGCGTGCGGCCTTCCAGCTGCAGGCGATGATCCAGCGCCGCAGCGACACGCACACTGTCCAGCGCCTGAAACTCAGTCGCGAAACGTGCGACCAGTTTGGCCTTGTTGGTCTGCAGATGGCCGATGACAGACCAGCGCAGATCGGTCAAATCCTGCATCGCCGTCCATTTGCGGTACGCCTCCTGTGGTTTGTTTTCACCCAGCATCCTGCAGCCTGCAGCATGGGCTAACCGTAAACGGGTTTCGGGCTTGGTCTTGCTGACGGGTAGCAGGCGCACCGTTGCCGGGTTTCGGCCAACGCGCTGGCAAGCGGCAACGATCCGCGCCTGCACCGCAGCCAGATTGCGGCGAACCTCCTCAACCGTCGTAGCTTCGGGGTAGCGACCGTGTTGGTCGTGGCTGGTTGGGGTCTCGGATACCATACTCATCAGCGTGTGCTCCCTTCAGTCGATGCCGGCGCGACAGTCGATGCCGCTGTTCGCTGGGGCAGCCGGCCGTGCAGCAGCGCATACGCCGCCAGCCCGATCACCAGCCCCCAGAAAGCACCACCAATACCCAACAGGTTGATGTTGGCGGCCGCAGCCAGAAAAGTGATCAACGAGGCTTCGCGGGTCTTGGTATCAGCCATCGCGCTGGCAAGACTGCCACCGATGGTGCCGAGCAACGCCAAGCCTGCCAGTGTGGTGATGAAAGTCGCCGGAAACGCCATGAAAACCGCAGCCAATGTGACCCCGAACACGCCGACCAGAATATAAAACACGCCCGCAGCGATACCGGAGATCCAGCGTTTGGATGGCTCCGCGTGTGACTCTTGGCCGGTACAGATGGCGGCCGTGATCGCAGCGATGTTAAAGGCGTGTGAGCCGAACGGCGCCATCAGCAACGAACCCAGCCCGGTGACTGTCACAATAGGGTTGGCACTGGTTTTAAAACCGTCGTTACGCAATACCAGCATGCCTGGCATGTACTGTCCGGTCAGCGTGATCAGGAACAGCGGCAGCGCCACGCTCAATAGCGCATTGAGGGAGAAGACCGGCATGGTGAAAACCGGTGTCGCCAGTTCCAGCCTCAGCTCCGACAGGTCGACGCGATCCTGAACCAGCAGAAAGCCAAGCCCTAGCAGCAGAATGCCGACCACCGCATAGCGCGCCGAGAACCGCTTGAACACCAGGTAAGCAACGATCAGCACCCCAGCCAGCAGCGGGTCGATGCTCATTCCACCGAACGCCCCGATACCGAACTGGAGCAGGATGCCGGCCAGCAAGCCGGCAGCCACGCCCGGCGGTATCAAACGGATAACCCGCTCGAACCAGCCCGACAACCCCAGCACCACAAAAGCCGCAGCCGAAACAAGGTAAGCACCCACAGCTTCGGCATAGGACGTAGTCGCCAGCGCCGTGACCAGGAAAGCGGCTGCCGGGGTGGACCAGGCGGTGATGACCGGCTCACGGGAAGCCCAGCTCAGAAGGATCCCCGTCACGCCCACACCAATGGAAATCGACCACACCCAGGAGGCGGTCAACTCAGGGCCAAGCCCCGCTACCTTGGCGGCCTGGAACACCAGGATGAAGGTACCACCGTAGTTGACGATAACCGAGATCAGACCTGCCAGAACAGGATGGAGCAAGTCGCTCCCGCGAACAGATGAAGGTGCAGAGACAGATGACATGGCCTGATGTTGGCTCCTGAAACATGACTGGGCGGGTTGTGAAATATATTTATACTCTTAAAATGGACTGGCGATACCAGCCAATTACGCATAGAGGATCAGACCAATTGTTCAAGCATGCCCAACTTGAATCAGTCAAAGCCTGGATCAGTGATCCGGCGCATGCCGCCTTGCCGCTGCATGCACGTGTGCAGCGGGCCATTCGTCAGCTGATCCTTGATGGCGTGCTCGATGTGGGCAGACCGCTGCCTGCGACACGTGCGCTGGCAAAGTCTTTGGGAGTGTCCCGCGACACGGTTGAGTCAGCCTACAGCCAGCTGCACGCGGAGGGCTTCATCGAACGGCGGGTGGGTAGCGGCAGCTTTGTCTCAGAGCGTGCGCAACGCCTGCAAGGCCTCGGCAATACAGCACGCCCCAGAACACAGCACGAGACAACACGTCTCAGCCAGCGTGGGAGCGCCCTATTTCAGGGTGGTGGCGTACGCGACTTTCTGCTGCCACGTGCCTTTGCGCCGGGTGTCCCCGAGACACGCAGTTTTCCACTGCAGACCTGGGAGCGGCTGGAGCGACAGGTGTTGAAGGATTACGGCACGCAGGCATTGCTGCATAGCCCGCCACAGGGCATGGAGTCACTGCGGCGCGCCATCGCCAACTACGTCAATCTTGAACGTGGGGCACGCGCCACGCCTGAACGCGTACTGGTGCTGACCAGCTCCCAGCAAGCCTTGACCCTGTGCGCCCAGGTATTACTCGACGCTGGTGACCGGATTTTTATCGAAGATCCGGCGTATCACGGGGCACGCAAGGCATTCGATGCTGCCGGCCTGGAGTGCGTGCCCATCCCTGTGGACTCGGACGGACTGCGCGTGGACCAACTGCTCGAGTCAACACAGGCACCTAATGGGGCGGCGAAGGCGGTGTTCCTTACGCCATCGCACCAGTTCCCTACCGGAGCGACACTGGCCCTGGATCGGCGGCTGGCAATCATCGACTGGGCCAGCCAGCAGCAAGGTTGGATCATCGAGGACGATTACGACAGCGAGTTTCACTACGCCGGCAAGCCTACCGCCTGCGTACAGGGGCTTGATCCGCACGATCGCACTATCTACATCGGCACCTTCACCAAATCGCTGTTTCCCGGGCTGCGCATCGGCTACATGGTGTTGCCTCCCGCATTGGTCGCCCCCATGACCGTGGCCCGCACCCTGCTTGACGGACACAGCGCACCGATTCCGCAACTCACGCTGGCACGCTTTATCGACGACGGTCACTTCGGCGCACATGTGCGAACCATGCGATCCATCTATGCCAAGCGACGCGATGTACTGGCCCAGTTGATAACAGAGCACCTGGCTGACTATCTGGAACCACGCGTGCCCGCAGGTGGCATGCAGATGCCCTGCCTGTTCACCCGTGACCTCCCCGAACATGAGGCAGTGGAATCTGCACGCCGGGCCGGCATCGACCTGCTGGGACTAACAGCCCTGCACGCGTCGAGCAGGCACCAGGCGGGTTTCCTGATGGGGTTCGCCGCTCATGCGCCCCATGAACTGGAAGCGGCAGTCAAAAAACTTGCAACCGTACTGGATACGCTCTGCGGCTGATCCCCGGCAGGGGAATAACGAGGGACTGAAATGAAGTCGTCACCCAATCTGTTATTGGGGCAGGTATCCACCGCCCATCTGGTCAGCCATCTGCACATCATGGCGCTCCCCGCGCTGCTGCCGCTGCTACCTGACACCATGCAAGTCGGCTTTGTCGAGCTGGGCTTTGCGATCGGTCTGTTCAATATCGTTTCTGCGCTGGTACAGGTGCCGCTCGGCTATCTGGTTGATCGACTGGGAGCCCGGCGGATGCTGATGGCCGCGCTCCTGCTGGGGGCGTTCAGCTTCGGACTGGTCGCCATATTCCCCTGCTACCCATGTCTGCTCGTCGCCATGACCCTTGCTGGCCTGGCCAACGGGGTCTACCACCCGGCCGATTACTCGCTTTTGTCACGCGGCCTGCCTATCGACAAAATGGGCAGAGCCTTCTCAATTCATACCTTCGCAGGTTTTCTGGGTGGGGCTCTGGCACCGCCGGTCATGGTTGGCGTTGCACTGCTTCTGGCCCCCCGCTGGTCCTTTGCCGTTGCCGCGCTGGCCGGGCTGGCTGCCTGGGGTGTGATGGTCAGCAGCACACCGACAAAAAACCACCATCCCGATGCCATTGCCGGTGGATCGCACAACGCCGGGGCCCGCCCGGTGTCCACATCGGTGATGACGCTGGCAGTTCTGACGTTGCTGTTCACTCTGCTCAGCCTGAGCACGGGCGCTATCGAGAAGTTTTCGGTATCAGCCCTGGTACAGGGCTTTGAGGTGACATTGCCGGCAGCCAACCTGGCACTGACAGTCTTTCTGTTTGCCAGCGCCTTTGGCGTGCTGGCCGGTGGTGTGCTGGCGGATCGCACCAGCCGGCATGGCTATGTCGCGGCGGGGGCCTTTGCGCTGGCGGCATTGATCGTCGTCCTGATTATCCAGGTAGCGCTACCCCCCATTGCCCTGACCATCGCCTTGGGGGCGACGGGGTTCCTGACCGGAATGGTGGCTCCTTCGCGTGACATGCTGGTGCGGGCAGCATCGCCCGCGGGTGCCGAGGGCAAGACCTTCGGCATCGTCTCCACCGGCTTCAACCTGGGTGGCGTCATCGGCCCGATCCTGTTCGGCCTCTTGCTGGATCGCGGGCTGGCCACCGGCGTGCTTTGGGCGGCCGTCGGCTTCATGCTAACAACCACCGCAGTGGTTCTGCTTCAGGAGAGACACCAGCGCAGCAGGTCCGCCTTGGCGAGTTAAGCAATAGCTGATGTGAATGAAGAGCGTCTTCACGCATACGTTTGACCAGCAGCGTCCGACTGCGGAGCGCTAGCCAGCACCTTTTCGCCTTCCTGTCCGGGCCTGCGGGACTGGTTGCTTCATACGCCCAACGTCAGGGACGCGCAGCACTTTTGACGCATAAAAAAACCCGGCTCTTTCGAGCCGGGTTTCGGGTTTGCCGGGAGGCTGATTACATCATGCCGCCCATACCACCCATACCACCCATGCCGCTCATGTCGGGCATAGCCGGCTTCTCTTCCGGCAGCTCGGCAATCATGGCCTCAGTGGTGATCATCAGACTGGCGACCGAGGCGGCAGCCTGCAGCGCGCTGCGGGTGACCTTGGCCGGGTCCAGGATGCCCATGTCGATCATGTCGCCGTATTCGCCAGTTGCAGCGTTGTAACCGAAGTTACCTTCGCCTGCCTTGACGCGTTCCAGCACAACGGCAGCTTCTTCACCAGCGTTGGTGACGATCTGACGCAGCGGCGACTCAACAGCGCGACGCAGCAGCTTGATACCGACGTTCTGGTCTTCGTTGTCACCAGCCAGACCTTCGATAGCCGCCAGAGTGCGGACCAGGGCAACACCGCCGCCAGGTACCACACCTTCTTCAACGGCAGCACGAGTAGCGTGCAGCGCGTCTTCAACGCGATGCTTCTTCTCTTTCATTTCCACTTCGGTAGCAGCACCAACCTTGATCACAGCAACACCGCCAGCCAGCTTGGCCAGACGCTCTTGCAGCTTCTCACGGTCGTAGTCGGAGGTGGTTTCTTCAACCTGCTTGCGGATCTGGTTAACGCGGGCTTCGATATCAGCCTTGGCACCAGCGCCGTCAACGATAGTGGAGTTGTCCTTGTTGATCTGAACGCTCTTGGCTTGACCCAAGTGCTCCAGAGTAGTGGTTTCCAGGCTCAGACCCACTTCTTCGCTGATCACGGTACCACCGGTCAGGATGGCGATGTCCTGCAGCATGGCCTTGCGACGATCACCGAAGCCCGGTGCCTTGACCGCAGAAACCTTGACGATGCCACGCATGTTGTTGACAACCAGTGTCGCCAGCGCTTCACCTTCAACGTCTTCAGCAACGATCATCAGCGGACGACCAGCCTTGGCAACGGCTTCCAGAACCGGCAGCAGCTCGCGGATGTTGGAGATTTTCTTGTCGACCAACAGGATGTAAGGCTGATCCAGATCAGCAGACATGGTTTCCGGCTTGTTGACGAAGTAGGGAGACAGGTAGCCACGATCAAACTGCATGCCTTCTACAACAGACAGTTCGTTGTCCAGACCGGAACCTTCTTCAACGGTGATCACGCCTTCCTTGCCAACGCGGTCCATGGCTTCGGCAATGATGCTGCCGACGGACTCGTCAGAGTTGGCGGAGATGGTACCAACCTGGGCGATGGCCTTGGAATCTGCACACGGCTTGGCCAGGTTCTTCAGCTCGGCAACGATGGCAGCAGTGGCCTTGTCGATACCGCGCTTCAGGTCCATCGGGTTCATGCCGGCAGCAACAGCCTTCAGACCTTCGGTCACGATGGCCTGCGCCAGTACGGTTGCAGTAGTGGTGCCGTCACCGGCGTCATCGTTGGCGCGGGAGGCAACGTCCTTAACCAGTTGCGCGCCCATGTTTTCGAACTTGTCTTTCAGTTCGATTTCCTTGGCAACGGACACACCGTCTTTAGTGATCAGCGGCGCGCCGAAGCTGCGCTCGATCAGCACGTTACGGCCCTTCGGACCCAGAGTGGCTTTAACCGCATCGGCCAGCGTGTTTACGCCGTCCAGCATCTTGTTGCGACCGGAAATACCAAATTTAACTTCTTTTGCAGCCATGTTTGCTTTCCTTCAAATGAATTCGTTAAGGGGTGTCGGGGTGGCGGATCAGCCTTCCAGTACACCGTAGATTTCGGATTCGCTCATGATCAGCAGGTCTTCACCATCGACCTTGATGGTGTTATTGCCGGAGTAAGGACCGAAAACCACCTTGTCGCCTTCTTTGACGGCCAGCGGACGAACTTCGCCGTTGTCCTGCAGACGCCCGGTACCTACAGCAACGATAACCCCGGTGTTCGGCTTTTCAGCGGCCGAGCCGGGCAGAACGATACCACCAGCAGTCTTGGTTTCTTCTTCGCTGCGACGAACGACTACGCGATCGTGTAACGGACGAATTTTCATCGTTGTGTGTCTCCCAATAAATGATCTTCAATGCCGGAAACCCGGCGCTTTCACGTTGTAATCCGGACCCGCAATGCGAATCCGAAGGACGAGCCTTGCGGCCCGTCGCTATTCGTGGCTCAGCCCTTTCACAGAGCCCGCCAAACCGGTGTGAACTAGATGGGGCTTGGCAAGGCCATTTCAAGAGGTAAGCGCAAGATTTTTTTCAATCTCGGTCGATACGGCGATCCGGCGACACCTGATCTGGATCATCGGGACGCCATTCGCCCTCGATAATGGTGGTGTTTCCGCGCCGCCACACGTTCGGGCCACCGGGCTCGCCCGGCCCCGGTTTGCCACGGGATACCAGCGCCAGCACCAGACAGGGCACCGCCAGCGCATCGGTTATCAAACCAGGGATCATCAACAGCACGCCGGCCAGCAGCCACCACATGCCGGTCTTCAACACGGCAAAAGGTGAGCGATTTTCCGCCATGCGGATTTGCAGCTGCTGCAGCATCGACCAGCCCTGGCGCTGGATCAGCACCAGACCCAACAGGCCGGTACCCAGCACCCACAGCAGGGTTGCGCCTACACCAATGCGCTGGCCAAGCAGGATCAGGGTAGCCAGCTCAAGCAGGGGCAGGAGCAAAAGGAAGAATCTGAACAGGGGCATACGCACCTCGTATTGGACAGGTTTCAAGTATATGGGTACGACCTCTTCAGCTTTCAACCGGCAGATCGACCAATGGCACCGCCACCAAGGTCAGAAAGTGACCAGAATGCGGCTTCAGGTATTCAAAATATCGAAAATCTGGTGCATGCTTGCGCACCTCATTTCCATCCCCCCCTTGCGAGGAGAGCCCAATGCAATTGCAAGACAGCGTTATCATCATCACCGGTGGCGGACAGGGCCTGGGTCGTTCCATGGGCGAATTCCTGGCTGCCAAAGGCGCCAAACTGGCTCTGGTCGACCTCAATCAGGAAGCGCTGGATGCTGCTGTTGCAGCCTGCAAAGCCGCTGGCGGCGACGCCCGCTCGTACATCTGCAACGTTGCCAACGAAGAGCAGGTCACCCACATGGTGAACCAGGTTGCCGAAGACTTTGGCGCCATTCACGGCCTGATCAATAACGCGGGCATCCTGCGCGACGGTCTGCTGCTGAAAGCTAAAGACGGTCAAATCCAGAAAATGAGCATGGCGCAGTGGCAAGCGGTTATCGACGTCAACCTGACCGGCGTATTCCTCGGCACCCGCGAAGTGGCTGCCAAGATGATCGAGCTGGGCACTCAAGGCCTGATCATCAACATCTCGTCGATCTCTCGCGCCGGTAACGTTGGTCAGTCCAACTACTCCGCCGCCAAGGCCGGCGTGGCCGCTATGACCGTCACCTGGGCGAAAGAGCTGTCCCGCTACGGTATCCGTGTTGCCGGCATTGCTCCGGGCTTCATCGAAACCGAGATGACCGGCAGCATGAAGCCGGAAGCGCTGGAGAAAATGACTTCAGGCATTCCGCTCAAGCGCATGGGCAAACCGGCAGAGATCGCTCACTCGGCAGCCTACCTGTTCGAGAACGACTACTACACCGGCCGCATCCTTGAACTGGACGGTGGTCTGCGTCTCTGATGCTGTCTGCGGATTGGTGGCCGCGCGCCGCCAATCCGCACGCTTCTTCTCCCCTGCCGTCCCTACCAGCCCACACCCAGTCCAAGGGTGTATCGGGTATCTCGATAGCCGCTGTCGTCGGTGGTATTCAGGTAATCCAGCTCTCCCTTGAGGCTTAGCGACGCCCAACTGGTAAGCCGATAGCGTATCCCCAGATCGGCATCCATGAGATAGCGAACCTTTGGATCGTCGGGGATTTGTGTCTCTGCGCTGTGGAACAACTCGAAGCGCTTGCCCAGCAGAAAACGCCGGTAATCCCACTGCAGGCCAAGGGCGTCATAGCGCGAACGATTGCCATCGCGCTCCTTGAGCCAGACCCGGTCCAGCCGCGCAGATGTCTCGAACCGCCCAAGGGCGGTATTCCACCACTCGTAACCGGGGCCCATGCCAAACTGACGCTGCTTGGCTATCTCGTTAATATGGTCACGCTTGTACTGCACGCTGCTGGCCCAAAACCACTGATCGGTGATAAAGCGATTGAGATCGTAGGAGACGTCGAGTGTGTGACTGGTCTTGACGTCGTTGCTGTAGTCCCGGTCGTAGTCCAGTGCCCAATCATGGCGCCAGCGACCGTGACGCAGGCGTGAGGTGACATCGATATCGATATCGCGCTTCTCGTTTCCGGAGGTGTCCTTAATATCGAGCGCCGCACTGGCATCGCCCTCCCAGACCGAGTCCTGAACCAATGGCCTGGGGACCAGCAACTGACGTATCGAGCCAATCTCGGTGGCGACCGGTCGCCGGTTAGGTACCCGCAGCAGCACCTGGCCATCCTGCTCCGACTCGGCCAACTGCACGGTGTGCTGGATGCCGTCGCGCAACTTGACCAGCACGGGCTCCTCGCTGTTGAAAGTTCTGATACGGGCGACACTAATGGTCAAGGTCCCGGCATAGGTTGTCTCCAGCACCAGCTTGCCACCTTCGAGGAACTCGACTTTGCCAGTCAGACGATCCCCATTGTCCAGCCACAGGGTATCAGCGACACTGCGCCAGGAAAGCAAGGTAAGACAGCACAACAAGACAACGCGGAACAACGGCATTGAACACCATCCAGCAGGCATCAGGTTAAACGGGCGATTATCCATGAAAGACCGGCAGATAGCGCCAGCGTTCAACCCTCCAGCAGGTGACGAACGCAAGGCGGTCTTTTTTCAGGTGCTGGCCAGCATCCCGCCCGGCCGCGTCACCAGCTACGGCCGCCTCGCGGAGCTGGCGGGCCTTGGCCGTGGCGCGCGCCTGGTCGGGCGCTGGCTTGGACAACTGCCTGAGGGTACAAACCTGCCCTGGCATCGCGTCCTCAACAGCCAGGGAAAGCTGTCACTCGGGCCCGATTCCCCCAGCGGCCGGGAACAACGCGAAAGACTGGCTGCCGAAGGCATACTGGTACGCAACGGTCGCGTGAATCTGCGACACTACGGCTGGCCAGAGTACCCCGCGCCATCACAAGGACAAGCATGAGTTCCAGCCCTTCCGACCCCAGTACCACTCCCCTGCCAGCTGAAGGCCTTCGGGTTTACCTCAAGCCACGCGTCATCGGCATGCTGTTTCTCGGCTTCTCCGCCGGTCTGCCACTGTTGCTGGTCGGCGGCACCTTCAGCGCCTGGCTACGCGATATCGGCGTCGAACTGGCGTCTATCGGTTTTCTCAGCTGGGTCGGTATGGCGCACTCGATCAAGGTTCTGTGGGCGCCACTGATCGACCGATTGCCCGTCCCCATATTGACGCGCCTGCTCGGGCGTCGGCGCAGCTGGATGCTGCTTGCCCAGTTGGTGATTGCCGGCGCATTGCTTGGCATGTCGATGACCAATCCGCTGGAGCATCTGGAATGGGTTGCGCTATGGGCAGTGCTGGCCGCCTTCGGTTCGGCCACTCAGGATGTCGCCATTGACGCCTACCGGGTCGAAGCCGAAGCCAAGCACCGCCAGGCCGCCATGGCCGCCACCTACGTCACCGGTTATCGGGTAGCCATCCTCGCTGCCGGCGCGGGCGCCCTGCACATCGCCGCCCTGCAGGACTGGAGCATGGCCTATGGGCTGATGGCCGGCATGATGCTGATCGGGCTGGTAACAACACTGATTATTGCTGAACCGAGCGTGGAAATTACCGATGCAACCCGAGCGCAGGAGGCCCGCCTGACTCAACACCTGAGCGAGTCGGTTCACAGTGGCTGGCGACTGCAGCTGTCCGGCTGGGCCTTCAACGCATTCATTGCGCCCTTTACCGAGTTCTTTGAGCGCTATGGCCGGGTTGCCTTCATCATTCTGCTGTTTATCGCGACCTTCCGAGTCAGCGATATTTTCATGGGCACCATGGCCAACCCTTTCTATCTCGACATCGGTTTCAGCAAGGAGCAGATCGCCAACATCGCCGCCGCTTTCGGTCTGGCCATGACACTGGCCGGCGCAGCCCTCGGCGGGTTGATGGTGGCCCGTTTCGGCATTGCGCCGATCCTGATTCTGACCGCGTTCATGGCGCCAGCGACCAACCTGATCTTTGCCTGGCTGGCCTTCATCGGCCCACAACCGGACGGGCTGATCGTCGCCATCATTGCCGACAACATTACTGGCGGGCTGGCTATCTCGGTGTTCATTGCCTATCTATCGAGCCTGACCAACACCGCCTACACCGCGACCCAATACGCCCTGTTCAGCTCTCTGATGACCCTGCCGGGCCAGTTTGCCGCCGGCTTCACCGGCGTTCTGGCCACCCAGTTGGGTTGGGTCCACTTCTTTATGGCCACCGCACTGACCGGGTTACCGGCGATCATTCTCGCTTTCGCCCTGCTCAGATACGCCCACCCGGATCGCTTGCGCCGCCCCGGCATAGACTGACTTACAGACACAAAAAAACCGGCCATGGCCGGTTTTTTTGTCACAGCGCCCGAGTAAATCAGGACGTCTGCTGCACCAGATGCACAGTTCGCTGCGGGAACGGAATGCTGATGCCTGCTGCATCAAACTCCAGCTTGGCCTTTTCCTGCAACTCGAAGAAAACGCCCCAGTAATCCTCTGTCTTGGTCCACATACGCAGCGACAGGTTCACCGAGTTGTCACCCAGCGATACCAGCCAGACTACTGGCTCTGGATCCTTGAGCACACGGCTGTCGCCTTGGGCCAGCCCCATCAGCATGTCCTTGGCCTGCTTGAGGTCATCGCTGTAATCAATACCGATATTCAGATCGACACGACGGGTCGCCTGACGGGAATAGTTGATGATATTGCCGTTGGACAGGCTGCCATTAGGCACGATCACAGTCTTGTTGTCAGGCGTTCTCAGTACGGTGTTGAAAATCTGAATGCTATCAACCGTGCCTGCAACGCCCTGCGCCTCAATATATTCACCGGCACGAAACGGACGCAGAAACAGAATCAAGGCTCCACCAGCGAAGTTGGCCAGACTGCCCTGCAGTGCCAAGCCTACAGCCAAACCGGCTGCACCCAGCACCGCGATGAAGGACGTTGTCTCGATACCCACCATGCCGGCAACACTGATCAGCAGGAGCACCTTGAGCGCGACGGATACCATTGAGCCGATGAAGCCATGCAGCGTTGGCTCTAGGTTGCGCTTGGTCATGACCCCGTTCATAGCTTTCATCAGACGACCAATCAGCCACCAGCCGATGAGCAGCGTCAGCAGCGCCAGTGCCAGCTTGCTGCCATACTCAACCAGCAGCGGCAGCAGCGTCTCTTCAAGCCCTTGCAGCTTGTTCATGATTTCATCCATTCGTGCCCCCTTTTATCAGCGATGGTTCGCGACCTTAGTCGCGAAAGTTGTTGTATTGCAGCGGCAACTCCAGCTCACTGCCGCGCAACAGTGCCATGACATCCTGCAAGTCATCACGCTTCTTGCCCGTTACCCGTACCTGCTCGCCCTGAATCGCAGCCTGCACCTTGAGCTTGGAATCCTTGATCAAGGCCACGATTTTCTTGGCAAGCTCCTTGTCGATCCCTTCCTTAAACGACACATCCTGCTTGACCTGCTTGCCAGAGGCAAATGGTTCACCCGCGTCCAGACAGCGAATATCGATCTTGCGCTTAGTCAGACTGAGCTCAAGAATCCCCATCATCTGCTCAAGCTGAAAGTCGGACTCCGCACTCATGGTGATCGTCTTCTGTTTATCGTTGAAATCGATCTCCCCTTTACCCCGCAGATCGTAACGCCGCTCCAGCTCTTTCTTAGCATTATCAACTGCGTTGGTCACTTCATGTTTGTCCAGTTCGGACACGACATCAAAGGATGGCATTGTGCTACCTCACAGAAAAACCCAAAATTATGATGTTCATTACAAAACGACGGTATAACCTCATGGCATTATACCTAGACCGGCCAACGTCCAGCAGGGAGCAACTACATGCCGAACCCCCAACTCAGCATCCTGGTAGTCGATGACACCAAGTTCAGCAGTGCTGTCATCGGCCATACCCTGAGTCAGGCCGGCTATAACAACATCCGTTTCGCCAGCTCGGCCATGGATGCCCTGCGCATGCATGAAGAGCAGCCGGCCAGCGTGATGGTTGCCGACTGGCTGATGCCGGAAATGGACGGCCTGGAGCTGACCACACGTATCCGTCAGCTGGACGAGCAATCGGTCCATTACACCTACGTGGTCCTGTTGACTGCACGCGAGGGCGACAACGTCCTCGGCGAAGCCTTTGATCGCGGCGTAGATGACTTCATCAGCAAATCGGCGATGAATGAGCAGTTGCTGCCGCGCATTTACGCTGCCGACCGCACCTCCCAGTTGATCAACCGTCTGTTGGATGAGAACCAGCTGCTGGCAACCAACAACGCGCAATTGGAAGAACACAACCTGGTCGACCGGCTAACGGCCATCGGCAACCGCCGCTACCTGATTCAGCGCCTGACCGAAGTCCTGCGCAATGTTGAATCACGCGGCGGTGCGTGCTGCCTGGTCGTCATGGGCGTACAGAACCTGCCCGCCCTGAGCGAACGCTTCGGTGACACCGTACAACAGGAAGTGCTGCGCGGCACTGCGCGACGCCTACAGCAGCTGGTGCGCCCCACCGACGTGATTGCCCGGGTTGACGACAACGCGTTCGCCATCGTCACCATCGCCGACCAGGCAGCCGATCTGAAACCGGCGAGTTTTCGCCGTCTGCACGACGGTCTCAATCTCAAAGCGTTCAAGACCAGCGAAGGCTACCTGTCAATCCGCGCAGGCATGGTTATCTGTACCCTGAGCAACCAACAGGCAGCACCCGAGGCCGAGGCGCTGCTGCAACAGGTAGAAAGCCATCTTAACGATGCTTACGAAACCAACCTGATCACCGAAGCCCGACTCGGCTAAGGACCGCATGCTGTATATCGTCGGGGCGGGCAGTCTCGGCCTGCTGTGGGCTGCTCGGCTGCGCCTGGCAAACAGGGATTGCCGCCTGATCCTTCGTAACAGCAGCCGACTGGAGCAGTGGAACCGCAACGGCGGTGAGCTTGGGTTCAACGATGGAGCCGCTGTGCATCGGTTACCGTTGGCGGCAGAAACAGCGGATGCCACCACGCCTATCCTGCGCCTTGTGGTGGCAACCAAATCCTATGCTGCCTTGCCTGCTGTCGAGTCAGTGCGCCACCGCCTGCAGCCCGATGCCGAGATTTTTTTGCTGCAAAACGGCCTGGGCTCGCAACAGGCGATTGCGGACGCCTTTCCCGCCTGCCGCGTGTACTGCATCAGCGTCACCGACGGAGCCTGGCGCCCGAGCGAGCAAGAGCTTATCTGGGCGGGCCGCGGCCACAACATCATTGGTCCATTGCATCCGGATATACCGGCGCCCGACTGGCTCAGTTCCCTTCCCGCCAGCATCGCAACCAGTTGGCAGCCCGACATCATGCCAGTGCTCTGGCGCAAGCTCGCGGTAAATTGCGCGATCAACCCTTTCACGCTGATTTATGATTGCCGCAACGGAGAGGTTCCAGAACGAGCCGACGGCTGGCTGACAGAGTGCCTAGCCGAACTGCAGCAACTCCTGACGCTGCAAGGCGTGCAGGGCGACCTCGACCAGCAGGTTCACTCCGTCATTCTGGCCACCGCAAACAACAGCTCCTCGACTCGCCAGGATCTGCACGCAGGCCGCCGCACCGAACTCGACTACATTCTCGGCTACGCCTGCCGTGCGGCACACGCTGCGGGTCTTGCGACACCAGCCCTGGACCGGCTGCACAGGGCCGCCCAAGACACACTGCGCACACACCGGCTGCCAGCCGACTGATGATCCTGCCGGCAACACCACTCGGCCCGCCCTGGGCCGGTGATATGGCTTGTGATAAAACCACAACAGCCCCTAGACTGGCGCGCACACTTTCGAGGAGACACACGCGATGGGCTACCGCCTGAGCAAACTGTACACCCGCACCGGCGACGGCGGAGAAACCGGGCTGGCCAATGGCGAGCGAATTCGCAAGGATCACCCCCGGGTCGAAGCCATGGGCGATGTGGACGAATTAAATAGCCATCTGGGCCTGCTGCTATGCCAGATGGACACTGCCCACATGACAGACCTCAAACTCGCACTCACCCCAATCCAGCACCGGTTATTCGATCTGGGTGGCGAGTTGGCCGTGCCCGGCCACGACCTGATTGAAGCAGCCGACGTCGCCCAGTTGGAGCAGTTGATTGACCACTACAACGCCAGCCTGGAGCCACTGAAGAACTTCATTCTGCCCGGTGGTTCAGTGCTTGTTGCCCAGGCCCACCTGACTCGCAGCGTGTGTCGTCGTGCCGAGCGCCATTATCTGACGCTGGCGGTTGAGGAAGAGGTAAACAATCAGTCGGCCATCTACCTGAATCGACTGTCTGACCTGCTATTTGTTGTGGCGCGAACGATCGCCATACTGGAAGGAACCGCCGAAGTACTGTGGGCGGCCAAGCCCAAGCCTGAGGCCTGAGCCTGGCAGCCCCTGCGGTCACACTTTGAAGGCGTTGATAATGCCTTGCAGCGAGTGGACCAGTTGCCCGAGGCGGCCGCTGGCTTCCTCGGCGCGCTGCGCGCCCTGCGCAGTGCGCTCGCCGGCCTCATTGATCTGCACGATGTTCTGATCGATATCGTGACTGACCACCGTCTGCTGCTCGGCAGCGGCGGCGATCTGCTGACTCTGATCAACGATCTGGGTAACCGCCTTGAGAATGCTGTCCAGCCCCTGCTGCACCTGCAGCGACGACTCCACAGTCGATGCCGTCATGCTGTGGCTGCTGCCCATCGCCTTGACCGCTGCTGAAACACCGTCTTGCAGCCGCGCGATCATCTGCTCAATTTCCTCGGTGGACTGCTGGGTACGTCGAGCCAGAGTGCGCACCTCATCAGCAACGACCGCAAACCCGCGCCCCTGCTCACCCGCACGCGCAGCTTCAATGGCCGCGTTGAGCGCCAGCAGGTTGGTCTGCTCAGCGACACCTTTGATCACATCAAGCACGCGGCTGATCGACGAGCTGTCGTCAGCCAGTTGATTGATCACCCGTACCGAGTTCTCGATTTCTCCTGCAAGCTTCTCGATACCGTCCACTGAAGACTCAACCATACGGCGACCATTCAGCGTCTCGGTATTGACTTGCTCGGCGTTGTTCACCGCCAGCGCCGCACTGCGCGCCACCTCCTGAGACGTGGCTGCCATTTCGTTCATTGCCGTCGCCACCTGCTCAATCTGGCTGCGCTGCGACGCGACCGCCTGACTGCTCTCTGTCGCGATATGCTCGACCTGACTCGATTGTTCCTGCACCTGACCAGAGGTATCGCTGACCTGACGGATCAGCTCGCGCACGCGCTGAACGGTATTGTTGAAGTCCGCCGCCAGCGCTCCCAGCTCGTCACGGCTGTCAACTTCAACCTGTACCGTCATATCGCCACGCGCCACCTGCCCCATCTGCAGAGACAGTCGCTTGAGTGTGCGGCGAGTAGCGAAATAGAAGCCGGCATAGAGGTAGATAATCAACAGACCAACCAGCGACAACGAAGCCACCAGGGCGAGCATGGTTCGCTTGTTACTCGCCAGACGGGTCTCGAGCTGGGCACCCAGATAATCGAAGATGGCCTCATCCAACGCATAGGTCGCATCCATTTCGCCAGTGATGCGGTCAAAAAAGGCGTCCCAGGTGCTGTCCAGAGAGGCCGCAATGATCACGTCGTCTTCAAAGATCGACATTGCGCTGTCGATGCTCTCACGACTGCTCTGCGCCGCGCCCTGCAACGCGCTGCTGCCGGTACTGGTCACCGCCTGATCCAGCGCCTGCGCATAATCGGTTCCGAGCTTCTGCAGCGAATTGACCAGGTCATCCATTTCCCGGCTGGCGTCTGAGTTGAGGAAACCCAGTCCCATGGAATACGAGCCGGTTGCACGGCCCTGCCCCAGCGCCGAGGTCACCTCTACCGTCGAACCAATCAGTAACTCGGTAAGCTGGCGAACGTTGCGGTCGAAGTCCTGCGGCAGACCCGCGTATGCGGCTGTCATTTTCAGCAGGCTTTCGGTTTCGTCCATCGCACGGACCGACATGGGACCACGGGAGGTGATCGACTCGGCCGCAATGTCCTTGTAGCTTTGCACCAGACCGTCGCGCATTTTTATCAGGTCTGCTGCGGCCGGATCGTCCGCTTCGAGCGGCAGATTGTTCAGCTGTTCGATCAAAGAGGAGCGCGCCTGTATCAGGCGTTGCTCAATACTATCGGCCTGGCCGCCCTGCCCCAAGCGGGTGTTGACCGCATCCAGGTCACGCACCAGTTCAGCGTTGCGTAGCACCCCCGAGGTCGCCTGCACCAGCGACAAGCTGTCGAGGGCGTGGGCAGTCACCTCGACACGGTCGTAGGCCTGCTGCACAAGCATGCTGCTGACAATACCGAGCGGGACAAAAAACAGGACGCTGATCAGGCAGAACTTCATGCCATAGCTCAGCCGGTTCATTAACGCAATGGCAGGGGAAAGCAGACTGTTCACCCGAGGTCTCTCCTAATAATAAACTGCCCTGCGGCAAGGGCTATGCGCTGACTGAACCAGCGCTGCTTTTTGTATTATCTACCGCGACGACGCGTTCTTGCTTCGCCACTGACTGTCTCATAGAAAAGCTATCGGCTCCAAGCAGCGCAACTTTAAGACAGTCAGCAAAGGAATCTAACCAAGTACGGCCAACAAGGCCAGTACGACGGCCCAGACCATCAACGCGCGCACCAGCAGCGTACGGGTATCAGCCAGCACACCCTCATCCCCTGCGTCGGCGAGCCGCTGCGACCCGCCCTGAAGCGCCGCTTCGGCCGCGCTATGTATCAGCTCATCAGAGGGCACGTCCCAGCTGAACAGGACATTCTCCAGCACAGCGCGAACATGGTCAAAATGGCCCACCAGCGCAAAGCTGGCGGCCAGCAGGCGCGCAGGAATCCACTCCAGCGCATGCACCAGAGCGGCGGCAGGTCCGGCCGCATTGGTGCCTGACGCGTCAGCCAGCACCCGCAACAGGCGGTAGCCCAGCGCACCAACCGGCCCCAGCAGCGCGAACCAGAAGACAGTCACCACATAACCGTGCAGCATCTCCCGAACGAGCACCGCCCTGACCTCTGCCAGCACCGACTGCTCGCCCTCCGCCACCACGCCCAGATCCTGCTCTGCCACCAGCGCAGCGGCGGCCTCATCACCGCGCGCCCAGGCGCGCTCAAATCCGGCCGCCAACTCGCCCAGTGGGTCCTGACGACCAACACAGGCAAGCAATACCAGGGCAAACAGCAGCAATCCGAAGAACCCCAGCCCATTGCGCTGCAGCCACCACTGCAGCAACACCAGCAGCAAGACGGGTAACAATACCAGCAACACTCCGCCAATCCGCGCCTGCCCCCCCCCATGACGCACGACCAAACCTACCCAGTATTTCGGCAGATCCAGCGGCAGCCCGGTCCGCAAAGGGGTGAGCCACATCAGTACAACAACCAGCAGCAAGGCAAGAAAGTGCATCAGTGCAGCTCCTGAGCAGGGGATGAACAAACCAACGCTCGCAGGTAGCGTCGCCAATCAAAGGCCGGTCCAGGATCGGTCTTGCGACCCGGGGCAATGAACTCGTGCCCGGTGATACGGTGATTTTCAATGGCGGGATAAGCACACTGCAGGGCCTTGGTCAAACGCACCAGAACGCGATACTGGGCGTCTGTATACGGCACCTCGTCTGCGCCCTCAAGCTCAATGCCGACCGAGAAATCGTTGCAGTTTTCCTGCCCACCAAAGCAAGACGCACCGGCATGCCAGGCGCGCTGATTACAGGAAACGAACTGGGTAATGGTGCCATCGCGCTCAATCAGGAAGTGTGCAGACACACGCAGATCAGCGATCTCGGCAAAGTAGGGATGAATGGATGGATTCAGTTGCCCGGTAAAAAAGGGCTGCACATAACCGCCGCCGAACTCGCCCGGCGGCAGGCTTATGTTGTGGATGACAAGCAGCGATACGTCACACTCGGCGGGCCGCTCGTTGCAATGACTGGACGGGCAGCGCGCCCCCCCTTCCAACCAACCCTCGCTTATGCGCATAAACGCCCCCTGACAGCCAAAACGCCATGCTAGCAGGTGGCAGCGTCTACTGCATCAGAGCTCAGGTACGCGCTTGCAACTGGCGCAGGTTGCCGATGACCGACTCCAGAGCGCGATCAAACAACTGATTCTCATCCAGCAGGCTGACCTGACCCCGGTCAAAACCGTGAGCCAGCTCCTGGCCGGACAACTCCGCAACCTTGACGCCGTTACGGTTGACGAAGATATATTTGCCACTGAAGCTGATGATTGCCGCCAGTTTACACCGCTGGGGCGCCTTGCCCTCAGCCACAACCAGTTGCAACCAGCAGCCAGTACCCAGACTCTCGACCCAGCGCTGCGCGCCAACGCTCGGCAGATCATCGATTGTTTCCGGCGGCGCCTCGACAGGCTCCTGCTCCAGCACCGGCTCCTCTACCCGCACGGCTTCGACCCGAACCGGCAACTCATCAGCAACAACCGTTGCGGGCTCAGCCGCAGCAACCTCAGCTGGCTCAGTTTCGCTCGGCACGTCAGGGGGTGTCGCAGCGGCCACCGCAGCGAGTACAGCACGCTGGGGCAAGACAATTGCCTGCACATGACGCTCAATCGAAGCTGCATCCAGCCCCAACAACTCCAGACCAGCCCGGACCGCAGCTTCGATCTGCCGATTCTGGGCCAGGCGCATCGCCACACCGGCCTTATCGACCGACTGGACGCTGTGCACCATGGCTTTGGCTGTGCCAAGCGCATGGCGCCACGCTTTGGATTCCCCACCTTCACGGAGGAATATCACCTGCATTACCTGACTCCAGGTATCGCGCAGCAGGTCGACCACAGTGACCGGCAAGGTCCGCCCCAACAGCAACTTGTTCATCTCACGAGCCACTTCTGCCCGAGCGGCCTTGATTCTGGCACGCCCCTCCTCCGCATCACGGGTGCGCTGCTCCACCCGCTCGGCACGGCGCTGCTCGGTGCGCAGGAAGTCGGTCAAGCGCTGATAAAGGGCATCAAACATGTCTGCATCGGGCTCTGCCTCTGCCAGCAACTGCTCGACAATCTGCTCGAGCAAGCCATGTAGCTGATCGCGGCGCAGGTCATCATGGTCATTCCAGCCCATGGTGGCCCGCGACAGTTCGTTCAGCAGGCGACGAGCCGGGTGAGAGGCCCGGCTGAAAAACGTTTTATCGATGATAGCGACCCGAAGCACCGGCAACTGCAGGCGGGCAATCAACGCCTTCACCGCGGCGGGCAGCTCCCGGTCTTCCAGAATGAAATCAAACAGCATGGACACCAAGCTGATGACATCATCATCAACTCGAGCAACTGTCTTGGCACCACCACTCTGCACTCGCTGCTCATGCAGCAACTGCTGGACATGGCGGCGCAAGCCGTTCTGCCCAGCATCTCCGGCAAAATTGTCGGCGGTCACGCCCGAAAGCACACGCAGCAGCTCGCTGGTTCCCATCGGCACACCACCAGGCGCAGTCAGCCCTGCAAGCGCAACATCACCGCTGGCAACCCGCCACTTGCCGATGAGATCACCGAACATGCCCAGAATTTCCTGCTGGTCACTGTTCTCGGCAAAACGACTGGATTCGGCGCTATCGCCACGACCGGCACCCGCCCCTGGCGCAGGTGCTGGTCGACGTGAGGACGCTGCTGTGGAAAAGCGCAGGTCTGGCATGACGCCTGCAGAAATAAACGCTTCGTTCAGGCTTTCATAGAGCCCGTCAATCCCGTTGAAGACGTAACGTTCGTACAACTTGAAGATAATCAAACGGACTTTGATATCCAGGTCCAGCGACTTCGTCGCCTCAGCAAAGTGCTCGGCAAGCGCCCCCGGCGCAAAAGGGTTGCTACGTTCGTCCAAGGACTTTTTTGCGAGGCTGTTTACCCTCATCAACAGGTGGGCAAGCGCTGTCTGATTACGACTGACAACCCGGTTGACCATTCCGTCAATAGCCACCGTCTCTTCCAATTCGTCCGGCTGAACTAGGCTCAAGGTATCCAGTTCGAAGGTAACAGCTGGCGCCGCTGAAGGCGCCTCCGTATTGATCTGCTCTGCCGCCAGTGCCAAAGCATCACAGGTGCGCTTGACGACATTATGTCGTTGCAGGCGAACATTGCGCATCGCCTCAAAGAACAACGCCTGATCAGCATTGTTGCCGGCCTTGTCGGCCATCTCGAACAGGTTGTCATCGGCCTTGTCGAACATCTCCCCCAGTGCGGACTGGAGATAACCCACCGTCAGATCCCGCACACTGATCAGCGGAGCAGGCAACGACGACACCCCTGCAGCGGCGCGGGCCGCGAGGTTCGGCTTGATTGAAACCACTTTTGGGTCTTGGGACATTATTGCTCTCCAGACAAGTCAAGCTTGTCATATGGTGCTGCACGCCAGCGGAGACCATCCTGCCGCGCTTTTCGCTATCCCTATGTCGACAAATTGGCGTCAAACTTTCACTAATTTTCAGTATACCGACTTACGTTGGCAACGCTGCCACCCTCGATCGAATTCTTGATCGAAGTCACAGTTCCCTTTCTGATATTAGGGGCTGTTGCCATTTCCTTCACCCGCCTGTTGCCGCCTGTAAAACCGCCACTCGGCGTCACTCGTCGCTTACGTGGAATGACCACACTGCAATCCCTCCGCCTTGCCTAGCCGAAAAATGGACTCCGGCAGGCGGATGAAGGAAATGGCAACAGCCCCTAGTACGGACATATTCTGTAACCGCTCCCGTAATCTCTGGTATATGCTCAATTGGTCAACATCTGCCTGACAGCACAGTAACGATGCACCAGTGAAGGCATCGAAAACACAACATCAGGAGCTGCATTTTATGGAAGCACTTATCTCCCTCATTGGGGAAATCAACGGGATCGTGTGGGGGCCGGCCATGCTGGCACTGCTGGCCGGCACCGGCCTGTATCTTACACTTGGTCTCAAGCTAACCCCACAACGCAAGCTGCTCTACGGTTTCAGTATGCTGTGGCGCGGCCGCAAAAGCACTGAAGAAGGCGACATCAGCCCCTTCAACGCGCTGATGACCGCGCTTTCGGCCACCGTAGGCACCGGTAACATCGCAGGCGTCGCAACCGCCGTGTTCCTTGGCGGCCCGGGCGCGCTGTTCTGGATGTGGGTCATCGCACTGGTTGGCATGGCCACCAAGTTCTGCGAAGCCGTCCTCGCCGTGCGCTATCGCGAGAAAGACGCCCTGGGCAACCACGTCGGCGGTCCGATGTACTACATCAAGAACGGCCTGGGCGAGAAGTGGAAATGGCTCGGCGTGCTGTTTGCGATTTTCGGCATGCTGGCCGGCTTCGGTATCGGCAACACCATCCAGTCCAACTCGGTTGCCGACGCCCTGAACAGCTCCTTCAGCATCCCGCCGCTGGCCACCGGCATTATCATCGCCGTGCTGGTCGCCCTGGTTCTGCTGGGCGGCATCAAGCGTATCGGAGAAGTGGCAGGCAAACTGGTGCCGATCATGGCGATCTTTTACGTTGGCGGCGGGCTGATCATCCTGATCATGCACGCCGACAAGATCCCGGAAGCCTTCAGCCAGATCTTCTACTACGCCTTCAACCCGAGTGCCGCTGCTGGCGGTTTTGCCGGCGCCACTGTCTGGATGGCCATGCGCTTTGGTATCGCCCGCGGCGTGTTCTCCAACGAGGCAGGTCTGGGTAGTGCGCCGATCGCACACGCCGCCGCGCAAACCAACAACCCGATCCGCCAGGGCACCGTTGCCATGCTCGGCACCTTCATCGACACTATCATCATCTGCTCGATCACCGGTCTGGTGATCATGGTGACCGGCGCCTGGCAAAGCGGCGAGAACGGCGCGCCGCTGTCGGCACTGGCCTTCAGTCAGGGGTTGCCGGGCGTGTGGGGGCAGTACATTGTCAGCATTGGCCTGGCTGTATTCGCCTTCACCACCATCATCGGCTGGAGCTTCTACTCAGAGAAGTGCACCCAGTTCCTGTTCGGTGAACGCTCCAACCTGCCCTTCCGCCTGCTGTGGATCATCGCTATTCCGCTGGGCACCCTGCCCGGCATCGATCTGAACAGCCTGTGGCTGGTGGCCGACACACTCAACGCGATGATGGCGATTCCCAACCTGATTGCGTTGTTGCTGCTGAGCCCCGTGGTCTTCAAGATGACCAAGGATTACTTCGCTGACCCGGCCAACTACCTCAACAAGTAAGTCGGCCCGCACAGAATGCCCGCCTCCCCGGCGGGCATTTTTTTTTGCCAATCGGTATACTCGCGGCACTTGCGACCAGACGCCGGAGCCTCTATGCCAAACCTCACACTCGACAGCCTGCAGACCAGCATCGTTGATGACGTCCGCCGCGCCCTGGCCGAAGATGTGGGCGACGGCGATATCACCGCCAGCCTGATTCCCGCAGATCGCCAGGCCGATGGCCGCATCATCACCCGTGAGGCCGCCGTCTTCTGTGGCCGCGCCTGGGCAGATGAAGTTGCCCGTCAGGTCGATCCGCAAATCGCCATTGAATGGCTGGTCAATGACGGCGACACCCTGCTCGCCGATCAGACGATTTGCCGCTTCAGCGGCCCAGCCCGCGGTCTGCTAACCGCAGAGCGCTCGATGCTCAACTTCATCCAGCTGCTGTCGGCAACCGCCACCCGCAGCCGTCACTTCGCTGATCTGGTTGCCGGCACCAACGTCAAGCTGCTTGATACCCGCAAGACCATTCCCGGCCTGCGCCTGGCACAGAAATACGCGGTGACCTGCGGCGGTTGTCACAACCACCGTATCGGTCTGTACGACGCTTTCCTGATCAAGGAAAACCATATCGCCGCCTGCGGTGGCATCGCCCAGGCCGTCAGCCGTGCGCACGACATTGCGCCAGGCAAACCGGTTGAGGTCGAGGTGGAAAGCCTTGAAGAGCTGAAACAGGCGCTGGAAGCGGGCGCCGACATCGTCATGCTGGACGAGCTAAGCGACGAGGACATGCGTACCGCCGTCAGCCTAAACGCCGGGCGCGCCAAGCTGGAGGCGTCTGGTGGCATAACCGAAGCGACCCTGCGCAGCGTTGCTGAAACCGGTGTGGACTACATCTCGATCGGCAGCATGACCAAGGACGTCAAGGCGGTCGACCTATCAATGCGCCTGCGCTTTCAGGCGGTAGACTGACCAACCAACCCTGCAGGCCAGTCGACAGCCCGATCTAGAGTCGAGCCAGCAGGGCACTGCAATCAGGCAGGTGCCAGTCTGCCAGCTCGGGCCAGGGATTATCGGGCAGGATCAGGCAGGTATGACTGCCCGCCGCACGCCCGGCCTCAAGATCAAAGCGAAAGTCCCCGACCATTACCGCCTCAGTCGCCGACAGCTGCCAACGATCCAGCAAACGGTGAATACCGTCCGGTGAAGGCTTGGGCGCAGCCTCCTCGCGCCCCAACACATCTTCGGCAGCAAAACAGTCGAGGATGCCCAGACAACTAAGCGTTGAGCGGGCAACCGATTGCAGGTTACGGGTCAGAATACCCAGTCGACGCCCCTCTTCGTGCAGCTGCCGAACCAGGGCAACCGCACCGGGTGCCGGTTCAACCTGCTCAGCCAGACGCAACTCAATGGCATCAAGCTGCGCTTTCATGGCGGTATATTCGGTTGCCGGCAAGGTCGACATAAACGTCAGAATATCTGCATCCGCCGGCACGCCCAGCTCGCGACGAATCGCTGGGAAGTCATGCTGAGCGACCGTCAGCGTGCCGTCCAGATCGAATACCCAGCCACGCAAATGCTGCATCTTAGCGCTGCACCCTGCGCATCAATGACTCCTGGGTTACCGAGGCTACCAGCTCACCGGCCCGATTGAAGATCTGACCACGCGAGAGACCGCGGGAGCCGCTGGCTGACGGGCTGTCCATCGCATACAGCAGCCAGTCGTCCATGCGCAACGGGCGGTGATACCACAGTGAGTGGTCGAGGCTGGCTACCTGCATGTCGGGCGACCAGCTGGAAATCGCATGGGGCTGCATCGCCGTACCCAGCAGGTGAAAGTCTGACGCATACGCCAGCAAATACCGGTGGACCTGCGGATCGTCCGGCAGAGTACCGTCGGCGCGATACCACATGTAGCGCACCGGCTCGCCAACCACTGGCTCGAAAGGGTTGAAATCACCAACCGGACGAATTTCGATCGGCTTGCCACACAGCACCTTGTCTCGCACCTTTTCGTGAATAAGGTGCTGATAGCGACGGGTCCACTCGGTCTCGTTGGGCAGGTCTTCAGGGCCAGGGACGTCTGGCATCGCCGCCTGATGCTCAAAGCCCTCCACATCGCCCTGGAACGAGCTGATCATGGTGAAGATCGGCTTGCCCTTCTGAATGGCCTGCACACGGCGGGTAGTAAAACTGCCGCCGTCACGCAGCGGATCGACCTGATAGACGATTGGCAGATCGGCGTTGCCCGGGCGCAGGAAATAGCCGTGCACCGAGTGTACGTGACGCTCAGGGTCAACCGTCTGACTGGCAGCCGACAGCGATTGCCCCAGCACCTGACCGCCAAACAATTGCTTGAAACCCAGATCCTGACTGCGACCCCGGAACAGGTTCTCCTCGATTTTCTCCAGCGCCAGCAGGTCTACCAGATCATCCAGCAATTCGCTCATAGCGGATCCTCACATAATGCCCATCCGCTCGCAGATGGGTACGTCTTGACTGTAATGGCGGCGCACTCGCCGCGGAAATGGCGGCCAGTTTAACCCGGTTTGTCTCGCTTTAGCAGAGCGAAACGTCAGGTGCATCAGCGCCGAGACTTGTTGGGCCAGGGCGCAATGCGCATACTCAGTTCGCCATCCACCGCCGTCAGGAGCCGTTGTGGATCTGCCGTTGATCTACCACCCGGACTACAGCTTCCCCTTCCCCGCACCCCATCGCTTCCCGATGGACAAGTTCGTGCGCCTGCACGACCACCTACGCGCCAGCGCCCTGCTGCACGACAGCAATCTGCACAGCCCGGAACGCTGCAGCCGCGAGTTGCTGGCACTGGCCCACGACCCAGACTACGTCGCCCGTTTCCACGACAACGCACTGGACGCGACTGCTCTGCGCCGCATGGGCCTGCCCTGGAGCGAGGCGCTGGTTACACGCACCACCCGTGCGGTAGGCGGCTCGCTGCTGACCGCCGAGCTGGCGCTGCGTCATGGCCTGGCCTGCCATCTGGCGGGCGGCACCCACCACGCCCACCGGGATTTCGCCTCCGGCTTCTGCATCTTTAACGATCTGGCGATCATCAGCCTGTCGCTGCTGGCCAGCGGACGCGTCGAGCGAGTAATGATCATCGACTGCGACGTACACCAGGGCGACGGTACCGCGCGAATTCTGGAGGACGTAGACGCGGCAATCACCGTATCACTGCACTGCGAGAACAACTTTCCGGCGCGCAAGGCAGCCAGCGACTGGGATATTCCCCTGCCGCGGGGACTGGATGATCAGGGCTACCTGCATACCCTGCAGCAGACACTGGATTACCTGTTACCACTGTACCAGCCGGACCTGGTGCTCTATGACGCTGGCGTCGACGTCCACTGGCAGGACGCGCTAGGTCACCTGCAGCTGACCGACCAAGGCATTGCTGACCGCGACAGGCTGGTAATCGATAGCTGTCTGGGCGGGGACATCCCCGTCTGCGCCGTCATCGGCGGCGGGTACGACCGCGACCGCAATGCCCTGGCCCGCCGGCACGGCATCCTGCACCACAGCGCCGCGCAGATTTGGCAGCAGCGCGGATTGGGCTAAACTGCGCGCCCCGCTTTCAGGATCGCACCATGACTGACACCGCCAACATCAATACCCGCTCCATTGCCATTATCGGTGGCGGCCCGGCCGGTTTGATGGCAGCCGAGGTCTTGTCAGCGGCAGGTCTGCTGGTCGACCTGTACGACGCCATGCCCTCGGTCGGGCGCAAGTTCCTGCTGGCCGGTGTTGGCGGCATGAATATCACCCATTCGGAGGCGGCAGCCCCCTTTCTGTCGCGCTACCGCGAAGCCTCGCCCTGGGTTGGCGAGTGGCTGGCTGAGTTCGATGCGCAGGCGCTGCGCGACTGGATTCACAGCCTGGGCATCGACACCTTCGTTGGCACCTCCGGGCGCGTTTTCCCAACTGACATGAAAGCCGCACCCTTGCTGCGCGCCTGGCTCAAACGCCTGCGCGAACAGGGCGTCCGTTTGCACACCCGGCACCGCTGGCTAGGCTGGGATGACAACGCAGCGCTGCGCTTCAACACCCCGGACGGTGAAATCAAAGCAAGGGCAGCGGCAACACTACTGGCGCTGGGCGGCGGCAGCTGGGCGCGCCTCGGTTCCGACGGCAGCTGGGCACCCCTGCTCAGTGCGCGCGGCGTTGACGTACGTTCACTGCGCCCCAGCAACTGCGGCTTTATCAGCGCATGGAGCCCATTTCTCAGCGAACGCTTCGCCGGTCAACCACTCAAGCAGATAGTCGCCAGCATCCGCAGCCCTGCGGGGGAAACCATCAGCCGCCGCGGCGAAGCCATCCTCACCCACGACGGACTGGAAGGCAGCCTGATCTACGCCCTGTCCGCCGTCCTGCGAGAGCAGCTGGAGGCACGCAACAAAGCTGAACTGACACTGGATCTGGCGCCGGATCATACCCAGGCACAACTGCAGCAAGCACTCAGCCAGCCGCGCAACGGCCAGAGCCTGAGCAATCTGCTGCGCAAGAAAGCCGGCCTGGACGGAGTAAAGGTCGCGCTCCTGCACGAGTGTCTGGACAAAGAGGTGATTGCCAATCCCGCCCTGCTCGCCGCCGGCATCAAGGCACTACCCGTCATCCTGACCCAAACCCGTCCGCTGGACGAAGCGATCAGCAGCGCTGGTGGTGTCTGCCGCAGCGCGCTGGATAGCCATCTGATGCTGAAGGCGCTGCCCGGTACGTTCTGCGCTGGCGAGATGCTCGACTGGGAGGCACCCACCGGCGGCTACCTGCTGACCGCCTGTTTTGCCAGCGGCCGACGCGCCGCAGAAGGCGTGCTCGCCTGGCTCGCAACACCCTGAAACAGAACACTGTGCGTCTATCCCTAGGGCTGATAGCATGACGCACATCACATCGAAAGGACTCGCCCCCGTGCTTCGAACACTCTCAATCTCCATCGCGATCACCGGCACCCTGCTGCTCTCCGCTTGTGCCACTGAATCGTCCCGTACCGTTGACGTACCTCGCGTCACCAGCTACGGCTCCAACTATCAGGGTGTGCGCACACCGATTGCCGTTGGCCAGTTCGACAACCGTTCCAGCTACCAGCGCGGTCTATTCTCTGACGGAGTGGATCGACTCGGTAATCAGGCCAAAACTACGTTGGTTACCCACCTGCAGCAGACCAATCGCTTCAATGTGCTGGAGCGGACCAACATGGCTCAGCTGGCAACGGAAGCGGGCTACAGCGGCGCGAGCCAGAACATCAAGGGCGCAAGCTACGTCATTACCGGCGACGTCACCGAGTTTGGCCGCAAGGTAACCGGCGATCAGCAGCTGTTCGGCATTCTCGGTCGCGGCAAATCCCAGGTCGCTTATGCCAAGGTCGCCCTCAATGTTGTCAACGTCAGCACCTCGGAAGTGGTGTATTCCACTCAGGGCGCTGGTGAATACAGTCTGTCAAACCGGGAAGTCGTCGGTTTCGGCGGCACCGCAGGCTACGACGCAACACTGAACGGCAAGGTATTGGACCTGGCGATTCGGGAAGCCGTAAACAATCTGGTGCAAGGCATCGAATCGGGCGCCTGGAACCCGGCCAGCAACTAGGCATAACAAGGACGTCACATGAAGTCGTTTCTGCTCAAGGGTGGCTGCCTCGCAGCCGCCGCAGTGCTGGGTGCCTGCGCACCGGTCAATCCACCGCTCTACTATTGGGGCGATTATCAGAACACCCTGTACCTTCACCACCAGGACGGCGTGACCGACTACTCCGCTCAGGTCTCAAGCATCGAGTCCATCCTGTCTCAGGCCGAAGCTCAGGGTAAGAGCGTACCGCCCGGCCTGCATGCGCACCTGGGCATGCTGTACTTCAATACCGGCCGCGAAATCGAAGCACGTGAGCAGTTTGCGATGGAAAGGAATCTGTTTCCCGAGTCCGCTCATTTTGTCGAGCAAATTCTGCATGAGCAGCCGGAGACAGCACAATGAACAAAAGAACGATACTCGCACTGCTAACCCTGGCTGCGATGCTGACCGGCTGTGCGGTGCAGCCCTACGACTACACCGCCTTCCGTGAGAGCAAGCCCCGCTCAATTCTGGTTTTACCACCAGTGAACGAATCACTGGACGTAAGCGCCAGCTACAGTTTTCTGACCCAGGTAAGCTATCCACTGGCCGAATCAGGCTACTACGTATTTCCCGTCGCGGTGGTCGAAGAAACCTTCCGCGAAAATGGGATGACCGATCCCCAGGAAATTCACTCGCTACCACTGGACAAGCTGAACGATGTATTTGGTGCCGACTCGATTCTATATATCAACATTACCCAATACGGCACCAGCTATCAGCTAATCGCCAGTGATACTCGGGTGACAGCGGAGGCATCGCTGGTGGACAGCCGTACCGGGCAGTTGCTTTGGAAAGGGGCCGCTACCGCATCCTCAACCGAGCAAAGCAACAATAGCGGCGGCGATCTGGTAAGCATGTTGGTCGTGGCACTGGTGGACCAGGTCATCAACACCAGCGTCGACAGAAGCTACCAGATCTCCGGCCTGACCAGTTTCCGCCTGCTGTCCAGCAACGTTCAGAACGGCATACTTCCTGGGCCACGTGCACGCGACCAGCAACGGCAATAGCAGATAAGCGTCAGCATCAAACGGCGCTGGCGCTCACTGCTCGCTCGCGGGCGCCGGCTTAACCCCCGACAACCGCGGCACCATCCAGCGTTCGAATAGCCGCGGAAAAAAGCGCGCAACCAGCCTCGCCTGCCAGTCCACATTGGACAAAATGAGCTGCCGCTTGCGCCGACAGGCACCCTGGTAAATCGCCTCAGCCACATCCGCCGGCGCCGCCACCTTGAACGGCATGGCTGTATTGGCCTGGGCGACCGAGCCGTCGCCGACCAGTGCATTCTTGCGAATATCCGTGGCGGTAAACCCGGGGGAAACCAGCATGACGTTGACGCCCTGCTCGCGCACTTCCATACGCAGGGTTTCAAACAGGCCGTGCAGCGCGTGCTTGCTGGCGTTATAAGCGCTGCGGTGGAGCAGCGGGGCGAAACTCGACAGCGAGCTGAGCACAATCACCTGACCGCGGCGCTCAAGCAGGCTGGGCAACGCATGACGGGTACAGTTGACAGCGCCGAAGTAGTTTACAGCCATGATCCGCTGGAACACCGACAAGTCGGTATCGGCAAAGGCACTGCGATGGGTGATACCCGCGTTATTGATCAGCAGGTCGATGCCCCCAAAACGCTCCACCACCTGCGCCATCGCCTCCGCACAGGCCTGGTCATCGGACACATCGCATTTGAGCGCCAGCACATCGGCATTGAGTTTATCGTGCAGTTGCTGGCGGAAGGCTGCCAGCGATTCGTCCTGCACATCGAGGATGGCCAGATGAGCTCCGGCCTGCGCGAAGCGCAGGGCCAGTGCCCGACCGATTCCGGCGCAGCCGCCAGTAATCACAACAACCTTCTGCTGAAACGCCCCTCTGCCCATGTCGCCTCCTGCTGTCGCGGTTGTCTTTCAGCGTAAAGCCGAAGCGCGGCAGCAGCAAGCAACGGGACCCGACAATGAGCAAATCAGGGTGCCAGTCGCTCCCGTACCCAGTTGCCCTCAACCAGACGGTAGCAGAGCCGGTCATGCAGGCGGCTGGGGCGCCCCTGCCAGAACTCGATCAGAGTGGGCAGCAAACGATAACCGCCCCAGTGCGGCGGCCGCGGCGCTGCGGCATCGGCGTATTGCTGCTGCACCGCATCTAGGCGCTGCTCCAACACCTCACGACTGGCGATAACCTGACTCTGTGGTGATGCCCAGGCACCCAGCCGACTGCCTTCCGGGCGGCTGTGGAAGTAAGCGTCAGACTCCTCGGCGCTGGTCTGCTCGACCTGACCTTCGATGCGCACCTGACGTTCCAGATCGTGCCACCAGAAGGTCATCGCCGCCGCCGGCTGATCAGCCAGCTGCTGTCCCTTGGCACTCTGGTAGTTGGTAAAGAAGACAAAGCCGCGCTCGTCAAAGCCCTTGAGCAAGAGGGTGCGAAGATGCGGCTGGCCTTCACCGTCGACCGTGGCCAGCATCATGGCATTGGCTTCGGTGCTCTCAATTTCGACGGCCTGGCCGAACCACTGCCCAAACAGAGCAAAGGGATCAGCGGGCGCCTGAGCTTCTGTCAGGCCATCGCGGGTATAGTCACGACGCAGATCGGCAATACTGGGTTTCATCAGATCAGTTTCCGGCAACAGTGAATGGAGACGATGGGAACGTATCCTATGCTAGCAGGCAAACTGCGCCGCACATTGATGCAGCGCAGGCTTTGCGCAGACGTCAGTCGATCGACTGCAGACAGCGGTACACCGCCTGGCTGAGCGACACCGCACGGGGGTCCATCAGCACGTAGGGCCCCATGGTATTGGTGACGTAGCCAAAGCCGACTTTCGCGTCCGGGTCACAGAAGCCCAGAGAACCGCCTGCACCGGGGTGACCGAACGCGTTCTTGCCCATACCGAAGCTGCCGCCGGGGCCGTCATGCTCCAGCATCACACCGAGACCAAAGCGGGTCTGACACAGCAGGGTACGATCGTCACCGGCGCTGTGCTCCTGCTGCATCTGCTTGACCAGCTCGGCATCCAGCAAGCTGACACCATCGAGCTGACCATCATTGGCCAGCAGTTGCCAGAAGCGCGCCAGTGAACGCGCATTGCCGGTGCCGTTGGCCGACAGAATATCGGCCTGCTGCCACTCGCGGCGGTTGGTGCTGGTCATCATGCTCGACGGGTTACCGAAGGCCTTGGCGGTCATGCTGTCGCCCTGCCCCATGGCCGCGAACAGGCGGCGAGCGCCGTCGTCCCCCATCTGGTTGCGAAGGCGGGAGACAGAGGCGATGCGTTCCAGATCCTGATCCGGCACGCCAATGAAGAAATCCATACCCAGCGGCTCGCAGATACTGTCGGCAATCGCCTGGCCGGGCCGCTTCCCAGTCAGGCGGCGCAGCGGCTCACCCAGCAACCAGGCGTAAGTAACCGGCGCGTAACCGTGATGCTCGCCCGGCGTCCACCAGGGCTGCTGCGCCGCCAGCGCGGCGCTCATGGCGTCCCACTCGAACAGCGCCTCCGGCGGCAGGGTTTCGCTGACGGCCGACAGGCCGGAGCGATGACTGAGGATCTGCCGCAGGGTGACTGACGCTTTGCCGGCCTGGGCAAACTCGGGCCAAACCACCGCCAGCGGCGCGTCCAGTTCCAGCTTCCCGGCCGCCACCTGTTGCAGCAACGCGACCGCACCGAGCGGCTTGGTGCAGGAGAATACGTTGACCAGAGTGTCCTGCTCCCAGACCGCCTGATTGTCCTTGTCACGTACGCCCTGCCAAAGGTCCAGCACGGTCTCGCCACCAACGGTGACACAAAGCGCCGCGCCGCGGGCCTGCTCATCCTGCTGCTGTTCAGCGAACAGCTCGCGTACCGACTCGAAACGGGGATCAAAGTAACCCTGGATAGTACTCATCATGCGGTCCTTGTTGTCTTGTTTTCTGCCATTAAACCGAAGCCGCCGACGCGTGGCAGCCATCATCAGTTCGCCTGTCGACAGCCCACCGCTCAGGCTGATGACTCAATCGATCTCGCGGCGGAACGGTGGCAACGCATTGAGAATCGCCTTGCCATAGCGCTGGGTAACCAGCCGGCGGTCCAGCACGGTGACGGTGCCACTGTCACTCTCGGTGCGCAGCAAGCGGCCGCAGGCCTGAATCAGCCGCAGACTGGCGTCCGGCACGGCGATCTCCATAAACGGGTTACCGCCATTCTTCTCGATCCACTCGGCCAGCGCCGCTTCAACCGGGTCATCCGGTACGGCAAAGGGGATCTTGGCGATCACCACGTGCTCGCAGTACTTGCCGGGCAGGTCGACCCCTTCGGCGAAGCTAGCCAAGCCGAAGATCACACTCTGCTTGTTATCATCCACCTGCTTGCGGTGCTGACGAATCAGCTCCTGCTTGGACAAATCCCCCTGCACCAACACCCGCTGACGAAACTCTGCGGGCACCCCGGCAAACACCTCCAGCATCTGCTTGCGCGAGGAGAACAGCACCAGGCTGCCGCGCTCATCCGCCAGAATCTCCGGCAGGTGTTCAATGATCGCCGCCGTGTGGGCGACGCTGTCGCGCGGGTCGGCGCCGTAATTCGGCACACGCAACAGGCCTGCTTCGCCATGTTTGAACGGGCTGGGTGCCAGCGCACAGACCGCGCTGCGCGGCAAACCAGCGCGGTGGCTGAAGCGGTCGAACTTGCCCAGCGCGGTCAGCGTTGCCGAGGTGGCCAGAGCTGCGAAGGCTGGATTCCAGAGGTACTGACGCAGGGTGTCGGCGGCCAGAATGGGGCTTACGTGGACTTCGATGTCGCCGCCTTCGGTCAGGGTCAACCAGCGCGCGGTCGGCGGTTTGCCCTCCGGGTCCTGCAGGCAGAACTGGGTCCACAGCGTCCAATTGGCCTCGGCTCGCGCCTGCAGCGCGCCAAACAGCGGATACCACTCCTCAGCCTGGGATTCGGAGACGCCAATGGTGGTTTCCCCATCCATCGCCTCCTTGAGCATATCGACGATCCGCTGCAACTGGTCACTCAGCCTGCCAAAACCCGATTTCAGCTCCATGCCCATGTCGCACAGCTCGGCGGGAACCTCACCATTCTCGAAACGGTACTGCGGACGAATGTTGCCGCCTCGATCCTCGGCGCTGGCAAAGTCGGCGACATCGCCCAGCGCCTGCTGCATGAACTGCTGATGCGGCTTCAGATCGCGGGCGGTGGTCGGCACCTGCTCCAGCACGCGGCCGAGATCACCGGGCAGCGGATGCTGGGCCAGCAACTTGCTAAGATTCTTGTCGATCTGGTCCAGCCACTCGGCGGTCGCGTGCAAGCGAGTATGGTGGGCGAAATGCCCGATGGCCTTGTCCGGCAGGTGATGCGCCTCGTCAAAGACGTACAGACAATCACGCGGGTCGGGCAGAATCGCGCCGCCACCCAGCGCCAGATCCGCCAGCACCAGGTCGTGATTGGTGACGATGACGTCGACCTTCTGCACGCCCTCACGGGCCTTGTAGAACACGCACTGCTGAAAGTGGCCGCAGCGGCGGTTGCTGCATTGGATATGGTCAGTGGTCAGCCGCGACCAGTCCTGATCCTCCAGCGCCTCTGGCCAGGAGTCACGCTCGCCGTCCCATTTGTTGCCACCAAGCGCTTCGACCATGCGGGTGTAGAGTTTGAGCCCGGCCTCGTCCACGTCGATACGAAAGCCATCATCGGCAAAGATCTGCTGCTGATCGGCCATGGACTGGTTTTCGCGCAGCAGGTTATCGAGCTTGGCCAGGCAGACGTAGCGACCGCGACCTTTGGCCAGCGAGAAGCCGAACTTGAGACCGGAGTTGCGCAGAATATCCGGCAGATCCTTGAGCACGATCTGCTCCTGCAGGGCAATCGTTGCAGTAGAAATGACCAGTGGCTTGCCCAAATGACGGGCAATCGGGATGGCCGCCAGGCAGTAGGCTACGGTCTTACCGGTGCCGGTGCCGGCTTCAATCACCGCCACCGCCGGATCACCAGCGCGATGTCCCTCCTCGTCCAGCGCAACGTTGCCGAAGACCTTGGCGACCTCGGCAATCATCACCCGCTGGCCGTAGCGCGGCTTCAGCGACTTGTTTTCCAGAAAGGTACGGTAGGCCGTCTGGATCTGGCCTTTGAGTTCGTCGTTCAGCATGCGGGCTCCGGATCAGCCGGCGATGATACCATTCAACGCCCCTCAGCTGGACCGTCGGTGCTTGCATCAACACCAGTCAGCCCCTACCCTGCTGCGCTGAATCCGTTCACAGTCGAGTCTCCCGATGAGCGCCACGCCGACATCCTCCCTGCTGGGCATCCTCCAGCACTATCGACCCGCCAGCCTGCTCTGCGTCAGCCGCAGCGCCATTCCGGCGGTTGAAGCCTGGCGCCAGCAACACCCGGACTGTCAGGTCAGCAGCACAGATGACGTCCCACTGAGCGACGACCTGCGCAATCAACGCTACGACCTGGCCATTGTCGCCGATCAGCTCGAGCACCTCGACAAACGCACCGCCACCGAACTGCTAGCCGGCCTGCGCAACCTCTCTGCCAGCCGGATTGCGGTGCTGGTCGACATAGAGCGCACCGACGACTGGCAGGAGAATGACTTCTACGCCCTCGCCCTGCAACGCCACGCACGCTTCAGCCAGGATGGCCAGAGTCTGACGCTTTACGCCTACGATCTGGCCGAATACAAGAGCGTCCCGGACTGGCTGAACTCCAAGTACTGGGCCAACCCGGAGATGTTCGACAAATATTGGTGGTAACGCGATGACTCCAACCATCACCGCCGCTGCGCCCTGCCCCTGCGACAGCGGTCGGCAATATGGCGAATGCTGTCAGCCCCTACATCAAGGCAACGCGGCCCCCAGCGCCGAGCGCCTAATGCGCTCGCGCTACTGCGCCTATACCCTCGGTCTAATCGATTACCTGGTCGCTACCACCGTTCCCGCCCAACAGGATTACCTGGACGTTGACGCCATGCGCCAATGGAGCCAACACAGCCGCTGGCTGGGGCTGACGGTGGAGAGCGCAAACGAGCTGCCGGGAGCGACCAGCGCCCAGGTAACGTTTATTGCCCGCTGGCAAGACCCGGACGGCAGCGCCCAGACCCACCGAGAGTGCTCGGACTTTCGCCTGATCCAGGGCCGCTGGTACTTCCTCGACCCCAACCACCCGATCAAGGCGGGACGTAACGAGCCCTGCCCGTGCGGGTCCGGACGCAAGTTCAAGCAGTGCTGCGCGCGGTAAGCCCCACAGCCCGCCGAAGCGTCCACTCCCAAAGCACTTCAGGCGTCGGAACCTGGCTCCTTACAGATAGCGCACAGTGGCTTTCCAAGCATTAGCGCCTGACGCTGCGCCGGCACCAGCAGGCTTCCCGCTTGACTCTGATCGGCGGCCGTTAAGTCGCCGGGCAAGCGCGGAGAAGCGCCCGTCCCCACCCCCGGCTTGCCGCCTGAGTTGATCCGCACCGCCGGGCCGCTAATGGTGACTCCGCTGGGGTCGAGTTTGATAAAGCTGCCACCAGCCTTGATGGTCAGCTCCATACCCGCTTCGATGACGACCTTGCGGCCACTGGCCAGATGAATCTCCTGGCCGACGTCGGCCAGCAGGGATTGACCGATACGGCAGTGTTGATTGCCGGCGATGCTGAGATGATCACTGGATTTGAGTTCCGTCAGACGGTCGCCGTGGACGGTGCGATGCAGTTCGGCGAGGTGGTCGCTGTAATGATTGGCCGTGGTGTGCTCGTGCCGCTCATTGCCTACATGCAGCCGCTGGTCATGTTCAATGCGCTGATCCCAGTCACGCTGTGCGTGGATGTAGACCTGTTCGGCCCCCTTGCGATCTTCAATGCGCAGCTCGTTGTAGCCCTCACCACCCGGTGAGCTGAGCGTTTTGAAAGAGCTGCGCGTCTTGTGCGCTGGCAGCTCGATCGGAGGTACGTGTTCGGCGTGATACAGGCAGCCGGTAATCAGCGGCTGATCCGGATCGCCTTCCAGAAAGCTGACCAGCACCTCCATTCCGATGCGCGGAATGGCGATGGCGCCGTAACGGTCCCCTGCCCAGCCGGACGCCACACGCAGCCAGCAGCTGGTGTGCTCGTCGGCCTGCGCTTCGCGGTCCCAGTGGAACTGTACCTTGACCCGGCCATGCTGATCGCAGTGAATCTCTTCACCAGCGGGGCCGGTCACCACCGCGCTCTGGCTGCCGGCAATGCGCGGCTTAAGATGCTCCAGTGGCGGCCGCCAGATCGCCTGCCACGGGGTGGCCACAAACCGATTGCGATAGCCTTGAACGAACCCGTCGGCAACGCTTGTGTCGCTGCTGATCGACTCTTCCAACGCCTGCGGCTGCTTGCCATGGTGATGCACTTCCGTGAGTAACCAGAGATCGTTCCAGTCGTCGCGTAGATGCCCCGTCAGCGGCAGAAAGTGTCCACTGCGCAGGTCCAACCGATCACTGTCGCCGCGCGCCTCGAGCTGATGGCTACGATGACGCTCCAGTTGAATCTGGCTAAGTTGCCTGCCGCGGCCGCGATCACTGAAGCGACCGGGATAGTCGTAATCCTCTAGCGCAGGCTGGGCTTGCGCACTCTCCAGTTGAGCCCCTGCTTCCAGCAGCAGATGCGGTGTTTCAAAGTTGTAGTCCCGACGGCTGACCCGGTCAGGCCGGGTGGCAGCGGTCACACTGAAGCGCTTTACCACCGGCTGGTCAGCGACCATGCCGGAGCCCTGACTGAAACCGATCGGCGCCAGTTGCGGGAAACTGGTCTGGTCGTCGCCAAACACCAGTACATGACCCTGACGGCTGTGCTCAAAGTGAAAATGCAGTCCCTCCTCTTCACACAAACGCTGGATAAAGTGCAGGTCGTTTTCATCATACTGGGTGCAATAGCGGCGCTCGCCGTGGTCGGCGTTCAGCTTGAAGCGCCAGGCATCACTGTGAATGGCATGCTCCTGCAGCACACAAGTGATGATCTGCTCTACCGACTGGTGTTGAAAGATGCGCTGGTTGGTGCGGTATTCAAGGTAACCGAGCTGGGGCCCCAGCCGGAGCTGGTAACGGGTCAGGCGACGGCCAGACTCGCCCTGGGTGAACTGGTTGATAAAACCGTGAAAACCACCGTCGGAGCCGGTTTCCAGCCAAGCCGGCAGATGCAACAAGCTAGCGGGATCGAAATCGGGCCGCTCGCTTACCAGCGTCAGTTCGATGCTGTAGGGCTGGTTAAGCCGCTCCACACCGGTGAATTCAAGCACGTTGAAATCATGCTCAACGCCGTCGATGTGCAACGCAAAATGGGCTTCATTTGCTGGTGAGAACATCCTTGTTCCTTGCTATGCGATCCGAGCCACGCCGGCCGACATCACGGCCAACGCTGGAGCAAAGCTTAAGGACAGAAGCGGTTGATGGCAGGAGAAAAAGCGACAGAAGTCGAAGGAGTCCGCATTTTGCGGCAAAAACAGCAACTCGGTTACGCTGTCACCGGGGCAGTGCAGGACTGACCCGGTGGCACACCCTCAGTCGTCGACCAGCTTCAGGTGGTCGATATTAGGCACAGGTGCGGCCTGATCCCGCGAAATCTCGCCCATATCACTCCCCACCGGCGCCAGGCTCAGCGCCGAAAGGTCAATCGGCAACGGCGTATGAGGGTCATACTCGTCCTGAAGATCGGCGCCCAGCGGGGCAATACCAAAATCAGGCGCTTCAACCTCGCTGAAGGCAGCCATGTACTCGTCTCGTGGCACAACACGCGACGATGATCCTGCCTCCGGCTCAGCGCTGGGCGTTACCGTAGGAGCCGGTTCAACTTGGGCTACTTGGTCAGTGCCCGGCGCTGCTGCGGGTGCAGACTGGCTCTCCGCGGTGGGCGCTGCCGGGTCGTCCATCGGGACGATGCTGCATTGAGCGCCAGCACGCTCAAGGGCAATGCGGTACTTCTCGGCGCCGACCTGATCCAGCCCCTGCTTGATCACAACTCGGCGACCGGAGAACAGCGTATCCAGCTGGGCTCCCGAGACCTGAAACAGCTTGCCGACGTTGGCCCGAACCTGCTCCGGCGCAGCGCCTTTCTGTACCTGACCTTGAAAAACCACCTCGAAACGGGTCATCTTGTCACTCCCTGTACGTAAATCAGGGGTAAAGTATGGTCCAGGCTGCGTAACAACTCCATACACAAAGCAGCCTGCATGGGGAGAGGGGACGCGATGAAAGCGCGGATGCTGGGGGTAATAACGCTGTTTTGCTGCGTACTGCTACACGGCTGCGCTGTTTTCAGCCCTTCCTACACCAAGCCCGACGTCAGCCTGGCAAATGTCGAGATGCTCAAGTCGAATCTCTGGGAGCAATCCTTTCGGCTCAAGCTGCGGGTCGACAACCCCAACGACCGGGTATTGCCGATTCGCGGCATGCACTACCAGGTCTACCTCAACGACATGAAGCTGGCTACCGGCGTCAGCGATAATCGTTTTGATGTGCCAGCCTACGGCTCGTCCTACTTTGAACTGGATGTACGCTCCAACCTGTGGCGCCATCTCGCCGACCTGATCAAGCTGGTAGATAAACAGCAGCCGGTCGATTACCGTATCGACGGCAACATCCGTACAGGCATGTGGCTGGCGCCCAGCATCAATCTGCACGAGGAAGGGACGCTGGATCCCTCACAACTGAGTTTCTGAACCCCATGCAAAACCATTACTGGCTGATTGCCGCAGGCACCCTGATCATTCTGGCGCTGGCCGCGTATGCCTTGACCCTTTGGCGCAGGGTCTGGCAGCAGGACGAAGCCCGCGCCAAGGCACTGGAAGCCCGTGACGACCGCCTCAGCGGAGATATTCGCATCATTGCCCAGAGCCTGCTGGACGGCCAGGTGCCGACCATCGAAGGTGCCATTCGCATCAAGGTGCTGCTGGATAACTACCAGGGCGAGCGCCGCGAAGGGCTGGACGTCACCGTCTTCGAACGTATCTACGACCAGACTGCACACATCCCTACCCATCAGGCGTGGAAGGACTTGAGTCGGGCTGAGCGCAAATTGCATCTGCGTCTGATGGAGACCCTGGAACGGGATCATCGCACTGAGGTTGAAGCTGCAGCTCAGGCTTTGGCCCAAGGGCTGAACTGAGCAGGCTTAAGCTGCCAGAGAGGGGCTGATGGGCGGTCGCGTGCATGGCGCGACCGCCCTCATGCATCAGACTACGGAGTTGCCGCCGTCGACGGCCATGGCCTGACCCGTTACGTGACGAGACATTTCAGTCGCAAAGAACACCGCAGCGCCCTTGATGTCCTCATCACCACCGATACGGCCCAGCGGCGTGCCTTCCTTGATCATCTCGCTGACCTTGTCCAGACCTTTTGCCAGCTTGGTTGGGAAGTAGCCCGGGCAGATCGCGTTGACGTTGATGTTGTAACGTCCCCACTCGCCAGCCAGTGCGCGAGTCAGGTTGATCGCAGCTGCCTTGGAGGTGTTGTAGGCAGACGTGAATACGCCGGAGTTGGCACGATTGCCCTTGAAGCCGGCGATGGAGGCGATGTTGATGATCTTGCCGGACTTGCGCGGGATCATGAAACGGCGCGCCACTTCCTGTGCAACCAGGAAGCAGACGTCCACGTTCAGGGTCATGACTTTCTGCCAGCCTTCGTAGCTGTGCTCTTCTGCCGGCTGACCCCAGGTGGTGCCCGCATTGTTGACCAGCACGTCAACGGTGCCGAAGGCTGCTTCACAGGCGTCGACCAGCGTTTTTACCGGGTTGCTGTCCAGCTTGCCCAGATCACAGGCGATACCGGCGGCTTCTACGCCCTGGCTCTTCAGTTCAGCGACGACCGCTTCGATCTCGGCAGCATTACGGGCGCTGATGAACACCTTGGCACCCAGTTCGCCGAAGGCTTCTGCCATTTGCAGACCCAGACCTTTGGTACCGCCGGTGATCAGGGCGACCTTGCCGCTCAGATCGAACATTTGCTTGACGCTCATGTGAACTCCTCGTTGTGAATACGTAAAAGACCGCGCCATGATAATCACTGACCCGTCCCGGACCGACCATCAGTGATGCGGGTGATATGCCGCTACACTCCGGTGTTATCATGCGCGCCCCACCGACCAGCGAGCCCCTACCATGGCAGAACACGACTTTCGCCGCACGGCACTGAGCCCGTCACACACCCTGATCGAATGTCGCACCCTGGGTGCCGGGCTGTTTCAGGTCACCGGTCAGGGCGGCGGCGTGCAGCCCGGCGACCAGCTGATCTGTACGATCAAGGGTAGTCGCGATCTACCCATGCGCCTGGTGGTCGATAAGATTCGCTACCTGATCAACCCGCCGGGCCAGTGGACTGCTTCAGCCCGCGGACCAGACCTGCGCGGTCAGAGCGTGCTGGGCTGGTCGATTACCTGTGACGAGTGTAGCCGCGAGCAGCCATTCGAGTTTCTTGTCGCCGACCGGGATGACCTGAACGCCCGCACCGCCAAGGCGGTCACACGTATCAGTGAGCTGGGCTGGCAGCCACGCGGCGACAACCACTTGTGCCCCAAGTGCGCCAGAGCGGCGGGATAGGGTCTGTTGCCGTTTCGTTCACCCGCCTGCCGGAGGCCATTTTTCGGCCACGCAAGGCGGAGGGAGTGCAGTGTGGTTAGTCCACATGAGCGACCGACAACGCAGCATGGCCGAAAAATGGCCCCGGCCCTACGGGTTGCGCCTGTAAAGCCGCCACTCGGCGTCGCTCGTCGCTTACGTGGAATGACCACGCTACGCTTCTCGCTCCTTGATTGGCGGCTTTACAGGCTGCAACAGGCCGGTGAACGAAACGGCAACAGACCCTAGAACAGCCTGAGCTGCTCGCCCAGTTGGCTGTGACTGCTGTCCAGCCGCACGCCCACGCCAATCAGTCGCACCGCACAATTGCCACGGGCAAACGCCTGAGCGCACAGCTCGGCGTAGCCAGCCGGGGTAATTGGCGCACCGGCCTGCTCCAGCGTGGTCTGGGTGAAGTCGTGAAACTTGAGTTTGATAAACGGCTTGCTGACCCGGTAACTGCCTTCCAACCTGCCAATACGCTCGGCCAGCTTGTCCAGTAGCGGCGGCAACGCCGCTAGGCAGGCGTCCAGATCGGGCAGATCATGCTCGTAGGTGTTCTCGACGCTGACCGACTGACGGCGGCTTTCGACCACCACCGGACGCTCGTCGATTCCCCGCGCCAACTCCCACAAGCGCTCACCGAAACTGCCGAACTCCCGAGCCAGATCCTGCTTGCGCCACGGCAACAGCTCGCTGCACACATCAACGCCCAGACGCTGCAGCCGCTCTGCTGTCTTGCGCCCAACACCATGCAGCCGCGACACCGGCAGGTCACGCAAAAAATCTTCCACCTGATCGGGCAGAATCACCTTCAGGCCATCCGGCTTGTTCCAGTCACTGGCAATCTTGGCGAGAAACTTGTTCGGCGCAACCCCGGCCGACACCGTGATGCCCTGGGTATCGCGCACCCGCTGGCGAATCTCCTTGGCCATCAGCGTTGCGCTACCGCGGCAGGCTGGACTGTCGGTGACATCCAGATAGGCCTCATCGAGCGACAGCGGCTGAATCAGCGGTGTGTAATCGGCGAAGATGGCCTGAATGGCCTGGGAGACCTCACGGTAGACGGACATCCGGCCCGGCACGATCAACAACTCCGGACACAGCTTCTTGGCGTAGGCCGAGGCCATCGCCGACCGCACCCCGTAGGCACGCGCCTCGTAGTTGCAGGTGGCGATGACGCCGCGCTTGCCCGGATCGCCGCCGACCGCCAGCGGCCGGCCGCGCAGGCGCGGGTCGTCGCGCATTTCTATCGCGGCGTAGAAGCAATCACAGTCGATATGGAGAATCTTGCGCACGGACCACCGACACAGCGGGTAGACAGGCAGGCAGTGTAACCGATCAGGCGGTCATTACCCGATTGCGCCCGGCACCTTTGCCTTCATACAACGCCTGATCCGCCCGGCGTATGATTACCTCAAGGTCGAAATCATCCGGCTGAACGGTGGTCACACCGAACGTGGCGCTGACCGGCAGCAGCTCCCCTTGCACCGGCACCGGCGTCTCCGCCAGCGCCTCGCGCAGCCGGTTAAGCACCGCGACAGCCTGCTCCAGGCCCGTATCGGGCAGGATCAAAATAAACTCCTCACCGCCAAAACGACCCACCACATCAGAGTGACGCAAAGCGCATGAGAGGTGCTGGGCGACATGCTTGAGTACCGTATCGCCGACATCATGCCCATACTGATCGTTGATCCGCTTGAAGTGGTCCAGGTCCATCACGCAGAGAGAGATTTCCTGCTGCAGTCGGCTGCAGCGTTCCCGTTCGCGCTGGAATAGCATTTCGTACTGACGCCGATTAAACAGACCGGTCAGCGGGTCGGTGGTGGCCTGCCGCTTCAGTTCTGCTTCCAGCGCCTCGCGCCGTTTGATTTCGTCCTGCAGATCCCGGTTGCTGCTGATCACCTGCATCAACAGGGCATACTGCTGCCGCTGGGCGAGCTGCCAGCGCAAGGCCGTAAAAAAGCCCACGGCGGTCGGCAGCGCCAGAATGAACCCCAGACCAATCACCTTGTCGGCGCCCATACCGCGTGCGGCAACACAGGCCATCATACCGATGCTGAGGAAGGCGGCCGCCAGCAGCGACAGATACACACGGTTGGGGATGAACATGAACAGCGCCAGCAATGAAATCGCAACTACCGCGATCACCCAGCTGACCATATCGTGACGCAGGAAGTAGAGCATGAAGAACAGCACACTGCCGAACACCTCGGCGGCGGTGACGGCATAGCCATCGCTGACCAGCGATGGCTTGCTGCGCAATTGCCAGTAAAGCAACAGCAGCACCGCCGCGGTTGCCAGGCGCCAGCCGAACAGCAGGAAGAAGTCGTACCCACCGCCTAGCGCGGAGTAATCCATCAGGCCGAACAGCAACAAAAGGGACGCCCAGACCAGCAGCGCCCGGCGCAGCGAACGTGCAGCATCAGCTTCGCTATGGCGACGAAATGCCTGCTCGATGGAGGGATGAACAAACTCGCCGCGCCAGCCGCTGAGCCTGTAATCGGTCGTAGCTGTATGCACCCGTGAGATCCTTTTTATTATTGTGCACGCCGCCTACCGGGAGCGGACGGCTCATCTCAAGAAGTGATGTCATTATGACGCCATTATTTTATCTGTCACCTCCTGTGACCCAACTCCACATCCTTGTTTGAACTCAGTCCTGCAAGGACCGCAGCGGTTGCAGCGTGAACGGATCGACCACACCCACCCCAACCAGCATGCCAACCAGCGCAGGCAGGCTATCGGCCTGCATCCGCTTCATCACCCGCGAGCGGTACAGATCAATTGTCTTAACACTGACGCCCAACTGCTCGGCAATCTCCCGATTACTGTAGCCCTGAACCAACGGTAGCACGATATCCTGCTCACGCGGCGTCAGCCGCTCCAGCCGCTGCTGGACCTCCTGCCCCTGCGGTGCAACCTGCGCGGGACGCTGACTCAGCGCACGTTGCACGCTGTCCAGCAGCAACTGCTCGTTATAGGGTTTTTCGATGAAGTCGACGGCTCCGCCACGGAACGCACGCACCACGATGGGCACGTCAGCATGGGCGCTGACAAAAATCACCGGCAGACCAATATCACGCTCGCGCATGGCATCCTGCACGGCCAGCCCACCCATTCCGGGCATGCGCACATCAAGCAGAACGCAGGCCGCAGCGGTGGGGTCGCAGGCATCAAGAAAAGCCTGACCGTTAGTAAATGGCAGCGCCTTAAGGCCCATCGATTCGAACAGCCAGACGGTCGAGTCCAGCATGCCCTGATCGTCGTCTACCACATAAACCAGTTGTTGTAGGTGTTCCGGCATTGCAGCCCCTAGTTGGAAACGGCCGGCAGCAGGCAACGCAGGCACAGGCCACCGGTATCAGCGGGCAGCGCATTGAGGCTGCCGCCAAAGCCCTCTACGATACCCTGACTCATCGACAGCCCCAAGCCCAGACCATCGGCCTTGCTGGTGTAGAAAGGTACAAACAGCTGCTCACGCGCCTCGGCACTCACCCCCGCACCCTGATCAATCACGTCAATACAGACCATCTCGTCAACCAGCTGGATATGCAGCTGCACCTGTGAGCTCTGCTCGGGATGCTGTTCACGGTTGGCGTCGATTGCGTTACGCAGCAGGTTCAACAGCACCTGCTGCAGCAAAATCGGGTCAACCTGCAGCTTGGGCAAGCCGGCCTCGGCCTGCTGAATGATCTGCACCTGATGTTGCGACGCCTCCCAGGCGCACAGCCCAACCGCCTCATGCGCCAGAATGGCGGCATCCACTTGCTGCAGCCGCCGCGTACCCTTGCGTAAAAAACCACGCAAACGGCGAATCACCGAGGCGGCGTGCTCAGCCTGCTCACTGATTCGCGCCAGTCCGTGTCCGACCCGCTCGGCCTCAGGCTCGGTACTCCCCATCTGCGCCAGATAGCGCTGGCTGGCTCCGGCATAGTTAAGGATTGCGGCGAGCGGCTGATTCAATTCATGGGCAATACCGGATGCCAGCTCCCCCAGAGTTGCCAGCCGTGCTGCGTGGGCCAGTTCGTCCTGCAACCGGCGGTTGTGCTCCTCGCTTTGCAGCCGCTCGGTGATATCACGGGAAACGCTGATCACTTCCACAACCTCCCCGGTGTAGGTCTCGCGGATCGCCCGGCTGGCAGTCTCAAACCAGCGGTACTCGCCGCTGGCGTGGCGAATGCGGTAGCTGTAGGTCAGGTAGCCGTCCTGCTCCAGCGAACTGCGAAATCGGGTCAGCAAGGCATCACGTTCCTGCGGATGAAACAGGCTATCGAGGCGCTCGCCGCGCAATTGCTCGGGCCACACGCCCAACAGGTTCCAGGACGCAGGAGACGCATCAATAAAGCGACCATCGGGGCGGTGGCGCGAAATCAGGTCGGTAGTGTTCTCGATGATCAGGTGATACAGCCGGCGGGCAACCGTCGCCTCCTGCTGATGCTGCAGCCAACGGGTAGCATCACGACCGCGCACCCAGACCTGCGCTGTCTCCACCAGCGGGATATAGCTCCAGAGCAGATGGCGACTGCCACAGCGGGTATGCACGTCTTCAATCGCCCGCTGCTGCTGAGCGGCAGCGGCCACCAGCTCGGCATGATTATGCGGCAGCCAGGCGGCTAGGTCGGCGTTGTCAGTCTGCAATTGCTGTAAGGCGGTGTTGCGAAACATCGGCTCGCCAGTTGCGCTGACCAGCATCATTGGCAGCGGGTCAGACTGCAGCAGGCCGTGCAATGTCGGCAGTGAATCGCTCATGGCTCACCATATAGTAAAAACACCATAATACCTTGGTGCATATTCCATAATTATGAAAAAAATTATATAAATCACCCTCGCGAGAATACGCCGGTCTCACCCGTACCGGCCAGATGAATATTCCAGGGCGTTTGCTTTGCCAGCGGCGCCATCGATAACTACAAGAAGGTTTTCGTCATGACGATCTATCAGGAAGGTCTGGCTCCCGCTGCCGTCAACCATATGGCCCTCTCCCCGCTGTCGTTCATTGAGCGCACCGCTGCGGTCTATCCGAACTACCCCGCCGTTATCCACGGCAGCCAGCGCCGCAACTGGCAGGAGACCTACCAGCGCTGCCGCCGCCTGGCTTCTGCGCTATACGGTCGGGGTATTCGTCAGGGCGATACCGTTGCCGCCATGTTGCCGAATATTCCCGCCATGCTGGAATGCCACTTTGGTGTACCCATGATCGGCGCCGTGCTCAACACCCTGAACGTGCGTCTGGACGCCGAAGCCATCGCCTTTATGCTCGACCACGGTGAAGCCCGCGTGCTGATCACCGACCGTGAGTTTCACGAGGTCATCCGTCAGGCGCTGGAATTGATCAAACGCCCTATTCTGGTCATCGATGTCGACGATCCCGAGTACGGCGAAGGCGAAGCCCTGAGCGATCTGGACTACGAAGCCTTCCTCGCCGAAGGTGACCCCGAATTCGACTGGCACTGGCCCGAAGACGAGTGGCAGGCCATTACCCTGAATTACACCTCCGGCACCACCGGCAACCCTAAGGGCGTGGTCTACCACCACCGTGGCGCTTACCTGAACGCCATTGGCAATCAGATGACCTGGGGTATCGGCATGCATCCGGTCTACCTGTGGACCCTGCCGATGTTCCACTGCAATGGCTGGTGCTACCCCTGGACCATTACGGCGATGGCCGGCGTACACGTCTTTCTGCGCCGGGTCGACCCGCAGAAGATCCTGCACCTGATCCACGAACACCGCGTCACCCACCTGTGCGGCGCCCCCATTGTGCTGAACGCCCTGGCCAGCATGCCGGATTCGGCCAAGGCCGCTATCGATCACCCGGTCAAGGCCATGGTCGCCGGTGCAGCGCCGCCGGCCAAGGTCATCGGCGCGGTCGAAAACATGGGCATCCAGATCACCCACACCTACGGCCTAACAGAGGTCTATGGCCCGGTGACGGTCTGTGCCTGGCACAGCGAGTGGGACGACCTGACGCTGGAAGAGCGTGCCGAGCTGAAGTCCCACCAGGGCGTGCGCTACACCACGCTCGAAGGCGTCATGGTAGCCAACCCAGATACCCTCAAGCCGGTCCCCAAGGACGGCAAAACCATCGGCGAGATTTTCATGCGCGGCAACACCGTCATGAAGGGCTACCTGAAGAATCCGGAAGCGACTGCCGAGGCCTTTGCCGGTGGCTGGTTCCACACCGGCGACCTCGCCGTCTGCCACCCCAATGGCTACGTGCAAATCAAGGACCGCCTGAAAGACATCATCATCTCCGGTGGCGAGAACATCTCTACCATCGAAGTCGAAGATACGCTCTACAAGCACCCGGCGGTCATGGAAGCGGCAGTCGTCGCCCGCCCGGATGAGAAGTGGGGTGAGACGCCCTGCGCCTTCATCACCCGGCGCCGCGAGCACGATGTCAGCCATGAAGACATCATTGCTTTCTGCCGCCAGCACCTTGCCGGATTCAAGGTTCCCAAGACGGTGATTTTCACCGAGCTGCCGAAAACCTCGACTGGCAAGATCCAGAAGTTCGTGTTGCGTGACTGGGCCAAGGCGCTCTGATCTCCAACACAAACCAGGGACAGCCGATTGATCACCACCACCACCACCGTGCCTCACCGGCGCGGTGGTGGTTGGTGAGCGCACGGTAACGCCCACCCATAAAAAAGCCGTTTCACAAAAACAACAAGCAGCCCGGTTTTACCCGGCTGGCGGAGCTACTCATGCAAATCTTCAAGCGCGCCGATGGCGCGGAACAACCTTTCTGGGCCTGCGGCCCGTTCAAGATTCGACTGCCGTTCGTGCACTACCGGTGGGAAACTGCCGAGATGCTGCAGGCGCTGATCATGTTTGTGGTCAGCCTCGGCATGATCCCGCTGCTGGAAAAATACCTCGGTCTGCCCTACGACGTGGCCCTGGCCTACGTGGTGGTCTGTGGCGTCGGTTTCATGCTGCCCGCCCTGCTCGGCGTGCCCATGGTGCCGGGCTGGATTACCCCGGCCATCCCGGTCGTACTGCTGTTTCTCGGCGACTTCGAGCCGGGCCCGCAGGCCATTCAGGCGCTGTTTGCCCTGCAGCTGCTGGTCTGCCTGATCTTCTTCGTACTCGGCATTACCCGTCTGGGCAGCGCCATGGTGCGCATCGTGCCCAACTCGATGAAAGGCGGCATCATCATCGGCGCCGGCATCGCAGCACTCATGGGTGAAATCTCAGCAGGCGGTCGCCTGGCCAACACCCCGATCTCGCTGACCCTGGGCACCCTGATCTGCCTGTATCTGATGTTCTCCGCGTCGTTCAAGGGTCTGACCGACCGCCTGCCGCTGATGCGCAAGATCGTTAACTACGGCATGGTGCCGGGCATGCTGATTGCCATCGTAGTCGGCATTGGCGTCGGCGAATACAAAATGCCGGACGTACGCTGGGGCATCACCGCACCGGCCTTCGGTGAGATGTGGAACTACCTGCCGTTTACGGTCGGCATTCCCGAGGCCAAGGTCTTCATGCTCGCTGTGCCCACCGCCGTGATTGCCTACATCATTGCCTTCGGCGACATCATCGTCGGCCAGTCGCTGATGCAACGCGCCGATGAGCTGCGCCCGGACGAGGTCATCGAAAACAACATTGACCGAGTACATCTGGTCACCGCTATCCGCAACGCCCTGCATGCTCTCTTTGCGCCCTACCCCGGTCTGGCTGGCCCGATCTGGACGGCAGTAGCCGCCACCATGGCCGAGCGCTACAAGTATGGCCGCAAGGCAATGGACTCGATCTACAGCGGCGCCGGCACCTTCTGGATCACCGGTTTCATCGCTCTGTTCATGCTGCCACTGGTGAGTTTCTTCCAGCCGGTGCTGCCGATTGCGCTGTCGCTGACGCTGGTACTAACCGGCTACATCTGCCTGATGGTGGGTTTCGAGCAACTGAGCAACAACGCCGAGCGCGGCGTCGCCGGCACCATGGGCGTGGTACTGGCCGTCTACGGCGCAGGCTGGGGCCTGGCCACCGGCGCGGTGTTATATCTGCTGATTGAGCGCACCAGCCTGCTGAGCTTTCGCAGCGCCCACCCGGATCAGAAAACTGATATTGAAACCGCTGAATAATCGATAAAAACAAGAGACTGCAATGAAAAAGATCCCTGTCTTCCTGCTGACTGCCCTTTCTGCCGCACTTGCGACTCCGGTCAACGCTGCCTTTGTCGACGATGCCCAGACACGAATCGAGCTGCGCAACTTCTACTTCAACCGCGACTTCCGCCAAAGCAATGCGGCCCAGAGCAAGGCCGATGAATGGGCCCAGGGCGTGCGCGCCTACTGGCAGTCCGGCTACACCGAAGGCCGTCTGGGCTTTGGTCTGGACGCCATCGGCCTGCTGGGCGTCAAACTGGATTCCAGCCCCGACCGCACCGGCACCGGCATTCTCAAGCGCGACACCAGCGAAAACCGCGCGATGGAGGAATACAGCGAGCTGGGCCTGACCGTCAAACTCAAGTTTGATCAGCACCTGCTGCGTGTTGGCACCCTGATCCCATCGCTGCCGGTCGCCATGCACAACGACAGCCGCCTGCTGCCACAAAGTTTCCGCGGCGGCTGGTTGCAAGCGCAGGGCAGCGACAGTCTGCAGCTGGAACTGGGCCGCTTCGACGCCATCAACCTGCGTGACTCCTCCGACTACCAGCGCATGCGCCCGGTACAGGGCGGTGCGCGCAACGTAGTCGTGAGCGGCAAACCCGACAGCGACGCCTTCGACTTTGCCGGTGCCACCTGGGATATAAGCGACGCAACCAAACTCAGCTACCACTACGGCGAGCTGCAGTCGATCTACCGTCAGCACTATCTGGTGCTCAACCACAGCCAGCCGCTGGGCAACGGCACACTGGCGCTGAACCTGCGTCATGCTGACAGCAGCGACGCCGGCCGCAGTAACATCGACAACCGCATGAGTAGCGCCACCCTATCGTGGCAGGCGGGCATGCATAAATTCACCGGCAGCTATCAGCAAATGGAAGGCGACACCGGCTTTGCCTACCTGAACGGCACCGACCCCTTTCTCACCCATCTGGTACAAATTAACGACTTCGCCAACCGGGATGAGCGCAGCTGGCAACTGCGGCACGACTACAGCTTCGCCGACCTGGGCCTGCCCGGGCTGAAAGTGATGAATCGCTATACCCACGGTAGCAATATCGAAGTCGCGAATAATCGCGGCCGCGAGTGGGAACGCAACAGCGATGTGATGTATACCGTGCAGAGCGGTCCACTACAAAACCTCTCGCTACACTGGCGCAACGCGACCTATCGCAGCACCTTCGGCAGCGACATTGACGAGAACCGCGTGATCATCGGCTACACCTTCAGCCTTTGATTGTTTTCAAAAAAGGCGGCCACTGCGCCGCTTTTTTGCACAAACACCCAACACAGGATTGATCAGCCATGCGCACAATCACGACACTGGAAGGCAACAGCCAACGCTTGGATGGCGGCGCCATGTTCGGCAACGCACCCAAGGCACTCTGGTCCCGCTGGGTCGAAACTGATGAACAGAATCGAATCGCGCTGAGCTGCCGGGCCATGCTGGTGCAGGAAGAGGACCGCAACATTCTGGTCGAAACCGGCATCGGCGCCTTCTTCCCACCGAATCTGAAATCCCGCTACGGCGTTGTCGAAGACCGTCACGTCCTGCTCGACAGTCTGGCCGACGTTGGCCTGACCGACGCCGATATCGACGTGGTGGTCCTGACCCATCTGCACTTCGATCACGCCGGCGGGCTGCTCAGCGCCTGGCAGGAAGACCAGCCGGCGCGGTTGCTGTTCCCCAATGCCACCTTCGTCACTGGTCTGCGCCACTGGCAGCGGGCACGTCGGCCGCACCCGCGCGATCAGGCCTCGTTCATTCCGGAGCTGTTGACCCTGCTGGAAGACAGCGGCCGACTGGAGCTGGTTGAAGATGGCAAGCAGTCGAAAACCCTCGGCCCGGACTGGCGCCTGCGCTTTAGCGATGGCCACACCCCCGGCCTGATGATCCCGATCATCGACATGCCCGACGGCCCTGTCGTGTTCCCGGGCGATCTGATTCCCGGCGCGCCCTGGGTGCACCTGCCGATCACCATGGGCTACGACCGCTTTCCGGAAACCCTGATCGAAGAAAAGGAAGCGCTGCTCGACAGCCTGATCGCCGTTAATGGGCGACTGGTTTTCACCCATGACCGGGACGTTGCGATGGCCTGCGTGAGCCGCGACGCCAACAGCGGACGCTACAGCGTCAGCTCACCACAGGCGCGCATAACCGGCCTTGCACGCTGACCCAGGCAAAATAAAAAAATCTTTTTCGTTCAATCGCTTGACAGCCATTCCTAAAACAGTAGAATGGCGACCTCTGACGCGGGGTGGAGCAGTCTGGTAGCTCGTCGGGCTCATAACCCGAAGGTCGTAGGTTCAAATCCTGCCCCCGCAACCAGGTTCAAAACCGCTGATTGGTTAACGCCAATCAGCGGTTTTTTTATTGCCTGACATTCATGGCCTCGCGCGCATTTTTCTCCCTTACCCACTCCCCTATACTGCGGCACTGAACATTGCCGTACCGGACAACGCCGGTCTCTCCTGCAAGAGAAACAACATGCACAGTACTATTAAAAAACCCTCACTGCGCTGGCTCGCCTTCACCTGCGTTTGTCTGTTCTTTCTCTTTGAGTTCGTCGTTCGCATCGAGCCTAGCCTGGCGGCATCCGATATCGCCCACTTTCTAGGCCTCAGCAACACCGAGTTCGGCGTACTCGCCAGCCTGTTTTTCTGGGTCTATGCCCCCATGCAGCTGGTTGTCGGACTCGCTCTGGATCGCTTCGGCGTGCGTCGCACCCTCGTACCTGCAGTACTGTTATGCGCATTGGGTGCCGCACTGTTCGCCGCAAGCGATCAGCTCGCGCTGACGGCAGTCGGCCGCTTGCTGACCGGCTTTGGTGCCTCCTTCGCCTTCGTCGGCGCACTTTACGTCGTCAACCACCAGTTCGCACCGGAGCGCTTCGCCGTGCTCTCCGGCATAGTCAATGCCATGGGCATGCTGGGTGCCGCAGTTGGTGCGGTGGCGCTATCCGGCCTGATCGAAGTCAACGGCTGGCGTCCGGTATTTCTGCTGACCGGTGCAGCGGGTGCCGGACTGTTTGTGTTGGCGTTCCTGTTTTTGCACGGTGTGCGCACCAATGAAAGCCGCAACAGCCACCTGCTCGCTCCGCTGCGTACCGTTTTCAGCAGCCGTCGAATCTGGCTTATAGCCGTGGTCGGCTCCCTGTTTTACATGCCGGTCAACGTATTCGCCGGGCTCTGGGGGCAGCAGGAAATGATCAAGGATCACACCCTGTCTCCGGTCCAGGCTGAGACTGCGGTCTCTATGATCTATTGGGGCATGGCCGCCGGCAGCGTTTTGTCCGGCATCGTCTCCGACTGGCTCGGCCACCGCAAATGGCTGGTAGTCGTTACCGCCCTGCTGGCCGCACTGACCTACAGCCTCGCCATTTACGGCCCCACCACCAGCGTACTGCAGAGCGCTGCACTGCTGTTCATGGGCGGACTGTTCGGCGGCGGCCAGATGCTTACCTTCGCCATGGCCAAAGAAGGCGAACCCACCGAGGTGTCAGGCTCCGTTATTGCATTCGTCAACATGGTCGGCATCGGCAGCGCGCTGATATTCCAGCCACTGCTGGGCTATCTGGTAGATCTGGAGCACGGCAGCTTTGCCATTGCAGCCAGCACCATTCCGCTCTGCCTGCTGGCCAGCGCACTGCTGGCGTTGCTGGTGCGCGAACAACGGCATCCCGACCACATTTCCGCTACCCGGGCAACGACCTGATGGAGATCCTGCATGTCTGATTCAACCCAACCGGTGCTGGCTGAACGCCGAGGCCACATTGGCCATCTGACCCTGAATCGCCCAACCGGACTGAATGCACTGACGCTGGAAATGGTGCGCCAGCTGCACCAACAACTGGAACGCTGGGCGAATGATCCCCAGATTGCAGCCGTGGTTCTGCGCGGCGCAGGTGAGCGCGCCTTCTGTGCCGGCGGCGACATTCGTCACATGTACGACAGCTATCTGGCCGGCCGCAGCCACGAGCCGGAAACCTTCTTCAGCGAAGAATATGATCTGGACGCTTACATCCACGCCTACCACAAACCGATTCTGGCGCTGATGGATGGCTTTGTTCTGGGTGGCGGCATGGGGCTGGCGCAGGGCGCGAGCATCCGTCTGCTGACCGAGCGCTCACGGCTCGGCATGCCGGAAACCGGCATTGGCTACTTCCCTGATGTCGGCGGCAGCTATTTCCTGTCGCGCCTGCCGGGTCAACTCGGCATGTACCTGGGTATCACCGGCAACCATGTTGGTAGCAGCGACGCCCTGTATGCCGGTCTCGGCGACCTGTGCCTCAACAGCGACAGACTGAGCGAGCTGAACAGCCTGATCGACAGCTTCAACCCGGCTGACGGCAGCCTGCGCGATCAGGTCGCCGCACTGGCCGACTGCACCCTGCCCGCCGCCGAGCTGGAGGCGCTGCAACCGGCCATCGATCTGCACTTTGCCCAGCCCGACATCGCCGCCATCCGCGCGTCACTGGCCACCGAACAGCGGGCCGAGTACCGCGACTGGGCCCAGCGCACCGTCCAGATCATCGACAATCGCTCGCCGCTGGCGATGGCCGTCACCCAGGCTATGTTGCTGCGTGGTCGCTCACTGCCACTGGCGGACTGCTTTGCCATGGAACTGCACATCGGTCGACAGTGGTTCGAAAAGGGCAACATCATGGAAGGGGTGCGCGCGCTGATCGTCGACAAAGACAAGCAGCCGCGCTGGCAACCACCGCATATCGACCAGCTTGATCCGGCGGAGGTCGAAGCCTTCTTCGACGGCTTTCAGCGGTAATCCCGGCTGCGGACATCCAGCTTGTGTAATAGCCCGGTCAGGTCGTGCAGCTGCCGGGCGATCACATGACGCACCCCGTCGCGCGCCTCAAACTGCCCGCGCACTTCCAGCAGGCGCGAGCCACGCAGTACCGAGCGCTGCCGCTCGGCCAGATCGCTCCAGACGATCACGTTGATCATGCCGGACTCGTCTTCCAGGGTGACAAAGGTCACCCCGGTGGCCGTCTGCGGACGCTGGCGACCGACCACCAGCCCGGCCACCCGTACCGGCTGGTCTGGCGACATTGCCAACAGCTCCCGAGAACTGCGGCAACCCAGCTCGCGCAGCTGATCACGCAACAGTCCCAGCGGATGCGGTCCCATGCTGGTACCGAGACTCGCGTAATCGGCTTCCATATCTTCCACCACCGAGGGCTGCGGAATCAGCGCCGGACTCTCGGCCTGATCGTGCTGCGCCTGAAGCAGCGGCAACTGCGGCTCGACGCCTGCCACTGCCCAGCGTGCCCGAAAACGATTGCCCGCCAGTCCGCGCAGCGCTCCGGCGTCAGCCAGCTGGGCGCGGGCACGGCTACCCAAGCCGCCACGCTGGGCCAGATCAGCGACATCGGCAAAATCCTGCTGGGCGCGCGCCCGCAGTAGCCGCTCGGCATCGTCCCGACTCAGGCCTTTCACCTGCCGCAGGCCAAGGCGAATGGCCGGTTGCACCCCCTCCTGCTTGACCGCTTCCAGCGAACAGTCCCAGTCACTGCAGCGCACATCCACCGGCCGGATTTCGATCTGGTGGCGGCGGGCGTCCTGCAGCAACTGGTCCGGACTGTAAAACCCCATCGGCCAGCTGTTGATCAACGCACAGGTGAAGGCTGCCGGCTCATGACACTTCAGCCAGCTACTGGCGTAACTCAGCAACGCGAAACTGGCGGCGTGGGACTCGGGAAAGCCGTAGCTGCCAAAGCCCTTAATCTGCTCGAAGATGCGCTCGGAAAAGGCCTGGCTGTAGCCGCGCGCCAGCATGCCCTCGGTCAACCGTTGCCGGTGGTGCTCCAACCCGCCGTGGCGCTTCCAGGCAGCCATTGAGCGGCGCAGTTCATCCGCCTCGCCCGGTGTGTAGCCAGCAGCAACAATCGCCAACTCCATCACCTGCTCCTGAAACAACGGCACGCCCAGGGTGCGCTCGAACACCTTGCGCAGCTCAGGTGAGGGATAGTCGACCGCCTCCTCGCCGTTTCGGCGGCGCAAAAAGGGGTGCACCATGTCACCCTGAATCGGGCCGGGCCGCACGATCGAGACCTGAATCACCAGATCGTAGAAACAGCGCGGGCGCAGCCGCGGCAGCATCGCCATCTGCGCCCGCGACTCGATCTGAAACACGCCGACGGTATCGGCACGGCTGATCATCTCGTAGGTCGGCAAATCATCCTGCGGAATAGTTGCCAGCGTCAGATCACGGCCACGGTGGCGCCGCAACAGGTCGAAGGTGCGACGCAGCGCGCTGAGCATCCCCAGCGCCAGCACGTCGACCTTGAGCATGCCGACCGCGTCCAGATCGTCCTTATCCCACTGGATCACCGTGCGGTCGGCCATGCTGGCGTTCTCCACCGGCACCAGAGTATCGAGCGGCGCATCCGACATGACAAAGCCGCCCGGATGCTGCGACAGGTGCCGGGGAAAACCGATCAGCTCGCCCGCCAGCGTCAGCACCCGGTGCAGCCAGGGATTGTTTACGTCGAACCCTGACTCGGCCAGCCGCTCGGCACTGGGCAGCTGCTTGCTCCAGCGACTGCAACAGCGCCCGAGCTGATCAATCTGCTCCTGCGGCAACCCGAGTGCCCGTGCCACATCGCGTACCGCGCCCGCCGACAGGTAACGGGTAACCACCGCGGTCAGCGCGGCGCGCTCACGACCGTAACGGCGAAAGATGTACTGGATGACCTCTTCGCGCCGCTCGTGCTCAAAGTCCACGTCGATATCCGGCGGCTCATCCCGTTCACGGGAGATAAAACGCTCGAACAGCAGGTTGCTGCGGCCTGGGTCCAGCTCGGTGATCCCCAGCGCAAAACATACCGCCGAGTTGGCAGCAGACCCGCGCCCCTGACAGAGAATGTGCTGCTCACGGGCAAAGGCGACGATGTCCTGCACAGTGAGGAAGTAGCTGTCGTAGGCCTTCTCGGCGATCAGCGCCAGCTCGTGCTCCAGCTGCGTACGCACCTTGTCGCTGACCCCGTTCGGCCAGCGCCAGGCCGCACCGCGCCAGGTCAGCTCGCGCAACCAACTGGACGGGGTGTGCCCCTCCGGTACCAGCTCGCGCGGATACTGATAGCGCAGCTCACTCATGTCGAACCGGCAGCGGGCCGCGATACGGCGGCTTTCCTCCAGCAGCGCTGACGGGTAGATCGCCGCCAGCGCCGACAGGCTGCGCAGGTGACGCTCACCGTTAGCAAACAGCCGACTACCCGCCTCCATCACCGTGCAGTGGTGACGCAGCGCGGTCAGAGTGTCCTGCAGTGCTCGTCGCCCGCGTACGTGCATATGCACGTCACCGCTGGCGACACAGGGCAGACCGAGCCGCGCAGCCAGCCCCTGCAGTTGATCGAGCTTGCGCGCATCGTCCGGCCCGCGGTGCAGCTCGACTGCCAGCCACAAACGCCCCGGCAGTAGCGGCTGCAGTTGCCGGCCGTGCTCTTCATCCTGACCGTGGCGCGGCAGCCATAGGCCCAGCAAACCGTCGAGTCCATCGGTCAGATCCTCAAGCCGCAGACAATACTCGCCCTTGCCAGCCCGGCGACGAGCCAGGGTCAGCAACCGACACAGGCTTTGATAGCCGGTCAGGTTCTCGACCAGCAACACCAGTTTGGGGCCGTTCTCCAGCTGAATCTCGCTGCCAACAATCAGTTTCAGCCCCACTTCCTGCGCCGCCTGCCAAGCACGGACGATTCCCGCCAAGCTGCCTTCGTCAGTAATCGCCAGGGCGTCATAGCTGTGCTGGCGGGCGCGGGCGAACAACTCCTGCGCACTGGACGCCCCACGCTGAAAGCTGAAGTTCGACAGGCAATGCAGTTCCGCGTAGCCCACGCTCATGCAAACCACCCGTGTACCCAGAACGGGCCGGGGCGGCCGGCGGCATGAAAGGCCCAGGCCCGACGCCCATCGCGGGTTTCGATCAGGTAGTAATCACGCCGAACGTCGTCGCCGTCCCACCAGCCGGATTCGATTCGCTCCGGCCCGGCCAGTACCCGCGGGAACAGGTCATTGAGCAGCTCCGGCTCGGCCAGCAGCCATCCCGGCCGCGGCCCGGCCGGGCGCGCTGCGGTGTCGCCCCGCTCCACAGCCAGCCAGCTGTGCTCGGGCCGGTGTTCATCCACCGCTGCCAGCGGCTGCACCAACTTATCGCCAAGACGTGAACGCAGCCGCTCACAAACCTGCAACCAGCTCTGCGACTGCTGCGGCCGGTTACTGAACAGCTCTGCTGCTGCGGGTACAAAGCGCGGCAGATCTTCGGCCAGCAGGGTCAGCGCCTGTACCGGCGCGGCCAGCTCGATACGCTCCAACCGTCCCCGCGCCAACTCGAACAGCCGTTCGGAGTCACGCTCGGCCCCAAGCAAGCCGACCGGCACCTCGCAGGCAGGCTGGCGACGGTGCTCCAGAATCAGTACAAAGCGCTGCACCCCACAGTCACGCCCGGCCAGAAAGGTCGCCAGATCACTGATCAGGCGCCGCAGCGGGAACAGCAGCGAGGTGTTCGACTCGACGTCAAAGTTGAATTCGATGCGCTGACGAAAATGATCTGGCGGCTGATAGCAGCTCAGCGCCAGCGGATGATGCCCCTGCAACTGATCAAGATGCGCCAGCAACTGGGGCGGGAAGCGTTTGGCTAGGCCGTCACGGGGTAATTCCAGCACCTGCTGCAGTCGGCGCAGGCCCATGCGCTGCAGGCTCTCAACCAGCTCGCCCGGCAGGCCGCTGCGCGCCACCGGCAGACGCAGCAGCTCGGTCTGCAGCGCCTGCTCGTCCACCGCCAGCCCATCCGCCACGTTGGTCAGCACCCGCGCCGCCAGCGGATTGGGCGCCAGCACCAGCCGATGCTGAAAGCCCAGCGCCTGGAGCTCAGCACGCAGACGCAGCTCAAGTTCAGGCCATGGACCGAACAGACGCAGACTGGACGCCACCTCCAACAACAGGGTATGGGGGAAATCCAGACTCACATGACCACTGAAGCCGTACGCCCAACTGGCCAGAAACTGCTGCCAGTGCTCGGTCTGCGCCGGGTCATGCTCAACCGTGTCAAAGCGCTCCAGCAACATGCGCGCGTGGGTCAGACTTTGCCCTGATCGCAACCCCTCGGCACGCGCCGCCCCATTGACCGCTTGCAGCACCCGCCGTTGTGGGGGGCCGCTGAGCAGCGCCAAGGGCACAGTTGGATCATCGCGGCTACGCAGCACCGCATCCAGAGCCAGCTGGGGAAAGAGAATGCAAAGCCAGCGCATGATGACCTCAGAATGCCACTGGGAGTGGCCGTGCCGGAGGCACGCCACCACGGCACTTGAGAACCCGCCACTGCCGAGGCTGGTTATCCAGCAGCAGACGCAGCGCAGCCGGTGACGGGTTGTCGGCAGCACGCCGATGGCGCAACACAAAGGCCAGGGTCTGGCCGCTGTCAGCCGCCACCTGCAGCCGTCGCAGGGCTCGGTCATCGGCCTGCTCCGGCCAGCACAGCACAGCACCACAGCTGCCCGAGCGCAGACACTGCTCCGCCGCCCATAGCCGCTCAGCGCCACTGACCTGCAGCAGCGATACCTGCGCCAACACCACACCCGCCGCCTGCCAGGCCGGGGCAAAGGGAATCGCCGGCGCCCCCACCAGTACCACCCGCTCACCTGCCTGGGTCAGTCGTGCCAGCAGCGGCCACAATAACTGCAGCTCGCCACTGCCGGGTTGCCCCAGCAAAATCTCGTTCAGCGCAGCCAGCTGCCAGCCACCACCGGGCAATACCGCATCCAGTTGCGCATGCCCAGTCGGCTGTTCGGCAACCGGCTCACTCTGCTGTCGCCCGCGCCAGACACGCCGCGTCTCCAGCAACCGATCAAGTGCAACCACCGCGCCCATGGAAACCTCATAAATGTACTGTACATATGTACAGCTTATTTATTCGCATGGTATCGGTCAATTGCAAACACACAGGCACGACCAACGGCGTTTAAGATGACTGCAATCACGGCGCTCGGGGTGGCATGCGCGCGGTATTATCTATTGCGGGCGCGACATGTCGCGCCCAGCGCAGGTTCCAGAAATTGGCGTAGGGGCACAGCATGCTGTGCCCGAAAGGCATCGATACCACGCAAGGAAGCCAGCTCAGACGCTAGCAAGAAAGATCAACAGTCGCGCTGACGCAACCACTCCAGATCCTCAGGACGAGTAATCTTCAGGTTATCGGCCCGCCCCTCAACCAACAACGGCGCCTGGCCGGCCCACTCCATGGCTGAGGCTTCATCGGTAATCAGCGCACCCGCTGCCAGCGCATCAGTCAACGCCTGCTGCAGCGCCCCAAGGCGAAACATCTGCGGGGTATAGGCCTGCCAGAACTGGCTGCGATCCGGCGTTGCCGTAACCCGGCCATCCGGGCCAATCTGCTTGAGGGTGTCGCGCACTGGCACCGCCAGCAGGCCGCCGACCGGATCATCACCCAGCGTGTCCAGCAGCTTGTGTAGATCGCCATCGGTCAGATTGGGGCGAGCCGCATCGTGCACCAGCACCCAGTCGTCATCAGCCGCACCCTGCTCGCGTAACGCAATCAGGCCATTGAGTACCGAGTCCGCACGCTCGCGTCCGCCGACTGCGCGGGTGATACGCGTATCCTGCGCACAGGGCAGCGTCGGCCACCAGCCATCATTTGCAGATAGGGATACCACCAACCCGCGCAATCCCGGCTGATCCAGGAAGCAGGCCAATGTGTGTTCGATCAGGGTGCGTTCACCCCAGAGAAGGTATTGCTTCGGACGGTCTGCCTGCATACGCGCGCCGACACCGGCGGCGGGCAGAACGACCCAGAAATCGGGTGTAGCGACGCTCATTGGTCGCTCAGTTGGAACAGGGTTTCGCCCTGCTTGACCATGCCCAGCTCACGACGGGCACGCTCTTCGACAGTTTCCAGCCCCTGCTTGAGTTCGATGACTTCCGCCGTCAGCACACGATTACGCTCCAGCAGCTGCTCGTTCTCGCGCTGCTGCTCGGCAATCTGCTGCTTGAGCTGGGAAACGTGGGCAAGACTGCCCTCGCCGACCCAGAGTCGGTACTGCATCGCCGCCAACAGCGACAGCGCAATGAACCAGAGCCATTTCAAGCCGGATGCTCCTGTCGAGGAATGGCGGGTACGTTCGAACGTACCCGCCAGACCGATCAGCCGCGGAACTCGGCGCGACCCTTGTAGGGCGCCTTGTCACCCAGCTGCTCTTCGATACGCAGCAGCTGGTTGTACTTGGATACGCGGTCGGAACGGCACAGCGAACCGGTCTTGATCTGACCGGCAGCGGTACCCACCGCCAAATCGGCGATAGTGCTGTCTTCGGTCTCACCGGAGCGGTGCGAAATAACCGCAGTGAAGCCGGCAGCCTTGGCCATCTGGATCGCTTCCAGGGTCTCGGTCAGCGAACCGATCTGGTTGAACTTGATCAGGATGGAATTGCCGATCTTCTCGTCGATACCGCGCTTGAGAATCTTGGTGTTGGTCACGAACAGGTCATCACCGACCAGCTGCACCTTCTCGCCGATCTTGTCGGTCAGGACTTTCCAGCCAGCCCAGTCGGACTCGTCCATGCCGTCTTCGATGGAGATGATCGGGTAGCGCTGGGTCAGACCCGCCAGGTAGTCGGCAAAACCGGCCGCATCGAACACCTTGCCTTCACCGGCCAGATCGTAATTGCCGTCCTTGTAGAACTCGCTGGAAGCGCAGTCCAGTGCCAGAGTGACGTCGTCACCCAAGGTGTAACCGGCGTTGGCAACAGCCTCGGCGATGGCAGCCAGCGCGTCTTCATTGGAAGCCAGGTTCGGCGCGAAGCCGCCTTCGTCACCCACAGCAGTGTTCAGGCCACGGGCCTTCAGAACGGCTTTGAGGTGATGGAAAATCTCCGCCCCCATGCGCAGCGCATCGGCGAAGTTCTTGGCGCCAACCGGCTGCACCATGAACTCCTGGATGTCGACGTTGTTGTCGGCATGCTCGCCGCCGTTGATGATGTTCATCATCGGTACCGGCATGGAGTAGACACCGGGGGTGCCGTTCAGGTCAGCGATGTGCGCGTACAGCGGCACGCCCTTGGCTTGGGCAGCCGCCTTGGCAGCAGCCAGGGAGACGGCGAGGATGGCGTTGGCGCCCAGAGTGGCCTTGTTCTCGGTACCGTCCAGCTCGATCATGGCGCGGTCCAGATCGGCCTGGGCTGTCGCATCGCGGCCAACCAGCAGCTCGCGGATGGGGCCATTGATATTGGCGACGGCCTTGAGCACGCCCTTACCGAGGTAACGGCTCTTGTCGCCATCACGCAGTTCCAGCGCTTCGCGCGAACCGGTAGAGGCGCCGGAAGGAGCGCAGGCGCTGCCCATGATGCCGCCTTCCAGGATTACATCCGCTTCAACGGTCGGGTTACCACGCGAGTCCAGAACCTCACGGCCCTTGATATCAATGATTTTTGCCATCTTTACTTGCTAGCTCCGTATATCGGGTCAATCGAGTGAAATCGGTAGCGGCTCAAGCCGTTTCCAGAACCGGGAAGCTCTTGACCAAGTCGTCAAGCGCCTTCAACTGGCCAAGGAACGGCTCCAGCTTGTCCAGGCGCAGGGCACAGGGGCCGTCGCACTTGGCGTTATCAGGATCAGGGTGCGCTTCGAGGAACAGACCCGCCAGGCCCTGGCTCATACCCGCCTTGGCCAGATCGGTAACCTGAGCCCGGCGACCGCCGGCCGAGTCACTGCGACCACCCGGCATCTGCAGGGCGTGGGTCACGTCGAAGAACACCGGGTATTCGAACTGCTTCATGATGCCGAAGCCCAGCATGTCGACGACCAGGTTGTTGTAACCGAAGGACGAACCGCGCTCGCACAGCACCAGGCGGTCGTTGCCGGCCTCTTCACACTTGGTGAGGATGTGCTTCATTTCCTGCGGAGCAAGGAACTGGGCCTTCTTAATGTTGATCACAGCATTGGTCTTGGCCATCGCCACAACCAGATCGGTCTGCCGGGACAGGAAAGCCGGCAGCTGGATGATGTCGCAGACCTCGGCAACCGGCGCGGCCTGGTAGGGTTCGTGCACGTCGGTAATGACCGGCACGTTAAAGGTGCGCTTGATCTCTTCGAAGATCTTCAGCCCCTCTTCCATGCCGGGGCCGCGGAAGGAGTTGATCGACGAGCGGTTGGCCTTGTCGAAGCTGGCCTTGAACACGTAGGGAATCCCCAGCTTGCTGGTGACTTCAACGTAGCGTTCACAGATCTGCATTGCCAGATCACGCGATTCCAGTACGTTCATGCCACCGAACAGAACGAAGGGTTTGTCGTTGGCCATCTCGATGTCACCAACGCGCACGATTTTCTGTGCCATAAGCCAGCCTCTTCCTTAATCTCAGCCGTTCTTGTGCTGACGCAGCGCGGCGCCGATGAAACCACTGAACAGCGGGTGGCCGTAACGCGGCGTCGAGGTAAACTCCGGGTGGAACTGGCACGCCACGAACCACGGGTGATCCTTGACCTCAACCACTTCAACCAGTGCGCCGTCGCCGGAACGACCGGAGACGTTCAGACCGCCTGCCTGCAGATCGGGCAGCAGGTTGTTGTTGACCTCGTAACGGTGACGGTGACGTTCAACGATCACGTCCTTGCCGTAGCAGTCGTAGGCCTTGGAGCCCTGCTCGAGCGTACACTCCTGCGCACCCAGGCGCATGGTGCCACCCAGATCGGAGGCTTCGGTACGCAACTCGGTCTCACCGGATGCGTCCTGCCACTCGGTGATCAGACCGACAACCGGATGACCGGAGGTCTTGTCGAACTCGGTAGAGTTGGCATCGCTCCAGCCCAGCACGTTACGGGCATACTCAATGACCGCGACCTGCATGCCCAGACAGATACCCAGGTACGGAATCTTGTTTTCGCGGGCGTAACGCACGGCAGTGATCTTGCCCTCGACACCACGGGAGCCGAAACCACCCGGAACCAGAACGGCATCAACGCCGTCCAGCAGGCCAGTGCCCTTCTGCTCAATGTCTTCGGAGTCGATGTAGCGCACATTGACCTTGGTGCGTGCCTGAATGCCGGCGTGGCTGAGGGCTTCGATCAGCGACTTGTAGGCATCGAGCAGTTCCATGTACTTGCCGACCATGGCGATGGTGACTTCGTGTTCAGGGTTGAGCTTGGCGTCAACCACACGGTCCCACTCGGACAGGTCAGCCTGACCGCATTCCAGGCCAAAACGCTCGACGACGAAGTCATCCAGGCCCTGGGCGTGCAGTACAGACGGAATTTTGTAAATGGTGTCGACGTCTTCCAGGCCGATGACCGCACGCTCTTCCACGTTGGTGAACAGCGCGATCTTGCGGCGCGAGGACAGGTCGATCGGATGATCGGAGCGGCAGATCAGCACGTCGGGCTGCAGGCCGATGGAGCGCAGTTCCTTGACCGAGTGCTGGGTCGGCTTGGTCTTGGTCTCGCCAGCAGTGGCGATGTACGGCACCAGCGTCAGGTGCATCAACATCGCGCGCTTGGCGCCGACTTCTACCCGCAGTTGGCGGATGGCTTCCAGGAACGGCTGGGACTCGATGTCGCCCACGGTACCGCCGATTTCGACCAGCGCCACGTCGGCATCGCCAGCACCCTTGATGATGCGGCTCTTGATCTCGTCGGTGATGTGCGGGATGACCTGAATGGTCGCGCCCAGATAATCACCACGGCGCTCCTTGCGCAGCACGTCGGCATAAACACGGCCGGTGGTGAAGTTGTTGTTCTGGCTCATGGTCGCGTTGACGAAACGCTCATAGTGACCCAGATCGAGGTCGGTTTCCGCGCCATCATGGGTCACGAAGACTTCGCCATGCTGGAAGGGACTCATGGTGCCCGGATCCACGTTGATATAGGGATCCAGCTTGAGCATGGTGACCTTGAGGCCACGCGCCTCGAGAATCGCCGCGAGGGACGCAGAGGCAATGCCCTTGCCCAAAGAAGAAACAACACCACCCGTGACGAAGATGTAGCGCGTCATGAAAAACCCATAGATTGAACAGTTAAGCGGCTTGCACCGCGAGGAAATCGAAGGGAGTCAGAGGCGACCTGAAGGGTCAGCCAAAGTCTCGTCAAGATGGGAAGTCAGGATACCAGACAGGCCCCGCTTGCTCAATCCGAAACAGGCTTCCAACTGACCGTAAAACCACTCTGTATCCCGTCCACCAGAGCCTGCTCGGCATTCCAGCGCCCAGCCACCGAAACCAGCTCGCCGCCTGAGTATAGCAACGGCACCGAAGCCCGCAGCCAGGCGGGCACACGGGCCTGCTGGAGCAGCTGCTTAACCGATTGTGTCGGCCGCCCAGGCAGCTTTATCTGCTCGCCCCCCTGTCGGTAACGAACCTCCCAGCCAGCCAGCCCCGGAGCCCGCAACCCGCTTGTTGACGGCGCACAACAGAGCACACCGTTCCCGGCCTGCAAGGGCTGCTCAATCAGCGGGCACAGCGACTCCGGTATACCTCGTTGCGGCCAGCCGCCACTAACCAGCCAGAGACGATCTGACGAACGGTACAGGCGGCAATCCGCCAGCAGCAGCTCCGGCTGCGCATCGGCAGGGGCAACCAACTGCTGCAGCCATTGATCGAGGTGCCGTCGGTCAGGCATCAACACCCCGTGTTCACGCAACCAGTACCGCAGCACATTTCGCTGCCTGGCTGGTGACAGTGCCTGTAGCGGCGCCAGCAAAAGACCCGGCCATGACCGCAACCAGGGATCCTGCTCGGTGACGGCAGTAGCACGCAGGTCAGAGAGCGCCAGCTCATCCAGCAACTCGCCGGCTTCACGGGCATGATCCGCCAGCCGCAGCAGGCTTTGATCAATCTGCGGCCAGCCGTCTCGCAGACGTGGCAACAACTGATGACGCAACGCGGTACGGGCAAAGCGCGCATCCTGATTGGCCGGATCATCAATCCAGCTCACCCCCTGCCGCTGCGCCCAGCTGGCCAGCGCTGCACGCGGCGCATCCAGCAATGGCCGAGACAACCAGCCGCACCCCAGTTGTCGCCGACGCGGCATGCCAGCCAGGCCACGCACACCCGTACCCCGCAGCAACCGAAACAGCAGGGTTTCCAGCTGGTCGTCGGCGTGATGCGCCAGCAACAGCTCAGCGCCGTCTGGCAACACCTCGGCAAAGGCTGCGTAGCGCGCGTCGCGGGCGGCCTGTTCGATACTAGCACTCTGCCCCACTCGCACCCGGACCACCGTCAGCGGCACACCGCGGGCGTCGCAGGCACGCTGACAATGCGCCGCCCAGGCGTCAGCCTCGGGGTGCAGTCCGTGATGAACATGAATCGCGTGCAACGGGGGGAGATCAAAGGATTGGCGAGCTTGGACCAGCAGCTCAAGCAGAACCATGGAGTCCAGACCACCAGACAGCCCCAGCCACCAGGCCGGGGCGCCCATACAGGGGCTGAGCTGCTCGCGCAGCCCCTGCGGTGTCAGCATTTACTGGATACCGAAGGACATCAGCCGCTGGTAGCGGGTTTCCAGCAGTTGCTCGGGGGTGCGCTCGTCGAGCTTGGCCAGTTGCTCCACCAGTTGCTGCTTGAGGCGCTCGGCTGTTTCCTGAGGCGAGCGCTGCGCGCCACCCAGCGGCTCGGGAATCAGGGTATCAACCAGTCCCAGTTCCTTCAGGCGTTCGGCGGTGATGCCCATGGCAGCCGCCGCGTCAGCGGCCTTCTCGGCGCTCTTCCAGAGAATGGAAGCACAGCCCTCAGGCGAGATCACCGAATAGGTCGAGTACTGCAGCATCATCAGATGATCGCAGACACCAATGGCCAGTGCACCGCCGGAGCCACCCTCACCAATAACGGTGGCGATGATCGGCGTTTTCAGACGCGACATAACCTGCAGGTTCCAGGCAATCGCTTCGCTCTGGCCACGCTCTTCGGCATCGATGCCCGGGTACGCGCCGGGGGTGTCGATAAAGGTCAGGATCGGCATCTTGAAGCGCTCGGCCATTTCCATCAGGCGACAGGCCTTGCGGTAACCCTCCGGCTTGGGCATGCCGAAGTTGCGGCGTACCTTTTCCTTCACGTCACGGCCCTTCTGGTGACCAATGATCATCACCGGGCGGCCATCCAGTCGTGCGATACCGCCAACAATGGCCGCATCATCGGCAAAATGACGATCACCATGCAGCTCTTCAAAATCGGTGAAGATGTGACGGATATAGTCCAGCGTGTACGGACGCTGCGGGTGACGCGACATCTGGGCGACCTGCCAGCTGCTCAGGTTGCCGAAAATGCTCTCGGTCAGGGACTTGCTCTTCTCCTGCAGCCGAGTGATTTCTTCGGTGATGTTCAGCGCGTTGTCACTGCCGACCAGACGCAGCTCTTCGATCTTGGCCTGCAGGTCCGCAATTGGCTGTTCAAACTCCAAGTATTTCTGGCTGTTGCTCATAGGCATCCATCATCCGCTTGCGCCCGAACCGGGCATCCAAAAGTTTCGCAAATAACCTTACGGGATTGCCGGGCGCCCGTCGAGCACCCGGCTTTGCGCTATCTATAGTGCAGAGAGACGCTGTCTTTGCCCAACTGGTCACGCAGGCTTTGCAGCAGATCATCTGCTGGCTCCACGCGCCACTCGTCACCGAGGCGCAGCAGCGCTGCCGCATCGGCCCGCTGATACTCGACCGTAACCGGGCAGCCGCCGCGATACTGCTGCAGCAGCCCTGCCATTCGGCTCAGCGCGGCGGCGTCGTGACGAGTGCCATCGAGGTTCACCCTTACGCTATCGAGCAGCCCGGTACGCGCCTCCTCCAGGCTCATCACGCGCTTGGCACGCACTCGCATGCCGCCGGAGAAGTCATCAACCGCGACCTCCCCTTCGACCACCAGCATGGCGTCCTTCTGCAGCAACGCCTGCGCCGCATTGTAGGCTTCGGAAAACAGTGACACCTCGATTCGCGCCGAGCGGTCATCCAGGGTGACAAAGCCCACCTTGTCGCCGCGCTTGTTTTTCATGACCCGCAGGTCAAACACCAGACCAGCGATGGTTTGACTATCACGGGAGGGCTTAAGGTCAAGGATGCGCTGGCGGGCAAAGCGACGAATCTCGCGCTCATACTCATCAATCGGGTGACCGGTGAGGTACAGACCGAGGGTTTCCTTTTCGCCGCGCAGGCGTTCCTTGAACGTCCACTCGCGCACCTTGCGATAGGGCTCGTAGACATCGCGCTCGGTCGAGGGTCCAAGCAGATCGCCAAACAGGTCATCATGACCGCTGTCGGCACTGCGTGCGGTCTGCTCGGCAGAGGCGATTGCCTCTTCCATGGCGCTCATCAGGGCAGCGCGATTGCGATCAATCTGCTTCTGATAGGCCTGAACTTCCTCGGCAAAGAACGGACCCAGGCGATCCAGTGCACCGCTGCGAATCAGCGCTTCCATGACCCGCTTGTTGATCCGCTTGAGGTCTACCCGGGCACAGAAGTCGAACAGGTCATTGAACGGGCCACCAGCTATGCGGGTTTCAACGATGGTCTCCACTGGGCCTTCACCCACGCCCTTGATCGCGCCAAGGCCATAAACCACATCACCGGCATCATCGACGGTGAACTTGAATTCCGAAACGTTGACATCCGGCGCCTTGATCCGCAGCTTCATGCTGCGGCATTCCTCGATCAGCGTCACCACCTTGTCGGTGTTGTGCATATCTGCCGAGAGGACCGCTGCCATGAACGGCGCCGGGTAATGGGCCTTCAGCCAGGCGGTCTGGTAAGACACCAAGCCGTAGGCAGCCGAGTGCGACTTGTTGAAGCCGTAACCGGCGAATTTTTCTACCAGATCGAAAATGTTACCAGCCAGATCAGCATCAATGCCGTTGTTGGCGCAGCCCTCGATAAAGCCACCGCGCTGCTTGGCCATTTCTTCCGGCTTCTTCTTACCCATTGCGCGGCGCAGCATGTCCGCGCCACCCAGGGTATAGCCCGCCATGACCTGGGCAATCTGCATCACCTGTTCCTGATACAGGATGATGCCGTAGGTCGGCTTGAGCACCGGTTCCAGGCCGGCGTACTGGTAGTTCGGGTGCGGGTAGGAAACCTCCTCGCGCCCGTGCTTGCGGTTGATGAAGTCGTCCACCATGCCTGACTGCAGCGGGCCCGGGCGGAACAGGGCCACCAGTGCGATCATGTCTTCCAGGCAGTCGGGCTTGAGCTTCTTGATTAGCTCCTTCATACCGCGCGATTCAAGCTGGAAAACCGCGGTGGTTTCCGCCTTCTGCAACATGCTGTAGGTCGGCGCGTCATCCAGCGGAATCAGGTCAATGTTGACCAGCTCCTCGTCAGTTGCACCCTCTTCGCGCTGTTTTCGATGGATGGTTTCCATCGCCCACTTGATAATGGTCAGGGTCCGCAGACCAAGGAAGTCGAACTTCACCAGCCCCGCCGCTTCGACGTCGTCCTTGTCGAACTGGGTAACCAGACCGCCACCGGATTCGTCGCAATACAGCGGCGCAAAGTCGGTCAGCTTGGTCGGCGCGATTACCACCCCCCCGGCGTGCTTGCCGACGTTACGGGTAATCCCTTCCAGCTTGAGCGCCATGTCCCAGATCTCCTGGGCTTCCTCGTCATTGGCGAGGAAATCACGCAGAATCTCTTCCTGTTCATAGGCCTTGGTCAGCGTCATGCCAACCTCGAACGGAATCATCTTCGACAGCTTGTCGGCTAGGCCGTAGGACTTGCCCTGCACCCGCGCCACGTCGCGCACCACCGCCTTCGCCGCCATGGTACCGAAGGTGATGATCTGCGATACCGCGTTACGACCGTAGGCATCGGCCACATAGTCAATGACCCGGTCACGCCCTTCCATGCAGAAGTCGACGTCGAAGTCGGGCATGGAAATACGTTCCGGGTTGAGGAAGCGCTCGAACAGCAGATCGTAGGCCAGCGGATCGAGATCGGTAATCAGCAGCGAATAGGCAACCAGCGAGCCCGCCCCGGAACCCCGGCCCGGCCCTACCGGCACGCCGTTACCCTTGGCCCACTTGATAAAGTCCATCACGATCAGGAAGTAGCCGGGAAAGCCCATCTGATTGATGATGTCGAGTTCGAAGTTGAGACGGTCGATATAGACCTGGCGCTTGGCCTCATAGTCCGGTGTGTCAGGCGGCAGAATCACCTTCAGGCGCTCTTCCAGCCCCTCAAAGGACACCTTCTTGAAGTATTCCTCGATGGTCAGACCATCTGGAATGGGAAACTCCGGCAGGAAGTAGGTACCCAGCTGGACATCGATATTGCAGCGCTTGGCAATCTCAACACTGTTTTCCAGCGCCTCGGGGATATCGGCGAACAGCTCGGCCATCTCCTCCGACGTTTTCAGGTACTGCTCCTCGCTGTACTGGCGCACTCGGCGCGGATCGTCCAACGCCCTGCCCTCACCAATGCAGACACGAGTCTCGTGGGCCTCAAAATCAGCGCGCTTGAGAAAACGAACGTCGTTGGTCGCCACCACTGGGCAGCCAGTACGGGCAGCCAGTGCAACGGCGGCGTGCACGTGCTCCTCGTCGTTGACGCGGCTGGTGCGCTGTAGTTCGAGATAAAAGCGATCAGGGAAGACACCCATCCAGTAGGCCAGCAGCTCATCGGCCCGTTCGGGGCTGGAAGACAGCAACGCGATACCGATCTCCCCTTCCTTGGCTGCCGACAGGGCGATCACTCCTTCGCTGGCCTCGGCAATCCACTCCCGACGAACCGTAACAACGCCGTTGCGCTGGCCCTCGGTATAGCCGCGCGAGACCAGCTCGGTGAGATTGCGGTAGCCCTTGGGGTTCATCGCCAGCAGGCTGATACGGGTCAGCACGCTGTCGTCTTCGGCATCGGTCAACCACAGATCAACCCCGGAAATCGGCTTGATGCCGCCGCCCATCGCGGCCCTGTAGAACTTGACCAGACTGCACATATTGCTCTGGTCAGTAATCGCCACCGCCGGCATGCCCGCCTCGGTAACAGCCTTGATCAGGGGTTTAACCTTGACCAGTCCGTCGACCAAAGAGTACTCACTGTGGACACGCAGGTGAACAAAGGAAAATGACATGGAGATCCTGTTTCAGATGGCGAAGCGTCAGGCAGAGAATTGTAGCGACGGGGAGCTGCTGCGGCCAGTCGCAGCATACAGAACGATGTGACCGCTGCAGCCTGTTACTGTTCCAGCGCCCTGCGTACCGGCGCAAAGGAACGACGATGAATGGGTGTCGCGCCAAGCTCACGTAGCGCGGCGAGATGAATTGGCGTCGGATACCCTTTGTGACCGGCTATGCCGTACCCGGGATATTGCTTGTCGAGCTCTTGCATCTCACGATCACGCGCGACCTTGGCCAGGATCGACGCCGCCGCAATCGCCGGCACCCGGCTATCACCCTTGATCACCGGTTCACTGCGCATCGGCAACGCCGGACAGCGGTTGCCGTCCACCAGCACCAGGTCGGGGCGAATCTGCAGACCCGCCACTGCGCGCTGCATCGCCAACATGGTGGCGTGCAAAATATTCAGCCGATCGATTTCTTCCACCTCGGCGCGGGCGATGCACCAAGCCAGCGCCCGTTCCTGAATAAGTGGGAACAGCGCTTCTCGTCGCGCCTCGGTCAACTTCTTGGAGTCATTGAGCCCTTCGATCGGGCGCGCTGGATCCAGAATGACTGCGGCGGTAACCACCGCGCCGCAGAGCGGACCGCGCCCTACCTCATCAACCCCGGCGACCAACTCCTCGCCTGCTGACAACGACCAGTCCATGCTGAGCTGACTCACAGACGTCCGCGCTCGTCCATCAGATCGGCAACCGCATCAGCCGCGCACTGATCGGCGTCACGACGCAGCATCTGGTGCAACTCCATAAAGATCTGTTCGGTTTCGGCGCGCTCTGCGGTCGGCAGCAAGCGGGCCAGCAGCGCCTCGCCCATAGCCTCGGGCGTCGCCGCATCCTGCAGGAACTCGGGGGCCACTTCGCGCCCGGCCAGCAGATTCGGCAGCGACACATGCCCCACTTTGACCAGCCGCTTGAGAATACGGAAGGTCAGCCCCGCCATACGATAGGCCACCACCATCGGACGCTTGAACAGCATGGCTTCCAGCGTGGCGGTGCCCGAGGCGATCAATACCGCATCACAGGCAGCCAGCACCTCGTGAGCCTGACCGTCGAACAGGGTCAGCGGCAGCTCAAGTCCGCTTTCAGTCAAAATCGCGTCCATCTGCTGACGGCGTTCGGGGCTGGCACAGGGCATGATGAACTGCAGGTCAGGCTGGCGTTCAAGGCACCAGGCTGCAGTCTCAAGAAACAACCGCCCCAGCTTGCGCAGCTCACCATTGCGACTGCCCGGCAGCAGCGCAACCACACGTCCTTCTGTCGGCAGGCCAAGCGTCTCCCGAGCACCGGCACGATCCGGCTCCAGCGGAATACGATCAGCCAGCGTGTGGCCTACGCAGCGCACCGCAACGCCGTGCCGGCGGTACACGTCCTCTTCAAAAGGAAACAGCGTCAGCATCAGGTCAGTTGATTGAGCGATACCCAGAACCCGCTTCTCACGCCACGCCCAGACCGACGGACTGACGTAGTGCACAGTCGGAATCCCCACATCGCGCAGGCGCTGCTCAACGCCAAGAGCAAAATCCGGCGCATCGATACCGATGAACACATCCGGCTGTTGCTGCTTGAGATAATCCACCAGCTCGCGGCGAATACGCAGCAGTTCGCGCAGACGCCCAAGCACCTCGATCAGGCCCATGACCGACAGACGCTCCATCGGCACGCGCGTCTGCATGCCTTCAGCCAGCATGCGCGGACCGCCAATACCGATAAAGCGTGCGTTAGGGAAGCGTTGCTTGAGCGCGGCGATCAGACCCGCACCAAGCGTATCGCCTGAGGCCTCACCAGCGACCAGCGCGATACACAGGGGTTTGTCCGAACGAACCGAGGCGATACCAGCCATATCAGCGGGTGATGCCGCGGGTCGACTCGGTGATGGAGGTGCAGAACAATGCCACTTCCGGGAACTGCTCAGCCGCTTCGGCAAGTTGCGCCATGGCCTCGCTGGTGGTCAGGCCCTGACGATAGACCACCTTGTAGGAGCGGCGCAGCGCGCTGATCAGTTCGGCGGAATAGCCGCGACGACGCATGCCTTCGAAGTTCATGCCGTGGGCGCTGGCGGGATTGCCCCCCACCATGACAAACGCAGGAATATCCTTGAACACCGCGGTATTGGCGGCGCTCATGGCAAAGGAGCCAATACGACAGAACTGATGCACCGTCGTGTAGCCTCCCAAAATAGCGCCATCACCTACATGCACATGACCGGCGATAGTCGCGTTGTTGGCCATGATGATGTTATCGCCCACCACGCAGTCGTGCGCAACGTGAACATACGCCATCAGCAGGTTGTTGCTGCCGATACGGGTGATGCCCTGGTCCTGCACGGTGCCGCGATGCAGGGTGCAGCCTTCGCGGATGATGTTGTTGTCACCAATCACCAGACGGGTAGGCTCACCCTTGTACTTCTTGTCCTGACACTCCTCGCCCACCGACGCAAACTGGAAGATCCGGTTCCCGCGTCCGATGGTCGTCGGCCCCTTGATAACCACATGGGAAGCCACCTCAGTACCGGCGCCGATTTCGACGTCAGCACCGATATAACTCCAGGGACCTACCTCGACGTCATCGGCCAGCCGCGCGGCCGGATCAACAATCGCCAGAGGGTGAATACGACTCATATCTTGCGTTCCGCACAAATAATTTCAGCTGAACAGGCTTCTTTACCGTCAACGGTAGCACGGCAGGCAAACTTCCAGATGCCACGTCGGTCACTCACATAACTGGCCTCCAGCTGCAACTGGTCACCGGGCACTACCGGCTGGCGGAAGCGCAGCTTGTCGGAGCCCACAAAGTAATAGAGCGTGCCATCGGCTGGCTTGACGCCCATCATCTTGAAACCGAGCAGACCAGCCGCCTGAGCCATCGCTTCGATGATCAGCACACCCGGCATGATTGGGTGCTGCGGAAAGTGACCGTTAAAAAAAGGTTCGTTAACCGAGACATTCTTGTAAGCGCGAATACGCTTGTTCTCAAGATCCAGCTCCTGAACCCGGTCCACCAACAGGAAGGGGTAACGGTGGGGCAGGTATTCTTTGATTTCGTTAATATCCATGTATAGCTGGCCTTGCTGAAAAGGATAAAAGCACCCGTGGGGCGCTGCTCAGGCGTTTGATGAGTCTGAAGCCTGCTGAGTCACCTGCTCGAGCTGTTTCTCGAGCTGCTGGAGGCGCTTGGCCATACCGTCGAGTTGACGGATACGTGCTGCGCTCTTCTTCCATTCGCCAGCTGGCTGCATCGCGGTACCGGAGGAATAGGCACCGGGCTCGGTGATGGACCGCGTGACCATGGTCATGCCACTGACAAAGACATTATCACAGACCTCGATATGACCAACCATGCCGACGCCACCGGCGATCATGCAGTGTCGACCGATTTTGGTACTGCCGGAAATACCGACACAGGCCGCCATTGCCGTGTGATCACCAATCTGCACGTTATGCGCAATCTGGATCTGGTTATCGAGTTTGACGCCGTTGCCGATCAGGGTGTCTGCCAGCGCGCCGCGGTCGATAGTGGTATTGGCACCGATTTCGACATCATCACCAATACGAACCCCGCCAATCTGGGCAATCTTCTGCCACTGTCCACCGTGGTTGGCGAATCCGAACCCCTCGGAGCCAAGAATCGCACCCGATTGGATGACCACTCGCTCGCCAATGTGAACGTCGTGATACAGCGTCACCCGCGGCGCCAGCCAGCCGCCCGCACCGATACTGGAACGAGCGCCGACATAGCATTGGGGGCTCAGGGTTACACCGGCGCCGATGATGGCGCCCTCCTCAATGACCACGCCCGCGCCGATACTGGCACTGGGGTCTACTTCAGCGCTCTCCGCCACCACAGCGGTCGGATGGATACCGGGCAAGGCCTTCGGCTTGCGATCAAACCGATGCGACAGACGCGCGTAGGTCAGATACGGGTCAGCCACCACCAATGCGTTGCCAGCGAACCCTTCGGCATCGCGCTCGGTCAACAGCACCGCGCTGGCACGCGACTCAGCCAGATACTTGCGATATTGCGCATTGGCGAGAAACGCAAGCTCGCCAGGACCAGCGTCCTGCAGCGTTGCCAGGCCGCTGATTTCAATTTTCGGGTCCCCAATAAGCTGCGCGCCGAGCTCTTCAGCCAGGCGCGCAAGGGACAAAGACAGATTGTTGGCCATCAGCGCGTGCTATTCAGACGCTCGATAACCTGACGGGTGATATCAAATTGAGGCTTCACCTCAATCACACCGCCACGGTCCAGGACCAGATCATAACCACCGGCAGACAGCACACCTTCAACAGCGGCATCCAGACGGGGGCGCAACGTTTCCAGCATCTGGCGATCAGACTGGGCTTTGGCTTCGTTCAACTCACGGGATTGAAGCTGATACTCACGCGCTTTCTGGCGGAATTCCAGCTCCAGCTTTTCGCGTTCGCTCTGTTCCATCTGCTCACCATCGCGCTGCAAACGCTCCTGCAATCGCTTGGCTTCGGCTTCCAGGTTCTTCACACGCTGCAGCTGCGAGCCGAACTGTTTTTCGGCGTCAACCGAGTACGCCTTGGCCGCGTCGGATTCCAGCAGGGCCATTTGATAATCCAGAACGGCGATCTTCATCTCCGCGGAAGCCTGGAAACTGGCCAGGGCCAGCAGGGACATTACCGCTACACGCGTAAACTTACCCACTCTAAAACTCCTGATTTCTATACCACGTTGTTATTGGTCTGACGTCAGAACGTCTGGCCGAGAGTGAACTGGAAGACCTGAGCGTCGTCAGCCGAATCCGCATTCAACGGCATCGCCAGACTGAAACCCAATGGGCCAAGTGCAGTGAGCCAGGACAGACCTACACCCACACTGTAACGCAGCTCACCGAGGTCGACATCGCCACAGCCGGGATTGTTGTCACCTTCAACCGTCTTGGTCCGTGTGCACTGGGTATCGTATATGTTACCTACATCGAAAAACAGGGCCGTACGCAACGAACGCTGATCCTTGACGAACGGAGCGGGGAAAATGACCTCCGCACCACCAGTCAGCTTGATGTTACCGCCGAAGGGCAGTGAATCCTGATCCGGATCATTCGCATTCGGGGTACTCTTCGGACCCAGCGTGCTGTCTTCAAAGCCGCGAACAGAACCGATACCACCGGCGTAGTAATGCTCATAAAACGGCATGCGGTCGGTACCGCCAAATCCGCGACCGAAACCCAGATCCGTGTGCAGACGCAGGGTCAGATCTTCGGTCATCGGGAAGAAGCGCTGACCACGGTAGTCCATGGTGTAAAACTGCAGGTCACTGCCCGGCACGGTTACGTGCCAGCTCAGGCTCTGGGAATGCCCGCGATCAGGGAATACACCGCGGTTCAGGGTGCTCTGGGACCAGGATGCATCGAAGAACAGGTTGGTGAAGTTATCACCCTCGGAGTCGAGGAAGCCGAGAATCTCCTGCACCGTGTAGATACCGCTCTTGATCTTGTCGTGCTGGGCACTCATGCCGAATGAAAGGCGTGAAGTGTCGCTAATCGGGTAGCCGAAGTTGAAGCCGGCGCCGTAGGAGTCAACCGCATAGCTGGTTACGTCGACATCCAGCTCATCGTAGTCAGTCGTACGATAAAACGCGTTATAACCAAAGCTCATGCCATCCACGGTGAAATAGGGATCCATGAAGCCGAACGACAGCGAGGTCTGATAATCCGAACGGTTGGCACCGATACTGACGCGGTTACCGGTACCGAAGAAGTTGTTCTGACTGATCGAGCCGCCGAGGATAATACCGGAGCTCTGGGAGAAACCGAGACTGGCCGTCACCGAGCCTGACGGCTGCTCTTCGACGCTGTAGTTCACATCAATCAGGTCGTCGGTGCCCGGCACCGGAACCGTCTCAACGTTGACTTCCTTGAAGAAGCCCAGACGCTCGAGACGAGTTTTGGACTGGTCAATCAGATAGGTCGACGCCCAGCCACCTTCCATCTGCCGCATCTCACGACGCAGCACCTGGTCTTCAGTCTTGGTGTTGCCACGGAAGTTGATGCGGTTGACATAGGCACGCTTGCCCGGATCAACGTAAAAGGTAACAGCAACCGTCTTGTCTTCCTCGTTGATTTCCGGAATGCCGTTAACGCTGGCAAAGGTGTAACCCTCATTACCCAAACGACGGCTGATCAGATCGGAAGTCGAGGTCATCACCTGACGGGAGAAGATCTGACCCGGCTCGATCAGCATCAGGCGTTTGATTTCGTCTTCGCTGACCACGAGGTCACCCGACAGACGCACGTCGCTGATGCTGTAGCGTTCACCCTCGGTGATGTTGACGGTGATGTAGACGTTTTTCTTGTCCGGGGTGATGGACACCTGGGTTGAGGCCACATTCATGTTGATGTAGCCACGGTCCAGATAGTAAGAACGCAGACGCTCCAGGTCACCCGACAGTTTTTCACGAGAATACTTGTCGTCGTTGCGCAGGAACGAGAACCAGCCAGAGGTCTTCAGCTCGAACAGATCAACCAGGTCTTCGGTCGGGAAGACCGTGTTACCAACCACGTTGATGTGGGAGATAGCGGCGACAGAGCCCTCGTCGATGACGATCTTCAACGCCACCCGGTTACGCGGCTCAGGAATTACCTGCGCTTCGATATCAGCCGAGTAACGCCCCTGCGATACGTACTGGCGGAGCAGTTCGTTGCGCACCCCTTCCAGAGTGGCACGCTGGAAAATCTCACCCTCGGCCAGACCCGCAGCACTCAACCCCTTGAGCAGGTCTTCACTCTTGATCGCCTTGTTGCCCTCCAGCTCGATGGAGGAAATCGACGGACGCTCAACCAGATTGATCACCAGCACATCGCCATCGCGGCCGAGCTGGATATCCTGGAAGAAACCGGTGCGGAACAGGGAGCGTGTCGCCTCAACCAGTTCCGGGTCATCCACTTCGTCACCAATATTCAGCGGCAACGCACTGAATACGCTGCCGGCGGACACCCGCTGCAAACCGTTGACGCGAATATCGGAAATCTGGAAGGCAGCGGCGTAAGCCCCCTGCGCCATGAGCATCGAAAAAAGCGCGGGCAATAGGTAACGTTTCATGAAATCCGTTCTGATTCAGCTGATTGAATTCTTATCTGCCATCAATGGCAGGTCGTGTTCAGGCAGTGCTCTTGGTCAGCCGCCCAGGCGGCTTATATCGTTATAAATGGCAAACAGCATGACTCCGACGATCAGGCTCAGGCCGATCTGCAGCCCCCAAGTCTGAATTCGCTCGGAGAGAGGCTTCCCCCTGATCCACTCGGCCACGTAGTACACCAGGTGACCGCCATCCAGAACCGGTATAGGGAGAAGGTTCAAAACCCCCAGACTGATACTCAAGTACGCGATAAAACTGAGAAAACTCTCTAGCCCCGACTTGGCAGAGGCGCCCGCCACTTTAGCAATGGTTATCGGGCCACTCAAGTTTTTTGCCGAGACCAGGCCTGTGAGCATTTTCCAGAGCGAATCCAGCGTCAACGCTGTCATCTCCCAGGTTTTCTGCATGGCGACCGGTATCGCGACCACCGGGTTGTAGCTTATTTGCCGTTGCATGTTCGGTGGCAACTCGACCGGCTCTGCACCCGCACCAACGTACCCTACGACCATATCGCCGGAGGCCTTGGGACGGGGCGTCAGCGCAATATCAACGACGCTGCCGTCGCGTTCAACCTGCAATTGCAGACGCTGTTGCGCGCTAGCCTGAATGGCCGGAACGACATCAATCAACCAGTCCGATACCGGCTTACCATCAATCGAGAGAATCAAGTCTCCGGCCTGCAGTCCCGCTTCTGCGGCTGCACCGTCCGCTGCCACTTGCCCGATACGCGGCGGAATTTGCGGCTGCCAGCCAGTCAGGCCAAGCGCCTCCATGGGGTCCGGCGCTTCTTCGCCCTTGAGCCAGTTATCCAGACGCAACCGATAAGACTGCTCTGCTCCACCGTCAAACGGCTTGGCAACCAATTCAATACTGCCGCTTTCGCCGAGGCGACGAATCAACTGCAGGTTAATGTCATGCCAACTGCGAATCGCGCTGCCATCAACCGACGTAATCTCCAGCCCTTCATGCAGACCGGCCTGCGCCGCAGGCGTACCTGCCGGAACTGGCCCAAGCACCGGCGCAACGGTACTGATACCGACCACCGCCACCAGCCAGAAGGCGAGAATAGCGAGCAGAAAATTGGCGATCGGACCTGCGGCAACTACGGCAATGCGCTGCTTAACACTTTTGCGGTTGAACGCCTGGTCCAGCTCGTGTTCGGCAACCGGAGCTTCGCGCTCATCAAGCATCTTGACGTAGCCGCCCAGCGGGATAGCGGCAATGGCGTACTCGGTACCGCGACGATCATGCCAGCGCAGCAGCGCCGGACCGAAACCGATGGAAAAACGCAGGACTTTAATGCCGCAGCGACGCGCCACCCAGAAGTGGCCATATTCGTGAATGGTGACCAGCAGACCGAGCGCAACCACGGTAGCCAACAACGTAGACAGCAGTTCCATTCAGAACCTCACAGGGCCGCAGAGCCGCCCGTTAACTTACTTTCCGTTTGCCTCTACCCACGTTGAGGCGTGCTCGCGTGCGCTCTGATCAGCCTGAAGAATATGCTCCAGATCACGCACCGACTCACTGGGCAAGCGGTTCAATGTGTTTTCGATGATAACAGGGATATCTACAAAGCCAACGCGCCCAGCGAGAAATGCCTGGACCGCAACCTCATTGGCCGCGTTGAGCAAGGCACAACTGGTCCCCCCGGCCTCCGCAGCCTCCCGAGCCAGACGCAGGCAGGGAAAACGCTCAGGGTCCGGCGCCTGGAAGTCGAGCCGGGCGGTAAGCAGCAGGTCAAGTGCGCTGACACCGGAATCGATGCGCTCCGGCCATGCCAACGCATGCGCAATTGGCGTGCGCATATCAGGGTTGCCGAGCTGGGCGAGGACCGATCCGTCGACATAATCCACCAGCGAGTGGACTACGCTCTGCGGATGCACCACCACCTCCACCTGCTCCGGGCGCGCATCGAACAGCCAGCAGGCCTCGATCAACTCAAGCCCCTTGTTCATCATGCTGGCCGAATCAACAGAGATCTTCTGCCCCATTGACCAGTTCGGATGCGCGCAGGCTTGCGCCGGGGTCACCTGAAGCAGCTGCTCGTGAGTAAAGTTGCGGAAAGGGCCGCCCGAGGCGGTAAGAAGAATGCGGCGAACTCCGGTCTGGCTCAGCCCATCCGCGAAGTGGCTGGGCATACACTGAAAGATGGCATTGTGCTCACTGTCGATCGGCAGCAGCTGCGCGCCGGAGTCCTGCACCGCGCGCATGAACAAGGCCCCGGACATCACCAGGGCTTCCTTGTTGGCCAGCAGCACGCGCTTGCCCGCCTCAACTGCCGCCAACGTCGGGCGCAGGCCGGCAGCGCCGACGATAGCAGCCATGACCACATCAACCTCGACATCGGCGGCAACCTGCGCCAATGCGGCCTCGCCAAACAGCACTTCGGTAGCCAGTCCCTCGGCAGCCAACTCAGCCTGCAGCACATCGGCCTGGACCTCATCGGCTACGACCGCATACCGGGGGCGATGCTGACGACACTGCGCCGCCAGCACACTCATTCGACTGTATCCGGTCAGCGCGAAGACCTGATAACGCTCCGAATGACGGGATACGACATCAAGCGTACTGACGCCAATGGACCCCGTCGCACCCAGAACAGTAATTTGCTGTCGGGTCACGCCAGACGGCTCCCGAGCACCAGCCAGACCCCAACATACAGCGGAATCGCAGCAGTCAGGCTGTCGATACGATCCAGCACCCCACCATGACCCGGCAGCAGGTTACTGCTGTCCTTCAGCCCGGCTTCACGCTTGAACAGACTCTCGGTCAGATCGCCAACCACAGAGATCAGCACCACCAGGGCGGCACCCGCAAGACCAAGAACAATGGATTGCAAACCCCAGCCCAGATACAGCATCGCAGCCAGCGCCAACGACAGGCTCAACAGCATACCACCGAGCAACCCCTCGCGGGTCTTGCCCGGGCTGACAGCGGGCAGCAGTTTGTTGCGGCCAAAGGCCTTGCCAGCAAAATAGGCGCCGATATCAGCACCAAATACCAGCACAGCGAGCCCCAGCAGCATCCACAAGCCATGCTCCTGAGCCCGCAACCAGACCACCCCTGCCCAGGCTGGCAGCAGGATCAGTAGACCAAACAACTGTCGCAGGAAACTACCACGCCACAATCCGCTACCGTTCGGGTAGCGCAAAATCATAACCGTCGCCATGCACCACCAAACCAGCGCCGGTGCAACAAAGAAGATGATGGCAGGCGCATCGCGATACAGCCCAACCATGAACAGGCCGAGGGTAGCCGCATAGACGACCCGGCCGCCTTGACGACTTTCGCCGCACAGTCGCATCCACTCCCAGGCAGCCAACATCACCACCGCGCCGATAAACGCCGCAAACCAAGCACCCTGCAAGCCGACAAAGCCTGAAACGGCAATCACCGCCAGAATGACACCTGTAATTACCCGTTGCTTCAGCATCAGGACTCCGCCGCAATTTGCTCGCTGGTTTTGCCGAATCGGCGTTGACGACCCGCGAAGTCATGCATCGCATCGCGCAGGGCTGCCTGCTTGAAGTCGGGCCAGTAAAGGTCGGAGAAATACAGCTCGGCGTAAGCCAGCTGCCACAACAGGAAGTTGCTGATGCGCTTTTCGCCCCCGGTACGAATACACAGATCCGGCAGCGGCAGACCCGAAGTGCTCAGGCGCTGCTCAATAGCCTGCTCGTCAATGGAGCTCGGCATGCGTTCGCCACGCGCCACATCCTCAGCCAAGCTTCGGGCCGCCTGCGCCATATCCCACTGCCCACCATAATTGGCGGCCACAACAAGGGTCAGACGGGAGCAATGCGCCGTCTGCTGCTCAGCGTCGGCCATTGCCTGCTGAATGTCGCGCGAGAAGCGACTGCGATCACCAATGATACGCAAGCGCACGCCGTTCTCGCCCAGCTTGCGAACTTCACGGCGCAGCGCGCCGAGAAACAGCTCCATCAGCGCACCGACCTCTTCCTCGGGGCGCTGCCAGTTTTCACTGGAGAAAGCGAACAGCGTCAGTACTTCGACCCCGTCTTCGACGCAGACCTCGATCATCGCCTTGACGGCATCGACACCCGCCTTATGTCCGGCGACACCGGGCATAAGGCGCTTGCGAGCCCAGCGATTGTTGCCATCCATGATGATAGCAATATGACGGGGAACCACGGCCGGGCTTCCAGCAGGATTTTTTTTGTTCATGGGGAAGCGGGTCACCAATGGCCTCAGATGGCCATCAGGTCCTTTTCTTTCACTTCCAGCGCCTTGTCGATTTCGGCGATGAACTTGTCCGTCAGCTTCTGCACGTCGTCCGCCGCGCGGCGCTCTTCGTCTTCGCTGATTTCCTTCTCTTTCTGCAGATCCTTCAGCTGGCTCAGGGCGTCACGACGGATGTTACGCACCGCTACGCGGCCACCCTCGGCTTCTGCCCGAGCCTGCTTGGTATACCCCTTGCGAGTTTCCTCGGTCAGCGCCGGCATGGGCACCCGAATAGTGGTGCCGGAGGTAGCCGGGTTAAGACCCAGATCCGACGTCATGATGGCCTTCTCGACGGCCTGAATCATGCCCTTGTCGAATACGCTCAGCGCCAGCGTGCGCGAGTCTTCAACGATAACGTTGGCGACCTGACGCAGCGGCGTATCGGAACCGTAATAAGACACCATGACGCTGTCCAGCAGAGCCGGGTGAGCGCGACCAGTACGAATCTTGGCGAACGCATGTCCCAGCGCTTCGACGGACTTCTTCATGCGCTCCTGCGCGTCTTGCTTGATTTCGTTGATCATTACTCAACCCTCAATCAGTGTTCCTTCGGCGCTGCCAACAACTGCATTGAGCAACGCGCCTGGTTTGTTCATGTTAAACACCCGCAGGGGCATATTGTGGTCACGGATCAGGCAGATTGCCGTCAAGTCCATAACTTCAAGCTTGAGATCCAGCACCTGGTCATAGCTGAGCTTGTCGAAACGCTCGGCGTTCGGATCTTTCATCGGATCAGCGTTATACACGCCATCTACCTTGGTCGCCTTGAGCACCAGATCGGCATCGACCTCGATACCGCGCAGACAGGCTGCCGTATCGGTAGTGAAGAAGGGGTTACCCGTGCCGGCGGAGAATATTACCACGTCACCACCAGCGAGGTAGCGCATCGCCTTGCGACGATCATAATGCTCGGTCACGCCTTCCATGGTGATGGCTGACATCACACGCGTCTGGATATTGGAGCGCTCAAGCGAGTCGCGCATCGCCAGCGCATTCATTACCGTCGCCAGCATGCCCATATGGTCACCGGTAACACGATCCATACCAGCAGCGCTGAGCGCCGAGCCACGGAACAGGTTGCCACCACCAATAACCAGGCCAACCTGAACACCAATCCCGATCAGCTGACCGATTTCCAGCGCCATCCGATCCAGCACCTTGGGATCGATACCGAAGTCCTCGGTTCCCATCAGCGCTTCACCGCTGAGCTTGAGAAGAATGCGCTTGTACTTGGGTTGGCGGCTACTGGGCACCTGGGCCATGTCTGAATCTCCTGGACTGGAAGGGAGAAATACTCAACGAGTTTCACCCAGACCACGCGGGCGCAAACTTGTTCAGTATTTCTTGAAAAAGAGGCTTCACGCCTGCGCGGGAAGCCTCTCGGATCAACCTTGTCGCCCCCACCGAACAGCAGGGACGGTGCACTGGTCAGCGTGCACTATAGCGTATTACTGCTTGGCAGCAGCCAACTGGGCAGCAACTTCGGCAGCAAAGTCGGTTTCGGCACGCTCGATGCCCTCACCCACTTCGAAGCGCACAAAGGAAATCACTTCAGCACCGGCTTTCTTGGCCAGCTCGCCAACCTTGACGTCCGGATCCTTGACGAAAGGCTGCTCAACCAGGCTACCTTCGGAAACGAACTTGTTGATACGACCCTTGATCATGTTCTCAACAATGTTTTCCGGCTTGCCGGCGATCTTGTCAGCATTCAGAGCCAGGAAGATTTCCTTCTCTTTGGCAATCGCTTCTTCAGACACCTGAGAGGAATCAAGGAACTGCGGGTTGCTGGCAGCAACGTGCATGGCGATATCACGGGCCAGTTCTTCGCTACCACCATTCAGGGTAACGACAACACCGATGCGGTGACCGTGCAGGTAAGCACCAACTACATCACCTTCAACGCGGGTCAGGCGACGGATGTTGACGTTCTCGCCTGTCTTGGCAACCAGCGCCTCACGCGCAGCTTCCTGATCAGCGATCAGCGGTGCAGCGTCGGTGTAACCAGCCTCAACAGCCTTTTCCAGACTGGCAGCAACGAACGCCTTGAAGTCGTCCTGAAGAGCCAGGAAGTCGGTCTGAGAGTTGACTTCGATGATGACCGCGGACTTGTTGTCAGCCGCGACCTTGACAGCGATGGAGCCTTCAGCAGCGATGTTGCCGGCTTTCTTGGCTGCCTTGATGGCGCCGGAAGCACGCATGTCGTCGATTGCCTTTTCGATATCACCTTCAGCGGCAACCAGTGCCTTCTTGCACTCCATCATGCCCTGACCGGTGCGCTCGCGCAGTTCTTTGACCAGTGCTGCAGTAACTTCTGCCATGGATTCTTCCTCACATAACTGGATTAGTTCCTGCTTCCGATAATCAGCAGGAAGCAACAAATCATCTTGCGGTAAACACATTGCAAAAAGGGGGCATCGCCCCCTTTTTGCTACGGCAACAAATCAGCCGTATGCACCTTAGCCTTCAGAGGCTTCCGGAGCAGCTTCTTCTACGAACTCGTCAGCAGCACCAGCGTCGCCTTTGCCGCGCATTACTGCGTCAGCCATGGCAGCAGCGTACAGCTTGATGGCGCGGATGGCGTCATCGTTACCGGGGATAACGAAATCAACACCGTCCGGGCTGCTGTTGGTATCAACAATGCCAATAACCGGGATACCCAGCTTGTTGGCTTCGGTGATCGCGATGCGCTCGTGCTCGACGTCGATAACGAACAGAGCATCAGGCAGACCGCCCATATCCTTGATACCACCCAGGCTACGATCCAGTTTTTCCAGATCGCGCGAACGCATCAGCGCTTCTTTCTTGGTCAGCTTGGCGAAAGTGCCGTCCTGAGACTGAGTCTCCAGGTCACGCAGACGCTTGATGGACTGACGGATGGTTTTGTAGTTGGTCAGCATGCCGCCGAGCCAGCGGTGATCAACATAGGGCTGACCAGCACGGCTCGCTTCATCAGCAACAATCTTGCTGGCAGCGCGCTTGGTGCCAACGAACAGAATCTTGTTCTTGCCAGCAGCCAGTTTTTCCACAAAGCTCAGAGCTTCGTGGAACATCGGCATGGTCTTTTCCAGGTTGATGATGTGAATCTTGTTACGAGCGCCGAAAATGTACTTGCCCATTTTCGGGTTCCAGTAACGGGTCTGGTGGCCGAAGTGCGCACCGGCCTTCAGCATGTCACGCATAGAAACTTGGGTCATGATAACTCCAGTAAGTCGGGTTGGGCCTCCACGCATCCCAGCATCCAACCCCGAAGGGCACCCAGGACACCGTGTCGATACGTGTGCGGTTTTTAAGGTAAATGCCGAGCGAATCTGACGACTCTTTTCTCAGCGGGGCGCTTTATACCATATCGCCAGATGCGAATAAAGCACTGCCGGGTGGCAGGCGACACACGGCCCGCTCAACAGCGCCGCGCAGGTCTGATAGAATCCCGTGTTTGTCCACTGTCGCCAGCCGGCGCCCAATCAAGAGAATCCAGCCATGACCGTTACCATCAAGACCGCCGAAGACATTGCCGGCATGCGGGTTGCCGGCCGCCTCGCGGCCGAGGTTCTGGAAATGATCGGTGAGTACGTCAAGCCAGGTGTCACCACCGACGAACTCAATACCCTCTGCCACGACTACATCGTCAACGTCCAGAACGCCATTCCGGCCCCGCTCAACTACGGCGGCGCACCCGGTCGCATGCCCTTCCCCAAGTCCATTTGCACCTCCATCAATCACGTGGTCTGCCACGGCATCCCGAACGACAAGCCGCTAAAGAATGGCGACGCGCTGAATATTGACGTCACTGTGATCAAGGACGGCTACCACGGCGATACCAGCAAGATGTTCATGGTTGGCGAGGTAGCCGAGTGGGTCGAACGCCTGAGCCGCGTCACCCAGGAGTGCATGTATAAAGGCATCGAAGTAGTACGCCCTGGCGCCCGCCTCGGCGACATTGGCGCAGTCATTCAGGAGCATGCCCACGCCAACCGCTACAGCGTGGTGCGCGAGTACTGCGGTCACGGTATCGGCAAGGTGTTCCACGAGGAGCCGCAGATTCTGCACTACGGCCGCGCTGGCACCGGCATGGAATTGCAAGAAGGCATGACCTTTACCATTGAACCGATGATCAACCAGGGCCGCCCGGAAACCCGCCTGCTGGGCGACAACTGGACAGCGATCACCAAGGATCGCAAGCTCTCTGCACAGTGGGAACATACCATTCTCGTCACGGCCGACGGTTACGAAGTGCTGACCCTGCGTAGCGACGAAACCTTCCGCTAACCGGCGACTGATTCGCTGTCCGGCCAAACCGACCTGCCGAGGAACTGAAATGATGGATGACGCGCTTTTCGATCCGGGCCAGTTCCAGGCAGAGCTGGCACTCAAGAGTAGCCCCATAGCCGCCTTCAAGAAGGCCATTCGCCAGGCCGACACACTGATCGCTCAACGCTTTCAGGAAGGGCGCGATATTCATCAGCTGATCCACGAGCGCGCCTGGTTTACTGATCAGATATTGCAGCAGGCGTGGGCACGGCTGCCCTGCGCTGGTGACCCGGGCATCGCCCTGCTGGCGGTCGGTGGTTATGGGCGCGGCGAGCTGCATCCGCACTCGGATATCGACCTGCTGATCCTGTTGCGCGGCGACGCCGAACCGTTCCGCGAGTCGATTGAGGCCTTCCTCATGCTGCTCTGGGACGTCGGTCTGGAGGTGGGCCAGAGCGTACGCAGCATCGAGGAGTGTCAACACGAGGCCCGCGCCGACCTGACGGTGATTACCAACCTGATGGAGTCGCGCACCCTTGCAGGCGATGAGGCCTTGCGTCAGGACATGATGCAGGCAATCGATACCAGCCACATGTGGACTGACGCGGAGTTTTTCCGCGCCAAGCGTGCCGAGCAACACGCCCGGCATGCCAAGTTCAACGACACCGAGTACAACCTCGAACCCAACGTCAAAAGCTCACCCGGCGGTCTGCGCGATATCCAGACCATTGCCTGGGTTGCACTGCGCCATTTCGGCACCAACGATCTGAGCGAGCTGGTACAGCAGGGCTTTCTGAACGAGCCCGAGTACCGCATTCTCGATTCCGGGCGCGCCTTTCTGTGGAAAGTCCGCTTTGCCCTGCACACACTGGCCGGGCGCGCCGAAGACCGTCTGCTGTTCGATCACCAGCGCGCCCTTGCCAAGGTGCTGGGCTACGAGGGAACCGACAGCAAGCTGGCGGTCGAGCGCTTCATGCAGAAGTACTACCGGGTGGTGATGTCACTGTCCGAGCTGAACGATCTGCTGATGCAGCACTTCGAGGAAATCCTGCTGCGTAACGCCGAGGCGGCGGATATTCGCCCGCTCAACAGTCGCTTCCAGGTACGCAACCATTACATTGAGGTAACCAACCCGAACGTTTTCAAGCGTACCCCATTCGCCATCCTTGAAATTTTCCTGCTGATGGCCCAGCACCCGGAAATTCGCGGCGTGCGCGCCGACACCATCCGCTTGCTGCGCGACCATCGCCACCTGATCGATGACGACTTCCGCAGTGACATCCGCAATACCAGCCTGTTTATCGAGCTGTTCCGCTGCAAGGAAGGCATCCACCGCAACCTGCGGCGGATGAACCGCTACGGCATTCTCGGCCGCTACCTGCCCGAGTTCGGCAAGATCGTCGGCCAGATGCAGCACGACCTGTTCCACATTTACACGGTCGATGCGCACACCCTGAATCTGATCAAGCACCTGCGTAAACTGAACCGCCCCGAATATCAGGACAAGTACCCCCTAGCCTGGCGTATATTCTGCCGCCTGCCCAAACCGGATCTGCTTTACATGGCGGGGCTGTACCACGACATCGCCAAGGGCCGCGGCGGCGACCACTCCGAGCTAGGCGCGGTCGACGCCGAACTGTTCTGCACCCGCCACCACCTGCCAGCCTGGGATACCCACCTGGTCAGCTGGCTGGTGGAAAACCATCTGCTGATGTCCACCACCGCCCAGCGCAAGGACATTTCCGACCCACTGGAGATTCACGACTTTGCCACCCGGGTCGGCAACCAGGTGCGACTCGACTACCTCTACGTGCTGACCATCGCCGACATCAACGCGACCAACCCGACGCTGTGGAACTCCTGGCGCGCGTCCTTGCTGCGCCAGCTGTATACCGAGACCAAGCGCGCCCTACGCCGAGGCCTGGACAACCCGCCGGACCGCGAAGAGCACATCCACCAGACCCAGCAGGCAGCACTCGATATTCTGGTGCGCAACGGCATCGAGGAAGAGGATGCTGAGGACCTCTGGTCAGAGCTGGGTGAGGACTATTTCCTGCGCCACACTGCCAGCGATGTGGCCTGGCATACCGAGGCGATCGTCCAGCACAACGACCGCCATGGTCCGCTGGTGCTGATCAAGGAAACCGCCCAACGCGAATTCGAGGGCGCCACTCAGATCTTCATCTATACCCCGGAGCAGAACGACCTGTTCGCGGCGACGGTGTCGGCGATGGATCAGCTCAACCTGAGCATTCAGGATGCGCGCATCATTACCTCGACCAGCCAGTTCAGCCTGGACACCTACATCGTGCTCGATTCCGACGGTGGCTCCATCGGTGAAAACCCCGAACGGATCCGCCAGATCAAGCAGGGGCTGGTCGACGCCCTGTCCGACCCGGACGCCTACCCGAGCATCATTCAGCGCCGCGTGCCGCGTCAGCTCAAGCACTTTGCCTTTGCGCCCGAGGTCACCATTTTCAACGACCCGAGCGGCCTGCACACCATTTTGGAGTTGAGTGCACCGGACCGGCCCGGCCTGCTGGCGCGCATGGGCCGCATCCTCCTCGACTTCGACATCAGCGTGCAGAACGCCAAGATCGTTACCTTGGGCGAGCGCGTGGACGACGTATTCGTCATCACCGACGCCAACAACCAGGCACTGTCGGACCCGCAGCTGTGCGAGCGCCTGCAGCAAACCATTATCGACACACTCAGCAGTACCCAGCCGACCGGCCAGGAGTACAGCAGCCCTATTGCCATCGGCCCCTGAGGACACCGCATGAATCACGACCTGCAGCGCCTGCAGCCCTACCCGTTCGAAAAGCTGCGCGCCCTGATCGCCGACGTCACCCCGAACCCGGCCCTGCGCCCGATCTCGCTGTCGATCGGCGAGCCCAAGCATCCGTCGCCGCCGTTCGTGCTGCAGGCGCTGGCCGACAACCTCAATCAGGCAGCGGTCTACCCGACGACTCAGGGCAAGCCCGAACTGCGGCAGAGCATTGCCGACTGGCTGACCAAACGCTTTGCGCTGACCAGCGGCAGTCTGGATATCAACAGCAATGTCATTCCGGTCAACGGCACCCGTGAAGCGCTGTTCTCCTTTACCCAAGCACTAATCGCCCGTGACCCGCAGGGCTTGGTGGTCAGCCCCAACCCCTTCTACCAAATCTACGAAGGGGCGGCATTTCTGGCCGGCGTTGAGCCGCACTACCTGGCCTGCGACGGCAGCAACGGTTTTATCCCGGATTTCAGCGCCGTCCCGGCTAACGTCTGGCAGCGCTGCCAGTTGCTATTTATCTGCACGCCCGGAAACCCGACCGGTGCGGTCACTCCACTGGACACCCTGCAGCAGTTGATCAAGCTGGCCGACCAGTACGACTTCGTCATCGCCTCGGACGAGTGCTACAGCGAAATCTACGCCCCGGACGGCCCCGCGCCGGTCGGCCTGCTGCAAGCCTGCGCCGCCATGGGCCGTGACGACTACGCCCGCTGCGTGGTGTTCCACAGCCTGTCCAAGCGCTCCAACCTGCCGGGGCTGCGCTCAGGCTTCGTCGCTGGCGACGCCAGCCTGCTCAAGCCGTATCTCACCTACCGCACCTACCACGGCTGCGCCATGCCGATCCACAGCCAGATCGCCAGCATCGCCGCCTGGAATGACGAGGCCCACGTAGCCGACAACCGCGCCCAGTATCAGGCCAAGTTCGACGCTGTTCTTGCCATTCTCCGCGACGTGATGGAAGTGGAACGGCCCGACGCCGGTTTCTACCTGTGGCCCAAGACCCCCATCGACGACGAGACCTTCACTACCCGCCTGCTGGCCGAGCAGAATGTCGCCGTGGTGCCCGGACGTTACCTGTCACGGGAAATTGATGGTTATAATCCCGGCGCCGGACGGGTCCGCATGGCGCTGGTCGCCCCGCTGGACGAGTGTATTGAAGCGGCCGAACGCATCCGCGACTTCATCAGGAGCCTGTAAGCCATGATTACCCTGTACGGCATTAAAGCCTGCGACACCATGAAAAAGGCTCGAACCTGGCTCGATGAGCACGGTGTCGACTACCAGTTTCACGATTACAAGACGCAAGGCATCGACGCCGAACGGCTGCAAGCCTGGTGTGCCGAACACGGTTGGGAAGTCATCCTCAACCGCAAGGGCACCACCTTCCGCAAGCTTGACGACGCGGACAAGGAAAACATCGATACAGACAAGGCGGTTGCGCTGATGCAAGCCAACCCCTCAATGATAAAAAGACCGGTACTGGATATCGGCTCGCAGCGCCTGGTCGGCTTCAAGCCGGAGTGGTACGCCAGCGCGTTTGAATCCAATGCATAGCACTAGCATCAAAGGAACCGCCCCATGAGTGAATGTTTCAGTCTGGCCTTTGGCATCGGCACCCAGAACAGCGCAGGTGATTGGCTGGAGGTGTTTTATCCGCAGCCCCTGCTCAACCCCGGCAACGCCCTGATCGACGTGATCAAGGCCGAGCTTGGTTACGCCGAAGGCAACCAGGCAATCGGTTTCGCCGCCAGCCAATGCGGCGCACTGAGCCAGGCACTGAATGCGGCCGGTTTCAGCGAGCAAGCGGCACTGGTGGCGCAGATGGCCGACAGCAGCCGTCCGCTGGTCGCGACCGTACTGGCCAGCGACGAAGCGCCCAGCTCCACCCCGGAAGCCTACCTCAAGCTGCACCTGCTCTCGCACCGCCTGGTCAAGCCGCACGGCGTGGTACTGGCCGGCATCTTCCCGCTGCTGCCGAACGTCGCCTGGACCACCCAGGGCGCCATCGACATCAACGAACTGCCGCAGCGCCAGATGGCCGCGCGCATGAAGGGTGAGTCGCTGGTCGTGCACAGCATCGACAAGTTCCCGTCGATGACCGACTACGTGGTCCCGGCCGGCATCCGTATCGCCGACACCGCCCGTGTACGTCTGGGCGCCTACGTGGGCGAAGGCACCACCGTCATGCACGAAGGCTTTATCAACTTCAACGCCGGTACCGCAGGCACCAGCATGGTTGAAGGCCGTATTTCTGCGGGCGTGTTCGTTGGCAAGGGTTCTGACCTGGGCGGCGGCTGCTCCACCATGGGCACCCTGTCCGGCGGCGGCAACATCGTCATCTCCGTTGGCGAAGGCTGCCTGATCGGCGCCAACGCCGGTATCGGTATCCCGCTGGGCGACCGCTGCACCGTTGAAGCCGGTCTGTACATCACTGCCGGTATCAAGGTGGCACTGCTGGACGACGCCGACAACCTGGTCGAAATCGTCAAGGCCCGCGACCTGGCCAACCAGTCCGACCTGCTGTTCCGTCGTAACTCGCAGACTGGCGCCATCGAGTGCAAGACCAACAAGAGCGCGATTCAGCTGAATGATATGCTGCACGCCCACAACTAATCGCGTTGTGGGAGCTGCAAGCGGCAAGCTATAAGCGGCAAGCAGTCCGCGAAGAGGCCCGTACCGGTGATCGGTTCGGGCCTTTTTTATAGCTACAAGCCTCAAGCGGCAAGCTACAAGCTACAAGCAGTTCGAGTGACGGGAGTTATCAGCGCTATAACCTGCAAGCGTGCTGGGGTAAGCCTGAAACCACAAAGCGCTTTTTGCTTTGGCTTTCGGCTTGTAGCTTGAGGCTTGCAGCTCGCTTTGCGGGCTAGCGCAGCAACCGCTGCACCGCCTGCGCCGCAGCCACCATGCCGAAGGTAGCGGTAACCATGGTCACAGCACCGAACCCACCGGAGCAGTCCAGACGTACGCCCTCACCGACGAAGGATTTCTGGGTGCAGACGCTGCCGTCGGGTTTGGGGTAGCGCAGTTGCTCTTTCGAGTAGACGCAGGGTACGCCGAAGCTGCGTTTGCTGTCGGCACGGGGGAAGTTGTGATCGCGACGCAACAGTGAGCGGGCCTTGGCAGCCAGCGGGTCGTTGACCGTTTTCGAGAGGTCTGCCACGGTGATTTGCGTCGGGTCGATCTGCCCGCCAGCCCCACCGGTGGTAATCACCGGGATCTTCCGGCGGCGGCACCAGGCAATCAGCGCGACCTTGGCGTTGACGCTGTCGATGCAGTCCACGACGCAATCGATGTCATCGGTAATCAGCTCAGCCAGATTATTCGCCGTCACAAAGTCCATCACCGCATGCACCTGGCACTCCGGGCTGATCGCCCGCAGACGTTCGGCCATCACCTCGACCTTGGGCTTGCCGACCTGACCGTCCAGCGCGTGCAACTGCCGATTGACGTTGCTGACACAAACCTCGTCCATATCGATCAGGCTGATGCGACCAATACCGCTGCGGGCCAGCGCCTCGGCCACCCAGCTACCCACCCCACCGATACCCACCACCACAACATGGCTGACGGCCAGACGCGCAAGCGCCTCCGTACCATACAAACGGCCAATTCCAGCAAAACGGGGGTCTTCGGTGATCACGGGGCATCCTCCTGCGGCCGCACAGTATACGGCAACAGGCAAAAAACTCGGCCTGAATTATTGATAACGCTTATCATTTGCGTAAAATACCCGAATTCACAACATCGATACGCAGCATGAACCCGGTCCACTCCCTGCTGGAACTCTACCTTCGCCATCGCACCGACCTGATCGACTACGCCCAGCCCATCGTCCGCAGCAGAGCCCAGGCAGAAGACATCGTGCAAGAAGCCTGGCTACGCTTCAGCCGCCAGAGCAGCGCGCGGCGCATGGATAACCCGGTCGCCTACCTGTATCGCATCGTGCGCAATCTCGCAGTAGACAGTAGCCGGCGGCAGCAGATCGAAAACACTCAGCCGGATGGCGATGCGCTGCTCGACAGCCTGCCCTCGGCACTCGGCCAACCCGAAGCGATTGCCCAGCATCAGGACACATTAAAACGAATCGAGGCGGGCCTGAACTCCCTGCCAGAACGCACCCGACGCGCCTTTCTCTTGCACCGCGTGCATGGACTCCGCTTCAAAGAGATCGCGGCAGAACTGAGCATATCCACTACCCTCGCCCACCAGCTGGTGCATACTGCACTGCTTCATTGCATGCAGCAGGTCAACGATGACTGAGCCATACGCCAAAGACAGCCCGGACGCCGCTGCCGCTGACTGGCTCCTGCGACAACAGCAGGCTCCGGACGACCCTGCGCTGCACGCTGAACTACAGAAGTGGCTGCAGCAAGACCCAAACCACTGGCGGTCATGGCAACGCGCTCAGCAAGTCTGGCAGCTCACGGCAAGCCTGGCGCCGCTGCCGCAGCCAGGCCATTCCAGGCAACGCCGCTGGCGCTATCCGTCAGCACTTGCGGCCAGCGTTCTGCTAGCCATAGTCATCAGTCAAAACCTAGTGCACAAGCACCCGCAATACCACAGCGATAGCCAACCCGAACAGATTACTCTGACCGACGGCACCCGCGTATTTCTGGATGCTGGCACCGAGCTGGATGTCAGTATGGCCGACGACAGCCGCCAGCTCGAGCTGCACAAGGGCCGCGTATTCCTGCAAGTCAGCCCAGACGCCAGCCGCCCGTTTCAGGTGTCCACGGATGACCTGACCGTCACCGTCACCGGCACCGCCTTTCTGGTAGATACCGATACCAGGCGCAATGCTGTTCAGGTTCGCGAGGGGCAAGTCAGAGTGGTCCACCCGGACGGACCAGAGGTTACGCTCAATGCAGGCCAGCAGCTTGCCGCCAACCAGTGCCGGCACAACTGCGTCAGTACAGTGGACAGCACCCAAATTGCCGAGTGGCAAAGCGGCTACCTTACGGTTCAGGACCAACCGCTGACCAGCGTGCTGGCGGAGCTGGGCCGATATCAGTCCGGATACCTGTGGCTGCGCAGCCCGGAGCTCGGCCAGAAGCGGGTTACCGGCCGGTTCAAACTAGACACTCCGGATGCAGCCTTACGTGCCGTTTTAGGCCCCTACAATGCCCGTATCAACAGCGTTTCCCCCTGGCTGACCATCATCAGCGACTAATTTTTTCCCACATTGCTGAAAAAACGCGGCACTCACACGTCACACCTTTGCAAACGCGAATCATTATCAATAGAAAGATTCAAAAGGGAGCCGTGTCTGTGCCCAACCAAACCACCCTGCGGTCAGTCCGCCCTGGCGCACTTGCGTGCGCGATTGCTCTGGGGCTTATCCCGCTCGTCAGTCAGGCCAACACTGTCAGCACCGAGCAAATAAGCTTTCACATCTACGACATCCCGGCACAACCCTTGGCAACCGCATTACTGGCGTTCAGCAACCAATCAGGCCTTCAGGTCAGCGCGCCGTCAGAATTGCTGACTGCTCATCAGGCGCCAGCCATTAAGGGGCAGCTGTCGGTTCTGACTGTGCTTGGCATGCTGCTGGAAGGCAGTAGCCTGAGCTGGCAACTCAGCGACGACGACACTGTCATCATTCTTCCGCAGCAACTGATTCAATCCGACGCCGCCGGTGAGGTTCGCTTGCCCACCATCCAGGTCCTTGCCGAACACACGTCCAGCCCCTACCAAAGCAGCAACACCTTGCTCCGTTCAGTAATCGAGGCCCTGCCGGCAGGCAACGGTGACATCACCAGCCTGCTTAAAACCAACCCAGCGGTGCAGTTCGAGAACAGCCAGCAAAGCAGCCGCACGCCAGGCGAAATCAGCCCGGCCGATATCAGCATTAACGGAGCCCAGTTCTATCAAAACGCCTTCATCGTTGACGGCATGAACATGAACAACGATATCGACCCGGCGCAGGAGGACACCCCCTACCGCCTGTTTGCGGTGCCCGGCCGCAGCCAGGGTCTGGCGCTGGACACCGATCTGCTGGAAGAGATCGAAGTACTCGACAGCAACGTGTCCGCCGCATACGGCGGGTTCAACGGCGGCGTAGTCAATGCCCGCACCCGCGACCCCAGGCGCGAGATGTCCGGCAGCCTGTCCTACCAGATCACCCGCTCGGAGTGGACCGAATACCACATTGACCCAGTGGAAGCCGACGACGTTGAAAACGCCTCCTCCTGGGATGACGGCCAGCCGGAGTTCGAGAAAACCACGGTGCGCGGTACTCTGGAAGGCTACCTGAACGACGACTTCGGCCTGCTCGCCAGCTTCAGTCAGAAGCGTTCGGAGATCCCGCTCAGCTTCTATTCCTCACACCTGGTCGATACCTACGGCTACCGCGAAGAAGAACAGACTCGCAGCATCGACAACTACTTTCTCAAAGGTATCTGGCATGCCTCCGACCGCCTGACCCTGCGTGGCAGCGTCGCCTATGCGCCAGAAGAGGCACAGTACTTCCGCTCAAACATTGCCAACTCGGACATCTACATCGAGTCTGGCGGCACTCAACTCAACCTGGAAGGGGTTTGGCAGGGAGACAACCTCACCCTCACCCAGAGTCTGGGCTGGAACCAGCTGGAGCAGTCTCGCAACCCGGACTTTGACGATTACTACGCCTGGCGCACCTCGGAAAGCAAATGGTGGGGCACCGGAAACAGCACGCTGGAAGGCGAGTTTGGCGATATCGAACAGCAGCAGTCCGGCTGGCAGTACAAGCTCGACGCCGCAGCGAAACCCATCAACTGGCTGGCCAGCGAACACCGTCTGCGCGGCGGCCTGGAGATCGGCGAAGACGAGGTCTTCTACGAACGCACCAGCGAAAGCAGTACCTATGTCACCCCCCGCGAAACCGACACCTGTACCAACAGCGCCGGCCAGCAAGTCGACGCCTGTTCCATGGGCCTGACCAACAACGGCTGGGCCGGCCAGTACATGAGCCGCCGCACCCGATATGCCGCCGGCGACTTCAGCTTTACCACCCTGAGCTGGGGCGCCTGGCTTGAAGACGATATCCAGATCGAACAGCTGCGCATCCGCCCGGGCGTGCGGATAGACAGCGACAACTACATGGACCAGACCACCATCGCTCCGCGCTTTGCCGCAGAGTACGACCTGTTCGCCAACGGTAATACCCTGCTGCAGGCCGGTGCCAACCGCTACTACGGCCGTAATATCGCCGCCTGGCGCCTGCAGGAAGGCCGCAATCAGTTGCGTTACAATAGTGAAACCCGGGCATCGATTGACGACGACTGGACCGTCGGCACCCAGGCACAAAACCAAGTCAGCTTCAGTCAGCTGAATATTGCCTACGACGATGAGCTGATGCTCGGCGTGGTACAGCGCTGGAATAATCTGGAGTTCGGCCTCAAGTACGTCAACCGCAAGGGGCGCGATCAGGTCGTTCAGGTCAGCGGCGAAACCCTCGGTGAGCCGTCCACCGATCCGACGCTGGATGACGACTACACCACCTGGGCTAACGAAGGCAAAAGCGAAACCGACATCATCACGCTGATGGTCACGCCGCTGCAGGCCTATTCGCTTTGGGGCACCAGCACCAGCGGCCAGTTGGCACTGGACTGGACCAACAGCAAGAGCAGCGCTCCCACCTATTTCGATGACAGCGCCGGCGAGCTGTACTACGAGAACCCGTATATCTCCTACCAGGGCAAGTTCATCCGCTATGCTGACCGCCCGGCCGATAACTTTACCCGCCCCTGGACCGCACGCCTGACCACCATCACTCAGGTACCGCAGGCCAACCTGATCTGGAGCAACTTCTTCCGCTACCGTGCCGACTACAGCAAAGTGGCCGATACTGGCGAGAACATCGACTATCAGGGCGTCTCTGTCGACGTCTGGGAAGTACAGGATTACGGCGGCGCGCTGACCTGGGATATGCGTCTGGCATGGGCGCTGGATCTGCCAAAACAGCAGGAGGTGTTCGTCAACGTCGACGTGTTCAACGTGCTAAACGAACGTAGCGCCGCAGAGGTATCCAGCAACAACACCGTTACCTACGAAGTCGGACGGCAATTCTGGCTGGAACTGGGCTATCGATTCTGAGCCATGTTTATGCACACAGGTTTCATTGTCGCAGCCCTGCTTGCGGTGCTGGGCTCCGGGCAGTCCCGCGCCGCCGAACCCTGCGACCTGAGCACAGCCGCCTGTCTGCGAGCGCACTACAGCGCACCGCAGGCGCAATGGCCACCGGCGCAGATTGACGCCGGGCAACCACAGCAGGACCTGGCCCCGCTGCCGGTCCTTCCTGCTCTGGACCCTGCACGTGTGGCGCTGGGCGCAGCCCTGTTCAGTGAGCCGCTGCTGTCGCAGGCACGCGACATTGCCTGCAGCAACTGCCACGACCCACAAAAAGCATTTGCCGACGGGCTGCGCGTCTCTCCCGGGCATCAACAACAACTCGGTACACGTAACACGCCAAGCGTGGTTGCCGTCGCGCTGATGGAGTCATTGTTCTGGGACGGTCGCAGCCCCAGCCTTGAAGACCAGGCGCTGAAGCCAATTGAAGCCCCGCATGAGATGGCCGCCCGGCTGCCTGAAGTGCTGCAGCGGCTCAATCAGCACCCGGAGTACCGCCAGCGCTTCGCTGCTGCCTTCGGCGACTCGCCCGTGGACGCCATCAAGCTGGCCAGCGCCCTGGCCGGCTTCCAGCGCAGCCTGCTACCCCAAGACCGTCCGCTGGACCGCTTTCTGCGCGGCGACACCACCGCACTGAGCGACCAGCAACTGCAGGGGCTGCATCTGTTCCGCACCAAGGCCCGCTGCCTGAACTGCCATCAGGGCCCGGCCCTGACCGATCAGCGCTTCCACAATCTGGGCCTGACCTACTATGGCCGCAAATATGAAGACACTGGCCGTTATCAGGTGACCACTAACCCAAACGATGTGGGTAAGTTCCGCACGCCATCTCTGCGTCTGGTCGCCCAGACCGGACCCTGGATGCACAACGGCCTGTTCCCTGATCTGAGCGGGGTGTTGCACATGTACAACGCGGGCATGCCGCAGCCTCAGCCTGCGGTGCATCAACAGAAAGACCCGCTATTTCCGGAAACCTCCAAGCTTCTGCGACCGCTAGGATTGACCAGCGAAGAGCTGGACGCGCTGGAGGCCTTTCTGCACACACTGTAATCGATCAGAAAACAACCAGCGTTACGCAGGCGCCGGTCTGTATACGATTGCCCCGGATATCCTGACGTTATCCACAGCCTCATCCCCAGCTTCTGTGCACAACGGGTGACAAGCCCCCAGCAGCGTGGGATGCTCCACCACCAGATCAGGAGTCAGCATGTCACCCAGCCCATCCAAGCCACCAGCACTGCATCCGCGCAACCGCTACCAAGGCCGCTACGACTTTCCCCTTTTGGTCCGCAAGTGCCCGCCACTAAAGGCTTTTATCCGCCAGGGCAAAGGTGGACAGACGACCATCGACTTTACTGATCCGGCCGCTCTGCGCTGCCTCAATGGTGCGCTGCTGACCCACTGGTACGGCATCAACGGCTGGCAGCTTCCGGAAGACGCGCTGTGCCCGCCCATCCCCGGCCGCGCCGATCTTATCCACCACTTGGCGGATTTGCTTGCAAGCAGCCACGATGGCGTTATCCCCAAGGGCGCGAGCCTACGCGGGCTGGATGTGGGCACCGGCGCGAATCTGATTTATCCCCTGATCGGCAATGCTGAATACGGCTGGCAATTTGTTGGCAGCGACATTGATGCCGACGCGCTGCGCAACGGCGAGCAGATCATTGCAGCCAACCCGGCTCTGCAGCCACAGATCGAGCTGCGCCGACAGTCCGAGCCGCAACAGATCTTCAACGGCATCATTGCAGCCGACGAGCTGTTCGACTTTACCGTCTGCAATCCGCCGTTCTACCGCAGCGCCGAAGAAGCCCGACAGGCCAATCAACGCAAGTGGCAGGGGCTGGGCAAGGCTCCGGCGGGACGCAACTTCGGCGGCCGTGCCAACGAGCTGTATTGCGCCGATGGCGAGAACGGCTTTCTGCAGCGCATGACAGAACAAAGCAAGACGCACGCGTCACAGGTGTTCTGGTTCACGACGCTGGTCGCCAGCGTCGGCAGCCTGAAAACGCTACCCGAGCAGCTGCGCGCGCTCGGCGCCACCGACGTACGGATCATCGACATGGGCCAGGGCAACAAGCGCAGTCGGCTGCTGGCCTGGACCTTCCTCGACAAGAAACAGCGTCGTGCATGGCGTCGGGCGCGCTGGCCCGACACGCGAATCTGAACAGCCAGTGCCGACCTCGATCACCGGCCGGAACCGAACGGTCGTCACTTAGGCAAGCAGCGCCCTGATCAGGCGGGAAGAGCGCCGCATGACTCTGGTATGATGGCGCCTTCCTCTGCCCAGACGAACCGGAACCATGACCGAGCTATCCCCTACCCTGCAGCTGGCCTGCGACCTAATCTCCCGCAACTCCACCACCCCAGAAGACGCTGGCTGCCAGCAATTGATGGGCGAGCGACTGGCGGCAGTTGGTTTTCAGCTGGAGCCATTGCGCTTCGGCGAGGTCGACAACCTGTGGGCGCGACGCGGCAGCGAAGGCCCGGTGCTGTGCTTTGCCGGCCACACCGATGTGGTGCCGACCGGCCCGGTCGAGCAATGGCAGACCAACCCGTTTATCCCGCAGATTCATGACGGCATGCTGCATGGCCGCGGCGCAGCCGATATGAAGGGTAGCCTTGCGGCGATGGTCGTGGCGGTCGAGCGCTTCGTTGCCGCCCACCCGGAGCACAAAGGCTCCATTGCCTTCCTGATCACCAGTGACGAGGAAGGCCCGGCAACCGACGGCACCGTGAAGGTGGTCGAAACCCTGGTCGAGCGTGGCGAGAAGGTTGACTGGTGCATCGTCGGCGAGCCCTCCAGTACCGAACTGGTCGGCGATATCGTCAAGAACGGCCGCCGCGGCTCGCTCAACGCCCGTCTGGTCATCCGCGGCAAGCAGGGCCATGTGGCCTATCCGCATCTGGCGCGTAACCCGATTCATCTGGCCGCCCCTGCACTGGCTGCGCTGGCTGCCGAGGTGTGGGACGAAGGCAATGCGTTCTTCCCGCCGACCAGCTTCCAGATTTCCAACATCCACTCTGGTACCGGTGCGACCAACGTGGTGCCCGGCGAGCTGGAAGCGCTGATCAACTTCCGTTTCTCCACCGAATCGACCGTTGAAGGACTGCAGCAGCGCGTATGCGACCTGCTGGATGCCCACGGCCTGGAGTACGAGCTGCACTGGACGGTGTCCGGTCTGCCCTTCCTGACTGAACCCGGTGCCCTGCTCGACGGCGTCTCGGCAGCGATCAAACAGGTCACCGGCCGCGAGACCCAGCCGTCGACCTCCGGCGGCACCTCCGATGGCCGCTTTATCGCGACCATGGGCACCCAGGTGGTTGAACTCGGTCCGGTGAACGCGACGATTCATCAGGTCAACGAGTGCATCAAGGCCGATGATCTCGACCTGCTGACCGACATCTATCAGGTCACGCTGGAACGGTTGCTGACCTGATGCTGCAACTGATCTGCCCACACTGTCATGCCCCGCTGAGCAACGTTGAGCGCCAATGGCGCTGCCCGGCCGGCCATAGCTACGATCAGGCCCGCCAGGGTTACCTGAATCTGCTGCTGGTGCAATTCAAGAACAGCAAGCAGCCCGGCGACACGCCGCAGATGCTGGCCTGCCGTCAGGCGTTCCTCGACGCTGGCCACTACCAGCCGGTAAGCGATGCAATCAATCAGCTATTTGCCGAATCCAGCCCCCAGACCCTGCTTGATATGGGCTGCGGTGAGGGTTACTACACCGAACGCCTGGCCCGCACCCTGCCCGACACCGCTATCGGTGGCTTCGACATCAGTAAGGACGCCATCATCAAGGCCTGCCGGCGCAGCCGCAGCATCCGCTGGATGGTAGCCTCCAGTGCTCGCCTGCCAGTTGCCGACCAGAGCCTGGACGCAGCCTTGAGCGTGTTCAGTCCGTGGTCTGCAGATGAGTGTCTGCGTACAGTCAGACCCGGCGGCCGCGTGCTGATCGTTGGCCCGCACAGCGACCATCTGCTGGCCCTGCGTGAGCGGCTGTACGACCAGATCCACCCAACGCCAGCACTGATCAAGACACTGCCGGACGGCCTGCGCATCGCCTCGGAGCAGACCCTGCGCTATCCTTTGCAACTGACAAGTGAGGATCTGGGCAATCTGATCGGCATGACGCCGCACGGCGTACGCAGCCGCCCCGAACGCCAGCAGGCCATCGCCGAGCAAGGTATTGAGGGCCTCGAAGTGGCCATGCAAATGATCATGCTGGAACGTTGCTGAGACCACTAACACGCCAAGGAGTAGCCGTGCGCCAACCCGATATCGAAATCTACCTGCGCGACGACCACGTAGCAGACCTGCTGGACTGGCTGCACAAGGTCATGGGCCCGTTGACGTTGGACGAACCCAAAGGGCTAACCCAGCATGGCGCCCTGCATGCAGACCAGACCATTCCGCTGATGGTAGTACGTAAAGCGGCCGGAAAATGGGCGAGTATCTGGTTCGACAGCGACGCGACCCCGTGGGAGAGCGATCGCGACTGCGCCCGAGCAGTGCACGCTGCACTCGGTCACGAAGTACGCTGCTCGGTAGGCGGCTGGGAAGAGGCTGATGGCGAGGCCGATGCCGACCGCTGGCTGAAGGTCAACGCCGACGGCGAACAAGAATTTCTATGGGCCCAGTAAGTGACCTATCTGCCAGACCTTGACCGCTTCCACGTTATCATGGTGGCGAGCAGCTGCGTCATTGTGGCGCTAGCGGTGGTGTTGCACTACGAGGTGCTGTCACGCCTGCACCGCTTTCTCGACGTCACCAAGATGGGCGAGCGGCCGCGCATCCTGACTCTGATCTTTGTGCTGCTATTCACCCATATCGCCGAGATCTGGCTGTTCGGTCTTAGCGCCTTCTTCCTGCTGCAAATGCCTGAGCAAGGCGGTATTGTCGGCCTGGAAAGCATTACTCTGTTCGAAACCATTTACCTATCCGCAACCACCTATACCACTCTTGGATACGGCGACCTGACACCGACCGGACACATCCGCTTTCTCTACGGCACCGAATCGCTGACAGGGCTGGTTCTGGTCACCTGGTCCGCCTCACTGACCTTCATCGAACTGCAAAGACAGTGGCAAGGGCGACGTCGGCATCCTTGAAACAGCGTCACCGGCCCCCCATCAATAGGGTATTGTCGGAGGAACCATGATGCTGATCTGCTGCCCCCATTGCCAACGCAAGAATCGACTGGACGCCAGTCGCCTCTCCGCCGCTCCCGTCTGCGGCGCCTGCAAGCAACCGCTGTTCAACGGCCAGCCCATGGCTGTCGATGCGAACGGGTTCGCCCGTCATGCCGGTGCAGACCTGCCGCTGGTAGTCGATTTCTGGGCAGCCTGGTGCGGACCATGTCGACAGTTCGCGCCCACCTTCAGCCAAAGCTGCAGCCAACATGAACCCCGAGCGCGCTTTCTCAAGGTCGATACCGAGGCTGCGCCCGATCTGGCCGCCCGTTTCGGCATTCGCAGTATTCCGACGTTGCTGATTGTGCATCAGGGCAAGGAAGTTGCACGGGTGAACGGTGCGTTGCCGGCTGGCGAATTTGACCGCTGGCTGCGCAGTCAACTGCCTACAGCAGGCTAAAAAACAGCAAAACAGCTCCGCAGCGCAAGACTACCCGCGCCGGGAAGAAGCGACGGCTGCCTGGCGGCAGCCGCTCAATCAAGATATGGGCGGTTACAGCTTGGTGACATCATCCGCCTGCAGGCCCTTCTGACCCTGCGAAACGGTGAACTCAACCCTCTGACCTTCTACCAACGTGCGGTGACCGTCACCACGAATGGCACGGAAGTGCACAAACACATCCGGGCCGGACTCGCGCTGAATGAAACCAAAACCTTTGGCATCGTTGAACCACTTCACGGTCCCCTGCTCACGCTCTGCCATTACCACATTCCTCGTCGTACCTGATCTGTTCCGCTGTCCGCCCGCGGACAACGCGTGCTCAATCGCCAGGTGCACGCACCCGGAGATCGTTTTTCGAGTCTAGTTCAAGGTTTCAACGCTGCAAGTTGCGCAAGGAAAGCGGCAACCGCCCGAACGGGCGGCTGCCGTGGGAAGGTCAGTTCTGTGCCGGCTGCGCGGCGGTGTCTTCGGCCGGCTTCAGGTCGGCATGGCGCAGCACCATGCGATCATGCTGAGCCACCCCCAACTGAAACGCCCAGCGTGGATCAGCGTTGACTGTCAGTGGATTCTCATCACTCTGCCCCAGCCCGTCGATGGTCAGCCAGTAGGCCCCGCCGAGCTCGTAGAGCGACGCTTCCAGCGTCGCACCAGACCAACTGCTCAGTTGCATCGTGAGCACCGGCTCCCCCAGCTGCAGCGCAGTACGCAGCGATACGTTCTGCGCCCGTAGGTCCGCCAGCGCCAGCACCATCGAGTTCAGCTCACGCTCGTGCCCGTTGGCCTCGCCATCGGTCAGCTTGAAGTTGTAATCCCCCTCGCTGGCCTTGTCGAGCTGCAGCTCCTCGCCATCGCTATAGCGCCAGTGCGCTGTAGCAATCTGCTCCAACGGGATCTGGCTAACCTGCAGGTCAAGCCAGTCCTGCGGGTTGGATGACATGCTCAGCGCCCGGTTGACCAGCCAGACCTGGTCCTGATCGGTAAAACGAACCAACTGGTCACTGCCGACCTTATTGCCGAACAGTACACCAAAGCCGCCATCGGCCGCCTTGATGCTGACCCGCAGAGCGCTGTCGTTACCTTCACCTTCGGTCAGCCCCAGGCGCTGGTGATACTCGGCATTGCTTGTCTTTGCCTCGATCACTCGCGCCTCGCGTAGCGCCAGCAGCAACGCCGCCAGCCGCTCCCGCTGCAACAGAAACTGATCTCGGCTGGCAACGGTCCAGGCCTCGCCATCACGCTGCAGCACAACCTGCTGAGCGCCATGAGCCAGTTCGATCTGCTCGACACCAGCCAGCAGCGCCAGTTGCGCTTCGTCCAGCAGTGGGTGACTTTGCAGATCAGTCACCCGATCACTGTTTCGAACCTGCAGAGCAACGGCAACCATCGCCACTGCCACTACCGCCAATGCGATAAGAATAATCCTGCGCATGTTGTCTCCTCAGCGTTTGCGGCGAATGCGGCCCAGCAACCACCAGAACAGCACGCCCAGTGTCAGCAAGGCGGGTACTGCCGCGGTATTCAGCCACTTCAGCTTGGTGCCCAGCTCGTCAATATCGGCGTTCAGCTGGTAGCGCACATCACGCAACTGCTTGCGGATCGCCACCTTCTCATCGAGAAAGGACTGAATGGTGTCCCGCTGCTCGGCGGTCAACTCGGTCAGCTGGGTAGGGTCCTGCCCCTGCTGCAGCTGAGCCAGTTTCTGGTCCGTTTCGGCCAGACGCTGCTGCAGCCGTTCCTCGCTGGCACGGAACCGGCTCTCGGCCTTACGCTGCAGCTCTTCTACTACCGTGAACGGGCGGCTGAAGTCACCACGCGAGCGGACACTGATCAGCGCATCCGAGCCGGACAGGTTATCCAGCGCATTGACCAGCAGGCCGGCGTTCTCTGCCCACGGCTGGGCGATGCGCTGGCCAAACAGATCGCGCACCTGGGTCCACATGCGGTCAGTCAGCATATCGGTGTCGGCAATGACCACCACATTGATGTTGTCCGCCTGTGTAAGCCCCGGCTCATGCCCTTCCATTCCCTGCGGATAGGCCGTCTTGGCCGGCCCCTGCAAACGGGCTGCCAGAGTGTAGACATTATCGTCTGGAGTGAAGCCCTTGAGCAGGTCTTCCGGGTCGCGCAGAGCCGAGAATGCTTCACTTGGCACCAACGCACTGAGGGCCGTGCTCTGCATCAGCGGGGTGAATTGAGTCTCGCTGCCTTCCACAGGCACCAGTGCGCCACCAGTGGCATAGGTCAGCAACTGCAGCGGCGCAGTAATGGTATCGTCCGAGTTAATCTGGTCTGCTTCCACTTCCAGCCAGCCGATATGGCGCGCCGGGCGCTGGCCAGGGCCACGCCCCACTGCCATCCCCTGCTGGGCGTCCACCACCACCTTGGTCGGATCGTAAGCTACGCCCCAGACCTGCAGCAGCGGCCCGAGATCGGAAGCCTTGCCGTCGGCCATGCCTTCGATCATCGCCTCCATACCCTGATCCGCCTCGGCGAAGGGGTCAACGTAAGCGAGCAACTTGCCGCCGCGCAGCACGAACTGATCGATGGCGTAGAGAGCCGCTTCACTCAGTGCCTTGGGATGAATCAGCAGCAGTACGTCGATGTCATCAGGAATGCTGTCGATGTCCTCGGCCAGCGGCTTGACATCAAACACCTGACGCACCTGCTCCAGCGACATCCAGGGCGCATCGGGTTGCTGAGTATAGGGATTCATGCCGCCGTCCACCGGCAGGCCGGAAATCAGGCCGACCTGAGGCTTGTCCGGCTTGGCCAGGGTGCTCACCAGACGGCTCAGCTCATACTCGAGCATGCCTTCCTGTTCCAGCGCAAAGAACGGAATCACTTCGCGCTGGGCCAGTTCGTTGGTGCCCGCCAGACCGAAGTACAGCGACTCCCCGCCATCGCTCAGCGGAATCGCCTGCAGACCAAATTCAGCGGCACGGTCTTCGGCCTCGGAGAACGGCTCCGGATCAATAATATGCAGACGAATCTTGCCGTCAGCACGGCGCTCGTACTCCTTGAGCATTTCCTCGACCCGGCGCTGGTAGTTACGCAGCACGGTCAGATCCTTGCTCGCCGAGTCAGAGAAGAAGAAATACAGATCAATCGGCGAGTCGAGCTCGGCGAGGACCTGCTTGGTGCCATCAGACAGGGTGTACAGTTTCTGTTCTGTCAGGTCCAGACGCGCGCTGGGGAACAGGACAGTGGTAGCCATGTTGAAGGCAAAGAAGGCCAGCAGCAGTACCAGCAGGCCGGCACCGGAATACATTAAACGTTTCATCGTGTTAGCTCCTTTGCCTCAATCGGCCTTTTTCAGGTCGATGACTACCGCCGTCGCGAGCAGCCAGGCGCCCATCAGCGAGAAGAAATACAGCAGGTCACGCACATCAAGTACGCCCTTGCTGATGGCTTCAAAGCGGGTCAGAAAGCTGAACGACGCCAGCGTATCCAGCACCCACTGCGGTGCCCAGCCACTAAAGGCGTTCTGCACCATCGAAACCCCGCTGACAACGAACAGGAAGCAAACCACCACACTGAGGATGAAAGCGATGACCTGATTCTTGGTCACCGCCGACATGCAGGAGCCGATGGCCAGATAACCGCCCGCCATCAGCCAGCTACCGATGTATCCGGTCAGGATGGCGCCGTTGTCCGGTGCGCCCAGATAGTTCACGGTCAACACCATCGGAAAGGTCAGCAACAGCGCGATACCAACAAACACCCAGGCGGCCAGAAACTTGCCAAGCACCATGGCCCCACGCGACACCGGCAGGGTCATCAGCAGTTCGATGGTGCCGGACTTGCGCTCCTCGGCCCACAACCGCATGGCCACCGCCGGAATCAGGAACAGGTACAGACCTGCGTGAAAGTTGAAGAAGGCAATCAGGTCTGCCTGACCCGCCTCGTAAAAGCCACCGACATCGAAGGTAAACAGCGACGCCATGACCAGAAAGATCACGATAAAGATATACGCCAGCGGCGTGGCGAAGTAACTGCCCAGCTCGCGGCGGAAGATAACACCCAGATTGTTCATGCCGATTCCCCCGAGGTCAGACTGCGGAACACGTCGTCCAGGCGACCGCGTTCCACCGACAGTTCATTGACCTGCCACTGCTGCTCACGTGCCAGTTGACCAACCGCCGGGAAGATCACTTCACCCGGCTTGGCCAGCACGGTCAGCGCTAGGCCATCTGCCGCACGCTCTACCGTGGCCACACCGGGCAGCGATTCGAGCGCCGCGCTGTCAGCGGGCGCAGCCAGCGACAAGGTGACGGCTTGGTGATAACGCGAGCGGGCTTCCAATTCGTCCGGTGTGCCGTCAGCCAGCAGCCGTCCCTTGCCGATGATCACGGCACGGGAGCAGACAGCACTGACCTCTTCGAGGATATGGGTAGAAATCACTACAATCTTGTTGCTGCCTTCAGCCAACTGCTGAATCAGGCGACGTACCTGATGCTTCTGGTTGGGGTCCAGACCATCGGTAGGTTCGTCCAGAATCAGCACCTGTGGATCGTGCAAAATCGCCTGGGCCAGGCCAACCCGACGCTTGAACCCCTTGGACAATGTCTCGATGCGCTGGCCCAGCACCTCCTGCAACTCAACCTGTTCGACCGCACGCTGCACATGACGCTGACGCTCCGCGCCGCGCAGCCCGCGTACACTGGCGATGAACTCAAGAAAGCCCTTGACGCGCATGTCGCCGTAGCAGGGAGCACCTTCCGGTAGATAGCCCATCTTCTGCTGCGCCAGCAGCGTCTGGGCCTGAATATCAAAACCGCAAACCGAGGCCGAGCCACCGTCAGGTGTCAGAAACCCGGTCAGCATCTTCATGGTAGTGGACTTGCCGGCCCCGTTGGGCCCGAGAAAACCGAGCACTTCACCCGGCTTGACGTCAAACGACAGATTGTCGACGGCGACGTGATCGCCGAAGCGTTTGGTCAGGCTGTTTATGCTTATCATGCCTTTTATTATTCCCCCAAAATGGTCTTTCGCGCGGCCTGCAGCTGGCTTCTCCGGCCAGCGGTCGCCCCTGATATCCATGCCGGTTTACGACAATGCAACTGTGCAGTGGTTCACAATCGCGTGAGGCAAAATGCCCCGTCTCCGGCTGGATACGGATATGCACGAGGCAGTGACTATATGAATCCCCCCGGTGCATTTCAAGCGAACCTTTTGCCTGACGCCCCCGCCGTCGCCAAGGCAGGCTGCGAGCAACCGGTAAACCAGCTAGAATCCGCTGCAAACCGCTTTGCGCCAACCAGCCACCGCCAATGCAGCCTCAGAGATACTTATGTCCGCATCCTACTCTTCCCTGTTCGGTCGCCTGCGCTTTGGGCTGGCGCGTCGTGCACTGTATCTCTGGGCACGCTCTCGCCGCATTGGTGATGACGACACCATCGATCCCCAACGCCCGGTGATCTATGTATTGCCCTATCGCTCGCTGAGTGACCTGATCGTTGCCGACCGCGAGTGCGTGCGTGCCGGACTGCCCCGCCCGGTGCGCGCACCGCTGCCGCCGCTGGACGAGCGCGAGTCCTACGTTTTCCTGAACCACCAACGCTCCTGGGTTGGTCGCCCCGACCCACGGAGCCAGTCGCCACGCCTGGGCAAGGTGCTGGACTGCGCCCTGGACGACGCAGCCAGCGTGCAATTGGTGCCGATCACCGTATTCTGGGGCCAGTCACCGGACAGCGAATCATCACCGCTGAAGCTGCTGTTCGCCTGGAACTGGATGGGCGGTCGCCTGCGCAAGTTTCTCGCCATCCTGCTGCAAGGCCGCAAGGTGCGCGTGCATTTCGGGCCACAGGTTCCGCTGCAGACACTGCTTGAACCCGGCATGGACCAGCAGCGCGCAGTGCGCCGGGTCAACCGGGTACTGCGCGTTCACTTCCGCCAGCAGCGTGCCGCAGTAGTTGGCCCGGAGCTGGTTCACCGCAGCACACTACTCAAGGGCCTGCTGCATGCACCGCTGGTACGCGCTGCGATTGCCCAGGAGGCGAGCGAAAAAGGCATCGACGAGCGCAAGGCACAGGCGATGGCTGCGCGCTACGCGAACGAGATAGCCTCAGACTTTACCTATACCATCATCCGCTTTCTGGAAGTGGTGCTGAGCTGGTTCTGGAACAAGCTGTATGACGGTATCCGGGTCAACAACATCAAGCCGATCCAGGACATCGCCCGCGGCAATGAAATCATCTATGTGCCCTGCCACCGCAGCCACATCGACTACCTGCTACTGTCCTACCTGCTGTTTCGCAACAGCATGACCCCGCCGCATATTGCCGCCGGCATCAACCTGAATATGCCGGTCATCGGTGGCATTCTGCGCCGCGGCGGCGCCTTCTTCATGCGTCGCAGCTTCAAGGGCAATCAACTCTATACCGCGGTGTTCAACGAATATCTGCACGCCCTGTTCAGCCGGGGCTTCCCAGTCGAGTACTTCATCGAAGGCGGTCGTTCGCGCACCGGTCGCATGCTCAGCCCGAAAACCGGCATGCTCGCCATCACCCTGCGCAGCTTCCTGCGCTCCCCGCGCCGCCCCATCGTCTTCGTACCGGTCTATATTGGCTACGAACGGGTACTGGAAGGTCGTACCTACCTTGGCGAGTTGCGCGGCCAGGCGAAAAAGAAGGAGTCGGTATTTGATATCTTCCGCGTGCTGTCTGCCCTCAAGCTGCGTTTTGGCCAGGTGGCGGTCAACTTTGGCGAGCCGCTCGCACTAGCCGACTTCCTCGACCGCGAGCAGCCGGATTGGCGTAGCCAGACCCTGGCCCCGGAATACCGCCCGGCTTGGTTGAATGCCACAACCAACACGCTAGCCCGTGAGCTGACCAGCGGCATCAGCGCTGCCGCCGACGTCAATCCGGTCAATATGGTCGCGCTGGTGATGCTGTCCACCGCCCGCCTAGCGCTGGATGAGACCTCGCTGGCCCGTGCGCTGGACCGCTACAAGGCACTGCTGCAGGCAGTGCCCTACAGCAATGGCGTCACCCTTCCAGCAATTGATGGTCAGGCAATGATCGAGCACGTGGAATCCATGCAGATGATCGACCGCCAGTCCGACGCCCTCGGCGAGATCATGCGTCTGGACGAGCCGCAGGCGGTACTGATGACGTACTACCGCAATAATGTGCTGCATCTGGTCGTATTGCCCGCGCTGATTGCCTGCCTGTTCCAGAACAACCCGAGGATGACCCGCGAGCAGATTGAACGCTTGGTCATGGGCATCTACCCGTATCTGCAGGGCGAACTGTTTCTGCAGTGGAACGAAGCAGAGCTGCCTGAGGTAATTCAACAGTGGATAGACAGCCTGATCGAGCAGCAACTGCTGCGCGAAGCCGATGGCCAGATTCACCGCCCGGACCTCAGCTCAGCGGAATTCGTCATGCTCAGCCTGCTGTCGCGCAGCATCATCCAGATTCTGGAGCGCTTCTATATGGTCTCGGCGCTGCTGCTGAACTTCCCCAACGGCAGCCAGACCGCCGAGCAGCTGGAGGCGCGCTGTACGGTGATGGCCCAACGGCTGTCCATCCTGCACGGGTTGAACGCCCCGGAATTCTTCGACAAGACGCTGTTCCGCCAATTCATCCAGCGCCTGACCGACGAACAGGTGCTCAGCGCCGACGATGAAGGCCGCCTGCGTTACGTGTCCGGACTGGAAGATATTGCCGAAAACACCGCGAAACGGGTGCTCAGCGCCGAAGTGCGGCTGTCGATTCGCCAGGTCGCACGCAGCGCAGAAGGCTCAAAACACCCGGAAAGCGCGAGCTGACCGCAGGTCAGTCGAGCTTTTTCTTACCATAAATGTCGTACCGGCTGGACTGGCCGGCCAGCTGTGCACTGGGCTGCTGACCGGCAATCGCCGGAGCCTTGCGCGGCCGCTTGACCGCGACACGGTGGCTGGCCAGCTGCAGAGCGGCAGCCAGCAGTTGCGGCGCGTCATCGTCATCACCAGCCAGCGGTCGGAACAGGCGCATCTCCTTCTTCACCAGCGCCGACTTGTCGCGATGCGGAAACATTGGGTCAAGGTGAACCACCTGCGGTACATCCTGCTGCCAGGCGCCCATCGCCGCAATCGCATCGCAGTGCATCAGCCGCATGCGGCTGGCAATCTCCGCGACCTCACCGCCGGCCGCCCTGGCTCGTTGCAGGCCGTCTTCCAACAGCGCGGCGATCACCGGTTGACGCTCCAGCAGGGTCACCTCGCAGCCCAGCGCGGCAATCACGAACGCATCGCGTCCCAGCCCGGCAGTCGCATCCAGCACGCTAGGCCGAATGCTGCCGCGAATACCGACCGCACGGGCAACCATCTGCCCTGCCCCGCCGCCAAACTGGCGCCGATGAGCCATCGCCCCACTGACAAAGTCGACCCGTATCGCGCCGGGCGCCCCCGCCTCAGTGCTGCGCAGCGATAGCCCTTCATCATCCAGCTCCAACAGCAAACCTGCACCGTCCGGCAGATCCCCCAGCACCGGCAACTGCAACCGCGCAGCCAACGCCTCAGCGGCGATCTGAAAGCGGCCATCCAGCCAATTGACCGCCAGGGTTAAGGGCATGTCGTTACTCATGAAGCTTCCTGTCGATATCAGAACAAGCCGCCCTGCTGCGGCGTTTCGGCGGCCTCACGCTCACCGGGCCAGAGTGGCATCGGCGGCAACGCGGGCAAGCGCTCACAGAGCGCGGCATGAAAGTCTCGGGCCAGTTGAGGAGCCAACAGGTTGTCCGGGGTATGCATAAACAGCATCGGTTGGCGCCCATCCTGCAGCCACTGCACGCACTTGTCGAGCCAGGGTGCCAGCGCCTTCCAGTTGGCAGCCAGGTCCATACCGCCAATAAAACGCACACTGGGCCGCTCGCTCAACGCGATGGCGTGAACCGGCAGACGCGGCTTGCGCTGCTTTGCCTCAAGGGTAGCGGGATCAGTTGCATCGCTGGCAAATAAGGCTCGGCTGTCGAAGCTGATCCGTTCAACACCGCGCTGATGCAACAACCGATTGAGCTGACGCTCGGCCTCGTCCTTACGAAAGAAGCCCGGATGACGCACTTCGACTGCATAGCAGTAATCGCTCGGCAAGCTGTCGAGAAAACCTGCAAGCGCACCCAGCGCTTCCGGCGCGAAGCGTTCCGGCAGCTGCAGCCAGATCGGCCCCAGTCGCTGCTCCAGTGGTGCCATGCGACTGAGGAAGGTCTTCAAAATCGGCTGTGTCGGATCCAGTCGACCGCCGTGACTGACCTCACGCGGCAACTTGGCACAGAAATGAAAATCGTCCGCCAGCAGCTCGGCCCAGCGGGCAACCCGCGTGTCACTGGGCAACGAATAGAAAGTGGTATTGCCCTCGACCGCACCGAAGACCCGGCTATACTGCGCCAGCCGCTCGTCCGCATCGCTGCCACGGGTATAGAGATGACCAGACCAGGACGGCTCGGCCCAGAGCGGGCAACCAGTGATAAAACGCATGGGTAACACGGTCACGACATCAGGCGTAGGTGTCAATGCCGACGATGGCGTCGGCGGCGCTGTCGACCGGCATGTTGGCGGTGCTTTGATAGCTGGCCAGTGCCTGATTGGCACGGCCGTAGACGGGCTCGTAAGACTCGCGACGGGCCGGAATATACTCAGCGCTCGGTGCCGAGGCGGCGACCATCTGACCTGCAGGCAAACGGGTTTGCGTTACCCCAGCCTGCTCGTTGCCAGGCACGGACGCAGCAGCACTGTTACCAGTCGTATTGGCAATCGCGCGGCTGCTGCGGTCAGGCAGCGATGAGTAGGGATTAAAACCGTCCAGGCGCACCAGATTCGCTCCGAAGATAATAGGGCCAGCTTACGCCTGGCCCTTGGGCGTGGCAACCTTGTCGCGCAGGTAGACCGGCTGGGCATCAGCGGCATCCATCACCTCACCTGCCAGCCAGCTCGGCAGCGCCAGGGTGATCAGGTCGCGTGCGTCCGGCAGCATCTGCGGCCAGCTGCGCTCGGCCGCCACCGCCAGGCGATCGGCGTACTGCCAGCCGGTGCCGGCACCGGCGACCACGCTGACGCCTTCGGGCAGGCTGACCGCTTCCGGAGGGCAGACCCGCTCCGCATCAAGCGACCGCATGACACCGTCCTGCAGGCCGTACAGCCCCCAGTAGACTTCGTCCATGCGTGCATCAATCGCCGCTGCAACAGTTTCGGCACCGTGCTCACGCCACGCGCGCTGGGCCAGCGCTGCCAGATTGGACACAGCGATCACCGGCTTCTCGGCGGCAAAGGCCAGCCCCTGCACCATGCCGGTCGCGATGCGCACACCGGTGAAGGCACCGGGGCCACGACCAAACACCAGCGCGTCAACATCCTGTAGGCGCAGGTCACGCTCATTGAGCAGCTCCTCGATCATCGGCAGCAGACGCTGGGCGTGCTGACGCGGAATCACTTCGCTGCGCACGGTGACGTTGCCGCCATGCAGCAGCGCGGCGGAACAGCATTCGGTGGCGGTATCCAGAGCAAGCAGTGTGGTCATGGTCGGATTCTGAATTCAGGGCCGGGCATTGTACAAAAATGCAAAGACCCGTGCGACCGAAGTCAGCACGGGTCTCAGGGTCACGCGGACAGGACTCAGTCCAGCGCGATGATGACCTTGGCAGTAATCTGCTCGACGCTGCCGATGCCTTCTACCTTGGCGCACTTCGGCGTGCCCTTGGCAGCAGACAGCTTCTGGTAGAAGTCGACCAGCGGCTTGGTCTGGGTGTGGTACACCTGCAGACGCTTGCGTACGGTCTCTTCCTTGTCATCGTCACGCTGGATCAGGTCTTCGCCGGTGACGTCGTCCTTGCCGGCAACCTTCGGCGGATTGTGCTCAACGTGGTAGACACGGCCGGAACCCGGATGCACACGGCGACCGGACAGACGGGCAACGATTTCCTCATCAGCAACAGCAATTTCCAGTACGCGATCGATGTCGATGCCGGCTTCAACCAGCGCTTCGGCTTGCGGAATGGTGCGCGGGAAGCCATCGAACAGGAAGCCGTTGACGCAGTCATCCTGAGTGATACGTTCCTTGATCAGGCCGATGATCAGGTCGTCGGAAACCAGGCCGCCGTTGTCCATGACCTCTTTCACCTGCTTGCCAAGCTCGGTACCGGCCTTGACCGCTGCGCGCAGCATGTCCCCGGTGGAGATCTGCGGGATACCAAAACGCTCGCAGATGAACTGGGCCTGTGTGCCCTTGCCCGCCCCTGGGGCGCCCAACAGGATAACTCGCATGATGTACTCCTCGTCTAACTGAATCCGAGCTGTCAGCGGCCCTAAACCAGCGACCTGCCTGGCACCCACGCGGTGCGCAGATGCGGAAAAATTCGCACTATCCAGGCGGTGCTGGATCGCAAAGGGGGATCAACATACACGCCCGCGCCGCCATGCACAAGACGGACCATTGTCGCAGGCAAACAAGCCATTGAAATACTTGACGATCAGCGCAGCCCATCAAGGCTGCGCTTTCTGTCGTCAGCCGGTATTACGCATCCCGGCGGCGATGCCAGCCATGGTCACCATCAGCGCGCGCTCCAGATCTGGATCGACCTTCTCGCCCTGGGCGCGGGTACGCGCCATCAGCTCGGCCTGCAGCACGTGCAGCGGATCGGTATAGGGATTGCGGATCGCCACCGACTCGCCCAACGCCGGATTATGCGCCAGCAAGACCTCGGTATCGCGCAGTTGCAGCACAACCGCTGTCGCCTGTTCCAGCGCTGCACGCAGTCGCTCACCCAGCGGCCAGAGGTCCTGGCTGGCTAGGCGCCGCTCGTAGAAACGAGCAATATCGACATCGGCCTTGGACAACACCATTTCCAGCATCTCGACCCGCGCCAGGAAGAACGGCCAGCCCACCATCATCTCACGCAACTGCTCCTGCTTGCCGGCATCCAGCGCCTCCCGCAGCGCCTGCCCGGCACCTAGCCAGGCCGGCAGCATCAACCGGGTCTGGGTCCAGGCAAATATCCAGGGAATCGCGCGCAGGGTTTCAATACCACCCTGACTGCGTCGCTTTGCCGGCCGGCTGCCGAGCGGCAGGCGCCCCAGCTCCTGCTCCGGGGTGGCTTGCCGGAAGTACTCAACGAACTGCGGCTCGCCGCGTACAGCCCCGCGATACACCTCCACCGAGCGATCAGCCAATTGCTGCATCAATTCCCGCCAGGCCGGCTTTGGCGCAGGCGGCGGCAGCAGACTCGCTTCCAGCACCGCACTGGCGTAAAGCTGCATGCTTTGCACCGCGATACCGGGCAGCCCGAACTTGAAGCGGATCATCTCGCCCTGCTCGGTTACACGCAGCTGGCCGCGCACCGAGCCCGGCGGTTGCGACAGGATCGCCATGTGCGCAGGAGCACCGCCGCGCCCCACGGTGCCGCCACGGCCGTGGAACAACCGCAGACGCACACCATGGCGCTGGCAGACACCTACCAGCGCTTCCTGAGCGCGGTACTGCGCCCACCCGGCAGCCAGCGTGCCAGCATCCTTGGCCGAGTCGGAGTAACCGATCATGACTTCCTGCTCGTCACCAACCAGCGCGCGGTACTGATCCAGCGCCAGCAGCCGATCGATGGCATCGGCGGCGTGGTCCAGATCATCGAGGGTCTCGAACAACGGGGCAACCCGCATCGGCCAGCTGACGCCAGTCTCTTTGAGCAGCAACTTGACCGCCAGCACATCGGAGGGGTGCGAAGCCATGGAAATAACGTAGGAACCAAGCAGCTCTCGCGGCTGCTGAGCGACGACCCGGCAGGTCGCCAACACTTCAGCCACGTCGGCAGACGGCTGCCAGTCAGGCGGCAGCAGAGGACGGCGACTGTGCAACTCCTCAAGCAGGAAGCGACAACGGGCGTCTTCGTCCCAGTCGGCGTAGTTACCCAATTGCAGGTATTGCGTCAGTTCGCTAAATACCTCGGCATGTCGCGCCGCATCCTGACGAATATCCAGGCGCACCAGCCCGAGACCAAAGGCGTTAACCCGTCGCAACGTATCCAGCAGCGGACCATTGGCAATGCGCTTGAGACCAAACTGCATCAGCGAGCGGTAACACAGTTCCAGCGGGCCGCGCAGGTCGTCCAGCTTGTGCAAGACTTCGTCAGGCATCGGCACATCAGCAGTAAGCGACTGTTCCGCCCAGCGCCGGCTTGCCTGCAGCCGGGTACGCAACTGCTTGAGCACCGAGCGATAGGGCTCATCGACCGACTCGGCTTGCGCCAGCAGTTCGTCGCTGGCCGCGTGCATCGATAGCTGATTGGTCAGTTCCTCGATGTCGCGCAGGTACAGATCCGCCGCCATCCAACGCCCCAGCAACAGCACCTCACGGGTCACTGGCGCCGTCACGTTGGGGTTGCCATCGCGATCACCGCCCATCCAGGACGCAATTCGCACCGGCGAGGCGCGCAGGTCAAGGTGATGCCCCGTCGCCTCATGCACATCGGTATCAAAACGACGAATAAACTGCGGCAATGCCTGCCACAGTGAATGTTCGATCACGGCAAAGCCCCATTTGGCCTCATCGACCGGCGTCGGGCGGGTACGGCGAATCTCATCGGTATGCCAGGCCTCGCTGATCAGCCGCGCCAGATCCTGTCGAACCTCGTCCTGCTCGGCAGCAGTCAGGTCGTCGTGGTCGCCCCGGGCAAGGGCCGCCGCAATGGCATCGTACTTCTGAATCAGGGTACGACGGGTGACCTCGGTGGGATGCGCGGTTAGCACCAGCTCAATATCCAGCTCGTTGACCTGCTTGACGATGGCCTCGGCGCTGAAATTTTCCTGCTTCAGCCGGGCCAGCAAGTCACTCACGCAGCGCAGTTCAAACGCCAGCGGCTCGTCGGCACGGCGACGACGGATGCGGTGATGCTGCTCGGCGATATTGGCCAGGTTGAGAAACTGATTGAAGGCCCGACATACCGGTAGCAACTGACTGTCCGGCAGGTCCTGCAAGGCACTGAGCAGCGCTTCATTGGCGGCCTGATCTGCCTTGCGGCCCTGCTTGGCGCCCAACCGAATGCGCTCGATGCGCTGTAAAAAGTCCTCTCCCAGATGTGCCTGGATGGTCTGCCCAAGCAGGGCTCCCAGATTGTGGACGTCTTCACGCAAGCGAGCATCGATATCGGTCATGGACTTACCTCCGAACGTTTTGGGACTACCAGCATGCGATGCACGCCCCCGCCTGACAAGGGGCCAATGGCACTTAAAGCCATGTCGATGGTCTATGCTCAAGGAGTCGCCACAAGCGAACCCGGAAGTACAGACCTGTTGTGCCAGTTTTGACTGCAGATGACAGGTCGACAAGCTCTCACAAGGGGGAAACCATGAAGATCCGTGAACTCACCCAGACTTGGGAAAAAACCGCCAAGGGCCGCGTTACCCGTAATACCTATGACGTGCACCTGTCACTGGAAGATGCAGCGCGCCTGGAAGCGCTGCACGAAATGTATCCAAAACGCCGCATCGAAGACTTGATCACCGACCTGCTCAGCGCAGCGCTGGAAGAACTCGAAGCCAGCCTGCCCTATCAGGCCGGCACCAAGGTGATTTCCGTTGATGAGTTGGGTGATCCGCTCTACGACGACGTTGGCCCTACGCCACGCTATCTGGAGCTGAGCCGCAAACACCTCAGGGAGCTGATCGAACGTCAGCAGGAAACCCAGCATTAGCAGCGGCAATCACGGTCACGGCATGCCGTGACCGTACGCAAGCAGGGTAGCGAAGGTGTCGCGTGACGCCCGCAGGTTACAACCCCGCTTGCTTGGCCATATCCCAAAAGGCGTCGAGTTCGTCCAGAGCGCGCTCGGCCACCGTAGTGCCCTGCGCACGCACTTGATCTTCGATAAAGCGGAAGCGCCGCTCGAACTTGGCATTGCCCTGACGCAAGGCGTTTTCCGCATCCACGCCGAGATGACGCGCCAGGTTGACCACGCAGAACAGCAGGTCACCCATTTCCTCTGCGACAGCCTGCTGCTGGCCAGCGGCCAGTGCTTCGCGCACCTCATCGAGCTCTTCGCTGATCTTGTCAATGACCGGCGCTGCCTCGGGCCAGTCGAACCCGGCGGACGAGGCGCGCTTCTGCAGTTTTTGCGCGCGACTCAGCGCCGGCAGCGCTGCGGGCACATCATCCAGCAATGAAAGCTGTTCAGGCTGGTCTGCCTTCTCAGCCCGTTCCTCGGCCTTGATCTGCTCCCAGCGCTGTTTGATCTGCTCAGGTGCCAAAGTCAGGGTGCCAGGCGGGGTACGCAGCTTGCCATCCGGGAACACATGGGGGTGGCGCCGCACCAGCTTGCGGGTGATGCCATCCACCACCTCGTTCCAGCCAAAACGCTGCTCTTCATCTGCCAGCTGAGCGTAATACACCACCTGAAATAGCAGGTCACCCAGCTCGCCACGCAATTGGTCGAAATCGCCCTGCTCGATGGCATCGGCGACTTCGTAGGCCTCTTCCAGCGTATGCGGCACGATGGTCGCGTAGCTCTGCTCCAGATCCCACGGACAACCGTGCTGCGGGTCGCGCAGGCGCTGCATCAGGTACAGCAGATCATCCAGCTGATAGCTCATCCGCGAGCTTCCTGACGGTTGCGCCGCGCCTCGATCACGTTCGGCAACTGGCTGATCCGGGTCAACAGACGGCTGAGCAGACCGAGATTCGGAATTTCGATAGTCAGCAACATGGCGGCGTAGTTATCGTCCTTGTTGGTACGCGTATTAACCTCCAGCACGTTGATCTTCTCGTTGGCCAACAACAGTGAAACGTCGCGCAACAGACCGGAGCGGTCGTAGGCCTTGATATAGATCTCCACCGGGTAGGTCTGCACTGGTGCGCCGCCCCAGCTCACCTCGATCAGGCGCTCAGAGTCACGATCCTGCAGCTGCATCGCATTGGCACAGTCGGCGCGGTGGACCGTGACGCCGCGACCGAGGGTGATATAGCCAATGATCGGATCGCCCGGCACCGGCTGACAGCAGCCCGCCAGTTGGGTCATCAGGTTGCCGACACCCTGAATATAGACGTCGCCGCGGCGGCCGACAGAAGAGCGGCTCGGCTTCTTCGGAATCAGCTCCAGCTGCTCGCTGTGACGATCCGGCTCGACCAATTGCTGGGCCACAGTCACCACGTGGGCCAGACGCATATCGCCGGCTCCGACAGCGACGAACAAATCTTCCTGACTCTTCAGCCCGAGACGGTCGATCAGTTGCGCATAGTCTGCGCCGTTCAGGGCCATACGGGTCAGTTCGCGCTCGACCATCAGCTTGCCGGCCTGAACGTTCTGCTCGCGGGCCTGCTCCTTGAACCAGTGCTGCACCTTGGCCCGCGCGCGCGACGTGTTCAGGTAGCCGAGGTTGGGGTTCAGCCAGTCACGACTCGGCCCGCTCTGCTTGCCGGTAATGATCTCGACCTGCTCACCGGTCTGCAGCAGGTAGTTGAGCGGGACAATGCGGCCGTTGACCTTGGCGCCGCGGCAGCTGTGACCGATCTCGGTGTGTACCCGATAAGCGAAATCCAGCGGGGTCGCGCCCTTGGGCATGTCCAGCACGTGCCCATCGGGCGTGAACAGATAGATGCGGTCCGGCTCAAAGTCGACCCGCAGCTGCTCGGCCAGCCCGCCGATATCGCCCATTTCTTCGTGCCATTCCAGCACCTGCCGCAGCCAGGCGATCTTGTCTTCGTAGGCGTTGGAGTTGCTGTCCAGGTCGGTTCCCTTGTAGCGCCAGTGGGCGCAGACACCGAGCTCAGCCTCTTCATGCATACCCTGGGTACGGATCTGTACTTCCAGCACCTTGCCCTCAGGGCCGATCACCGCAGTGTGCAGCGAGCGGTAGCCGTTCTCCTTGGGATTGGCGATATAGTCGTCGAACTCGTTGGGAATGTGGCGCCACAGGCTGTGCACCACACCCAGCGCGGTATAGCAGTCACGCACCTGCGGCACCAAAATCCGCACCGCGCGCACGTCGTAGACCTGACTGAAATCGATGCCCTTGCGCTGCATCTTCCGCCAGATCGAATAGATATGCTTGGCCCGCCCAGTGATGTCGGCATGAATGGACGCCTCTTCCAGCGCCGCACGCAGCTGCCCCATCACCGCATCGATATATTCCTGCCGGTCAAGCCGGCGTTCGTCCAGCAGCTTGGCAATCTGCTTGTACTGGGCAGGCTCCAGATAACGGAAGGACAGATCCTCCAGCTCCCACTTGATATGACCGATACCAAGCCGGTGCGCCAGCGGCGCATAGATGTCGAACACCTCGCGGGCAACCCGGTAACGCTTCTCCTCCGGCGCGTCCTTGACCGCCCGGATGGCGCAGGTGCGTTCAGCCAGCTTGATCAACGCAACGCGTACGTCGTCGACCATGGTCACCAGCATCTTGCGCAAATTCTCGACCTGTGACTGGGTGTTGAACATGGCATTGTTGCCGGGGTTCTGCGACACACTGATCGCCGCCATGCGCTGGACACCATCAACCAGATGGGCGACGGTCGGGCCAAAACGGTGCTCTACCTCGGTGATATCGGTCTTGCGCTCACGCACCGCGCGATAGACCACGGCGGCGACCAGCGAATCCTGGTCGAGTTTGAGGTCGGCAAGAATCTCGGCCATTTCCAGACCGGTGCGGTAGCTGCTGGCGCCGTTGGCCCAGATGTTTTCGGCCGCAATGGCCTGCTGCTCGAGGTCACATGCCCACTCGCACGCCTCATGCAGCACCTGGGGATCGCTGAGCTGGGTCCGCTCCCCGATTCTGCTAATCCAGGCGTCGATGTTGACGCTTCCATCCTGATTGATCGGGTGTGCTGCTCTGACCTGTACCATCTTTCTTATCCTCGCCCAGAGGCGATCTATTGTCTCCGGAACAATGCCATGGCTTCGACATGGGCGGTCTGGGGAAACATGTCCATGATACCCGCCCGAACCAGGGTGTAGCCCTTGCCAGCCAGAATTCCCGCATCCCGCGCCAGCGTGGCCGGATTGCAGGAAACATAAAGTATGCGTTCAACACCCATCGCCGCCAGATCTGCGGCCATTTGATCTGCGCCGTCGCGCGGCGGATCAAGCAAGGCAGCGGTATATGTCTGGGGCCCTGCTGGCATTTCAAGTGGCTTCGACAGATCAGCCGGCAAAAAGTGCACTGCCGGCAGTTTGTTTTTACGCGCGTTGTCCTGCGCCCGCGCGACCATCTCTTCACTGCCCTCAATGCCGACTACTGCTGCACCCGCCCGGGCCAACGCCAGGGCAAAATTGCCGACCCCGCAGAACAGATCCAGCACCGCCTCGCCCGGCTCGATAGCCAGCCAGTCCAGCGCCTGGTTAACCATCGCCTGATTAATCTGCGGGTTGACCTGGGTAAAGTCACCCGGGGCAAACTCCAACATCAACTGCTGATCAGCCAGCCGATAGGCCGGCTCGGCGGCAGCGCCCAGCGGTACAGCCGACAAGTCATCACCCTGCAGCCAGCAGCTCATGCCGAACTGCGTGGCAAAGGCTGCCAACTGCTGCTGGTCCTCGGCTGGCAACGGCCGCAGGTGGCGCAGCACCAGTGCCGGATGTTCTCCACCAATCAGTTCAACATGACCCAAGGTCTCGACCGCCTCAAGACCACGCAGCATGCTCGGTAGCGCCTTGAGCGCGGCCTCTAGCTCCGGCACCAGAACAGGGCATTGCTCCACATTAACCAGCTCACTGCTGGCCCGCTGACGAAAGCCCACATCCAGCTCACGCCGCTGCCGGTCCCAGCGCAGCGCAATACGTGTCCGCTGACGATAGCCGTATTCCGGCCCGGACAATGCCGGCGCCCATTGCTTTGGTTCAAGTTGGGCGAAATGTTGCAATTGCTGGGCCAGTGCCTGCTGCTTGATCTCCAGCTGCTGCGTGTGTGCCATGTGCTGCAGACTGCAGCCACCACACAATTCAACGTGCGGACAACGCGGCTGCTGACGCTCTGGACTACTCTGCTGTAGGCTTTCCAGGCGTGCCTCGATCAACTTGCTACGCGCCCGGACAACCCTGGCGGTAACCTGCTCGCCGGGCAAACCGCCCTCGACAAAGGTAGTTCGTCCTCGCCAGCGGCCGATGCCGCGGCCATCGTGGGTCAGGCGCTCAAGCGCAAGCTCGATGCGCTGGCCAACCGCAGCAGGCGCGTCGGCGACGGCGGTTGCGCGCGGGCGACCGCGACCGCGCTTCATACCGGACCGTCGTATACGCCGGTGGACAGGTAGCGATCACCACGATCACAGATGATCGCCACAATGACCGCATTCTCGACCTCGGCGCTGATCCGCAGCGCTGCTGCAACCGATCCACCGGACGACACGCCGCAGAAGATGCCCTCCTCCCGCGCCAGTCGACGCATGGTCACTTCGGCTTCCTGCTGGCCCATATCGATCACCTGATCCACCCGGGTGTCATCAAAGATGGTCGGCAGATATTCCTTCGGCCAGCGACGGATGCCGGGAATGGCGGCACCCTCGATCGGTTGCAGGCCGACAATCTGAATCGCCGGATTCTGTTCCTTGAGGTAACGGGAAGTGCCCATGATGGTACCGGTGGTACCCATTGAGCTGACGAAGTGGGTCACGGTGCCCCGGGTGTCACGCCAGATCTCTGGACCGGTGCCGCGATAATGGGCCTCGGGATTGTCCTCATTGCCAAACTGGTCGAGCACCTTGCCCTGCCCTTCGGCCTGCATCCGCAAAGCCAGATCCCGGGCACCTTCCATGCCCTGGGCCTGGGTTACCTCGATCAGCTCGGCACCGTAGGCGGTCATCGCCGACTTGCGCTCGGCGCTCATGTTGTTCGGCATGATCAGCACCATGCGGTAGCCCTTGATGGCCGCCGCCATTGCCAATGCGATGCCGGTATTGCCAGAGGTGGCTTCAATAAGGGTGTCGCCGGGCTTGATATCGCCGCGCACCTCGGCTCGCTCGATCATCGACAGCGCCGGACGGTCCTTGACCGAGCCAGCCGGGTTGTTACCTTCAAGCTTGACCAGGATGGTGTTGCTGGTATTGCCAGGCAGGCGCTGCAATCGCACCAGCGGCGTGTTGCCGATGCAGTCGGCGATGGTTGGGTAACTCATGAATCCACCTCGGGGCCGGTTGACCCGGACAACTGGGTCATCAAAGCTGTGCTTTTTGCTAAGTCGGCCTATGATACCGGCAACGGCGTAGTGGATATACCTAATGAACGAGATCGGCATCAAGGCGCGGCTCCTGCTGATGACCCTGATCCCCGCGGGGATTCTGGCCACGGCGGTCGGCGCCTACTTCAGCTGGCAACACCTTGGCGACCTGCAACAGCAGTTACTGGAACGAGGCCAATTGACGGCCGAGCATCTGCAGCGACCCGCTACCGAAGCACTGCTGGCGCGGCAGCCAGCGCGACTACGTAGTGCGCTGGCCAGCACCCTGAACTACCAGGACGTACGCGCAGTCGCACTCTACGACGCAGACCGTCACCCCCTTGAACACAGCGGCCCGCAAATGTTCGTTGCCGATAAACCGCTGCCGGAAACCCCGCTTGCCGCTGGCACCGGCCTGCAGATTCGCAGCGGCGAACGCAGCACCCGGTTCATTCTGCCGTTGCAGGCAAGTCCGGAGCTGCTGGCCAACGCTGAGCGCAACGATATCGAACCTGATGCCCTGATCGGCTGGCTGGAAGTCGAGCTGAGCCACGGCAATACCGAGCTGCGGACCTACCAGACCCTGCTCAGCACCCTGGTACTGATCCTGCTGGGATTGCTGATCACCAGCCTGATGGTGAGCCTCATGGGCCGGCGCATTCTGGAGCCGATTGCCGACATCAACCAGGCCATCGCCCGCATCAGCAAGGGCCAGCTGGACGTACGCCTGCCGAAACAGGGCGCCCGGGAGCTGGATGATCTTGCCGAAGGCGTGAACACCATGACCCAGGCGCTGCAGAGCGCCCAGGGCGAGCTACAACAAAACGTCGAGCAAGCCACCGAGGACCTGCGGCAGACCCTGGAAACCATCGAGGTTCAGAACATCGAACTGGATATGGCCCGCAAGGCCGCGCAGGAAGCCAGCCGGATCAAATCCGAATTTCTCGCCAACATGAGCCACGAACTGCGCACCCCTCTCAATGGCATCCTCGGCTTCAGCAACCTGCTGCAGCGCACTGAAATGACTACTCGCCAGAGCGAGTATCTGGACACCATCAGCAAATCCGCGAACAACCTGCTGGCCATCATCAACGAAATACTCGACTTCTCCAAAATCGAGGCGGGCAAACTGACGCTGGAAACCATGCCGTTCAATCTCCGCGACCTGATTGAAGACACCCTGACCATGCTCGCACCCGCCGCGCACCAGAAGCCGATCGAATTGGTCAGCCTGATCTACAGCGACGTACCGCTGGGCCTGAGCGGTGATCCGCTGCGCATGAAACAGATTTTGTCCAACCTGCTGAGCAACGCGATCAAGTTCACCCATGCAGGCTCGGTTTGCCTGCGGGTAATGCTGGAAGAAGACAACGACAGCAATGCTACTCTGCGCATCAGCGTTACCGACACTGGCGTCGGGCTTTCCGAAGCGCAGCAGAAATCACTCTTCCGTGCTTTCAGTCAGATCGACAATTCGCTGACCAGACAAACCAGCGGCACCGGTCTGGGGTTGGTCATCACCAAACGTCTGGTCGAAGAAATGCACGGCGACATTGGCCTCAATAGCGCGCCGGGAGAAGGCTCGGAGTTCTGGCTGACGGTGACCCTGAACAAGTCCAGCCAGGCCAGCGACGACCTGCCTGAGCGGCCGCTGAGCGGCATCCATGCTGCGGTATACGAGCCACTGGCACTGACCCAGCAGGCGCTGCTGCACTCGCTGGATGATCTTGGTCTGCGCACTAGCATCTACCCCTCCATCGCCGCGCTGGACAGCGCCCTCCGCTCGCCGGAGGGGCAGGATATACAGCTTGCGCTGATCAGCAGTGGAGAAAACGACGCAGAGTGGGCGGAAAGCGCCCAGGCTGTGCAGCGCTGGGCAGCCGCTGGTCACTGTCAGAGTATCCTGCTGGTCAACACCGTTGCCCAACCAGACCTGCTGGATCAGTTGCCAAAGGCGCATTGCGCGGTACTTTCGCGCCCCCTGTGCATGCGTAAGCTGTATCGCACGACTACCCGTCTGCTGGCTCCTCGCGGCGATACCGGCGCCTCAGAGGTTTCATTGCCCCCCACGGGCGAGCGCCGCAGCAACCCGAACAGCGTCAGCATTCTTTGCGTTGATGACAATCCAGCCAACCTGAAACTGGTCGACACCTTTCTGCAGGAAATGGGCACCCGTGTGCGCACCGCATCCAGTGGCGTGGAGGCGCTCGATATTCTCGACGAACAGCGCTTCGATCTCATATTCATGGATGTACAGATGCCTGGTATGGACGGGCGCCAGACTACCGAAGAACTGCGCATCCGCGAGGATATGAGTCAACAGTCCGCCACCCCGATCGTCGCCCTGACCGCCCACGCACTGGCGGATGAGCGTCGCAAGCTGCTTCGCTGCGGAATGAATGACTACCTCAGCAAACCGATCAACCCGGAGCAACTGCGCGACTGTATTTTGAAGTGGACCGGTCACGACCTTTCGGCGGTGACCGCTCCCGCAATCGAGCCGCCCGCAGCATCAGAGCCGCCACGCACCGAACCGCGCATCCTGGATCGTGATGAAGGACTGCGACTGGCCGCCGGCAAGGCCGATCTGGCGCAGGATATGCTGGAGATGCTGATGCAGAGCCTGCCCGGTGATCGCGAACAGATCGAGCGCAACTACCAGGCTGGCAACCTGGACGCACTACTGGAAACCGTGCACCGGCTGCACGGTGCAACCCGCTACTGCGGCGTACCTGAGCTGCGCAAACGTTGCCTGCAGACCGAGACAAAACTCAAGGAAAAGACGCCCTGTGATGACGAGGTAAAACAGCTGCTGGAGGCCATCGACCGATTGCAGAGTGCGCTGTCAGTCCTGTGACCAGATGGCAAAGGCTAACGCCTGCTCACGCTCATCACTGAGCGATATCAGCATGCGCCCGCCACCGCCGGCGGTCACGCGCTCCGCCGCCGCGCCGCTCAGCACCACCACTGGTGCCCCCAGCGGGTCGCGGTCGAGCTGCATGTGCTGCCACGACAGACCACCCGCCAGCCCCGTGCCCAGGGCCTTCATGATCGCTTCCTTGGCGGCGAAACGCTTGGCCAGAAACCGCGCAGGCTGGCCGTGCGCCGCAAAGCGCGCAAACTCATCAGGTGTCAGGATACGACGCGCAAAACGTTCGCCCTGACGCCCGAGCACCGCCTCGATCCGCTCAACCAGCACCAGGTCGGTGCCGATACCCCTGATCATCGGCCAGAGGCTTCCATAATCAACTGGCGCATGTCACGCACCGCCCCGGCAAGACCAGAGAACAGCGCACGGGCAATGATCGCATGGCCAATGTTCAGTTCGTTGATGCCGGGGATGGCCGCGATAGCCTCAACGTTATGGTAGTGCAGGCCATGACCGGCATTGACCACCAGCCCGAGCTTGCGCGCGTAGTTGACCGACTCACGAATACGTTCCAGAGCCTGCTGTTGTTCGGCCCCCTCGGTATCGGCGTAATGGCCGGTATGCAGTTCGATCACCGGTGCCCCCAGGCGTTTGGCCGCTTCGATCTGGCGCGGGTCCGGGTCAATAAACAGCGAAACCTCAGAACCAGCCGCAGCCAAGCGCTCAATGGCAGCCTGCACGCGGGCCTCGTTGCCGCAGACATCCAGGCCTCCTTCGGTAGTCAGCTCCTCACGACGCTCAGGTACCAGACAGACATGAGCAGGTCGGATCTTTTCGGCGAATGCGACCATTTCGTCGGTGACCGCCATCTCAAAATTCATCCGCGTCTGCAGCACCTGGGCAAGCAGCAGAATATCGCGCTCCTGGATATGCCGACGGTCTTCACGCAGGTGAACCGTAATTCCATCAGCCCCGGCCTGCTCAGCCTCAATGGCAGCCTGTACCGGATCCGGATAACGCGTACCACGGGCCTGCCGCAAGGTAGCAACGTGATCAATATTGACGCCCAACAGAACGCGATCAGACTGGCTCATGCAAGATTCTCCGTTGACTATGCCGGGGCGACCATCCGCCCTGGCCTCAGCGCGGCTCGCCCGTGCGACCCGGCGCAAATAATTGGCGGCTGACCAGTGGGCGATCACCCAAGTGGACAGCCAACACCTGGCGCATCAAGCGCTTGGCAATCGGCAGAGCCTCGGGGTCAGCCCAGTTCTGCGCAGCCATTGCCAACAGCCCCCGTCCAGGCAAGCCGCCCTGGGTGGCATCCACCACTGGGTATAACCCCATATCCGGGCTCCAGCAGTAGAGGGTGTCAGCCAGCACCGGCTGCTGATCGGCATCCTCTGTCAGACTAAAACCGTACCCCAGCAGCACTATCAGCTGCCACTCGAATTCACGCAGAACGGGCTCGACCGAGAGCGGAGTCAAAGCCAGCTGTTCCAGTGCAGACTGATAGCCAGCAAACAGGAGCGTCTGGGCGTCACCCGGTGACAGCAAACGAACCAGCAGTTCATTGAGGTACATGCCGCTAAACAACGCCTGGCCCTGCAATCGGGCGTGGGCACCGGCGACTTCGGCCTGCTGCAGGGTTTTCAGATCGCCACGCCCCTGCCAGCTCACCAGCAAAGGTACAAAGGGCTGTGGCTTTACACCGCGACCGCTACGCGCACCACGCCAGACGACCCGCTGCAGTCCGCCCTGCAGGCTGAGCAGGTCAACCAGCGCGCTGGTGTCACGATAAGGCCTGCTGTGCAGGACGTAGGCGGGCTGCAGATGCTCGCGCATGCAGGTCAGTCGTCGAAACGATAACCCAGCGAGCCGAGGGCGCGCTCATCATCGGACCAGCCGCGACGCACCTTGACCCACAGATTGAGCATGATCTTGCTGCCAAACAGTTTCTGCATGTCGAGGCGCGCTTCCTGACCGATCTTCTTCAGTCGGTCACCGCCATCACCAATGATGATTTTTTTCTGACCTTCACGTTCCACCAGAATCAGGGCGTGAATATGCAGAATGCGTCCTTCCTGTTTGAACTGCTCGATTTCAACCGCGACCTGATAGGGAATCTCGGCCCCGAGCTGACGCATGACCTTCTCGCGGACCAGCTCTGCGGCAAGAAAGCGCGAGCTCTTGTCGGTCAGTTGATCTTCAGGATAGAAGTGTTCACTTTCCGGCAGCCGCTCGGCAATCAGCGACTCAAGACGGTCGATGTTACGCCCCTGCAGAGCGGACACCGGCACCACCTCGGCATTGGGCAGTTGCTGTGTCAGCCACTCCAGATGCGGCAACAGTTCATTCTTGTCTTCCATCCGGTCAAGCTTGTTAACCACGATCAGCACCGGACACGAGACATACTGCACCCGCTCCAGCACCATCTGGTCCTCGTCGGTCCAGCGCAAACGATCCACAACGAACAGCACCACATCGACATCACGCAGCGCCTGACTGGCGCTCTTGTTCATGAAGCGGTTGAGCGCCTTTTCGTTTTCCTTGTGCAGACCAGGGGTATCGACATAGATTGCCTGCACCTCACCCTCGGTCTTGATACCCAGAAGGGTATGGCGCGTGGTCTGCGGCTTGCGCGAGGTGATGGCCAGCTTCTGCCCAAGGATATGGTTCAGCAGAGTCGATTTGCCGACATTGGGGCGGCCAACAATGGCTACATAGCCGCAGCGGGAAACAGCATCAGTCATCGGCACGCTCCACACCCAGGGCGATCAACGCCAGCTGGGCTGCCTGTTGTTCTGCCAGACGCCGGCTACTGCCGACCCCGAAGGTTCGCTCAGCCAACAGCGCGACCTGACAGTCCACCTTGAATGTTCTGCAGTGGGCTTCGCCACTGCTCTCGATCACCTCATAACGAGGCAGCTCGCTCTGACGCGACTGCAGAAACTCCTGCAAACGCGTTTTTGGGTCCTTGTTGTTATCTACCAGCGTCAGGGTAGCAATGTGCCCCCCCAGCCAGTGCAGAACGCGTTCACGCACAGCGTCCAGCCCGCTGTCGAGGTAGATAGCACCGATAATGGCTTCGGTCGCATCAGCAAGAATCGACTCACGGCGAAATCCGCCGCTCTTCAATTCGCCGGACCCCAGCCGCAGGTACTCACCGAGCTCAAAGCCTTTGGCAAGCTCAGCCAGGGTGACGCCCTTGACCAGCCGCGCACGCAACCTGGAGAGCTGTCCTTCGCGGGCCTGGGGAAAATGTTGAAACAACATCTCGGCAGCAACAAAATTCAGAATCGAGTCGCCCAGAAACTCCAGGCGCTCGTTGTTGCGTCCACCAAGACTGCGGTGGGTAAGGGCCAGTACCAGTAGGTCCTGATCCTTGAAGTGGTAGCCTATCCTGCGCTCTAGTCGGTCTAACTTATTGCTCACTTTAATGGTCTGACAATGAATGTTTCGTCAAAGTGAACCAGCAGGTCCACTGTGTTCAGTAGCGGCGCGCGCACCTCGTACTTGAGCACCAGGGTGTAGGCATTCTGACCACTCTGGGTCACCTTGATGGCTTCTTTTGGATTGATGTCGCGGATACTGTTTAGCTGCATGCCCTTTTCAATGTAAGTATTGAGGTCACGCAGCGAGTTGATCTTGATCGTCGGATCTTCGTTGACCGTCGTAATCATGTTGCGCAACGAGTAGTGGTCCATGTAAATCGGGACCAGCTTCATCGCGATAACCATGCCGAATACGACCAACGCGATAACGGCCAACCAGCCGAAGAAGGAAGCCCCTTTCTGTGAGTTGCGCATGATAACCTCGTAGTCCGTTGTTGATGTTATGTCCTGTTCGGCCCGCTCAATGAATCAGAGCAACGCTCGAAAAACTTGGCAAGTTACTCAGTTTTGGCTCGGGCCAATGCATCCAGACCGCGAATGCCTTGCCCACAATATAGTTGTCAGGAACCATGCCCCACAACTCCCTGGGCATTTCCGTTGACTGCCAGTAACGGCTGTCGTTGGAGTTATCCCGGTTGTCCCCCATCATGAAATAGTGCCCCTCCGGCACCACCCATTCATTGGGGCGGGGTGTCTGCGACAGCTGCTTCTGACGAATCAGGTGGCTGACCGCGCCCAACTGCTCCTGGAATATCTCTGCCTTGGCAACGGCCTGCAGCGGGTGACCGTCAGGCACTTCGTCATCCGGTATGACCTCAATCAATTCATGCTCGATCTTCTGGCCGTTGATATACAGCTGCTTTCCAGCATAGCGGATATGATCACCGGGCAAGCCGACTACCCGCTTGATGTAGTTAATAGTCGGATCATTGGGATAGCGAAACACCATGACATCGCCGCGCTGCGGCTCACCCACCGGGATGATCTTGGTATCGATTACCGGCAGACGAATGCCATAGGCAAACTTGTTAACGAGGATAAAATCCCCCACATCCAGCGTCGGCTTCATTGAGCCGGATGGAATCTGAAACGGCTCCACCAGAAACGAACGCAGCACCAGCACAACCGCCAGCACCGGGAAAAAGGATTTGCCGTACTCGACCAGCAATGGCTCCTTTTCGAGCCGCTCGATGGTCTGGGGGTCGGCCACATCGACCTGGGCTTCGTAACTGGCTATCGCACGACGACGACGAGGCGCGAGAAGAACGAGATCAAGCAGGGCCAGAAACCCACTGACGGCAACCGCAATCACCAGCACCAGTGGAAAGTTGATATGCATCATCGTTCGCGCTTACCGTCTCTAGTTGTCGACTTTCAGTACCGCCAGGAACGCGTCCTGCGGGATCTCCACACTACCTACCTGCTTCATGCGCTTCTTACCAGCCTTCTGCTTTTCAAGCAGCTTTTTCTTCCGGCTGGCATCACCACCATAGCACTTGGCAAGTACGTTCTTGCGCAGCGCCTTGACGGTTGAACGGGCAACAATCTGGCCACCGATAGCGGCTTGAATGGCCACATCGAACATCTGACGCGGGATCAGGTCCTTCATCTTCTCAACCAGCTGCCGCCCCTTGAACGCCGCATTGTCACGGTGCACGATCAGCGCCAGCGCATCGACCTTCTCACCATTGATCAACACATCCAGGCGAACCAGTTTAGCCGGCTGGAAGCGATCAAAGCTGTAATCGAGCGAGGCATAACCGCGGCTGACCGACTTGAGACGGTCAAAGAAATCCAACACCACCTCGTTCATCGGCAGGTCGTACACGACCTGAACCTGGGTGCCAAGGAAGATCATGTCGTGCTGTACGCCACGCTTCTCGATACACAGGGTGATGACACTACCCAGATGGTCCTGCGGCACCAGGATGTTGGCCCGCACGATGGGCTCGCGCATTTCCTCGATCATCGATGGGTCAGGCAGCAGCGAGGGGTTGTCGACATAGATGATTTCGCCACCCTTCGTCACGACCTCGAACACAACGGTCGGTGCGGTGGTGATCAAATCAAGGTCGTACTCACGCTCGAGACGCTCCTGAATGATCTCCATATGCAGCATGCCGAGGAAACCGATACGGAAGCCAAAGCCAAGCGCTTCGGAGCTTTCCGGCTCAAACTGGAGTGCGGCATCGTTCAGCGTCAGTTTTTGCAGCGCCTCACGAAAATCCTCGAAATCATCTGAACTGACCGGGAAAAGACCGGCATAAACCTGTGGCTTGACCTTCTGGAAGCCTGGCAGCGAGCTGACATCCGGCGTAGTCGACAGGGTCAGGGTGTCGCCAACCGGGGCACCGTGAATATCCTTGATACCCGCGATGATGAAGCCCACCTCGCCCGCCTTCAGGTCAGCCGTTTCGGTATGCTTGGGGTTGAATACGCCGACGCTGTCGACCAGATGGGTCTTGCCGGTCGACTTGACCAACACCTTGTCACCCTTCTTGATACGGCCGTGTTTGACCCGTACCAGCGACACAACACCGAGGTAGTTATCGAACCAGGAGTCGATAATCAGCGCCTGCAGTGGCGCTTCGAGATCCCCTTCCGGCGAAGGAATGGTGTGAATCAGCGCTTCGAGCACATCCTCCACACCAATACCGCTCTTGGCTGAGCAAGCAACCGCATCGGTGGCATCAATACCGATCACGCTCTCAATCTCTGCTTTTACTCGCTCGGGCTCGGCCTGCGGCAAGTCGATCTTGTTCAGCACCGGCATGACCTCAAGGCCCTGCTCGATGGCGGTATAACAATTGGCTACCGATTGCGCTTCCACGCCCTGGGCGGCATCAACCACCAGCAGCGCGCCCTCGCAAGCTGCCAGCGAACGACTGACCTCGTAGTGAAAGTCGACGTGACCGGGAGTATCAATGAAGTTGAGCTGATAGGTCTTGCCATCTTTGGCGGTGTAATACAGCGTAACGCTGTGCGCCTTAATGGTAATGCCGCGTTCCCGCTCCAAATCCATGGAGTCGAGCACCTGGGCTTCCATTTCGCGCTCGGTCAGGCCGCCACAAATCTGAATGAAGCGGTCAGCCAGCGTCGACTTGCCATGGTCGATGTGGGCAATGATGGAAAAGTTACGAATCAGGCTCAGGTCACTCACAGCGCGGATCATCCAGACAGGGTTGCCAGACTTGGCGAGACGGGGAGGCGACTCCCCAAAACAGCCCGCGAGTTTACCTGATTAGCTGCAATGTCGCCATCGCTGCAGCCCCCGGTCATCGCCCTGTTGACACCGTCGATGACCGGGGGCTGCAAACCGCTGGCCTTACTGCGCCAGACGGAAGGTGATATAGCTGGCGCGCCCCTGACGAATCACCCGCATAGAGATGGAGCGATTGTCCGGAAGATCACTGGCGATCTGGGTAAAGGTCTCTACCGAATCGACCGAACGGTTGTCGAGGTTGGTGATGATGTCACCGGGGCGCAGCCCCACCATAGCCCCCGGGCCACGACTAACCTCACGCACCACGACACCGGAGTGAATATCCAGATTTTTCTTCTGGTCATCACTCAACTCGGCGACAGTGACACCAAGACGATTGGATGACGTGCTCGGCGCCTGATCGTTGCCACCAGCTGCAGCGACCGCATCATCATCCGGCAACGTGCCGATTTCCATGGTCAGGGTCTTGCGCTGCTTGTCACGCATCACCACCAGAGTTGCTTCGGCACCGGGACGCACTCGACCGACAGCATGCGGCAGGTCGGAAGAGCGAACCACCTCATGGCCATTGAATTCGAGAATGACGTCACCAACTTTCAGCCCACCCTTGTCCGCAGGACCGCCAGGCATGATTTGGGCAACCAGCGCACCAGCTGGCTTGGGCAGATCAAAGGACTCGGCCAGATCCTTGTTCACTTCCTGAATCACAACACCGAGCCAGCCGCGCTGCACGCTACCGTTGTCCTTGATCTGCTGCACCACATCCATCGCTACATCAATCGGAATGGCAAAGGACAGCCCCATGAAACCGCCGGAACGAGTGAAGATCTGAGAGTTAATCCCCACAACCTCGCCATCCAGGTTGAACAGCGGGCCACCGGAGTTGCCCGGGTTGATCGCTACGTCAGTCTGAATAAAGGGCACGTAGTTTTCATTAGGCAGGCTACGCCCCTTGGCGCTGACAATACCCGCAGTCACCGAGTAATCGAAGCCAAATGGCGAACCGATGGCCAGCACCCACTCACCGGGCTTCAGGTCGGCCGACTTGCCGATCTTGACCACCGGAAGATCATCACCGGCATCAATCTTCAGCAGCGCCAGATCAGAGCGCGGGTCCGCACCGACCAACTCAGCCTGCATTTCACGGCGATCAGACAGGCGCACAAAAATCTCGTCCGCATCCGCAACAACATGATTGTTGGTCAGCACATAACCATCATGGGAAATGATGAAGCCCGAACCCAGCGACTGCGGCGCTTCGCGCTCGCGCGGCGATGGCGCCTGAGGGAAGCTACGTTCAAAAAACTCACGGAACATCGGTGGCATACCTTCCAGATCCGGCATGCCCTGAACACCAGCCATCGGCTGGCTGGAAACTTTCTGACGGGTACTGATATTAACGATAGCCGGCGATGCCTCTTCCACCAGCTCAGTAAAGTCCGGCAAGTCCGCTGCAACCACCAGCGATTGCCACCCTAGAACCAGCACACTTGTCGCCGCAAGGGCCCAACGTCGAACAGACAGCATAAGTCTGATTACTCCTCACTTGTACTCAAGGACAATCCTGCAAAGGCATCAACCGTTCAGCCGCCCCTCCGGAGCGAAGGGCATCATCTGCCCGGCAGAGCGCAACACCTGCGGCATCATTTGCGGATCACGCTGCGCTCGCTGGCCATGCCAACGCACCACTGCAAAACCGGCAGCCAGGCCCAGTAGGGCTGCGCCGATCATGCCGGGCTCCGCCACGCCTGCAGCCTGCGCCAGCAGAGCACTGGCAAACAGTCCGAGCAACGGAACCATGTACACCCAAAGGGCGCCACGTACGACGGCGTCTTCGGGAATACCGATAAACACCTCATCACCAATCTGCCATTGCCGATCAGTCAGCGCACGAATAAAGCCGCGCTTGGCACCAGAACCTACCCTGGAGAGCAATGCCTGACCGCAACCTGCCTTGGCTGCACAAGAGCCACAGGTGCTGGTGCGCACGGTTTCCACCCACACAGCGCCTGCCTCAACACTCAAGACCCGCCCGCGCTCTTCAATCACTGCGCGATCTCCCCTGCAGAATGAGGAAAGGAGGCGGCTATACGCTCGGCCGTTGCCGGGGGAATCTCACCAACGATAGTTGCCAAATAGCCCGTACCATCAATCTGCAGGCGGCGGCTGACCGCTACCGTTGGCCCCAGCTGCGCCAGCAGATCCTCGGCCAACGCTCCTTCCCCGAGCGGCTCGACGAACAGGGTGAACCGGGCAAGCCCGTCACTGTAAGCCTGGCTCATGACCGGCGACTCATTACTGGCGAGAGCACGGACAATCGGCGCTCCGGCGGTAAAACCCGGCGGCAACCAGCCCGGCTCCCAGCCCGAGGTATCAACCAGCTTTTCGGGCTGCGGCTCGGCCACAGCAAGGCACCCAGGCCCCGCTTCCAGCTGATCATCGTCCAACTCGCCAAAATGCACATCCGTAAACTGGAAGCGCTCGAGCAGGACATTACGCTCGTTGATCAGCAAAGACTTGAGCAACATGCCGGTCTGATCATCGAGGTAGAGTTCGTAGGCGTAACGAAAGGAATCGCGCGGCTTCATGGCGACCACGGTCACCGGACGGTTGGCAACCCGCGTCTTGCCGAGCACATCAAGGGCATACCAGCGCTCGAGCCGCCCCGGATTCAGAGTGGCCGGCGCATCGCCGTGCCAACCGGAAACCGCCGCGAAGGAGCTGGCGCATTGCACCTGTCCATCCCGGCGAACCCACTCCTGGGGTTCGCCATCGGCGCGCAGCAGTCGCTCGGTGATACCGTCGTCATCAGCACGATGCCAAATATGATGGGTACTGAAACTGCCAGAGCGCTCGTAAACAAATGCGCCTGAGTAACTTTGCTGCCCTACTGCATCAACCATCCCTTGCAACCACTGGCTGGCATCGCGGGCCTGGGTCAGTGGCGAGATCAGCAGAGCTGCCAGGGAACAGCAGCTCAGCGTACGTCGACACCCGACCACTAGCGGCCTTCCATGCTGGCAGCTCGGGCGTAGGGAATCAGCTGCGGACTGGCTGCCTGCGCGCTGGCTTCGGCGTGCTCGCGCAAATAACGACCAATGCGTTGCTCATGCCAGGCCGAAGGTGCCTGAGCCGGGGCAAGTGGCTCTGCGCCCGCATTACCGGTCTGCGAATAGCCCGCCAGAACAGCGCCCGAACGCGCCGTCGGATTAGCCTGCAGCATGGAAGGCGCTGGCATGGTCGCAGCAGTCATCTGAGCGCCATTGGGCGCCTCGCCCTGATTGACCATACGTACACCAACCAGCACCGCTAGGGTGACCGATGCCGCGACCGCCACCCGACTGACGTTGCGCCAAATGGCCGAACCCGTCTTGGTCGCCGACGCTGCAGGTGCCATCTGCACGGCTGGCTCGTCGTGCAAGGCGGCTGCAATACCTGCCGACAGGTCGATCGAACCCTGCCACGGCTCCTTGTGCATTACCGAACGTGCCAGCTGATAGCGCGACCAGGTACTACGCAGCTCCGGATTCTGCTCGGTGGCCTGGAGAACACGGCGCACTTCCAGTTCGTCAGCCTCGTTGTCCATGAGCGCGGAAAGAGACTCCTGCAAGACTTCGTTTCTCATTGCTTTACCTCTGCTGTTGGCCCATTGGGCTCACTGCGTTGCACCCCACCTTGAAAACCTATGCCTCAAGCAACGGTTTCAAGGCTTTGTCGATTGCTTCCCGCGCCCGGAAAATCCGGGACCGAACTGTACCGACCGGGCAGTCCATCACGTTCGCAATATCTTCGTAGCTCAACCCTTCAAATTCACGAAGGGTCAAAGCCGTCCTTAAATCATCAGGCAACTGTTGCAAGGTTCGGTTCACTACTTGCTCGATTTCATCGCGCAACATATCGCGCTCGGGCGAGTGAATGTCCTTGAGAATACTGTCGCCGTCGTAATACTCCGCTTCGTCTGCAGCAATATCGCTGTCCGGTGGGCGGCGATTGCGCGCCACCAAGTAATTCTTCGCCGTATTGATCGCAATACGATAGAGCCAGGTATAAAACGCACTGTCTCCGCGAAAATTCCCGAGCGCCCGGTACGCCTTGATAAAAGCTTCCTGAGCGACATCCTGCGCTTCGTGACTGTCGTGCACGAAACGAGTCACCAGCGCGAGAATCTTGTGCTGGTACTTGAGCACCAGCAGATCAAAGGCGCGCTTATCGCCCTTCTGCACTCGTTCAACCAGCTGCTGATCACTCTGCCCGGTCATCGCTGAACCACTCTTCGAAGTCCGTGACCGGCGTTGTTATCGTAGACACAAGATGTAACCAAAAGTTCTCCCCTCACTCAGGTACAGGATTAGGAGCACGACCGATGAAAAAAAGTTCCCCTTTGAATGCAATAGGCCATCACTTTTATCAACCGCAGTGATGCCCGAAGCACTCCCCCATGGGTGGCAGTATTGTGAGGCACTCAGCTTCTATATACTAGGACGCCTCGCAAGCACTGAGTGCAATAAACGCAATGACTCAACAACGGCAATACGATGTATTGGTCATCGGCAGCGGCGCCGCCGGTCTGACGCTGGCGCTGCACCTGGCAAGCGACCTGCGGGTCGCAGTTCTGAGCAAGGGCCAGCTGTCCGAGGGCTCCACATTCTGGGCTCAAGGCGGCGTTGCAGCCGTGCTCGACGACACCGATACCGTTGATGCTCACGTACAGGACACGCTGATCGCAGGCGGCGGTCTGTGCCACGAAGATGCCGTGCGGCAAATTGTCGGCGACAGCCGCGATGCCATCGGCTGGCTCATCGAGCAGGGAGTACCTTTTACCCGCGAGCGCAGAGAAGACGGGAGCGAGAGCGACGACTTCCACCTGACCCGCGAGGGTGGGCACAGCCATCGCCGCATCATTCACGCCGCTGACGCTACTGGCGCCGCGATCTTCAATACCTTGCTGCAACGCGCCGAAGAGCACGCCAATATCGAGCTGCTGGACAACCGGGTTGCGGTTGACCTGATCACCACCCAGAAGCTCGGCCGCGACGGCAATCAATGCCTCGGCGCCTATATCCTGAACCGCTCGACGGGCCACGTCGAAACCGTTGCTGCGCGCTTTACCGTGCTAGCGACCGGCGGAGCGAGCAAGGTCTACCTCTACACCAGCAACCCCGATAGCGCCTCCGGCGACGGTATTGCCATGGCCTGGCGCGCCGGCTGCCGAGTTGCCAACATGGAGTTCAATCAGTTCCACCCTACCTGCCTGTATCACCCGAAAGCCAAGAGTTTTCTGGTGACCGAAGCGTTGCGAGGCGAAGGCGCGTTGCTGCGCCTGCCCAATGGCGAGCGCTTCATGCCGCGTTTCGATGAGCGAGCCGAACTGGCGCCACGGGATATCGTCGCCCGTGCAATTGACCACGAGATGAAACGCCTGGGCCTGGACTGCGTCTATCTGGACATCACCCACAAACCGGCCGACTTCATCCGCAGTCACTTCCCGACCGTGCATGAGCGCTGCCTGGCATTCGGCATCGACATCACCAAGGAGCCAATTCCGGTGGTGCCCGCAGCACACTACACCTGCGGCGGCGTGATGGTAGACAGCAGCGGACGCACCGACGTTAAACAGCTTTATGCGATTGGCGAAACCAGCTTTACCGGCCTGCATGGCGCAAACCGTATGGCCAGCAACTCACTGCTGGAGTGCATCGTCTACGGTCGTGCGGCCAGCAGTGCCATCCTCGACCAGCTGGCCAATACCAAGATGCCGGAGAATCTGCCCAACTGGGACGAGAGCCAGGTTACCGACTCGGATGAAGATGTGATCATCTCGCACAACTGGGATGAGCTGCGCCGCTTCATGTGGGACTACGTGGGGATCGTACGCACCTCAAAACGACTGCAACGGGCCAAACACCGGGTCGACATGCTGCGCGGGGAAATTCACGAGTTTTACAGCAACTACCGGGTCAGCCGTGATCTGCTGGAGCTGCGAAACCTCGCCCTGGTCGCAGACCTGATCATCCGCTCAGCCATGCTGCGCCATGAAAGCCGAGGGTTGCACTACACCCTGGACTTTCCGGCACAGCTGGACGAAGCGCTGGATACTATTCTGCAGCCGCCCAGCGCTGGCGACTGAACCGCAGCCGCAGTCGCAGCCGCCGCAGGCTCTCCTCGGAGGCAGCGTCTGCAGGCAGCACCACTGACACCGGGCACCAGCGACCTGGCTCACGCAGGCGCACCACCGTCAGCATTGCGCTGACATAGGTATCAGCCAGCAGCCGCGCCGCCGCTTCGGAGCCGTCACGGCGCAAGATATGCCAACCGTCACCATCAAAACGTAAACCGGTGACCGAGTGCGGATGACTCAGGCTGACCTGCCGCGGCCAGATCCAGCTGCAGTAAACCGCCACCAACAGCACACATAGCAGGCTCGGCCAAAGACTCAAGGCGCTGTGCACCACGCCGATACAGGCCAGCAGCGCCATCAGCGCCAACGCCAATGCCAGCCAGCGCGAAGGCTGGCGGCGCAACAGCAGAAATTCAGTCGGGCTGTACACGATCCAGAATCATCTCCACAATGCGTCGCAGATCCGGATCCTCCGGCTTGCCACGCTGCATGAACCAGCCAAACATATCCTGATCCTCACACTCCAGCAGCGTCTGATAGCGCTGCTGATCGTCCGCCTCCAGCGTCGGGTACACTTCCTGCAGGAAGGGCACCAGCAATACATCCAGCTCCAGCATGCCGCGGCGGCTGTGCCAGAACAAACGCTTCATTTCTATATCGGCCGACATCGGCAACTCCACAGTGAGGATTGAACTGCTTGGTAAAAGCCGCATTATAACGGCAAGCAGAGCCTGACAAGCACCTGCCCTGCCCCTATGATGTACCACCTGAACCAATGGAACAACGACAGGTATGACTCAACTACCCGACCTTGCCGATCGCTTCACTGACGACCGGGCAGACTGCGCCACCTGCGTCAGCTGGCTGAGCCACGAAGGCATCATTGCCGTTGACGGCGCCGACACCGACAAGTTCCTGCAGGGCCAGATCACCTGCGACCTTAAAACCGTCAGCGCTGATAGCAGCTCGCTGGGCGCCCGCTGCAACCCCAAGGGGCGTATGCAGTCCAGCCTTCGCCTTTGGCGCAGCGATCAGGGCGTGATGCTGAGCCTCGCTCACGAGCTGATTGAATCCCAACTGGCGGATTTGGCCAAATACGCCGTGTTCTACAAGTGCCAACTGACCAACCAGAGCGAGAAGTGGATCGGCTTTGGCGTCTGGGGCGAAGCGGCTGACGCTGCCCTGCAAAACTGCGGCCTCACTCTCCCGACCAATGGCGCAGTGGTGCACAAAGACAACCTGTTCGCCATTGGACTGCCAGGCGGCGCCTGTTCGCTCTGGGTCCCAACCGAACGCGCCGGGCAGCTACTCGATCAGTTGTGCCAATACGCCAGCCCGGTCAGCCTGAACCAATGGTTGTTGCAGCAAATTCAAAGCGGCGTCGGCCAAGTCACCGGGCCGACACGCGAAAGCTTTATTCCGCAAATGCTAAACCTCCAGCAACTGGGCGGCGTCAGTTTCCGCAAGGGCTGCTATACCGGCCAGGAGATCGTCGCGCGCATGCAGTATCTGGGCAAATTGAAGCGCCGCATGTATCGCCTACTGATGGCTGGCGAGGCCTTGCCCCCTCCCGGCACCGAAATCGTCGACCGCGACAGCGGCAAGGCTGTTGGCGAAGTCGTCATGGCCGCTCGTGGCAGCAAGGCGGTAGAAATGCTGGCTGTTCTTCAGAAGGATGCGGCACAATTGACCACACTGAGCGCCGGTGACAGCGACGGGCCACTGATCAGCCTTGCCGATCTGCCCTATGAACGCGAACTAACCACCGCCGAAGCCGAATAACACAGACTAAGGGACACGAGATGACCGATCTTGCCCAGCGCGTCCAGGACGAACTGATCCAGGCCATTGAAAAAGACCAGCTGGTGCTGCCGACACTGCCGGAAGTTGCCCTGCGCGTGCGTGAAGCCGCCGAAGATCCGGATGTCAGCATCCCTCTGCTGGTCAAGGAAATCAGCAACGACGCGGCCCTTAGTGCCCGCCTGATCAAGGTGGTGAACAGCCCGCTGCTGCGCAGCCGGCAGGAGATCACCGATCTGTCTATGGCGGTCAATCGGATGGGTATCACCTACACCGCCAACCTGGCCACAGGTCTGGCTATGTCGCAGATGTTCCAGGCGACCTCCGATGTTATCGATCGGAAGATGCGTGAAGTCTGGACTCGCAGTACCGAAGTGGCGGGCATCAGCCATGTCCTATGTCGCCATTACACCAAGCTGAAACCAGACCAAGCCACCCTGGCGGGCCTGGTCCATCAGATCGGCGTGCTGCCCATTCTGGCTTATGCAGAAGACAACTCGCAGCTGCTGCGCGACTCGATCAGCCTGAATCTGGTCATCGAGCGCATCCATCCTGTGCTCGGTGACCGCATCCTGCAGGCCTGGGACTTCCCGGAGCCACTGCGCCACGTACCGTCAGAGCATCTGGACTTCAAACGCAACTCACCGAGTGTCGACTATGCCGACGTCGTCCAGGTCGCGGTGCTGCAGTCACTGGCCGGCACCCAGCACCCATTTACCCAGATGGACTGGAGCGCCATCCCCGCCTTCGCCAAGCTGGGCCTGGACCCCGCCGGAGAACAGGAAGATGAAGACCTGTCAGCAGAAATGGAAGCCGCCATGCAGCTGCTCGCCTGAGTCAGCTGCGGGTCAGGCCTGAGTCACCGTCGCGTCCACTGCGGCGGTCGCTTCTCAAGGAAGGCATTAACGCCTTCAACGGTATCTTCCAGTTCAAACAGATCAACAAAACGCTCCCGCTCACGCGCCAGCAGCGTGTTGATCGGCTGGTCCCTGCCACCCTGAATCAGCTCCTTGCAAAAATGCACCGCCGCCGGACTCTGCCGCGCAACCTGCGCCGCAAGCCGCAACGCCACACCTAGCGCCTGTCCCTGCTCGACACACTCCTCTACCAGCCCAATACGCTCGGCACGCACGCCGTCGATCCGCTCACCGCAGAGAATCATCCGCTTGGCCCAGCCCTCACCAACCAGCCAGGCGAGTGCCTGCGTCCCACCCGCACAGGGCAGCAGCCCTACCCCCGTCTCGGGCAACGCCAGCTGGGCCTGGCGCTCGGCAATACGGATGTCACAGGCCAGTGCACACTCCAGTCCACCGCCCATGGCGTAACCGTTGATGGCCGCGATGGTAACCCCGGAAAAATCACGCAACGCCTCAAACGCCAAGCCAAACAGCCTGGCCATTTCCCGAGCCCGTGCCGGGTCGCCATCAGCAAACATCTTCAGGTCGGCACCGGCCGAGAAGAAGCGCTCACCACGCCCGGTGAGCACCAGCGCATAGATATCCGGGTCATCGTTGAGGTGGTTGAGCAGCTCCGGCAGCCCGTGCAGGGTGTCGGAGTCCCAAGTGTTGGCTGGCGGGTTATCGATGGTGACCAGCGCCGTGTGGCCGGCCTTTTGTACCACCAGCTTGTCGGTGCGCGGAACCAGCGCGGTGTAGGGTTGCAGTGCGTGTTCCATGACAATCTCCAGCAGTCTTCAGACAGTTACCGGGGAGGGTCTGGCAAGCTCCAGTTGATGGGTGCCAACCCCTTACTGACAAGATAGTCGTTCGCCGCGGAAAAGTGGCCGTTGCCAATGAACCCACGGTGGGCCGACAAAGGCGAGGGATGCACCGAGGTCAGCACACAGTGCCTGGCTCGATCAATCTGCTCCCCCTTGCGCTGGGCGTAGCTGCCCCAAAGCAGAAAGACACAGTTCTCGCGGCGCTCGTTGATGATATCGATCACCCTCGAGGTAAAACGTTCCCAGCCACGCTTGGCGTGCGAGCCCGCTTGCCCCTGCTCGACCGTCAGCACCGCATTGAGCAGCAGCACACCCTGTTCAGCCCAGGACTGCAGGCAGCCGTACGGCGGTATCGGCAAACCGAGGTCACGATTGATTTCCTTGAAGATATTCTGCAGCGACGGCGGCGTACGCACCCCCGGCGGCACCGAAAAACTCAAACCGTGTGCCTGCCCAGGGCCGTGATACGGGTCCTGCCCGATGATCACTACTCGCACCTTGTCCAGTGGCGTCGAGTTGAGTGCGTTGAAGATCAGCGGGCCCGGCGGAAAAATGACCTTGCCAGCTGCCTTCTCGGCCTGCAGGAACCGACGTAACTGCTGCATGTACGGCTGTTCGAATTCGTCCTGCAGAACCTCAAGCCAGCCTGCTTCCAACTGCACTGCCCGCTCGGTCATAGGTTACTCCGCCAGCGGCACAGCCTGATTGATGCAACGCACCACGCGGTCGCGGCTGTCCTTGAGCACCCCGGACAGCCCGTTCATGTTGCTGGCATGCAGCACCAGAACGCCGTCAACACATTCGGCCTCGTGCTTGGCCGGATTACGGCGCAGACTACCGGCCTCCTCCGAGCCCACAGTCACTACTCGATAGTCCGCGAGCTCCAGACCCTTTTCCGGATTGACGAAATTCAGATAGCCGTATAGGTGCAGCACGGCAACGGTGGCAATCACGGTAATGATGGCCGTGAGAATGATCGGCAGCTTGTTGACTTCCTGCGCTTGCGACATCGAATACTCCGATTAAAGAATGTTGGCGTAGTCTGCTTCGACCCGGTCCAGACTGAGGTTGTTCAAAAAGCCCGAAAAGCACATCCAGGCGCTCAGGGCGTTGAGGTCAGCAAAGGGCGCAGGCAGGTAGCGCGGCGGCACCACCAGCCCTTCGTCCACCAATTGCCCCAGGGTGCGCATGTCCTCCAGCGTGGTCTTGCCACAGAACAACAGCGGAATCTGCTGCAACTTGCCCTTGCGCACCGCCAGCTGAATATAGTTGTAGGTCAGGATAAAGCCCTTCAGATAGACCAGATCCTTGGTAAACGGCAGGCCATTACTGGCCGAGCCACGGAACACTCGACTGGTGTTGTTGTAGCTGTCGTCACGGGAATAGTCCTCATCCCGATAGAACTGAAAGACATCAAGAAAATCCCCGCCGGTTTCGGCAATCTGAATCGCCCGGGTCCGGTCGGTCAGTTTGCGCAGCCGCGCGGGATAGGAGTTGAATGTCAGCACCTCCATCAGGATGGCCAACCCTTCCTGGGTTACCGTCGAGGACGGCGGCCCCTTGGCCAAAAACGTACAGATCGGCTGGTGCTGGCCATTCAGGCTGGTCGCAACATGCACCATCCCCTCGTGCACGGCGAGAAGATTCAGATCACGCTGATTGAACATCGCATCACTGCGAATCTTGATGTAGTCAGCGCCCGCTGCAGCGTCGGCAACGATCCCATCGGACTCGAACACACGCACCGCCTGGTCGTCCGGAAACGCCTCGTTCATCCTCGCCTGCAGAATGCCTACGGCGTCCGGCGCCGCTATGGTCTTCGGTTCGCGCACCAGCTCGGTACGGGCGATATTCTTCAGCGACTCACTGAGCATGATACCGAGATCAGTCAGTGTCGGATCGCCTGCGTGAAAGGCGTCCGACGCCGCACCGTACAGCTCCTGCGAGATCAGGCCAAAATCCCGGGTGCCACGTGCTTCCAGCATACGGATGACCGTCCGGTACTCACGGCACATCCGCCGCATGATCTGACCGACCGGGTTGAAGCTGCCAAGCTGACGGGTGATATCGCGCTCGATATCCTGAAAGATCTGCCGCCGCTCCGCCGAATCAAAACCCAGCGGGCGTTGGGCGTAGTAGTCGGGATTGATATCAGGAAGCGCCTTGCAGCGCTTCTTGAGGAAGGTGTCGCGGATGTTGTCGTCCCACTTGATCGCATCCAAAACCCGAATCGGCGCCTGCGCCTCGACAATCCGATCAGACAGACTGCGGATGACCAGCTGATACTGCTCACTCTGTTTCACGGGTGGCTCCCTTTGGTCGCAGCTTCAAGCCTTAAGCCTTAAGCCTTAAGCCGCAAGCTACAAGCTACAAGCTGTCCGTGCATTCACGCAATCTCGCGGACTACGCGGACAATCTGATGCTCATCATAGTCCTAGACAACACGAACTACTTGCCGCTTGAAGCTTACAGCTTGCAGCTGGCGGCGAAGCCGCCTAGGCCGTTTCTGGCCGCATGTGCGGGAACAGGATGACGTCACGGATCGACGGTGAGTTGGTCAACAGCATCACCAGACGGTCGATACCGATGCCTTCACCTGCGGTCGGCGGCATGCCGTATTCCAACGCGCGGACGAAATCGGCGTCGTAGTGCATGGCTTCGTCGTCACCGGCGTCCTTCTCTGCCACCTGGGCGAGGAAGCGCTCGGCCTGGTCTTCGGCGTCGTTAAGCTCCGAGTAGGCGTTTGCGATCTCACGACCACCGATAAACAGCTCGAAGCGGTCAGTGACGCTCGGGTTCTGGTCATTGCGACGGGCCAGCGGCGATACTTCGAACGGGTACTCGGTAATGAAGTGCGGCTGTTCCAGCTTGTGTTCAACCAGCTCCTCAAAAATCATCACCTGCAGCTTGCCCAGACCTTCGTGACCAAGCACCTTGGCGCCGGCCTTCTTGGCGATGGCACGGGCCTTCTCGACGTCATTGAGATCGTCGGCGGTAATGTCCGGGTTGTACTTGAGGATAGAGTCATACACCGACAGACGCACAAAGGGCTCGCCGAAGTGGAATACCTTGTCGCCGTAGGGCACGTCAGTGGTGCCCAGCACCGCCTGCGCCAACTCGCGGAACAACTCTTCGGTCAGGTCCATGTTGTCGCGATAGTCTGCGTATGCCTGATAGAACTCGAGCATGGTGAACTCGGGGTTGTGACGGGTCGAGACACCTTCATTGCGGAAGTTGCGATTGATCTCGAACACCTTCTCGAAACCGCCGACCACCAGCCGCTTGAGGTACAGCTCCGGCGCGATGCGCAGGAACATCGGCATATCCAGCGCGTTGTGATGGGTCTCGAACGGCTTGGCCGCCGCGCCGCCCGGAATGGTCTGCAGCATCGGAGTTTCGACTTCCAGAAAGCCACGGTCATTAAGGAAACGGCGGATGTGCGCAATCACCTGCGACCGCACACGGAAGGTATGACGCGCTTCCTCGTTGACGATCAGGTCAACGTAGCGCTGGCGGTAACGCTGCTCGGTGTCGGTCAAACCGTGGTGCTTGTCCGGCAGCGGGCGCAGTGACTTGGTCAGCAGGCGCACGTCCTTCATATGCACATAAAGATCGCCCTTGCCGGAGCGCGCCAGGGTACCTTCAGCGGCAATGATGTCGCCCAGATCCCAGGTCTTGATCGCTTCCAGGGTCTCGGCCGGCAGGCCCTTGCGGTCAACGTAGACCTGCAGACGGCCAGAGGTATCCTGCAGCACCATAAAGGCACCACGGTTGAGCATGATGCGCCCGGCGATCTTGACCGGGATCGCCGCCGCTTCCAGCTCTTCCTTGCTTTTGCCCTCGTACGCTTTCTGCAGATCAGCGCACAGGCTGTCGCGGCGGAAGTCGTTAGGGAAGGCAATACCCTGTTCGCGGGCAGCGGCCAGTTTGGCCTTGCGCTGGGCGATCAGCTGGTTTTCTTCCTCGTGTTGGGCGTGCAGGTCTTGCTGCTGGTCGGTCATATCGATGAATCCCGGAAAAAATCAATTCGGTTGTTGGCCCGCAACGCGGGCCATGGCGGATTGCCGTGCGGCGGCCGGTTTATAGGCCCATTTTCAGGCTGGCCTCGATGAATTCATCAAGATCGCCATCCAGTACCGCGTTGCAGTTGCTGTTCTCGATACCGGTACGCAGATCCTTGATACGCGACTGGTCAAGCACGTAGGAGCGGATCTGGTGTCCCCAGCCAATGTCGGACTTGGTGTCTTCCAGTGCCTGCGCGGCCTCGGAACGCTTCATCATTTCCAGCTCGTACAACTTGGCCCGCAACATCTTCATTGCGTGGTCCTTGTTGGCGTGCTGCGAACGCTGGTTCTGGCAGCTGACCACGGTGTTGGTCGGAATGTGGGTAATCCGTACCGCCGAGTCGGTGGTGTTAACGTGCTGACCACCCGCCCCGGAAGAGCGGTAGGTATCCACCCGCAGGTCTGCCGGGTTGATATCAATTTCGATATCGTCGTCGATCTCGGGTGCGGCAAAGACCGCCGAGAACGAGGTGTGACGACGGTTACCGGAGTCGAACGGGCTCTTGCGCACCAGGCGGTGCACGCCAATCTCGGTGCGCAGCCAGCCGAACGCATATTCGCCACGAATGTGCACGGTCGCACTCTTGATGCCGGCCACTTCACCCTCGGACAGCTCAACAATCTCCGCATCAAACCCGTGCTGGTCCGCCCAGCGCAGGTACATGCGCAGCAGAATGTTGGCCCAGTCCTGCGCTTCGGTACCACCGGAGCCAGCCTGAATATCCAGATAGCAGTTATTGGCATCCATCTCGCCGCTGAACATACGGCGGAATTCGAGTTTCTCCAGCGCCTCCTGCAGACGCTTGAGCTCGGTTACCACATCATCGACCGCGCCCTGATCGCCCTCTTCGGCGGCCATTTCGAGCAGTTCGCCCGCATCAGCCAGGCCACCACTCATCTCGTCGAGGGTACCAACGATGTCGGCCAGTTGTGAGCGCTCACGGCCCAGGTTCTGGGCCCGTTCGGGCTCATTCCAGACGCTGGGGTCTTCCAGCTCACGCTCTACTTCGGTCAGGCGATCACGCTTGTGATCGTAGTCAAAGATACCCCCTGATGGTTTCAGAGCGGCTTCTCAGGTCTTTGATGGTGTTCAGAATCGGATTGATTTCCATGGTGACGGACCCCGGCAGGAAAAAGCCGCCATTGTAGCCGAATTCAGCCGCCGAGTGCAGCTGTCATGCCCGCGGCGCAAAGGCGCGCAGAAACACCAGGGCGCCAAGTCCCCAAAGGGCATTGAGAATGAAACCGATGGCAAAGCGCGGCACAAACAACTGCCAGTCCAGCCCATACCCCTTGAGTGGGAAAACCAGCAGCAGCGCGACCAGTGTCAATGCGATCCCGCCAAACAGGGCCGCCTTGAGCCAGATCAGTTGCTTGCCCATACGCGCCAGAGCGAGAACCAGTACCACGCCCCAAACCCCACCCCAAAATGCGGAAGACACCACTGCCGGCACCGACAGCGGCGCAACCGGATCAAGCGAGAAGGCAGGAAAGGGGACCACACCTGCGGCATGCAGCAGCGCCAGCGCAGGTTGATGGAAACAGAAAACCGCCAGAAACCCGGCCGTGAACGCAAGCAACCAGTGACGCATTGGAAACCCGCCCGATCAGCTGAAAGTCACTGCACTATAGCAGCCTCAAGCGAGCCCACTTCCGGCGCCCGCACCTGATTCGACAGCTGCTCCAGTATCGGGTAGATATCCAACGCCGACTGCGGCCTGCTGAACCAATATCCCTGGACGAAGTTGCAGCCTTCATTGTGCAAAAAGTCCATCTGCTCCGGGGTTTCAATCCCTTCGGCGATCACATCCATATCGAGCCCACGGCCTAACCCGATAATCGCCCGACTGATCGCCTTCAAACGCTCATCATCTGGCGCTTTGGTAATGAAACTCTTGTCGACCTTGATGATGTGCAGCGGATAGCGGTGCAGGTAACCCAGCGACGAAAAGCCGGTCCCGAAGTCATCCAGCGCGATTCGGATACCCATACTCTCAAGCTCACGCAACGCTGCCAACGTGTCGGGCACATCGCGCATCAGCAAACTCTCGGTAATTTCCAGCACCAGACTGGACGGCGGCAAACCGGTTTCGCGGAGGATTTGTGCCACCCGGTTGGCAAAGCCCTGTTCCTGCAGCTGGCGACTGGACAGGTTCACCGAACAGCGCAGGCCGGCCAGCCCCTGTTGGTGCCACTGACGAACCTGGGTGCAGGCCTGCCGCAATACCCACTCACCGACCTCGACAATCTCACCCGACTCTTCCAACACTGGGATGAACTCGTCCGGCGATACCAAACGAGTACCCTGCCACCAACGCAGCAGAGCCTCGACGCCGACCACCTGGGAGCGCCCGGCAGAAACCTGCACAATCGGCTGATAGAACAACTCAAACTGTCGCTGGGCAAGCGCTTCGCTGAGCGCGTTTTCCAAATTCAGCCGCTGATTGGCTTCCTCTTGCAGCGCATCACTGTAGAGCGCCAGCTGGGACTTGCCGAACGCCTTGGCACGGTAGAGCGCAAGGTCCGCCTCACGCAGAACATCCTGCTGCCCGTCATGCCCGTTCAGGGGCGCCACGCCGATGCTGACACTGACCGACAGCCGCCGGGCCGCAGCAATGATCGGGTAATGCAACGCGTGCATGATGCGCTTGGCAACCACTTCGGCGTCACCGGCCATCGCCATGTCATCCAGCAGCACGACAAACTCGTCACCACCAAAACGGGCCAGATGGTCGCCCGGGCGCAGGCAACGCTCAATCCGCTTGGCGACCTGAATCAGCACCTGATCACCGACCTGGTGTCCCAGACTGTCGTTAATCAGCTTGAATCGATCCAGGTCGATAAACAGCACAGCCGAATGACGCGCCCCCGGCTTGGACTGACGCTGCAACGCCTGAGTCAGCAACTGGCTGACCAGTTGCCGATTGGGCAGCCCGGTCAGCTCATCGTGCAGCACCATGTGGGCCAGCTCCTGCTCAGTCTGCTTGCGCTGGCTGATATCCGTCAGCGACCCAGCCAACAGGTGCTCACCATGCAGGTCGGTCGAGGCAACCCCACGGATCATTACCCAGATCAACCGTCCCCAGCTGTCGCGCACCTCGCACTCAACATGCAGATAAGACTGACGGCCATCCAGGTGCGCCTGAACCGCAGCACGGAAGCCGCCACGCTGGGCTTCAGGAATCAGGTTGGCCCAATCGGCCAGGGTGCGCGGAGCACGCGCCGCATCCAGCCCGAGCATGGCCAGCCAGCGATCAGAGACGTGCAGCCGGTCATCTTCGACATGCCACTCCCAGAGCCCGTCATTGGCCCCCTGCACCGCTCGCGCATAACGGTCTTCACTGGCCTGCAGCGCCACCTTGCCGGCACTGGAATAGGTATCCACCGTAAGACTCAGATCAAAGAAGGCTACCTTGAGCAGGCAGCCGTACAACTGCTCGGCAAGCTTGGGGTCGGCATGCCACTGGCGATTGATCGCCCGGTGCATGAAGTCGAGATAGAAGTGAAACGCCGCCAGATACCATTTTAGGTCGACACCCAAACGCTCGTGGGTCAGCCCCACCAGCAGCCGCAGACGCACATACTGCAGATCATAGGGGCCACGTAACAGTTGCCGAAAATAGTTCTGCTGCTGCGCCTTGAGCAGCGTCAAACGACCGGGATAGCCCAGCAACCTAGCGGGTTCGTCGAATTGCTCAAAGTGCCTGAACAGTGCATCAATGCACTCAAGATGGAGCCGATCCAGCGCCAGGAGGTGAACAGTCAGGCAGGCAAAGCCGTCGTCATTGATCAGCAGCAGACGCAAGCGCTGCCTCACCTCATTCGGGTTCAACCCGAGGTGACGCTGCATATTCAGCAACTGCTGCTTCAGATCCTGCACGGCCTGGGCCCCCAGCGCACCCGGCAAGGCCCGGGCGGAAAGAATGGTGATGCATTTTCGATCTATGTATCACTGCATGAAAACCAAAAGCGCAGAGCAGGTCAATCCCCTTTGTACGCTAGACCGTATCTGCTGGCTCAATATGACGAACCATCAGTTGCAGACTCTGGCGACCACGAAACTCGTTGATGTCCAGCGTATAGGCCAGCAGCACTTTGTTGATGGCTGCATTGGGCCAGTGCTGCGGCTCAATATTGAATGCGATCGCATCCAGCGGCTCTGCGCTGCCCGGCAGGCGCAGCACCAGCTTCAGATGGCGCTCGCCAACCAGCCGTTGCTGCAACACCTGAAACTCGCCATGAAACAGCGGCTCCGGGAAGTGCTGCCCCCAGGGTCCCGCCTCGCGTAGCGACGCGGCAATATCCATGGACAGGTCGCCGGCCTCCAGCTCGCCATCGGACAACAGCCGCCCGGTCAGATCCTCGGCCTCCAGCTGACGACGCACTTCAGCGTCAAAAGCCGCGGCAAAGGCCGGAAAATCGGCTTCCCGTAGCGACAGACCGGCCGCCATGGCGTGGCCGCCGAACTTGCTGATCAACTCAGGATGACGCGCCGCTACCGCATCCAGTGCATCGCGGATATGCAGCCCGCTGACCGAACGCGCCGAGCCTTTGACCATCCCATCCCCCGCGTCGGCAAAGGCAATTACCGGGCGATGAAAACGGTCCTTCAGGCGCGAGGCGAGAATGCCGATCACGCCCTGATGCCACTCGGCATCGTACAGGCAGAGGCCGAACGGCAGGTCCGCCTCCTCAAGCTGCATGCCTTCAAGCGTTTTCAACGCCTGCTGCTGCATGTCGCGTTCGATTGCCTTGCGGTCGCGGTTGAGGCCATCCAGCTCGCGCGCCATATCCAGCGCCAGTGATTCGTTGTCGGTCAACAGACACTCAATACCGAGGCTCATATCGTCGAGCCGCCCTGCCGCGTTCAATCGCGGACCAACAATAAACCCGAGATCGGTGGATACCAGCCGCTCACGCGGCCGCCCTGCCACCTCCAGCAGGGCACGAATACCCGGTCGGCAACGGCCGGCACGAATACGCGCCAGCCCCTGATGCACCAGAATCCGGTTGTTGGCATCCAGCGGTACCACGTCTGCCACGGTGCCAAGGGCCACCAGGTCCAGCAGCTCCGCCAGGTTCGGCTCGGCTCGGCCAGTTTCGACAAACCAGCCGCTTTCACGCAGCGCCGCACGCAACGCCAGCATGACATAGAAAATCACCCCGACGCCGGCCATCGCCTTACTGGCAAAGCCGCAACCGGGTTGACTCGGGTTAACGATGGCATCGGCTGCCGGCAGCTGCTCGCCCGGCAAGTGATGGTCGGTGACCACTACCTGCAGACCGGCGGCCTTGGCCGCAGCAACGCCATCGATGCTGGAAATGCCGTTGTCGACCGTCACCAGCACGTCCGGCGAGCGGGTGAGAGCCACCTCGACAATTTCCGGGGTCAGGCCATAGCCGTATTCGAAGCGGTTGGGCACCAGATAATCGACCCGCCCAGCGCCAAGCATACGCAGCGCCAGCACGGCAACGCTGCTGGCGGTGGCGCCGTCCGCGTCGAAGTCACCGACAATCAGAATCGACTGACGGGCACGCAACGCCTGTTCCAGTACCGCGACAGCCCGATCGATACCGAGCAAACCGTCGAACGGCAGCAACGCCTGCAACCGCCGATCCAGCTCAGCCTCATTGAGCACGCCGCGGGCAGCGTACAGACGGGTCAACAATGGCGGCAGATTACCCAGGGCGGGCAGCGCTGAGGGCAGCGGGCGGGTTGCTATCTGCATCAGCTCAACGCTCGCCCTGAAGCCACTCGACCGGCAATTCGTGCTGCTGATCACCGTCGCTGACATAGAGCACCCCATCGCTGATCATCACGCCCCAGTCGATGCTGCGCGGCAAGTCAGTGGACAGCGCCTGCAGCGGCTCGTCAGGTAGCGCAGCAACATTCAGGTTGGCCAGCGATGTGACGGCAGAAAGCTGTTTATTGATCCACACACGGGTGTTGCCATAGACCAACACCGACACCTTCCCGGCACGACGTGAGCACCAGGTCATGCGTTCAGCGTCGGGCTGGCCAACTTCGATCCAGTGCTCAACCCGATCATCCAGAGTTTTCAGCCACAGCGCGGGTTCGTCGACATCAGACAACCCGCGGCCGAACGTCAGGCGCTCGTGATACCAAAGCGCGTAGGCCAGCAGGCGAACCGCCAGCCGCTCTTCGGTCTCCGACGGGTGACGGGCCACCGTCATGCGCACGTTCTCGTACACACCCAGGTCGGTATCGGTAATGTTCAGCTGAACCTTGTAGGGGGTTGCCTGCAATGCCATGAGGAGGGTCCTGTGGGAAGCCGGGCGGCAGTGTACCGCATCCGCCGCACCGACGCAGAACCGCTCAGACCGAGAAGCGCTGCCAAAGCCCCTCGAATTCGCGTACGTAATCCGCCACCAGCGGTGGGTGATCAATCACCAATAGGTTTTCCTGATTGAAATCGCTGGCACTGCGTGTCCAGTTGAAGCTGCCATTGAGCAGGATCCGGTCATCGAACAGGGCAAACTTGTGGTGCATGTGATAAGGGCCCGGATCGACCCGCAGGGGAATACCCTCATCGCGCAGCATGGCGATGTCGCTGCCCATATCGTGCTGCTTTTCATGGTCGCTGATGATCCGCACCTTGACCCCGCGCTGATGACAGGCCAACACCGCGCGACTCAAACGGTCATCAGAGATAGTAAAGACACAGATGTTCAGGCTGTTACGCACCTGGTTACACAGGTCCAGAATCCGCCGCCGGCAGCTTTCACCCGGACTGAAGTGCGCACTGGCCACCTGCACCTCGTTGACCTGCGAGGTATCCAGCGTCTTGACCACCTGTTCAAGCCACTTCAAAGCAGGCAAGACGTTCTCCGGCTCGGCCACCAGTTCGCGCACTAGCGCAAAGGCCCGGTTACGCAAAAAGCGAACGCGGTCAGGTTCAAGACCACCACCCAGTTCGCGCAGCTCGACACGCTCCTCGTTGCTCAAGCGCAGATCAGCCACGCTGTCACGTAGAACTTGGTCCAGTTGCTGAAAATCCATCATTGCTCGCCACCACCCTGCTCATCCACGGTTACCACTTTCAGTTGCCGAACAATGTCGAGCAACTGCGTCTGCGCCTCGCGTCCAGCCAGCACCTGCCGATCCATGACCTCAGCCAGCGGCGTGACCGTGGCGCGCATGCTGTCGGACAGGCCTTCCAGCATCTGCTGGATCAGCTCTTTAGGCGGCATCACCACCCGCACCTTGGGACTCAGCTTGTGCAGCGAGTCCAGCGCGCCGAGCAGCTCCTCCCAGGGCACCGCAACCTCGCTGCCCTGCTTGCCTCCCAACGCCCGAACACTCTGAACCAGATCGTTCAGTTGGCCGACCACACGCTGCCCGACCTCGGCATCATCACCGCCCATCGCGCGATTGCGCAGGAAGTCCGCCTTGATTTGCTCCCAGCGGGCCGCACGCTCTGCGTTCAGGGTGCCACGCAGCTCAGCCAGCTTGAGTAAATTCTCTTCGGCGCCAGTGGTGAGCAGTTGCGACTCACCTTGGTAGTGGTCATCGATCAGTTGCTGCAGCTCCTGCTCGTTCATGACCGCAGAGACCTTCTCGGCCAGCTTGTTCATGTTGCGATAGCTGCCCTGCAACTTGAACGGCGGTTCGGTTCGATACCGGTCATCCTGCGCGGCACTTGCGATGTATTGCTGATTGACCCGCAGCACCACGTCGCGCAACTGCATCAACCGCTGCAGCGTGGCGACCATATCGTTGATCTCCGCCGCGCTGTAGTCATAACTCAGCTCGTTGGCAGAGAACGGCTTACCTTCAGCCTTGGCCACCAGGCGATAAAGATCATTCAGATCGCGGCCAGCCAGCGGCGCCAGTACCGCGTTGGAGGTCAGACTGTTCTCGATATAGCTCAGGGCAAAGACGTCATGCATGCCAGCCAGGGTATCGCCGAGGTTATAAATATCAGCGCGGTTGGCCAGCATGTCGGGGATACGGAATACCTCACCCGACTCGGTATAGGGGTTACCGGCCATCACCACGGCAAACTTGCGGCCACGCATATCGTAGGTGCGCGTGCGCCCCTTCCAGACACCCTCGATGCGTCGCGTGCCATCACAGAGCGAGATGAACTTCTGCAAAAACTCGGGATGGGTATGCTGAATGTCGTCGACATACAGCATCACGTTGTTACCCATCTCCAGTGCCAGGTTCAGTTTGACCAGCTCCTGCGCCGCCGTTGCGTCCGGCGCCTGTGCCGGATCGAGCGAGCGCACCTCATGCCCCAGCGCCGGACCATTGATCTTCATGAATACCAGGCCCAGGGCGTGGGCAACGTATTCCATCAATGTGGTCTTGCCGTAGCCTGGCGGAGAAATCAGCATCAGCAGACCATTGAGGTCCGAACGCCGCCCCTCTCCTACCGTGCCCATCTGCTTGGCGAGGTTATCGCCAATGACGCCAAGATAGACGTCATTGATCAGCCGGTTACGCACAAAGGAAGAGAGCGGGCGAGGTTTGAACTCTGATAGCCGCAGAGTCTTGCGCTGCTCGTCAAGAATCTGCTGACGTACCTGCTGATAACGCCCCAGCCCGGGCTGGAAGTGCTGACGGTGATGGCGCAAGCGGCTGAAAAACTCATCGACCGCCAACACCAGTCGTCCCTCCTGCACGCGCGGGTGCTGACCCAACAAGCCGGAGACCTCAAAGCGCAAATCCACTTCCGCAACCGTCACCTGAACCTGCGATTCAAGCAAACAAAGCGCAACCGCTTCCGGCACGTAGCGGCGCAGCGGCGCAAATGCCTCCTGCTCGCACAAGCCGCCAAACCAGTGCAGCAGAAACTGCCATTGCTGCCCGGGCGATCCAGCCAATTGCTCAACGGCTTGCCGGCAACTATCCCACAGGCCAAGGGGTGACAGGTGCGCTTGCAGCCCGACGCGCAACTCCTGAGCATAGCGACTGAACTGCCAGACCGGCTGGGGCTCAGCCAGCCACTCGACCAGCCAGGCCGCGCCAGCCTCCAGCACGACTGCGTCGACCTCAGCAAGTCGCTCCTCAAGCCACAACTGCAAGCTAGACTGAACCTCACCCTGCAGCTGCAACAGCGCTTCCGAGCGACCGAACAGCTGCCGAATCTGCAGCACGGCAGCAGCGCGCTCGGCCCACCCGGAGATAAGCGCGGTATCGACATTCTGCGCCCAGAACAACATCGCCAGCGCCCGCGCCTGCGGGTCGAAGCGCAGCAGTCCGGCACTATCAAGCAATGGCAGCAGCTGTGCGAGGATCAGCGCAGCGTCATGGTCATGAATACCCTTCTCATAGCCTTCCCGGTAGCGCGGGGTCGCCACCTCTCGCAGCGTGCGAACCAGTTGCTCCGGCTCCAGCAACTGCTGGTGCAATAGCGCCATACTGAGGCCCGCTTCAGCGCGCTGCGCCAAGGCGATAACCTCGCCTGCCAGATACTCCGCCCGGTACAGCAATGGCGACTCGGACAACAGGCCTCCATCCCAGTAGTCTCGCAGCGCATCCAACTCATCATTGACCAACGGCTCGAAGTAATCAGTGCCGGTCAGATGCAGGCTCAGCGAGTCACCTCGCGGCAGCAGAGTCAGGTCCAGCTCCTGGGCGTTGACGCTGAAGCGGTGACGTGGCCCGAGGCGAATAACGTTGCCGCCCCCTTCGAATAGCTCACGCTTGTCGCGCAACCCGCGCACCGCCTGATCGCGAGCGCCCTTGAGCCGCGCTTCAATGTCATCGGCCTTGACGTTATCGTGCAGCTCACGCAGGCGCTCGATCAGCTCGCGTAACTTGAGGATCAGTGGGTCGGTCGCAAAGAAGGCATTAAGCAGATCTGGCTCGGTCAGCCGACCGGTACGCCTCGGCAGGCTGTCGATAATGCGAACGGCCGCGTCCTGCAGTCCCTGGGCGCGACGCTGACGCTCATCCAGCAAGCGCTGACGGTGGCTCTCAAAGGTTTCCAGCAGCTCTTCACGCTTGTCGAGGATGTCAGCCAGGAAAGACTCATGGCCACCAAACTGGCTTTCCAGTTCCTCCAGCTGAACCAGTAGACGGGACAATTGCTCATCGCAGCCTTCCGGGTTCTGCGCCTGCGCCAGTGCGTTGGTAATCGCCTGGCTGAACAGTTTGAACTGAGCACCAAATTGCGCCACCTGCTCGGCCGAACCAAGCGACTTGCGACGCAGCTCTGCCCGTGCCTTGGATTGATTGAGCTTGGCATACAGCTCCGAGATTGCTTCGACCACGCGAGTACGCTGGGTCGCATCGTCAATACGCAGCGAGGCCATCAGCTCCGAGAGCATGTCCAAACCCGCTGCCATCGCGGTCAGCTGCTCCAACGGTTCGGCCAACTGCGTAACGGTCTCTGCCTGCTGGGCACTGGCATCCAGCTGCTCCAGCTGCTGGTGATACGGAGCCAGCGCCTGCTCGCCCGACAGGAAGCTGGATACCTCCGCCGCCAGACGCTCATGCTCGGTGAGCAGCTGCGCTTCCATTTCATCAATCTGAGCAACATCGATATAACGAAGCTCGCGAATGGTGAGCAGCTTGCCCCGCTGTGCATTGAGCGCGCCCAACGCATCAACGTAAGTCTGGACTTCGGTAAATTCCTGTGTCGAGAGTCCGGACATCAATTCGCGCTGACGCGTGCTGGCCTCGTTCATCGCCCTGGCAGACTGCTGTCGTATGCTCTCGACTTTCTCGAACTCGTCCAGCACCATCGCCGCGCTGGACGCTATCTGACGCAGCAGCGGCGCAATGCCGCCACAGGCATCGTCACTCAGCCAGTAATAGGAATCGAACAGCCGCTGAGTCTCCTGACAGAGCAGCGCATAACGCTGCAGCGAGACTTCGTCACTATCTATCTCACGCGACAGGCTGAGCAGGTCGGACACCCCGCGCACCAGTTCAGCGTTGCCAATACGACCGAAGAAGCCGCCACGCTGGGGCTGGGCTGCAGCGTGTTCATCGGTGTAGAACGGCGTCTGCCAGATCTGCATCGGGTGGATGCGGGTTGGCTCATCTCCTTCCGACGAGAAAATGACCATGCGCCCGTCGGCCAGCCGCGCATGACCATGACCGAATAGCGGATTCTGCAGCTCGCGGCTGATGAGGTTGTAGGTAAATAGCGCCGAACGCCCCTGCTCGGGATGGTAGAAAACGTACTGAACGTCCTCTCCGTTTGGCGAGCGAACGGAACGCTTGAAGCGCATCCCCTCCATCGACTGATCGAAGGTGCGGTAATCGCCGCTCTGCAGATAGCAGCCACCAGGGAAGATGATGCCGTGATCTTCCGGCAGTTGCACACAGGCCTGCCCAATCGCATCGATGCGCTGCACCTTGCGGGTCAGGGTATTGAAAACCAGATAGCGCCACTGCTCCTCGCGGTACGGCAGCACCTTCAGCAGAATCAGGGTGCCAAGGTGGGCGTACTCGATCTGCACATCATTCAGCGACTGGGTCTTATCGGCGACCGGCTCGCGGTAGATACCCAGACCGTCCTCGGTATTGTTCTCTACCTTGACAGTCAGATCACCACCCAGGGTGTCGACAAACAGGGTATCGAGAATATTGAAATGCGAGTGCCGGCCCTGCACCACAGCGTCGCGGCCGGCAGCGGTCCACTCAAAATCAAAGGGGCGCGGCAACTGGATGTCACGCTCACCGCGGTTATCGATGTAGCGCACCTGACTGCCATCAGCGGACACCGACCAGCGGAAGACGCGCACATCGCTGATCCGCTCGCCAATCTGAAAGGCCGCCAGCAACTTGCCGTCACGCACGCTCAGTTGCAGTAGCCGCGTGTTCTTGTAGTAGCGATAGAGCTCGTCAAAGTCGTTGACGAAGCTGGCCTCAGCCAGAAAGCTGCCGGCCAGATCAACAGGCTGGGCGTCGTACTCGCCATCCTGCTGAACCAACCGATAAAGGGAGAAAACGTCCTGTACCCGGGTTTCCTGCTTGAGCCCGATAAACACGTTGTAGCCGAACAGCATCAGCCCGCCGACCTGAGCGATATCGCGTGCGATGCAGTTGTTTTCGGTGCGCACGCGCGTGCGACCAATCACTTCAATCGGCTGACTGCCAAACTCCTGCTGCCGCTGGGCATTCAGCGCCTCGGCCAGACCGGCAAGTTGCCGGCCCTGCTCCAGCAGCCGCTTGTGCAGCACCTCGTAGGCACCGCCTTCAGCTACAGCCCGATCAACCAGGCCCTGCGCCTGATCTTCGCCTGCTGACTCTGACATCCTCGTCATTCCCGAATTTGCTAAGCAATGCGACACCCCGGCCGCGCCGGGGCGTCAAGCGAAAGAGCCTGTCAGGCTTCAGCGTCGCCTTTGTTGGCCACGTTCGGCATGTCACCAGTGCCACGCCCGGCCAGCAGCCGCTGCAGCACATCCTGAACGACCGGACTCTTGCCGACCACGCCCTCAATCGCTTTACCAACCGACAGCGACTTGGCGAAGGAATTGAAGAAGTCACCCTCACCGCCGACGATTTCAATGTTGGCCTTGGCGAGCGCGGTAGAGAGGACTTCCGCCTGATCCCGGGCGATGTCCTTGTTGGCAGCAATAGCCGCCATTGCTTCATCAAAGCTCTTCTCAAGCTGCATACGGAATTCTTCGTGCTGACGTGCGTCGTCGCTGAGTTCACCCAAAGCGGAGAACTTCTTGCCCAGACCCTCGGCCTCGGCGTTCAGGCGCTCCAGCAGCACTTCGGCCTCGACCAGTCCCAGGTCCTTGGCGGCACGTGCCTTGGCCACACCCAACTGCTCTTCCCCGCGAGCCTGCGCGGTCAGTTTTTCTTCCAGCACCTTAGCTTCAGCCAGACCTTCCTTCTCGCGAGCAGCTGCCTGCGCCTCGATCACCCGAGCCTGCGCCAGCCCCTGCTCCTGCTCACCTTTGGCTTGCGCGATCAGCTGTTCGGACTGAATGTGCGCCTCGGCCAGGCCTTCCTTCTCTTTCGCTGCAGCGGTAACTTCACGGACACGGGCAGCAGCCAGACCGTCGGCGGCGGCTTCAGCCTGAGTACCCTCGGCGCGTTTTTTCGCTGCCTCAGACATTTTGGCTGCAGCCTCGAGTTCGGCCTGAGCCAGGTTGTTCATCTCCACAGCCTTATGCCGCGACTTGGTTTCGTCCGCCTCGGCCTGCTTGACCTGACGCACCAGCTCCTGCTCGGCCTCGGCCTGCGCATTGAGCACCTGCACTTGTTTCTGGCGATCGGCTTCGGCGACCTCGCGTACTTCCTTGATGCGCTCTTCTTCCTGCGCCACGGTTTTCTCGACCGCGACCCGCTCGCGGATTACGCCAGCGATATTCTTGCGCTCTTCCTCCAGCGCCTTTTCCTTTTCGATGCGCTGCAGCTCAACTTCACGCTCGCGGGCTACCACCTCCAGATCACGGGCACGGGTGACTTTTTCGACCTCGATCACCACCGCGCGCTGGCGATTCTGCTGAGCCACTTCGACTTCCCGGTGATGGTTTTCGCTACGGATATCCAGATCCTGCTGGGTCTGGATGCGGGCTTGCTCGGCCTTCAGGCGCTCTTCTTCCTGCACCTTGATGGTCTCCGCCTGCTCGCGCGCGCGGATGGTTTCAATTTCACGCTCTTGACGGGCCTCGGCGTCAGCCTGCTGGCGCTCAAGGGACAAAGTCGCCTCACGCGTCTCGACATTCTTCTTCATGATCGCGAGCTCTTCGTTACGCTCCAGCTCGTTGGTGATCACGTTCTGGGTCGCCGTCAGCTCGGTAATCTTGCGAATACCCTGAGCATCAAGAATGTTGGTTGGGTCCAGCGAGACGCGCGGCGTTTGCTCAAGATAGTCAATCGCCACATCTTCCAGCACGTAGCCGTTCAGATCGTTGCCGATGACCTCTATGATGCGGTCACGGAAATTCTGACGTTCCTCGAACAGGCTGACAAAGTCGAACTTCTTGCCGACGGTCTTTAGCGCTTCGGAGAACTTGGCATTGAACAGTTCATTGACCGCCGTGCGATCGGACGCACGATCAACGCCAATCGCCTTCGCTACCTTGAGCACATCCTGCTGGGTCTCATTGACTCGCAGGTAGAAGGCAACGGTGATATCGGCCCGCAGGTTATCCTGACAGATCAGGCCGTCCTTGCCGCGCCGGTCCACTTCCAGCGTCAACAGGGAGATTTTCATGAACTCTTTCTTGTAGATCACCGGATAAACCAGTGCCCCGGTGAAGTGCACCTTCGGGGTGGAGCTCATGTCGTTCACGATCAACGCCGTGCCCTGGGGCACCTTGATGTAGAACGCATTAAAGAGGACAAAAAAACCGACGATCAGCAAAAAGACGATGCCAACCCCGATCAGGAAGGGCATTACCATGGACATACTCATTACGCTCAAACTCCTTTGCAGGACGACACAGCACCCGAACAGTGCCGCCTCGCACTATTTCCCGTTAAATTCGTCTTCACCGATAACCCGATAGGCGTGCTCCGCCTCCAAGTATTCCAGCAGGACCAGTCGGTCACCGCGCTTGAACCCCAGCGCCGGGTCCGCTCGCACACGCAGGATCAAGCCTGCACCGCCGTCTTCCATCACCGCCTCGCCCAGCCGATCACTGACCAGAGGCGATCTCACCACCACGACCTGGCCGAGCAGCGAGCGCGTGGTTGAGCCCAGCGCCTTGCGAAACAGCGGCCGCAACGGCGCCACCACCAGCCGGGTGACGGGCACGGCTACCGCCAGCGCCAGCACGATGACCACCAGCCCCAGGGGATAACGCAGCAAGCCCAGCGGCAGCCAGCCCAGCAACAACAGCTGCGTGAAGTAACTGGCCAGCCAGGCAAAGAACACCAGCACCGTCAGCACCAGGGTGACCGGGACGTCATGCAGCCCCAGCTTCATCAGCAGACCGCCGAGGCCTTCGGCATTGGACGGGTCGTCCATGCCGCCGTCACCGCCGGCATCCAGCACGTCAACATCCAGCGCACCCAGCGCCACCGTCAGCCAATACAGCATGGCCACGCACAGCATGAAGCTGAAAACCACCACCGGAAACGTCAGCGACGCCTGAAAGAAAAGCTCCATCCCGATCCCCTTCCCTAACCGCTCAAAGCACCTAACTATCAGAGCGCTGCTTCAGACGCTCCAGCACACTGTCTGCGCTGCCGGAAGCCGGCGTAATGCCCGCCGCCCGCAATTTCTCTTCCAGCGCCTGGTCGGGGCTGCCCTCAACCGCCAGCTCGGCTGCGGCCTCCATACGGGCGCCACGCTCCGCCTGTTTCTGCTTGATGCGTTCTAGCGACTCGAGTGCCGTGTGCATCTTGGCCTGTGAGCCGCCGTAACGCTGGGACACCGCAAGCTGTGCTTTCTGCACGCTTTCAGTGGCCTTAACCACATCAACCTGCTGCTTCAGTCGCTTGATATTGCCCTCAGCCTGCTGCACCGCCTGACGCAGGTTCGCCACGCTGGTCGCGTAGGCCTCAGCCTGCTCGGACTCCAGTTTTGCCTCGTTTTCCAGGCCGGCAATCTTTTCGGCAACCTCTCGGGCCAGCGCCTCGTTGCCCGACTCGAGCGCCTTCAGGGCGTACTGCTCATACTCGGCAATACGCGCCGATACCTTGCTAAGTTTGTCGGCAGCCAGCTTCTGCTTGGCCATGATATTGGCCAGCGCTTCGCGAGAACGATGCAACTCAGCATCGGCATCACGAATTTCCTGATCGAGGATACGCAGGGCCTGGCTATCGACCAGCGCCTCGCCTGCTTCCTGAGCACCGCCCCGCATTGCAGTCAGCAATTTGCTCCACACGTTCATCAGCTTTCTCCTTGTCAGGCTGGCATCGCCAGATGATTCTCATAGGCTTCGGTAGCCTTGATCACGTTGTCCGCCAGCAGCTCGATCTCGAACACTACATCAGACAGTGCCGAGCCAGAGCTCAAGGCACCGAACATGGTGTAGCAATCGGTACCATCAGCCAGACGCTCAAGGCCGATACTCGACAACGGGAACAGCTTGTGGGTGCGCAGCACCTCTTCATTGAAGGCTGGCAGATCACGCACATCCGACGTCGGCCACAGTAACGCCTCAACAATCACTTGCTCGCCAAATACCGCGATAAAAAGCGGCAGATCGCCATACTCATGCATGGTGACGTGCAGACTGGCGTCGCTACCGTCGATTAACTCGACGCTCGCTCGCGTGCCCTGAAACAGCTCCGTGCCACTCAACGCCTTGTGCAACGCTGTGGCAGTCCAAACCTGCTGCATGCTCATGTCTATCTCCTTCTCCATTGAGTCCAGCTGGGCCATCGGCTGGCGCAGCTTGCGTTCTACTGCCATGAGCGCAGAGGCATGCTCGGGCAATATCCAGACTTCTTTCTTGACCAGCCCCTGCTCACGCAGGCGCTGGCGATAAAGTCGCTGATAATAAGCAGATGATTTCTTTTCCATGAAGCGAGACTAGACCATCACATGTAACAAAGCAATGAATTACATGTGATGTTTTTGTGCGTGTTTTCAGGACAGCATCAAGCGCGGCGCCAACAGGCAATAAAAGCAGAGGGATCAAGATGAGGCAGGCCTTCCAGGCAACAGGAGAGGAGGCACAATCCGTGCACCGGCTATTTAACTACAGCAACCCGCGTTGCGTCAGGCTAAGAAAAGACAACTCGCGCACAGTTCGGCGCTTTGTCAGTAAGGCGATTGCGGATAGCGAAACAGCATCGGCACCAGATGCAGAATAACCAGCGCCAAGCCCGCGCAGAGCAGCCCCGTCGCCTGATGACCCAAACCGATAGTCACGCCGATGGCAGCGGTCAACCAGATACCAGCCGCGGTCGTCAGCCCCTTGACCTGATTACTCGCATCACCCTTGAGAATGGTGCCCGCCCCTAAAAAACCAACACCGGCAATAACACCCTGAACAACCCGACTCATGGCATCGTCTAACGCCCCGCCGACATCCGGAACCAGCACAAACAGCGCCGCGCCCAGACAGACCAGCATATGGGTACGCACGCCGGCAGCCTTGCCCTGCCGCTCGCGCTCCAGACCGAGCAGACCACCCAGCAGCGCTGCCAACATCAGCCGCAGCGTGACACGAGTGCCCTGCTCCACATCCGTGAGATCAGAAAACTCGTCAACCAATGTATCGCCGACGATGCTCATTATCCGCTCCAACTCAAGCATGGCGCCCTCCTGCACTCCTGTGTAACTGTGAGTCGCTGCCGCACCAGTGGTTCAGTCAGCAGCGGATTGTCGGTATTCACTGGCTTGCCACTCCAGCCGCGTTATACTGCGACAAAGACCACTCACCTGATGACCCGATGCCCCTTGCGCTAACCGCCATAGCCCTGTTTGCACTGCTGTTTGCTTGCGTCGCCGTGTGGCACAGCAGGCGACAGGCAACCACCTTCAAGGCATTGCTCAAGCTATCGCCCAACGGGCTCCTCATACTGGACCGCCAGCTGCACATCCGCTGGCACAATCCCGCCGCAGCTCGCATGCTTGGCCTCCCCGATCAGCCCCTGCCGCGGAATACTCCCATAACGCATTGGCTACCCATGCTCACAGCGCTGCCGCCCCCCCTGCAGCGCGTAGAAACCCTGCTGGACAACGGTCAGCAGAAACTGCAGCAGGAACTTACGCGGCTGGCCGACATCGGGAACCAGCACGTTCTATTGCTGCACCCTGAGCAGGCAATGCAAGCTGGCGGCGAATCAATGGAACGCTTCAAGCGTAGCCAGTATTTCGCACGGATCGGCACCTGGGACTGGGATATTGATACCGACCGCCTGTACTGGTCAGAAGCCATCTACGGCATGTTTGGTTATCAACCGGGAGAGGTGACGCCGTCCTACAGCCTGTTCTGTAACAGCGTGCACCCGGACGACCGGGAGCGAGTCAGGGCAGGCGAACTGCATTGCATCGAAACCGGCGAGAATCACGACGAGGAATACCGCGTCATCTGGCCCGACGGCAGCGTGCACTGGGTGCGGGAGACCGGTAACGTGGTGAAAAACGAACAGGGTCAGCCGGTCAAGATGATGGGCGTCGTTCGGGATATCACCGAAGAAAAACATTCGACTCGGGAGCTGGAGCAACGCGCTCACCAAGACCCGCTGACCGGCCTACCCAACCGCCTGATGCTTGAGCAGCGGCTGGAGGCCTCTCTGGGACTGGCCAGAACGCAGCAAACGCGGCTGGCACTGGTATTTATCGACCTTAATAACTTCAAGGCGATTAACGACCAACACGGTCATGCAACGGGTGACGAAGTACTGCTGGAGGTTGCCAAACGTCTGCGCAGCGCCGTTCGCAGCTCGGACATGGTTGCCAGGCTGGGAGGCGATGAATTCGTGGTACTGCTGGAGGGACTATCGCGCCACACCAAGGTCAGCGACGAAGCGCATCAGATCTGCGAAAAGCTGTTTGCCAGCCTCACGCCAGCCATGACACTGCAGGGGCGCGACTACCGGGTCGGCAGCAGCCTCGGTATCGCCATGTTCCCAGACCACGCCGCCACCATGGACAAGCTGATCCATGCGGCCGACCTGGCCATGTATGCGGCAAAACGCAGCGGCAACAACCAATATCGACTGGGTGAAGACCTGACTACCCACGCCCACCTGCTGCAAAGCTGATCTCAGCCGCGCAACCGTCCAATCAGGGTGAACGCACCCACCAGCACTGCGCCAACAACGATCCCAAACCCGGCGTTGAGCAGCGTCGGCATTATCCCGTCCAGCAGCATTCCCAGATACGGCAGTTCACCCAACCGTTCCGCGCTGCTCTCGATCCAGTGATGGACCACCGATAAGCCGTGCGCCAGGATGCCGCCGCCAACCATGAACATCGCTGCCGTTCCAACCACAGACAGCGTCTTCATCAGCCAAGGTGCAGCCCTGAGGATGCCCTGCCCCAGCCGTTGCAGCAGTGGGCTATCCTTGCGCGTCAGAGCAAGGCCACCGTCATCCAGTTTGACGATGCCGGCAACCAGACCATAAACACCGATGGTTATGACAATCGCAATCCCCGACAGCACCACCAACTGACGGATCAGATCGGCTTCCGCCACCGTACCCAGAGTAATCGCAATAATCTCGGCCGACAGGACAAAATCCGTTCTGATTGCCCCCGCAATTTTGGCCTTCTCAAACGCAACCACATCCACGCTCTCATCCTGCAGGACTTCAAGCGATTGCTTGTGCTCTGCCGCTGTGTCGTGAAGAAAACGATGCGCCAGCTTTTCTGCGCCCTCATAACAGAGGAAGGCACCGCCCAGCATCAGCAACGGCGTAATAGCCCAGGGTGCGACCGCGCTGATCAGCAGCGCAGCCGGGACCAAAATGAGTTTGTTGCGAAACGATCCCTTGGCCACCGCCCACACCACCGGCAGCTCCCGCTCAGCCCGAACACCGGTAACCTGTTGGGCGTTAAGCGCCAGATCATCACCCAAAACACCGGCCGTCTTCTTGGCCGCAACCTTGCCCATAACCGAAACATCATCCAGCACCGACGCAATATCGTCGAGCAATACAAGCAAACTGGTAGCCAAGTCATCCTCCTGATCAATCCCGTATCGTACGCCGATCATAGACCCTGTCGGCGAAAAAAAATCTGACCCAATGCGGCCCTGCCGACTCAAGTCCAGAGCCCGTAGGCCGATGCAGCTATATCCTGCATTCATCTGCCCCTATCCGCGCTACCAAGAGGTTGTCATGTTCGGAGCACGCCTTAAAGCAGAGCTTCAGCACAGTCAGCAACTGCTCGCAACCCAATCGCACATCCTCAATGCAATCCGCAAGAACATCGCCTGGATCGAATTCACCCCAGAGGGCGAGATTCTCGATGCCAACACCGCGTTCCTGAACGTTGTCGGCTATCAGCTTGAGGACGTTCGTGGCCGCAGGCACAGCCTGTTCTGCGCACCGGAACTGGTCAACAGTAACGAATATCGCCGCTTCTGGCAGCGTCTGGCCAGCGGCGAGAGCTTCAGTGACCGCTTCAGCCGTATCGCCAAGGGCGGCGATACGGTTTGGCTGGAGGCGAGCTATATCCCCGTCATCGACGCCGCAGGCCAGGTATCAAAAGTCGTGAAACTGGCGTTCGACATTACCCGGGAAGTACAAGCCGAACAGCAACATCAAAGTCTGTTGAATGCCATCAACCGGTCAATGGCGGTGATCGAATTCACCCAGGACGGCGAAATCGTCACCGCCAACGATAACTTCCTGCAGGCCATGGGGTACCGCCTGGATGAAATCAAAGGCAAGCACCACCGGATGTTCTGCAGCCCGGAAGTCGCCAGCAGCCAACAGTACGAGCAGGCCTGGCAACGACTGAATCGAGGCGAGTTTCTCTCGGACATTTTCCAGCGCGTCACCCGCAGCGGCCACACCATCTGGCTGCGTGCAACCTACAATCCGCTCTACGACGCCAACGGCAAGCTGTATGGCTTCGTCAAGTTTGCCAGTGACATCACCGCCCAAGTCGAGCGGCGCAACGCCGAATCTGCCGCAGCCCAGCTCGCCTTCGAGATCGCCGCAGAAACAGATGAAAGCGCCCGCACCGGCGCCGCGACAGTAGAGGAAGCGGTTGACGTAGTCCGCTCCATTGCCGACGAACTGGACAGTGTCTCCGGGCACATCAACGCACTGAACAGCCAGTCAGAGCAGATCAACAGCATCGTGCAGGTGATCCGCGGCATCGCTGATCAGACCAACCTGCTGGCCCTAAACGCTGCCATCGAAGCGGCCCGCGCCGGCGAGCAGGGTCGCGGCTTCGCCGTGGTCGCCGACGAAGTGCGCAACCTGGCTGCCCGCACGGCTCAGGCGACACTGGAGATCAACGAGGTGGTGCAACAGAATATGGAACTGGCACACAGCGCGGTCGATGGCATGGCCGGCAGCCGCAGCAAATCGGAACAGGGCGTGGTGCTGGCCAACCGAGCCGGTGAGGTGATGCTGGAGATCCGCGACGAGGCGCAGCGGGTGGTCGATGCCATCGGCCAATTCGCCGAAGCCATCAAGGACTGAGCAGCGTTCCGCGGCCGCCGCCTTTGTCCTACACTGGCGGCCCAACCACCGCACCCGGAGCCCGCATGAATGCTGCCAAACCCCTCGCCGGCCTCAAGGTCATCGAACTCGGTACACTGATCGCCGGCCCCTTTGCCGCGCGCATCTGTGCCGAGTTCGGCGCCGAGGTCATCAAGGTCGAGTCGCCCAACGGCGGTGATCCGCTGCGCAAGTGGCGCAAGCTCTACGAGGGCACCTCGCTGTGGTGGTTTGTGCAGGCCCGCAACAAGCAGTCGCTGACCCTCAACCTGAAAGATCCCGAGGCCCTCGATGTACTCAAGCAACTGCTCGGCGATGCCGACATCCTGATCGAGAACTTTCGGCCCGGCACACTGGAAAAGCTCGGGCTGGACTGGGATACCTTGCACGCACTCAATCCGGGGCTGGTCATGGTGCGGCTATCCGGTTTTGGTCAGACCGGCCCTCAGAAAGACCAACCGGGCTTCGGAGCGGTGGGCGAGTCCATGGGCGGGCTGCGCTACATCACCGGTTTCGAGGACCGCCCGCCGGTACGTACCGGCATTTCCATCGGCGATTCCATCGCCGCGCTCTGGGGCGTGATTGGCGCACTGATGGCGCTGCGGCACCGGGAGGTCAATCAGGGCAAGGGTCAGATCGTCGACGTCGCGCTGTACGAAGCCGTCTTCGCGATGATGGAAAGCATGGTGCCCGAGTTCGACGTGATGGGCTTTGTGCGCGAGCGCACCGGCAACATCATGCCCGGTATCACCCCCTCCTCCATCCACACCTGCAGCGACGGCAAGGCAGTGCAGATCGGCGCCAACGGCGATGCCATCTTCCAGCGTTTCATGCGCGCCATTGGCCGTGACGACCTGGCCGACGACCCGACCCTGGCCGACAATGCCGGCCGTGACGCCAGACGCGACGAGCTGTACGCGCTGATTGACCGCTGGGCCGCCAGCCTGCCGCAGGAGCAGGTATTGCAGATGCTGGAGCAGGCCGAAGTCCCCGCCAGTAAAATCTATTCAGCCGCCGACATGTTCACCGACCCGCAATACCTGGCCCGCGAAATGTTCCTCAACGCCACCCTGCCCGACGGCAAGCCGTTCAAGATGCCGGGCATCGTGCCCAAACTGTCGGACACCCCCGGCAGCGCCGAATGGACCGGGCCAGCACTGGGCGAACACACTGACAGCATTCTGCGCCAGCTTGGCTACGACGAGGCACAGATTGCCGAGCTGCGTGGGCGCGGCGCGATTTAGCGGTACATAAGCAGAGACGCACAACGCACTTGTCGTGCCGTCTACGTGCTCGGACGCAGAGTGTGGGAGCGATCAAGTTTTAAACCCGAGATAACTTGCAAGGCTCGAATGGTGGAGTGCGCACCTGCGTTTCGTCCCGTTTACGCGGGCGAGTAGCGCAGGGTTGGCAGGAAACAGGACGGCAGCCTGTTTGAGGCTCGCAGAGCCGAGTTCTGCCGGCCCCTGCCAAGCCGAGCAACGCAGCGAACCCGAAGGGCCGCGTAGCCGGGTGCCCGAGGGGGGGGGGGGCGGGCAAGCGCTCCCCCCCTTGGCTCGCCGTAAAGGCGAAAAGCTGATTAGACAACAACGCGATACAGGAAGCGCCGCCCAGAAACCACCTACGCTCAAGTGCGCAAGCGTGACGAAAAGGCCAGCCGGAATCCCCACCCTAAGCGGTGATTAACCGGCTTAGAACCCAGCCCCTAATCAAAATCCTGCTTCTCCATCCACGGAATAATCCGCTCGAACGCCTGCTCAATCCGCTCCAGCGAGGTCGAGTAGCTCAGCCGCAAGGCATTGCTGCAGCTGTTGCCGAAGGTCTCGCCGGGAATGGTGCACACCCCGGTTTCCTTCAACAGCCGCAGCGCCACATTGGTGCCGTTCACCCCTTCCGGCAGCGACGGAAACAAATAGAAAGCGCCTTCGGGCTTGTACCCGGTCAGGTGCGGCGTCTGCTCTACCAGCTCCACCAACCGATCCCGGCGCCGGGTGTACTCACTGAGCATCTGCTCGATAAAGGCACCACCACTGCGCAAGGCCGCCACCCCCGCCCACTGGAACGGCGTGTTGGCGACCGTCGTCGTGAACATGTGATAGCGCCGCAACTTCTTGATCGCCGCCTGACTGCCGATCAGCCAGCCGATGCGCATGCCCGCCATGCTGTAGGTCTTGGAAAAGCTGCTGACCACCATGACGTGATCCAGATCGCTGCAGCACGACAGCACCGACGGATACTCACGCCCATCGTAGATCAGGTGGTCATAGACCTCATCGCTGATGACGTGGATACCGCGATACGCCGCCTCCTCCAGAATCGCCTCCAGCGTTTCGCGCGGATACAGCGTGCCGGTTGGGTTACTTGGCGAGTTGAGCACGATGGCATGGGTGTGCGGCTCAATGGCGTCGATCACTTCCTGCGGATCAAGCTGGTGGTTGTTCTCTGCGCGGGTGGTGATTTCGGTCACCTCGCCACCGTTCATGCGAATCAGCGGCGCATAGAGCATGAACGCCGGATCCGGCACGATAAAATGGCGACCAGGTGCTGCCACCGCCGTCAGCGCGAGATAGATCGCCTCAGTCGCGCCAGTGGTGACCATGATGTTATCCGGCGTCAACGGCCGCTGATAGCGCTCGCTGTAATACTCCGCCAACGATTCCAGCAGTTCGGGCATGCCGGCATCCATGGTGTAGCCGGTCTGCCCGGCGCGCAGCGCCTCAATCGACGCTTCAACCACGACGTCCGGCGCCGGCAGATCTGGCTGACCGATAGACAGATGGATGACATCATCCAGACTGGAAGCCAGGTTTACCATCTTGCGAATCCCCGGGATGGGGATGGTCAGCAGTGCCGGATTCCAGATTGGATCCTCGGATTCATACAGATCAATATCGGAGCTTCCCAGTGCCATGGCATCACTCCTTGGCGCCAGCAAACAGCGCTGGCCGACGGTCGGTTAACGGTGCAGCCTGCTGATAGGCGTGGCCTGCGCGCAGCACCAGCGCATCATTGAAGCGCGCGCCCACCAGTTGCAGACCAATGGGCAGCCCCTGGCTGTCAAAGCCGCAGGGTACCGACAGCCCCGGCTGGCCGGTCATGTTGAACGGGTAGGTAAAAGGGGTCCAGGTCGGCCAGCGTGTGCTGGGCCAGTCCTCCGGCACCTCGCGTCCGGTCTTGAAGGCGGTCAGCGGCAGGGTCGGGGTGAGCAGCAGGTCGTACTTCTGATGGAACGCCGCCATACGTTCACGCAGTGCCATCGATTCGTTCATGGCGCCCATGTAATCCAGCATGCTCAAACGGGCCGCCTTTTCCGCTACCTTGACCAGTTCCGGGTCCATCACGGCGCGTTTTTTCGGTCCCAAGTCACGAATGGCATTGGCCGCGCCGCCGTAGAACAAGTGACCGAATGCCGCCAGCGGATCACTGAATCCGGGGTCAACCCGCACCACCTCGGCACCCAGTTCGGCAAACACCCGGGCTGCCTGAGCGACCGCCGCCTCAACTTCGGGGTCGACATCCACGTACCCGAGGTTCGGACTGTAGGCGATTTTTAGCCCTTTCACGCCACCGCTCAGCTCAGCCAGGTAGTCAATACCGCGCCGGGGTACCGCATTGGTATCACGGTGGTCCGCTTCGCACAGCACATTCATCATCAGGGCGCAGTCTTCTACCGTCCAGGTCATCGGACCGGCATGAGCCAGCGTGCCAAAAGGACTGGAGGGCCAGTGCGGCACCTCACCAAACGAGGGTTTGAGGCCAACGATGCCGCAGAAGGCCGATGGAATGCGGATGGAACCACCGGCATCGGTTCCCAGCGCCAGCGGCGCCATGCCCAGCGCCACCGCTACCCCGCTGCCACCGGAGGAGCCGCCCGAGGTCTTCTGCGGGTTCCAGGGGTTGTTGGTAACACCATTAACCGGGTTGTCGGTGACCCCTTTCCAACCCAGTTCAGGCGTTGTGGTCTTGCCGATGGGTACGTAACCGTGGCGCGCCAGCGCAGCAGTGCAGGCGCCGGTCTTGTCCATGGTGCTCTGCGGATCAACGGTATGAGAGCCTTTGAGTGTCGGCCACATCGGCGTGAGGAAAACATCCTTGACTGCCACCGGAATGCCGTCCAACACGCCCTGCACGCGCCCCTCGACATAACGCTGCTCCGACGCCCGCGCCAGCGCCAGCGTGGTTTCGCGGTCAACCAGACAAAAACCATTGGTGTGGCTGTCGACACGCTCGATCTGGTCGAGCATGGCACTGGCCACCTCGACCGGCGACAGCTGCCGGTTGGAAAAATGCTCACGCAACTGCATCGCCGTCATTGCCAGAATTTCATCGGACATGCTCGTCTCCTCAGTGCCAACGCGCCCTCGCCGAGCGCTACTTCCCCCTGCCAACCCGGTTCAACAGGGGCTCATCGGCCAACCAGCGCTGCAGGTTGGCCAGAAATTGTTCTCCCAGTGCCTGTCGCCAACCGATGAAATCACCGGCCATGTGGGCAGACAACATGACATTAGGCAGTTCCCACAAAGGATGCCCCGCTGGCAGCGGCTCAGGATCAACCACATCCAGCACGGCGGCGCCCAGCTGGCCGGCCTGCAAGGCCGCGACCAGATCATCTGTCACCACGATGGCACCGCGCCCGACGTTGACCAGCAGCGCATCAGCGCGCATGCGCGCCAGCCGATCATGGTTGATCAGGCCGCGCGTGGCGTCGGTCAGCGGTGCGGTAATCACCACAATGTCAGCCTCGGGCAACGCCTTATCCAGTTGTTCACTGGCCAGTACGCGACTGAAGTGTTCGGCGCTGCGGGCGGTCCGGGCGATACCGGTCACCTCGATATCCAGCGCCGACAGCAGCCGCGCCACCTCGCTGCCAATGGACCCGGCGCCGATCACCAGCGCCCGCTGCCGGGCCGCCAGCCGGGTTTCCCGGTGCTGCCAGCGCTGCTGGCGCTGCAAGGCAAGGTTGCCGAAGCTGTCCTTGGCATGCATCAGCACCGCACCCAGCACGTACTCGGCAATGCCCAGATCAAACACGCCGCGCGCGTTGGTCAGCAGCACATCGCTGTCCCAAAGCGCCGGAAACATCAACGCATCAACGCCAGCACTGGTCGCATGCACCCAACGAATGCGGTGTTCAGCCGGCCAGCAGCGTTCAAGCAGGTCGGTGCGAAAATCCGTCACTACCAGCACATCGGTCTGCGGCAGATAGGTACGCAGATCAGACTCGCTGCTGACCGTGCGCAGCTCTACCGTGGTTGGCAGATCATCCAGCCCCGGCAGCGGCGCTTCGCCGGGCGCAACCAGTACCAGCGCGCGGGTCATGCCGCCACCTGCTCTACTGCCCGGGTGAAGCGGGCAACCGCCTCGTCAACTTCCGCACTACTGACCGTCAGCGGCGGCAGCCAGCGAACGATCTGCCCCTCGGTGCCGCAGCGCAGCAGCAGCAACCCCTGCTCCTCCGCCGCGCTGGTCAGCCGGGCGGCCAGATCACCGCGCGGGGTGCGGAAGTCATCGGCAATCTCCATCCCCAGCATCAGTCCCTTGCCGCGCAGGGTGTCGATCATCGGGAAGCGTTCTTTCAGCCCGTGCAGGCGCTCATTCAGCAGCTCGCCCTGGCGGGCGGCGTTCTCGACCAGCTGCTCACTGTCGATCACCTCCAGCGTCGCCAGCGCCGCCGCACAGGCCACCGCGTTGGCGCCATAGGTGCCGCCCTGTGAACCGGCCAGGCCCTTGCTCATCAGGGCTTCGGAAGCGGCAATGGCCGACAGCGGAAAGCCGCTGGCCAGGCCCTTGGCGGTGATCACGATATCCGGGGTGACGTCAAAGTGACTGTGGCTCCAGAACCGTCCGGTGCGGCCATAGCCGGCCTGAATCTCGTCGCAGATCAGCAAAATGCCGTGCTGCCGGCAGCGTTCGGCCAGCCCCTGCATGAACGCCTTGTTGGCCGGGTAATAACCAAATTCGCCCTGCACCGGCTCGATCAGCATGGCGGCGGTGTCGCTGGGCGCAGTGCGGGTTTTCAGAATGTGGTCCAGCTCGCGCAGGGCAAACGCGGTAGCCTCTTCCTCGGTCCAGCCATAGCGATAGGCATGCGGGAAGGGCGACACCTCGACCCCGGCCATCATGGGGTGGAAGCCGGTCCGCACCTTGGTGCCGGAGGTGGTGAGGGAGGCGGCCGCCATGGTGCGACCGTGAAAGCCGCCGTCAAACACGATGATATTGGCCCGTCCGGTGGCCTGCCGCGCCAGGCGCAGGGCCGCCTCGACCGACTCGGAGCCGGAATTGGCAAAGGCCACCGAGTCGATGCTCTCAGGCATGCGCTCGGCCAGCGCATCGGTCAGTTCCAGCATCGGCCGATGCGCCACCGTGGTGTACTGGGCATGAATCACGCGGCCGACCTGCGCCTGCGCCGCCGCCACCACGGTCGGATGGCAATGGCCGGTGCTGGTCACACCAATGCCGGAGGTAAAGTCCAGATAGCGGCGGCCGTCGGTATCAACCAGCCAGCTGCCTTCGCCGTGATCGACACAGACCTGGCTGGCCTGCTTGAGTAGCGGTGACAAATGGTGCATAGCCATCTCTCCTGTCCTTTCGGCGGGCCGGAGCCCGTATCTGATCGGCCAGCAGCCCGCAGAGCGAGCTCTGACACGCGAGCGGGATCAGTGCAGCGCGGCAATCACGCCGGCGGTCACATCCCGACAGGTTCGCTGTTGGCCTGCGGTGGTCACCAGATCCTTGGCAACCGCCAGACGCAGCCGTTCAGCAGCCTGTGCGCAGCCCACCCAATCCAGCATCAGTGCTGTGGTGAGCAGCATGGCAGCAGGGTTTGCGAGCCCCTGGCCGGCGATATCCGGCGCGCTGCCATGTGTGGGTTCGAACAGCGCGGGCATCGCCCGGCTGTCCGGATTGATATTGCACGACGGCGCCAGCCCCAGTCCGCCCGACAGCACGGCGGCCAGATCCGTCAGAATGTCTCCATGCAAGTTGCTCGCCACGACCACATCGAAGGTCCACGGGCACTGCACGAACTTCATGCAGGCGGCGTCGACCAGCTCGTGGTGCACGCCTATCTCGGGGAACTCGGCGGCAACCTCGGCAAACACCTCGGTATACAGATCACCCCAATACGGCTGGGCGTTGCGCTTGGTGATCAGGCACACCTGCGCCGCCGCCCGTCCCTTATTCGCGCAGTGGAAGTCGCGACTGCCCTGCCCCCGTGCAGCCAACCGCTCACGGGCACGGGCAAAGCCATGACGAATCAGCCGCTCGGTTGCCCGGCGGGTAAACACTTCCAGCTGGGTCGCCACCTCATCGACGCTGCCGCGGTGCAGCCGGCCGCCCTGATTGACGTACTCGCCTTCACTGTTTTCGCGAATCACCAGCATATCGACCTCAGCGGCGCGGGGGTCAGCCAGATACTGCGGTGCGCCCGGCAACAAGCGCGCCGGCCGCTCGCAGGCCCACAGGTCCAGCCCCTTGCGAAACTGCAGCAGCGGTGCCAGCGAGACGCTGTCGGGCAGGCAGTAGCGTTCGGCATCAGTCAGCGGCCCCGGATCGCCCAATGCGCCCATCAGCAGCGCGTCATAGGCTTGCACCCGGGTCAGGGCATCGGCGGGCATCATCTCGCCGTGCTGGCGGTGCCAGTCGGTCGACGGCCAGTCCAGCCAGTCCCAGGTCAGACCGAGCGGGGTCTGGCGATCAAGCGCGGCAAGCACCTCGGCAGCGGCCGCCATTACCTCCGGGCCGATGCCATCGCCGGGCATCAGGGCGATGCGCCTTGGCTCGGTCATCTGTCAGGCCCCGCCCATGCACAGGTATTTGATCTCGGTGTACTCATCCAGCCCGTGCCGCGAGCCCTCACGGCCCAGCCCACTGGCCTTGACGCCACCAAAGGGTGCCGCCGCGTTGGACACCGCGCCTTCGTTGATGCCGATAATGCCGGCCTCCAGCGCATCGGCAACACGCCAGACGCGATGGATGTTGGTGCTATAAAAATAGGCAGCCAACCCGTAGGGCGTATCGTTGGCCAGCGCGATGGCCTGCTCCTCGGTATCGAAACGGATGACCGCGGCCAGCGGGCCGAAGGTTTCATCGGCGCAGACCTGCATGTCCGGGGTCACGCCGGTCACCAGAACGGGCTCAACGTAGTTGCCTTTGGCCTCGCCGGGTGAGGCGCCGGCGACATGCTTAGCGCCTTTGGCCAATGCATCGTCAAAGTGTTCCTGTACCTTTTTCACCGCGGCCCGGTTGATCAACGCGGACTGGGTCACGCCTTCCTCAAAGCCGTCGCCCAACTTGAGCTTGCCCATCGCCTCGGCGAGCTTCTCGACAAACTGGTCGTGAATGCCACTCTGCACCAGAAAACGGTTGGCGCAGACGCAGGTCTGGCCGGTGTTGCGGAACTTGCAGACCATGGCGCCCTCGACCGCACGATCCAGATCGGCATCGTCAAACACGATAAAGGGCGCATTGCCACCCAGCTCCAGTGACACCTTCTGGACGTGCTCGGCACACTGCGCCATGAGTTGACTACCGACACTGGTCGAGCCGGTAAAACTCAGCTTGCGCACCGTCTCGCTGCCGGTCAGCACCTCACTGATCATCGACGCCTTGCCGGTCACCACGTTAAACACGCCCGCCGGAATGCCCGCTTCCTCCGCCAGCACACCGAGCGCCAACGCGGTGAACGGCGTGGCACTGGCCGGTTTGACGATCATCGGACAGCCTGCTGCCAGCGCGGCACCGGCCTTACGGGTAATCATTGCCGCCGGGAAATTCCAGGGCGTGATGGCTGCAGTCACCCCAATCGGCTGACGGGTCACCACAATATGCTGCCCGGGCTTGGCACCGGGAATGGTCTCGCCGTAAACACGGCGTGCTTCCTCGGCAAACCAGCGAATGAAGGACGCCGCGTAGTCCACCTCACCACGGGACTCCACCAGCGGCTTGCCCTGCTCCAGCGTCATCAGGCTGGCAATATCCTCGCGGTGCTTGAGCATCAGGTCGTACCAGCGCATCAACAGGTCAGCACGTTCCAGCGCGGTGGTCTTGCGCCACTCGGCAAAGGCCTGGTCGGCCTGGGCGATACACTCGGTGAGCTGCGCCTCGCTCAGGCTGGGTACGTTGCCAATAATTTCGCCACTGGCCGGATTATCCACCTCAATCGTCGAGCCATCACTGGCATCAATCCATTGGCCGCCCACCAGACATTGCTGGCGAAACAGACGGGATTCGGTGAGACGGGACAGAGCAGACATGTGGCCTCCTGTAGGGATTCCGCAAAATATGAAGCCAAGCGCAGAGACGCTTGGCTGACTGAATAAAACCGATACGCAGCAGGCTGCGCAGAAGCACCGGCAAAGCCATATTGAAGACTTCCCGGCAGGAACGTGTTTCTTCACAGGGTAGGTAGGATCGAGGCGAGAAGCAAACTTCCGGCAGTTGAGGAACCGTGACCGCGCCGGGCAGTCTAGAGTGAGTTGCAGGGTGTATTTTCCGCACTCTGCCTGACCCCCAACTTGAGGAGGCAACACATGCAACGGATATTCACCACGCTCGCCGGCTTGCTGCTCGCCAGTGCCGCCACTCTGACCATGGCTGAGACTGCCGCGCCCGAGGGTGCCAGCGTCTACTTCATCTCGCCGACTGACGGCGCTACCGTCAGCTCACCGGTCACAGTGCAGTTCGGGCTCAGTGGCATGGGCGTTGCCCCTGCTGGCGTCGAGCGCGCCGCAACCGGCCACCACCATCTGCTGATAGACACCGATCAACTGCCGCCGGCCGGTCAGCCGATTCCAGCCGACGATCATCATCGTCACTTCGGCGGCGGCCAGACCCAGACCAGCCTCGACCTGCCGACGGGCAAGCACACCCTGCAACTGGTTGTCGGCGACCACAATCACGTTCCCCTGTCACCCTCGGTCGCCTCCGAGCGCATCACCATCACCGTCGAGTAATATCCCCCGCCCTGACTGCCTGCCAATCAGTCAGGGCGAGCGCTGTCCAGGGAACTGCAGCGCCTCTGGCTAATGCTGCCTCGAGCTAGGACCGGACCAATTGGAGCCAGCGCACAAGCAGCTGCTGGCCGCCGACGCAGCGGCCCTACGCTGGCTGCACCAGCAGGCCTGCGGATAGGCCAAACGGTTGGCCGACTGAGACAGGCGCTCGAATTGCACCGGAGTGGCCCGACAGCCCACCGGAACAATACCCTGTTTTAGGTACTTGCCATCCCGGCATATGGCGATATGCTTCTAATCGGCCGGCCATGCGCTGGCGATCCATTCGGACAGGCCGCCCGGATCTACCAGCGCGACGGTAGGCCCGAACGCCGCGTGGCCGTTAGCCATATCTTTTTGTTCGGTTTGACCGATCAGCTTTTGCGCCTACCAGAAAGGCGCACCCAGGGAGAGAAAAATGATCAAGAAAGCCTTAGCACTGTTTGCCGTCCTGTTTCTGTTCAGTGGCCCTGCCTCCGCTGGCTTCGACGGCTACGTCGAGGTGACCAACAACACCGGTTATGACATTTATTATCTGTACGTCAGTCATGCCAAGTCCGATTCCTGGGAAGAGGATGTGCTGGACGACGACATTTTGCCCAACGGACGCACCGTGCGTGTCAACCTGCGCAACGCCAAGTCCTCGATCTTTGACATCCGCGCCAAGGATGAAGACGGTGACACCTACACCATCTGGGATCTGGACGTTGCCCGTCACGACGTCGTATTCACTCTGGATGATATGGACTGAGATCCTGCTGCGGGGGGGCTTAGCCGCCCCCGCAGGCTGTCGCCGCAGCCCAGCTAGTCCGCGCGGCGCACCACCCAGAGCTGATACACCAGCGCCAGCACCACAGCCATCCCCGCCGGCAGCAACAGCGCCCTGAACTGCCACTGGCCAAAGCCCAGCGCGCCGATCGTACCGCCCAGAATAAAACCGCCAATCAACAGCAGAAACAGGGTTGCCTTGCGCCGATCCATAGGCACCCCACGCAGGCGCGCGCCCAGCATAACGCCCAGATCAGTGAAGATACCTGAGACGTGGGTGGTGCGAATGATGGCTCCACTGTAGGTAGTAACCATCGCGTTCTGCAGCCCACAAGCGGCCGACGCCAGATAGTGCCCAGCCAGACTGTTGCCCTGCAGAGCGAACATCGCCAGCACCAGCAACAGCGCTTCCACCAGCAGCGCAACGCCATAGCGACGGCCATGCTCCAGCGCACTGCTGCCGATAAACAACCCGCTGAACGCCGCCCCCAACACAAAACTGAGCAACACCAGCAACAGATGCAGCACTTCGGCAGACTGCAGGTGGGTCAGACCAACCCCGAGCAGCGTCGAGGTGCCGGTCAGGTGCGACACCGCCTGATGGCTGAAGCCCAGCAGGCCGACCGCGTTGACCACGCCGGCCATCAACGCAAGGGCAAAGGCACCCGCCTCAATCCAGGATGGCAATCTGGAAATCACGCTCCCCCTCCTCCGGCAAAAAGCCCATCATACGCCCGATAAGCCCTGTTGGCCCGGCAGCGCTTCAGTTCGTCAGCAGAGGACACCGCAAGCGTGGATATCCGTCGCCAACTGCGAGTAGAATCGCTGTTTTTCGAAATTTCGACAGGACACTCGCACATGGGTCGCGCTTATCAGAACCGCAAGGAATCCATGGCCAAAACGGCCGACGCCAAAACCAAGCTCTACAGCAAGTACGCGCGGGAGATCTACGTTACCGCCAAGTCCGGCGGCGTCGACCCCGATGGTAACCTGGCGCTGCGTGGTCTGATTGATCGCGCCAAGAAGGACCAGGTCCCCGGCCACGTTATCGACAAGGCGATCGACAAGGCCAAGGGCGGCGGTGGCGAGGACTTCGCAAAGGCACGTTATGAAGGCTTCGGCCCCGGCAACTGCATGGTCATCGTCGACTGCCTGACCGACAACCCGAACCGCACCTTCGCCGACGTGCGCAACTGCTTCACCAAGACCAAGAGCAAGATCGGCACCGAAGGCAGCGTCAGCCACATGTTCGATCACTGCGCGATCCTGGCGTTCAAGGGCGAAGATGAGGAAGGCACGCTGGAAGCGCTGATGATGGCCGACGTTGACGTCACCGACATCGAGAACGAAGATGGCGTGATCACCGTGTTCGCCCCGCACACCGAATACTTCAAGGCCAAACAGGCGCTGATCGATACCTTCGGTGAACTCGACTTCGAGGCTGACCTGATCCAGTTCGTGCCGCAGACCACCACCGAAATCAGCGGCGATGATGTTGCAATGTTCGAGAAGTTCACCGACATGCTGAACGACCTCGACGACGTGCAGAACATCTTCCACAACGCCGAGTTCTGACACCGCTACGGGCGCTCCTCAGGAGCGCCCTGCCTGCCCTGCCCCAGCCGCTTCGCTACCCGACTCCGTCATCGCATCAAGCTCTCGCCGCTGCTCGCGCATACGCTCCAGCTGCGCCTTGATCGCCGCCTTGCGTTCACCATCAGCGCCTTTGGCCTCCTCTTCCAGCGCACGCGCCTGTTCGGACAGTTGCGCCTTGCGCTCGGCCAATTGCTGCGCCAGCTCGGCCTTATCAAACAGCACTGCTTCGGCTTCAGCGGCCTGCGCAAGGCGCTGACGATGCCCGCCACCCGCCGGAATAAACACCTGCTCAGCAGGCACCGGGCGTTGATTCATGATGGTGGGTGACATGATCTCGATGCCCGCGTCGTGCAAGCCATCGAGAATCGCCTTGTACAGGTTGGAGCGCGCCGTAATCAGGCCGCGCGCTTCGGGCAGCACCCCGGATACCCGGTAGCCGATGGCAAAGTTGCCTAACTCCAGCAGCTGTACAAAAGCATCCTGCAGGCCACTGGACTTGGCTGCGGCGAGCAGCAGTGGCTCGATATCAGCGTGATGGGTGTCGTATCCAAGCGACAGCTCTGCCGACACCAGCGCGCCGTCGCTGCGCAAAGTGGCAATAGGCCGACTGGTCAGATAGCTGTTAGGCAACGCAATCAGCTCGCCACTTTCAGACTGAATCTCGGTATCAAACAACCCCCGCTCAGCCACCCGTCCAAAGTGCTCACCCACGGAGATAAAGTCACCCAGCACAAAGGGCCTGGTCATGCGCATCAGCACACCCGCTGCAAGGTTGGCAAAGATATTGGAAGACGAGAAGGCAAAGACACCGGAGATCAGCAACCCCAGCAGCGCGATGATCTGATTGCGGGCGCCCTCGCTGACCGGCAAGGCGAGAATAACCGCAACCAGACCAACCAGGGTCAGCGCCAGCATGATCAGCTGGCGTGAAAATAGCCGCTCGTTGCCCAGATCGCGATTGCGCCGAATCAACAGAAAGTGCGCAAGCGCCAGCACCAGCGTCACCAGCCCGAGCGTCAGCAGCAGCGGTATGGACGCCAGAGCCGCTGCCACAATATCTGTCAGCAAGTTCATACCGCCTCTCCCGTTCGTTTGTGTCCAGGGTAGTACTTGGCCGCTTCGGGGCGGCGCAGCTGTTGAAACGCCGCCACCTCCCAGGGCCGAATCGCCATGATCATACTGACGCCAAAACGCTGCTCCAGCGGCAGTACCAGGTCTTCCTGATGGCTATGCCGAAACGCCTGGGCCAGACGCTGCAGTTTCTGGTGCATCTGCTCGGTGGATTGCGGCGACAGCATCCCGCTGAGGAACAGTCGCAGCTCGCCAGGGCGATTGAAGTGACACTGGAAGAAATCGCTCTGCACCTGCTGCTCGAAGAAGCGCTGAATCGGCCCGCCCTGCTGCCAGCGAAAATCATGACTGATCAGCGGCTTGATACGGTTGCCCGGCAGCAGTTCAATCAGCCCCATGCGATCCAGCCGCGCCAGGCGGCCCACCGCTTCCACCTCACTGAGCTGATAGGTATCCAGCATCTGCGCCAGACTCCAGCGATTCAGAGCGCAGATCGCCACCAGCAGGAGGCGGTCATCGCCCACCAGTTCCTGCTCCTGCTCGGCAGTCAGCGCATCGATGCGCTGGGCCTGATCCAGCCGGCGGACCAGATCGGTGATCTCCAGCCCCAACAGCGCACAGATCTGATCCAGCCGCTGCAGCGAAAACTGCCGCTCAGAGAACAACCGCTTGACGCTCGCCTCCGACAATTCAAGCGCCTCGGCAACCTGTTGATAGGTGATTCCACGCTCTTTCAGCGCGCCTTTCAATGCCGCGACAATCGCTGCGGTCTGCGCCATATGACAATACCTTTACAAACAATTAATGCGGTGAAGGCGGTTCGAGCCGCCAGAAAGTATCGCCATGTAATACCTTAAGCGCCCTTCTGCGCAACCTTTTCGGTCGCGCTGGCATCGCCGAGTGCACCCGTGCACAGTCCGCTCCAGACGCAGCCACAACCCCTGCGCACCCCACGTTCTGGAGGCAACACCATGGATACCGAGATCAACAGTAACTCCTCAGGCTGGATTTTCTTCGTCAAGGCGTCGTTCGCGATCGCCCTGCTGGCAACTGGCGCGGGCGTGGTATTCGCCCCCACCGACCTGCTGGTCAAGGGCTACATGTCGGTCTGTGCGCTGTTTCTGGTCAGCACCACCATCACCCTGTCGAAAACCATGCGGGATGAACACGAAGGCAAGCGCATTCACAACCGCCTGTCCGAAGCCCGCGCCCAACAACTGCTGAAAGAATATACGGAGTAACCGTCATGACACTCTGGAGAAAAGTAGGCACCCTGTTCCGCGCCAGCGCCCATGAACCGCTTGAACAGCTGGTAGACGCCAACGCCCTGCGCATCATGGAGCAGGAACTGCGCGACACCGAGCACGCCATGCTGCTGGCCAAGCGCGAGCTGGCTGGGCTGATGGCCACCATCAAGCAGCTGCAGCGCAGCAACGAGCAGCTCAGCACCGACCTAGCCCAGCGCGAAGAACAGGCGCGGCAGGCACTGGAGCGAGATGAAGCCGGGCTGGCCTACGAGCTGGCCGAGTGGATCGCCGCGCAAGAGAACCAGTTGCAGCAACAGCGCCAGCAGGCCGAGCAGCTGCAGCGGCAGGAAACCAGTCTGCGCGAACAACTGCGCCGCGCGGCGCAGATGCACCAGCAGTATCGCCGCGAACTACAGCTGGCACGGGCCAACCGCAGCGCCGAGCGCCTGCTGGGCAATCTCGGTCAGCAGACCCGTGGCCTACAAGCCCACATGGGCGATCTGGCCAGTTCTCTGGAGCGCATTCGTCAACGTCAGGACAACGCCAGCGATCTCGGCGCCGCCCTCCAGCAATTGCAGGACGAGGACGACGGCAGTGCACTTGACCAGCGCCTGCAGCGCGCCGGCATTGCCACCGGCAAGACCGATGCCAACAGCGTGCTCGCCAGACTGCGGGGCAACGCCAGCGCTAGCGAATAGGCAGCACTATCAGGAAGGGCGACACCCGTCGCCCTTCCATAGCTTTTTTATTCCTTAACTAACAATAAAGAATATTTAATCTATTCTTCAGCGGATGCCACAGTGGGTTCTCACCCAATCGGAGCCATCCCATGAAGCGCTTTTCCCCTCTTGTAGCCCCCATTTTGCTCGCTTGCAGCAGCCTGCTGTTTGCCGCCCCGGCTGTCGAACACCTGCGCCTTTCGCTGATACCCACCGCCGTGTCCAGCGGCGCCGCCGAGGCCATGGTCGTCAGTGGCGGGCGCTGGACCACCGAGCGCCATCTGGTGCATGCCGCGGTGCTGATCGAACACCCCAAAGGCCGCTTTCTGTTCGACACCGGGCTGGGCCGCCAGACCGCCGAGGCCTTTGCCCGCAACAACTGGATAAACCGCACGCTACTGGCCTACGAGCAGCTGAACCCGGCGCGCGACCAGCTGGAAGCGGCCGGCTACAGCGCCAACGATATCGACTTCATTTTGCCCAGCCACCTGCACTGGGATCACCTCGGCGGGCTGCCGGACTTCCCCGGCATTCCAGTCAAAGTGCTGCCCGGCGCACTGGAGGAAGCCCGCGACCATGGCGAGCCGCCAGCCTTTTTGGCCGAGCAACTGGAGGGCGAACGCGAGTGGCAACAGATCGAACTGAACAACACGCCCTATCAGGGCTTTGAACGCAGCCTCGACCTGTTTGGCGACGGTCAGCTGATTCTGGTCGATCTGAGCGGCCATACCGCCGGCCAGGCCGGGCTGTTCGTCAATCTGCCCTCCGGCCAGCGCCTGTTTCTGATCGGCGATACCAGCTGGACCGAACGAGGCGTTGAACAGAACAAGCCACGGCCGGTATTCGTGCAATGGCTATCCCACGTCGACAGCGACCGCGAACGCAACAGCCAGCAGCTCAAGCGCGTACATGAGCTGCATCTACGTGACCCGGAGCTGCTGATCATTCCGGCCCACGACGAGTTCGTCGCGGCTGGCCTGGCCCAGTTTCCAACCTTCGAGGAATAACGATGGATCTGCGCAGCCTGCGCTACTTCTGCGCCGCCGCCGAAGCTGGCAGCCTGACCGCGGCGGCCGAGCGCTGCCATGTCGCCCAGCCGTCAATTTCCAACGCCGTAGCCCAGCTCGAGCATGAATTTGCCCTGCGGCTGTTCAGCCGTAGCAAGAGAGGCGTGACGCTCACGCCCGAGGGTGAGGCCTTCTATCAGGAGGCCGCGCGCCTGCTTGGCAGCGCCGGCGAAATGGAGCAACGCTTCAAGCGCGTCGAGCGCCCCACCCTGTCGGTCGGTATCGACTCCAGCCTGGCCAGTCGCGACAGCGGCTACCTACTGCAGCTGACCGCAGGCAGGCTCACGGATTATCGCCTGCAGGTACGCAGCCAACCCGCTCAAAGCGCAGACCTCTGGCTGCTGAGTGAACGGCAGGTGCCGGCCGGCTATCACTTTATCGCGCTGCTGGAACAAGAGTACCGCCTGCTGCTGCCACGCGGCTGGTCCCTCAATCAGCCACTTGAGCTGGAACAGGCTACCCAATACCCGTGGATCGACCGGCTCGACTGCGAACTGCGCAGAGCTTTCCTAGAGCGCCTACCCGAAGTGGCCGACCACGCCAGCATGCAGGTGGATACCGAAGACCTGGCCCTGAGCCTGGTGCAGCACCGCCAGGGGGCAACCGTTATGGCGGTCAGCGACGACATCGACCTGCTGAGCCCGGCCATCGACAGCCACTCCCTGCGCGGACTGGTACCCGAGACGCTGCGTCATCGCCAGTTGGGACTGGCCTGTCGGGCTGAACTGGCAGACAGCATCATCGCCGCATTCGGTTAGCCCCCTCTTTTCGCCCCTGCGCAGCTGGCCTACACTCGGCTGATGCCACTGACACCCGATGCCGACCCACTTTATCAAGCCGCCCGTCACCACGTGCGTTGCGCCCTGCTGCCTATCGTCAACGGGACGGCACCGGATGCCGACGCCATTCATCAGTTACGCGTCTGCTGCAAGCGCTTAAGGGCACTACTGCAGCTGTACCGTCCGTATGCAGGGCACCAACGGTTGCGCCAGTTGGACCAGCAGCTCAGACAGATCGCCAAAACGCTGGCCGGCAGCCGCGATCTGCACGTACAGCAGCAACTGATCAAGCAGCTCGCCAGCAGCCTGGACACACCGCTGAGCCCCACACTCAATAGCCGGCTAATGCAGGCATCACATACCCGTGCGCCGAGCAGCGCCGACAGCGAGCATCTGATTGCCGCCTTCGCCGCCGTCCTCGCTAACTGGCCCCATTCGGCCAGCGGCACAGTCGACCATTGGCATGTTGGCCTGCAGCGCACCTTCAAACAGGCACGCAAACTTGCTCGACGCGCCTGCAATAGCGATCAGGATGCGCTCTATCACCGCTGTCGAAAATGGACCAAATATGCGCTGTATCAGCACGAACAACTGCACGATGCGCGTCTGCCGGCCGATCGCCAGATGAAACGGTTGGCGCGACTGGGTGAACGACTTGGCGAGCTGCAAGACCTGTGCAACCTGCAAGCCCAACTCCAGCGCTTGCCCGCTTCGCCAGACAGCGCAGCGCTGGCCGCTCGACTGGAACAGCGCAAACACCACTGCAAACGCCGTATCATTCGGCTGTTCATACGGACATTCGGTCGGGGCGGATTTCGCTGCTGATCCGAGAGGCAGTTATTCGAGGAGACAATGATGGATTGGCGCGGCAGACGGCGAAGCAGCAATATCGAAGACCGCAGAGGCGACAGCATTTCAAGCGCCGGTGCTGGCGGCGCACTGCTGCTGCGTTTAATTCCCATGCTGATCGGAACCCGCGGCGGCCGCTGGGTTCTCGCCATTGGCGCGGTAGCCATCATCGGCGGCAAGATGCTCGGCATCGACCTGCTGCCCTTGCTGCTTGGCGGCGGCCAAACCGTTACCCAACAAAGCCAACGTCCGCTCTCCCCGGCTGAGCAGGAACTGACCGAATTCGTCAGCGTGGTGCTGGCCGATACTGAGACCACCTGGCATCAGGTATTCCAGAGCATCGGTCGGCAGTATCAGGAGCCCAAACTAGTGCTGTTTTCCAACCGTGTGCAGTCCGCCTGCGGCAGCGCCAGCTCGGCCGTTGGCCCGTTCTACTGCCCGGGCGATCAGCAGGTCTATCTGGATCTGGCGTTCTTCAATGACATGAAACAGCAGCTTGGTGCCCCCGGCGACTTCGCCCAGGCCTACGTCATCGCCCATGAAGTGGGCCACCACGTGCAAACTCTGCTGGGCATCAGCCAAAAGGTGCGCCAGGCGGGCGCCGGCCGCAGCCAGGCCGAGGTGAATGCGCTGTCAGTCCGTCAGGAACTGCAGGCCGATTGCTTTGCCGGCCTCTGGGGCCACGCCGCCAACCGCGAACGCCAGCTGCTGGACCCGGATGATCTGGACGAAGCCCTGACTGCCGCCAGCGCCATCGGCGATGACCGCCTGCAGCGCCAGGCCGGCCAGGATGTGGTACCGGACAGCTTCACCCACGGCACCTCGGCGCAGCGGGTGAAATGGTTCAAACGCGGCTTCGACAGCGGCGACATCACCGCCTGCGACACCTTCGCCGGGCCGCTCTGACCGCCGTCAGGGCTGTGCTGGCCGTGCGCCGAACCAGCGCGGCCAGCGGGCGTTGACCCAAAGCGATAGCCCGATCACCACGGAACCAGCCGCGAGCCGCAGCAGATCGGCATCGTGATTCCAGATTAGCAGATTGACCAGCAAACCCGCCGGCACCAGCGCATTGTTCATAATGCCGAGGGTGCCGGCGTCCACTTGCGCGGCACCGCGATTCCAGAACAGAAAGCCGAGCCCGGACGCTACCAGCCCCAACCAGACCAGCACCGACCATTGCAGCGCGGTATGCGGCAGGCGTTCCGGATTACCCAGCAGCAACCAGGCTGGCAGCATCACCATCAATGCACCGATGAAAAACAACCCAAAGCCCTGCCATTGCTGCGTCGAGGTCAATTCATAATGCCGAGCCAGATGGGCGTACCCCACCTGCCCGGCCGCAAAGGTGAAGTTGGCCAACTGCAGAATCAGAAAACCGCGAATAAAGCTGTCACTGAGGCCGTCGTAACGCATGATCCCGGCACCGACCACCGCAATCGCCGCGGCGACCAGCGGGCCCAGACTGAAGCGCCGGTTCAGTAAGTCATCAATGACCGCCACATGTAACGGAGTAAAGATGGTAAACAGCAGCACCTCGGGTACCGATATGTACTCGAAGGATTGATACAGACAGATGTAGGTGACCCCAAACTGCAACGCGCCAACCACCAGCAAGCCCGGTACCACCGGGCGGGGCAGCAGGCGCACTCGCAACAGCGGCAGGAACAGCAACCCAGCCAGCATGGCCCGCGTCAGCACGGCGAAATAGCTGTCGACCTGACCCGCCAGATACTCGCCAATCAGGCTGAACGACACCGCCCACAGCAGGGTTACCGCAACAAGATAAGGCATTCGAACTCCGCCACAAGAATCAGGGCAGCGAGTATAACCCGGCCACCGCTCGTCGCCTGAATTGCAAAATAAATTGCACACAACTTAAATTGCGACCATAGTCAACACATAGATTGTGTACAACTTAAATTTAGACAGGAGAGCAATCATGACCATCGAGAACGTTGTCTATCGCGCCTACGCAGAGGCCACCGGCGGCCGGGACGGTCGCGCCGTTTCATCAGACGGGGTACTGGATATCGAACTGACCACGCCAAAAGAACTGGGCGGCGCAGGTGGCCAGGGCACCAACCCCGAGCAGTTGTTTGCCGCGGGCTACTCGGCCTGTTTCATTGGTGCGATGAAGTTTGTCGCCGGGCGCGACAAGTTGCCGATGCCAGCCGATGCCTCGGTTGAGGGCGTGGTGGGTATTGGTCAGATTCCGCAGGGCTTCGGCATCGAAGTGGAACTGCGCGTCAGCCTGCCGGGCATGCCTGCAGAGCAGGCCGAACAACTGATCGAGCGCGCCCACCGAGTCTGCCCGTACTCCAACGCCACCCGCGGCAATATTGATGTGACCCTGACCCGGGTCGAGTAAGACGCACAAACAACAACGGCGCCCAAGGGCGCCGTTGTTGTGTCAGCCGCTTCGCTTAGAGTGGCTTGCCGCGATTGCCATGCGCGGCAACAAAGGCCTGCACGTCTGCCAGGCTGTTCGGCAGCACGGTCATACGCTCTTCGCGCTCGAACAGATCGCTCAGATGCGCCGGTAGGTGCAATGCTTCGCCAACGCCAGCCTGACGGACCGCATCCGGGAACTTGACCGGGTGCGCAGTCCCAAGGGTGATCATCGGCGTCGACAGCGAGCGACGACATTCACGGGCTGCACGTACGCCAATGGCAGTGTGCGGGTCCAGCACTTCGCCGCACTGCTCGAATACCTCGGCGATGGTTGCACAGGTGCCTTCGTCGTCAACTGCCAGCGAGTCGAACAACTTGCGCGCCTCAGTCCAGCGATCATCTTCGACCGACAGCTTGCCGCTGACCTTGAAGTCGTCCATCAGCTTGGCCACCAGCGCACCGTTACGACCGTGCAGATCGAACAGCAGGCGTTCGAAGTTGGACGACACCATGATGTCCATCGACGGCGACAGCGACGGGTGCAGGGTGTCCTTGTCGTAGTGATTGCCGCTCATGAAGCGGTGCAGGATGTCGTTGCGGTTAGTGGCAACGATCAGTTGGCTGATCGGCAGGCCCATATTGCGCGCCAGGTAACCAGCGAAGATGTCGCCGAAGTTGCCGGTCGGTACCGAGAACGCCATGGAGCGCGCCGGGCCACCGAGCTGCAGGGCTGCGTGGAAGTAGTAGACGATCTGCGCCATGATGCGCGCCCAGTTGATCGAGTTGACCGCGACCAGACGAGTACCCTTGAGGAAGCCCTGGTCGGCGAAACTGGCCTTGACCATCTCCTGACAGTCGTCGAAGTTGCCTTCGATGGCGATGTTGTGGATGTTCTCGCCAAGGATGCTGGTCATCTGGCGACGCTGCACCTCGGACACCCGGTTGTGCGGGTGCATGATGAAGATGTCGACGTTCTCGCAGGCTTTGCAACCCTCAATGGCGGCCGAACCGGTATCACCAGAGGTAGCGCCCATAATCACCACACGCTCGCCGCGCTTGACCAGGAAGTAGTCGAGCAAACGGCCCAGCAGCTGCAGGGCAAAGTCCTTGAACGCCAGGGTCGGGCCGTGGAACAGCTCCATCACCCACTCGTTGCTGTCCAGCTGACGCAGCGGTACAACGGCCTTGTGCTCAAAGACGCCGTAGGTGTCCTGCAGAATCTGTTTGAAATCGGCATCCGGAATGCTGCCACTAACGAACGGACGCATAACGTTGAACGCTAGCTCGTGGTACGGCAGGCCGGCCCAAGACGCAATCTGCTCCTGGGTAAAACGCGGCAGGTTCTCGGGTACGTACAGACCGCCGTCAGAGGCCAGACCGGCCAGCAGCACGTCTTCGAAATTGAGGGCCGGAGCCTGGCCACGGGTACTGATATAACGCATATCGGCAAACCTTCGGTTTGAGCTGCAAGCCGCAGACGACAAGCGGCAAGTACCGGGGTTACTTGCCGCTTGTCGCTTGTCGCCTGCCGCTGAATTAGTCCAGTTGTTCCACGCGGATCCGCATCAGCGGACCGGCGATATCTTCAAGCGACTCCAGCGCGGCAATCGCGTCGTTCATGTTCTGCTCGCGCACGCGGTGAGTCAGCAGAATCATCGGCACCAGGCCGTCCTGCTCTTCCACGTCCTTCTGCATGATCGATTCGATGTTGATGCCACGCTCGGACAGGATGGTCGCGACCTTGGCAAGCACGCCCGGGCGGTCCTGCGCGTGCAGGCGCAGGTAGTAGGCGGTTTCGACCTCGTCAACCGGCAGCACCGGCAGATCCGACAGCGCATCAGCCTGGAACGCCAGGTGCGGAACGCGGTTGGTCGGGTCGGTGGTCAGGGTGCGGACCACGTCGATGATGTCGGCAACAACGGCGGAAGCCGTCGGTTCGGCACCAGCACCGGCACCGTAGTAGAGCGTGGAGCCAACAGCGTCGCCGTTAACCATCACCGCGTTCATCACACCGTTGACGTTGGCGATCAGACGGTCGGCCGGGATCAGGGTCGGGTGCACACGCAGCTCAACGCCCTGCTCGGTGCGGCGCGCCACACCCAGGTGCTTGATGCGGTAACCCAGCGCTTCGGCGTAGTTCACGTCAGCGGTGGTCAGCTTGGTGATCCCTTCGGTGTAGGCCTTGTCGAACTGCAGCGGAATACCGAAGGCAATAGACGCCAGAATGGTCAGCTTGTGCGCCGCATCAATACCTTCCACGTCGAAGGTCGGATCAGCCTCGGCATAACCCAGCGCCTGCGCTTCAGTGAGCACGTCTTCAAACGTCCGGCCCTTGTCACGCATTTCAGTCAGGATGAAGTTGCCGGTGCCGTTGATGATGCCGGCGACCCAGTCGATGCGATTGGCCGCCAGACCTTCACGCAGCGCCTTGATGATCGGAATACCACCGGCGACCGAGGCCTCGAACGCAACCATCACGCCCTTGGCGCTGGCAGCAGCGAAGATCTCGTTGCCGTGCACGGCAATCAGCGCCTTGTTGGCGGTGACCACGTGCTTGCCATTTTCGATCGCCTTGAGCACCACATCCTTGGCCAGCGTGTAACCGCCGATCAGTTCGACAATGATGTCGATCCCGGGGTTATTGACCAGTTCGAAGACGTCGTCGGTTACCGGTGTCATACCCAGGCTGCAGGCCGGGTTCGGGTGCCGGGTTGCAATCTGGGCGACCTCAATGCCACGCCCAGCACGCCGGGCAATTTCCGTCGCGTTGCGCTGCAGAACATTGAAGGTGCCACCGCCGACGGTGCCCAATCCACAAATACCTACTTTGACCGGTTTCAAACTTTGGTCCCTACCTGGTTGTTAGTCGATTACATGAAAACGCGCTGGAGAGGTGCTCGCCAGCGCGGTTATTACTGATTTTCCAGCGCGATAGCCGCTAGTTGAGCGGCTGGCTGATAACCGGGGATCAACACCCCGTTGGCCATAAAAATGGCCGGCGTACCCTGCACGCCTACCTGCTGACCCAGTTCGTACTGACGCGCAACCGGGTTATCACAGCTGGCCGGCGCAATTGCATCGTCTTGCTTGGCTGCGGTCAACGCGGCCTTGCGGTCATCTGCGCACCAGACTGACTGCATGATGCTGGCTGCACGGGACTGCATACCACCGCGCGGGAACGCAGCGTAGCGCACTTCGATACCTAAGTCGTTCAACTGCTGCACTTCATTGTGCAGCTTGCGGCAGTAGCCACAGTCCACGTCAGTGAACACCGTGATATGGGTCTTCGGTTGCTCGGGCGCAAACACGATCAGTTCTTGCTGCGGCAAGCCGTTGATCACCGCACCGATGTTACGCGCCTCGGCGATGGACGTGAGGTTTCGCGGCCGGCCGTCATTGACCTCAATCATCGAGCCCTGGACGAAATACTTGCCGTCTGCACTGGCATAAAGAACGCGGCCACTTTCCAGTTCAACAGTGTACAGGCCCGCCACGGGAGACTCGCTCACGACCTTGACCGGCACATCAAAATTCATCGTCTTCAGAGCGTCCCGGATCGCCTGATCGGGGTTCGCCATGACTTGTGTCGCTGCCAGAGCCAGTATGGCGGCCAGGCCGATTTTCAGTCGCATAGTCCACTCCTTTTGAAGACCGTCAAGCTTAACATGAATAAAGGAAGCACTGACCAATTCCACACGCGCTCTGCAAACGATCGAGACTGCGAAAATAAAGCGCAGTGCACAACCAATAACGGCCCTATTGGCCGGCGGGAAACGCAGCCAGATGCGGGCTTGAGCACTCGTCCGACGGAGTACTCCGCACCACGGGGTTCACCCTCGTGGATGGTGCTGCGCGTGCAGATCATGCAAGCGCTGCCGCGCGATATGGGTGTAGATCTGCGTGGTAGAAAGATCACTGTGCCCCAGCAGCATCTGCACCACCCGCAGGTCAGCCCCGTGATTGAGCAGATGCGTCGCAAAAGCGTGGCGCAAGGTATGCGGCGACAGCCCGCTGCGGATACCTGCCGTCTGCGCATGCAACTTGATGCGGTGCCAAAAGGTTTGCCGCGTCATCATCCGCCCCAGCCGACTGGGAAACAGCACATCACTCGGCTTGCCAGCCAGCAACGCGACGCGAGCAGAATGCAGATACTGCTCCAGCCAGAGCATCGCCTCCTCCCCCAACGGAACCAGCCGCTCCTTGCTGCCCTTGCCGGTTACCCGCACCACACCCTGACGCAAATTCAGCTGATCCAGCCGCAGCCCGACCAGCTCACTGACGCGTAGCCCGGTGGCGTACAGAACTTCCAGCATGCAGCGGTCACGCATGCCGAGGCTGTCTTCGCTGTCCGGTGCCGCGAGCAGCCGCTCAACATCAACCTCACTCAACGCCTTCGGCAGCGGCCGACCAATCTTGGGCATGGCCACGTCACGGGTCGGATCTTCGGCAATCAACTGCTGGCGCAGCAGGTAGCGATAGAAACTGCGCACACAGGACAGCAGACGCGCGCTGGAGCGCGCCTGATAACCCGCGCTCAGCCGCCAACCCAGGTGCGCCATCAGATCAGCACGCGACACCTGAAGCAAGCCAGTGCGGCGCTGCCCCAGCCAACCGGCCAGCGTCCGCAGGTCGGTGCGATAGGCACTGCAAGTGTGCTTCGATAAGCCCTTTTCCAGCCAAAGGCTATCAAGGAACTGATCGATCAGCTGCTGATCCGCGTCACTGACCGGCATTGGCGCAACATCAGGCATGGATTTGACTCAAGTGGGCGGCGACCCGTCGATTAAAAACACTCAGGCACAAAAAAGCAGCCCTCAGGCTGCTTTTTTGTGGGTCAGTTGTCCGATCAGGACAGCTTTTCCTTGATGCGAGCAGCCTTACCGGACAGAGCACGCAGGTAGTACAGCTTGGCCTTGCGAACGTCACCGCGACGCTTGACAGTGATGCTGTCGATCAGCGGCGAGAAAGTCTGGAAAGTACGCTCAACACCAACACCGCTGGAGATCTTGCGAACGGTGAAAGCCGAGTTCAGACCACGGTTACGCTTACCGATAACCACGCCTTCGAAGGCCTGCAGACGTGAGCGCTCACCTTCCTTAACCTTGACCTGGACGATAACGGTATCACCCGGTGCAAACGCGGGGATTTCCTTGGACATCTGTTCAGCTTCAAGCTGGGCAATAATATTGGACATCTTGCTTCTCCTGCACAGGCCGTCGGACCTGTTTCAATGGTTATCGGTTTCCTGCTCACGGATATATTCCGCCAGCAGCTGTTGCTGTTCTTTGCTCAATTCCAGCTCTTCGAGCAACTCTGGCCGACGTTGCCAGGTTCGACCCAAAGACTGCTTGAGACGCCAGCGCCGGATCAGTTCATGATTACCGCTGAGCAACACGTCCGGTACGCGTTGCCCATCAAATTCTTCCGGTCGGGTGTAATGTGGGCAATCGAGCCATCCCGCCGAAAAGGAATCTTCTGCCGCAGAATCCGCATGCCCCAGTACACCGGGAATCAAACGAGTCACCGCGTCCAGGAGCACCATCGCTCCCAGTTCGCCACCGGACAACACATAGTCGCCAATGGAGATTTCCTCATCTACGCAGCGATCGATGATGCGCTCGTCGATGCCCTCGTAGCGCCCGCATAACAGCACAAGGCTGTCCAGCTGCGCCAGCTGTTCGACGCGTTTCTGCGTCAGAGGCTGCCCCTGCGGAGACAGGTAAATCACCCGCGGGGTGGAGGGAGCCTGCTGACGGATGGCTTCAATTGCCTCCAGCAGCGGCTCAACCTTCATCAGCATGCCGGGACCACCGCCGAAAGGGCGATCATCCACCGTGCGATGACGGTCATGTGCGTGTTCGCGCGGGTTACTGAAAGCGACTTTCAGCTGCCCTCGCTTGACCGCCCTGCCGGTAACACCGGACTCGGTCAGCGCCGCAAACATCTCAGGAAACAGGGTAATGACACCGGCCCACACCGGTCAGAACTCCGCATCCCAGTCGACCAGTATGACTTTCGTCTCCAGATCGACCTTGACTACAAACTGGCCCGGCAAATAAGGCAACAGACGCTCACGCTGATCAATACTGCCCTCGCAGGGCTTGACCACCATGACATCGTTGGAGCCGGTTTCGAGCAGGTGATCCACCTTCCCGAACAGCTGCCCTTCCTGGTTGATAACCTGAAGGCCTTCCAGTTGATGCCAGTAAAAATCGCCATCTTCGAGCTCAGGCAGTGCGTCAGCCGCAATACTGATCTCGAAATTGACCAGCTCCTCGGCTTTGTTGCGATCATCAACCCCCTTGAGGTTGACCACCAGCACGCGCCCTTGGACGCGACCACCGAGGACAGACACTGTGCGTTGCTCGGTGCCCCGATTCAGGGACCACTCCGCATAATCAAGCACGTTGTCCAGCGGGTCGGTATGGGAATAAACCTTTACCGCCCCACGCACCCCATGAACCGAAACAATCTTGCCGAGTACAACCCGTTGGGCCCCGGCCGGCTCAGGAGTATTGGCCATATCAGGCAGCAGCCTGACCAGCTTCCTTCAGCAGAGCTGCAACGCGATCAGAGGGCTGTGCACCCTGGCTCAGCCAGTACTGGACGCGCTCTTCGTTCACGGACAGACGCACTTCAGCACCAGTGGCTACCGGGTTGAAGAAGCCTACACGCTCAACAAAACGGCCATCGCGAGCGTTGCGGCTGTTGGCAACGGTCAGATGATAGAAGGGGCGCTTCTTGGAGCCACCACGAGCAAGACGAATGGTTACCATGTCGACATCGTTTCCTGTGTTTGAGTATCGCTACTTAAAATCGTTTGCGGGCCCGCAGCTAACAACGCATGCACCTATAGCCCGAAAGGTCGCGTATTCTACGGAATATCCCGACCAATGAAAACTCTTTTTTCAGCAGCAACCGGCACCACCGGTCAGCTGCATGCCCCAGCGCCACAAAACGGCGGTCAGGGCAGTCCTCAGAACCGCGGCATACCGCCACCCGGAGGCAGCATGCCACCTCCGCCACCGCCCATGCCCCCCATACCGCGCATGAGCTTGGCCATACCGCCCTTGCCGGTGACCTTCTTCATCATCTTCTGCATCTGCTTGTGCTGCTTGAGCAGGCGCCCGATGTCCTGAATTTGGGTGCCGGAGCCTGCTGCGATGCGGCGCTTGCGCGAACCGCTGATAACGTCAGGATTGCGGCGCTCGGCCGGCGTCATCGAATTGATGATCGCTTCCATACGTTTGAACTGCTTGGCCGCTTCGGTCTGTGCGGTTTCCATCTGGGCGGCGTTAATCTTGCCACCCATCATCGGCAGCTTTTCCATCATCGAGCCAAGACCGCCCATGGCGTTCATCTGCTGCAATTGATCACGGAAGTCCTCGAGATCGAAGCCTTTGCCTTTCTTCAGCTTCTTGGCCAGTTTCTCGGCCTTGTCCTTGTCGATCTTCTGCTCAGCCTGCTCGATCAGGCTGAGCACGTCGCCCATGCCCAGAATGCGCGAGGCAACGCGGTCAGGGTGGAAGACTTCCAGCGCGTCGATCTTCTCGCCCATACCGAGGAACTTGATCGGCTTGCCAGTGATATGGCGTACCGACAGCGCGGCACCGCCACGGGCATCACCGTCGACCTTGGTCAGGATCACACCGGTCAGCGGCAGCGCCTCGTTGAAGGCCTGTGCGGTGTTGGCGGCGTCCTGACCGGTCATGGCGTCGACTACAAACAGGGTTTCCGCTGGCTTGGCTGCCGCGTGCACCTGCTTGATCTCGGCCATCATTTCGTCGTCGACGTGCAGACGGCCAGCGGTATCAACAATCAGCACGTCCATGAAGCGGTTCTTCGCCTCACGCATCGCCGCCTCGACGATGGCGACCGGCTGCTGATCAGCGGAGGACGGGAAGAACTCGACCTGCACATCGGCGGCCAGCGTTTCGAGCTGCTTGATCGCCGCCGGACGATAAACGTCGGCGCTGACCACCATAACCTTCTTCTTCTCGCGCTCACGCAACGTCTTGGCTAGTTTGGCCACGCTGGTGGTCTTACCCGCACCCTGCAGGCCGGCCATCAGGATCACCGCCGGTGGACTGACAGCCAGGTTCAGCCCCTCGGACTGCCCCATGACCGCTTCCAGCTCGGACTTGACGATCTTGACGAAGACCTGGCCCGGCGACAGGCTGCGCGACACTTCGGTGCCGACCGCGCGTTCACGCACCTGATCAACAAAGGTCTTGACCACCGGCAGCGCGACATCGGCCTCCAGCAGCGCCATGCGCACTTCACGCAGGGTGTCCTTGATATTGTCTTCAGTCAGCTTGGCCTGACCGGTCACACCACGCAGGCTGTGCGACAGGCGCTCGGTAAGATTCTCAAACATGATGCATTCTCCCAGGGCGGGCCTTGGTGGGCAGCCCGGCCGCATTTTCAGCCGCGCAGTATACCCCGCGCACCCGACACAGGATAGGGAACACCGGCAGACGCTTTCACCCGGACGCGGCTTATGCCACACTGCGGCTTTGTTGATAATCGCTCGCAAGGACGTATGACAGCCCTCGCCCCCAGCCTGTTGGCCGCCGGTTTTTACCTCAGCGGCATCCTCTATCAGATGCACTGCCTCGGCAAACGCCTGGCCGTCAGCGCCAGCCTGTTACGCGCCATCGGGCTGGTCGCCCTGCTGGCCCACGCCGTCAGCCTGTATATTCAGCTCACTACACCACAGGGCTTTGCCCTGGGCCTGTTCAATATCGGCTCGCTGATTTCCTGGCTGGTAGTGGCAGTCACGCTGATATCGAGCTTCCGTGCGCCGGTTACCAGCCTGCTGCTGGGGCTCTATCCAATGGCCTTGATCACCGGTCTGCTAGCGGGCTTCTTCCCCGAACAGGGCACCACCCTGCCAACCGATCAGGACGGCCTGCTGGTGCACATTCTGCTGTCTGTGCTGGCCTACGGCATCTTCACCATTGCCGCTTTCCAGGCGACCCTGCTGGCGGTCCAGGACTACCAGCTCAAGCACAAGCATCCGACCCGCTTTATTCGTACCTTCCCGCCATTGCAGACCATGGAACAGCTGCTGTTCCAGTTCCTGCTGTGTGGCGAGATCCTATTGACCCTGGCATTGGTCTCGGGCTTCGTGTTTCTTGAGAACATGTTCGCTCAGCATCTGGCCCACAAGACCCTCCTCTCGTGCTTGGCCTGGGTCGTGTTCGGCATTCTGCTGTGGGGCCGGCACTTCCGCGGCTGGCGTGGCAGCAATGCGATCCGCTGGACGCTCGCGGGCTTTCTACTGCTGATGCTGGCCTACTTCGGCAGCAAGCTGGTGCGCGAGCTGCTGCTGGCCGCCTGACCCTTCTACGACCCGCCTGAGGCAAGCCCTTGAACGAATCCCATACTGGCATACTGCTGATTCTGCTGGTGGTACTGATCGTGCTGTCGGCGTTCTTCTCCAGCTCCGAGACCAGCATGATGAGCCTCAACCGCTACCGGTTGAAGCACTTGAGCAGGGAAGGTAATCGTGCTGCCCGCCGCGCATCACGCCTGCTGGAACGGCCGGATCGCCTGCTCGGCACCATTCTGGTCGGCAACAACATCGTCAACATCCTGGCCGCGTCTATCGCCACGGTGGTTGCTGTCGACATCTGGGGCGAAGCCGGCATCGCCATCGCGACGATGATCCTGACCGTGGTCGTACTGATCTTCGGCGAAATCACACCGAAGACGCTCGCTGCCTTGCGGCCTGAGCTGATTGCCTTTCCGGCCAGCGTCATCCTGTCTGCGCTGCAGCGCCTACTCTACCCGGTGGTCTGGGTCTGCAGCGCGATCAGCAATCTGTTGCTGCGTCTGCTGGGGGTGAACCCAAACGACAAAGATGGCGATCAGCTGACCACAGAGGAACTGCGTACCGTGGTCCGGGAGGCTGGTCTGGGTATTACCCGCAGCCGCCAGAACATGTTGCTGGGCATCCTCGACCTGGAAAAAATGACTGTCAACGACATCATGATCCCGCGCAACGAAGCGGTCGGCATTGATCTGGACACCGACATGACGGCGATCAATCACCAGTTGCGCAGCTGCCACTATACCCGGCTGCCGGTCTATCAGGGCGACATCAACAACGTTACCGGCATTGTCCACATGCGCTCAATCGCGCGCTTGCTCAGCCGCGGCGAGCTGACCAAGGAAGCGCTGGTGGGCGCCTGCAAGGAGCCCTATTTCATCCCGGAAAGTACGCCACTGCACACCCAGTTGTTCAACTTTCAAAAGCAAAAACGCCGCATTGCCATCGTCGTTGACGAGTATGGCGATGTCATTGGCCTGGTGACGCTGGAAGATATCCTTGAGGAAATCGTCGGCGACTTCACCACCGAGATGCTCAGCCTGAGTCAGGACATCCACCCACAGGCCGACGGCACCTACGTTATCGACGGCAGCGCGTCCATTCGCGACATCAACCGCCACCTGCACTGGAAGCTACCCGCCGACGGCCCCAAAACCCTCAACGGCGTAATCACCGAACAGCTGGAAACCATTCCAGAGACCGCCGTCTGCCTCACCACTGGCGGCTACCGCATGGAAATCCTGCAGACCAAGGACAACATGGTGAAAAGCGCAAAGGTGTGGGAGCGTGCACGGGATCAGGCGCCCCCGCATGGCGCCAGCGCCGCCGATCAGAAGGTCGACGAAGACAACTGACGGACAATGCCCGCCGCCCATTGCTGGTAGCCAGCGGCGGACGGGTGATAGCCATCCCGGGCCAGGTAGCCAGGCTCAAACGGCATATCCAAAGACAGATAACGCGCACCACAGCTGTGCGCCACCCGTCGCAGATCCGCGTCCATCAACCCTGCCCGCAGGCCGAACCAGCCACGCAACGGCTGCGGTAGCGCGCGAAAATGCCCCAGCGGCGGCACCTCGGTCAGCATGACCTGACCGGAACAACGCCCCAGTTGCTCGATAAGACACTGCAAAGTGCGCCGCCAGCGCGGCCTTGACGTGAGATGAGTGGTGTCGTTGACACCGAGCACGATGAGCGCAATATCCCACCGCTGCTCCAGAGCCGGAGGTAACAGATCCTGCAGACAGTCTGCAGCGACTGCGCCGTTGCGGCCAGCGGCCTGCCACTGTACCGGGCGCCCAAACTGCTGTGCCAGCTGACTGGCCAACTGCCCGGTCAACGCCTGCTCCTGACGCTCAACCCCGACACCCGCCACCGTTGACTCCCCAACCAGCAGCAGTTTCAGTGGCCGGTCGCTCGAACCATCCGGCGCCGTGACCAGCCCCTGCCAGGGCTGCTGCGCATCCGGCAGCCGCAAGGCGGTACGCTTGACCCAGATGGCTTGTGGCAGCAGCAGCGGCAAAGCCGGTGCTGCCAGATACCACCAGCGACTCAGAGCTTGACCTCCACCGCCGACGCCGAACGCACCGCCTTGGCAACTGCAGCCTCAATCGACTCGTCACGCGCCAGCGCAACCCCCATCCGGCGCTGACCATCGACTTCCGGCTTGCCGAACAGCCGCAGCTGGGTGTCTGGCTCCTTGAGTGCGGCAGCCAGATTACCGAAACTGACATTGGCCGACTGCCCCTGCACCAGCACCACAGCCGACGCAGACGGGCCAAACTGGCGAATCACCGGTACTGGCAATCCCAGAATGGCGCGGGCGTGCAGGGCAAACTCCGACAAATCCTGCGAAATAAGCGTCACCAGACCGGTATCGTGCGGGCGCGGTGAAACTTCGCTGAACCACACCTGATCACCTTTGACGAACAGTTCCACGCCAAACACACCACGGCCACCGAGCGCCTCGGTAATAGTGGAAGCAACCCGTTTGGCTTCAGCCAAGGCACCTTCACTCATAGCCTGCGGCTGCCAGGACTCGCGGTAGTCACCTGCTTCCTGGCGATGACCAATCGGCTCGCAGAACGTGGTGCCGCCGCTGTGGCGCACCGTCAGCAGGGTAATTTCATAATCAAAATCGACAAAGCCTTCGACAATCACCCGCCCCTGACCGGCACGACCACCGGACTGGGCATACTCCCACGCCTTGTCGATATCGGCCTGCTCGCGCACCAGACTCTGCCCTTTGCCGGAGGAGCTCATCACCGGCTTGACCACGCAGGGCATGCCGATAGTCGCCACGGCCGCGCGGTACTCGGTTTGGGTGTCCGCAAACTGATACGCCGAGGTCGGCAAGCCCAGCTTCTCGGCCGCCAGACGACGAATACCTTCGCGATCCATGGTCAAACGCGCCGCCTCGGCGGTCGGCACCACGTTGTAACCTTCGGCTTCCAGCTCGACCAGCGTCGCGGTCGCTATGGCTTCGATTTCCGGCACAATATAGTCCGGCTGCTCGGCCTCAATTACCTCACGCAACGCCTGACCATCCAGCATACTGATAACGTGACAGCGGTGCGCCACCTGCATTGCCGGCGCATGCTCATAGCGGTCTACCGCGATGACCTCACAGCCCAGCCGTTGCAGTTCGATCGCCACTTCCTTGCCCAGTTCGCCCGAGCCCAGCAGCAATACCCGCGTCGCATCTTCCGCGTAGGGGGTCCCGATTACCGTCATGCCTGTTCTACCTTAAAGAGTTGAATGAGTAGCGGTGCCAATCCACAGCCCCTGCCCGCGCGCGCGCTCCTCGCAGCGAGCCAGCACCTCGCGACGCTGCTCGTCAGACAGCCGCCCCCAGGTCGCGATCTCCATACCGGTTCGTTGGCAACCGGTACAGATATCATTGTCATCCAGCGCGCAAATACTGACGCAGGGTGAGCGAACCGGGGCAGAGCGGGTCATCAGTCTTCCTGTACCTTGAGTTCATCGCGAAAACGTTTGGCGTTCTGCACGTAGTGGGCGGCGCTCAGCTCCAGCATCTTTTTCTGCTGATCGCTCAGCGTCTTGACCACCTTACCGGGGGAGCCCATGACCAGCGAACCGTCCGGGATCTCCTTGCCCTCGGGGATCAGGCTATTGGCACCAATAATACAATGCTTGCCTATTTTCGCGCCGTTGAGCACCACCGCATTGATGCCGATCAGACTGTAGTCCCCAACGGTGCACCCATGCAGCATCGCATTATGGCCGACTGTGATGCCTTTGCCGAGGGTCAACGGCACGCCGCTGTCAGCATGCATCACCGCACCATCTTGCACATTGCTGTGTTCGCCGACGGTAATCTGCTCAACGTCACCGCGAATCACCGCGCCAAACCAGACGTTGGCACCCGCCTCCAGCTTGACCTTGCCGATGACTGCTGCGGTTTCAGCGATCCAGGCATCTGCCGCCATTTCCACCCGATCGTTGCCCAGGCTGTACTTCATGGTTCGTGCTCCTAGTTTTTATTGTGCCCGTCGTGGGGCGTATGCAAGGCAATACCGGCGTCGAAGCCGGTGTTCATCAGTTCAACCAGCATCAAGGCCGTCAGCCCCCAGATCTTGAACCCATTGAACCGGTAGCTGGGAACGTACCAGCTGCGCCCCTCGTAATCGATACGATGCGTCATCTCGCGAGGATCAGTCAGGAAGAACTCGACCGGCACCCGAAACACCTCTTCGATTTCGCTGGCGTTGGGAATGATCTCGAACTGGTCGGGCACAACGCCCACATAGGGTGTGACTTTGATGCCAAAGCGCGACACCAGCGAGTCCATCGGACCGACCACGTCAACCAATTCGGGCAGCAGGCCAATCTCTTCGTGTGCTTCGCGCAGTGCGGTAAAACACAGGTCAACGTCGCCCGGGTCGCGCCGTCCACCAGGGAAGGCGACTTCGCCAGAATGGGTAGAAAGCCGCTGCGAGCGCAACGTCAGAATAATTTCCGGCTGCGGTTGCGAGGTGATGGCAATCAAGACGCCTGCCTCAGGCAGACCAGGAGCCTTGATCTGGCGAGGGGTGTGCTGCATCACCCGCATGCGCATATCTTCCAGCATGCATCGTTTCCTCGTTTATTTTCTCAATCATGGCATGATCACTTGGGCAGAACCACCCGCACCACGGCGTGAATACCGTCCGATAGGCAACTGTGCAAGGTGCCAATTTGTCCACTCGCGCTCTTGCTCGTAACGCTCGCGATCAGCAAGATAGAGCCCAATTATCAAGCAGCCTGCCGGAAGCCTGTCATGAAGTTCTGTAGCGAGTGTGGTCAAGGCGTGACCGCACGCGTCCCCGACGGGGACACCCGTTCACGGTTCGTCTGCGATCATTGCCAGACCATCCACTATCAGAACCCGCGCATCGTCGCCGGTTGTCTTGCCGTACATGGTCAACAGGTCTTGCTGTGCCGCCGCGCAATTGAGCCCCGCCGAGGTTACTGGACGCTGCCTGCGGGCTTCATGGAAAACGGCGAAACCACCGAAGAAGCCGCCCTGCGCGAGACCTGGGAAGAAGCGCGAGCCCGGCTGCAGCAGCAGGAGCTGTACATGCTGTTCAACCTGCCACATATCAACCAGGTCTACATGTTTTTCCGTGGCGACCTGGCGGATCTGGATTTCAGCGCAGGTGAGGAAAGCCTGGAAGTGCGCCTGTTCCACGAGCACGAAATCCCCTGGGACGAACTGGCCTTCCCAACCATAGGCAAAACCCTCAAGCAATACTTCATCGACCGTCAGGTGCAGACCTTCCCGGTACGTATCCGTGACATTCTCTATCGGCCGGGACAAACCCGCCGATGAAGTTGCTCGCCCTGCTGCTCAGCGTCTGCCTGCTGGCATCGCCGGTGTGGGCTGGCCAACCGCCAATTGATCGCGTCCTGATCAACAAGGCAGAGCGCCGCCTGCAAATCATCAGCGAGGGCCGCGTGCTGCACGAATACCGCATTTCGCTTGGACGCCAGCCAGTCGGCCCCAAGCGCCAGCAAGGCGACCAGCGCACACCCGAAGGCATCTACACCATCGACTGGCGTCACGAGAGCCCGCAGTACAACCTCAGTCTTCACCTGGACTACCCCAACCTCAAGGACCGCATGGCGTCCTATGAGGCCGGCATCGAGGACCCCGGCGGCATGATCATGATCCACGGCACACCGATTAATGAGGAGTACCCGGAGTGGTACTTCAAGGGGCTGGACTGGACCAATGGCTGCATCGCGCTGGGCAACGCCGAGATGCGCGAGCTGTGGGAGCTGGTGCCAGACGGCACCATCGTCGAAATCACGCCCTGAGTGAGCCTTGCATCAGCGCCGCCTCCAGTCGCCAGACGTCGAACGCAGGTTCCTCGTAGGGATGAGACTCGCGCAACGCCGCAATGACAGCCTCAATACAATTCGCCGCGCAGATCATCTCGACCCGATACTCCTCAACCTGCTCAACCACACCGGTCTGACCTAAAAACGGCTGACTGCCATCAAGCGGCCGGAACTGGCCCGTACCCAACACCTGCCAGCTGCAACAATCATAGTCGCCCAAACGCCCGGCACCTGCAGCAAACAGCGCCTGTTTGACCTGCTCCACATGGCTGACAGGCACAAAGACACACAATTTGAACATGGCTATCTCTCCCACTTCGACGGCAAATTGGCTACGCTGTGGCTATCTGAACGGGGGACACCAGATCATGGCCATCGATAACAACCGCCTGCTGCTTGAACTTGAAAAACAACGCCGCGAAATCAACCGCAGCATTATCAACCCCGCCATCCCGCAACTCAGCCTGGAAGCCCTCACGCCGCTGCTGACGATGGTCGCGCAGACCCGCAAGGATTACCTCTGCTACCTGCTGAAAATGGCCGACATCTGCAAAGGCAATCCACCCAGCGAAGAACAAATCAGCGAACTGCGCACGTTGCGGCAAACCTACGATGAACTGGTCACTGCCGCCAACGCACTGGAGACAGCAATCCAACGAGACTACCTCGACGTCGCCACTAGTCGGCGCTGAGCTGAGCAAACGCCTGCAGGCAAACCTGCTCCTGCTCCGCCACCAGTTCCGACAGCCGCTCGCCCGGCAGCTGCACCAGAAGAGCATACCGGCGAGCTCCCCAGATCATCAGGTGCAAGGCTTCGATCCGCTCGGCAGACGGCAGCTGCGGCAGGTCACTACACGCTGCCAGCACTCGCTGCCAAATACCGAGCAACTCCAGATAGGCGCGCTGCTGGTGCTTTTGCTCGGCAATCACCGGTTCCAACTCAAGCATTTGCGGATGAAACCAGGCAGCGTCCCCGGCTACGCCGCCCAGCAGGCGGACCAGCCGGCCGATACGCTCCTGCCACGTCAGCTCTGGCGGCTCGATAGCCTGCTGCTCAACTGTCAGCAACAGGCGTTCGATACAGTGGCGCACGTAGCCGGAGTGCAGGGCTTGTTTGCTGGGGAAGTAGTCGTACAACGTGCCGACCGCAACGCCGGCTTCCAGCGCCACGGCACGGGTCGTTACCCGCTCCCAGCCATCACGCTGCCAAATCCGAACATAGGTATCGAAAATCGCTTGTACCGTCATCTTGGCCCGCCCCTGAGTGGGGCGTTTGAGCGGCTTGTTACGCGACTGAGCAGAGCTGTTCTTACTGGTCATGGAATCCGAACCCACTGAAGGTGATCACAGGCTACAGTCATCACACTACCGAATCACCCCTTTTTCAGGAGCCAGCATGACTGTTATCAGCCAACTGCAAAACAACAAGAAAGATCTCAATCAGGTCCGTGTGGTCAGCCAGCCGCCGCCTGAGCTTAAGCCCGGTGAAGCCCTGCTGCGCATCAGCCGCCTGGCCCTGACGACCAACAACATCACCTACGCCGCCTTTGGTGAAACACCGCACCTGCGTTACTGGGACTTCTTCCCCACCGGCGATGCCGCATGGTTCCACATGCCCGCCTGGGGCTTCGCCGAAATCGTCGAGACCACGGTCGAAGGCCTGTCTGTTGGTGAGCGCTTCTACGGCTACTGGCCGATTGCCTCACACGTGGTCATGAATCCGGTGCGCGTTTCCGAGCGCGGCTTCTACGACGGTATTCCGCATCGCCTGGAGCTGACCTCGGCCTACAACCAGTATCAGCGCATCAGCACCGATGCCGCGTACCGTGCTGCTGATGAAAACTACCAGATGCTGCTGCGCCCGCTGTTTATTACCTCGTTCATGCTGGCCGATTTTCTGGAAGACAACAATTTCTTCGGCGCTCGCCAGATTATTGTCTCCAGCGCCTCCAGCAAGACCGCCTACGGCACTGCTTTCTGCCTGGAACAGAACGACAGCGTGTCGCTGGTCGGTCTGACCTCCGGCGGCAATACCGACTTCGTCGCGCAGCTTGGCTGCTACCAGCAAGCGGTGGCCTACGACGATGTTGAGCAACTCGACGCCAGTATCCCGACCCTGTACGTCGATTTCTCCGGCAACGTCAGCCTGCGCAACCGTATCCACGAGCACTTCAAGGACAGCCTGGTCTACGACTGCTACGCCGGCTCGGCACAGAACCACGAGCACCTCAGCGCGGCCGAAACGCCGGTACACGGCCCGGCACCGCAGCCGTACTTTGCGCCCTATCAGATCAAGAAGCGTAACGCCGACTGGGGTGCCGCCGAGGTCACCCGCCGCTTCAACGCCGCTCAACTGGCATTTATCGAACGCGTGCAGAACCCGACCGCACCGTGGATGAACGTCATCGAGCACGCCGGTCTGGAGCGAGGCAAAACACTGGTTGAGGATCTGGTCGGTGGTCGCATTGACCCGAAGGCGGGTCATGCGGTGGTGCTCGACTGAGCGTTACAGAATGGGCACCTTGCGAGGTGCCCAGCTGGCGCTTAGAGTGCCAGCTTATCGCCAGGAGCCAGGCACTGTTCAATCACCTCATGCGCGGTCTTTTCACCAACAAGCGTGCTATAGCGATGCATCATCTTTCTCGCTTCAGGGCTCGCTAAACGCCGGAACACAACAATATGCTGAGCCATTTGTGTCAGCTCATCGTCGGTTAACTGACTCAACAACGCTTCAGAGTCTGTTTGTGTTTGCGTTGCCGGATCAAAAGCCGACAGCATCTTACGCCCACCCGAGGTTTGAAAGTATTCGGCCAGTGAGCGCATCTCCGCATCCGTCATCAACTGGGCAAAAACGGGGCGAAAATCGGCCAAAAATCCTTCGGCATTAAAAACGTCACGGGCGCAGATCATCTCCGCACTGCGGGGGGCATAGACTCGCTCCATGTCAGCCATGGCGCTATCCACCTCCCGCCGTACAATCACGTCCAGCCCCATCGCCCTTGTCAGCATGTCATAACCGTCCTGGGAGGACGCAACCGGCGCATTGCTCGCGCAGCCTGCCAACCACAGTGGAAGGACAAGCGCAGACAGCACTGACAGGGAAAAACGTGGAGACATGCGGCACATCCTTGTACTTATTGAACAACAAAGGGCGGGCAAAATGACGACCCGAGGTATGCATATATAGCTGATCCGCCGATCCGGCACCAGCAACATGCTAACGAAGTGAGTACCCTCACCAGCAGCTAGCGCAATACGTCGAGCCTCACCGGCAACAAACCGTCGCGCACACTGCCTATGCGGCTAAACGCCGACTTCGACAGATCGATCACTCGCCCCCGCACAAAGGGGCCCCGGTCGTTTATTCGAACGACAACGGACTTGCCGTTATCCCGATTCGTTACCCGTACCCGAGTGCCGAATGGCAACGTTCGGTGCGCGGCAGTCAGTGCATCGTGCCGATAACGCTCGCCATTGGCCGTCTTACGGTTCTGCAGCCGGTCGGCATAGTAGGACGCCAAGCCGGACTCATCGCCAGCTGCGGCAGGGGTCTGAAATTGACTGCAGCCCGCTAGCACAAGCAACAGACTGCACAGAGCAAGTAGTTTCACAGCGAACGGAACTCCCGGCGGTCTTCTGAGGCGCGGCTTGGGCCGCTGCGGCAAACTGGTAGACCACTCCCGGCGCCAACAGGTTCAGGCAAAAAACGGCCCCGCGGCGACGCGAAACCGGATCAGAGTCCAGAACATGCGTCTCCGAGGACATCGAGGCGCCGCTGCATACCTCGGCAACCGGCCTGACCGAAACGCGCACAACCAAGCCCGCACGCTGCGCCGCAGGACATCGGATCGAGCAACAAAGAGCCCTCTGCCTGGCGCATCAACCATCCTCGGCAACGTGCTCCACGACGGATACTGGTCTCGGGGTTGCTGGCCAGGGATTGCTCGACGACGTTTGCATGCTCTCTTCTGCACCTTTGGGAAAGACAAACCACACCCGATACAGCAGATCCAGCGCCCAGGACGACATCCGCTGAGCTAACTCAGCGGACACGCCGAAATGGTGTTGATAGTAATCTGCCAGGGCCTGCTCAGCCGGACCGTAGTGCTGCATCAGCGATGTCAGCAGATCGGCATGCGCAGCGTTCTGCTGCGCCCATTGCAACAGCGTCGCGTCAACCGCTGCACGACTGTTGTATGCCGCCGTTGCGTCGAGCGCCCAGGGTCGCCGTTGCAGACTGCCCTGCAGATGCGCCGCTGCCAGCCGAATACGAGCCGTCGGCTGCAGGGTCCCCTCTCCCTCACCGGAACCAAGCGCCTGACTCAGCAGATCAGTCAATCGTGTCACCGCCAGCGGCAGATCCTCCGTCGCTGACTGAAAAACCAACTCGCAGACCGCGCTCGCACTCTCTGCGGTGTACACCTTCCAGGGCGCGAGCACCTCATAGGGTTCGCCAACAGTAACCAGCCAAAGTTCGCCATTCGCTCGGCTGAACACCAACGGCGGCCGCCAACTGCGCTCTAGCAATACGCCTTCCGGCCCGGCGCCACCCTCCAGCGTGACGCGGTATATGTCTCCCTGCCACCCATGGTGCAGTTGATTCACTTGCAGCCGCACTCCGTCTGGCCCCGTCAGCGCGGTATAACGATAGCCCCCAGACGGGTCGGCCTGACGCCCGAAAGCAGGCCCGTGATACAACGGAGCGCCACCGGAGATATCGACTGCCAACGCCCCCAACTGCCAGCGCTCGGCAAAGTGCTCAGGAAGCTGCTGCGGGGCATACAGGCGCGGAGCATCCGAAACGAAAATCGTCTCCGCCAGCAGCCTTGCCTGCGCGCAGGCGCTCTCGTCTGCTTGTGCGCCAGCAACAACACCAGCCAGTAGCGTGCCGGCCAGAATAGGAGTAAACCGCAACAACCTTCCAATCATGCTTATCTCCCGTCACTGTCCCCCAGAACAGGGCGCTGGCGCAGATAGCGGGCAAACCGTGGCAACCCAGTTGCGGTCATGCCGTTATACCGGTAGGTCACCCAACTACCCAGCGCTGGCGGGTCCGCTCTGTCCGCATCACTCAGGCCCGAGCCCAGGCGAAACCGCTTACCTTCGCCATTTTCAACAATCAACGCGCCCACTTGCCCAAGGTACTTGCCCTGCCCGGCGGTATAGCCCACAACCCGCGCTTCCGCATCATCGTACGGCTTGTACTTAAGCAAGGCGTCATGGCGGCCCGGCAAATAGCGCGCGTCGGCACGGTGCAGCATCAAGCCCTCACCACCCGCCGCCACAACCGCCTCCAGGCGCCGGTCCAGCTCGTCAACGTCAGCCACCCGAGCCTGAGCCACCGGTTGCAATGTTGGCAATCCCAACCGCGCCAGCTCGGCCATATCGGTTACACGCTCGGAAAACACGCCGCCGTGCTCAGGCAGGTCGAACACCATAAAACGCACTGACTGCCACTGGCCGATATCGGATTGCGTGCGGCGAGCCAGCGCACTGACTTCATCAAAGCGGCCCCGTCCCAGCCACAGTTCACCATCCATGACCGTCTGCGGCCAGCCACGGGTGAACGCGCCTGGCGCGTTGATGCGATAGCCGCCACGGCTGTAAAGATGCTGCCCATCCCAGCGTGCACGTACACCATCGAGCTTTTCACTCACCCAGTAGTCGGCAACATTGACCTCGCCGCGGTATACCTCGGCCAGCATCAAGGAGCTGTTTGCAGACGCGGACAACGCCGCACAGAAAAGAACAACCAGCGCCAGCAAGCGGCGGCCGAGCAATGCCATGAGAACCTCCCTGTTCCCGATCTACGAAATCCCGATGGTTTGCGAGCGCTTCATGTCCCGGTGAGCACTCGTCAACGGTGGCCGCGCGCTAGGGCTTGCTGAACGCCTCAAGGGCAGGTCCGGCCAATTGGTAGCCTACCCACTCCGTCTTGGCTCTGGCACCAATAGATTCGTAGAATTTGATCGCTGGCTCATTCCAGTCCAGCACACTCCACTCAAAGCGCCCGCACCCGGCGGCAACGGCGATACCGGCAAGGTGTTTGAGTAACGCCTTGCCCGCCCCCGAACCACGGCGTTCCGGCGTCACATAGAGGTCTTCCAGATAGAGCCCGCGGCGGCCCTGCCAGGTAGAGTAGTTGAAGAAGTACACCGCAAAGCCAATCGGTTCGCCATCGGCCTCGCAGACCAACGCCCGCACAGTTGAACCATCACCAAAAATCGATGCCTCGATATCAGCCTGCGTTGCCGTTACCTCGTGCTCCGCCTTCTCGTAACGAGCCAATTCGCGCACAAAACGCAGAATCAGCGCGCTGTCTTCGGCCTGGGCGTCTCGGATTTGTACAGTGCTCATGCTCTCCCCCTTGCTGTGTCATGCGTTTCCTGCCGGCTCACAGCCCCTGACGCGCCCGCAGAACCGCCGCCTCAACAGCAGCTATAGCCTGAGGACTGTTCTTCCAGCAGCTGCTGCGCAGCAGGCCTGCAACCCGTTCAGCCACCTCCCGAGCAGAATGCGCAGCCAGCAGTTCAAAGGAATCCAGCCCAATTTCCTCAAACCGCTGTACCACTGTCGGGCCCACACCCTTGAGCGCCAATAGTGCAGCGCGCTCGGCCTCACTGAATGCCATTGCTTCTCTCCTGAGCGACCTTTGCGACTTCGATGTACCAGCGCGGCTGCATGGCATCGAAGTCCGTTCGCACATTCGACGGCAGGTAGCTCGCCGAGTCCAGTACCCGCATCTGACCAGCCGTTCGCTGAAACACCACCCAATGCCAAAAGGGACGATCACCTTCCCAATGATGCTTGATCGCCAACAGCGCCAGATCCGGCAACGCCTGCCAGGAGACGAAAGGCTCCTCCGTTGCCGACACCGACAAATCGCCCGTCGCCAGCAAACGCCGCATGTACCGGGTGTCCGACCACAGGGATTCATCCTCAGCAAAAATGCCCAGCGCGTTGGCGATTGCCTTCATCTGCGCATAACTGTAACCAAGTAACACCGCCGCAGAGGCGATGCCACAACCCGTAGTCTGTTCCTGAATGACAGGTTGAAGCGGCTCAGTCATACGCCACGCTCCGAGAGCCAGCCGAATCCACCGGGAGGCGCCGTATCAGCATCCAAGCCAGGGCGCCCAGCCAGATAACCGACACGCCGTAATTGATCCGCTGATACAAGCCAAACGCTTCACCTGACTCCACCGCCGCCGCCATCATCGGCATAACCGCCAACGACAGGACAAGACAGCTCAGCGAGAACCAGCTGAAACCGGTGGAGCCCAGCTGTTTACGCGCAAGGTACACCCAAAGCAGGTTAGCCAGTGTCAGCGAGGCGAACATCACCAAACCGGACAGGTTATGCAACACCTGATCAGCTGAGGGCTCAACAGGATTGCAGCCCGGATCGCAAGAGAACACCCCGGCACTAACGCTCGCCAGGCCATGAAGCACAATCAGCAACCCTGATAGCTGCGCCAACCGCGCACCGGGCAGCGCCATGAAAACTGCTCCACCAAAGAGCATGAACAACACGCCCAAGGGGAAGTTATTGATGATGGGGGACAACCGATGGGTCGGTGCATCCACCGCACCCAGTGCGCTCATCGCCTGATCAACGTGGCTATAACCGGGATACAGCGCACCTGCGATCAACACGCCACAAAGCAACCAGACCGGGATCAGAATCCCCGAAAACAGCGCCAGTTTCTTCATCACATCACTTCCTGTGCAGATATGGGCGCCGACACTATACCAAGCAGAATCCGAACAAACAGCTCTGGAATGAGCCTCCTGACTACAACGTATGCCACGGGCCAGAGCACCGGGCTCCAAGCGTACCGCCTGCGCTATACTGCGCCGAAATCACAGAATTGGGCTTTTTATGAAAGTATGCGGTGTTGATCTCAACAGTAACGATGCGAATCTCTGCTTGCTGTCGCTGGAGGACGAGCTGTTCCAACTGCCGGATTTTCGCTCGCGCCGCCTCACCTTGCCGAGCGCGCACAGCGCCAGTGACCTGCGCTATTTCCAGCAGACCTTTGCCAAGCTGATGGAAGACTACAAGGTCGACACCGTGGTCATTCGCCAGCGGCCGATGAAGGGCAAATTTGCCGGTGGCGCTGTAGGCTTCAAGCTGGAAGCCGCGATTGAACTCATTGCCGACCTGGATGTGGTGATCATGTCACCCACAGACATCAAGGAATCGATCAAGCGCAACCCGATTGCGGTCCCCTTTGCCGAGACCGGTCTGAAGGCCTATCAGGAAACCGCCTTCAACACCGCCTACGCCTATCTGATGCAGACAAAATACGCAGACTGATCTCTGCCACGTTGGCGTCAGGGGTTACTTCCAGCCCTGGCGCCAACGCTCAACCGCCTTCAGCTCACGCCAATCAATCGCATACTGATTTTTGGTCAGCACCGCCTCCAACAGGCAGGACAGCAGTGCGCCCTCCTCGTCGCGTTCGACCTCAACCACCATAAAGTGCTTTTCCCGCTTGACCGGCGTGACAGCCGTCCACTTGCTATGCAGCAGCTTTGTCGGGTTAATTTGGTTCATGCTCTCTCCACTTTCCGCCTGGGCGTTGCCAGCGATAACACCTGACATCGAATCACAGCTTTACCAGCGTATGTCGATCGGCGTGCCCGGCGCCACCAGTGACATGAACTCATCCATCTCGGCATTGGTGATCGCGATACACCCATTGGTCCAGTCAAAGTACTGCAACACCGGAGCGAACCAGCCAAAACCATTTCGCTGTCCATGAACCATGATCAAGCCACCAGGACTGACACCTCGCGCCTTCGCCTGTCGAGTGTCAGCCTCGTTCGGATAGCTGATATGCATGGAACGGTGGTAGCCGGACGCTTCGTTCTTATAGTCCAGCACATACCGCCCCTCAGGCGTCTTCTGGTCTCCCTCTTGCGTCTTGTGTCCCTGCGGCGAGCCGCCTAGCGAAATCGAGTAGACCGCCACCACCTGCTGGCCGTCCAGCAGCCGCATCTGGCGATCCGATTTGTCGACCACGACCTCATCCACCGCCGCCCAGCAGAGCCCGGGCAGCGCCCAGAGCAACCAGGCACAACAACGCGAATTCACTCATTCACTCCTTAAACTAACTGGAACCGGAATAGCTTCTGGCGTTCAGACGCCGGAGGCGCCGACGAATTCACAGCCAGATTAGATAACGGGCTCGTTAGGGAAACCAGCCAGGGATTATTTTTTGTGTTTCTCGTACAAGGACTCAATAGAACCTTCAAAGAGTTCTTTAATGTAACGCTTGGCTTCTGAGATGCTCACCAAGTCGAAATCAACTGATATTGATTTTCGCCCCAAGAAACTCATAACCCCCTTTTTACAAACGACATCGAGAAGCAGCACACCCCTATCAACGTCAGACGGTATAAGTTGGTAACTGGCGTATTTATCATCCAGATCACCCAGAACAAACAGAAAGCCTCCGCCCTCCCCCAACTTCTCGAAAAACGCTAACTCCTCTGCCCAAGGATAGTTATCAATCACCTCGTAGGCTTCACGATAAAACGCCAGCTCTCGCTCGTGGTTAACAAGCTCCGTACCCTTTTCACGGCACTGGTAATAGACTTTAACCATACTCAAAACCCATCCGTTCTTTGCTGGCGCTCACATTGCAAAACAGCGTGTAAGGCAACGAAAATCTGCTCAACAGCCGCACTGCAGCAGCCATCTGAATGGCTTATTGCAGGCAAGCAGCGCGCTCCGCATCGTCTCAGTCCTGAAGATCAGTACAAAGCACCCAGCCAAAACGGCCATCGGCGGTTCTGATGTAGCAGGCCCAGTAGTCCTTGCCGTACAGGTCATAAAGCACATCAACCTCCTGGCCCCGCAGGATGACGCCCGTCGCCTCCGCGGGCACCCGCGAACTAAAGCCACTGTAGGCAGCAGAGAGTTCTGTTTTATGCAGCGACAAATCGTTGCCTGCCACGCCTTTCCAGCCGTAGCCCCAAAACACGTAAGCTAGCGCCAGTCCCGCCGATACGCCGACCAGCAGCAGAATCACCGCAAACCGCCTCACTGGCGCAGAGCCTCGCGGGCATGGTGCAACCCAGTGACACGGACGACGCAGCCCTCCGCCACCTTCCTGCCGCCCTCATGACAGAAGAACTCGACTCCGGGAACAATACGCTCCCGGTGTACCAGAGCCCTCATCTCGTCCGCTACAACCGTCATGCGCGCGCTGAGGTAGGTCGAGGGCGGCAACGGTTCATACTGGGAAAGGCTCTCTCCCGAGGCGGAAACAAAGTCAGGCCAGATCATAAAAAGCTCACGCGCGTCTTCGTCTGTAGCGTAGGAAAAACCCCAACGAATGCCATTGCACACCGGCGTGCTGCGACCACCCTCTGCCTCGGTAAAAATACGAATGCGCGCCTCAAAGTCATCAGCAACCGCATAAAGACGGTCCATGTCAGCGCGCTCTCGCCCTGAGCCAACCGACAACGATCAAGCCAAGCCCCGCCAGCAGCGCGGGCAACCGATACTGCGCCCAGTCAACAGAGCCGTCGCTGCTCGGCACCACTTTCATATATTCCACACCGCCCTCGCCTTGCCCAAGACCCACCGGCAACCAACCCGCTGCGTATGCAGCCAAGGCATAACAGAGCAGCAGGCAACCACTGACCAAAAGCACCTTATTCAACCTGATTCACCTTACACCTGCGCCAAGGAAACTAACGCCGCCGACAGCATGGCCTACTATGTAGGGCATTTACTCGCTGGGCCTCGGCCCACGCACGTTCAAACTCATGATGACCTATCTCATCACCCGTAACATCGGCAAACCGCATTGACGTGTCCAGCCAGAAGCCGTAGTTGCGCTCATTCGGGCCGCAAACAACAGGGCAGCCTGCCCCATCCAGACCAATCTCTCTACCGGGCAAACCATCGTCGTCAAACTCCACTAGCCACACTGTCACTCCATGCAGTCGGTGATCATAGTCAGGGGTTGCCCGAGGGATAAAAAACAGGAGTGCTCTGAGCGCCGTATCAAGAGCACCACGTTTGCTGAAGCCTGTAGCCATCGTTGTGCGTAGATACCTCATGCCATCAACCTCGCAGACCGCTGACCCGGCGAGCCGAAAACCGGCTTAATAACAGGCACTCAGAGCTCTACCCACGGGCGTACACCAACCGCACTTAAGACACCCACTCGCGTGCCAAGACCGCAACGGGCAATGACAACTTGGACAAGGCGGTGCAACTCTAGTGCAGTTATGGCCCATCCTGTGGTCCACGTACTCTTGCGCCGCTGCAAGCCCAAGCCTTTCAAGTTCGGATATCTTTTGCGCATAGGCCTCAGGTGCGACCTTGCTCAAGGCCATAACGGTCTGGATAGACACCTCAATGCCGCGACGGATTCTCACCCCGCAGCGTATGCAGTCTTCAAAGTCATCGGTCGGTTGCATGGCCTTCTCCGTTTTGACTCAGCAGCGCCTCGTATCAATAGCGAATGTCGTGTGCGGTTCCATCCTTCTCCACAACCCGCAGGACGCCCGGCGCCGCCAACATCAGCTGCGCCTCATCCGACGTTCTGTATTCAGACCAGATCGACCGCACTACCTTTATACCAAAAGGACCATCACGCTCTGCCCTGACAACCAGGCCCCAGCTGCAGGTGGCCCCACAATTACTGAGATAGAGTCGGTAATCCACGTTCGCCACCCCAACCGAGTCCAGCAGCATAAAGGCCCCGTCCTCTCCCTGCTCTTGGACGCTGACCGCTTCGTAATAGGCAAAAAGCGAGAAAACCGAACAAGGAATGGCGCACAGAAACCAGACAACGCAAAAACTGATCCAACGCTTCACCGGCAGCAATGCGGCTACTAGCGCGGCGAGCGCAAAGGGCAGTGCTACCGCCAGCACGAACACCGCCCAGTAGTTCATCGATGGGTTAGAAAAACGTAGCTTTATCGGCAACCCGAGGTTAAACCCGACAGCCAATAACACTGCTACGGACAAGGCCAGCCCCACGACAGTGAGATATTTTTTCATGAAGCCCAATCCCTGGAGAAGAATCCACCGCAGCCCCTGTCAGGAAGCCATATGTGTGAGCTTTCGAGAGCAACAGGAGCCGTCATATTGCATTAAGATACGCCCCAACCGGTACCGCGCCAAAGCAGAATTCCATAAAAAAAGAACAGCAGACTCCCCCGGCGGAGTCAGAGTCCATTGCTGTTTCCCAACCCGGTAAACACTGCTCGTGAGCCCCAAGACAAGACAGCCTCCCAGCCAACCACAGAGGCAAATCTCTGGAAAGCATGCCATGCCCATCGAGCACTACCCGCGGCCGCATCAAGGCCCCACAACAAGAACGAGCCCCCTGAGTCGGACGTTCGCAAGAAGCATGGCATGGTAGTCACACCCGGCCGAAAGGGACGGCGCCTAACGCGTCCAATGAAAGGTAACGCAGAGTCAGATGGACACTTGTTTTGCGCCTGCATGACACTTTTTAAAAACCCGCCCGACATGAATCAGACTGGTCAATTTGATTATCGGTTTAATAATCAACTGCGCACTGCCTACGATGAACAGCCAGGTACCACTATCAACGAGGGTTGCATTAAGAAAGAAAAAACTTCCGATCAGAAACCAGATCGCTATCAATAAATCATTGAACGCCCCTAAAGCCTCATAGCGACGTTGAATAACTATATGTTGGTTGCCAATATCTACATCCAGCTCGGCAGGTTGACTCACAATCTCTCCTTGGGTTGAACAGGTCTAAGAGACAACTACCAAACCAACAAGCCGGATGTCAACATAACGCCAGTCTCGGTGAAGCTTTGAGAGCACGAAATACACAAGATATTGTACTAATGCGATGAATTTCAGGAAGTATTTATACAGGACAGAATAAAGGAAACTCGCCCGTCAACATGGTCGTGCGGAACCTCAACTATTTCATACCCCCATCTCGAGTACCACGCCTTCATCCCCTCATAAACGCTTACGGATTCTTCAAAGCTCTGATCACGCTCTGAGTCAGAAACGTAAATATCCCTCCACGGGGGAAGAATGAAAGCAACCCGATTATAGGGAAACGCTTGGACATATTGCTCAATCTCTGCGGATGTCAACGCATCAGCAGCGTCAAGCATATACAGCGCATCAAGCACCCCGCGATCAAAGAATATCGGGGCCTCTCGATCAGCTGTACTCTGGTATTTTTCAATATCCGACCGCAGGATATCCTGGGCGAAGGAGGCGGGCTCTGGACGAGGTGATAACCCCGCAGCGACCCGGTCTCTGATAATGCGACGTGCCGTTTCTGCGACAACCTGATATCCACGCTCCTGAAGCGCCTCAAGAATCGTTGTCTTACCGCCACCAGGGCCGCCCGTAACCACGAATCTGCAGTTCATTTAATCTCTCATAAAAATCAATTTCAGCTATCTGACTGAACAATGTTCAGCCATTCAGCTCAGCCTCAATCCGAGCAGGAAATCACTTTTAAGTTGATAGCTTTTTCAGCTTCTTCCACGCCTTATGATACTTGGCAACCCTTTCGAGGTCTTTATCGCCAACAGAGTCCAGTCGCAGCACATTGATATTGTCTTCTATATCGGCCAGCTTAACCTTTACTGCCAACGCGTTCCCGGCAACTCTATCAATAAATTGATCATAGGTTTCACCGTCCCGTTTTGAGAGCGCCAGCACTGCATCTACTACGTCTGGCGGGATACCCTCTGCCAGTAAATCGTTGCCTGAGCAATTTGAATCCTCGACAACATCGTGCAATAGCGCCACAGCCATTTCATAGTCAGAATCCATCTGTAACATGATTCTAATCGGATGAAGAATATAGGCCTTTCCGGCCTTATCTCGCTGACCGGCATATGCCTTTAATGCGATCTTCAGAGATTTTTCGACGACGTCCATTTTTACCCCTGTAGAATAACGCTGCCAAGGCATTGCTAGCCGGACTGGCAGTGAAGACTCAACCCCTAATACTGATACGTCAATCAATAAAACGTTTACTAACTAACGTTGCTTTAAGTCGAAAATGTTTTATATCGCCAATGCCCGCCCCTTTGTGGATTGGGCCGCTGCGCAAATACCTTATTCAGCAACAGGCAAAACACAGGAGGCTTTCTTCGCTCAAGGCTAAAAATGTATGAGCCACCTCAGATCAACACCGATGATTGGTTGCAGCGAAACAAGAGGCGCGGTGCGCTTTGTCATCATGGGCAACGACGAAGCGCAGCGGGAGAGCCAAACGGGTGGTGACGCATCCAGCCGCCGCTCACCTGGCCACGCGCAGCGGCTCTTTGCTAGCTTACGCTGCGCAAGACAACCAAAGAACACTGACTTTAAGACTCCGATCACCCTCTATACGTTATCAGGCTTTTTTGAGGTTAAGTCGCGGCATTAGCGCAAACACGCCCCACCCCAAGTACTCTCGCGTATAGGTTGCGTGGCGCACAGGCTCTGTGCTCAGATTGGAGCGGACTTCTTCAGCCAGCTCATCGTCGGGATTCTCCTCTAGCCATCGGCGCATTGTGAGCCACTTGGCCGCTTCATATCTGTCCCAGCCATCTTTATTGGCAAGAACCATCTCAACAACGTCGTACCCAAGCGCCCCAAAAGACGCAATAAGCTCTGGCAGGCTAAGAAAGTCGGAGATTGAACGAGCAAGACACTGTTTGGCTACGTCTTCCGTTGGCGGAAGCTCTCGCCAGTAAGGCTCGCCAATCAGCATGATCCCACGAGAGTTCAGGCTTTGCGCTAACAGCTCGATGGTTCCAGCGACACCACCACCAATCCATGTAGCCCCGACACAAGCTGCCACATCAACTGGCTCGTCAGAGACGTACCCTGCTGCGTCGTTGTGAATGAACTTGACTTGATGGGCAACACCAAGCTCTCCAGCCCGCTGTTCAGCTTGCGCAGTGAATAAAGGACTCATGTCGACGCCAGTACCGACAATGCCGTGGTCTCGGGCCCAAGTACACAGCATCTCGCCTGAGCCACTGCCGAGATCAAGGATTCTGGCTCCGGGTTCCAAGCGCAACGCAGCGCCGAGGGTGGCGAACTTCTCAGGCGTGAACGGGTTATGAATCCGGTGCGCACTCTCCGTGATAGTGAAAATCCGCGGGATATCCAATATGCAAATTCCTTAAAGGTTACGAGCGGCCTTGGCAAACAGCCTGACGCCGAGCTAACCGGCGTCTGAGGCAATATTCATTGGGTAGATAGGCCAGGGTTGTCTACCGGAGCGTGGGGAGTCCATTCGAACTGCAGGACGGTATAGACGACGTGCCGAGCACGCTTTACCCACTGCCTTTGCTTTCTGGTACTGAGTATATGCGTCCACGCCGTTCTTAATTCCAGTTCCTGCATCCAGAACTGGCGTAATTGTCTAGCGGAAATGTCTGACGCAAACGGCTGAATGCCAGCATGCGTCTGGCAAATGCAGAGCATAAAAAACATGGAAGCGACGCCAACAGCCAAACAAGCTCACTACACCATGAACACAAACCTAAAATCAACTTAGAGCCCCGCACCTTACGAGCCTCTCTCCAACTATCAGCAACATTAGTTTACCGCAACACCCTAAGAACCACCTGCTGTGCCGCTGGGGCACACTCATCAATCCCAGATTTATCAATCCATTTTACACATTCAATTTCTGAGCTAGGGACGATCTCTCCGTCAAACTCCGCCGTATAGCAATGCATTTCCAAATCAGTTCCCTTTAAACCATAAGCTTCATCTAAAACAGTAAACGCATATGCAATCGTATCAACTACCAAGTCAACATCCAGTTCCTCTTTAACTTCTCGCAAAAGACCTAGCTGACGGGTTTCCCCAACGTCCAATTTTCCACCAGGAAGAAAATACTTATCCTTACCTGCTGTTTTTACGCATAAGACATTACCGTCTTTTTTATAAATCCAAGCCACACTTTCCAGCTTTGCCATCCTTCTAACCCTGTACCTATTTACTTATTCACACAACCCTACGACACGACAACGTGTTACAGCTTTTCCATACAGCGCAACTTCTCAAGCTGCAAACCCGAGCCAAACGCCGTCGTTTAATTTTATGGAACAACGAAGCAATGGCGTAGGCATCGCCAACAACCACCAGTGATGATCAACCAGCCACGCGCTGAAATACGGTATACAGTCAGTACGCACCAAGCCTTCACTTCATGTCATGTCCTGTCACGACACATTCTTAACATCAATAAGAGCAACGTCTTTCTTGGTCGAGTCATCGATCAATCCGTCAATTTTTCTGATATTTTCGAGCTGCCCCTGGAGTTTTAATGAGAGCTCTCTAAGCTCTGTGGCTGAGCAGGACGTTTCTTCCGCAGATGCTGCCGTCGAGTGAACCACCCCATCAATTTCTGAGATTCCCTGATTCACTTGACTCAATCCCGTCGCCTGGCGTTGCGAGGCATTATCTATCTCTCCGATGGTATTGGAAATAGTTGCCACGTGCTTAACAATCTCGCTCAATGCGCTCACACATTTTTGCGATATTGCATTTCCCTTTTTGACGTTCTCTACTGAAGACTGAATATACTGCGCTGTCTCACTAGCCGCTGTAGTGCTGCGCTCAGCAAGTTGTCTTACTTCATCTGCCACCACAGCAAAGCCGCGGCCCATTTCGCCTGCGCGGGCGGCCTCAATTGAAGCATTAAGAGCAAGTAAATTAGTCTGAGATGCTATGTCATCAATCACATTAATAATATCGCCAATCGCTTCGCTCGAGCGATTAATTTCCTGCATTGCTTGCTCAAGCTCCCGTATTTCGTCTGTGGCCACATTTGCAGCTTGCTCAGCCTCAGATGATACTGAACTGGCTCTTGCTGCACGCTTGGCATTTTCATTGGCCTGAGTCAAAATCTCATTGAGCGCATTGCCAATTTGGGTAATAGAATCCGCCTGCTGATTGGACCCTACTGTCAGAGAATGGCTGGCAACGTTAAGTTCGCTTGCACCTGCTGTGAGATTAGCACTGATGGCGTCCACATCGTTGTACACAGCCTTTAGCGCCACTTTTTCAGATATGTCCTGCACATATTCAACATGACCTATCTTTACTCCATCTAACCCATAGATGTAAAAAGTATCCACACGAAAGTCTTTATCCCACTGGTGAAAAAAAGTGGTCGATTTATCTTTTCTTAAACAGTTTACACCGCAGTCCTCAGTGTTACAGATGTTTGCTCCCCAGTTCGAACAATGCATGCCAAGCACATCCTGCCGCTTCACGCCTAGCGGATCGGTAGCTGCTCGATTGACGAACGTCCACTTCATATCAAGATCAGTTACAGAAAGCGGGTTAGGGATAGTGTCGATAATCTGCTCGTAAAAGTTTACCTGTTCTCTCGCTAAACGATCCATCTTTATAAGGCATACTAGCAAGCACGCCATTGCCACAACCAAGACCAACAGACGCGCGTCCTGAGTTGCAAACAGTGAGGCTGCAAAAATAGATATAGCGTTGACACCCAGTGCAAGACGGTAGTACTTTTTCATTTCACACCCTCTTATCTATCGCCTAGTCTCACCAAATTTACAGATCGAATAGCCGCCATAATTTCTACTACAGTCATTAGTGACTAGATAGGCTGCCCATAAACTTAGAACAAACTAACTAGAGCGTTATTACAGGTCCAACCGGTTGCTACATTCCCCCCTAGACCGCCTGTACGTCGAGCAAGCTGTCCGTCCAAGCGGTTCGCGCCCATTATTTTCTGCCTTTTCCACCTAGCAGCGCTCCCGTAGAGGCCTAAGCCGAGCCCAAAAAAGCAAACCAAAATGATCTGTCATCAACCAAGACTATAGACCGTTAAGCGCGGAGCTGCCTTCCACTTTTTTTAAATTTTTTTGCTGGTAAGCGTAGTGATGATCTTCGGCAAAAAACAGCCTGGCGATGGCAGTTGCGCTGAACGATGGGGCGCAGCAGGCGGGATAAGACGGAGCTTACCTGGCAGGGCATTTAGGCGCGCCTTGCGACCAAGAGACGCGGCTCACCCAGAACATCCAAGCAATGATCGCTGGATTAACCGATAAAGTGTAAAGCTTAACAGGTGGCCGAAGGAATAATAGAACAGCACAGCGCCAACATGGTCGCAATAGAGGCACCTTCCGAAAGCAAATTCATTATCTGAGCACCTATAGATGAACCAACTTCTAAGAACCCTATGAACGGCTCAAAAAATATGTGAACGAAATTTAAAAACAACAGTCTGGCCGCATTATAAACAGCAACCTTCTACCTTATCTTCACATCAGCAATGGATTGGCGGCTTCAACTTTCGCTTACACACCCTTATGCATATCACGTCTAACTCAGTAATTACGAGGCAGGCACAGCAAGCGCTCAGTGCTATACATCCAGGTCCAGAGCATACCCTAACCGACTTTTTGCGAATTTGCCTGAGCGGCCTGTCGTTCTTTCAAGTAAAGATATAGAGGAAGTCCGAACGACACGCCAATCGACAACGTGCCCAGCACAGCAAGATATCGAAACCTAACTTGATACCGATGGCCGTCTACAGCGATAAACCCCAACAAAGCAACAGCCGACACCAAAACATCAAGCCAAGCGAACACACTGATGGGATTGGCTAGTGCATCACTAACCAAGAGAACAACATCTAAACCATTAGCAAGCAGCCACGGAGTAAACGCTCCATACGGTAACAAAAAGCCCAAAAAAGCGAGAACCAAATAAAACCTAATCATTTCGCAATCCCTGCACATTATTATAAACAAGGCCTGGCGCCGCGCGCCGTGAAAATCTTGTGGCGGAGCGCCATCGGAGCCACATCTGCTTAATATTGCCAGAAGAATGCCGTAACTGCTGATTCTTGCCGCCTCTTAGGGGTATTGAGGGACGTGAGGAGCTGGCTGCGTTGCATTCATTGATACCATTTTCTTCCTCATAGGCCGAAGGAACGGAAATCCAGCGCCCGCCGTATGGCATTGTTATAGCGCCACTGGTTCATCCCGCATTCGTTCCCATGTTTGCACCATGAGCTTCTTGGCAGGGCCCCAACGGTAACCGCCAAGCGCGCCACTCTGCTGTATTACCCGGTGGCAAGGAATCAATAAAGCAACGGGGTTTGCTCCAATGGCGTTGCCAACAGCTCTTGCTGATTGAGGTGCACCGAGTGCTTTGGCTACCTGAGCATAGCTGGCCACAGCGCCCGGTGGTATTTTCAGCAGTGCCCGCCATACAGCGATCTGAAAATTCGTCCCTTTCACATGAATCGACAGCGGACCGTGTTTGGCACCTGTATCACTGTCAAAAAACGCATCAATCGCATGGCGCGTAGATGGAAGACTCTCCCTGATTGAGCTGAGCGGCCAAGCGTTATGCAAGTTATCTAGCAACTCGTCCATACTGTTGACGTCCATGAACTCTGCCTGGCACACACCTCGCTGGGTTACCGCCACAAACATCGGTCCCAGCCAGGAACTCACCCTCGGTCTGTTTAAGCAACCGTATTGCAGTAACCATCTGCAGCGTGCCACTGGCGACGACCCGGGCGGCGCACCACAAAGGTTACGGGCCGCAATTACAAGGCGCTCCAACCAGGCGCAAGCGCCTCAGCCATACCGTGCCCCCTAGTCCTAGCGGCGTGCACTACACCTTAGTTTAGGCCGCTGCTTTGACAAGAAAGTATCTACTTACCCAAACTTACCCCTTGCGTACGAAGTAGTCTTCGCTTGCTCGCTTTATCACCAAGTCTGGCGAGCTCCCGAAAACGATCGAGCCCCCAGTAATATCCGTATCCTTGACGTAAGAGTTTGCTGAAAATATAACATTATCCCCTACCACGCACTTACCCAACACCTTGGCGCCAGACTTCATAGCAACATTTTTTCCAAATACCGGAAATATACCTTTGTTATTTCCTACCGTGCAGTTTTGCGAAAATGAAAATCGCTCGCCATACACGGCTCGCCCCATAACGCTGCCAACAGGATGATCCAGAAAGAATACGCTGGGCATTTCAACCTCATAGTAAAGGTCAAGTCCGTTCAAGCACTTGTTCAGGTAATAGATGCGGTCTGACAGCGTGTTGCTGCCCTTAGAAGCCAGAAAGACCTGCCTGGAAAGGTAGTAGAGAAATATGGAGTACTGCCCAGAATGAAATGGATTGAAGTACACAACACCGCCCTTGCGGTAATACTTGTTGCTACTACCTTCAAAACAAGTCGCACACTGCCCCAAGGCAGCCTCAACCGACAGCCCCAGCAGAGGAGCCTCATCCTCGCTAAAAACAAACAGATTAGAGAGCTGCCGCTTGATCATTTCAAACAGCTCAACTTTTGATATCTCTATTTCCATATGCCACCTCCTAATACCAGCCGCGCGTTGAGCCCGACACTATGCTGTTATGAAATAGCTGAAATTACAAACAACAACCCCGGCGCGTGGCCGGGGTTGTTGTTTACTGCACTCGCGATTAACCGATCCAGGCGCGGGCGTTGCGGAACATGCGCATCCAGCCGCCGTCCTCGCTCCAGTCATCCGGATGCCAGGAGTTCTGCACGGCGCGGAATACGCGCTCTGGGTGCGGCATCATGATGGTGACGCGACCGTCGCGGGTAGTCAGGCCGGTAATACCGCGCGGCGAGCCGTTCGGGTTGGCCGGGTAGCGTTCGGTCATTCGACCACGGTTGTCGACGTAGCGCAGAGCAACCGCGTTGGCTGCCTCACAGGCGTCAACGGCGGCGCTGTTGGCGAACTCGGCGTGGCCTTCACCGTGGGCGATGGCAATCGGCAAACGGCTGCCGACCATGCCGCTGAGGAAGATCGACGGTGACGGCTGCACTTCGACCATGGCGACACGCGCTTCAAACTGCTCGGAGCGGTTGCGCACAAAGTGCGGCCAGTGGTCGCTGCCAGGAATCAGCTCACGCAGGTTGGAGAGCATCTGGCAGCCGTTACACACGCCGAGGGCGAAGGTGTCCGGGCGGGCGAAGAACGCGGTGAAGGCTTCGCGGGCGATGCTGTTAAACAGAATCGACTTGGCCCAGCCCTCGCCGGCGCCGAGGACGTCGCCGTAGGAGAAACCGCCGCAGGCAACCAGGCCGCGGAAATCGGTCAGGTCAACACGACCGCTGAGAATGTCGCTCATGTGCACGTCGACCGCGCTGAAACCGGCGCGATTGAACGCAGCAGCCATCTCGACCTGACCATTGACACCCTGCTCGCGCAGAATGGCAACGCGCGGGCGAGCGCCCTTGCTGATGGCGGGTGCAGCAACGTCTTCGTTGATATCAAAACTGAGCAGCGCGTGCAGACCCGGGTTGGCGTCGTCGGCGATATTCTCGAACTCCTGATCCGCGCACTCGGCGTTGTCACGCAGGCGCTGAATCTGCCAGCTGGTTTCGCTCCAGGCCTGTTGCCAGACCGCGCGGGTGTTTTCCAGCACCGGCTTGCCGTTGAACTCGAAGCGGATACTCTGCTCGCTACTCGGCTGACCGATCACCGCGCTGCAGTCACCCAGCCCGGCGGCAGACAATTGCACCAGCACTTCTTCGGTATCGTCCTGCGATACCTGAATGACCGCACCCAGCTCTTCGTTGAACAGCACCTCAGCCAGCGCACCGGCGTCCTGCGCCAGCACGTCGAGGTTGATGTTCAGACCACAGCGGGCAGCGAAGGCCATCTCGGTCAGGGTGGTGAACAGGCCACCGTCGGAGCGGTCGTGGTAGGCCAGCAGCAGTTCGTCCTGGTTCAGCCCCTGAATCACGGCGAAAAAGGCCTTGAGGTCTTCTGCGTCGTCCAGATCTGGCACTTGCTGGCCGATCTTGTTGTAGACCTGCGCCAGCGCCGAGCCGCCCAGACGGTTCTGGCCACGACCCAGATCGATCAAGATCAGGTCGGTCGCACCGTGATCCAGACGCAGTTGCGGCGTCAGGGTCGCGCGCACGTCCTGTACCGGCGCAAAACCGGTGACGATCAGCGACAGCGGCGAGGTGACCGACTTCTCCTGACCGGCTTCATCCCAGCGCGTCTTCATAGACATGGAATCCTTGCCGACCGGAATGGTGATACCCAGCTCGGGGCACAGTTCCATGCCGACCGCCTTGACGGTGTCGTACAGGCGCGCGTCTTCACCCGGGTGACCGGCAGCGGACATCCAGTTGGCCGACAGTTTGATGTCGGACAGCTCGTCGATACGGGCCGCAGCCAGGTTGGTAACGGTTTCGGCAACCGCCATGCGGCCGGAGGCCGGAGCGTTGAGCAGCGCCAGCGGCGTGCGCTCGCCCATGGCCATGGCTTCACCGGTGTTGACGTCGAAGCTGGTGGAGGTGACGGCACAGTCAGCCACCGGCACCTGCCACGGGCCGACCATCTGGTCGCGGGTGACCATACCGGTGATGCTGCGGTCGCCGATGGTGATCAGGAACTGCTTGCTGGCAACCGCCGGCAGACGCAGCACGCGTTCGGCAGCATCGCTCAGATTCAGCTCGTTGGCGCTGAACTCGTCGCCCTGCTCGGCTTCACGCTCGACGTTGCGGTGCATGCGCGGCGGTTTGCCGAGCAGAACCGAGAGCGGCATATCAACCGGCTGGTTGTCGAAGTGAGTATCGTTGAGCAGCAACAGTTGCTCTTCAGTCGCTTCGCCAACAACGGAAAAGGGGCAACGCTCACGCTGACAGATGGCTTCGAAACGCTCGTAATCGGCGTTCGGCACAGCCATCACGTAGCGCTCCTGAGACTCATTGGACCAGATTTCCAGCGGGCTCATGCCCGGCTCGTCGTTCGGCACGTTACGCAGCTCGAAGCGACCGCCGCGGCCACCGTCGTTGACCAGTTCCGGGAAGGCGTTGGACAGGCCGCCCGCGCCCACGTCGTGGATAAAGGCAATCGGGTTCTTGTCGCCCAGCTGCCAGCAACGGTCGATGACCTCCTGACAGCGACGCTCCATCTCAGGGTTTTCACGCTGCACGGAGGCAAAATCCAGATCCTCGGCACTGGCACCGGTAGCCATGGAAGACGCCGCGCCGCCACCCAGACCGATCAGCATCGCCGGGCCACCGAGCACGATCAGCTTGGCGCCAACCGGGATATCGGACTTCTCGACGTGGGTCGCACGAATGTTGCCCATACCGCCGGCGATCATGATCGGCTTGTGGTAACCACGGGTTTCCGGGCCACGGGGCGAGTCGATGGTGGTCTCGAAGGTACGGAAGTAGCCGTTCAGGTTCGGACGACCAAACTCGTTGTTGAACGCGGCGCCGCCGAGCGGGCCCTCGATCATGATCTGCAGCGGAGTGACGATACGCGAGGGCTTGCCGTTGTCTTCTTCCCACGGCTGAACGAAGCCCGGGATACGCAGATTGGATACGGTAAAACCGGTTAGGCCGGCTTTCGGCTTGCCGCCGATACCGGTCGCGCCTTCGTCACGAATCTCGCCGCCGGAACCGGTAGACGCGCCCGGGAACGGGGCAATCGCGGTCGGGTGGTTGTGGGTTTCCACCTTCATCAGGATGTGTACCGGCTCTTCATGGGCGCGGTACTCGTTGCTGCCCGGCACCGGGAAGAAACGGCCTGCGGTAAAGCCTTCGATCACAGCCGCATTGTCTTTATAGGCCGACAGTACGCCTTCGCTGTGCATCTGATAGGTGTTCTTGATCATGCCGAACAGGCTCTTGTCCTGCGCCTGACCGTCGATATCCCAGCTGGCATTGAAGATCTTGTGACGACAATGCTCGGAGTTGGCCTGGGCGAACATCATCAGCTCGACGTCGCTCGGGTTGCGGCCAAGGCCGGTGAAGCTCTCGACCAGATAGTCGATCTCGTCTTCGGCCAGTGCCAGACCCAGGCTGCTGTTGGCTTCAACCAGAGCGTCACGGCCACCGGCCAGAATATCGACACGCTGGAACGGCTTGGGCTCGGTGTGGGCAAATAGCGCTACCGCAGCCTCTAGGTCATCCAGCGCCAGTTCGGTCATGCGGTCGTGCAGCTCGGCTTTCAGCGTCGCGCGATCGTCGGCGGACAGCGTGCCGCTGACGTAGTAGGCAATACCGCGCTCCAAACGCAACACCTGAGCCAGGCCACAGTTACGGGCGATGTCGGTCGCCTTGCTGGACCACGGCGAAATAGTGCCGAAACGCGGCACCACCAGCACCAGTTCGCCAGCCGGCTCTTCAACCGGAACAGACGGACCATAGCGCAGCAGGCGGTCAAGCACCTGTGCGGATTGCTCGTCCAGATCAGCGCTCAGCTCGGCGAAATGCATGAACTCGGCGTACACCCCGGTTACTCCGGCAAGGCGGCTTTGCAGCTTGGCGAGCAACTTGGTACGACGAAAATCGGAAAGGGCTGGGGCTCCACGCAGGATATGCATGTCGGTATCGGCCTCGGAGATGCGAACAGTGGGAAAAAAGAGGCGCATAGGATACCCCAAGCGGGGCGCTGGAGCCATGCCGAGCACAGTCAGCCGATCAGCTGTGCCGATTACGTTGACGACTATTGCCGCACCGCACTTTTGCCTATACTGGCGCCATGCATCGACCAGCCCTTCGCCCCATTCGCTTCAAGGCTCTGGCCATCGCGCTCTGCGCTGTTCTGTTGGCCGCCTGTGAGCAAAGCAGTCAACTGGAGCAGATTCAGGAGGCAGGCTCGCTGCGGGTGATTACCCGCAATACGCCAACCACCTTCTATCAGGATCGCAACGGTGACACCGGCCTAGAGTACGAGCTGGCCAAGCGTTTTGCTGACAGCCTCGGCGTATCGCTGGACATGCAGGCCGCTGATACGGTCGACAGCCTGTACCAGCAGCTGAGCAACGCTGATGGCCCGGCGTTGGCCGCAGCCGGGCTGACGGTCAACCCGGCCCGCAGCGAACAAATTCGCTTCGCAACCCCCTATCTCGACGTCATTCCCCAAGTGGTCTATCGCCGCGGTAGCCGCAAACCACGCAGCATCGAAGAGCTGTACGACAAACGCCTGATGGTCCTCAAGGGCAGTACGCTGGCAGACCAGTTGCGGGCGCTGCAGGCGACCCACCCGGAGCTGAACTTCGAGGAGTCCGACAGCGTTGAAGTGGTCGACCTGCTGCGCATGGTCAACGACGGCGAGATCGACAGCGCCGTGGTCTACTCCAACGAACTGGTGGTCAATCAGGCGTTCTACCCGGCAGTCAGCGTCGCCTTCGACCTGAGCGACAGCCAGCCAATGGCCTGGGCGCTGCGCGAGTACGCCGACACTACCCTGCTCGACGCGGTCAATGGCTTCTTCGCCCAGATCAAGGACGATGGCACGCTGGATCAACTGATCGAGCGCTTCTACGGCCACTCGGACGTACTCGATTACGTTGGCGCCCGCGCCTTTGCCACCCATATGCAGACCCGTCTGCCGCGCTACGAGACCTTCCTGCGCCAGGCCGGCGATCAGAACGGGCTGGACTGGCGGCTCTTGGCAGCCATGAGCTACCAGGAGTCACTCTGGGACCCGGACGCACGGTCAGCAACCGGTGTACGAGGCCTGATGATGCTGACCCTGCCGACTGCCAAATTTGTCGGCGTGACCAACCGGGTCGACCCGCAACAGAGCATCAACGGTGGTGCCCGCTACCTGATCTGGGTGCGCGACCAGATTCCGGCCGACATTCCAGAACCGGATCGCACCTGGTTTGCATTGGCGGCCTACAACGTCGGCCTCGGCCATCTGGACGACGCCCGCAAGCTGACCGCCGACGGCGGCAGAGATCCCAATCGCTGGATTGATGTGAAGGACTTTCTGCCACTGCTGCAGAAAAAACAGTGGTACAGCAAGACACGTTACGGCTACGCCCGCGGCTCTGAACCGGTGCACTACGTGCAGAACATCCGTCGCTACTACGACATCCTGCAATGGGTCACCCAACCGCAGTCCGAATCCCGCCAGCAACCCGCCGAGCAATATCACGCACCGGGGATTCTCGAGCAGTTGCCGGATGGGGTGTAGCGCAGCGCAGCGCGGAGCGCTGCGCTGCGCTACACAGCTGGAAGCTATAAGCGGCAAGCCTCAAGCTAAAAGCAAAACCACCTCCTCTGGGAAGTGGGTGGTCATAGCCTGGTGCCGTCTTGATGCCGTTTTGGCGGAGACGCCGTTGGCTTACTCCGCCCTACAACACCGCGACACAGCGTCAACCCGTAGGGCGGAGTAAGCGAAGCGCCTCCGCGGTATTCACACACGCCTTTGCTTTGTCCGCCCTACAGGGAGGTCGACGACGAATGGGATGAAACACCTCGCGCGCACCGCCACGCCGCAAAGAACCATAAAAAAAACCGCGCAATTCAACACCGCGCGGGTTTTGCTTGTAGCTTAAGGCTACGCCTTACGCCTGTCCCTAAAAAACGCCGACAACAACGCCCCACACTCCTCAGCCAACACCCCACCCTCAACCTGCATGCGATGGTTCATCCACGGTTGATCCAGCACTTGGCTGCGGCTGGCGACAGCGCCGGCACGCGGCTCACTGGCACCGTAGACCAGACGTGCGATACGACTGTGAATCAACAGGCCGGAGCACATGGTGCAGGGTTCGAGGGTGACGTAGAGAGTGGTGCCGGGCAGGCGGTAATTCTGCAGGGCCGTTGCGGCCTGGCGAATGGCGACCATTTCAGCGTGTGCACTGGGGTCAAGACTGGTGATCGGTTGGTTGAAGCCCCGGCCAATCACCTGCCCATCCTGCACCAGCACGGCGCCGACCGGGACTTCTCCCCGTTCGGCGGCCAGCCGGGCTTCGGCTAGCGCCAGCCGCATGAAGTCGATATCCGCTGGCGTCATACTCTGCCCTTTTTCGCTGTTGATCAGATCAGCTTGCGCTCGCGCAGCAGGCCAACCACCTGCTCAACACAGCCTTCCAGATCCAGCTCGGCGGTATTGAGGACCAGATCAGCATCGGTCGGCGCTTCATACGGGAACGACACACCAGGGATGGTTCCTTCGACGTTGGCCGCGTAGATACCGGACGGGTCACGCTGCTGGCACACATCCAGCGGGGTGTTCAGATGCACCAGCAGGCAGCGGTCGCCGAGGATATGACGCGCAGTAGCGCGGCTTTCCTCGGTCGGTGCAACGAAGGCACCAATCGCAATCAGACCAGCCTCGTTCATCTGGCGAGCAATGCGCGCGCCCTTGTGCAGGTTCTCAGCACGGCCGGCAGCGTCCATCGCCAGACCCTTGCTCAGGTCCTGACGCAAGACCTTGCCGTCCAGCACGTAGCAGGCACGACCACCATCAAACAGCTTGCGCTCCAGCGCGTAGGCGATGGAGCTTTTGCCTGAGCCAGACAGCCCGGTAAACAGAATGGTGACCGGCTCCTGACCGAAGCGCTCGGCACGTTCGGTCGCCGTCACGTGCGCCAGACGGCCGTGATGACCACCCGTGGTGTTCTGACCATCCTGCGCCTTGGCAACGATCATGCCGGCACCCACAGTGCCGTTGGTCATGCGATCAATGACGATAAAGGCACCCGAGGTGTGGTTACTCTGATAGTCGTCAAAGGCAATTGGACGCTCAAGCGCTACCTGCACCCGGCCAATCTCGTTCAGCGCCAGCTGGGCAGCAGGCTGCTGCTCCAGCGTGTTGACGTCGATACGGTGCTGAATACGGGTAAAGGACGCAGGGCTGTAGCTGGTGGCACGCTTGATGTCGTACTTGCGGCCCGGCTGCATCGGTTGCTCGGCCATCCATACCAGTGTCGCTTCGAACTGATCACCGATCAGTGGCAGGTTGTCGGCGTGGCACAGCATGTCACCACGGGAGATGTCGATTTCGTCTTCCAGTGTCAGGGTAACGGCCTGGCCCGGACCAGCCTCTTCCAGCTCACCATCGAAGGTCACGATGGACTTCACACGACTGCCCTTGCCGGACGGCAGCACGGTCAGCTCGTCGCCCTTGCGTACGACACCAGAAGCGACGGTACCGGCGAAGCCACGGAAGTTCAGGTTAGGACGGGTTACCAGCTGCACCGGGAAACGCAGGTCAGTGGTGTTGCGGTCGCTGGCGATCTCGACGGTCTCGAGAATCTCCATCAGCGACGGGCCGGTGTACCACGGGCTGCGCTCGCTGCGATTTACCACGTTGTCGCCCTTGAGCGCCGACATCGGCACGAACTGCACCTTGTCGCCGTCGAGCAGCTCCAAACCGGCGGCGAACTGCAGGTAGTCTTCACGGATCTTGTCGTAGACGGTCTGATCGAAGTCCATCAGGTCCATCTTGTTGACCGCGACGACGATGTGCTTGATGCCCAGCAACGAGGCAATGAAGCTGTGACGCTTGGTCTGGGTCTGCACGCCGTAGCGGGCGTCAATCAGGATGATCGCCAGATCACAGGTAGAGGCGCCAGTCGCCATGTTGCGAGTGTACTGCTCATGGCCGGGGGTGTCGGCGATGATGAACTTGCGCTTGGCGGTAGAGAAGTAGCGATAGGCAACGTCAATGGTGATGCCCTGCTCACGCTCAGCCTGAAGACCGTCTACCAGCAGCGCCAGATCCACTTCCTCGCCGGTGGTACCAGACTTCTTGGAGTCTCGGGTAATGGCTTCCATATGATCTTCATAGATCATCTTGGAGTCATGCAGCAGGCGCCCGATCAGGGTGCTCTTGCCGTCGTCGACGTTACCGCAGGTCAGAAAGCGCAGCAGTTCCTTGCGTTCGTGCTGGCTCAGGTAGGCCAGGATGTCCTGGCTGATCAGATCGGATTGATGCGACATCTATCAAAGCTCCAAGCTGCAAGCTGCAAGCGACAAGCGGCCCCTGCAGCTATTCGGTAATTCGGTTAATCAAGCCTGTCAGCATTCGCGACAGCTCGCGGGTCTCACTGATCCAGTGTGTGGCCAGTGTCAATTCCAGAAACTCTATCTCCTGCCCCACCATCAACTGGGTTCGCACCTCAGCGCATGAGCCTTTGGCTACGCTGAGAAAATACCGCTTCTCGGCGTTGCCTCCACGCTCCATCCCCTCGGCAATGTTACTGGGAATAGACAGCGCGGCCCGTGTCAGCTGGTTACGAAACCCGTAATCGGGGCAGTTTGCCAGCGCCCTGTACATGGCAACAGACAACGCCTTTCCACGCTGCCACACTTCAAGCCGTTCGAAATCCATCAGCAACCTCCATGTTGCCTGCTCAAGCAGCCCTCCAAAGCGACTCAGCCCGGCTTGTCGCTTGCCGCTTGAAGCTTGTGGCTCTAGAAATAACCCTGACGCTTCTTCTCTTCCATGGAGCCAGCGGAGTCATGGTCAATAACGCGGCCCTGACGCTCGGAGGTCTTGGTCAGCAGCATTTCCTGAATGATTTCCGGCAGCGAGGCGGCGCTGGACTCTACCGCCCCAGTCAGCGGGTAGCAGCCCAGCGTCCGGAAGCGAACCATCTTCATCTCCGGCGTCTTGCCGTCCAGCGGCATGCGGTCGTCGTCGACCATGATCAGCGAGCCGTTGTACTCAACGACCGGACGTTCGGCGGCGAAGTACAGCGGCACAATCGGAATGCTTTCCAGATAGATGTATTGCCAGATGTCCAGCTCGGTCCAGTTGGACAGCGGGAACACGCGGATGCTTTCGCCCTTGTGCACCTTGCCGTTATAGATATTCCACAGTTCTGGACGCTGATTCTTCGGATCCCAGCGGTGGTGCTTGTCGCGGAAGGAGTAGACACGCTCCTTGGCACGGGACTTCTCTTCGTCGCGGCGCGCGCCACCGAAGGCTGCGTCGAAGCCATATTTGTCCAGCGCCTGCTTCAGGCCCTGGGTCTTCATGACGTCAGTGTGCACCGCGCTGCCGTGGGTGAACGGGTTAACGCCCTGGGCGATACCTTCCGGGTTCTGGTGTACCAGCAGGTCGAGATCCATCTCCTTGACCATCTTCTCGCGGAACTCGTACATCGCCTGGAATTTCCAGCCGGTGTCCACGTGCAGAACCGGGAACGGCAGACGGCCCGGGTAAAAGGCCTTGCGCGCCAGATGCAGCATCACGGCGGAGTCTTTACCGATCGAATAGAGCATGACCGGGTTCTGGAACTCGGCAGCCACTTCACGAATGATGTGGATGCTTTCCGCTTCCAGTTGCTTCAGATGGGTCAGTTTTTCCAGCATGGTGTACTCACGTTGAATGGCTAGCGGCCGCATGGCCCGATTCGACTGGCGGGCATTGTATCAAAGGGTGTTTCTTATAATAAGCAGCCCATCAAGAACCTTCAGCTATATGGATATGAAAAAAGCAGCGGCAAGCGGCAAGCGGCAAGCGGCAAGCGGCAAGCGGCAAGCGGCAAGCGGCAAGCGGCAAGCGTAATCAGGGTGAGTGCCGCGACTGGGTCGTCCAGCGCTTCCTGAAGTTCTTTTCACCCTCGCCCCTCCACAACCGAAACCCAGCGCTACGCGACCGTGAGGGTTTTGCTTGAAGCTTGCGGCTTGAAGCTTGTAGCTCAGCGCTACGCGCTTCGCGCTGCCTACACCGGATTATCAATATCGATAAACTGGTGCTCCAGACCGAAGGTTGCGGCCAGATGCTCTCCCAGCGCCTTGGCGCCATAGCGTTCGGTAGCGTGGTGGCCGGCGGCGCAGAAATGAATGCCGTTTTCCCGCGCAGCGTGTACCGTTGGCTCGGAGACTTCGCCGGTGATGAAGGCATCCACGCCCAGTGTGATGGCCTTGTCGATATAGCCCTGCGCCGCACCCGTACACCAGGCAATACGCTTAACCGGACGGTCATGACCGGCAACAAACAGCGGCTCACGCTGGAGCCGCGCGCCTAGCAGCGCCGCCAGTTCCTCGCCCGAGCACGGTGCCGCCAGCTCGCCGGTCAGCCCCACCGAACGGGGATTGTTCGGCTCAAGTCCACCGCTGATCTGCCAGCCCATCAACCTCGCCAGCTGCACGTTGTTGCCCAACTCAGCGTGCACATCCAGCGGCAGGTGGTAGGCCACTAGGTTGATGTCGTTCTGCAGCAGGGCTTTCAACCTGCGCTGCTTGACGCCAACCACGGCAGCGGACTCGCCACGCCAGAAATAACCGTGGTGCACCAGCAACAGGTCAGCCTGGGCGGCGATGGCGGCATCGACCAGCGCCTGACTGGCGGTAACACCGCTGACGATGCGGCGAATCTCGCTGCAGCCCTCAACCTGCAAACCGTTGGGGCAATAATCCTGGAAACTGCCGCTGTCGAGCAGCTCGTTGCAGTAACGTATCAGCGCGTCGCGATCGACCATGGTGCCTCCGGTGGGGTCAGCTGGAAAAGTCGCCATTGTCCGGCCTCCGCCGAACGGTTACAAGGATGTCACCAATGCCCTGCAGAATCCGCTGCAAGCCCGTATAATGCCGCTCACACCGGTCGGCAACGGCCAGCACAGAAGACGGGTAGGTTTTTGATGAAAGAACTGTCACGCGCGATGGGATGGCCGGTTGTTTGCGGCATCCTGCTGGCTCTGCTGATCATTCAGCAGTTCCCCCAATGGATTGGACTGCCTGCCCACGATATTGTCCTGCGCGAAGTCTCCGAGCCACGCTCCAACATGGGGCTGGTGTCCTACAGCCACGGCGTGGAACGTGCCGCCCCTGCCGTCGCCAACATCTATACCAGCAAGGCAGTCGAGCCCGGTGCCGACGGCTCGCTGCGCGACTACGCCGACAGCCTGCCCGCACCAGCGCGTCGTCAGTCCAGTCTCGGGTCTGCCGTGATTCTCAACTCTGACGGCTATCTGCTGACCAATAACCATGTAATCGCCGGTGCCGATGAAATTCTGGTGGCACTCAAGGATGGCCGTGAAGCGCTGGCCACCCTGATCGGCACCGATCCGGAAACCGATTTGGCCGTGCTCAAGATCGACTTGCCCAACCTGCCAGCCATCACCATCGACTCCCGTGACGAGCAACGCATTGGTGACGTGGTCATGGCCATCGGCAACCCGTTCGGCCTCGGCCAGACCGTCACCATGGGCATCATCAGCGCCACCGGCCGCAACCAGCTGGGACTCAACACCTACGAAGACTTCATCCAGACCGATGCAGCCATCAACCAGGGCAACTCCGGCGGTGCGCTGGTGGACGCCGAAGGCAATCTGATCGGCATTAATACGGCAATCTTTTCCCAATCCGGTGCAGCGCAAGGTATCGGTTTTGCCATTCCGGTTCGGCTGGCGGTCGAAGTCATGCAGGCAATCATTCAGCACGGCCATGTCATTCGCGGCTGGCTGGGGGTTGAGGTGCAACCACTGACTCCGGAGCTGGCCGAATCGTTCGGGCTGGACGTCAGTCAGGGCATCGTCGTGGCCAGTCTGTATCGCAACGGACCAGCCTGGAATGCGGGCCTTCTGCCAGGTGACGTCATTCTGAAAATCGACGGTGTACCCGCCAACAGCGGCCGTCAGGCGATGAATCAGGTGGCGCGGGCCAAGCCCGGCGACAGCATCAGACTGGATGTATTGCGCAACGGCGAACCCGCAAGCTTCAAGGCTGAGGTTGGGGTCCGCCCGTCGTTCCGGACTTAAAGCAGGGCGTCCAGCGCCGCCAGCAGTGCGGCGTTCTGTGCTTCGGTGCCGATGGTAATACGCAGGAACTGATCAATCCGCGGCTGTTTGAAGTGACGCACGATCACTTTATGCTCGCGCAACCCCTGAGCCAGCCCGGCAGCATCGCGATTGCCATGACGGGCAAACACGAAGTTGGCCTGTGACGGCAGCACTTCAAAACCGCGCTCGCCGAGCGCAGCACTCAACGCCTCGCGACTGCGAATAACCGCCTGACGGGTCTGATCAAACCAGCCCTGATCCTTGAACGCTGCAACCGCACCGACGATCGCCAGACGGTCCAGCGGGTAGGAATTGAAGCTGTTCTTGATCCGCTCCAGTGCCTCGATCAAGTCAGCATGACCGACCGCCAGCCCGACCCGCAGCCCGGCCAGCGAGCGCGACTTGGACAGCGTCTGGGTCACCAACAAATTCGGGTAACGCTCAACCAGCGCAATCGCCGTCTCGCCACCGAAGTCAACGTATGCCTCATCAACCACCACGACCGAGTCCGGGTTGGCTACGAGAATGGCTTCGATGTCCGCCAGCGGCAGACCGACACCAGTCGGCGCGTTGGGGTTGGGGAAGATGATGCCGCCGTTGGGCTTGGCGTAATCCGCGGTGTCGACAGTGAAATCATCACGTAACGGCTGCGGTGCCGCCTCGATACCGTACAACCCGCAATAGACCGGATAGAAGCTGTAGGTAATGTCCGGGAACAGCACTGGCTTGCCGTGCTGAAACAACCCATGAAAGATGTGCGCCAGCACCTCATCCGAACCATTACCAACAAACACCTGGGACTGCTGAACCCCGTAGTAGCGGGCGATCTCATCCTTCAGCGCGTCGGCATTCGGCGCTGGGTACAGGCGCAGACTGTCGTTCAGCTCAGCCTGAATGGCATCGACTACCAGCGGCGACGGGCCATAGGGGTTTTCATTGGTGTTGAGCTTGACCAGGTTTTCAACCTTGGGCTGCTCTCCCGGCACATACGGCACCAGGTCCTTGACGAAGGGGCTCCAGAAACGACTCACGGGCAATCCTCAATTGAGCTTCAAGCGGCAAGCTGAAAGCTTCAAGCCAGACCTCGCGAGCCAAGCCTGCATCGCTCGGCTTGTCGCTTGCAGCTTGAAGCTAACAGCTAGTTCTTAATGCGGTATTCCGCGCTACGTGCGTGCGCTGTCAGGCTTTCGCCACGGGCCAGCACAGAGGCGGTTTTGCCCAGCTCCGAAGCACCGTCCGGCGAGCAGAAGATGATCGACGAACGTTTCTGGAAGTCATAGACCCCCAGCGGCGAGGAGAAACGTGCGGTGCCGGAGGTCGGCAGCACATGATTGGGGCCAGCACAGTAGTCGCCCAGCGCCTCAGGGGTGAAGCGCCCCATAAAGATCGCGCCAGCGTGGCGAATCTTCGGCAGTAGCGCATCAGGATCAGCAACCGACAGCTCAAGGTGCTCCGGAGCAATGCGATTGGCCAGCTCACAAGCCTGCTGAAGATCATCAACCTTGATCAGCGCACCGCGATTTTCCAGTGAAACGCGCACGATGGCATCACGCTCCAACTCACCGAGAAGGCGATTCAGACTGGCCTCCACGGCATCCAGGAAGGCAGCGTCCGGCGACAGCAGAATGGACTGAGCATCTTCGTCGTGCTCAGCCTGCGAGAACAGGTCCATGGCGATCCAGTCCGGGTCGGTCTGACCGTCGCAGACCACCAGAATTTCAGATGGTCCAGCAATCATGTCGATACCGACCTGACCAAACACGGCGCGCTTGGCGGTGGCCACATAGATATTGCCGGGGCCGACGATCTTGTCGACCTGCGGTACAGTCTCGGTGCCATAGGCCAGCGCCGCGACGGCCTGCGCACCGCCAATAGTGAACACGTGATCAACACCAGCCAGACAGGCCGCCGCCAGCACCAACTCATTGATTTCGCCACGCGGGGTCGGCACCACCATCACCACTTCCGGCACACCAGCAACCTTGGCCGGAATGGCGTTCATCAGTACCGACGACGGATACGACGCCTTGCCGCCCGGCACATAAAGACCGACACGGTCCAGCGGGGTGATCTTCTGACCGAGCACGGTGCCGTCGGCTTCGGTATAGCGCCAGGAGTCCTGACGCTGGTGTTCGTGATAGCTGCGCACACGTTCAGCGGCCACTTCCAGCGCGGTGCGCTGTTCAGGCGTAATCCGTTCAAGCGCCAGCTCCAGACGCGCACGGTCCAATGTCAGATCAGCCATGCCGGCAACCGACAAGCCGTCAAAACGCTCGGTGTATTCCACCAGCGCTGCATCGCCACTGGAGCGCACTGCAGCAATGATTTCTTCAACCCGGTCGTTGACCGCCTTGTCCGAGACACCTTCCCAGGCCAGCAGTGCATCCAGATGCTGGGCAAAATCGCTCTGATTGGCGTTCAGACGGGCGATTTTCAGCGGCGTACTCATAGCGATACCTTCAGCGGTTCAGGAAACGGGTTAAGTGAAATGGGGTCAGGCGTTGCGACGCTCTACCGCCTCGGCCAGTTGATCAATCAGTCGCTTGATGCGGGCATGTTTCATCTTCATCGAAGCCTTGTTGACGATCAAGCGCGAACTGATGTGAGCGATCAGTTCCTGCGGCTCCAGACCATTGGCCTTGAGCGTATTCCCGGTGTCGACCACATCGATGATCTTGTCAGCCAGACCAACCAGCGGCGCCAACTCCATGGAGCCGTACAGTTTGATGACGTCAACCTGACGACCCTGCTCGGCGTAGTAACGCCGGGCGACATTGACGAACTTGGTCGCGACCTTCAGGCGACCTGTCGGCTCCGGCGCATCAACCGGACCAGCAGTCATCAGCTTGCAGACGGCAATTTTCAGATCCAGCGGCTCGTAGAGCCCCTGGCTGCCGTACTCCATCAGCACGTCTTTGCCAGCCACGCCCAGGTCGGCAGCACCGTGCTCAACGTAGGTCGGTACATCCGTCGCGCGCACAATCAGCAGGCGCACATTCGGATCAGTGGTCGGGAAAATCAGCTTACGGCTTTTCTCCAGATCCTCGGTCGGCTCGATGCCCGCCTCTTTCAGCAGCGGCAGGGTGTCGTCGAGAATGCGCCCCTTGGACAGGGCAATGGTCAGACTCTGGCTCATGAAAACTCTCTATCAGGCTGGGACCCGGCGAATGATACCGCCCAGGGCTTGCAGCTTCTCTTCAATGCATTCGTAACCGCGATCAATGTGGTAGATGCGATCAACCAGGGTGTCACCATCGGCAACCAGGCCTGCGATCACCAGGCTGGCCGAGGCGCGCAGGTCGGTCGCCATGACCGGTGCCGCTTTCAGGCGCTCGACGCCGGTCACGATGGCAGTGTTGCCCTCAACCAGAATACGCGCCCCCATGCGGTTCATTTCCTGAACGTGCATGAAGCGGTTCTCGAAAATGGTCTCGATCACGGTACCGGTGCCTTCAGCAACGGTGTTCATGGCCACGAACTGCGCCTGCATGTCGGTCGGGAACGCCGGATACGGAGCCGTCTTCAAGTTGACCGCGCGCGGACGATTACCCTTCATGTCCAGCTCGATCCAGTTCTTGCCAGTATCGATGTGGGCGCCCGCCTCTTCCAGCTTGAGCAGCACCGATTCAAGAATCGACGCGTCGGTGTCCTTCAGCTTGACCCGGCCACGGGTAGCGGCGGCGGCTACCAGGAAAGTACCCGTTTCGATGCGATCAGGCATAACCGAGTAACGCGCACCGTGCAGACGCTCAACACCGTGAACGATGATGGTATCGGTGCCATGACCGGTGATCTGCGCACCCATGGCGATCAGGCACTCGGCCAGGTCCACCACTTCAGGCTCGCGCGCGGCGTTTTCGATGACGGTCTTGCCCTTGGCCAGGGTCGCCGCCATCAGGATGTTCTCGGTACCGGTCACGGTCACGGTATCAAACAGGAAGTGAGCGCCACGCAGGCCACCTTCCGGCGCTGTTGCCTTGATATAACCATCTTCAACGATGATCGTTGCGCCCATCGCTTCCAGACCACGAATATGCAGGTCAACCGGACGCGAACCAATGGCGCAGCCGCCGGGCAGCGCCACTTCAGCCTTGCCGAAGTGGGCTACCATCGGGCCGAGAACCAGAATCGACGCACGCATGGTCTTGACCAGCTCATAGGGCGCCACCAGTGAGGTAATGCGGGTGGGATCGACTTCAACACCCAGGCGCTCGTCGATGACAGGCAGCACACCCATGCGGCCGAACAGCTCGATCATCGTGGTGATATCGTGCAGGTGCGGCAAGTTGGAAATGGTGACAGGTTCATCCGCCAGCAGCGTGGCGGCGAGGATCGGCAGGGCCGAGTTCTTGGCCCCGGAAATCCGGATTTCCCCATCCAGGCGATTGCCGCCGGTGATGATCAGTTTGTCCATACGCGGTACGTACTCCAGACCTCAGGCGCGCGACGCCCAGGCCTCCTGGGTGTAAAACTTCATGGTAACGGCGTGAATACGACCGTCGGCAATATAGTCATTGAGCAGGCTATATATCTGCTGCTGACGCTTGACCGGCGACAGTGCTGCCAGGGTGTCGCTGATCACGTTGAGCTGAAAGTTGCAGCCCTCGCCCTCGACCTCAACCCGGGCATCAGCCAGGCTGGATTCGATCAGCGCCTTTACTTCATTCGATTGCATTGCTGATTACTCCTTGCGGCGCCTCGCCGTAGCGGAACACCTGAACTCTAGTTGGCTTGCGCCCGTTCTACTCCGACCAGCCAGTCATCCAGCCCACAGACCCGGGCGATGCTTTGCAGGCCGGCAGGAACCTGGCGTAGCTGAAGCTGACGACCCTGCTGCTGACAGCAGTCGGCTATCCGCAAAATCAACGACAGGCCAACACTGTTGGCCTGTGTCACGTCAGACATATCGAGCACCAGCGGCCCCTGCTCCTGCCCTGCAATCTCCTCCAGCCTTGCCCGGAGCGCTGAAGCAGATTCAAAGTCAATCACCCCGGCAACACGAACAACGCCCTGGGCATCGGTCTGAACGCTGGCGTCGCTCACTGCTGAACCTCTTGCGAGGCAACGTCGCGCGACTTGGCCACTACCGAGCCCCAGTTATCGATAACCGCATTGAGGTCGTTGTTGTGTGTCTTCATTGCCTGAGCGAATTGATCCCGGAACAGCAGACCGATGTTGATACCTTCCACAATGACATTGCGCACTTTCCACTGGCCATTGATATCCGTCATGGTGTAGGTGGCTGTGTAGACCTGACCATCGTTGGCCTTGACCTGCATGTCTACGCTGGCCCGATCCGGGCGCGGTTCGCGATTATTGGCCGGCAATACCGTGATTTCACCACTATTGAAGTCAAGCAGGGCGTTACCGTAGAACTGCACCATGCTGCGCTTGAAGGTTTCGATAAAGCGCTGCATTTGCTCATCTGTGGCACCACGACTGTAGCGCACCGTCATCACGCTGCGAGCGATACCGTCAAAGTCGACAACCGGTTCCAGCACTTCGTTAAGGCCCTGGGTAAAGGCTTCAACATCATTGCGATAGGTTTCACGGTTGGCGTCGAGCACGTCCATAACCTTATGCGAGGTGTCTTCTACTACCTGCTGCGGAGTAGCAGACGCAAAGGCCAGCGCAGGCAGCAGCAGGCCAACAGCAAAAAGGGCGTTAATCAGTGGGCGCATCGTGTATCTCCTGTGTGGCTGACCGGAATCAGTCTTCCTTGCTTACCGTATTGAGCAGGAACCGGCCGATCAGTTCCTCAAGCACCAATGCCGACTGGGTGTCGTAGATTTCGCTGCCATCAACCAACAGGTCATCTTCACCACCCACCGAGATACCAACGTACTTCTCTCCCAGCAGACCGGCGGTCAGGATGGAAGCCGTGCTATCGGCAGGCAGCGTGTCGACGTCACTGTAAATAGCCATGTCGACCCGCGCACTGTAGCGATTCTTGTCAAACTCGATCGCGGTGACCTGACCAATGGTCACACCGGACATGGTGACTTTGGCGCGCGGCGTCAGGCCGGCCACATTGTCGAAGTAGGCATGCACGCTGTAGGTGCTGCTGGCGCTGCCTGGCGTCAACCCGGCCACACGCAGCGCCAGCACTGCCAGCGCCAGCACACCGGCCAGAATAAATACGCCGACAGTCAATTCCAGATTACGGGTACGCATTTGATGATTCCTTGGCTAATCAAAACATCAGGGCAGTGAGGATGAAGTCCAGCCCCAGCACTGCCAGCGACGCATAAACTACGGTGCGTGTGGTTGCGCGGCTGATGCCTTCTGAAGTGGGTTCGCAGTCATAGCCCTGAAATACCGCAATCCAGGTGACAACGAAGGCAAATACCACAGCCTTGATCAGGCCGTTAAGCACGTCATCGACGAACTCCACCGAATTCTGCATATTCGTCCAGTACGACCCGGAATACACGCCCAGCCAGTCGACTGCGACCATAGCGCCACCCCAGATGCCGACCACGCAGAACACCATCGCCAGCAGTGGCATCGAGATAAAGCCGGCCCACAGCCGAGGTGCAATCACATACTTGAGCGGGTCAACACCGATCATCTCCATACTGGACAACTGCTCGGTAGCCTTCATCAGGCCGATTTCGGCGGTCAGTGCAGAACCTGCGCGGCCAGCAAACAGCAGCGCCGTCACAACGGGGCCAAGCTCACGCAGCAACGTCAGGGCAACCATCTGCCCAACCGCCTGCTCGGAGCCGTAGCCAACCAGAATGTTGTAACCCTGCAGCGCCAGCACCATACCGATAAAAAGACCAGAAACCACAATGATGGCCAGCGACAGCACACCGACCGAATGCAGCTGTTTGATCAGCAGCGCCCAGGCATTACCGAACCGCGCCCGGCCGAACAGAACATTAACGAGAAACAGCCCGGAGCGACCCAACGCTGTAATGGTGTCCAACCCGGCCCGGCCGAGCAGTACCAATCTGTCGACTGCACTCACGCGTCTTTCTCCGCTTGCATCAGATCCTTCAAGTAATCCTGGGCAGGAAAGTGGAATGGCACCGGACCATCGGGCTCACCCTGCATGAATTGGCGAATGCGTGGATTGTCAGAGTTCATCAACTCATCCGGCGTTCCCTGCCCCAGCACCTGCCCATCGCCAACCACATATAAATAGTCGGCAATGCTCGCGGTTTCGGCCAGGTCATGCGAAACAACAATACTAGTCAAGCCGAGCGCGTCGTTAAGCAGACGAATCAAGCGAACCAGCACCCCCATCGAGATCGGGTCCTGGCCGACGAAAGGCTCGTCATACATCATCAGCTCGGGATCGAGCGCAATCGCTCGCGCAAGCGCTACCCGCCGCTTCATGCCACCGGACAGTTCATCCGGCATCAGGTCACGCGCACCGCGCAAGCCGACTGCCTGCAGTTTGAGCAGGACAATGTCACGAATCATGTCTTCCGGCAGTTCGGTGTGAACGCGGAGCGGAAAAGCCACGTTCTCAAACACGTTCAGGTCGGTAAACAGCGCACCGCTCTGGAACAGCATCCCCATGTCCTGCCGGGCAGCGAACAGCTGCTCGCGTTCCAGTTCCGGGATGTTACGACCGTTCACCCAGATCGACCCACGTTCGGGTCGCAGCTGCGCACCGATCAGCCGGAGCAAGGTAGTCTTGCCACAGCCGGAGGGCCCCATGATGCCGGTAACCTTACCGCGGGGAATACGGATATCCACGCCATCAAAGATGACCCGCTGGCCGCGCCGAAAGGTCACGTCCTGCAGGTCTACGATGTAATCTGACACGTCGGTCATAGTGATATTCGGGCCTTTCCGGATACTGCCCAGACCTCGGGCAAACGAAGCCGCGTAATATACCAGTTCCCCGACGGCAGCCCAAGCCGGGAATCCCGCCGCTACCCAGAACCGGGTAGTGGTGCAACACAGTGGCGCAAGGCTGGTGAGTTACCTCAGACAAACCGCTATACTTGCGCGTTCAGTGACAACCGACGAACAGCACATGGCCGATTTTGACTACATCGCTTCCGCATCGCGCACCATCAGCATGGAGCGTGACGCGGTAGACTCGCTGCTGCAGCGACTTGCAGAACCTTTCACCATTGCCTGCGACACCCTGCTGCAATGCCGCGGCCGTGTTGTTGTCACCGGCATGGGCAAGTCTGGCCATGTCGGCCGCAAGCTCGCCGCAACGCTGGCCAGTACCGGCACACCGGCATTCTTTGTCCACCCGGGCGAGGCCAGCCACGGCGACATGGGCATGATTACCGCTGAAGACGTTGTCATCGCGCTGTCCAACTCGGGCAATACCGCCGAAGTAGTCACGCTGCTGCCCCTGATCAAACGCCTCGGCGCACCACTGATCAGCATGACCGGCAACCCGCAGTCAACACTGGCTCTGGCCGCGGTTGCCAATCTGGATACGGGCGTCGAGCAGGAAGCCTGCCCACTAAATCTCGCGCCGACCTCCAGCACCACTACCGCGCTGGTAATGGGCGACGCGCTGGCAATCGCGCTGCTGGAGGCCCGCGGCTTCAGCGCCGAAGACTTTGCATTCTCGCACCCGGGCGGCAGCCTGGGTCGCCGCCTGCTGCTGCTGGTTGATGACATCATGCATACCGGCGACACCATGCCGCTGGTTCCACCTGGCGCCCCCCTACGTGACGCACTGCTGGAAATGACTCGCAAGGGACTGGGACTTACCGGTGTCATCGGCGCAGACGGCCAACTGGCCGGCATCTTTACCGACGGCGACCTGCGTCGCAGCCTGGACCACAATATCGACTTCCAGCAAGCCAGCATCAGCGACGTAATGACCCGTCACTGCAAAACGGCCCGTAGTGGTATGCTCGCGGCTGAAGCCCTGAAAATCATGGAAGACGCCCGCATCAACGGCCTGTTTGTGGTTGATGCCGAGGGTCGACCAGTGGGCGCCCTGAACATGCATGACCTGCTTCGCGCTGGAGTAGTGTGAGTTTGAACATGGAAAAACTGATCGACCGCGCAAAAGCCATTCGCCTCGCCATCTTCGATGTTGACGGCGTATTGACCGACGGCCGCCTGTACTTCATGCCCGACGGCACCGAATTCAAGTCCTTCAACACACTGGATGGCCACGGCATAAAGATGCTGATCGCGTCCGGGGTGGAAGTCGCCATTATCAGCGGCCGCAAATCACCACTGGTAGAACGTCGCGCAGCCAACCTTGGCATCAAGCACCTTATTCAAGGCCGCGAGGACAAGCTGACCGCGCTGGCAGAGCTGCGGGAAATCGTTCCCGTCGAAATGCAGGAAATCGCTTTCCTCGGCGACGACTTGCCCGACCTGCCGGTCATGCGCCGGGTTGGCCTGGGCATGGCCGTTGCCAGCGCAGATGGCTTCGTTCGCGAACATGCCCACGGCATCACCAGCGCAAGTGGCGGCGGCGGCGCAGCACGAGAGTTCTGCGAGCTGATCATGCGCGCGCAGGGAACCCTCGATCAGGCACAGGCAGCATACCTGTGAACCTCACGTTGCCGCGCTACCTAGTCGTTGGCCTGCTGCTGATTGCAGGAGCAGCACTGGCACTGGCAGTGGGCTACTGGAACATCAGCCCTGCCAGCTTCAAATCAGGCGCACCCCAACAACCTGTCGACCGGCCTGATTTCTATATCGACAATGCCCGCATCCAGATGCTCGACGAGCAGGGCAAGATCGCCTATCAACTGACTACCAGCCACGCCGTCCACCAGATCGACGACGGCAGTACGCACCTGGAAGACCCGGAGCTACTGTTCTATCGTGGCGGCGACCCGACGCCCTGGCTGCTCAAATCAAGACAAGGCGTGGTTACCCAGCGCGGTGACCGCGTTGATTTGACGACCGACGTCCTGCTCAAGCAGAACAGCGCCGATGCCCGTCAACTGACAACCTCGGCGCTGACGCTGTTTCCCGGTCGCGACTACGCCGAAACCGATCAACCAGTTAAAATCGAAGCCGCTCGCAGTGTGACCACTGCCGAGGGCATGAAACTCTTTCTCAACGACGGCCGCCTGACGCTGCTGTCCACCGTACGAGGCCAATATGAGGTGCGTTAAACCCCTCCTTGCCCTGACGCTGGCACTCTGCCCGCTGAGTCACGTTATGGCGCTGCCCAGCGACAGCAGTCAACCCATTCGCATTCAAGCCAACGGGGCGACGCTTGACGACAAGCGTAATACTGCCGTGTACACCGGCAACGTCGTTATCACCCAAGGCAGCCTGCGTTTGACCGGCTCGCGCGTGACCCTGACGACCAACGCAAACGGTGAGCTGAATACCATGGTGACTCAGGGCGGCCCGGCTACCTATCAGCAGACTCCGGAAGCCAACAAGCCTCCAGTCAAGGCACGTGCAGAGACGATCGAGTACCACGCCGACCGCGAGACCATCGTCCTGATCAAGAACGCGTTCCTTGAGCAGTCAGGCAACACCTTTCAGGGCGAGCATGTCAGCTATGACATCCAGCGCCAGGTGGTGGATGCCGGTCAGAGCAGCAGTGGCGCCAGCGGCAGCGAAGGCGGCGGGCGGATCGAGATCGTTATCCAGCCTCGCAGCCGTAGCGCCGAGACACCCAGCGAAGAGCCGGCAGCCCCATGACCACCCTGCAAGCGAGCCACCTGGCCAAGGCCTACAAGTCGCGCAAGGTCGTCCGCGATGTGTCCGTGTCAATCGACAGCGGCCAGGTCGTCGGCCTGCTCGGCCCCAACGGCGCCGGTAAAACCACCTGCTTCTACATGATCGTCGGTTTGGTCAAGGCTGACGAAGGCAAGGTGACTGTCAACGGCAAGGATGTCACCCGCCTGCCGATGCACGGCCGGGCCCGCGAAGGTATTGGCTACCTGCCACAGGAAGCATCGATTTTCCGCAAGTTGACCGTAGCGGAGAACATCATGGCGATTCTGGAAACTCGCAAGGATCTGAACCGTCAAGCCCGCGAAGGCAAACTTGAATCGCTACTGCGCGAGTTTCATATTCACCACCTCAGCGACAGCCGCGGCATGAGCCTGTCGGGTGGTGAAAGGCGACGCGCCGAGATCGCCCGCGCCCTGGCCACCGACCCCAGCTTCATTCTGCTGGACGAGCCCTTTGCCGGGGTAGATCCGATTTCGGTCAACGATATCAAACAGATCATCCAGCACCTGAAGGACAAGGGAATCGGTGTCCTGATCACCGACCACAATGTCCGAGAAACGCTGGATATCTGTGACAAGGCCTATATCGTCAACGACGGCCACATCATCGCCGAAGGCGACGCAGAGACCGTTCTGGCCGACCAGACAGTAAAAGATGTGTACCTCGGTCATGCCTTCCGGCTATAAAAGCACCCGCAACTCAGGCATGCTAGCGGGGAACGAGTCCGGTCCTCGTCCGGCACAGGGTCTGACCAAGCGCACAAGGTAATACGCGACACAATGAAACCATCGCTCGTCCTCAAGATGGGGCAGCAGCTGACGATGACACCGCAGCTGCAGCAAGCCATCAGACTGCTTCAGCTATCCAGCCTTGACCTCCAGCAGGAGGTGCAAGAGGCGCTGGAAGCCAATCCCATGCTGGAAATGGCAGACGACGGCGACGAAGACTACGGCAGCAGCAACGCGCAGGATAATGGCGATGATGACGCGCCAGCGGTCACCATGCCCGAACCGGTTTCCCTCGACTCCATTGAGCAACATGGCCAAGCCGACCAGGACACTAACTGGAACGAACAGATCCCCAACGAGTTGCCAGTCGACACCCAGTGGGAGGACGTCTATCAGACCTCGGCCAGCTCGCTGCCCAGCCAGGACGATGAAGACTGGGACTACACCTCACGCACCGGCACCGGCGAAACCCTGCAAAGCCATCTCGAGTGGCAGCTGAACCTGCTGCCGGTGTCCGAAACCGATTACCAGATCGCAACTGCCTTGATCGACGGTATCAATGCCGACGGCTATCTTGAAGAGTCGCTCGACGACATTCTGGCCTCCCTGCCCGCAGAGCTGGAAGTCGAGCTGGATGAAGTTGAGATGGTCTTGCACCGCATTCAGCAGTTCGAGCCGGTTGGCGTTGGCGCACGTGATCTACGCGAATGCCTGCTACTGCAGATTCGTCAGCTGCCTGAGAATACTCCGATGCTGGAGCAGGCAACCCGAGTAGTGCGCGATCATCTGGAGCTGCTCGGCAGTCGCGACTTTACCCAACTGATGCGCCGCAGCAAGCTGAAGGAAGACCAGCTGCGCGATGTGGTCGCCCTGATTCAGACCCTCAACCCCCGCCCGGGCTCGGAAATCGCGTCGGGCGAACCCGAGTACGTCATCCCGGACGTGATCGTCCGCCGTGACGCCAACCGCTGGCTGGTCGAGCTGAATCAGGAGGCCGTCCCCAAGGTTCGTGTCAACGGCCACTACGCATCAATGGTGCGGCGAGCCGATTCCAGCAACGACAACACCTACCTGCGCAATAATTTGCAAGAGGCGCGCTGGTTCATCAAGAGCCTGCAGAGCCGCAACGAAACATTGATGAAAGTGGCTACCCAGATCGTCGAGCACCAGCGCGGCTTCCTGGAACATGGCGAAGAAGCGATGAAGCCGCTGGTACTGCATGACATCGCCGAGGCGGTTGGCATGCACGAGTCGACCATTTCGCGGGTAACCACCCAGAAATACATGCACACACCGCGCGGCATCTTTGAGCTGAAGTACTTTTTCTCCAGCCATGTTGGCACCAGCGAAGGAGGTGAATTCTCCTCTACCGCTATCCGCGCGCTGATCAAAAAGCTGGTCGCAGCAGAAAACCCAAAGAAACCATTGAGCGACAGCAAGATCGCTGGTTTACTTGAAGAACAGGGCATCGAAGTAGCCCGGCGGACCATCGCAAAGTACCGCGAATCGCTCAACATCGCGCCATCGAGCGAACGCAAGCGACTGGTCTAGCACCTGCAGCGACAGCCCTCTGAAAGGGCCGTCCAACGCAGCAGATCCAGTTCAGGGATCAAGCAAGTGGCATTACCGGGTGACCGTGGGTCGCCCAGCAACAACAAGCCAATCAGGAGACGCCGTATGCAACTGAACATTAGCGGTCACCAACTCGATATCACCGACGCACTGCGCGACTACGTCACCGAAAAAATGTCCCGCCTGGAGCGGCATTTCGACAAGATCACCAACGTCCAGGTCACCCTGGAGGTGGAAAAACTTCGACAGAAGGCCGAAGCTACCCTGCATATTGCAGGTGGCGAAGTGGTCGCACTGGCAGAACACTCTGACATGTACGCCGCCATTGACCTGCTGACCGACAAGCTGGATCGCCAACTGATCAAGCACAAGGAAAAGCACATCGACCGTCAGCAAGGCGCGAACGACCGATAACCGGACCTTCACTGCATCAACATGCAAATAGACCACATCCTGACCCCTGAACGCACCTTCGCTGGCGTTCAGGGTGGATCCAAAAAACGTGTGCTGGAGCTGATCGGCAAGCTGGTTGCCCAGCACACCAACCTGGATCCAGACGCCATTTACGAAAACCTCATCGCTCGAGAACGCTTGGGCTCCACCGGTTTCGGTAATGGTATCGCCATTCCCCATTGTCGTCTGGAGGACTGCCATCAGGCCATCGGCGCCCTGCTGCAGCTGGACGGCAAGATCGATTTCGACGCACTCGATGGCCAACCGGTCGACCTGATCTTTGTTCTTCTGGTCCCGCAGGAAGCCACCGAACAACATCTACAGATTCTCAAGATGCTGGCCAGCAAACTCGACAACGCCGAGTTACGAGATGCGCTGCGCGCAGCACCCGACGCGGACAACCTGTACCGTGTCATGGTCGGCCCCGGCGACGGAGGCTGACATGCGTCTGATTGTCGTCAGCGGCCGGTCCGGTTCAGGCAAAAGCACCGCTCTGCACCTGCTCGAAGACAACGGCTTCTACTGTATCGACAATCTGCCTGCCGGCCTGCTGCCGGAACTGGCTCGCCAGGCCCGCGAAAACGCCTTCAGCCTGCCAGAAGTGGCGATCAGTATTGATGCCCGCAACCTGCCTAATGACCTGGCCCGCTTTCCCGAACTGCTGCGCGACGTCCGCAACGCCGGCGTACAGTGCGACGTGCTGTTTCTTGCCTCGCGCAACGACGTACTCATCAAGCGCTTCTCGGAGACCCGCCGCAAGCACCCGCTAACCGATGGCAATCTGTCACTCGGAGAAGCACTGGATCGCGAAGCGCTGCTGCTGCAACCGATCATCGACCTGGCAACCCTCAAGGTCGACACCAGTCACCTCAACCTTTATCAACTGCGCGACCACCTCAAACAACGCCTGCTCGGCACCAAGGGCAGCCAGCCGTCAGTGCTGATCCAGTCTTTCGGCTTCAAACGCGGCCTGCCCGTGGACGCAGACCTGGTATTTGACGTGCGCTGTCTGCCAAACCCGTACTGGCTACCGGACCTGCGCGCCTTTTCCGGCCGCGATACACCGGTCAGCGACTATCTGAGCAAGCAGCCTGAAGTGGAGGAGATGTATCAGGATATCTGTCAGTACCTGAAGAAATGGCTGCCGCGCTACGCCGCCAGTGAGCGCAGCTACATGACCATCGCCATCGGCTGCACCGGTGGGCATCACCGCTCGGTCTACATCGCCGAGCGCTTGGTGCGGGAACTGAGCGCCGGCACCCCAAACCTGCTGATACGACACCGCGACCTGCCCTGATGCCAAGCTCACGCGTTCTCATCATCAACAAACTGGGGCTGCATGCCCGTGCCGCCGCCAAGTTTGTTGGCATAGCCAACCAGTACGGCTGCAAGGTCAGTATCGGCCACGACGAAAACGACCAGGTTGACGGCAAGAGCATCATGCAGGTCATGATGCTGGCAGCTGGCAAAGGCACAGAGGTATGCGTCAACTGTGAAGGCGAGCAGGCAGAGGAAGCCCTGCAGGCATTGCTGGACCTGATCAACGACTACTTTGGGGAAGGGGAGTAGACCCAGCTGCAAGCTGCTACAGGATGGCCCGGGCGACAGGGCTACCCAGTGTTTTTCAAAGTTCTTTTGCTACCCCCTCAACGCAAAGTAAGAACCACTCGACCCAAAGCCGCGCGGGTTTTACTTGCAGCTTGAAGCTTGCGGCTTGCAGCTGACGGTGGGGGGCGCTACGCGCCCCCCACCGTCATCCCATCCACCAGCCAACTGCCGGTCAGGTAGTTGCCACGGCGTTCAACGTCGTTGCCAACGCAACGCAGGTTGGCATACATATCCTTCAGATTACCGGCGATGGTGATCTCGCTGACCGGATACTGAATTTCACCATTCTCGACCCAGAACCCGCCGGCACCACGCGAATAGTCCCCAGTTACCCCGTTCACGCCCTGCCCCATCAGCTCAGTCACCAGCAGACCGGTACCCATTTCCTTGAGCAGTGCATCAAGGTTGCCCGCGTTACTGGTGACCTGCAGGTTATGAACACCACCGGCGTTAGCGGTACTGGGCAGCTGGAGCTTGCGACCCGAGTAGGTGCTCAACAACCAGCTGACCAACTCGCCATCTGCAATAAACGCCTGCTCGCGTGTCTGCAGGCCGTCACCATCGAAGGCCGAACTGCCGAGCCCCTGTTTCAGGTACGGAGCCTCACGCATGGTCATCCAGCTCGGGAAGATTGGCTGCCCCAAGGCATCGAGCAAAAACGTGGACTGGCGATATACCGCACCGCCTGATATGGCACCAAACAGATGCCCAACCAGACCTGCGGCTTGGTCCGCGGCAAATAGCACTGGCACCTTGGCGGTCTTGACCGTACGAGGGTTCAGCCGCGACAGCGTCCGCTCCCCCGCCTTGCGTCCAACGGCCTGCTCACTCGGCAGACGACCCGGCACGCGATCAACCGCATACCAGTAATCCCGCTGCATGCCCTGCTCGGACGAGACGATCATGACCGCTGCACTACTATGCCGACTGCCAAACGCACTGCCGATAAAGCCATGACTGTTGCCGTAGACGCGGCAACCCTGCTGAGTGCTGATCTGCGCACTGTCAGTCACCAGCCTGGCGTCGACGGCCAGGGCGGCCTGCTCCAACTCCAGCGCCCGATCAATCGCCTGCTCGGCAGACAGCGCCCACGGATGGAACAGATCAAGGTCCGGCAACTCGGTGGCCATCAGCTCGGCATCAGCCAACCCCGAGCACGGATCCTCGGAGGCATGTCGGGCAATTGCCAGCGCCGTCTCAACCGCGCGCTGAATAGCGGCGTCAGAGGTATCGGAGGTACTGACCGAGCCCTTTCGCTGGCCGGCATACAGGGTAATGGCGAAGCCTTGGTCGCGATTAAACTCGACCGTCTCGACCTCTCCACTGCGCACACTGACTGACAGACCGGTACTCTGGCTGACAGCTACCTCACTGGCGCTAGCGCCCTGTCGGCGCGCCTCGTCAACGATAAAGGCGACGCGTTGCTCCAGCGCCTGCTGCAGGACTTCAGGTTTCTCGGCTACGCTGATCGTATTCGCGCTCATATCACCTCCGGATCAAGCAACCATTGTAGCGAGGTTGCACAACCGGAAACCACCATGGATTGGCCGCGGCCGGCGCTAAGCAGGTATCATTGCCCCCCGGCCAACGCTGGCGCGACCATCTCCAGACAGGATCACCATGACCGAGTTTCACGACGACGAATCCCTCGACCCCGTTGATGAGGGCAAGAGCAAAACCCAGATCAAACGGGAGATGGACGCCCTGCAGGAGATGGGCAAGCGCCTACTGGCACTTAAACCCGACCAGTTGGCCAAGCTGGAGCTGACAGACAAGCTGCGCCTGGCGCTCGCCGAGGCCAGTCGGCACACTGCACGCGGCGCCCTGAAACGCCATATGAGCTTTGTCGGCAAACTGATGCGCGATCAGGATATTGAGCAAATCCAGACCTATCTGGATCTGTTTGACAGCAGCAGCGCAGCTCACAACCAGCACTTTCACCAAATCGAACGCTGGCGCGACCGGCTGCTGACCGGTCGCGCGGACGAACTGGAGCTATTCATGCTGGCCTATCCCGACGCGGATCGTCAGCACCTGCGCCAACTCGTTCGGCAGGCTGCCAGGGAAGTCGAGCAGAACAAGCCGCCAGCCGCTGCGCGCAAGCTGTTCAAGGCTATCCGCGTACTGGCCGACAACGCCAAGGGACTGTGATAACGGCGCGGTAGCGGGTCACAACTCAGGGCCTGACTGGACGGTCATTTTGGCGGTATGCGCAACCCACTGCTAGGTTTTAACTTTAACCTGCAGAGGATGACGCCACGTGAGCCTTGCTCTTGACCTGCCCAGACTCGAATCCACCCTGCGCCTTCCGGTTCAGGATGAGCGCCAACAGCTTCTGCAGGGACTGCTGCAGCCAACCGCACGCATCGACTCAAAGTACTTCTACGACGAGCGCGGCTGCGAACTGTTTACCGACATCTGTCGCCTCGACGAGTATTACCCTACCCGCACCGAGGCGCAGATTTTCTCGGACAACCGTGAGGCTATCGCCGCCCAGCTGCCAGACGCCCCGCAGTGGATCGATCTCGGCTGCGGCGACTGTCACAAAACACAGCAATGGCTGGACGCGGTCGCCCCGGCGCGAGTGGTTGGTGTCGACATCGCCGGAGAGTTCCTGCAAAGCTCGATAGCCGCTGTTGCTCAACAGCACCCTCAGCTGGAGTGTGTCGGCGTGGTCAGCGACTTCACCCAACACCTCGAGTTGCACGATTTGCTGGCTGAGCGCCCCAACAATCCACCGGTCTTCTTCTACCCGGGCTCGTCCATCGGCAATTTCGAACCCCGCGCCGCCATGCACTTTCTCAGACGTATAAGAGCCCATTGCGCGGAACAGGGACGACTGCTGATTGGTGCCGACCTGCTCAAGCCTCGCGCCATCCTGGAAGCAGCCTATGATGATGCCAGCGGCGTTACCGCCGCGTTCAACCTGAACATCCTCAACGTCGTCAACCAGGAACTGGATGCCGACTTCCGACCCGAGCTCTTTCACCACTGGGCCCGGTTCGACGATGAACATCGCCGCATCGAAATGCGACTGGTGGCCCGTGAACGGCACAGCGTGCGCCTGGCCCGACACACTCGCCGCCACTTCGAAGCCGGTGAGCACATCGTGACGGAGTATTCCCACAAGTACAGTGCGGATGAGTTTCGCGCCCTGCTCGCTGCCAGCGGCCTGCGTTGCAGCCATTACTGGACCGACGCGCAGGACTGGTTCGGCGTCTTCCTGGCGGAGCCAGCATGAACGGGACGAGCAGCCAGACGACGGCCAGCGGACTTGCGCTCGACTACGCCCGAGTCCGAGCCTATTCACTGGAGCTGGTCCGCGGGCTCAGCGCCGAAGACTGTCAGCTGCAGTCCATGAACGATGCCAGCCCGCTGAAATGGCACCTGGCCCATACCACCTGGTTCTTTGAAACCTTCGTTCTCGCCGCGTTGCCCGAGCCGCCCCCGGCCATTGATCCGGCCTACAAGGTACTGTTCAACTCCTACTACGTCGGCATTGGCGAACGCCATCAACGCGCCGAGCGCGGTCTATTATCGCGGCCGACGCTGGAAGAAGTGCTCCACTACCGCCAGCGGATTGACCAGTTGATGCAGCAGGTACTGAGCGACGCCAGCCAGCGTCACAGCCTCGCCGCACTGGTAACCCTCGGCCTGCAGCACGAACAACAGCATCAGGAACTGATGCTGACGGATCTGAAGCATCATTTTTCCTGCAACCCGCTTATGCCCGCCTGGCGGACAAACGCACCTGAACAACGCTCCGCTATTGCCACTGAGCCTTACCCCTATCGGGAGTTCACCGGCGGTCTGTGCGAGATCGGCGCGTCCGACGCCAGCTTCAGCTATGACAACGAAGGCCCCTGCCACCGCGTCTGGCTGGAACCCTTCCTGCTGGGTGAGCGCAATGTCAGCAACGCCGACTACATGGCCTTTATCGCAGACGGCGGCTACCAGCGTCCGGAGCTATGGCTGTCCGATGGCTGGGACTGGGTCAACCAGCGACAGGCACGGGCCCCCTTGTACTGGCAGCAGACAGCAGATGAACCGCGGCACGCCTTCACCCTGGCTGGCCGGCAAGCGCTCAAACTTGAGGCGCCGGCCTGCCATATCAACCTGTATGAAGCGGATGCCTACGCACGCTGGGCTGGGGCACGACTGCCTACAGAAGCCGAGTGGGAGCACGCAGCCTGCAACGCACCGGATCTCGCCGGGCTGTTTGGCGAGGTTTGGCAATGGACCAACAGCGCCTATTTGCCTTACCCCGGTTACCAACCGGCGGCGGGTGCCGTCGGTGAATACAATGGCAAGTTCATGATCAACCAGATGGTGCTGCGCGGCAGCTCCTGCGCTACCCCTCAAGGGCACAGCCGGCCCTCCTACCGCAACTTCTTTCCAGCTGCTGCGCAGTGGCAGTTCAGCGGACTGCGCCTGGCGCGTAATCCCTGAGTACCCGGCACAAAAAAGGCCGCCCCGTTACCGGGGCGGCCTTCTTACTGGCAGCAACGCGTCGCTGAATCAGTAACCCAGCGCGAAGTTGTCAGCATCCATTTCCATCAGGTTGTCCGCACCGGACAGGATCGCCTCAACGTGAGTGCGAACGCGCGGCAGGATACGCTGATAGTAGAAACGGGCAGTCTGCAGCTTGGCCTTGTAGAAGCCCTCTTCCGCAGTACCTGCGGCCAGCTTCTCGGCAGCAAGACGCGCCATGTCAGCCCAGAAGTAGGCCAGGCAGGCGTAACCGCTGTACATCAGATAATCCACAGACGCGGCGCCGACCATTTCGCGGTCTTTCATCGCGGCCATGCCGATCTTCATGGTCAGCTCACCCCATTCCTTGTTCAGCGCAGCCAGCGGTGCGACAAACTCGGCGATGGCTTCATTGCCTTCGTTGTTCTGGCAGAACTTGTGCACGATCTTGGTGAAGCCCTTCAGCGCTTCGCCCTGGGTCATCAGAACCTTACGACCCAGCAGGTCGAGCGCCTGAATACCGGTAGTGCCTTCGTACAGCATGGAGATACGGGCGTCACGCACGTTCTGTTCCATGCCCCACTCGGCGATAAAGCCGTGGCCACCGTAGATCTGCACACCGTGGTTGGCCGCTTCAAAACCAACTTCGGTCATGAACGCCTTGGCGATCGGCGTCAGGAAGGCCAGCATGGCGTCAGCCTGCTTCTTCTGCTCGGCATCCTGGCTGTTCTTCAGAATGTCGACCTGCTTGGCAGTGAAGTACACCATGGCGCGGTTACCTTCGGTGAACGCCTTCATGGTCAGCAACATACGACGTACGTCCGGATGGACGATGATCGGATCAGCCGGCTTCTCCGGTGCCTTGTTGCCGGTCAGCGAACGCATCTGCAGACGCTCACGGGCGTACTGGATACCGCCCTGGAAGGCAATTTCGCTGTGTGCCAGGCCCTGCAGTGCAGTACCCAGACGCGCGGTGTTCATAAAGGTGAACATGGCATTCAGGCCCTTGTTCGGCTCGCCGATCAGGTAGCCGGTGGCGCCGTCGAAGTTCATCACGCAGGTAGCGTTGCCGTGGATGCCCATCTTGTGCTCGAGCGAACCACAGGTGACACCGTTGCGTTCGCCTTTCTCGCCATCGGCGTTAACCAGGAACTTGGGCACGATGAACAGGGAGATGCCCTTAGTGCCGGCAGGTGCATCGGGCAGACGAGCCAGCACGATGTGGATGATGTTCTCCGACATGTCGTGCTCGCCGGAAGAGATGAAAATCTTGGTGCCGGATACCTTGTAGGTACCATCAGCCTGCGGCTCGGCCTTGGTGCGCAGCATGCCCAGGTCGGTACCACAGTGCGGCTCGGTCAGACACATGGTGCCAGTCCATTCGCCAGATACAAGCTTGGGCAGGTAGGTGTGCTTCTGCTCGTCGGTACCGTGGGCATCCAGGGTGTTCATGCAGCCATGCGACAGACCCGGGTACATGCCCCAGGACCAGTTGGCCTGACCGACCATCTCGCTGATAGCCAGACCCAGCGACTCGGGCAGACCCTGACCGCCGTGATCAACGTTGTGGGCCAGGCTCGGCCAGCCGCCTTCAACGTACTGCTGGTAGGCTTCCTTGAAGCCGGTCGGGGTAGTCACACCCTCAGGGCTCCAGGTACAGCCTTCGGTGTCACCAACGCGGTTCAGCGGGGCAATCACCTGCTCACAGAATTTCGCACCCTCTTCCAGAATGGCATTAACCATATCCGGAGTAGCGTCTTCGCAGCCGGGCAGGCTCTGATAGTGCTCTTCATAACCCAGGAGTTCATCGCGGACGAAACGAATGTCACGCAGGGGAGCCTTGTAATCGGGCATGGTACTGGACCTCAAGTATTGATCAGTATGCACGGGCAGCCGAGGCTGCGGTTTTGAGCTGATGGCCAGCTCGAATTCAAACAGACGTTTGAAACATACGTTTACGCCCAGGCATTGTCAACCCCCGCATGAATGCCACGGTATCAACAGCAATGAGTATAAAAGCGAAGCGTTTGTATACTGCTGGCTAAGCTCAGGCCTGCGCGCGCACCGCAGATTCCGGGTTGCCTGCAGCGATGCTGCGATAGAGAGACAAGTCCGCGCTGGAGGCATCACCTGCTGAACTGGCGTCCGCCTGCTCTTCGTCAGCCGCGGTAGCGGCGACCGAGCCCTTGTCGTCAGCCGTATCAGATGCCGTGGATGCCACTTCAGCCCTTGCCTGAGCAATCAGTTGGGCGGCCTGCGCAGCAATCGAGCGATCCTGCGCAGAGGGCTCTGCCGGCGCCAGTGCCGCGCGGCGCACCTGCTCCATCTTGTCGATGGTTGCCTGCGGATCACCGGGAACCGGGCCGGTATCAATAGGCACCTCGCCACCCACCGCATACATGCGCCCGTCAGGGCCACGCTGGTAGGTAAAGGATGCAGAGCCTGCATGTTGACCACCAACCGACATGTGCGCCTGTTCGTGCGTACGCACCTCACGATCACGGGCGGCAAGATCCCTGATTTCGCTCTGCTCGGACTGCGCCAGCTCCGCTTCAACCTTGGCAAGCCTCGAACGCTTGCTGCGCTCGGCTTCAGCCAACTCGGTGTCGCGAGAAGTATCAGAGGGGGCCGTTCCAACCGCCGCTTCGCCGGCTTGCTCTATCGGCGCAAAGCGGGTGTTGGCCTCAGCGGGCGGAACGTTATCATTGACCGCGATGGAACGCGCAGTCTGCGTAGTAACTGCGGAGGGGATATAGCTACTGTAACTGCTGCCGACAGGGGTCATCTGGGTGCAACATGCCGGTGAGCCTGATCAGGCTCAGGCGGTGACATCCAGCAAGGTACCAAGCACTTCGTCAGCCGTGTCGATCACCGACGCGCCGACCTCAGCCTCCTGGCGGCCTTGTTGCAACTCGACCAGACTGTCGACCAAGTTCACCGGGCGAGCGGTTTCTACCGGCGCAGAAGCGGCTGCTTGTCCGGTTGCAGGTTGAGCCGGCTGAGCGGTGCCTGCTGCCGGGTCGACTGGCAGCGCAGCACGGGCGATGTCAGACGCCGCACCGCTGATGCGGTTCTGGCCCTGACGCACACTGGTCAGGCCAGCGGAAATCAAGTCAAGGGTAGCCATGGCATGGTCTCTGGATAGATTGACACCCACATTCAAGCACAGACGGGGCCGCGCGCCCAGCACCGCTGGTCGCGTCAGACCAGCGGCGTCACATCCAGATACCGGGCCACAGAAGCCGCGTCAGCAGCTTCCAGCCAGGGTACGACGCCCAGACATGGCGCGTTGATCAGTTGCTTGAGGGTAGCCAGATTTTCTTCCGGCCGACTCATTTCCGGATCAACTTGGTTGGCGACCCAGCCCGCCAGTTCCAGCCCGTCAGCGACGATGGCGCGGCAACTAAGCAGGGCGTGGTTGATGCAGCCCAGGCGCATACCCACCACCAGCACCACTGGCAGCTTTTGGGCAACGGCAACATCCGACAGTAGCTCGGTAGCGTTGAGCGGCACACACCACCCTCCCGCGCCTTCCACCAGGGTCAGATCCGCACTACGTGCGAACACCGTCTCGCAAGCACCGGCCAGCCCCTGCGCCGAGAGTGCGACCTGCTCCTCTTGTGCTGCAATGTGCGGAGCAATGGCCGCTTCCAGCGTGACCGGGTTTATCAGTTCATAGGCCAGCGGCGGATTGCACTGGGCCTGCAGCGCGAGCGCGTCTTCGTTGCGCAGCCCGTCAGCCGTCCGCTCGCAACCTGCAGCAACCGGTTTTACCCCAGCCGTGGTCAGACCGCGCTGACGCGCGGCGCAAAGCAGACCAGCCGCGACGGTGGTCTTGCCAATTTCAGTATCGGTACCGGTGACGAAGTAGCGTTTGCTCATGAGGGTTCCTTCAGGCCTGGTGGCCTTTATGCAGAATGATCTGGGCGACCTGATAGGTCGCCGGCAAACCCGCCGACTGGCGGAAGGATTCATAGGCAGAGGTCAACGCCCGCAATCTGGCCCGCCCGGTCAACCCACCCGGCCGGCCCGCGTTCAGGTTGTGAGCGCCGAGTGCTTTCAGCTCATGGGTCAGGGCGCTGAGCTGCGGATAGTGCAGTACGTGGGTTTCGACCTCGCAGGACCAATGGGTGAAACCAGCGCTGGCAAGAATCTGCTGCAATTGTGCCAACGGCATAAAACGATTGACGTGCACGTAGCCATCGACCGCTTGCCAGGCATCGCGCAGCTCCTGCAGCGTGCCGTCAACCAGTGTGTTGAAAACCATGTGCCCGCCCGACTGCAACACCCGATGGGCTTCACGCAGCGCCTGCCCCAGGTCAGGACACCACTGCAACGCCAGGCTGGAAAACAACAACTGCTGGGAGTCCGAACGCAAAGGCAAGGCCTCGGCATCAGCCGTTACCCACGCACAAGAAGCCGGCCCCTGGCTGCGAGCGTAGCGCAGCATGCCCTCGGCGATGTCCAGCCCCAGCACCGGCTGCTGAAAGCGCGCGTTCAGCGCACGGGTGAAATACCCGGTGCCACAACCCAGATCGACAAGACGCTCTGCCTGCAGGTCCTTAGGCAAGCGCTCCAACAAATTAGTGCCGACGCTGCGCTGCAGCTCGGCGACCTGATCATAGGTTGTCGCCGCCCGACTGAAGGAGGCGGCGACGGCCTGCTTGTCGATCACCTCGGCGGTCATTGCGCTTCCAGCCACTCGGCGATTTCACTCGCCAGCCAGAGAGGCGCTTCCAGCGGCAGCGCGTGGCTAGCCTGCGGCAATACCCTGACCTGCGCTTTGTCGTTAAGCGCCAGCAGGTCTGACTCGACGGCTGCAGGCACCAGCGCGTCGTTACCACCGAGGCAATGCAGCACCGGCTGAGCGCAGCGCTGCAACGGAATTCGGTTATCAATGACGCCGAGCAGTGCCAGTTGGTTAAGCCGCTGCAGCGGGTCCGCATCACTCCACTGCAATTGCTTACTCAGCTCCCGGGCATTTTCGCTGCCTTGAGTGACCAGCAGGGAAAAACGCTTGAGGATACGCTCGGGGTGCTCACGGGCATCCCCGAGGAAAGCCTTGAAGGTATCGACCGGCATCGCCTGTGGCCACCCGGCGCGCACCGCAAAGCAGGCATTGCTGGCGATGGTGATGACGCCACAAAAGCGCTCGGGGAAACGCCGCTGCAGCTGCACCGCCAGCATGCCGCCGAGCGACCAGCCGGCCAGCCAGCCCGCAGGCAGTGCCTCGGCCAGCGCCGTCAGATCGGGTTCCAGCGTCGACATCTGCAATCGCGGCGGCAGCTCCGCCAGTTGAACGGTCAGCGAGGGGAGCCGCTCCTGCAGCGCCTGCTGTAACGGTCGCAGGTTGTCCGCGGACAGCGCCCAACCAGGCAGCAAAGTAAGGTTATTCATCATTCAGTTCCTTGTGCGCCTGCCCAAGCGCATAGAGCAGGCGATCAACCTGTTGTTCGGTGTGGGCGGCGCTGAGGGTAACACGCAGTCTGGCAGTACCCTGCGGCACGGTCGGCGGGCGAATGGCGGTCACCAACAGGCCGCGCGCGCGCAGCGCAGCGGACAGCGCCAGTGCACGCTCGCTGCTGCCGACCACAATCGGCTGGATCGGCGTTGGGCTGTCCATCAGTTCCAGCCCGAGCGCACTCACGCCTGCCCGAAAGCGGCTGATCAGCCCAGCGAGGTGGTCACGGCGCCAGTGTTCTTCGCGCACCAGCTGCAGGCTGGTCAATGTGGCATGGGCAACGGCGGGTGGCTGGCTGGTGGTATAGATGTAGGGACGGGCAAACTGAATCAGCGACTCGATCAACGCCTCACTGCCGGCGACAAAGGCGCCCGCGGTGCCGAACGCCTTGCCCAGGGTGCCGACCAGCACCGGCACCTGCTCAGTCGACAAGCCGAAGTGCTCAACGATGCCCCCACCCTGTGCGCCCAGACAGCCGAAACCGTGGGCGTCGTCCACCATCGTCCAGGCCTGCGCCGCCGTCGCCTCGGCGCACAGCGCTGGCAGATCAGCCAGATCACCATCCATGCTGAACACGCCATCGGTGACCACCAGCGTATTACCCTGGGCCTTGCTCAATCGGCCGCGCAGACTGCCGGCATCGTTATGCAGATACCGCGAGAAGCGCGCGCCACTGAGCAGACCGGCATCCAGCAGCGAGGCGTGATTGAGCCGATCCTCCAGCACCGTATCACCCTGCCCAACGAGCGCCGTGACCGTCCCCATATTGGCCATGTAGCCGCTGGACATCAGCAGGGCCCGTGGCCGACCGGTGAAGTCAGCCAGCGCATCTTCCAGCGCGTGATGAGCAGCCGAATGGCCAGTTACCAGATGGGACGCACCACCACCCGTCCCCCAACGACGCACACCATCGACGAACGCCTCGTTGATGCGCGGATCGTTGGCAAGGCCAAGATAGTCGTTACTGCAAAAGCTGAGCAATTGCTCGCCATCAACCTGCACCTCGACGCCTTGCGGCGTCTGCAGCAGCGGCCGTTGACGGTAGAGGTGCGCGGCGCGGCGTTCAGCGAGGCGTGCAGAAAGGTCGAAAGACATAAAAAAGCTCCAAGCGGCAAGCGGCAAGCTTCAAGCCACATCAGCGCTCGCTTGAGGCTTGCAGCTTATGGCTTGAGGCTGCCGTCGTCAGACGGCCGAATAAAACAGCTTGCTGTCCCGCTGCTCGACCAGCGCCTGCTCAATCGCCGCCTGATGCACCTCGTCCGCGTGCTCTTCGCGTTCTTCAGGCTTGATGCCGAGACGGGCGAACAGTTGCATGTCCTTGTCGGCCTGCGGGTTGCCGGTAGTCAGCAGCTTCTCACCGTAGAAGATGGAATTGGCGCCGGCGAAGAAGGCAAGCGACTGCATCTGCTCGTTCATCTGCTCGCGACCGGCAGACAGCCGCACATGCGACTTCGGCATCATAATCCGAGCGACCGCCAGCATGCGGATAAAGTCGAAGGGATCAACGTCCTTCTCCTCGGCCAGCGGCGTACCTTGAACCTTGACCAACATATTGATCGGCACGCTCTCCGGGTGCTCCGGCAGGTTGGCCAGCTGAATGAGCAGACCGGCTCGGTCTTTCAGCGACTCACCCATGCCAAGGATGCCGCCCGAGCAGATCTTCATACCCGCGTCGCGCACGTGCGACAGGGTTTTCAGCCGGTCGGCGTAGGTCCGGGTGGTGATAATGTTGCCGTAGAACTCGGGCGAGGTATCGAGGTTGTGGTTGTAGTAGTCCAGCCCTGCCTCAGCCAACGCCTCGGTCTGTTCCTTGCTCAGCTTGCCCAGGGTCATGCAGGTTTCCATGCCCAGCGCCTTGACGCCCTCGACCATCTTCAAGACGTACGGCATGTCCTTGGCGGAGGGATGCTTCCAGGCGGCGCCCATGCAAAAGCGAGTGGAGCCGATGGCTTTCGCGTCTGCGGCGGCCTTGAGCACCTTCTCGACCTCCATCAGCTTTTCCTTGTCCAGCCCGGTGTTGTAATGACCGGACTGCGGGCAGTACTTGCAGTCTTCCGGGCAGGCGCCAGTTTTGATCGACAGCAGCGTGGAGACCTGCACTCGGTTGGGGTCGAAGTGCGTGCGATGCACCGTCTGTGCTTGAAATAACAGATCGTTGAACGGCTGATTGAACAGCTCCAGCACTTCTGCCAGAGTCCAGTCGTGGCGGGTCACGGATGCAGTCATGGGGTCTTGTCCCTTCGAATTGGCAGGGGAACCGGGCGGGTTCCAAGTCTGCCGAGCATCATAACGACGGCACGGAGGCTGTCAACCATTGAAAACATCAAAGGTTTACAAGTGGACAAAAAACAATCTATTTACACAATGCATACTTTGTCTTGGTGCCAACCCACAACCTGGCATGCAACTGTGCGCCGGCTGTGAAGCTGACTTGCCCTGGCAACAGGCCTGCTGCCAGCGCTGCGCCCTGCCATTGCCGCAAGCGGCCGCGCAGTGTGGGCGCTGCCTCAAAGCACCGCCGCCGTTCAGCCATGCGTTGGCTCCACTGATCTACCGCTTCCCGGTCGACAGCTTGGTACCCGCCTTCAAGTATCACGACCAGACAACCATCGGCCGACTGCTTGGCCAGTTGCTCGCCGAGGCAGCTGCAGACTGGTTGCAGCAGGACATCGCGCCCTGCCCCGACCTGCTGCTGCCGGTGCCGATGCACCGCAAGCGACAGGCGCAGCGTGGCTACAACCAGGCTTACGAGCTGGCCCGCGATGTTGCTGCGCGGACAAACCTGAGCTGTCGCCCCGACCTGCTTGAACGCACCCAGGCCACCCTGCCACAGCAGGGGCTGGACGCCAAAGCCCGGCGCCAGAATTTGCGCGGTGCTTTCAGTTGCCCTGAACCCGGGCAACTGCAGAACCGACATCTGGCACTGATCGATGATGTTATGACTACCGGGGTCACCCTCGGAGAGGCCAGCCGCACGCTGCTTAGAGCAGGAGCCGCTTCGGTTCAGGTCTGGTGCGTCGCGCGCACGCCCTGAAACCCGTCTGTAACAAGCGATTCCACGGCCAACACCTGCTACCCTGTGCGGTCCAACCACGCTTTGCCGCCGAGTCGATCGCCATGTCCAGCCACCCCTTTTCCACCCTCACGCCCGACACCGTCCTGGACGCGGTCGAGTCGCTTGGCTACCTGTCGGACGCTCGCATCCTGACCCTGAACAGCTACGAGAACCGGGTATTCCAGGTTGGCATCGAAGACGCCGCACCGCTGATCGCCAAGTTCTATCGGCCAGGCCGCTGGAGCGACGCGGCGATTCTTGAAGAGCACACCTTCAGCCTGGAACTGGCTGAACGCGAGATCCCGGTGATTGCCCCCGAGCAGATCGACGGCCGCACGCTGTTCGAGCATGCCGGGTTTCGCTTCAGCCTGTTCCGCCGGTTTGGTGGCCACGCCCCCGAGTTCGACGATCCGGACCATCTGCTGATGCTCGGCCGGCTGATCGGCCGCCTGCATGCGGTCGGCTCAATGCGCCCATTCGAGCATCGGCCGACCCTCGACTGGCAAAGCTTCGGCGGCGACAGCCTGGATTACCTGCGCAGCGCCAATGTCGTCCCTGCCAGCCTGCAGCCCGCCTACTTCTCTGTCGCAGAAGACCTGCTGCAGGTCGTCAAACATCAGTTGGATGCGCATCCGGCCAAGCAGATTCGTCTGCACGGCGACCTGCACGTCGGCAACCTGCTGTGGCGCGACGACAGCCTGTATATGGTCGACCTGGATGACTGCCGCATGGGGCCGGCAATGCAGGATCTGTGGATGATGCTGTCAGGGGAACGCGACCAGCGACAAGCGCAGCTGTCCGAACTGATTGACGGCTACAACGAGTTCTACGATTTCAACCCGTCCGAGTTGGCCTTGATCGAGCCCCTGCGCAGCCTGCGACTCGTGCACTACAGCGCATGGCTGGCACGCCGCTGGGAAGATCCTGCCTTTCCCATGCACTTCCCCTGGTTCGCCCAGGAGCGTTACTGGGCCGACCAGATCCTGACGCTGCGCGAGCAGCGCGCGGCGCTGGACGAACCTGCGCTTCGCCTGTTCTGATTTGCGCATATCAAGGGCATCAATGGCCGTTCCCTGACTGAAACCGACTCAATACACTGCCCCGCGATTCCTATAGAGGTAAGAACTATGTCCGAACTGCTGATTGACCAACGCAACCTGGCGTTTGAACTCTATGAAGTGCTCGACGCCGAGGCGCTGACCGAGCGCCCGCGCTTTGCCGACCACAACCGCGAGACCTTCGACGCGGCCATCGGCACCGCCCGTACCATTGCGGAAAAGCTGTTCGCACCGCACAACCGCAAGAATGACGAGAACGAGCCGAAGTACGTCAACGGCGCGGCCGAGCTGATCCCGGAAGTCAAACCGGCGGTCGATGCCTTCCTCGAAGCGGGCTTTCTGAACGCGACCCGCACCTTTGAGCAAGGCGGCATGCAAATGCCGAATCTGCTGTCGCAGGCCTGCTTCGCCCACTTCCAGTCGGCCAACGCAGCGACCTCGTCCTACGCGATGCTGACCATGGGTGCAGCCAACCTGATCGAGAGCTTCGGCACCGAAGAGCAGAAAGAGCGCTACCTGCAGCCAATGATCGAAGGCCGTTTCTTTGGCACCATGGCACTGACCGAACCGCACGCAGGCTCCTCACTGTCCGACATTCGCACCAAGGCCGAACCGGCCGGTGACGGCAGCTATCGCCTCAAGGGCAACAAGATTTTCATCTCCGGCGGCGATCACCCGCTGTCCGAGAACATCGTCCACATGGTCCTGGCCAAGCTGCCCGACGCACCGCCCGGCGTCAAAGGCATCTCGCTGTTCATCGTGCCCAAGTTCCTGGTCAACGAAGACGGTTCCCTCGGCGAGCGCAACGATGTGGCCCTGGCCGGCCTGTTCCACAAGATGGGCTGGCGTGGCACGACGTCCACCGCACTGAACTTCGGTGACAAGGACAACTGCGTCGGCTATCTGGTCGGCAAGCCGCACCACGGCCTGTCCTACATGTTCCAGATGATGAACGAGGCCCGGATCGGCGTCGGCATGGGCGCGGTAATGCTCGGCTACGCCGGCTACCTGTACTCGCTGAACTACGCCCGCGAGCGCCCGCAGGGCCGCCTACCCGACGGCAAGAACCCGAGCGCGCCGCAGGTCTCGATCATCGAGCATGCCGACGTCAAGCGCATGCTGCTGGCCCAAAAATCCTACGTTGAAGGCGCGTTTGACCTGGGGCTGTACGCCGCCCGTCTGTTCGACGACACCGAAACCCTGGAAACCGAAGAGCAGCGCAAGACCGCACTTGAGCTGCTGGACCTGCTGACCCCGATCGTCAAGGCTTGGCCGTCCGACTACTGCCTCAAGGCCAACGAACTGGCGATCCAGATCCTCGGTGGCCACGGCTATACCCGTGAGTACCCGGTCGAGCAGTTCTACCGCGACAACCGCCTGAACCCGATCCACGAAGGCACCAACGGCATCCAGTCGCTCGACCTGCTGGCCCGCAAGGTGACCATGAACGGTGGCGCCGCGCTCAAGCAACTATCCGGCCTGATTCAGAGCTGCTGCAAGCGTGCTGCCGAATACAGCGACCTGAACGATCTGCGCGAGCCGCTGGAAAAACTGCACGCGCACATCGGCAGCGTCACCATGACGCTGCTGGGTGACATGGGTCAGGGCAAGGTCAACGAGGCACTGGCCAACTCGGCGCTGTACCTCAAAGCGTTCGGTCACATGGTCATCGGCTGGCGCTGGCTGGAACAGGCCGTCAAGGCTCAACAGGGCCTGGCTGCCGGCAACGACGCAGACACCGCGTTCTATCAGGGCAAGCTGCAGGCCGCCCGCTACTTCCTGCGCTGGGAAGTGCCGTCCTGCCACCATGACCTGAACGTGTTGGAAAACCGCGACCTGACCTGCTACGACATGCAGGACGCCTGGTTCTGATCGATCTGTGACCTCCATGCCGCTCGCGGCATCCCAGCAGGCCACCTTCGGGTGGCCTGCTGCGTTTGGGCCTGCGGGAACCCGGGAGTAGCAGCGTGGTCAGCTTCCCAATCGGCAGCAGGAGGGCTAACCTTGCGCACAGACTCATTCAGGAACATCACCATGCCGCTACGTGCGATCGTGCTTCTGAGCTGTCTGCTGCTCAGCTCGTTGAGCTGGGCTCAGGATAACCAGCAGACCGGTGATCTGGATCAACGGATTGAAAGCCTCACTGCGGAGATCGACAGCACCAACAACAGCAATATGCAGGAAGCGGAAAAGCGCGAACTGAGCGATCTGCAACAGAATACTCTGGGTTTTCTGAGGCAGACCCGGCAGACCCTGGATGAACAACAGGCCCTACAAGAGCAAATCGCCGAAGCCCCACGCCTGACCCAAAGCGTGCGTGCCGAGCATAACCGGCTGGCAAAGAAGGACGACAGCCTGCAGCGCGCGGCACTGGAGCGCCAGTCACTGGATCAGTTGGAAACCCTGCTCAGCGACAAGGTCAACCAGATGTTCACCTGGCAGAATGAGCTGACCGGCGTCAATGGCCAGTTGATCGCCGCCCAGACCCGGCCGGAGCGCACCCAAGCCAGCGTGTCCGAGAATCAGCGCCGCAGTCAGCAACTGAATGATCAGTTGCGCACCCAGCAACGCCTGGCCCCTACCACCCTCACCCGAGCCCGCATTGCCCTGCTGCAGTCGGAACTGGAATACCTCAGCGCCGACAGCGAACTGCTGCGCCAGCGGCTGGCCGGCAACAACGTATTGCAGGACCTGGCCACCCAGCAGAAGAACCTGCTGACGCTGCAGATTCGGGAAATTGAAGACGATATCAAGCTGCTGCAAACCGTCATCAATGACAAACGTCAGTCGGTATCCGAGAAGGCCGTCAGCGACGCCACCCTGCCGGAGGAAGCAAGTCAGAACAAGGTGCTGCAGGGCCAGAGCAGCATCAACCGCCAGTTGAGCGAGGAACTGCTGAACGCGACCAGACAGATTGGTGTGCTGACTCGCCAGAACATCGAGACCAAACAACAGACTGAGCACCTGACACAGATCGACAAGGCGCTGGAGCAACAGATCGAGGTGCTGGAAGGCAGCCTGCTGCTGTCGCGCATCCTGCACCAACAGAAGAACGAACTGCCCCGGGTGGAGGTAGACAAGGACCTGCCCAACCAGATTGCCGACTTGCGCCTGCGCCAGTTCGAGCTCAACCAACAGGCACAGAACCTGGCCAGCCCAGACGCCTACCTTAACGAACTGCTGCTGCAAATCCCGGTCCGCCAGCGCGATACGCTACGCCCGGAACTGGAGAAGATGGTCAACGCCCGGGTCAACCTGGTCGAGCAGCTTAACGGCAATATCAACAGCCTGATCAATCTGGCCATTACCCTGCAGATCAACCAGCGCCAGCTGCAGCAACTGAGCAGCGACCTTAAACGGACCATCGACGATCAGTTGTTCTGGGTTGCCAGCAGCCGCCCCATCGAACGCAGCTGGCTGACCAGCCTGCCCAAGGAAGTTGCCCGCCAGGTCAACAGCATGAACCTGCCCCGCCAGTGGGACAATCTGTTTGACGCTGCCAAGCGCCACCTCCCCTGGTGTCTGGGCACACTGCTGTTGCTGGCGCTGTACCTCTGGCGCCGACCACGACTGCGCAGCAGCCTCAATACGCTGCATGACGAGGTAGGCCATTTTCGCCGTGACAGCCAATGGCACACCCCGCGCGCGCTCCTGCTGACCGCGCTGCTGGTCAGCCCGATGCCCGCGCTACTGGCTGGAGCCGGCCTGCTGCTGCGCCTCGATAGCCAGCAAAGTGCTCCGGCACTGGGTATCGGCCTGCTCAAGCTTGCACTGGCCTGGTTCGTCCTGCACATGCTGTACCGGGTGTTCGATCCGCATGGTGTCGCGACCCGCCACTTCCGTTGGGACGACGATCTGGTTCACCGGCTGCGCAAACTGGTGCGCAATGTGGCCTGGATTCTGATGCCACTCGTATTGATGCTCGGCTTGCATGGCTCCATGCCCGACTACAGCGGTACCGACCCGATCGGGCGCACCGGCATGCTGGTCGGCATGGTGGCGCTATCACTGCTGCTGGGGCGCTTCCTGCTACGCAGTCAGCCGCTATACAGCTCCCGCGTGGTGCACTCTGTCGCCACCGCTCTACTGATCATCGCACCGCTGGCCCTGGCAGGCATGACAGCAATGGGTTACCACTACACGGCGGTCAAGCTGGCCGAGCGCTTTATCGACAGCCTTTATCTGATTGTGCTCTGGATGCTGGTCGAGGGTACCGTCGTGCGCAACCTGAACGTTGCCGGGCGACGACTGGCCTACCAGCGCGCCATCAGCAAACGTCAGGCCGCGCAGGCACGCGAAGGGCAAAGCGACACCGAGGTAGCCGTCGAGATCCCGGAAATGAACCTGCAGCAGATCAATCAACAGTCGCTGCGGCTGGCCAAGCTGACCCTGCTGCTGGCTTTTGGTATTGCCCTCTACTTCACCTGGGCCGACCTGATCAGTGCCACCTCCTATCTTGAGTCCGTCACCCTATGGCACTACGAAGGCACGGGCCTGAATGCCGGCGAAGCCGTACCGATCAGCGTCGGCGACATTCTCGGCGCACTGGTTACTATCGTCCTGACCATCACCCTGGCGCGAAACCTGCCAGGCCTGCTTGAGATCCTGGTGCTCTCGCGCATGCAACTGCGTCAGGGCAGCAGCTACGCCATTACCACCCTGCTGAGCTATGTCATCGTCGGCTTTGGCTTGGTGTCCTCTCTGTCGACCCTTGGCGTCAGCTGGGACAAACTGCAATGGCTGGTCGCCGCGCTCGGTGTTGGTCTGGGTTTTGGCTTGCAGGAGATCTTCGCCAACTTCATTTCCGGCCTGATCATCCTGTTTGAACGCCCAGTGCGCATTGGTGACGTGGTCACCCTCGGCAATCTGTCCGGCACCATCAATCGAATCCGGATTAGGGCAACGACGATTACCGACTTTGACCGCAAGGAAATCATCGTCCCGAACAAGAACTTCGTGACCGAACAGATCGTCAACTGGTCGCTGCAGGACACCATTACCCGGGTCATCATCAAGGTCGGGGTTGCCTATGGTTCGGACGTCAGGCTGGTTCGGGAGTTGCTGATGCAAATTGCCCAATCCAACAGCAGGGTCCTGAAGGACCCTGAACCGCTGGTGTTTTTCCTCAACTTTGGCGAAAGCACCCTGGATCACGAGCTGCGCGTGCATGTGAAGGAACTGGCCGATCGCAACATGGCTATCGACGAGATCAACCGCGAGATTGACCGCCAGTTCAAAGAGCACGGTATCGAGATCGCCTTCCGCCAGCTGGACGTCAACCTGCGCAACAGCGAGGGCCTGGAGAAGTTGGTGCACAGCTACCGCATCGAAGGCAATCCGGGGGCCGAGCCGTTATCCTCTCCGGCCACGGGCACCAGCGCTGATCCAATCACACCGGCCGATCAGGAAGGAACCGACAACACGCCTGACGCCCCGTCGGACCGCTGACCACGGGGCCTGTAGCCGCTTGCCCACGAGCCGCGGCTGCGGGCAGAATAGCGCCTCTTTTCATCCCCTGAGTGCGCCGTCATGCCCAAAGCTGCCGAACTGAAAAAAGGCCATATCGTCCAGATCAACAACCAGCCGTATATCGTCAGCCAGATCGAGGTGAAGAGCCCGTCCTCGCGCAGCGGCACCACCCTGTACAAAGTCCGTTTCAACCACGTACAGACCAAGCAGAAACTCGACCAGAGCTTTACCGGCGACGACATCCTGACCTTCATCGACTTCCAGAAGCGCCCGGTTCAGTTCCTCTATCTGGATGCCGACGGTTACACCTTCATGGATAATGAAGACTTCGCCCAGTTCACCCTGACAGCCGACCAGTTGGAAGACCAACTGCCCTACCTGCACGACGGGATCGAAGGTCTGTATGGCCTGCTGGTCGAAGGCAATCTGGTCGGTATCGAACTGCCTGCAGTAGTAGAAATGGCCATCGAGGAAACACCCCCAGCCATCAAGGGCTCCTCCGCCAGCGCACGCACCAAGACTGCGCGCTTTGCCACCGGCCTGGAAATCCAGATCCCCGAGTACCTGGAAACCGGCGAAGTGCTGCGCATCAATACTGAGTCCGGCAAGTTCATGTCCCGCGCCTGAGTACCCAGCTCGCCTGCAGCCCGCCAGCCGACGGGCTGCACTTGCGCTTGGTATTAGCCCCGCGCAGCAGTATAAAGGGCGTCCGAATTCGCTTTCCTGCAAGGAGCCCGCATGTCACCGCACATCATCGAACCCGCCTCGCCCGCCACTCGCAGCGTTATCTGGCTGCACGGTCTGGGCGCCGACTGCTACGATTTCGTGCCGGTGGTTGAAGCCCTGCAACTGCCCGCTGATCACGGCATCCGCTTCATCTTTCCGCAGGCCCCGACCCGCCCGGTGACCATCAACGGCGGTTTCCCGATGCCCTGCTGGTACGACATCCTCGGTATGTCACCGGCCCGCGCCATCAATCAGGCACACCTTGATGAAGCCGTCGCACTGGTGCGCCAGTTGATCAACGAACAGTGTGCACAGGGCATCGCGCTGGAAAACATCATTCTGGCTGGCTTCTCCCAAGGCGGCGCGGTTGTACTCTGCACCGCCGTCAGCAGCGAGCTGCCGCTCGGCGGTGTGATGGCGCTGTCGACCTACGGGCCCGGCCTTGAGCAGCTGTTGCAGCAGCACCCCATGCAGCATCCGCTGGAGCTGTTCTGCGCCCACGGCCGGTTTGATGAGGTACTGCCGCTGGCCATGGGCCGCGAAGCCCACGACCTGATGCAGAACGCAGGCCACCAAACGCGCTGGTTCGAATACCCGATGGGCCATGAGGTCTGCATGGACGAGATTGCCGACATCCGCCGCTGGCTGGTCGAGCGCCTCGGCCTCTGAGCTGTGTCGCGCCTCGACGCGCCGGTCACAGCTGTTCAAAAAACAACCGCAAGGCTTCGCGAACGCGCGGCCTTGCTTTACACTGCCTGATCTTTAATTTCCATGTAGTCGAGAGAAGCCTGTGCTCAAAGCACTGAAAAAGCTGATTAGCAAGACAGAAGAGCCGGCGCCGCAAGCGGCCGACACCAGCCCCAACCAGGCGGCACCCACTCCTGCTGCCAAGCAGAATGAAGGCGGTAATCGCGAACGCAAGCCACGTAACCGTGACCGCAAGCGTCCAGCCAAACCACCGGCGGCCCCGGTCAAGCCCTGGAGCATCAGTGACTTTCAGGTGCCACCGGCCGAGGGTAAAACCCGCTTCCACGATTTCCCGCTGCCTGACAGCCTGATGCGCGCCATTCAGGACCAGGGCTTCAGTTACTGCACCCCGATTCAGGCCGCCGTACTGGGCAGCACCCTGCGCGGACACGACGCTATCGGCCGGGCTCAGACCGGCACAGGCAAGACCGCCGCCTTCCTGGTGTCGACCATTACCCAGTTGCTGGAAACACCGCCGCCGGACGAGCGCTTCATGGGTGAGCCTCGGGCGCTGATCATCGCCCCAACCCGCGAACTGGTGATGCAGATCGCCAGTGACGCCGAAGGGCTGACCAAGCATTGCCCGCTGAACGTCATGACCTTCGTCGGCGGCATGGACATCGACAAGCAGCTCAAGCAACTGGAACAACGCTACTGCGACATTCTGGTTGCCACCCCGGGCCGGCTGCTCGATTTCTGCAACCGCGGCGAAGTCCACCTCGATCTGCTTGAAGTGCTGATCCTCGACGAAGCCGACCGCATGCTGGACATGGGCTTCATCCCGCAGGTACGCCAGATCATTCGCCAGACCCCGCGTAAGGGCGACCGTCAAACGCTGCTGTTCTCCGCCACCTTCAGCGACGACGTGATGAACCTCGCTCGCCAGTGGACGCACGAACCCGCGGTCGTCGAGATCGAGCCAGAACGCCCGGCCTCCGAGAACGTGACCCAGAAAGTCTACGCCGTCAGTGGCCGCGACAAGTACAAGGTGCTCTACAACCTGATCACTCAGCTGGAACTGGACCGGGTAATGGTCTTTGCCAACCGCAAGGACGAAGTGCGCCGGGTGCAAGAGCGCCTGATGCGTGACGGTATCAATGCCGCCCAGCTGTCCGGCGATGTGCCGCAACAAAAGCGCGTGCGTACGCTGGACAACTTCAAGAGTGGCAAGCTGAAGGTGCTGGTAGCAACCGACGTCGCGGGCCGGGGTATCCACATTGATGGCATCAGCCATGTGGTGAATTACACCCTGCCGGAAGACCCGGAAGATTACGTCCACCGCATCGGCCGCACCGGCCGTGCCGGCGCCAAGGGCACTTCCATCAGCCTGGCGGGTGAAGACGATGCCTTCCAGGTACCGCCGATCGAAGAGCTGCTGGGCAACAAGCTGGAGTGCATTCCGCCGGAAGAACGCTTCCTCAAGCCGGTCCCCAAGCGCGAGCAAAGTACGGAAGAAAAAGCCGCTACTGACGCCAATGAAGCGGAGCAGGCTGCGGCCGCAGCTGCAGCTCGTCGGCGCTCCGCAGGCAGCAATAGCCGCCGCGGCGGTGGTCGTACACAGGGTCGCCACTGACCTGACTCAGGTTGCGGCTCGACAGAGCCGCAACCTGCCCAAACCCTTGAAAAACTGACCATTTGGGCAAAAAAAACGGCCGCTTTCCAGTGACCGGGCTCATGACTATATCGCGCTTTTTTCTCCTCTGCCCAGCCCCTTTGATCAATTTTCGAGTTTTTTTGCCTTAAGCATTTTCCGCGCTTGTGAAGGTCATTCTGTTTGCGTTATACGTCGATCAACCGGTCCACGCCGTCGTGGTGATCCCTTGATACCCGAGTGCTGTGCGAGCCGGCCCAGTGGACTGCCAGGCGCAGCCGATGCTGCCTGATACAGTCGCGTCACCGGCACTGCGAGGTACAGCATATGGAAGCGTGCGGACCGACCGAGCACACCTTCTACGTTCTTGATACCAACGTACTCATTCACGATCCCAACGCACTGCTTAACTTCGAAGAACACCACGTCATCATCCCGATGACCGTTCTGGAAGAACTCGACAAACTCAAATCCGGCAAATCCAGCACCGCAGCAGACTGTCGTCAGGCGATTCGGCTGATCGATAAAACCCTCGGTGACGCACCACCCGATCAGGTAGAACAGGGCGTTGCCATCGAGCGGGGCAAGCTCGGCCCCAACGGCACACTCGCCATCCTGATGGACAAGGCCCCGATTCCCGCCCACTGCCTGCCCAACGACCTTAACGACAACAAGATCATCAACCAGCTCTGCCAATTGCAGAGTCTGCATCCCGATGACAGCATCGTGCTGGTGTCCAAGGACATCAACATGCGTCTGAAGGCGCGGGCTTGCGGCATTGACGCCGAGGACTACCACACCGACCAGTTGCTCGATGACATTTCCCTGCTGGCCCGTGGTTACCATGAAATCGAAGGCTCATTCTGGGAGCGGGTGGCGAAGGTGGAGACCCGCCAATTGACCGGTCAGACCGTGCATGAGGTTCAGCTCACCGACAACCTGCCTGCGCTGCACATCAACGACTTCATCATCGATGATCAGGGCTTTATCGGCTGGGTCAAAGGCATCGACGGCAGCAACCTGACCATCCGCGACCTGCACCAGGAACCTATGCTGCATCAGGAGTGCTGGGGGCTGCGCCCGCGGGACATCTTCCAGGCGCTGGCCATGTATGCCTTGATGGACCCGGACATCCATCTGGTCAACCTGACCGGCGCCGCAGGCTCGGGCAAGACGATTCTGGCGCTGGCTGCCGCCATCGAGCAAACCATGGTCACTAAGACCTACCGACGCATCATCGCCACCCGCAGCACCCAGGGCCTGGACGAAGATATCGGCTTTCTGCCCGGTACCGAGAAAGAGAAGATGGAACCCTGGCTCGGGGCGATCACCGACAACCTTGAAGCCCTGCACATGGATGACGAGAGCACCCACGGCAGCGTGGAATACATCCTCGATCGCGTACCGTTACAGTTCAAATCCCTGAACTACATCCGCGGCCGCAGTTTCCAGCAGAGCTTCATCCTGATCGACGAAAGCCAGAACCTGACCCCGCACCAGATCAAGACCATCATTACCCGTGCCGGCAACGGCTCGAAGGTGATCTGTCTTGGTAACCTGGCGCAGATCGACACCCCTTACCTCAATGCCACCAGCTCAGGCCTGACCTATCTGACCGAATGCTTCAAAGACTTTCCTCACGGTGTGCACATCCACTTGCAGGGCGTTCCACGCTCGGCACTGGCTGAGTACGCAGAAACGCACCTCTGACCGAGCTTTGGCCGGTAGCTGCAAGCCGTAAGCTTCAAGCTGCAAGAAAAACCCGCGTGGTGTCAGATCACGCGGGTTTTTCATAAGTCGAGCGTCCTCAACGTACCCGATAGCTCACCCCGGTTTCGCTTCTCGCTTGTAGCTGCGAAGCCCGATAGCCCCCCTCTATCCAACCCATTACCCATCGCGGCGCAGCTTTGCGGCATAATCCACGGCTAAAGCTGACAGGAGTACGCCCATGCTGATGGTGATTTCCCCCGCCAAGACCCTTGATTACGACACGCCCCCGGTGATCGAACAGAACACCCAGCCGCGCTTTGTCGAACACAGCGTCGAGCTGATCGAAGTACTGCGCGAAAAGTCGCCGCAGGAGATCGCCAAACTGATGTCGCTGTCGGACAAACTGGCCAGCCTCAACGTTGCCCGCTACGGCAGCTGGGAGCGGGAGAGTACGCCGCACAACGCCAAACAAGCGTTGCTGGCGTTCAAGGGCGATGTCTATACCGGCCTGAATGCCGAGGATTTCAGTGCCGACGACTTTGCCTTCGCCCAGCAGCACCTGCGCATGCTCTCCGGCCTTTACGGCCTGCTGCGTCCGCTCGACCTGATGCAGCCCTACCGTCTGGAAATGGGCACGAAATTGGCCAACCCGCGCGGCAAGGATCTTTACACCTTCTGGGGTGAGCGTATCAGCCAGTGGCTGAACGAGGACCTGGCGGCGCAGGGCGATCAGGTGTTGATCAACCTGGCCTCGCAGGAGTACTTCGGCGCGGTCAAACCCAAGGCGCTGAATGCGCGGGTTATCGATACGGTGTTCAAGGACCGGAAGAACGGGCAGTACAAGATCATCAGCTTCTATGCCAAGAAGGCCCGTGGCCTGATGGCCCGCTACATCATCAAGGAACGGCTGCAGGATCCGGAAGGACTGAAGGACTTCAACCTGGACGGCTACCGTTTCGACCCTGCCTCCAGCAGCGAGAACAAGCTCGTTTTCTTGCGCGAAGAACAGGCCTGAATACAACAACCCCGGCTCAGGCCGGGGTTGTTGCTTCTTCGGTCACATCCACCCGCTGCTGACGAAACGCCAGGTAGTGCTTCAACACCCGTTCAGGCGCCTCAACCTGCGGGTAATGGCCGATATCTGGCAGCAGTACGGTATCCGGGTTCGGAATCAGTTGCCGATAGCGCTCAACCATATGCGCACCGGAAACCGGGTCAACCGCACCATCAATGACCCGCAGCGGCAGGCAGGTTGCTTGCATTGCCTGCACCCAGCGATCACGATGTTCTCGGCGATCCGCCATGTAACGGATCAGCAGATGCATGATCTTCGGCCCCTGATTGAACTCGATCAGACGCCAGAAACCGTCGAGCTCGCGCTCATCGGGTTGCGTCTGCGGTCCAAAGACGTTGCCGAAGGTCCGCGCCATCCGTGCTCGGTTGTAGCGTCTACCGATAAGTGGACCAATCGGGCTCATCAGCAGTTTCTGCAACAACACAGGATGATGGGTCTCCGGGAACAGCCCACCGTTCAGAAAGCACATCGAACACAGAAAACCATCACCGGCTTCATGCCGCGCCAACAACTCCTGCGCGACGCTATCGCCGTAGTCATGCGCCAGCACGTGATAGCGGTCAATACCCAGGTGCTGCATCAGCGCCTGCTGAAGATCCGCCTGATCGAGCAAATTGTAACGGTACTTGCGCGGTTTTTCGGAGAAGGCAAAACCGATCATGTCCAGCGCAATGACCCGATAGCGCTCGGCCAGCGCCTGCCAGAGATAGTGCCAATCCCATGATCCAGTAGGAAAACCGTGAATCAGCAGGAGCGGCTCACCCGCTCCTGCTTCCCACCAGCGAATCTGATGCCCTCGATAATCGAACACCTGGCTCTGAGCGAGCCAGTCGTCCAAGGCAATGCCGGTAACAGCCACCTCAGGCGTCATAGCCCGGATTGACACGATCCAGCTTGCGCAGCAGCGCCGGCCAGGCAATACCGGCGCCAGCACCGTTGGTGGCCTTCTTCATGCTGGCAGCAGCACCGTCCAGCACCGACTGCGGAATCGGAATCAGCTCGGCGTTCTGCGCCTGGGCACGCACCTGGATTTCACAGCAGCGCTGCAGGGTGTACATGGTCAGGAAAGCATCAGCGACCGATTTGCCGCAGGTCAGCAAACCATGGTTGCGCAGCACCAGGTTGTTGGCGCGACCCAGGTCGGCCTGCAGGCGCGGCTTCTCTTCATGGTTCAGCGCAACCCCTTCGTAGTCGTGATAGGCCAGGCTGCTGAGTACAAAGATCGACTGCTGGGAGATCGGCAGAATGCCATCCTTCTGGGCGGACACGGCAATCCCGGCGGCGGTGTGCGTATGCATCACGCAGTTGGCATCATGGCGCACCTCATGAATGGCGCTATGAATAGTGAAGCCCGCCGGGTTGACGTTATAGGGAGATTCTTCAACCTTGTTGCCCTGCAGGTCGATCTTGACCAGATTGGACGCGGTGACCTCTTCGAACATCAGACCATAGGGGTTGATCAGAAAGTGCTCAGTGCCCGGAATCTTGGCAGAGATGTGGGTGAAGACCAGGTCGTCCCAGCCGTACATGGCGATCAGACGGTAAGATGCGGCCAACTCGACACGGACCTGCCACTCTTCGGCACTAACCTTGTTCTTCAGGCTGATTTCGGACAGAGCATGTACTGCATTCATGGGGAGTAATCCTCTATTGTTGGAATAATGTAATCGGGCCCGTACAGGCGGCTGACGCTACAGGACATCCCCAGCGCTCGTGCGGCATACTGTGGGACGTTCAGTATCAGTGGAGTCTAGACGGTGACGGCAAAGCGGACTGTCAAACACATTACAGTGTCCGAGATGGGCAACAACCCGCAGCTGGCCAAGCTGTTGCAGCAGAATCGCTGGTTTGGAGAATTGCCGCAGGACGTGCTGGATGAGCTGTTGGCGCTGGCGCGAATACGTACCTTGCAGGACGGTGAATTTGTCTACGCCAAGGACGACCAGCCCGATGGGCTCTATGGCGTAATCAGCGGCAGCGCCCGCATCAGCAATATCGGTCAGGACGGTCGTGAAGCAATTTTGGCCATTCTCAGCCCCGGCAGCTGGTTCGGTGAAATCTCGCTGTTCGATGGCCTGCCGCGCTCCCACGACACCGTCGCCAGCGGCCCGACCGAGCTGCTCATGATTCCTCGCCCGGCCTTTCATCAAATGCTGGAACGGCGCCCGGAGCTCTACCCGATGTTCATGCGCATCCTCTGCCGGCGCATCCGCATCTCCTTTGCAATGCTTGAAGACAGCGCGCTACTGCCACTGTCCTCACGGCTGGCCAAACGGCTGCTGATGCACGCGCACAACTATGGCCAGACGGATGACGAAGGGCGACGGCCCTGCGTGCAGCTGTCACAGGAGTCACTCGGCCAGATGCTCAACAGCTCAAGACAGAGCATCAACAAACTACTCAAGCGCCTGGAAAGTCTTGGCTGGCTAAAGATCCAGTACGGTCAGATCATCCTGCTGGAAGAGGACGCGCTGACGCAGTTGGCCAGCGGCGCTCCTTTGCCCAGCGAGGACTGACCCTCAGTCCTGCAAAAGACCGACCAGTTCCTGCAGCCAGGGTTCGGCATCGGTTTCCGGGGTAACGGTTTCGCTGGCATCCAGCCGCAGCATGGGCAGCGCCTCGCTGGCCTGCAGCTCCAGCAGCAGCTCACGAAACTGTTCGCCCGCCAGGCAGAAGGTATCGCCGTAGGCCGAGTCTCCGAGCGCGATCACGCCGAACGGTTTGCCGGTCAGCAGCGGGAAGCGATCCCGCATCTCGTGAAACAGAGGCACCAGGGTGTCAGGCAGCTCACCCATACCGGTGGTTGAGGTGCAGACCAGCAGTACATCCGGTGCCAGCGCCAGCAAGGCATCCAACGACAACGGCTGCAAGCGACTGACTTGCACACCGGCATTGCTCAGCAGGGTCTGTGCTTCGTCCGCTACCAGATTCGCGGTCCCGAATACCGAACCGCTGATGATCACCAGATGCATGAATTCTGTTCTCCCGAAATAATCACGAGGCGGCATTATGCCTCAAGCACAAAGGAACTGCCGGTACGCACTGCCTGCTGGACACCCCGGGGCCTTGCGATAGAATGGGCCGACACGCAACCCGGATAGATAACGCATGATCAACGCGAAGCTGCTGCAGCTGGTCGTCAACGCTTCCAACGACGGCATTGTCGTCGCAGAGCAGGAAGGTGACGACAACATCCTCATCTACGTGAATCCGGCCTTTGAGGCGCTCACCGGCTACAGTGCCGATGAGATTCTCTATCAGGACTGCCGCTTTCTGCAGGGTGATGACCGTGATCAGCAGGCACTTCAGGATCTGCGCGAAGCCATTCGCGACGGGCGCCCATGTCGCGTCACGCTGCGTAACTACCGCAAGGACGGTAGCCTGTTCTGGAATGAGTTGTCTGTTACCCCGGTGCTGAACGACGCCGACCAACTGACCTACTTCATCGGCATTCAGAAAGACGTGACCGCACGGGTCGAGGCAGAGCAGCGGGCCGACGCACTGCAAGCACAACTCGACGCACTGCGCGCAGACAGCTGAGCGATCTCAGCTGTCGAACTGTCCGGCCAGCAGCAACCGGGTGCTGGCGCACAATTCCTGCCCCAACCCACCCATGCAATGCACTCCTGCCGCAGCCAGCGCATCAGTCTGCAGCGCACAACAGCCACCCGCTACCGCAAGCTCACATTCCAGATGCTGGTTCAAAGCGCTCAACTGACGCTGCAGAAAAGCAGTTTCCAACGGCCCTTCGCTGAACATCACTAGTAGCTTGCAGCCAGACTGTTCAGCCGCAAGCAGCAAGCTTGGCAGCTCCGGCAGTGCAGGAAGGAACCCCAGATTGACCTGAGCGTCAGCGATCAGCGCGGCGGTAGCCAACGCTTCGACCTCACTCTCGGCGCCCTGCAGATTGACCAGCAGGACCGACGGCCGCCCCTCCTCCCGATGGGCACAACGCTGCAGCAGCCGACCGCGCAACACGCCGTCGAGCAGCAACGACTCGGACGTACCGCGACGCTGGCGCCGCAACACCGGCAGCAGCACGCCAGTGAGGGCCGAAGCCAGTGGCATTACCGCCAATAGCTGCTCATAGCGGCGCTCCAGCAGCGTCAGGTCGAACGCGCCCAGCGCGTCCTCCAGACTGCTCTGCCACTGGTCCAGCACCGTCGGCACTTCCGGGGTGGCTGCCGGACGCGGCGCGTCCAGACCACCCCGATCAATGATCGATGCCACCTTACTGACCGCAACGCCCTTGGCGATCCAGTTGGTAATCGTGCGGACCCGCTCAATATCTCGCTGGGAATAAAGCCGGTGACCGCTATCGGTGCGATGCGGTACCAGCAGGCCATAGCGTCGCTCCCACGCCCGCAGGGTAATGGGGTTAACACCCGTCAACCGCGAGACTTCGCGGATCGGGTAAAGAGTCTCAAGGGCGATAGACTGCTCGCCGTCAGCTGCTTCATTCATCGCATCATGTCCGTAGCGAACCGAAGCCCAACCGGGCAACTTGTACGGACATTGTACATGATCAGGCGTTTGGTACTGCCCTGTTACATGAAGTTGTCCGACCAACGTCTGCCAGCGTGTTAACATGCCCGCCGAAACCTGTGCAAAGACGCAGCATCCGCACTGCGGACCAAGGAATTCGAACTTCATGCAGACGAGTATGCCGAGCACATCGGCCGCTCCCGATACCATTGTCATTACCGGCGGTGCCCAACGTGTCGGGCTGCATTGCGCCCGCCGCCTTGCCGCTGACGGTTATCGGGTGTTGATTACCTGCCGTCGTTTGCGCCCTGAGTGGGAAGAGCAACCGCTGCCAGCCGGCATTGAAGCGATGCTGGCAGACTTTTCCAGCACGGCCGGTATTCAGCAGTTCATCGACCAGTTGCGCGCCCGCGCGCCGCGCCTGCGTGCCATCATCCACAACGCCTCACTCTGGATGGATGACAGTGCCAGTGCCGACGCCCTGCAGCAAATGTTCATGGTGCATATGCAGGCGCCTTATCTGATCAACCTGCAATGCAGCACACTCTTCGTAGCCGGCGCCCCCGCTGACATCATCCATCTTGGCGATGATGTCACCCGCAAGGGCAGCGCGCGCCATATCGGCTACTGCGCCACCAAAACCGGCCTTGAAGGACTGACACGCTCCTTTGCCGCCAGTCTGGCGCCCGCAGTCAAGGTCAATGCCATCACACCGGCGCTGATCATGTTCAACCCAGAGGACGATGCCGACTACCGCGCCCGGGCGCTGGCCAAGTCGGCAATGGGCATCGAGCCCGGACCGGATGTCGTCTACCAGTCCATCCGCTTTCTGATGGATAACCCCTATATAACCGGAAGCTGCCTGCCCCTGAACGGCGGCCGGCATCTCAAGTAAGCCGACGAGACAACGCCATGAGCCTGGAAAAACTGACGAAAAACTACCTCGACGTCCTCACCAACCTGGGAGAACAGCCGGACCGTGATGGCCTCAAGGGCACGCCGGAACGCGCTGCCAAGGCCATGCAGTTCCTCTGCCACGGCTATAACCAGTCACTGGACGAAATCGTCAACGGCGCACTGTTCGACTCCGACAACGATGAAATGGTGATCGTCAAGGACATCGAGCTGTACTCACTGTGTGAGCACCACATGCTGCCGTTTATCGGCAAGGCGCATGTCGCCTACATACCGACCGGCAAGGTGATCGGCCTCTCCAAGGTCGCGCGCATTGTCGACATGTTCGCCCGTCGACTGCAGATTCAGGAGAACCTGACCCGCCAGATCGCCGAGGCCATTCAGCAGGTTACCAATGCCAGGGGCGTTGCTGTCGTCATCGAGGCTAAACACATGTGCATGATGATGCGCGGCGTCGAGAAGCAGAACTCCTCAATGCACAGTTCGGTGATGCTCGGTGCCTTCCGTGAATCGGTCAACACCCGCCAGGAATTCCTGCAACTGATCAGCCGGGGTAACTGACCATGAACCAACTGCCACCGGGCCTGGCCCGCATCCGCATCAAAGATCTGCGCCTGCGCACCTATATCGGTATCAAGGAAGAGGAAATCCTCAACCGGCAGGATATTCTGATCAACGCCACCATTCTCTATCCGGCCGCCGACGCGGTCAGCGTCAACCAGATAGAGCAGGCGCTGAATTACCGCACTATCACCAAGGCACTCATTCAGCATGTTGAAGAAAACCGCTTCGCGCTGCTGGAACGGCTAACTCAGGAGCTGCTCGACATCGTCATGCAGCACGAGCAGGTCCGCTATGCCGAAGTGGAAGTCGACAAGCCACATGCACTGCGGTTTGCCGAGTCGGTATCGATCACCCTCAGCGCCGCGCGTGACTGAGGCTGATTGACAATACCCGGTAGCCAATTATCCTTGCGCTCAGAGTCGGTGCGCCGTATCGACGCGCCATGCCCCGCCATCGCAGCATGAAGGAAACCCGATCATGACCAAGCAGGAGCGTCTCGAACTGGAAGCTGCCGCCTTCCGCAACCTCGTCAGCCATCTGCGCAACCGTAAGGACGTGCAGAACATCGACCTGATGACCCTCGCCGGCTTTTGTCGCAACTGCCTGTCAAAATGGTACAAGGCGGCGGCTGATGACATGGACATCGAGGTGAGCATGGATGAAGCGCGCGAAGCGGTCTACGGCATGCCTTACGCCGAGTGGAAGGCAAAATACCAGACCGAAGCCAGCCCGGAACAAAAAGCCGCCTTCGACAAGGCGCAGAAACAGGACAAAGCATGACCCCCGAGCAGTTCATTGCCCGCCTGGGCAACCCAGAGCACCAGTTCGCCGAGACACTGGCCTTTATCGACGCGAACTATGACCACCAGCCCACCGCCTTTGACAACGGCCCGGTGCATAACAGCGCTGAACAGAATCAGGGCTCCTGCAAGGTGCTGGCAATGGCACTGGACCAGGGACTGAGCGATGAGCAGGCATTGCAGTGCTTTGCCGAGCACTACCGCTCGGTCGTGCAGACACCAGAGGGGAGCGACCATGGCAACATCCGGGCGCTGATGCAGGGCGGGCTGAGCAAGGTTCGCTTCGCCGCCCCCCCATTGACCCGCCGCCAGAGCTAAGCCATGGCCGTCAAACAACTACAGCCGGTTGGCGATTTCCCGCCGACCGGGCTCTTCCGCCGGCTGTTCGCCGCTGGCTACGATCTGTTGCTGCTACTCGCGGCGCTGATGGTCGCGACCCTGATCTATCTCAGCGTGCATATCTGGATCAGCGGTGAAGCGGTGGCTCACGCCGAGGCCGAACAGGGCGCCTACGTCGGCGACCCAATCCTCACCTTGATCGTGATAGCCATCACCATCGGTTTCTACAGCTGGTTCTGGACCAAGAAGGGGCAGTCCCTGGGCATGCAAGCGTGGCGTATTCGCCTGCAGCAATCAGACGGCAGCTCGATCACCGGTCGCCAGGCGCTGATCCGTCTGGCGGTGGCACAGCTGTCCTGGCTTTGCGCTGGGCTCGGCTTTCTCTGGCAACTATGGGACCGCGAGTCTCGCAGCTGGCACGACATCGCCTCCGGCACCCGCCTGATCACCCTGCCCAAGGGCACTTTCAAAGACTGACCCATGCGTACCCAGTTCTGGGTACGCTGATGGCAAATACCCATTATTGGGTACGACACTGCTCCTGCCCCCCTCCTACAGTCCCGCCTGCGATCACTCACATCAAGGGACTATCTGCATGCATACATTCAGGACCTGGCCGCTGGCTGTTGCCATCTCATCTGCCCTTACCCTCACCGCCTGTGGCGGCGGAGGTGGTGGCGGTAATGGCGGCGGAAATACTGCGGCGACAACCACATTCAACCTGAGCGTCGGCACACCCACCACCGTCACAGCCACCCCGGTTACTGCCCAGGAGCGCCTGGCTGCCGCGCTGATAGACTTTCTCATCACACCCGCACTGGCCCAGACGTTTGATGAGCTGGACCCGGGTACCTTCCGGGTGCTAACCATCAATGCCGACGGTACCACCAGCGAATTGATCAATGGCGAGGACTTTTCCGCGCAGGGCAGCGGCGGGACATATACCCTCGAGCTACCCTTTAGCAGCCGTTTCAATAGCTACGTGGAAGTCCCGCTGCCGGGCAACATCGTCTATCAGGTCCCGACCACCCGCACCGATTTGCTGGCCAATCCGCTGACAACCTTCGTCACCCAGCAGATTGCCAGCCGGGTGGCACAGTTCGACCAACTGACGCTGGAAGAAGTCGACGACATCATCGCCACCGTCATCGAAATGGCCGCAGACCCGCAGGTGCAAGCCCAGCTGGAACAGGCCATCAACACCAGTTCCAGTACCGAACAACTGCTTGCTGCGGTGGGAGAGCAACTGTCCGCCAGCATCGAGCAGGCGCTGGACGACAAAGCCGCACCACCCCTTACCAGCGCGCAGACCAACGCAGCGTCTGGCGACTACTACAGCTCCTCCATCACCATCGGCGGCTTTTCCGACCAGGCCTCAGGCCTGTTGGTTGGCGGCTTCAGCACCGACGATATTGCCTTGAGTGTCAGCAGCGGTACCGGCAGCTACGGGGTTGCTGCCAACGGCGACTTTGACTTCGAAATCATCAGTTCGCTCGGCCCCTACGCCGGAACCAGCGCCCGCGCTGAACTCGACGACGAGGCCAGCGGCGGCAGCTTCCCGGTCGACAGCAGAGGTTTCACTTTCCCGGAAAGCGAAGATTTCGGCCCTTACGAGAAAGGCAGTGACAACGTGCTGACCTGTGAGACCGTCAACGCCGCCTGCACAGACCGGGAATATCAGGCTGGCAGCCGCACCACCGCCGCCGGCTCGGCCAACGCACCATTCAACACGCTGGTCAGCACCGGCTTTTTCACCCGAGACGTCCGAGACGCCGGGAACGTACAATTGCTTCAGGTGTTCAACGGCGACATTGGCCTGTTGATCAAGAAATCGACCAGCACCCCGCCACTGGATGGACATTATGGCTCGGTTGAGCTGCTGACCGCCGGGGGAGGCCACGCTCTGGACCTTGAGGTCTACACTACCGAGCTGCAGTTCAACAACGCGACCGGCGTCGCTTACTGCGAAAAGGCGCTGCGCTGGATGGAGCTCGAACTCGACACCCTTAGCAGCGAATCTGATATCGAGCACACTGCCGACTGCCTGGACTCCGGCAGCAACCCGGTTGAGCTGGGGAGTGACGGCGCGCTAGACGTCGACCTGGGGTTGACCGGCTGGTTGTCGCCAGATGGGCTGACGCTGGTTACCAGCCTCGAAGAACCGATGGACCGGCAGACGCTGCTGGGTCAGCAGGAAACACACCTGCAGACCGACAACGGCCTGCGCCAGTATGTGATGGCCGTTAAGACGGCACAGAACGCCGATCTCAGCAACCGCCAGTACCGTATGGTCGCAGTAGGGCTGTTGAGCGAGTACGGCGCCGTGGTCGAACCACACCGACTGAACGCAGGCTACCTGAGCTTCGACGGTCAGGGTCAGGCCAGCCTGTCGACCGCCTGGATGTGGCAGAGCATCGACGGCAACGGCTTTGGCAACGCCTCACTAAACGACCAGGTGCGCTTTGAGTTCAGCGCTGAGGATATTGAGCTGGACGCCAACAGCGGTGGGCTGTCACTCAATACCAGCGTGAACACTGGTAGCGATACCACCCTGTTCAGCGCCGACGGCTGGGTACAGGAAGGTGGCCAGCTGATCATCCTTGGCTACGATGTGCAGCTCACCGGTTCGGTTGACGCCAGCATGCTGGGCGTAATGATTGGTGTCTGCACCAACTGCGACCAGTAAGCAGATGCCGCCGGGCCTTGCGCCCGGCGGCACCCTTCAATTAAGCAACCCCATCCGAATGGCTTCCTGCACCGCTTGGGCACGGCTGCTGATTCCGAGCTTGGCGTAAATGTTTTTGATGTGCTTGGCGGCGGTGTGATAACTCACACCCAGCATATCGGCCGCCTCCGCCGTCTTGTATCCATTACCGATGACCAGCAGAAACTCGCGCTCACGGGCGCTGAGACAATCAGCCGCCTCCTCGTCGGCCGGATCACGCCGCGCTGTTTCGGCGGCCGCACCGCTGGGCAGTTGCTGAAAATACCCCAGCATGCGCTGGGCAATTTGCGGTGACAGCGGCGGAATTCCGCGTACGATTCCCTGCAGTGCAAGCGCAATCTGCTGCTGAGAGTCTTCCTTGAGCAAGTAGCCATTAGCTCCCGCCTGCAGCGCCGGAAACAGGTGCATGTCATCATCGTACATGGTGGCGACCACCAACTGCGCCGCTGGATAGCGTTGCCGGCAGCCCGCAATGAAGTCGACCCCAGATCCATCCGGCAGCTGCAGATCGACCAGACACAGCGCCGGCTCTTCCTGCTCAAGAGCTGCCAGTGCCGAATCCAGCCGGGCATACAGCTGAATGCCTGCCTCTGGCCAGGCCAGTCTGACCGCCTCGCTCAACCACACCTGCGCGTCACGCAAATCTTCCAGAATCATGACTCTGTTCATGTTCGCCCGCCCCCTCCCATCGGGACCTCACAGTGCACAGCCAAGCCACCCTGCAGTGGCGACCAGAGCGCCACCTCTCCGCCCAGCTCCTCACAGCGCTGGCGGATACCCGCCAGCCCCAGGCCATCCAGCCCGTCCAGTACAGCAGCCGCCAGTCCACGGCCGTTATCGGCGTACTCCAATGCCAACCGCCCCGCTGTCATCCTTAAGCTGACCGTGATTGACGTTGCCCCGGCATGCCGAAAGCTGTTCGACAGGCACTCGCGCAGCACGCGCGACAGGTTACGCTCCAAGCGCGGACTCAGCAGGTAGCTGCCGATATCCGGGGCCAGCTCCATGCTTAGTTCCACGCCGAACAATGTGCAGCGCTCACGCGCTTCGGCGTGCCAGCGTGAATAGCTCTGCAGCAGCGGCACCTCGCTTTTCTGCAGCCCCTGAATGACCTCACGCAGCTCACCGAGGCACTCTCGGGCCAGACGCTGCAACCGCTCATCGCCCTGGGCGCGATAGACCACTGACAGCAGGCGCGCCCCCACATCATCGTGCAGGTCACGCGCTACTCGCCGACGTTCACTGATCACGCCATTCTGGAAGGACTGGTGATAGTCGCGCGCATAACGAAACAGGGTCAGGGCTTGTACACTGAACTGCAGATCACGCGGGTTGAACAGGCGTCGGCCGCCAGCGGCATAACTGAGCAAATAGCTTCCCTGCGAAGCTACCGCAGGCACCGCCATGCGCAACCCGTTGTCACGCAATTGTGGCGTATCTATCCGTTCGCTCGACGACTCGCAGCTCAGTGGATGGTAGATATCCTGCAGCGCCTGCCCCCATTGCTCGGCAACCGGCCGCTGGTACTCGAACGCCTGCTGCAGGATCGCCGGTAAACGCTTGTGCAGCGTCTCGGGTGCATCACGGGGTGACAGCCAGTTCATCATGCTGTTGCGCAGCGGCAGGTAAACCCAGCCGACCAGCGCCAGCGACATCAAAACGCCGATGCTGGTCTGCAGATCCAGCAGCAGCACCAGACTGGCGTCAATCGCGACAAACACGATCCCGAAGGCAAACCAGAACCACGCCATCAGTATCCAGCGGTCCAGATCAAACAAGCGGTAGCGGACAATACCCAGCGCAATGCCCAGGTAGCTGACAACAAACAGCCCCCAGGCATACTGCTGAGGTATGAGTGGCAGGAAACCCATTACCTGTGGCGCAATCACTGCACCAAGGTATCCCACTGCGCCGGTAAACCAGGCCACCAGCATCCATTTCAGGCGCGCCCGCTCAACCGGCTCAAACCGGGTCCGCTGCCATTGCAGAAAGGCAAAAACGAAGTCGACTATCAACCAGACTAGCAGCGGATAACGGGCCGCCAGATCCAGGTTCGGCCACCACTGAAGCCAGTTTCCGATCAGGGTCAGCAGCACCAGCGGCAGCATCAGGTACTCGAATGCCAGCCGCCCCAGCCTGACCGGGTAGTACCAGAACAGCGTGGTTCCCATACCCGCGAACAGCATGGCACCGGCTTGATTAAGCCTCGATAGCAGCAGGAACCAGTCCGGCGCGAGCGTGAGTTCACGGCTGGTGTAGATCGCGCTAGCCGTCATCGCCACAGCAACCACCAGACCTGCCATGGCGTAGAGTTGAGGCCCGCGTTCGGTGTTGACGAAAGCCCAGGCGGCAACGCCCATCAGCAGCACGGCGAGGGCGCAAGCCATCTGATACCAGAACGACAGCGGTAGCGCGCCAATACCGCGCAGCGGTGCGGGTGTCAGCGCAAGCCAGCGCGGTGGCGGTGGCTGCCCCTTGAGCACATACGGCTGTACCAGCACCTCAAGCCCTTCACCGTGAATGATCTGCCAGAGGGCTTCATGGCGCTGAAAGAAACGGTTGTAGGTCGCATACTCGACAGCATCGTCGGGCTCGGCAACGGCGTCCCAGCCTTCCAGCGCCATCAGTCCTGCACTGCTACGCAGGGCCAGCACAAGATCTCCCGGTGTTATCTGCTGTGCCAGCAGGCTTCGCTCATCAACCGAGCGGACAGCCACGCCGCTGGCCGCAGATCCAACAGAAAAGCCCAGCCCGGGCTGGCTTGAGGCGACATGAATGGCGAGAAGAAACAACAACAGTGCAATCGCCAGTCCGGCGGACAGCACACTGGATGGAGGTGTTTCCTTGAGCATTGGACGGAGCAACCCTGCTTACCTGTCGGGACAACTGCTTCGGCCCAAGCATGCCTGAGCCACAGCTGGTGGTCATCCCCCAATTGCGTCAAAGGGCCAGCGTCACCCGGCCCTGCGCAACAGATAGCTCCCCAACAGCACCAGCACCAGGATCGGCAGTAGTACAGCGATCAACGGCGAAAAGCCGAACACCAGACTGGATGGCCCCAGCAGGTCCTGACCAATCTGGAAAACAAAGCCCACCAACACCCCGGTAAACAAGCGCTGGCCCATAGTCACAGAGCGCAACGGACCAAAGACGAAAGACACCGCCACAAAAACCAGCGCAGCGGTTGCCAGCGGCTGGAACAGCTTCTTCCAAAACGCCAGCCAGTAGGGCTGATTGTCCAGCCCTTGGTCGGCCAGATACTTCTGGTAATGCCAGATCCCGGTAAGCGGCAGAGCGTCGGCGTCCAGCACCACCACCTTGAGCAACTCAGGTGACAGATGAATGCTCCAGCGCTCCTGCAGATTAACCGTCACGGTACTCTCACCCGATTCGGCAAAGTGGGTGGAGCGAACGTCTTCCATCAACCAGTCATCTTCCTGTACCGAGGCGCGACTGGCAAAACTGGCATCCAGCAGGCGGCGCTGGTCGTCAAAGCGATAGCGGGTAACGCCGTACAGAACGCCATTGGGCTGGACCGCGTTGATGTGCAAAAAATCATTGCCCTCACGGTGCCAGAGCCCCTTGGACTTGAGCGCTTCGTTACTGCCCACCGCGATTGCCTTGCGGCTGGCGGCCATGTTCTCGCTGTAGGGCGCAACATACTCGCCCACCAGCACACCCAGCAGCATCAATACCAGCAACGGCTTCATGACCGAAAAGGTAATGCGCGCGATGGACACGCCAGCGGCGCGCATGATGGTCAGCTCGGAGTTGCTCGCCAGTGTACCCAACCCGACCAGACAGCCGACCAGCGCGGCCAGCGGCAGCAGGTCATGCACCCGGCGTGGCAACGACAGCAGCGTATAGCTCAGGGCCTGGGCCGCGCCATAGCCACCCTTGAGTTCGTCCAGTTCGTTGATGTAGGCAAACAGCAGATCCAGCCCGAGAATCACAGCCAGCACTACCAGGATGCTCAGCAGTACCGCACTGCCGATATGTCGATCAAGCCGCCGCATGCGCACCTCCCTGGGCACGGCTGGGCGCAGTCAACGCCCGCCAGTTGAATCCCAGCCCTATCAGCAGGAACAAACCATGCACCCACCACAGACCGATCTGCGGCGACAGCTTGCCCGACTCGATCCAGCCGCGAGCACTGATCAGCAACGCCAGATAGGCCATATACAGCAGAATCGCCGGTAGCAGCTTAAGGAATCGTCCCTGGCGCGGATTTACCCGCGCCAGCGGCACAGCGAAGAAAGCCACAATCGGCACCAGCAGCGGAATAGCAATGCGCCACTGCAACTCGGCACGCTCATCAAGCCCGTCTTCGCTCAGCAGTTGAGTCGTGCTCATCGCTTCGCGATCACTGACTTCGGTCTGCACTTCCGGCTTGGGCAGCAACACACCGTAGGTGTCATAGGAAATACTGCGAAAATTGGCCGCACCGGGCTGACCTTCGTAACGGAAACCGTTTTTCAGCACCAGATAGCGACTGCCATCCGGATTCAGCTCCTGGGTACCGGACTCGGCCACCAGCACCCCCAGTACCGCGTCTTCGCCCTGGCCGCGGCGCTCGGTGATGAAAACGTCCTGCAATTCGGTACGGTCATCCGACAACCCGCCCGCGTAGGTTACCCGCTGGCCGCTGCCGAGCGCTTGGAAACGGCCGGCAGAGAGTGTGTCGAATTCGGTCAGAGCATCCTGCTGATTGAGCAACTGTTGGGTTTTCAGCACCCCGGCCGGAGCGCCCCAAAAACTCAGCAACGCGACCAGCAGCGCAACCAGCAGCGCCGGTCCCTGGGTATAGGCCAGCAGCTTGCGGTCGCTCATCCCGGTCGCCGAGAGCACCGTCATCTCGCTGTCGAGATACAATCGCCCGTATGCCAGCAGGATGCCGAGGAACAGCCCAAGCGGCAGGATCAGCACCAGAAAGCCGGGCATCCGATAGGCCATGATGGAGAACAGCACCGCTGCGTCGAGCTGACCGGCGGCGGCCTGCGCCAGATACTTGATGAAGCGCCCACTGACGATAATCAGTAGCAGTACACCGCTCACCGCCGTCAGGGTCAGCAGCACCTCGCGACTCAGATAACGAAAAACAATCACGGATAAGGTCCTTGGCTCCGGGGTCTTTAAGGGGCTGCACGAATAGGCCAGAATGCAGGACTGACATGTCTGCCAGCAGCAGCCCGACAGACACCCACGGGAATTTGCCCGTATTATCAGCCAATCATCTCGATTTGTCTTGGGGAGTACCATGGAGTTCAACGTAAAGCACGGCGCACTGGAAACCATCAAATGCGGCTGTCTGGTTGTCGCGGTCAACGAAGGCAAGACCCTGAGCGGCCCGGCCGCTGATCTGGACAAGGTCTGCGGCGGGCAATTGAGTGCCGCGCTGAAGAATGGTGACCTCAGCGGCAAGAGCGGCAGCAGCCTGATGCTGTTTGCCCTCCCCGGCGTCGCCGCCCAGCGCGTGCTGCTGCTCGGCAGCGGCAAGGAAGAAGCACTGAGCGATCGCGCCTGGCGCAAGCTGGTGCAACAGGCCCTGACAGCAGTCAAGGCCGGGCCGGCGACCGACGCCGTGTTTGCGCTCAACGCCAGCGGCGTGAAGAACCGCACCACCGCCGAGCAAACCCGCCTGCTGGTCGAAGCCTGCTACGACAACCTCTACGGCTTTGACCAATTCAAGAGTAAGAAGGCCGATAAGCCGAAGCTGAAAAAGCTCAGCCTGTGGGCAGCCGACAAGGCCGATGCCGACGCGCTCAAGCAAGCCATTGCCGAAGGTACTGCCATCAGTGACGGCATGTCATTGACCCGCGACCTGGGCAACCTGCCGGGCAACGTCTGCACTCCCACCTACCTGGCCAACCAGGCCAAGGCGCTGGCGAAGGCGCACAAGGGGCTCGAAGTCGAAGTGCTCGACGAGAAAGCCATGAAAGCCCTCGGCATGGGCGCCCTGCTGGCAGTCAGCGCCGGGAGTGCCGAACCGGCCAAACTGATCCGCATCAGCTACAACGGCGGCAAGGCCAAGGACAAGCCACACGTTCTGGTCGGCAAGGGCATCACCTTCGACACCGGCGGCATCAGCATCAAGCCAGCCGCGACCATGGACGAAATGAAATACGACATGTGCGGCGCGGCAACCGTACTCGGCGTGGTCAAGGCGGTCGCCAGCCTGCAGCTGCCGATCAATCTGGTTGGCCTGATTGCCTCGGCCGAGAACATGCCGAGCGGCACCGCGACACGCCCCGGCGACATCGTCACCAGCATGTCCGGCCAGACCATCGAGATTCTCAACACCGACGCCGAAGGCCGTCTGGTGCTGTGCGACGCACTGACCTACGCCGAACGCTTCAAGCCCGCCAGCGTAGTCGACATCGCCACCCTGACCGGTGCCTGCATCGTCGCCCTTGGCAGCAACGCCTCCGGCCTGATGGGCAACAACGACGAGCTGATCGCTCAGTTGCTGGATGCCGGCACCCGCGCGGGCGACCGCGCCTGGCAATTGCCGCTGTTTGAGGAATACCAGGAGCAGCTCGACAGCCCGTTTGCCGACATGGCCAACATCGGCGGCCCGAAGGCCGGCACCATCACCGCCGGTTGTTTCCTGTCGCGCTACGCCAAGGCCTACCCGTGGGCGCACCTGGATATTGCCGGCACCGCCTGGATCAGCGGCGGCAAGGACAAAGGCGCCACCGGCCGGCCGGTTCCGCTGTTGATGCAATATCTGCTTTCTCAGGCTGGCGCCTGATAAAGCAGTCGCAAACTGCAAGCGACAAGCCTCAAGCCGACCTGGTGTTGTGGTTTTAGCTTGCAGCTTGCCGCTTAAGGCTTGAAGCTACCGTTATGACCCGCATCGACTTCTACCTGCTATCCAGCGATCAGCCGGACACCCGGCTGGCATACGCTTGCCGCCTGGCTCAAAAGGCCTGGCACAAGGGCCACCGGGTGTATCTGCACTGCCCGGACGAGGCCATTACCCGTCAGGTCGACGACCTGCTCTGGTCATTCCGACGCGAGGCTTTTGTGCCCCATGTGGTGCTGGGCGAAGGCCCGGAAGAGCCAGTCGCCTGTGGCTGGGCCGACCAACCCGGCAGCTACAACGATCTGCTGATCAACCTCTCGGACCAACCGCCAGCGTTCTTCAGCCGCTTCCAGCGTATGGCTGAGATCGTCATCGAACACGACCCGGTGCGGCTACCGGCGCGGGACCGCTTCCGTTTGTACCGTGAACGGGGCTATCCTCTGAATTCACACCCCATTCGCACAGCAGGATGAATGATGAAGCAGCGCGATCCCTCGGAGCCATCACGGCTGCTGGAAGATCTGGAGTCCATCCGTACGCTGCTGGATGAGCACCCGGAAGCACCATCAGGAGACCAGGCGGCTGATGGCCAACTGGACATCCCGCTGCTGCAGGACGTGATCATCAACCCGAATGAAGCACCGTTGAGCGCGCTCGACTCCACCGAACAGCCAACCCCCCAGGCACCGCTAAGCAAATCGCATAACCCATTCCTGCCCTATGCCTCGCTGGCCCGGCTGGCTGAAGAACGTATGCAGCTAGACCAGTTGCTGACCCAGCCGACGCCAAGCCAACCAGTGCCCGCCACCAGCAGTGCCCGTGAGATGCGACTGGAAGCCCGGCTGCAGTCCGAAGCCCAACTACTGCTGCAGGAAGTGATCGACGATCTGATCCCAACCATCGAGGCAGAACTGCGCAAACGCATGCAGGGCCGACTGCAACAGATCATCCGCGAGCAGCTCAAGTAAGCCGCTGATTTCCGCGTCAGAGCCGCAGTTAGCCGCTCACTGGTAATTATTCCTCGCTTCACGCGCCCGACGGGCTGGGCCTTGATCGCCTCAGCCCGCTATAATGGCGGCTTTTCCTGCGCGCTCGACGCCTGCCGCGTCTCCAGCGCCTGCCACTCCTGAACAGCCGGATAGCCACGACACCCATGGACAAGACTTACCAGCCCCACGCCATCGAAACTTCCTGGTACCAGACCTGGGAGCAGAACAACTACTTTGCCCCCCAGGGCTCGGGCGAGTCCTACACCATTGCCCTGCCGCCGCCAAACGTGACCGGCAGCCTGCACATGGGCCACGGCTTCAACAACGCGATCATGGATGCGCTGATCCGCTTCCGCCGCATGCAAGGCCGCAACACCCTGTGGCAACCGGGCACCGACCACGCCGGTATCGCCACCCAGATGGTGGTCGAGCGCCAGCTGGCCGCACAGGGCGTCAACCGCCACGATCTGGGCCGCGAGAAGTTCCTTGAAAAGGTCTGGGAGTGGAAAGAAGAGTCCGGCGGAAACATTACTCGCCAGATTCGCCGACTGGGCAGTTCGGTCGACTGGAGCCGCGAGCGCTTCACCATGGACGACGGCCTGTCCGAGGCGGTCAAGGAAGCCTTCGTGCGCCTGCATGAAGACGGTCTGATCTACCGCGGCAAACGTCTGGTCAACTGGGATCCGAAACTGCACACCGCGATTTCCGATCTGGAAGTGGAAAACCACGACGAGCAGGGCTCACTGTGGAACCTGCGCTACCCGCTGGCTGACGGTGCTACCACCGCTGATGGCAAGACCTACCTGATCGTCGCCACCACGCGCCCGGAAACCATGCTGGGTGACAGCGCCGTTGCGGTTAACCCGGAAGACGAACGCTATCAGGCGCTGATCGGCAAGTTCGTCGAGCTGCCTCTGGTGGGCCGCCGCATCCCGATCATCGCCGACGACTACTGCGACCCGGAGTTCGGCACCGGCTGCGTGAAGATGACCCCCGCCCACGACTTCAACGACTACGAAGTCGGCAAGCGCCACAGCCTGCCGCTGATCAACGTCCTCGACCAAAACGCCGCCGTACTAGCCCGCGCCCAGGTGTTCAACATCGACGGCAGCGTCAACAACGAGATCGACGCCACCCTGCCCGAGGCCTACGCCGGCATGGACCGCTTCGAGGCGCGCAAGAAGATCGTCGAGGACTTCGATGCCCTTGGCCTGCTCGAGAAGATCGAGCCGCACGCCCTCAAGGTGCCCAAAGGCGACCGCTCCGGCGTGGTCATCGAGCCGTGGCTGACCGACCAGTGGTACGTCTCCACCAAGCCGCTGGCCGAGCCGGCGATTGCCGCCGTCGAAGACGGCCGCATCCAGTTTGTGCCCAAGCAATACGAGAACATGTACTTCAGCTGGATGCGTGACATTCAGGACTGGTGCATCTCCCGTCAGCTGTGGTGGGGCCACCGCATCCCGGCCTGGTACGACGCCGCTGGCAACGTCTACGTTGGACGTGACGAAGAGGAAGCCTATCGCAAGGCGCTGGAAGCCAACGACCGTGAAGCGGAAGCCGAGCTGCCGACCCTGGAGGAACTCAAGAGTGCCGCCTCGGCCTGCGGTCTGGGCTTGCTGCGTCAGGATGAAGACGTGCTCGACACCTGGTTCAGCTCCGGCCTGTGGACCTTCTCCACCCTCGGCTGGCCGGAACAGACAGAAGCACTGAAAACCTTCCACCCGACCGACGTACTGGTGACCGGTTTCGACATCATCTTCTTCTGGGTGGCCCGCATGATCATGCTGACCATGCACCTGATGAAGCATGACGACGGCACGGCGCAGATCCCGTTCAAGACCGTCTACGTGCACGGTCTGGTGCGCGACGGTCAGGGCCAGAAGATGTCCAAGTCCAAGGGCAACGTGCTCGACCCGCTGGACATCATCGATGGCATCGACCTCGAATCACTGGTCAAGAAACGCACCAGCGGCATGATGCAGCCCAAGCTGGCGGCCAAGATCGAAAAGCAGACCCGCGCTGAATTCCCGGACGGTATCGCCGCCTACGGTACCGACGCGCTGCGCTTCACCAACTGCTCGCTGGCCTCCACCGGCCGCGACATCAAGTTCGACATGGGCCGCGTCGAAGGCTACCGCAACTTCTGCAACAAGATCTGGAACGCTGCGCGTTACGTGATGATGCAGTGTGAAGACAAGGACTGCGGCGCCGCTGGCGAAACCGTCGAGCTGACGCTGGCTGACCGCTGGATCATCTCCCAGCTGCAGCGCACCGAAGCCGAAGTCACCCGCCAGCTGGACCAGTTCCGCTTCGACCTGGCCGCCAACGCGCTCTACGAGTTCATCTGGAACCAGTACTGCGACTGGTATCTGGAACTGTCCAAGCCGGTGCTGTGGGACGAGAACGCTCCGGCCGAGCGCCAGCGCGGCACCCGTCGCACCCTGGTGCGCGTACTGGAAGCGGCCCTGCGCCTGGCCCATCCGTTCATGCCCTTCATCACTGAGGAAATCTGGCAGCGTATCGCGCCGCTGGCAGGCAAGAGCGGCCCGACCATCATGCTGCAGCCGTGGCCGGAAGCGGACAACAGCCGCATCGACGCCGGCGCCGAGGGCGATGCCGAGTGGCTGAAATCGCTGATTCTGGGTGTGCGCAACATCCGCGGCGAGATGAACGTGGCGCCTGGCAAAGAGCTGGAAGTCATGCTGCGCAAGGCCAGCGACGAAGATATTCGCCGCCTGACGGAAAACGAAGCCTTCCTGAAGAAGCTGGCCAAGCTGTCCAGCGTGCAGGTGCTGGCGGAGAATGAAGAAGCGCCGCTGGCCGCGACCGCACTGGTCGGCGAACTGGAAGTGCTGGTGCCGATGGCCGGCCTGATCGACAAGACCGCCGAGCTGGCGCGTCTGGACAAGGAAATCGGCCGCCTCGACGGCGAGGTCAAACGGATTGGCGGCAAGCTGTCCAACGCCGGCTTCGTCGACAAGGCTCCGGCTGCGGTGATCGACAAAGAGCGCGCCAAGCTGGCCGACGCAGAACAGGCCCTCACCCAGCTGAGCGAGCAGCGCGCCCGTATTGCCAGCCTGTAACCCCACCTGACCCTGCCGCTCACCGAGCGGCAGGGTCGCCCTGAGTGATTGCGGACCGTCCCATGCCCATCGACAACAGCATCGTTCATCAGATTCACAAGAAGCCCGACGGCCAACCGGCCAGCCTGACCCTGCGTGACGCCGAGCTGGCCAGCTCCGAAGCACTGGAGCAACTGCTGGCCGGTCTGATTGAGGCTTACAACAGCAAGCCGAACAAGGCCTGGGGCTACTTCCACGAGGAAAGCGGCGCCTACCCGTTCAGCGGCTGGCTGCAGCAGTTGGTGGATCAGGAGCTGGACTTCGTGCGCTTCTCCAGTCAGGCGACCGAGCACCTCAAGACCCTGATGGAAGGCTCCAATCTGGCGCTCGGCGGCCACGTGCTGTTCATCCGCTACCGTCAGGGCATGACCGCGTTTCTGGTCATCGCCCTGCTGCACCACACCGAAGGCGTCACCGTAACCGATGAGCTGGATGTGGCTGCTGCCCGTCACCTGGACCTGTCCAGTCTGAACATGGCGGCACGCATCAACCTGACCGAGTGGAAGCAGAACGCCAGCGCGAAGAACTATATCTCGTTTATTCGCGGCCGCAGCGGCAAGCGGGTGTCGGACTACTTCCGCGACTTCATCGGCTGCGTGGAAGGCTCAAACCCGGAAGAAGACACCAACACCCTGCTGCAGGCCTTCAGCGACTACGTCGGCGAAGCCTCCCTTGAGCCCGAGCTGGTCAAGGACAAGGCCAAGGCGATGAGCAGCTACGTCAACAGCCAGAGCCGTGCCGGTGAGCAGGTCGCACTGGAAGAACTGTCGGGCGTGATCGACGAAGAGCATCCCCGCGCCTTCTACGACTACATCCGCAACAAGGACTACGGCCTGAATCCGGAGATGCCCGCCGACAAGCGCGCAATCAACAATTTCATGCGCTACTACGGCAAGGCCGATGGCTTGTCGATCAGCTTTGAGTCACACCTGCTTGGCGAGCGGGTGGAGTACGACGAAAGCGAAGACGCCCTGGTTATCCGCCACCCGCCCAAGGGGCTGGTACAGCAACTGCGCAACAAGCGGCGCTGAGCGCCGCTTGCCTCACCTCAGGGCTTGATCCGATATCCGGTGCGGAAGATCCACCAGACCGCAGTGGTGCACAGGGTCAGAAACACCAGCGTCATCCCTACGCTCACGCCAATGTGCACATCAGCCGCGCCGTAGAAGCTCCAGCGGAAACCGCTGATCAGATACACCACCGGGTTGAACAGCGTCACCGTCTGCCAGAATGGCGGCAGCATGGTGATCGAGTAAAAGCTGCCACCCAGAAACGCCAGCGGCGTCACAATCATCAGCGGGATGATCTGCAGCTTCTCGAAACCATCCGCCCAGACGCCAATGATGAAACCGAACAGACTGAAGGTCACCGCCGTCAGGATCAGAAAGCCGAGCATCCAGACCGGGTGCTGGATTTCGTAATCGACAAACAACCGTGCCGTAAGCAGTACGAGCAAGCCGAGCAGTACCGACTTGGTCGCAGCCGCGCCGACATAACCGACGACTATTTCAACCGGCGATACCGGCGCCGAAAGCACTTCGTAGATGGTGCCGGTAAAGCGCGGCATGTAGATGCCGAACGAGGCGTTGGAGATGCTCTCGTTCAGCAGCATCAGCATGATCAGACCCGGAATGATGAAGGCACCATAGCTGACCCCGTCCACCTCGGTCATGCGCGTACCGATTGCAGCACCGAACACGATGAAATACAGCGAGGTCGAGATTACCGGCGAGGCGATACTCTGCAGCCGGGTACGCATCATCCGCGCCATTTCCGACAGATAGATCGCCTTTACCCCATACAGATTCATGCCGATTCTCCCGCTGCCTGTTGATCCGTCTGCGCCCGGCTATGAACGAGGCCAACAAAGATGTCCTCCAGCGAGCTTTGGCTCGAATGCAGGTCACGCACCTCGATCCCCAACTGGTCGATGCGCTTGAGCAGCTCCGCAATGCCGCTTTGCTCAGCCTTGGCATCAAAGGTATACACCAGCGCATAGCCCTGTTCACCGAGCGCCAGTGGATAGCCGGTCAGCGCTTCGGGCACCGCCTCCAGCGGCTGCTGCAGCTGCAAGGTCAGCTGGCGAGTACCTAACTGCTGCATCAGGGTGTTCTTGTCTTCGGTGAGAATCAGCTCGCCCTGACGAATCACCCCAATACGGTCGGCCATCTCCTCGGCTTCTTCGATGTAGTGGGTGGTGAGGATGATGGTTACCCCACGCTCCTGCAGCCGGCGCACCATGTTCCACATATCGCGCCGCAGCTCGACATCAACGCCGGCGGTCGGCTCGTCGAGGAACAGCACCTCAGGCTCATGGGCCAGCGCCTTGGCAATCAGCACCCGACGCTTCATGCCGCCAGACAGCGCCATGATCCGTTCGTCACGCTTATCCCACAGCGACAGCTCGCGCAGGATCTGCTCCAGCAGCGCGTCATTGCGCGGTTTGCCAAACAGACCACGACTGAGGCGGACCGTTGCCCAGACGCTGTCGAACATGTTGTTGGTCAGTTCCTGCGGTACCAGGCCTATTCGACTGCGTGCCTTGCGATACTCACGCACGTTGTCATACCCGTCGACCAGCACTTGGCCGCTGCTGGCGTTAACCAGGCCGCAGATGATGCTGATCATGGTGGTTTTGCCTGCTCCATTGGGTCCGAGCAGGGCGAAAATCTCGCCGCGCCGGATGCTCAGACTGACACCCTTGAGCGCCCGAAACCCGGTCTCGTAGGTCTTGGTCAGGTTGTCTACAACGATGATGCTGTCCACACGCCCCCCAACAATCATGACTCGAATAGATCACTACGCCATTTTCGCAGCGCACCCAGCGGTCAGACAGCATACGCCGATCTGCCCATGCACGCAGCCGCCCGGCACCTTGCCGTTGACCTGTCGGTGATCCTGAACTAAACCTTTTCCACAGCGATGGTGATCCTTTGCCCCCATCATCAAAAGAACAATAAATGGGAGGAACAGGCCGTGTTTAACCTGTTGCTGGTGGTCCTGTTTGTACCTCTGATCGCAATCAACGTGATCGGTCCGTGGCTGGTTATGCGCACCCAGCGAATTCCTGCCAGGGTCCGCTTCAGCGATACCGACCGCGAATGCTTCCTCGCCGAACGCGGCGACGTCTTCCAGCAACTCGATGAACAGCTGCAGGAACTGCAGTTTGCCCACGTAGGCTCTTCCGCTCTGCCTTCCAGCCACACGGTCAGCCACTTTTCACTGTACGTTCACCCGCGGGATCAGGCGGCGGCCATGCTGGTCACTATGACCAGCGGGAAGCGACGGGTAACCTACGCCGAGTTCACTCAACTGTACGCCGACGGCAGTTTGCTGGATGTGCACAACGCGCCTACCTTGTCGTCATACCCGAGCATGCCATGCCGTCTGGGCGTCCGTCTGAGCGAGGTCAACAACCTGAAACTGCTGTTTGGCACCCTGCAGCGGTTGCGCAAACGACTACCCAACTCGGCGCCCGCAATCCCCTACCCCAGCGATCAGGGCTTTCAGCCGATCGAGGCGTTCATCGCCCGCGAGTCAGATGAGCTGGTTCGACTCGGCTACTGCAAACCCGAAATAGACGATCAGGGCAGGCGTGCTTTGACACTGAAGGGTGCACTGTTCCTGACTTGGAAGAACGCCCTGCCGGGCAAGCTGATCTTTAACCTGCTGGAGCAGCGCCACACCCGGCTCCTGCTGGCCGGCTCACACCCGTAGGCCGGAGACGATACTGCTCATAAGGATTGGCGGCGTGACAAGCACGCCGCACGCAAGGATCAGACCGCGCGAATACGGAACCCGAACCGGGGGAAGTGGACGTGCACCAGACCCGCGCGCTCGTCTTCGCGGGCAATGATAATCTCTTCCTCACCCTCGAACACCAGCGTACCTGAGACTTCATCCGTGCCGTAATCAACGGCACTGACGGTCACTACCTGACCGGTTTCGAAGCCACCGGGACTGGCAATCGCATCCGCTGGCAGTGCTGCCGGCGCGCTGTCGCGAGCAATGACAATGGCCTGCTCACCAGCCATCTCCGTGTGTGAGCCATGACCAAAGTCAGCCACTCGCTGCATCCAAGCGCGCACCGCAGGGTAGGGTTCAAGCGCCGCAGCAACAGCACGGTTGCTGGCAACAAACCAGAGTGCATGGTAATGGGCAAAGTCAGCGACGCTGGCGTGCTCGCCGAGCAGGAAGTCGCCATCGCGCTCCAGCTGCAGCTCCAACCGCGACAGCAGTGCCGGCCATTGGCTAAGAGCCACTTCAGTCTCCAGTCGGCTTGCCGTGCCGCCGCTGAACAGTTTCTGGCGGTCTGCCACAAACGCCTTGACCACCTGCTCTGGCAGGCCGGCAAAGCGCTCGGCTAACCCCTGCGGCTGGAAGTTGATCGCAACCGCGTGCTGAAACAACACCTGATCGGCCACCTGAGCCAGACCGGCGGCAGCAGCTTCCTGCCCCTCGGGGAACAGCGCCGGACCGGCCTTCTCCTGCTCCAGGCGGCGGGCGATAAGCGCAGTATCACAGTAGATATCAGCGCCGATTTGCAGAACGGGAGTGCGACGATAACCACCGGTCAGTGCTGTCAGGTCCGGTTTTGGCATCACTGGCGGAATCATCACCGAGTGCCAGGACAAGCCTTTGAACCCCAGCATCAGGCGTGCCTTTTCGGCAAAGGGAGATTGCGGGTAATGGTGCAGAATCAGATCAGTCATGACAGCTCTCCGGCAAATTGAGCAGCCACTTTAGACCCGCAAGCGGCGCGCTGACTAGTCTCTCGCCGCAGTTGATGAAGGTTCATCCAACTGACTGATGAGCCGCTCCTTGGCCTTGCGCGTGAGCGCCTTGATGGCGATTTCCTGCCGCAGCGCATCGCCGTGGTCGGCACACTCGCGGCGCCACACCAATGCCGCCGCCGGGCTGCGATTAAAAAACCTCGCACCCTTGCCGCGCTGGTGCTGGGCAAAACGGCGCTGCGGATCAACGCTGATCCCGGTATAGAGGTGACCATTCTCGGCGCGCACCATATACACCCACCAGGTCCGCATCGGCGCGGTACACTGTTCAATATCAGCAGACATGTGCAGACAGACTCATCAGCAAGGAAACAGGATGTTTATTCAAATTTTCTCTACCGGTGGAACCATCGACAAGGTCTACTTCGACGCTCTCAGCGACTTTCAGATTGGTGAGCCGATGGCGACGGACATTCTGCAGCAGGCCCGCGTCGGTTTTGAGTACAGCGTCGAATCGCTGACCCGCAAGGACAGCCTGGAGCTGACCGATGCCGATCGAGACCTGATTCACGCCAAAGTCGCCGCCTGCCCCTACGAGCATATCCTCATTACCCACGGCACCGACACCATGACGGTAACCGGCGCCGCACTGGCCGATATCGACGACAAGGTCATCGTACTCACCGGAGCCATGCAGCCCGCGCGCTTTCGGGACACCGATGCCAGCTTCAACCTCGGCCTGGCAGTCGGCGCGCTCAACTGCCTGCCCCACGGAGTCTATGTCGCCATGAGCGGCAAGGTGTTTCCAGTCGACCAGGTCCGCAAGAACCGGCTGGCCGGACGGTTTGAGGGGCGATGATAGCTGCAAGCCTCAAGCTGCAAGCAAAAAACCGTGCGAGGCAGACCTTGGCTGTAATCAAAACATCATTGGGTAACAGCACCAGCTGAGAACCCAAACCAAAGCACAATCCGGTTTGACTTGAAGCTTGCCGCTTGAAGCTTGTGGCTGCGGGACCGGCGTCAGCCGGTGCCGCCTACCGTAATCTGATCAATCTTCAGCGTCGGCTGGCCGACGCCGACCGGCACCGACTGTCCATCCTTGCCGCACACACCGACGCCGGTATCGAGCTTGAGGTCGTGGCCGACCATCGACACCCGGCTCATCGCCTCAGGACCATTGCCAATCAGCGTTGCGCCCTTGACCGGCGCGGTGATCTTGCCGTCCTCGATCAAATAGGCCTCGCTGGTGGAGAACACGAACTTGCCGCTGGTGATATCCACCTGACCACCGCCCAGATTGGCGCAGTAGATACCCTTCTTGACCGACGCGATGATTTCTTCCGGATCGCTCTCGCCAGCCAGCATGTAGGTGTTGGTCATGCGCGGCATGGGCAGGTGCGCGTAGGATTCGCGGCGACCGTTGCCCGTCGCGGCCACACCCATCAGACGGGCATTGAGCTTGTCCTGCATGTAACCCTTGAGTACGCCGTTCTCGATCAGCGTGGTGCAGTTGCTCGGCACGCCTTCGTCATCCATCGTCAGCGAGCCGCGACGACCGGGCAGAGTACCGTCATCGACGATGGTGCAGAGACTTGACGCAACCTTCTCGCCAACACGACCGCTGTAGGCCGAGCTGCCTTTGCGGTTGAAGTCCCCCTCAAGACCATGACCGACCGCCTCGTGCAGCAGCACGCCGGACCAGCCGGGGCCCATTACCACCGGCATGCTGCCAGCTGGCGCCGCAATGGCTTCAAGGTTGATCGAAGCCTGGCGCACTGCCTCACGGGCATAACCAAGGGCACGTTCTTCGGCTGCAAAATAGAGATAGTCGGTTCGCCCGCCGCCACCGCTGCTGCCGCGCTCGCGGCGGCCATTGTGCTCCATGATCACGCTGATGTTCATGCGTACCAGCGGACGAATATCACCGGCCCAAGTGCCATCACTGGCCGCCACCATAACGGTGTCGTGCACACCACTGAGGCTCACGCTGACCTGAGTGATGCGCGGATCAAGGCTACGGGTGAAGGCATCAATGCGCTGCAGGAAGCTGACTTTGTCGGCCTGCGGCATGACATCCAGCGGGTTGACCGCCGAGTACAGCGGCGAGCATTCAGGGCGCCGCCAGGCCTGTACACTGCCAGACTGACCGGCCCGGGCAATCGAGCGGGCGGCACCGGCGGCCTGGGTCAGCGCGGGCAATCGAATATCATTGCTGTAGGCAAAACCGGTTTTTTCGCCAGACAGGGCACGCACGCCGACGCCTTGGTCAACGTGAAAGCTGCCATCCTTAACGATGCCATCTTCCAGCACCCAGGACTCGCTCAGCTGATGCTGAAAATACAGGTCAGCGGCGTCGACGCCCGGTGCCTGCAGCAAGGTACCAAGGACGCCGGCAACGGCATCGGCGGAGAGATCGGCAGGCTGCAGCAGCGCCTGCTCGGCGCGGGTAATCAGGTCACTCATGTTCGGACTCCTTGGCCACGGGCAGCGGCTGGGCTGCCAGGGCAAAACGACGGTGGCTGAGGATGGGCATGCGTGTGCGCACGGCCTCGAGCTGAGCAGGATCCAGTTTGCCGACAACGACCCCTTCGCCGCTCGGCAGGCAGGCCTGCACGGCTCCCCAGGGATCAATCAAACAACTGTGGCCAAAGGTCTGACGACCACTGGGATGCTGACCGGTCTGGTTGGCCGCCAGCACCCAGCACTGTGTTTCGATCGCCCGCGCGCGCAGCAGAACTTCCCAGTGCGCAGCGCCGGTAACCGCAGTAAACGCTGCCGGGACCACAATCAGCTCGGCACCATCGGCACGCAATGCCTGATACAACTCGGGAAAGCGCACATCGTAGCAGATACTCAGACCAACTCGCCCAACCGGACTGTCGACACACAACACCTGCTCACCAAAGCCGTAATCACGGGACTCGCGGTAGCTGCCGTGGCTGTCGGCCACATCCACGTCAAACAGATGCAGCTTGTCGTAGCGCGCCACCTCGTGTCCCCGCTCGTCCACTACCAGCTGACATGCCAGCGGTTTGCCGCTCGCACTCACCGGCAACGGCAAACTGCCGCCAATCAGCCAGAGGCCGTGGGCCCTGGCCTGATCGGCAAGGAAACGGCGAATCGGGCGCTCAGCCCCCCACTCTGCCTCAGCAATGGCCTGCAGCGAGCGGTTACCGAAAGCGCCAAAACACTCGGGTAACAACACCAGCTCAGCGCCCTGCTCCGCCGCCTCGGCGATCAACTCGGCGGCCCGCCTCAGGTTATCGGCCACCACCGGGCCACTGGTCATCTGAATCGCAGCAACCGTGGACATCAGTCTTCCTCCAGTGCGGCCTTGTCATCAAACGCGCGGTCAAACTCGACCGTGGGCTGCTGCCAGTCACCGCTGATCTTGTATTTCACCGAAGCAAAGCGGGCGACCTTGTCGCCGAGGATCTTGTCGGCCAGAAACAGTACGCCGCCAATCTGGGGGGCGCCGGCGATCAGCGCCGCCAGAGGCAGGTTGTTGGTCACCGGCAGGGTCACCACCATGCCCATATCAACCTGATTGTTGCGCAGATCGAGGCTACCTTCGCCCTGAATCTTGACGCCGGGCCCTTCCAATACCATCGGCTGTTCACTATGCAGCACACCGTTCTCGACATACAGCCCTGCGTCCAGGGTGTCGTAGGCTGTGCCCTTGCTGAAGATATCCGAGAAATCGAGTCGCAGGCGCCGGGTCAAGGCATTGAAATTGAGCAGTCCAAATACCCGAAGCGCCTCGGCGCTGGTCTCGCCGCTCTGCAACATGCCATCACGGGCCTCAATACCCAACGTACCCGACGCCCGGCGCAGCTTGAATGCCGCGGGTGAGCCCGTCCAGTTCAATGCCGCATTGACCACAAAGCGCTTGCTAGTGATCGTCGGCGCATACCCCCAGGCCTTCAGCGCCTTTCCAACATCTTCCGTTTCCAGACTACCCTCAAAAACGCTGTGAGCCGGCTGTTCACGCCAGCCCATCGTACCCTTGAGGACAAGCCCGCGAAGATTTAGCTCCAGATCAGGCAGCCGCGCCCCGGTTGCGTCCGGACGCAGGTTGAACCGCGCCAGGCCGATGGGCTTATTCCCCCAGGAAAGCTGTTCAATACGAACATCCAGTGGCGGCAAGGTAGAGGGTCGGAAATCAGCGAGAGGGTCAGGCGGCTCGGCTTCGCTTGCGACGTCGCTTGGCATTACCACCGGCAGCTTGCTTATGTCTTCATCTACCGCGTTTAGTCGCAGTCTCTGCAGCGCGATGTCAATCGGCTGCGCCGAGTCGTCCGGTACCAGGATCCGACCAGCGACATCGGCCTGATCAACAGTCACGCGCCAGTGCGCGGCCTCACGCGCAACCAACGCGTGGGTATCAGCGAGAGTCAGGCCAAATCCGGTAAAGGTGTCGGCACGCACGTCAAGCTGACGCACGAGCTCTGCCAGTACGCCGCCATCGGCGCTGGCTGTCCGGCTGGTACCATTGGCATTGCTGAGGCCTGCAGCCCAGCTACGCCAGCTTTCCCAGTCCAACGTCGGCACCCGCGCCTGAAGGTTTAGCCCCTGGCCGGTCGGTTGCTGCGGCGAGCCACTGGCGTAACGCAGATCTCCCGCAAGTTGACCGTTACGATAGCGCAGCAGACCGCGCAGGCCATCGTCTGAACTAACCTGCCATGTCTGCGTCCCCCTGGCCAACGTCATCTGTAGCGTCAGTTCTCGTGGTGTCTCGGCCGACTTGGCGAAAGGCTCAGGTACCGTCAACTCGACCCCTTTGAGGTCGCTGGTCACAGTCAGATCCTGCTGACCAGCGCGAATATCCAGTACCGCCTGCCAAGCCACCGCCCCCTTGGCGATCCCTGAGGGAATACGCGGCAACAGTCGCCACTGGCGCAACGCCTCAACCGGGTGTTGCCCGTTAAGCCGCAAACGCTGACCACGCGCGCCTCTCGGCGCCATACTGCCGCTGACGGCAGCACCCAGAAAGCGGCCGTTCAGGTTGTTGGCACTCAGCCCGTCTTCACGTGAGTAGTGCAGATGACCGCTGGCGTTCTCGATGGGTGCCTGCAGCATTGGAATATCCACCCGACTGGCCTGTACGTCGGAGCTGAGATCAACCGCAAGCTGCGCTGCCGGATCTTCGGTACGCTGCAGCGGAATGGCAAGTTCAAGGGTTCCGGACACGGTTCCGTCACCGCGCCAGCCGACCAGAGGATTACCCGTCAGTTCTGCCAGCGGACCATCCTGCATCAGCTTCAGCGCGTCAGCGAGCGGGCCGCTGAAATTGGACTCGACAGCGAGTACCGCCGGACCGGTTCGGTGTAACAGCTGAGCCTGCGCCTGCGCCTGGGTCGAAACCGAATCCAGCAAACGGGCATGACGACTGGACACGGTCAACTCGCCGTCACGCAGCAGCAGTTCACCATCAATCTCAGTCAGAGCAGGCCAGCCCGGCTGAAAGTGCATCTTGCCGTCACGCAACTGCGCATACAGACCGATTTGCCGTTCCTCCGGTGTAGCCCCCTTTAGCAACGAGCCGTGATACTCGAAGATCGCCAGCGGGACGCTGCCCTTGACCTCACTGGCGGCCAGCCACTTGGCCAGAGCAGGGCTAAAACCCGGCGAGCGCAAAGGGAGATAGGGTTGATGCTGGTCGGCCGTCGAATTGCGCAGGGCGACGCGCAAATCCATAGTCGGCGTCTGCCCCTTGGGCGGCAGGTGCAGGTCAAGCAGCGCACTGCCTTGCCCCTGCGGGCCGGTGACAGCCATGCCCGGCACATTCAGCAGCAGGCCCTGCTCGCGGGACCAGCTCCAGTGGAGGGCACCCTGAGCGCGATCATACTGCCAAGCCTGCGGAAACAGGTTCGGCAGCTGCATGCTCCACACATCGCTATTGACACGCAGCTCGCCCTGCGCCGGGCTGCCGCTGAGGGTGCCACTGACACCGCTGAACGCCGGTGCATTATGAAACGCCTGCACTCCTACCTGTTCCAGCGCTGCGTCGAAGCGCATTGACTGCCAGTCAGCTAGTGCCCCCTGGCCGCTGACAGACAGCTGACGCAAAGTGCCCTGCGGCGCGAGTTCAGTGACGAGATCAGCAACAGGCTGGTTGGGCGCCAGCGTCGTCAGCCAGAGCGCCGCACGGTCAAGCAGCAGCCGGTCCAACGCCAGGGACCAGCGCCCCGAGCTACGCTCGCGCTGGCCTTGCAGGTTGGTCGTCGGCCACACATCCTCACCCAGGTGCATGCTGAAGTCCTGCACCGTCAGGCTTTGCCGATCGCCGTCATCCCGGTATTCAAAGCGGGCAAAGAGATCATTAAGTGCCGGTTCCGAGGTTTCTGTCCGCAGACCGATCTCGGGAGCAACGAGCGTGCCTTGAAAACGCTGCAGACGCTGGTCCTGCCAGCTTCCCCAGAACCGCCCGCCAGCCGAAAGCTGACGTAGATGAGCTCGATCAAGCCAGTCTTCCGGCAGCCAGCGACTCCAGTCACTGGCCGGGATTTCCAGAAAGAAGCCAAAGGACGCAGCGCTCAGGTCATTGCCGGGCACCAGTGCACTGATTTGCCAGTGCAACTGCTCACCATCCGGCAAGCTCACGCGGCCATCCAGCCGCTGCCAACCCAGCCCGTTTAGCAGTGTCATTTCGCCGTGCTCAAACTGCCACTCAGGCTCACCGAACGGGCTCACCCGAATCTGGGTGTCGAGCAGGGTAATACGGTGATGCTCACGCAGTGCGGTGAGCGCCTTTTCCAGCCCGCCAACCTGCCGTGTTCGCTCGCCCAGCCCCTGCAGATGCCAAAGCCCCTGCTCATCTTCGCTCAGCGCCAGCGCCAGACCGCGAATCTGCAGCGCGTCCATCACCGGCCGGCGTAACCAGAGACTGCGCCAGACATCCAACCGAGCAGTCACATCATCCAGATCAAACAGCACCGGACTATCGGGGTCGGCGTTTTCATGCACCCGCAGCCCCCGCAGCGTCAGCACCGGCTGGCTACCCTGCATCTGGCCACTGAGCGAGCGCAGCTCGATGTGCCGGCCAGACAAGGACTCGGCCTTGGCCACCAGTTCAGCCTGATAGTCGGCGACCACCGGCACCAGCTGACGGCCAAGGCTGACATAGGCAGCCGCCGCCAGCAGCCAGGCGACCAGCAGCCAGATCAGACCGTTAAGGCCTCGGGTAAGCCAACGTTGCCAAAGCACCGGATCAGCGTCCCATTACATCAACACCACATCATACTGCTCTTGGGTGTACATGGTTTCCACCTGAAACTTGATCGGACGTTCGATGAACAGCTCCAGATCAGCAACGTTTCCAGATTCCTCATCCAGTAACCGGTCGACTACAGACTGTGAGGCCAACACCATGTAGGCACCGGCCTGATAGGCGCGCGCCTCGCGCAGAATTTCGCGGAAAATTTCGTAGCACACGGTTTCTGGCGTTTTTTGAATACCCCGCCCCTGACAGCTCGGACAGGGCTCGCACAGCACCTGCTCAAGGCTCTCACGCGTGCGCTTACGGGTCATCTGCACCAGCCCCAACTCAGTAATGCCGATGATATTGGTCTTGGCGTGATCGCGCTCCAGCTGCTTCTCCAGCGTGCGCTGAACCTGACGCTGGTGCTCCTCGTCTTCCATGTCGATGAAGTCGATAATGATGATGCCGCCCAGATTACGCAGCCGCAGCTGACGGGCAATCGCGGTCGCCGCTTCCAGATTGGTCTTGAAGATGGTTTCCTCAAGGTTGCGGTGACCCACGAAGGCGCCGGTATTGACGTCGATGGTGGTCATCGCCTCGGTTTGATCGATCACCAGATGACCGCCGGACTTGAGCATTACCCGACGCTCCATCGCACGCTGGATTTCATCCTCGACGCTGTATAGGTCGAAGATCGGTCGCTCGCCGGGGTAGTGCTCCAGCAGCTCCTCTACCCCCGGCATCAGCTCGTGCACAAACTGCTCAACCTTCTGGAAGGTCTCCCGCGAGTCGATGCGAATCTTTTCCAGACGCGGGTTGGCCAGATCTCGCAAGGTCCGCAGCGCGAGCGGCAAGTCTTCATAGATGACCGAGGGAGCCGGGGCCGACCCCATCTGCTGGCCGATCTGCTGCCACAGCCGACGGACATAACAAATATCAACCAGGATGTCTTCCTGCCGAGCCCCTTCGGCAGCCGTACGCAGAATGTAGCCGCCAGCTTCCTGGATACCTTCCTGCTCCAGACAATCAGCAACCACCTGCTTGAGACGCTCGCGCTCGCCTTCATCCTCGATTTTGAGGGAAATGCCAACATGCGGCGTGCGCGGCATGTAGACCAGATAGCGCGAAGGCACCGACAGGTGGGTTGTCAGCCGCGCCCCCTTGGTGCCTATCGGGTCCTTGGTAACCTGAACGACCAGCGCCTTGCCTTCGTGCACCAGCGCACTGATCGGCTCGACCGCCTGGCCTTCGCGATCGGAAATTTCGGAGGCATGAATGAAAGCGGCACGTTCCAGGCCGATGTCGACAAAGGCCGCCTGCATGCCAGGCAGCACACGCACCACCTTGCCCTTGTAGATGTTGCCGACAATGCCGCGGCGCTGGGTGCGCTCGATGTGGACTTCCTGCAGCACGCCGTTCTCGACCAACGCAACGCGGGTCTCCATCGGCGTGATATTGATCAGAATCTCTTCACTCATGGGCTCTACCACTCCTGTTCTGTCACCAGAATACCGGTGATCCGAGCCCTGGAACAGCCGCGTCAGAGCCGCTGCCAGCAGGGGATGTCAAATGACTTGAGCAGCGTAGCGGTTTCCAGCAGTGGCAACCCCACCACAGCACTGTAACTGCCCTCAATACGTTCTACGAAAACCGCTGCCAGCCCTTGAATACCATAGGCGCCAGCCTTGTCAGCGGGCTCGCCGGTATCCCAGTAGGCGCTGATTTCCGCGTTACTCAGCGGCCGAAAACGTACCCGTGTATCAACCCGGACCAGCTCGATGCGCTGATCGCAACCGACCGCCACGGCGGTCATCACCGTATGTTCGGCTCCGGATAACAAACTCAGCATGCGCAGCGCGTCAGCCCGATCGACCGGCTTGCCAAGGATGCGGTCGCCCTGCACCACCGCCGTGTCTGCGGCCAGCACCACGCGTCCGGGCGCGGCCCGAACCGCAGCCTGAACCTTATCGCGGGTGACGCGCTCAACATAATTCGCAGGCAACTCGCCTGGCTGCACCTGCTCATCAACACTGCAGGTCAGTCGCGTTGCCCGAACACCAATCTGCGCCAGCAACTCGGCGCGCCGTGGCGACGCGGAGGCCAGCAGTAGCTCAGTTGACATGGAAGCGACGTCTTACCCCGCGCAGCAGGGAGAACACCCAGGGCCAGAGTACGGTGCTGACCACCGCAGGCAGCAGGAACAACAGGGTTGGCGGCCGATTACCGCTCAGACTATTGAGCCAAAGCATGACCATCTGGGCGATACCGAATACCGGCAGCATCACCAGACTCTGCTGCCACAAAGGGAAACGACGAATACGCTGGTACAGCAACAGGACCATCCACACGACCAGCGTCATAACCAGCGCATTCTGGCCGAACAACTGACCAAACAGCACATCCGAAACCAGTCCTGCCAGCCAGGCAGTCAGCAGACCAACGCGATGTGGCAGCGCCATAACCCAGTAGGCAAGCACCATGGCCAGCCACATCGGTCGCGCCAGACTGATCGGCTCGGGCATCGGCATGACACTGAGCAACAACGCCACCAGAATACTGAAGATGATTGCCAGACTAGTCTGCATTGCCGGAGCCCTCCGATTCAGCGTCAGACGCCGGGACCTCAGTCGACTGCGGCTCGTCTGCTGCGGCCCCCGCAGCATCGTCGGCCCGCAACTCCAGCGCCGGCAACACATCGCCGTAACCACTCTCGGGACTGAACACCAGCAGCAGATAGCGACTGCGGTTCAGCTGGGCCGACGGTGTTACGCGCACCTCGGCAAAGGACTGGGCAGGATGGCGAATGACCGATTGCACACGGCCAACCGGATAGCCCGCCGGAAAGCGCTGTCCGAGGCCCGAGCTGACCACGATGTCGCCCTCACGCACGTCGGCCGTATCACCGACAAAGCGCAATTCCAGCCACTCATTGCGGCCGGTTCCGGCGGCGATGGCGCGCAGGCCGTTACGATTGATCTGCACCGGCAGACTGTGGGAAGCATCGGTAATCAGCAGCACCCGGGCGCTGTGCGGCAACACTTCGACCACCTGCCCCATCAGGCCGGTAGCGTCGAGTACCGGCTGACCAAGGAAAACGCCGTCGACTTCGCCCTTATCGAGCAGAATACGCTGGGTAAAGGGATTGGGATCAACGCCGATCAGCTCAGCTACCAGTACCCGCTCGTCAACCAGCGAAGAGGAATTGAGCAGTTCACGCAGACGCACGTTCTGCTCGGTGAGCGTTGCCAGCTTCTGCAGCTTGCGCTGGGTCAGCAGCGCCTCGGCCCGCAGTCGCTCGTTTTCCGCAATCAGCTGAGCGCGACTGGTCGCCAGCTCAGTGACCGACTGCCAGGCACGGACCGGCATCTCGGCCGCCGTGTACAGCGGCGCGACCAGCAGCCCCAACTGAGCGCGGAGCGGTTTCAGGGCATCGAACCGGGCGTCCACCACCATCAGAACGATGGACAGCACGGTCAGCACAACCAGACGAACGCCGAGCGACGGCCCCTTGATGAATAGCGGTTTGATGGCAGGCTCCTCGCAGCCACAGGTTAGTCGCCGTCAGCGGCAAGCCGGACAGAGCCGGAACTCCCGTCCCGCAAGGCTTGCCACCAGTCAGATCACTCGGTCGACAGCAGATCCATGGTGTGCTGATCCATCATTTCCAGCGCCTTGCCGCCGCCACGGGCAACGCAGGTCAGCGGATCTTCCGCGACGATAACCGGCAAGCCGGTTTCTTGGGTCAGCAGCTTGTCCAGATCACGCAGCAAGGCACCACCGCCGGTCAGAATCAGGCCGCGCTCGGCGATATCGGACGCCAGCTCCGGCGGCGATTGCTCCAGCGCGCTCTTGACCGCTTGAACGATAGTTGCCAGCGACTCCTGCAGCGCTTCGAGCACTTCAGTTGAGTTCAGGGTAAAACTGCGCGGCACACCCTCGGCCAAGTTACGACCACGCACATCCACTTCCAGCGTTTCGCCGCCGGGGAAAGCCACACCGATTTCCTGCTTGATGCGCTCAGCGGTGGACTCACCGATCAGGCTGCCGTAGTTGCGGCGCACGTAGGTCACGATCGCCTCGTCAAAGCGGTCACCACCAACGCGGACGGACTCGGCGTAGACCACGCCGTTGAGGGAAATCAACGCGATTTCAGTGGTACCACCACCGATGTCGACAACCATCGAGCCGCGTGCTTCTTCAACCGGCAGGCCGGCACCGATAGCGGCAGCCATCGGCTCCTCGATCAGATATACCTCGCGGGCACCCGCCCCGAGCGCCGACTCACGAATGGCACGGCGCTCAACCTGGGTAGACTTGCACGGAACGCAGATCAGCACGCGGGGGCTGGGCTGGATAAAGCTGTTTTCATGAACCTTGTTGATGAAGTACTGCAGCATCTTTTCACAGACACTGAAATCGGCGATGACGCCATCCTTCATCGGGCGGATCGCCTGAATGTTGCCTGGGGTACGACCGAGCATGCGCTTGGCGTCGGTACCGACGGCCACGACACTTTTCTGATTGCCACTAGTGGTACGGATCGCGACCACAGACGGTTCGTCCAGTACAATACCGCGGTCCCGAACGTAAATAAGCGTGTTGGCTGTACCCAGATCGATGGACAGATCACTGGAAAACATGCCACGGATTTTTTTGAACATGCGTTGACTAGACCCCGAAGACGCGTGGGTTAATTGGAAAAAGTACGGATAAGCCACCTGCCCTGTACGCTGTTGGATTGGAAACTGGTGGCTAAAGGCCTTGATTGGCGGCCTTCTGCGCAGCGTCAGCAGGTGACTGATCGGTACTTCCAGAAGTGTCGCAACTCTAACAACGGCGGGGTTTTTGGGCAAGGCACGACTGTGGTAAATTCGCGCCTTTGCCCGCATTTTCCGTGGCGAACCACCAAACGGCGCCCGGCGCCAGCAGACGACCGGAAATCACCGGCAACATGGAGCACACGTACATGTCCCTGGATCGCACCGATGTGGAAAAGATCGCGCATCTGGCCCGAATAGCCCTCAGCGAAGACGACATCCCGGCAACCACTGCCAAACTCTCCGGCATTCTGGAGCTGATCGACAAGATGCAGGCGGTGGACACCAGCGCCGTCGCACCGCTCGCCCATCCGCTGGAAACCACCCAGCGCCTGCGCGCCGACGAGGTCACCGAACACAACCAGCGCGAGGCCTATCAGGCCATTGCGCCGGCCACCGAAGCGGGCCTGTACCTGGTTCCCAAGGTCATCGAATAATCCTGCCGCGCCCAGACAAGAGACATATCCATGCACGAGAAAACTCTGGCCGAACTGTCAAAGGCCTTGCAGAACAAGACGCTTTCCAGCGTCGAGCTGACTCAGCACTATCTCAAGCGCATCGAGCAGCTTGATGACCAGCTCAACAGCTACATCACCGTTACCGCCGAATCAGCCCTTGAGCAGGCCGCAGCAGCAGACGCCCGTATCGCTGCCGGCAACGCCACCGCGCTCACCGGCATCCCGCTGGCGCACAAGGACCTGTTCTGCACCCAGGGCCAACGCACCAGCTGCGGCTCGAAAATGCTCGACAACTTCGTTTCGCCGTACGAATCGACCGTCACCCAGCGTTTCCTCGACGCTGGCGCGGTAAGCCTCGGCAAGACCAACCTCGACGAATTCGCCATGGGCTCGTCCACCGAGTCCAGCTTCTACGGCCCGACCCGCAACCCGTGGGACACCGACCGGGTACCCGGCGGCTCCTCCGGCGGCTCTGCTGCCGCTGTTGCCGGCCGCCTGTGCGCTGCGGCAACCGGCACCGACACCGGCGGTTCAATCCGTCAGCCGGCCGGCTTCACGGCTCTGACCGGCCTGAAACCGACCTACGGACGGGTTTCGCGCTGGGGCATGGTCGCCTACGCGTCGAGCCTGGACCAGGGCGGCCCGATGGCCCGCACTGCCGAAGACTGCGCTCTGATGCTGCAAGTCATGGCCGGTTTCGACGCCAAGGACTCCACCAGCGTCGACCAACCGGTACCGGACTACAGCGCCAGCCTGAACGACTCCCTCAAGGGCCTGCGCATAGGCCTGCCGAAGGAATACTTCGCCGCCGGCCTGGACGCTGCGACCGCCGATGCCATCAGTGCTGCGGTCAAGCAATTCCAGGCGCTCGGCGCCGAGGTCAAGGAAATCAGCCTGCCGAACGCCGAGCTGGCGATTCCCGCCTACTATGTCATCGCCCCCGCTGAAGCCTCCTCCAACCTGTCACGCTTTGACGGCGTGCGCTTCGGCTACCGCTGCGACAACCCGGCCGACCTGACCGATCTGTACAAGCGTTCGCGTGCCGAAGGCTTCGGTGCCGAGGTTAAGCGCCGCATCATGGTCGGCACCTACGCGCTGTCGGCCGGTTACTACGATGCGTATTACCTGAAAGCGCAGAAGATCCGTCGCCTGATCAAGAACGACTTCATGGCCGCCTATGAGCAGGTCGATGTGATCCTCTGCCCGACCTCGCCGACCCCGGCGTTCAAGATCGGCGAGAAGATCGACGATCCCGTCAGCCTGTACCTGACCGACATCTACACCATTACCGCCAACCTGGCCGGGGTCCCGGGCGTCGCCCTGCCCGCCGGGTTCGCCAACGGTCTGCCGCTGGGCATGCAACTGCTGGGGCCCTACTTCAGCGAAGCCCGTCTGCTCAACATCGCGCACCAGTACCAGCAGGTTACCGACTGGCACCAGCGCGCTCCGGCCGGCTACTGAGAGGATTGACAGCAATGCAATGGGAAATCGTCATCGGGCTGGAAATCCACGCCCAGCTCACCACCGCGTCGAAGATCTTCTCCGGCAGCGCCACCACCTTCGGCGCCGAGCCCAACACTCAGGCCAGCCTGGTTGATCTGGGCATGCCGGGCACACTGCCGGTGCTCAACGCCCAAGCCGTGCGCAACGCGGTCAAGTTCGGCCTGGCGATCGACGCCGAGATCGGCATGACCAACGTTTTCGCGCGCAAGAACTACTTCTACCCGGACCTGCCCAAGGGCTACCAGACCAGCCAGATGGATCATCCGATCGTCGGCAAGGGCTATCTGGACATCACCCTGGAAGACGGGACCGTAAAACGCGTCGGCGTGACCCGCGCGCATCTGGAGGAAGATGCCGGCAAGAGCCTGCACGAAGACTTCCACGGCATGAGCGGCATCGACCTCAACCGCGCCGGCACCCCGCTGCTGGAGATCGTTTCCGAGCCGGACATGCGCAGCGCCAAGGAAGCCGTCGCCTACGCCAAGACCATCCACTCGCTGGTGCGTTATCTGGGCATCTGTGACGGCAACATGGCCGAAGGCTCCCTGCGCTGCGACTGCAACGTCTCGATCCGCCCCAAGGGCCAGGCCGAGTTCGGCACCCGCTGCGAGATCAAGAACGTCAACTCGTTCCGCTTTATCGAGAAGGCGATCAACACCGAAGTCCAGCGCCAGATCGAGCTGATCGAAGACGGCGGCAAGGTGGTACAGGAAACCCGCCTGTACGACCCGAATAAGGACGAAACCCGCTCCATGCGCAGCAAGGAAGAAGCCAACGATTACCGTTACTTCCCCTGCCCGGACCTGCTGCCGGTCGTGCTGGAGCCGAGCTTTATCGAGGAAGTCCGCGGCGAACTGCCGGAACTGCCGCAACAGAAGCGCGAGCGTTTCGAAAGCCAGTTCGGCCTGTCGACCTACGACGCCAGCGTGCTGTCTGCCAGCCGCGAACTGGCCGACTACTTCGAGCAGGTTCAGCAGACCTGCGGCGACGCCAAGCTGGCCGCCAACTGGGTGATGGGCGAGCTGTCCAGCCTGCTCAACAAGGAAGGCCTGGAGATCGAGCAGTCGCCGGTCAGTGCTACGCAACTCGGCGGTATGATCCTGCGCATCAAGGACAACACCATCAGCGGCAAGATCGCCAAGATGGTGTTCGAGGCACTGGCTGCCGGTGAAGGCGACTCTGCCGATGCGATCATCGAAGCCAAGGGACTCAAGCAGGTCACCGACAGCGGCGCCATCGAAGCCATGCTGGACGAGGTACTGGCAGCCAATGCCGCACAGGTCGAGCAGTATCGCGCGAGCGACGAAGCCAAGCGCGGCAAGATGTTCGGCTTCTTTGTCGGCCAGGCGATGAAAGCATCCAAAGGCAAAGCCAACCCGCAGCAGGTCAACGAACTGCTGCGTAAGAAACTGGAAGGCTGAACCTGAAAGCGGCGGAGCGGTCAGAGGTCGCTCCGCCCACTTTCCGGGAACTCGCCATGTTTCGCACGCTACTGATCGCACTGCTGGTGCAGCTGCCATTCAGTGCTCACGCCACCGAAGCACAGCTGCTCGGTGAGCCCGGCTGGACCCAGACCGGAAAGGCGTCCTACTACTCCTCCCGACTGCATGGCAGGCGCACCGCCAGCGGCGAACCCTACGACGAAACCGATCTCACCGCCGCGCATCCGGCGCTGCCGTTCGGCACCCTGGTGCAGGTCACCAACACCTACAACAATCGCGCAGTAGTCGTCCGTATCAACGACCGCGGCCCCTTCGTCGGCCATCGCATCATCGACGTTTCCCAGCGTGCAGCAGAGCAGCTTGGCATGGTTCGCGCCGGCAGTGCCCGGGTGCAGATCGAGGTCCTGGACCCGGACCAGCACAGCGAATAAGCGGAACCTTTGGCCCTGATGGCTATCCTGTATCAGGTAACGAGCGAAAACACTGACCGACATCGGCGCCCCGAGGTCCGCGTGTAGGCCAGCTGCTGCTCGCCAAAAAAACGGCCGATCAACCGACCGTTACACGCAGGACAAGGAGATCTGCATGACTGACGCCAAGCGTGGCTGGCAATCAACCGTACTGGTTCCCGTGTTTGCCCCTGCCGTGATTGTGACTCTGCTGCTGGTTATCGGCACCATCAGCAACCCCGAGCTGGCCGGCTCGCTGTTTTCGAGAACCCTGGCCTACATCACCGAAACCTTTGGCTGGTTCTACATGCTGGCGGTCGCCAGTTTTCTGCTGTTTGTGGTGCTGGTGGCCTGCAGCAGTTGGGGCAACATTCGCCTCGGACCGGACCACGCCGAGCCGCAATACAGCTTCCCGGCGTGGTTCGCGATGCTGTTCTCGGCCGGCTACGGGATCGCCCTGCTGTTCTTCGGCGTCGCCGAGCCGGTTACCCACTTCGCCAGCCCGCCTGCCGGCGCACCGGAAACCCTGGATGCGGCCAAACAGGCCATGCAGATTGCCTTCTTCCACTGGGGCTTTCATATCTGGGCGATCTACGGACTGGTCGGTCTGGTGCTGGCCTACTTTGCCTTCCGCCACGGCCTGCCCCTGTCCATGCGTTCGGCCCTCTACCCGCTAATTGGCGAGCGCATTCACGGCCCGATAGGCCACACGGTCGATGTGGTAGCGATTCTCGGCACCCTGTTCGGTATCGCCACGACGCTGGGGCTATCCGTCGCGCAGATCAACGCTGGGCTCAATTACCTGTGGCCGAGCATTCCGGTAGCCAGCAGCGTGCAAGTCGTGACCATCGCCGCCGTCACCGGTCTCGCCCTGTTCTCCGTGGTGGCCGGGCTGGACAAGGGGGTAAAGAACCTGTCGATCCTGAACATGGTGCTGGCGGTAACCCTGATGTTGTTCGTCTTTCTGGTCGGCCCATCCATCTTCATTCTCGAAGCCTTCCTGCAGAACACCGGTAGCTACCTGAACAACATTGTCGAGCGCACCTTCAACCTGCAGGCCTATACCCATAGCGACTGGATTGGCAACTGGACGCTGTTCATCTTCGGCTGGACCATTGCCTGGGCGCCCTTCGTCGGCCTGTTCATTGCCAAGATCAGCCGCGGCCGAACCATTCGCCAGTTTGTCTTCGGTGTCATGCTGGTGCCAACCATGTTCACCTTTCTCTGGTTCTCGGTTTTTGGCGATACCGCGCTGCACCTGATCATGAACGAGGGTTACACCAGCCTGATCAGCGAGGTCCAGGCAGATAAGGCGATTGCGCTGTTCAAGCTGTTCGAGCACTTGCCGTTAACCAGCATAGTGTCGTTCGTTACCGTGGTGCTGATCGTCACCTTCTTCGTCACCTCATCGGACTCCGGTTCGCTGGTGATCGACTCGCTGGCCTCCGGCGGCGTGCTGCAGACGCCGGTATGGCAGCGCGCCTTCTGGGCGATCCTGGAAGGCGTGGTTGCTGCGGTGTTGTTGATCGCCGGTGGCCTTGGCGCTCTGCAGACCATGACCATCGTTACCGCCCTGCCCTTCGCCATCATCATGATCATTGCGATGCTCGGCATGTGGCGCGCACTGGTCATCGAGGGCCACCGTGACGTCAGTCTGCTGCATCACATGCAGGTCAGCCGCTATAGCGACAACAGCCTGGCAGCCAACTGGAAAAAACGCCTGGCCAGCATCGTCCACTTCCCGGATCGCGCCGCGGTGGAAGGCTTCATCCATAATCGAGCGATGCCAGCCATGCAACGCCTGAGCGCGGCGCTGGCCGAGCAGGGTTGGCCGGCAGAGGCAGAACTGGATGCTGAGAACGGCCGCGCCTACCTGCAGATCAACAAGCCAGATCAGCTCGACTTCATCTACGAAATTCGCCTGCGCGAGTATCTGCGCCCCGACTTTGCCTACCCGGAGATGCGACGCACCGACAACGACGCCCAGCAGCATTATTACCGGGCTGAGGTTTTTCTGCGTCGCGGCGGCCAGACCTATGATGTCTACGGCTACGATGAGCAGGAGATCATCGGCGACACCCTCGACCACTTTGAAAAGTATCTGCACTTCCTGCACATATCTCCCGGCGTGCTGCCCTGGAACATGACCGAGCACGACGAAATGCTGCAACCCCCGCCGGCTTGAATGGCGAGCAAAAAAAAAACGGCGCATAAGCGCCGTTTTTTTTGCTGTTGAGCCTACTGCTGCAGCGTTTGCAAAATCATCGGATCCTGAAACACCCGGGTCAGAGCATCACTCATCACGTCGGTCACCAGCTTGGTATTGGTTTGCTGGTTCGGCGCATAACCAAAGCGCTGCTGCAGCGAGGACGTAAAGCGTCCCTGATAGTTGCGATTCATGTTGCTGGCTTCAGCAACGAAGGTGGCGCTGATATCGGCCTGGGTCACGTAAACCGAGTCCTTCGGCGACTGGTAGCTTAGCTCGGCCAGATTCAGGGTCAGGCTGTTGGCATTGGGTGACCCTTCAGGCACCACATTGAACCCCAACTGGCGTAACGCCTGCTCGACCTGCTGACGGATCGCCGGGAGCGCACTGTCGCTGATGGTAATGTTACTGGAGTCAGGGTAAATGCCTCCGCGCGTCCCCAATATCTTGTTCTGGCGGGTATCCTGCACCTTCACGCTGACCGGCTGCTGGCGGGCAACCGGGCTTAGCGGCTTGTTGATCTGAGGTTGCACCGTCAACTGCTGCGGACTGTGAGCACAGCCCACCAGAGCCGCGGCCATCATGGCCAGCAGCAACATGCCTGAACGCTTGAGCATAAGTACCTTACTCCTGCCGTCTGTCGGGATTGGAAAGGGAAACGTGGTCAGAGCCACCTTGGACAGGCGCAGCATACTCCGGTTCCGGAGGGGCCAACAGAGGGCGTTACGCCCTGTCATCAAGCTGACATGCCAATCAGCGATCCTGCGCGCAGATTCAACAAAGGAAGACTGTCATGATCGCCAGCCTGTTCAAGCGACGCCGCTGCTACGCCCAACTCAACGCACAGGGGATATGCGTTGCGCTATGGGAGCTGCCCAGACAGCCACAGCAAGGTCACTGGGTCGAGGTCAACGAGCTGCAACCTCGCTGGATTGGCAAGTCCCTGCCGACGGCAGCTCGCGTCAGCCGGCACGCTAACCGCACCGGCTGGAGAATGCTGCCCGCTTAACGGGCGCCAGCCGCTTCCAGTACTGCGACGTAGTCTTCGCCCTGGGCATGCTCACGCACAGTGGCCAGGAATGTACGACCATCAGCACCGACCGCGTTCAGGTCATGCCCAGCGGCCTTGAACATCACCAGAAAACGCTCGAAGTCTTCCACACGCAAGCCGCGATAGGCGCGCACCAGCAGATGCAGTTCAACCGATTCGTCGCTGTTATAGGGGCGTGCGTTCAGAAATACCGCAACCTGTTCATCGGTCATCGGCTCACCGATCACCTTCTGCTTGTCTTTACGCATGAAACTTCCTCAGAGAGTCCAGGGCGGGCATTGTAACCATCCCCCGGGCGTCTAACCAGTTCAGTACTCAGTCCGCGGCAGCAACCGGCTCGGAGTGCAGATCAGCCCAGATCAGACCATTGCCGTAGAAACGCCCCTGCACATAATCCGTCCCGGGGCTGTCGAGCATCTGGCGAATGGCTGGCAGCAAGGCTAGTGGATAGTTGATGACAAGCAGCGTACCGTCATCGACCAAACGCGCCCCGCGCTGCCCCCCAGTGCCCTCGGCAAACTGCAGACGCGCGCGACGGACCGGCGACCCAGTCAGCGTGCTGCGCCCCTCCAGCAGAATGGAAACGCTGGCCTGCGCGTCATTCGGGCGGGCGCCCGGACGCAATTCGCTACCAATGGTCAAGCTGTATCGCTGCACCTCGAACAATACCTGTTCGGGGCGATCCTGACGCTGTCCGTAGATATCTTCCGGCAGATATTCATCGTGCGGCAGCGAGACCTGCGCGGCCGCGAGCGGCAGTGCCAGCAACACACCCAATGTCAGCACAACCGCTCGACGCATCATGGTATCAATGCCCCTTGAGAGCAAAAATGCCGGCGGCGTTACGCCAGTATCCCTTGTAGTCGAGGCCGTAACCGAAGATATAGCGGTCCTCAACATCCAGGCCGGTAAAATCGGCACGCATGCCCGGATAGGCCTTGCGATCATGCTGCTTATCCAGCAGCACCGCAGTGTAGACATGTTCAGCGCCAGCATCACGGCAATACTCGACAATCGCAGCCAGCGTATGACCCTCATCCAGAATGTCGTCGATGATCAATACACTGCGGCCAACGAGCGAATGCTCGGCACGCGCTTTCCAGAACAGTTCACCGCCGGACAGCTTGTTGCGATAGCGAGTAGCGTGCAAATAGCCCACTTCCATCGGGAACGGCAGCTTCGGCAGCAACTTGCCACTGATGATCAGACCGCCATTCATCACGCTGTAGACAATCGGATTGCTGTCGGCCAGACGCTCGGTGATTTCGCTAGCCATGCTCTGCAGTGCGCCTTCGACGTCTGCCTCGGTGAACAGACAGTCGGCCTCTGCCATGACCTGTTTGATGTGATCCAGCTCTACCGCCATGCATGACCTCCGCCGGTCCCGGTATGGAAAAAAGGGGCGAAAAATACCCATGTCGTCGCGAAAGCACAAGTATAGAGGAGCTTTTCCGACAGACGAGCCCCTGCTGTCAACGTCTGGGCTGTGCCATAATTGCGGCGCCCTTCCACGCAAGAGAGAAGTTCCAGCATGAACGTCAAAGAAATCCGCCATCCATTGATTCGACACAAACTGGGGCTGATGCGCCGCAGCGATATCAGTACCAAGAATTTCCGTGAGCTCGCGCAGGAAGTCGCCGCGCTGCTGACGTATGAGGCAACCCAGGACATGGCGGTCGAAACCCACACCATCCAAGGCTGGTGCGGCGATGTGGACGTTGAAAAGCTGAGCGGCAAGAAGGTCACCGTGGTACCGATCCTGCGTGCCGGCCTCGGCATGCTCGACGGTGTGCTCAGCCTGGTGCCCAGCGCCAAGGTCAGCGTCATTGGCCTGGCCCGCAACGAAGAGACTCTGGAAGCCGACACCTATCTGGAAAAACTGGTCGGTGAACTCAATCAGCGCATGGCGCTGATCATCGATCCAATGCTGGCAACTGGCGGCTCCATGGTTGCCACCATCGACATGCTGAAAAAGGCGGGTGCCCGAGACATCCGCGCACTGGTGCTGGTCGCTGCCCCCGAGGGTATCCAGCGCGTCAACGACGCCCACCCCGACGTGCAGATCTATACCGCATCAGTCGATCAACGTCTGAATGAGCACGGCTACATCATTCCTGGTCTGGGCGACGCCGGCGACAAGATCTTTGGTACCAAGCAGAAGGATATCGAGTAATGGGAGGCGTTCACACCCACGGCTGGCGGACTGCGCTGGCTGGCTCGCAAATGCTGTTTGTGGCCTTCGGTGCGCTGGTGCTGATGCCGCTGATCACCGGCATGAACCCAAGCGTTGCGCTGTTCACCGCCGGTATCGGCACCCTGCTGTTCCAGTTCACCACCCGCCGGCAGATCCCGATCTTCCTGGCCTCCAGCTTCGCCTTCATCGCGCCAATCATGTACAGCAACCAGACCTGGGGGCTGCCCGCCACCCTCGGCGGCCTAGTCGCAGCTGGTGTGGTATACATCCTGCTCAGTCTGCTGATCCGCCTGCGGGGCCCCGGCTTCATTCAGCGCCTGCTGCCGCCAGTGGTGGTTGGTCCGGTAATTATGGTCATCGGCCTGGGACTGGCCTCGGTTGCCGTTAACATGGCGATGGGCAAAGCGGGTGATGGCAGCGCCCAGTTGGTCGAGTACAACACCGCCATTCTGATCGCCGGCGCCTCGCTGGTTACCACCATCGTGGTTGCCGTGTTTGCCAAGGGCATCTTCCGCCTGGTGCCGATTCTGGCTGGCGTACTGGTTGGCTACACCCTGTCCTGGCTGCTTGGCATCGTCGATTTCACCCAGGTGGCGCAGGCACCCTGGCTGGCCATGCCCGAATTCGTTACCCCGGAGTTCCAGCTGGCAGCAATCCTGTTCATGATCCCGGTCGCGATTGCACCCGCTATTGAGCATATCGGTGACGTACTGGCCATCGGTGGTGTAACCGGCAAGAACTATCTGGAAAAGCCCGGCTTGCAGAACACCCTGCTGGGCGACGGTATTGCCACCTCGGCAGCAGCCTTCTTCGGCGGCCCGCCGAACACCACCTACTCCGAAGTCACCGGTGCGGTCATGCTGACTCGCAACTTCAACCCCAACGTCATGATCTGGGCCGCCGTGTTTGCCATCATCCTGGCCTTCATCGACAAGTTTGGCGCCATTCTGTTGGGCATGCCGGTACCGGTCATGGGCGGCATTCTTTGCCTGCTGTTCGGTTCCATCGCGGTCGTCGGTCTCAACACGCTGGTGCGCCATCAGGTAGACCTGGCCCAGGCCCGCAACCTGTGCATCGTATCGGTGACGCTGGTATTCGGTATCGGCGGCATGGTTATTGGTAATGACAGCTTCAGCCTGCAGGGCATCAGTCTCTGCGGAGTCGTTGCCATCCTGCTCAACCTGATCCTGCCCAACGGTCAGGAAGCAGCACCGGCTGCTCACTGAGACCCGCTCAGCGACGCCAGCAGCGCTCGTCTGCTGGCGTCCTCTGGCCAAGCTGATTCAGGCTGTAGAACGCACAGACGTCCCCCTCCATCGCACTGCCAACCAAAGCCTTTGCCGTCAGTACAAACTGCTGCGACTGCCGTTGCACAGCCAACTGATAGACCGCCCTCCCCTGAGCCGGACTCTGCTGATGCAGGTTGCCAACCACGCCCTGATCATAACGCCCAGCAAGCGCATAATGGCGTTCCAGACGCTGTGCATTCTCCAACAGCAAACCACTGACCTCCACGCGCTGCGCCTTGCGCACATGCGCCAGATATGACGGGTAGGCAAGGCTCGCAAGCAGGCTGGCAATCACCAGTGCGATCAGCAGTTCAATCAGGGAAAAGCCCCTCACGCAGCTCATTGCAACTGCCGCCAGTGGATACGCACCAACTGGCAGCGACCTTTCGCCAGCAGCTCAGCCGAGCCAGTACTGCCTGCAACCTGATAGCGCTCCCCTTCGCAGCTCAAAGGCTGTTCCGCATGTTCCGCCACACCCGGCGCCAGCCTCAGCTCCGCTGGCAGCCCAACGTCCAGAGCAATACCCGCAACACGGGAGTCGTCACTATCCAACTGCCAGTCACCGTCGCTATCCAGTGTCGCTGCGGGTGGCATGACACCGTCGTCCAACGTCAGCATCATCAGCCAACCACGCACCGTCGGAAGGCACGGATCGCTTTCCTCAGCCAGCGGTGCCAGCGATGTGAAAACCACTCTCCCACCCTGTACCAGCGCTGGTTCAACCACCCGCTCCGAAGAACGAGCCCCTGCCGGTAGCGGCAGAAACCAGCCTGCTTGCCGACGCCAGTCCACCCGTAGCTCGGTCACCTGACGGCTGCTCGAATAGGGGCTCGGCAGCACCCGTTGCGCTTGCAGGTCACGGGGAGTGAGCGTCTGGCCAGGCTCGAGCAGCCGGTTACGCACCGCGTAGAATGCTTGTACTGCGGTACTGGTCGGATCACCTTGCGCCAATAGTCGCCCGCTGCCGAACAATAACAAGTCCGCCCGAGCCGCAGCGCTATAGTGCAGAACGGGAGCTGCCGTCAGCGGCTGTCCCGGCTCGGCCCTGAATAGAGGGGCCCCATCATTTGCCAGCCGCCACTGCAGCGGGTCCTCTGCCGACAGGTCAAATTGCCATAGCTGGCCATGCAAGTCCCCGGCATAGGCTGCAACCACCCGCCCGGAGGCATCCCGCTCCAGAGTCAGCGCAGACAAGCCGTTCCCCCTTTTCAGGTCTTGCCGGGCCGGCAGATCCAGTTGCAGCACCATATCCCCGCTGATGGCATCAACAACCAGCAGAGCAGCCTGCCCACTCGCGCTGCCGTAACCATTGCCAGTCAGCAGCAGGCTACGACCATCCTGCTCAAGGAGCCGTGGTTCGGCATAGATGTGGCCCAAGGCAGCCCAGCCAGGCTCACTGGCACTATGCTCCCAGAGTACCCCCGGCGCGGCCTCGCCCACAGCCTGGCCATACAGTCGCAGCATGAGCAGCCCGCGACCGCCGGCACCAAGACCTGTCGCAGCGAGTGTTCGCCACTGGCCGCCCTGCGCCAGGTCCGCCAGAGCAATACGCCCATCCACGCCCGCTCGATGCGCGAGACCAGACACATAATTCAAGGCCGCCCGCTCTAGTACCGTAGCTAGCAGGCTGCCGGGCAGATAGCTGAAGTGTCGCTTGCCCCCCGCACCGACCACATGGAAAAAACCGTCGTTACTGCCAAGCAGCATCAGGTCACCGAGCTGAGCGCGCTCGCGCCGATAGCGCTCATAGGTTTCGCTGTTCTGCTCGGCCAGCGCCGCTCCGGCTGGCAGCACGCGCGGTCCGAAACGCCCCAGATCTCCCAGCAAACGCTCGCGCGTGCGCAAGCCTGCAACAGAATCTCCACGCAGCCAGTCCAGCAACTGCGAGCCGCCGTCATGCTGACCCGGCAGCAAGACGGCCGCAGCGCGCTGTAGCGCCAGCTGTTGCTCTGTGCTCAACTGCGCAAGGGTATTCATATCAAGGGCCAGAGGCCCCGCGCCAGCCGAGGTATCGGCCAACCGCCAGGTTTGCATTGGGCCACGGGGAGCCCCCGGGGCAAACGCCTGATCGCTGGTCCAGCGCATCTGGGTTGGCTCACCGGTGTCATTGATGCCCCAGAGCTGCACTTCCCCACTGCCGTCCTGCGGATGCTGATAAACGCGCATCAACGCCGCTTCGTTACCGGTGAGCTGCAGCCCATCAAGGCGCCTGTCGAGCACCAGACGCGACGGCTCCAACTGATTCACCATACGTGTCAGCGCTGCGTCGAGCTGCTCGGCATCGTCGACCGTGCGATAGAGCCCGCCGCCAGCGCGCGCAGCCGCCTGCAACCGTGCGTCGTCAACACCAAAGCCAAGCACGTGAGTACGCACCTGCTGATAAGCGAAGGGGGCCTCATCCCAGCTCACGCCAGCCGCATCCAAACCGCCGGTGCGCAGATCCAGCGCGCCGGCAAAGCCGGCCATATCGTCGAGATAAAAGGTGCTACCCGGTTGCTGCATATCTTCGCCGCTCACGTCATTACTCGCGTCCTGATCCCAATCGGGCAGTTCAAACGGGTACTGCTGCAATGCAGGCTCCTGCTCTACCGAGGAAGGAAACTGGCTGTCGTAGGTCGGTAGGCCGTCGGTCACCACCAGCACTGCGCTGGGCTGACAGCGCCATTGCAGGGGACTAGGGTAAGTTGGCGTCCCCGGGTTGTAGAACGAGTCCATACCACGCAGATAGCGGCTAATCTCGTAATGGGTTTCAGCCAACGGGGTCCAGGTGTAGCGATCAGGATTAGTGCCTGTATCCGGTGCCAACTGATCCAGCGCCTGCTCAAGTCGTTGCAGATGCAGCTCTCCGGCCACACCCGGTGCAATTCCGGCAACGTCGACCAGCAACCGACCACCCGCAGTCTCCCGCGCAGCGCCGTACCCACGCGACGGATTGAAGCTGAACAGCCCAAAGCGAGTATTGCGTTGCCGATAGAGCAATCGCCGGATGGCCTCGCGGGCGACCTGCAGGCGACTCAGATCACCCACCGGGGTCATCGCCATGCTGCTTGAGCTGTCGAGCAGAATCACGACATTGGCTGGCACAGATGCCTGCGTCGCATAACCACTGCTCAGCGGTTCAAACCCGGCTGCCGACGCGCTAAGCAGCAAGCCGAAGCTGGCGACGAGATACCGCGAGTTAGTGCAGCGTATAGGCATAAGTAGCCTCCAGCAGCTGGCGACTGCGCCCCAGCCGCGCCTCTATCTGCACTCGGTAGAGCCGACTCTCGCCACTCGCGGCGAGTTGCGCCGGCGCAGGGCTGCGCCCTAGCCAGTCGACGCGATACCAAAGCTCCACCTCCCCCATTGACTGTCGTCGGTGCCAGCCGAAACCATCCTGCGCTGCATTCGACGCTGCCCACGCCGCGCACCGGGAGCCAAGGCATGGTTCATCGGGGACCACCAGCTCGCCCGACGCCAATTCCCCTTCAAGCGTGCGCAACACGCTTTCTGCGGCCTGAAAACAGCGCGTCGCCAGCAGCAGATTCGTCGCCTGTTGCTGCTGCAGACGTGCCGAGCTACTTGCCGCAAGCGCGCCAATCGTCACCACCAGCAGACCAATGAGCGTCACCGGCAGGATGCTGCCAGATTGCTGGTTATTCATCGCTCCCCCAGTCTGGCCGGTTGCGCACCTGTGTCACCTGCCGAAAGACTAGCGTTCGCATGCGCTCGCGGCCGGTATCCGCGGACCGGTCACTAAGCTCCAGCGCTATCCGCACGCTGCGCAGGCGCTCCTGTTCAGCTTCGTCGAGACCCGGCTGATAGCGACCAGATACGCCCGCCGCCGATGCGTCGGCGGCCAGCGCAAAACGTGGCTCGAAGCGAGTCACTCCCTCAATCAGCGTCTCGAAGTTGCCATTCCCATTGAGCCTGACCTGGACACGGTCATCCTGCTGGCGGTACTCAACCAGACGCAACGGCAGTAACCAGTCCCCCGGCATGACCGAAAGCGCCTGCTCGTCGGCGAGCCCCACCCGCTGCTGACAATCGCCCGCCAGTAGCCAGCGCGCACCGAAGTCAGCCGCGCGCATCGGCTGAGGCTCCTCAACCGCCACCTGCACCGGCAGGCCGGTAATCAACGTCAATACCCCCTGATCAAAACGCACCGGCTGGGCCAGATCTGCCGGCAAGCCCTGCGGTAACAGCCGCTGTAGGTCCAGACAGCCATAACTGCCGGCGGCGCGGATATCACGTGCCAGCCGCCCCAACAGATAACGGGCATCTTCCTGCTGTCGCGCGCTCAGCTGTTGCAGCAACCAGGCGTCCCGACTACCGCCTAAGTACTGCAGCAGCGCCAGCACCAGCGTCAGCCCCAGAAGCATGGCGACCATCAGCTCGACCAGGCCGAAGCCACGAAGTGGCGCCCTCACGCGCCACGTCCCAACCGCACCGAGACCACGAGCTCGTCCTCAGCGCTATCGTCCACGCGCGCCTGCGACCAGTTAAGCTGCACTCGCACTCGCCCGTCTTCAACGCTCACCTGAGCGCGCCCGTCTGGCAGATGGCAGGTTACAGCGACGGCAAAATCGGCCTGATCCTGCGCCAGCACGGAGAGGGAGTCGGAGGGTGCAGCGACGCAGTCACCAGCGACTGAGCCAGCGTAGGACGCTATTTGACTGGGGTTGGCACGCATTCGCTCCAACAGGTCGGTTGCAAGCAAACCGGCCTGGACGCGATATGCACTGTCCTGAGTAAAACGCAGGGCGTTGAGCTGCAAGGCCGCAGCACCCAATACGCCAAGGGCAACCAGCAGCAACGCAACCAGCACTTCAATAAGAGAAAAACCGCACTGCGGCCGCGCGGACACAGTGCGAAAGGGCAATGCCATGACGGCGGAATCCTTGTGCCAAATCCATTTGGCGGATTCGCCAGCCCCGTTGGGGCGCGGCGAACGTCATCCGTTGACGTTCACCAGCTTAGGTCGGCACGGCCTATGCGACTTCACCCGAACGGGTGGGCGTCGCGACCATGATGTGATGGCGATAACACTCAGTCAGCAGTTGACCTGACGCTGGGGAGCACCGGCGATGAAACTGCACAGGTTGGCCTCCAGTTGACCGACGATGCGCTGACGCGCCTCTCGACTCCCCCAGGCGCTATGCGGAGTGATGACCAGATTGGGCAAGGAGTCATCGAGCAAAGGGTTGCCCTCAGCTGGTGGCTCTGCGCTCAGCACATCGCAGGCAGCGCCCCCCAGATGGCCGCTACGCAACGCCGCCGCAAGGGCTGTTTCGTTGACCAGACCACCGCGCCCAGTATTGATCAGCAGGCTGCCCGCCTTCATCAGTGCCAACTGCTGGGCACCGATCAAGTCTCGGGTTTGCTCGGTCAGCGGGCAGTGCAGGCTGAGTACATCGATCTGCGGCAACAGCTCGGCCAACGCAGGGCGTCCAGCCTGCTCACGACCGGGCAAGGCGCCGACCAGAACCCGCATGCCAAACGCTTCGGCCAACCTGCCAACCGCCTGCCCCAACTCACCATAGCCGAGAATGCCCAGGGTACGACCCGACAGCTCGCCAATCGGATAGTCGAGCAAACAGAACTGACTGCTACGTTGCCAGGCTCCATCGCGTACCGCCTGGCGATAGGATTCAAAGCGGGTGATTAAAACCAGCATCAGCATCAACGTATGCTGGGCCACCGCCGGTGTGCCATAGGCCTGACAGTTGCAGACAACGACCCCCAGCTCGCGCGCCGCCTGCAGGTCGACGTTGTTGGTGCCGGTGGCCGCGATCAAGATCAGTTTCAACTGCGGATTGGCCTGCATCATGGCCCGATCAATCACCACCTTGTTGGTGATCGCCACCTGCTGCCCGGCGAGCCGCTCGAGGGCCTGCTCGGGCGTGGTACCTGGATAGCTGGTCAACGAAGCGCAGGCCGCTTCCAATGCGCGCAGATCGAGGTCGCCCAGATCCAGCGTCGCGCGATCAAGAAATACCGTAGAAAGAGAGTGCTGCATGCTGGTCTGTACCTGTCTGAAGACGCCTCAAGCGGTTAAAATCGGCCACCCAGAGGAGAATGTACATGTATTTGAATGAGTTTCTGCTGGTTGCACTGGTGCACCTGCTAGCGGTGATCAGTCCCGGTCCGGACTTTGCTGTGGTGATTCGCAATAGCGTCAGCGGAGGTCACCGCGTTGGCCTGTATACGGCTGTAGGGGTCGGTACCGGTATCTTCGTGCACGTTGCCTATTCACTGCTGGGCATTGGCTTGATTGTGTCGCAGTCAGTCTGGCTGTTCAATCTGATGAAGCTGCTGGCCGCCGCCTACCTGATCTACATTGGCGTTCGCGCGCTGCGGGCCCAGCCAGTATCTGCGGACCAACCGCTGACAACCGCCAGCCAGCTATCCGCCCGCCAGGCGTTCATTCAGGGTTTTATCACCAACGGTCTGAACCCAAAGGCGACACTGTTCTTTCTGTCACTGTTCACGGTCGTTATCAGCCACGACACCCCGCTACCGGTGCAAGCAGGCTATGGCGTCTACCTGGCCTTCGCGACGGGCGCCTGGTTCTCTCTGGTCGCGATGCTGTTTAGTCGAGATGCAGTAAGGCGCGCATTCAACCGCCTGGGTCACTGGTTTGACCGCCTGATGGGGGGCGTTCTGATTGGGCTGGGCCTGCACCTGGCACTGTCGCAGTGGCTGAAGCGCGGCTAACGCGCTTCATTATCACTCAGCTCAAGCCGCCGAGGGCGTCTCGCGCGCCCAGTTGGCCAGCACGTCGATCCACTGCGGCTGATCGTTCAGGCAAGGAATCAGCACCAGCTCTTCGCCACCCGCCGCAATGAACTGCTCACGGGCGCGGTCGCCAATCTCTTCCAGTGTCTCGATGCAGTCTGCAACGAATGCCGGACAGGCCACCAATAACCGCTTGACGCCTTGCGCCGCCAACTCATCGATGCGCGCCTCGGTATAGGGCTCAATCCACTTGTCACGTCCCAATCTGGACTGAAAGGCCTGCGACCATTGTTCTGCCCGCAACCCCAGCGCCGCGGTCAGCTCCCGGCTGACGTGACTGCAATGTGCCCGGTAGCAAGTAGCGGTCGCAGCAGATGCCTGCTCGCAACAATCGCCACTGGCCAGACAATGCGACCCGGTCGGGTCAGCCTTGCGCAGATGACGCTCAGGTAGACCGTGATAGCTCAGCAGCAGGTGATCAAAGCCCTGTTCCAGGTAAGGCTGCACCGACTGCGTCAGCGCAGCGATGTAGTCAGGTCGATTGTAAAATGCCGGTACCACATTCAGTTTGATGCCCAACTGATGCTTAGCGATCACCCGCCGCGCCTCTTCCACCGAAGTGGTAATCGTGCTGTCCGCATGCTGCGGGTACTGAGGCATGAAAAGAACCTCGCGCACGCCAGGCTGTTTCGCCAACGCCAGCAGCCCCTGCTCAATGGAAGGCTCACCGTAGCGCATCGCCAGCTCAACAGGCATATCAAGCTGCTGTTGCAAGGCCCGCTGGACCCGCCGGCTAATAACGACCAGAGGGGACCCCTCATCCCACCAGATTGATGCGTAAGCGTGGGCCGAAGCCTTGGGTCGCGTCGCCAGAATCAGGCTGACCAGCAGCCGCCGGGCGAGCCAGGGTAGATCGACAACATAGGGATCCATCAGGAACTGGTTCAGATAACGTTTCACATCAGCCACTTGCGTGCTGCTGGGCGAACCCAGATTAACCAGCAGTACCCCACGATCAGACATCAATTCACTCCAGCAAACAGAACAAGATCACTCCGCCTTCTGCAGAACATCCGCCAAGGCGGTCTCCAGATGACGAAAACGAAAACAGAAACCGGCTTCCTGGGCTCGCACCGGTGCTACCCGCTGTCCGACCAGCAGCAAGCGAGACATTTCCCCCAGTGCCAGCTTCAAAACCCCGCTTGGCACAGGCAAAAAGGCAGGCCGCTTCAACGCATGCGCCAAAGCAGCAGTAAATTCGCGATTGCTAACCGGGTTAGGCGAAGTACCGTTATACACGCCATGGCAGTCTGCTGACTCCACCAACCACTGCAACATCGCCTCGATATCTCGATGATGGATCCAGGACATATACTGGCGCCCGGAACCTAACCGCCCTCCCAGCCCCAACTTGAACGGCAGCCGCATGCGCTGCAAAAAACCACCGTTCGGCGATAGCACCAGACCGATGCGCAGAATGCACACCCGCATGCCGTAGGATGCCGCCCGCTTGGCCGCTTGCTCCCAGGCATCACACAGCGTGTGGGTATATTCTACCCGTCCAGGGCTTGCCTCAGTCAGCAGTTGCTCGCCACCATCGCCATACCAGCCGATTGCCGACGCACTGACCAACACCTGCGGACGCTGTTTCCTGCGACCAAGCCAGTGGACCAGCTCCTCGGTAAGCGTGACTCGGCTATCCCACAGCAACTCTTTCCGCGCCGCTGTCCAGTGCCTGTCGGCAACCGGTGCGCCGGCAAGGTTGATAACCGCATCAATCGTCTCGTCGTTCAGTTGGTCCAGACTGGAAACGCCACGCACTGCGTCACCGCACAACGCTGGCACCTGCGCTGGTCGCCGGCTCCAGACCGTCAGCTCGTGTCCGGCCTCCAGTAACTGGCGACACAGCGGCTGACCAATCACCCCGGTCGCCCCAGTCAGTAATATTCTCATCTCAGACCTCCCGGCCGCATACGAACCAACCTGCGCAACAACGCGGCCAGGCGCATGCCACTGAACACAGCCGACAGTGCGAAAAATACAGATCACTGTCGTCAACGAAGCCCCAATGCTATACAACTAAAAAAACTTGTACAGCCTTTTGCACACCTTTGCCTATCATTCGCCCCAGAAGCCATCATCAGGATCAACCATGTCCCTACCCTCCAGCGTAGCCATAATTGGCGCCGGCATGGCCGGCATCAGCGCCGCCCGCCAGCTGCACGAAGCCGGCGTTACCGTTGAACTGTTCGACAAGAGCCGCGGCACCGGCGGCCGTATGAGCAGCAAGCGGACCGAGTACGGCGAGTTCGACATCGGCACCCAGTACTTCACGGCGCGCCACAATGCATTCCGCTCAGAACTCGAGTCCTGGCGTGAGCAAGGCTGGGTGGCGCGGTGGCAACCCCGGCTGTGCCGGATTGACGAGCACGGTATCCATCCCTCCGAAGACGAGCAGCACCGTTATGTCGGTAGTCCACGCATGACGGCGCTGAGCCGCGGCCTGCTGGGCGGCTTGACGCTGCACGGGTCGGTGCGCATTACGCAGATCGACCGGCACGATCAGGAATGGATAATGGCTGACAGCGACGGCAACCAGTATGGCCCATTCACTCAGGTCGTCGTCGCCACCCCTGCGCCACAGGCAATCCCACTGCTAGCCGCAGCGCCGCAGCTGGCCCGCGCAGCCGAACAGGCCGCCATGGAGCCGGGCTGGGCGGTATCAATCAGTTTCAGCGAGCCGGTTGCCACAACCATAGACGCCGCTTTTGTGCGCAGCGGACCACTGGACTGGATTTGCGCCAACCACAGTAAACCCGGTCGCGCAGAGAACTGTAACTGGGTATTGCAGTCCACCCCGGAATGGGCTGCAGCGCATCTGGATACGCCCGCTGCCGAAGTAGCTGAGTTGCTGCTGCAGGCTCTGGGCAAGGCCTTGCAAACAGCGCTTCCCGCAACCCGGCTGTTGCAGGCCCACCGCTGGCTGTATGCGCGCCCGGCCCAAACCAGCGACTGGGGCGCGCTCGCTGCGCCGGATATAGGCCTGTATGCCTGTGGCGACTGGTGCCTCGGAGGCCGCCTGGAAGGCGCCTGGTTGAGCGGCCAGCAAGCAGCTCAGGCGGTACTGGGCCAGCTCTGAGCTCAGACCAAGCCGTTCGTCGAAGTGAACACTCTGACGGACGGCAAATAAACTTGTACAAAAATACCGAAATCACGCTTATCCTTGTACAACACAAACCAAGTTGTACAGGAGAAAGCCATGCATATCGCTTCCACCGCGCGCATTCCGGTCGGCATCAGTCAGTGCCTGGTCGGCGACCCTGTGCGATTCAACGCCGGTCACAAACACTCTCGTCTGTGTACCGAGCAGTTAGGTACCCTATTTGATCTGCGTCCGGTCTGTCCCGAGGTAGCCATTGGTCTGGGCACACCCCGCAAGGCCATTCGCCTAGCTGGAGACCCGGTAGCTCCGCGAGCCATCGGCACCAAAGACAATCAGCTGGATGTGACTGAGGCCCTGCAGTCCTATGCCGACGAAGTCAATGAGCGCAGCCAGGATCTCTGTGGCTTCATCTTCATGCAAAAGTCTCCGAGCTGCGGCATGGAGCGGGTCAAGGTATACGACCACAATGGCCACCCAGCCCCTGCCACCGGACAGGGGGTATTTGCTGCCCGCTTGATGCAGCACAACCCGCTGTTGCCGGTCGAGGAAGAGGGTCGCCTGCACGACCCCGTACTGCGTGAAAACTTCGTTACCCGAGTAATTGTCTACGCTGACTGGCAACAGTTGGTGAATGACGGGCTCAGTGCGAGCCGCCTGCTGGCGTTTCATGCCCGCCACAAGTACCTGCTAATGGCCCATCAGGCACCCAGCTACCGCCGCATGGGGCAGTTGCTGGCCAATCCGGGGAGAGGCGACGCCTTGCGAGAGACCGCTGCAGCGTATTTCAGTGAACTGATGACCGCCCTGCGCCGTCCGGCCAGCCGACGCGGCCACAGCAACGTCTTGCAACACGTTGCCGGCCATTTCAAGCGCGTCCTGAACCCACCGGAAAAAGCCGAGCTGCAGCAACTGATCAGCCGCTACCGCAGCGGCGTCGTGCCGCTGGTGGTACCCATCACCCTGCTCCAGCACCACCTGCTCCGCCATCCAGATCCCTATCTGCTGCAACAGGCCTACCTGCAGCCGCATCCGCCAGAGCTGAGCCTGCGTAACGCGATATAGCGCCACCAACAACCGGTGGACCGGGCGACCGATCCACTACAGGAGAGAGAGATTTGAGTAACAACGTGCAACTGTGCTGGCTCCGTGCCGATCTGCGCACCGCCGATAACCACGCCCTCTGGCATGCGCGCCAGCGCGGCCCGGTGGTCGCCGTGTTTATCGTCACGCCGAATGACTGGCACGCGCACGACGACGCTGCGATCAAGGTCGATTTCTGGAGACGTAATCTGATCGAGCTGGCCGCCACCCTGAACCACCGCAATATTCCACTGCAGTTGCTGCACGCCGACCACTGGAACGAGTGCCCTTCCCGCCTGCTAGAACTGGCTCGAGACCTAGGCGCCAGCGGCCTACACTTCAACGACGAGTACGGGTTGCATGAGCAACAGCGTGACGATGCGGTCAGCCGGGCCTTCTCCGACGCAGGCATCTCCTGTCAGCGCTACACCGACCAGCTGTTGTTTGCGCCCGGCAGCCTGACGACCCAGAGCGGCACCATGTACAAGGTGTACAGCCAGTTTCGCCGTCAAGCCTACCATCGCCTGCACCAGCACCTGCCTGCGGAGCTGCCACCACCGAACAGCCAAGAGCCGCTGGCACGCGCCAGCAGCTCCATTCCAGACCATTTCGACGGCTTCGCTCCCCCCACACCGGAACTGCAACAACTATGGCCCGCCGGAGAAGCCGCCGCGTCCGAGCGCCTGCAACGCTTCAGCAACCAGTTGCTGGCAGACTATGCCGACGACCGGGATAGGCCTGGTCTTGATGCGACCAGCCGGCTGTCAGCCTATCTGGCTGCCGGCGTATTGTCCCCCCGCCAGTGCCTGCACGCGGCGCTGCGGATGAACCAAGGCGAGTTCGATGGCGGCAATCCCGGCGCGGTCAGCTGGATCAATGAACTGCTCTGGCGTGAGTTTTACAAGCACATTCTGGTCTGCTATCCGCGGGTTTCCCGCCATCGCGCCTTCCGCCCCGAGACCGAAGCTGTTCAGTGGCGCAACGATCCTGAAGGGCTTGCCGCATGGCAGCAGGGACAAACCGGCATTCCACTGGTAGACGCCGCCATGCGTCAACTGCTCAACACCGGCTGGATGCACAACCGACTGCGTATGGTCAGCGCCATGTTCCTGACCAAAAACCTGCTGATCGACTGGCGCGAGGGCGAACGCTGGTTCATGCAACACTTGATCGATGGTGATCTGGCGGCCAACAACGGCGGCTGGCAGTGGAGCGCCTCGACCGGCACCGATGCAGCCCCCTACTTCCGCGTGTTCAACCCGGTCAGCCAGTCCGAGAAATTCGATCCGGACGGCAGTTTCATCCGGCGCTGGGTCCCGGAGCTGGCGCACCTTCCGGCCCGGCAGATTCATCTCCCCCCAACAGGCGACCTGTTCTCCGGTGGCAACTACCCCGCCCCCATCGTGGATCTGCGCAGCAGCCGCCAACGCGCTATTGACGCCTTCCGCAGCGCAGGAGAACCAGCATGATTGAACGTAGCAGCATCGAAGAGTTTGCTCGGCAGTTTGCCGCCATTGATCGCAACAATCTGCACTTGCTGGACCAGATCTACCATCCGGAAGTCCACTTCAGCGACCCGATGCACGATGTATTTGGCCTGGCCGCGCTCCACAGTTACTGCGCCAACCTCTACGAGAACGTGCTCGCGCTGCGCTTCGAGTTTACCCAGCTCAGTCCGATTGATCATGAACAGGCACTACTCTGCTGGACCATGACCTATCGGCACCCCAGGCTGGCCGGCGGCCAGGACATCCAGGTTCCAGGCGTCAGTCAGGTTTGGTTCCGCGAGGGCAAGGCGTACCGCCATATTGATCACTACGACGCCGGTACGCTGTTATACGAACACGTCCCGGTGCTCGGCAACCTGATCCGCTGGCTCAAGAGGCGACTGAAATGAACCTGCAACGCAGAATCTGGCTGACCGGCGCATCCAGCGGTATTGGCTTGGCGCTGGCTGAACTGCTGGCGGCCGAAGGTCATCGCCTGGCCTTGACCGCAAGACGCCGAGACCCGCTGCTGGCACTGGCGAGCCGTTACCCCGGTCAGGTACTGGTGATCACCGCGGACCTCACCGACCGCCATGCGGTACAGGAGGCGGCGGAGCGCATTGAGGCCATCTGGGGCGGACTGGACTGGGCCATCCTCAACGCCGGTGCCTGCGAATACATGGAGCTGCCAGCCTTCTCCGCCAGCCTGGTCGAGCGCGTGATGCAGGTGAACGTGCTGGCAACAGCTAACTGCATCGAAGCAGCCCTGCCGCTGCTGCGCCATGGCGAGCAACCGCGGCTGGTAGCCGTTGGCAGCAGCGTCACCTACCTGCCCCTGCCCCGTGCCGAGGCCTACGGCGCATCCAAGGCAGCGCTTCGCTACCTGATGCAGTCGCTGGAGCTGGACTTGGCTGATGAGGGCATCGCCACCACGCTGGTCAGTCCCGGCTTTGTCGAGACCCCAATGACGGCGAGCAATGACTTCCCCATGCCCATGCAGCTCACCAGCAAAAAGGCCGCACAACGCATTCTGATTGGCCTGGAGCGGGGACAGCGAGAAATACGTTTTCCCGGCCGCTTCATCTTTGTGCTGCGGCTACTGGCGGCACTGCCTGGCTGGCTTCGTGTCGCACTCACCCGGCGGCGACGAGAAGCCGCCCGGCAACAGGAGACCCACTGATGCGTATCGCGATTGTCGGTAGCGGCATTTCCGGTCTGGTCGCCGCTTATCTGCTGTCCCGGCGTCACGAGGTGACACTATTCGAGGCAGACGACCGCATCGGCGGCCACACGCACACCGTCGATGTTGAGGTAGACCGGCAGCACCATGCCATTGATACCGGCTTCATCGTCTTCAACGACTGGACCTACCCCAACTTCATTCGGCTGTTGGGGCGGCTTGGCGTGCCGTCGCAACCAACCGAGATGAGCTTTTCCGTCTGTGATCCGCGCAGCGGTCTGGAGTACAACGGCAACAACCTCAACACTCTGTTTGCTCAACGCAGCAACCTGCTGTCTCCCGGGTTTCTGCGCATGCTGGCCGACATCCTGCGCTTCAACCGTGAGACGATCGCAGAGCTGGAGGCCGGCGAGCTCGGAGGACAGCTGACCCTGGGCGACTATCTACGCCAGCGGCGTTACAGTCGGCGCTTCATTGACCACTACATCGTGCCCATGGGTTCGGCAATCTGGTCGATGTCGCTGCGCGATATGCTCGACTTCCCATTGGCGTTTTTCATCCGTTTCTTCAGCAATCACGGTTTGCTGTCCGTCAACGAGCGACCACAGTGGCGTGTCATCACGGGTGGCTCGCGCAGCTACGTGCCAGCCCTGACCGCGCCCTACGCCGACCGCATCCGACTCAACTGCCCAGTGCAACGCATTCGCCGCGACGACATCGGTGTAACCGTACTCAGCCGCCAGGGAGAGGAACGCTTCGACCGGGTCGTGATGGCCTGTCATAGCGATCAGGCACTGCCACTACTGGAACAACCGAGTGATGAAGAACAGGCAATCCTTGGCGCCATCCGCTACGCCGACAACGACGTGGTGCTGCACACCGACACCCGCCTGCTGCCACGGCGCCGACTGGCCTGGGCGAGCTGGAACTACCGTCTCGGAGGCGATCCGGAGCAACCGGCGGCCCTGACCTACAATATGAATATCCTGCAGGGCATCAATGCATCGCGCACGTTCTGTGTCAGCCTGAATCAAACTGACCAGATCGACCCGGCGCAGATTCTCGGCCGCTTCAGTTACGCCCACCCCCAGTTCAGCCTGGCTGCCAGCAACGCCCAGCAACAATGGAAAAACCTGCTGGGCAAGCGGCACACCTTCTTCTGCGGAGCCTGGTGGGCCAATGGCTTTCATGAGGACGGCGTGGTCAGCGCATTGCGGGTCGCCTCGCACTTTGGGGAAGCTCTCTAATGACGCTCAACAGCGCGCTATACAGCGGCTTGCTGCAGCATCGCAGGCACCAGCCGCGCGTTCATCAGTTCCGCTACCGCAGCAGCCTGCTACTGCTCGACCTGGACGAGCAGCAACAGGTGTTCGGACTCAGCCAACTCTGGTCCGGCCGTTGGTGGTCTCCCATGCGCTTTCGCGAAACCGATTACCTGCGCGCAGAACGCCAGCCCGAGGAGTCATTAAAGGCCTGTGCCCAGCGCCTGGTCAGGGAACAATTGCAACTTGAGATCGACGGTGCGGTGCAACTGCTGACCCAAATCCGCAGCTTCGGCATGCTGTTCAATCCGGCGTCCTTTTTCTATTGCTACGATCGCCACGGAGCACTGCGCGGCATCATCTGCGAAGTGACCAACACCCCCTGGGGTGAACACTTCTGCTACGTGCTGGAAGCCAACCCAAACGAACAACAGCAGAACTTCACCCTGCATAAACGCTTCCATGTTTCCCCGTTCCTGCCGCTGCAGGCCGACTATCACATGCGTTTCAGCCGTCCCGGCGAACGCGTACAAGTCCATATCGCGCATCAGCAAGGCGACCAGCGCCTGTTCGATGCCAGTCTCAGCCTGCAGCGCAAGCCGCTGAGCGCCCGCTTGCTGCGCCGCGAAGCACTCTCGTTTCCATTTATGGTGCTGCGCACTCTGACCGGCATCTACTGGCAGGCGCTGCGCCTACTGATCAAACGCATCCCGCTGTTCGACCATTCGCCCGCACGGCAATCGGTGGCAGCGCATCCACTGCGCCCCGTCAAGGAGTCCCGAGATGAAACCGAGCAGACCTGAACTGACCTGCAACAGTGACTACCGCGAGCGCGGCGGCTGGCTCCAACGACTATGCCGTAAGGCCGTGTTGCGCCAATTGAATGCGATTCAGCGCGGCACCCTGCACCTGCAAACCGACGATGAGGACCTGGTCTTTGGTCAGCCCGACAGCGACGGCCTGCACGCAGAGATTCGTCTGCACGACCCGGCTGCCTGGGTGCAGATCGCCTGCAACGGCAGCGTTGGCTCAGGCGAGGCCTACTTCAACGGCTACTGGAGTAGCCCCGACCCGACGGCGGTGACGCGCCTGTTTGTACGCAACCTGGACGTGCTTGATGCAATGGAAACCGGCCTTGCCCGGCTCGGCCAGCCCGCACTGAAATGGCTGCATCGGCTCAACCGCAACAGCCTCAAGGGATCCCGGCGCAACATCAGCGCCCACTATGACCTCGGCAACGAACTGTTCTCGCGCTTGCTGGACGAGACCATGATGTATTCGGCAGCGATTTTCCCGCCCGGCAGCGACGACTTGCATCAGGCCCAGCTAAACAAGCTGGAACGCATCTGTCGCAAGCTGGAACTTGGGCCGGACGACCATCTACTGGAGATCGGCACCGGCTGGGGCAGCATGGCGATCTACGCAGCAGAGAACTTTGGCTGCCGTGTCACCACCACCACACTATCGCAAGAACAGTACCACCACGCCGAAGAACGCATCCACGCCGCCGGACTGCAAGACCGCATCACCCTGCTGCTCAAGGACTACCGCGAGCTGGAAGGCCAGTTCGACAAGCTGGTCTCAATCGAAATGATCGAAGCGGTCGGTCACGAATACTTCGCCGCCTACTTCAAAGCCTGCGCCACCCTGCTCAAATCCGACGGGCTGATGCTCCTGCAGGCAATAACCATACGAGACCAGCGTTATGAGCAGGCTCGCCGCAGCGTCGACTTTATTCAGCGCTATATTTTCCCGGGCGGCTCACTGCCATCGGTCAGCCTGATCGGCGAATTGACCCGTCGGCATACCGACCTGGCGATGCTGCACATGGAAGACATCGGCCTGCACTACACTCGTACTCTGCGCCACTGGCACCACAACCTGCAGCGCTATCGTGGCGAGCTGGCGCAACTCGGGTATGATGACGCGTTTTTCCGGCTCTGGGAGTTCTACCTCTGCTACTGCGAAGGGGGCTTCCGCGAACGCGGCATCGGCACGGCGCAGATTCTGCTTGGCAAGCCCGACGCGCGCCCCGGAGAACACTTCTGCGCTTAGGAGACTGATATGCCTGACCGGCGACTGATCGCCAACGCCCTGATGTTCCAGCTCAGCTGGGTGGCTTGCGTGCTGGGCGGCAACAGCTACTGGCTGGTGATTCCGGTGATAGCCCTGCTGCTGCATTTTTTCTGGATCAGCAGTTGGGCTGCCGAGGGCAAGCTGGTGGTGTCGGTAATGCTGGCCGGCGCCGCGCTCGACTCATTTCTGCTGCAAATGGGCGTATTCACCTTCGTCGGCCAGGACAGTTTGGCTCCGCTCTGGCTGGTACTGCTGTGGGCCTTGCTCGGCACCACCCTCAATCATTGCCTGGCGTGGAGCGCCAAGCCAATATGGCGGGCATTGTTGCTCGGCGCCATCGGCGGCCCATTGAGTTATCTGGCCGGCGCAGAACTGGCGGGTGTGGGTCTGCCACTAGGTGAAAGCAATAGCGCGCTGCTGCTCGCGGCGATTTGGGCAGTGATGTTTCCGCTGCTGCACGGCTTTGCCCACCTGTACCGCGAGCAGTACCGGACCCAGCTGCTGGCCAGACGTCGCCAGGACGCCTGACCGCAGCCCTCAAAGCGGGTAACGGAAGTAAACTGCCGACTTGTTGATGCCCGAGTTAGGCTGTTTGATACCGGCGTTGGAGTAGTGGTACCAGCGCACACCAAGCTCGGCACCAGAGGTAAAGCGCAGGCCCGCACCAATGCGGTCCTCAAACTGGAATTTGGATCCCAGATCACGCCGATCAGCCAGGTCAGTCTCGGTGAACACTGCTGCCCCGATGCCGCCTTCCAGGAACGGAGTCACTCCGCCATTACCGGGAAAGTTAAGGGTGAACACAGGTGCCAGGCTGAAGGTGTCAGCGTCCAGCGCGCTCCAGTGGGTATAACCGGCATCCCAGAAGCCAGTCAGCACGGCGCCACCGCCATCGCTCTGCCACAGGGTACGGCCAAAATCGAACTGCACCCCAAGGCGCCACACATTGGTCGACTCGCTGCTGTCGCCGCCTTCCACGGTGACTCCATCCAGTGCATACACCGCCGGGCTAAGGGTCATGGCCGCAAACACGGTGCTGATGATCAAACCTGAACGTCTCATGGCGTCTTCTTCCTTATATGTTCAACAATCACCGTCAAATAGACAGTTATATAGCCGATAGTTCGCAAATTGCATCAAACCGGCAGCGTGTCCACATCACCCCGAGCGCCCCAAAGCACCGGCAGCACCGCCGCCATATGCTGCGGGTCGGCACTGGACCAGAAACGCTCCCGCCCCTCACCCGCAGCCACGACCGAACTCTCCAGCAGCCGTGCCTGGAGCTGACGGGCCACGGCCTCACCGGTATCCACCAGTTGGATGTCTTCCGGCAGCAGCTCACGCAGCAGGGGCTTGAGGAAAGGATAGTGCGTGCATCCCAGAATCACAGTGTCGCAGCCGGCCTGCATCAGCGGAGCCAGGTAGGTTTGCAGCAGAACCCGCACCTCCGGCCCCTGCAGATCGCCACGCTCGACACACTCCACCAGCCCGGGACAGGGCTGGGTCAACACCTGCACGTCGCGCGCAAACCGATCAAGCAAGGCGGCAAATTTGGCGCTCTGCAGCGTCCCCGTCGTTGCCAGCACACCGACCTTGCCGTTACGGGTTACCGCCGCCGCCGGCTTGACCGCGGGCTCCATACCGATGATCGGCATATCGAAAGTGCTGCGCAGTTCATTCACGGCCGCCGCAGTGGCCGTATTACAAGCCAGCACCAGCGCCCTGGCACCCTGCGCAATAAGAAACTCGGCGATTCGCATGCTCCGCTCGCGAATGGCTTCCGGTGGTTTCTCGCCATAGGGGACGTGACCGCTGTCTGCCACATAGAGCAAGTCTTCCCCGGGCAGCAGCCGGCGAATCTCACGCAGCACCGAAAGCCCACCCACCCCGGAGTCGAACACCCCGATAGGCGCACTCATGCGGCAAGTCCGCAGCAGCTGCAACCCGGGTCACGGCGCACCCGTAGTTCACGGAAACGGCTGTCGAGCGCATCAATCAGCAGCAGGCGGCCAACCAGCGGCTCGCCAAACCCCGCCAGCAACTTGAGCGCTTCCAGCGCCTGCAGACTGCCGACCAGCCCAACCAGCGGGCCGACTACACCCGCTTCACTGCAACTCAGCGCCTGCTCGTCGCCATCACCATACAGGCACTGATAGCAGGGACTGTCGTCACGGCGCGGATCAAACACACTGAGCTGGCCTTCGAGCCGAATCGCAGCGCCAGATACTAGCGGCTTGGCCAATTGCACACAGGCGGCATTCACCGCGTGGCGGGTGGCGAAGTTGTCGGAACAATCCAGCACCAGATCGACCTCGCCCACTGCGGCCAGCAAAGCATCGCCCACCAGTGCGACCGGCAGTGTGCGGCAAGTGATCTGCTGGTTGATCGCGGTGACCCGTTCAGCTGCAGAGGCGACCTTATCGCGACCGATGTCGGCTGCGTGATGAATGATCTGGCGCTGCAGGTTGGTCAGGTCGACCTGGTCAGAGTCGGCCAACACCAGCTCGCCGACACCCGCAGCAGCGAGATACAGCGCGACCGGCGAGCCCAGCCCGCCTACCCCAACAACCAGCACCCGGCTGTCCAGCAACCGCTGCTGACCTTCAATGTCAATCTGCGGCAGCAGAATCTGCCGGCTGTAGCGCAGCAGTTGCTGGTCATCCACGCCATTGTCCTCCGGTTACCCGCTGCTGGCCGCCAAGATCGCGCCAGCTCTGTACCTGCTCAAAGCCCTGCTCGCGCAGCAGCAGGGCAACCACATCGGCCTGCTGCCAACCGTGTTCGAACAGTAGCCAGCCCTCTGTATGCAGATGGCTCGGTGCCTGTTGCACCAACATACGGATGTCATCCAGCCCATCGACGCCGCTGACCAGCGCACTGCCCGGCTCAAAGCGCACATCGCCCTGCTGCAGATGAGGGTCGCTCTCGGCAATATAGGGCGGGTTGGAGACAATCAGATTAAAACGCTGCTCCGCCAGTTCGGAAAACCAGTCGCTACGCTGAAAAGTGACGTTGCTGACCTGCAGACGCCCGGCGTTGTGCTGGGCCAACGCGACCGCCTCGGTGACCCGGTCCACTCCGGTCAGTTGCCACTGCGGGCGCTCAACCGCCAGCGCCAGCGCAATCGCCCCGGTGCCTGTGCCCAGGTCCAGCACCTCGGCGGGTCCGGCAGGCCCCAGCTCCAGCGCCACTTCAACCAACCGCTCAGTATCCGGCCGCGGAATCAGCGTCGCTTCGCTGACTTCCAGCTGCAGACTCCAGAAGCCCTGTTCGCCGAGCAAATAGGCCACCGGCACGCCGCTGCGACGCTGGCTCAGCAGCGCTTGGAAGTGATGCACTTGCTCGGCATCAGGCTGACGCTCGGGCCAGGTGCGCAGATAGGTGCGGGGTTTGCCGATGGCGTGGCAGAGCAGCAGCTCGGCATCCAGTCGAGCGGTGTCCGAGTCCGGCAGTTCGGCGCTGGCCAGCAACTCGGCCAGGGTCGGCGTCATGCCGACTCCAGCGCCGCCAACTGATCGGCCTGATATTCGCGTAGCAGCGGCTCGATGACGTTGTCGAGGTTGCCAGCGATCACCTCGTCCAGGCTGTATAGCGTCAGGTTGATGCGGTGATCGGTCACCCGGCCCTGCGGGAAGTTATAGGTGCGGATCCGCTCTGAGCGGTCACCGGAGCCCACCAGCGAACGGCGAGTGTCAGACAGCTCCTTCTCCTGCGCCTCGCGCTGCTGGTTGACCAGCTTGGCCTGCAGCAGGCTCATTGCGCGAGCGCGGTTCTTGTGCTGTGAACGCTCATCCTGACACTCAACCACGATGCCAGTTGGCAGGTGGGTCAGGCGAATGGCCGAGTCGGTCTTGTTGACGTGCTGACCACCGGCACCGGAGGCGCGGTAAGTATCGACCCGCAGATCGGCTGGATTGATTTCGATCTCGGCCTGCTCGTCCATTTCCGGCAGGACCGCGACGGTACAGGCAGAGGTGTGGATCCGGCCCTGGGATTCCGTTTCCGGTACCCGCTGCACGCGGTGCGCGCCGGACTCGAATTTGAGTTTGGCGTAGACCGACTGGCCTTCGACCCGGGCGATCACCTCTTTATACCCGCCGTGCTCGCCAGCGTTTTCCGACAGCACCTCGACGCGCCAGCCCTGACGTTCGGCGTAGCGACTGTACATGCGGAACAGGTCACCGGAGAAAATCGCCGCCTCATCGCCGCCGGTACCGGCACGGATTTCGAGGAATACGTTGCGATCATCGTTGGGGTCCTTCGGCAGCAGCAGGCGATTGAGTTCCTCTTCCAGCTCGACCAGCTGCGCAGAGCCGCTCTCCAGGTCTTCTTCGGCCATGGCCCGCAGGTCAGGATCGCTGTCCTTCAACAGGCTACGTGCCTCGTCGATGTCCCCCTGGACCCGGCGCCACTGCTCATAGCACTTGACCGTGCCTTCCAGCTCGGCGTACTCCTTCGAGTAGCTACGGAAGCGATTCTGATCGCTGATGACCTCGGCGTCGCTGAGCAACGCCGACAGCTCCTCGAAACGTTCGCCAAGGGAGTCCAGCCGGTTCAACAGGGATGCTTTCATGAGTCGCCTTGTACCGTGGTATTGCTGTTGCCCGGCGCGTTGTCGCCCAGGGCAAAGAGTTCCTGCGCCAGCGCCAGCGCTTCTACCCGCCCCTGCGCCGTCATCTGTTTGAGCTGCACACTGGGTTCATGCAGCAACTTGTTGGTCAGCATGCGCGCCATCTCAGTCATCACCTGCTCGGGATTAGCACCGCGCTGCAGCTTGGCCAGCGCCTTCTGCAGTTCCTGATCGCGTGCCTGCTCGGCCTTCTGCCGATAGCTGCGGACAACATCCACCGCTGCAAGTGCACGCAAACGCTGCATGAACTCGCCGGTCCCCAGCTCGATCAGCCGTTCCGCTGCCTCGGCAGCCCCCTGGCGCGAGCGCAGGTTTTCCTCGATCACCTCGTGCAGGTCATCGACGGTATAGAGGTAGACATCAGCCAGACTGCCAACTTCCGGCTCGATGTCACGCGGTACGGCGATGTCGACCATGAACATCGGCTTGTGCCGGCGCTGTTTCAGTGCCCGTTCCACCGCGCCCTTGCCGAGAATCGGCAGCGGGCTGGCGGTAGAACTGATCACCACATCGCACTCGGCAAGAATGTCCTGAATCTGGGTCAACACGATGGCCTGCCCACCCAGCGGCTCGCTAAGCAGTTCGGCCCGCTGCAGGGTGCGATTGGCAACGATGATCCGGCCAACGCCTTGCTCAAACAGGTGGCGGGCGACCAGCGCGATGGTCTCGCCAGCGCCAATCAGTAACGCCGTACTACGGCGCAGGTCGGCAAAGATCTGACGGGCCAGACTGACTGCGGCAAAGGCGACTGATACCGGATTTTCGCCGATGGCGGTATCGGTGCGCACCTGCTTGGCCATATTGAACGTGCTCTGAAACAGCCTATCCAGATACGGCCCCAAGGTGCCGGCCGTGCGCGCGGTCTGCCAAGCATCCTTCATCTGCCCCAGAATCTGCGGCTCGCCCAGCACCATCGAGTCCAGCCCGGCGGCGACGCGCATCATGTGATTCACCGCGCCAGCGTCCTGATGCAAATAACTGGAACGGCGAACCTCGTCTGCGGTCATACCGTGGAAGCGGGCAACCCATTCGACCAGCCGCTCGGCATCAAGCTGATCCTGAGCGCAATAGAGCTCGGTGCGATTGCAGGTCGACAGAATGGCAACCTCGTCAGCACCGGCCTCGGCACGCAGACGTTGCAGTGCATCGGGCAGTTGCTCGGGTGAGAAAGACACGCGCTCGCGTACCTCAACCCCTGCGGTCCGATGATTGATGCCCAGTGCGATAAAACCCATGATGCCTCGTATTGCGAGAACGGAGCTGCTGCCAAAAACGTGCAATTGTCCTATGTTAGTTCAAGCCAATCAATCGCCGCATGGCCAACGGTCGTTCGGAGCACAGCGTCAGGATGCCGCGGTTACCCACGCAAAGCCCCGTACTGTGCTTGTCTCGGCGCCTGTGTCATGATGCCTCAACGCTATGCCAAGCGCTGCCATTCGCTGAGGCCAGCCCACCGTTTCGCACGAGATTTCCTATGAAGGGTATATTCAATCCGACCTTGCCTGCGCTGCTGAGCGCACTGATGCTTGGCGGCTGCAGCGCTCTGAATCAGGCCGATCTGCCGGCCGAACCAGCGCAGCCAGCAGCAGAGGCCAGCTCCGCAGCGGAGCCGACGGTCTATGGCCAATTCAGCCAGGACACCCTGTTTGACTTGCTGACCGCAGAGATAGCGGGTCAGCGCGACCGCTTCGACATCGCGCTCGACAACTACCTGAAACAGGCCCGCAGCACTCGCGATCCCGGAATCACCGAACGCGCCGTGCGCGTCGCGGAGTTTCTTGGCAATGAGCAGGCAGCAAACGAGATGACGGCCCTGTGGGTCGAAATCGCCCCTCAGGACCCGGAAGCACTGCGCTCGGCCGCTATTCATCTGGCTCGCGCCGGTCAGCATGAACAGGCAATGAGCATGATGCAGCGCGCTCTGGACCTGCACGGCGAAACCCATTTCGACTTTCTTGCCCTGGCCGCCGCACAGACCGATCCGCAGACCCGCAACGCCCTGCTGACCAGCCTCCGCCAAATGCAGGAACGCCACCCGGACAACGCACAACTGGTATTCGCCCGCGCCCTGCTACTGCAACAGGCAGATCGCCCGGAGCAGGCCCTGGAGTTGCTCGAAGAGCACCCACGCAGTAATGAGGTCGCCCCGATCATCCTGCTGCACAGCCGCCTGCTCGCCGAGCAAGACCCCAAACGCGCCGAGGCACTTCTCTATGACGGCCTGGAGCGCTTTCCCGGCGATGTCCGGCTGCGCCTGATGCTTGCCCGCCTACTAGTCAGTGACAGCAACTTCAAGGATGCCCGGGTGCAATACCAGAAACTTGCCGTCGACAACCCGGACGACGCCGACCTGCAGATGTCACTGGGCCTCATTGACCTCGAGCTGGGCGATGCAGAACAGGCGGTCATTCATCTGCAGCACACTCTGCAGCTGGCCCCCGGCAACAATACTGCGCGCTACCATCTCGGCAGCGCCTACCTGGCCGCCGGCCGTAGTGAAGACGCCATGCTGACCTGGCAGAGCATCGACAGCGGCACCGAGTTACTGACCTCGCGCGTGCAGATTGCCCAACTGCTATTGGAGCAGGACAGGATTACGGCGCTGCGGGCGCAGTTCCAGCAAGACCGCGACCAGCACCCGCAACACGGACTGACCCTGTTTCAGATAGAGATAGAGGCATTGCTTCCCGACCACCCGGAGCTTGCCATGGCTCAGGTCAGCACAGCCCTGCAGGCGTACCCGCAGGACAGCAGCCTGCTGTACAGCCGTGCGATGCTGCACGAACGCCTTGGTAATCTGCGCGGCGTCGAGCAAGACCTCAGCACCATCATAGAGCAGGACCCAAACAACGCGATGGCTCTGAACGCGCTGGGCTACACTCTGGCCGACCACAACGTTCAACTCGAGCGCGCCCTGTCGCTGATCACCCGTGCAGCCGAACTGTCGCCGGAGGACCCGGCAATCAAGGACAGCCTGGGCTGGGTTCACTTCCGCCTGGGCAATCTCGACCAGGCAGAGGCACTGCTGCGCGAAGCGTTTGAAGACTATCCGGATCAGGAAGTCGCCGCCCACCTCGGAGAGGTGCTCTGGCGCCAGGGTAGCAAGCGCGAAGCCCGCAAGGTCTGGCGCGAAGGATTGAAGCTGGACCCTGAAAGCGACCTTATTCCCTCAACCCGTGATCGCCTGGAAGCCGAATAAGCCATGCCCGCGCTGCGCCTGCCCCTTCTGTTTTGCCTGTTGCTGACCCTGACCGCCTGCGGCAGCCTGCATCAACGCGAAACCATCGAATTTGGTGGTGACCAGACCGCCTGGAAAAACCACCGAGCCACGCTGGAGCCGCTGGACCGCTGGATATTGCAGGGCAAGCTGGGAATCCGCAGCCCACAAGAGTCCGGCAGCGGAACACTGTTCTGGCTGCAGCGCCAGCGGTATTTCGATATCCGTCTGTCCGGCCCGCTGGGGCGCGGCGCAACCCGCATTCAGGGCGACCGTAACCAGACCACTCTGGAGGTAGCCGGCCACGCCCCGGTCAGCGCCAGCTCCGCAGAGGAGCTGGTCGCCCAGCAGATCGGCTGGCGTCTGCCGGTCGACCATCTGCTTTGGTGGGTACGCGGCCTGCCCGCACCAAACTCAACCAGCCGCCTGCAACTGGATAGCCATAGTCGACTCGGACGCCTGGAGCAGAGTGGCTGGACCATCGAATACAGTCGCTACCAACAGGTTGGCGACCTTGAACTGCCCCAGCGCCTGCAGATTTCCGGCCATGACCTGCTGCTGACGCTGGTGATCACCGAATGGAAACCTGGCATCAACGAATGACCACTGCAACGCTCAGCCTGCCGGCTCCGGCCAAACTGAATTTGTTTCTGCACATCACCAGCCGCCGCGACGACGGCTACCATAACCTGCAGACGCTGTTTCAGTTCCTCGACCATGGCGACACCCTACATTTCCGCCTGCGCAGCGACGGCCAGATCAGACTGTTGACCGACCTGCCCGGCGTTGCCGCTGACGACAACCTGATCATCCGTGCGGCCCGGATGCTCAAACAGGCCAGCGGCACACCACTCGGCGCCGATATCCAGCTGGACAAAACCCTGCCAATGGGTGGCGGCATCGGTGGCGGCAGCTCCGACGCAGCAACAACGCTGTTGGGGCTCAACACTCTGTGGAAGACTGACCTGAACCTCGACCAACTGGCTGAACTGGGCATCCGCTTGGGCGCCGACGTTCCTGTATTCGTCCGTGGCCATGCCGCCTGGGCCGAAGGTGTAGGCGAACAACTGACCCCGGTTGAACTGGATGAGCCCTGGTTTCTGGTAGTTGCACCAGACTGCCAGGTCAGTACTGCGGAAATTTTTTCCGATGAGAGGTTGACGCGAAACACATCGCCCATTACATTAGCGGCCTTCGTCGCAGGCGGTGGTCGGAATGACTGCTTGCCGGTCGTCACAACGCGTTACCCTGAAATTCGTAACACGTTGATCTTGCTAAACAAATATTGTGAGGCTAAGATGACCGGGACTGGCAGTTGCTTGTTTGGGGCCTTCCCAAACGAACGCGAAGCTGATAAAGTTCGCGCCCGGTTGCCAGCCACACTGCGAAGTTTTGTAGCAAGAGGTTGTAACGTTTCCCCGTTACACCGCGAACTGCAAAAGCAAGCATGACGGATGCAGCCGTGCATCCGGACAGATACAGGGGCGTCGCCAAGCGGTAAGGCAGCAGGTTTTGATCCTGCCATGCGTTGGTTCGAATCCAGCCGCCCCTGCCATTTTTCTCTCCGGCAGCAATCAAGTACAGAACAGTTCATGTCTGGCTGGTTGAGGCCATTTCGGCATTCCCGCAGACCTGAATTCTCCGCCTAGCCACTACCCACAAAAGGTATTGCTGCGTGTCCAAGATGATGGTTTTCACGGGGAACGCCAACCCCGATCTGGCACGGCGCGTCGTGCGTCAACTGCACATCCCCCTCGGCGACGCTACCGTCGGCCGCTTTAGCGACGGTGAAGTCAACGTCGAACTGAACGAGAATGTGCGCGGCAAGGACGTCTTCATCCTGCAGCCCACCTGCGCACCGACCAACGACAACCTGATGGAAATGGTAGTCATGGCCGACGCCCTGCGTCGCTCCTCCGCCTCCCGCATCACCGCGGTTGTCCCCTACTTCGGCTACGCCCGCCAGGATCGACGCCCACGCTCGGCCCGCGTTGCCATCAGCGCCAAGGTCGTCGCCGACATGCTTGACACCGTAGGCGTTGATCGCCTGCTCACCGTCGATCTGCACGCGGACCAGATCCAGGGCTTCTTCGACATTCCGGTCGACAACATCTATGGCTCGCCGGTACTGATCGACGACATCCAGGATCAACGCTTCGAAAATTTGATGATTGTATCGCCCGACATCGGCGGTGTTGTTCGCGCACGTGCCGTGGCCAAAAGCCTCGGCGTTGACCTGGCGATCATCGACAAACGTCGTCCAAAAGCCAATCAGTCTGAGGTGATGCACATCATCGGGGACGTTGAAGGTCGCACCTGCGTCCTGGTTGACGACATGGTCGATACCGCCGGCACCCTGTGCCATGCAGCCAAGGCCCTGAAGGACCATGGCGCAGCTCAGGTTTATGCCTATTGCACTCACCCGATCCTGTCGGGCAAGGCAATTGAGAACATTACCAATTCCGTGCTGGACGAGCTGGTGGTGACCAATACCATCCCGCTGGCCCCGCCCGCCGCTGCCTGCGAGCGCATTCGCCAGCTGGACATGGCTCCGATCGTGGCCGAAGCCATGCGCCGCATCAGCAATGAAGAATCCATCAGCGCGATGTTCCGTTAAGAAACGCGCGCTGATTTAACTGCCCGCGAGGGCATCACCTCTCGCCCGACGCGTTGGTCGCAAACGCCCGGGGGAATTAGCAAGGAGACTACAAATGGTCGACTTCACTCTGAATGCGAAAGCGCGTACCGACCTGGGGAAAGGTGCGAGCCGCCGCCTGCGTCGTAACGCTGATCTGGTTCCCGCCATCGTTTACGGTGGTGACAAGGCTCCTCAGAACGTTGCTCTGGAAGCACGCGAACTGAAGAAAGCCCTGGAAAACGAAGTTTTCTACTCCCACGTCATCAGCCTGTCCATCGACGGCAAGAAAGAAGACGTGCTGCTGAAAGCACTGCAGCGTCACCCGGCCAAGCCGATGATCATGCACGCTGACTTCCTGCGCGTTGTTGCAGGCCACGAAGTCACCGTCCACGTTCCGCTGCACTTCGTCAACGAAGACAGCTGCGCTGGCGTCAAGAAAGGCGGCATCATCTCCCACACCATGACTGAAGTGGAAGTACACTGCCTGCCGAAAGATCTGCCCGAGTCCATCGAAGTCGATATGGCTGCCGTTGAATTGGACCAGATCGTTCACCTGACTGACCTGAAACTGCCGAAAGGTGTTGCTATCACTGCTCTGGCTCAGGGCGCTGATCACGACCTGCCGGTTGCTAACGTCCACGCCGCTCGCGTTGCTGCTGCTGACGCGCCGGCTGCTGAAGGCGAGGAGTCCGCGGAGTAAGCTTCCGCACGACTCTGAAGAGGGCGCCCGTTGTGACGCAGGGAATCAAGTTGATTGCAGGACTGGGAAACCCAGGCCCGGAATACGAACTGACCCGCCACAACGCTGGCGCCCTTTTTATTGAACGTCTGGCCGCACGGCACAACACCAGCCTGCGTCCGGAGAGCAAGTTTTTTGGCCTGACGGCACGCATCAGCGTGAATGGTCAGGATGTTCGCCTGCTGATCCCAACTACCTACATGAACCGCAGCGGTCAGGCTGTTGCCGCGCTGGCGAGCTTCTATCGCATTGCACCCGAAGAAATTCTGATCGCCCACGACGAACTGGATCTGCCGCCGGGTGTGGTCAAGTGCAAGAAAGGTGGCGGACATGGCGGGCACAACGGTCTGCGCGACATTATCGCCAAACTGGGCAACAACAACGGTTTTCACCGCCTGCGACTCGGTATCGCCACCCTGGCCACAGCTCGCAGGTGACCGGCTTTGTACTGGGCCGAGCGCCCCGCGCCGAGCAGGACGCACTGGACGCCTGCATCGACGAGGCGATCAGCGAACTGCCGGGCATGGTCGACGGCAACTGGACCGCGGTCATGCAACGCCTGCACAGCTTCAAGGCCTGAATCTCATTACGCCGAACCATCGGCAGAGGACAACACCATGGGTTTTAACTGCGGCATCGTCGGACTGCCCAACGTCGGCAAATCCACTCTGTTCAACGCACTGACCAAAGCCGGTATCGGTGCCGAGAACTTCCCCTTCTGCACCATCGAGCCGAACAGCGGCGTGGTTCCCATGCCCGATGCCCGCCTGGATGCACTGGCCGCCATCGTCAAGCCCGAGCGCGTCATTCCGACCAGCATGGAGTTTGTCGACATCGCCGGCCTGGTAGAAGGCGCCTCCAAGGGTGAAGGTCTGGGCAACAAGTTCCTGGCAAACATCCGCGAAACCGACGCCATCGCCCACGTCGTGCGCTGCTTTGAAGACGAAAACGTCATCCACGTTTCCAACAGCGTCAACCCGCGCCGCGACATCGAGACCATCGATCTGGAACTGATCTTCGCCGACCTGGAAAGCTGCGAGAAACAGCTGCAGCGCGTTGCCCGCAACGCCAAGGGTGGCGACAAGGAAGCCCTGGCGCAGAAGGCGCTGCTCGAACAGCTGATTCCGCACTTTGAAGACGGCAAGCCCGCTCGCTCGCTACTGAAGAACCTGAGCCCGGAAGAGCGTCAACTGGCCAAGGGCTTCCACCTGCTTACCAACAAGCCGGTGATGTATATCGCCAACGTCTCCGAGGAAGGCTTCGAGAACAACCCGCATCTGGACGTGGTCCGCGAAATCGCCGCCGAAGAAGGCGCGGTCGTAGTTCCGGTCTGCAACAAGATCGAAGCTGAGATTGCCGAACTGGATGACGACGAGGAAAAGCAGATGTTCCTCGAAACCATGGGCATGGAAGAGCCGGGGCTGAACCGCGTGATCCGAGCCGGCTACGAACTGCTGGACCTGCAGACCTACTTCACCGCAGGCGTGAAGGAAGTACGGGCCTGGACCGTCAAGGTCGGAGCCACCGCGCCGCAGGCTGCGGCCGTAATCCATACCGACTTCGAGAAAGGCTTTATCCGCGCCGAAGTCGTCGCTTATAACGACTTCATTCAGTACAACGGCGAAAGCGGTGCCAAGGAAGCTGGCAAATGGCGTTTGGAAGGCAAGGAATACATCGTCAAGGACGGTGACGTGATGCACTTCCGCTTCAACGTCTGAGCTCTCTTGTGCAAACAGGCCCCGCACGCCTTGGCGTCCGGGGCTTTTTTGTTTTACTCGCTGACGAACTGCGGCTGACCGCCGACGAACACCTCTAGAACCTTGGTTGAACGCAGCGTTCCCGGCGCCACGGCATAGGGATTCCGGTCGACAATCTGCAGGTCCGCCCACTTGCCTACCTCGAGGCTTCCAGCCTGCCGTTCGATGCCCAATTGCCAGGCGCCATTAATTGTCATTGCCCGCAAAGCCTGTTTTACATCGATTGCCTGCGCAACATTCAGCGTCTGCCCGCTGGACGTTTTGCGCGTGATCGCGGTCTGCATCAAGCTGAAACCTTCGGTCGGGAACATCGGACTGTCCGCGTGCAGTGAAGGGTGCATCTGCAGCTCGAACGCACGACGCACCGGCAACACCTGCTGCGCCGCCCGACGGCCGATAATTGAGTCAGCCAGGGCATCGCCGTAATAGAGAATATGGTTGATATGAAAGCTGACGCTGACACCGCGCTCCGCCAGTGCAGGCATCAGGTCCGGAGGCAGCATGACCGAATGCTCCAGCCTAACCTGTCGCGTAACCGCATCAGATGGCAGGGCCTTGAGGATAGCCTGCGTCACCTGCCGATTGGACTCATCCCCCTGGCTATGGATTGCCACCTGCCAGCCCTGTGCCGTATAGCGCCGAATGCGCTCGACCAAGTCGTCCTGCACGATCATCCCGGCACCGTGACTACCCGGCTGGATACCAAGGGTCTTGCCAAGTGAGCTATCCAGATAGGGAACCGAGGTCAACATGCTGCCGGTGTAAGGTGAACCGTCGTGCCATAGCTTGACGCCGAGCACGCGAAAGTACGCCTCGTCATGATCCGGACGCTCCGGCAGGAACTTCAGCTCGCTGTCGACCAGATAGAAAAACTGTCGAATACGCGGATGAAAATCACGCAGGGCAACCAAACGCGCCATCCACGGCGGAAGGTTGTAGCCCAATGACGCAACCGAGGTAAAACCTTGGCTCAGGTAGCCGTCCAACGTGTCACCGTATCGCCCCACCAGCCCCAGCGGCGCACGCAGGCCATCGACAAAGGGTGCCATGGCCCGCGTTTCAGCAATGAAACCAGTGAATTCACCATTGGCATCACGCTCGTAGTACGACCCAAGACCAGGGTCAGGCGTTTCCGGCGTAATCCCTGCTTCCTTAAACGCCCTGGAGTTGGCCCACGCAGAGTGCAGCGTCTGGGAAATGAGCACGACCGGATTATCCGGCGCCAGTGTATCCAGCGCCTCACGCATCGGAACCTGCAGATCCGGTACCAGAATCGCATCCAGGCCGCCAGCATAAACCCATTCACCCGGGTCGGTGTCTGCTACGGCCTTTTTCAGCTCCGCCCACACCTGGGCATTGCTATGGTGGGTAAATCCAGACAAGTCATGCGCACCGCGAAACACCGCCGTTAGCGTCGGGTGCTCATGTGCAGCGACAAACCCCGGCAGCAGCGTCCGACCCTGCAGGTCAATCAGCCGGGTATCCGCCGTACGATGGGGCAGGACGTCAGCGGCACGCCCAACGGCAACAATCACCCCGTTCTTGACCGCCAGCGCCTCGACCACCTGGTCCTGATCATTGACGGTCAGAATAGGGCCGCCATAGAAAATCAGGTCCGACGCAGGTGGTCTGCCCAACCACCAGCTTCCAGCCGCCGCCAACAACACCAGCGCCGCCGTCCAGACTGCAAACCTGCGCATAAGCGCCACTCCCATTGGTCTTATTGTTTGTGACCATTCTAGAAGCAATACGCCAACATCACGCATGCCCTATGTGCCACTCTTAAGACATTACAACCTCGCCGACAAAGGCCGCGCCACGGTGATTACCGTGCCATAATTCGTCAATGCTTCGTCCTGCGGTGAGAATTCCATGCATCCAAGCAAGAAGACCCTGCTTGTTTCACTGTTAATAGCCGTGTTTGCCTACAGTCTGGTTGGAGTCCTGCTGCTGCCTGCCATAGTGCTGCACGTTGCCAATCAGCAGCTGCGCCAACTGGCGAACGTTCCCGCCAAACTGGAGCGTGTCGAGTTCAACCCGTTCAGCTTTGAACTCACTTTGTGGAACCTCCAGATCGGAGAAGAGGCAGCGCCAGAGATCGCCTTTCGGCGAGCCTATGCTGACCTGGAACTCGACAGCCTCTGGCGTGGGGCTGTACACCTGAGCAATGTCGAACTGGAACGCGCCCACATCGAGGCCCGCTTTGATGCCGAGGGGCAACTGAACCTGTTGCAGCTGTTCAAACTGCCGCCATCCGAACCACAGCAACAGGAGTCGAACACACAGCCCTTTCCGGTCATACTCGATCGCATCGCGCTGATCAAAAACAGCTTCAACTTCGAAGACCTGCGTCCCTCCGATACCGTCGAGTTCGCCTACGACGAGCTTTCGTTGGAGCTTTACAACCTGAGTACCCTGCCCGATAACAGCGGCGAAATGGTATTGACCGCCACCGGCCCCTACGGTGCCAGCCTGGATTGGAAAGGCGAGCTTAGCCTGGTTCCGCTGCGCTCCAACGGCCAGATCAGCGTGCAGGCGGCTGAGCTACAGACCATCTGGCCATATGTACGCGAACGGCTGCCGCTATTGCTACGCAGCGGCAAGCTCAACACCAGCACCAACTACCATATCGACCTTTCTGAGCAGACCGACGTACGCCTGAGCAATGCCGCCTTCGACCTCCAGGACCTGGTTATCGACAACGTCGAGAAACCGCTGCTCCGCATACCATCGCTGCATATCCGCGACGGGTCACTCGATCTCGCAACCCGGCAAGCACGCGTAGGCAACGTCCGCAGTGAAGGTCTGCAAGCCTGGGCCGCCCGTACCGAAGATGGTCAGCTCGACCTCCTGAGTCTGATGCCGGAGACCACCAGCAAGAAACCACCGGCCGCCGACGCAGCCACCGCCCTCGACGCCTCTGCCACGCCTGACGATAACAATGCCGCTGAAGATAACGCCGCCAGCGAAGGCGCAGACAATGCGCCGCAGCAACCAACGCCAGCTTGGCAAGTGCTGCTGGCCAACGCAGAGCTGACCGGATACCAACTGCATCTGCAGGACCGCCTGCCTGAAAACGACGTCAGCCTAGAACTGGCGCCGCTCAATCTGACCCTGAGTGACTTTGACAGCAGCGCTGCCGCCCCCTTTAAACTCAGCGTCGAAACAGGTGTGAACGGCACCGGTCACATCAGTGCCAGCGGCGAGGTCAACCTTCAGCCCGTCACCGCCGACTTCAACATCAGCACCCGCGATATCAGCTTGCAACTGACCAGAGCATATATCGAACCGCTGGTACACATTCAGCTGCGTAGCGGCCTGCTGGACAGTAACCTCAAGCTGCAGCTGCGCAGCACCTCGCCGCTTGATCTGGGCGTAACCGGTGATGCCAGCGTCGGTCAACTGCATATTGTCGACTCCGCTCGCAAGCGCGACCTGCTGAAGTGGCAAACCCTGAACGTTGCCGGCATCAACTATCAAGGCGACAGTCTCGGCATTGAACACATAACCCTGCAGCGCCCGTATGTTCGGTTCATCGTCAACGAAAACCTGACCACCAACTTCAGCGACCTGATCGTCAAGCAGCCGGGGCAGACACAAACCCAAGCGCAGACAGCAGACAAGCCACCGATGGCACTGCATATCGGTGGTATTTCGGTACGTGACGGCTCCGCCAACTTCGCTGATTTCAGCCTCACCCCCAACTTTTCCACCGCCATGGGACAACTCAACGGCCAGATAGGCACCATAGACAATCAGCGGCCGCTGGTTGCCGATGTTGACATCAGCGGCCGCGTCGACCGCTATGCGCCCGTTACTATCAAGGGCGGCCTCACACCGTTTGACCCGCTCAACAGCCTCGACATCGCGACCCGATTCCGCAACGTAGAACTGACCACACTGACCCCCTACTCCGGCAAGTTTGCCGGCTACCGCATCCGTAAGGGGCGCATGAATCTGGACCTTGAATACCGTATCCAGCAAGGTCAGTTGAACGCCCAGAACAAACTGCTACTGGAAGGTCTGCAACTGGGAGAGAAAGTAGATAGCCCGGACGCAGTCGACTTACCAGTCCGGCTAGCAGTTGCACTGCTCAAGGACACCAACGGCAATATCGACCTCTCGCTGCCGGTATCAGGTAACCTCAACGACCCGCAGTTCAGCGTCATGCCGATTGTCTGGCAAACCTTCCGTAACCTGCTGCTACGTGCCACTCAGGCACCGTTCAAGTTCATTGCGGGCCTCGTCTCCGGGAACGATCAGGACATCAGCCAAGTCGGCTTCGCAGCCGGCAGTGCCGAGCTGGATGGCGCTGCTCAGAACACTCTGGACACCCTTGCCAAGGCGCTAAATGAGCGGCCAGCCCTGATTCTGGAAATTGAAGGCCTCAGCACTATCAAGCAGGACGGTCCGCCATTGGCGGCGCAGCGGCTGGAAAGTGAGTACCAGCGATTGCAGTACCAGATACTGCAGAACAGCGGCAAGAAGCTGCCAGCCGATCCCAGTGAGCTAGTCGTCGACGAAGACGACAAGCCGGCTTTGCTGGAAGCCATCTACCGCACCCAGCTAAAGCGGCAGCCTCCCGCAGAATGGGCAGAGCTCGACAAGGAAGCACGCGAAGTCCAGCTGCGCCAAGCCGTCCTCGAGCACTGGAGCGCAAGCGAGCTGATGCTCCGGCGCCTCGCCCAGCTGCGAGCAGGCAACATTAAGGGGTACCTAGTAGATCGCGCCGGGCTGAATGCAGGGCGCGTTTTCCAAATCGACGTCAGCGTCAACCAAGACAGCAGCGCCGAGGGCGTCAGCGTGCCCATGCAGCTCGACAGCCGCTAGAACAAAATCGCCCGACCAGCCCCCTCAGGCAGGGCATGGTTAAACAATTGAAAAAGAAGATAAAAAAGTTATGCCAACAGGGTTGACAACAATTCCGCAGAAATGAATAATGCGCGCCTCGGATGGCTACATAGCTCAGTTGGTTAGAGCACAGCATTCATAATGCTGGTGTCCCAGGTTCAAGTCCCGGTGTAGCCACCAACCTTTTCAAAGGCTTAGCTTCGGCTAGGCCTTTTTTTATGTTTCAGCGTCTAACCTATCGTCGCCCTACAGCCTGCTGATCACGCCGTCGGCAATAATCTCTGTGGTGCGATCGGCAAAATCAACTGCACCCGCCTCGACCAGAAAGCCCTCAACCGCCGCATCCAGTCGCGCGGCCAGTTCTAGTTCTTGCCAGTGATATCTCAGCAGTAAGGCCGCGCTCAGCAGTGCCGCAATAGGGTTGGCCCGACCGGTTCCGACGATATCCGGTGCGCTGCCGTGTACCGGTTCGGCAAGGGCAATGCCCTGCCCCCAGTTGAGCGATGGCGCCATGCCAAGCCCACCTGACCAGTAACAGGCCAGATCGGACAGGATGTCGCCAAACAGGTTGGTAGTTGCCAGCACGTCGAAGCTATTCGGCGACTCGACCAGTTGCAGGGCCGCAACATCTACCAGCCGCTCGTCTACCTGAGTCTCCCAGCCATGCGCGGCGAGCACCTGACGACAGGTGTCGCGAAACAGTCCGCAGGTCAGCGGGAGCACATTGGCCTTGTGAGCCAGTGTCACCCTTTGGGCGCTTCGCTGCTCGGCCACCTCGACGATACGTGCAGCGAACTGCTCACATGCCGCTCTGCTGATCTGTCGCTCCGCGATGGCAATGTCTTCGCTCTCCATGTGCTCGCGACCGACATACAGCCCTTCGCTGTTCTCCCGCAGGATAAGCATGTCGATACCGCTGCGAGGCGAGATGACTGGCCAGCTGCGCACCGGGCGCAGGTTGCAGTGCAGGCCGAGCTGTTGGCGCAGGGTCAGAATGGCGCTGCGGTACCCTGCCACCTTGCGCGCCGGTGATGAGACAGCGCCAAACAGCCCGGCACCTGTCGCTCGCAATTGCTCCAGCGTGGCCTCCGGAACGGACGAGCCGCAGCGCTGAAAGCACTCCCATCCAGCATCCGCCGTCTGCGTCTGCAAGCCCGGTAGCAACCGCTGCAGCGCAGAAACAGCAACCGGTATAACCTCGTGACCAATCCCGTCGCCAGGAATAACACACAGCTGCATCAGGCTTTCCGTCCCTGCCAAGTCGCAAGCAACAAGCCGACAAACGTCAGCGCGCCGCCAGCCAGGTGATAGGCGTGCAAATGCTCGCCCAGCAGCAGAATGCCGAGCAACGAGGCGAATATCGGCATCAGATAGCTGAACAACGACGCTGTTGCCGGCCCGAGCACGCGCACGCCGTGGTTCCAGGCGGAGTAGGCAACCAGCGACGCCATAACGGCAGTGTAGCCAATCGCGCCGAATGCCTGAGGCGACCAGGGCATGCCACCGTGCGCATTCAACTCCCAGAGATAGAAGGGCAACAGCAGCGGCACACCGCACAGCAACATGGCCGCCAGCAAGGTAAACCCGGGCACCGGAACCGGCCAGCGCCGCAGCAGAACGGAGTACAGGCCCCAGGTGAGCACCGCCAGCACCATAATCAGGTCGCCCCGATTAAAGCCGATCTGTAGCAGTTGCCATGGCTTGCCGGCGCTGAGAATCAGCAACAAGCCGAGAAATGACAGTAATGTGCCAAGCAGCGTCAGCCGTGTCGGCCACTGCCGCAGTAATACGACAGACCAGATAAAGGCAGCGACCGGTAAGCCGGTGTTGACCAGCGTAATGTTGATCGCGGTGGTGCTTTGCGCGGCCAGGTACAGCAGAGTGTTGTAGGAGGAGATACTCAGCGCTGCAAGTATCGCGATCTGTTTCCAGTGCACTGAGAGCAGATCACGGTGCCGGTACAGGCTCGGCAAGGTGAATGGCAGCAACAACAGCAGCGCGGTCAACCAGCGCCAGAAGGACAGCCCGATTGGCGGTAACATCCCGGCACTGGCGCGCGCCACCAGTGCATTACCGGCCCAGGCCAGCGTGCAGATCACCAGGCCGGCAATGGCGCCGTTACGACGTGCGTTGGACATGGGGTCAATCGAGCAGCGAGCAGGCCATGACGAGCGCGTCTTCGCGCCCACCCACTGCCGGATAGTAGTTCTTGCGCCGACCAATCTCGTTAAAGCCGTAACGCTCGTATAGTCGCGCTGCACTCTGGTTGGATTCGCGCACTTCGAGGAACGTGACCTCGGCATCACGCGCCTTGGCCTGCTGCATCAAGTGATCAAGCAACGCCAGACCATAGCCGTTGCCCTGACTCTCGGGCTTGATGGTGATGTTGAGCAAATGCGACTCACCGGCGGCAGCCGACAGCACGCCGTGCCCAACCTGCTGCTGCCCGCTGTAGGCAAGCCAGCACTCATGCCCCGAACGAATACAGTCCAGGAAGATGCCGCGTGTCCAGGGATGGCTGAATGCCGCAAACTCGACCGCCAGCACCGCATCCAGATCTGACTCCTGCATGCGGCGAAAGGACAACGTACTCATGACTTCTCCTGCCAGCGCGATCGCACACGGCGTAACAACGTCCACAACGCCGCCTTCTCCTGCGGGCGTTTCAGCAGGCTGTCGAGGCTGGGCGCAAACCAGACCGGTGGCAGCCCCTCGACAGATTCCTCACAACCAAGCAATGCATCGGCCTGGGTAAGGTCAGTTTCAACCATCAGGGTATTCATCACACCAAAGCAGCCAACCGAAACGATCTGCTGTGACTCCAGCCGCGCCTGCAAAAAGGCCAGCAACCCGCGATTGGCCGCAGCAGCACTGCGGTCCAGCTGCGGGTTGCGATTGAGCGGCCAGCGGAAATCACCGACCAATGTCGGACGATCCGGGAGTTGTACCGCACGCAAAATGTCCTGCAACAGGATAAAGCCGGGCATCGCGCTTTCCAGCCCCGGCTCGGGCGTTTCAATCAGCAACATGCACGGACCGGATTGCCAGAGCTGCAGGTAGAACGCAGCGACCGGCTCCGCCGCGGGGCCTTTTTTCACCGGCTCGGGGACCGGCGTCGGCGGAGCAGGAACAGGAACAGGAGCTGGCGCGACTGTCGGTTTGACTGGCCTTGGCACCTCAACGCGCGGCGCGGTGGTGGCTCGCTCGACAGGCGCAGCAATACCCTCTGCTGCAGGCACCTCTGGCTCCGGCAACAGCAGCGCGGGCGCACGCGCAGGCACCGCCGCAAGAGGTTTTCGCGGCATCCAATTGGTAACGCCCAAGGCCTCCAGATAAGCGAGGCGAGTCGCTTCGAACATCAAACGTCCGCCGCTTGCGGATGAGCCCGATAAGCGCCTTCGCGCATCAGATTCAGCGCATTGATATACGCCTTGGCGGACGCCACAACGATGTCAGTATCAGCACCATTGCCATTAACAATGCGCCCGGCCTTCTCAAGCCTTACCGTTACCTCGCCCTGAGAGTCGGTACCCTGGGTAATCGCGTTGACCGAATACAGTTGAAGACTGGATTGCGAGCCAACAAGCTGCTCGATGGCCTTGAACGCCGCATCCACTGGGCCGGAGCCTTCTGAACTTGAGGTCTTCTCTTCACCGTCTACAGTCAACTGCACTGTCGCAACCGGAACCTCCCCCATACAGGAGGTCACATCCAAGTGAACAAGGCGAATGTGCTCTTCCACTTCGGTCAGAGTGTCGGTTACCAGGGCCTGCAGATCTTCGTCGAAAATCTCGTGCTTGCGGTCTGCCAGTTGCTTGAAACGGGCAAAGGCGGCATTCAGCGCCTCGCCGCTCAGCTCGATGCCCAGCTCTTCAAGCCGGGAACGGAAGGCGTTACGGCCCGACAGCTTGCCTAATGACAGCTTGTTGGTATGCCAACCAACCGACTGGGCGCTCATGATCTCGTAGGTTTCCCGATGCTTGAGTACACCGTCCTGATGGATGCCAGACTCGTGAGCAAAGGCGTTAGCCCCTACGATTGCTTTGTTCGGCTGCACCGGAAAGCCGGTGATACCGGAAACCAGACGCGACGCCGCGAGAATATTCTCCGTCTGAATGCGGGTCTCCACGTTGAGGAGGTCCTTGCGGGTTTTGATCGCCATAACGATCTCTTCCAGCGCAGCGTTACCGGCCCGCTCGCCAAGACCGTTGATGGTGCACTCGACCTGGCGCGCGCCTGCGGTTACCGCCGCCAGCGAGTTGGCGACAGCGAGTCCCAGGTCATTGTGGCAATGAACAGAGAAGATCGCCTTGTCGGCATTCGGCACCCGGGTGATGATCTGACCGATAGTGTCGGCAAACTGATGTGGAATGGCGTAGCCGACCGTATCGGGGATATTGATGGTGCGCGCCCCCGCGTCGATGGCCGCCTCGATGATACGGCAGAGGAAGTCGATCTCTGAGCGACCCGCGTCCTCGCAGGAAAACTCGACATCCGGGCAGAGATTGCGCGCACGTTTGACCGCACGGACCGCCTGCTCCACCACCTGATCCGGCGGCAAACGCAGCTTGTGTTGCATGTGAATCGGACTGGTAGCGATAAAGGTATGAATACGGCCAGCATTCGCACCGGCCAGCGCCTCGGCAGCACGGTCGATATCGGCATCCATGGCTCGGGACAGGCTGCACACCACACTGTCCTGAATGGTATCCGCGATCAGCTTGACCGCGTCGAAGTCGCCAGGACTGGCGATTGCAAAACCGGCCTCGATCACGTCGACGCGCAGCTTCTCCAGCGCCCGAGCGATACGCAGCTTCTCGTCCTTGGTCATGGACGCGCCGGGGCTCTGCTCCCCGTCACGCAGTGTGGTATCGAAGATGATTACCTGATTCTGTGTCATGCCTGCAGCCCTCTCCCGTGGTCACGTCATGGCGCTACCCTTAGTCAGTAACTATACCCGATCCACGCCCCTCAACGGGACGCCGACTAAGCGCTGTTTATTGCCTGCTAACACGAGAGTGCAGTTTGATTCCCCTGAACCACCCCGCCCCCTATGCTGCGAGGATGCCCAAATACAACAGTCGGTGCGCGCACATGGCCAACGCGCCGACAATAACAGGAGACTGGATGCATGTTTGATCGTCATTTTGCAGTATGGCCGGAGCAGGTACCCCGCGAGTTGGAGCTACCCGCAACCAACCTGTATCACAACATCACCGTCTCGGCACTGCGCTACCCGAAACACCCAGCCATCCATTATTACGGCAGCGATATCAGCTATCGCGAATTGCAGGATGAGACCGAGCGCTTGGCCGGTTACCTGCAAAAGGCGGGTGTGCAGTCTGGTGATCGGGTTCTGCTTTACATGCAGAACAGCCCACAGTACATCATCGGCTACTTCGCCATCCTTCGGGCAAATGCTGTGGTAGTGCCCGTCAACCCGATGAACCGCACCGCCGAGCTGGCCTATCTGATCGAAGACACCCAAGCCCCAGTCGCGCTATGTGCCCAGGAACTGAGCGAGTTTGTCGCCCCCCACATTGGCGAAGGCAGTCTGCGCGAGGTAATTGTCAGCGCCTACAGCGAGTACGTGAAGAACCCAACTGATCTGCCGCTGCCCGAAGCCGTTACAGAGCCGGCGACCGTCGATACAGCCAAAGGCGTAACTCGCTGGCAGGATGCGCTCAATGCACAGCTGCAGCCCGGCCCGCTGACCGCAGGACCGCAGGACCTGTGCGTCATTCCCTACAGCTCGGGCACAACCGGGAATCCCAAGGGCTGCGTGCACACCCATCACAGCGTGATGGCTACCACGGTGTATGGCGCAGCCTGGGTCAACACCCAGCACAGCTGCATTCACTTGGTATCAGTGCCGATGTTCCATGTGACCGGCATGCAATCGTGCATGAACTCGACGCTGTATGCCGGCGGTACACTGGTCGTCATGACCCGCTGGGACCGCAAGGTCGCCGCTACCCTGATCGAGCGCCTAAAAGTCAATACCTGGCGCAACATCTCGACCATGGTCGTCGACATGCTGTCCGACCCTGATATCGACAAGTACGACATCAGCTCACTCAAAGGCATCGGTGGCGGTGGCGCAGCCATGCCGGCGGCCGTCGCAGCCAAGTTACAGGAAAAGACGGGGCTGACCTATATGGAAGGCTACGGCCTATCGGAAACGATCTCTGCCACCCACGTTAACCCTCCGCAGGCATCCAAGGCACAATGCCTCGGCATTCCATTCATCGGTGTCGACTCACGCGTCATCGATGTGGAAACGCTCAAGGAAGTCGAACCCGGCGTAACCGGTGAGATCATCATGCGCGGCGAGCAGATCTTCCAGGGCTACTGGAACCGCCCGGACGCCACCGAAGAAGCCTTTGTCGAACTGGACGGTCATCGCTTCTTCCGCTCTGGCGATCTGGGCTACTACGATGAAGAGGGCTACTTCTTCCTCGTTGACCGGGTGAAACGCATGATCAACGCATCCGGTTTCAAGGTATGGCCTGCGGAAGTCGAGTCGCTGATGTACGCGCACCCTGCGATCCAGGAAGTCTGTGTCATCTCTACACCGCATGAGCGCCGTGGCGAAACGGTCAAGGCCGTAGTGGTCCTCGCGGCAGGCAAGGAGAACACCAGCGAACAGGACATCATCAGTTGGTGCCATGAAAATATGGCCGCCTACAAGTGCCCGCAGATGGTCTCCTTCGCCGACAGCATCCCCAAATCGCCAACAGGCAAGCTGATGTGGCGCCACCTGCAGGACCTGGAGTGGGGTCGCGCCTGACCGCCTCTGATCGCCGCCATAACAAAAGAGCGCCCTTGGGCGCTCTTTTGTTATGGCACTGAACAATCATCCCTTCGTCGCGACACCTTCATACAGAAATGTCATCGGTCGTGGCCCCTTGATGTAACCGGTTTCAATCTCTTCGATGGAAAAACCCGCATCACCTATCAATGCTGGGATATCCCTATCAAGGTGGCAACCGCCTGCGAATGGCTTCCACCAGGGAGTAAGGCGATGCTGCCACCGTTGGACGCCAGGCTCAGGAGCCAGCCCGTGTTCGCAAAACAACAGCTTTCCACTGTCACGCAGTACGCGGTGCATTTCCCGCAAGGCCGGCAACGGGTCGGCAATACTGCAGAGCGTAAAGGTCATGACGATAGTGTCGAAGCAACGGTCATCGGCGTGTATCCCCCGTACATCGACAGCCACCATGTCGACAGGGAAATCCACGTCAGCGCTGCGTCGCTGTGCCAACGCCTGCATCTGCGCGGCCGGATCCACCCCAACAAGTCGCGTAACCCTGGACGGGTCGTAGTAGCGCAGATTGAGTCCGGTACCAATACCAATCTCCAACACCTCACCCAACGCCTGGGGTACCAGTCGCGCCCGGCGTGCCATGACGTCCCCCATACTGCAGGCAGTATCGATCAACCTTGGCAGAACATAACGATCGTATAGCCCCATACTCCCTCCTCAGCGTCACTGCAGCTTAGCAGCCGGTAGGCGAAACAAAAGAGAATAAGCGGCAACATGAAAACGAGAGGGCCGGTGAAGATGGGCCGACTTCAGACCCGGCAACCTCCTGCGATCGAAGGCAATACTTTCCGACCGCACAAAGAAGAACACCCCGACCATATCTGATCGGGGTGTTCGGTATAGGCGCTTGACGATGACCTACTCTCACATGGGGAAGCCCCACACTACCATCGGCGATGCATCGTTTCACTTCTGAGTTCGGGATGGGATCAGGTGGTTCCAATGCTCTATAGTCGTCAAGCAATTTGTTGCTGCCCGCTAGGCGTGCAGCTTAAAAAGCTTGGATCTGTGACAGAAGCTAAGGTATTTGCAATCTCGCAAGTTCGCGAAGTTGTTTAAATCTGTTGGCTCGATAACACCAGATTGCTTGGGTGTTATATGGTCAAGCCACACGGGCAATTAGTATTGGTTAGCTCAACGCCTCACAGCGCTTACACACCCAACCTATCAACGTCGTAGTCTTCGACGGCCCTTTAGGGGAGTCAAGCTCCCGGTGAGATCTCATCTTGAGGCAAGTTTCCCGCTTAGATGCTTTCAGCGGTTATCTTTTCCGAACGTAGCTACCCGGCAATGCGTCTGGCGACACAACCGGAACACCAGAGGTTCGTCCAACCCGGTCCTCTCGTACTAAGGTCAGCCCCTCTCAAATCTCAAACGTCCACGGCAGATAGGGACCGAACTGTCTCACGACGTTCTAAACCCAGCTCGCGTACCACTTTAAATGGCGAACAGCCATACCCTTGGGACCGGCTTCAGCCCCAGGATGTGATGAGCCGACATCGAGGTGCCAAACACCGCCGTCGATATGAACTCTTGGGCGGTATCAGCCTGTTATCCCCGGAGTACCTTTTATCCGTTGAGCGATGGCCCTTCCATACAGAACCACCGGATCACTAAGACCTACTTTCGTACCTGCTCGACGTGTTGGTCTCGCAGTCAAGCGCGCTTTTGCCTTTATACTCTACGCACGATTTCCGACCGTGCTGAGCGCACCTTCGTACTCCTCCGTTACTCTTTGGGAGGAGACCGCCCCAGTCAAACTACCCACCATACACTGTCCTCGATCCGGATAACGGACCAGAGTTAGAACCTCAAAGTTGCCAGGGTGGTATTTCAAGGTTGGCTCCACGCAGACTAGCGTCCACGCTTCAAAGCCTCCCACCTATCCTACACAAACAAATTCAAAGTCCAGTGCAAAGCTATAGTAAAGGTTCACGGGGTCTTTCCGTCTAGCCGCGGATACACTGCATCTTCACAGCGATTTCAATTTCACTGAGTCTCGGGTGGAGACAGCGCCGCCATCATTACGCCATTCGTGCAGGTCGGAACTTACCCGACAAGGAATTTCGCTACCTTAGGACCGTTATAGTTACGGCCGCCGTTTACCGGGGCTTCGATCAAGAGCTTCGCCGAAGCTAACCCCATCAATTAACCTTCCGGCACCGGGCAGGCGTCACACCCTATACGTCCACTTTCGTGTTTGCAGAGTGCTATGTTTTTAATAAACAGTTGCAGCGGCCTGGTATCTTCGACCGACGTGGGCTTATGCAGTAAATGCTTCACCCTCATCGGCGCACCTTCTCCCGAAGTTACGGTGCCATTTTGCCTAGTTCCTTCACCCGAGTTCTCTCAAGCGCCTTGGTATTCTCTACCTGACCACCTGTGTCGGTTTGGGGTACGATTTCTAGTTACCTGAAGCTTAGAAGCTTTTCCTGGAAGCATGGCATCAACCACTTCGCGTTCTAAAGAACACTCGTCATCAGCTCTCGGCCTTAGTGACCCGGATTTACCTAAGTCACCAGCCTACAACCTTAAACACGGACAACCAACGCCGTGCTGGCCTAGCCTTCTCCGTCCCTCCATCGCAGTAACTAGAAGTACGGGAATATTAACCCGTTTCCCATCGACTACGCCTTTCGGCCTCGCCTTAGGGGTCGACTCACCCTGCGTCGATTAACGTTGCGCAGGAACCCTTGGTCTTCCGGCGAGGGAGTTTTTCACTCCCTTTGTCGTTACTCATGTCAGCATTCGCACTTCTGATACCTCCAGCCAACTTCTCAATTGACCTTCACAGGCTTACAGAACGCTCCTCTACCGCTCATCTTACGATGAACCCGTAGCTTCGGTGTATGGTTTGAGCCCCGTTACATCTTCCGCGCAGGCCGACTCGACTAGTGAGCTATTACGCTTTCTTTAAAGGATGGCTGCTTCTAAGCCAACCTCCTAGCTGTCTAAGCCTTCCCACATCGTTTCCCACTTAACCATAACTTTGGGACCTTAGCTGACGGTCTGGGTTGTTTCCCTTTTCACGACGGACGTTAGCACCCGCCGTGTGTCTCCCGTGCTGACACTCACTGGTATTCGGAGTTTGCATCGGTTTGGTAAGTCGGGATGACCCCCTAGCCGAAACAGTGCTCTACCCCCAGTGGTGATACACGAGGCGCTACCTAAATAGCTTTCGAGGAGAACCAGCTATCTCCGAGCTTGATTAGCCTTTCACTCCTATCCACAAGTCATCCGCTAACTTTTCAACGGTAGTCGGTTCGGTCCTCCAGTGCCTGTTACGGCACCTTCAACCTGCCCATGGATAGATCGCCCGGTTTCGGGTCTATACCCAGCGACTAAACGCCCTATTAAGACTCGGTTTCCCTACGCCTCCCCTAGACGGTTAAGCTCGCCACTGAATATAAGTCGCTGACCCATTATACAAAAGGTACGCAGTCACAGAACAAGTCTGCTCCCACTGCTTGTACGCATACGGT